>LT608321.1:2692860-2762878 GCA_900095835.1 Ihuprevotella massiliensis | reverse complement strand
CTTATCGCAGCTTATCACGTCCTTCATCGCCTGTAAGAGCCTAGGCATCCACCGTACGCCCTTAATTACTTCCTTTTCCTTATTCTAGACGTTAGGAATTAGACGTTAGACCTTAGTCTTTGCTAATTCTTTCGTAACTAGAAGGTGGGAATATACTTAAAGCTGTACTTTCGTTTACCTTTGTTTCGTTACTTGGATGATTCTCTGTATTCGCATCTCATCTTGCGATGGATGGAAACAAGAATCAACTTGTTGCGTGTTCAATATGTCAAAGATCTCTTGCTCTGTCATCGTGCTTTGATGCGTTACCATCATTGCGACTGAGCAGTAGAATGAGTGGAGAATAACGGATTCGAACCGTTGACCCCCTGCGTGCAAGGCAGGTGCTCTAGCCAGCTGAGCTAATCCCCCAAATCTTCGGAGCGCGGTGCTCCGTTTGCAAGTAGTCCCAGGCAGATTTGAACTGCCGACCTCCACATTATCAGTGTGGCGCTCTAACCAACTGAGCTATAGGACTGGCAGAAAAAATCCACGCAAGTCAAACTACTTCAGAGCTGCTCGGCTTCATCTTTCTCTTATGCTTAGCATAACCTATTGCGAGAAGTATAGGTGACAATCTTCTAAATTGTACCATTTTCTTTTATTTCCATTCAAGTAACCAGGTAACTGAACTTCCAGAAAGGAGGTGTTCCAGCCGCACCTTCCGGTACGGCTACCTTGTTACGACTTAGCCCCAATCACCAGTTTTACCCTAGGCCGACCCTTGCGGTCACGGCTTTCAGGCACCCCCGGCTTTCATGGCTTGACGGGCGGTGTGTACAAGGCCCGGGAACGTATTCACCGCGCCATGGCTGATGCGCGATTACTAGCGAATCCAGCTTCATGGAGTCGGGTTGCAGACTCCAATCCGAACTGAGAGAGGTTTTTAAGATTAGCATCCTGTCACCAGGTAGCGACCTTCTGTACCCCCCATTGTAACACGTGTGTAGCCCCGGACGTAAGGGCCGTGCTGATTTGACGTCATCCCCACCTTCCTCACATCTTACGATGGCAGTATCCCTGGAGTGCCCAGCATTACCTGATGGCAACCAAGGAAAAGGGTTGCGCTCGTTATGGCACTTAAGCCGACACCTCACGGCACGAGCTGACGACAACCATGCAGCACCTCCAAGAGTGTCCGAAGAAAAATCTATCTCTAGATTCGTCACTCTTAGTTCAAGCCCGGGTAAGGTTCCTCGCGTATCATCGAATTAAACCACATGTTCCTCCGCTTGTGCGGGCCCCCGTCAATTCCTTTGAGTTTCACCGTTGCCGGCGTACTCCCCAGGTGGTATACTTAATGCTTTCGCTTGGCGGCTTACATTATATCGCAAACCGCGAGTATACATCGTTTACTGTGTGGACTACCAGGGTATCTAATCCTGTTTGATACCCACACTTTCGAGCCTCAGCGTCAGTTGCAGCCCGGACACCTGCCTTCGCGATCGGAGTTCATCGTGATATCTAAGCATTTCACCGCTACACCACGAGTTCCAGCATCCCTGTCTGCACTCAAGACTACCAGTTTCAATGGCTAACGATGGTTGAGCCACCGTCTTTCACCACTGACTTAATAATCCGCCTACGCTCCCTTTAAACCCAATAAATCCGGATAACGCCTGGACCTTCCGTATTACCGCGGCTGCTGGCACGGAATTAGCCGGTCCTTTTTCTGAAGGTACATACAATAGAGGACACGTCCTCTTTTTTATTCCCAACTAAAAGCAGTTTACAACCCGGAGGGCCGTCATCCTGCACGCTACTTGGCTGGTTCAGACTTGCGTCCATTGACCAATATTCCTCACTGCTGCCTCCCGTAGGAGTCTGGACCGTGTCTCAGTTCCAGTGTGGGGGACCTTCCTCTCAGAACCCCTACCGATCGAAGGCTAGGTGGGCCGTTACCCCGCCTACTACCTAATCGGACGCATCACCATCTCATACCGATAAATCTTTGGTTATATCACCATGCGGCAACATAACAACATCGGGTATTAATCTTACTTTCGCAAGGCTATCCCCGAGTATGAGGCAGGTTTGATACGCGTTACGCACCCGTGCGCCGGTCGCCATCAGAAGAAGCAAGCTTCTTCCATGCTGCCCCTCGACTTGCATGTGTTAAGCCTGTAGCTAGCGTTCATCCTGAGCCAGGATCAAACTCTTCATTGTAATATAATAATTTGTTTTGATTCTGTATAAATTGCTCAGCTTCCTGTCTTGTTACTTTGGATTTGGAGTAGAAATTGACGGTACAATTCATTTTACCCGAAGCATTTCTGCTTCATTGTTGATTGTTCCTTGTACTTCTCTACAATCTGTTATGTAATCGTTTCAATGACCTCATGCAGCTCGTTTGCTGCTGTCAGGCAATCCATCTTCAAGCGTCGTTTCAACTAAGCACGTTGTATCTTAGCAAGTGACCCTTGCGTCCCGATTGCGATGCAAAAGTACGGCAAGATTCGCAAACTACCAAGACTTCCTACAAAAAAATCGCAGAAAAATTTTCGAAAACCCCATTTTGCAATATATTAGATTGCAAAATGGGGTGTTTAAGTCGTTTATAAAGTGTTTGCAGCTTTCTAATCAAAAAGCGAGAAGTCTACAAATTTACCGCGTCTTCGACGATCTTCAATCAATCGATGCAACTCTTGTTTACGAGAGAAGGCAATCCAGCGACGCGCAAAGATATTTGGGATTGCAACACCTATGGAAAGACACAACACAATCAGCGCTGCGTTTAAGAGATTACTGAATGCCCCCATGAATTCCTGCACATCGCTACCAAGATGGACAAAACCAAAGATGCCCCGATACATGAGAATACCTGGCACCATAGGTATAACTCCTGGAATAGAGATTACGTGGTTAGGGGTTCGAGTGTGATGCACCAGTCTAACTGCGACTAGAGAAATCAGCGACGCCCCTGCTAAGGAGCCCAATATCAACCCCACATTTAAATCAAAAGCTAACACATTGCGAAGTAACATCCCCAGAATGCCTAAAATTGCTACTGCGGGAAGTGAATGACGCGGCACATTGAAGTTCATTCCAAATCCCATTGCTGAAATCGCCGTTACAATAGCTGCCTCACCATAAGAGATGTTGGGCGCCATGGATAAGTCTTTCAAGAAATTATCCACATTACACACACTCACTGCTAAAATAATGCCGAAAGCCATGGATGCAATTTGGAGCACTCCATTGGCAAAACGTGCTAAGCCCACATGGAGATAATTGTCAAGCATATCATCCAAAAAGTTGATTAGTGCAACCCCAGGCACAAGGTAAAGACAGCAACAAAGGAATGAATGATAAGGATAATCGGTGAAATTCGTTGGTAAGACAAGGAACAACAACCAAGCCGTCAGCGTAGCCACAAAAGAAGTCATAGAAGTGACCATATAGAAATTGAAACCACGCTTTAGCATAAAGTAGCGCACCACATAAGCTACAGCCCCGGCAATGGTAGCTGGCACGAAGGATGCCCAGTCGCCACCGAAGAGAACGGAGAATCCTCCACAACCTAATGAGGTGCCTAAGGTCACAGCCCAAGCAGGGTATTGAGGTTTCATTTTACGGATTTTATTGAGTTCGCGCTCAAACTGCTTTATACTATAATCCTCTCTAATGGCACGCCAAGACAATCTACTCACTGCAGAAAGCACATTCATGTTAATGGTGTACTTGTCAGAATGCATAAATCGACTAAAGGAGTGCGTTTCGTCACTATAGTTAACCTTAATGGTACCATAAAGCACATCAATGTGCAGATAGCGTTCTTCTAAACCAAGGAAAGCTGCAACACGCTGCATATTACGTACAATGCGGTTGGTGTCGGCTGCGCTCTCCATAAGCACCATACCTGTGCGAAGGAGGATATTGAGTTTGCGGTGCAAACTTTTCGTATTTCTAGTTACAACGTCGTTATTCATTAGATAGATCGTTATGAGTAAAGCCTCAAACCTTAGGGAAAAAGGAAGCAACCTCCTTTCCCGACTAAGTATTACTGCAAAGATACTAATAAGCAACAAGACAATGTGCCCAATAGAAGAAAAAACCGCATTGCTATGGAAAAGAAGCGAAGTCAAAGTTTTTGAAAATCTAGATAGCTAGCTCTACCCTCTTGATCAAATCACTGAAAAAGAAAGCACTACGCAAAACAGATTGCGTAGTGCCTGAGATAATGAGACGAAGTAAATAGCCAGAAAGGTATTACTTCTTCGACTTCTTGTAATTTTCGTAGCGCTTATTGAGTGAATCGCGCTGTTCGAAGGTTGAAATTGGTGACTCTAAGTGGTCAGAGTCAGTGAGAATAAGACACCATTTTCCACCATAGAACACAGGGGTAAAGAACATCTTGGTAGTGGCGTCGGGCATGCCTTGTTCGCCTTTACGCAAGATGACTGTGCAACTTACTTCGTTTTCGGTTTCAGTAAGAAACTTCACATAGTCTAAGGTATAACCTTCGAAAGGAAGTTGACGCTGAACATTGACGAACTTGTCCATCTCCTCGTTGGAGAGTTGTCGAATCTCAGCATTCTTCACCTTGCGCGTGTAGAGCATTGCAGCAGCATCATAGTATTTCTTATCCTTGATATTGCTGTAAAACTGCGCTACCACCTTTTCTACATCAGCCGTATCCTTAGAGGTAAGTGACTGTTCAAACTCCGTCATTTGGTTAGCAGAGTCCTTGTCAGACTTACAGCCAGTGCAGGCAACAAAAGCAGTAGAAAGCGCTATCAAGAAGAAAGGAAGAAAGCGTTTAATCATCATAGGTATAAAAGAAAAAAAGGAAGAGCAGGCAGGAATCTGCCTGCTCTTCGCAGTGGATGTATTTACTTATCAGTAAGTAAAAGATTACTTACGACGAGCGTTACCTTGGTTCAAAGTCTTACCAACCTTAACGTCGATGTGAGACTTGATTTCACCCCAGTAGTACTTCACGTAAACAGGGATACGGATAGTGAACTGCTTGAGGTTTGCAGTGTTGGTCACGTATTGAAGCTTAGGATAAGTACCGAATGCATATTCAGTGTAACCTGGGAACTCTGCAACAGTAGAAGCAGTACCAGCAGGAGCAGTAGCTACGCTTACGCCATAGGTGCTACCGAAGGTTGCAAAGAGCTTTTGAGTATCAACATCACCGCCGTTGAGGTCAGTTGTCCATTCAGCTACAGGAGCGAAACCTACAGAAAGTGCACCATAAGCAGCAGTAAGTTGACCCATGTTGCTAACATTACGCCAGTCAGAAGTAGCGTTGTCAAACTTGATTTCTGCTTCTTGACGTGCTTGGTTAGCATCACCGAATACAACGTTACCAGTGTAGTTTACATTGAGAGGACGGATGAACTTCACGTCGAACTCAGCGTACTTCTTAGTAGCATCAGTAACCTTGAGCACCTTCTTACCAGTGCAAACAGTTGTTACGTAAGCAACACGAGCAGTGAGGGTTTGACCATCCTTGAGCTCATTGTAACCAGCGTAGTTAAGAAGCTTCTTAGCAACATCATTGTTTTGGTAAGTGATAACACCAGCAGGAGTTACCTGAGCAATGTTTACAGCAACTGCACCAGCCTTAGGCTTGTCGCCGTCCATTTCTGTAGCAGTGAAGAATTGTCCGTCGTTAGAAACGCCGAGCAAGTAGTGCTTACCATCGGTGCCCTTCGCTTGCTTCACGCGAGGTTGAACGAATCTCCATGCAGAAGCAGTAGCTTGGATATCTGTGGTGTACTTAGCAGGATCCAATACAGGATTTTGAACGGTACCTGGGAGGAAGCCCTTCACCAAATCGTGAGTAAAGGCATTCGTACCGTCGATAGCAACGTGCATACGTTGTTCCTCTTCAGAAGCTACATTTTGGTTTTGATACCAGAAGTTAGCAACAGGCTTACCAGTGAATGCAACCTCAGGTTGAGCTTGGATAGACTTAGGAGCCCACTTCACTTCAAAGTAGAGAACCACGTTCTTTTGGTCATCCTTCTTCACAACTTGGAGGATAACAGAAGCAGTTTCACCAGCCTTACGGAGGTTAGCTACCTTCTCTTCAGTAAGACCGCTCCAAGTAAGGATGTTCTTACCATCAGCTGTGATAGAACGCTTGAGGTTACCAAGACGCTTAGCAACAGGCACTACATCAGCAACATTATCCTTAACAGTGTATTGTTGATGGAAACCACCAGGAGTCAAGATAGTGAAGTTGTTAGTAGGACCATTCTTCCAAACGTCAGCCTCAGCCATACCGAAGTTCTTAGCCAAGTACTTAGTAAGAGGTTCGAGGTCTACTACCAAGTTAGGATGTGCGCTAGTCTTATCGCAAACAGCCTTGAGTTCGCTGTCATTAACAACAGTAGCAACAACCTTAGCAGGAGAAGCAACGCGAGCGTAGAAGTAACCTACAGAAGCTACCTTACCAGCATCGTCAACCAAAGTTACACGAACCTTAACTGTCTTACCCAAGTGTTGGTAAGGCTTTTCTTCGTCAAACGCAACCTTGAGGTCACCGGTCTTAGGATCGATAGTGAAGATTTCGGTAGACTTGTCAGCAGCACCATCCTTAACGAGTGCGTACTCGTAGTGGAAACCTGCATCCTTCAATTCGCTTTCTGAAGCAGCGTTCTCATCGATAGGAGCAAGAGCACCTTCATTTTCACCATAAGAACGAACTTGTTCAGCGAGCTTAGCAGGAGTACCATCGTTCAACACTGTGAAAGTACGATTTTCCTTTTCAGCGGCAGTAAGACCTTCCAAGTTAGTTTCACCAGCCTTCTTAAGGTAGAGAGGAGCGAGGATTTCGTCTTCAGTAGCCTTACCGATGCGGAGATCTTCATAGAGATCGTTTACCACGCGAGCGTAGTCAGAAACAACGGCACGAGCAGTCTTGTCGTCCTTTTCAGTGTAGCTCAAAGCAACAACGTTGATTTCAGCCAATTGACCAGCAGCAGCAGGAGTTTCTGCAGGAAGGTTGTTGTGGAAACCTACAACGAGCTTACCATTTTCGAGTTTCACACTTTCAACGGTAACAGCAGGAGCAGCAGCACGAGTTGTGCTACGGAGATCCAAGAATGCGAAGTTTTCCTTATTAGTGTCCACCTTAGCATTGCTGGGGTTCACGTGGTAAGTAGCTTCAGCATAGTTAGCAGTAGTTACATCAGCAGCAACTTCAGCTTCGTTCTTGAAATCAACTACACCCTTATCGTCAGCCTTGTCAAGCTTAGTGAGAGCCTTGAACAAGTATTCAGCGCTGAAGATGCTTTCGATACCATCTTCGAAGTGAGTAGGTTCGAATACGAGTGAAGTAACCTTAGCGATGCTCAACATGTTGACTCTCTCTTCCAAGACATCCACACGTTTTGAAACCACGAGGACCTTAGCGTCTACTTGAGCTTCAGTTTGGAAACCAGCATCTTGAAGAGCTTTAACGTCCTTCTTCAACGCAGCAACCTCTTCGTTTACAGTCTTCTTAAGAGCATCGATTTGCTTTTGAAGATCAGCATCCTTAGCATCGAGAGCAGCAACCTTTTCGTTGAACTTATCAAGAGCCACGAGCTGGTTGTCAACCTTATTCTTCAAAGCAGTCAAGGTTTGCTCCAAAGTGTTAGCCTTGTTAGTAACAAGCGTAACCTTGGATTCAGCAGAAGTCAAACGACCTTCGATTTCAGCAACCTTAGCATCGTAAGCTTTTTGATCAACCTTAGAGGCAACCAAAGCAGTCAATTCAGCCTTAGCTTTTTCGAGAGCTTCGATACGAGTTTCGAGCTTAGCAACTTCAGCAATCTTAGCAGTAAGATTCTTTACAGCAGCTTCGAGTTCAGTTTTGTCAGCCTTGAGAGCAAGACCATTTTGGAGCTCAGTCTTGTCAGCCTTGAGAGCGAGACCATTTTGGAGCTCAGTCTTGTCAGCCTTAGCAGCGAGACCGTTTTTGAGCTCAGTCTTAGTAGCGTACTCAGCAAGTTTAGCTTCAAGCTGTGTAGCTTTTTCGTTCGCCTTTTGCAAGTCAGACTTCAAGGAAGTGATTTCAGAGTTGATTTGGGTCTTTGCAGCTTCCAAACCATCAAGGCGGTTGTTCACCTTGTTGAAATCATCATCGTAGTCCTTGCAAGAAACGAATGTGCATGCAGGGGCTGCAACAACCAGCAGACCGAGCAATGCGGCATTAATCAGATTCTTTTTCATTACGTAATGAATTGGTTTATAATGTTGATATCTTTGTCGATAGAACCAGCGTAGTACACTGGTGTTTGATTGAGATACTGAGAGAGGAGCTCAATAGTGTGAGGATAACCATACGGAATACCCCTACTACACTCGAAAGCTCGGTGCAAATTTAGTAAGAAAAGTCGACCCACCAAACTTTTTTGCAAAAAAAATAGGTGGTTTGTACCTTTGTCTTCAGACTTTATGCGATAAAAGTATCGTTTCTGGCTATTTTACCTCATCTTACCTGCATAATCCGTGTATTATAGTCTAAGAGTAGCTGGTTTTGCACTAAGAATTTTAGCACAAGGCACAGGCATTAAAACTGTAAGTTTTTGTAGGTTGCCCAAGAAGTACCGAAGGAGGCAAGCAACACCATACCCCCAAAAGAGGTTATCTAGTCCCTTATATGAGGCTGCTAGACTATAATCTAAAGTTCATTTTCACACCATCGCTAACGACGAGTGACACTCATATATATAATAACTCATTATATAAAGGAATAACTACAACATAGGGAATAGCTTACCCACTTCACGGGATAGCATCAACTATAATGTCGACAGATGTAGATAAACTCAGAGGTGAAACGCTCAAGAATCGAATAAAATTGAACTGAAATAGTAGAGATGGCAAATACCGCCTGCATTCAAGATTAGCATTTGTAACTCAATTTCAAGCACTTACAAATGCCATCAAAATAAAAAACGACGGTGATACCCAAAAACAAGGAGATTTGCAGCTGTTTTGTGGGAGAAAACAATTCAAAAAGTAGGAGGAAAATCGAAAAACGTCGGACGTTTTTGAAATTTTGTAGGAGATTTTCTGTAATCCCTTGCGATAATTCTCGAAAAATCTCCAGAGCGTCTATAAATCAACAGGAAAATAAATCATAAACAACCTATTTCCGATCTCCCATTTTGTCTTTCTATTTCGCGATTATTACAACAAGAAGAATAAGCAAACGCTTTAACTATGGACGCTTCTCTCCTCGAAACATGGGCTTTCTCCCAAAATACCAGCCAAAGAAGAGCTGAATGTAGTGAATAGAATTGTTGAGTGAAAAGCCAGCGTGTCGATAATCGTAGAGATAATTGACCGTAGAAATGCCCAAATAGCGGCGTCCATTGGTGTGGACAAGGGCTCCACGGAAGATGAAGTCCATGTGAAAGTTCTCCACATTCTTCCACAACACTCGAGCAGAAAGGCTTTCTCCACTTTGGTATTTGTAGCCAATCGAAGGCGCAAGACTGGCAGAGACCAACCAATGACGAGCGGGCACCCAGTTGTAAGCATATCCAAACGAGACTCCCCACTGACGATAGGCAATCTTGCTGACGCGAAGTGCGTCGTTGATGGTGGCATGAGGAGCCATGGTGCGCAGGAAAGACTCTGTGCGCTCAGCGTCAAACGCCATATCTTGACGATCGAAACGCAGCCCCATGAGCCACGAACCTGCACTGCGGAGCTGCACCGTGCTCATGGCAAACGCAGCAGGATACGAGAAGTGTCGATAGTTGAAGACGTAGTACAGATTGAGCGCCAGCGTTTTGGTGCGCATGGCAGGAAATCTTTGTTGCGAAATACTGTGAGTTTGCAGCGAATCGAAACCAGAAATGCCAATGAGATTGAAATTACCTCGGCTATAAATATAGTTGAGATCGAACCCAAGTTTGGAGTTGTAGGAAGCGATATTAAATTCAGAAGCACGGCTGCCCAATCGGTCGGGGACTACTCCGAAGGAATAGCCGATACTCAGCGCCTTCCAGGCAAAATAAGGTCCTAATTTAACTTCATGCGCAGGAGCAAAAGTAAGGCTTTGGGTGCTCCCAGTGGCGTCTGTGCCTGAAAGACGGATAAGTTGGAGAAAGTGAGTGTTGTAGAGTTTGACTTGGAAGTCGTAGCGCGTGCGCTCTATATAAGTGGTATCGAAAGTATTGAAATAGGTGGCAATATCGTTGCCCAAATCCCAAAGGAAATGTTCGCGATGTCGCTTCCAGTCGATGCGACAATCGGCTGGAATGTTGCGCCAACGGTCTTCTTTTGCCTTCTTTTTGGGGAAGAGTATAGGGATCAAGCCATAAGACTGATGAGAAAGGGCACGAAAATTGAGGTGAAGAAGGTCGGTGGCAATGGGAGGTAGATATTTTCGTCCCAGAGAATCCAGTCCATTCCAAGCCAAAGGAAGGGTTAGTTTTTCGCGCTCATTACTATGATAGGTCAGATTTTCCAACGAACGCAGCGTGGTGGGAAGCGTAGGAAGGCGCAAGCTGTCAAGTTTTAGCGGTGTATGATTTAAGGGAACATACTGCAAAGTGTCGCCTGTCTCGCGAGCAAATGACACGAGACAGGCGAAAAATAGACCTATAATAAGGAGCGATGAGCGAAAGAATGGCTGCATGCGACTAATCAATGTTGGGAAGCGTGCGAAGATAGGCAATAAAAGCGTCGGTGGAGGTGGGGAGGTTTACTTTGATCTCTGC
Organism: Ihuprevotella massiliensis; assembly: GCA_900095835.1. Taxonomy (GTDB): domain Bacteria; phylum Bacteroidota; class Bacteroidia; order Bacteroidales; family Bacteroidaceae; genus Alloprevotella; species Alloprevotella massiliensis. Next base: position 2,752,166 of record LT608321.1, on the reverse strand, counting down.
AGACGCTGGGAATTGACTAGGAAGATAACCATCACCTCCAGTAGTCATGAATTCGTCAGCTACGACAACAAGTTTGGTGTTGGCACGAATGGGGACAGTTTTTCCGTTGGGCAGTGTGAGCGAGAGGGCTTTGACGTGGCCTTTCGCATCGAGGGTGGGATTTACTCCCGATGTTTGGAGATGACCGAGTTTGCAAACATTGTAGCCGTGCTCCACGAGGTCGAGCAGTTGCTTGCCAGTATAGCGGTAAACGCGGAGCGGATTGGCAAAGGGAAGCGCTTCTCCCACAGAGAGGATGGTGATATCACCTTGCGGAAAACCTGCGCGGATGCTTCCGAAATGGCTTACCCCAACAACAAGAGCGTTGTCGTCAAGATGCGCTGCTTTGCGATAGGCAGCTGCAAAACTTTGGCAAACGAGAGAACCAACTTTGGTTTGTCGCTTGCTGCGCGTGCGGTCGTGCTCAATAGCCGCACTGGCATAGGTGAGTTTTTGACTCAAAGGGATGCCGCGGAAAAGCGTGGTGTGGTATTGCTCTTCGACTTGGGCTTGAAGTCGTGCAGCCTTGGGTTCAAGTTTTGCATCGGGATTGACACGAACGAGTTCGGGAGTGATGCTGACGAGTTGTCCAGAGAGTGTGTCTACTTCGCATTTGAGCATAGACACACAACGTCCGTGCCACAAACCTTGCACGATGGGGACTGACTTTTGGCTGTCGGACATGCCGATGACGCGTGTGTGAGAATGTCCAGAAAGGACAGCTTGCACGTCGGGCGAATCAATTTTCTTGAGATTTTCTTCATCGCGATCCGACCACAACACTTGTTGTCCGTGCATTTCAGCTCCAATGTGACAAAGGAGCAGGCGAACATTGGCATTGTGCACGGCTTCGTAACCAGGGAGGTGGGAGATGCTATCGAGCACCGCTGTATAGTTGCCATCAAACGACAAACCTTTCAAACGTTTTGCCGCAGCCTGCCACGGGGTGTTGCTGGTGAGCAAACCGATGAAAGACACGTGGAGGGTCTTAGTGGGAGATATTTTTACGGGAACCACCGCCCAGGGTTGCACATACTCGGGAAGTTGTCCAGCAGCATTGCGCACATTAGCGCCAATATAAGTGATGTCCCACGACTTGGGTTTGCAATCTACGTCATTCCATTTGCGGGCAAGCGACTCTTGTCCTTCGTCATACTCGTGATTGCCCAACACACTGATGTTTACTCCCATGTCTTTGAACATCTGAGGCATGAGGCTGTGGGTGCGTGTGGCATTGTAGAAGAAACTGCCACCGAAATTGTCACCTGCAGAGACAGTGACATTGTAGGGATAGACCTTTTTGAGAGAGTCTAGCGTTTGCACCACATAGGCTGCGCCTGGTGTGCCTTGACTACGGTCAGGAAGCAAGCCTGCGTGGAAGTCGTTGAGTGAGAACACAGCGATGGTGACTGTGTTCTTGTGAGAAGAAGCAGGCGCTTGCTGTGCAGCTTGTGTAGAATGGGGCACTGCGATGAAGGCACTTGCCATGAGGGCAGCAGAAAGGAGAGAGTGTTTCATTGTAGATTGAGGAGGGTCTTAATAATCTGAGGAATTTAACCCCAATCGGTCATTAGACCGTTATAGTGAAGTTTGTTATGGAGAAGATAACTTCCTGTCATCTTTCATTCTCTTGTTGGTATCTTGTTTTTGTTAGTTCTCACCGTAGCCCGCTACGTCTTCGAACAAACGGTAAACAATCTGCTCAACAATCTAATGAAATCTGTTCAGGATATAATGACCGATTTGGCTTTAATCTAAATAGCGTTTTGCGAGAGGAGCAAACTCTTCTATGCGACGATCGCGAAGGAAGGGCCACCAGCGACGCACATTCTCACTGCGCTGCAAATCAATGTCGACGATGGCAACGACTTCTTCGTCAATGTCAGCGCGGAACAAGAACTCTCCCTGAGGACCAGCCACAAATGAGCTTCCCCAGAATTGGATGCCGTGAGTTTGTCCACTAGGATCTGGTTCATGACCTGTGCGGTTGACCGCTATTACGGGAAGTCCGTTGGCTACCGCATGACCACGCTGTACAGTGGTCCAAGCTTCGCGCTGGCGAGCTTGTTCTTCGGGCGTATCACTGCTTTCATAGCCAATAGCGGTGGGATAAATGAGGAGGTCAGCCCCACGGAGTGCCATCAAGCGTGCGCCTTCGGGATACCACTGATCCCAGCATACCTGCACACCCAAGCGACCCACACTTGTGTCAATGGGTTCAAAACCGAGATCACCAGGGGTGAAATAGAACTTCTCATAATAAGCTGGATCATCGGGAATGTGCATCTTGCGATATTTTCCTGCGATGGTGCCGTCTTTTTCGATGACTACAGCGGTGTTATGATAAAGACCAGCTGCGCGACGCTCAAAGAGACTGGCTACAATCACGACCCCAAACTGGCGCGCCAACGTACCGAAGAAGTCGGTGGAAGGACCGGGAATGGGTTCTGCCAAGTCGAAGAGGTCTGGATTCTCCGTCTGACAAAAATAAGGGGTGTTGTGGAGTTCTTGCAACACCACGAGTTCTGCCCCACGTTGGGCAGCTTGTGCAATTCCTTTGGCAAGTTTCTGAAGATTGAACTCGACATTGGGAGTGCAAGACATTTGTATGAGGGCTACTTTCATGAGCTAATAAATGGGATATTGGAGAGAAGTCGGAAATCGCAAACTCTGATTTGACGATGAAAACAGAACTTCCAACTATTAGGCACAAATTATTGAACAGGAGTGCGGAACACTTCGCGTGGAAACTGCATAGTGGCGCAGTGCAGCGAACCATGTTGACGAATGAGAGCACGACAATCTACCCCCACAATTTCGTGGTCAGAGAAAGCCGTTTGGATGATTTTGAGTGCCAAGGCGTCTTTCTCTGGCTGAGCATAGGTGGGCACAAGCACCGCCTTGTTCATGATCAAGAAATTGGCATAGGTGGCAGGCAATCGCTCCTCTTCATCGTAGCACGCATCGGGCAGGGGCACAGGAATCAAACGATAAGGCTTACCCTCGAGGGTGCGAAAGGCTTGAAGTTCGCGCTCCATAGCCGCCAGCGCTTCGTAGTGTTCGTCTACCGTGTCCGTGCATTGCACATATATAATTGTATCATTGGGACAAAGACGTGCGAGAGTGTCGATGTGAGAATCGGTGTCATCCCCTGCCAAATAGCCATGGTGCAACCAAAGGATGCGTTCCACTCCAAGGCGTTCTTTGAGGAGAGCTTCCACTTGTGCTTTATCGGATGTTGGCACTGCATCGCCTTGACGACGTCGGTTGGGATTGAGCAAACATTCTGCCGTTGTCAGCAGCGTGCCACGACCATCACTCTCTATGCCACCGCCTTCTAGTTCAAAGTCGAGTGCATCAACATAGTGTCCGCGCACGAGATTCGTGGCATACAGCAGCTTGTTGGCAGCATTGTCGTGTTCAGCTTTGAACTTTCCTCCCCAACCATTGAAGCGGAAATCCATCAGCTCCGCTCCGCCTGTACTTTGAACAGTGAGAAACCCATAGTCGCGCACCCAGGTGTCGTTGGTGGTGGGCACGAAGACGAAGTGGATGTTCTTCATTGCCGCTTGAGGAAGTTGTTTAGAGAGATAGTCTTCTAGCTTCAATCCTTCGACAGTGAGGATGATCAGTGGTTGGCGCACTGCTATTTCATAAGCTAGGCGGACATAACACTCCGTTACTTCCTGGAGGATGTCTGCCCAGTCCGTGGCAGCGTGGGGCCAAGTGATGAGAATCGCGCTTTGAGGTGCCCACTCCGCAGGGAGTGTGCGCAATGGTCGCGGCTCTTGTTGCTCAACATCAAGGGTTTGATGGAAGTTTTCTAAGTTGAACTCGGCGGTCATTCCGTGACCGGGACGAGGGGGAAGGGCTTCGAGAGGCATTGATTTTATTGACGTTTATAGGGCGTCATCCTAATATCGGGTGCAGTATGAATACTACACCACACGTATATCACACGTTTACCAGACTAGAACAAAGAATTATGATACGACCTCCTTTACCCCAAATCGGTCATTAGACCGTTATAGTGCAGATTGTTATAGAGAAGATAACTTCCTGTCATCTTTCTTTTTCTTGTTGGCATTTTGTTTCTTGTTCGTTCTCGACGTAGCCCGCTACGCCTTCGAACTCACAAACAACCATCTGCTCTACAACCAAATAAAATCTGTTCAGGATCTAATGGCCGATTTGGGGTTACACTACTCCACTCGGAGTTCGGCATCGGGACGATAACCACGGAGAAAATCCGTTATCGTCATGCGCTTTTTACCTGCAAGTTGGAGCGTTGTGAGGTGAAGATAACCATCAGAGAGGGCAACTTTCAAATAAGTTTTGCCATCACTAACCACATTTCCTACGGCATGTGCAGGAGTGCAAAGTTCTTTCTCTGTGGCAAAGAGTTTCACCACCGTATGTTTGCCAGAGACGTCCACAAATTCGGTCCACGCTGCGGGATAAGGCGACATGCCGCGCACAAAGTCATAGGCGGCTTTCACCCCTTTATCGAGCGACAAGCGACAAGTGTCTTTGAAAATCTTTGGCGCGTGGTGCATCTCCGCATCGGGAGCAAGTTCTATCTGAGGAATTGGACGAATGTTGCCTTGCATGATGTCATCGACCGTGCGGCAAACGAGGGGTGCTCCAAGATTCATCAATTTGTCGTGAACATCTTCGGCATTGTCTGTGTCGAGGATCTCCACTTCTTCGCGATGCAACACCAATCCGGTGTCAATTTCGTGATCCAACAAGAAAGTAGTCACTCCAGTCTTCTTCTCTCCATTGATAATCGCCCAGTTGATGGGAGCAGCTCCACGATATTGGGGCAAGAGAGAGGCATGAAGGTTGAAGGTGCCATGCGGCGGCATGTTCCAAACTACCTCAGGCAGCATGCGGAAAGCCACTACGACTTGCACATCGGCACGGAAATTGCTGAGTTGCTGCAAGAACGTTTCGTCTTTCAACTTCTCAGGTTGGAGCACAGGAAGTCCCTGACTCACGGCATATTGTTTGACGGCACTTTGGGAAAGCTCAGTTTGGTGACGCCCCATAGGTTTATCGGGCATCGTCACCACTGCCACAACATTGTAACCGCCTTCGACAAGTGCGCGCAAAGATGCCACTGCGAAGTCGGGGGTGCCCATGAAGACGATTCTAAAATCGGATTTCTGCATATAAAACGCTATATTTTTCTGCGAAGTTACGGCTTTTTCGGGAAAAAAGCACTAACTTTGCTCCGCTAAATATATAGCTTTACCACTAAATCATCTCAAATCTCTTAATTGAATGAGGGTTTTGTAGCTGATTTTGAACAACATTTCCCCGCGGCAATGCCGCATCCAGACAGAATCATCAACAATAAAAAAATAAAGAAACTCCCACCATGAACATTACTCTCGAAAAGAATGGTGTAAGTGCCCTCGTAACGGTTAAATTGGAACAGGGTGACTACCAGGATGCAGTAAAGAAAGAACTCAAGAATATCTCAGCAAAAGCTGAAATGCCTGGTTTCCGTCCTGGCAAGGTGCCTGCTGGTGTGATCAACAAACGCTTCGGTGCTCAAGTGAAAGCAGACACGATTAACCGTGTGTTGGGCGAAGGTTTGATGAACTACATCAATGAAAACAAGGTGAACATCCTTGGCGAGCCCATGATGTCTGAAAAGCAACAGCCCCAAGACATCGAGAACCAAACTGAGTTTGAGTTCATCTTCGACATCGCTCTCGCTCCTGAGTTCAACTTCGAGCTTTCAAGCGCAGACAAGCTCCCTTACTATGACATCGAGGTGAGCGAAGAGCAAATCGACACTCAAGTGAAGAACTTTGCTCAACAAGCTGGTCACCCCGAAAGCGTAGAAGAATATGCTGACCGCGATATCCTCCGTGGTGCACTCGCACAACAAGACGAGAAGGGTAACGTACTCGAAGGCGGTCTCGCACTCGACAAGGCTAGCTTGATGCCTGCTTACTTCGTTAACGACGACCAAAAGAAGATTTTCGAAGGCGCTAAGGTGGGTGATGTCATCACTTTCAATCCCTCTGCTGCTCATAGCGAAAACGAACTCGCTGCTCTCCTCAAGGTGAGCAAGGAAGAGGCTGCACAATACAACGGTAACTTCACTTTCCAAGTGGAAGAAATCAGCCGCTTCGTGCCTGCTGCTCTCGACCAAGAACTCTTCGACCGCGTGTTTGAACCCGGCACTGTGAAGTCTGAAGAAGAGATGCGCGCTAAGATTAAGGAGCTCATCCAAAACCAATACAACGAAGACGCTGACTACAAGTTCCTCCTCGACGTGCGCAAGTATGCTGACGAGAAGGTGGGCAAGCTCGAATTCCCCGAAGAGCTCCTCAAGCGCTTCATGAAGGAACAAAATGCGGACAAGGGTGAAGAGTTTGTAGAAAACAACTTCGCTCAAAGCCTCGAAGAACTCAAGTGGCACCTCATCAAGGAAAAGCTCGTGGCTAAGGCTGAAGTGAAGATTGACGATGCTGACGTGCGCGCTGCTGCTGTGAAGACTGCTCGCTTCCAGTTCGCTCAATACGGCATGAACAATGTGCCCGAGGAATACCTCGAGAACTATGCTGCTGAACTCCTCAAGGATCGCAACCAAGTGAATGGCTTTGTAGAACGTAGCATCAACGAAAAGTTGGCTAAGGCTCTCAAGGAAGTGGTAACTCTCGAACACAAGTCTGTGAGCGTGGAAGACTTCCAAAAGCTTTTCCAAGACGAAACTGCTGAGTAATCAGTTCCGCTGCTTCCCCGAAACCTATAGACACTGCGGTGTCGGCAAAGGTTGGTAGCAGTGTCTTATGACTCCATCTCGACAACGGGGAATGACGATGCTCACTTGCGCATCGTTGCTTCTCCGTTGTCCTTTTTTATCTCCTATCAGAGAGAAGTGATACCACAGTGCGCTGAAAAATACACTCCCCTTCTCTCCCAACCTCAAGAGATTATGCACCAAGATTTTCGCAAGTTTGCCACCAAACACATGGGCATTAACTCCCTCGTCCTTGACGATGTAGTGGCAGCACAAAACCAATATCTCAACCCCTACATCCTAGAAGAGCGCCAACTCAATGTGACGCAGATGGATGTATTTAGCCGATTGATGATGGACCGCATCATCTTCCTCGGCACAGCCATTGACGACTACACCGCCAATACGCTCCAAGCTCAACTGCTCTATCTTGACTCTACCGACCCTGGCAAAGATATCTCCATCTACATCAACTCTCCTGGTGGTAGTGTTTACGCTGGACTTGGCATCTACGACACGATGCAGTTCGTGCAAAGCGATGTTGCCACCACCTGCACTGGCATGGCTGCCTCTATGGCTGCCGTTCTCCTCGTGGCAGGACAGGAAGGCAAGCGCGCTGCCCTCCCCCACAGCCGCGTGATGATTCACCAACCTTTGGGTGGTGCACAAGGTCAAGCCTCTGACATCGAAATTACTGCACGCGAAATTATGAAGCTCAAAAAGGAACTCTACACCATCATCTCCGAACACAGCCACACCGAGTTTGACAAGGTATGGGCAGACAGCGACCGTGACTACTGGATGACTGCTAGCGAAGCCAAGGAATATGGTATGGTAGACAGAATCCTTTCGCGCAAAGGTTGAGCTTCTCCCACTCGCTGATGACTTCTGAACAATAATGCTCCAGCTTTCTCTCTTCTGTTCTTTTGCAACTAGCTACTAGCTTAGCTAACATATAGAGAAAGGCTGGCGGCATCTTCCATGAGGAAATCACAACGCGCCCTTATACGCAAGGTGTTATCCTTATATTCAAGTTGAAAACTCCCTTCAGCGAGCAATATCACTCCAGAAAAAATGGCAAAAAAAGACAATAACCAAAGACACTGTTCCTTTTGCGGTCGTGGCGAAGAAGAAGTAGAATTGTTGCTCACCGGCCCTGACGGAAACATCTGCAACGATTGTGCACAACGTGCTAAAGAGATGGTGGACATCGCCATTCCCACGCACACTTCTTCTGAGCACATCGAAGAGGAATTTGGCACACTCCCCACTCCCAAGGAGATTAAGACGTATCTCGATGAGTATATCATCGGACAAGACGCTGCTAAGAAATATCTCTCTGTGGCTGTGTACAACCACTACAAACGCATTCTCAACAAAAACAAGGCTTCTGACGATGACCAGGTGGAGATTGAGAAGAGCAACATTGTGATGGTCGGCTCCACGGGTACGGGTAAAACACTCCTGGCACGCACCATTGCCAAGCTCCTCAAAGTGCCTTTCACCATCGTCGACGCTACGGTCTTCACCGAAGCTGGTTATGTGGGTGAAGACGTAGAGAGCATTCTCTCTCGTTTGCTCCAAGTGGCTGATTTCGATGTGGAGAAAGCTGAGCGCGGTATCGTGTTTATCGATGAAATCGACAAGATTGCGCGCAAGAGCGACAATCCCTCAATCACGCGTGATGTGAGCGGAGAAGGTGTGCAACAAGGTATGCTTAAGCTCTTGGAAGGCAGCATTGTTAATGTACCTCCCAAGGGTGGCCGTAAACACCCCGACCAAGATTACATCCACGTAGACACCCACAACATTCTCTTCATCTGCGGTGGTGCTTTCGACGGCATTGAGAAGAAAATTGCTCAACGTCTCAACACGCACACTGTGGGTTATGACTCTGTGCAAAATCTCAAAAAGATTGACGCTTCCGATTTGATGCAATATGTGGAACCTCAAGATTTGAAATCCTTTGGTCTCATTCCCGAAATCATTGGTCGTCTTCCCGTGCTCACCTACTTGAAACCTTTGGACCGCACGGCATTGCGCAATATCCTCACCGAACCGAAGAACTCGATCATCAAGCAATACATCAAGCTTTTCGCACTCGACGACATTGCGCTGACCTTTGAAGACGCCGTACTCGACTACATTGTTGACCAAGCGGTGGAATACAAACTCGGTGCACGTGGACTCCGCTCCATCGTAGAAACCATCATGATGGACGCTATGTACGAAGCGCCTTCGAGCGACAAGAAGTCACTCACCATCACTTTGGACTATGCTCGCCAGCAGTTTGAGAAAACAAATCTCTCTGCTGTATAATCATTCGCAAAAGTTTTCCATCATTAGTTCTCCAGCAAAGTTGGCGAAGATGCTCCATCTTCACCAACTTTGCTTTTTTGTGCGCTGTTTATAAAGCCTCCTTTATTTGATTCGTTCCTTCAACTGCGAGTATTATCCAGAAGAAAAGCATTCTAAAATCAGAACCACAAAAAACTGCACCAACGCATAAGCATTGATGCAGTATAAATTTAGCACTTCGTTCGGCTGTATTAAGGCAAAACTTCCATTTGTGTGGGGAAACCTTGAACGCGGAGGGCAAGTCCAGTGATTTTCTTTGTAGCTAAATCGTAGGCATAGAAACCATTATCATCGGCATTGCTGACACCGAAATAGATTTTTCCATTGGCTTCTGCCACTGCCACAGCGTGACCATTAGAAGGTTTGACGCCTGGAATATAAGTTACAGTGCGCTTTTCGAGATCGATACACACAGGCACCATCACTTTTGCAAGATAAGGATTACCCGAAGCATCCAATTCGTAAGAGGCAGCCATAGCATAGAGTTTACCATCTGACCCCAAACGAACTGTTCCCAAATAATTGAGTGTGTGGTTGAAGTTCTCCACTTTGGCTTGCGCAATGTTCAAAGCATAGTCGGCGTCAAATTCTGTTTCTCCTTTTTTGATGCGCAAAATACCACCATCAAATCCTGGTTTGAAACCAAAAGAACCCATGCAATTCAAATAGATAGCACCGTCTTTGGGATTGACAAAAATGGAATGTGCATCAATGGGACGCGTGGCAAAGGAGAGCTGATGCTTGGTATCTACTATTTTCTTTAGCAACTTTCCTGCTTTAGTGTCAATGATGGCCACTTCTGCTTGCTTCAAACGGGGCATCCACTGACTATCAAACTGATTGAGTCCGACAAACAACAAACCATCGCGCACAACCATAGCACCTGGTGCCACACGCACCTCTGGTTGTGCGAGAGCATTTAGGTCTATATCGCGCACTTTTTGCATCGTGGTGGGATTAAACTCCATGACGATGCCAAGGTTTTGCATGCTTATATAGGCTTTATCTTCAGATGTCAATACGATATTGCTAGCCCCAGAGTTAGCAGGTAGAGTAAGCGTGCCACGCTCTGAAAGATTACCTTTTTTGTCGGTCACATAGTGAGTGAGCACAGACTTTGTGCTTCCCATATAGTCGGGGAGGATAAAAATGTGCTGACCAATGACAATAGGAGGTACACCAAAACCTGCTGGACGAGCTTGAGCATTATTGATAGAGCCTTCCATTTTTTCAACTGTTTGGAAGTAGCTCACTCCACTTGCCCCATCAGTATTGACAACATTAGTAGTGATGAGAAAACGGCCTCCAGCGGTTTCCGGTGTGTTTGGAGTGTCTTTGTCGCAACTAGGTATTGCAACGAGAGCAAGCGCAAAGGCTAGCCCAGAAAAAAGATGTTTGAACATAGGATAATATATTTGATGAATTAGAAAATGCAAAACATAGATGTTCTTATCGGAATAGATAGCGCAATTTGATGGAGAAATTACGTCCAGGCAGAGGTCTATTGAATTCTGAAACAACTTCTCTGTTGGTTAGATTTCTCAATTTGAAAGTCAGCGTCCATCGATTATTGTCGAAACTATGTTCGATAGCGGCGTCGCAAGTGAGTGATGTAGGAATCTTTCGATCTTGATAACGGCTCAATTCGAAATCATAGAAATACTGATGGATATAAGATGCATCAAGAAGCACGCGTGTGTTTTGTCCTTGTCCTCCTAACCAGTTTCTTCCGTGAAGTTCCAAACCACAATTAGCCATCATATAAGGCACATTGGGGATACGTTTTTCGTAAGAAGGATTGGGGACTTTAGTTTCTGGGATAAATTGACGAACATCGCGCAAATCTTGCCAAGTAGCATTTACATAGGCATAAAGCCAAGGAGTGAGATCACCTTTCACCTCTCCCTCGATGCCTCTAGAATTTACAGCACCAAAATTAGCATATCGCGCAGTAGAAGGTATCATTCCTGGAGTAAAGCGAATCATATCAGTGAGTTGACTAGCAAAAACATTGAGTTCTGCTTCAAACATACCTCCACGTTCTAAGTTTTTATGATAAAGCACACCCAAATTCAGACTATTATTGCGCTCAGGTTTCAGTTCTGGGGAGGGCACAATGGTATATCCATTGCCAATGAGCTCTTCGCTAGAAGGGATGCGCACTTCGGAACTTACCGCTGCTTTGAAGAGCCATTCTTGAATAGGTCTATAGGCAACAGCAAAATTCGCTCCCCATTCTACACGATCTATATAGATGGGTTTCAACTGATTGAGAAAATAATTCTCGAGATGCTGCCCTCTAGAATTGATGTAGAAGTTTTTGAGTGTCAAAGCAGTTTGCAGACGACGGTTGAAGAAAAAAGCGTCGTAGGAAAGACCAGTAGTGATGCTATTGAGTCGGGAGTCATAACCCACTCTGTATCCTAAAGCCCGATCCATCACTGTATTTTCAGGGTGCAAGGCCGTACCACTGCCATACACATTGAGGTTGACGAGATGGTTTTCGCTAAGTTCATAGTTCATATTGAGTTTTGACACCCAATTCAAAGTGCTGTTGTGAGAGTCGGAAGGAAAATTCATGGTCTCTCCACCATAAGGCGACTGCGAACGGTGCGTAGTTCCATCCCACCTATGCACCACATGCGCTGTGTCTACTTGACCATAACTCCCTACATTGACGGCTGCAGATAGGTCAAAATCCAATCCTTTGACGAAGAAATTTTGTCGTTTGGCTGTAACTGAGCCAAGAATCGAGCGTGCATGGTTGAAAGCGTGCTGATAATCCAATTCGATACCTTGCAGTTCTTGTCGAGTGAGGGTAGCTATCGCTTCAAGTTTGAGTTCATCGAACCACCATTTTGTGGCTTTCAACGAACCTCCAGCAACGGCTTTCGTAAACGCATCGTGGTTACGTCGCACACGAATGTCACCTTGGTGATGAAGCGTCATTTCATAATCATTGTCAGAGTGTACATATAGACCGCCTGCACCCCATTCTAAACCAGTCTTAGCATCGTGGCGTTTAAAAACAGAGTTAAATCGATGAGTGTTGAACGAACCATATTCATAAGACGCATCCAAATAGCGTGGAGGATAATCTTTCACAACCACATTGACTGCGCCTCCCAAGGCATCCCCTCCCAAACGATAGGGCACAATGCCTTTGTAGATTTCCACACGCTCTATCATATCAGTAGGAATGTCGTCAAGATTTACAAAATTACTGAATTGTCCGATAGCAGCCTCATCCACAAAAAGCCCCATGCGCTTACCTTCAAGACCACGAACAGAGATACGCGATGGGCTTCCCACACCTCCTGTGCTCCTGATGGTGACTCCTGCCACGCGATTGAGCACCTCGTTAAGGGAAGAAGCTGTGCCTTGCAACTGACGCTCTCCCACTAAACTCACAATCTGTGGCGCATACTTGAGTTGGTGAACTGTAGAATGTCCCACCACATGGGCTGTGCCTAAATAATGCTTACGTGAAGAAGATGAAGTTGTGGAAGCCTCCTTAGAAGTGTAACTTTCGTTTTTCTGAGTATTCACCGTATCAACCACATTGTTCACTTGCAATGTGCCAGACCAATTAGGAGCTAAGTTGGAAGGATGACCAGCTCCCCTAACTGATAAAAATGGAGGAAAAGTAGCAAAGACTAATGCTACTAGATGTGCATTTCGCATAACAAACTTTTTGTTTGCAAAGTTGAGGAGAAAATACCAACTGCACAATACTCAAATATAGGTAAATAGGACAGACTTTATCGTGCATATTCCTACCAACATACCTACAAATGATGATATGAAACAACAAATGCACTATCCTATCCCTTCAAACGAAATGAAAAGATGAGGACTACCCAAACAGCGTTTTTCGCAAATCAGAACGAAAAAAAGTGGGATAAGCTATCGAAAATATCAAAAGTTCTTTCTAACTTTGCGAGAGCAAGTCATCTCTATCTTACTCTTGTATCCATGACGAACGACACCAACCTACACGAACCTCTCAAACGGTACTTTGGCTTCGAGACGTTTCGCAACAATCAGGAAGCGATTATTCGCAGCCTGATGGCGGGGCATGACGTCTTTGTGCTGATGCCTACTGGTGGAGGAAAATCAATATGCTACCAACTTCCAGCATTACTCATGGATGGTGTGGCTATCGTTGTGTCTCCACTCATCGCACTGATGAAAAATCAAGTGGATGCAGTGAGACAAACAAGAGCGGATAATTGTGTGGCGCACTATATCTATGCGGCACTGACGAAACAAGAGATTGTCGAGATAATGAACGATGTGACCACGGGCAAGACTAAACTACTCTACGTCTCGCCTGAATTGTTCAATAAGGACAGCTTTGTCGATTTTCTCAAAACCGTGAAAGTGTCGTTTATTGCGGTGGACGAAGCGCACTGCATTTCAGAGTGGGGACACGATTTCCGCCCTGAATATCGCAAACTTCGCCCCATCATCAATGAAATTGGTCAAGTGCCCATCATCGCACTCACAGCCACTGCCACCGACAAGGTGCGCATGGACATCAAAAAGAATTTGGGAATCCTAGATGCACTCGAGTTTAAAAGCTCGTTTAATCGCCCCAACCTCTACTACGAAGTGCGACAGAAGACGGCTAAAGTGGATCACGACGTCATCCGATTCATCAAGAGTCACCCTCATGTGAGTGGTATCATCTACTGCCTTTCTCGCAAACGCGTGGAAGAACTCACCGAGGTGCTTCGCACCAACGACATCAATGCGTGCGCCTATCACGCGGGACTTGATGCCCAAGTGCGCAGCAACACCCAAGATGCTTTTCTCAAAGAAGACATCGATGTGATTGTGGCTACCATCGCCTTTGGCATGGGCATCGACAAGCCCGATGTGCGCTTCGTCATCCACTACGACATTCCCAAAAGCCTTGAAGGATATTACCAAGAAACAGGACGCGCCGGCAGAGATGGCGGCGAGGGCCTTTGCATTGCCTTCTATTCTCACAAAGATCTCCAAAAACTGGAGAAGTTCATGGAAGGCAAGCCCATTAGCGAACAAGACATTGGTCGTCAACTTCTCAAAGAAACGGCCGCTTATGCCGAGTCTGCGGTGTGCCGACGCAAGTTGCTCCTTCATTATTTTGGAGAACAATATGAAAGCCCCGACGGCTGTGGCAATTGTGACAATTGTAAACACCCTCATAAACAAGTGGAAGGAAAAGATTATTTATGTAGAGTCATCGAGACTGTTCTTGATTGCAAGGAGAACTTCCGCGATGACTATATTAAAAACATATTGATGGGCAATGCCACAGATGAGATTGTGGCACATCATCACGATGATTTGGACAACTTCGGTTGCTCTGAGAATGATGAGGACGAACAACTGTGGAATGCAGTGATTCGCCAAGCACTTTTAGCCGATTTCCTCAAAAAGGATATCGACAATTATGGTATCCTCAAGGTGACTGCAGCAGGAAAGAAATTCCTCAAAAAGCCAACGAGTTTCAAAATTGTGGAAGATAACGATTTTGAGGATGAACCTTCGGACCCTCCTGCACAAAGTGGTGCAGCCAGCGCTCTCGACCCACAACTCTACCAAATGCTTAAGGACTTGCGCAAACGCATGTCGAAAGAGTTGGAAGTGCCCCCTTATGTGATATTCCAAGATGGCTCACTCGAAGCAATGTCTACGGTTTATCCACAAACCATCAACGATCTTCAGAATATCCCTGGAGTAGGTGCAGGAAAGGCAAAACGATATGGCGAGAAGTTCTGCGCTTTGATTCGTCAACACTGCGAAGAAAACAATATCGCACACCCAGAGGAGTTCCGCATTCGCACCATTGCCAAGAAGTCACAACTCAAAGTGGACATCATCCAAAACATCGACCGCAAGGTGCCACTCGACGAAATCGCAAAAGCGAAAGGCATCGGCTTCGACGAACTTCTGGATGAACTGGACGCCATTGTCTACAGTGGCACCAAAATCAACCTCGACTACTTCATCAAAGAGGAAATGGATGAGGATTCTGTGGATGATATCTATGATTATTTCCACGAGTCAGAAACCGACGACCTCGAAGAAGCTTACAACGAACTCAGTAATGACTATTCTGAAGAGGAAATTAGACTTGTACGCATCAAGTTTATTTCTGAAATGGCGAACTAATCCTCCTCTTCTTCCCCTATACTCGTGCGTCCACGCAGAGTTTTTAATCACACATCCAAAATGTCTACCACTCCTGAACTCTCCAACGAGCAAGAACTCGTGAATGAGAAAAAAGAATCGCTCAACTTCATCGAGCAAATTGTGAAAGATGACCTCGCCGCTGGCAAAAACGGCGGACGCTTGCAAACGCGTTTCCCACCCGAACCCAATGGCTATCTCCATATCGGACACGCCAAAGCCATTGCCTTGGACTTCGGCATCGCTGAACGCTTTGGAGGAGTGTGCAATCTCCGTATGGACGACACTAACCCTCAAAAGGAAGACCACGAATATGTCGAAGCCATCAAGCACGACATCGAATGGTTAGGCTACAAGTGGGACAACATCTACTACGCTTCCGACTATTTCCAAGATCTTTGGGACTTTGCCGTTGCGCTTATCAAACAAGGTCGCGCTTATGTCGACGAACAAAGCAGCGAACAGATTGCAGCTCAAAAGGGAACTCCCACTCGTCCTGGTACAGAAAGCCCCTATCGCAATCGTCCAGTGGAAGAATCGCTTCGTCTATTTGAAGAGATGAACAGCGGTAACGTAGAACCCGGCAAAATGGTGCTTCGTGCCAAGATTGACATGGCAAGCGACAATATGCACTTCCGCGATCCTATCATGTATCGCGTGCTGAATATGCCCCACATCCGTACGGGCAATCACTGGAATGCATACCCCATGTATGACTTCACTCACGGACAAAGTGACTTCTTAGAAGGCGTTACACACTCCATCTGCACGCTTGAGTTTGTGCCCCACCGTCCACTCTACGATTTGTTTGTCGATTGGTACAAGGAAGTGCGCGGAGAAGACCTCTCCGACAACCGCCCACGTCAGTTTGAGTTCAACAAGTTGAATCTCAACTATACGCTCATGTCTAAGCGCAATCTCTTGCTTCTCACGAAAGAAGGCGTGGTGAATGGTTGGGATGATCCTCGCATGCCTACCCTTTGTGGTATCCGTCGTCGCGGTTATAGCCCCGAAAGCATCCGAATGTTCATCGACAAAATCGGCTATACCACCTTCGATGCGCTCAACGACATCAAACTGTTGGAAAGTGCTGCGCGTACAGACCTCAACGAACGTGCCACCCGCGTGTCGGCAGTTCTCGATCCTGTGAAGCTCATCATCACCAACTATCCCGAAGGACAAAGCGAATTGCTCGAAGTGCAAAACAATCCCGAACGCCCTGAAGAAGGCACGCACACCATTGAGTTTAGTCGCGAACTTTGGATTGAACGCGCCGATTTCAAGGAAGTAGCCGACAAAAAGTTCTTCCGCATGGCTGTGGGCAAGGAAACTCGCCTCAAGAGTGCCTATATCGTAGACTGCACTGGTTGCAAGAAGAACGAAGAAACTGGCGAAATCGAAGAAATCTATTGCACTTACGACCCCACTTCAAAGGCAGGTACTGAAGGTGCGAACCGCAAAGTAAAGGGTACCATCCACTGGTTGAGCTGTGACCACTGCTTGCCCGCAGAGGTGCGCAACTATGCTTGCCTATGGACGTGCGAAAATCCTCGTGATGCCATCAAGCAATACGAAGAAGAAAATGGCGTTCGTGGCATCGAAGCTATGCGCCCCTTCCTCAATCCCGATAGCATCCGTGTGAACAAGCAAGCGTTTGTGGAGAAATTCGTGCAAACTCTCCCTGCACTCTCCTACTTGCAGTTCACTCGCACCGGTTACTATAACATCGATCCCGATTCCACTCCCGAACATCTCATCTTCAACAGCACCGTTTCGCTCAAAGAAGACAAACACAAATAAAGCGTAGTGCGGAGGTGTTGCAAAACTCGTTTTGTAACATCTCCTTTTGGTGTTTGATAAAAGGATAAAATGCAAGACATTGAGATGGAGGCTGAAGGGAGCATACTGAAGTCTGTGACCAAAGCTGAATGTCGAAAATAACGCAGCAGTTTGCCCTTTATGAAACACCCTGACTGCGTTTTCTCATGTCCCCCCAATAACTTTCACCATTATGAGGCGTTCTCCAGAAGAATTGCAATCCCTAGTGCGAGAGTATCAGAAAAACTTGTCGGAAGCGTCCATTCCTTTTTGGATGGATGTTCCCGACATTTTAGATATTCTCGACCATTTTGAGCAGACTCAGCAGACCATAGAAGCTGAGCTGTGCCTTCGCCTTGCCCAGCGCATGCACCCCGAAGACGCGGATATCCTCATGCGCAAGGTCTATCGCCTAAAAAACGATGGAAGATGGTATGATGCCGAAGTGTTGGTCAAGCAACACCCTGACCAAGAACACCTCGATGTGCAGTTCTTCTTGGCAGAAAAAGCCCTTAGTGAACTGAGATTTTTCGACGCTGACGGCATCTACGAAAGCATTCTCACGCGAGAACAACAAGCTCTTGAGGAAGAACTTTTGGAGAATCCCGAACAAACTGGCAGTCTTGACGATTTGCGCATGGAGATTGCCGAACTCTTCCTCGACTATGGTAGTGAGGTATTTGCCAAGAAATATCTTCTGCTCATCGATAAAAACTCTCCGCTTCAGCCACGAGTACACTTGTTGGAAGGCGAAATACTGATGCGCTATGGAGATCCCGTGCAAGCCGAAGAAGAAGTGGAACGAGTGATTGACGAAGATCCCTACAACATCGATGCGTGGATATTCCGTGCAGAACTCGCCAATGAGCGCAAGGACTTCGACAAATGCTTAGAAGCTGCTGAATATGCCCTTGCCATCGAGCCCAATCATCAAAAAGCGCTACGCATGAAAGCCATTTCAGCCTTGGGCAAAGAAGATTGGGACACCGTCCTCAGCACCTACGACATCTACCACACACTAGAGCCTAACGACTACACGATGTCGCTCTCTGTGGGAGAGATTTATCTCAATCGTCAGAACATCGTCAAAGGAAGAGAGGCGCTGCAACACGCACTTCAAAACTGCAATAACGAAAATCCAGACAAACAGCGCATCACACACGACCTTGCCGTATCTTACGCCATGCAAGGGGACATTCGCAAAGCCTATGTTTGTATGGCAACTCTCAGTTCTCTGGGCGTTCCTCACGACGATATGCTATTCCAAGCAGCACGCATCGCCTTCAACTATGGATTTATTCCCTTTGGCATGGAGTTGATGCGTCATCGATTCAGCGTTGTCTCTGGCAACGATGAACGAAATGTCCAAGTGGCACAACTTTTTTATGAGTGCAAACTCTATAAAGAAGTACAAGAGTTTTGGGAATATCTCTTCAAAGTAGGTTTCCCAAATGAGAGCGAGGCACAAGTCTATCTCGCTTATGCCGCAGTTCAACTTCGCAACAAAGACGTGTTTAGCGCTACTTCTGCAGTAGCTGTGCAACATCAACCTAGTTTGATGCAACAAGTCTTTGGCGGATTATACAAAGATTTGCCAGTGCATCAAATGCCTGCACAAATCTTAATCGATTACTTCAGCAATAACCCAAATTAAAAGCAATGAATAAGACCCTATTAGCGAGCCTTTTCGCTGGCGCACTCTGTGTGATGTCACCAGCTATGGCACAAAATGCGCGTCCCTTCGTCGTCCCCGAACTCACTTCGTGGCAAGGCGGTAAGGGCAACTTCGTGCCTTCTGGCAGAATCGTGGTGCAAGATCGTCAGTTTCTCCCTGCTGCACGAGCTTTCGCTCAAGACTACTACACGATGTTGGGCAAAAATCTCATCATCAACAGTGGAAAACCACAGAAAGGTGACTTCGTCATCGCCAAAGCTGGTTTTGCTCCAGCATCTAAAACTGATACTCTCGGCACCGAAGGCTATCACCTCAACATTGCCGACCACGTTACACTCACCGCTTCCCAACCTACGGGCGCATTTTGGGGCACACGCACCCTTCTCCAACTGAGCGAACAAACACAATCGCACGCCATTCCACAAGGTGTCACCACCGACCGTCCACAATATGCCCTTCGTGGTTTCATGATCGACGCTGGTCGTAAATACATCCCTATGGACTACTTGCGCCAACTCGTCAAGGTGATGGCTTACTACAAGATGAACACGCTCCAAGTGCACCTCAACGACAACGGATTCAAACAGTATTTTGGCAACGATTGGGCTAAGACTCCCGCCGCTTTCCGATTGGAGAGTGACTATTTCCCTGGGCTTACCGCCAAAGATGGTCACTACACCAAGAAGGAGTTCGTTGACTTCCAGCGCGAAGCCGCAGCACAAGGCGTAGACATCATCCCCGAGATTGACGTCCCTGCGCACTCTCTGGCATTTACTCACTATCGTCCCTCACTTGGCAGCGAAGAGTTTGGAGCCGATCACCTCGATTTGCGCAATCCCGCTGTAGTTCCCTTCCTCGACAGCCTATTTACTGAATATTGCAGTGGCAAGAATCCCGTCTTTGTGGGCAAACGTGTACACATCGGCACTGACGAATACAGCAACAAAGACAAAGAAGTGGTGGAACTCTTCCGTTCTCTCACCGACCACCTCATTAAACACGTAGAACGCTATGGCAAACAAGCCGTGGCTTGGGGCGCACTCACCCACGCAGACGGCAAAACTCCCGTGAAATCAAAGGATGTTTTGCTCGAAATGTGGTACAATGGCTATGCCGACCCCAAGAAGATGAAGGAGCAAGGCTTCCAAATGGTATCTATCCCTGATGGCTATGTCTACATCGTCCCTGCTGCGGGGTATTATTACGACTATCTCAACTGCCCCTTCCTCTACGACCACTGGACACCTGCCCAAATCGGCAACCAGAAGTTTGAAGAGGGCGACCCTTCTATCCAAGGGGGTATGTTTGCCGTTTGGAATGACCACGCCGGAAATGGCATCACTGTGCGCGACATTCACCATCGTGTGATGCCTGCACTCCAAACCATTGCCACCAAAACGTGGACGGCAGCCAAGACTTCTTTACCTTATGCCGATTTTGCGCGCCTTAGTCCCATCCTCAGTGAAGCTCCTGGTGTCAACCTCCTTGGACGTACGCTAGGCAAAACTGGGCGTACCTCTGTGGAATATGCGCACTTGCCTTTGCTTCCTAACACAAACCTCGATTGGTTCGGTCGCGAAATTGGTTACGACTACACCGTGGACGTGACAGTCAAAGCCGACGAAGTGACAAAAGGTGCCATACTGTTCCAATCTCCTGATGCAACAGTCTATTTGGCTTCCCCACAAAATGGCAAATTAGCCTTTGAACGCGAAGGATATCTCAATGAGTTCGACTACGTTTTGCCCAAAGACCGCGCAGTCCGCCTCACCTTCATTGGTACGAACAAGGAAACAACGCTACTCGTAGACGGCAAATTCCGTCAATCGCTCTACCCTCTCACCGTAGGTAGCGCACAAGTCAATGCAGGGGCTGCAGGTGCTACTTCCGATCCCTATGCAGCTTCTAAAATGTACTACCAGCGCACGCTGGTCTTCCCCTTGGAACGCACGGGCAACTTCAAAGGACAAATCTTGAAACTCACAGTTTCTAACTTCGCACAAGAGCAGTAGAAACGCGTCTGACGTTTTAACCCAAATCGGTCATTAGACCGTTATAGTGCAGTTCATTAGTGAGGAGATAACTTCCTGTCATCTTTCATTTTCTTGTTGGCATTTTGTTTCTCGCTAGTTCTCGCCGTAGCCCACTACGCCTTCGAACTCACGAGAAACAATCTGCTCAACAATCTAATGAAATCTGTTCAGGATCTAATGACTGATTTGGGTTTAACAAACGAGGAACGCACCATCCCTTTGGTTGGCGCGTTCCTCTTTTTTCGGACAATACCGATTTGGGTTTAAGAAAAAGGTACAATTCCCACACTTCCATTTAACGCGTTCTCTTGAACGACAATATCATAGTTCGGAAATACGCGATTTTCGCAGGCTTAGAATCATGCATAAACTTGCACTCTTCGCATGAATTTTGCCCATTTTTGTAAATATCAGCCATAAATAAAAGCGAACTCCCTATTTCTAAGCAAAAAACATCGGACTTCGCTCAAATTATCTCCCTTGAAATCTCGAAAACGTCCGACGAAATTTTGAAAATGTCCGACGAAATTTTGAAAACTTCCCACAAAACTACTCGAAGTTGCAGACAAAACAAAAAACAGCTCCCAAGGTCTATTTATTTCTTCTCTAGATGCACCTAAAATCTAGAGATTTTTCCCCTCTGATTTTAACACACCACACCGCGTAAATCCATTAGATTCGTTAATAAGTGCGATGATATTTCAGTAATCTAGCACGAGTACCATTGCCAGAAGCATACTCCAACTCTATATATCGCAGCTATTCATAGCGTCATCCTTTTATTGACAGAGAACAACATATAAGTTGGCATACAACTTGCAATCTGAACACACAATTATCCAATCCTCAGAACACCTTATCCCTGCATTCATCTATTTCTTATCATATATTGTACACCTCATCACAACACCCCTATTTTTCTACTATGCAAGCTTTTCAAATATCACAATATAACGCCAAAGATATTTCAGTACAGTCTGTAGATATTCCCCGTCCCACACTGCGCCCTCATGAGATTCTCATAGAAGTCAAAGCTGCCGGTGTCAATCCACTTGACAACCTCATCACACAAGGTGAAGTAAAACTAGTGACTCCCTACACTCTACCGCTCACCATGGGCAACGAATGCTCGGGAGTCGTAGTTGAAGTGGGGGAAGCCGTCAAAAACTTCACTGTGGGTCAGAAAGTTTTCACTCGCCTTCCCACCAAGCAAATCGGTGCTTTTGCTCAATACGTCGCTGTGCCTGAAGATGCCGTTGCACTCATGCCTAACAATTTGTCTTTTGAGGAAGCAGCAGCCATTCCCCTCACAGCCCTCACCGCATTTCAAGCCCTCGAACTGATGCAACCTCAGCCTGGTCAGAGCATTTTCATTTCAGGAGGTTCGGGTGGTTTGGGAGCTATGGCAATTCCTCTCGCAAAGGCACGCGGACTTATAGTCTACACCAACGGAAACGCGCAAAGTAAAGAACGTGTGCTAGCCTTAGGTGCAGACAGATATCTAGACTATCGCACAGAAGACTACCTCGAACATTTGCCCAAGGTGAACTTCGTGCTCGACAGTTTGGGAGGCAAAGAACTGGAACGCCAAATGAATCTCCTCAAACATGGAGGAAAAATGGTGTCACTCCGCGGACTTCCCAATCGTTCTTTCGCACAACGCTTTGGACTTCCTTTATGGAAACAATGGCTCTTCGGCTTGGCTGCATGGAAAACCACTCAGCAAGCAAACAAAGTGGGAGCAACCTATGATTTCCTCTTCGTAGAAAGCAATGGTAAACAACTAGCGGAGATTGCAACTTTGGTAGAAAAACTTGATATCCACCCTTCAGTGGAACACATCTTCCCCTTTGCGCAAACCAACGAAGCCTTGCACCAAGTGGCACAACGCGGTTCTACAGGAAAAGTCATCATCAATTTTGACTAACTTGGCTTTCCCTTCATTTTGATTCAACCTCACACTTGCAAAACCATTGGCCTAAAAGCAGCATCCCCCATCGCTCTATGTGAACGATGGGGGATGTTTTGTATAATGCTCCCAACAAGGGGCAACAAAAGTGCGTGGCAGGTGTTTAGCTCACCACGTTCTGTGGAGTTCCAGCAAGGAAAGCCTCGAGATTGTCTGCCATAATGCTAATGATGCGACCACGAGCGGCAGCACCAGCCCAAGCAATGTGGGGAGTGACATAAGTATTGGGCGCGGAAAGTATGGGATTGTCGGCAGCAGGGGGCTCTTGTGCCAGCACGTCACAAGCATACGCTGCAAGTTGTCCGCTATGTAGGGCTGCAGCAACGGCTGCTTCATCTATCAATCCGCCGCGCGCCGTATTGATGAGCACCAATCCTTTGCGCGCCTTCGACAAAAGTTCTGCGTTCACAAAACCTTTATTCTCGGGCTTCAGAGGACAGTGGAGAGAAACCACAGCTGATGTAGCAAACGCCTCATCCATCGTGATTTTCTTCACACCCTCAGGCAAAGATTCCGCAGCTTGGCTCGTGACCACACACACCTCAGCTTCAAGCACAAGGAGCAATTCTGCTACCTTTCTGCCGATATTTCCCCACCCTACTATAGTAATGCGCTGTTGTGCGAGTTCTTCCACAGCTTCGTCCCAAAGACTGAAATCGCGACTGCGCGCCCAGTAGCCACCGCGGTTGAGTTCGGCATAATGTCCCACACGATTGGTATGCTCCAGCAAGAGCGCAAGCGTATGTTGCGCCACAGCCAGCGTGCTATACGCTGGAACATTGCACACCGTCACACCATGACGGCGCGCAGCTTCGAGATCAATGACATCATAACCCGTGGCGCAAACCAAGATGAGTCGCAATTTGGGAAGTTGCGCAAAGATTTCTTCCGTCATCCGCTTTTTGTTGAGGATAATCACCTCAGCATCTTTGGCGCGCTCTACAATTTGGTTGGAAGGGGTGCGGTCATACACCGTAAACTGCCCAAATTCTGCCAAGCGTCCCCACTGGAGGTCGCCAGGATTGAGCACAAAACTATCGAGAAATACGATATTCATAGTCTTATCTAATTAGAGTTGAGTCAAA
Organism: Ihuprevotella massiliensis; assembly: GCA_900095835.1. Taxonomy (GTDB): domain Bacteria; phylum Bacteroidota; class Bacteroidia; order Bacteroidales; family Bacteroidaceae; genus Alloprevotella; species Alloprevotella massiliensis. The sequence continues at coordinate 2,728,249 of LT608321.1, read as the reverse complement.
ATAATTATCGATAACCTTAGCTTAGCAGCAACAAAGATGGCAGAAGACAGCATCTATCGCTACCGAGCAGGAAAGGCGAAGCTCTACTTTATGGACGAAAATGAGGAATCTCCACAGGCATTCCACCTTGTTCAGCCGAAGCTCGGGTAAGCTCCACAAGGCACGACCATTCCGCAGCATCATATACATCGATGTCAAGGGGCAAACCAGCCTGCAAACACCCTATGAACCGTGCATCCATGGCATAGTTCATCGGATTTTCCAAACCACGCGCCTTACCCTCCTGCCACAACTTCATCTGGGCCGTCAGAGAAGCGCTCCACAACTGGGCTTCAGCTTCCTCATGGGTCCAAACTCCATCATCCGTTTGTAAAGTAACATTAGGATATTTCTGCGCAAAGGCTTTTGTGCCACAGAGCGTTTGCAAACGGCTATAAGGGCGTGGCGTGGTACAGTCAAACTGAAGCAAAATGGTTACGCCCTTCTCCGTTGTGATTAGGGTAGAATTTGCATGTCCCAAACTACTTTCATGCCCCATTGCTCTGCCCGTCATTGACACGAGTCGCACCATACGGTCGTCATTGTCGCGCAATAATTGCCCTATTGGAGCAATACCATGCGTGGGATAGGGATTGCCACCCTGAAAAGCGCCTTGCTCGTAGCTCTGTGTTTGAGCATCGGCAAAAAACTTCCGCCAATCATGCAGATAACCGCCTTCAGCATGCGTCAACGTACCGAAAAAACCGCTATTATATAAAGAGCGCGTGGCGAGCGAAAACCAGTCATAGCAGCAATTCTCCGTCATGAAGCAATGTCGCTGCGTTTCTTCTGCCGTGCGCACCAACATCCAGCATTCCTCTACGGAGGTAGCAGCAGGAACTTCCACTGCCACATGCTTGCCAGCGCGCATTGCCTCCACAGCCAAGGGAGTATGAGAAGCCCAATCGGTACAGAGATACACCACATCCACCTCACCCGAATGAATCAGTCGGGATGCGGCATCTTTCCCCACGTAGCATTGGAGCTTTTCTGCTGAGCAACGAGCCCAACTTTCAGAGGGTTCTCCCACTTCCTCAGACTTATGCCAACCTTGCAGCACTGACTTTGCTGACGCCACGCAGGTTTCCGACAAATCCGCCAAAGCAGTGACCTGCACTCCACCTATATATTGATAACGGCGCAACGTAGCAAGTCCCCTTCTGCCTAGACCGACAAAACCAATGCGGACAAGCGGAAGAGGAGCACAGCGAAGTGCAAGTGCAGAAGTGCGAGAATGAATCATGAGCAATGCGATTTTCAGACGAGAAACAGCAATTTTATACTAGGCAAAGATACGAATTTTCGCCCAACTATGACGAGAATATATGCAATAATAAGGTATATGCACCCTCCCGGCTAGGATTTTCCTTCTGTTTTCGATACGACTCTTTGAACAAAAACAGCCCCTTCTACCCTGATGTAAGGATTTCTCGCCTTCTAAATCCCATGAAAATCGCATTTTCTTCAAAGATTTTCATCCAAACTCTTGGTCGTTTGAAAAAAAGTACCTACTTTTGCACTGCGTTTGACAAACAAATGCACCCAAGGAAGGTTGGGTGAGTGGCTGAAACCACCAGTTTGCTAAACTGACGTACGGGCAACCGTACCGGGGGTTCGAATCCCCCACCTTCCGCACCTTAAGGTGCCTTCATCTAATGGTTAGGATACATGCCTCTCACGCATGACATACGGGTTCGATTCCCGTAGGCACTACCACTAAATGGCACAAACGACTAGGCGAGTTTCTCATTGAAACTCGCTTTTTTTCTTAAAAGCCTTTACACCCTACAGCACACTTGCGCACTTCCAGCACAAGCCCCCTGCGCAACACATGGTCATCTACACCAATTTGCCCCATGAATACTTATAACATCGCTGTCGCTGGCACTGGATATGTCGGCATGAGCATCGCCACTCTCCTTGCACAGCACCATCACGTCACTGCTGTTGACATCGTTCCCGAACGTGTCGATGCCGTCAACGCAAGACGCTCCCCCATCCAAGACACTTATATCGAAAAATATCTGGCAGAAAAGGAATTAGACTTGACTGCCACCCTCGATGCTGCGAGTGCCTATCGCAACGCTGACTTTGTGGTCATTGCAGCTCCCACCAACTACGATGTACAACGCAATTTCTTCGACACCTCTGCCGTAGAAGCCGTGATAGAAGCTGTGATGGCTGTCAACGACAACGCCATCATGGTCATCAAAAGCACCATTCCCGTGGGATATACTGCACAGATTCGCCAGCGAATGGGGAGCGAAAACATCATTTTTTCGCCTGAGTTTCTACGAGAAAGCAAAGCGCTCTACGACAATCTTTACCCTTCGCGCATCATCGTGGGACGTCCCGAAGGCGATGCTCGACTGGACGAGGCTGCACACACCTTTGCCGCTCTGCTTCAACAAGGAGCTTTGAAGCCCGACGTCGACACGCTCTTCATGGGACTCACCGAAGCCGAGGCAGTAAAGCTCTTTGCCAACACCTATCTCGCACTGCGCGTGAGCTACTTCAATGAACTCGACACTTACGCCGAACTCAAAGGGCTCAACACCGAGCAGATTATACATGGCGTTTGCCTTGATCCACGCATCGGCAACGACTACAACAACCCTTCCTTCGGATATGGTGGCTATTGTTTGCCTAAAGACTCCAAACAACTTCTGGCGAACTATCAAGATGTGCCCCAAAACTTGGTGCGTGCCATCGTGGAATCCAACGTAACGCGCAAAGACTTCATCGCCGAACGCGTGTTGCGCGCAGCAGGATACTATGGTGAAAACCCAGCTTTCAATCCTGCCAACGAAAAAGACTGCGTGATTGGTGTGTATCGACTGACGATGAAAGCCAATTCCGACAATTTCCGCCAAAGTTCCATCCAAGGAGTGATGAAACGCATCAAAGCCAAAGGCGCAAAAGTAGTAGTTTATGAGCCTACCCTCCAAGATGGCAGCACCTTCTTCGGTAGTTTGGTGGTCAACGATTTGGAGAAATTCAAATCGATGTCGCAAGCCATCATTGCCAATCGCTACGATGCACAACTCAATGACGTCAAAAACAAGGTCTACACTCGCGATCTTTTCTCTAGAGACTAAACAAACTAGAGCAAATTTATGAGGTCGCTACGCTCTTTTAGGGCGATTTTCAATGCAAAATCGACTTTTTTCAGGATAAAACGCGAAAAAAACGCAGAAACATTTGGAGATTTCAGAAAAAGCGCGTAATTTTGCACCCGAAACAAGGAAACAATGCTACTAAGCACTGCACTCTTAGCTCAGTTGGTAGAGCAACTGACTCTTAATCAGTGGGTCCAGGGTTCGAATCCCTGAGAGTGTACCAACCTCCTTTGGAGGATTTAGTAGCAAAGTTCCAATGTTGCACTCTTAGCTCAGTTGGTAGAGCAACTGACTCTTAATCAGTGGGTCCAGGGTTCGAATCCCTGAGAGTGTACTCCAAAAGCTTCATCTCAATGAGATGGAGCTTTTTTTGTGTGACAAGAATAACCTGCTTCCCCTCTACCACAACCTCTCATTCATTTTCAATCAAACGGAACAACCTATAAAGACTGCGACGAACACCTAAAGAGCATCTATTCCTAATTACTCATCGCGTTCATCGCAGTCTTCGTATATACATAGCCACTATTGGCGTGTTTTGCTATAAGAGAATTAAAATCATCGCTCTATCGGCTTTGACCATCCCATAAACATCTTGGTCACTTCAGCACTATGATGACTAGGTATAATTACTGGTTCATGAGTGTCTAGCTGAGCAAGCACAGACATTTCTTCTGAACTCAGCTCAAAATCAAAGACATCAAAATTTTCAGCCATACGTTCTTTGCGCACAGACTTAGGAATCACGATGACATCGCGCTGCAATAAGTAGCGAAGTGCCACTTGCGCAACCGACTTTCTATGATTTTCTCCAATCGACTTCATAACTTCATTGGAAAAGAAGTTATTCTTTCCCTCTGCAAGCGGTCCCCATGACATATGTTTCACGCCCAACTCGTCCATATATTGACGCGCCTCCTGTTGCTGAAAGAACATATGCGTTTCCACCTGGTTGACTGCAGGTATGACCTCCATAAAGTTAGAAAGATCAATCAAATGATCTGAGTAGAAATTGCTCACTCCTATGGCACGAACCTTCCCCACCTTTAACGCTTCTTCCAAATCGCGATAGGCATTATATCGATCACCATAGGGTTGATGTAGCAACATTAAGTCTATATAGTCAGTACCAAGTTTGCGCAAACTATCCTCTATACTTTTTGTTGCAGAATCTCCTGCGTATTGCGAAAACCATATTTTATCGACGACAAAAAGATCTTCGCGTTTGATACCGCTTTTCTGAATAGCACGCCCCACCCCTTCTTCGTTTTGATAGGCTTGTGCAGTATCAACCATACGATAACCTACACTCAAAGCATCAGCTACGCAACGCTCCGCTTCATCTGGCGACACTTGAAACACGCCATAACCTATTTGTGGCATTTCAACGCCATTGTTCAATGTGATAGTTCTCATGACTTCTTGATTTTAGTTTTACATTCAGCTAAATAAAATATAGTTATTTATTGGATACTCTCGTTGACAACACAACTTTTTCCAAGTTCATTCCATGTTTTGTGTAATCTTCTCGGAGCAGTAAAAAAACAGCTCTAATTTCTTACGGCTACAACCTGAGAATTATCAGTTAGGAGTACAAGAAGAAGTTTCAAAAGAGGTTTTTAACCCAGTCTACAGAAGTAAGACCAATGAGGAAACCTCCTACTACAACTAAGAATAGTCCGAGGAAAACACGTTTAAGTTCCCACTTCGTCTTACGTTCTCCCAAAATATATATACTACCAAGAGTAGCTAGCACTACATTCATCTGAGCCATAGAAGCAGCAATGGACACTCCATTAAACTCAATCGATATAAGATAAAGCAGAACTGCGATGGCAAAGATAAAACCACCTAGCAAGTTTTGGGCACTCTTTTTAGAAAATGGACGCTGACGTAGAAAGAAAAGAGAAAGCAACAGAGACATAACCACCATTCCAAGAGCTTGTGGGAAAAATGCAACTTGACCAGACACATGAAATTTGGCAGGAATAAACGAAAAGCCCACATAGCCCACGGTAGCAATGGTGAGTGTAATCAATCCACCTCGCATATCTCTTTGAGGAGCTTTCGATTCATCATGAGAGACACCACCCACCTCTTGCAATAGTTCCACACTAGCGTTGGACACAGACTCTTTTTTCTCTTCCAACGTGGTGAGATAAATACCAATAACAATGATGGCAATGGCACCGAATCCCAGGATGCGTTCACCCAAAGTCGGCCAATCTCCAAGAAACAGAGTACCCACCACAGCATTTGCTGTTAATTGCATCCCCACAGAAATAGGAATACCATTGGAAACTCCGATTTGCTCAAAAGAACGATACTGTAGCATTTGAGCAAATGCCCAAAAAGCACCCGACAGGGCGCACCAGCCAAAAATACTCTGCCCAATTTCAGGACGTTGTACAAGGAAGACCAACGAAGCCACAAGAAAAGTGCCGACGGTTGTTCCTATAATTTGTTGAATAGGACGTCCGCCAACTTTAGCAACTGCTAGAGGTAAAAGCCCCCAAAACAAAGCTGGCAGCAAAGAAAATAGGATATACATAATCGTAAAGTTTGTTGAGTATAAGTCTGTCAATAAGACTTCACAGACCATAGCCGAGAAATTAGAGAGGGTACAAAGGTAACAATTAATCAACACCTACATTGTAATACTAGAAAAAAAATCATTTTATGGCTTACGTACTATCGATTTTGGAAATCTCATGTGACACTTCGCAAAAAGTGTGTCAAATTACGCTTCATTTTTGGGACTTTGCTCAGAAAACGAAAGGCTATTCGTCTAGAAATCCGTATTTTTGCAAGGAATAGCTTGACTACAACATAGAGACAAACATGACAACTCCTACAACAAACAAGACTAATACGAGTCACTCATCGGCAACAGCCCACAATGACATGGGCAACAAACCATCGCTTCTTGGACTTTCGCTCGAAGAACTCACAGAAGTGGCACTCGCTTTGGGCTTACCCAAATTTGTGGGAAAACAAATCTGTGGTTGGCTCTACGACAAGCATGCGCGCTCCTTTGACGAGATGACTAATCTCTCCAAGGCTGCGCGACAAAAACTCGCAGAAAACTACCAGATTGGCATCTCTACTCCTGTAGAAAGCGTGGAATCTAAAGATGGCACCATCAAATATCTCTACAAGACAGAGCGCGGACACTATATCGAAACGGTGTACATCCCTGATGGCAAACGCGCCACGCTCTGCGTTTCGTCGCAAGTGGGCTGCAAGATGGCTTGTGAATTTTGCATGACTGGCAGACAAGGCTTCATGGCAAACCTCACAGCAGCCGACATTCTCAACCAGATTTATTCGCTCCCTCAGCGCGAACAGCTCACCAACATCGTCTTTATGGGTCAAGGTGAGCCGATGGACAACATAGAGAATGTGCTCCGCGCCACCAAAGCCATGACTGCCGAATGGGGATATGGCTGGAGTCCAAAGCGCATCACGGTGTCTACCGTGGGAGTTGCCAAAGGTTTGATTCGTTTCCTCAATGAAAGCAACTGTTCGCTAGCGGTTTCTCTCCACCATCCTTTGCCAGATGAGCGCAAAGCCATGATGCCTGCCGAACGTGCTTTTGGCGTTGAAGACCTGGTTCAGCTGCTGAGTCAATATGATTTCTGCCGCAAGACCAACGAGGACTACGCAGAAGGCGCAAAGCAACGCCGACTCACTTTTGAATACATTGTCTTCAAAGGCATCAACGATTCGATAGAGCATGCCAAAGCCTTGATTAAACTCTTGGCTCCCTTGGATTGTCGCATCAATATGATTCGATTCCACACGATTCCCGACACGCGCTTTGACGGCACAGACGAAGTGGCGATGGAACGTATGCGCGATTATCTCAATAATCACGGCATCACCACCACCATTCGCGCTTCACGCGGACAAGACATCTACGCAGCCTGTGGTATGCTCACCACCAAGCGTATGGAAGAAGAACGCGCATAATCACTCTGCCCTCCCAATGAGCAGACAAGTTTTTCCAGGACTCTCTTCTACAACCTCTTAGCATCAACAACATGACACATAAGATACGCGTGGGCATCACCCACGGAGATATGAACGGCATCGGCTATGAGACGATTCTCAAAGCCTTTTCTCAACCCGCTCTCTTTGAACTTTGCACACCCATCGTCTATGGTAGTGACCAAGCAGCCCAAGTGCACCGCCAACAACTCGGACTGGAGACCACATGGAAAGTAGTAGCCTCAGCTGAGGCAGCCAAAGAAGGGCAACTTAACTTGGTCGATGTGACAGAAGGCGCTGAGGTGCAAGTGAACTTCGGGCAACCTTCGGCAGAAGCTGGTCGATGGGCACACCAAGCACTCGAACGCGCAGTTGAAGACATCAAAGCTGGCAAGATTGATGTAGTGGTAACCTGCCCCATCAATAAGGCGAGCATCCAAAGCGAGACTTTCCAATTTCCTGGACATACGGAGTTTTTTGAAGCACGCAGCGAAGGTAATGCCTTGATGATTTTAATGAATGAGTTGCTTCGCGTAGCTTTGGCAACAGTGCACGTGCCTATCAAGGAAGTGCCTGAGCAGATTACCCTAGAGCGCGTGGAGGCTTGCATTCGCCAAATCCTAGCCAGCCTGAAGCGCGACTTTGATTGTTCTGCACCTCGCCTAGCTGTGCTCAGTCTCAACCCACACAACGGCGATGGAGGCTTGTTGGGCAAGGAAGAACAAGACGTGCTCAAGCCCCTCATCGCGCAGTTGCAAGCCGAAGGTCTCCCCGTTTTCGGCACCTACAGCCCTGACGGCTTCTTCGGTGCCGGAGCTTACCGCCATTTTGACGCAGTTCTCGCGATGTATCACGATCAAGGGCTCGCACCTTTCAAGGCGCTCTCCATGGAAGATGGAGTAAACTTCACGGCAGGGCTAAACATCGTGCGCACCTCCCCAGACCACGGCACGGCTTTCGACATTGCGGGCAAGGGTGTGGCTTCGGAACTCTCTCTCCTCCAAGCTATTTATGCGGCTATCGACATTTATCGCCACCGTCTAAGCTACGACGAGGCAAATGCTAACCCTCTTCCCTTCGCTCCTCGTCATCATCGTGAGGATCGTCGCCCACGTCAAAACTAAACGACCCTGGTTCTTTCTCCACTTAATTAGATTATTGCTAACACTTTCTCCCTATATGAAGAGATTTCTCCTCTTGCTACCGCTCCTCATACTAGGCTGTTTGTCAGCCAGTGCCCAACGATTGGTGGGCCGCGTGCTTGATGCCAAGACGGGCGAGGCGACTCCTTTCGCCAATGTCTTTTATGATGGCACAAAGGGTGCGGTGCAAACTGATGCTGAAGGCCGTTTTTCAATCCCTTTCCGCAAGGGAGGCAAACTGATTGTCTCAAGTATTGGCTATCAAACCCAGAGCTTACACCCTAAATCGACCGCAGATTCGCTCATTGTTAAGTTGCGCACCATCGACATGAACCTTAATACAGCAGTGGTACAGGCGAAGCGCGAAAAGTATTCTCGCAAGAACAATCCTGCGGTCATCTTGATGGAAAAGGTGATTGCCGCCAAAAAGGCTAGCAACCTCCGCCAGCGCGACTACTACAGCGTAGAGAAATACGACAAACTCGCCTTTGCACTGAGCGATATTACCCCAAAAGTCTTTGAAGAAGGCACCTTTAAGGCGATGCCTTTCTTGAAGGAACACGTGGAAACCTCACCCGAAACTGGTAAACTCATCCTTCCGCTCTCGGTGGATGAGACAGTGTCGCAAGAGATTTATCGCAAGAAGCAGGACGAGAAAAAGAGCATCATCAAAGGTCAACGCACGACGGGCATGAATGAACTCATTGACACGGGTGACATCCTGGCTTCTATGCTCCAAGACGTCTTCACGGAGGTGAATATCTACGAAGACGACATCCGCTTTGTCCAATCGCAGTTCTTGAGCCCCATAGCCACGAACGGAGCTATCGCATTTTATCGCTACTTCATCGAGGACACCACCTACGTTGATGGCAACAAGTGTATCCAAGTGTCGTTTGGTCCTAATAACTCTCGCGACTTCGGCTTCACAGGCTCCCTCTACATTATGGCGGACTCCACCTTCCGCATCGCCAAAGCCGACATCAGCATCCCCATCAAGTCGACGGTCAACTACGTGAAGCGCATCAACATCGCCCAACAGTTCACCCAATTACCCAGCGGTGAGCAAGTTCTAGCCAAAAACGACATGTTTGTCTTGTTGGAAGCTGCTAAATTCTTGAAAACTTTGGAGGTGAAACGCTATACAGAGTATACTAACTACTCTTTTGAGCCACTTTCCGACCGTCTGTTCCGATTCCGTGGCAATACCAAGATAGAACCCGATGCGATGATGCAAGAAGACAAGTTCTGGGCTCAGCACCGCACAGAACAACTCACCAAGTCGGAAGACCAAACTTCGCTCTTCGTGAAGCGCATCATGAACATTCCGGGCATCAAGCCCTTTATTTGGGTAGGTAAATCCCTAATTGAAAACTTCGTTCCAACCTCTATTGACGACGAACATCCCTCAAAATTGGACGTAGGTCCAGTAAACACGATGGTAACCACCAACCCTGTGGATGGACTTCGCCTTCGTGCTTCAGCACAAACCACAGCGAATTTCAATCCCCACTTCTTTTGGCGTGGTTACTTGGCGTATGGCTTCCGCGACAGACGCTGGAAAGGTATGGGAGAAATGACCTATTCTTTCAAGAAGAAGGCTTATCTGCCCATGGAATTTCCCACTGCCAACCTCACCTTCAACTACTCTTATGACGTGGGTGTGCCTTCCGACCAATATCTCAACACAGATAAGGACAATGTGTTCCGTGCATTGACGTGGTCTTCTGTGAAGCACATGATGTACGATCGCAGTTTCAAGTTGATTTTCGACCGCGAATGGGAAGATGGCCTCCAATGGAAGACGCAACTTCGCCACAGCCAGACAGAGCCCACCTACCATCTCTTCTATCAACCAGTGTCTCACGCTCACCAATCTGAGGTAGGACAGCCCTACACCATCACACCTTGGGGACCAGATAGCGGACGCAATTTCGCCAACCTCAACCGAAATTTCCTCAACACGACGGATCTTTCGATGACCCTCAAGTACCAACCTGGTGTCGCCTACATCAATACGAAACAAAGACGTATCTTGGTGAACAAGGAAGCTCCGATTTATCGCATTTCCCACACCGTGGGTTTGAAAGGACTTGCCAGTGATTACACCTACAACCTCACAGAGATAGGCGTGCGCAAGCGTGTATGGCTCCACTCTTGGGGACGCATGGACTTCGACTTCGCAGCTGGTGCGCAATGGAATAGAGTTCCTTTCCCGCTCCTCATCATGCCTAAGGCGAATCTCTCTTATGTCTACGAAGACGATATGTATTATCTCGTCAACAACATGGAATTCTTCAACGACAGATATGCGCAGTTGATGTTCAACTGGAACCTTCATGGCAAGATTTTCAACCGCATTCCGCTCATCAATCGTTTGAAGATTCGCGAGCACATTGGGGTGAATGTGCTGTGGGGACGCCTTACAGACAAGAACAATCCGAATATTGAGCAAAACCGCAACCGCGAAGATCTCTTCATCTTCCCTGGTGAGTTCAAGAATGGCGTATTTAAGTCCACTGGTTATGCCATGGATCCCAAAGTACCCTACGTAGAAGCCGCCTTCGGTGTCCACAATATCTTCAAACTTGTTCACGTGGACTATGTGCGTCGCTTCACCTACATCGACGATCCTTCGATTGCGCGCTGGGGTATCCGCTTCATGGTGCGCGTCATCTTCTAATTTTCTCCTTATTATAATAGGATAACGCAGCACCCTTTCTTCAAAGAAAGTGGTGCTGCTTTGCTTATTTTCCCTTTGTATCTCTCGTTTAGGGGATGGAAATGCTCCGTGTCTTCATGACATCGCTCGGAGATTCAGTCCACCCCACAATAGATAATCCCATACCTCTACATGAAATTTGCCATCATTGCCGCAGGCGAAGGCAGTCGTCTAGCCACAGAAGGCGTCACTCAGCCGAAACCTCTGATTCCACTCTGCGGAGTTCCCATGATAGAAAGGCTCATTAGCATCTTTCATCGCTGTGGAGCAGAAGAAATCATCGTAGCCGTCAATAGTGCGCGCCCAGAAACCCACCAGTATTTATTGGAGTTTTCGGAGGCCAATCCCACCTTTCCTTTGCGCATTGTGGTGGCAGACACCCCTTCGTCCATGCACACCTTCGCGGCACTCGCACCCTACTTGCAAGAAGCTCCCTTCTGCTTGACCACGGTAGACACAATTTTTCAAGAAGAAGCCTTTCGCGCTTACCTGCATGCCACAGAACAATATCTACTTGACGGATATGACGGTTGCATGGCGGTAACAGATTTCGTAGACGACGAAAGTCCGCTCTATGTTGCTGCAACATCACAGTTCGACATCACTGGTTTTCACGACAAAATCACGGATGTTTCTGATAGGAAGGCTGACTTCTCAGACAAGAATACAGACTTTTCCGAGGAGAGTTCAGACAGAGACAAGAATCATCATGTAGACTCAATCTTCATCTCTGGAGGGATTTACACCCTTTCTCCAAAGGCACTCACCACCCTCTCGCGCTGCATGGCAGAAGGTCAGCATCGTTTGCGCAATTTTCAGCGCGGTCTTCTCGTCGATGGTCTGCGACTAAAAGCACATCTCTTCGACAAAATACTTGACATTGACCACGCCAGCGACATTGCTAAGGCAGAAAGTTTCTTGCAAGAAGGGATATAACTTTCTATTCTAGCCACGCCTGTCGTAGCGAAACAAACAGCTCCGCGCCCTCTAACGTCTAACGTCTAATTTCTTACGTCTAATATGCTTACCCTCATCGCAAGACATCCTCGTTACTCTCCAAATTCTGAAGCACGTGACGAAGCGCTCTTCCGTTCTCTCGTCATGAACTTCGCGCTCCAAGGCGTGAGTGTCGCCACATTCGACGAAGCAGTATTTGAAAATCACCCACCACAGTTGGAAAAGTCCACACTCATCCTCTCCATGGCGCGCAGCGAAGCAGCTCTCCATGCCCTTTCAGCTGCAGAAGAATGTGGAGTGACAGTCCTCAATAGCCCACGAGCGCTGCAAAAAGCACAACGCACCGACTTCCAACAGTGGTTTGCCGAGAGTGGACATGCCGCCAAGCATTGGCACACTTCCGAACTGACTCCAGAGCTCAAAGTTACTCTCCCCTTTCCTCTCTGGTGGAAGCGCAACAACACTGCCACAACCTCCGCCAACGATGTGCAATTTGTGGAGCATCTCGCCCAACTCGACGCGATTCTCTCCGAGCACGCAAACGAAGATGCACTAGTCATGGAGCATATCGACGGACAACTGGTGAAATTCTACGGAGTGGTAGGCACGAATTTCTTTCATGCCGAGCCGCACTCTCCAAAGGGATTCTCTAAATTTGGGCATGAACAGCACAACCACCACAAGGAATTGGCTCTATCCTCCCCAATGTGGAAGCAAACGCTCCGCGCCATGCACACCGCTGCCACACAAGTGGCACAACAATCAGGCTTTTCCATCTATGGAGGTGATGCCATCCTTCGCGAAGATGGCACCTTTGTCTTCATCGACTTCAACGATTTCCCCTCCTTCTCCGCTTGTTTGCCCGAAGCCTCCGCAGCCATCGTGCAACATTGTCTTTCTCTCCTTGCTAAATAAAGGCTAGAAATTGCCCTTCAACAGCTTTTCTTTCTTAGCATTCTCAGAATAGTCCTTCCGGCTTATCCTTCTTTTTCAATCCCCTCTCCAACAAATTCCTTATCTTCTCATGAGCGAACAACCTATTTCTCTGCAAGCCACGCTAAAAAGTAGCGACACCGAAGAAAACATCGACGTTTATTTCACTCGTCCCATCGGACTTCTTTGGGCGCGCTTCTTTCGTGCACTCCACATCCATCCCAATGTGGTCACTATTCTTAGCATTTTTCTCGGTATCGGTGCGGCATATTTCATGTACCTTGGAGAGAACAACCTGCTTTTCACCCTCATAGGCATTGCACTACTCATGTGGGCGAACTTTTATGACTCAGCGGATGGGCAACTTGCCCGAATGACGGGACAGAAAACCCTTTGGGGGCGCATCCTCGATGGCTTTGCCGGCAATGTTTGGTTCATTTGCATCTATCTTGCTGTGGGACTTCGCCTCTACAATCAGCCCATGGTTCCTGGGTGGTCGGAGAGTCCCAACTGGCATTTGACCATCTTCGTACTCCTCTTACTCGTTGGCACCCGAATCCACGGACCGCAAAGCCGACTAGCCGACTATTACCGCAACATCCATCTCTATTTCATTCGAGGGAAAGCCCAAAGCGAACTCGATAGTTCTCGACAACTGCGCCAAGATTTCGCAGAAGTTTCCGCACGTCAGCAACCTGCGTGGAAAATCTTCCTCTGGTTCTACATCAGCTATACACAAGCGCAAGAACAAGCTACGCCACAGTTCCAACAATTCAAGCGCACGCTCGATGAACACTATCCTGCGGAACTTCCCGCATCTTTAGTAGAAACATTCCGCTCTGGCAGTCTTCCGTTGATGAAATGGGCAAATGCCCTCACTTTCAACTGGCGTGCCTTTGTGCTTTATGCTAGTTTGCTCCTCGCCGTATGGCATCCTTGGGCAGTCATCTTGTTTCCACTTGCCGACCTCACCGTGTTTTTGGTCATCTACATCCACATGCACCGCCAGCACGAAGCACTGTGTCAGCGACTTCGCCTGCAAATCGAATCAGAAACTACGGAAGAATAAGAGCTGAGCTATCACTTTTTATCCCTAATCGGTCATTAGATCCTGAACAGTTTTTATTTGATTGTTGAGCAGATGGTTGGTTGTGAGTTCGAAGGCGTAGCGGGCTACGTCGAGAACGAACAAGAAACAAGATGCCAACAAGAGAATGAAAGATGGCAGGAAGTTATCTTCTCTATAACGAATTGCACTATAACGGTCTAATGACCGATTTGGGTTTATTCTCCCTCTCTCCCCCCTTCTCTCATTCCTCTGCAACTCCTTGCATGAAACCTCTCTATCGCAATCTGTTCTTCGCCTTTGGACTGCTCGCCATCGGGCTTCTCATCTGGCGTTTCCCTGATGGGTGGCAAGTCATTCGCCACAATCTTGTCCGCGTAGTCCGTTATCTTCCTCTCGTTGTAGGAAGTTGGATTCCTGTTTACGTCCTCAACGCCTATGCTTTTCAGCTTTTAGTCAATACAGGGCACGCTGATCATCACATTTCTCTCGCACGCGCTGGCCAACTCACCGTGTCGGGCTTCGCCTTTTCCTACACCACTCCCTTCGGTTCTGGCGGAGCTCCTTATCGCGTTCTCGAACTTTCGCACCTCGTAGGCACACAGCGCGCACTGGCTTCTGTGACGCTCTATTCGCTGCTTCACGTTTTTAGCCACTTCTTCTTGTGGACCACTGCCTTGATTGTTTTTGTGGTTTGCCACTTCTCTGCAATTACACCTTGGCTTGCTGGCTTGTTCGCTCTCTACCTCTTGTTGTTTGTGGCTGCAATTCTCTTTTTTCAGCAATGCTACAAACGCGGAGTTGCCTTACGTTTCTTCCAGATTCTTGGTCTTCTTCCCTTAGTTGGAGGATGGGCAAAGCGATTTCGCGAAGCGCATCAAGCCAACCTCCTCACCATCGATGGGCACATCCGCACCCTCTACGCTCATCCGCGCGTGTTTCTCCGCGCCCTCTTGGCAGAATATGTGGGACGTTTGTTTAATAGTTTTGAGTTCTACGGCATCCTCCTTGCCTTCGGACTCACCAATGCCACGCTAGCCGATGGCCTCATCATTCTAGGTTTCTCTTCGCTCATGGGAAATCTCCTCTTCTTTCTGCCTATGCAGTTGGGAGCGCGCGAGGGAAGTTTGGCTGTTATTGTCGCCCTACTCTTCCCTACTGTCGGAGCTTCTATGGGCGTCTACGCGGCTTTCTTCACCCGCATCCGCGAAATCTTTTGGATAGTGGTCGGAGTTGCTTTGGTGAAAATCAAACCTGCTCACCGACACTCGCCTCCCTCTCCTCAATAACCTCCCTTTCTTTCTCGACATTCTCTCATGCCTACCCTCCTTTTCGACTATGGCGGAACGCTCGATTCCGATGCACGCCACTGGAACTACGTGCTTCGCGATGGATTCACCAAAGCTGCGATCGAACACCCCGCACTTGCGCAACTCGACACCGACACTTGGCGTGCAGCCTATGTGCACGGTGAGCGCGCACTAGCCCAACATCCCATCATTCTCCCGGAAGATGACTTCGCTACTCTCCTACATAAGAAAGTGACGCTCGAAGTGGAACACCTCTGCACTGAAGGAGGTTTTCAGTTCTCAGCCGAAGAGCGCGAGAGCATCGTAGACATTGTGGCGACCTATTGCGACACGCAAGCACGCCACACCACACTTCGTGCGCGCAAAGTCCTTGACACGTTAGTTGCACGCGGATATGACTTCGTGCTGGTCACCAATTTTTATGGCAACATCCGTGCTGTGCTGCAAGGCTACGGACTGCTCGACCTCTTCCCTCGCATTGTGGAGAGTGCCACGGCTGGAGTGCGCAAACCCGATCCCACGATATGGCAACTCGGCATCGACCTTGCCCAGCGCGCCCCACAAGATTGCATTGCCATCGGTGATGCTTTCGGCAAAGACATCGCACCTGCTCACACTTTAGGGTGCAAAACCATTTGGTTTCGTGGGGAAGAATGGACGCCAAAGTCCGTAGATGAATCTATCCCTACGCACATTATCGAAGACCTCTCGGAGCTACTCACACTCCTGCCGTAGTCTTCCCTTCACCCACACTGACATTTGCCACACACAAAGGGTCGTCTCTCGCAAACCTTGCCAGAGACGACCCTTTTTCTCATTTTATCTTTTTACCACAACCGCAGCTATTTCTTCTACTTCCGCCGTATTATCTGTGAGATTCTCCTCCAATAGCTGTGGCTATTAGCCTATGGCTTCAATATAGCACTCTCAATTTTCTTATCAATCTCTCGACTTCCAGCCTGATGCTTACGCCCAAATCCAAAATTGTAAGCCACAGTCAGATTCAAACATCTACCTTGTGCTTCAAAGGCTCGGACAACCTCGCGCTGATACTGGCCATAATCCATGTGAATTTGCTGTTCAAAATAGCGTTTAAACACATTCTGCGCAGCAAAAGTCAGACTCCAATCCTGATGTGTCCATTGTACACTGAAACTATAACGAGGGTCAATGCGCACAAAAAAGGGTTCACGAATGTCAAGAGCATGATACCCACTAGTGAAACGAGCATTTATCCGAAAATCTCCCACAAGATAAGTGACATTGCCCGCATAGCGCAATATAGACTTCGAGAGGTGATAATCATCGCCACGGAGATAATTCAACTCTTGTTGGACAGTCGTTGTAAGCAATAAGTGGTTTTGGAAGAAATTATGCGAAAGCTCCAATGTAAAATGGTTGCCACAGAAGAAAGAGTGGTTTACCCTCATACGATAAATACGCGATTCATCTAATGAAAATCTGTCAAGTTCATTATCAAAATAGCACAAACTCAAATAAGTTCCAGAGAGTTTTAGCCCTTTCACGCTCGTATTGTAAGAAAGCGTGTTGGTCATCACTTTAATGGGCTTAATATTCGGGTTACCGACCACAGATTCAAAAAAAGAAACTGGCACGACTACCGAGTTTTTGTTGGAGGGTGTGAAGTTTGTATGGGTGAACTCTCCATTCAAACTCACACTACTCTTCTCGTTCAACAAATAATTGCCCCCATAATATAGTACAGGATGCAAATAATGTTGGCGGTCGCCATTGAGATTGACCCCAATATTTGAAATACCAGCAAACAGATAGCCATAATATTTCTCAGTATATCGCGAAATGCTCAAAGCTCCATAAGAATTTTGCGTGGTGAGTGACTGGTTGCTAGGAGATGTGCCGAGATATTCATCATCATAATGTTTCCACTCATGAGAAAGCTGGACTTCTCCAGACCACCCTCCTTCCCAATATTTGGAATATTGAGAAACAGCCAACACACTATGCGTGTGTTCCGACGCATCTGTCCACAAATCTGATTGATTATCCTCGTGGTTAAATAAAGAGGTTTTCTCCCTACCTAGGCCAGCATTTAAAATGATTCGCCAATTTTGATTGTGCGGCAAAGAACGCTGATAGTCAATGTACAAAGTAGGCGTCCATGCTCTACCATGATAACGATCATACTTTTGAGTTTTTCCCATATACTTCCCAGCATAAGTGGCTTCATTCACAGTTTCGTGGCTAGGACTTGCAGAATACACAAAATTGAGATAGGAGTTAAAAGTGGATTCTGGTGTAGTGTGGGTGTACTTCAACCTTCCCCCAAAACTATTATCGGAGTTGAGATTACCTTTGTTGGACATGATGCGCGACAACTCATCACCATTGGTAAATTTATAGTGCTCTTTTCCTTCTGTATAGTCATGATTGCGCGACCAATTTTGGAAGATGAGTGTAGAGAAGTAGGATTTACCTCGCGTATAATCCGCAAATGCTAGATAATCTCCCTTTTTATATGCCATTCCTTGTTCTGCCGAGAGGTAGATATTTCCACCACCTTCTGCCAAATCTGTGACAAAATTCAGTAAACCTGCTTTTCCTACATATTTACCAGAGGGCGTTCGGGTGTACTCCACTCGTTTAATTCGCTTGGCACGCAACGTTCTTACCTCTTCCATCGTGGCTTCTCGCCCATCGATGCAGACAACCAGTTCGCCTCCTCCTTTAAGGGAAATGGCATAATCCAAGAGGGATACTTCAAGTTGGGGGATTTGGAGTAAATCTAAGAGTTGGAATCCATTGGTACTATGTTTTTTCTGTAGCTTTGTAGGTAGGAACAAAGAGGCAACTGGGGTTTCCACTTGTGTATTAGCGGTGACTTTCACTTCATCTAACTGGCGAGTCTGGACACTGTCAGTAGGTTGCTGCGCCATAACCCCTAAGGGGAAAGCTAGAAAAACGAAAAGACTAGAAAAGTTAGCACAGGTCATGGTCGTTATGCACTTGAAAGTAGAGTTGATTAGACTAAGTCCTCACAAGAAAGAAGGTCAGAGATCATGTAATTCTTCCATTCCTGCAATAGCCAAAGGCTGAATGCAAGAAAAATGATAGTTACAAAAGTAGGAATTATCTAGCAACTGCCAAAAACATAGCGTGTTTATTTCAAGAATAAGGAGACCAAAATCCACGATATTCCTAGAAGAAACAGGATTCTTCGGAGGAACGCAAAAAAACGTCGGAGATTTTCGAAAAAACGTCGGACTTTTTCCAAAAAACGATGGACATTTTCGGAAAAACGTCGGAGATTTTTATTTGACAGCTTGGAGAAGGATGAAGAAAGGAGGGAGAAGAGGCAAAATAAAAAGGAACTTTCCCACCATAGGGTGAGAAAGTTCCAAGCAGAAAATAGGAGATTGCCAAGCAAGATATAGTACTTTGCAGGTGGCAATCCTCAATAGCGCAACCAACGGAACATATCTTTCAGCGAAGGTTTCTTGCCATACATCAAGATGCCTACGCGATAAATCTTAGCGGCGACAAAGACCATGCCGATAGAAGTGCCGTAAAGTAAAGCTAGACTCAAAAGTTCTTGCCACAAAGGTACGCCGAAGGGGATGCGAATCATCATGACGATGGGAGAAGTGAGGGGAAAGAGTGATGCCCAAAAGGCGAGCGGTCCATCGGTGTTGGAGGCACTGCCCATGGCAGCGTACATGCTGAAGAGCAACAACAAGATGATGGGCGACATGAACTGACTAGAATCTTCCTGACTATTGATAGCTGCGCCAATTGCTGCGAAGATGGAGGCAAAGAAAAGGTAACCTCCGAGGAAATAAAGCACGAAGAGGAGGAGCATCTCGCCTAAAGGAAGACTGAAAATAGCAGAGAAGATCGCAGTTTCTCCGGACAATATCGAAGCTGCATCGGTGGGTGCGGTGGGTGTTGCGCCACCCATGAAACTACTAGCGGCAGAAAGAATGATGCCCCCAAGGACACCCCAAAGCAACAACTGGGTGATGCCCACCAGCGCAACGCCGATAATCTTGCCCATCATGAGTTCAAAAGGACGAACGCTCGATACCATGATTTCCATGATGCGATTGGTTTTCTCTTCCATCACACCTTGCATCACCATTCCTCCGTAGGTGAGGATGAAGATATAGATGATGAGGGTGAAAAAGAAACCAGCTGCTTTTGCCACTTCGGACGAAGAAGTGGCGGTTTCTCCCTTTGCATTCCACTTTGCTGTGGAGATTTCCACGTTGCTTCCCATGTCACTGACGATGGTATCTAGTCCTGAGATGCCGTAGCGCGCTATTTTCTGTTCGCGCACCGCACTGTCTAAGAGATTACTTACGTGATTATTCAAATCGCTCTGCACTTCTTTGTGGCTGAGCACCTCAAGCGCATTGCGATTGAGGCTCAGATCGGACTTGATGTGCACCACAGCTTCTATATCCTCTGGGAGATCGGTGAGTTTGGGCAGTGCTTTCTCGTGCACAAAGTGGAACTGCGGAGTGGATCGAAACAAAGAGTCGTAGAGATGACTCTCATCGACCACCATGACGGTGCGATTCTCTCCGCTCGAAATGCTGCCAAGCCAGATGGGAACAAACACGAGGGCTACCATCAAAATGGGCATGAGGAGTGTGAGCAATAGGAAAGATTTGCGACGGATACGCGTGAGATATTCGCGCTGTATGATGAGAAATATCTTGTTCATGAGAAAATGGAGCTTGAAATGGGGAATGAAAACACCTAAACTGTACCCTTAACGATCAGGAAAGGGGAAAGGTTAGGCTTGCTGTGTTTGATTGCCAGTGAGGGCAGCCACGTCGTCGCCTACCGTGCGTAGGAAGATGTCGTTCATCGTGGGAAGGATTTCCGAAAAGCTACGGATTTCCACCTCACTGGCTAGGCTTTGCACCAGGGCGGAATTGGAGAGTCCTTCTTGTTTTTTCAAGCGATAGGTGATGAGTCCATGGTGTTCCACTTGCTCCAAGATGGAAAATAGTTCGGGATGCTCGGAGAGTTGCCCTGCAGTGGTGGTGAGGGAAAATTCGCCCGTGCGATGTTGCTCGCGAATCTCTCGCACACTGCCCTGCAAACGTACTTGTGAGCGGTGGATGAGTGCGATGTCGTCGCAAACTTCTTCGACACTTGCCATGTTGTGCGTGGAGAAAATGATGGTGGCTCCGCGATCGCGCAACTGCAACATTTCGTGTTTCAGCAACTCTGCATTGAGGGGATCGAAGCCCGAAAAGGGTTCGTCGAAGATCAACAACTTAGGTTCGTGCAAGACAGTGATGATAAACTGTATCTTTTGTTGCATCCCCTTGGAGAGTTCTTCGAGCTTCTTGTTCCACCAAGGCATGATTTGGAATTTCTCAAACCACATTTCCAACCGCTGTTTGGCTTCGGCGTGAGAAAGTCCCTTGAGTTGTGCAAGATACAAGGCTTGTTCGCCCACTTTCATCTTACGATAGAGTCCGCGCTCTTCGGGAAGATAACCAATATAAGCCACATCTTCTTGAGTGAGTGGCTTTCCGTCGAACAACACCTCGCCCGTGTCGGGGAGAGTGATGTGATTGATGATGCGAATGAGGGTGGTTTTGCCTGCCCCATTGGGACCAAGCAAACCAAAGATGCGACCGCGTGGCACTTCGATGCTGACATTGTCCAACGCAGTGTGCGCTGCAAATCGCTTAGAAACCCCACGAACAGAGAGGAGATTAGACATATTAGAGGTTAGATATTAGAAGTTAGAAAGTAGACGTTAGAGGGTAGACATTAGACATTAGACGTTAGAGGGTAGACGTTAGACGTTAGAGCATAGAGGTTAGAAGGTAGGAATTAGAATGTAGTAGACACACGAAGATGGATGTACAATCTAATATCTAACGTCTAACGTCTAATCTCTAACGTCTATATCATGGCTCTGTTTCGCCTTCAATGTAATCTTCCAAGAAAAGATTTTCTCCATCGAAGACAGCGTAGGTGAAGAGGCTAATCCAGTCGCCCAGAATTACGACACGCGATGATTTTGACAACATCAAATCGTAGTCAATATGGCGATGTCCAAAAAGGAAGAAGTTGATGTCAGGATGATCTTTCAGGTATTGTTTTGCAAACAGAATGAGATGCTCCTTGTCTTCTCCCATAAATGGGGGTTCTTTGCCGTCTTCACGCTTCAAACGACTGTGTTTCGCCCAGTTCAGTCCGAAACTCATGCCCCAACGTGGGTGAATCGCTGCAAAAAGTGCCTGCGCAATGGGATTATGAAAGAGTGCGCGCAAGAAACGGAAGCCACGGCTGTCGTCGCCAATACCATCGCCATGGGCTAGATAAAAGATTTTACCATATAATTCTACGGTGCACGCGGTCTTATGAAGCACTACTCCGCACTCTTCTACGAGATAGTCTTTCATCCAAAGGTCATGATTGCCCGTAAAATAGTGCACTTCTACGCCAAGGTCGGTGAGTTCGGAGATTTTGCCCAAGAATCGGGTGAAACCTTTGGGAACTACCGTCTTATATTCATGCCAGAAGTCGAACATATCGCCAAGCAGATACACGGCACCTGCCTTGTGTTTGATGCTATCGAGGAAGCGTACGAGACGACGCTCCTGCATGCGACGGCTTTGAATGGCGAGACTGCCAAGATGTGCATCGGAGAGGAAATAGATGGGTTTCATATAGACGTTGGACGTTAGACATTAGACGTTAGAGGGTAGACGTTAGACATTATAGCCTAGACCTTAGAGGCTAGATGATAGAACGGAGAATCTAGGCTGAAATACCGATAGATGGGCATTTAACTTCAATTGTTAACCATCAAATGGTGAGTATCCTGACATAAAGTGTCGGATTTTAGTATCTAGCAACTAGGAGTTTGGTGTTGGATCCTCGCTACTCTCTGAGGAGGGTTTGGGCGTATTGGGACGATATGCCCGCAGTTCGTTAGGATTAAAGACGGCAGTAACATCGGGAATACCAAGTTCTTCGGCAGAAAGTCTGCCCGAGTGGTACTGTCCTGCCGCACAGAGGGTGAAAAATCTCAGACGAGCATCACTCACCGCTGCGATGGTGCGCGCAATACTGCTGAGAGTGGCTCCCACCGTGAGGACATCGTCGAGGATGATCCAGCACTTGCCTTGCAGACGTTCGGGATGTTGCACCGCAAAGATGCCTTCTACATTGGCTTTTCGTTCGGTAGGCGCAAGCGTGGTCTGGGAGGGATTGTCCACCTTACGCACCAGAATGTCTGTCACAATGGGAAGTCCCGTGATGGCAGACACACCACGCGCGAGGAGTTCACTCTGATTATAGCCACGCTTAGCCATTCTTTGTCGAGATAATGGCACAGGAATGATGCCGGCTACGCCCTCAAAGAAGTCTGTGTCACGGAGTTCCGTGGCCATGGCTCTGCCAAAACTTTGTGCGAGTGCCGTGCGCCCTTGATATTTGAAGCCATGCACAGCTTGCGCCACGGCATATTCTGGCTTATACCACATGAAAGCACTCACGCGCTCTACGTTAGGTTCGCCCCAGAACACACGTTCTAACACATTGCCCTTGCGGCCTTTGAGGTGGGTATAGGGAAGTTTGAACCAGCATTGTGGGCAAAGTCCGTTGCCATAAAGGGTTTTACCACAAATGGCGCAGCAGGAACCTGTGAGCTGTGCCCATGCGAGTTTAAGAACCTCGCGGAGGGGCTGCCATGCGTTGGTATTTTTCTGCTGCGCCATTGTGTGTCAATGATTAGTATTTTCCCACCATCACGACAATCATTGCACGTTGTGTTCACCAATCATCGGCTGTACACTTCGAAAATGTCTCATGGCGAAAGGTAGAAAAAGGAAACGGACTAGAGGAAACCAAGGTCGAGCTTGGCTTCTTCGCTCATCATTTCGCGGTCCCACTCGGGTTCAAACACGAGATTGACACGAACATCCTTCACACCTGGCACACCTGCGCTCTTGATGCGCACATCCTCCATGATGAAATCTGCGGCAGGACAGTTGGGAGCTGTGAGTGTCATCTCAATTTCTAGGAGACCATCTTCGGCAAGATCGATATTGTAGATCAAACCAAGGTTATAAATATCTACAGGAATCTCAGGGTCGTAGACGGTCTTGAGGACTTCCACGATTTGTTCTTCGATTTTCAATTTTTCTTCTGGAGTCATGTTTGTTGTTTGTTGCGTTGTTTGAATCCAAATCGGTCATAAGACCGTTATAGTACGACTCATAATTGAATAGATAACTTCCTGTCATCTTTCATTTTCTTGTTGGCATCTTGTCTTTCGTTCGTTCTCGCCGTAGCCCGCTACGCCTTCGAACCAACGACAAACAATCTGCTCAACAATCTAATGAAATCTATTCAGAATCTAACGACCGGTTTGGGTTGAAAGAATAGTTCAAAAGGAGTTGTGCCAAATCATAAACGATTCTGGTCGGCATAACTATAATACTGCGTGTCGGCTAGGATGATGTGGTCGATAAACCGCAAATCCACTTCCCGACAAGCGCGTTTGAGTTGCTGAGTTATTGCATCGTCTGCTGCAGAAGGTTCGGGATAGCCCGAAGGATGATTGTGACACAGGGCGATGTGTACAGCATTGCTCACCAAAGCCTCGCGGAGAATGACACGGATGTCAATCGTGGTGCCATCAATGCCGCCACGTGCCACCATGACACTACGGATGAAGCGGAGATTATGATTGAGCAAAAGCACGTGCGCTTCCTCAATGGGGAGATCATGTAGCTTTTCGTAGAAGAAACGATAGAGCTTTTCGGAACAATTAAACTGTTCTTCTTGCAGCCCCTCGGCACCTCTGCGCGCTCCCAACTCACAAGCCGCCAAGATGGTCACTGCTTTGGCTGGTCCAATGCCGTGATAGGCGCAGAGTTCTTCGATGCTTCGTTTGCCCAATGTGGTGAGTTGTCCATTGCAGTCGGAGAGGATGCGTTGCATCAAGGTGACTGCGTTCTCCTTGTCATTACCACTTCCCACAAGAATCGCCAAGAGTTCTGCTGCGCTGAGGGAACTTCCGCCAGAAGTCATGAACTTCTCTCGAGGGCGGTCGTTGATGTCCAACTCAGTGATGGACTTTTTCTGAGGTTGCAGCGTAGGTGCAGAAGGTTCAAGGAGTTTCATAGTGAGAAAGATTGGAAGGGAATGCGGTGTCTCTCGGTGCGCTACCTGCTACGCTGGGATTGCCTTGCAGTGACACCGTGGCTAATGTCTGATTTACAGCAGAAATACAGAATACTTCTATTGATAGAAGGTTTGAGAGAAGGCTTCAAATTCGCCCTCCCCTCGCACATTACATCGCCACCATGCAGAGAGATAGCCGGTGCCGTAGCCCGTGAGCTGCACGAAAGCCGCAGCGATGGAAGTAATGCCCACAGCGAGCGAGCAAGATTGCCGAGTGGCATCGACACCAATCAGAAGGGCAAAGAGCAACAAGGGACTGAGGCTCACGAGTGTCCCTATTTCACAGCCAAAACACAGAGATAAGAGCGCGAGCACAAGAAGAAAGGCTACGCCCAAGGTGAAGACGGCTGGCAAAAGATGGACAAGTTTGTGAGTTCCAGGGTGACGATGGGAGAGATGTATGCGAGCGATGCCGCTATTGTGCACTTGTTTGAAAAACTTCTTCAAGTCGGTGCGACGTTTATGATAGACCCACGCTTCGGGAAATAGGCGACAACGATAGCCACTCTTGAAGATGCGGGTGGAGAAATCAATGTCTTCGCCAAAACGCATAGCTGAAAATCCCTCTAAGGCTTGGTAAACCTCGCGGCGCACTCCCATGTTGAAGGAGCGTGGATAGAACTTATCCAACTTAGCTTTGCCCCCTCTGATGCCTCCCGTGGTGAAAAAAGAAGTCATGGCGTAGTTAATCGCCTTCTGCGTGGTAGAAAACGACTCGTGTGCTCGGTCAGGACCACCAAAGGCATCGCAGGGATTAGCTGCAAGTTCGGCATCAATCGCTGCAAAATAGCCTTCGGGCAGCACGACATCACTATCGAGAATGATGACATATTCGCCATTGGCGCGCTCCACTCCATAGTTTCGGGTCTGCCCCGGTCCACTATTGGGCTTGTCGTAGTAGTGCACGGCAAGTTTGTCGGCATATCGTTCCACAACATCGCGACAAGGCACGCTACTTCCATCCTCAACGATGATGACTTCAAAGTCGCGCTGAGTCTGATGGGTGAGACTTTCCAAGAGTTCTTCGCACTCATTGGGGCGATTGTACACAGGAACGATGACAGAATACTTCATTTCTCAGGAGGTTATATATGGTGCAAATGTACAAAAAACTCGGGATAATGCCAAGAGAAATGCAAAGCACACTATAAAATATCCGCTCTCCCCCTAATAAACATAGGAGAAGAGCGGAATTCCTTGAAGCAATCGCGAAAAACACAAGGCAAGTGGGGCATGGCACTTTGGCTTATGTGCTGGACAATCGCCTAGCTCCCCCCCTTGAAATAGCCACTTTGTTCTTATCGCATAACCTCGTATCGGCTAGGAAATGCCAGAGTGCGGCTAGTCCTTATAGATTTCCTTCTTCGCAGCTGCGAGGGTGTTTTGCATCAACATGCAGATGGTCATCGGACCTACGCCACCTGGCACGGGAGTAATGGCAGAAGCAACTTCTGAAACTGCAGCAAAATCGACGTCACCTGAGAGACGATAGCCAGTCTTGCGCGAAGCATCGGGCACACGTGTCGTACCTACGTCGATGACGACGGCACCTGGTTTCACCATGTCGGCAGTGACAAATCCAGGTTGCCCGAGAGCAGCGATGAGAATGTCGGCTGAGCGGCACTCCTCAGCGATGTTTTGCGTGCGGGAATGCACGCATGTCACTGTGCTGTCGGCACCTTCTTTCTGGAGCATCAGTTGCACCATGGGTTTTCCTACAATGTTGCTACGTCCCATCACCACGCATTTCTTGCCTTTCGTGGCGATGTTGTAGCGGCGCAACAAGGTGAGAATGCCTAAAGGCGTAGCGCTGATGAAGGCTGGCAGACCAATCGCCATGCGCCCTACGTTGATAGGATGAAAACCATCGACATCCTTGCGCGGGTCTACGGCTTCGATGACGCGCTGTTCGTTGATGTGGCGAGGAAGCGGGAGTTGCACGATAAAGCCGTCAATATTTTCATCTTGATTGAGCTGATGGATGCGCTGGAGCAATTCGGCTTCGGTGACATCATCTTCGTAGCGAATGAGGGTGGAGTCGAAACCACATGCTTCACAAGCCAAGACTTTGTTGCGGACATACGTTTCACTTCCGCCATCGTGTCCCACAAGTATGGCAGCAAGATGGGGAGGGCGATGACCTTCGGCAGTGAGTTGCTGCACCTCTTGGGCTATTTCTGCTTTGATTTGTGTGGCAAGTGCTTTGCCGTCAATGAGAGTGGCTGGCATAAAGAACTAGGTTTTAGGATGAAACTAAACCGATAACAGGTTGAATAATCAGAAGATTTCGTCGCATCTCTCGGAGGGCATAAGACAAACATCGGAGATCTCTCAAAAAACGTGGGAGATTTTTTTTGGAAAAGTCGAAGAGTGCTCCACAAAACCTTAGATAGTCGAGATAGAAAGTAACGAGAAAGGACTAGTCCCAGCGACACTTGCTATGGTGCAACTCGGACTAGTCCTTTGAATATCAATTAGAATTTGGGCATACCTGGCAAACCTTTGGGCATACGGCTCATCATTTGGCGCATACCTCCTCCGCTCACCATCTTCATCATCTTGCGAGTTTGGTCAAACTGCTTAATAAGACGGTTGACATCTTGCACAGTTTTACCTGATCCCTTGGCAATGCGCTCTTTACGACTGCCATTGAGCACTTCGGGATGTTGGCGTTCGTAGGGGGTCATCGACAAGATAATCGCCTCCACTCCGAGAATGGCGCGGTCGTCCACTTCGACATCTTTGATTGCCTTGCCCACACCTGGAATCATCGCAGCCAAGTCTTTGATGTTGCCCATCTTCTTGATTTGCTGCAACTGTGCGAGGAAGTCGTTGAAGTCAAACTGGTTCTTCTGGATTTTTCTCTGAAGTTTACGAGCCTCTTCTTCGTCGTATTGCTCTTGCGCACGCTCTACCAAGGAAACGATGTCGCCCATGCCGAGGATGCGGTCCGCCATACGTGAGGGGTGGAATACGTCGAGAGCTTCCATCTTCTCGCCAGTACCGACGAACTTGATGGGCTTATTCACTACAGAACGGATAGAAAGTGCAGCACCACCGCGAGTGTCACCATCGAGCTTGGTGAGCACCACGCCATCAAAGTCCAAACGGCTGTTGAACTCCTTGGCGGTGTTCACGGCGTCTTGTCCGGTCATGGCATCGACCACAAACAAGGTTTCGTCAGGGTTTGTAGCTTCTTTAACCGCTGCAATCTCGTTCATCAGTGCTTCATCTATCGCCAAACGACCAGCGGTGTCCACGATAACCGTGTCATAGCTCTTAGCTTTCGCCTCTTGGATGGCAGCAAGCGCAATTTTTACGGGATCTTTTTCCTCCAAGTTCAGATAAATAGGCACATCAATCTGCTCTGCCAACACGCGCAACTGCTCGATTGCAGCAGGACGGTAGGTGTCGCAGGCTGCCAACAACGGACGGCGGTTCTTCTTTGTCTTCAAGAAAAGGGCGAGTTTACCAGAAAGTGTGGTTTTACCTGCACCATTCAAACCTGCCATAAGGATGACACTGGGACGATGCTCCAACTTGAGGTCGGTACTTTCGCCACCCATCAATGTAGCCAACTCATCGTGTACAATTTTCACCATAAGTTGCGAAGGCTTCACAGCCGTGAGCACGTTTTGTCCAAGGGCTTTTTGCTTCACCGTGTCGGTGAATGTCTTAGCCACCTTGTAGTTTACGTCGGCATCAAGGAGAGCGCGGCGCACATCCTTGAGGGTTTCGGCTACGTTGATTTCGGTGATTTTGCCCTCACCTTTGAGTATTTTGAAGGAGCGTTCAAGTCTTTCGCTGAGATTATCAAACATGTATGTGGAGTCTTATGGAGATGTATCTATAGATAATGCGTTGTCGCATAGGATTCATCGTGCAAATATACGAAAAGTTTTTGAGAAATTGGCGGATTCTTCGCGACAGAATGTTAGACCACTCGGGAATGCAGCCCCAACTGTGCGACATATTCTGATAGATTCTCAACAGATTCCTATACACAAATCTGCATCTTCCTATATACTATTCGACATTCTCCTATATATAATAGGAGTGTTGGAGCACGATGTGGGCTGTGTTTGCGCTTTATCTCCGCCAGCTTGCTGTGAACAAACAAATATACCCTCGCTCGTCTCACGACGCACGAGGGTAAGGAGATATAGAAAACCTATTAACTATGTCGAATAAACTCGTGCCCTATGGTGAGAAGAGTACTCAACCATCGGATAACTCCGTGAGTCCCTCTCCCTTTTGGGGCATGAATATTGTGCTTTAGAAAGTGAGTTCTACGCCAAGACCAAAGACTTGGTTGGTACGAGTGAACGTATCAGAACCTTTGACCGCACCAGATTCTACCAACTGAAGGGCACGATCTGCGCCTTCTGCCAACCCAATGATGTTAGCAACGTTGTTGTAGTTTTGAGAAACCTTG
This sequence comes from Ihuprevotella massiliensis, assembly GCA_900095835.1. GTDB lineage: Bacteria > Bacteroidota > Bacteroidia > Bacteroidales > Bacteroidaceae > Alloprevotella > Alloprevotella massiliensis. The sequence goes on along the minus strand of LT608321.1, from coordinate 2,699,335 downwards.
TTGTAGGTGTCGTAGAAAGTCTTGAAATATCCAGCGTTCACCTTAACCTTCTCGTTCACTTGGTAGCCAACGCCCAAGCCGAGGCTGGTGGAATTGGTAGTAAACGTGAGGTCATTCATGTATTCATCGCTGTTAGGATAGACCGTACGCTGAACACCTGCGCTAATTTCCCACTTCTTTGTCAAATCATATTCTGCGCCAAAGAGATATTCTTTGGTGCCCCCCTTGAGAAGTTCGTTGCGATATGCGCCTTTCACGCCAGACTTCGCCTGCTTGTCGAAATATTGGTGGTAGCCCAAGTTGAGACGAAGGCCTTCTACTGGGCGAACTTGTGCACCAACGGTGAGCAATGCAGGAATGTCGCTACGCACTTGAGCGCCATCGCGATAAGCAGCAAGAGCAGTAAGGTTCTCAGCACTTTGACTATTTGCCGATTCGTTCTTGAAGGCAACGCGTGTACGGAACTCATATTTAGCAGAAGCATCAAAGTATTGGCTGTGGAAATGCGCACCAACGATGGGGGCAAAGCCAAAACCGCTCTGGTCTGTATTAAGAGTCACGTCTTGTGTTGCAGCAGCGAGTACGCTCAACTGACGAAGACGGGGTGCTAAAGTAGGATTTACGGCTACAGCAGGCTGAAGTGCCTTAGCAGTCTGTGCAAAGAAAGCAGGAGCAGACACAAAGTTATTGCCACTTCCTGGATTGATTTGGATGTTCTTCAGATATCCGTAGTAATGTGCTGTGGCATACACGCCACGAACTCCGCCATATACAGAGAAATTGTCGTTGATGCGATAGCTCGTTCCGAGAGTAGTACCGAAATAATACTGCTTTCCGTGCATGTAAGCGTCAACTTTATACTTGTTGAAGCCGAGAGCAGGCATCACAGCTGCCATGCGCTGACCCACCAGTCCGAGAAGTGCAACTTGACTCTCGAAAGAACCCATGCCTTGCTCGAACTCTGCTTTACCACCACCGCCAACGAGGGCAAAATTAAATTGAAATGCCCAGCGGTCCTTCACCCAAGCAGCTTGCAGGGATGGGATGATGGGGGCAGAAGCTGTGGCTTTGAAGAGCTTTGTGTCGCTTGTGTTGTTAGCACCAAAGACAAAGGGCGCAAATTGTGACGTAACTTCGCGAGTTTGGAAGGCAGATTGCCAGTTGACCCCTACGTGGAATCCTTGTTTCAAAAAGGACACACCAGCAGGATTGGAGTAAACACCATTGAGGTTAATCGCTGCGTCCTGTGCTGGGTTGCGCAAGAAAGCTACACTTTGATTGGTGTTTGTGAGATATCCTCCCGCAGTAGCGGTCAAAGCTGCACCCAAAAGGGCTACAGACATCACGATTTTTTTCATATACTTCCGTTCGATTGGTTGATTTTTCCGACAAAGGAAAGCCTTCTTCTGCACAACTCCAAGAGAAATGTGCAGAATTCTTGTATATTTCGCGAAGTAATCTCCAATTTGCTACCTAGAAATAGCAAGAGACCAGTATATCACGCCTTCACCCTCACAGAAGAATCGAACAAACCATCGGTAAGAAAGTAACAACTTCATCGTCTTTTTCAACAGATATCGCACGAAAAACGCTGCATCCGTCAGCAAGACAATGCAGCGTTATAGATAGAACTCGAATTATAAATTCAAGATTTCGAGAAAAATATAGGACGGTTGCGCAGGAATAACCCTACTCTACCCAAATAAGTCTTATGAACTAAGTAGAAAAACACAACATAGGCGCAAAGTATCCCCTACAAAACTCCGAAAAACACAAATTTTTCAAGAAAAATAGGGGGAAATTCACGAGAAACCAACCGCATATTTAATATGAGAACAGCAAAGAAGCCCACAAGAAAATGGAGACTCCACAAACGACCAACTGAGTCTCTCTCCTAATCTTGCGTAGCGACTGTTACACTCCTCGGTCAATCCTCTGTGGAACAATTGAGTTCTTGGCGCACAGATTCGTATTGTTGGAGCAATTTTTTGTATTTACTGTCCTTCAACTCGCTTTGCACCTTCTCATAAGCCTTTTGCCAGTCAGTGTCTAAGGAGAAAGGGGTCACTTGGTTCTCATCGGGAAAAACAAACTTCAGCGTAACTCGCTCATTGCTATCATAGAAACAAGGCGTACTCAAAGAGATGTCTCGGAAAATCAAGCGCAAAATCTCATGATCCTCGCTCGAAAGGGTGTCATTCACAAAACTTACATAGTAAAGACTCAGAAAGTCTGTCATGCTAAAGGCTTGCAAGTCGAGCCAACGTCGGTTGATTCGGGCGGTATCTCGACTGACTTGCTGCTTCTCTTGGAGATAGAGCAACGCCGCTTCTTGAAACAAGGCAAACTGTACGGACACATAAGTGGCACGACCGCTTCGGAGCGTACGTTGTGCGCACTCCAACTCTAGCTCAAACACAGAATCTCTCCTCGCAAATGCGGGGAGTGTCAGCAACACTAACAAGAGTAAGAGTAGTTTCTTCATGATCAAAAGAAATTATGAGCTAGAATTGAATGAGCATATTGCGAGAGTAGGCTCATCTCCTGCCACGATTAGGGAGAGTAGTCGGAGCTATCACCCCTACCCTTCCTAGAAACAAGGGCTATTCTCCGAACTTTGTAGCAGATGTCTTGTAAGAATGCCATCCCCAATAGGCAGGTGTAATGCCCCATCAAGGTTGCAATGCTTTCAAACCTCGGATGAAGCGCTATAACCAAGGACGGAGCGCCGACGAATCAAGGAAGTGGCACTCTCACACCTAGGATAGCTTACTCACAAATTCAGGAGCGGATGCGATGCCCATTTTGTTTAACGAAATCGTCCCACGAAGCAGACTTGCCGGAAGTAGGAGTTTTCTTAGCTTTTGTCAGCAAGGGGATCTTGCCCTTCACACCGTGCGTGCAGGTATTAATGAAGTGACAGTAAGCCGCAGCGAGTGCATCGGTGGCATCCAGGTAAGGCAACATACGCTCATCGGAGATTTTGAAGGTGCGCTGCATGATACTCGCCACCTGCTCCTTAGAGGCAGCACCATTGCCCGCTATCGCCTGCTTAATCTGCATAGGAGCATATTCGTGAATTGGGATTTGTCGGGCTATCGCAGCGGCAATCACCACCCCTTGTGCGCGCCCGAGTTTGAGCATCGACTGCACATTCTTGCCGAAGAAAGGCGCTTCGATGGCTAACTCATCGGGATGGAAGGCATCAATCACGCCCATCACACGCTCATAAATGCGACCGAGCTTCAGATACACGTCGGAGACCTTGCGCAAATCTATGACACCCATGGCGAGCATTTGAGTTTCCTTGCCCGTCACAACCATAATTCCGTAGCCCAATACGTTGGTACCGGGGTCAATGCCCAAGATAATTCTATCGTGCTGCGTGAGAGTTGCCTTATTCATAGAGCAAAAGTACATCTTTAACGACAAAACTAGAAGAAATCACTATTAAAGATTACTATTCCGCGCATTTTCTTACCATATCCCACGGATAAGTGTTATATTTGCACTCATATTTCATTGAATAAAATCGGAACATCATGATTAAAAGACTCTTTTCTACGCTTGTGTGCGGCCTTGTTTTAGGCGTTACCACCGTAGCTGCACAAGCTGTCATCACCTTCAAGACTACAGAACATAACTTTGGTAAGTTCAATGAAAACAAGGAACAAACCTATGTTTTCAAATTTAAGAACACAGGTGACAAACCTCTCGTCATCGAACAAGCTGTTGCCTCTTGCGGTTGCACCGTTCCCACCTACACTCAAGCGCCTATCGCTCCCGGTAAAAGCGGAGAAATCAAAGTGGTCTACAACGGAAAAGGCAAGTATGCTGGCGAGTTCAAGAAGCTAATTACCATCCGTTCTAACGCAAGCAACGAATTGGTGCGCCTCTACATCATGGGCAACATGGAAGCTGCTAAGCCTAGCAACTAATAAACGCTCAACGAAACCCTTAGCTCTCTCGGATTTTCCACCTTTAGGTCCCCCACACTATGATCTCACATCAACATCTTGTCATCATGGCAGGCGGCATTGGTAGCCGCTTTTGGCCGATGAGTAGTGTAGAGCGTCCCAAGCAGTTTCTCGACATCTTGGGATGCGGGCGCACTATGCTCCAGCTCACTGTAGATCGCTTTGAGGGCATCGTGCCAGCCTCCAACATTTGGGTGGTCACTTCCGAGCACTATGCCGACATCGTGCGCGAACAGTTGCCCGATGTCCCAGCCGACAACGTGCTTCTCGAGCCCTGCATGCGTGGCACTGCGCCTTGCATCTGCTATGCTTCGTGGAAAATCAAAAAGCGCGACCCTCGTGCTACCATCGTTGTCGCACCTTCCGACCATAATGTCAAAGACGTCGCCTCATTTTCCCAATGTATTGGCGAATGTCTCGAGTTTGCAGCCGAAACAGACGCCATAGTCACCATCGGCATCAAGCCCCATTGTCCCTACACGGGCTATGGTTACATCAAAGCCGACCTAGCTTATTCCTCGTCGCGCAAACGAAACATCTACGCTGTCGATGGATTTAAGGAGAAACCTGAGTTGGCAGTGGCACAACAATACGTGTCGCAGCCCAACTACTTCTGGAATGCAGGCATTTTCGTGTGGAGTGTGACCACCATCGTCAATGCTTTTCGCGTGTATGCGCCCAAAATCTCCAGCATCTTCGAAGGTTTGCTCCCTTATTACGACACGCCTGAGGAGAAAACTAAGATAGCCGAACAATTTCCTCTGAGCGAAAACATTTCGGTGGACTATGCTATCATGGAGCACGCCGAAGATGTCTTCGTGCGCCCTGCAGATTTGGGTTGGAGCGACCTAGGTTCCTGGAGTTCTCTCCACGATGAATTGCCACATGATGCCTACAATAATGCAGTTGTAGGCGAAGGCGTCAAACTCTTTGAGAGCAACAACTGCATGATCCACGTTGCCCCTGGCAGAAAAGTCATCGTTCAGGGACTAGAAGGCTATATTGTGGTCGAAAAAGAAGGAGCTTTGCTCATTTGCAAAATGAGTGAAGAACAGCGCATTGGGCTTTTCCAAAAGAGCTAATCTCAACATTTCAGCACTTCTTCCCAAGTCATTGGAGAAGAAGTGCCTGTTTTTTTTATACCCTACCTCGCTTCATGGGTAAAATCTCCCTTAAGTTATTCACATGAATCCATCTCGCATCGCTTGTTCTATCGCAGCTCTTGTCAGCGCTGCAGCAGCTCAAGCACAAACCTCCAAACCCAATGTCATTGTCATCATGACCGACGATGTGGGCTATGGTGACTTCTCCTGCTATGGTGCCACTCGCGTGCACACGCCTCACATAGACCAGCTCGCAGCCCGCGGCACTCGCTTCACCGATGCCCACGCTTCAGCCTCCACCAGCACCCCTTCTCGCTATGCCTTCCTCACGGGCGAATATCCCTTTCGCAGACCTGGCACTGACGTAGCGGCTGGTAATGCAGGAATGATCATCAAACCTGAGCAATTCACCCTTGCCGACCTCTTCAAACGCGCAGGATATGCCACGGCAGCCATAGGAAAATGGCATTTAGGCTTGGGAAGCAAGACAGCGCAACAAGACTGGAACGGACGTCTCGACCAAACTCCTGCTGATTTGGGCTTTGATTACAGTTGCATCATGGCAGCAACAGCCGATCGCGTCCCATGTGTATTCATTGAAAACGACCAAGTCAAAAATTATGACCCATCCTCGCCCATAGAAGTCAGCTACCGCAAGAACTTTGAAGGCGAACCTACCGGAAAATCAAATCCAGAACTCCTGCAACTTCAGCCTTCTCATGGACACGACATGAGCATTGTCAATGGCATTTCTCGCATTGGCTATATGAAAGGAGGCGGAAAGGCTCTGTGGAAAGACGAGAACATCGCCGACTCCATCGCTGCTTATGCCATCAACTGGATAGAAGAGCGTGTAGACATGGCGCAAAACGCCTCGCACTGCCGCAAGGGTGAGTGCGACCACACAAGACGCAGTGAAGCAAGTCTGCCCTTCTTCATGTATCTTTGCACCAACGACGTCCATGTGCCACGATGGCCACACGCACGCTTCGCAGGAAAGAGCCCCATGGGTTCGAGAGGCGACGCCATTCTTCAACTCGACTGGACCGTAGGTCAAATCACCGCAGCGCTCCAGCGCATGGGTATCGCCGACAACACGCTCATTATCCTCACTAGCGACAATGGTCCTGTCTTAGATGACGGCTATGCAGACCAAGCAGAGGAGTTGGCAGGCGACCACCGTCCTTCAGGGCACTGGCGCGGTGGGAAGTACAGCGCTTTTGAAGCCGGAAGTGCCGTTCCATTCATCGTAAGTTGGCCCGCGGGAAAAGTGCCTCAAGGCAAAACAAGCCGAGCTTTGGTGAGTCAAATCGATGCTGTGCGCTCGCTCGCCGCCGTGGTAGGAGAGCAACTCTCAGACACCCTGGCAGTGGACAGCCGCGATCAGCACCGCAC
>LT608321.1:2683168-2690860 GCA_900095835.1 Ihuprevotella massiliensis | reverse complement strand
TGAAACCAACAATGTAGCTGACAAGCATCAGAAGGTGGTGCAACAACTCAACGCACAACTTAAGAAGGAATTGGAAGCTCCTCAACGATAATCTGAGTAGCCCCACTCTTCTTTCTCATCCCTTCCCACTGGCTGGAGGAGAAACTCATCGGTGGAACGCTAGAAATCCTAGTGTTCCACCGATTTTTTTTCCCAAATCGGTCATTAGATTCTGAACAGATTTTACGCCAGTTCGGTATAAGGGTTTGCTTAGAAAAGTTCCAATTGCCTACTCTTTTCAATGCGCACGGGAAGGGTCTCGGGCTTATTCTCGAAGAAACAATATGCTGCTAATGCCGCACAGAGATTCATGAGAAAGTTATGTACGGAGCGATAGTGTGAATGGACAAGGTTGGCCTTGGTCTTGAGCAGTTCGTTGATGCATTCTATTATATATCGCTTGCGCAGCATCATTTTGTCCCACAAGGGCATAAGCTTGTTTTTCATGTTTGATTTGAGTCCATGAACTAGGTGGATGCCTTGGTTGAAGAGGTTCTCAAAGAATTCTTGCTTGATGTAGCCCTTATCGGCAAATACTTTGCCGTAGAGCACCTTGGTGAAGACTCTCCACACCCTAGGGTCCCTGTCGTCCACGTTTGCGGAAAGAGCCAAAATGATAGCACAACAGGACGGTCATGATTTCGCTCTTGGACATCTGCCTTTTGCGTTTTCGCATACGCTTATACCCCTCGTCTATGGGGGCGATATGTAGTTTTTTAGTTAACTCGGCATCTAAATTCTTGCAGAACTCATCCAATATACAAAATATTTCTGTAACTTTGTCTGTGGTAATCATCGCTACATGTGTTTTGTAAGTTATTGATTTACAACTATAAAGTTACAAAATAATAGCGAGATTACCAACTTTTCAGGGCACTTTTTATCCCGAACTGGCGTAAGAACTTGCTTGTTGTCGTTTTTCTTTTTACCTTTGCATGGCAGTGATAATGTTTCCCAAAACCACATCACCACGCGCTTGTGTGTGCAATGTGGTCTCAGGGAAAGGTATTATTTATAAGGCGAGAGAACCATTACGACGGTTCTTTGGCCTGTTGCACCGATCCATTAAAAGAGAAACGTGTATAACATAACAGCACATCATCATTATGGCAGCAAATATATCAACATGGTTGAAACCTGAGATAAAAGCAGAAAGCTTGGAACAAGAGGGTGGTATCTTCTTGTACATGGATAACGACTTCGTTGGTGGAGACAACCATAAATACATGAAGATGTACGATTGGATGTCTTACGTCTACGATTTTGGAGAGAAATGGATAGGACGGCTTAAATTTGGCCGAGGGCTCGAACAGATGCGCACCGAGCTGATGAGCCGTTTGGAGTGGCGAAACAACATCTCCGTGCTCTATGTCTCTATTGGTACAGGGGCCGACTTGAACCATCTGCCGCAGGGTGTCGACCTTAAAACGTTGGAGTTGGTGGGTGCCGACATTTCGTTGGGCATGCTTAGGCGGTGCAAAAAGAAGTGGCAGAAGAAAACAAACTTAACGCTTGTGCAATGTCCTGCCGAACAGCTGCCTTTTGCCGACAATACTTTCGACCTTGTTTTCCACAACGGAGCCATCAACTTCTTTAACGATAAGGCCCGTGCAATGAACGAAATGCTGAGGGTTGCGAAACCTGGGAGTAAGATTCTTGTTGCCGACGAAACGGCCGACTTTGTGGAATCGCAGTACAAAAAAAGTATTTTCTCAAAGTCGTATTTTGAAGGTAAGACGGTCGATTTGCACGAAATGGAGCAATGTGTCCCACCACAGGCAGAAGAAAAGCGAACAGAGCTATTCTGGAATAATCGGTTTTATGGAATCACGTTTAGGAAAAGTAGAGGTTAAGTAGCCGTGCCCTTTAAAGGTGAAAAATTGAAAGGGTGAAAAGGTGAAAAGATGGCTGCTCCACCAATCTTGTTAATTCGTTAACTTGTTACTTGTCAATGACAAGTGTGACCGTATCTGCTAATGAACGTGTGCGGTTTATTGAGCTAATAACTAGAAATTCTAGTAAATCTAGTCAGACTTGTCTGACAAGTCTGACTAGAATAACTAGATAAACTAACCCCGCTAGCTTATTAGAGGACGGCTATGCAGACCAAGCAGAGGAGTTGGCAGGCGACCACCGTCCTTCAGGGCACTGGCGCGGGGGGAAGTACAGCGCTTTTGAAGCCGGAAGTGCCGTTCCATTCATCGTAAGTTGGCCCGCGGGAAAAGTGCCTCAAGGCAAAACAAGCCGAGCTTTGGTGAGTCAAATCGATGCTGTGCGCTCGCTCGCCGCCGTGGTAGGAGAGCAACTCTCAGACACCCTGGCAGTGGACAGCCGCGATCAGCACCGCACCTGGCTTGGACAATCCAACAAATCTCGCAACTACGTGCTTTCCATGGCCTATAATCGTTCGGTGTCTATCCGCACTCCTCAGTGGAAATACATCGTTCCCATGACAGGTCCTGCCATGGTGCCCTGGGGACCACACATCGAAACGGGCTTCTCTGCCGGTGCACAGCTCTACAACATGCGAAGCGCCCAAGATGAAACCAACAATGTAGCTGACAAGCATCAGAAGGTGGTGCAACAACTCAACGCACAACTTAAGAAGGAATTGGAAGCTCCTCAACGATAATCTGAGTAGCCCCACTCTTCTTTCTCATCCCTTCCCACTGGCTGGAGGAGAAACTCATCGGTGGAACGCTAGAAATCCTAGTGTTCCACCGATTTTTTTTCCCAAATCGGTCATTAGATTCTGAACAGATTTTACGCCAGTTCGGTATAAGGGTTTGCTTAGAAAAGTTCCAATTGCCTACTCTTTTCAATGCGCACGGGAAGGGTCTCGGGCTTATTCTCGAAGAAACAATATGCTGCTAATGCCGCACAGAGATTCATGAGAAAGTTATGTACGGAGCGATAGTGTGAATGGACAAGGTTGGCCTTGGTCTTGAGCAGTTCGTTGATGCATTCTATTATATATCGCTTGCGCAGCATCATTTTGTCCCACAAGGGCATAAGCTTGTTTTTCATGTTTGATTTGAGTCCATGAACTAGGTGGATGCCTTGGTTGAAGAGGTTCTCAAAGAATTCTTGCTTGATGTAGCCCTTATCGGCAAATACTTTGCCGTAGAGCACCTTGGTGAAGACTCTCCACACCCTAGGGTCCCTGTCGTCCACGTTTGCGGAAAGAGCCAAAATGATAGCACAACAGGACGGTCATGATTTCGCTCTTGGACATCTGCCTTTTGCGTTTTCGCATACGCTTATACCCCTCGTCTATGGGGGCGATATGTAGTTTTTTAGTTAACTCGGCATCTAAATTCTTGCAGAACTCATCCAATATACAAAATATTTCTGTAACTTTGTCTGTGGTAATCATCGCTACATGTGTTTTGTAAGTTATTGATTTACAACTATAAAGTTACAAAATAATAGCGAGATTACCAACTTTTCAGGGCACTTTTTATCCCGAACTGGCGTAAGAACTTGCTTGTTGTCGTTTTTCTTTTTACCTTTGCATGGCAGTGATAATGTTTCCCAAAACCACATCACCACGCGCTTGTGTGTGCAATGTGGTCTCAGGGAAAGGTATTATTTATAAGGCGAGAGAACCATTACGACGGTTCTTTGGCCTGTTGCACCGATCCATTAAAAGAGAAACGTGTATAACATAACAGCACATCATCATTATGGCAGCAAATATATCAACATGGTTGAAACCTGAGATAAAAGCAGAAAGCTTGGAACAAGAGGGTGGTATCTTCTTGTACATGGATAACGACTTCGTTGGTGGAGACAACCATAAATACATGAAGATGTACGATTGGATGTCTTACGTCTACGATTTTGGAGAGAAATGGATAGGACGGCTTAAATTTGGCCGAGGGCTCGAACAGATGCGCACCGAGCTGATGAGCCGTTTGGAGTGGCGAAACAACATCTCCGTGCTCTATGTCTCTATTGGTACAGGGGCCGACTTGAACCATCTGCCGCAGGGTGTCGACCTTAAAACGTTGGAGTTGGTGGGTGCCGACATTTCGTTGGGCATGCTTAGGCGGTGCAAAAAGAAGTGGCAGAAGAAAACAAACTTAACGCTTGTGCAATGTCCTGCCGAACAGCTGCCTTTTGCCGACAATACTTTCGACCTTGTTTTCCACAACGGAGCCATCAACTTCTTTAACGATAAGGCCCGTGCAATGAACGAAATGCTGAGGGTTGCGAAACCTGGGAGTAAGATTCTTGTTGCCGACGAAACGGCCGACTTTGTGGAATCGCAGTACAAAAAAAGTATTTTCTCAAAGTCGTATTTTGAAGGTAAGACGGTCGATTTGCACGAAATGGAGCAATGTGTCCCACCACAGGCAGAAGAAAAGCGAACAGAGCTATTCTGGAATAATCGGTTTTATGGAATCACGTTTAGGAAAAGTAGAGGTTAAGTAGCCGTGCCCTTTAAAGGTGAAAAATTGAAAGGGTGAAAAGGTGAAAAGATGGCTGCTCCACCAATCTTGTTAATTCGTTAACTTGTTACTTGTCAATGACAAGTGTGACCGTATCTGCTAATGAACGTGTGCGGTTTATTGAGCTAATAACTAGAAATTCTAGTAAATCTAGTCAGACTTGTCTGACAAGTCTGACTAGAATAACTAGATAAACTAACCCCGCTAGCTTATTAGAGGACGGCTATGCAGACCAAGCAGAGGAGTTGGCAGGCGACCACCGTCCTTCAGGGCACTGGCGCGGGGGGAAGTACAGCGCTTTTGAAGCCGGAAGTGCCGTTCCATTCATCGTAAGTTGGCCCGCGGGAAAAGTGCCTCAAGGCAAAACAAGCCGAGCTTTGGTGAGTCAAATCGATGCTGTGCGCTCGCTCGCCGCCGTGGTAGGAGAGCAACTCTCAGACACCCTGGCAGTGGACAGCCGCGATCAGCACCGCACCTGGCTTGGACAATCCAACAAATCTCGCAACTACGTGCTTTCCATGGCCTATAATCGTTCGGTGTCTATCCGCACTCCTCAGTGGAAATACATCGTTCCCATGACAGGTCCTGCCATGGTGCCCTGGGGACCACACATCGAAACGGGCTTCTCTGCCGGTGCACAGCTCTACAACATGCGAAGCGCCCAAGATGAAACCAACAATGTAGCTGACAAGCATCAGAAGGTGGTGCAACAACTCAACGCACAACTTAAGAAGGAATTGGAAGCTCCTCAACGATAATCTGAGTAGCCCCACTCTTCTTTCTCATCCCTTCCCACTGGCTGGAGGAGAAACTCATCGGTGGAACGCTAGAAATCCTAGTGTTCCACCGATTTTTTTTCCCAAATCGGTCATTAGATTCTGAACAGATTTTACGCCAGTTCGGTATAAGGGTTTGCTTAGAAAAGTTCCAATTGCCTACTCTTTTCAATGCGCACGGGAAGGGTCTCGGGCTTATTCTCGAAGAAACAATATGCTGCTAATGCCGCACAGAGATTCATGAGAAAGTTATGTACGGAGCGATAGTGTGAATGGACAAGGTTGGCCTTGGTCTTGAGCAGTTCGTTGATGCATTCTATTATATATCGCTTGCGCAGCATCATTTTGTCCCACAAGGGCATAAGCTTGTTTTTCATGTTTGATTTGAGTCCATGAACTAGGTGGATGCCTTGGTTGAAGAGGTTCTCAAAGAATTCTTGCTTGATGTAGCCCTTATCGGCAAATACTTTGCCGTAGAGCACCTTGGTGAAGACTCTCCACACCCTAGGGTCCCTGTCGTCCACGTTTGCGGAAAGAGCCAAAATGATAGCACAACAGGACGGTCATGATTTCGCTCTTGGACATCTGCCTTTTGCGTTTTCGCATACGCTTATACCCCTCGTCTATGGGGGCGATATGTAGTTTTTTAGTTAACTCGGCATCTAAATTCTTGCAGAACTCATCCAATATACAAAATATTTCTGTAACTTTGTCTGTGGTAATCATCGCTACATGTGTTTTGTAAGTTATTGATTTACAACTATAAAGTTACAAAATAATAGCGAGATTACCAACTTTTCAGGGCACTTTTTATCCCGAACTGGCGTAAGAACTTGCTTGTTGTCGTTTTTCTTTTTACCTTTGCATGGCAGTGATAATGTTTCCCAAAACCACATCACCACGCGCTTGTGTGTGCAATGTGGTCTCAGGGAAAGGTATTATTTATAAGGCGAGAGAACCATTACGACGGTTCTTTGGCCTGTTGCACCGATCCATTAAAAGAGAAACGTGTATAACATAACAGCACATCATCATTATGGCAGCAAATATATCAACATGGTTGAAACCTGAGATAAAAGCAGAAAGCTTGGAACAAGAGGGTGGTATCTTCTTGTACATGGATAACGACTTCGTTGGTGGAGACAACCATAAATACATGAAGATGTACGATTGGATGTCTTACGTCTACGATTTTGGAGAGAAATGGATAGGACGGCTTAAATTTGGCCGAGGGCTCGAACAGATGCGCACCGAGCTGATGAGCCGTTTGGAGTGGCGAAACAACATCTCCGTGCTCTATGTCTCTATTGGTACAGGGGCCGACTTGAACCATCTGCCGCAGGGTGTCGACCTTAAAACGTTGGAGTTGGTGGGTGCCGACATTTCGTTGGGCATGCTTAGGCGGTGCAAAAAGAAGTGGCAGAAGAAAACAAACTTAACGCTTGTGCAATGTCCTGCCGAACAGCTGCCTTTTGCCGACAATACTTTCGACCTTGTTTTCCACAACGGAGCCATCAACTTCTTTAACGATAAGGCCCGTGCAATGAACGAAATGCTGAGGGTTGCGAAACCTGGGAGTAAGATTCTTGTTGCCGACGAAACGGCCGACTTTGTGGAATCGCAGTACAAAAAAAGTATTTTCTCAAAGTCGTATTTTGAAGGTAAGACGGTCGATTTGCACGAAATGGAGCAATGTGTCCCACCACAGGCAGAAGAAAAGCGAACAGAGCTATTCTGGAATAATCGGTTTTATGGAATCACGTTTAGGAAAAGTAGAGGTTAAGTAGCCGTGCCCTTTAAAGGTGAAAAATTGAAAGGGTGAAAAGGTGAAAAGATGGCTGCTCCACCAATCTTGTTAATTCGTTAACTTGTTACTTGTCAATGACAAGTGTGACCGTATCTGCTAATGAACGTGTGCGGTTTATTGAGCTAATAACTAGAAATTCTAGTAAATCTAGTCAGACTTGTCTGACAAGTCTGACTAGAATAACTAGATAAACTAACCCCGCTAGCTTATTAGAGGACGGCTATGCAGACCAAGCAGAGGAGTTGGCAGGCGACCACCGTCCTTCAGGGCACTGGCGCGGGGGGAAGTACAGCGCTTTTGAAGCCGGAAGTGCCGTTCCATTCATCGTAAGTTGGCCCGCGGGAAAAGTGCCTCAAGGCAAAACAAGCCGAGCTTTGGTGAGTCAAATCGATGCTGTGCGCTCGCTCGCCGCCGTGGTAGGAGAGCAACTCTCAGACACCCTGGCAGTGGACAGCCGCGATCAGCACCGCACTTGGCTTGGACTCTCCAACAAATCTCGCAACTACGTGCTTTCCATGGCGTATAATCGTTCGGTGTCTATCCGCACTCCTCAGTGGAAATACATCGTTCCCATGACAGGTCCTGCCATGGTGCCCTGGGGACCACACATCGAAAC
>LT608321.1:2574372-2681137 GCA_900095835.1 Ihuprevotella massiliensis | reverse complement strand
CAATGGCATTTCTCGCATTGGCTATATGAAAGGAGGCGGAAAGGCTCTGTGGAAAGACGAGAACATCGCCGACTCCATCGCTGCTTATGCCATCAACTGGATAGAAGAGCGTGTAGACATGGCGCAAAACGCCTCGCACTGCCGCAAGGGTGAGTGCGACCACACAAGACGCAGTGAAGCAAGTCTGCCCTTCTTCATGTATCTTTGCACCAACGACGTCCATGTGCCACGATGGCCACACGCACGCTTCGCAGGAAAGAGCCCCATGGGTTCGAGAGGCGACGCCATTCTTCAACTCGACTGGACCGTAGGTCAAATCACCGCAGCGCTCCAGCGCATGGGTATCGCCGACAACACGCTCATTATCCTCACTAGCGACAATGGTCCTGTCTTAGATGACGGCTATGCAGACCAAGCAGAGGAGTTGGCAGGCGACCACCGTCCTTCAGGGCACTGGCGCGGTGGGAAGTACAGCGCTTTTGAAGCCGGAAGTGCCGTTCCATTCATCGTAAGTTGGCCCGCGGGAAAAGTGCCTCAAGGCAAAACAAGCCGAGCTTTGGTGAGTCAAATCGATGCTGTGCGCTCGCTCGCCGCCGTGGTAGGAGAGCAACTCTCAGACACCCTGGCAGTGGACAGCCGCGATCAGCACCGCACTTGGCTTGGACTCTCCAACAAATCTCGCAACTACGTGCTTTCCATGGCGTATAATCGTTCGGTGTCTATCCGCACTCCTCAGTGGAAATACATCGTTCCCATGACAGGTCCTGCCATGGTGCCCTGGGGACCACACATCGAAACGGGCTTCTCTGCCGGTGCGCAGCTCTACAACATGCGAAGCGCCCAAGGTGAAACCGACAATGTAGCTGACAAGCATCAGAAGGTGGTGCAACAACTCAACGCACAACTTAAGAAGGAATTGGAAGCTCCTCAACGATAATCTGAGTAGCCCCACTCTTCTTTCTCATCCCTTCCCACTGGCTGGAGGAGAAACTCATCGGTGGAACGCTAGAAATCCTAGTGTTCCACCGATTTTTTTTCCCAAATCGGTCATTAGATTCTGAACAGATTTTACGCCAGTTCGGTATAAGGGTTTGCTTAGAAAAGTTCCAATTGCCTACTCTTTTCAATGCGCACGGGAAGGGTCTCGGGCTTATTCTCGAAGAAACAATATGCTGCTAATGCCGCACAGAGATTCATGAGAAAGTTATGTACGGAGCGATAGTGTGAATGGACAAGGTTGGCCTTGGTCTTGAGCAGTTCGTTGATGCATTCTATTATATATCGCTTGCGCAGCATCATTTTGTCCCACAAGGGCATAAGCTTGTTTTTCATGTTTGATTTGAGTCCATGAACTAGGTGGATGCCTTGGTTGAAGAGGTTCTCAAAGAATTCTTGCTTGATGTAGCCCTTATCGGCAAATACTTTGCCGTAGAGCACCTTGGTGAAGACTCTCCACACCCTAGGGTCCCTGTCGTCCACGTTTGCGGAAAGAGCCAAAATGATAGCACAACAGGACGGTCATGATTTCGCTCTTGGACATCTGCCTTTTGCGTTTTCGCATACGCTTATACCCCTCGTCTATGGGGGCGATATGTAGTTTTTTAGTTAACTCGGCATCTAAATTCTTGCAGAACTCATCCAATATACAAAATATTTCTGTAACTTTGTCTGTGGTAATCATCGCTACATGTGTTTTGTAAGTTATTGATTTACAACTATAAAGTTACAAAATAATAGCGAGATTACCAACTTTTCAGGGCACTTTTTATCCCGAACTGGCGTAAGAACTTGCTTGTTGTCGTTTTTCTTTTTACCTTTGCATGGCAGTGATAATGTTTCCCAAAACCACATCACCACGCGCTTGTGTGTGCAATGTGGTCTCAGGGAAAGGTATTATTTATAAGGCGAGAGAACCATTACGACGGTTCTTTGGCCTGTTGCACCGATCCATTAAAAGAGAAACGTGTATAACATAACAGCACATCATCATTATGGCAGCAAATATATCAACATGGTTGAAACCTGAGATAAAAGCAGAAAGCTTGGAACAAGAGGGTGGTATCTTCTTGTACATGGATAACGACTTCGTTGGTGGAGACAACCATAAATACATGAAGATGTACGATTGGATGTCTTACGTCTACGATTTTGGAGAGAAATGGATAGGACGGCTTAAATTTGGCCGAGGGCTCGAACAGATGCGCACCGAGCTGATGAGCCGTTTGGAGTGGCGAAACAACATCTCCGTGCTCTATGTCTCTATTGGTACAGGGGCCGACTTGAACCATCTGCCGCAGGGTGTCGACCTTAAAACGTTGGAGTTGGTGGGTGCCGACATTTCGTTGGGCATGCTTAGGCGGTGCAAAAAGAAGTGGCAGAAGAAAACAAACTTAACGCTTGTGCAATGTCCTGCCGAACAGCTGCCTTTTGCCGACAATACTTTCGACCTTGTTTTCCACAACGGAGCCATCAACTTCTTTAACGATAAGGCCCGTGCAATGAACGAAATGCTGAGGGTTGCGAAACCTGGGAGTAAGATTCTTGTTGCCGACGAAACGGCCGACTTTGTGGAATCGCAGTACAAAAAAAGTATTTTCTCAAAGTCGTATTTTGAAGGTAAGACGGTCGATTTGCACGAAATGGAGCAATGTGTCCCACCACAGGCAGAAGAAAAGCGAACAGAGCTATTCTGGAATAATCGGTTTTATGGAATCACGTTTAGGAAAAGTAGAGGTTAAGTAGCCGTGCCCTTTAAAGGTGAAAAATTGAAAGGGTGAAAAGGTGAAAAGATGGCTGCTCCACCAATCTTGTTAATTCGTTAACTTGTTACTTGTCAATGACAAGTGTGACCGTATCTGCTAATGAACGTGTGCGGTTTATTGAGCTAATAACTAGAAATTCTAGTAAATCTAGTCAGACTTGTCTGACAAGTCTGACTAGAATAACTAGATAAACTAACCCCGCTAGCTTATTAGAGGACGGCTATGCAGACCAAGCAGAGGAGTTGGCAGGCGACCACCGTCCTTCAGGGCACTGGCGCGGGGGGAAGTACAGCGCTTTTGAAGCCGGAAGTGCCGTTCCATTCATCGTAAGTTGGCCCGCGGGAAAAGTGCCTCAAGGCAAAACAAGCCGAGCTTTGGTGAGTCAAATCGATGCTGTGCGCTCGCTCGCCGCCGTGGTAGGAGAGCAACTCTCAGACACCCTGGCAGTGGACAGCCGCGATCAGCACCGCACCTGGCTTGGACAATCCAACAAATCTCGCAACTACGTGCTTTCCATGGCCTATAATCGTTCGGTGTCTATCCGCACTCCTCAGTGGAAATACATCGTTCCCATGACAGGTCCTGCCATGGTGCCCTGGGGACCACACATCGAAACGGGCTTCTCTGCCGGTGCACAGCTCTACAACATGCGAAGCGCCCAAGATGAAACCAACAATGTAGCTGACAAGCATCAGAAGGTGGTGCAACAACTCAACGCACAACTTAAGAAGGAATTGGAAGCTCCTCAACGATAATCTGAGTAGCCCCACTCTTCTTTCTCATCCCTTCCCACTGGCTGGAGGAGAAACTCATCGGTGGAACGCTAGAAATCCTAGTGTTCCACCGATTTTTTATTCCAAATCGGTCATTAGATTCTGAACAGATTTTATTTGATTATTGAGCAGTTTGTTCCTCGTTTGCTCGATGGCGTAGCGCGCTACGTCGAGAACAAACGAGGAACAAGAAGCCAACAAGAAAAAGAAAGATGACAGGAAGTAATCTTTTCCACTATCACTAACACTTTGACGGTCTAATAACCGATTGGGGGTTATTTCATCCTATCTGATGTTTCAGCAGTAAATTTAGAAAACTCTCTCCACCCAAATAAGAAGAACTCGTGGACTACTCGCAGGTATTTTTACCTTGCAAAGCGTGTTTTTCGCATCACCTCCCACTGCATTTGGGCAGTTCCCTCAAATTATCTATGCTCTCTTTTGCTGTTCTTTTCCCTTTCTCATAAGAAGAATTTCCGTTGTCGCAAAACACAACCTCAAATCTCTCTCACTTCACCACATTATCAACTCATTTTTAAGCCTTTACAACGACGTTTCAACGAGTAAATCTCCCATAAAAGAAACCATCTCTCAGAGTATCTCCCCAAAACGTCGGAGGTTTCGGAAAAAACGTCGGAGATTTTCCGAAAAACGTTGGACTTTTTTCCAAAAACGTGGGAGATTTTCTGAGAAATG
This sequence comes from Ihuprevotella massiliensis, assembly GCA_900095835.1. Lineage (GTDB taxonomy): Bacteria > Bacteroidota > Bacteroidia > Bacteroidales > Bacteroidaceae > Alloprevotella > Alloprevotella massiliensis. Next base: position 2,676,906 of record LT608321.1, on the reverse strand, counting down.
TCGGAGATTTTTTCTCGACAGTCAGACATTCTTATCTACACTCTCGTTGACGCTTGTCATAAAACACCAAAAAGGCAGAGTTTTCTCCTAGATATAAGAAAACTCTGCCTTCAATTTGATTGACATTCAGCAGTGTTCAGGGCACAATGAAGCTCGTGTTTGAGGTGCTAGCACCTTATACAAGCCCGTTTGTGCAGCTTACACTACTTGTAATTGCAGTTGTTGCCCAGTGGCCTACTCCACCTTCTTCTTCAAACTCACGATAAGCTCGTCGAGCAAGGGGAGGATTTCAGAGATAGACTGCTCTTGCACTCCATTGTTGCACAGGAGTTCGAGCATACAGTTGGGGATGTTCACCGATTGCTCGCGGAGTGCGTGGCCATGCTCCGTGAGTGCCACAATTGTCTGGCGAGTATCCACCTTTCCTTTGGTGCGCGTTACGATGCCTTCGCGCTCCATGCGCTGAATCAAGGGAGTTACCGTGTTGGTTTCCAAAGCTAACTTCTTGGCTATGTCGTTTACGGGCAAGGAATCCGTTTCCCAAAGCACCATCAAAACGAGGTATTGGGGATAAGTCACGCCCAACTTGTCGAGGTGTGGGCGATATGCCTGCGTGATCAAGCGACTTGCCGCATAAAGTCGGAAGCAGAGCTGGTTGTCAAGTTTGAGTTTATCGTAATTCATGAGTGTAGCTTTCAAACTAATGTAGGGGATTCCGTATTGCAACTGCTGAAATTCCACCTCTCTCTGGGCACAATGAGGTAAGGAACGGGCTATTGCTGCGTCATTTCTCAGGTTGTCGAATACGAAAAAGGACGATTTTACCTAGGCTCAGCGTGGGTGATTTACCGCTTTGCGCAAGCCCTAGGCTAAACCTCAGGAGCGGGAGGCATTGAAACGGAAGAAGCCGACACGGAAAATCTGTGTTCCGTGCCGGTCTTATGGAGTATATTGGCGGACAGTGAATTAGAAGAGTTTTTCAATCTGCTTCTCAATGTCCTTAATGTCGTGTGTGGGCTCGAAGCGTGCCACAACCTTTCCTTCGCGATCAACGAGGAATTTGGTGAAATTCCACTTCACATCGCTAGATTCACGCCAGCCAGGAATATTTTTGTCCAGAAGACCTTCGAGGATGGGTGTAAGTTTGTGGTCTTTGTCAAAGCCCTTGAAGGGTTGTTCAGACTTGAGCCAAGTGTAGAGGGGAAGTTCATTCTCGCCATTCACCTCAGCCTTGCTGAATTGTGGGAAGTCTACACCAAACTTCAAAGAGCAGAATTCGCTGATTTCAGCATCGCTGCCAGGAGCTTGACCTCCAAATTGGTTGCAAGGCACGTCGAGAATCTCAAGACCTTGAGCTTTGTGGGCGCGATAGAGCGCTTCAAGTTCGTCATATTGGGGCGTGAAACCGCATTCCGTGGCTGAGTTCACGATGAGCAAAACCTTTCCTTTGTACTCTTCAAGGCTTACTTCTTGACCTTTCTTGTCGGTCAACTTGAAATCATATACTGTTGCCATAGTTTTTTGCTTGTTTTGACGCTGGTCATCCCAGAGAAATGTACGTTCCATCGTGTTCTGTGCTGGAAGACTAGGAGAGGGAATGGCTACCATGTCGTTGTGTTGAATGGATATTGTTATAGTCTATGTCCGAGAGATGGCTTGTTCTGAGAGCACACTCGGAATGTTTGTACTGCAAAGATACGATTTTCCCCATCTGTCGCAAGCGATAGTCGAAAAAATATCGCAGTTGTTTTACACTTTTTGGGATTGGCAAAGATAAAAGCCCGTGTTTTTTAAGCATATCACGTAAAGAGTCGCGCGTAGAACTCGGCTTTTTTCTCCAACTTCAAGGGATAGGCACGCGAGCTACTCGGCATGCGCCAAAAGATGATGTCGCGCCCCAAACTGTGCTGTGCCTGAGGACAAAGCACAGATTCGCCAATCTTGGGCAAATGCTCCACTCCCAGTGTGCGACACAACGTTTCGCCTGCCAAACCACCAGTAGTAATGATATTATTGCAGGAGGGCATGGCGGCAAGAAGGGAGGCTATGTCGGTGGGCTCCACAATCTCTAAAAAAGCGTCGGAGGCATTGCCCTTCAGACGCCTCACTTTCGTAGCGGTGTCGTAGAATGCAAAACCTTTGTCGCAAGCGAAGGCTTCAATGGCAGCTTGATTAAAGCGCTTTTCGCCCTTTACCACAAAATGCTCACGGTCGTCGAAAAATAGATATCCCATGATGCGCCAAAAATCATTGATGAAATTGGGGTAAAAGAAGAGCATACTCCAGCGCACTTGCGGAGGAGGAAAGCTACCTAAGAAGAGCCACTTTGCATTTTCGGGAAGAAAAGGTTGGAGAGGGTGTGTTTCGATGGGGAGTTCGGACATCGTTATTGCAAAAAAAAGGAGAAGTTACCAATAAGGAGCGAGAAAATCAGCCACACGCTGCGTGTATTTGTTGCGATGTTTGAGATAACTCGCTGCGTGCTCCGCTTGCGGTGCAATCCAAAGCGACTTCGGTTGCGGTTTGGCAGCATACACACGATAGACCATTGCTGTGGGCACAAATTTATCTTGATCACCGTGGATAAAAAGCATCGGTTGACGACAGCGACGCACCGCCTCTTCTGCATCAGCTTCGCGAAACGACCACCCGTAGTGCCATTTGCTCAGCGCGCTAGTGACGTGCATCACGGGAAAGACTGGCAGATGATAGCGCTTTTTCAGCTCACTTGAAAAGATGTCCCACACAGAGGTGTAGCCACAATCTTCGACATAGGCACAAATTGGAGGAAGACTGTCTGCTCCACTAAGCATCATTGTTGTGGCGGCTCCCATGGAGATGCCGTGCACCACGAGATGGGGAGCATTTATCATCGTGTTTCGCGACGATTCCTTCGCAGCAACTTGCGCGGACGTGTCTTTCTGCAGCACGTTTGCAAAAATATTCGAAGCGGTCCACACCCATTGTCGCACGTCTAATCGGTCGTTCCATCCCATACCGATGCTTTCACCAGCCGTTTTTCCATGATAACGCAAATCGGGCATCAACACATTTGCGCCCAAATCGTGATGATAGAGATAAGCAATATGGAGCATTCGCAAAGCCGCATCTTGATAACCATGCACCAATACAGCCACTCGCTTTGTGGGCATCGCTGCACGAATGTAATAACCATGGAGTTTCTCTCCATCGGCCGCGATAATCGTGGTGTCGTGCAGGGCGTGATGTGCCTGCAAACTATCATACCACGGCTGAATGTGCGGATAATTGCGACACATTCTTTCGATAGTGGCGATAGAATCTCTGTAAACACTGGGAGTGGGATGCAAAGCGGTGGTCAACATAAACTCACCGATGCCCCACAAAGACGCTAAAACTAAGAGGAGAATCGCCACAACCCATCGCCACAATCGCTTTTTGAGCGAAGCATTCGGCCGTGGAGGTGTAGAAGATGTAAGAAATGAGTTGGAATGGTTCATGTCAGCTTCGAAACTTTCTCAGAGAAACAATAAAGCTTCTCCCTCTCCTGAAAAGTGTTTTCAAGAGAGGGAGAAGAGGATTCACCTATCACAAACAGTAACAACGTAGATGGGCACAATCATGCCGCATCATCGTCAAGAAATGTGGTGAGAGGCTAGGAATGCGGTCGGCAAGAATTACTTGCGCTTGAGGTCGTACTTCAAGCCAGAAGCTGCAGGTGCGAGAGTAGAGTCAGCAGATGCAGAGAGAACGCTGTCGCCGTTGATAGCGAAGAAACGTACGTCATTTTCAGAAATAGTGAGCTTATAACCCTTCTTGTCGCCAGAAGCTACCTCAGCATACTGACCCTTAGACACTGTAGTGTCTTCGCAGAGGGTGAAACCCATGGTGCTGTCTTGAGCGAGAGCGAGCTTTACAGACATTTCACCGCCATCAGCGTTAGGGAATTGACCTTCGAATACGAGAGAGTCAGCAGTTTGTGCAGAGAGAGTGTCAGCATTTTGCTCAGATTGAGCCTTGTTGCCGCAAGCCATCAATGAGAGGCAAGCTACAGCGAAAAAGAGAACTTTTTTCATTGTAAGTAATTGTATTGAGATTTGTGTAATGTTCTAACTCTGCTCCCTAGTAATAACGACCACCTTTCTCGGTGAAAGGCGTTATCACTCACAGAGAGTTGTGCTAGTGGGCAGGGAGAAAACGGATAATTGTTGTGTTGTTTGTGGGCAAAGGTAGGTACTTTTCTACACTCTATACGCATATTTAGTATTAAAATTCCCAAAACCTCACGCCATTACCCCTTAATCACTACTTTTCTAATGGAGAATTCCAACTGGACACAGCAGAGTCCACAGATTTCTTCGTATCTTTGCTTTATGGTTTCGCGAAATTCGGACATGCTATCCCTCGATTGCCCCTCTGTTTTTTGTAGTTGCTCAGGCTGACTTACGATATTTATAAGAATAGGCCCAATGATGGTGGTCTGATTTTCAAACATTTTGAAGGGCATTTCAAGTCTGAGCACGCAAACCTACAATTTCTCACACATAATCGACATGCAATATATTGGAGTTTTCCTTTCTTCACACGACAATGTGCCTACATCCTATCGCCAAGCCACAGAAGAAGTGGGACGATGGATCGGACAATCTGGACGAACCCTCATTTATGGCGGATCGGGCATCGGCATGATGGAAGTGCTCGCTCAGAGTGCCAAACAAGCTGGAGCCAGAATTTTTGGCATCGTTCCGCAATTTGTGGTGGATCGCAACGTGGTGAGCGATACGCTCGATGTAGAAATTCGTACGGCTGGCCTAACAGATCGCAAAACAATCCTGATTGAACGCAGTGATCTCATGATTGCGCTCCCCGGTGGTGTGGGCACTCTCGACGAAATCTTCACGCTTTTGGCAGAAATCACCATCGACGGCACTCGAAAACACCTTGTGCTTTACAATGTGGACGGATGTTGGGACACGCTCGTGGCAATGCTCGACCAAATGGTGGAGACGAATTTGGTGCACCTCTCCGTGCGCAACAAAGTCCACGTGGTAGAATCTACAGAAGCGCTCGAGGAACTTTGTCAATCGCTTTGATGGCACCTTATCACTCGACGGAATACACTCCTTATGCCCTCTGACGGCAGGGCTTACTGTTCGCCCTGGGCTCGCTTGCTCGTAGTAGATTTCAACTAGAAGCCCCCGAAGGGGCAATAACCTCTCTCGCACAAAAACTACAACTAACAACGGTGACAGAACACGAAAAGACGACTTCTCCGCACCCTTTCTCGCAACGCCTCCTCGCTTGGTATGATGAGTTTGGGCGCGAACTGCCATGGCGCAGCACGCGCGACCCTTATCGCATTTGGATTTCTGAGATTATTCTCCAACAAACTCGCGTGGCACAGGGATATGACTACTATCTGCGCTTCATCCAACGCTTTCCTACGGTGGAAACACTTGCAGAAGCACCACAAGATGAGGTGATGCGCCAGTGGGAAGGTTTGGGCTATTATTCGCGCGCGCGAAATCTTCATGCCGCCGCTCAGCAGATTGTGGAGCAAGGTGGCTTTCCGACAGACTATGAAGGTGTGAGAAACCTGAAAGGGGTGGGCGACTACACGGCAGCAGCTATCTGTTCTTTTGCCTACGATCTCCCAACGGCTGTTGTTGATGGCAATGTTTATCGCGTGCTCTCGCGATTTTTTGGCATCGACACTCCCATCGACAGCACAGCAGGCAAAAAGACTTTTGCAGCCCTTGCCCAAGAACTCATCGTTGCACAACGAGCTGCAGACTACAATCAGGCGATTATGGACTTTGGGGCTTTGCAATGCACACCTCGCACTCCGCAATGTCTACTCTGCCCTTTGAACGAGGACTGCGCTGCCCTCGCAGAAGGCAACGTGGAATCTTTGCCCATCAAGGCCAAAAAGGTGGCTATCTCGCATCGCTACTTCGTCTACATTTGGTTAATGGAGGGACATCGGACAAAGCAGCAAGGAGGATCCACCCATTTCCCTCCCTCATCGGACACTGCCACCGGCAAGTTGTCTATGAAAAGTCCAATGGCTGAAACAGATTGTCATACGTGGATTCACCGCCGCGGCAAAGGGGACATCTGGCAAGGGCTTTACGAACCGCTTTTGCTGGAATTTCCGGCTCCTCCCTCTGCAGAAGAGTTGTTGCAACATCCCGCACTACACCCTTTCCTCTCAGAACAATCCACGCTGCAACCGGTGGTGACTGGACTGACCCACCAACTGACGCATCGCAAACTCCACGCGGACGGTTATGCGTTGTGGGGCGATTTTTCTAAGGCGTTTGACACGCACCCCGAAGATAAAGGCGATTTCATCCGCATCGCGTGGACGGAGCGTGAGAATTATGCATTTCCTAAACTAGTGCACCTGATTTTGGAGCGATTTTCTCTGACGGATTCCCCGAAAGATTCCTCCCAGCAGCAATAATACGGTGAATATGGCAGCAGCTTCTCACACAATCTGCCTGATTGATTCGCACTTCCCTGCTTATTTCTCCTTCTTCGGAAGGTTACATTCCCCAAAACGGAGCATTTCCAAGCTATATTCGCTGGAAATGCTCCGTTTCTTTATTCCCGACTAGGGTGTGCGCTCATTCACCCCAAATCTACAAAGACCTCATCCGCTGGTTTGCGCTTGCGACCTGCATCTTGATGTTTCTCACCAGGATATCCGATGGGCGTCATCGCCACTGGCTGCCATTCTTCAGATAATTCCAAGACTGCAGCACAGGCTTCGATGTCGAAATTGCAAATCCAACAAGTGCCTAGTCCTTCTTCTGCGGCAGCCAAGCACAAATGCTCCACTGCGATGGCCAAATCGATGTCGCCATGGGCGTGATTGTCGGCAGGGCGCACCCAATTTTCTGCCACATTCTTCACAGCAACAAAGAGAGCTGGAGCAGTGGCAAGCCATGGACGAGGATAGGTTTGGCAGAGTCGTGCCAATATCTCGGGATTGGTTACATAAAAGAACCGCCAAGGCTGCTTATTGCACGCAGAAGGCGCTAGGCGAACGGCTTCTTTGATGTGCGCTATGGCTTCGGCAGTGGGAAGGGTGGGAAGATAGTCGCGCACCGATGCGCGAGTGTTGCAAAGAGAAAGGAAGTTACTCATAATTTTCAATACATTTATTGATGCACCATACGATGATAGTTCACTCCGAAGGCATTTACCCTGCCATCGCCACGAAAGCCGCAACGCTCATACAAGGCTCTTGCTTTAGGATTATCGGGATCGACCAAGAGAGTTGCCGATAATTGCAGCTCTTTCGCACGTCCTACAGCACGCGACAAAAGACTTTGGGCGATGCCGCGCCCGCGATAGGTGGGGTGCACAGCGAGGGAGTCGATGTAGAGTTCGCCTGCTTTCGTTTCGTCGTCCATTGCCGCAAGTTCTTCTGCCGTATAAAATGGCAGTTGCGCAAAGGTGCGCTCACGATACTCGCGGAAGTTTTGTCCCTCATATCGGAGTAGCAGGGCAATAGGTTGGTCGTTGAACTGCGCGATTTCGGCATGCAGATAGCTATAAAGCATACCTTTTTGCTGCACCACGGGAACAAGTGCTTCGACCATCTGCTGTTGTTGGGGACTAAGGGGCGTTTCCAACTCAATAAAGTGCAGGGCAGCCAAGACATAGTGGGCTATGAAATGGGCATCCTCTGGAGTGGCAGGGCGGAAGATGGGACTTTCTGTGGACATATTCGGACATTTAAGAGGAAACACTCCTATATTATATAGTGCACCTATTGGTGGTGATGCTAATATCTGCTATAATTAGACTGTATACCGATGATAAGTATACAGTGTAACAACAAAGATTAGAGTGCAGCCTACAGAGTTTGATATGGGACGTCTTAATATACGAGAGAATACCCCCTTACAAATCTTCGTAACGTGGGATTTCTGGGAGGAACAGTACGCGATGCATGGCATAGTCTATACGACAACAGAAATGCTGTATGCCGTTGCTCACGATGAGATAATCAGCGCGAAGCACGCTATTGTAGCTTTGCACCTGGGTGAATACAGACTCGGTGATGGTGACCTGCGGAGCTTTATACTCCACTATCAGACGCGGCACTCCACCCTCACGAGCATAAAGCACGGTGTCACAACGTCTGGACACACCCCCCACATTGACTCCAACCTCATTTGCAAGAAGTCCTTGTGGATATCCACGTTCTGCCACTAAAAAAGCCACAAAATGCTGGCGCACCCATTCTTCTGCTGTCAGTGTGACAAAGCGTTTGCGCAATTCGTCATAGACTTGCGGACGACCATCAGCTGTCTTCCGCAAGCGCAAGGCAGGAGTGGGGAGGTTTAATGGTGGAAATGGAATCATCAGGACGCTATATAATAATATAATAAGGAGTGTAGGAAGTGGGGGATACCTCAGCGAGATATTTCAAAAACAGGAGAGAAACGAATAATACCTTTACGATCAATCGCCTCTAGTCTACGAGTGGAGTGGCAATACTAGCCAAGGAATGCAGGAAGATACCGCGCTATGCGAACTCGAATCTGCGAGTTGAGCGGCAATACTAGCCAAAGAATGTAGGAAGATACCGCGCTATGCGAACTCGAATCTGCGAGTTTAGCGGCAATACTATCCATAGAATGTAGGAAGATACCGCGCTATGCGAACTCGAATCAACAACTAGCTAGGAAAAAACGTGGAGCACAGGACGCAAATTACAGACGAGCTCCCAATAGAACTATAGAATTAACCTAAATCTATTCCTAAAGTTGTGCTATAGATAGGCAACAACTTCGCTCGATACACGGTTGGTGCTACCACAAAGATACGCATTTCTCTCCAATTCTTTCGGTTATATCAAATGAAGTGCCCTTCTTTTCCGGCAGAAACTCATCCATCACTTCCAAAATCGCTTAGTTTCTTACCAAATGACAGACTTATTTGCTAGAAGGTGAGAAAACCTCAAACGTTCCATCGTCATAAAATACACGAATCTCCTTAATTTTACGTGGCTTTTTGTCCATTAAATTCGCGGTTTCCAAGATACCGGCATATTGCTGGGACAAAATACCTCCGTCTCTTCGTAATCCGCGGGCATTTCCCGCTATTGTTCCGGTATTTTGTACCGTACCCCCCATAGCTGTGCTCGGGTTGGATCCTGATAGTTCCTCGCCAAATAGGGAAGTCTCCGAAGATTCACCTACACTTAGCGGATTACTCTCTCCATCTATACCATTTTCAGCACTTGTTCTATCGAGGGAAATCATCATCTCTCCCTCACCAAACATGAGCCAATTGGTATCAATTTCAGGAAACGCCTTATGAATTGCCTGCACATGCTTATTGGTCGGGTTGGTGCGTCCCGTAAATATACTAGAAATAGTGGCAGGGGCAACGCCCAACTGCGCAGCAAAGTTTTGTTGGCTCAGACCATAATGGTCCATAATTTGACGTATTCTTTCTTGCATTGTGGTAGTCGAAAAAAAAGTCCTCAAAGGTCGGTTAGCGTCTCCGCAGATGACTATATATTGATGCGTGATTAATGGCTAAAAACTGCGATGATTTATCGCGGAAATATGAAAACTCGAATTAAAGTTTAGCATGTTCCAATGCTATCCGTCGACAGTCAGAGTGAAACAAGAGAGAGAAGTGCCCACCTTCAGTCATCGTAATAACAACACCTCGGGGTAGTCGCAAGCACACTCCTATTTTTCCTCACAATCGCACGGGTATACAATAGAAGCTCTCTGTAGTGCAAAAGAGCTACTCAGAATATACAGCATTGCATGCAGCATTGTCAACAAGAAACGCAGTAATCCAAAATGATTTCTTACGACACTTTCGCAACTTTACGCACAACAAAATCTTACCCCTATTAAGAGGTCAACTTGGATGTTGGAGAGTAAGGGGAGCACCGAGGGAGAGCTCCACACGTCTCATTCGAGCTTTTTCTTAGCCACTACAAAGGTAACGATAAATTCTCAGACCAACAACTTTCTAAATACGAATTTCAAAACCAAAACAACAAGATATTTCAAAACACAAATCCATATATCTAAATTTCGATTTCCTACACTCCTCACTACATTTACATATTTCTCTCTACACACCTCCTTTATCACACTAGATTATAAAGGATATAATCTAACACTTTCAACTGACTTTCAGCGACATAACAATATACATCTATATTTTATAGCCACATCTAGCGCATTATACACCTGAAACCACCTAATTTTCTACAAGACGCGCAAACAAACAACATATATCTCACTGGTTTTCATATATATAACCAACAACAAAATAAAGTGCATATTCATGGATTTAGAATTCTAGATTCAGAAATATCATACACAAACATAAATCCAACAACGAATCAACAAATATCAACAATGCTCCTTTCTATATGTTTAGATTTACACATTACAACAATATATCTACACAACTAAATCAAGCAACTACAAAACAGAATACTAAGAAAGGCTAACTCTAAATCGCCGATTAGTACAAAATGAGCTTTTGAGAGAATTTTGCGCTCTTCCCATCCCTATTTCAAGTTCTTGGATTTTACGAGATTCTCAGCGCATTAAATTCCACATATCCTACTATAAAACAGTAGATTACGTACATCTACAGCATAAACAACAAGAAGCATTCTAGCGTAAAATGACGTGTTTTTCAGCCAAATATCAAGGCTTTTCGGTCTTCTAAACGTCGTTTTCAGTCTATATAAAGCCCATCTGGGGCTTGTTTTCCGCTAGTTTGGAAGATTTCAGCGCCATTTGCCCTACTCACTCAGATTTTCGTCCGAATCAGCCACCACTGTCTTCTCCTTCTTTACGTCAATAAGCGAAGAAAAGGAGAGATTCTAGAGCAGCACTACAAGAGGACTCGCAAAAAATCAATCTTCCATTTTTAGGCATCGAAGACCCCATTATGCACTTTCCTAGTTACTCTTCCCCAACACCCCCAAACGCATCTCCCCCTTCCCTACTCCTTCCCACTATCTCCTATATAAGCGCTAATTTATCAGTATGCTCAGTTTTCCTCTCCAACAGAAGTCTGCAACGCTCCTAGCCAATAGACGACTACACGCACCCCAAACCAGGAAAGAACAAGAAAACTCAAGCATTCTAGCAGAGTTACAATACACTCTACTACTCTCTCGAAAAAACAACTATGAGCAAGCGGTAAAAGTCCTTTACTTATTCTCAAACCTGAGCCCAACAAGAAAGACTTCTCCCCACCATCTCAAAGATAGTGGGGAGAAGTCTTATGGCTCTTTCAACGTTAGTATCGGAAAGACAAACACGTAATGAGTTTTCTTAAGAAGGGCTAGAAAAAAGATGGGAGAGATGACACAAAATCACGTCCATCCTCGAAAGCATCCAGGAAGGGATATAGGCATCAATGGAGGATGAAGAAGAGCAACTCCTTCATCAGATCACCGGATTCAATAGCAGGATTATCGACACCCTTACTTCTGGCGTCCGTGCGGCGGATTTGTCCGATAATATCCATAACCTTTCGTCCCGAATAAAGGCGCATTGCAGGGAGGATATTACGCTCAGCTTGCCAGTCACTCACCCCCACCCAAGCCGCCACCTCGCGTGGAGTTTTGGAACCTGGCGTATAGTAGGCGATCATCAACTGAGAAAAGAAGCGAAACAAAGCCGGAAGTACCATCTGAATCGGGTTTTTCTTCGAATTTTTGTCGAAGTAATTCGCGATTCTATTCACTTTTACGACGTCTTTTTTGCCCAAGGCGTCCAGTAGTTCAAAAATATTGAACTCCTTACTCACTCCAATATGCTCTTGAACTAGCCCAAGCGTGATGGTAGATAACTTAGCGGAGAGGAGCAACTTATCGATTTCTCCAGACAGACGACTGAGATCAGCCCCAACAAAGTCGGCAAGCATCTCAGCGGCTTGGGGTTCAATGGTGGCTTTCTTGCGTTGCACATAATTTTTCACCCAAGTAGCCAATTGATAATCGCGGAGCTTTGCGCTCTCCATCAGGACACCATGTTTTTCCAATAGTTTAACCACGCTCTTACGTCGGTCGAGCGCCCCATTCTTATGGCAAAGAATGAGCACAGAAGTAGGCTGCGGTTGTTTGAGGTAAGCCTCAAGTGGAGCAAGGTCTTTGAGATTTTGCGCTTCTTTCACCATGACCACCATGCGCTCTGCTCCCATGGGGAAGCCCATAGCAGCTTGCACCACAGCAGTAGAGTCGGTTTCGGCACCAAAAAGCGTGATGAGATTAAAGTCGCGCTCCTCAGGACGGAGGAGATTATCAAGGAGAAAGTCTGCCACATGGTCTATGTAATAACTTTCATCGCCCATGAGATAGTAGACAGGCGCAATGTTTCCAGCGCGCACATCGGCAACAATCGTCTCGTGTGTCGCACCAGTAGGATTTTTTTTCGCCATATTATATATAGGTGTAGGAGAACACAGTCTGCACTCTGCTACATCCTAAGGGAATATAGCAGAGTTGTAGCAAGAGAATTCCTATAAGCAGGTCACAAACTATTACAAGCTAGCTGGCTACCAACTAATATAATCTAGCTATATATTATATGAGCAAGTAACAAACTAATATATGTCAGGCACAATCTAACATGATCCTGCTATAAACTAAAATGAGCAAGCCATAAACAAAACATGGTCAAGCTCTAAATTAAAGAAGGCGCAGCGAAAACCGCATGCGCCTTACACTATGATATAGGAGAGATTACCAGTCAAACTTCAAGTGGCGCACCGTCTTTCGGTCACCTTGCAACAAGCGCAAGGCGGCGATGCCCAATTGCACATGCGTTTCGGCAAAATTACGCGTCACATGATTGTCCGACTTTTCGGTCTTCACGCCTTCAGGTTCCATAGGGTTATCGCTCACCAAGAGCAAAGCACCCGTAGGAATGTGGTTATAGAATCCACAAGAGAACAGAGTGGCGGTCTCCATGTCGATAGCCATGGCGCGCGTCTTACGAAGATAAGCCTTGAATTCCTCGTCATGCTCCCACACACGGCGGTTCGTCGTATAGACCGTTCCCGTCCAATAGTCCAAAGAAGCATCACGGAGCGCAGTAGAGATGGCGCGTTGCAACATAAAAGCAGGGAGTGCAGGCACCTCAGGTGGGAAATAGTCATTACTTGTACCCTCTCCGCGAATACCGGCAAGGGGAAGAATGTAGTCGCCCAACTGAGTTTTGTGGGAGAGTCCTCCCGTCTTACCCAGGAAGAGCACGGCACGAGGTTTCACGCTTGAGAGCAAATCCATGATGAGAGCCGCGTTGGGCGACCCCATGCCAAAGTTGATCATGGTGATACCCTCTGCTGTTGCGGCACGCATATTCGCATCAAAGCCCACGGCAGTCACGTTCATCTGCTCACAAAACATGTCCACATAATTGTTGAAGTTCGTGAGAAGAATGAGATCGCCAAACTCTTCGAGTTGAACTTTGGTATATCTTTGCAGCCAGTTGCCACAAATTTCTTCTTTCGTCATATTATTCCGTTGTTGTTTAGGGGCAAAGTTACAAAATTATTTGTGAACGAGTTGTTCACCTGCGAAGAAAATCGTAACTTTGCGGAAAATATCTGCGGTCACTTCCTATTGACCGCCAAAGCAATGCGCTATGCAGATCAAACAAATCGCAGCAGCCCTTGAAAATTTCGCTCCGCTGCCCCTGCAAGAAGGCTACGACAACGCCGGCTTACAGTGTGGATTAACAGCGAGTGAGTGTTCAGGGGCATTATTGTGCCTTGACGTCACTGAAGCCGTGGTACAAGAAGCCGTGGATTGTGGCTACAATCTCATCGTGGCTCACCACCCTCTCCTCTTCCGGGGGGTGAAATGTGTGAGCGACAGCACTTATGTGGAGCGAACTCTCCGAAAGGCCATCCAAAACGATGTAGCTATCTATGCCGCACACACCAATCTTGACAATGCTGTGGGCGGCGTCAATTATGAAATCGCCCAACATCTCGGACTGCAAGACGTAGACTTCCTTGAACCTCTAGGACGTGGCGACCAACCTGCTGGGAGCGGATTAGTGGGCAACCTGCCTCAACCTATGGATGCTATGGAATTTCTCCAGCTCCTCAAGCAAGAGTTTAAGGTAGAAAATCTTCACTTCTCTCGTGGTCCTCAGCAGATGGTGCAACGCATCGCCTTTTGTGGCGGTGCAGGTGACTTCTTAATTGGTCGTGCCCAAGCCGTTGGAGCAGACCTTTTCTTCACGGGAGAAATCGGTTATCACTACTATTTCGGCCACGAAAATGAACTTTGGCTCGCAGCGCTTGGACACTATCAGAGCGAACGCTACACCATCGACCTCCTACAGCGCATTCTTCAGGAGCATTTCCCCACGCTCCCCACAGCGATGACAACGATTGATACCAATCCCATACAATATCTATAAGTAGCGAAACGCCAGTATTCGTCTCAGCCCTAGCTTATATAAAAGGAGTCTTTAAGCTTTTCGGCATCGACTCTCATCAGATAAATAGATATTGTACGATTCATATCAATAGAATTGCGCGATCTCACAGCATCGCTTTCCACAACGCAATAAAATATCCACCATAATGGCAACAAAGAAAGACAACACTTCCGCAGACATGTCTGTAGAACAGAAGTTGAAAAACCTCTACTCTCTCCAGACTAAGCTCTCTGAAATCGACGAAATCAAGACGCTCCGTGGCGAGCTTCCCCTTGAAGTGCAAGACCTCGAGGACGAAATCGAAGGTCTCTCACACCGTCTCCACAAGTATGAAGAGGAAATCGAACACATCAAGGGCGACATTGCTCACAAACAAGAAAGCATTAAGGAAGCGCAAGCCATGATGACGCGCTACCAAAGCCAACTTGACGACGTGCGCAACAACCGCGAATACGACAACCTCTCAAAGGAGATCGAATTCCAAAGCCTCGAAATCGAGTTGCTTCGCAAGAAGATCAACGATGCAGAGCGTTTGATCAACCTCAAGACGGGCGATCTCGAGAAGGGTCGTGCGGCACTTGAATCTCGCCAACAAGACTTGAATCAGAAGAAGGCTGAGCTTGACGAAATCGTAGCCGACACTAAGGCTGATGAAGAAAAGCTCCGCGAAAAAGCTAAGGCCATCGAGACCACTATCGAACCTCGTTTGCTCACAGCTTTCAAGCGTATCCGCCAAAGCTCACGCAATGGTCTCGGCATTGTCTACGTGCAACGTGACGCTTGCGGTGGTTGCTTCAACAAGATTCCACCTCAGCGTCAGCTCGACATCCGCATGCGCAAGAAGATTATCGTGTGCGAATACTGCGGCCGTATCATGATCGACCCCGAACTTGCAGGGGTTAAGATTGAGCGTCCCGAAGAAAAGCCAAAGCGCCGCGTTTCTCGTCGCAAGAAGACCGAAGAAGCCGAAGGATAAACTCCTCCCTTGGGGGATGTATGCACACTTCTCTTCTATCTGAGAAATAAACTGTACTACATCTTTCATTGCTATAACTTTCGCCCTTTTGCCCTCTCCATTTGGGTAAGAGGGCGATGTTTTTTTCAATCCTCCTATTCTCTTCTGTATAAAAGGGTCTGCGACCCTCTAACGTCTAATCTCTATTCCCTTGAAACTTCACCTACTCGTTGTCGGCCGCACCGTCGATGCCCACCTAAATGCTTTGATCACGGACTATGTTTCTCGTATCAAACACTATATTCCCTTTGAACTTGAAGTGATTCCCGAGCTCAAAAATACCAAAGCCCTCAGCACAGCACAACAAAAAGAGCGTGAAGGACAACTCATTCTCAAGAGTTTGAAAGAAGGAGACTGGGTGGTGCTCATGGACGAAGGCGGCAAGGAATATCGCTCCATCGAGTTTGCCGACTATCTCCACCGCCGTCAGTCGTCAGTCTCCAAACGAATGGTGCTGATTATTGGCGGTCCCTATGGTTTTTCATCTGAGATTTACGCGCTTGCCAAGGAGAAACTCTCGCTGTCCAAGCTCACCTTTTCACACCAAATGGTGCGACTCTTCCTTACCGAACAGATTTATCGCGCCATGACTATCCTTCGCGGTGAACCCTATCACCACGAATAGCTTCCAGCTTTCCCACTTCCATACTATGAAATGCCCTTGTTTTCCTCGCCCTTCTATGATGCAGTGGTTCTTGCCTGCCTTCATCTGCTTATGCACTGTGTTATGGTCTGTCGTTCTTCCGCTTGCCGCACAGAGCACTCCGCCCCACTCTGCCTCAACTCCCACAGCCGAACAATGGCAACCGCATCGAAACTATGCTCATTCCTTGAAACGGCTTCGCATCCTCACTTGGAACGTGGAGAATCTCTTTGACACGCTCCACGACGAAGGATTTCATGACGAAGAATTCCAACCTTTATCTGAACGGAAATGGACTTCTCCACGCTATTGGCGCAAACAAGGTGCCATAGCTCGCACGCTCGTGGCAGCAGCCGACCTACAACCGATAGATCTCATCGGACTTTGTGAAGTAGAAAACGACTCTGTGATTCATCATCTTTGTCGTCGCACTCGTTTAGCTCGTTTAGGCTACAAATTTCTCATCACCCACAGTGGCGACCAACGCGGTGTCGATGTTGCCCTTCTTTATCAACCAGTCACGATGTCGCTGATTGCGCACCAATCTCTCCGTGTGCCATTCGACACTCTCTGCGAACGTCCCACGCGCGACATACTTCATGCCACTTTTCGCGCACCGCGCGGTGACACACTCGATGTTTTTCTTGCCCACTTTCCCTCTCGACTCGGAGGAGCTAAGCATTCCTCGCCCTATCGTGAGCGAGCTGCCAACCTTATTGCCCACACAGCCGACAGCCTACTACGCACACGCCTTCGTCCACATCTCATAGCGCTAGGTGATTTCAACGACGAACCCTCCGATCCGTCCATCGCTCGAGTACTTTCGCCTTATTTCTATGCCCTCACCACGCACGCCACGCCCTATCCAGAACCTAGTATCAAAGAAGAGTCTTTGAGCGGCGGAACATCCTCTCCAAAGACTCTGGAGAAAGACTCTACAACAGTTCACCACCGCACTCCCAACTCCTTCGACAACAGCGCGGTAAGTGGCACCTACTTTTTCCGACATCAGTGGAGCCGCATCGACCAGATTCTAGTTTCTCACAACTTCATCTCTCAAGATTGCTCCCCTTCTTCGCCAATTAACGCTTCACAAAACTCTAAGAAAATCCCATTTTTCACACGTCCCTCCCACGATGTGCATATATTTGCTCCTGCCTTCCTGCTAGAATATTCCAAGTCTGGCGAACTTCATCCCTATCGCACCTACCTCGGCACCTACTATCATGGTGGCATTAGCGACCATCTTCCTCTATTTGCCGATTTTTGGTATTGACTTTCATATTTCCTCAAAAAAAAGCTCCCTCCCATTTCTGTAAAGAGATGGGAGGGAGCTTTTTATTATATCCAAAAGACAATTAGACAAATAAGGAAAGCGATATTCTCTCCTCGTCTAAATTCTAACATCTAATGTCTAAACTCTATTATGCCATCACAGCATCGGCGAGAGCCTCAAGAGCAGGAATATCAGCTTGCTTCAAAGCACTCTTGATGGAAACCACATCTTCGAGCACTTCGAGGTTCTTGAAGTTAGCCAACTCAGCCTTGATGGTCTTCGCAGCCGTAGGAGCCCAAGTGGTATTTTCCATGATGGCAACACGACGCTTGGTGAAACCTTTGAGACGAAGTTTGTGGGTGAAATGGTGCATGGGAGGAAACACTTCTGAGTCGTAGCTAGAAGCAGCCAACACAAGTTTGCCAAGACGGAAAGCATCAGCAAGCGCATGGTCGATAGAACCACGGCAGAGATCGTGAAGCACAACTTCAGAAGCACCCTTTTCGCGGAACACTTCAGCCAAACGGCGAGCAGCCACTTTGGTACCTCCGTGAATGCTCGCATAAGCAATGACAATGCCTTCAGGATTCTCAGGTTCATACTTAGACCAAAGGCCATAGAGACGGAGTGCCTCAGCCATTTCGCCATTGCGAAGGAGCGTGCCGTGGAGAGAACAAATCACTTCAATGTCAAATTGTGCTGCTTTCTCGAGCACCTTAGACACTTGCATGCCATACTTACCGCAGATGTTGAAGTAGTAGCGACGAGCTTCTTGCGCCCAATCGTTGGGGTGCGCATCATAGGTGCCGAATTTACCGAAAGCATCAGCAGAGAAGAACGCTTTGTCACCATCATCATAGGTCATGATTACTTCGGGCCAATGCACCATGGGAGCTGTGATGAAGTGGAGATTGCGACCACCAAGATCGAGCGTGCTACCGTCGGTCACAGTGATAGTGCGGTCGGTCATGTCAAGGCCTTCGTTGAATTGAGCAATGAACGTCAAAGCCTTTGCACTGGCCACGACTTTCAGGTTGGGATACTTGTTCATCGTTTCAGCAATGGCGCCAGCGTGGTCTGGCTCAACGTGCTGCACCACGAGGTAGTCAGGAGTGCGACCTTCAAGAGCCACTTGGAGATTCACCTTCCACTCTTCAGCGCAACGTGCATCGACGGTGTCCATGATGCAAACTTTCTCATCGAGAATCACATAACTGTTGTAGCACATACCTTCTGGCGTGCGATATTGACTCTCGAAAAGGTCGAGATCACGATCATCAGTACCGATGTACTTAATGGTGTTTGACACAAAAGGAATCATATAAATTGAGATTTTATAGAATGACAGAAATACTTTCTTAGAATCAGAGGGAGGAGGAAGTGCGGCATGTGGATGGACTGGGTAGCAATCAGCTCAAAGCCCCCTATCGCCCTATCCTAGAATATGCTAAACTATCTCAGCCACCGCGCGAAGGTAATTGCGGAGATTGCCCGCTTTGTGCACCCTCTTGAAGGGCTTCCGTCCTATTTCAGGTTCGAGATAGTCCCAAAAAGTGCGAAGTTTTTGGTGTAGTTGTGCTTCTCCTGGTATGATGCGCGCATAATGCGCATGGAGGGCATCGTGCAAGCGATGGAGCAACGCAATGCGCTCATGTCTAGCCCATTCACGCTGTTCGCGAAGTTCCGCACCTAGCGAAGGACGTGCCAATAAACCACGTCCGACCATGATGCCCGCCAGTTGTGAAAAACGTTCCTGCATCTGCAACACCTCTTCTGGTGAAGTGAGATCGCCATTGTAGATCAACGGCTTCTTGCACTCAGCAGCAAAGGTAGCAAATGCCTCCACATCGGTCATTCCTTTGTAGCCTTGTGTGCCGATGCGCGGATGCAAAGCCACCTGCATGAGCGGAGCTTCGTTGATGAGGGGCAAAAGTTGCTGTGCCACAGTGGGACTGTCCCACCCAAGGCGGAGTTTGATGGAAAATTGCACCTCAGGGTGCTGTTTCATCTCTGCAAACATCGCTGCTATTTCGTCGGTTTGTGCCAAGAGTCCGCAGCCACGTCCATGTTTGGCTTGAAGCGGAAAGGGACATCCCATGTTGAGATCGATGCGACGATAGCCATTCTCCACAATGAGGTCGGTGAGTGTGCGAAATTCCTGCAGATCCGCAGCTATAATTTGTGGCACCACAGGCACATTTTCATTGTGCGCAGGGAGAATGTCGCGCAAATCTTTGGAGCGCGGAGCCCCATGCTCGAGGCGCACGAAAGGAGTATAGTAGAAGTCCACCCCACCTACAAGCTGATGGTGTAAACGTCGGTAAACATCGTCGGTATATCCCTGCAAGGGAGCGAAATGCAGCGCAATCATAAGGCAAAAATACAACTTTCTTCTGAGATTCACCTCTTGTCCGACAAAAATGACCTAATTTTGTAGTCTAAATCTCCGTAAACCAATGTCTGTACTCTCATCCATCCCTTATTTTGGCGAATCTCTCTCACTCATCGTGGCAACCTTATGGACTGCCAGTGCGCTGTTTAGTGAGGTGGCGACAAAGCGTTTGGGCGCTAGTGTGGTCAATGTGTGGCGCATGATCCTGAGCATGTCCATGATAGCGGTCTTGCTCTTCGCTTTCACAGGCAGCCCATTGCCCCCTCCTGCTTCTACCACCACGTGGATATGGCTCTTGCTCTCTGGACTTGTGGGCTATGTATTTGGTGACTACTGCTTGTTCAATGCCTATCATCTCATAGGATCGCGCTTTGCTCAGTTGTTCATGACGATTTCTCCTGCCACGGCTGCCATAGCAGGCTGGATTTTCATGGGACAAACCATCACCACAAACGGCATCTTGGGCATGACCGTCACCAGCTTGGGTATCGCCCTTTCGATTCTTGGCAAATCAGACAAGGATGCTGCCGATCATCAGAAGAGAAAACGGGTGGAACTGCGCCTGCCCTTGAGAGGAGTGCTCTACGGACTGGGAGCTGGAGTGGGACAAGGACTGGGCTTGGTGCTATCTGCCAAAGGACTTCATCACTACGATTTGAATTTACAATCCCTCTCTCTGTCGTCTGAACAACTCGACACCTACAAAATGCTCTTGCCTTTTGCCGCAACTTTCATGCGCGGCGTAGCAGGTCTTGTAGGGTTCACTTTCCTATTGGCTTTGGCGCGTAAGACGCATCAATTCACCAGGAGTCTTCGCGATGGTCGAGGCTTGAGCATCCTCTCTTGCGCTGTAGTTTTCGGACCCTTTGTTGGAGTGTCGCTCTCACTCATGGCCACGCGCTACACCTCCGTGGGAATTGGCATGACCATTATGTCGCTGAGTCCCGTACTGATTCTTGCGCCTGCCCACTGGATCTTTGGACAGCGCATCACCCTACAAGAAATTATCGGAGCCTGCATCAGCGTGCTGGGTGTTTCCTTGTTCTTTATTGGTTAGCAACTCCTCGGAGGTTTAGCTCACCATTATTATATATGTATTCATTAAAATCCTTTTCTATATAACACTCTGTGTCATGAAACTTACCCCTTATCTCGTTGCGACACTTTGTTGCTCTGCTTTTGTGGCTCAAGCTCAGGAACTTTCTCTGCAAGAAGTGCCCGATGCGCAACGCTATATTTGGCAAACCTGGCAGCAAGAAATGCAATGCTCTAACTCGGCTTTTTCTATTTTTCAGCAAGCTACGCTTCCTTCGCTCAACCAACCTGCTACACAAAGCCTGCTTCTCCCCAGTCAACTAGAAGAAAATGCAGAACTCCAATTCTATTTTGGCACCAAAGGGGAACAACCTAAGGGTGGTTATCCCCTCTTTCTCTATTTGCACGGCAGTGGACCTGCCGATCAGGAATGGGCTAATGGACTGACCTTGTCGCAAGGATTTGACGATGCTCCCTCCACTTATGTGGTTCCTAAGATGCCTAATCCCACTGGTGAGTGGTATCGCTGGTATCAACAGTCGAAACAATGGGCTTGGGAAGAAATGTTGAAACAAGCGATGGCATCTCCAAACATCAACCCCAATCGCATCTATGTGTTTGGCATCTCCGAAGGGGGCTATGGTTCGCAGCGATTAGCTTCTTATTATGCTGACTATTGGGCTGGCGCAGGTCCGATGGCTGGTGGAGAACCTTTGAGAAATGCGCCTGCGGAAAACTGTCAGCACATTGCTTTCTCGCTCCTCACGGGTAGTCAAGACTATGGTTTTGGACGCAACCAAATTACAATGGTAGCTAAGGAGGCGTTCGACCAACTCGAACAACAATATCCTAATACTTTTAAGCACCGCATCGAACTGCAACAAGGGCGTGGTCACGGCATTAACTATAATCCCACCACAAGTTGGCTGAAAGCGTATAAGAGAAATCCACGCCCACAGGAATTCCTTTGGGAGAACTTCCCAATGGGTGGTCGCTATCGCAATGGATTCTACAACCTTCGCGTGGACGAATCGCCCAAATTGCCCGAAGTGGCTGCTACTAGCCCTGGTGCAACCAATGACTATGACGGAAGATCTCCACGCTATTTCCATCACCTGAGCATGGCAAACAATGAGGTGCGCCTTACTGTTCAAGAAGTGAAATATACGGTGACGGACAATGTGCCAGGAACGAGCATCCCGATGAAGTTTAATCGCACATATACTCCTGCGAAGTCAGGCACTTACACCATTTTCTTGGACAATACTCTGGTGAACCTTGCACAGCCTGTGAAGGTGTGGGTGAATGGCAAGAAGGTGTTTGACGGCACCGTGAAATGCGATGCCAAGAACATCCGCGAAAGCCTTGAGCTTTTCCATGATCCCGAGAGATTATTCCCTGCTGCAGTGCAAGTTAAACTCTAAAGCGTGATGAGATTTTCCACACCGATTGAGATTTCTCCCTTCCCCTTCCAACTGACTCCGCAATCGCACATTGTTGTCCTAGGGTCTTGTTTTGCAGAACACATCGGGCAGCGATTGGCGTGCGCGCTCCCTCCTGATAGAGTGAGCGTCAATCCCTTTGGCGTGCTCTATCACCCCACGGTTTTGGCACGTGCCCTGGCGAGAATAGCCTTTGCCCATCCCCTTCCCGAAGATATTTTCTTTGAGGGACGTGATGGGCTGTGGCACAGTTGGTGGCATGCAGGAACTTTTTCGGCTCCTACTCGCGAGGAATGCCAACGTCTAGTGGAAGCGTCGTTGAAGCAAGCGCACGAGGTGTTGCAGAAGGCGGATTTACTCATTCTCACACTTAGCACAGACCACGGTTATTATCTTAAAGAAGAACTCAGCTGGGGGAGTTTGGTGGCAAATTGTCACAAGATGCCCGGTAATCTGTTTGACGAAAAGGTGACTTCTTTGGACGCTTCGATTGGTGTATGGGAGTCGTTGTTGCCATTCATCAAAGCGCGCTATCCACAACTCCACATCCTCTGGACAGTGAGCCCATATCGCTATGCCAAACATGGGATGCACGAGTCGCAACTTTCCAAAGCGCGTCTGCATCTCATGATTGATCATCTCATTCACGCAGAGATTCCTATCGAAAATGGATTTTCACAAGAAGCTGATTCCAAGGAAATTACAAACGAATGGGAGAGTCGCAAAAAAATGTCGGAGATTTTCGGAAAAACGTCGGAGTTTTTTTTGAAAAAGTCCGACGTTTTTGCTCAGCACTCGGAATTTCCATCAGAGAAGAATAGACAGAATACCCCAAAAGGCAAAGAGAAGAAATCTGATGTCACAACATCGTCGCTCGCCACTTCGACTGGTAGATGGCAACATTACTTCCCAGCCTATGAGATTCTCCTTGATGAGCTCCGCGATTATCGCTTCTTTGCCCCGGACATGCTCCACCCTTCGGAACAAGCTGTGGACTACATCTGGGAGAAGTTTCGCGAGACAGTCTTTTCTTCCGAACTGAACGACTGCGCATCACATCTTTATTCAATTCGTCAAGCACTAGCACATCGCCCCCTTCACCCAGAAAGTGAGGATTATCGAAAGTTTTATACACAAACTCAGCAGCGCATCGCAGAGTTCACACGAAAATTTGGATTTGCTCCGCAATAAAAGACGAAGCGTCTACAAAACACACACAAAAGAAGAGGAAATGTTACACTTTTCAATGGAGAGTGTAGCATTCCCTCTTCTTTTGTCATCTTCAAATGTCAAGAAGGCACATTTAAATAAACGGAGCCTGCTCACCTAGCCTCGCAAAAAAATGCAGAAAAAATACAGGCATCATCTAAGAGTACGCATCTTTCTATTTGACAATAAGTTAGCCCCTAAAAAAATAGCCGATTATTCTCGATTCGAATAGCAACATAACCTAAAAAATAGCTCAGAACATTTGGAAGTAAAACACTTTATCTGTATCTTCGCTATCACAAATGCTCACTGAACATAGCAATTCTGCATATCAGAATCGAGTTATCAATTTTTTTCTGCATATAAATACAGCAAAAACCTCCAAATAAACACAACATGCCATGATTAAGCCAATGCTATCTGTAAGAGCGATGCTCTTGGTTGCAATGCTAACTGGTGGGGCGAGTAGCCTTATCCCCACTTCTGTTCATGCAGCTACTTCAAATGTACAGCAAAAAAACGTTCTAAAAGGACGAGTAATTGATGCTACAGGCGAACCCGCTGTAGGTGCTTACGTCATTGTTGTAGGTACCGGCACCGGTACCACAACAGAGCTTAACGGATCTTTCACCCTCAAGAACGTAAAACCTGGTGCATCTATCAAAGTCTCACTCATCGGTTACAAATCACAAACGGTGAAATGGGATGGTACCTCTGAACTTAACTTCACTCTCGAAGAAGAAACTTCCAACCTTAACGAGGTGGTAGTAACAGCTATGGGTATTACCCGTAAAGCAAGTTCTCTGACGTATTCGACTCAGATGCTTCGTTCAGACGAGTTGATGAAGGTGCAAGACCCTAACTTGGTAAACGGCATCGAAGGTAAGATTTCTGGTGTTACGATTACTCCTTCTGCTGGTGGTGCTGGTGGTGCTTCAAAAATCACCCTTCGCGGTAACAAGTCAATCCAAGGTAACAACGCCCCTCTCATCGTGGTGGACGGTGTGCCTATGACCAACAATGTGCGTGGACAAGCTAACCAAGCATACAACCTTACCTATTCGAGTGTAGCTGAAGGTTCTGACCCTCTTTCTATGATTAACCCTGATGACATCGAGTCGATGAACATCTTGAAAGGCGCTAATGCTGCAGCTCTCTATGGTTCGGCTGCAGCGAATGGTGTCGTTATGATTACGACAAAGAAAGGTAAGGAAGGTAAACTTGATGTGAATGTTAACTCTAACATCACCTTTGAAAATCCACTACTTACCCCAAAACTTCAAAACGCCTATGGAGCGGAAGTAAGCTCCGGTGGTCTATCGCTAGATAGCTGGGGAGATAAACTTCCTGGTGGTGGTGCATACACTGCTACTGTCAATGCTGCACCCACCATTGGTGGCACACGCAACATTCACTTACGCAATTCGGCAAACGACGATGTCTCAGACTTCTTCCGCACAGGTGTAACGGCTAACAACTCGGTTTCTCTCTCCGGCGGTACAGAAAAGATCAAGACTTATTTCTCAATTGCCAATTCCCACTCTAATGGTATGTTGGAGAGTAATAACTACAACCGTAATACACTCTCTTTCCGCCAAAGCTATAACTTCTGGAATCGCGTTAACATTGATGTTAATGCCAACTACGTACAAACGAAGACCAACAACCGCATGGGTGGTGGTACAGTGGGTAACCCCATTTACGACCTCTACACCTTGCCACGCAACGTAGATTTTGACTACTACCGCAATCATGTGTCCACCCCTGGTCAGTGGCAATCAGCAGAACGTTCCTATTTTATAGCTGACCCAGTTACAGGCGCTTATAAAGAAACGAGTGGTCGCTCAAAACTTTCTGGACCATTGCAAGAATGGGCTTTCCAAACTGCAGAAAAAAACAACCCCTATTGGTTGCTCAACCAGAATAGCAGCGTCGCACGTGATGACCGTTTCTATGGTAACTTGCAAGGTAGATTTGATATCTATGATGGATTAGCTTTCCAAGCTCGCGTAAGCATCGACCACTCTAGATATAGTGCGGAAGGCAAAACCTACGCTTCCACTTGGGGACCACAGGCCATGAACGACTTTGGTACGTACTATCTATCTAACAATAGAACCAACGAAATCTACACAGACTACTTACTTTCTTACAACAAGCAAATCCAAGACTGGAGCATTTCAGCTACCGCTGGTTGGGTGGGTCACGTCATTAAAGGTACAAACGTGAGTACCTACACCAATGCGACTTATGACACATCTCAAGGTTATATCTTAAAGGACCTTCCTACGATTGTCAATCGCTTCGATCCCTCTTCTGGTGGTGCTGGTGGAACAACCAAGAACACGACTAGTAACTGGGATAAAGCAGCTCTCTTCACTGCCCAAGTAGGATGGAAAGACATGGTTTATGTTGACGGTTCTTATCGTCGTGACTGGTACCGCACTTTCCGCCAATTCTCTGCACTTGGCACACCTGATAACTATGGTTATTTCGGATTTGGTGCTAATGCCATCCTCTCTAGCTTGTTTAACTGGAAGGATGAATACGTGAAATATCGCATTAGTTACTCAGAAGTAGGTAACTCTATCCCTAACGTACTCTTCAATTCCGTAACGATTGACCCACGAACGGGGGCTGCTAGTGTATTAGGTTACAACAACTTCTGGCCTATCCCTGAAAAGACTCGTTCATTTGAAACTGGTGTTGAAACTCAGTTCTTCAACAATCGTTTGAATGTTGACGTGACCTATTATAATGCTGCGATGCATAACTCTTATCTCACTATCGCAGCTTCAAATGGTAAGTCTCAGCCTGTAAATAGTGGTGTCATCCGCAACCAAGGTATCGAAGCTACCGTAGGTTATGACTGGCACAACATCATTCCTGGTTTGCGCTGGAAGACAAGTGTAAACTTCTCTTATAACCACAACCGCGTAGAAAAGACCTATGTCGAAGATGGTCATAACAAGGAAATGGCTATCTCCGTAGCAGGTGGTAAAGTTCAAGTAAACTATAAGGTTGGTCGCCCCTATGGTGAAATGTATGTCAACGACTTTACACGTTGGCGTGACGATGTTTACCGTGATGAAAATGGTGGCCTCAACTCTGAAGGAAGAGGTAAGCTCATCCATAAAGCAGGCGATATCTACATCAACGATCAGGGACAACCCTCTTTCGATGGTAAGAAACGCTATGTAAACTCTGCAGGCAATGTACGTGTCGACAAAGGCGGTGAACGTTTTGGCCTGAATGTGGGTAATATGAACTCCAACATTCAACTCTCTTGGAGCAACACATTCTTCTATAAGAACTTCTCACTCTACTTCCTTGTCAATGGTCGAATTGGCGGTAAGGTTGTTTCCCTCACTGAAGGTTACCTCGATCGTCTTGGAGTTTCAGAACGTACAGGAGAAGCTCGTCGCCATGCCGAAGCAACTGGACTGAAAGCAGCTGACGGCTCATGGGGACTTGCCATCAACGAAGGACGTGACATTGTAAATGGTCGCAAGTATTATGAAGCTGTTGGTAGTAGCAGTGCTATCGATTACATCTATGATGCTACAAACTTCCGTCTACGTGAGCTCTCTATTGGCTACAACTGGCGTAACTTGCTAGGCGAAGGTAAGAACCTCAATGTCTCTGTCATTGCACGCAATCTCTTCTTCATCTACAAGAAGGCACCTGTAGACCCAGATATTTCACTCTCTACAGCAAATGGATTGGGTGGTTTCGAAATATTCAACCTTCCTTCTGCTCGCTCATTTGGTGTGAATATCAAGCTCAATTTCTAACCTTTATATAGCAACAACATCATGAACAAAAATATCTATGCCATTGGGCTCTTAGCTTTTGCCTCTTTTGGTATGCAGTCATGCTTAGACTATGACGACCCCCTCGATTCGTTGCAAGTAAACGACCGCTCCATTGACAATAAGGTCTATGTAGGCAATGTCGATGTCATCGACTATCACAAGCAAGTGACCAAAGAGGGCTTTGCCAAAGCACGTGAGGTTCTAGAAAGAGATGTTTACCCTCAAAGTAAAACGGGACAATGCTTGCTCCGTGGCGGTAAGACAGAAAGCTGGGGGCTTCTCCCTTCTAGCCCACACAACTACCAATTTTTCTATTCATTGGGGCCCGATGCTTATGCTGGATACTTGACAGTACCTCACAACTTTGGCGGACGCCTAACTTCCAGCTATCGCATCGTAGATGGCTTCAATGGAGGTCCATTCGGCGCTTACACGGGAGCAAAAAATGCATTAATGCCTATTTTGCACCATCCCATGTCGGACAGCATACCTGAAATGAAGGCCATCAACTTGCTCTACTATTGTATTGGAGCACAAGAATTGGCTGATATGGCTGGACCTTTCACTTATCTCGAGGATAAGAAAAACTCGCAGAATCCTAAGGTCTATAACGATTTGAAGACCATCTATCACGGCATTGTGCAAAATATTGACACAATTGTGACAACGCTCAAAGCCTTTGACCAACGTCCTCAATGGTATAAAGATGGTATCGAAGAATTGTGCATGACCTACAACGAAAGTAACCTTGATAGTGAACGTGGATTCCAAGGAATGAAGAGCTACATTGCTTTGGCTAATTCCCTCAAACTACGTATGGCTATGCACATCGTAAAGACAGAACCTGAAACGGCTAGAAAATGGGCTGAAGAAGCGGTTAAGAATGGTGTGATAGAGAGCGTAAATGACCAACATGGTATCTTCGTCAAGAAGATGGGTGGTAAGCATGCTTTAGCCGAAATCATGGTCAACTGGGACGACACTCGCTTAAGTGCTTCTATGGAATCTCTCCTTATGAGCCTTGATCATCCCACGACTCACTACCTTTGGAAGAACAATAGTGGTGACATCACCAACAGCAAAAAAGAAGTGACTCCAGACGACAGCCGTATCGTAGGTATTCGCGTAGGAACCTTCGTAGGTGAAGGTAAAAAATCTGCGGGCAACCAATATGGTCGCTATTCTTCATTTGCTTACGATGTTATGAAGAATGCCCCTGCTTACTACGTAAAGTATGCTGAAGTATGCTTCCTCCGTGCCGAAGGTGCAATTCGTGGTTGGAACATGGGCGGTACTGCTGAGCAATTCTACAATGAAGGTATTCGTCATGCTTATGTAGAAGACCCCTCACTCATCAGCAGCAGTCCTTACAGCACACTTGTGGCAAACTACATCCAGAAGGATAAACCCACGGCTTACGTGCAGAAAGATCCCATGGGAGGCGAAGACTGGCCATCACTCACCAAGATTGGTGTGAAGTGGAACGAGTCTGATGACCGCGAAGTGAAACTCGAAAAGATTATCACTCAAAAGTACATCGCGCTCTTCCCACTGTCTACAGAAGCTTGGACAGAACTTCGTCGCACTGGCTATCCCAAACTCTTTAATGTCCTCAATGCCGATGACGGTGATGGTTCACTCCAATATGGAGACATTATCCGTCGCATTCCTTGGAATGCTACCGATCCTATCACGAAAGGTAACATTGAAGCAACAGGACTTAATGCATTAGGTGGTGAAGACCTCCAATCCACTCGTTTGTGGTGGGATGTAAACACACCTAACTTCTAATTTATTATATGGAGAGTCTTTTGCACAGAAACAATTAGACTTTGTGCGAAAGACTCTCTTATTCTACAACGAACCAACTCTATTAATCATTTAAATTTTGTGCCATGAGAAAAGCTACTCTATTCATCTCAACCCTCTTGGCTGTGATGGCTACGAACGGTTATGCGCAACAGCTCAAAAAGGACTATATCACATGGGGATATAGCAGCGAGCAATTTGGCGAAAAACTAAGCAACTGGACACCAGGCAGCACAATCTCTGAAGACGATAACTTCTTCATCTCACGTGTGAAGCCTCGCAAACATTTTAACAACAATGCTACGCAAGTACGCCTTGGCATTAAGCCAGAAGTGGACAAGCGTCTTGTAGCTTGGTTGCCTATCAATGATCCTGAAATCAACGCCCTTCCCAACGGAATCTTCGATAGCGAAGTCTTTTCCATGTGGAACTATGTTGACCACTGGGGCGACTGGTCTGCTCCTCTTGGCCGCGTTCCCGCAGCTTTTTTGGATGTAGCCCACAAAAATGGTGTGGCAGTAACTTCCGTTGCAGGTATTCCTAATACCACTTTGCCTAACGCCTGGAAAAGATGTCTGAAGCAAATGAGTACTGCTGGTGCAGACAAAGCTGCTCAGTTCCTTAATTACTATGGTGTCGACGGATTCGGTTATAACTCTGAATATAGCAGTGGTTTTGCAGAAACAAAAGCCATCCGTGAACTCCACGTTGCCCTCAACGAAAAGATGAAGGACAAGAACCCCGTGTTTGAAAACATGTGGTATGATGGCACGAATGATCGTGGTTCTATCATGTTTGACCAAGGTCTTGCAAGTCACAACGAGAAAAATTTTGGTGTAGACGGAAAACCTGCCGCGTCTCTCTTCTTCAACTACAACTGGAGTTATGGAACAGATCTTCTAGAAAGTTCTGTAGAACACGCTAAATCAATCAACCGCAATCCTCTCTACCTCTACGCAGGTGTGAACATGCAAGGAGCTGAACCTAGGAATGGCATCAACTGGACATTGCTCAAAGACTATCCCATCTCTATTGGTCTTTGGGGCGCACACTCACGCAACATGTTCTGGGAAAGCCGCGGCGAAAAGGGATCTACTCCTGACATCAAGCAGAGAACCTATATGCTCCGCACCGAACGTTGGTTTACTGGTGGCTCACGCAACCCAGCTAACCTCCCAGAAATGAAGAACTCGCTCAAATACAATGCCGATAATTTCGATTTCCCCGGCATGGCAAGCATGATGTCTGCGCGTTCTACTCTATCTTGGGATTTGGCAGAAGAACCATTCATCTCCTACTTCAACTTGGGTAATGGTAAGTACTTCAACTGGATGGGTAAGCAGCAAAACAATCGCGAATGGTACAACATTGGTGTGCAAGACTACCTTCCCACTTGGCGCTGGTGGTTTGCCAACAAGGTGCTCGGTCGCACAAGTAACGATGTTGTGAGCAATGGTTTGAATGCGGAGTTCTCTTGGGACGAAGCCTATATGGGTGGTTCTAGCTTGCGCATCAATGGCACATCCGCTAATGAGTTCCTCCATCTTTTCAAAACTCAGTATGCACTTGCCACAGGTGATGTCATCACTCTCCGCTATAAGGTAAAGAGTGGTAAAGCCAATGTGCACTTGACACTCACTGCCGAAGGTGCGGAAGCAGCTGCCATCAATGAAAGTGACTTCAAGGTTCTCGAAGCAACACAAGATGCCGATGAAGACGTTTGGGTTGAAAAGAAGTTCACCCTCTCAGAAGCCTTCAATGGTAAAAAGTTGGCTCTCGTGGCACTCCACTTAGAGAATGCTGAGAATCTTGACTTCTACTTGGGTGAATTCTCACTCTCTCGTCCTTCTGCAGCAGTTGCTACTCCTTCTGCTCCTGAAATCAAATCTTCAAAATTGCTGGCGTTCAGCCGTAATGGTGTTGATGCGAAGCTTATCTTCAACATGAAGAACGATAAGCCAGCAGGAGAACCATGCTACAACAGTGATGTGAAGACATCAATGTTCAAGATTTACGCTCAACAAGAAGGAAAGCAACCTATCCTCATGGGTGTAACCACTTCATGGGCGGCTATGTTCTACAACATACCTCTTGAACTCACCGAAACAAAAGCCAAGGTTCGTTTGGGTGTTTCTGCTCTTTCTCTTGATCATAAGACAGAATCTGCTATCAGCTGGACAGACTTCCTCGAAGCCTCTAACTACGCTTATAACGATGACGTCCAAATCAACAAGAAGACCATCAAACCTAACGAAGCTTTTGAAATTGGTTACGTTGATCCTCTCCACGAAGACGCAACCTGGAAGATTGTTGACAGCAAGGGTGAAGAAGTGTTCTCAGGCACTGGAAATAAAGTTCAAGTCAATGGACTTGCCAATGTTGGTAGCTACACGCTAAAGGTTACTGGAAACGAGCAAACAGCTGAGGGTCGTAAAGAAACCACTCGCGAATTTGCTTCTTTCGTTCAAATCACGAGCAAAGAAGTTGGTGCACTTCCTGAAATCAAGACGCTCACTGCCAACAATGAAAACTCCAACATTGAGCTCAAGGTTAACGAAGCTGCAGCATTCGCTTACACAGGACGTGAAGCTGATGGTTCTGGATCACAAGGTGTAGAACTCAAGGAAGAACGATTCGGTGTGCCTGTTGCTGACGTTAAGGTTGACAACAACAAGAGCTTCGGCGTAGCTTATTGGCTCAAAATCAACAAGCTCTCTGCTGGTGCTACACAGCTTCTTAGCATTGCGAGCAAACAAGACGGCTGGCCTAAGACTGACTGGGGCTGGATTTGGACTTCACTCAATGCAGATGGTACTATTGGAAGTTACACCTTCCGTGGCACCGACGCTTCTAACAACACAGAGTTGCAATATACCTTTGGTAAAACTAAGCTCCCCGTAGGTAGCTGGGTACACCTTGCATTCAACTTCGAATACGATGCTAGCGGAGCATTCCGCTCTGACTTCTATGTTAATGGCATCAAGCAAGAAGTTACGAAATGGAAACATGGCGGTGCAGAACAAACTTCTCCTGTAGGCTTTGAATCAAACGTCTATTCCATCACGAATCGCATGGTAATTGCAGCTGGTGGTACAGCGGCATTCCGCGCTGGTATTGATGGTGTTATTGACAATTTCCAAATTTGGAACAAGCCCATCACAGCCGAAGATGTTCAAACTTCTATGAAGGATTTGAACAAGGAAGCCCTTCCTCAAGGCCTTGCTGCACTATGGTCTTTTGAAGACAAAGCCACTGACAAGAAGTTTACCTCTGTAGGTGAAATCACTGCACAAGCTGGTTTGCACAACTATGTTTCTGCAGGTGGTGAAGGTCAAGGCAACATCAACTGGGTAGAGCCCTCCTACACTTCTGGATGTCCCTTCATTAAGGGTACAGCATTCCCTGTTAAGACCACAGCTACTTGGACTGCTAAGAATGCAACCATCACAAATGCAGTGGGTAATGACCAAGCGGGTTCTGCTAACATTGCCTTCTCT
The DNA here is from genome assembly GCA_900095835.1 of Ihuprevotella massiliensis. Taxonomy (GTDB): domain Bacteria; phylum Bacteroidota; class Bacteroidia; order Bacteroidales; family Bacteroidaceae; genus Alloprevotella; species Alloprevotella massiliensis. Next base: position 2,644,332 of record LT608321.1, on the reverse strand, counting down.
AAGGATGGTATGTACAATGTGACACTTACGCTCACCAATGCCCTTGGTAGCGACAGCAAGACTTTCTCTGTCATCAAAGTGGGTACAGGAATCACTGGCATTGAAAAAGCTCAATCTGATGAGTTCAAAGCCACAACTGTAGGAGAAAATGTTATGATTGAATTTGAACAATCTGGACATTATAATATTTCTCTTTACAACCTCGCTGGACAACTTGTAACACAAAAGTCTGCACACATTGCAGCTGGCAACAACGCAAGCCTCTATCTCGGTACTCCAGGCACTTACCTCCTCCGTATCGAACGCGATGGTAAACTCGTCCGCACCGTGAAACTCGTAAAGAACTAATTCTTTATAACTAATCACGCATAATCAAAGACCGCGTCAAGACCCATTGGTTTTGATGCGGTCTTTCTTTGTTTCTTATTCCACCGATTATAAACCCCAAAAGGTCATTATTTCCTGAACAGATTTAATTTGATTCTTGAGCAGATTGTTTGCCGTTGACTCGAAGATGTAGTGGCACACCAAGAACTAACGACAATAAGCTGCCAACAGGAAAATAATAGGAAGCTATCTTTTCATTAACGAGAACCACAATTACCCTCTAATTAGCTTTTGGAGTTCAATAACGAATACCACTATCACCCTCTAGTACCTTTTGAGATTCAAAAACGAGTAGCTCGTCACTCTAACGACCTTTGGGGAATCATTGGGGAGAAAAGGAGGAAGAGAACAGAAACAAACACAAAAAAGCCCCAGCCACTCAAAGGAGAGTAGCTGGGGTTTCCTATTATTAGGACAAAGGATGTGATTACTTCACTTCTTCGAAGTCAGCATCTTGGATGTCTTCATTGCCGTTTTGTTGAGCACCTTGTTGTGCACCACCTTGAGCGAAGTCAGCAGCACCAGGTTGAGCACCGCCACCGGCTTGAGCGTAAAGCTCTTGAGTAGCAGCATTCAAGGCAGCAGTAGCAGCATCAATGGCAGCAACATCTTGCGCCTTGTGCGCTTCCTTCAACTGGTTGAGCGCAGCTTCCACCTTACCCTTCACATCTGCAGGGAGTTTGTCACCATTTTCAGAGAGCATATTCTCCGTTTGGAAAATCATGCTGTCAGCTTGGTTGATCTTTTGGATACGTTCAGCCTCAGCCTTATCCGCAGCTGCGTTAGCCTCAGCTTCAGCCTTCATGCGGTCGATTTCCTCTTGAGAGAGGTTAGAAGAAGCCTCGATGCGGATGCTTTGTTCCTTACCAGTAGCCTTATCCTTCGCGCTCACATTGAGAATACCGTTAGCGTCGATGTCGAATGTAACTTCGATTTGAGGCACACCACGGCGAGCAGGAGCGATACCAGCGAGGTTGAAACGACCGATGCTCTTGTTTTGAGCAGCCATAGTGCGTTCACCTTGGAGCACGTGGATGGTCACTTCGGGTTGGTTGTCCTCAGCAGTAGAGAAAGTCTGGCTACGTTTGCAAGGAATAGTCGTGTTAGCTTCCACGAGCTTAGTCATCACGCCACCAAGCGTTTCGATACCCATAGAAAGAGGAGTAACGTCGAGGAGGACGATGTCAGACACACCGCTTTCCTTGTTGAGGATAGCACCTTGGATAGCAGCACCCACAGCCACCACTTCGTCAGGATTCACACCCTTAGAAGGAGCTTTGCCGAAGAAGTTTTGCACGAGTTCTTGCACAGCAGGGATACGGCTAGAACCACCCACGAGGATAATTTCGTCGATTTCGTTCTTTTCAAGACCAGCATCGCGGAGTGCGTTTTGGCAAGGCACGAGGCAAGCTTGGATAAGACCGTGAGCCAATTGTTCAAACTTAGCACGAGTGAGGGTCTTCACCAAGTGCTTAGGCACACCGCCTACGGGCATGATGTAAGGAAGGTTGATTTCGGTAGAAGCAGAGCTAGAGAGTTCAATCTTCGCCTTTTCAGCAGCTTCCTTCAAACGTTGCATTGCCATTGGGTCGGCAGTGAGGTCAGCGCCTTCGTCGTTCTTAAATTCTTGTACCAACCAGTCGATGATCACTTGGTCGAAGTCGTCACCACCGAGGTGAGTATCACCATTTGTAGAGAGCACTTCAAACACACCGCCACCGAATTCGAGGATTGAAATATCGAAGGTACCACCACCGAGGTCGAACACCGCAATCTTCATATCCTTGTTGGCTTTGTCCACACCATAAGCGAGGGCAGCAGCCGTAGGTTCATTTACGATACGCTTCACTTCGAGACCAGCGATTTGACCAGCTTCCTTAGTAGCTTGACGTTGAGAGTCAGAGAAGTAAGCAGGCACGGTAATCACCGCTTCAGTCACTTCTTGTCCGAGGTAATCTTCTGCAGTTTTCTTCATCTTTTGGAGTATCATTGCAGAGATTTCTTGTGGAGTGTAGTTGCGACCGTCGATCGCCACACGAGGAAGACCGCCATCGTTCACCACTTTATAAGGCATACGACCGACTTCTTTTTCCACTTGGCTGAAATTCTCACCCATAAAACGCTTGATAGAGTAAACCGTACGTTCAGGGTTTGTGATTGCTTGACGCTTAGCGGGGTCGCCCACTTTGCGTTCACCATCGCCAACAAAGGCTACGATAGAAGGAGTAGTACGCTTACCTTCGCTGTTAGCGATAACCACAGGTTCGTTACCTTCAAAAACGGAAACACAAGAGTTGGTGGTTCCGAGGTCAATACCAATAATTTTTCCCATAATAGTATATTCTTTTTTTTGTTATTCAAATTGGAGTTTTCACCACACGCATAGCATTATCCTCGAGAGAGGAAGTGCAACATTCGGTTTTGATTGGAAAATCTCCGATGTCGGCGCTGCGATGGCGTTACGCCCCTATTATTGCAAGCCACGTGCCAAAAAAGAAAATGCGCTTTGCTGCATTTCCTCTCTGACATCTTGTCATAAATTTGTCATAACCACCGCACGCGCATACGATTTTACGTGCCAGTTTACGCTACTTTTCATAGATTGGTTCGGCACGCCATCGCCATCGCTGGGCAACAACTCCCCACCTTTCTCCATCCTTTCATCTTAAATACCCAAAAAAACAGAGGTTAGAATGTTAATGGCGAAGGGCAAAAATGGAAACTTTTTGCTCCATTCTAGGAAGATACTCAGCGCTTTCTCCCTGTTTCTATTCGGTTGCTCGGCACTTCTCTGTCAAAACATGGGAAGTTCTCTCTATTATCTACGACCTTTTTCAAATTATCTCCGACGTTTTTCAAATTATCTCCGACGTTTTTCAATTTCTGTCGGACAAAATTTCTTCTTTGTCGGACAAAATCGCTCCTCTCTAGGCGCTTTTTTCAACAATATCCGAACTGTTCTCTCCAAAAACACCTTTTTCATAGCGAAAACACTCGATTCTTACGTCATTTTCTAATCGCTGAGAATCGCGTAGTGGCGCCCAATCCTCCAGTGACTTCGATTTGCGCGTTAAATGGAGGGACGTGAAATGCAAAATTTCCCAAACTTCTACATCGATATTCCCTTTGTTCTCCTCCGTTTTCACCCCCATCTTCGAGCAATATCCCAAGGCGATGCGCACTCTGGGCATCATCCCCTGGAGAAAGACAGTGTTCAAATGAGCTTTCTGGTTTGTTTGTTTGCCTATGTGGGGCATTGTCCGTAACTTTGCGCGCACATTATTATATAATACGTCGCGGCTACGGCCAACGCCAACCCATATCGTCAGGGTAGCTTGCGCACAATTTCCCTGCGCACCACCCTCGTCTTGACGCCCGCTGCCCACATTTCTGCTCATTCCTATGTCCTACACGATAGCACAAGCTGCAAAAATCATTGGCGCTTCCATTGATGGCGCAGCCCATCCCGACATTCCTGCACTAGACGCCCCCATCGATTGGTTGCTCACCGATAGTCGCTCCCTTGCTTTCCCCGAAACTTCTCTTTTCTTTGCCTTTCGCACAGCCACTGGCGACGGACACCGCTACATCCCTGCGCTACTCCAGCGCGGAGTTCGCAATTTTGTGGTCAATGACGACTACAACCTCGAGACACTCACAGCAGATGGCGCGCAACCTCTCGAAGACGAAGTCCATTTTCTCCGTGTCAAATCGCCTCTCCACGCATTGCAGCAGTTGGCAGCTGCCCACCGTGCGCAGTTTTCGCTGCCCGTTGTCGGCATCACGGGGTCGAATGGTAAGACGATTGTCAAAGAATGGCTCTATCAACTCCTTTGCCCATCCGAACAAGTGACACGTTCGCCCCGATCTTTCAATTCTCAGATTGGCGTTCCCCTCTCGGTGTGGTTGCTCAATGCGCAAAGGCGCATCGGCATCTTCGAGGCTGGCATCAGTCGCACGGGCGAAATGGCACGTTTGCGCGACATCATCCAACCCACGCTTGGACTCATCACCAACATCGGGGCTGCACACGAAGCCAACTTCTCCAGTATGGAGGAAAAATGCGCAGAGAAATTGCAGCTCTTCACCCATTGCGAAGCCTTAGTATACTGCGCCGACGATGCCCTCATCGGGGCAACCCTCGACAAAATGAGATTTTCGGGTAAGCGCATCACGTGGTCTAAACAAGGCAAAGCAGCGCAATATCGCTTCTCCACCCACATACTTTCGGACTGCACGGAGATTTCGTTCCAAATTGCGGAGGTTGCACCAGATGGTTCTTACGTTTTCAGTCAGAACCAAGAGAAATACCAGTTTTTCATCCCCTTCACCGACGAAGCCTCCATCGAAAATGCCATCCACACAGCAGTGGTGGGACTACAACTCGGAGTTACGCCCTCACAACTGGCACTGCGCATGCCCAATCTCCAATCGGTGGCGATGCGCCTTGAGGTGAAAGCTGGTGTGCGTGGACTGACGCTCATCGACGATGCCTACAATGCCGATCTCACGTCGCTCGACATTGCCCTCGATTTCCTACATCGTCGCAAAGAAGCACACCATAAATCTGTGCTTGTGTTGAGCGATTTTCAGCAAACGGGCATGCCCGCTGGCGAACTCTATCAGCGTGTGGCGACACTCATTGCATCGCGTCCTGTGGACAAAGTCATCGGCATCGGCCACGAAGTGGAACGTTTACAAGCCTTGTTGGATTGTCAGGTGGAATGCTTCGACCATACCGATGATTTTCTCGCAAGTTCTTGCCTTGCTTCGCTTTCTGATGCCGTGGTGCTCCTCAAAGGTGCACGCGAATTTGCCTTTGAGCGCATTGCCGACGAACTCCAACTCAAGGTGCACGAAACGACTTTGGAAATCAATCTATCCGCACTTGCCGACAATGTGCGCTTCTACCGCTCGCACCTTCGTCCCGGCGTGAAACTCACTTGTATGATCAAAGCCGGAGCTTACGGTTGTGGTAGCGTGGAGGTGGCTCGAACGCTGCAAGACCTTGGCGTAGATTATCTTGCCGTGGCGGTGGCAGACGAAGGTGCGGAACTCCGAAAAGCGGGTATCACTGCCGGAATCTTGGTAATGAATCCCGAAATGAGCGCGCTCCATACCTTGTTTAAGTATCGTCTTGAACCCGAAGTCTACAATTTCCGCCTACTCGATGCGCTTATCGCAGCAGCACGCCATGAGGGCATCACGCAATACCCCGTGCATATCAAGCTCGACACGGGCATGTGTCGCCTGGGTTTCAATCCTGAGCACGACATTCCCGCCGTGATTGAGCGTTTCCGCCACCAACAAGCCCTGCGACCTCGTTCTGTCTTCTCGCACTTTGTGGGGAGCGATAGTTCCGATTTCGACGAATTCTCGGCACAACAGTTTGCGCGCTTCGATCGTGCGTCACTCGAACTCCAAGCGGCATTCCCCCATCTCCTACGCCATATCTGCAACTCCGCAGGTATAGAGCGTTTTCCCGAACGTCAACTCGACATGTGCCGTTTGGGACTAGGACTTTATGGCATCGACCCCATCGACAATCGCACCCTCGAACACGTGGCTACCTTGCGCACCACGATTCTTCAGATTCGTGAAGTGCCTGCTGGCACGAGTGTGGGCTATAGTCGCAAGACCATTGTGCAACGTCGCTCGCGCATTGCTGCCATTCCCATTGGTTATGCCGATGGCTTGGACAGACACCTTGGCAACGGGCGCGGACATTGCCTGGTGAATGGACATCCTGCTCCCTATGTGGGCAACATCTGTATGGATGTTTGTATGATTGATGTGACGGATGTGCCTTGTCGCGAAGGGGATTCCGTAGAAATCTTTGGCGAACACCTGCCGGCTGCCCAACTCGCGGAATGGCTCGACACCATTCCCTATGAAATTCTCACCTCCGTCAGTGATCGCGTCAAGAGAGTCTTCTTTGAGTAATGCTCTTCTTTGTCATTTAATCTAGGTGGTCTAACAGCTGCGAGGTTGCTCCGCACATGATGGTGAGGGGCTCTGTATCTTCACAGAAACGCTTCGCGACCCCTCCCTTAAACACGTAATTTTCGTTGCCTCCTTGGGCACGCTCTTATCTACTTCTATGGATTTGGAGTGCCACAAGGAGGCTCCATCCTGCCTGCTCCCACGGCAATACTTCCAACACATCTACTCTTTTTCAACGACAACTCGCTTACATGGTCTTTTCTGATCTCTTTTTTCTCTTCGTCTTTCTCCCTAGTTGTGCCATTCTTTATCTTTTGGCAGGGCTGATCGACCGAAAATCCTTACAACCCAACGGACGTCCGGTCAACACCTTCAAGAATGCCGTACTCGTGTTGTTCTCACTCATTTTTTATGCGTGGGGAGAACCTGTCTACGTGTTTCTGATGCTGGGTTGCGTGCTTTGGAACTATCTGGGCGGTCTTGCGCTCATCCGTTTTGAACAATACCGCGGTTTTGCGCTCTTCCTAGGTGTTGTCGGCAACTTAACCATCCTCGGCACGTTCAAATATGCCGGTCTTATTGCCGACACTTTGACCAGTTTAGGCATCCCCGTGGCGAACCCTCACATCGCTTTGCCCATTGGCGTGAGTTTCTACACGTTTCAATCTATGTCTTATCTCATCGATGTGTATCGACGTGAGAGTCCTGTGCAGAAATCATTCGGTAATCTCTTGCTCTATGTGTCGATGTTCCCTCAACTTGTGGCAGGTCCCATCGTGCGCTACAGCACCGTAGCAGCGCAAATCCAAGACCGCCGCGTCACTGCCCACGATTTTGCCGAAGGGGTCTATCGTTTCCTCATCGGACTAGGCAAGAAAGTGATCCTTGCCAACCAGTTCTCCGAAATTGTTTCGCAGTTCTTAGGCGGCAATCTCCAGCACCTCACCACCTCTGGTGCGTGGTTAGGCATCTTGGCATTCACTTTCCAAATCTATTTCGACTTCTCGGGCTACAGTGACATGGCGATTGGCATGGGACGTTGTCTAGGTTTCCACTTCAACGAAAACTTTTCGCATCCCTACATTAGCCGAAGCATCACCGAATTTTGGCGCAGATGGCACATCTCTTTGGGAAGTTTCTTCCGCGACTATGTCTACATTCCCCTCGGTGGCAATCGTCGCCACCAATCGCTCAACATCTTGGCAGTGTGGTTCTTGACAGGTCTTTGGCACGGTGCGAGTTGGAATTTCGTCCTCTGGGGCATGTATTTCGGTATCATCGTGATGTTAGAGAAATATACCCTTCTTCGTTTCATCCATCGTGTGCCGCGTGTGCTCCTCCATGTCTATAGTCTGCTGCTCATCGTGGTGGGTTGGGGCATCTTCTACTTCGACGATTTCAACCGCCTTGGACAGTTTTTCCACACCCTAGTGGGAGGAGCGAGCGAACTGCACAGTTTCATCACCACAGGTGCTGTGTTCGACCATTTTTGGTTGTGGATCGCAGCCATCGTCTTGAGCATGCCGCTTCGTCATGGCGCACAATGGCTCACCGCTCGTGCCTTGGGAGGTGAATCTTCAGGCGCGTATGCCGTGGTTGTGACCCTCGGCAGGGTGGCACTCTCCGTGGGCATCCTTGCCCTATCCGTAGCGTTGCTCGTAGGCGCCACGAACAATGCGTTCATCTATACCAGATTCTAAACTTACATTGTCCTTTTCTACCTCAGACTCTTGTTTTTCTCATGCGATATTCTCGTTTTTATCTCCTCATCGTTGGGCTTGTCTTTGCCGCCTTTGCCGTGGTCTTCGACACCTTCCCACGCAGCACCTTTTCGCCTCTCGAGAAGCGCGATCTTGCCACCTTCCCTTCCTTCACTGTGGACCGCCTACTCTCGGGGGCATTCACCAAAGAAATTTCTACTTGGTTCAGCGACAGCGAGCCTTACCGCGACCATTTCATGCAAATGAGCATGGAGACGAAACATGCACTCTCCCTCAATCGCGGTGAAGAAAATGTGACCTTCCATGCTGCCTCTCCTGACTCTTCAGAACTGGCGTCCAACGATGCAGCTGCCAACTCTCACGATCCTGAGATGCAGCAGTATGAAAACCACACTGCCGACGAGAATGCGAAGATTTCCAACGCAGGTATCATCGTCACGGGTTCGGGAAAAAATGTGCGCGCGCTCATGGCTTTTGGCGGAAGTAGCAAGGGCTGTGTGGGATATGCCCAAGCTTGCAACCTCTACCAACAAACTTTTGGCAAGTCGGTCCAAGTGTATTGCTTGCTCATCCCAACGGCAGTGGAATACTATTGTCCAGAACAGGCAAAACGTATTTCGCGCCCTCAATATCCTACAATTCGCAGCACCTATGCTTTGCTCGATCCTGCTGTGAAATCGGTGGATGCCTACACGCCTCTGGGAAAACACGCTCAAGAAGACATCTATCTCCGCACCGACCATCACTGGGCTCCCCTCGGCGGCTACTATGCTGCTGAAGCCTTTGCCAAAACTGCGGGCGTGCCCTTCAAAGACCTCTCACACTACGACCGAAAAGTGGTGCGCAACTATGTGGGTAGCATGTATGGATATGCCAAAGACGTGGCTATCAAGAACGCACCCGAGGACTTTGTCTACTACGTTCCTAAAGGCGTCACCTACACCACCACCTACACCGACTATCAAGTGGACAAAAACTATCGCGTCACTGCCGAAGGAAAGCCGCACAATGGGGCATTCTTCCAGCACTACCGCGATGGACACCCCGGAGCTTACTGCACTTTCATGGGAAGTGACCAACGCCTCACTGTGGTGCGCACCTCTACTCCCTCGAAGCGCCGCCTGCTCATCATGAAAGACAGTTTCGGAAATGCCATTCCTGGCTATCTCTTCTTCAGCTTTGGCGAAATTCACGTGGTAGATTCTCGCTATTTCCTCAAGAACATGAAGGACTATGTGACGCAAAACAAGATTACCGACATCCTTTTTGCCAACAATATCTTCAAGGCTTATTCGCCCAATATCTATAAGTCTTACCTGCGCTTCCTATCGCAGCACGGAGGGGCTCCTACTGCCGCACCTGCAACGCCTGAGAAGAGTGCGCCAAAAACGGAAAAGCCTGCCTCTACTTCTCCGAAGAAGAGTCCTGAAAAATCCCCTAAACCAGCAGCAGAAAGCACGACTACTCCAAGTGAAATGTCAGTAGTTTCGACCAAGGAATAGGATTCCTCTCGAAAGAATTGCCACTTCCCACGCAATGTGCTCCTTTCTCTATGAATCAGCTTACTTTTTTCGATTATACTTATTAATGAGTATTGTCTGTTTTCTCGCTATATCGTAACTTTGCACTGCAATTAACCAACCTATATCTTCAAGTTTTTCCTCTGGAATTTGCTTGAGAAAACCATAAATTATGAAGAAATTTACTTTTAGTCTATTGGTAGCTCTCGCGCTTCCTCTCGCAACGCAAGCACAACGTGCCGTACGATGGACCGTAGGTGTCACCACGCCTATCGTCAGCAGTGCGCCAACCGCTTTCCAATATATAGGATTCTCCGTCAAAGCATCCTATGAAAAAATCAAGAATGTGGAATTGGGTCTGGCTGTTTCTTCGGAGGCGCACACGCGAGGCATACAATATTATAATTATTATTCCCCCACCTTTGATGCTCAACTCGGAGCTCCCAACGAAGTACGCGTAAAAGCCTCTTCGGTGTTGGCGTCTCTCAACGGAACCTATCGCTGGCAACCCGAAAAGACTGTTTCTCCTCTTGCTGGTGTGACCGTAGGTGTGTCTAACGATTCCTATGGTAATCATAATTTCAGTAACGACCAGAGCACATGGAACGCATTTGTGGCTCCACATGTGGGCTTGATGCTCTGGCAACACCTCGACGTGCGCTTCTCCTACTACGTAGCACCCAAAGATTTCAATCGCGGTATGCTCTCCGTAGGCTACAAGTTCTAAACGAAACTCTGTAAACATAGCCCTCAAGTAGGACTTTTCTCCATGGGGCTTCGTGACTCCCCATAAAACTCCCCGAGTATGGCTTTTTTCTGAACCATACTCGGGGACTCTTTTTGCCTAACTTGCACTCTTTCCTTAGGAATCTTGTTTTCCTACTTTACCAACTTTCAGAAGATTCCTTCGTTTCCATCGCTGCCCTATCCGCTAGAGGAGAAGATTCTCTCCTAAGAGACAACCGAAACATTCTGAAGGTGCAGCCTCTCTTCGCGGACGTGATCACTACTACTCTCTAAAAGTGCAATCTCACTTCACGAACGTGATAGCCTCTAATCTCTGTAGATGCAACCCCACTTCACGGACTTTACAAATCCTCTCTCCGACTTTCCAGAGCGAACGACACAAAAAAATTAATGGGACCTCCACTTATTAGCGGTGTCCCATTAACCAACACAAAAACTAAACTAGACTTAACTAAACTATTTTCTCGTTATCATCACGACAACTACTTAGTGCAAATTTAGGAAATTAATGATGACAAGCCAAGGATTTTTTGAAAAAACCGAACTTGCAGTGTCGATTTTAACAATCTACACGGAACATCCTATGAAGAATAGGGCAAAAGGTAGAAAGCATAAGCAGTGATCTTACGTTTCATGTAAAGAGTTCCCCCCCAGAAAGCTACGAGGCTTATGGCTCAAAACGTACTGTTTTTTGCACCAGATAGGCATCTGCCAGTGTGAGGGCTGCCATAGCCTCCACAATAGGTACGGCGCGCGGCAAGACGCAGGGGTCGTGTCTGCCACGAGCGTCGAGCGTTGTGGCTTCGCCATTCACATCAATCGTGCTTTGAGGTTGAAGGATGGTGGCAACTGGTTTGAAGGCTACACGGAAAACAATGTCTTGTCCATTGGAAATGCCACCTTGTATGCCGCCACTGTGGTTAGTGGCTGTGGTGTATCCAGGAAGGAAGCTGTCGTTTTGTTCGGATCCTCGCCAAGAACTTCCGGCAAATCCTAATCCATATTCGAAGCCCTTGACCGCATTGATGCTGAGCATCGCAGCGCCCAAACGAGCATGGAGCTTGCCAAAAGCGGGATCCCCCCACCCTGCTGGCACGCCTTGCACCACACACTCGATCACTCCGCCGATGGTGTCGCCTTCTTCCTTCACTTCCATGATGAGAGCCGCCATCTTTTCTGCCATGTCTGCATCGGGACAACGCACGGGATTTCGCTCGATTTCAGAGAAATCCAACTGGTGATAGTCGGTGTCGAGCACGAGCGTGCCTACTTGTCGTGTCCAAGCGGTGATGCTCACGCCTAAAGCACGCAAGAGGAGTTTGGCAAAAGCGCCACCCACCACACGAGCTATCGTTTCGCGTGCAGAACTTCTCCCACCACCACGATGATCTCTCACCCCATATTTGGCATGATAGGTGTAGTCGGCATGCGAAGGACGAAAGAGTGAGCGCATATTGTCGTAGTCCTTGGAGTGCTGATTGCGATTGCGCACGATGAAGCCAATGGGACATCCAGTGCTCTTGCCTTCAAACACGCCAGAAAGTAGCTCAACTTGATCATCTTCTTTGCGAGAAGTGGTGAGTGGACTCTGACCGGGTTTGCGACGTTGCAGTTCGCTTTGGATGAAATCTTCGTCGATGACGATGCCCGCTGGGAACCCATCTAGCACGCCTCCGATGGCGCTACCATGACTCTCCCCGAAAGTGGTGAGACGAAGGTATTGACCGAATGTATTCATTTTTAGAGGTTAGACGTAAGACATTAGACGTAAGAGGCTCGTATATCCCTTTATGCTCGCCGCTCTATGGCTCGGTGGGTTAGAATTTCTAGAATATCGAGAAATACTAGTACGTCTAGAAAACTAGAACATCTAGAAATCTAGATAAAAAAAGCAGCAAGTCGGACTTTGCGGAACGTATCCGTGAAGTCCGACTTGTGGAGTTTTTAGGGATGAGGTACCGAATGTTCTACTGCTGCTTCCTATCATTCTCTAGAGTTCGCCCTGGAAAGCTCATGATTTATCCATGAAAACGCTCAAGGCTTCTCCGTGACGATGGAGGAAACAACGGAGTTATTCAGCACGACATTGGCTTAATTATGATGATGTCCGCCGCAAGCGCAACCTTCTTCACCATGTTCGTGGTGATGATGCTCGCCGCAAGCGCAACCTTCTTCACCATGTTCGTGGTGATGATGCTCGCCACAACCGCAGCCACCTTCGCCATGTTCGTGATCGTGGTCGCAACCACAGCCACAACCTTCACCAGACATCATGTTGAGCGCACCTTGAATTTCTTCGTTGCTTGCCTCACGAGCCTTTTCCACCTTGCCTTCGTAGTGGAGAGTTTTACCAGCCAAGGGGTGGTTTAAGTCGAGCACCACAACGTCTTCTTTGACTTCGAGCACAAGACCATCGAAGCGCAAGCCATCTTCATTGACGAGAGGGAGCACAGCTCCTGCATAAATAGTGTCAGTGTCGAAACGACCATTCACCACAAAGGTTTGTTTGGGCACTTCAATCACATGTTCTTCCTCGTAAGGGCCATAAGCGTCCTCAACACTCAGCGTGAACTCGAAAGAATCTCCTTCGTTCAGGTGCGCTACTTGGCTTTCGAAGGCCTCCAAAGCCATGCCCAGCCCAGAAATAAACTGAAATGGGTGCTGCGCAGGGGCTTCTTCTACGATTTCTCGCACGCCTGCTTCGTTGTCCACGAAGAGTTGGTAGGAAACTGCAATGTAACGATTTGAACCCGTAGGAAATTGGGTGGTTTCTTGTAGATTATTCATATTGGAAATGTTGTTGCTTTAAGAGCGATTTAATAATATATGAGCATTTATATCGGAGAGAGCACGCCTAAATGTGCTCAATCTATCGATGTATTGGGAAGATCTTCTCCAGAAAGTAGGAAGTAAACGCAGAAATCACAAGACTTCTAAGCGCAAATCCACAGCCAACTTCTTGAAGGCTTCGTTTTTCTTGAGCATCTCTTGGAATATCTCTCTAGGAGAATAGGCACGGGGTTTGGCATTCACCGCAGTGTTGACAACAAACTTCACCACTACGTCGTCATTTTTCAGACCTTGACGCAGATATTGTGTGAGCGCAGGCAACACCTGTTGGAGATAATTGGCAGCGGCTGAGTTTTCCACCATCCCTTCTACCAAATTATTTTCCTTCAACTCAGGTAAAATGATTTTCAAACGCCCAGACTCTGCCCCCTGTCTTGCAGGAAGTTCGTTGGCAAATCGCAACCATTGATAGCGCAACTCTTCGATCGTAAAGGGTTCGTGGCGCTTTTCTGTTGGCGCAACGGCTATGTTCTGTGGTGCCACGCCTTCTCCGCTAGCGCCTTGCGCCGTGGCATGGGCACCTTCCGCAGCATTAGGCCGTGGACGACGCGTGAGTGACACCGTTTGCAAACGACTTTGGTCGAATTGACTTTGAGCATTGCCCTGAGCTCTTGCACCTGCGTTGCCATTTGCAGCGACAGTCGGAGCAGAAGGGCGGTAAGCAGTGGGAGCTTCTGCGACACCAGCGGGCAAAACAGGCGAAGCAGTGGGAGAAACCGCTGAATGTCCCGAAGGCATAGCGGACGCAACTTGAGGAGCTGCCGAGGGCTGAGCCTGGCGCTGCGGAGCTGCACCCACCGCAGTGGTAGGCGCTAGCTGAAAGATGGGAAGGAGGCACTTTTTAGGGCGACGCCCGGAGCCTGCTGCTTCGTCTTCTTGCAAGATTTGTGCCACTTGAATGAGCGTAAGTTCGACCAACAGCCGCTTATTGGGCGCAGCACGATAAGCCATATCGCAGTCGTTGCAGAGTTTCAACGCACGATAGAGGAAACGCGGCGTGCAACGCTGTGCCTGTTCTGCGTATTGTTGGCGCACCGTCTCCGCAACTTCCAGCAAAGGAAGGGTTTGCGCATCACGACTCACCAAGAGATCGCGGAAATGCGCGGCAAGTCCGCTCATGAAATGCCCACCTTCAAAACCTTTTGACAGAATCTCGTTGAGCTTCATCATTGATTCCGAAATCTCCCCTTTGACCAAATGGTCGGTGACAGCGAAATAGTAATCGTAGTCGAGCACGTTGAGGTTGTCGATGGTGGCTTGGTAGGTGATGTTGCCTCCCGTAAATGATGCCACTTGATCGAAGATAGAGAGCGCATCTCTCATACCACCATCAGCTTTTCGCGCAATAACATTGAGCGCAGCTTCCTCATATTGGATGCCCTCTTGCTCTGCCACGTGCTGAAGATGGCGCACCGTGTCGCCCACCTCCATACGATTGAAGTCATAAATCTGACAACGCGAAAGAATCGTGGGAAGAATCTTGTGCTTCTCCGTAGTGGCAAGGATGAAAATCGCATGCGCTGGCGGTTCCTCCAGAGTTTTGAGGAACGCATTGAAAGCGGCTTGCGAAAGCATGTGCACCTCGTCGATGATAAACACCTTGTAACGTCCCACTTGTGGGGGAATCTGCACCTGATCTATGAGTTCTCGGATGTCATCTACGGAGTTGTTGGAGGCGGCATCGAGCTCATGAATATTATATGAGCGACCTCCGTTGAATGCTACGCAACTTTCACAATGATCACAGGCTTCTCCGCTCTCAGTGGGCGTGAGACAGTTGATTGTTTTTGCGAAGATGCGCGCAGAAGTAGTCTTACCCACGCCACGAGGTCCGCAGAAAAGATAGGCATGTGCCAACTTTCCTGTAGCAATCGCATTCTTGAGCGTAGTGGTAAGCGCACTCTGTCCCACCACACTATTGAAGTTGGTTGGACGATATTTACGAGCCGATACAATGTAGTCTGACATAACGTGCTAAGTTTGCTACAAAGTTACAATTTTCCTACGGATAAATCAACAAGTAAGGGCGATGAACCCACGTCCATCGCCCTATTTTTTTGCGTAAGTATCAAAGGTGCGTCACCGAATTTCAGATTTACGAAATACCGATTGCCGACACCGCACCTAAAATGCTGATATCTTCCCTTGGGGAAAGGTTATTTTTCCTCGATCACTTCCACGATTTCTTCGCCACCTTCCTTATGCTTGCCCAAATACTCGGGAAGATTCATTCCAGCTTGTTCGAAGAGATCGGAGAGAGGAGGCACAGACTTGAGCAGACCACTGAGGAAATTGGCAGTACTTCCTTTGCCATCAGCAGACTGACCGCCATTGTCCCAAACCGTCACCTTGTCGATGTTGATGCCCTTGATAGCTTCCACTTGAGTGCGTACGAGTTCTGGGAGCTTTTCGAGGAGCAAAAGGGTGTAAGCCTTCGTAGCATCGCCACCGGCAGCCTGAATCATCTTGTCATATCCTTGAGCTTGGCGCGTGAGAATCTCATAAAGACCCTTTGCCTCTGCTTCCATCTTAGCAAAAATAGCGTCAGCTTCACCACGTGCTTGCACGCGCTTCTGTTCTGCTTCGGCTTCAGCCTCGATAACAACGCGTTTCTTCTCCACTTCTTGTGCCACAATCACGTTGGCTTGTTGAGAAGCGCGCTCGCGCTCTGCACGCGCCAACTCAGCTTCGCGCTCTGCAGAATAGGCTTCTTCCAAAGCTTTTGCCTGCGCCACCTTTTCGGCTGCCACAGCTCTACGACTAGCTTCAGCTTCTTTCTCACGGCGCAAGGCGTCAGAATTGGCAATCGATACCTTAGCTTCGTTTTCTCCGGCAATAGCTTTGGCGTTTGCTTCAGAAGTACGGATGCGCGTTTCCTTTTGTGCCTCAGCACGACCGATTTCACCAATCTTTTCTTGTTCTGCCACGCTAACTTTTGCCTCGTTGATGGCCTTAGCCGCAGCTTCTTTTCCCAAGGCTTCGATGTAACCACTCTCATCTTTGATGTCGGTCACATTGACATTGATGAGCTTGAGTCCGATTTTCTTGAGCTCAATCTCCACGTTGGTCATGATGTTCTCTTGGAATTTGTCACGGTCGCTGTTGAGTTCCTCGATAGACATAGAAGCAATCACCAAGCGCAACTGACCAAAGAGGATGTCGCGCGCCATTTCTTGGATGTCATTGGGCGTGAGTCCGAGCAAACGCTCCGCAGCGTTGTTCATAGACTCGCCTTCTGTAGAGATACCCACGGTGAATCTGCAAGGCACGTCCACACGAATGTTCTGACGTGACAAAGCATTGGTGAGGTTAGCTTCGATGGAGATGGGCGTAAGACTGAGATAAGCGTAGTCTTGCACGATGGGCCATACGAAAGCACCGCCTCCATGCACACATTTTGCCGAGCCTCCGTTAGAGGTTGTTCCGTAGATGACCAGAATTTTGTCGGAGGGGCAACGGCGATAGCGGTTGAGCAAAGCGGCAAGAAGGATGAATCCTGCCAAAACCCCGATAATGGGAAGGAGTAATGGTTCCATATTTTATGATTTTAGATATTAGATACGAGGGAAAAATCCTTAATTTCAGCCTCATCCGTGGGAGGATTACAGCGAATGTGTCACCATTTCCACGTAGGGACGAAGGAAAGGATAGCGATAATCAATGCACCTCATAGACATCGTAGGCAGCACGGTGCGAGTAAAAATCCAAGCAAAGATTTAGGTTCACAGCAGACTGCCACATTTTGTCTTAGGCACGCTCCACGCGCACGGTAGCATCGTCTATGGCTTCCACAATGTGCACTTTAGCACCGGTGGGAATGTCCTCTGCACTAGCATTGAAAGCCTGGAGTTCGTGGAGAGAACCTTCGTAGCTCACCATGACCTTACCACTCTTGTCGGCATCTGCTGGGATGCGAAGGTAGACATCGGCAGTGTATCCCACGATTTTGTCTGCATGGAAGGTATTGTCTTGCGAAAGCATCAGCACTTGTTTGAGCAACAACCAAGCGCCCAACATGAAGAGTGCGCCAATGCCCAACGAGATTAAGGCTACCGCCCAACCATTTTCAAAGAGAGGAGCTAGAATCACTCCGCTCCAGCCGAAGCCCAGTAGGAAGCAAGCCACCGTTTTGACGGAAACCAAAGCCAGACCATCCACGTCGAATGCCACATCACCTCCACCAAAGTCGGCATCGGTGTCGAAACCAACGAACAACAAGATGGTTTGTATCGTAAAAACTAAGCTCGAAATAATGGCAATTCCCCAATAGATATAATACATGGGGGCGAGAAGAAACTGTTCCCAAAGGGAGTTATCAATAGTTGTCATGGTGTTTATTGTAATAATGATACCACGAAATTACAGACTCTTGGGCAATTCTCCAAATGTTCTGCAATAATTCGGAACATTATTCTCACAAATATGATATAGAATGATGCTTTTCTCTAGATTTAAATGGTAAATCTCACATTCGCGCCTCCTAATGAAGACACAAAAAGCACGAATTTAGCATCAAATTTCAGCGATAAGGGCAAAAAAAATGGGATACCACTGTATCCCAACCTTGTTAACCTTAAATCTAATACTATGAAAAACACATTGCAAAAATAGAGTTTTTCTTCATCACCTCCAAGAAAAACGAATAAATTCTGCAAGAAAATTTCATTTTACAGCAATTTTGCTACTTGAAAACTAGCAAAAACACCCTAAAACATCCATTCTGCACTGACTTCCCCTCCAAGAAATAGCTAGATAGTCCGCTTGCGCAGGTCGCATCTTTCGCAGGATATAGGGTAATGTCCCTAATTGCCCCACCCTCATTCCACAAACTAGCAGATTTGAAGCCTATGCACCAGAGAACAAAGCTCAACAAACTATGGAATTTAGGGCTGAAAAGTACGTTTTCTCCTATCTTATTCCACGAATATCGGAGAGAACAAACCAAAACGTGGGAGATTTCCGAAAAAACGTGGGAGTTTTTCCAAAAAATGTCGGAGATTTTCTGAAAAACGTGGGAGAATTTTTGAAAAACGTGGGAGTTTTTTTTCGGTATGTCCGACATTTTCTTTTTTCGCTCCTTTTTCGGGGGCAAAACTAGGGATTTTTCTTCCCCATCCTACGAGGTTACAGATTATATATAAGGAACGCCATCCGGCGATAAAGTAGCACAGAAGAAAGACGCTATGAACTTCACAGCATGCGTCCAGCTTACTCCACACAGCATAGCGGATGGGCAACCAACTATCCAGGAGAGTTCTCCATTGTCTACCGAGAGAAAGGAGAAACAAGTGGACAATGGGGTGCGGAAATAGGGGCGCTCGATTAAGTTTCAGCGCATTATCTTTGCCGTTCGCCGAGAAAGTGGTAAATTCGCACATTGATAGATTGGCTTGCTATGGACTTTCGGCAAGGGAAGACAGCAGAATGTTCCCACAGGGTGGCTCATCGACAAAAGAACCACCGCGATTTTACCACCAAGCAGCACAGTCGCACACAAAAATAAGACTTAATCGGTCTTTCAATAAAGACAACAATTATGGCTTGTATCCTACATATCGAAACCTCCACCACGGTGTGCTCGGTGGCGGTGTCGGAAGATTCCCAAGTGATTTTTGAGCAACACACGCTCGAAGGTCCTTCGCACGCCACTGTGCTCGCTCCTTATGTGGACGAAGCACTGAGTTTCATCGAGAGTCACGCGATTCCTCTTGATGCCGTAGCCATTTCGGCTGGTCCTGGTAGTTACACTGGACTCCGCATTGGTACTTCCGTGGCAAAAGGTGTGGCTTACGGGCGCAATGTCCCCTTGATTTCTGTGCCTACTCTCAAAGTGATCACCGTGCCCACCCTACTCTTCGACGATGAAATGCCCGAAGATGCACTCCTCGTGCCTATGATCGACGCACGACGCATGGAGGTCTATGCAGCGGTCTATGACCGTGCCCTCCGCCCACTGCGTGAGGTGCAGCCCGACATCGTCACTGCCGACACTTACAAAGAGTGGTTAGACCGCGGTCCTGTGTATTTCCTCGGCAATGGTGCGGAGAAGTGCAAAGAAGTGATTGATCATCCCAATGCGCGCTTCGTCGACAACGCCCACCCCTTGGCGAAATATATGGCACCCTTGGCAGAAAAGGCATTCCTCGAAGGAAAGTTTGAAGATTTAGCCTATTTTGAGCCCTTCTATCTCAAGGACTTCCAAGCCTCACAACCTAAAAAACTCCTGTAACACTGCGATGCTCTACAACACTCAACTGGAACCTCTGCGCATGAAAGCCTATGGCCGCGAAGTGCAACTGATGGTGGATCATGCTCTCTCCATAGAAAACCGCGCAGAACGCCAAGCCTATGCACAACGCATCATGATGGTGATGAGAGCTGTGGCGCAAGTGACCAACCCCACGCAGGAGGAAAACGAAAAATTGTGGAACCATTTGGCACAACTCTCGAACTATCAACTCGACATTGACTATCCTTGCGCCATCGAACCCCACGAAGAACAACAGCGTCCTCCACGCTTGCCCTACTCTCAACAGCATCCGCGTCTGCGACACTACGGTGTTTTGGTGGAAAAGCTCCTAAACCAAGCTGCAGACAACGAGGATGCCGAACAACGACGCCTCCATATCGTAGCTGCTGCAAAGCGCATGCGCGAAAAACTCTATGAGGTGCGTGGCGATATGCCCGACAATGAGCGCATAGCCCACGACATTGAATTCCTCACACGCGGACGCATCACGCAGCAAGAAGCGACCTCGCTGATTTCTTAATCCTACATCCTCTCAACTCCTTCCCTCCCGTATGGCTTCATTCCTCATCGAAGGCAACCATCGTCTCCAAGGCGAAATATTCCCCCAAGGGGCAAAAAACGAAGCACTTCAAGTGATTTGCGCCACTCTTCTCACTGACGAAGAGGTGCGCCTGCAAAACGTGCCCGACATCTTGGATGTTAACAACTTGATTCTCCTATTGCAAGACATCGGAGTGAAGGTGAAACGTAATGCCCCTGGCGACATCACCTTCCAAGCCGACAGTATCAACTTGGAATATCTCCGCACCGAGGAGTATTTAGAACGCTGCTCTTCGCTCCGCGGTTCGATATTGACCATCGGACCTTTGGTGGCGCGCTTTGGCCATGCCGTAGTGAGCAAACCTGGTGGCGACAAAATCGGACGTCGTCGCCTAGACTCTCACTTCTACGGCCTACAATGCTTAGGCGCTTCCTTCACTGTCGATGCCGATCATCAGTTGTTTGAAATCAGTGCTGATCACCTGAAGGGAGCGTATATGCTATTGGACGAAGCGAGTGTCACAGGTACTGCCAATATTCTCATGGCGGCTGTGATGGCTGAGGGAACAACTACGATTTACAACGCTGCTTGCGAACCCTATATCCAACAACTTTGCCACATGCTCAACCGCATGGGAGCAAACATCTCGGGCATCGCGTCCAACCGTCTGACGATTGTGGGCACCAAGCTTTTGCGCGGGGCTACTCATCGCATACTTCCCGACATGATCGAGATTGGTTCGTTCATCGGCATGGGAGCGATGGTGGGAGATGGGCTGACCATCAAGCAAGTTTCTCTGCGCGACTTGGGCATTATCCCCGATGCCTTCCGCCGACTCGGCATTAAAATTGAGGTGCAAGGCGACGATTTGTTCATCCCTGGCGGACAACGCTACGAGGTTGAGTCGTTTATTGATGGTTCTCTTATGACATTAGCCGATGCGCCTTGGCCCGGTCTTACCCCCGACCTCCTTTCTATTCTCATCGTTGTGGCAACACAGGCGAAGGGAAGTGTGCTTTTCCACCAAAAGATGTTTGAGAGCCGTCTCTTCTTCACCGACAAACTCATCGACATGGGCGCGCAGATCATCCTCTGCGATCCCCACCGTGCGGTGGTGGTTGGGCACAATTTCGAGCATCAACTCCGTGCGCGCCGCATGTCTAGCCCAGACATCCGCGCAGGCATCGCACTCCTCATCGCTGCCCTTAGCGCAGACGGCACAAGCCGCATAGACAATGTGGAGCAAATCGACCGCGGATATGAGCACATCGAACAACGTCTTAACGCGCTTGGTGCAAAGATTACACGCATCTAAAAGGAAGTTTTTCGGCTTTCCTCACGCATTGTTACAGACTCCCTCACACATTATTATATATAAGGCGTAATCTATCCTCCATACTCTCGCCTTTCTCCATCCTCTTTCTTCCACCTATTCTCAATGATTACCCCAGAAGAAGTATTTCAAATCGGTCGCATCACACGCACACACGGCATCCACGGCGAAGTGGAACTGCAATTTACAGACGACATCTTCGACCGAGCCGAGGCGGAATACCTCGTTTTGCGCATCGACGGGCTGTTTGTACCCTTTTTCTTCGAAGAATATCGCTTCAAAAACAATGAAGCGGTGATTATTAAGTTTGAGGAGGTGGAAGATGACGCAGCAGCGCGCCAATTGGTCGGACTTTCTGTGTATTATCCCCAACAATTTGTGGACGAAGAGGAACATGATGAGATCAACAACCTACAAGCCTTCACTGGTTTCAGCCTTCTTTTGGTGGACGAAGCCAATACCACCGAAGAACAGTTGGCGACATACGAACTGGGCTCCATCGTTTCCGTCAATACCTCCACGGCGAACACCCTTCTCACCGTAGAAACCGAAGAAGGCGATGAACTTTTGATTCCGCTTCACGATGATTTCTTGGTGGACTATAGCGTGAAAGACCGTTATTTGCTGTTGAATTTACCCGAAGGCATCCTAGAACTCAACGCTTGATGCCGACAGACGAACTATGAAAAGAATAGCAATACTTGGTGCCACTGGTTCGATTGGCACGCAAACTTTGGACGTCATCCGCGAACACCGCGACAAATACGAGGCTTATGCCCTCACCGCTGGAAGCAACTCGGATTTGCTCATCCAGCAAGCGCGAGAGTTTCAGCCCGAAGTGGTGGTGATAGCCGACGAAAGTCAATATGAAAAGGTTAACGCTGCCTTGTCCGACCTCCCTATCAAGGTGTGGACGGGTGCAGAAGCCCTTTGCGACGTGGCGCGTCTCCAAGATGTGGACACAGTGGTCACAGCTATGGTGGGATTTG
This sequence comes from Ihuprevotella massiliensis, assembly GCA_900095835.1. Classification (GTDB taxonomy): domain Bacteria; phylum Bacteroidota; class Bacteroidia; order Bacteroidales; family Bacteroidaceae; genus Alloprevotella; species Alloprevotella massiliensis. The sequence continues at coordinate 2,622,051 of LT608321.1, read as the reverse complement.
CCGGACTTCGCCCCACCATCGCTGCGATAGAAGCGCATAAAACTATTGCACTCGCCAACAAAGAGACGTTGGTGGTGGCAGGAGAACTGATTACCGAGCTCGCCGTTCGCGAGCGCGTGGCAATTCTTCCCGTAGACAGCGAGCACAGTGCGATATTCCAATGCCTAGTGGGCGAAGATGGCAATGCCATTGACAAAGTGTTGCTCACCGCTTCTGGCGGACCTTTCCGCAAATTCTCCCTCGAACAACTCCAAACCGTCACAGCGGCACAGGCTTTGCAGCATCCGAATTGGGAGATGGGTGCGAAGATCACCATCGACAGTGCGACGATGATGAACAAAGGCTTCGAGATGATCGAAGCAAAGTGGCTTTTTGGTCTCACTCCCGAACAAGTGGAAGTGGTGGTACATCCCGAGAGCATCGTGCACAGTGCCGTGCAACTGGCAGATGGCTGCGTGAAAGCTCAGATGGGATTGCCCGATATGCGCCTGCCCATCCAATACGCGCTCTCATTTCCCCGACATGACAGCCTAAGCGGTGCGCGACTTGACCTCACCGCTTTGGGAAGTCTCACCTTTGAACGCCCAGACTTCGAGCGTTTCGACTGTTTGCGCATCGCGTATGAGGCTGCCGCCATCGGAGGTAATATGCCCTGCATTGTCAATGCAGCGAACGAAGTGGTGAATCTCGCCTTCCGTCAAGAGCGAATCGGCTATCTAGACATTGCGCGCCTCATTAGAAAAGCGATGCAAGAAGCCACATTCGTGCAGAAACCTACGTTGGATGACTATTTCCAAACAGATGCCGAAGTGAGAAAGTTGGTAGAGGCGATGATTCCCTAGCCAAGAAGCTGCCATTTTCTCCCATGGTCCAGCCACACAATTCCTATAAACAAGCAATTCAATCTCAATAGCAATCTATTCTTCTCATGGAAGTATTCCTTATTAAAGCCCTTCAACTCATCTTGAGTATCTCGATTCTCGTGGTATTACACGAAGGCGGGCACTTTTTCTTTGCCAAAGTGTTTGGCATTCGCGTACATCGCTTCAGTCTTTTCTTTGATTTCTGGAAAGGCGGTAAGAAGAAAGCACTAAAACTTGGTCGTTGGGGCAACACAGACTTTGTCATTGGCTGGCTCCCCTTCGGTGGATACGTAGAAATCGCCGGTATGGTGGACGAAAGCTCCAATGCCGATGCAGTGGCAAAGGAAGAAGCCAACATTCCTGCCCACGAACTTTTCAAGAACAAGCCAGCTTGGCAGCGTCTTCTTGTGATGGTGGGTGGCGTATTGGTGAACTTCCTCGTGGCACTCTTTATCTATGCTATGCTCCTCTGGGTAAATGGCGAACAGCGCATCCCACTCAAGGGCATCACTCACGGCATGTCGTTCAACACGGAAGCCAAGAAACTCGGATTCCAAGACGGTGATCTCATCACGGGCGTGGACAGCAAGACTTACACTTACCTTGACCACGTGGCGATGCTCCGCGATTTGGGCGATGCTCACACCGTGCACGTGCTCCGCAATGGAAAGAACGTGGACATCAACATCGATGGTCAGTTCGATTTGCTCAAAGCCTTGAAGCAACAACCTCCCTTCGTCGCGCTCACCCTTCCTTCTATCGTGGACAGTGTCTTGGCAGAAAGCCCCGCAAAAGCCGCTGGTTTGCAAAAGGGTGACACCATTATTGCCATGAACGGTCGTGAAGTCAGCACATGGAACGAGATTGACAATCTGCTTTATCCCATCCAAGACCAAATTGCTGCGGCAGAAGGCAAGCCCGTTGACGCAAAACTCTTGCAGACTACGCTTGTAGTTAAGCACGCTGTCCAAGATACGGCAAAAACTCTCGCAGCTACTGCCGACACCCTCCGTTTTTCACTCAACGCAGAAGGAAAAATGGGCGTAACCAAGCACAATGTCTTTGCGGATTATCCCACTGAAACCATCCACTATAGCTTCATTGAGTCCATTCCTGCGGGCATTTCTCACGGACTCTCCGTGCTGAAGGGCTATGTAAGCGACTTGCGCTATCTCTTCTCCGCAGACGGTGTGAAGAGCGTCGGTTCTTTTGGAGCCATTGGTAGCCTTTTCCCCTCAGCATGGAACTGGACTGCTTTCTGGAATCTCACAGCGTTCATCTCATTGATGCTAGCGTTCATGAACTTCCTCCCCATCCCCATGCTCGATGGTGGCTACATTTTCATCACACTCATTGAGATGATCACTCGTCGTCGCCTATCCGACAAATGGATTGAGCGCGTAAACACCGTAGGATTCTACTTCGTTCTCGGTTTGATGGCCCTAGGCATCTTCAACGACGTCGTACGTTTCATCTTCTAAATCACCCATCAATCAAAGGTGCGTGGGAATTTCCTCCTACGCACCTTTGCCTTTTTAGAGCAACGACAGGAAGATACGCCACATTTTCTCCATTTGCTCTGCACAGAGAAGCCTCATCCCGAGGAAAATTCTCCAACCTATTATCTCGAATGTCAAACGCCTCTTCTCTAAAATCCAAGACTGCTAAAGGATTGCTGTGGGGAACGCTCAGCAATGGCGCACAGCAGGTGCTCACCCTTGTGTTCGGCATCTGGTTAGCTCGCATGCTTTCCACTGCCGACTACGGCATGGTGGGCCAACTCACCATCTTTTCACTCATCGCCTCCACCATTCAGGAGAGCGGATTTACGGCAGCTTTGGTAAATCGTCCCACGATTGAGCACCGCGACTACAACGCCGTGTTCTGGTTCTCCCTTCCTGCCAGTCTTTTTCTCTATACACTCCTCTTTTTTGCCGCACCTTTCATCGCCGACTACTATCGCGATGCGCGACTTATCCCACTTTCGCGCTATCTCTTCCTCTCATTCATCATCTCCAGTATGAGCATTGCACCCTCTGCCCTGCTCTTGAAGCAGATGAAAGTGCGAGAAAAGACCCTCTCCAATCTCATAGCCATGATTCTTTCTGGGGTAGTCGGCATCACCCTTGCCTATCACCACTTTGAATACTGGGGACTTGCCACGCAAACACTTGTGTATGTAGGTATCAATACGGCACTTTATTGGTGGTTCGCGCGTTGGCATCCCACCTTTCATTGGGACTTCGCCCCCGTTCGTCAGATGTTCGGATTCAGCAGTCGGTTGTTGATTACCAATTTGGTCAATCATATCAACAACAACTTCTTTTCGCTCATCCTTGGTCGCGTGTATAATGCCCAGATGGTCGGCAACTACACCCAAGCCAATAAGTGGAATTTCATGGGACACTCCATCGTCACGGGCATCGTGAACGGAGTGGCACAACCGCTCTTCGTAGAAACCCAAGATGACCGTGAGCGACAAGCGCGCGTATTTCGCAAGATGCTGAGATTTACTTGCTTTCTAGCCTTCCCCATCATGTTTGGTCTTTCCATCATCAGCCGAGAATTGATTCTCATTGCCCTAGGAGCGAAATGGGAAATGGCGACACGCATCCTCATGCTCTTGTGCATTAGTGGTGCATTTCTCCCAGCCACCACCCTCTATACCCAATATCTCTTGAGTCGCGGACGTTCGAGTACTTATATGTGGGGCTTAATTGCGATGGTCGTCTGCCAACTCATTGCCGCCATCTTCAGTGCGCCTTTCGGAGTCATGGTGATGCTCCTACCCTACATTGGCATCAATTTCCTTTGGGTAGGCGTATGGCACTACTTCGTTCGCCAAGAACTCCACATCGGCTATGGGCAAGTGCTTCGCGACATCTCCCCTTTTCTCTTCGTAGCCGTGGGAGTCATGGGCGGTGTTTATCTAGGTGTCGGACAACTCCATTGGAATCTTTTGGCAAGCCTATTGGCAAAGGTGGTCTGCGCAGCCCTACTTTATCCCTCTCTCCTTTGGATGATGCGTTCCGACATCTTGCAAGAAAGCATTGATTATCTCCTCAAAAAAAGACGTAAAGCATGAGTAATACAGCACAAAGTCCGAAGCAGGTGATTCCCATCTTCTTCACTTTCGACGAAAACTATGTCGTTCCTGCTATTGTCACCGTGTTTTCACTCCTACACCACGCAGAGACGAGCCACGACTACGAACTGCATGTGCTGCATCCAGGACTCTCTGCCAAAGCCCAGCGCGAGTTGCAGCGTGTAGTTGGGAGATTTCCGCAGGCTTCGTTGCACTTTCACGACACTTCCAACGACCCCATCGCGCAGGAATGCCCTAGCAAGTCGCACTTTTCCAAAGAGATTTACTTCAAACTCTGTGCTCCCGAGCTCTTCCCTCAGCACGAGCGCGTGCTCTGCTCCGATGTCGACGTGGTGTTCCTAGGCGATGTGTCGCAAGTCTTTGCTGCATATCCGGAGGAAAACTTCTACTATGCTGGCGTAGATACGATACTTCCCACCACGCGCGCCACGCTTTACCAATCATTTTCTCCCGAAGCGCAAGACTTGCTCTCCCGAGAGATCAATGCTGGTTTCCTACTTTTCAATCTCAAGGCTCTGCGCCACGACCAGATGCAAGCCACTTGGACGGAGTTTTATAAGACCAACTACGCCCGCCTTCCCTTTCCGGAGCAAGACTGTATGGCAATCTGTGCCGGACACTCCGTGCGCTACTTCCCCATGTACTACTCCGTGTCGAATAGCTACTACAAAGTAGATCCCCACACCACGTCTTTCTATGAGCATTGTCAGTCGCTCCCCACAGACGATGCCGAGCGTCGTCGCATCTTCTCCGATGCCCTTGCTCATCCCATCCAACTGCACTACATCGGTGCCGCAAAACCTTGGAATGCCTTCGGAGTTTCGCGCCAGCGCATTTGGTTCAAATATCTATGGATGAGCGGAGCCACGGGCTATTATCTCCAAGTGTTGCCCCGCATCGTCCGACAGCGGTTGCGCCGCTACAGCCTTTCGCGCTTCTTCCACAAACTCAAGGCGCGACTGCTCGGAAAGTAACCGCAACCCTCTCCCCACTTCCGCAGCGCAACTCCCCTATTCTAGTGCGATGGTAGGAGCAAATCTCGCCACTTCCCACGATTTCTCCCCCTAATCATGCGTTGTCTGCGCAGAAACTCGTACATTTGCATAAAGCATTCCCTTCAGATTCTATGATAGCTCAAAAGAAAATAGTAGTATATACGTCTGGAACCTTCGATATGTTCCACTCCAACCACCTCAAGATGATAAAATATGCCCGCGGCTTGGGCGATACGCTCATCGTGGGCGTGAGTACTGATGAATTGGTCAGTAGTTACAAGCGTCCCCCTGTGATTCCCTTCGAGGAACGTCTGGCGATTTTGGAAGCCCTTCGCTATCCCGACGTGGTTATCCCCCAGCGCACGCTCGACCACACGGAGATTGTCAAGAAACTCAACATTGATGTCTTCGTGGTGGGCGACGATTGGACCGGCAAATACGACTATCTCAAAGAACTTGGCGTAGATGTTTTCTATTTCCCCTATGGTGATGGCGTGAGTTCTACGAAGATTAAGGAGGAAGTTCTCAAGAACTATCAAGACCTTAAGAGTAAAGTGGAAACACGTGTGAATCCTGATGTCAAAGTGAAGGAATAGACGTTAGAGTTTAGACATTAGACGTTAGAGGGTCGCAGACCCTTTTTCGCTCGGCTTCGACTTCGCTCGCCTCGAAAAGGAATAGACGTTAGGCATTAGGCGTTAGATATTAGACGTTAGATATTAGACGTTAGAAGTTAGAGGGTAATCCTTTAACTTATCACACGTGAGCCGTTAGACACACAATTATTGTTCAGAGAAAACTTCGCATCCATGCGCAATCCCCTCATCGTAGGTGGCGCAAGTGGCATCGGACTTGCACTTGCACATTTGCTTGCTACCCAAGAAGACACTGAAACGGTTTGGATCGTCGATAGAAATCTCCCTTCAGCGGAGCAAGACCATCCCAAGTTTCGAGTGCAACAATTCGACCTCACCCACGAAGACTACAGCATCTTCACCCATTTTCCTACCGTGGATGGACTCTTCATCACGGCAGGTTTTGCGCGCCTGTCCCTGTTCAAAGACATCGACGAGGCTCACTTGGTGAGTTCTTTCCAAGTCAATGCGCTCGCCCCTCTACGCATCGTGCACCACTTCTACGAGCGTTTGCAGCAAAAGGCGGATTTTCCTTGTGCCATCATGGTGAGCATCGCCGGATTCTTAAGTTCTCCCTTCTATGCTGTCTATGGTGCCACGAAAGCCGCGTTGAGAAGTTTCATCGAAAGTGTCAATGTCGAACTCTCGCGCGCCGATACTCCCAACCGCATTCTCAATGTTTCTCCCGGACACTTCAGCGGTTCGCAGTTTGAAGGCGGCACTTCCACGCAGCTTGATCAGCTTTTCCCACTGGCACAAGAGATTCTTTCGCGTGCTCTTGCCCACGACGACCTCTACATCCCTCAATATGACGAAGTGTTTCATACCGTGCTCGATCGCTACCAAGCCGATTTTCGCAAAGAGGGGCAGCGAGCCTACGACTATAAACTCCAATCGGGCCGCGTGAAAAACTAGCTGCTTCGCCAGCCGCGCCCTCCCTTTCTCCATCCTCTTCGACATTGCTCATCCTTTCTCCTTATTATATATGCCTCAACCTCCCATTGACCACGAAGCTCTCCGCGAGCGTTTCAACCCCGAAGGCTCACTCCTACGTCGCATGCAGCACCGCATGACCGAAATGCTCGGAGAAATCGATAAAATCTGCCGTCGCCACAACCTGAAATACTGGCTCTGCTCCGGCACTCTCCTTGGTTGCGTGCGCCATGGTGGATATATTCCTTGGGATGACGATCTCGATATCGAGATGCTCCGAGAGGACTATGAGAAACTTCTGAAAATTCTTCCCGAAGAATTGCCTGAGCATCTAAAACTTCAAACTCCCGACACCGATCCAGGCTATTTCTTCCAGTTTGCCAAGGTGCGCGACACACGCAGCTACCTAGAAGAGACCAATGACTACGACCGCATCTTCCAACTCAAGGGCATTTTCATCGACATCTTCCCTTACGAAAAGATGCCTCTCCCCTTACTTTGGATTTCTAATCGTACCTTTGGACGTGTTTACAAGGTGATGAACAATCCCAACTACACGCCCGAGCAGCTCATCGCCAAGGTGCGCCGCATCCGCAAGTTCAATGAGCGTTTCGTCTTCCCAGTATTGCGCACAATCGCCAAATTCTGGCCCACGAAATTCCTCAACTACAGCCCAGGCATCCCCTACGACAACACGATTCTCCCAGCGGAAACTTTCCCCCTCACCACGGCAGAGTTCGATGGTCTGACAGTTCCCGTGCCAGCTGACACAGATGCTTACCTCCGTCGCAAGTTTGGCAATTATATGCAGCTTCCTTCTCTCGACAATCTCCATCCTCATAGCGCAAAGCTCACTATCGATGACTGATTCCTCCCTTGCCCCTGTGGCACTCTTCGTTTATAATCGCCTAGATCACACCAAACGGACGCTAGAAGCCCTAGCTGCCAACTATCTTGCGCCAGAAACGGAAGTGTATGTCTTTTCCGATGGCGGGCGCGACAACAGTTCTTGGCATTCTGTCGAAACTCTACGCGAATATCTCCACGAATTTGCGGAGCGCAACGCACAGGAGCATCTCTTCCGTGCCTTCCACCTCATCGAACGTCCCGAAAATTTCTATCTCGAGCGCAACATCATTGAGGGCATCTCCCAAGTCTTTGACAACCACGAGACGATTATCGTCTTGGAAGACGACATTGTCACAGCGCAGGGCTTTCTTTCCTACATGAATCGCGCTTTCCAACTCTATCGTGACGATACACAAGTGATGCACGTGGCGGGATTCACCCACCTCAATCTGATAGATGAGCACCCCGAACTGTTAGAATCGGACAACGAAGCCTATTTCACGCCCCACATGGGCGGTTGGGGCTGGGGAACGTGGCGCGATCGCTGGCAACAACACTTTGTGCACTACACTTCTGCCCAAGAAGCGCTCGATGGTCTCACCAACGACGACATCGATGCCATGCAATATGGGGGCAATTTTCCCTGCCTTCACTCCATCGACCGCGATCCTATCCCTTGGGATGTCTGTTGGGAAATCGCTATTTACCGAGCAGGCGGACTCTGCCTCACACCTGCGCGCACGCTCATCCGCAACATCGGCTTGCAAGGTGGCACACACTTCAGCGCCACTAGCAGTTGGCTACAGCATTTCAGCTACGACCGTGAGCCCCTCACGCGACCTCTCCAACTTTCGCACCGCACTCCCGAGAAATCCCCTGCCATAGAACGACTCTTCGCAGAAGCCATTCGCGACTGGGGCATCCGCTACACTTGGCTCGGTCAAGTGTTGCGCACGCTCAAACATTGGATAGTCGGCAAACCTAAGCACTAAAACGACCATCTAACAGCTAAGGTGTTTACACCACACTTCGCATTCTTTTTGCAACAATCCACAGAGGACAAGGACATCAACGCCCTTGTCCTCTTGCTTTTGCTTGAGCGCAAAAGTGGTAATTCAAGCCCAAGTGTAGGTCAAACTTCCTAGGGGATTTCGCGTACATCAGTGCTTTGCAATAGAAATGTCGGAGCTATCTCAAAAAACGTTGGACTTTTTCCAAAAAAACTCCCACGTTTTTCCAAAAATCTCCCACGTTTTTCAAAAAACGTGGGAGATTTTTTGAGAGATGTCGGACGTTTCTTTTCTACCCTCGCAAAAGCAGCGATTTTAGCAATGAGAAAATGGTTTAAACATTTGGACGTTCACAGAAGAAAAACTAACTTTGCCCCTATACCAATGGAAGATTTTCCACTACAAACCTTACTAAAACCGCCTAAAAATGAAACTATCAAACCTATTGACCCTATTGTTGCTCGCCCTCTCCGCAACAATCACCAGTGCTTGTTCGTCTGAATCGTCCTCCGCAGAGATTGAAGCGCTGGCTTATCGCAGCTCCGAATCTGGTCGTTGGGGCATCGTGAGCATGGACGGCGAAGTCATCGTCAGAGATTACTTCAAGAACGAACCTACTGTCGCTATGGATGGCAGATATTTCGTAAAAAATGACGAAGGACTGTGGGAGATGTATGACCTTTCCACCCAACCGCAAAAAAAAGGTGGGAAATACGTCTACACTTCTGGCTTTTACCACGGCAGAGCTTTGGTGGCGGAGCGCAATCAAGGGATTTCGCTCATCGACACTGAAGGAAAAGTACTGAAACGTTTGGATCGCATCGCCAATAAATCGGTAGAAGAAATAGCAAGCTTCGACCAAGGCTACGCCATCTTCTTGACCACCGACAGTTTGTACGGAGCCATTGATGAAAACGGCACATGCGTTGTCCAGCCCTCTTATTGTTATTTGGTGGCAGACGAAGGAAATTTCGTGGGCATCCCCAAGCAATACAAAAAAGCCATTCTTTCGGACGACAGCCTTCGCAAATATGCCCTTGATCTCTTCGACAAAACAGGAAGAATGCTGCATCAATTTCAGTCGTCGGAGTTTGAAGAACTCACCACAGGCAACGATAAATTTGCCATCGCCACGAAGCAAAAAGACAAAGAAAGCTGGACTTTCTACAACTTCAAGGGAGATGTGCTCTTTCGCTGCCCAGAAAATGTGAAGAATATCACGGCCATCAAGGGAAATAACTTCATCTATTCCAACCGAAAAGGCTTTGGATTGATGAATCTCAGTGGAGAAATCTTGATTCCTGCCCAATATGCTGACTTAGAATTTGATGGAGACTATCTCATTGCTACGATAGAGAGCAATATCGATAGGAAAAGTATCTGGCTCAATCAGTACGGACAAAAGGTGGGCTCTGAGGCTTTTGAAGCTATCTACAAAGCTTCTGACTTTGACAACGAGCATGCCGTGGTGAAAGTCAACGAAATGGGCTATAGTCTAGTAGACCTTAAAGGAAACCCGCTGAAACACCAGCCCGATATGGTAGAAGTGGGATGGAAAAAAGGCGATGATTTCATCCAGTCTGACATTATAGATTTGAATGAACTGCTCAACCAACTGAAGTTTAGTCCGCAAGGTGTAGATGGACTTTCCTTCCGTTCTTCTGCAGAAGCTGGAGCAAAACACTGGGCAGAAGTGAGTGGCGAAATCGAAGATGAAGAAGCCTTAGAAATGCTCCCTGCATTGTTGGGAAATCGCGCTGACCTCACCTACACCCTCAACGTCATGGGCATCCAAACCGAACTATATGTTGAGTATAATCAACTGATGAGCCACCACAAAGCAGGCAAAAACGGTCTCTTCCCAACGAGTGAATTGGACTATGAAGCGGAGAGAGAGGAAATGATGTCGCATAACTTTGTGTGGAATGACACATATCCCAACTCTTTCGCCATGAAAATAGCGAATAAAGGTAAGATGCACGGCAGACTTCGTCCACTTTTCAATGCGATAGTGGCGCGTTTGCAGCAAACCGGTAGCCTGATGAAAGGCAACAATGGGGCAAAAATCTTCAAACTCAAGGATGGACACCACGCGATTGTGGCATTAGAACCTCATTCCGTCTTTGTGATTTGGGGTAAAATAGAGGGAATTGAAGACTATGATATTGAGATTTTCAAAAACTACAAGGAGGATTTCAACATTACCTCCGAAGAAATGAGCGAGGACATGACGGACGGACTGTCAGAACAGATGATAATGGAGGACAGTTCTTCGGAAGACAGCCCCTTATCCTTTAAAGAAACCATCGCCAATCTAAGAAACAAATAGCAGCGCACTGCGACAAAACAAAGTCCGCATCCCTACACGCGAGGGATGCGGACTTATTATTTTGAGCGAAAGGGACTAGATTAGGACTGCACTTGCGGTTGAATCCACTGCAAGATGGTGGGATCTTTGAGTTTATTATCCTCTGCGAGAAGCACCACCTTGGAGATAATCTCTATCGTCTTGGGATCTTCATCCATGAAAGGCAGATAAATACGGCCGCGGTGCTGACTGTGCACAGGGATAATGGGAATTACTGTGCCGCCCTCTTGTCGCACCAAACCAGAACCTAGGTGAACGGTGTAGTTGGCGAGCATGCCTTTGATGTAGACATGGTTGCCGCTGATGCTGACATTGGCAAATTTCATCAACTCTGCTGTGCAGCGCACGATGGCAGCACGGAGTTCCTTGGTGCTTTGTCCAGTTTCAGGGTCTACACCTCCCACAAAGGCGATGCTCACCGCCATGTCGATATCGCGCATCACCTCACTGTACAACACAGGATCTAGGTCAGAAATGTGGAGCTGTGGTGCATCGGGTACATAGCGAGTGCGAGAGAACTGCACATATTCTATGGCGGGGGCTTCAACATCTGAGGGAGAGAACCAGTCGGCTTGGGCATAGAGCGAAACGCAGATGCCTTGCGCAAGGAAGACTTTCTGCAATCCGTCCTCATAACTGGCTGTCCAGCCACGAGAACGCAAGGCTGCAGCAGCTTGTTTCACTTGAATTTGGTAGCCACTATAGCGACGTGACTCGCTCTGCTTGGACTCTTCGGGCATGGGCACGTAGAGTTCGCGGAAGACTTGCTTGAAGGGCTGCACCAACTTCTCAGCAAAGAGGTAAGATTGCCATTTTGCCCACAGTCCAGCTGCGTTGAAATCTACGGGGTGCGCGAGAAGAAGCGGCGATTTGCCGTACTTCTTCAAGCCATCTAACGTGGCGAGTCCTTCAGCGGTGGGAAGTCCGAACTGCTGGTCTTGGAGCAACACAAGCTTTTTGAACATCGGACTCACCACGGGATTGGAGAGAATGGCGCGCACATCTTCCACGGCTAGCGGAGTGCGGCGTTGCATCATGTCTTCAAGTAGGAAGCGCGCACGGTGATGTTGGGCTTTCCACGCCTTGCTCACCTCCGCTATCTCCAGATATTGCGGATGCTTCTTAAGTTTTGCAGGAACACCCTTGAGCAACTTCTTATCTTTGAGGATTTGCAACCTATTGGTGCCGTCTTCCTTGAGGGAGATGATGCAGGAATATCCATCTATGTCGATGCCTTCTAGGTAGTTGGCTGCGCTTTCCACCTGAAGGGCTTCCATGCGCCACGTGAGTTGCACGGGATCGGCAAAGCCTGCACCGCGAGAAAGATTGAGGAGCGCAATCTCACATACGCGTTTTTCGGAGGCTTGTCGCTGAGCACCAAACTGTTTTGACTCTTTGAGGAACTGCTGAATGCGAAGATAGCGACGTTGAATCGCAGCTTCGTCACGATCGGTGAGCAATCCTAGTGCGCACACAGCATCTTTGTTGCGCTTCTCTTTGATTTGCACCAGGAGTTCTTCCTCTGTCACCTTGCCTTGCACGACATCTGCATAACGGCGTGCCCGAGTGTGGATGGCACCACTGCCGATGTATTTGGCAGCCTTGTAGCAAAGTTCAAAACGCTCTTCCCCGATTTCTTCGAGAGCTTGGCGGAAGAGTGCCTCGTCAAACGCACCATCCGCAAGGTCTTGTGGGTCAAGTTCGGTGTAACGTGCGATGAGTGCCTTCTTTTCGTCGTTGCCCATCTCACGAGCATGGGCGATGAAATAGTAATAGGCGGTACGGAATCCAGGCCAATTCAGACGTTGCTCCACAAGATCCAGCCATTGTGGCGCGAAGAATGCGAGTTCTACGAGGAGTTCTTCCGAGATATCTGCCAACATATCGGGCGTATCCGTGGGAAGAGGGTAACAGCTCGTCGCCAAACTACTGAGGATGGAGCGGCGCTCTGTGCCATAAATGTCGATTTTGAGGTGGTCTTTGCGCAATGCCTTCATGATGCGCGCCACACGCTCTGCCCCTTTGAGCACGAGAACGTAGTGGCACCGACGAAACGCCTCAGTAGCTTCTGTGGGAGCATTGCGACGTTGCATCTCCACTTCAAAGAGATGATTGACATATCGATCGACCAAATCACGAGTACTTTGGACATAACAGATGAAATCTGCGTCACTACCGGCTTGTTTCCCCATCTCTTCCACCTTTTTCAAGTTCAGCGCGCCCCTGCGATGGGCATAAGCGATACTCAACATCCCATACAAACCGTTGAATTCATATAATTCCATCTGCGTAAACAGCTGGTCTTCATTGATAATTCCGTGAGCATGAAGCTGGAGTAGGAGAGCTGTCGAAAGCTGATAGACATCTTCCCAGTTCTCTTGGCGAGCAGGTTCTCCCCATCTGTGGTAGAACGCAAGCAACATCGGAGCTACGCGCTCAAACTCGCAATGAGTGCTGAAATCGCATTTACGAATCGCATACATCAATGGGAATCCTTCAGAGATAGGATAGATTGCATCATCGCGATACCAGTGGTGTTTCTTATAAGTCTCTTGCGGGGAATACCAATAATACAGCTGGCAAAGGGTGTAAGCATGAGAGAAGACTAATTGAGGTTGGCGTTCCTCCACCATCTGCTGCAGACTCTGCATGAAATCCTCAAACATCCATGCGTATTCCCACTGCACTTTTTTGCCTTTATTGGCTAAAGGATAGCCTTCTAAAGGCAAGGGAAACACCTCTGTTCGGTCATAGAGTCTGAGATAACTCACCATCAAATCAAGACCTAAGACTTTTTCATCAGTGATGTTGTGACGTTTGATCCATCCTTTCCAGAGTTCCGGGTAAGGGAACTGATCCAACTCTGTGGCATCAGCCCACGTAAAAGAACGTTCATTGAGATGTAGAGTTTCTCCCCATTTGTTTTGGTAGGTGAGTTCCTTGTTATCCTCAATGATTTGGGCAAAATCGTCATAGATAGCTTTGACCTCTTTTTCCGTAAAAGGAAAGAGTTTGGACAAATCTAGCTTGGGTTTGCTGGTTTCCCATGAGAGCCCTTGCGAAAGCATGGACTTTTGCTCTTCATTCATGGACACCCACTGCGAAACTGGGCTTTCCGCAAAGCGTTCTGCATCAGAAAATGGATTCTCAAAGGGAAGTTGGGGCAACTCTGTGGGAGTGAACCAACCGAAACGTAGTTGACTGTCGCCTGCATCTCCCACTTGCGCTGCCTTTGATTTGCCCTTACCTACTGCGGCTCTACTGTCAGAAGCACTCCCCTCGGAGTTTTTCTTCTCTGACTCGGTCACTTCGCCAAACTTCTCGCGCAAAATGGCACTGCCCTCACGGAGTTCCACCAGACAATCGGCCATATAGTCGCCTTTCGTACGCTGCAATCGCTCATAAGCTCCCACCAAAATGTCATCGGGCTGCGTGAGCAGCAACTGCACTGCACGTTGGCGCGTGGTGGAAACCTTAGATTTGAATTTGGCATCAAGGAGTTTAATCTCCTTATCTGTGAATTGTTCGCGCAAGAATGCCTCGCGGAAGACGAGAAACAGGTCGTCGTTCTCAAAAGTCAAGGCATTGCGCAAGAGAAATTCTCGACGCACCTCGGGAGTTCCCATAGGAAGCACGTAGGAAAAGAAGAAATTTCTGTATTTATCTAATTTAGATTTGGAATAATAAGTAAAAATATGAACACCCCACGAGGGAAACTTCTGGGCAAGGAAGCTGTTGATTGCTTCTTGCGTATGAAGGTATATGGTAGTAGCAAACAATGCATTGATAACAGCTTCGCGCGCGAAAGAAATGTTGAACCACTCGAAGCCTGGATGGACTACTTTGTTATCCGCTTTGAGTGTTGGTAGCCAATCCAGGAGCATTTGATGTATTTGCTCCAAAGCCTTGCGTTTCTTCTCACTGAGTTTGGGAGCTTTTTTATGTTGTACGAAGGTATCTAATAGCTCTGGTTTGCTCAATTCATCTGTGAGATAAGCACGGAAAGCGAATTCATCAGAATGCGCCACGAAAACATCGATATGTTCCAATGCATCATAACGCTTTTTTTGCTGATTGATGCGTTCGAGATACCACAAAGCTGCAACCGACAGCTGAGATGGTTTTCCACTAGCCATAAGAGCTTCAGCCTCTGCATAAGCTACTTGTGCATCGACACCTCCCGCAGTATAGAGGGCTATATAAGCTTCCAATGGATTTTCACCAGCATAGGCAGTAGCGCGTTCCTCGGGATGCTCGAGATATCGGCGAATAGAGTGGAAGATGGTCGCAATATCCTTATCTTCAATCTTGTCGTATCCAAGACCACACCAAGTTTGCACCGCACGACGTACGGAGCTATAGCGCAAAAGTCCCTCTTCGTCGATAACTTTTAGGAGTTTGAGGTAGAAATCCATGTTGTAGGAGTCGCCACTCTCGACTATGACTTGTCGCAATCCCTCTTGCAATTTAGCAGCTTTCAGCAGGTTGAGGAGCAAATCATGGAACTCTTCATTGTCACTACGCTCAATAGCACAAACCAACGAGTAAGATAAGATGCCTACATTGTTTTCAGAAGTTAGTACTTCCTTAGTAGCAGCCATCACTTCGGCATCTCGTTCTCGTAACGCAGCACCAATAAATGAGCTAGCGTCAACTTCTTCAAACTGGCGTAGGCGCATCGTGTGACGACTGCGGACAAGATCATCTAAACTTGCACCATGAAGAGCTATAATCCAAGCAATAACAAGGTAACCTTTCACTATACTCTCTGATAATGAGCCAGCATCGGACAAACGAAAGCGATATATTCCGGTCATCTCACTCTTCGTTTCCTGATAACCTAGGAGATACGCTAGCTTGTCACTGAGCCATGAGGGCAGCAAATGAGGAAGATGGTAACCTGCCTGGAGAAGTTGGGAGTGTTCTAGGGAATCGATAGAATGTTTTTCCAAGGCCATGTCGAGGCCCCACGGAGATGTATTAGAAAGCGCTCTGGAGTTTGCATATGTATACAGTACTTTTTCTATCTTATTCAAGGACTTGACATCAATTTGTGACAAATAATCCTTCTTAAATTGTTCAGCTTGTTCTGGAGTACGCATAAGATTAGATGTTAGATATTAGACGTTAGACGTGAGAGGCTAGACATTAGACGTTTGACCACCGATATTGAACATTAGATCGACAATCTTGGATGTTAGACGTTAGAAAGTAGACGTTAGTCCCTAGAAATATAGGAATGGACAAGAAAAAATACGGAGGAAATCTTCCATATTCACCTTACCACAGCAGGCCAGCGAGGAAGGTAAGACGGAGAAATACGACTTCACTACCCTCTTTCAGGGAGAGTGCGGCATCGAGGTCGGTCACTTCTTCACCATCGACGAAGATGCGCACCAAACCATCGGCAAAGGCCTGGAGCATCACCTGAAGTGCACGTTCTGGAGTGTCGTGATTTTCACCATAACGGCTGGCAAATTTCACGCGCCCTTCCTCGGATTGTGCAGCAATTTCTTCCTCGGTGAGGGGAAAATCACTGACCACCGTTTGGGCTTCACGAAGACCATGAAGGGTAAACTCAGTGAGTAACTGGCGCAAGGTGCTAGGAGCCTCATCAAAAGTGAATGGATGGCGCCCGAGTTCTTTGCGACTTCCGTTGCGCTTGCGAATGAAATAAATGTTCATAGGTCTAAACTAAACTCTAATGTGCGATAACTCTGCGCATATATGCGTTGTACATGCCATAAAATCAAAAAAAACGGCCATTCTTAGGGCAAGAAAGACCGTTTATGCTGAGAGTTCGCATAAAAAACGAAGACTATATATAAAGTATTCTGTGAATGCATAGGTCGTAAAGCTGAGTGTCGCTTTAGCCTATAGTGATGCGACGCGCCACCTTGCCCACTTTCACGATGTAAATGCCGCGCTCCACGTTGAGCGTGAGGGTGAAATCATCACTCTCCACACGGTGGGTGCTCACTTTTACGCCCGTGATGTTATAGACCATCAAGTTGAGTCCTTCTGCATGTTGGACACGAAGTTGGTTACCACGCACAGTTATGGCGATTTCGTCAAAGTTAGGTGCTTCCATCTGCCCAGGGACATTAGGCACCATCGCAGTGGGAGTCGAACTTTGCATAGCAAAGGGTGCCACCTCTGCAGGAGCAGAGTCAGCAAGTCCAGCTTTCTCTTGTGCTGCAGCCGACAAAGCGAAACAGCTCACACAGAAAAGGGCTAAAGAAATGCGGAGTATATATTTGGGCATAGGCTGAAATGCTAAGTGATTGTGGCAAATATACAACAAATTGCGGAGCTCGCCAAAGTTTTATCCGTTTTTCTGCTCCTTTTGACGCGCTTCTTTGTCCAACTCTTGGGGAAGACGGAAGGCGGTGTATAATTGAAACACGACAGCTACGGCAAGACAGAGCTTCCACTCTCCACCTTGCAGGGGCAACAAGCGAAAACTGCTCACGAGCATCAGCAACGCACTAACCATCAAAAGGAAAGCACCGATGATTTCTTGGCGGCGCAGGCGAATAATTGTAGTGTTTTTGCCTTCATAACGGCGCAAAATCTGCGTACCGCCATAAGAGAGTGCTCCCAGAGTGAATACATAAGGAGCATATTCTGCCAAGACTCCAGCAAGCGGAAGGAGCGCTCCGATGATAAGAAGCACACCGCCAATGATGGAAATGGTATTTTGTAGAGGAGTAAGGGATTTCATCATATCTAATGAAGTAGAAAAAGGGAAGAACAATGCGACAGGACTGCGCTACCAAGCAGCATTTGCAGTAGCACAGACGATTAATTGTCGGAATCGTTCACCACCACATACACATCTTCATTCGCCTTTTTCATGAAAAGTTTGACACGAGCCACCTTTTCCACGGCTTCGGGAGAGTTGTCCATCAGTTGGAGTGCTCGAGAATCTTCTTGATACTGCTTTTCAAACTCCGCGATGTCATGACGCAACTCATTGTTGCTGTTCGTGAGCAAGAGGATGTTGAGCACGCTATGTTCGTCGAAAATGCCAGCACCCAGCACAAAAAGTGCAATGACAAAGGCAATGCGGTAACGCCAGATGCGAGAAACGATGTTGGAAACACTTGTCATCCTGAAAAACGATTAGAGAAACGGGGAAAAAAGATGGAGATGTGCTACACGACTAGGCAAAGGCTGACTAAAGATAGTGCTGTTGCAAACGATAGGCTGCGAGTTCTTCGTAGCGAGTACCAGGCTTTCCGTAGTTGGCATAAGGATAGATACTGATGCCGCCTCGAGGAGTGAAGAGTCCAGTGACCTCAATGTATTTAGGATCCATGAGACGAATCAAATCTTTCATGATAACATTGACACAGTCTTCGTGGAAATCTCCATGATTGCGGAAGGAGAAGAGGTAGAGTTTGAGGCTCTTGCTCTCCACCATCTTCACATCGGGGATGTAGGAAATGCGGATTTCAGCAAAATCGGGTTGTCCAGTGATGGGACAAAGCGAGGTGAACTCTGGGCAGTTGAAGCGTACCCAGTAATCATTCTCTTGATGCTTATTGACAAACGACTCGAGCATTTCGGGTGCGTAGTCGGTGGGATATTGAGTGCCTTGGCTTCCGAGATGTTGGAGGCCTTCGGTTTCGCGTTGTGACATAAGGATGATAACTTATATAAGTTGAAAAATCTAAGTAAGAGACTACTTGTGGTTGGTCTTTTTTGTGAGCAAATATTGCTGCAATCCGTCTTGGCGTAACTGGCAAGCAGGACAATGTCCGCAGCCATCTCCCACCACTCCGTTGTAGCAAGTGAGGGTGCGCTGGCGAATGAGGTCGAGTACTCCGAGTTCATCGGCAAGTGCCCAAGTTTCAGCCTTATCGCGCCACATGAGTGGTGTGTGGATGCAGAACTGTTCGTCCATAGCGAGATTGAGCGTGACGTTCAAACTCTTGACAAAGTTGTCGCGACAGTCGGGATAGCCCGAAAAGTCGGTCTGTCCCACCCCAGTGACGAGATGGAAGATGCCACGTTCGCGCGCATATACCGCAGCGATGCTGAGAAAGAAGAGATTGCGCCCAGGTACAAAGGTGTTGGGCGGTGCATCGGCAGGCTTATGCTCATCCATGGTGAGAGAGGTGTCGGTGAGCGAATTGCGACCGAGCTGTCCCAACAAGGGCACATCCATCACCTCAAAGGGCACATTTTGTTCGGCACAAATGGTGCGTGCCAACTCTACTTCGGCTGCGTGCTTCTGTCCATAGGTGAATCCAAGGGCAAACACTTCGTCAAACTCACGAAGTGCCCAAAAGAGACAGGTGGTGGAGTCTTGTCCGCCACTCAAAACGACCAGAGCTTTATTGTTCATTGTGGATGAAATTGGTAAGAACGGAGGTGGAAAACAGGTCCTCCATCCTAGGGTTTCGATCGAAAATCGAAGGGGATGCGATAAACCGTAGGAGCTTTCAAAAAAAACGTTGGACTTTTTCCAAAAAAACTCCAACGTTTTTCCCAAAATCTCCCACGTTTTTCAGAAAATCTCCGACGTTTTTTTTGAAAAGTCCGACATTTTCAATCTGAGGTGCGAGAAGTATAGCCAATAACTGGCAAAATACCTATTGCTACACGGTACAAAGACTAAGATTTGTCCTGAGCATTTTTGGCGTCAATCTCCTTTTCTTGTGCATCAACACCTTCACTGAGCAAGTCATTGCCCCAGTGTTGCGAAGCAAGTCGGGCTTGTCGGTCCACCACTTCTTTGGCTTTGCGAGCGTAAACGATGAAGCGGAGCGATTGAGCGTAGAAGATATAGTTCCAAACCCAGTTGAGGAAAACGATGCTCTTGTTGCGAATGCCGAGGATGCTGCGGAGGTGGACAATGAGCCACATGACCCAAGCAAAGAAACCAGCCATCTTCACTTCGCTAAATTCGGCAACCGCACGGTTGCGTCCGACAGTAGCCATCGCGCCAAGGTTCTTATAGCGGAAAGGTTTGAGGGGCTTGCCTTTCTGAAGGGCTTTGAGATTGCGAGCAAGGAGTTTACCTTGTTGAATGGCGACTTGTGCCAACTGGGGATGTCCACCTTTCCAGCGAGGATCCCCCTCTGGCATGATACATTGGTCGCCGATGGCAAAGACGCCATCCAATCCTTCTACCTGATTGTAGGCATCTACGACGATGCGACGTCCACGACCGATGAATTTAGGATCGAGATTTCCCACAGTTTCTCCAGCCACACCACTCACCCAAATGAAGGTGCGCGTGGCGATTTGCGTACCGTCTTTCAAGATGACGCGATGGTCTTGATAGTCGGTCACCATCTTGTTGAGCAGCACATTGACGCCCATGGTGCGAAGGAAGGTTTCGACGTGTGCAGAAGTGGGAGGACTCATGGCAGGTAGCAAACGTGGACCGGCTTCGATGAGGTAGATGTTCATCAAGCTAGAGGG
The DNA here is from genome assembly GCA_900095835.1 of Ihuprevotella massiliensis. Lineage (GTDB taxonomy): Bacteria > Bacteroidota > Bacteroidia > Bacteroidales > Bacteroidaceae > Alloprevotella > Alloprevotella massiliensis. Next base: position 2,601,857 of record LT608321.1, on the reverse strand, counting down.
CATGTCGGGATAGTCCTTGGGAAGAACGTGATTTTTCATCTCAGACAATGCACCTGCTACTTCGACACCAGTGGCACCACCACCGACAATCACAACATTGAGCAGTTCTTGTCGCTCGGTTTCGCTGGAGCAGGTGAGAGCGCGCTCAAAATTTTCGAGCAAGGCGTTGCGGAGTCCCATGGCTTCACTCACATTCTTCATGGGAATGGCGTGCTCTTCCACGTTTTTATTGCCGAAGAAGTTGGTGGTTGTTCCTGCCGCAAAGACCAAATAGTCGTAAGAAATCTTACCAATGGAGGTTTGGAGAATCTTTTGGTCGGTGAATACACTACGCACCTCAGCCATGCGGAAATAAAAATCCTTACGGCCATGAAAAAGTTTGCGGAAGGGGAAAGAGATACTGCTGGGCTCGATGCCAGCCGAAGCCACCTGATAGATGAGAGGTGGGAATTGGTGGTAGTTGTTGCGGTCGATAAGGACAACTTGGAAGTCAGAATTCTTGAGCTTGTTGGCCAATTTCAAACCGCCGAAGCCACCGCCGACGATGACCACGCGCTTTTTATCGGATTGAGGTACATTGAAAGCCATGATAGGATGTGAGAAATGGGAGGGAAATAAGGAATGATGCTCACAGACATCACGCCAGCGACAAAGTTCTTGTGCTTATATATAATATGGAGTAGCGAAGAGTTTGCGGTTGATGGCAACGATTGGCAGGGAGCATTTGCCCTATCTGATGGACTCTGTGAGGAGTTTGATTTCCAGCGGTGGAGAGATGCGCTCATACAAGATGTCGTAAACGGCATCAAGGATGGGCATATTGACGCGATAGCGCTGATTGATATGGCGCATGCAACGCACACCGTAGTAGCCTTCTGCGATCATCTCCATTTCCATCTGGGCGTTTTTCACGCTATAACCGCGACCGATCATCTGACCAAACACACGATTGCGCGAGAAGTTGGAATAACTGGTCACCAACAAGTCGCCGAGATAGGAACTATCGTAGACATTTCGCTCGACAGGATAGACTGCGCTCAAGAAACGATGCATTTCCTGCACAGCACTCGCCAAGAGAACTGAGAGGAAATTGTCACCATATTGCTGTCCCGAACAAATGCCGGCTGCGATGGCATAGACATTCTTGAGCACGGCTGCGTATTCGATGCCAATGACGTCTTGCGAAACTGACGTTTTCACATAGTCGTTGGCAATCAACTGCGCCATGGTACGCGCGCGCTCCACGTCGGTGCAGCCTACGGTGAGGTAGGTGAGTCGATTGAGCGCCACTTCTTCCGCGTGACTTGGACCACCGAGCACCATCAACTGGTCTTCGGGCACCCCAAATGTAGTGCGGAAGTATTCGGTACACACCACGTTTTCATCAGGAACAATGCCTTTGATGGCTGTCATGATGTACTTATTGTGGAGCGTAACTTTGAGTTTTTTGAGCTGGGCTTTGAGATAGGGGGACGGGGTGACGAAGATGAGGGTATCAGCCTCGCGCACCACCTCATTGATGTCGCTACTAAAGTGGATACGATCAATGGGGAACTTCACCGTGGTGAGGTAGGTGGGGTTGTGCTCATAGCGTCGAAACTCCTCGATGGTCTCGTCGCGACGCACATACCAAACGATTTCGGGCACGCTCTCTAAAACAATTTTAGCTACGGCTGTCGCCCAAGAACCGCTACCAATAATGGCGATTTTCCCAGGAAACTCGGCCAAACCACGACTGTCTTCGTTGCTATCGCCAAATCCGAAGAAAGAACTGAAACTAGGCATAAGGAGAAGTAGGCTTAAGTATGGTCGATAGAGGGGAATAATAATAGAGATTCGACTGAAACCTCTGCAACACTGTAGCTCCGCGAAGGGAACAGGCAAGAGGGAAGAGGTTGAAGTCAAAAGAAAATACGGCATTGGTGAGGCGATATGTCCTATCGTCCCCACCAATGCAGCATGATGTGATGTGCTTATGCACCAAGGGCTTCAATCCAAGCTGCGATGTCAGCCACAGAAGGTTTGGTTATTTCGAGTTGATACTTCTTGATAACCTCGCCCATCTGCTGTTGAATCTTCTGAGGATTGGCATCCTTGAGGTCTTGCACCAGATAGTAGCCCACCTTTTGCAGCACGGGCACCAACTCAGCTGGGATGCCGAGGGGAAGATAAGCCTCAACCTTGTCCTTAGCAGGGAGTTTCTCGGGCTTCATTTGTGGGAAGAAGAGCACTTCTTGGATAGTGGTGTTGCCAGTGAGCAGCATCACCAAGCGATCGATGCCGATGCCGATGCCAGAAGTAGGAGGCATGCCATATTGGAGAGCGCGGAGGAAGTCTTGGTCGATGAGCATTGCTTCATCGTCACCCTTGTCAGCCAGGCGCATTTGTTCGACGAAACGCTCTTCTTGGTCGATGGGATCGTTCAACTCTGAGTAAGCATTTGCCAACTCCTTACCATTTACCATCAATTCAAAACGCTCGGTCAAACCAGGTTTGCTGCGGTGCATTTTGGTGAGGGGCGACATTTCCACAGGATAGTCCGTGATGAAGGTGGGCTGAATGAACTTGCCTTCGCAGGTTTCGCCGAATATTTCATCGATGAGCTTGCCCTTACCCATGGTCTCATCCACCTCGATGCCGAGTTTTTCAGCGATGGTGCGGATTTCTTCTTCCGACTTTCCGTTGAGGTCATAGCCAGTTTCTTCCTTGATAGCCTCGAGGATGGGGAGACGACGATAAGGAGCTTTGAAGCTAATCACCTTGCCATCAATTTCTGTTTCGGGTTTGCCGTTCACCGCGATGCAAATTTGCTCCAACATACGTTCGGTGAATTCCATCATCCAGTTGTAGTCCTTGTACTGCACATAGAGTTCTACACAGGTAAACTCAGGATTGTGCGTGCGGTCCATACCTTCGTTGCGGAAGTTCTTACCAATTTCGTAGACACCTTCAAAGCCACCCACGATGAGACGCTTGAGATAAAGCTCAGTAGCGATGCGGCAATACATCTCTTGGCTCAAAGCGTTGAAGTGCGTGATGAAGGGGCGCGCAGAAGCACCGCCAGGAATATTCTGGAGTGTGGGAGTTTCTACCTCAGTGTAGCCAGCTTGGTCCAAGATGCTACGCATAGTGGTGATTACCTTTGCGCGCTTGTAGAAGGTTTCTTTGACATTGGGATTCACAATCAAGTCAACATAGCGACGGCGATAGCGCAATTCGGGATCTTCGAAAGCGTCAAACACTTCGCCATCCTTTTCTTTTGGACTGGGAAGTGGCTTCAAACTCTTCGCCAAAAGGGTCAATTCGCGCACGTGCACAGAGATTTCCCCTGTTTTGGTGCGGAAGACGAAACCTTTCACACCGATGAAGTCGCCCAAATCGAGGAGTTTCTTCACCAAAGAGTTGTAAAGAGTCTTATCTTCTTCGGGGCAGATGTCATCGCGTGTGATATACACTTGGATGCGTCCACGAGAATCGAGAAGTTCGAGGAAGGTAGCCTTACCCATCACGCGACGGCTCATCATGCGACCAGCGATGCAAACCTCACGGGGTTCGTCTTCATCGCGGAAGTTTTCGATGATTTCATCGCTAAAAGCGTTGGTGGGATATTCAGCTGCGGGATAAGGGTCAATGCCAAGGGCACGAATCTCATCGAGTGACTTGCGACGAGCAATCTCTTGCTCACTGAGTTCGAGGATATTCATAGGAAATGTGTTCAAATCTGTAAGATGCGCTGTTTCGACACACGCTCATTTCGGCTATGCTGACGGAGCGTTTCACGCGGGTTTTGAGATTTTCAGAGCTTCCCTCTCCCACTATCGATTGGTGCAATCTTAGGCTAATCTAATATTTGTGGCAAAGATACGATTTTCTTTTGAAAGTCTCTGTGCTACACAAGGACATTTCGCGCGATTCTCCACATAGAAATCCAATTTTCCGTCGTCTTTGCACAACTATACTGGGAACGTGCAACTTATTTGGTCAGAAATTCGTATCTTTGCACACCTGTTGCCTCTTCCGCCTTGCCCACGGCGGTGGAAGAAGGTGGCAAAGTGTAGTTGCTAACCACTCTAAAAACAAGACTTTTTTATGTCCTCTTCAAAAAATGTGAGCCTTTCGCTCTTAGTGCTGAGCGTGGTGTTCTGTGTATGCCTCGTGGCATCTAATCTGTTTGAAACGAAATTGGTGCAAATTGGTCCAATTTCCATGACCGCAGGTTTTCTAGTTTTTCCTATTTCTTACATCATTAACGACGTTGTCGCCGAAGTTTGGGGCTACCGCAAGGTGCGCCTGCTCATCTGGCTGGGATTTTTCATGAACTTCCTCGTTGTTGCCATCGGACGACTTGCCGTGTTGCTCCCTGCAGCTCCCTTCTGGAAAGGGGAAGAACACTTTGATTTTGTCTTCGGACTAGCTCCGCGCATCGCTTGCGCCAGCTTCATCGCCTTCATCATTGGCTCGTTTCTCAACGCTTGGGTGATGAGTCGCATGAAAATCTCAGATGGCGGTAAGCATTTCTCCATCCGCGCCGTAGTTTCCACCTTAGTGGGCGAGACAGGCGACTCACTGATTTTCTTCCCCATCGCATTTTGGGGCTTGGTCTCTGTGACGGAGATGCTCAAACTTATGGCGGTGCAGATTGTGGCTAAGACACTTTATGAAATTATCGTCCTGCCCATCACCATTCGCATCGTAAAATGGGTGAAACTTCGCGAACAAACGGACGTGTTTGACCACAATGTGAACTATCGTATTTGGAGAATCTTTGATGTGTAATCGTAATTGTTTGAGGTGCAATCGTAATGATTCAACATGTACTCCAATTAGTTCGATGCATCATCCGATTTCTTCGGTATATCCTCCTGATAGTCCGACATTTTTTCCACAAAATTCACTTTAACTAGGGCTGTTTTCGCACCTCATCTCCTGCGAAATCCCTAGTTTCTCTTTCATTTGCAACTTCACCACAATGGGGCAATGCGACATACTGCGCATTGCCCCATTATTTTTTGAGTGAGTCTTGATGAAAAGAGCTTTGTGCCCCTCTTCTTCTACATTATTATCGCCTCATCTAGTTTGAGAAAACATCTCATCTAGTTTGAGAAATCACATCGCGCGACGGCGAGACTTGCCAACAGCTCGCTTGTGCTTACTTGGAGAATAGACAATTCCCTCCAGTGCATTGCGACCACTCTTGTCGGTGAGCACGAAAGTAAACATCCATTTTTTGAGGCGCGTGCCATTCGGATTGAAGGGAAGTTTGAGGAGCACCTTGTTCCAGCCCTTTTTGAGGGAGAGTGGCATGGCAGGACGAGCCGTAAAGTTTTCATTCTCCAACAAATCTTCGTTGCTCATGGAAATTTTCCCTGCATTCTTCCAAGCGGGAGCCAGGATTTCCGCATCGTTGAGCCAAATCCTTGCGCCCATTCTGTCCCAATGTCCGTTGTCGGGGGCAAAATCTTTCTCCGAACGGCCGTAATTATAGAGTTCTATGAGCGCCCCTACATCTTGCGTTTTGGGAGAATAGACATACGTCCAAGCATAAGCCGTGGTGTTCTCCTTCGGCTGGGCATAATAAGCAGGGATCGTGCCTTCTCCCCACGTGTGCCTCAGATAGATACCCGCTCCAGTGGCATAACCTGTGGTGTATGTCCGCCCTTGATAGATGTAACTACTCTTCAAGCCTTCTGTTTCTGGGGGAAACTTCATCGCCGCGTTGCCGTTATTGGGAAAAGCCTCGGTGATGGCCCACTGCACATTCGTTTGGCGCACATAGGGGATGGACACTTGCTGCAAAGTAGTGGCTTTGTGATAGAGGAATCTCCGTTCCCAATCGGCAAATTTCTCATATTCCTCGCCAGAAGACGGAAGCATCACCCCACCCTTTTCGATATATGCTTTGCCTCCTCCTATCCATCCGCGTTCCGCAGAGGCAAGTGCGTTGGCATAGAAGTTGTTTTGCGTCAAAATGTCGTCTTGTGTGGGGAGTTTGCGGTCGTTCCACAGACAAGATATCGTACCTGCGATTTCGGCATTCCCACGCGCCGCATAATAAATGCTACTTTTGTAGATGCCCACTAGGTCGGCAAAGACGTCAAAGTGGTTGATATAGTTGTAACGGCAGTCGATATTGGGAATGCCTTTCACGAGTTTTCCGCGTGTGCTCCACATCTGTGTCATGTCCACCTTGTGATTTTGGATAGCCACTCCATTGATGGGATTCCACACGACAGCTTTTTTGCCCAGACTATGGATTTTGTCGATAATCGTGTTGAGGAAGTTCGGGTAGGTTATCGTATGTTCATCAGCCCCAAAATGAATATAAGGCGCACGCACAAAGACTTTTGCAACTTCCTCTAGGATGGTTTGCAATTCTTGCATGCCTTGCTCGGTCTGCATATCGTGTCCCATGGCGCGAACAAAGGCTTGGCTATGACCGGGCATATCGATTTCGGGGATAATCGTCACACCGCGCTCATAAGCATATTCTTCCAATTCGCGACACTCTGCCTGAGTATAGAACTTTCCAGGGAAGCGCGTCATGGAAGTTGCTGAGGTGAGTTGAGGGAAAGCCTTGACTTCAAAGCGCCACGCTTGATTTTCAGTCAAATGCCAATGGAAGACATTGAGCTTAAACTGCGCCAACAGATCAATTTGTCGCTTTAGTTCTTCGATAGCAATGAAAGACCGACCCACATCGTGCATCACGCCACGCACTTTGAAGGCTGGAAAATCCGTCATCGTCAGCGTTTCCACTTGTGGACTGCCCTCGGTGCCCAACGCCAGTTGGCGCAGCGTTTGTGCCGCTCGCACCACGCCGATGGGCTCAGCCACAGTGATGGTGATTCTGTTGGGAGAAACATCCAAACGATAGCCTTCGTTGCCAAATCCTGCCAGAGGATAATCGAAGGTATTGAGCGATTTGTCCATCACAACGTGCACCGTAGCAGCGGAACTCTCGGAGAAGGTGGCGCCATTGTCGGTGAGCACCTTGCGAAGTAGTGGAGTATTTGTAGCATCGTCCAACCGCAAGGCACGCTGCAAGACGAAATACCCTGCCTGCTTGGTGAGTTGTTGCGGACGAGGAAGGAGATGTTCTGTTTTCGCAGGCGAAGATAAGGAGAAAGCACCAACACAAAGGAGGAAGACGAGTGCGAATGGTATTCTAAACATAAGGAGAAAAAGAGTGGAGAGGTACGTACCTATCAAATCAATTAGGCCATCTATCCAACGATAATTGCCTACAAAGATACAAAATCGCAGGAGGATTCGCCCGTATTCCGCGCGGTTTCTTGGATAGACCTTCTGTTTCTCATAAGAAAGGCACCAGCACCTCAAAAAAATCTCGTATCTTTGTATTATAGTTCAAGCACATACTCACTAGACACTTATGAATATTCTCTTTATTTGTTTGGGCAACATCTGCCGCTCTCCGTTGGCTGAGGAAGTTTTCCGCCAAGAAGTTCAAAAAGCGCATCGCACTGCCGATTTTCCCATCATAGATTCGGCAGGAATGATTGACTATCACGAGGGCGAACTCCCTGATCATCGCATGCGCCAACAAGCGGCAGCACGTGGCTACGCACTCACACACCACTCTCGTCCCATGACGGCAGAAGATTTTCGCACCTTCGATTGCATCGTTGCCATGGATGCAGACAATCTCCGCAGACTGCGCGAAAAATGCCCTGAACCAGATTTGATGAACAAGGTGGTGTTGCTCTCCGACAATCTCACAGCGCATCCTGATTTCACGTCAATTCCCGACCCTTACTACGGCACTTTGGCTGATTTCGACCTCGTGATTGACCTCTGCGAAGATGCTTGCGCGCATTTGCTCACGCAATTATAATAGGGCGATAGACTTCTAGCATAAGGTAATAGACATTTATATAATAAGGCTATCCACCTTTTCAGACAACATCCCAAACTACTAGATTATACTCTTCTATGAAATCTGTCATCAACTTCCTTCAACAGCTCCAAGCCAACAACAATCGGGAGTGGTTTCACGCTCACAAAGAGGAATACAAGGCAGCACAAGCCCGCTTCCATGCCTTTGCCGAAACCATGATTGCGCAGATAGCCCAGTTTGACCCCACCGTGGCTGGACTAACGGCAAAAGATGTGACCTATCGCATCCAACGCGACACCCGTTTCTCGGCAGATAAACGCCCTTACAAAGGACACATGGGCTTATTCATTGCGCGTGGCGGTAAGAAATCGGGCTTTTCTGGCTATTATTTCCAGTTGGGTGCCGATGACAATGCCGCAGACTTCGGATCCATTCATTGGGAATCGCAGCACATCGTTGCCCCAGGGCATTACTGCATCGAGCCCAAAGCACTTCGCATCCTTCGAGAAGACATCATGGACGGCGAAGGCGATTTCGACAAACTAGTGCGTGAAACAGCCGATAATCGCTTTCAACTCCTGCACATCAATGAGCTGAAACGAAATCCTAAAGGCTTTCCTGCCGATGCACCTTGGAGCGAATACCTGCGATTGAAGAGCTTCTGTCTAGCCTTTGCTCCTAGCACAGAGGAGATCACTGCAGACGATTTCCCTGAACGCTTGGCACAATATTTTAGCACTACGACACCTTTCCTCAACTACATCAACAGAGCTATAGAGTATGCTCGGGAAGAAGAATAAGAAATTTGTAAAGGCTCGGCAGCACCTTGGGAAACCTCATTTTAGCAACTCAAGTTGCTTATCGCGCAATTTTGAGCGTCCAGAATGTTTTCCAACCTAAATTCTCGAATTTTCTTTGAGATTTTTCTTGGAAGTCTTAGAAGAAAAACATACTTTTGCCAGAGTAAAACAGATTTATCTGACAAATAACATTCAACAACCACAAAAAAAAGACAACATGAAACTATTCAATGCAAACGCTGCGGCTAAATGCCTTGCATTCGCTGCGCTCCTCGCTTTCGGTCTCAATGCTGCTGCACAAGACGTGAAGCAAGCTGACAAAAAGGAAACTTGCTGCAAAAAAGACAACAAGAAGTGCTGCAAGAAAGAAGACAAAAAGGACAACAAAAAGTGCTGCAAGAAGGAAGACAAGAAATCTTGCAAGAAGGGTTGCATGAACGACTGCAAAAAGGAATGCAACGAAAAGAAGGGTTGCTGCGGCGAACAAGGTTGTGGCGACAAAAAGAGCTGCGACAAGAAGTAATCCTGCTCCCTTTCTAGTGCTATTTGCACTTCCAGCATAAACGGAGGTGTTGCAAAACGAGTTTTGCAACATCTCCTTTTTTGTTTGACAAAGGAATAAATGCTAAGCATTGAGAGGGAGGGTGAAGGGAAGGTACTGAAGTATGTGACCAAAGCTAATTTCGAAGATAACGCAATAGTTTCGCCTTGGTCCCCCTGAGTTTTTTTTGTACCTTTCACTATTTCATTCAGCAGATACATTTTTCAATCGCCTACTTTTCATGCAGACTGTAACTGACAAAATGTCGTTTTTATAAAAGAAAAAACAAGTTTGGCAGGAACTTTGCATCTTATGAAAGCAACAAAGCAAGCATTTGCTGCGTACTCTAATCTCCCCAACGAGAAAAACAAAGAAAAGAGGTCGAAGAAGCATCGACAATTTCTCATTGCATTTCAAAACACATAAAGATATAAGACAATGAATATCCAACCTCTAGCTGATCGCGTGCTCATCAAGCCCGCACCCGCAGAAGAAAAGACCATCGGTGGCATCATCATTCCCGACACAGCCAAAGAAAAACCTTTCAAGGGCGAAGTGATGGCAGTAGGTCAAGGCACAAAAGACGAAGAAATGGTGCTCAAAGTGGGCGATATCGTGCTTTATGGCAAATATTCTGGCACAGAAATCGAAGTAGAAAACGAAAAATACCTCATCGTTCGTCAGAGTGAAGTCTTGGCTGTAGTGAAATAAGTCTAAGCATTACACACTCCCTCCCCTACTTCTTCCTATTACTCTCTCAAAAATAGCATACAACAATGGCAAAAGATATAAAATACGACGTAGACGCTCGTGAACTTCTCCGTCAAGGTGCCGACGCCTTGGCTAACGCAGTGAAGGTAACCCTCGGTCCTAAGGGCCGCAATGTGGTCATCGAAAAGAAATTTGGCGCACCTCGCATCACCAAAGACGGTGTGAGCGTAGCAAAAGAGATTGAACTAGAAGATCCTTTCCAAAACGCTGGTGCACAATTCGTCAAGAGTGTAGCCTCTAAGACGGGTGATGATGCAGGTGATGGCACCACAACTGCCACCGTGCTCACACAAGCCATTCTCACCGAAGGCATGAAAAACGTGGCTGCTGGTGCTAATCCTCTCGACCTCAAGCGTGGTATCGACAAGGCTGTGGGCAGAGTGGTGGAAAGCATCAAAGCGCAAGCAGAACAAGTGGGTACCAACTACGACAAAATCGAACAAGTAGCCACTATCTCTGCCAACAACGATGCTGAAATCGGTAAGCTCATTGCCGATGGTATGCGCGAAGTGTCTGTAGATGGCGTGATCACCATCGAAGACGCCAAGGGTCGCGACACTGTCCTCAAGACCGTGAAGGGTATGCAGTTCGACCGTGGTTATCTCTCTGCTTATTTCGTGACGGATCCTGAGAAGATGACTTGCGAAATGGAGAATCCACACATCTTGATTTACGATAAGAAGATCTCCAACCTCCAAGAATTCTTGCCCGTGTTCAAACTTACAGTAGAAAGCGGCCGTCCTTTCCTCGTTATTGCTGAAGATGTAGACAGCGAAGCATTGACCACTCTCGTCGTGAACCGCTTGCGCACACAATTAAAGATTTGCGCTGTGAAAGCTCCTGGCTTCGGCGACCGTCGCAAAGCCATGCTCGAAGATATTGCTGTGCTCACTGGCGGTGTAGTGATCAGCGAAGAGAAGGGTTTGAAGCTCGAACAAGCCACAATCGACATGTTGGGCACAGCCGACAAAGTGAGTATTTCTAAGGATTTCACGACTATTGTGGACGGACATGGCGAAAAAGACGCTATTGCACAACGTATCCAACAAATCAAGAACGAAATCAAGAACTCCACTTCTGAATACGACAAGGAGAAGCTCCAAGAACGTTTGGGCAAACTCTCTGGTGGTGTGTGCGTGCTCCAAGTGGGTGCGGCTAGCGAAACCGAACAGAAGGAAAAGAAAGATCGTTGCGACGATGCACTTTGCGCCACTCGCGCTGCTGTCGAAGAAGGTATCGTGACCGGTGGTGGCGTGGCTTATATCCGCGCTCAAGCAGCTCTCGAAGGATTCTCTGGCGACAACGCTGACGAAAACACGGGTATCCAAATCATTCGCCGTGCCATCGAAGAACCTCTCCGTCAAATCTGCAAGAACGCAGGAGTGGAAGGCGCAGTTGTCGTAAATAAGGTGCGCGAAGGCGAAGGAAACTTCGGTTACAATGCAAAGAACGACACGTATGGCGACCTTCGCGAAGTGGGTGTTGTGGATCCTGCCAAGGTGACTCGCGTGGCACTTGAAAATGCTGCATCAGTGGCTGGTATGTTCCTCACCACAGAATGCGTAATCTGCGACAAGAAGGAAGATACTCCCGAAATGCCCATGGGTGCTCCCGGCATGGGTGGCATGGGCGGCATGATGTAATCTCCCGCACTTCCCTATAACCCAAGCTCAACGCTGAAGACTTACATAGCTCTTCAAACACTGAGCTCCAAAGATAAGGAGATGTTGCAAAAACGAGTTTTGCAACATCTCCTTTTGGTGTTTTATAAAGGGATAAAATGCAAGGCATTGAGATGGAGGCTGAAGGGAGCGTACTGAAGTACGTGACCAAAGCTGATTATCGAAAAAAACACAGCAGTTTGCTCTTTATGAAACACCCTGTTTTTTGTGCCAAATCAGGAGAAATCCCCCCATTGCTCACCTTTGTGACAAAGGATGTCCGTGGATAGTGTCGATGTGTCGCACCTCAGTTAAGACACCACCGCCATTACATCTTCTCCACCGGACGTTTGAGCAAGAGCAATTCGCGTTTGGTCTCCGCATCAATGCGATATGACTCGCGAATCTTCTGAATTGCCTTGTTGTGTGTCCATGCAGGCAGGAGGTTTTGTGCCAACCACGCTTGCGTATCTTCGGGGCAATGCGTGAAACATTCCGCTACCGCCCACGCCACTGCCATGCGCACATAGTAGTCTTCGTGAGTGATGGCAGCAAGTTGCGCCAAAAATGGTGCTAGATGGCTCTGTTTGGCAAAATACTGCAATCCCATCACCACAGCAAAACGAATTTCGTAGGTGCGCTGTGCCGAGAAATAGGGCAAGATGAACGACCAAACCTCCGCTTCATGCGCTGCCACCCAGCGTTTGCCACCCGAAAAACAAAAGATGTCGCAGACCGACCAACTGTGGATACTGGGCACCCATCGCGCCACCCGTTGCAAATAGTCTGCCACGTCGGTGACACGCCATTGACTCAGCACAAGTCCATGTAGGGTTCGGGCTTCCATCCATCCGAAATCCACTTCTGGTTGCACTGATGCTCCATTCTTTTGTTCAGACTCACGCAGTTTTTCCAGCGCAACATAGTGCGCTGCCAACCTTTCGGCTTCCTGCAAATAATCTTCTTGCGTGCCGCTTTTGATGATGTCTTTCGCCAGTTTGCGCAAATCGGGAATACGCACTCCCAGCACACCAGGAATGTTGGGATGCAAGCGTTGGTTGAACTCCCTATTGCCACGTTGCGCGAGCGACAAAAGGTGTTGGTCGATGGTTTGGTTGTGAATCGTGTACATAGTGCGCAGAGTTGAATAAAAGATTATAGAGAAACGACTACAAAAATAGGTATTTTACACTGCATTAAAACCATTTATTACGCAGAATCAGCCTGATTATCCACAAAAATGTAACTTTGCAGGGAAATAGAGATTAGACGTTAGAGTCTTCCTTTCGCCCCCTCTACCTTAGTACAGCATCTTGAGATGCTACATAAAAAACTAAACTTATGCAAGAAATAATCCACCTCATTCACGAGATGTCGCCCTATCTCCTCCTCGGTTTCTTCATCGCAGGACTGATGCACGCCTTCGTGCCTGGACGACTCTACAGCCAATATCTCAGCGGAAATGACCTCCGCTCCGTGCTCTATGCCTCGCTCTTCGGCATTCCCCTACCCCTCTGCTCATGCGGGGTGATTCCCACGGCTATGTCGCTGCGCAAAGAAGGAGCTTCTCGAGGAGCCACCACCGCCTTCCTCATCGCCACTCCTCAAACGGGAGTGGACAGTATCTTTGCTACTTACTCACTTCTCGGACTTCCTTTTGCGATAGTTCGTCCTGTGGCAGCACTGGTCACGTCTGTCTTTGGCGGAATGATGGTGAATCGATTTGCCTCCCTCGAAACTGAAGCTCAGAAAGCGGCAGTAGAGGCTGAAATCAGCAGAGCTACCTGCACCATCGAGGCGCAACAACCCTCCTTTCTTGGAAAACTGAGCATCGCCTTTCGCTATGGGTTTGTCGACATGTTGCGCGACATTGGCAAATGGCTTTTGATGGGTTTGGTCGTTGCTGGACTTATCACCCTCTTTGTGCCCGACAACTTTTTTGTGCAATTCGCAGAAATTCCCTTCCTTAGCTACATTGTGGTGCTGCTCATCGCCATCCCTATGTATGTCTGCGCCACTGGAAGCATACCCATCGCAGCCGCGCTCATGCTCAAGGGGCTCTCGCCTGGTGCAGCTCTGATTCTCCTCATGGCAGGTCCAGCAGCCAACATGGCTTCTGTGCTAGTGGTGCATCGCGCCTTGGGACGTCGCAATCTCATCGTCTATCTTGCATCGCTTATTCTCGGCGCAGTGGGCTTTGCACTCCTCATCGACTATGCGCTCCCACGCACATGGTTCACCCACTTTGCCGTACCTACAGAAGCTAGCTGCCACATAGAAACTCCGTGGTTTCAATGGGCAAGCACGCTCCTCCTTGGTGCGCTTTTGATTTATGTCTTCATCGCGCTTCCACTGTGGAGAAAACTCCATCCACAAACGGAGTGGACCATCGACCAATCATCTTCTTCTGCCACCCTCGTGCGCAAGTTTGCCGTGGAAGGCATGACCTGCAATCACTGTCGCAACCACGTGGAACGCGCTATTCTCGGAGTGGAGGGAGTGACCCAAGCCACAGTGTCGCTCGAAGATGCCGAAGCTCAAATCATCGGCACGGCTTCGGACGAAGCACTCATCCAAGCTGTAGCAGAGATAGGCTATCAACTCAAACCAAAAGCGGAATAAAACCTGCCACTCCTCCAGAGCATCCGTCAGATTGCTCTGATATAACCAAGAGATGGGGCACAGATTCAACAGCGAACTGCGCGTTTTCCTTCCAATCACTTCCCCATTTCTCAACAAAACAGCGACACTACACAGAGAAATTCTCTAGTGCAGTGTCGCTATTTTCATAAAGTTGTAGTGTCCTAAGACATTATCGCTAAGCCTGCTCACTCTCCTTGAGACATTTCACCGGACGACAAGGATTGCCCACCGCCACGCAGTTGCTGGGAATGTCCTTCGCCACCACACTTCCTGCACCGATGGTTACATTGTCTCCAATGGTGACACCGGGCAAGACGGTGACTCCCCCACCAATCCACACATTGTGACCGATGGTGATGGGTTCTGCCCACTCCTGTCGGGAGTTCCGCGCCACGGGATCAGTGGGATGACAAGCTGTGTAAAGCCCGACATTAGGTCCGATGAAACAGTTGTCGCCAATGGTGACGGGAGCTTCGTCGAGCACTGTGAGATTAAAGTTGGCAAAGAAGTCTTCGCCCACGGAAATATGACTGCCATAGTCGCAGTGAAAAGGCTGATTGACAATCACTCTTTCGCCCGTCTTGCCTAAAATTTGCTTGATTTTTTCCGTGCGTTGGGCACGGTCGGTAGGGCGAATCTGATTGTACTCAAAGACGGCATCTTGAGTGGTAAAAAGTTCACTAAGAATTTCAGGGTTGCAAGCATCGTAGATGTGCCCTGCAAGCATTTTTTCTTTTTCGGTCATGGGATAAACTGAGATTTAATGGGTTGTGGGAGGAAGGAGGGCTACCATGGGAAGTTCGATTTCTCCCCACGCTAGCATGGCATTGAACAGTCGGATGCGGGAAAACTCCGAAAGACGATCGAGGGTCAGCGCGGTGTCTTCATGGATAGTGCCAGCGCGCAGGAGAGCTGCCCGATGCGTACCGCGAAGCAAAGGACGCGCAGGTGTGTACCACCGATTGTGCTGTTCGTGCCACAAGGCAATGTTGGCAATCGACGTGTCTGTGAGCAAATGATCTCGCACCATCAGCACATCATCACAACCGTTTCGTTGGTCAAAACACTCCGTGATGACCTTGCGATCGGTAGATTTGAGCGCGTAGTCCACATGGTCTGCCACCACCAGACGGAGCGAGCGTACCAACCGTGGGGCATAACTCTGGAAGGTGATGGAGCGAATGCCCTCTGCTCCATAGACAATGCGCGCCATCGTGCGCCCTTGACGACAATCTTCGGGCATTTGTGCTGAAGTTGCCACCCAGAGTTCGGGCAAATCCTCACTAACATCTCGCCACCCTAAGGCTTGACAAGCCGCTTGCATGCGAGCCAAATGAAAAGGCAAGCGCACCACTGCTCCATCTGTGAGACACATAGTCTCTACCAACTCACTGGGCAGATCTAAATGTGCTGCATCCACCTGAAAATCGGGCAAATAAGCCAAGGATTCATGGAAGAGTTTGTCGAACATCAGCATACTATTTTGTTATCCTTACGAAGGGAGAAAAAAAACGTGGGAGTTTTTCCAAAAAACGTCGGAGATTTTCCAAAAAACGTCGGAGTTTTTTCAAAAAACGTGGGAGAAAATTTTGAAGATGTCGAACGATTTTGCAAAGGTCGGCAATACGTTGCATTTCCTACGAAAAGACTAATAGGAAAATATGGAGACGCCCGTTCACAAGGCGGTGGCGATGTGATGTCCCTTATATTCCTCCTTAAATTCAGTGATGGTTTGCCCCGTCTGCTTCTTGAAAAAGCGCATAAAGTGACCAGGTTCTGAAAAATGAAACTCGTAGGCTAGTTCGCTGGCTGTCTTATTGGTAAATAGAATCTCGTTTTTGATTTCTGCCAACAAGCGTTTTTTCAAGAGGTGAGTGGCCGTTTGTCCATACTGCGCTTGCACTGCTGCATTGAGGGTCACGCGACTGATGCGAAGCATATCGGCATAGTCTGCCACCTGCTGATGCGTGCGAATGTGCTGTTCGAGGAGTTGTTTGAACTCATAAGCATGATAATTCTTAGGAGCTGCAAAGGGAAGGTCATAAGAAGTGGCATATTGCCGATTGAGCAAGATGAGAAGATAGTGCAACAACGACACCATGATGTGATAACTATCGCCCACTGGATTCACCAACTCTTGCTGAATGCGCTCCAATACTTGCACATACTCTGTCTCATTCTCGGGCTTCATGTCGAGAATGGGCGCAAAGTCTGTTTGATGACAATAGAGCAAACGATAGGTGAAGAAGGGATCTGCCAGATAGATATTGAGAAAGTCGTGGCGGAAAAATAGGAAACGCGCCTTAACCTCTCCTTCTTCGATGTGCCACTCTTGTTGCACATGGGGAGAAAGCACCAAAACACTATGATCTTTTAACTCGATTTGCTGAAAGCCATATCGCAAGTGTCCTTTGACTTTATCGAAAAAGAAAAGCTGAAAATAATCCGTCTTGAAGGTCGGATGCTCCATGAGTGCCCCTTGTAGATCGGGATAGTCGCCCACGGCGATATTGAAGTCTACCCCACAACGCGTGCGGCTGAAGGGTACTGTGGTGAGGGTGAAAGGAAGGGACGAAGTTTTCATGACACAAATGTACAAATTCTTGAGGATTTATCAAAATGGCAGAGTATATATCATAAAGGGTAGAAAGAGATTACGCCAAATGCTGTTCCTTTGCACTTGTAATTAAAACCCTAAAAACTCAAAGAAAATGGCTAAACAAGTAGAAGTAAAAAATCAAGGCAACCACTTCACAGCAGTAAACGTGGGCAAGTTGAACGAAATCAAGGACTTTGCCCTTGACCTGGGTGTGATCACCATTCCTGGCAAAACCTTCTTGGGACAAGCTCTTCAAACCACAGGTGCTGAAATCTCCTTCCAAAGTCTGGCAGCTGGTCAAGACTATGCTGCACGACATGCACACAAGACTCACGAAGAACTCTATTTCTTCTTGAAGGGAAGTGGAGAATTTGAGGTGGATGGCGAATTTTTCCCCATCACAGAAGGTAGCGTGGTGCGCGTGGCTCCCAAAGGTGTGCGCAATTTCAAAAACACTGGCGACTCTGAAATGCTGATGCTCTGTGTGCAATATAAGGCAGACTCTTTCGATAAAGAGGATAGCCCTATGAATGATGCTATTATGATGTAATGTACTTATTGCTAATTAAGACGATGGCTAGGAATTGTGAGGAAAAACAGCTGACTGCTTTTACCTTACACCGCATGCAACTCACTAAACAAACGAAGCGTTGGGCTCTCTGTTCAACGCTTCGTTATGGTATATCTCCTAATTGCGCACAATGCTGCTTAAAGGAGGGGGATAAATCGCAAAAAAATCAGTGGACCCATACTCTACAATACTCTACGAAGAAAGGGGCTATCCGATAGGGGCATAGACTTTGTCGAGCAATTCTTGGTATTCGCTTTCGGCATCGCTGCGCGTGGTGATGCCACCGCCTGCCTTGAACACCAGACTGCCATCGGACTGCTGTTCGGCAAAACGAATCATAACAGCACTTTGCAGGGAGGTGCCATCGAAACAGCCCATGATGCCAGTGTAATAGTCACGATCGTAGGTCTCAGCTTCGGCAATGCTCTGCACCGTGGCGCGCTTGGGGGCACCGGTGATGCTCCCAGCAGGAAGCAGAGGCATCAAAATGTCGCCCAGTTGAGAGAGATAATTTTCGGGCAGACGTCCCACGATTTCACTACTCGTTTGGAGCAACGCGCCGCGATGGGTATGAATCTCTTCGACATAGCGATAGCGCGCCACATGCACCTCCGTGGCGATTTGGCTCAGGTCGTTGCGCAAGAGGTCTACGATGGTGGCGTGCTCGGCTTGCTCCTTAGCGTTGGACAACAAGGTTTGTTCGGCTTGGGGCAAAGTGGCATCGATGGTGCCTTTCATGGGGAAAGTGCGAATGATGCCTTCGGTGATTTCCACAAAGGGCTCGGGCGAAAAGCAGACAAAATGGTCTTTCCAGAGAAGTTTGTAGGGAGCGCGTGCCGCAGTGTAGAGTTGCTCCAACGTGAGATTGGTGCGCACGGGCACAGCAAAGGTGAGGTTGGTCAAAAAACTATCACCTCGATGGAGGTGGTGTTGGACGATGTGAAACGCTCGCTGGTAGTCACTGAAATCGGGAGCAGAGATGTCCCACGCGATTTGCGAAGGGAGAGGAGAACAAGGCGCAAAATCCCCAGCGGAAATGGGAGAAAATCCGCTTCCCAAACGACCTCTAAACTCAAACGTGAGGGCATCGGTGTGCCACTCTTCGAGCGGGATCATCACGACTTGCGAAGCCTGATAATTGAGCACAAAGAAGAAACGCCGCCGCTCAGCACCCCACTGATTCATGAGGTGCTGAGCGGTTACCACATCGTGGACAAAGGGGAGTAAACTTGGGGAGAGATTAGTCATCTTGCTCTACGGGACGACCGCTTGCAGCCCAACCCAGGAAACCAGAATCGAGATCAGTGACTTGAAATTTTAATCTAGCCAAGAACATGGCGGCTTGTTTGCTGCGCGCTCCACTGCGACAATACACTGCCACGGGGAGATTGGCATCGAGTTGGGTCTGAGCTCTGGGCAAGAAGTCGGGAGCCATCACGTCCATATTGGTACTACCGGGGATGTGACCTTCGGCATACTCTACAGGGGTGCGCACATCGAGTAACTGCACCTCGGGATGGGATTTCAGATAGGCTTCAAATTCGCTAACAGAAAGAGAGGGGAAAGGGAGCATAGACTTGAAGAGCTTTTTAAGAGGTTTGAAGATTTGAGCAATAAATCGTGGCATAATCATAGGATTTAGGGCAGGTTCTTGGCAGACAATGAGGAACTTGCTCAGAACCAGCCTGAGGTTTTGTGCTACACCCGATGTGCTAGCACCTAGGCAAAATTACGTTTTTCTGTGGAAAGTGCCAAGAACGTATGCAGATTTATCGTGTACGAGTTCTACAAGAAAGTTATCTTTGCTCCATGTATTCACCCATCGTCTTATGGTGATAAGAAGATGAGATGTGAAGAACTCTATTTCTTTGGGATACTCCCTTAGAAATTCCATTACATTCTGCAAAGGCAAAATAGCAAACACGATTGTATTTTGCAAAAATAGCCTACTAATCTAGGAAAGATAACCTGAAAACAGGACACGCACGGGGTTTTACCTTGATTTTTTCGTAACTTCGCTAGTGATTTTATCACTTCATCCCCCCTTATCCCCTCACACACTCCTCACGAATGAGCACACTGAGATTTAAAGTGGTCGAAGAGGCGTTTAAGAAACGTCCCGTGCCTGTGGCTGCTCCAGCCGAACGTCCGTCAGAATACTACGGCAAGTATGTCTTTACGCAAGAGAAGATGCGCAAGTATCTCCCTCTCCGCACCTACCAACAGTACGTGCAGGCACTTGACAACGGCACTCCCCTCGACATCCCTACCGCCAATGTGATAGCACAAGGCATGAAACAATGGGCTATTGAAATGGGAGTGACACACTACACACACTGGTTTCAACCGCTCACGGAAGGTACTGCCGAAAAGCACGACGCTTTCGTGGAACACGATGGCAAAGGTGGCATGGTGGAAGAGTTTTCCGGCAAACTACTGGTGCAACAAGAGCCTGATGCTTCGTCATTCCCCAACGGTGGTATTCGTTCCACCTTTGAAGCGCGCGGCTACACGGCTTGGGACCCTGCTAGTCCGGTGTTTATCATCGGCGATACGCTCATGATTCCTACCGTGTTCATCAGTTATACAGGTGAAGCGCTGGACTATAAAGCTCCGCTCAAAAAATCGCTTGCGGCAGTGAACCAAGCGGCTTTGGAAGTTTGCCGATATTTCTATGATGATGTGCAAAAAGTTTCCACCAATCTGGGTTGGGAACAGGAATATTTTTTGGTAGACGAGGGTCTTTATGCCGCTCGCCCTGACCTTTTGCTCACCGGTCGCACGCTGATGGGACACGATAGTGCAAAGAATCAGCAGATGGAAGACCACTATTTTGGGGCTATTCCTGAGCGCGTGGCAGAATTTATGCGCGATTTGGAAATCCAAGCTCTGGAATTGGGGATTCCCTGCAAGACCCGCCACAACGAAGTGGCTCCTAACCAATTTGAACTTGCACCCATCTACGAAGAATGTAACTTGGCAGTGGACCACAATATGTTGCTCGTGTCGCTCATGCGCAATATCGCTCGCAAACACGGCTTCCGCTGCTTGTTGCACGAAAAACCTTTTGCAGGCGTCAACGGTAGTGGTAAACACAACAACTGGTCGCTCACCACGGACACTGGCGTGATTCTCCACTCTCCTGGCAAGACGCCTGAAGAAACCCTCCGTTTCCTCACTTTCGTCGTGGAGACCTTGGTGGGTGTATACCGTCACAATGGTTTGCTCAAAGCGAGTATCATGAGTGCAACAAACTCACACCGTCTGGGTGGACATGAGGCTCCTCCTGCCATTATCTCCTCGTTCTTAGGTAAGGAATTGAGCGAATTGATTGACACCGTGGCTAATTCTAGTTCGGACGAACTTACGGCTATGGGTGGAAAACAAGGGGTGAAGCTGGATATCCCACAGATTCCCGAAATTCTCGTAGACAATACGGACCGCAACCGCACTTCGCCCTTCGCTTTTGTGGGTAACCGCTTTGAATTCCGCGCACTGGGTTCTAGCGCCAACTGCTCTACGGCTATGATTGTGCTGAACACTGCCGTGGCAGAGGCTTTGTGCGACTTCAAAACTCGCGTGGATGCGCTGATTGCTCAAGGGACTGAGCGCACGAAAGCCATTCTCACGATTCTCCGCGAAGACATTAAAGCTTGTCGCCCCATTCTGTTTGACGGTAATGGTTATTCTGAAGAATGGCAGAAGGAGGCGCTCCGCCGTGGCTTGGACTGCGAAACGAGCTGCCCCATTGTCTTCGATCGCTATCTCGATGAATCGAGCATCGAAATGTTTGAGCGTATGCACGTGATGACACGCAACGAACTCGCTGCTCGCAACGAGATTAAATGGGAAATCTATTATAAGAAGGTGCAAATCGAAAGCCGCGTGCTGGGCGACCTTTGTATGAATCATATTATTCCCGTTGCCACAAAATATCAAAGCGTGCTGGTGGACAATGTGAGCAAGATTTTCAGCGCTTTCCCTGCAGAAAAGGCAAAGCAACTGAGTGCTTATAACGTGACGCTCATCGAGAAAATCAATGCGCACACGGACTTCATCGTGAATGCTGTGGACGAAATGGTGAACAAGCGCAAGTTTGTGAACAAGCTCTCCTCAGTGCGCGATCTTGCCGTAGCTTATCACGATGAGGTAGAACCTTATCTTCACGCGATTCGCCGACATATCGACAAACTTGAACTGATTGTCGAGGACGAAATGTGGACGCTCCCCAAATATCGTGAGCTTCTCTTCGTGAGATAAACGATGCTGGTGCATCACTCTTCCCATAAAAGAGCTTATTTCAAAATAAAAAGGGCTGATACTTCCGTTGAAGTATCAGCCCTTTACGTTATAGTATGGCGCTAAAATTGCATTAGCGTTTACCGGACAGCAACAGTAGCGATGTTCATATTTTCCACATAATCGATTTGATATGAGCCCTTTGACTGAACAACATGCACGCGGATGCGTGTTTCCTGGCTTTCTGTCCGTTGTCCGTTATGCTCTACCTCTGGCCATTTCAGACGCACTTCGAAAGAATCGTCGGGCAATGGAGAGATAAACAGAGAATTCATATAGGCTTCGACGCAATCTTGCACTTCCAAGAAGATGTCATAATTCCATAATCCTTCAACAAATGGTTTAAAATACTCGGGGGCACAACTCTTTATCAAGGCAGCACGAATGTTGTTGGAAGGATCGTACATCGTTCCATTCATATATGCCATATAAAAGCCATAAAGAAAGAGTGCTTTATCCTTTTGCTCAGTTGATACACAAGGGGCGATGTGGGAATACGCTTGACTAAAGTCGGCATGTGTATCTTGTAACGTGGATTTCTCATTGACCGTAAAAACGAACTCACTATTTGCCCGTAGCCATAACTTGGAGTTATCTTTCGCCGTCAAAGGGAAATCCTTTGCCACCTTCAAGCGCAGCTCTTCTCCTGTTGGAGTTGACTTGTAGGAATGCACCAAATTCTTAAGGAACACATCAGAAGCTCCATCGATACAATTAACAGTGTATGTCTTACCATTTAGCGTAAGACTCAGACGATCTGCCTGATTATAAGTCATATATTCAACTCGTAAATCTGAAAGTGCGGCAGCATATACCTTATAGGTTGCGTCATACACCGAATCTGGATCTACAAGAGTTACAAAACGTGCCTTTTGATCCTCACGTTGTATCGACTTATTGTTGCCAATACGAAGATCAACAGTTGCTTTAGCAGGATAGGCAACAGCGGTAGAAAGTGAGTGATACTTTGACTGTACAAATGCAGGAGTGCCATAAGACTCTGTAAACGTGCTTTGTGCTGGTACTTCTGCTATACCTAATGCCAAAGCTAAACCGATAAGTAATGCGCGCATAATGATAAACGGTATAAAGATATAAGACGAAAAGATGTGAGAAAGGAATAAAATAGGACGAAAGTGCAATAAAGCTGCGTGAGTGAGAAACGAAATTGCGCGCGAGAGATAGAAACAAAATCGTCTCACAAGCAAGCAGGTGCGAACAACCTTCTAAACTAAACCAATCCACATCACAGCGCAAATGTAGATAAAAAGAAAGAAACGAAAAAAAAAAAACTGAGTAATTTTCAAGAAACAACAAGAAGTTCATGCTTTGAACAAGAATAACGGCGAAAAATGACAGGCAATTACAGAAGAGACAAGAAGGAATGCTCAAAGAAAACAAGTACTTCTCGAAGATAAATGCTTAAGAGAACTACAAGGTATATACGTTTTCAACCTCAAAACCTGCGATAAGCCTAAACCTGCACGACGTGAGTATCCATAAACAATTATGGTTTCGCAAGAGCAGCAAAGGAAGACCGTAACTCGAGGGTATATCTCTTTGAGCAATTTCACTGATATTGCAAAAAAGGATAGCGTGTAAGGAATAAAAATCAGCAAGTGTAGAAACAAAAAGAAAGCCCCAAGTTCACAATGAACTCAGGGCTTTCGTAAAATGGCGGCGACCTACTCTCCCGCGGGTGTGCAGTACCATCGGCGCGGTCGGGCTTAACTTCTCTGTTCGGAATGGGAAGAGGTGGAACCCCGTCGCTATAACCACCGGAAATATCTCTTGAACATGCAACGCTTTCGCATTCTCCTTGTAACTCTAACTTTAGTCTTCTTATTCAGAAAACAAGCAAACAAAGCAGCTTTAAGTGTATTCCACCAAAGGAATAGAAGTTTCGGGCAATTAGTAGTGCTCGGCTTTGACGTCACCGTCTTTACACCTACACCCTATCAACGTTGTAGTCTACAACGACCCTTATGAGGAAATCTAATCTTGTGGCCGGCTTCGCACTTAGATGCTTTCAGCGCTTATCCGATCCCGACGTAGATACCCGGCGGTGCAGCTGGCGCCACAACCGGTAAACCAGAGGTCAGTCCAACACGGTCCTCTCGTACTAGTGTCAGAGCCACGCAAATTTCCTACGCCCACGATAGATAGAGACCGAACTGTCTCACGACGTTCTGAACCCAGCTCGCGTGCCACTTTAATGGGCGAACAGCCCAACCCTTGGGACCTTCTCCAGCCCCAGGATGTGACGAGCCGACATCGAGGTGCCAAACCACTCCGTCGATATGAGCTCTTGGGAGGGATCAGCCTGTTATCCCCGGAGTACCTTTTATCCTTTGAGCGATGGCCCTTCCATACGGAACCACCGGATCACTATGCTCTGCTTTCGCACCTGATCGACTTGTAGGTCTCTCAGTCAAGCGCCCTTTTGCCATTACACTCTACGGCCGGTTACCAATCGGCCTGAGGGCACCTTTAGAAGCCTCCGTTACGCTTTTGGAGGCGACCACCCCAGTCAAACTACCCACCAAACGCGGTCCTCTCATCTGAGAGTTAGGAACCAGACAGCCAAAGGGTCGTATTTCAACAGCGGCTCCACAAACACTGGCGTGCCTGCTTCATAGCCTCCGACCTATCCTACACATCGACTGCCCAATTACAACGTTAAGCTATAGTAAAGGTTCACGGGGTCTTTTCGTCCCATCGCGGGTAATCGGCATCTTCACCGATACTACAATTTCACTGGAATCATGGTTGAGACAGTGCCCAGATCATTACACCATTCGTGCAGGTCGGAACTTACCCGACAAGGAATTTCGCTACCTTAGGACCGTTATAGTTACGGCCGCCGTTTACTGGGGCTTCAATTCAAACCTTCGACCGGAGTCTAAGCTCTCCTCTTAACCTTCCAGCACCGGGCAGGTGTCAGACTGTATACTGCATCTTTCGATTTTGCACAGCCCTGTGTTTTTGTTAAACAGTTGCCTGGGCCGATTCTCTGCGCCTCACATTGCTGTGAGGACCCCTTATTCCGAAGTTACGGGGTCAATTTGCCTAGTTCCTTAACCATGAATCTTCCAAGCGCCTTAGTATATTCTACCCGACTACGTGTGTCCGTTTACGGTACGGGTATCTTTGCTGTTAAGCTTAGCGGATTTTCTCGGGAGTAGGATTACCTTCACTATTACATTGTCCGAAGACGCTGTATACTATCGACTTTCAGCTCAGATGGTGGATTTGCCTGCCATCCTCATAACCTACAATCTTTAACGAGCTATTCCGTCAGCTCGCGGAAGTGTCACTCCTCCGTCTCCACATCGCCAACAAAGATAGTAACGGAATATTAACCGTTTCTGCCATCGGCATCACCATTAGGTTGAACCTTAGGTCCCGACTGACCCAGGGACGATTAACGTTGCCCTGGAAACCTTAGTCTTTCGGCGAGAGTGCATCTCACACTCTTTATCGTTACTTATACCTACATTTGCTTTTCATGAAGCTCCAACAGAGGTTATCCTCTATCTTCAAGGCCGCATGAATGCTCCCCTACCGATATCAAATAGATATCCCACGGCTTCGGCAATAGACTTTATACCCGATTATTATCCATGCACAGTCCCTCGACTAGTGAGCTGTTACGCACTCTTTGAATGAATGGCTGCTTCCAAGCCAACATCCTAGCTGTCACGGGGACCACACTTCGTTAGTTTAACTTAGCCTATATTTCGGGGCCTTAGCCGGTGGTCAGGATTCTTCTCCTCTCGGGCGTGGACCTTAGCACCCACGCCCTCACTCCCGGGCTTAGCCTGTGTGCATTCGGAGTTTGTCTGGACTTGATAGGCGGTGAAGCCCTCGCATCCAATCAGTCGCTCTACCTCACACAGGGAACGCCCGAGGCTGCACCTAAATGCATTTCGGGGAGTACGAGCTATCTCCAAGTTTGATTGGCCTTTCACTCCTACCCTCACCTCATCCAGAAGCTTTTCAACGCTTATTGGTTCGGTCCTCCATCCCGTGTTACCGGGACTTCAACCTGGACAAGGGTAGATCACTTGGTTTCGCGTCTACCACCGCCGACTATGCGCCCTATTCAGACTCGCTTTCGCTTCGGCTTACGTGCTTCATAGCACTTAACCTTGCCGACGACGGTAACTCGTAGGTTCATTATGCAAAAGGCACGCCGTCACACCATAAGGTGCTCCGACCGCTTGTAGGCGTACGGTTTCAGGAACTTTTTCACTCCTCTAAAAGAGGTGCTTTTCACCTTTCCCTCACGGTACTGGTTCGCTATCGGTCTCTTACGAGTATTTAGCCTTGGCGGATGGGCCCGCCGGATTCAGACAGGATTTCACGTGTCCCGCCCTACTCAGGATACCACTATGCTTCATACGATTGTCGAGTACGAGACTGTCACTCTCTATGGTCGCTCTTTCCAAAGCGTTCCTCTAACTGTAATTCTTGCAACGTCGTGGTCCTACAACCCCATATAGACCGAAATCTATATGGTTTGGGCTCTTCCCCGTTCGCTCGCCACTACTAGGGGAATCATTATTATTTTCTTTTCCTAGGGGTACTAAGATGTTTCAGTTCCCCCCGTTAGCCTCCCGCATTTGCGGGATAACAGGTCTTCAACCTGCTGGGTTGTCCCATTCGGAAATCTGCGGATCAATGGTTATTTGCACCTACCCACAGCTTATCGCAGCTTATCACGTCCTTCATCGCCTGTAAGAGCCTAGGCATCCACCGTACGCCCTTAATTACTTCCTTTTCCTTATTCTAGTTTAGACGTTAGAGATTAGATCTTAGACGTTAGTCTTAGCTAATTCTTTCGTTACTAGAAGGTGGGAATATACTTAAAGCTGTACTTTCGTTTACCTTTGTTTCGTTACTTGGATGATTCTCTGTATTCGCATCTCACCTTGCGGTGGATGGAAACAAGAATCAACTTGTTGCGTGTTCAATATGTCAAAGATCTCGTGCTCTGTCATTATGCTTTGATGTGTTATCATCATTGCGACTGAGCAGTAGAATGAGTGGAGAATATCGGAATCGAACCGATGACCTCTTGCATGCCATGCAAGCGCTCTAGCCAGCTGAGCTAATCCCCCCGATTAGATAATCGGAAAAATCATAACCTATTGCGAGAAGTATAGGTGACAATCTACTAAATTGTACCATTTTCTTTTATTTCCATTCAAGTAACCAGGTAACTGAACTTCCAGAAAGGAGGTGTTCCAGCCGCACCTTCCGGTACGGCTACCTTGTTACGACTTAGCCCCAATCACCAGTTTTACCCTAGGCCGACCCTTGCGGTCACGGCTTTCAGGCACCCCCGGCTTTCATGGCTTGACGGGCGGTGTGTACAAGGCCCGGGAACGTATTCACCGCGCCATGGCTGATGCGCGATTACTAGCGAATCCAGCTTCATGGAGTCGGGTTGCAGACTCCAATCCGAACTGAGAGAGGTTTTTAAGATTAGCATCCTGTCACCAGGTAGCGACCTTCTGTACCCCCCATTGTAACACGTGTGTAGCCCCGGACGTAAGGGCCGTGCTGATTTGACGTCATCCCCACCTTCCTCACATCTTACGATGGCAGTATCCCTGGAGTGCCCAGCATTACCTGATGGCAACCAAGGAAAAGGGTTGCGCTCGTTATGGCACTTAAGCCGACACCTCACGGCACGAGCTGACGACAACCATGCAGCACCTCCAAGAGTGTCCGAAGAAA
>LT608321.1:2414764-2569764 GCA_900095835.1 Ihuprevotella massiliensis | reverse complement strand
CTACAATCTTTAACGAGCTATTCCGTCAGCTCGCGGAAGTGTCACTCCTCCGTCTCCACATCGCCAACAAAGATAGTAACGGAATATTAACCGTTTCTGCCATCGGCATCACCATTAGGTTGAACCTTAGGTCCCGACTGACCCAGGGACGATTAACGTTGCCCTGGAAACCTTAGTCTTTCGGCGAGAGTGCATCTCACACTCTTTATCGTTACTTATACCTACATTTGCTTTTCATGAAGCTCCAACAGAGGTTATCCTCTATCTTCAAGGCCGCATGAATGCTCCCCTACCGATATCATTTGATATCCCACGGCTTCGGCAATAGACTTTATACCCGATTATTATCCATGCACAGTCCCTCGACTAGTGAGCTGTTACGCACTCTTTGAATGAATGGCTGCTTCCAAGCCAACATCCTAGCTGTCACGGGGACCACACTTCGTTAGTTTAACTTAGCCTATATTTCGGGGCCTTAGCCGGTGGTCAGGATTCTTCTCCTCTCGGGCGTGGACCTTAGCACCCACGCCCTCACTCCCGGGCTTAGCCTGTGTGCATTCGGAGTTTGTCTGGACTTGATAGGCGGTGAAGCCCTCGCATCCAATCAGTCGCTCTACCTCACACAGGGAACGCCCGAGGCTGCACCTAAATGCATTTCGGGGAGTACGAGCTATCTCCAAGTTTGATTGGCCTTTCACTCCTACCCTCACCTCATCCAGAAGCTTTTCAACGCTTATTGGTTCGGTCCTCCATCCCGTGTTACCGGGACTTCAACCTGGACAAGGGTAGATCACTTGGTTTCGCGTCTACCACCGCCGACTATGCGCCCTATTCAGACTCGCTTTCGCTTCGGCTTACGTGCTTCATAGCACTTAACCTTGCCGACGACGGTAACTCGTAGGTTCATTATGCAAAAGGCACGCCGTCACACCATAAGGTGCTCCGACCGCTTGTAGGCGTACGGTTTCAGGAACTTTTTCACTCCTCTAAAAGAGGTGCTTTTCACCTTTCCCTCACGGTACTGGTTCGCTATCGGTCTCTTACGAGTATTTAGCCTTGGCGGATGGGCCCGCCGGATTCAGACAGGATTTCACGTGTCCCGCCCTACTCAGGATACCACTATGCTTCATACGATTGTCGAGTACGAGACTGTCACTCTCTATGGTCGCTCTTTCCAAAGCGTTCCTCTAACTGTAATTCTTGCAACGTCGTGGTCCTACAACCCCATATAGACCGAAATCTATATGGTTTGGGCTCTTCCCCGTTCGCTCGCCACTACTAGGGGAATCATTATTATTTTCTTTTCCTAGGGGTACTAAGATGTTTCAGTTCCCCCCGTTAGCCTCCCGCATTTGCGGGATAACAGGTCTTCAACCTGCTGGGTTGTCCCATTCGGAAATCTGCGGATCAATGGTTATTTGCACCTACCCACAGCTTATCGCAGCTTATCACGTCCTTCATCGCCTGTAAGAGCCTAGGCATCCACCGTACGCCCTTAATTACTTCCTTTTCCTTATTCTAGACGTTAGGAATTAGACGTTAGACCTTAGTCTTTGCTAATCCTTTCGTAACTAGAAGGTGGGAATATACTTAAAGCTGTACTTTCGTTTACCTTTGTTTCGTTACTTGGATGATTCTCTGTTTTCGCATCTCACCTTGCGATGGATGGAAACAAGAATCAACTTGTTGCGTGTTCAATATGTCAAAGATCTCTTGCTCTGTCATTATGCTTTGATGTCTTATCATCATTGCGACTGAGCAGTAGAATGAGTGGAGAATAACGGATTCGAACCGTTGACCCCCTGCGTGCAAGGCAGGTGCTCTAGCCAGCTGAGCTAATCCCCCAAATCTTCGGAGCGCGGTGCTCCGTTTGCAAGTAGTCCCAGGCAGATTTGAACTGCCGACCTCCACATTATCAGTGTGGCGCTCTAACCAACTGAGCTATAGGACTGGCAGAAAAAATCCACGCAAGTCAAACTACTTCAGAGCTGCTCGGCTTCATCTTTCTCTTATGCTTAGCATAACCTATTGCGAGAAGTATAGGTGACAATCTTCTAAATTGTACCATTTTCTTTTATTTCCATTCAAGTAACCAGGTAACTGAACTTCCAGAAAGGAGGTGTTCCAGCCGCACCTTCCGGTACGGCTACCTTGTTACGACTTAGCCCCAATCACCAGTTTTACCCTAGGCCGACCCTTGCGGTCACGGCTTTCAGGCACCCCCGGCTTTCATGGCTTGACGGGCGGTGTGTACAAGGCCCGGGAACGTATTCACCGCGCCATGGCTGATGCGCGATTACTAGCGAATCCAGCTTCATGGAGTCGGGTTGCAGACTCCAATCCGAACTGAGAGAGGTTTTTAAGATTAGCATCCTGTCACCAGGTAGCGACCTTCTGTACCCCCCATTGTAACACGTGTGTAGCCCCGGACGTAAGGGCCGTGCTGATTTGACGTCATCCCCACCTTCCTCACATCTTACGATGGCAGTATCCCTGGAGTGCCCAGCATTACCTGATGGCAACCAAGGAAAAGGGTTGCGCTCGTTATGGCACTTAAGCCGACACCTCACGGCACGAGCTGACGACAACCATGCAGCACCTCCAAGAGTGTCCGAAGAAAAATCTATCTCTAGATTCGTCACTCTTAGTTCAAGCCCGGGTAAGGTTCCTCGCGTATCATCGAATTAAACCACATGTTCCTCCGCTTGTGCGGGCCCCCGTCAATTCCTTTGAGTTTCACCGTTGCCGGCGTACTCCCCAGGTGGTATACTTAATGCTTTCGCTTGGCGGCTTACATTATATCGCAAACCGCGAGTATACATCGTTTACTGTGTGGACTACCAGGGTATCTAATCCTGTTTGATACCCACACTTTCGAGCCTCAGCGTCAGTTGCAGCCCGGACACCTGCCTTCGCGATCGGAGTTCATCGTGATATCTAAGCATTTCACCGCTACACCACGAGTTCCAGCATCCCTGTCTGCACTCAAGACTACCAGTTTCAATGGCTAACGATGGTTGAGCCACCGTCTTTCACCACTGACTTAATAATCCGCCTACGCTCCCTTTAAACCCAATAAATCCGGATAACGCCTGGACCTTCCGTATTACCGCGGCTGCTGGCACGGAATTAGCCGGTCCTTTTTCTGAAGGTACATACAATAGAGGACACGTCCTCTTTTTTATTCCCAACTAAAAGCAGTTTACAACCCGGAGGGCCGTCATCCTGCACGCTACTTGGCTGGTTCAGACTTGCGTCCATTGACCAATATTCCTCACTGCTGCCTCCCGTAGGAGTCTGGACCGTGTCTCAGTTCCAGTGTGGGGGACCTTCCTCTCAGAACCCCTACCGATCGAAGGCTAGGTGGGCCGTTACCCCGCCTACTACCTAATCGGACGCATCACCATCTCATACCGATAAATCTTTGGTTATATCACCATGCGGCAACATAACAACATCGGGTATTAATCTTACTTTCGCAAGGCTATCCCCGAGTATGAGGCAGGTTTGATACGCGTTACGCACCCGTGCGCCGGTCGCCATCAGAAGAAGCAAGCTTCTTCCATGCTGCCCCTCGACTTGCATGTGTTAAGCCTGTAGCTAGCGTTCATCCTGAGCCAGGATCAAACTCTTCATTGTAATATAATAATTTGTTTTGATTCTGTATAAATTGCTCAGCTTCCTGTCTTGTTACTTTGGATTTGGAGTAGAAATTGACGGTACAATTCATTTTACCCGAAGCACTTCTGCTTCATTGTTGATTGTTCCTTGTACTTCTCTACAATCTGTTATGTAATCGTTTCAATGACTTCGCAGCTCGTTTGCTGCTGTCAGGCGTTCAGGTTGTCAAGTCTCATCTAACTAAGCACGTTGTATCTTAGCAAGTGACCCTTGCGTCCCGATTGCGATGCAAAAGTACGGCAAGATTCGCAAACTACCAAGACTTCCTACAAAAAAAATCGCAGAAAAATTTCAGATAGTGATATTTTGCAATCTAGACTACGCAGGATTATACTACAAAGCCCATTTTTCGCCCAAATTCCCCAGAACGAGATTTGAGGCTTTTTGTCCCCTTTTGCCGTGTTTTGCTCCATCTCATCGTAAAAACGGGCTTTATGTCCCTTAAATACTTCCTTAACCGGCATCATTTCTCGAGCATTTCTCGGAGATTGTCAGTGAATGATCGGCACTTCCTCAAAAAACGTTGAACATTTCTCGAAAAATCTCGGACGTTTCTCCAAAAACGTGGGAGATTTTCCAAATTTCGTTGGACTTTTTCCAAAAAACGTCGGAGTTTTTTTCAGTCCCCTCCGAGAGAAGATTTCTCACAGCAAATAGAAACACAAAAAAAGCAGGAAATGGAAGAGCAGCAAGCATAGAAGTTCAACCTTTAATTGCTAGAATAGACAACTTTCAAGCATAAACACACAACTATAATATAACGCGCGCGCGAAGGAAATTCATGCAACAGCGGCGAAGGTAGATATGCGTACTCAAAAACAACAAAAGTGGCGAAGCGCGCTTTGCACTTCACCACTAAGTTTCTACTCGTTTTCAAGAAATAAATAGCATCTTTCATTTTGCTCCATATTTATCTTCAAACTCACTGAGCAGCTTCTGAAATTCTTGAGGAATATAGTTCATCGCTTTTTGGCGCATATCCTCTGGAATACCGTAGAGCGCTTCGGCAATTCCCCCAGTGATGCAACCAATCGTGTCGCTATCCCCGCCAATGCTCACCGCATTGCGGACGGCATCTTCAAAGTTATCTGCTTTGAGCGCGCAAATGATGGCTTGCGGCACACTGTCTTGGCAAATTCCGCCATTGCCTTGTCCATCGATGCCACGCCAAGAATAACGCTGCTGCAGTTCCTCAACCTCCATCGTCAAGTCATAACCAAATTGTTGTGTGATGCGTTTTTCGATGTCCGATGCCGAAGTTCCTTGTCGCGCCCACAAAATCGCCATCGCGGTTGCTTGTGCTCCTTTCACACCTTCAGGATGGTTGTGGGTGCAATCGGCAGATTTCTTAGCCCATATCATCACTTCTTCTTCCGAATCAAAAGCCCAACCTACAGGCGCAACGCGCATGGCACTACCATTGCCACAACTATTATAGGGCAACGCTGCTCCACCTCTAGCTTTCTCAATGACCCATTGTTGGAACATCCCTCCATAACTCCCCATCGGGCATGGATAGTTCATGGCGTATGCACAATAGAATTCTGCAGCATCTCCTCCACGCAAGATCCATTCTGCGGTGGCAAAAGTGAGAATACTATCATCGGTACACTCCATTCGGGTTTGAAAAAAAGGAAAGTCTTTAGTGCGGATATTATCGAACTCATAAATGCTTCCAACAATATCACCAATAATTGCGCCTAACATATCTATCGTGAATTAGGATTAAACAAAAGAGAACCGCATTTTATGATCAATACCATTCGTATGAGGTCAGTGGCAGTAGCTTACGATGAAACAAAGATACGCAAAATAATGGAGAAACAGAACGTGATACGAAACAACTTTAATAAGACGATAGAGAAAAGCCGTTGGCACTCTTTGTCAATATCTCATTTTCTGTTATCTTTGCATGACAATTTCTAGCTAAATCATTCGCATTCTATCTACCAATCATCTGCAACAATGAATAATACCTCTATCAAATCTCGCCTCATTGGCATGAACTTCCTAGAGTTTGCTGTGTGGGGAGCTTATCTCATCTCCATGGGCGGCTTTTTAGCCAGCAAAGGCATGGGAGCCAACATCGGCTGGTTCTACTCCATCCAAGGTGTCGTGTCCATCTTTATGCCAGCGATTGTGGGCATCTTGGCAGACCGTTTCATCCAAGCCCAGCGCATGCTCGCTATTTGCCACTTCATCGCTGCAATCTGCATGATTGGTGTGGGCATCATCGGCAGCCAAGCGGAGTTTAGTTTTTGGGAAATCTTCCCCATCTACACCCTCAGTGTGGCAGCATATATGCCCACTCTCGCCTTGTCCAACTCCGTATCTTATAATGCCCTCGAAAAATATAATCTCGACACGGTGAAAGCCTTCCCCCCCATCCGTATATTCGGCACCATCGGTTTTATCATCTCTATGTTGGCAGTCGATTTCTTGGGTTGGCAGCACGGTCCTCAGCAGTTTTATGTTTCTGCAGGTTGGGGACTTGTTCTAGCCCTCTATGCACTCACTCTTCCGGAGTGCCCCACTGCCAAACGCGAATCAAGGAAGCATAAAGGTTTGGTCGAAGCCATGGGATTGCGCGCCTTTGCCCTATTCAAGCACCGTCGCATGGCATTTTTCTTCATCTTCTCTATGCTGCTCGGGGTAAGTTTGCAAATCACCAATGGATTTGCCAACACCTTCATCAGTAGCTTCAGCGCCCAAAAGGCATTCGAGGGAGTGTTCTTTGTGGATCATGCTAATTTATTGATTTCACTTTCACAGATTTCAGAAACATTCTGCATCCTGTTGATACCTTTCTTCCTGAAACGCTATGGCATCAAGACCGTGATGCTCATTGCCATGATGGCTTGGGTGCTACGTTTTGGACTATTTGCCATTGGCACTCCCGCCTTCCCCCAAGTCATCTTCCTCATACTCTCCATGATCGTCTATGGTGTAGCGTTCGACTTTTTCAATGTCTCTGGTTCGCTCTTCGTGGACAAGGAATGCGACTCTTCCATTCGTTCCAGCGCACAAGGTCTGTTCATGCTCATGACCAATGGCATTGGTGCCTCTGTCGGCATGGTGGGCGCACAATGGGTGGTCAACCAACACACCCAAAACGTGAATGGTGCGCAGATTGGTGACTGGGCTAGCGTATGGTATACCTTCGCTGGTTATGCTCTTGCCGTAGGTATTGCCTTCTTCTTCCTCTTCCAGGAGGAAAAGACACCCAATCAAGTCAAAAAATAGCACATTGTGATCTCGGGGCATCTGCTCAAGCACAAAAAAGCACTAGAATATCATTCGGCTAAAGAATAAGTTTGGCGCGCCTCAGCAGAATATTCTTCTGAAGTGCGCCATTTTCTTCGAAAAAAGAGGAGATTTTCAAACAAAATTCGGTAGAACTAAAAACGACACGCTATCTTTGCAGAAAAATCAGCGTCACATCACATACTGCACTTCCTCAAAGTTAGATTGTTATTAGGCAGTTGCTGACGATTAAATCACCAAACTTCACAGTATCCTATTATGGCAGAACAACATCCACACATCGACACCCTTTGTCTCACTGCAGGTTGGAATCCTAAAAACGGCGAGGCACGTCAGTTGCCCATTGTGCAAAGCACCACTTTCAAATATGAGTCAACGGAACAAATGGCGCGCCTATTTGATTTGGCGGAGTCTGGTTATTTCTACTCTCGCTTAGCCAATCCCACGTGCGATGCTGTGGCTGCCAAAATCACAAAATTAGAAGGTGGTGCAGCAGGTTTGCTCACTTCGAGTGGACAAGCTGCCAACTTCTTCGCGGTGTTCAACATCTGCAATGCTGGCGACCACTTCATCGCCACCAACGGCATCTATGGCGGCACTTTCAACCTCTTTGCCGTAACGCTCAAGAAAATGGGCATCGACTGTACCTTTGTCAGTCTCGATGCCACTGACGAGGAGATCCAAGCTGCTTTCCGCCCCAACACGAAGTTGGTGTTTAGCGAAACCGTCACTAACCCTGGTTGCCGTGTGTGCGACATTGAGCGTTGGGCAGGCTTTGCACATGCCAACGGAGTGCCTCTCGTGGTGGACAACACCTTCCCCACCCCAGTAAATTGTCGCCCCATCGAATGGGGAGCCGACATCGTGACGCACTCAACAACAAAATACCTTGATGGTCAGGGACGTTGCGTAGGAGGTTGCGTCATCGACAGCGGTAAGTTTGACTGGTCTGCTCATGCCGACAAATTCCCAGGTTTGACACAGCCTGACGAGAGTTATCACGGACTGACTTACACAGAAACCTTTGGCGAAGTGGCGTATCTGGTTAAAATCGTCGCTCAACTGCAACGCGACCTCGGTTGCTGCCAAAGCCCCCAAAATGCTTATCTCCTGAACAACGGCATTGAAACACTGCATTTGCGCATAGAGCGTCATGTAGAAAACGCGCGTCGTGTCGTAGATTTCCTCAAAAACAATCCTCAAGTGGCTTGGGTGAACTATGCTGGCGACAAGGACAGTCAGGATTATACATTGGCACAAAAATATCTTCCCAATGGCAGCTGCGGTGTGCTCTGCTTCGGTCTGAAGGATAAGTCGAGAGAAGCCGCTGTTCGTTTTCTCGACGCCCTTCGCCTCATCAACATTGCCACCCACGTGGCAGACGCTAAGAGTTGCGTGCTCCACCCTGCTAGCCACACACACCGCCAACTCTCTGACGAACAATTAGAAGCCGCTGGCATCCCCGTCGACCTCATTCGTTTGAGTATTGGTATTGAAAATGCCGACGACCTCGTAGCCGATTTGGAGCAAGCCCTCCAACAATTCTAAGGCTTCCATCCAGCGCTCGTCTAACCGCTCACTGATTCTATGGAATATCCTCCACAACTAGACATCATCTCTATCCTCGGTCCCACCGCCTCGGGCAAAACGTCCTTGGCGGTGGCACTGGCGTATCAGTTGGGCACTGAAATCATCAGTGCCGACTCTCGTCAAGTCTATCGACGCATGGACCTCGGCACAGGCAAAGACCTTGAAGACTATCTCATCGATGGTCACGCTGTGCCCTATCATCTGATTGACATCGAAGAACCTGGCACCAAATACAATCTTTATCGCTATCAGCACGACTTTTTTGAGACCTTGGGCGACATGCGCGCACGCGGTCTTCGCCCTGTCGTGTGTGGTGGCACGGGACTGTATTTAGAAAGCGTGATTCGCGCTTACAACATCAGCCATGTGCCGCAGAATCCTGCATTGCGTGCAGAGCTGGAAGGAGAGTCGCTCGAAGCGCTCACCGCTCTTCTCACCGAACTGAAAGCTCGTTCGGGACAAGCCATGCACAACACCACAGACGTGGACACTGCCAAACGTGCCATTCGAGCCATCGAAATCGAGACCTACAATCTCGAACACGGAGCCAGTGAGCGCAACTGCCCCACCCTTCGCAACATCACCTTTGGTCTGTCCCTCGATCGTGAAGTGCGTCGCCAACGCATCACCGAGCGTCTGCACCAGCGTCTCGAAAATGGCATGGTGGCAGAAGTGCAAAGCCTCCTCGACGAAGGCATTCCAGCCGAAGACCTCATCTATTATGGTTTGGAATATAAGTTCCTCACCCTCCATTGCACTGGTCAACTAACCTACGACGAAATGGTGCAGCAACTCGAAACAGCCATCCACCAGTTTGCCAAGCGACAAATGACGTGGTTTCGCGGCATGGAACGTCGTGGCTGCCCCATCCACTGGATTGATGCCTTGTTGCCCACGGACGATAAACTAGCCATCATCGAGCAAACTTTGAAGAATCTTTGAGGTTTTTCAAAGCCCACGATCCTTGTCCTCCGCCCATTTTAGGCAAATCATCCGATGCAAAAGTAGAGCCATACAAGGAAAAAAGCCCACCAAAGCTGTGCGAATACTAGAAATTCAACTATTGATTGCATTTTTCCACCAAATTATTTGGTGATATAGAGAAAATATCGTATTTTTGCACTCGCAAACCAGCAATAACGGCGAGGTAGCTCAGCTGGTTAGAGCGCAGGATTCATAATCCTGAGGTCCCGGGTTCAATCCCCGGCCTCGCTACTCGAAAAGACCCAAGCGTTGCTTGGGTCTTTTTTTTAATAGCTATTTAGTTGATCTTAGAGAATGCCAAATTGCCTTCTTGTAATCTCCCACAGAGCTTGGCACAGAACTTGGCACAGACCCTCTTATGCTTCTCCATCTAACCACACAGACATCCATGGAGCAACGCAACCATCATGAAACTACACAGACCTTCATGAAACAACGCTGACAATAGCTTATTCTTACGAAATAAAACATCAAAGCAATAATTTAATTCTACATTATGCACAGATTTCTACAACGAACCATCATGATGCTTATGCTGGTGGTAGGTTTCTGTTCCTCTGCCCTGGCAGAAGGCACAGCACTTGCCGAAGGTTACTACCGCATCATGAGTCGGAAAACGAATTTACCTGTCCATGTGCACAATCGTCAGTTGGGCTACGTTTCAGAACAAGCAGGTGCTGAAAACCCCAACAACATTGACCTCACTCGTGTATGGAAGGTGAAACTCGTCAATGGCAAGTATTGGATCATCAATGTGAGCGAAGGACTCCCCGTTCAACAGCATGGTCTGACCAATGTCACTTTCTCCGTGGGGTACAGCCCTGCCGACTACTACATCAAAGCAGCCACTGGCACTGGTAGCAACGGCTATTGGGTGATTTCTACCAACCCTGAATTCAAAGACAAAACGCTTTGGCACAATGGTGGTAGTGGTCTTGTACAGAACTGGGAAAACCCCGACGGCACCAACAACCACTGGAAGTTTGAAGCCCTGAACACTGAAGAGCGAAAGCAAGTAGAG
This sequence comes from Ihuprevotella massiliensis, assembly GCA_900095835.1. Classification (GTDB taxonomy): domain Bacteria; phylum Bacteroidota; class Bacteroidia; order Bacteroidales; family Bacteroidaceae; genus Alloprevotella; species Alloprevotella massiliensis. The sequence goes on along the minus strand of LT608321.1, from coordinate 2,559,224 downwards.
AGTTTCGAACAGCAATGGCCCAAACTCGAAGCAGGTTTTCTCCATTTAGCACAGCTCCGCGAAGGTGGATTGTATCGTATCAAAAACGCTCAAGGTCAGTATTGGCAAGAAAACACCCAAAACAATCAGCTCAAGACCACAACTACCACCAGCAGCACTGATTTCAGCACGCTTTGGATTGTAGAGGCCAATGGCGACGGTTTTGCTTTCCGCAATGCCGCTACAAGCCGCTATGCAGCACCAGTAGATGGTGACAAACCGCTCACCACATCTTTGGACAACCGAAAGTTGTGGTTGGACTTCAAACACAGCTCAGAAAATTACTATAACATCAGTGGTAATAACACCTTCGCTGATGGTAGCTGCTTCGTCTTTGCCAACAACATCCTTAAGGGTGGCAACGCTCGCGTCAAGACCACTCAAAAGAATGAGAAAAAAGAGGATGTCACCGTATTCTCTCCCAACACCGCTGCCGACTGGCAATTAGAAAAGCCTACCGACGTATCAGAAGATGATATCAAGGCTGAAATTCGCAAAAAGACGAATGCAGCCTTCGTACCCGTTGAAAACAAACACTATCTGATACGCAACGTAGCTTATCCCAATCGCGTGCTCACCGTTCGTAGCACCTCTACTAATGTGATGGGCGATGTGCGCAACGAACGCGAGATGGGACAAATTTGGACCTTCGTGAAGGTGGATGGAAAATGGGCGATTCGCAGTGTTGTGAACCAACACTTTGTGGGTAACTCCGCAGGTCGCTCAGCAAACTATCAGATGACGGAGAGCCAAGCTCCCTTCACCATCCAACAACAAGACAAATGGTTCCCCTACTTGGCCTTTGTGGGTCCCAATGGTGGAAGCCTCCACTGCGCTAGTTCTGCAGACTTCAAAGTGGTCAACTGGGACGCTTCTGCCACAGCCTCAAAGTGGCAGCTCGAAGAAATCAAACTTGACGAAAAAGCACTCCAAGCGTATAATGATAAAATCAACACTCAGAATGAGCTAAAAAACAACAGCCAGAGCTATTCTGAAAAGTTGAATAAATTCTTCAAGGACTACGCTTGTTCCGAGTTGCAAGACAACTATAAGGCGATGACTGATGAGCAATTTAAGGCTGCATTGAAAGCTGAAAATCTTCCTCAGTTGCTCATCGACATGGCACTTCGTGTGAAGACCAATACTTGGAACAGCCAGAACACCGAAGCCAACCACTACGAAAAGTTCTTCCGCATCCAAGACTATCAGTCTTATAGCCATCCACAGAAATGGGCAAGAGAAAACAAGCTAATGCCCATTACGTTCAATCAGTATTCACAGCTCACCAATCCTACGGGTATCACCATCCCTGAAAAGGAATTTGTGTTGCTCTTCGTGGACAAAGACACTCCCAACGAGTGCGAACTCAATGCAGAACTCGTGCAAGGCAAGAGCACTACGGGTAGTCTCACCAAATTGCATAAAGGTGTCAATGTCATTTATTCCGACCAAACTGCACACCTCTACATCAACTACGTCATCAACAACGTAGAATTGAAGCATACAGACCAACCCAAGATTCGCATTCACGTGGAAGGTGGTAAAGCCAATGGCTTCTTCGACATCAACACGATGAAGAATGCAGACTGGGATAAGCTCCGCAAGCTCAAACAATATGATTTCTTCACCGACGACGTGATTCGTCTTAAGTCCAAACACACCATTCACAGCGTTAGTTTGAGCGGTGTAGAGGAACAACAAGACAAGAAGAACTGGATTTACAACGGAGAAGACAAAGGTATCGTTGGCGTACTCGGCAAATGGGACTGGGTGCACACTCTCGAACAAGAATTCTTCACCCCCAAACGCTACGAGGATCGTTTCAACTGCTTGATGTTCAGCACTGACGCAAGCGGACTTTATGCCTTCCCTTATGGCACATTCATCGGAACCGTTAGCTCCACTTTCAGTTATCACGAATGGGCAAAGGGTAGTCAATACGACAATGCTGGTAACCTCTGGGCGGTTGTCCACGAGACTGGTCACCACTACCAACGTCTCTTCAACCTTGCGCGCTGCCTAGAGAGCTCCAACAACCTCTGGTCTAACATCGCAGTCTGGAAACGCGGTGCGAGCGTGAGCCGTTTGCAAAATTCTCAGAAACTTTTCGACCGCTTCAACAATAAAAAGTCGTGGCTCGACATGGACTTGAACGACCGCACACGCATGTACTGGCAGTTGTGGTTGTACTACGTAGAATTGGGACACAAACCCACCTTCTTCAACGAATTGTTCGACAAGTTCCGCGAGAATCCTATCGACTTCTCCAACGCTAAAACCGACTTCTTGCGATTTGCTCAATTCTGTAGCGAAATTGCACAAGAAGACCTCACGGAATTCTTCACTTTCTATGGTTTCTTCAACAAAGTCGGCAAAAACATCCCTTACAAGTATAACGACGATTTCTATGATAAGTCTTATGGTGCTGCCACCATCACTATAGACCAAGCAGACATCGACGCTTGCAAGGCGGCGATGAAGAAGTACACAAAGAAAAACAACAATCTTATCTTCATCGACGAGCGCATCCGCAAAACTCCTGCCACCTACGAAGGTGCCAAACCAGGTGAAATGCGCTGGGGCACAATTGGTGGTATGGATCCAGGTGACAATCGCGTGTTTGGTGATGTGGGTCACTACGAAGACTTCGGCAAGCCCGGACAACCTGGTACTTCCGCAGCGCCCCAAGCAGTACTGATCGATGGTCGCACCGTGCGCATTCAAGGCACTGGAGCTGTGGGCTACAAGGTATATGATGAAACAGGAAACCTCGTCATGGTGGCAAACACCAATGACTTCCTTATTCCCAATAACCTGACACTCGCTAAGTTGACTGTAAACGTAGTTGGAGGTAATGGTAATGAAGTGAAGATCATCGAGAATGGTCAAGTAGTGGAACAATACAAGAAGCGATTCACTTTTGACAATCCTGCCAACCTCACCTTGTCAGAAGGTAAAGACTCTCCTCTGGGTAAATATTATATTCGCAAACACGAGTCAAATAATGGAAAGCTATACTATTTGACCCCTGACGGACACCCCACAGATCAGCTTGACAACGCAGGTCAATTCCTCGTTATGGCAAGCAGATTCTCTGGTGAATACTACCTCTATTCACTTGGTAAGCAGCAATGGATTTCCTATGAACCCAATAAAAACTATTGGGGAGAGCTCGGTTATCATGGAGAACCCAATCTCTTCCGTTGGAAGGATGAGATGACACAGTCCCAAACGTGGAAAATCACTCGCGAGAACAATTACTACAAAATTGCGCTGCAAAAAGACAGCAGAGTATTGTGGAACTGGCATGGAGGGATTAATTCCAAGAATAGCGTAGGTTTCTACAACTCTCAAACCGACGCTGGTTCACGTTGGGTGTTCGTTCCTGCTGACTTCACCACGAAATATCTCGCTCTCGTGAAGCACGCAGATAGCATCATGGTGCGCGATGCAGCCAAGGCGGTAAACACAGCGCCTTATCACCAAGAGTTCCGCAACCACTTGGCAAAAGAACTCGAGCGCCTCACCGCCACAGAAGACGACATCACCGCACTCAAGTCAAAGCTAGCAGCTTGGGAAACCTGGCGCACAGCTGACAGCACACTCACCGCAGATGCTAGTCGTGTGGTAAATACGCAAAAACTTCTCAACGAGTTTAAGGCGAAGCTTGCTGCGACCACCCTTGCAACATCGACCGATGCTACAGCCCTCACTACACTCAAAGCTCAAACAACTGCTTGGAAGACTTGGCTCACTGCTGACAGCACACTTGCTGCTGATGCAAGCCGCTCTGTGAACACCCAAAAACTCCTCGGTGAGTTGAAGACACAGCTCGCAGATGTTTCTTTGGTTGCTTCCACCTCTGAGGCAGATCTCAACAAGGTTAAAAAGCAACTCCCAGCTTGGAAACAATGGTTGAAGGCAGACGAACTCTTGCAGAAAGATGCAAATAAAGCGAAGCACAGCCTCACTTTCTACAACTCTTTCAAGACCAATGTGACCAACGCTGCTGCCAGCACTGCTGCCACTGAACCAGCCCTCCAAAAACTATCTGAGCAAATGACCGCATGGCCCGTGTGGCGCGATGCCGACAGTTTGGTGCAAATCCCACCTTATGGCAATCCTCTCAACACGAAGTTCCGCGCCCCCTTCACCGTGTTGGTAGAAAAGGACTACACGGAAGTCGCACAAGTGCAGGAGCTCAAAGACTTCAGCCGCTATTTCCGTCTGCTCGTCACTGCAGACAGCTTGTTGAGTCAAACCAACCCTGGTTATCCTTTGGCGAAGTTTAAAGAGATGTCAGGAGTTGAAGCCTGGCCTTTACAAGACGCAGCGGCAGAGCCCAAACCCGACTTTGGCTGGGAAATGTATCTTGAAACCATTCCAGATATGTGGGCAGGCCCTGCAAATCGTCCACAAATAAAGAGCGATAAAGAGGCCTACTTCATGCCCGAAGATGGTAAGATTTATCGTCTCCGCAGCTACTACGATGATAGATATATCACTAGCGAACCTGCAAATTCATCTAACGATGGAATTATGACCCCTCTTAGCCTATCTAAGCAGGTAAATAATTCAACCCTTTGGATTCTTCAACAAGACCAAGCAGGAAAACAATACCTAGCAGCTGCAAGTGGAAAAGGCTATCTCTCTCGAATGGCAAACAAAAATCACGGAAGCCTCAGCAACGAACCTGCAGAAATTTCCTTCGGCACAGCCAGATTAATCCAAGATAAAGGGATGCATCAACAAAAAGTTGGTACACTCTACATCCGCAATGCAGGTATGTCTCTCGTTGGTTGGAAAAATGACGATGCCATTGGTGGTCATATAGGAACAGACGCTAACCCCGTATGGCACCAAGAACATGGTATAGCCGGCACGAGCTTCTACTTCGACACCGTAGCAGATGCCACCTTCACCGTCACCACTTACGCCGGTAGCAATGGTAACTACGCCACTACGCAATTGCCTTTCGCAGCCAAAATTCCCGAAGGACTCATCGTCTATCGTGTGAAACAAGTGGCTGCCGAAAAGAATCTCGAACTTGAGCTCTTTGAAGGCAACGTGCTTCCTGCTAACACTCCTGTGATTCTCTCCAGCGAAACCGCAGGTAGCTTCGAGTTGCACCCCACCACATGGGCTGCTCCTCTCGAAACCAAGCTCCAAGGAACGAATCTTCCGCTCAAGGCTTCTGAGAAAAGTTCTGGAATGAAGTACTACGCGCTCACCATCGACGACGACACCCAAGAGTTGCTCTTCCGCCTCGTTGAAAATGATGTCGAAATCCCTGGCAACCGCGCCTACTTCACCCTACCTCTTGGCACTCCAGCGGCTTCTACACTCTCCTTCGTCCTACCTCCTGTGGTGACCAAGGTGAAAGCAACAGCCACCAAGAACAGTGCTTCTCAAAAGTTCTTCAACCTTGCCGGACAACGCGTCAATGCTTCCTCAGCAACTGGCGTCGTAATTTCACAAGGACAAAAGATGATCATTCGATAATCTTTCTCTCTCTTCTCATTAAGACCGACCCTCTTCACCGAGTGGTCGGTCTTTTGTTTTCAACTCAGCACACACGCGTGTGTTGGCTTTCGACTTTCCCACACTCCACAATCTGAAGCAAGGTTAAGTCTTAAATATATCGCTTACTATATAAATACTTTTTCCTACCTTTGCACTCACAACAAAGCTAATTCAACCCAACAAGGTATTCTCAAACATACAATCATGATATACGATTTCTCCACCGTCACCAGCAAAGGTGCGCCCTACCCTCTCTCCCAACACAAAGGGCAAGTGCTCCTCATCGTCAACACGGCTAGCAAATGCGGATTCACCCCCCAGTTTGCCGAACTCGAACAACTCTATCAGCAATACAAAGACCAAGGCTTGATGATACTTGGCTTCCCCTGCAACCAGTTTGCGGGTCAAGAACCAGGCTCTGGCAGCGATGCAGAAGCCGCTTGCCAACTCAACTATGGCGTCACCTTCCCCATCATGCACAAGATCAAGGTGAACGGAAGCGAGGCGGATCCCATATTCCAATATCTCAAATCGCAAGCAGGCGGATTCCTCACCAACGCCATCAAATGGAATTTCACCAAATTCCTCATCTCTCGCGATGGCACCGTGATTCGCCGCTACGCGCCCATCACCAAACCCAGCAAGATAGCCAAAGACATCGAAGCCATGTTGGCGCAGTCCTAAGAACGATTCCTCAACATAAATTCAACGCAAAAGCATCACCGCTCACCAACCCGAAAGTTGATGAGCGGTGATGCTCGTTTTTGGAAGAAAGAAAACTATCCCAACTCTACAACGGTGATGCCAGCACCGCCAAATTGGATGTGTTCATCGCGATAGTCGCGCACACCAGCCACGGTGTCGAGATATTGACGAATCATCGTGCGGAGTGCTCCCGTGCCTGTGCCATGGAGGATGCGCACCCGCTTTTGTTCGAGGAGCAAAGCATCGTCGATGAAGTAGTTCACAGCCGTGAGCGCTTCTTCGCCACGCATGCCACGCACATCCAGTTCAGGACGGAAATGGAGCTTCTTCTCGTACATCGCATCGCGCGTTTCCTTGCTCACGAAGGTAGACACCTGCGACACCGAAGGCTTCTCCACAGGTCGCGTCGTCACCTCCAAACGGTTCAGCGGCACTGTCGTGGTCATCACGCCAAACAGCACGCGCACGGTCTTGCCATTGATGGTTTGCACACGGCCCACACTGTGTTGCCCCTTGATGCGCACATAGGAGCCCACTTCCACCTTAGCTTTCGGCACGACAGCAGGTTGGGGATCATTCTTCTGCGCGATAGCACCGAGCAGCGAACCTAAGGCACCTTGCGCCTTCTTATTGTCTTTTTTGCGCTCTTGTCGGCGGCGTATCTGATCCATCTTGCGCGCGATGGCATCGTCTTTCTGTTGCTTCTCGATGGACTTTACCTCCTCACGGAATGCCTCCAGTTCCTGGCGCGCTTCTTTGGTGCGCTCCTTCTCTGCCTGACTTTCACGAATGGTGCGAATGGTATTTTCAATCGCGGCATTCGAAGCCTGCAACATACGCTCAGCCTCTTGACGCGCATCGGAGAGTACCTCCTTCTTCTGCTGAGAGAGCGTGGTGAGTTCCTCTTCGTAGTGGGCTATGGTCTGCTCGAGCTTCTTCTCGCGGTCGTGGATGTTCTTGCGCTTGTTTTCCCAATACATCTTGTCGCGCACAATGTCTTGCAGATACTTGTCGCTCATCACATAGTCCTTGCCCACCAAATCTGCGGCATAGCGGATGACATCTTCGGGAAGCCCAATCTTGCGCGCGATTTCCACCGCAAACGAACTACCCGGATTGCCAATTTGCAGCATGAAGAGAGGTTGCATCTTGGCACGATCGTAGAGCATCGCACCGTTGATCACATGTTCCGACTGCTCGGCAAAGTGTTTCAAGTTTTGATAGTGCGTGGTGATGATGCCACAAGCCTCACGTTCCACAAACTTTTTGAGAATCGCTTCTGCCAGTGCCCCACCGATTTGCGGTTCTGTGCCACTTCCAAACTCGTCGATGAGGAGCAAACTCTTGCTGGTGCAATGCTTCATCATCGACTTCATGTTGAGCAAGTGCGAAGAATAGGTGGAAAGGTCATTTTCGATGCTCTGCTCGTCACCGATGTCGATAAAAATATCGTCGAAAATGCCACACACCGAGTTCTCACGCACAGGCACAGGCATGCCGCACTGGAGCATATACTGCAACAATCCCACCGTTTTCAAGCAAACCGACTTACCACCGGCATTAGGACCAGAGATGAGCAAGAGTTTGGCACGATGGCGCAGCGTCACATCCAGCGGAATCATCTTTTTGCCGTGACGTTCCAGACTCTGTTGCAAGAGGGGGTGACGCGCTTGCACCCATTCGATGCAAGGAGCTTTCTGCAAACGAGGCACCACCGACTCAAACTGTTCGGTGAAGATCGCCAAAGCACGAAGATAGTCGATGTGTGCCAAAAACTGCATCGAGTGGAGAATGTCGCTGATATGCGGACGAATCTCGGAAGAAAGGATTTGCAAAATGCGAATCACCTCACGCTTCTCCGCAGCCTTGAGTTCGCGGATGCGGTTGTTGGCATCCACCACCGCAGCAGGTTCGATGAAGACGGTCTTTCCGCTCGCACTCTCATCGTGAATGATACCTTTGATTTTACGTTTCAGCGCAGGAGCCACGGGGATGACCAAACGGCCATCGCGAAGCGTGGGCGAGACATCACGATCGATGTATCCTTCGGCTTGCGCCTCGTTGATGATGGAGCGCAGACTGTGGCTGATGTTGCGCGAAGTCACCTCGATGCTGTGACGAATGTTGAGCAATTCGGGGGTGGCAGTGTCCTTGACCTTGCCATATTTGTTGAGCACAAGGTCAATGCGCTTGATGATTTGTGGAAATGCGCTCACGCCTTCCGTCATGCGTGCTAAAGCAGGATAGACCACTTCGGACGACACCTCAGCATCCTCCGTCTGGCTCGCTCCATTTTCGGACACTGCATCCGTCCCTTCTCCACGAGGTCTGAAAAACTGCACAAGGCTCACCACGGTTTGCAGCGAGCGTTTGAGATCAAAAAGGTCGAGTTCTTCGAGATACGTACGTTCGGGACGAATGCGCAACAAGGGTTGTCGCACATCATAGAAGTTTTCCTCATACACTTCCTCTTCGGTCATGCGGAAGAGGGCAAATTCGCGGGCTTGTTCGAGCGATTCTTTCACCAGCTCGAATTTGTTGGAAAACTTCACTTGATTGTCCACCCACTCCGTGCCTAAGGTCGACATGCATCGCCCTTTGAGCAGGGTGCGCACCTCGGAAAAACCGATTTTATGTTCGAAGTTATTGGGATAAATCATTGGAGTTCTTTCTATTTGTCTGCAAAGATACGAATAAAATGGCGCGTGCACGAGAAGAATAGTCCTTGCTTTGCAAGAATTTGCAGTGTGTTCCCCCTGCTGACTTTCCTCATAGCGCACAAAGCGCCTTAATGCGCCCTCCTTTCCATTCGACTCGCAGTGAAACACATAGCGCTCAACTAACCTTTCCGCTTCTCATTGGGAGGTTTTAGGAAAGTGGGGAGCGACGCTTCACTAGGTCTGTATTAACTCAAGTGAAAAACAGAGGTTTTCAAACAAAAAAAAGACCATTAAACCTTTCACATTTCAAAAATCGCAGTGATTTAGCCTTATCCAACGTCATTCCCCCTCCTCTTCCCCTCCTTTAGGATTAGCTTGTTGCCATACTTCAACTCGAAACATCCACTCATTGCGCCAAGGATGAGCCACTACTTTCCACATCTCACAACTGCGCGCAGCGTGATGGTAGGAGTTTTCTAAAAAGACTTTTTTTGACCTTTCCTTCTTTTCTTGGTCATCAGATGAAAAAATGAGCACCAGTTTCTCGCGTGCGCGCGTTACGCGCGCCTTCCCTAGGATTTTTGTTTTTTTGCTTTCACAACCTTCACCATCTCCCTGCAAAATAGGGGGTGAGTTTTCTTATGGAGACGTTTCCTTTTGGGGAACATTTTCAGGCGATTTCTCGGCAAAAATCATCGTTCGTGTGAAGGTTGTGAAAGTGAAAAGATAAAAATCCCTGTAATGCGTGCGCGCGTTACGCGCGCGAGGGGCTTTGCAAAACCATTTCTTTGCGGTCTATTTTTGGGGCTTTCCCACTTGTGCGAAAAAATCTCCCACGTTCTAAAAAAAATCTCCGAGAGTTTTCCAAAAAACTCCCACGTTTTTCCAAAAATCTCCGACATTTTTTGAGAAAAGTCCGACGTTTTACGCTGCAATTCAGTCCCTTTTTGTCATCTTATGGTCCATGCGGTAGACCGTACAACGAAACTGAATCCTATTTGGCTCTTCTTGTGGCACAGCTACCATGAAGAATTGTGCAAAATAGCAGATTTAAGATACAAAAACACGAACATCACACTTTTTTCTACAATTATCTAACAAAAGACTTGGTATTATGACTACAAATCACTAAATTGCACACAAAAACAAAACAAAGCCACCCCATAAAATCAACTATGAAGATGGCATTCTCTCCATTTTCCCGAAAGATTCACCACACGTTGCTCGTGCTGGGACTTCTGTTTATTGGATGTTTTCTTTTCTCTTGTCAGACAGATGAGGGGACGGAGCAACCGTCTCCACAGAAGAAAGCGCAATACAAGGATCCTAGACTGGTCATGAGCTACTACAATGATGTATTCGACATCTACAACTTCTGTGAAGCTCCCTTTGTGCATCCCGACACCATACAATGTCGCATCGTGGGGGATGGTACACTACCATACGAAAAGAAACATCAAGTTGTCCCTACCGTGGAGCACAAAGCCCTTATAGACGGATTCATCAAAAACTGGCAAGCAGATGGGAGATTGTCTTCCGCAAAAGAGCAATGTGCTTTTGGGGTTTTCGATGACTCGCTCACGGCAGTAGTAAGACTGACAGGGGAAAAGGCATTTCCCTCTCCTATATATGCTCAACAACGTATGAAAGAATTGGGGGCAGACCTCCCAGTGCACTATGCGGCAACGGAAGGTTTTCGCTCTGTACAACTGATCAACCCTCCTGTGGCGATTCGCGTAGCCTTATATTATCGTTATACGGCTAATGATGAAGATCTCAAAAGTAGAGAAAAGGATGTAACAGCCGAAGCATACATTGTGAGCTTTGACCCTCGGGTGGCCATAGCACGCGGAGGAATCGGAGAAAATGGACGCAACCTCAAGGTGGTACGACGCAAACTCACCAGCATGACTGCCGAAGATTTTCGATGGCTCAATGCAGACTTCTTCATCGACATTCCGCGCAAAGCAGACACACCACGCAAAGACAAGGGGAAGTGCATCGGTGCTAAGGTGTATATTGAACGGGAAGATGGCACAATTATAAAATCTGGCTCCTTCCTTTTGGCGGAGGCATCCCTGTCTTTTATCCTGAGATAGAACATGATTATGACTATGCCATCCCTTGGTTCTTTCACCACAACCGAGGAATTAGAAAGCCGAAATAGAACAACAAGGCAACCCGACAAAGTATATTTTTTCCTTTCGAAAAAGAGATGAGAGGGGAGGAATGAGTGATATTCCTCCTTAAAAACTATCGAAGCGGGCTGACTTCACAAGTGGAAGTCAGCCCGCAATATTTTGCTCCATAAAAATAGGAATGAGAAAAAGGACAAGCTCTAGAAATCAGTCCTTTGTAGTGTTTTCCCAAGGTTTGATGTGCTTCATCTGTCGCAAAATCCAACGCTGGCGACTACGCATGTAAGGCGTGGGTTCCGCACTGTTGAAACGCAGAGGAGCTGGCAGAGATGCGGCTATCATGGCGCAATTTTTACGCGAGAGTTCACTTGCAGAGCAATGAAAATTCTCTTGTGCCACAGCTTCGGCACCATAGATGCCATCGCCCATCTCGATGCTATTGAGATACACCTCCATAATGCGCTCCTTAGACCACAGGAGTTCGATGAGAACGGTGAAATAAACTTCAAATCCTTTGCGCACCCACGACGAAGTGGGCCACAAGAAGACATTCTTTGCCGTCTGTTGCGAGATGGTGCTTCCTCCACCGCTTTTGCCCCCATTAAGACGTTGACGCACAGCATAGCCGATGGCTTGAGCGTCAAATCCATTATGCTGCATAAAACGCTGGTCTTCACTGCTGATGACGGCGCGAGGCAAAGCGGGGGAGATTTCAGAGAGGGGCACCCAATCGTGTTTGAGACGCGGTGTTTCTCCACGTCCCACTTGCTGCACACAGCGAATCACCATGAGAGGGGTGAGCGGCACAGGCACCCAACGATAGATGAGGGTGACCAAGACTGTGGACGCAAAGAAAAGAAGAACAGCCCAGCGCACAATGCGCCAAAACAATTTGACAGGATTGACAGTCATAAGCGGCATAAGAGGATAGACAAAACAAAAATAAGACTACCTTTCAAGCAATTTAGCCCCAACATAGAAAATGTTGGAGCTAAAGATGGATGTATTCGTCTTTCAAATGAGATAGCCTTAGAAGGGAAGGTCGTCACCGGGATTGGATTGTACTTCAGGCGCTGTAGGAGCGGCGGGAGCAGAAGGTGCTGCGGGAGCCGTAGGAGCCTGACCAAAGTTACCAGTTCCAGCAGCAGGCTGAGTGAAACCACCTTGGGGAGCAGGAGCAGGTGCACCATAACCTGGAGCAGGTGCTCCATAAGCAGGAGCGCCCATGGCTTGAGGTGCAGCCACACGCCAAGCGCGAATGGAGTTGAACCAACGACCTTGGTATTCGCGTGCATCGATGTCAAAGCTCACGGTGTATTCTTGACCTACTTGTATATTGAATTGGTTGAGACGATCTTCGCCAAAGACATCAAATACGCAGCGGCGAGGATATTGCTCAGTGGTGGTTTCGAGCACGAAAGACTGCATTTTCCAGGGATTACCCGTGTTATTAGAAACGCCAGAACGTGGTTCGAGTGCCACAATGATTTTACCAGTAATTTCCATGTAGAGAGTATTATTGTTTGGTGTGCAAAGGTAACGATTTCTTTTGGAAAAGGCATACTAGCCGGCGCAATTTTGTGGAGGGAAAGGAGAAAATTGAGGGCAGTGCAAAAAAAACAAGAGAAGATGCGGTAGAATCGAAAGAAAAGCGTAAATTTGCCTATTAGTAAAAGTGCGTACGCCCAATGAATACTGCCACGACCCAACCAACGGTTTATTGAGATTTTCAAGCAGTTTCTTGAGTTTTTCCAACGTTGCGGGCAAGCACTAGATTCAACAAAGCATCATAACCCAAAGAATAAGCCCTTATGAAGTTCGTTATTTCCAGCAGCCTCCTATCACAACGATTACAGACCTTAGGACGCGTGATTCCTTCTAAGAATAGCATGCCCATTTTGGACAATTTCCTCTTCCAAGTGGTCGATGGCAAACTCACGCTTACGGCTTCGGACAATGAGATTACCCTCCGCACCACCCTCGAATTGGTGGAAAGCGATGGTAACTTGAGTTTTGCGGTCAACGCAAAGACGCTGCAAGATGCCATGAAGGAAATCCCCGAACAACCGCTCGAATTTACGGTTAACCCTGATGGCCTTGAAATCAGAGTAGACTTCCAAAATGGTCACTACACCCTCGTGGGACAAAATGCCGACGAATATCCTGTGACCAAAGGTTTGGAAGGCGAAGTGTCTACCTTGGTGGTGGATGCTCAGCGCTTGTATAGCAGCGTGAGCCGCGCGCTCTTTGCCGCTGCCGACGACCCTTTGCGCCCCGTGATGAACGGTGTCTTCTTCGATTATCAGAGCAATGGTTTGGCAGTGGTGGCTTCCGATGGCAGAAAATTGGCTTGCAGCCGCTTGCTTGACCTTACCAGCGACGCGCCCACCTCGTTCATCCTCCACAAAAAGCCTGCCAACATCTTGAAAGGCATCCTGCAAAAGGAAGATGGCGACTTGACCATCCAGTTTACCAAGCGCAATGCGACCTTCAGCACGGAGAACTACGAACTCTCTTCGCGCCTCATCGAGGGTAACTTCCCCAACTACAACAGCGTGATTCCTAGAGAAAATCCCAATCTCGTGACGGTGAACCGCGCGGCTTTGGTGTCTGCACTCCGTCGTCTGCTCATTTTCTCCAACGCTGGCAGTCCCCTCATCAAAGTGCACGTTGAGCCCAGTCGCATGATCCTTTCTACTCGCGACAGCGACTATGGTCGTTCGGGTGAAGAGTCCTTGCTCTGCGAATATACGGGCAACCCCATGAACATCGGTTTCAAGGGTACGCTCTTGATGGAACTACTCAACAATCTCGAAAGCGAAGAAATCGTGTTCCAACTTGCCGATCCTTCTCGCGCTGGAGTGATTGTTCCTGCCGAACAACCCGAAAATGAGGATGTGCTCACCCTCCTCATGCCCATGATGCTCAACGATTAAGACGCACACTCGCTCTTAATCTCCGCAGCACCTCCGTTTGTGTTCATGTGTCGCTCCTAGAGAGGGACTACGCGCTGCCTCTTCGTGAGGGAGAACGATGACGCAGACGCAGGTGCTGTGTGGGATATTCCCATACACCTCCCATTTTGACTCTTCGTCTTTATGCTCTCTTCTCTTCACAACAAGCACATCGTCCTCGGCATCACCGGGAGCATCGCTGCCTACAAGGCTTGCACGCTGGTGCGTCTGCTCATCAAAGCGGGTGCAGAGGTGCAAGTGGTGATGACTCCTGCTGCCAAAGAGTTCATCACTCCCCTCACCCTCGCCACCCTCAGCCGAAAAGCGGTAGCGAGCGAGTTCTTTGATCGCAGAGATGGTTCGTGGCACAGCCATGTAGACATGGGGCTTTGGGCAGATGCTATGATCATTGCCCCTGCTTCTGCGGCTACGATTGGCAAGATGGCACACGGCATAGCAGACAACTTGCTCATCACCACCTACCTCTCCATGAAAGCACCGGTGTTTGTGGCACCTGCCATGGATTTGGATATGTTTGCGCATCGCACCACGCACGACAATCTCGAGCGACTTCACGAGTTTGGACACCACATCATCGAACCGCAGGATGGCGAATTGGCGTCGGCTCTCGTGGGAAAGGGACGTATGGAAGAACCTGAGCGCATAGTCGAAGTGCTGGAAGCCTTTTTTGCGCAAAAAGAGGGAGCGACAACCGACCATGCGGATGCTCCAGCCTCCAACGATGTTCCCTCACGCGGACGTGTGCTGGTGACCGCTGGTCCCACCTACGAGAAGATTGACCCAGTGCGCTTCATAGGCAATTACTCCACCGGCAAGATGGGTTTTGCACTCGCAGAATCTTTGGCAGAAGCTGGCTTTGAAGTGGCACTTGTGGCTGGACCCGTGGCACTCACCACCCAACATCCTCGCATTCACCGTATTGACGTGGAGAGCGCAGCCGAGATGTACGAAGCTGCCATGCGCGAATTTCCTTCGTGCGTGGGCGGTATCCTCTGCGCTGCCGTGGCAGATTTCACCCCCAAAGTGGTGGTTACGGAGAAAATCAAGCGCGAAACAACGGGAGAATGGAACATTCCGCTCCAACCCACGCAGGACATTGCCCGAAACTTAGGACAAATCAAAGAAAATCGCTGGCTTGTGGGCTTTGCGCTCGAGACCCACGATGAGACCACACACGCGCTCGACAAGATGGCGCGCAAGGGACTGGATGCCATCGTGCTCAATTCTCTCCGCGATGAAGGAGCAGGTTTTGGATACGACACCAACAAGGTGACGATTTTCAGCCTTGATGGTGCAGAAAAATCCCTTCCTCTTCTGCCTAAAACAGCAGTGGCACAAGCCATTGTACAAGAACTATGCGAAAAATTCTGCTAATCCTTTTCGTCCTCTGCACTGCGCTCATGCCCTCATCGGTGTGGGCGCAAGAACTTGATGCCACTGTCACTTTCAACACCCGACAAATCGAAGGGACGAACACGGCTGTATTTGACAATCTGCAGCGCGCACTCACCGACTTCCTCAACGAACGACAGTGGACGAACCTACAGTTTCGCCGCGCTGAGCGCATCCGCTGCACCTTCAACTTCACCGTGCAGCAATATGATGAGAGTGACCACCGCCTCAACTGCGTGCTCACCGTCACCGCTACGCGCCCCATCTACAATGCGACATACACCACGACGACTTTCTCCACACGCGATGGGAGTGTCAACTTCCGTTTTCAAGAATTTGACAAACTGGAATTTCGTCCTGAGACGCTAGACAACGACCTCACGGCGATTATGGCATACTATGCCTACCTCATCATCGGTTGGGATCTCGACACGATGTCGCCGAAAGGGGGAACGGAGCAACTGCAAATGGCACAATCCATCTGCAACAATGCGCAGTCGCTCCAACTCTCTGCCAAAGGTTGGAAAGCTTTTGACGATGGCAAGAATCGCTATGCCGTTATCAACGATTATCTGGACGGAGCGATGGAGCCTTTTCGCTTGATGCAATATGAATATTATCGCAAAGGACTCGACCAAATGGCGGAAAATGCAGAACGCGGGCGCGCTGCCATCACCGCTTCTTTTGAACATCTGGCAAAAGCACGCGAGAACAAGGCGATGAGTCTCCTGCCTCAGCTCTTTACGGAGTTTAAGGCGGACGAGATTGTCAATATCTATCAAGGGAAATCTACCCAAAAGGAGAAGGACTTCTTGGTCGATCTCCTCGGACGCATCAACGCTTCCAAAAATTCTTCGTGGAACAGAATTAGGAATTAGACGTTAGAGGTTAGACATTAGACGTTAGAAAGTAGATATGTCTAATAGCAACTAGCGACTGCGCACCGCCCCTCAAAAGTCTAAAGATTGCATCTAACGTCTAATGTCTAAAGTCTAATGTCTAACGTCTCCCCTCTAACGTCTAAATATGCTTCTTTCATTACATATTTCCAACTATGCCCTTATTGATCAGCTCGACCTCACGTTAGAGCAAGGAATGTGCGTGATTACGGGTGAAACAGGTGCGGGTAAGAGTATCATTCTCGGTGCACTCGGACTGTTGCAGGGCAACCGTGCCGATGCCAAAGCCATCAAAAGCGGTGCGAAGAAGTGCGTTGTCGAAGGCACTTTCGATATCACTGGACTTGCCGTGGAAGAACTGTTGCAAACGGCTGACATCGACCTAGAAGACAGTACTATCATCGTGCGCAGAGAAGTGACGGCAGCCGGAAAAAGTCGCACCTTCATCAACGACACGCCCACCACACTAGGCGTGCTGCGCGAGGTGAGCAGCAAACTCATTGACATTCATTCGCAACATCAAAATCTCCTCTTGAGCAACGAGGACTTTCTTCTCGACACCCTCGACTCGGTGGCAGGCAATCAAGCCCTCATCGGCGAGTATCACGCAGCCTTCCAAACCTGGCACCAAGCGGAACACGCACTTCGCCAACTCCAGCAGACGGCACACCAACAAGAGAGCGACAGAGAGTTTTGGGAATTTCAACTAGCACAGATTGACGAAGCGCAACTGCAGGAAGAGGAACAAGCCCAACTCGAAGAGGAGAGCAAAACCCTCGAACATGCTGAAGACATCAAGAGTGCTTGTTATCAAGCGGTGGGATTTCTCCGCAACGATGAGCACGATGTGGTGCAATTACTCCGAAGCGCAAAATCTGCCCTCGAAGGGGCTGCGCGCTATATGGGAGGTCTTGACGAACTCAATGAACGTCTGTCGAGTGCGCGCATAGAACTCGACGATGTCCTCAGCGAAATTGAATCGAAAGCCGAAGAGGTGGACTTCGATCCTGAGCGTTTGCTCTGGGTGAATGACCGCCTGTCCACCATCTATTCCCTAGAAAAGAAACACCAAGTCAGCGAAATCAGCGAACTCCTCGCTATTGCTGAGGATTTGCGCCAACGACTCTCGGCTATCGACAATGCCGATGAGCGCATCGCTGCCGCAGAAGCTGAGGTGAAACGCACCTTTGCTGCGGTCACAGCCTTGGGGGCTCAACTCACTGCGGCGCGCCAACAAGCGGCAACGGAGATGGTGGACAATCTCACCCAAGGGCTGCAAGAACTCGGCATGCCTTCTGTGCAAATCCTCTTCGATTTCACCGCGCGTCCTCGTCCCGACCGTATGGGCTGCGATGCGGTGCGCTTTCTCTTCACTGCCAACAAACAGATGCCGCTGCAAGATGTGGCACAAACTGCCTCTGGCGGTGAAATCGCTCGTGTGATGCTCACCCTCAAAGCCTTGATAGCTCAAAAACGTAACCTCCCCACCATTATTTTCGACGAGATCGACACGGGTGTGAGCGGTACGATGGCAGAGCGCATGGGACGTGTGATGCAACGCATGGGACAAACCGCACAAGTGCTCTGCATCACCCACTTGCCGCAGATAGCCGCACTCGGGAAAGTGCACTTTTGGGTGCACAAACAAGAGAGCGACACCGGCACAACTTCCAGCATCCGCACCCTCTCTGACGAGGAGCGTGTGCAAGAAATCGCCAATATGCTCTCGGGAGCTGCCATCACGGATGCAGCTTTGGCAAATGCTCGCCAACTTCTCACCGAGGGTGCACAATAATCCACAACCTTCAACGCAAGATTCTTCACCAATGAAATACCTCCTTCCCCTTGCGCTGGCTTTCCTTCCCACGCTGAGCCAAGCGCAGAAGCCCAACGATGCTCAACAAGCTGTGGTGCGCGTAGTAACCTTCAACGAAAAGGGAGATACACTCCACACCACTTATGGATACTTCGCATCTCCCACGGCAGAAGTCGTAGCTCCCTACGCTGCCTTCCGAGGTGCCACTCGCGCTGTTGTGACCGACACCAAAGGTCGCCAAGCCGATGTGCTGCGCATTGTAGCTGCTAGCGACAACTACGATATGGTGCGTGTCACCACCGCCATGCCCACCAAGA
This sequence comes from Ihuprevotella massiliensis, assembly GCA_900095835.1. Classification (GTDB taxonomy): domain Bacteria; phylum Bacteroidota; class Bacteroidia; order Bacteroidales; family Bacteroidaceae; genus Alloprevotella; species Alloprevotella massiliensis. The sequence continues at coordinate 2,540,760 of LT608321.1, read as the reverse complement.
AATTGCCCTTCCTCACGCGCAGCACAGCAGTGGGTGCGGCTGGTACAGCGTGGCAACAGACGTTTTTCTCCACCGAAAAACAAGCGCAACCTCTTGCTACCAACGTCCTCTCGGCAGATGCTAACAACAACTTCCCTTACTACACCCTGAGTGCACCCAACGAGGAACAATATGTGGGGTGCCCCATCGTGGACAACGGACAAGTGGTGGCAATCGCTCAGCGAAATCTCTTGGATCATGCACAAGGCATCTGTGCCATCAGCGCAGCCGTGGCAGATTCGTTCAGAGTGAATGCAGCTTCTGCCCTTAACAGTGATTTCAACGCGATTAGAATGCCGAAGCAGTTGCCCACCACCAGTGAGAACGACGCTTACTCTTATTTCTTCATGATGCTCCGCACCCAGCGCGACAGCCTGCAAGTGCTCCCCCTCATCCAAGATTTCATCACGGCTTACCCCAAGAATGGGGCTGCTATGCTCGACCTCGCCAGCTACTATGCTCGTCAGCGCAAATATGCCGAAGCCGATGCGTGGTTGCAACGCCGCTTCACCCTCGGTGGTGACGGACTCGATGCGGTCTACGATGCACAGTCGCAACTCATCTATGAGAAGGCATTGAACGACAGCACAAATTATCCAACTTGGAATCTCGAAGCTGCGCTCAAGGCGTCCGAAAAGTCTTACACTCTTCAGGCAAAACCCTCCACCTTACTCCAACAAGGGGTGATTCTCTACAGCATGAATCGCGATGAACAAGCCTTGGAGAAGTTTAAAGCCTACAATGCCACAGCAGCTGCTTCTCCACAATCCCACTATTTTGCAGCTCAAGTGCTCATGCGCATGAAAGTGGTGGACAGCCTCATCGTGGCAGAGCTGGATAAAGCGTTGGAGATTGCCGAAAAACCCTACAAAGGCGCGGACGTGGCTGCCGTCTTGGAATTGCGTGCCTACTACAATGAGAAACTCGGCAACGTGCGCGCTGCTGTGTTGGACTACAATGACTACGAACAAATCGTAGGTTCCAACCGTCTCTCTGCGCAGTTCTATGCGCTTCGTGCAATCCTCGCGGAGAAAGCACGCATCTATCAAGTGGCAATCGACGACTTCAATTCTGCCATAGCACGTGCCACCAACAGCGAAGAGCGTGAGGACTATCGCATCAATCGCGCCCTCCTCTGCCTGCGTGTTCGCCTTTGGGACGATGCTATCGCAACGGCTCAACAAGCCCTCGCAGAGAATCCTCAAGCTGCCGACGCTTATAAAATCATTGGTGTGGCGTATGGCGAACAACAAGATCGCTCGCGTGCGCTGGAATATCTCACCAAAGCACAGCAGTTGGGCGATGAAAATGCGACTACCCTCCTCCAAAAATACAGCGCTCTCCCTGCTAACCGCAAAGCATCGGCTGCAGCTCGCACCGCAGCTCCTGCAAAACGTGGCTCCGCTTCGGCTCGCAAACGATAAGTGCTCACCTTTTGAACTGAACACTTTGACATCTTTTCCCTAACGTTGGTAGAAGCACAACAAAAAACTCCGAGAAAACTAAAATTTTCTCGGAGTTTTTTGGGTATTAGCCAACCTTAGGCGTGCACGTAAGTGCCGATGTCTTCGCCTTCCATCACGCGACGGAGGTTGCCCACGATGTCCATGTTGAACACATAGATGGGAAGACCATTCTCTTTGCACATAGCTGTGGCAGTGACATCCATCACCTTCAAGCCGCGCTGAAGCACTTCGTCATAAGAGATTTCGGAGAACTTCGTGGCAGTGGGGTCTTTTTCAGGGTCGGCAGTGTAGACACCATCCACACGCGTGCCCTTGAGCATCACATCAGCTTCGATTTCGATGCCACGAAGTGACGAACCCGTGTCGGTGGTGAAGTAAGGATTGCCCGTACCTGCGCTCATGATCACGACTTCTCCGCGTTCCATGGCTTCGATAGCCTTCCATTTGGAGTAAAACTCTCCGATAGGCTCCATGCGAATGGCGGTGAGCACACGGTTTTTCACGCCAATAGCATCAAGGGCAGAGGAAAGCGCAAGGCTGTTGATCACCGTGGCGCACATGCCCATTTGGTCACCTTTGACACGATCAAAGCCTTTACCAGCACCGCTCAAACCGCGGAAGATGTTGCCACCGCCAATGACGATGCCGATTTGCACACCCATCTGATGGATTTCTTGGATTTGTGCGGCATATTCGTTGAGACGTTGTGTGTCGATGCCGTGACCTTGTTGCCCCATAAGGCTTTCGCCACTGAGTTTAAGCAGGATGCGATTGAATTTCATATAATAGAAAAATGAAGAAATTTGCGAATTAAAGGAAGCGTGCGCGCATAAACCTCCGAACTATCCGAAAGTTCCGACACTGCTTTGCGTGCTACGAGAGCGATTGCAGCACAAAAATACACATTGTAGCGGAGGTTGGCAAGATTTAGCCAAACTTTCTGCGCAACACCCCTGGTAATTGCAATGCCATCACCCCACCCCGCAGCGCAAGATAGGCGGTGAAGGCAATCCACAAGGCGTGATTGCCCATCGTGGAAGCGAGCACTTGGTGGAGCAAAAAGAAGAGGGCAGAAGCATAAGCCACTCCGACGAGCATGCTCCGCGTGGCAGTGGTGCCAATGTATAGACCATCAAAGAGAAAAGCGGTGACACTCACCACGGGCAGGGCGATGACGTAGGGCAAATAGGTGCGCGCCACCGCAATGACCTGCGCATCTTGTCCCAACTGCTCCACGATGAAATCGCCCATCACGAAAAAGAAGGCGGAAAACAACAGTGCAATGATGCCGCCCCACAAGAAGAGGGCGCGCACCAGTCGGCGAAACTCCACGCCATCACCTTGCCCCGTGATGCGACCTCCCACAGCCTCGCCAGCATAGGCGAAACCATCGAGGAAATAGCTTGTGAGGAGGAAGAGTTGCAGGAGAATGGCATTGCCGGCTACGACATAGTTGCCACTGCGATTGCCAAAGGCGGTGAAGGAAAACATCACTGCCACCAAACACAGCGTGCGGAGGAAGATGAAAACATTGACGGTGAAGAAGCGTTTCCACGCGGCAAGGTCGCGAAACACGCGATGTCCCTGCGAAAACAAAGCGATGCCATGCTTGCGCGCCACACGAACGGCAAAAGTCAAGGCTAATATCGCTCCCACCCACTGAGCAGTGAGCGCGCCAATGGCTACACCTTCGATTTTCATCTGAAGTCCATAGACGAGAAAGAGGGAGATGCCGATGTTGAGCAGGTTTTGCATCACCGCAACAATCATAGGATAGACGGCATTTTGCATACCTAAGAGCCAACCATTGAGCGCAAACAGACTGAGCATGGCAGGTGCGCCCCAAATGAGCCAATGAAAATAGTCCATCACAAGGACGCGTTGTGCTCCTTCTACCGACATGAGCCAAAGTCCTAGTTCGATGATGGGCTGTTGCAACAAGAGGATGCCCAAACTCAAGGAGAGGGCAATGACCAACGACCGACCTAGCACCACGCCACTCTCACTGAATTGTTCGGCTCCATAACTTTGCGCAGCCACACCTCCTGTGCCCATGCGGAGAAAATTGAAGAGCGAGTAGGTGGTGGAGAATAAAGTGCTGCCCACACTGATGGCAGCAAGATAATAAGCGCCAAGATGGGCTGCAATGTAGGTGCCCACGATGCCCAACAACGGTACAGTGATGTTGGTGAAGATGGAGGGCAGCGCAATATGTAGGATTTTTCGGTGCATCGTTTGTTCAGTCGTCTGTGTTAAGTCTATTATTGGGGTTGCATGCTCCTGGAATTTCTTACCTTTGAGGATATTCATTTCAGCATGCTCTAGAAGTTTTTATTTTTGGGGGCTGTTTCTTTCAGCAGGCTACGGAGTGTCGAGCTGAAACTTCACGGCTTTGAAATCAAAGGTGCGCAAGGCTCCAGCGTTGTCGCGAAGGGTGAGCAGTCCAGTGGGCACAACTTGCTCAAAGGTGGCTAAAAATCGCTCACCAGTGGCGGTGTCTTCATAAGGGTGTACGCCTTCACGGCGAAAAAGTCGCTGTTGATAAGCCGTGGCTAGACGCGTTTTTTCGCCTGCCAACCACAGCGCATAGAGGGTTTCAAAGTGGCGCACAAAACTTTCCAACACTTCTTCGGTGTCGATGCGATGCCCGAGGAGTTGCCACAAAGAAATAGGATTGGGCGCATCGCTCACGAAGCGCGGTTGATTGACATTGATGCCGATGCCCACCATGGTACTCTCCACCATCGCCCCTCGGAGCTGGTGATTGAGGAGCATTCCACAGATTTTCTGCTCACCCACATACACATCGTTCGGCCATTTCACACTGACTCCTTCGACATAGTCATCGAGCGTTTGGGCGACTGCCAAACAAGCTATCTCAGAAAGATAGAATTGTTCGGTAGCGCGCACACCTTGCGGACGGAAGACAAAGGTGAACATGAGATTGTCTCCGCAATCGCTCTCCCATTTCGTTCCGCGCTGTCCGTGACCACGAGTTTGAAAATCGGTACTCACCATCCACACCTCCCCTGCTGGTGCAGCATTCATCGCTATCATCTCCATCGTAGTGGGCACAGTGGGATAATGCTTGCGAATCCAATGTGGGGGGAGTTGGGCTTTTGCTGGTGCACTACACCCTTCGCAGGTGTCTTCTTCGCAAGAATCAGCAACGAAAGACGGAGCTGCGGGCGATACTCTGCGAGAGTTCACAGTATTTTCTCGAGAGTTCGCATCATTAGTCGGAGTGGCTGGCATTTCGGAACTAGAAAAAGAGTTCATCAGCAGGATTTTTCGGGTGAAAACGTTGAGGGAGTTCCAACGGGAAGGCGTTTTTGTAGTGGACAATCTCAAAAGGTGGTGCGCTACCCACCAAAGCAATAACGTCGAAGCGGAAGGGAACATCGCCCACTTGCTGTTGGCGCATATAGGCTCTCGCAGCAAGGGAGAGGTGTTCGCGCTTGTGACGGTCTACCGCTGCTGCAGGATCGCTCCATTCATCGGAAGTGCGGGTTTTGACTTCCACAAAAACGAGTTCGCCCCAGTCGTCTGCCACGATGTCTATCTCGTAGGGAAAACAACGCCAGTTGCGCGCCAAGATGTGATAATCCTGACGAAGGAGGAAAGAACAAGCGAAATCCTCACCTAAATGTCCTAGTATGTTGTGAGAAGACACGATATTTAGACGTTAGAGGGTCGCAGACCCTTTTTTGCTCGCCACAAGTGGCTCGGGCTTATGAGAAATTAGACATTAGAGGTTAGACGTTAGAGAGTCGCAGACCCTTTTTGCTCGCCACAAGTGGATCGGGATTATGAGACGTTAGACATTAGAGACTAGACGTTAGAGGGTCGCAGACCCTTTTTTGCTCGTCACAAGTGGATCGGGATTATTAGAAGTTCTAGTGCTTCTAGTTCATCTAGTATTTCTAGTCCAATCGCGCTAGCCTTCTAACGTCTAACGTCTAATCTCTAACGTCTAACCTCTAACCTCTACTACTTATCTTTTACTTTTGAAAAATTGTCGCATCAGCTCCCCGCACTCTTCGGCAAGGACACCAGCGGTGACTTGGGTGCGAGGATGCAAAGCCTCAGGGGCGTAGACAGAATAACCGCGTTTGGGGTCGGCAGCTCCGTAAACAATGCGCCCTACTTGCGCCCACGCCAAAGCCCCAGCGCACATCACGCAGGGTTCGACGGTGACGTAGAGCGTGCAGTCGCTCAAATACTTTCCCCCGAGGGCATTGGCAGCGGCGGTGACGGCTTGCATCTCAGCATGAGCCGTGACATCATTGAGCGTTTCGGTGAGGTTGTGTCCGCGCGCTATGATGCGATCTTGGCACACTACCACCACTCCCACCGGCACCTCGTCGCGATCGGCAGCCATTTGCGCTTGTTCCAAAGCGCGGAGCATATATTGTTCGTCTGTTGTCATTCTTTTGGGTTGAAATCATGGAGCAAGAAAGCCCCACTATTATTATAAAGAGCAAGAAACCAAGGGGAGAAGAGGAAGAAACAAAGGAAGAAATCCAAATACATGGAGCGATAAGACAGCGCAATGTACTAGCCTTTTTTCATACTCAATGCGATTCTTCCACGAGCCTTGTCCACTTCCACCACGCGCACTTCCACTTGTTGCTGCACTTGCACCACTTCCGCTGGATCTTTCACGAAGCGATCCGCCAGTTGCGACACGTGCACCAGCCCTTTCGTCTTGATACCTAAGTCCACAAACGCGCCAAAGTTGGTGACATTCGTCACGACACCTGGCAGCACCATACCAATTTCCAAATCATCGATGCTGTGCACGCGCTCCTCAAATTGGAACACCTGCGCTGTGCCACGAGGATCTCTGCCAGGTTTGTCAAGTTCTGCCCAAATATCATGGAGCGTGGGGAGCCCCACTTCGGCAGTGCAATAGCGTTTGAGGTCAATCTTCTGTCGAATCTCAGGATGCGCGATGAGCGACTGGAGGTCAGTTCCCGCATCACTCGCCATCTTTTCCACCAGCGCATAGCGTTCGGGATGCACGGCGGTGTTGTCGAGCGGGTGCTTCGCTTGGGGAATGCGCAAGAAACCTGCGCACTGTTCAAAGGCTTTCGCCCCAAGTCTGGGGACTTTCAAGAGTTCTTTGCGCGAAGCAAACGCCCCATGTTCGGCACGATAATTGACAATGTTTTGCGCCAATGCTGCTCCGAGTCCGCTGACATAGGTGAGGAGATGGGCGGAAGCCGTGTTGAGATTCACCCCAACAGCATTCACGCAGTGCTCTACGGTGTGATCTAGCGCGCGCTTCAGGGCGGTGGCATCGACATCGTGCTGATATTGCCCCACACCGATGGCTTTCGGGTCGATTTTCACCAACTCTGCCAGCGGATCTGCCAAACGGCGGGCGATGGACACCGCACCACGCACGGTGACGTCGTGGTCGGGAAATTCTGCGCGAGCCACTGCCGAAGCGGAGTACACCGAAGCTCCGTCTTCGCTCACCAAGAAAATGGGAATTTCGTCCCAATTCACTTCTGCATTCGCCTGAGATTTCAGACTGCGCACCAGTTCTTCGGTCTCACGTCCTGCCGTACCATTACCAATCGCCACGGCTTCTACGCGATATTGCTTCGCCAATTTCTGCAAGGTGGCTGCAGCGGCTGCGCGGTCTTTCTTGGGTTCGTGAGGATAAATCGTGGTGTTGTGCAAGAGATTGCCTTGTTCATCAAGGCAAACCACCTTACATCCCGTGCGAAAACCAGGGTCGATGCCCATGATTCTGCGCGCTCCGAGGGGCGCAGCGAGGAGCAGTTGTTGCAGATTTTGTGCAAACACGCGGATGGCTTCTTCGTCTGCCTGTTGTTTACTCTGCGCGGCAAATTCCGTTTCGATGCTGGGGCGCAACAATCGCTTGTAGGCATCGGCAGCTGCTGTGGCGATTTGCGCCGCGGCTGCTGTGTTGGGGCGCACAAAAGGTCGGGCGATGCGGTCGGCTGCCCCACTCTCATCGGCAGGAGCGATGGACACGCGCAGCATGCCTTCCGATTCTCCGCGACGCATTGCCAACAGACGGTGGGAAGTGCAGCGACGCAAGGGTTCACTCCAATCGAAATAATCGCGATATTTAGCCGCCTCTTCCTCCTTGCCTTTCACTAGTTTTGAAGAAATCACGGCTTCTCTGCCAAAGACATTGCGGAGACTCTGTCTGCTGCGTTCGTCTTCGCTGATTTGCTCTGCGATGATGTCGCGCGCGCCTTGCAGGGCAGCTGCGACATCGGGCACCTCGTCGGTGAGAAAACGCTCGGCTGCCAACTCTGGATCGTCTTGCGGACGGAGCAGCAACTTCTGAGCGAGGGGTTCCAATCCTCGTTCGCGCGCCACCTGCGCCTTCGTGCGGCGTTTGGGTTTGAAGGGGAGATAGAGGTCTTCCACCTCGGTGGCATCCCACGATTGTGTGATGCGCTGGCGCAACTCATCGGTGAGTTTGCCTTGCGCTTCGATGGTTTCGAGCACAAAGGTCTTGCGATGTTCAAGTTCTTGGACTTTGCGGTATTCATCTGCCACTGCTGCCACCTGCACTTCGTCGAGTGCGCCCGTAGCTTCCTTGCGGTAGCGAGAAATAAAGGGGATGGTTGCCCCCTCGTCCAAGAGTTTGAGGGTGGCTTCTACTTGTTTATCGCGCAGATTGAGGCGTTGCGCTATAAGATGTTGGATAGTCATTGAGAGGGTTGCCTATTTATATATAAGGAGTCTTCTAGGGTTTTGTAGGCATTCTTCATTATCGCTACAGATCTTCTACACTGTCACTACAGACGCTCTTCATTGTCATTATAGATGTTCACAAAGTCACAGCAACTGTGGATTAGGGTGAAGATTAGACCAACGCACAAAGAGGCTACATTTTCCTTTTGCGCGAGAGCCCAGACCCTGAAGTTCCAACAAATTTACGACTTCTTGGGCATCCTACCAAGGTTTTCGCACAATAGTTGGGAACTCTCATTTTCATTTCTCCAGCGTTGTTATTCTACAAGCATACATTTCCCATATTTCGGAAGACATTTCATCCTCAAAACAAGCCATCACTCCTCTTTCTTTGCAAGTCTTCCCGAAGAATGGCGGTGTATGTCCCATAAAAAGCTCCATTTTCGAGTTTCATCCGCACCCATCTTTGGGATTTTATACGATATTACACATTAACTCGCACAAGACATTTACTACAATATCCACGAACCATTGGCATAATACCCTAGTTATCAAAATCTACTTTATTCTTTTCGTTGCAAAATCCTCATGGCTCTACATTAGTCTTCATGCACGTCGCTTATAAATTTCATACGCTTTTTCTCGAAATAAGTCACTTTTTACGGGTAAACACTTACGTTTCAAGAAAAAACTACATTTTTATCGCAGATTTGTTTGGTTCATATTGCAAAATATCTTACTTTTGCGAAAGTAAACTCTGATAAAAACAACAAAATTATAGAGATTTATCTCACACACTCCTATTTTCAACGCGTATGAATAGAAAAATTACTGCATTTACTTTCGCAGCTGCACTCTTCACCCTCGCAGGGATTAGTGCGCAAGCTCAGAAAAAGCCTAACCAAGCTCCTCCCATTCCCATCAACTTTGACAAGGATGCAACTAAACTGCAAAACCGCTTCCTTGAATACGTCAAGGTTGTTTCTCCCAATTGTCGAACTATTGAACAAAAAGATCTACCAAAAGATCAGGCTTACTTCAACTTCGCGATTCCCAGATTCACAATTGGAGCAGTCCCTGGCGCAGAAATTCAGTTTGAGTACAAGTGGTCAGGCTCTTGGATGGACAGTTATCTCTATCTCGACCGCAATCAAAACAAGAAGTTCGATGTCACCAGCATGGAAGACAACGAACTTGTTTATGCCACGGTATATAATGGTCAGAAGAAGACGAAAAATGGCGTAGAAAAAACAAATGAACAATGGAGGGTCAACTTTCAGAACGGAACCTTCACAGCTCCTTCCAAGCCAGGTGAATACCATCTCCGCTTCAAAATCGACTGGAATAGCATTGACCCAGGAGGTAACACTGACGCGAAAAACGAAATCGTTAAAAATCGTGGTAATATCGTAGACTTTGTCCTTTATGTGTATGATCCAAAAGACTTAGATACAGGTTACTATATTGGAATGAACTACGAGCTCAACGTAACTCATTCTAATAATGGCAACTTTGCCACGATGATTGTGCCTTATCCTGTGAGAATCCCACAAGGAGTTCATGCATACAAACTCAGAGGTGAGCCATCTGCTAGCGCTATTAATTTCGAACTTATCGAAAGTAAGGTTATCCCTGCCAACACTGCAGTGTTTATTATTGCTGATAAACCAGGTAAATATACTTGCCCCGCAGTTGCATGTGCTGATGACCCCATAGAAACTCACCTCTATGGAACAACTGAAACTCTCACACCTGCAATGCGTGATCAAGAACACTTCAAGTACTATGTATTGGTAGATAACAAGCAAGGTAATACAGAATTTCGCCAAATTCAAAAGTACAACATCCCTGCTAACCGTTGCTACTTGAAGATTCCAGTAGGTACAGCAGCACCTGCTATACATTTCGAGCTTCCCAAAGTCGTTGAACCCACTGCAGTGACTAAGGTAGCTAGCGACAACAACGGACAAACGGGCGCAACCTACAACCTTGCCGGACAACGTATCGATGCAACGACTGCAAAGGGTGTTGTGATTCGCAATGGTAAAAAGGTGTTTGTTCCCTAAACACTCCACATTAAGCTGTCGTAGCGCGGAGCACTCTGCTCAGCCCCTCCTATGAGAGTAAGGAAATAGCTGAGCATTTCCGCACAACGCACGACATGCCACTCTTATTTCACAAAGGTCATCCCGACGGGATGGCCTTTGTTTTTGTATTACACCGCAATGGAGAAACAAGCTCTAAAAGTAATCTCCCCAAAAAGCAAACAACCTTGCTGAAAAAGCCGACAATTACACAGGAAAGTTCGCCCGCATAAGGATGCGCACAAAGGCTTACAGAGGGCAAACGTGAGAGCACAAAAAATCCCTCCTGCTGGAAATCCAACAGAAGGGAGGTGCCTGAAACGAGACTCGAACTCGTACAGCCGTAATGGCCAAGGGATTTTAAGTCCCTCGTGTCTACCATTCCACCATTCAGGCGTAATGTGGTGCAAAGGTAAGGATTTTAAGAAAGCTGACCAAATGTTTCGCCTAATTTTGCACAACAAACACATCCGAATTTGCTGAGTAAGTAGCCAAATATCGGAAAAGTCCCACATTTGGTTGGCCATCTCCTTTTGTCACACTCACGATTCCCCCATTGTTGAGGTCGTAATGACGCTGGCAACGCCCACAGACGAGCGTGCCTGGTGTAGAAGGATTCCACGACAGTCGACGTTCCACATAAGCCCCTTGGTAGCAAGAAGGGCAAACGAGGTCGAAAGCCACGACCGTCTGCCGTCCGCTCAGATCGGGCAAGGTAGGAGTGCCCACCACAAATCCGGCTATCGAAGTGGGAGCTCCGTAAGCATCGAGTGCCGTACGCGGATATCGGCTCGTGCGCTGGGCAGCATTCGTGAAAACGTAGTGCGAAGCATCATACGTGATGGCGCACCACTCCCCTACACCATGCACTGCTGCGGAGAGCACTGGAGCGGCTGCCACGGGAGAAAAGCGCAAAAAGGCACGATGGTGTGAATAACGCGAAGCGCTCTCCTCACCGCAAGCCAGCAAAGTTGCCATGGCTCCCAACATCAGCGCCATGCCGCCTGCTACAAATCCGTGGCGCAGTGGCCACTTACGCAATAAAGCCATCATCTTTTACCATTTTAGCGCATAAAACAAAGGAATCCCCACCCCGGGCGATGAAGCGTTTAGCCCACCGCTAGGATTTGGCTCAAGAACTGTGCCAGACCGTCGGGCGCCTTCTTGATGTGCTTCTCCACCATCTTGCGGATGAAGAAATTGAGTTCCACACCGATGGTGACCTTGAGTGCCGCTTGATAAGTGCCTTTCTCCACGAGTTGCACCCAAACCGTAGCATTCACGGGAGAATTCTGCGTCACGAGTTTCACCAACTTGCAAGGTTCGCGCTCCACGATGGCAAGCGACACAGGTCCCACCTTAGTATCGGCAGAAATGGTGTCTTCGGTGAACTGCATCTTCTCCACTTGTTCGCGAATCTCAGCGAGTTTATCGGGCGACACTTGGTCGGCTGGGAGATTTTGCAAGATATATTGCATCTTCTCAGGGTCGGAGAAAGCCGCTTTAAGGGCTTCAAAACGGCGCAAATCAGCCAAACGCTCGTAAGCCTGCGCTTGCGTAGCATTGACCGTGTAGATTTCGGAGGTATATTTTGTCATTTTAGAGAGAAATAGTCTACCATCCCTCCTTTGAAAGTGCGAAGCACGCTGAGGATGATTAGGCACTTGTCCACCCACGTTCATGTTTAGGGGATAGTTTTGGGAGAATGCTCGCTACCTGTCGGGAGAATCCCCGCAATAGATTGGAGCGCAGCACCACATTTGGGCGAACAGCCACAACATATATGGAAAAACGACCACAACAGTCTGAGCGAAAGTGCCCACCATCCGCGCCACTTGCACGCGCAAAGGAGGGAAGGAAGAATGCGATAAGAACAGGAGCGAAGTCTTACACTTCAGGGCTCCAAGTGGAAGGATTGGCGCGCCAACGAGCCAAGAGAGGCAAGTGACTCTCCTCGATGTAGCCAATGGCACGAGCCGTTTCCACCACAGCTTCATAGTTGGTGAGCGTGGTGAGGGTGACATTCGCAGCGCGGAAAGCCTCTTCAGCCACAGGGAATCCGTAGGTGAAGCTCGCCACCATGCCGAGAATTTCAAAACCAGCGGCACGGAGCGCCTCAACAGCCTTAAGACTGCTACCACCTGTCGAAATTAAGTCTTCGACAACCACCACTTTTGCACCTTCGGGCAGGGTACCTTCGATGAGATTGCCCATGCCGTGGTCCTTAGCTTTGGCGCGCACGTAGCACATAGGGAGATCCAAGGCATCGGCTACCAAAGCACCTTGAGCGATAGCACCAGTGGCGACACCAGCAATGGCAGTAGCTTCGGGATATTGCGCACGAATCATAGCTGCGAGTTGGTCTTTCACGAAGGTGCGCACCTTAGGATAAGCCAACGTCTTGCGATTGTCGCAATAGAATGGAGACAACCAGCCACTCGCCCAGGTGAAAGGCTGCGTAGGTTGAAGTTTGATGCACTGCACCTCGAGCAGTTGCTGTGCAAATTGGGAAGCGATGGAAGACATATTAGATTGATTTTAAGTGAATAGTCAGAAAAAGAAGTCTACACTATGCGAGCGCAGGGGGAATTCATACGCAATGTACTTGGGAAGCGCCGCTGTGGTGTCGTATGATACTATGGCAATGTCGGGGAATTCAGTCCCTCGCGCATCGCGTGTACAATGAGCTGCGCCCCCTCTTGTGGGGCAACATCTGTGCCAAGTTGGGCACGCATACGGGCATATCCCGATAATTGCGCTTGTCGAGCCGCGCTTGTGTCGTCGAGCAGTGGGAGCAGATGGCGCGCAATGTGGTGCGGTGCAGTATGATCTGCAATGAGTTCAGGCACAACCTCGTCGTCTGCAATGAGATTGACCAAAGAGATGAAGCGGCAGTTGAGAAAATGCGGTTGGATGGCACGCACGAGCGCACCTCCTCTGATATGATAGCACACCACCTGCGGCACACCAAAGAGCGCAGTTTCGAGCGTTGCGGTGCCACTTGTGACCAACGCCGTGTGCGCGTGCTTCAACAGCGCAAAAGTAGCCGCAGACACCAGATGAACATGAGGATAAGCCTGCAAATAAGGTGCATATTCCTCAGGTTCGATGCCAGGAGCAGCGGCAATCACCGCCTGGTATGCTTGTGGTGCGACAGATTGTTCGACAGTGTTGTGCGCAGGGGGGGCAGATTGGGTAGCAGAGACACCACGGCTTCTTGCGGCAGATTCGGTTTGCACCTGCGCAAAAGCCTGCAACATCCGCGGCAGGTTGGCAGCTATTTCCGAGCGGCGCGAACCAGCAAGCAGTGCTACAATTTTGCGCTGCGGATCGAGCTGATGCGCTGCACAGAAGTCTGCGAAAGAATGACTGTCATGCTGCAAGAAATCATCGACCTCTGCACGCGAAGGATTGCCCACATAGTCCACTTTATAGCCATGTTCGCGCTCGAAATAGTCCACTTCAAAGGGTAAAATCGAGAGCACCTTGTCCACATTTTGGCGGATTTTGCGAATGCGTCCCTCTTTCCATGCCCAAATCTTGGGGGCGATATAATAGAAGATGGGAGCATCGAGGTGTTTTCGTGCCCAAGCCGCGATATTCAGATTGAAACCAGGATAATCCACTAGGATAATCGCATCGGGACGATAGACCTCAATAGCCGCCTTGCACGCACGCATGGCGCGGAGTATCTGAGGCAAGTGAAGCATCACCTGCACAAATCCCATATACGCCATAGTGCGATAGTGCCAAAGCACGTCAACGCCAGCTGCCGCCATGAGATCGCCGCCCAAGCCTTGAAATTGAGCATCGGCATCTTCCTTTCGGAGGGCTGTGACGAGGTGTGAAGCGTGAAGATCGCCCGAGGCTTCGCCAGCAATGATGAAATAGCGCATGATGAAAGGGGGAAATTACGAGGTGGAATCTGCTGAATTGGTTAGTGAGAAGGGAGAAATTACGAGGTGGGAAATGCGATGTAGGAAGGAGAAAAGTCGAGACTCACTCCCTGTTGCTGTGCCTTACCACTCCTTCGATTTGAGTTGTTGCAACAAGGGATAGTTGGTTGCATCGAGCGTCTGCGGAGTAATCGACACATAACCGTGAGCCAGCGCCCAGCGGTCAGTGTCTTCCGCTTCAGGTTCTAGTTCGTAGGGTTCGCCAGTGAGCCAATAATAAGGTGAGCCACTGCGAGGTTTGTAGTTCACCGCCATCTCGTTCACCCAGCGCGAACGCGCCATACGGCACACTTTCACGCCTTCAAATTCGGATAAAGCAGGGAAATTGACATTGAGGGCGGAGAAAGGTGGAAGTCCTTCGCGGAGCACCTGTTGCACAATCTCTATAATGTAGGGCGCGCAAGCCGACATATCGACATCGTAGCTGAAGTGACAGTAGGAAAATCCGATGCCGGGCACGCCTTGTAGCACCCCTTCGTTAGCTGCTCCCATGGTGCCGGAATAAAAGGTATTGACACTAGAGTTATCGCCGTGGTTCACCCCTGAAACCACCAAATCGGGCTTGCGATTGTAGTTGTCGAGGAGCACATTGAAGGCGAGTTTCACACAGTCCACCGGACTTCCCGTGCAGGAATAAATGTCGAGTCCGTCTTCCTCATGCACGAGTCGGCACTGAATGGGCTGCGTGGCGGTGATGGCACAGCCAAAACCAGAGCGCGCACCACTGGGTGCCACTACCAAAATGTCGGCGATAGGGCGCAACACATCGATGAGAAAGTTGAGTCCAGGGGCTTGATAGCCGTCGTCGTTGGAAAGAAGGATAAAGGGTCGTACGGAGGAGTTGAGCATTTCTTCGAGAGAGTTGGAGAGATGGACAATAAGAAAATAGAAAAAGAGTCTCCCTCAGTGGCAAGGCAGCGCCATGTGTGGTGCAGGCAGTGCGAGGGCCTCGGGCAAACCTTGCGTCTGTTCACCTCATCGAGGGCGATGTTGCAGTAGCAACAGCACCATGATGGGTGCACCCACTAGTGGAGTCACCGCATTGAGCGGAAGTTGCGCTTCGCCCCATAGCGGCAGTCGCGCCACAAGTTGGCAGAAGAGAAGAAGCACACTCCCCATCAAGAGCGTGAGGGGCAGCAGACGATGATGGGCACCTTGGTGTGACACCAAACGCGCTGCGTGTGGGGCAGCCAAACCGACAAAGGCGATGGGACCACAAAGGGCAGTGACCACTGCGGAAAGCAGACCAACGACCCCTAAAAGGCGGAAGCGCTCGCGATCCACGCTGATGCCCAGCGACTGCGCATAGACATCGCCCAGCAACCATGCGTCGAGCACGCGCAACTGGCGGATCGTCAAGAGTAAAAGAAGAATGATCGCAAGGGCAAAAAGCGGAAGTTGCGACCAACTCACAGAAGTGCAGTCACCCAAAAGCCAAAGTTGATAGTGGCGCAGTCCATCGGCAGAAGCACGATGTGCCAAGATGGCAAGCACCGAAGAGACCATGAAGGAGAGCATCACGCCCACTAAGAGCACAGCTGTGGCACTCGCCAGACGACGGCTCACACTAAGCAGCACACTCAGCACCACCAGTGCGCCCAACAAAGCCGAGAGCACGGTGAGGGTGAAGCCAGTCAAGACCGAAACACTCCCCACAACCATCATGGCAAGGGCAGCTCCGAGGGCAGCACCAGCGTTGATGCCCAGCAGAGAAGGGTCGGCTAGCGGATTGCGAAAGAGAGTCTGCGTGAAGAGTCCACTTCCTCCAAGCGCGGCTCCTGAGAGCGCGGCAGTGAGAGCGATGGTCAAGCGATGGTGCACCACGATTTCTTGCCCGATGGCGGAGGATGTCTCTCTATCGCCCAGCAAACAGCGAGCGGCATCGCCCAAAGCGGTCGCCACCTCTTGCGGAGTCATCCACACACTACCCACAAAAAGATGCAACCCAATGAGCAGTAGCACGAGCAAACTCAAGCTCAGTAGCAGGGTTCGGTGGGAGGGGGAGAGAAGGAGCATGTAGGGGAGGGACAAACAGAGGGATAAATGCGGAGAAAAAGCCGTGGGCGATTGAAGGTATCCCAATGGTGGAAGACCAATCTTCGCTTCAGCAGAGCATCAGTGGAGCGGCAGCGAATGGAAATAGCGCAAAGCGTCTGTGGCATCTAGCGGCAAGGTACCGAGCATGATGCACCATTCGCGCAACAACTGTGCAGGAGCGAAGGGGGTATGCTCATAGTAAGGCACTTGCATCGTGGGGCACACCCACACGCGATGGGACCGCACAGCAGGAAATTGCGCATAGACGCGCGAGAGAGCCGTGAGTGCGGCGTAGTTTGGGGGCAGTTCGTCACCGCCTTTGATGATCCACACGTCTGCCGTTTGGGCATATTGCCAAGCGCGCTCCAAAGGAAGTGGCAGGCTACCGGCTTGATCGTTGTGGCGCAAGGGATAGTCTCCGCCTGCGTCTGCGATGAGGGTGGCAAGATAACTACGTCCGCCAGGCACATACCAAGTGCTTTGCCAGGGCAAATCGAGCCAAACACGCACCGCACGATGGGAGATGCTTGAAGGGGGCTGCAGCGTTACGGAGGAATCTTCCCCTCGTGATGCTGTCGTCTTGTGCATTGGTGCATCCTTTTCTCGGAGGTTATCCAAATTATCTCCGACATTTTCAAAATTTTCTCCCACGTTTTTTGGAAAATCTCCAACGTTTTTGGAAAAAACTCCGACGTTTTTCTGATTTCGTCGGAGATTTTTTTTGTGCTCTCCCACATTCGGTGTATCCACTGGAATTTTAGCAATAGAAGTGGACTGCATTTTCGGGTGATGTTCCCGCTGCGAAGCACCGGATGGCGTAGGGTGCGCTAACCCCGATGACGTTGTTTGCTCTAAAGCCGACTGCACAGTTTGTGCCAACCATTCGTAGTTGCGCACTTCAAGTGCAAAGAGGCTGTCGGCTAGTTGGGATTTTCCCCACAGTCTGCCGTAGAATCGCATCCATTCAGCGCGCCCCAAAGGCGATGTTTCGAGATAGTCGGCACAGTCCACGATGGGAACATGAGCGCGCTCTAACGACTCGTAGCGAGCATTTTCAAAGGGAGCAAACAGACAAGCCTGCGTTTTTGCCGCAATGATGCGCTCCACATTGGGTTGGTCGCCACGTCCAAAGTCGGGAAGGTGGAGCTGCTCGAGTTCGGGTACGACGATGTAGGCGGTGTCGCAAAGTCCCACGAGCGACTGTTGTGCTCCGAGTTGGAGCGCAAGGGCAGCATGCACGGTGCTTTGCGGAAGGGTGCGCTGCAAAGGGGTGTGGAGCAACACGGACGTAGGGTGCTGCGCTTGCAAGGCTTCGACAGCAGCGGAAGACATCGCTTGATCCACCAGAAGATATTGGCGCAACACTTGCGTGGTGTCCCATGGATTGACGATTTCCACCCACGTGTGGTCGGGCGCATCGGTCATGCGGAGCAATTTGGCGTAGCGCATCGGCGCCGCCGTGGGAGAGACGGACGAGGCACAACCGCAGAGCAAGAGCAGCCCTGCGATTAGAAATCCAAAGCCCAACTTTAGTCGGCACATATTCCTCGTACTTTTGCCATGTGTCCGCGTTGCAAACAAACCTCTTCATCGGTTTGCAGGGCAAAAGGTAGGGTCACTTCGCCCACCAACGAGGTGTTCATCAACTGGCAGATGCGCTGTTTGTCGTAATTGTGCCCAAGGAGGAACATCAACTTGGTCACTACGGCTTCGAGTGTCATGTCGTGACCGTTCAACACTCCGGCTTCTATGAGCTGGAGTGAGGTGTCATAGCGCCCCATGTCCACCGTTCCTGTAGAACACTGCGTGGTGTTGATGATCACCACCCCACGATCGCTGAGTTCTTTCAGACGTTCGTAGAGCCACGGCAGCTTGGGCGCGTTGCCCGCTCCGTAGGTTTTGAGCACTAGTCCGCGGAGATTGGGGATGTTGAGGTAGGCATTCATCACCTCTTCGCGCATGCCGGGGAAGAGGGTCAAAATGGCGATGTGGTCATCGAGAAGATAGTTGGGACGGAAGGGCTTCTCAGGGTCGGGACGATGGATAAACGCTTCTTCAAACTTGATGTGGATGCCAGCATCTGCGAGATGATGGAAATTGTAAGAGCGAAAAGCGTTGAACCCCTCGGAGTTAATCTTGGTGGTGCGGTTGCCGCGGAGGAGTTTGTTCTCAAAGAAGATGCAGACTTCGGGCACCATGGGCTTGCCTTCTGGGCAGCGCGCGGCAGCAATCTCGATGCTGGTGAGGAGATTTTCCTTTCCATCGGTGCGCAACTGCCCAATGGGCAACTGACTTCCAGTGATGACCACAGGTTTGCCTAGGTTTTCGAGCATAAAACTCAAAGCGGAGGCAGTGAACGCCATGGTGTCTGTGCCGTGGAGGAGGACAAAACCATCGTAGCTGTCGTAGTTGTCGGCGATAACCTCCACCATGCGCGTCCAATACTTCGGTTCCATGTCGGAAGAGTCGATGGGGGGACCAAAGGTAATGGTTTCGATGTCGTAGTGGAAACGCGCGAGTTCGGGCACGAAGTTGCTGATGTGCTCCCAATCGAAGGCTTCAAGTGCGCCAGTGGTGGGATTTTCAAGCATACCAATCGTACCGCCAGTGTAGATGATGAGTATCCTAGCTCCGTTCATGTGATGATTTGTTTCTGCAAATATACCTTTTTTTAGCGAGATTATCCGCCTTTTCGCGTCAAAAAATCCCCCACTCTAGCACGGCTCTCAGCAGGGGAAAAAGAGGGAAAAGGAGGCTTTTGCTGGCAGATTGACGGAGATGGGTGCGAAAAACGGACGAACGAATAGCCAAATCCGATATTTAGTTGTATCTTTGTATCAAATTCGCACTGTCTTTTTCTTTTGTTTTTATGGCTTTGTTCCTCATTTTTGGAGGCAAAAGCGCCAATTTCGACACAGGCAGTGCAACGATGATAAGACGACGATATGAAAGAATTTATACAAACTGAGGTCAAGGCGGAAACGGCTGTCCTTGTGGCACTCATCACCAAGACCCAAAACGAACATAAAACGCAAGAGTATCTCGATGAACTGGCTTTTCTGGCGGAAACGGCAGGAGCCGAGACGGTGCATCGCTTCACACAGCGTGTGGATGGTCCGAGTTCGGTGACTTATGTGGGCAAGGGTAAGTTGGAAGAAATCCGTGCCTACATCGAGGATTGCGAAAAGGCGGCAGAAGAAGCCGAAGAAGACCCGCTCTGGCCTGCCGATGTGGAGAAGCCACGCCCCGTGGGTATGGTGATTTTCGACGATGAACTCTCAGCGAAACAACTACGCAACATCGAGGCTGTGCTGCAAGTGAAGATTTTAGACCGCACTTCGCTCATCCTAGATATCTTTGCCATGCGCGCACAAACGGCAAATGCGAAGACACAAGTCGAACTGGCGCAATATCGCTACATGCTTCCTCGTCTGCAACGCCTTTGGACGCACTTGGAACGTCAAGGTGGTGGTTCTGGTGGTGCCGGTGGTGGCAAAGGCGGTAGCGTGGGTTTGCGCGGACCTGGTGAAACGCAGCTCGAAATGGACCGACGCATCATCCTCAACCGTATGTCGCTCCTCAAAGAACGCTTGGCAGACATCGACCGACAAAAGACTACGCAGCGACAAAATCGCGGAAAAATGGTGCGCGTGGCGCTGGTGGGCTACACCAACGTGGGAAAATCCACCCTCCTCAACCTACTTTCTAAGAGCGAAGTCTTTGCTGAAAATAAGCTTTTTGCGACGCTTGACACCACAGTGCGCAAGGTGATTGTGCACAATCTGCCTTTCCTCTTGGCAGACACGGTGGGATTCATCCGCAAACTCCCCACGGACTTGGTGGATTCCTTCAAGTCTACCCTCGATGAGACACGCGAAGCTGACTTGCTTGTCCATGTTGTCGACGTGAGTCACCCTGATTTTGAAGAGCAACTGCAAGTGGTGAACCGCACCCTCTGCGACTTGGGATGCGCCGACAAGCCACAAATCTTGGTGTTCAACAAGATGGATGCTTACACTTGCACGCCTAAAGACCCTAACGATTTGACGCCTGCCACGAAAGAAAACGTGACGCTCCCCGAACTCATGCAGACCTGGATGGGACGCACGCAAGGCACGGGTGAGAACATGACCGACCAACAGGGCACTGCTCCCTTGGATGTGATTTTCATCTCGGCACGCGAGCGCGAAAACATCGAAGAACTGCGCGACCTCTTCTACAAGCGCGTGCGCGAAATCCACGTGCAAAAGTATCCTTACAACGACTTCCTCTTCTACGACTACGACGCTGAAGGGGAAATGGTCTAACCTTTTTCACGACTTCTCCCTCACTCGCGGACTTCCCAACTTGGGTTGCCCCAGCAAGTGAGGGAGATTGTCATAGAAGGTGGGGAAGATTGGAGTGGAAAAGGGGAGGTTGCACCGATTTGCAAGGAAGGTCACTCCACAAAAAGACGCTAGACCTCAGCGATTAGAGCCATGCAGGCAAGAAACTCTGCATCGTTCTAACGCTGAGGTCTAGCGTTGTTTATCTCAATATCTGAGATTGATGTTCAAAAGGTCATACAGCTTGATAGACAAGCCCGATTCGTGATTGCGAATTTAGCACGAAAGCCCTATTCGGGTACGTAGATGACTTCGCCATTCTCCAACTGATAGGCGACACCCACCTTCTTGCCGCGCGAACCTTCGGCATTGCTCTGGTCGTTGGAGGGCGTGTAGCGTTGTATCTTTTCGCCTTTCTTGGTCACAATCTCCATGTTTTCTTTACCAGGATTCTTGACCATGGTGAAATCTTGCGTACTAAACATTTCGGTCATATTGTAGCGACTCACCAAAGCTACCATCAACGCCACAGCAAACACCATAGCCACGTCAAAAAGATTGGCTACGCTGCCCATGATGTCGTGATCATCGCCACCACCCATCAGACGGCGGCGAGTTTTGTTTCCTTCTTTTCTACTCATATCTACAATAGGTTTGAGAGGATATATGGGGAAATCACAAGACTAGGCTTGGGCATACTTTTCTGCCAAACGCGCTTCGATGAAGTCCAAACGCGCAGCATCTGCCGCCAACCAGCGTTTTTTCACCTGAATGGTCAGTGTGCCGATGGCACCAATCACCAAACCCACCACCGTAGTGGCGAAGGCCACCTGCATGTTGTACGCCATACTGGCAATATCGCCCGAGGAGAGTCCCACCAAAGCGGGTCCCATGGGGATGAGGGTACCCATCAGTCCGAGCACAGGTCCCATCTTCGCCAACGTGCGAGGAAGATTTTGATCGGCATCTGCGGCAATGTCAAACTCGGCAAGAACACGCTCACGAAGAGGTGCGTCGTTCGCGGCAGCTACTAGGCGATGATAGAAAGGTGCTGCGATGCCCAATCCAGCAGAGGGGAGTTGTTCGAGCAGAGTATCCACGTTGTCCGCAGTGAGTTGATCAAGGGCGGTTGCTATTTGCGCATCTGCCTTGCGGCGCGCAAGGAGTTGTCCGAAAAAGCCTCCCACGAGCAAGAGTGCGCGCACGAAGAAAAGCACCAAGAGGACGATGGTGGGCACGAGCAATCCCGTGCTGATCCAGAAGAGAATGTCAGAGATATAGTTCATTGTTATAAGATATGTTTTACAGATTTGTGGGGAACCCATCCCCGAAAGTCCGTTCCATCAGCTGGTGGAGCGGATTTTTCATATGATGAGGGTTGAAGCAATGTAGAGGGAGTGCGGAGCATTCGTGCACAGCTTGCCACAACGCTACTACCCCACCCTAGTGTTTGGCGGAAGTAGTCTTGCGGCGACTCCAGAAAAAGCCGATGAGCGCAAAGAAAACAAAGAGCACCACGACTGCCAAGAGGGCGAGCACATCGACACTACCCACACCTTCCACCGCAGTTCTGCCATTGACAGTGGCAATCACGCCAAGAATGGCAATGAGAATATTGAGGAGGAAGAGGAGTTCAAGGCGAAGTTCGCGTTCGGGAAGGAGAAATTCCAAACCGAAGCCGAGCGCCACAAAAGTCACAGTCACAATGGCTGCCAATCCCCACGCGACGAGTGCGAAGTCTACGCCAGGGAGGAAGAAGATGGTGCTTACTTCAAGCGAAAACAGCACGGGAAAAATGAGCAACCCTGGGTAGATAGCCAAAAGACCGCGCCAGAGTTTGCGCAACAGCACGGTGTAGCGATTTTGTGCCACGTAGATTTGTTGGTAAGGCTTCGCAGGGGCTTTGGTGCTTCCCCAACAGTAGGCGAGGAGGAACGCCACATCGATGCTGAGCACTACGGCAGTGTCGCGCATCAAATCGGGATTGGCAAGCCAAGCCTCAATCTGCGTTTTGGATTGCTCCACCGCCCACGGCCATGCGAGCCCAACGAAGAGGGCGCACAAGGCGAAGGTGATCCAGCGCACTCGCGGTGTCGCCAGCGAAAGTTTGAGCAGCGTGCTCAAACCTACAGCCACCATAAGACAAAGAACGAGAGTTTGCATTTTAGAAGTTAGAGAGTAGACGTTAGACGTTAGAGGGTCGCAGACCCGTTTTGCTCGCCACGACAAGCGTGGCTAGGGAAATAGACATTAGGTTTTAGACGTTAGACATTAGACCTTAGTGAGTAGATGCTAGCTCTTGGGGCGTTTCATCTCCCTCTTTCGAGCATATTAGCCCCTATCGCCTATTTACCATGAGGACTATGCAGAGCAAAGCCCTGCATAGTCTGATGGATAGCCTCTAAAGTTAGAACTTTAGGCGAGAAGATTTATTGTTTGTTGCGGCGACGACGCACGAGCACAATCGTACCTGCGGCAAGTGCCACAATCGCTACCACGACTACGACACCACTTGCGATGCCCTTAGAGGTGAGTTGCGAAGTGGGCGCTGCATCTTCGGCTTTCAGCACTGTGCCCTTGCCCGATTTGTCGTTGCGCGCGGCATCTATGCGGTCTTTGTAAGCCTTAGCCTCAGCAGAAGACACCTTGCTAGCGATGAACTGTTGGAGCTTTTGGTTGTTGTTGACGAATTCAGTGCCGGCAGCATCGTACTTCGCCACGAGTTCGGTGTGGAGTTTCGCCAACGCCTGCACCTTGTCTGCCGAAGCCTTCCACATGCCCTTGCGCGCACTCTCCAACATGATGGCAGAAATGCCCTGCAAAGCAGCGGGATTCACGCGTTCGAAGTATTCGCGCATACCGAGGTTGTGCTTGTCCTTCACGTAGGTGTCGAAGATTTCGTCCCACATTTCATTGTCAATCGCCTCAGGTTTCATCACCTCCCATCCGAAGGTGTTTTGCACCAGTTCCTCAAGCCCTGCCGCAGCTCCTTCGCCGCCTTTCATTTGCTCCTTGAGATAAGTGGGATTAAACATAGAAGTGCGGCTTTCCACGCCGATGGCTTCTTTGACTTCCTGCATGCGCATGTGGTTATGGTTGCGATAGTCCGCCAAATAAGCATCAGGTTCTTTACCGGTCACCTGACGTACGGTGAGGTTCATGCCACCCATGAACTCAAACACGTGGTCAAGACTGAGTGCGCCCCAGGTGTTATTCTGGCGAGGTTGGATCACTACGTCCGTACGTGTGAGTGCGGCTTCAAACGCTTTACTTTGATGGTCTTCCCATTGCTTTTGGTCGCCATAGAATGCGCCCATGTTGTTGAGATAAGCCTCAGCAATTTGCTTGCGGTCGGTCCATTTGTCGGACGCCATCGCCACTTCTTGGATGCCAGTGCCGTAGTTGCCATTCACACCACCGAAGATGCGGCGTGCCGCCCATGCGCGGGCTTCCTTGGGAGAGATACCTTTCTCGATGAGCAAGCGTTCGCTTTCCACCACTCCCGAAGCGACTTGGTTCTCAAATTTGTCGTCCTTCGCCTCAGCCGCCATTTCCACAGCTTTCTGCAGGAGGAAAAGGCGAGAAGCTGCCAAATCGCGGAGCTGACCACTGGTTTGCACCACCACATCAATGCGAGGGCGACCCAATTCTTTGGAAGGGATGAGGCGCAAATCATTGACGCGTCCGAAAGCATCGCGCAGAGGTTCTACACCAAGCATGTAGAAGGCTTGCGCCAAAGTAGCACCTTCGGTCTCGATAAACTCAGAACTCCAGAAGGTATAGCTGACTTTTCGGGGGATGCTGTCGTGGTGACGGCGGCGATATTCCTCAATCGTGTTGCGCGCCAGCTGTTTTCCCTTCTCCCAAGCCGACTCTGTAGGCGTAGCCTCAGCATTGATGGAATAAAGGTTGCGACCGGTGGGCAGCGAGTTGGGATTGGCGATGGGATCTCCCCCAGCCGAAGGAGCGGTGTAGCCACCCGAGAGCGAGCGCATCAGCGTGTTGAGTTCCTTTTCCGGGCTTTGCAAGAGCGCATAGCGATAGTTTTGCACATTGCGCAAAGTGCGTTCCACCTCTGCCACTGCATAAGCCATCGCCTTTTGTTCCTTGGTATATTCGGGTTGCTTGGACATGGCAGCCATGGCAGCGCGCATTCGTGCCATCTTCTCCGCACGACTACCACCACCCTTCGCAGCGTTGGGCTGACCTTTCGCAGTAGTGGGATGTCCCATCGCAGCAGGCTTTCCACCCTTGGCTTTTTGTGCCATAGCTGCAGCCATAGCAGGGGGCATCTGTCCGTGAGGCATGCCCGATGCACCGTGGGGATGCCCAGAAGCCCCCTGGTTTTGTGCCATCGCTCCGTGAGGATGACCAGCACTTGCAGGGGTTTTCCCCTTGTCTTCACTCTTCATGGAAGAATCTGCCACAGGTTTTGCAGCGGCTCCCATTTTTTGTCCAGGGTGTCCCTTCATAGCACCAGGATGTCCAGCAGGCATTTGTCCTTTCATCGCAGCACCGCCACCTTTTGCAGCAGGCATGCCACCAGGGTGTCCAGCAGGCATCTTGCCCTTCATTGCAGGCATACCACCCTTTTGTCCGCCTTTAGCCATCATCGCTGCCATCATTCCACCATGAGGTTGGGTGAGGGCTGCATAAACTTCGCGGGCTTCATTCAACTGTTGTGGGGTGATACGCGCCACTTGGCAGATGGTTTGGTCAGACACCATGCCTTCTTGGTGGAGCAAACGTCCCACCAACTGGCGAGCAGGCACGAGGTATTTCTGAGTAAACAAGGCTGCTCTGCGCTCGAAATCGGCAGGCACACGATGTTGCAATTTGTCGATAGCCAACTGACTATAGGCGATGGGGTCGGTCGCCATGGCATAAACACTACTCTCGATATGAGCTGGTGTGTAGACTTCTCCCAAGACGTAGGGACGACCATTGATTTTCTCATTGGAAAGTTCCTCGGAAAAGTGCTCAATGCGCTCGATGTCTGCCTCGGTGTAGGGACGTGTGCGCACGCTGTCGAGACCTAATGAGCGATGGATGCCCATTTGGATGGTCAAGGCTTTGACCGCCAATGAAGCCTTGTTGACTTCTGCTTGCTGCCGAGCGTTGAGCGCAGGAGCTTTTGCGGATTTCCCTGCCGCCTGCTGCGTGCTTGCTGCCGCCCACAAAAGAGCGTTGTAGTGCTGAATCGCCTTGTCTAAATCACGATAGGTGGAACGAAGATTAGACTCCATGAAAGGTGCGGTGAGATAACTCTGAATTGCGCCATAACTTCTGCGTTTGGCGATCATGGCTTCTCCCACATTGGCGATAGAATAGAGGTAGAAGTGGGGCATTGTTCCGACCAATCTGTCTGCCCAGTCGTGAGTGCTGAGCGCAACTTGCTTGTCCGGTGTGAACTCTAGGCTTCCGTGCGTGCCGAAGTGGATGAGGGCATCGGCTTTGAAGCCATGTTGCGCCCAAAGATAGGAAGCGAGATAGAGATGTGGAGGAACGGCATCCACACCATGGGCGATTTTGAACTCGTCATTGCCCATGGCAGCGGCAGGTTGTGGCATGATCACCACATTGCCAAAGCGCAATCGGGGGATGCCAAGGCGACCATCTTCGGTGGACAAATACTTACCAGGGAACGCGCCATAGGCTTTTTCCACGGCTTTGTAATCTTCGGCAGGGAGACTCTCCTTGACCCAACTCTCAAATTGGGAACGGGTCACCATTTCGGGCTTTCCCTTGCGCAGGAAGTCCTGCATTTTGCCCACATCATACGTGCCGAGGAGTCCGCCACGTGCTTGAATCATACGACCTAATTCAGCAGAAGAAGCAGGAAGTCCGCTCACATTGTAGCCCTCACTGCGCAAACGCACGAGGAAATTGTACAACGAGGGCACGACTTCCATGCCTTGCGCCACGAGGGCACTCTGACCTGGGCCTTTGTAGTAAACCACAGCGATGTGCTTGTCGGCATTCTTCTTTGACTTAAGTGCGACATAATGGCGAATAGTCGTGGCAAAATCCTTGACACGATCGGGCATGGCGTGCACTTGCAACAAACCTTCTTTGTCGCGCTTGTGGGCAAACACGGCATAAGGTAGGAGTGCACCGTCCAACTCTGGCATGCCAACGGTCTGCGAGAGGTAGCCGCCCGAAAGCCCTTGCTTGCTTTCCTCCCACTTGCTGCGTTCTCTCTGCACATTGATGGGAGCAAAGAAGGGGATGTTTTGACGAAGCAGATACGCCACTACGTCATCTCCCAATCGACCGTGCGCCATGTTGATCATGGCAGAAGGACTTACGCTGTCGATGTGTGCGCCAGCGATGAACTCATGCGCATCGTCTACATGATAAACCACGAAGTTTTGACGCTCCAACTCAGCCACCAACTCAAAGGGCTGTCCCATGATACCGGTGACAATGATGCGAGGAGCATCCTTTTTGAAAAGACCATTTTTCTGGAGAAACGCCTCATACTCGCGCACCGAATTGAAACCGAGTTCTTCGGCATCGGGATTTTTAGGATCGAGGTGGTAGAGTAAGCTCGAGGGATGCTCACGAGGTGCTTCTGCTTCAGGAGCGAGCAGTATCTTTTTATCGATATGCTTGCGCACATAACGGAGAAGGTTGCGATAGTTTTCACGGCCTCCATTGTCCATATAGGCTACAATGCGCGCTGCCGTGGCAGTGTCGAGCGAACAAATGTCATTGGCAGGGTTAGTCACAGTGAGTGCCATGACTGGAAGTCCCTTTTCTGCCAGTTTCTTCACCTCAGCACGTTGGGCTTCTGTGATTTTCAAACCCATGGCGTTGATGAGGACGAGATCATATTTGCCGATGTTCTCAATGTTTTCGGCATCTACGTCTTCCAAACTGATGAGAGCATTGTCATTGGCTTTGGCGATATGACCCGAAGTGAGGGGTTGGAAGTTGACCAAAGCGATACGTGTGGTGCCCAACCACGTGCGCCACGCGAAGGACGCCGCAAAGACAAAGAGGAGAAATCCTATAAAACCGATCCACAATCGGCGAGATCGTAGGAAAGACTGGAATTTTGACATTGTATATATAGACGTTAGAGGGTAGAGAATAGACGTTAGAAGATAGACCTTAGACATTAGAGGGTCGCATCCTCTTTCTGCTCGCCACGCAAGCACTACTCGGAGGAATAGGCGTTAGACCTTAAGGAGTAGACCTTAGACGTTAGAGGGTCTAGAAGAGTTTATCGACATCTATCTTGATCGTTCCCACAAAGGTGCGACCCACATCGGGAAGTTGCACAGAAGCAGTAGCAGCACGATCACGATAGTCAAATAGATTGTCGATGAGCAATCCCACTGTGATGCCTCGTTTAGGAAGCTGCACACCGAGATTCAACGAACAGAAGGTGCGCGCATCGAAGCGATAGCGATACATCACGGGGAGCTCCACCCCCGTCTGTGAGTTGCGCAACAGACGATAGTCATATTGCGAAAAAGCACAGCCCCAATGCCCATTGAAATCTGCCGTTGCCGTGAGCGATTTTGAGACAACATAGTGATAAGCTGCGCCAAAAGTGAGGCTATGTGGACGAACATCGGAGGTGTTGTACGACTGAGCAAAACGTCCGTGTCCGTTACTCATCTGATAGTCCTTAATATAGTTGTAAGTGGCGCGCACGTGCAGTCCATACGTCGTGGTGTAGCGCGCAGAAACTTCCACTCCTGTGGTCTTTCGGTCGTCGAAATTAGCATAACGTATGGTGTCTGCGCTCACGCTCTCGTAGCCGATGTAGTAACGATAGCGGTTGTGAAACACAGAAGCCGAAAGATTCAGACGATTCCACTCATATTCTGCCGAAAACGAGATCTGTTCGCTCGTCTCAGGGCGGAGATTGGGATTGCCCACCACGTGCATCACGTTCATCATATTGAAGTCTTGATACACCTCTTTAAGCGTGGGTGGACGATAGCCGTGAGAATAGTTGGCACGCAGCGTTAGATTATCGAGCGGACGGTAGAGCAATGACACTTTGGGCGTGAAGTGCGCGCTGTATCTCCATGGTTTGTCGAGACGCACCCCAGCCACCAGATTCAGTTGTGGGTGGATGTGCCATTCCTCTTGTCCATAGACCGACCACTGAGTGCCCGACACCGCGCCAGAATCTTTGAGCATATAGTGCTTGAGATAGTCGTTGCTCATCTCTGCTCCCAGACTCACCGTATGCTTGTCGGTGAGGAGGGTGTAGTTCAAGCGTGCTGTCTGCTGATGATTGCGATAGGGGGTGATGCTCTTCGGATCACCGGCAGTTCCCTCTGCATAAGGATAGTTGTAGGTCTTGGTGTAGGTGTCGTTGAGATAGGACAGATCGAAACGATGTTGTGGCGAAAGGAGATATTTCACATTAGCTCCCCAGGCAAAATCATTGTAGCGATCGTAGCGTTTCCCACCACGCACGAGGGGTTGTCGGTTACTATAAAACGAACCTTTGACTTCTGCGCTAAGACGTTCGTTAAATTGATAGCCCAGTCGCTGCGACACGGTATTAACGGTGTAGCCCTTGATTTGGAGTGTGTCGGCTTGGCTCTCTTCTATCTGTTTCACGCTGCCTTCGGGCGAGATTTGCTCATAGGCATACTTGCTCACGTCGGGCACCACGAAACTTTCGCGGCTGCGCCAGCCCCAGTTGGTGAAGGAAGTCCAACCCTTTTGGCGAATCCCTAAGTTGGCTCCATATTTTTCTCCATTCTTTCCCGCATAACGTCCGGTAAGACTAAATGAAACAGGGCGTTTGGCCTTGCGCGTGATGATGTTGATGACCCCTCCTTGAGCATTACTGTCGTAGAGGGTGGAGGCGGCTCCACGCACCACCTCGATGCGCTCAATCTCATCGGGATTGATGCGGTTGTAGTCGATGTTGTGATCGCTGCTTTCACCGCTCAGTCGCTCACCATCTATGAGGAAGACCACCATCTTGTTGTTCATCCCTTGATAGGTGAGCGTGGGCAACTGGCTCATTGTATTGAGACGAAACTGGATGCCTGGGAGGGCATACTGCAACAGTTGCTGCATGTCGAGGGGATTGATGCGATCAATCTCGGCACGTGACACTATGCGTGTAATCACCGGTACATCTTTGAGCGGACGTTCTAGGCGAGAACCAGTGACCACCACCTCATTAAAGGCTTTCTCGTCGAAGATACCCGAAGGTCCTTTCGCCTTCTGCCTTACGGACTTTGTTGCGACTGGCTTTTGCGCTCGGACGGACAAACAGCATTGTCCCATGCCTGCAAGAAGACATAGGACAATGAGGGAGGATTTGACGTTATACATTAGATGTTTGACGTTTACATTGAAAGACTATGCAGCAGTGGGCGCATCTTTCTACAGACATTCGCTCTCTGACCACATAGAGGAAGGAGATTATATTTTGAGATTAGACGTTAGACCTTAGGCACACTACCCCATTGTTAAGGCATTGTATCTAAGGTCTAACGTCTAATTCTTATGTTTTGCGCTTATTTCACAGGTACAGCATCAAAGGTGTAGAAACCATTGTCACCAGCGTTGTTGGTGAATCCTTTGAACTTGAGCAAGAAATGACGACCATCTTTCGTGCGCAAAGCCACGACATTGGGTTTCGCTTCGTAGGAGATGTTAGGCATTTGTCCCTTGCGCTTGAACATCGTGGAGAGCACAGGGTTGCGCACATCGTTAGAAGTATAGGTGAGAATGCCGTTCACCATATTGGCAAAGTCTACCATCACACGGTCTTTTCCTGTGGCGATGGTATCTACCACGCTGATGTTGGCAATATCGGCAGTCTTCACCTCGTTAAATTCAGTAGCAGAGAGGAGCTTCGTAGCACCATTGTTCGTGCGAAGGAGGTTGTAGCGGAAAGCGAGGTCCCACTTGATTTTCACATCGTCAAGGCTACCAGCTTTCTTTTCGGTAGTCACCTCCCTGGTTTTGGTGTTGATATAAGTCCACGTGCCGAAATCAGGATGAGTTTCGTGTTCACCAGTGGCAAGATTCACATACGTCCAGTTAGCATACGCACCATTTCTAGCAGTCATGCCGACATTTTTCACGGTGAGCACCTTACCCGTTTGTTGCACTTGTCCAGGCAGAGGTTTAGGAGTAGGCAGAGGTTTGTTGTTCGTTTCATCTTTATCGCAAGCTGCGAGCGTGAGGGCTGCCATAGCGGCCACAAGGAGAGTTTTGATGTACATAGTTGTATTAGGAATTGAGGGGGAGAGAAGCAATGCCAACGGCAATAATATTCATGCCTTCACGAGCAGTAAACTTCTATCTCTGATGATGTTGCAAAGTTACGGCTTTCTACCATCCCTCACAATCGCTATTTTCAGTGATTCTTCCGAAAGCATTTAACACTTCATGCGTCACTTCCTTGTGTTTTCGCCAACTCCATACCTAAATATGAGGATAAGTGGAAAAAATCTATATTTCTCACACCACCTCTCTCTTCCTCTTTCAAATCTTTATTCCTCTTCCATAGCAGTGCATTCATCCCCATCCATAGCATCATTTGCCCTCATCATTTGCGCAACACTCACCACATTGCTAGGACTATTCTCCCCTCCCTCCGCGGTGTTCCCCCAAAAACGGGGAGAATTCTCGAAAAACGTGGGAGATTTTCTGAAATAAGTCGGAGATTTTTTCTCAAACCTCGGACATTTCTAAAAAATTCTCAGAGAATATCGCTCAGTACAAAAGAAGACACGGCATAATTGTTGAAAGAAAGTGTTGCGTTGCTCCACAAAAAATCGTATCTTTGTGGATATTGGCTAAATATACACGATTTTACAACGGCTAACGTCAGAAAATATATGAATCAACTCCCACCCATCATTTCCGACCTTGCACTCATCTTGCTCGTAGCAGGGGTGGTCACGGTCATTGTGCGCAAGCTCAAGCAACCCCTCGTGCTGGGCTACATCGTGGCAGGCTTTTTGGCAAGCCCACACATGCCCTATATGCCCTCGGTGCAAGACCACAGCAACATCGAGGTGTGGAGCGAAATTGGTGTTATCTTCCTCATGTTTGTGCTCGGACTGGAGTTTTCGCTCAAGAAAATCGCGAGTATGGGCATGCGTCCCGTAGTGGCAACGTCG
Source organism: Ihuprevotella massiliensis (assembly GCA_900095835.1). GTDB lineage: Bacteria > Bacteroidota > Bacteroidia > Bacteroidales > Bacteroidaceae > Alloprevotella > Alloprevotella massiliensis. The sequence continues at coordinate 2,509,049 of LT608321.1, read as the reverse complement.
CTCACCATGCTTTCTATGATAGGCGTTGGGGCAACGATGGGACAACTCATGGGATGGAGCAATTTCGATAGCCTATTTCTAGGCGGAATCCTCAGTATTTCTTCCACCACCATCATTTACAAAGCGTTGGACGACCTCGGATGGCTCAGTCGAAGGTTTGCACAAGAGGTGTTTTCGGTGTTGATTCTGGAAGACATCTTCGGCATCTTGCTCATGATTCTGCTGAGCACGGTCGCTGCCACCACCAATGCAGCCACAGGCGGTGGAAGTTCGCTGCTCACCAGTTTGACGAGTCTTGCTGTTTTCCTTGTATTGTGGTTTGTGGTGGGCATCTATGTCGTGCCCTATTTCCTCAAGAAGAACCGCAAAATCATCAATTCTGAGATTCTTCTGGTCGTGAGCATCGGCTTATGCTTCGGCTTGGTGGTGCTCGCTGCTCAAGCGGGTTTCAGTGCTGCTTTCGGAGCTTTTGTCATGGGTAGCATCTTGGCAGAAACCATCGAGGCAGAGCGCATCGAAAAACTGGTAAACCCCGTGCGCGACCTCTTTGGCGCAGTGTTCTTTGTGTCGGTGGGCATGCTCGTAGACCCCGCAGTTTTGGCAGCCTATTGGTTGCCCATCGTACTCATCTCCCTTGCCCTCTTCATCGGCATGGCGTTTTTTGGCACCCTCTCCTTTGTCATTGCAGGCCATCCGCTACAGCGCGCCATGCAGTGCAGTTTTTCGCTCACGCAAATCGGAGAATTCTCCTTCATCATCGCCACGCTTGGCCAGAGTCTCGGAGTCACCAGTTCGCATCTCTATCCTATCGTAGTGGCTGTCAGCATTGTCACCACTTTCTTGGCGCCATATATCATTCGCTCTGCCCAACCTGCCTATCGATTCATCGAACGTTTCCTTCCCGAAACTTGGCAAGCGCGCATCGCCGACCGTCCTGTTGCGGAAGATGGCGCCTTAGCCTCTCTTGCTGCCACCACCTCTGCAGTCCTCACTCCGGAAGGCGATGCCGTCACTTCGTTAGGAGAAGCCATCGTAGCCGCAGCTCCCACCCTCTCCACGGGAAAGGCAGCCCTCACCTTCGTGCGCGTGGTGTTTCTCCAAACCCTTGTTTACACCATTTTGTCCGCCACCGTCATCGGTCTCTCCTTCTCCGCCTTTCTCCCTGTGCTGCGCCACATTCCGCCCACGCACTTTGTGGGCAATGCCCTCACTGGCTTGGGCACGCTCTTTGTAATTTCGCCCTTGCTGCGTCCCATCGTAGCGCGCAAGAATCGCAGTCGTGCCGCCCAAACGCTCCGCAACTCTTCGTGGGGAAGCGCCTTTTTCAACATCATTTTCTTCGTGCGTTGGTGCATCGCCACCTACTTGGTGTTTTACGTGTTGGAATATCTCTCTCCCTTCGCATGGTACTACCACCTGCCTCTTGCCTTTGGTATCATGGTTTTAGTCGCCAATAGCCGTTGGGTGAAGTATCGTTCCATCAAGGCAGAGCGTCGTTTTGCCCACAACCTTCGCCAGCGCGAAGTGGTGGCTCAGCAGAAGAGTTCTCAAGAATACGGTTTTGCTCGCCGTCTTTCTGCGCGCGATGTGCACTTCGCTCGCTTGGTGGTGCCCCCCTTCTCGCAGTGGGCAGGTCGCTCGCTTGCCGAGCTTGACTTTTCGTCCAACGAGGGTGTACTGGTGGTTGCCATCATTCGCCAAGACATTCGCATCAATGCTCCCGATGGTCACATGAACATCTTCCCTGGTGACGAATTGGAAGTGATCGGCGACGACACAAGTTTGGACACCTTTGCCCAGCGCATGGCCATGGAAGTGGAATATCTGATAGAAGATGACGGTCGCGACCACAGTCTTCAGCTTCGTCGCATCGTGGCATCTCCCACTTCTCCCCTCCTCCCCTGCACCGTTGCAGAGAGTGGCATCCGCGATGTTCACCGCTGTATGCTCGTCGGAGTGGAAGATGCCTCTGGCAGTGTGGAACTCGCTGAGGCTTCTCGCGTGCTTCAACCCACAGACATTCTTTGGGTAGTGGGTGAGGAATGCCATCTTCGAGCTTTAGAAGCCAGTCTAAAAGGAACAGAAAATCCCTAATCACAAATTGCAAGAAAAACTAGAGTTACTAGAAAAACTAGCCCCTCTAACGTCTAATCTCTAAGGTCTAAAGACTCTTTCATTTATCTCCGAGCCACGCTTGTCGTGGCGAGCAAAAAGGGTCTGAGATCCTCTAACGTCTAACGTCTAATGTCTAACATCTATATCATCGGTGGTGGTGCAGCAGGCTTCTTCCTTGCCATCACGCTTCGCGAAATCTCCCCTACCACGCACGTCACTCTCGTAGAGCGCGCCAGTCAACCGCTGACCAAGGTGCGCGCCACAGGCGGAGGCCGATGCAATGTCACCAATACTTTTGCGCACGTCGACCAACTCCAAGAGGTGTATCCTCGTGGTGCGCGCTTGATGCAGCGACTCTTCCGCACCTTCTCCCCAAGCGACATCTACGAATGGTGGGAACTGCATGGGGTGCCTCTCAAAGTGGAAGACGAAGGACGTGTGTTCCCTCTGAGCAATACGAGCGATGCCATCGCTCAATGTCTGCTCGATGAAGCCAAGCGTCTAGGCATAGAACTCCTCACCAACACGAGTTTGCAGCACTTTGATTCTCACCCAGAGGGGGGATTCTCCCTCACCCTGCGCAAGGGCGGCGAAGACCGATTGGTCCACTGTGACCAGTTGGCACTCACCACGGGAGGTGCTCCCCATGGCGAAGGTTTTGACGCCCTCAAAGCCTCTGGTCATCAACTCGAAACGCCCTGTCCATCGCTCTTCAACTTCCGCCTTTCCGATGAGTCCCTGCGCCAACTTTCGGGCATAACGCTCGACCATGTACTGCTCACTCTCGCTGGCACAAAGGTGCGCACTGAGGGATCGCTGCTCCTCACACACCAAGGCATCAGTGGACCCGCCGCATTGCGGCTCTCGGCTCACGGAGCGCGCTTGCTTGCCGAACGCAACTATCAGGGAGAAATCCTCATTTCATGGTTGGGCACTACGGATTTTGATGCCACTCTCTCGCTCCTGAAGCAGATGCAAAGCGAACTGTCGGGCAAAACGCTTGGTGCAGCGCGCCCCACTTTCGCCCTCTTGCACGATTTACTCGGACTCACCCCTGCCGACCTCGGACGAGGGGAAGAAAAAGTGGATTATTCCTCTTCCCCTCTCCCACAACGGCTGTGGCAGCATCTGTTGCAACGCGCAGAACTGCCCACCGATCGCCGCTGGAGTGAATTGGGCAAGAAGAATTTCAACCGCCTTGCCACCCTACTCACGGCAGACTCCTACACCCTTGTGGGACGTGGCACGCACAAAGACGAATTTGTCACCTGCGGCGGGGTGTCGCTCTCTTCGGTCAATGCCAAGACCATGGAGAGCAAATCGGCACCTGGACTTTTCTTTGCTGGAGAGATGCTCGACATCGATGCCTTGACCGGTGGTTATAATCTCACTGCCGCATGGGTCACTGCCTACGTCGCCGCCCACGGCATGGCAAAACAGTGGGAGGAGAAGGCAGAATAAGACTCCGCCAGTGCGACATCAGGGCAAGCAACAGAGTATTGTCAAATTGCTCGCACGGAAGTTTGTGCACATTCACACAGAAGCATACAGCCATCACTTTGAAGTGAAAAGAGAAAACATAGAAGACCCTACCATCCACACAGAAGGGAAAGCGACACTAACGCAGAAGGAAAAGCAAAATGTCCTGAAGTATTAAAAGACATTTGCTGAGAGATACACGCATTCACTCTGCTGTATGAACAAAACAATCGGGAAGAACCTTGCGGCTCTTCCCGATTTTCGTATCCTCTGCACGGAGGAGTAAGAGTAAACCCAAATCGGTCATTAGAACGTTATAGTGCTACTCGTTATTGAGAGGATAACTTCCTGTCATCTTTCATTTTCTTGTTGGCATCTTGTTGCTCGTTTGTTCTCGACGTAGCCCGCTACGCCATCGAGCAAACGAAAAACAAACTGCTCAACAACAAATAAAATCTGTTCAGGATCTAATGACCGATTTGGGTTAAATCAGCAGATGAACTGCGAACAAGGTAAGATTAACCTTGCACTTGGTGACTGTAGGGCTTACCTTCTGCGAGTTCGCGCACACTGTTGAGCGTGGTGGTGGCGATGTTGTGGAGCGCTTCTTCAGTGAAGAAAGCCTGGTGAGAGGTGAGCACCACGTTAGGAGCACTGAGCAAACGCGCAAGCACATCGTCCTTAATCATGTTGTCGCTGCGGTCTTCATAGAAGTATTCTTTCTCTTCTTCGTAAACGTCCAGACCAGCAGAACCGATGTGGTGCGTGCGAAGTCCTTCGATGAGGTCTTCCGTGTTGATGAGTTGACCACGACCAGTGTTGATGATCATCACCCCCTTCTTCATCTTAGCGATGCTCTCGGCATTGACGATGTGCTTGGTCTCAGGCGTGAGTGGGCAGTGGAGGGAGATGATGTCGGAATTGGCGTAGAGCGTGTCGAGGTCTACGACTTCCACTCCATATTGCTTCGCAAATTCGTAATCAGGATAAAGGTCATAAGCCATGATGCGCATGCCGAAACCATGGAGAATCTTGATGAGCACCTTCGCGATTTTACCCATACCGATGAGACCCACCGTGCGGCCATTCATGTCGAAGCCCAAGAGTCCCTTCAAACGGAAGTTACCTTCGCGCGTGCGGTTGACAGCACGATAAATCTTACGGTTGAGACTCAGCATGAGTGCTACGGCATATTCTGCCACAGCATAGGGAGAGTAGGCAGGCACGTGCACCACATCGATGCGACCCTTGGCGGCCTTGAGGTCCACATTGTTGAATCCGGCGCAGCGCAGTGCGATGAGTTTCACACCATACTCCACCAATTTGTCGATTACTTGGGCGTTGCATTCTGCATTGACAAAGATGCACACCACATCCGCCCCCTTAGCTAGGGGCACTGTCTTGAGCGAAAGGTGCTCTTTGTAGTACTGGATGTCGAAACCATAGTCAGCGTTGGTGGCTGCAAAAGAAGTTTCGTCGTAGGAATGACTGTCGAAAAATGCGATTTTAAGTGCCATAACAATTGTGTTCTTTGGATTAACTTAGATAGTTGTGCCTATATATGGAGCGTGCAAACCTAGCATTTCTCTGTGTTCAGGGAAAATAGGAGCATCCCGCCCAGTGTTCTTAGTGCAAAGGTAGGAAGTTTTGGCGGGGGCGACAAAAAAAAGACACAGCAAAGCGATGTTTTTTTCCTTGCTGTGTCTGGTTTGTTTGCAGTGGTTAGCATTTTCAGGTCAAGATGCTCCCACGCACAGAATCAGTTGTCCGTTTTGCGCTTGCGACGTTTGGTTTCCGTCTGCGGTGCATCGGGCTCTTCGATGCTGGCAATGGCACGCACCTGCTGATATTTCACCACTGAGAATCCTTCCAAAGCCACTTCTGTGAGCAAACGCTTCTTGAGATGGAGCAAATCTTTAATATCTTTGATGGTGTTCATCACTCGTGTGCCCACCGTTTTATTCTCCGTAGGCACCGAAAGTTGGTGCATGAAGTGCTGCATCGCCTTGACCTCTGTGAGGAAATAGCGTGCGCCCTTCTCCACTCGCTCAGCCAAGTGCTCGTTGGTGGCGTAGTCGTCGTGCAGCGCGATGAGGGTTTCAAACTGCGGACGGAATTTCAGTGCCACAGCCACCATCTTTTGTTGGAGGAGTAGGCGTTGATTTTGACAATCTTGGAGCGTGGCAGGGATGCGCTTGTAGAAATGCTCCTGCAATAGGCGCAGCAGTGCGTCGAAGAGGATGAGCAACTGCCCAAAATCGAAGAGTTCGGTCATGAGCCCAAAGAAATAGTTGCGCTCCATGGCAGCTACCTCCGTTTCGTTGGGCACTTGCTCCGCCATGGCATGAGAAAATTGCACCACCGAAGCATCCTGAATGATGGCTTCTCGCGGTATCGGCGCCGAAAGCACCATTCCCTCGAGGGTTTTGCAGCGCGAGAGTGCCACATACGCCTGACCATGGGAGAAAGCACTCTGCACGTCGATGATGGCGCGCTCGAAAGTCAATCCCTGACTCTTGTGCACCGTGATTGCCCATGCCAAGCGGAGGGGGATTTGCTTGAAAGTGCCGTCCACTACCTCCTCGATTTCATTGGTCTTTTCGTTGAGCGTGAAGCGGCTGTTTTGCCAAGTTTCCATGCCCACTTCTATCTCTTCTGCCGAATCGTTGGGACACACCGTCACCGTGTTGTCGGAGATGTCGGTGATTTCGCCCAACATACCATTATAATAGCGGTGTTCTCCCGAACTATCGTTTTTGATGAACATCACCTGCGCTCCACGTTTGAGGGTCAGCACCTCGGCAGCGGGATAGGAGCCCTCAGGGAAAGTGCCTTCGACCGTGGCGCGAAAATCTTTTTCTGTCGCTGCCAGTTGCGCCATCTCTTGGGCATTGATGTGGTCGGCTTGGTGATTGTGGGTCACGAGTCGCACATAGGTGGCTCCCGAAGCCTTGAAATTGGGCAGGTAGCGCGCATTGAGCAGCTGGAGGATGCGATCGTCGGCACGATTGTCGCGCACCGCGTTGAGGAGTGCTAGGAATTCTTGGTCAGTTTGTCGATACACCTTTTGCAGTTCGATGGTGACAAAAGGCGTTTGTTGTAGTGCGCGGCTCGAAAAGAAAAACTCCGAGTCGTAGTATTTCATGAGGGTTTCACGATCTTCCTCGCGCACCACAGGGGGCAACTGCTGGAGGTCGCCTATCATCAAGAGCTGCACTCCCCCGAAAGGTCGAGGGTCGGTGCGCAATCGACGGAGCGCAGCATCCATGCAGTCCAAGAGGTCGGCACGCACCATGGAGATTTCGTCGATGACGATGAGGTCGAGCGAACGGATCAACTTGCGCTTTCGGTTGGAAAATCGGAATTGCTCATTGGAAAATCGGCTTCCGGGGATGTACATGCCGAAGGGCAGTTGGAGAAAGGAGTGAATGGTCACTCCTCCGGCATTGATGGCAGCGATGCCCGTGGGCGCAAGCACCACCATGCGCTTGTGCGACTCCTCGCGAAGCTGACGCAAGAATGTCGTCTTTCCCGTGCCAGCGCGACCCGTGAGAAAGAGGTTGGTATGGGTGTGCTCTATAATTTTGTGCGCCAATTCGCGCTCTACATTTGCCATATTCAGTGTTTTGATGCCGTATTTTTGGGGACTAAAACCTACCTAAAATGAGAAAAACGAGGGATTTTTCCTGCAAAAGTACGGCTTTTTTGCTAGGTATTGATTAAATTTGCAGACAACCTCGGTCAGAAGTACGCTCTTCTGCCTCCCCAACATTTGCAAGACATGACATCTCCCAACGAAGTTACCCCATCCCATCCTGCCCTTGATACTCCGCACCACGGACACTCTCCTTCACCACACGGAGGGCACCCCTCTATGACTGGTCAAGGCAAAGCAATGACTATGGGGAATAAGTCACTCCGCATGGCGGTGATCGATAACAACGTGTTGGCGTGTCGTGGTTTGCAGGGATTGCTGCAACGCCTCATTCCCATCGGCACCATCGACACCTTCGAAAGCTACGAAGCACTCATAGAGAGTCAGCCCAATCAGTATGCGCACTTCTTCGTGTCGGCACGCATCTATTTTGAGCATTCGTCCTTCTTTCGTCAGCGTCCTTTCCAAACGATCGTTTTGACCAATGGGGAAAACCTGCCTCCTGTGCCGGGGGTGTTGATGCTCAATGTGTGTCGTTCGGAAGAAGAGGTGGTGACCGATTTGCTGCAGCTCCACAGTCATGGACACGGCCATGGACAGCATCGCCCACGTGCCTCGAAAGCAGAACTCGAAGCCTTGTGGAGCAACCACAACGAAGAGGAGCGACAACCACTCACCTTGCGAGAAATCGAAGTGGCTACGCTCTTGGCGAAAGGGCTCATCAACAAGGAGGTGGCAGATCGTCTCAACATTAGCATGACAACGGTCATCACGCACCGCAAAAACATCATGACCAAACTCGGGGCTCACGCCTTGTCCGACATCATCATCTATGTGGTGATGAATGGGTATCTCGATTTGGGGGAATAGCCCACAGCAGTGCTATGCTCTAACCCTGCCGCGTTTTATTCAAATCCCTCAGCCAAGAGGCAATCGCGCACTTCAAAGAGGTGGTGCACTTGCGCGCCATAGGTGGGATTTTCGTAGTGCATCTGCACCACATCGAGATAGTTGCGCACCATCACTTTGACATCGGGTATCACCATGCCGGGTCGCAACTGGATGCGTTGGGGCAAGCGGTCGAAGCGTTCGCGAAACCACACCACGAGTTCTTGAATCACTGCGCGGTCATAAGTCTTTTGATAGGGAATTGACATAGCAAAAAGTGTAAACTTGCACCACTCTATTGCTTAGGCGTCAACTCCAAAGCAGTAAGGAGTCTGATGCACTAGGGCATTATCAACTAGAGGGGTGCTCATGTGTAGTGCAAATTTACGCATTATTCTTTAGCACAAAAAGTTCTTGCGCTGCAAAACGTGCGCTGCTCCCTCCCTTTCTCCGAACAGACTTCTTTTTTCGTAGCCTTGTCCCTCCCAAACGGGCTTTATTTCCTTCCCCCACCTCACGAACGTCCCACTCAAATCCCCCTTTGTTCGTTCCTCGCCTTCAAACTTTTCTGAAATTCCTCAGACATTCATAACCCCCAAAAGATCAGAACATTATAGTGTCCCAAAAAAATCTCCAACGTTTTTCAGAAAATCTCCAACGTTTTTCGGAAAATCTCCAACGTTTTTGGAAAAATCTCCAACGTTTTTCGAGAAAGCTCCTACGTTTTTCGAGAAAGCTCCTACGTATTGAATCAACCACGCTCCTTTCTAACGGCTAATCTCTAACGTCTAACGTCTAATCTCTAACGTCTAACGTCTAATCGAGCCACGCCTGTCGTGGCGAGCATAAAAGGGTCTGCGACCCCTAACGTCTAATCTCTAACGTCTAACGTCTACAATATGTCCCCTCGCCTATTTTATCCCTATACGGTAGAACCCTTTCAGGAAGACTTCACCGGCAAACTAGCGTGGAGCACCTTGGGCAATCTCCTGCTCCGTGTGTCCACCCTCCATGCCGAATCCCATGGATTTGGCTACACCTACATGAACCAGCACCACCGCGGATGGGTGCTTTCGCGCTTGGTGATAGAAATCAACCAGATGCCCCGCACAGGCGAAGCCTACACCCTCTCCACGTGGGTCAACAAGATATTCCGCCAATTCACCGATCGTCTCTATGCGATGCAAAATGCGCAGGGCGAAACGGTGGGTTATGGCCACAGCACCTGGGCACTCATCGACTACGACACGCGCCAACCCGTGAATCTGGAAAACCTGCCCGACGGAGGATTCTCTGGAGCTCTCCACCCCGAAGATGTGCCCATCGCAGGAGCAGCCCGCGCAAGAGTGAAGAGCGAAACTCCAGTTTTGGTGCATCGTGCAGCCTTTAGCGATCTCGACATCAACGGACACGTCAATTCTATTCGCTACATCACCCTCCTGCTCGACACCTTCTCCAAGCAGTGGCACGCCACGCACGAGGTGAAACGCATCGAGATTTCTTATGGACTGGAAGCCTATGCCGACGACGAACTCCGCGTCTATGCCGATGCGCTCGACAACGACCGTTGGGCTTTTGAAATCCGACGTGTGCGTCCCTCAGAAGGCGACAAAGAAACCCTCGTGGTGCGCAGCATCATCACTGCCCCTGCTCTGACGGAGACAGCCTAAAGGAAAAAACACTCTTGAAAGAGGGGCAGCATTTGTCGTGCAAAGCCACCACCGTCCCCAGCTTTTGTGCGCTGTGATTGGGGCTAGTCACCACCTCTGACACAGAAGGAGAATCCTGTCTTTTTGTGCGATTTTTCAAGAAAAACATTTGGAGATTCGGCAAAAACGCACTAACTTTGCACCGCAATCTCCGCAAGGAGCACTGTGAAAGCCGGAATAGCTCAGTTGGTAGAGCGACGCATTCGTAATGCGTAGGTCACGAGTTCGAGTCTCGTTTTCGGCTCTCCGCCTTAACCACCCAATGTGTTTGGGTGGTTTTCTTGTGTATAATTATCAAAAAACTATCCGCAAAGCGTAATCATCTCGGTTAGGTTTCGTAACTTTGCACCTAGACTTTACTGCCCCCAAGGGCTAACATTGAAATTATGACCGCTATTTCCAACTCTCTCAACTCACAAAAACCAAAATGGTACGAACCCGCCACTCATCTTCAATGGTGGCTCACATGGGTTTATATCGTGGTTGGTGTGACGATCATGTGCTCCGGCTTCGTCTTCTTCATCAACCCCTATCACATCGTCCCAGGAGGTGTGTATGGCGCTGGTATTGTTTTGCACAGCCTCTTCCCTAGCATCCAAGTCGGCACGTTCGGTTGGTTTTTCGATGTCCCCTTGCTCACCCTTTCCGCCATATTTTTAGGATCTAAAATCGGTTCTCGCACCATCTTTGCTGCGATGATGTCACCTTTGGTGATGAACTTGCTCGACTGGATAGCCTATCCCAATGCCGCTGCCATGAAGGCACTCGATCCTACTCAGCTCTTTGGCGGGGTGATCAACATGAGTGATCATCTCATGCTCACCACCATCATCGGGGCAGCCACCATCGGATTGGGTTGCGGTCTGGTAGTGCGCCAACAAGCCACCACAGGCGGCACGGACATCGTGGCGATGTTCTTGCAGAAATATCTCAATATCCGCTTCTCCAATGGTATCCTCATCTGCGATGCTGTGGTGGTGCTCTCTGGTCTCTTGGTCTTCGGACTTGGACTTGGGCACGTGGATGCTGGCGCAAGTGGACCGTCATGGCATCTCTCCTTCTATTCGCTCATTGCTATCTTCGTTTCATCGAAAACCATCGCTTATGTGATCAATGGTGCACAAGATGACAAGCTCGTCTTCGTCGTGTCGAACAAGCCCAACGAAGAGTTTCGCCAATTTATCCTTCAAACACTCGACCGCTCAGCTACACGCATCAAGAGTAGCGGTCTTTACAGCAACGACGACAAAGAAATGCTCTTCTTGGTGGTATCTAACAAAGAGATTCCCGCTGTGAAGTTGAAGATTCAGGAAGTGGACCCCAATGCCTTCGTAGTGGTGAGCGATGCTCACGCTGCTTATGGTGAAGGATGGCGCCCCTTGCCCCTCCCCGGTGAGATTACGGCGGAATAATCCAGCCTTTTCTCCCCATTCCTCTCCCTTTTCTTCTTCGCGCTCGGGAGATTCCTGCCCTTCTGCTTGCGATGATTCATCCCTCTTTGGGGCTGCTCTTCCGCCTTTCGAGATAGGATGTTCAGCGAATCTCCTTATCATACTCAAAAAGTCCGCATCAGCACATTAGCTTGTGTTGATGCGGACTTCTTTTTTGCGTGTAGTCTGCTCTGAAATGCCGTGATACTTTCTCAAACCTCCCACGTTGTGTGGGCTTAGCTTCGCAGTAGCCCAACAGAAAGATGGGGTTCACCCTCAATATTCGCGGTAGGAGCTTATCGCTTGCGGAGCTCCCAGAAGGCAACAGCCGCTGCAGCAGCAACATTGAGGGAGTCCACCTGATGCGACATGGGGATGCGCACCACAAGGTCGGCTTCGGCAATGGTCTGCGCAGAGAGTCCATCGCCCTCGGTGCCCATGATGAGAGCTAAGCGGTCGTATTGGTGCAAACGAGGGTCGCCCAGTGCGAGAGAGTCGTCGGTGAGTGCCATGGCGGCTGTGGTGAACCCATAGTCGTGGAGGCAGGTGAGGGGCGGTGTGACCCACGTCCAAGGCACGAGGAAGGTACTTCCCATGGACACGCGGATGGAGCGGCGATTGAGGGGGTCGCACGAACTTGGGGTGAGTAACACAGCATCTACGCCCAAAGCTGCGGCAGAACGGAAGATGGCACCGATGTTGGTGGTGTCCACTACCCCATCTATCACGACAATGCGCTGAGTGTTGTGGAGCACCGTTTCGAGGGTGGGCGGAGCTGGACGTCGCATGGCACAGAGCACTCCGCGGGTGAGGGTATAGCCCGTGAGAGAAGCCAGGAGTTCACGTTCGCCAGTGTAGACGGGAATGTCGCCACAGCGTTCGATAAGGCTCGCTGCATCGCCCGTGATGTGGCGTTCTTCGCAGAGCAATGCCAAAGGCACATAACCTGCATCGAGAGCTACGTGGATGACTTTGGGACTTTCGGCAATGAAGATGCCTTGTGAGGGATCAAGCCGATTGCGCAGTTGGGCTTCGGTGAGGGAGGTGAAGACCTCAACTCCGGGATGTTGGAGGGAGGAAATGGGAATGACGGGCATAAGCCAAAGAGAGAGAAGGGGCGATGAGGGTTCACCGCAGGAAAGACGATGTGAGAGAAAAGACAAAAGCTCCGTGCCGACAGCAAACCGTGAGGCACTGTCGGCACGAAGCAAATGGTGAACAAGCCGCGCTCATGCGCAAGACGCCCTAACCCCTTCACTGTTCTGGGCAATAGCCTTAAAGATGCCAGCATGGAAAGGGAAGATAGGGCTATGCAGTGGGAGTGAAGGGCTTCAACCTCCTTATCTTGTCGGGAACAACCTCCTGCGATGGGGCTGCGACAAGCGAGAGAGAAGCACGCAACTGGCTCCAATCTGCCCTGAACCGCACAGAGCAACGGGTAAAAGAGGGTGTCTTATTTAGTCCCAAATAGAGTTGTTGTCCAGATCCTTTTGACGAGACTTCAGAGGCATATCGTCCTCAATGTCTCCATCTTTCGTTCCACCTACAGGATTTTCAGGCTGCTTTTCTCCGCTTACGGCAATCATGCCCTCAGTGAGCATGGTGATGGTTTGGATTTCGGGACTTGAATAAGTTTTCTTTTGCATTGTTGTTTGTATAAGGTTGAATATTCAACAAGTGAACCAACAAAGAAGACCACCGCACTAGGGCTTAGTGGGTGCGCCTTCTTGGTGGTAGGTTTATGATCATGGGAGAAATTAGTCCATTCCGCTGTCGTATGCTATTCAGTGCAGGGATGGTGCACCAAAGACGTATGCACATGACAAGGGTTATTCTCCGAGTTGTGCAATCTTTTCAGCCAAGAGCGTGAGATCTTTCTTGAGGAGTTCGATGCGACGCTCAACGTCAGCCACGAACGAAGATCCAGACTTAGACTTAGTGGTGAGGAACGAAAGGTTGGTTTCGTAGGTAGCAATCTCCGCCTTCTTTTCATCATATGCACGTTGGAGACGCTGGCGCTCGTTGCCGCCTTGTGCAACTACACGACGAGTGAGGTTGTCGATGCGACGACGTCCAGCTTGTTCATGCAAAGTCGCGTAGAGGGTGTCGCACGCCTTGCGATAGGCGCGATAGACTTTTTCCTTCTTTTTGAAAGGCACGTGGCCCACTTCGTTCCATTCGGCTTGGAGAGCTTTGACCGCATCGTGGAGCTTTTCACTGCCTTCGGCAATGAGTTGTTCCAAACGAGCGATGATGTCTTGCTTCTTAGCCAAGTTTGCCACTTCTTCTTCGTTACCGCTGGCATTAGCCGCCTTTTTGCGATCGAAGAAAGCATTGCAAGCAGTGTTGAAACGCTTCCAGATGGCATCGCTCGCCTTGTGCGCCACCGCACCGATGGTCTTCCATTCGGCTTGCAACTCCACAAGCGCCTTGGTGGTAGCCGCCCAGTCAGTGCTCTCGCTCAGCTGTTCCGCCTTTTCGCAGAGGGCAGTCTTCTTTGCCAAGTTGGCAGCGAGGGTTTCGCGCACTTCCTTGTAGAACTTAGACTTAGCGGTGAAGAAAAGGTCGCAAGCGGCACGGAAGCGGTCGAAGATTTGTTGGTTGGCTTTGCGAGGTGCATAGCCCACGGTCTTCCACTCGGCTTGGAGTGCCACGATTTCCTTAGACTGTGCTTCCCAATCGTTCATGGTGTGGAGAGCCGTCAAATCAATCGCCTCCACACGTTCGCAGAGTGCAGTCTTGCGAAGGAGGTTGTCTTCTTCTTGTTGTTTTTGGGCAAGGAAGAAATCTTGGTGACGCTTGTTGATGATGGTAGAAGCCGTCTTGAAACGATTCCACACCTCATCGCGCAATTCCTTAGCCACAGGACCGGTTTCGCGGAACTCAGCGTGCAGTTGTTGCAATTGGTGGAAGGCGCTAATCACATCTTCTTGCTCTGTGAGCTTCTCAGCGGCTTCGCAGATGCGCGTCTTAATCTCCAGGTTCTTCTTGAAGTCATATTCGCGCATCTCATGATTGATGCGCAAGAGGTCGTAGCACTGCTCCACATAGTGGTGGTAGTTTTTCCAAGTGTCGGTGACGTGTTCGGCAGGGATGGTGCCAATTTCCTTCCACTCGGCTTGGAGTGCTTTGAAAGTATCGTAGTTTTTGTCGATCTGCTCAGCGTCTGCGGCAAAACCTTTGATTTGCTCGATGATAGCGAGCTTTCGCGCCAAATTTGCTTGGCGTTCAGCTTCAGCCTTTTCAGCCATTTCTGCACGGCGCACCTTGATATTGGCCAAGAGCTGCTTGTATTCAGCTTCTAGGGGCTGTTCGGGTGCCACAAAGTCCGCTTCTTCGCCGCCTTCTGCCAAGAATTGTTCGCGTGCCTTTGCCACTGCCTCGTTGTGAAGGCGATAGTAAGCACTACGGCAGGCATCGAGTGCGTTGCGGTCAGCGTTATCGGGTTGTTCCAACAGGAGTTTGAGTTGCGCAATCACCGCTTCGGGTGAAGTCAATGGTGCGTTACTCGCAGCGTCGTTTGCGACGTGTTCAGTGGCAGCTACTTGGAGCTGAGGATCTACGTGTTCACTCATTGGTGGAGTGTCGATTTGTGGGTGAGAGATGTTAAACAAAATTGACGTGTGTGAGGGCGACACCTTGGTGTCTCCTCTTTATTTGACAATTCTAGACTGCAAATAACGGCAAAAAGATAGGAATATCCAAATCTTTTTGCCAAAATCTGCACTAAATAGTCTAATTTTCTATGAATTGTATGTTTTATTTCTCGAAATGCCTATCCTTTTCTCGCCTATTGCTGCACAAGTGCTGCAAGTGCAAGAGCGGAGTTTTCGTGACGATACAGGGCGACAGTCCCTCAAAATCACGTGGATAACGGCCTAAAACGTTAGGAGTTTTTTTCGTAAATCGTGGGAGAAAAACAAAAAAATCTCGGAGATTCTTTTGAGCAATCTCCGAGATATCTTTATAAGAATACGGATTAAATCCAATTGATGCGGCGGAAATACCAGATGAAGAGCCAAGTGACGAAAATGGAGGCTCCGATGGTGAGTGGGAATCCCCAGACCCAATGTTCCATGCCGTTGAGGAGGTTCATCCCGAAGATGCTGGCGATGAGCGTGGGGAACATGAGGATGATGCTGACAGAAGTCATGGTTTTCATCGTCTGGCTCATGTTGTTGTTGATAATCGCCGCATAGGTGTCGATGGTCGACTCCAAGATATTGGTGTAGATGTTGGTGGTTTCGCGTGCCTGACTCATCTCAATATTTACGTCTTCAATCATGTCGGCGTCGAGTTCATCGACGGGCAACTTGAATTTCAACTTGGAGAGGAGCATTTCATTGCCACGGATGGAGGTGGCAAAGTAGGTGAGCGAGTCTTGCAGTCGAGAGAGATTGATCAAATCGGCATTGTTGATGGGTCGATCTAAGTCGCGCTTGGCAGCATCAATGATGGTGCTGATTTGTTTGAGTCGCTTCAGATACCACACAGCACTGGAGAGGAAGAGGCGGAACACGAAGTCTACGGAGTCGGTGAAACCGAGATTTCGCTTCTGCTGATACGACACGAAGTCCAACATCATGTTAGTTTCGAAGTGGCACACGGTCAAACAAATGTCTTTGTTGAGAATCAATCCCATGGGGATGGTGGTGTGTGGTGTGCGACTTTGCTCTTCCTTTTGGTAGGGAATACGGAGGATGATGAGCATCCACCCTTCGTCGTAGTCGTAGCGTGCACGTTCGTCCTTGTCTCGAATGTCATCGAGGAAGTAGTCGGGCACTTTGAGCGTTTGAGTGAGGTATTCTTCGTCTTCAGGAGTGGGGCATGTGGCCTGGATCCAGCAGTTGGGAGACCATTCGTCTTGCGTGCGCAGACCTCGGTTGTAGTTCCAATATGTGAGCATAACGGGCTTTCTTCTTTATTGCAAAAAGGGGGTGTGGGTAGGAAGAAAGCCTTGCTCCATCCTAACCAAACAAGATGTGATACGTTTCCGAATGATAGTCGTCCATTTGGGTGAGAATTAGCGCGAACTTGCGGTGTATGCCTTCTTTTTCCCTCTGTAAATGAGGCGAAGAAGCGGCGACACTGCGGCACTCTTTCAGGGCTTTTTCAGCAGGTGGCTGCGCGTCTGATGAGGTGCATTCGCTTTTTAACGGCTGCAAAAGTAGTGTTTTATTTTGAAATAGCCCATTTTTCTATCACAAGAAATGCGAAGAAGGCTTTCGGTTTTTCCTTGCCACACGCCACGATGTGGCATGGAGCAAAGCCAATGTGGCAGTTTCTTCAGGAAGTGTGGGAGCATTGTTGCCCTTCGTCGGTGGGTCCCACGATTTTGGGGCTTTAATGCGCTTGAAAGACGAGGTGTTATCCGAGGAAATGTGGCGATAAAATAGAGAGCCAATAGGGACACAGCGTTGGGGCGCAGGGTTGTTATCCAGTGGAAAATTGCACTACCCTGCCCAACATTGCCCACCCTGCTAGAGAATTCTCCGTGAATAGGCAGAGGATGAGAGCAATGGCGGGGGATTATGCCTTCAACACTTCGTCCACCCCCTCGATGACGCTCAAGAATCGCACGGCGGTGCGGAGCTCTTCGGCAGAGTGCACGGCATAATGCAGCATACACTCCACGATGTTGTCGCGCGTCTCCATCTCGATGCGATAGAGATTGAGCTGGAGCCCTTGCGTGAGGCATTCGGTGATGTCGCTGAGGAGTCCAAATCGATCGATAGCCCGCAGGTGGGTGCGCACTTCGTAAGTGTAGTCGGTGACGGGGAAATCGACATTGACAATCGCATCTCCGCGCTGTGCCGATAGACTGATGGCGCGGCGACAGTCGCGACGATGGATGACGACTCTGCCATCGCCTTGAGCTTCGTTGGTGAAACCGATGACTTCTTGCCCTGGCAGGGGCTGACAAATGGGACAACGGTGGGGAGCTTCGGTGTGAACATGGCGAAAATAGCGCGACAGATAGCTCTTGGCGCGATAGGTGGTGACGACCTTTTCCCACTCGGGCAGCGGATGCGCTTGCGGATGGGTGCCGATTTCTACGCAACATCCATGGGTGAGCACGGTGGGAAGAGAGGCAAGTTTGCCATCGATGCGGGCATATTGGGCGTGTTTGCCCACATTGCGCTCAAAGGCGAAATCGAGGGCAGTGGCTTGCTGGGGCAGGCGCACGGGGGTGCCGTCAGCGTCATAGACGGTGATATCTTCGCTATAAAGGCTTGCTGTCACACCTTCCATGAAGTCGTCATCGCCGTCGCTCTCGGCGATTTGCTGGAGTTGGATGCAAAATTTGTCGATCCACTGGCGGTCCGACTTGCTCAAGAGTTGATTGACCCCGCCACCATGCTCATGGTTGCGGTGGGTTTCGATGCGATCCACGATGAGCCCAAGTTTGGTGCGCGTCACCATTTCTTCGGAGGAAATGTGGATTTCGTCCCAGCGTCCGCATCCGCTGAGCAGCTGCACGTGATAGGATTGATAGCCATTCTCTTTGGGCACATCGATGTAATTGATGGAACTGCCCACTTTCTCTTGAAAATGATTGGTGAGCACGCCGTAGATGCGCAGGCAGATGGCCTTGTCGGTGCGCATTTTGTCCACTTCGTTAAGACGCTTGCGGTCGTAGATGACACGAATCACATAGCGATGGTCGATGTGGTGAAAATCGCGTCCCGACTTGCGCATGCGGGTGTCGATGCTGTAGGGCAGGCGATAGCGCACTTCGGTGCGTACGTGCAGGTCTTTTTCAGCCAATAGTTGTTCGATGCGCGTAGTAAACTTCAAGAGTTCTTCGCGGTGTTGCTCGATGTCTTGCTCGAGGAGTTGCTGCAATCGCTCATAGCGATCGGGACATCTGAAACGAAAGGACAGATTTTCGAGCTCTCGGCGCAGGTTGTGCAGTCCCAATCGATTGGCAAAGGGGGCGTAAAAAAAGTCGGTTTCACCACCGATTTTCATTTGTTTTTCGGGGAGCATAGATCCGAGTGTGCGCATATTGTGCAGGCGGTCTGCCAACTTGACAAAGACGGCGCGGATGTCGTGGCGCAAGGAGTCGAGGAGCTGGCGGAAATTGTTCTCTTGCTTGCGCACGTCGGGAGCAGCACCAGCGATTTTGCTGGGTTTTGTCACCACCTTGACCAGAAATGCCACGTCGTCACCGAAGCGCTCACGGATGTCTTCGATGGTATAGGGGGTGTCTTCCACCACATCGTGGAGGAAAGCCGCCACGATGGAGTTGGCATCGAGCATAAACTCCTCAGCCACAATGCGAGCCACCGCCACGGGGTGCATGATATAGGGATCTCCAGCCGCGCGCTTCTGCCCTTCGTGCGCTTCTTTGGCAAGGTTGTAGGCTTGACGCAGGCGAATCATGTCGTCGGCAGGGAATCTCAATGACAAACGCTCGAGCATTTCATCGACCGTTTTGTCTAGTTTTTGCATATAGTCGTTCATGATCGTAAGGAGATGGCTAGTGATGATGGACTTGACGTTGGGAGCGCAAAGACCTCTTTGGAGAGAAGAAAGCGCCAATGCGGACGGCTCTCCCCAACAGTGGAAAGAAGAATCTGCTGTCTTTGTTCGCTTTTAGAGTTCAAAGTTATCACAAAATGCAGAATCTGACAAGTAAAGTCAGCAAAATCTTTATAACATCTTTAATTCTCACGTTTTATTACGACATTCTTTGATATATCGCAAAGAATGTAGTATATTTGTACCTGCGTGGGCGCATCCGCCATGGCAAAGTACAAACAGAGCCATGTTGGTTGCGGCTCATTGTCATGAAAATCATTCAATATTTCCCCGTTCGTTATGCGACAACTAAAAATTTCTCAGGGTATTACCAACCGTGGTGATGCCGCTATCGACAAATATCTCACCGAGATTGGTCGTCTTGAACTCCTCTCCATGGATGAGGAGGTGGAACTCGCACAGCGCATTCGCCATGGCGACCAAGCTGCTCTTGAGCGTTTGGTAAAAGCCAACTTGCGCTTTGTGGTGTCCGTAGCCAAGCAGTACCAAAATCAGGGGATGTCGCTCAACGACCTCATCGACGAAGGCAACATCGGCTTGATGAAAGCTGCCCAGAAGTTCGACGAGACACGTGGTTTTAAGTTCATCTCTTATGCTGTATGGTGGATTCGTCAAAGCATTCTCCAGGCGATTAGTGAGCAAAGCCGCATCGTGCGCATGCCTCTCAATCAAGTGGGTTTGCAGGCCAAGATTGGTCGTGCCACCACAGAGTTTGAACAGCTCTACCAACGTCGTCCTTCTGCAGAAGAATTGGCCGAACTGCTCGACACCGACCTCGACCGCATCAAAGACAGCCTCAACGCTGGCGGTAAGAAGGTGAGTGTGGACGCACCCTTCCAAGACGACGAAACGAACTCCATGATCGACATCATGACCGATGAAGGAGCACCCGGCACCGACAACAGTATGGAGCGCGAATCGCTGTCTACCGACATCGACACCGCCCTTCAAGTGCTCTCTGAGCGTGAGTGCAGCGTGGTGAAAATGCTCTTCGGCATCGGTCGCACGGAAATGACGGCTGAAGAAGTGGCGACTACACTCAATCTCACCCGTGAACGTGTGCGTCAAATCAAGGAACGTGCTTTGCGTCGCTTGCGCGAAGAGGCCAACGTGAGCATCTTGCTCAAATACCTAGGATAGACTCCGAACGGAACTCGTAGCCCACGGCTCAAGTTCCGACTTCTTATTGTTTTTTCATGCTCGGCAATGCGGTTTCGACTGCGTTGCCGTTTTGTTTTGTGTGAGAGGAAAGAGGGATACAATCAAAACAAAAGACCTAAAAAAACGATTCTCCTCATTGTTATATAATTTTATTTTGTATCTTTGTAAGGTATAAACACGATATCTCACAAAACGTAAAATAGCCTAGTACGCTCTCCCCATTCTTATATTTACCTATTTACTACTACTATCAAATCTATTGCTTTTCACGCCAAACGCAAATCTTTCACACATTAGTTCGACCTAAAACATCATCTGATTATGAAAAAGATTTATATCACCCTCTTTATTTGTGTATTGGGACTTTTCAGCTTGTGCAGCTGCGAGGACCCAAAGTATCGTGAGGTCTTCGAAATTACAGACTATTTTGTAGAAGAACTCCAAACAACGTATCAAAGCTATGGTCTAATAGGAGGTGCTAAATACACACAGTACACGAACAATAGAGAATTCAAGGTTTTCCCAATGGGACGTTTAATCAACGTACGGATTGAACATGCAGCCGATGATGAAGAATATGAAAAACTAAGAAGTGCATTAGAATCTCATTATACAGGAGACGAGCGAGTTCAAAAGGTATATCGATGCCAATTAGGCACTATTATGGTAGATTGTCGTAATTGAATTAGACATTTCCACTTAAAACCTAAGAACTGTGTTAGCCTCTTTTTACAGCATAATAAGTGAAATCTCCCCACTGTTTGATTTGTCAATCAGACAGCGGGGAGAATTATTCACAAATGGACAAACTGCTATAATTCCCGTTGTTTTTCACATCCCCAAAATAAGAAGCACTTTGAAACTTTGTTACAAGTCTAGTGTGCACAGTTTGTTATCAATAAAGCTTATATGATTTCACAAAAAGTCCGCATTAGCAACTCGAGCTAATGCGGACTTTCGATAAAACATTAAAGTCATATAGACAGTACCAAGGACTATTCTAAGACTTTAATTATATAAGTATGCCACCTATATTGCCTTTTAGACCCTGCTACTCTTTTTCATCACCACTTTTCCCCATACCGATAGAAAAGCCTTCTATAATTGCTATAAAGTAAACTACCCCACTAAAGAAATCGAAGTCCACAAAGAGAAGGTCAAATAAATACTTATAGTCAAACTGCACCAAAGCATCCAGAAATTCAACTCCTTCTTCTTGCGCAAGGAAACCTAAGTTTGTAAAAAAGTCCCCCATAAGGCAGGATAACAAAGCAAAAAAGGCTCCGAAAAATCCAATTATTGCGTTATTGCCTCCACTAACAACTCTGACACACCATCCTACAACAAACCCAGCAACAATTCCCATCCATACCCATTGCCTTTCTGCAACTATACAAATGAATGCCCACACAGTAGCAACCAATATACAAGAAACAAGTCCTGCTATAGCAGCTAAGGCTACATTCCCTTGTCTGCTATGAGGTTCTACAACTACATACTCAGGATCAGACGCTTGTTTATACGGATCAAATTCATTGTTTTGTTGATTAGAATCTTTATTGCTCATAACGTTTCATTTTAAGATATTAAGTCTGTCATTACGACAGTAGAACTAAGTGAACTAATCTTCCTTACTACAAAAGAGGAAGAATCGACGGGGTTATTCTTTTCCTAATATTAATCTGAGTTTAAATGTTGTTTTTGGAAAATGGATTAAACAGTGAGCTCTAGCCTCTACCAAGAAACCCAATGAAGAACGAGATAAAAAGAAATATATAATTTGCAAAGTTAGTAGTTTTTTCTTGAACTAGAAAAAGATTCTGTTTTTTTTCATAGGAATGCACCTCAAGGCACCAACGAACATGTTGAACGACTAACGAATAGAACGAAAACTCCCTTTTTCCTTTGGGAGGTAAATCCAAAAATAAACAGATTCTCGCAAGATAACAAGAAAAAATCTCTCTTTTCTTTGTCATCCCCCCTTTCGAAAGCGAGATAACCTGTCTTTATCTTCCATCCTGTCACGGAAAGGCTCTTATTTGGAGAATAAAAACCGTCAGACATTTTGCACTCCCCCCAAAAAGTCTACAAAAAATTCCCTTCCCCTTTGGAAGATTCCCACGAACTTTGTACTTTTGTGGTCAAGACACACCACCCTCTGCCTCAACCACTAAGAAGAGTGTTGTGCCTCCCCATATAAAAATAAAATGTGCCTCCCCACATAAATCTAAAAAGAGAATTGTATCCTCCGGCGTAGAAAAGCGATACTCCTCTACTTCATCACTAAAAAAGAATAGGGAGGGACCCGAAAAAGGGGCGTACCAGAACCCACCAATAACCTAAAACATCTTCAACACATAAATCCATGAAAAAACTCTTTTTATTTATTTCCTTGAGTTGGGCTACACTTTCTGCTAGTGCCCAATCCGAAGTTCTGCTTCCTCAGACGCAGCAGACCTACATCTATGAAGAGCAACTCACCTATCCCACAGGAACGGAAGACCGTTGCTATCTTATCTTTTGGAAAGATTCGCTAGGCGTGCATGGGTGCTTAAATGCTACAACAGATGAGTTTTATCTAGCTAGAGAGGGATACCTTCCTGGTTATGAGATTCGTCCTCTGCAAAACATCATTGTAAAACAGGATTCCTTGTCTTTTACAGTCGAAGCAGGGGTAGAATTTTACAACCCAGTTCCATTATACTGCAGAGAGGAGGCTACAGCGCAGCGCATAGGCATCCCCCGTTGGATACAAGCAGGTGCCAAACCTGATGTGACCACCCATAAATACAAAGGGAAAATCGAAGCCAACCGTTTGGTCATAGATGAAGGAGAACCTTTTAGCATTCCTAGGAAACGTGTTTTCATTCGCTGTAATTGAGTTCTACTTTTTACTACTATTCTACACTACGCCATGGGAACTCTAGATTCTCATAATTTAGTGCTTGTTTAATTATAAATGGAATTGGAAACTCAGATTTCCTTCTATGACCGTAAACTTCTAATAACATACATCTATGATACTTCGACTATTGTTTTGCTGCATCTGCACTCTTTGCTGGTGCAACTCGATTTTTGCTGATGACACACTCCACATTGTGAAGTTTGACGATGAAACTTATTACACCATAGAACGATTTGAAGGAGGAGCGTTTTCTCAGAACTTCATCTACTCGCCTACTAGCTTTGCACGTGCTTTCAGAGATGCGGCAGCCATAAAGGCAGATACCTCGCGCAAGCAACCCAAAGAACCTGACGACCCTTTCTTGGAATTTGACTGCTACAACATGGACGGCTACTTTAATCGTTATTTCCAAGACATCCAAAATCTTCCTACAAAATTCTTCGATGGCCTTGCTGCATTGCTTCCTCAAGAATATGTGTCAAAAATGATGGTGCAGATAAGTCTAAATCGAGACGGCGTTCTCTTAAGGGCATCCCTACTCATGCCTGCTGGTGCCCAGCCACTATCTAAGCAATCTTTGACTGAAATCAATCGTTACCTCCTAAATTTCTACTTTCCTAGAATGAAGGAAGGTTACCATAAAGTCCCAAGGTTGCTTCCTATTCGTATGCTTTTTCAGAGAACTCATCGAGCCGAGTAATCTTACGTAGGCTGTTCTGTCGTCTCCCGCCATCTCCTTAGTGAGTTGGCGAGGGATACTTGCAAACTCTACAGAGGGATAATTACGAATCGTACTATAACGGTCTAATGAACGATTTGGGATAAAACAAATACACTTATGAAAAAGTTTCTTATTCTCCTTTTTCTCTCTTGGACGTTGCACGCTGTATATGCTCAAACAGAAAAACTCGTTCCTATTGAACACGTGTCCTCCATCTATGAAGAGCAACTCGACTATCCTGCAGGAAGATGGGATCATTGCTATCTTATCTTTTGGAAAGATTCGCTAGGTGTGCATGGATGTTTAAATGCTACAACAGATGAGTTTTTTCTAGTTAGAGAGGGATACCTTCCTGGTTATGAGATTCGTCCTTTGCAAAACATCATTGTAAAACAGGATTCCTTGTCTTTTACAGTCGAAGCAGGGATAGAATTTTACAACCCTATTCCATTATATTGCAAGGAGGAGGCTACAGCGCAGCGCATGGGCATCCCCCGTTGGATACAAAAAGGTGCCAAACCTGATGTGACCACCCGTATATACAAAGGGAAAATCGAAGCCAACCGTTTGGTAATAGATGAGGGGGAACCTTTTAGCATTCCTAGGAAACGTGTTTTCATTCGCTGTAACTAATCTCATGTACCCCATCATTTCCGTGTTGAGGTGATGGGGTACTTTTAAGGTGTATATTATATACATCTTTGCTCCATCTATAAGCAGCAATAAAAGTACAAATTCAAGTGTTGTCATTCATTATCCCGAAACAGTGGATGTAGAAATCTCCATCACAGCAACAAGGGCTCCAATGCGTTTGATTGCAGCTGCCCCAGGAATAAACTCCCGATTTAGACAATCTCTCTATCGGTGTCATTCCAGATTATATTGTCGAAAAAATATACGGACACTGTGTCAGAGGACTTACGCACGCAGTTGTAATCCGCCCCAACGCTGATGGCTCAGCAGATTATTATGACCCACAAACTGGCAGCAGCGGCACTCCCCCTAAAGGAACCTACTCAGATTGGAAATACAAAAATTCATTCGCTATGAATATCTTGAAGACTGCCTTCGCTTTTTTCTTTGCGCTCTGTTTTATGATGATGGGCGCAAACAGCTATGCTCAAACAACTGATCGCATCAATGCCGAAGCCAGCAAAAATGAACTCAAAAGAAATGCAGTCTACCTACCACCAGCTTTGGAAGAGTTTGCCGACACGACGCTCCTCCATCAGAGATTTAATGTAGAAAACAAAGGCAATTACCTCTACACCCCCTTTACAGAGGATAATGAGCCCACTATTCCCTTTAATTATGGGTTTCTACATCCACTTGGCGAAAGATTCTACAATTGCTTTATGGGAAAGGTGGATCGCATCCTCCGTCCGAAAGAAGACAAGGGCTTCATCATCTTGACAAACTATCTCGTTGTCCTTGATGATAAATATGCCTTTGACACCAGCAACAAAGATACTTCTAAGTTGGCTGATCTCAAATATCTTGATTTCAGGCATATCAAAAGAGATTTCTCTTACGGACATCCTTATCAAGGATTCACCGACTACGATCGTGTAGAACTCAGCAATTTTGTCCAATCGTATGGCAGACAAGCTGCATTAGAAACCGCCAATGCCTGGGTCATGGCTAGCTATCCTTTCAGTTTGCAATCTACGAAATTTGAGAATCTATATACACGAGGAAGAAAGCTCATCCTCACCGATGGTAAAACAACCCTTTACTTGTATTTTCTGATGATTGATTCTGTTGCACTCAACTTCGACACAGAGGTTCTTCCCTACATAAAAGGGGTATTTCGCTTCAACAGAATTCAGAAAAGATAAACGCCACGACGTATGCTATGCTAAAGTTTTATGGTATTGCCCGAAAAAGTGTGTGAGTTTCCCTGTTCCCCCTCCCTTTTGTTAGGCTACCCCAACAAAAAGGGCGCATCGCGACACGCATGTGCAAGGTGCGTTTATAGCTGCGATTGAGTCGCTCTATCCAATTAGTCGTGCTTAGCTTCGACCCATGTATTTAAACTGCCTCCAGAGGAGAGAAATGTGGAAAATAAGTCCGACATTTGTGACTTCGTAAGCTCCATTGTCTACCACAAATAATAAGAACTTTGGAACTTACACACAAATTTTGGACCCTATCCTTATTTGATGTGGAGCGGAAACTCAGAACGATCCTGTTGCTCACCTTTTGCATTTTCTACTACCGCAAGCCTATAACAAAGAAACACAAGTGCAATAGCGAGTACCGCATTGATTATCATCTCATTTTCAGGAACTTTTTTTTATACTTCCGTTAAGCAGTTTACCGAACAGCTATAATTTGATTTACACGAATAGCATTCATTATCACAGAATGAGGAGATATCAAACAAAGTAAGTATATTTGCAGGAAAGTATTCAAAACCAACTATGCAGATATCACCTATCCTATATCATGCACAAACATTCAAAATGCAATGAACAAAATACGATACTACATGATGGCACTATTACTTGTTTGTGCCACAGCCGTTAAGGCACAATCCTTTGTTACAGTAGAAAACGGAAAACTCTATCGTGACGGCAAACCCTATACTTTCATCGGAACAAACTATTGGTATGGCGCCATACTGGGTTCGAAAGGAAAGGGCGGGAACAGAAAAAGACTGAACCGTGAACTAGACGAAATGAAACGTTTAGGCATCACCAATCTACGCATATTGGTGGGGAGCGATGGGGAAGAAGGCATCAAATGGAAAGCATCGCCAGTGCTTCAGCCTTCTCCAGGTGTGTATAACGACACGATATTAGAGGGGCTTGACTATCTGATGTTACAGCTTCAACGTCGTGGCATGGTGGCAGTACTCTATCTTAATAACTCTTGGGAATGGAGTGGAGGCTATGGCTTTTACCTCGAAAATGCTGGTGCAGGCAAAGCATTACAGCCTAACGAGGTGGGATATTCTGCCTACGTTAAGTATGCTGCGCAATTCGCAACCAATCCCAAGGCACAACAGTTGTTTTTCAATCACCTCAATTTCATACTCAAACGTACCAACCGCTACACCGGAAAGCCCTACACAGAAGATCCTGCTATCATGTCTTGGCAAATTTGCAACGAGCCCCGTGCGTTCGACAAGGCAGCCCTGCCCCAATTCGAAGCGTGGATAGCTAAGGCTGCAGCGATGATGAAGAGTATCGATAAGCAACATTTGGTGAGCGTTGGTTCTGAAGGCGCCTTCGGTTGTGAGGCTGATTATGATTCGTGGCAACGCATCTGTTCCGATGCCAATATCGACTATTGCAATGTGCACATTTGGCCCTATAATTGGGGCTGGGCTAAGAAAGACTCGCTGATGCAAAATATGCAACGCGCTCAAGAATATACCAAGGACTATTTAGATCGACATTTAGAGATTTGTGCCCAAATCAACAAACCGCTAGTAATGGAAGAATTTGGCTATCCACGAGATGGTGTTTCTTTCTCTAAACAATCGGCTACCACTGCTCGCGATGCCTATTATAACTACGTCTTCTCGCTCTTAGCAGACGATTTAGCCAAGGGTGGATACTTCGTGGGTTGCAACTTCTGGGGCTGGGGAGGTCATGCGCAACCTCAACACGAACAATGGATACCCGGAGATGACTACGTGTGCGACCCACCCCAAGAGCCACAAGGGCTTTACTCGGTGTTCTCTTCTGACGATTCTACCATTAAGATCATAAAAGCAGGTATCGCTAATCTGCCCAAACGCTAATAAACGACACAACCCAACAAGGAGTTTCCTGCGTTTAGGCAGTACCTCCAACGAGACTTCGAACGCTATCAAGAACCTAAGCAATGAATTCGAGTGGAGGTGCCAGTCTTCAACAAGGAGCGCGCTAAGTTCTATCTTTACCATGGTGGGGGCATTTAGAAGCACCAAAGAAAGAGACAAAGGTGGCAGGATTCTCCAAACACAAAAAATCGCCTCAGCTCGTATGAGTTGAGGCGATTAGCTTCTTGCTAGAAAGAACATGCACTCATCACCACAGAAAATGAATCATTAACCAAATACACAGGTTTGAGTGTTAAAACGTAGGGCGGATTTTGGTCAGAATTTCGAGTAAACTAGGAGGAAAAGAATACACTCTACATGAGTTCAAAATCATTCACCCAAGGAGTCTTGCACAAATTCTCAAACATTTCCCGATTTTCTCGGACGTTTAGAAGATTTTCTCGGACGAAAAAGAAATTTCGTCCGACTTAATTTGAAAAATGTCCCTTGAAATAGAACGAACGACGTGTTGTTTTTGGTAAAACAACACGTTGTTTCTTCTCAAACAAGCCGTCGATTTCTATAAACAAGCTCAGATTACAATAAAACGCGTGAAATACCCAAAACATGCTCCCAAAATCTCTATTTTCAAACCCTCTGAGAATCGCATAAATTCCCAGCAACTTTTTCTGAATTCGAATTTGGGCGTTAAATGGGGGGATAGGAAGTATGAAAATATCTTTATTGTAATGAATAAAAGCCCGGATAAACGTAAATTAGTTTACCACGCCAGACAAAGCAAGGAGTGCCCTCAGTTAGTTCTATCTGCATAAGCTCTTCTTGGACATTGGGGGCAAAGGCTGCCACAAAGTGTGCGCATATCAGTGGACAAAGGGCTGCTTCTTCGACAGGAGCTGTCTTGAGTTTCCCCTTTTCATCGATGTTTGAAACTACGGAAAGCTTACCTACTTCCGCCTCGTTTTTGACCTCCGTGCGGTCTTCTAAGACCAAGACATAGTTGTCGTTGTTATTTGCATCCATAATACTATGAATTAGATGATTATCACTTGCTAAGACGCAAATATATAGGCTTATATAAGACGCTCTAATGTATAGGGTGTAGGCAGGATAATAAGGGAAGAAGGGGGAAATAAACGATCGTGCGTTTTATTAATCAGAGAGAGAAGATGTCCTAGAGGTGTTTCTAAGGCGATAGCAAGGTAATCTTATATTTTTTGCTGTATTTTACCCCAGTGTTGCACTTAAGGGTGGAATGTGCATGCTCAATATTTCCTTACAATTCCTTGGTCTAATGATGACAAAGGTTTAACTTTGCGGTAAGAGAAAAGGCATTGTATAGAAGTCTAACTCTTAGCCTGTAAGGCTGTTCATTCCTCACTTTAAAGAGGAGAATAGGCTTGTAGGTATAAGTACGATTCTGCTCACCCTGATATGGATTTTACTAAGGGGCATGATAAACCGCATATTGGAGTTCAAACTCAAGGGAAGCGTTCTGATGGTGGAAGTAAGAGGTTTAATCTTACCTATGATGGTAACACCCACTCTCATAGATCTCCCAAGAAGGGTGAGGGTGTGATAGATGGACATTAACTATGTATGTAATTGCAAATGGATGAACAATATCAAGAGCTATTGAGATGTATAGAGAGCCTTGATGCAAGAGAGAGAATTCAGGAGCTCGGAGGTGATGTCTTGGATAGAATCAAAAATCGATTTGTACTAGGCAATCCTAGAGTTTGGTGGCTATCTTTTCGTTTTCCCCCGAAGGAGCATCATTATGATGATGATTATCAATACAAACGGATATCTTGCTTCTTGAACAATGAAGACTTCTGCTATTTTATTGCTGAATTGGATGTCACACACATATTCAAGGCAAGGGTCGCAGATGTGGTATTCATAATTGGAGAATGCTCGTTTTTTGAATACTATGTTGTTTCTATGGACTTGAAGAAGTTGATTTGTGAAACAGAGCATGGAGATTTTCTGGAAATAACGATTTGAGGTGATAAAAAGATGGCGAGTATTCAGAAGAAAATCAACAGTAGACCCAAACTAAAACTAAAGTTTGAAACACCAAAAGCAGAATTCTTCAAAAGAATAGCCTAATTTTGCACTTGCCGGTTGACTCTACGAGAATCCAAATCGCGATAAGTACTTAGCTGCAGCTGGTGAACATCTGAAAACCAAAGGAATTCATTAAGATGAAAAATATGACAGAAGTAAGGTGGAGGAATAATCAAGTTATCAGCATTGAGACTAAACGAAAGGATGAATCAAGAGAAACTAGGGTGTATGTGCTCGCTCAGATGATAGGGAAGGCTGAACTCCTGTTTTTCAACCTATTTAATACTGATAACAATTGGGGTGATGTAGACTTAACCCAAGTTCCTATTCTTTTCTGCGCCACTGTTGCTCGTCAATTCATTAAAAGCAGCAATATCTTCAGGCAGAATATTAAAGGGATTGAGAACTATATCTCTCCAAAGCGTAAGATAGACCCCTTAGGTATGGGAAGTAGATGGATTACGCTCTGGGAAGGAACCCCAAACGAAAAGAAAATTCTTATCATAGGAGATGGTGGGGGCAGACTCTTTGAAGTAGATACTTACTCAGGGAAATACAATGAACGAGATATCATTGCGTCAATAAATAGAGACGATTTAGAAACGATTAATAGCTATGAATTGAGGAATGTACGAATCTATGCTGAGCTTAATGAACGGCTATATTTGTGTTACAAAATGGGGAGAAATGTAGACCCTCTAAAGGATTTGGTGTTTAATCTACCTATCCCCTTAGAGTACAAAGAGTATATTGAGATCATATCAACCTAGAATCAACGACTTAAAGGGCTTAAGTAATCAATTGGAGGATCTTCTTGCAAATCTTGGAGACTTCAAGGTAATGCACGTAACGATACAACGAGGAGCAAAAGGACGGCTGTATGCAGCCTCCCATACAGAACATAAATGGCATTAGCATATGAAAAAGCGAACGAGAGCAGAGTACACAAAACGCATTGACAAAGTCTTCTCATACGTGAAGGGCTACACTCACGAGGCGGAGTATTTGGAGCGTTTAGCAAATCCATCTTTGGAGAAATGGAATTTTATCCAGTTAAATACTGTTGCCCACACGGAGTTTGACGTGTGTCAACTGCAATTTTGGCACAATCCTAGTCCTGAACTTTTCCAAAGAATGGTAGATGCTCTCCATATCCAGTACATTGCATATTGGTCTATGTGGAAAAAGGATGAAGAGCTGAGAGCAGAAAAGAAACTCACGTTATCATCGGAACTTACTACTTTGCCGGGTTTTCTGCTTGCTATGGCGATGTTTGCAGATGACATGCTTAGAGAAAGGATCGTAGACGTTACCACAGAGGCTTTGAACTATAAAACGCGCAACCAGTTTAAGCTACACGTTACCACCCTTCCCCTTGCGAAGTTTCTTTATCAAGATATTCTCACAAGGAAAGGCATCATCTGGGGGAAGAAGGAAGACGTACCCATAGCACCCTACGACAAGGTGCTAGCAAATGCTGCTACCTGCTCTGCAGAAGAGGTGGAGGATTTGCTAGACGACCTGATGACATATCACCTCAAGACTTATCATATTGATTCTTTCATAGCCAACCCTTTCGATCCCACATGGAGCTTATTCCCTGTGGAGGCATTTGCTCTCTACAGATATTGGCTCATCAAACGGAAACTTGACATTGCTAATCTACAATTCTCAGACGCCATGCTAGCACATTATGCTCCATACCTGCAGCAGGCAGAGTATAAGGTTTCTCCACATATTCAAAAGATTATAGATGGTCTGGAGTAGGACTATAACTCGATGGAAACCATCACTGTAACCTCATGGGGGTGCCAGCTCCTATTCGTCCTAAGAAGATGAGTAAGCCCAAGCTCTCGCTTAAGGCACCGACCCCATCGCTGACGACGGTTATCCCAGCGGGCAAGCCTGTCTTCGTGGGTGGTCCACCGACTATAGACCTCTTCGCCTTGGCTATGCAGCTAGGACTTAAGGGGCTTGGCAAGCTGTGGAAGAGTTGGGGCAAGAAGCTCTTCGACAAGCTCTTTGGTGCTGTAGATGATGGTAATAAGTGGAAGAAGTTCGCCAAGTGCTGTCTCCTCGTTTTTTGAGTACTATGTTGTTTCTATGGACTTGAAGAAGTTGATTTGTGAAACAGAGCATGGAGATTTTCTGGAAATAACGATTTGAGGTGGACTTCAAGCAGGGTTATGAGAGTCGAATGTGATACATTATCGTTTAGATTGTCTTCCCAATGTTTCTCAGATTTTCTGCGTTTTTGTTTGTGGCTCCGAGGAAAAATAGCTCAATATCTTTGCAGAGAAATACAAGTAAATTCGAAGTCTGGTCATGTAAGAGAAATTCGGAATTTACTTACTTCTTACAATAAAGGGAGAATGGCTGCCCAAAAAGCTTTGAGTTCGATGACTCCTTTTGGGCGAGTCTTTGTGCAATCTAATCCTTCTCATTCACCTTTGTTCTCAGCAGCAATTTCTGACAAAATTGAAGGTAGAATCAAAGCATATACCAAATGGAAAGGACTTGTTGCGGCAGGATGTCCTTGGGATCACAAGAAGGCAATACAAAGACTTCAAGGGTATAAACATTGGTCTTGTGATAAGAATAAACATTTCTTGTTTTTCTATGATTTGTGGTCTAATAAACATTATGGTTTTATCGGAAAAGCAGTTGGGTTTACAGAATGGGAATTAACAGCCGGGGCAGGAGTAGCACAACTGAAAGATAATAATCAAAGTTGGGGAGCATGAACCTCTCAATACTTGCAAAATCGAATTAGGGAACTTGGGGATGCAGACTTTTTAGCAGCTTTTGATGATGCAAGTGATAATGAAGCAATCAAAATAGGTTTTAGATGATATGATAGATATGGAGGAACTCCTTCTTTCTTAACGGCTCAAGCTATCTTAGATGAAATCTATAAATCTTATCAGAACAACAAACTTGTAAATATCAAGAAATGTCCAAATCATTAACGCCATTTTTGATCGTATTTGTTTTTTGGTTTTTTGGATGTGCAAGAAATAATATGCCGTCAGATCATCATATGTTAGAGAATTTCAATCTCAATGAGTCTGAATTTGAGAGATTGAGAAACATTTCTGTTAAGTACGATAGATTTTATTACCCCCCCTATGATGAAACAGATAGTACAGCCTATATCATCTCATATAAAGACAAAAAGGAATTGGATTCTTTAATCAAGAAACTAGATATTATGAGTATACAGTATGATGGGATATCGGAAGTTTACTTGCTCTTTCATACATGGGGAATTTCTGTCAGCGGAGGGTACAAGGAATATATCTATGCTCCCAATCTTGAAGATAAGATAGAGAATTACAATAAAGAGGTTGCCCTAGATCCCACTACTGAAATGTATATCGTAGAAAGAATTACGGAGGAAGATTTGGATAAAGTTTCACGAAGATATTCTGTAAGTATAGAGTTATATCGTCCTATAAAAAATGGTTGGTATATACATCTCAGTCGAGAGAATTGATTCTTGAGATATATGCTATTCTTTTATGAGGTAACTTAAAGATGGATTTGTTTTGATGCGCTCTCTTTCTAATTCTATCAATGAAAGAACCTCTTGTTTCACCCGCTTATAGTTGGCTTCGATAGTCTCACGGAGATTATCGGAGCCATCTTCGTTTATGAACTCTGCGATGATGGGAATGGGCTGATATGCCTTCATCTCCGCGGAAACCTTGGCAGAATCCACCACACTCTCAGCGTGGAAGATTTTCTGATCGATACGCTCGTCGAAATTGTCGGAGACAGCTCCGACAAACATGCCTTGTGTGAGGTTGGAGATTTTGGAAGCAGGGATAAGACTATCGAGTTGCGTGGAGATGGAGGTAGACTTGTCATTGAGCTTGATAGTGATGAACCAACTGTGTAGAATGAATTTCTCAAACAAACATTCCTAAAGCGCAGATATCAACAGAATCCGTCAGATTTATAGACGCTCAGAGTTCCAGTATTCACGTTTGACCCTATTTTGTGTCACCAATTCTCTCTGTTTACGTATAGTTAATGGAATATAGTCAGAAAGGGGCTAATATCGCACATTAGAAACTCAAAAACATCTATTATGGGGTTTACCGATAGAGAAATCCTAACAATCAGTAGTTTAACGGACAACAATAAATCAGAATAAAGAACACTACTGGTTAGGAAGAAGAAGTATAAGGAAGGAAGAGGAAGGAAGAAGCAGGAGAATGTAAAGTTCTTAATGAAATACTTGCTTACTTGAACGTCAATCGTTACATTTGCACGTACGCACTATGTGCGAGCTATTTATATGAAACCATTATGAGCTTTTTGAAACGACCTCTAGATTTCTCATCAGCCCTTCGAGGGACACTGTCACATTGCTCGCTGGCAGAGTCCATTGCACAGCAGCTGATGCGTCGCTTCAAGAAACTCGTAGCACAACAGCCACCACAAAAGCCTCAAGTAGATGGAGAAGATTACTCAGCAGATTGACCAGTTTTGGCAAGTTATCAAAGCAGAGTTCCTAGCTCATCCCAGCTGGGGATACCTGCTACTCGTCCTTGCATTCGCAATATATCTCATCGGTATTATTCTTAACAAGGACTGGGCAGTGCATCCTGCTGGCTACTATAGTGGTTGGCATATGATAGAGGATTTCTTCGGCCGTACAGGCTTGCGCATCGTAAGTGGCTTATTCATCTTTGTCGCTATCCTTGGACTCATCTACCTGTTCCTGAAGACTTACTAGCATAACAGTCCTCTCACTCTTATATGCCCCGTCGTAACACTCCTGACCATAGCTATTTTGATAGCGTAAGCACTCAGTTGGAGCTGAGTGTAGGTCGCTCGTGTTCAGGTGTGGTGTCGAATGTGGAGAGCAATGCCGCATCGGGCATCTTTCCCGGTTTGAATGCCGTAGACACGGGTCTTAAGGCGGGGATGGCTTATCATCGCTTCCGCTACTACTCTCCCGAAACAGGAGCATACATCAGTCAAGACCCTATTCATCTTGAGGCGGGGCTGACAAACCTGTATGTATATCTACACGATGTGAATGCCTGGGTGGACCCGTGGGGGCTAAAAGGTAAAGCTTGGTTTAACTATGCAAAGCGCTGGCACGATAAAAGAGCTGACGAAATCTTTGGGGTAGGTAAAGGACGAAGTGTTTCAGGTAGGCACTATGACAAGACATACAAAGGTAGAGACATCGAGTTTAAGTCAGATAATTTTTCCAAAGGGCCTCGGTCTAAAGAATCGCTAGAGCGAATGCAGAAACAGCTTAATAAAGATATTCAAAATAAAAAAAGGGAGTTGCTAATCCTCATTGGCATTTTGAGCATGACCCAAGTGCTGTTCCTGAGATGCAAGATCTACTAAAGAAGATGGATGATAACGGGATTACAAGATCTCATGGAACATCTACACCAGATTTTCATTAATAAATAAACACCATGTCACAATTTCATAGTGTTATCAACGAATTTAACCGACTAACATCACTCTACGGCTTTAAGGCTCTTAGAAAGTTATGGTACAGTGATCTTGTTGTTTTGAGTAAACATCTTGAAGGGTATTTCTACTGTTATATTATAGCACGAGTATATAGACACAATGGAGCTTTGGAAACAACTCTGTGGGTTGGTCCAGTTGATAGACCTGATGATGGGTTAGAAGCTCTATCTGCTCATATTAAATTGCAAATTGGATATGATCAAACACTAAATACCACCTTTTTTCATAACTGCGAGTCTCGAATTATACACCTAATAGAGGCTGATGTTATTAGCAATTTAGTACTGTTTTCATCTCGAGAGTTGCAGTTACCTTCAATAGAAAATGAGAGGCATAAAGTATACACCCGGTATTTTTTGCCTCTATATCAATTGTTGCTTGATAAGGCTGGTAAAGAAAAGAAAGTGCTTCTTAATAAAAAAGGATTTCAAATTTTATTTGAAAGTGTATATGCTGACTTAGAAGGGGATTTGTTGTTTTTTTGCGAAGATATAGGGAAGAGTGCCGTAGAAACCTTTATATGGGAAATGTGCTATCTCTACGCAATTACATAGTATAAAATAGTAATTATGAGCAAGTGCATAGGCGGCATAGCGCATGACACAGTAGGCGCCTTGGCTACACATCAGCCGAGCAAGAGCTTTGGTGACTTGTTTGAGGAGAAGAAGGCGCAGCTGAAGTCTCTTCAAGCAGCTCTTGCTCGTGTCGTACTACCGAAGACACCACCTATGCCAGCGGTGAACGAGGGGCTATTATGGATATCAGACAGTCTCTTGATTTATCTCCTGATACAAAAATTGTATTCCATGATAAGAAACGTCGGGTAATATTAATCAATCCTGATAAGTCCCCTGATTGGAAATCCCCATCAGACAAGCATCGTAAGGTGAAAAATGTACATTAATGAGTAAGCAGATTAATTTCTACGCCACAGAGGTAGATAAGAAGTTCCTGGAACAACTATTGAAGGAAGTATTTGGTGAAATGTTAGATGTCCCATCTCCCCAAGGACCACTAGAACCATTTCCGCCCGTTTTATACAACTCTAGTTCTTTTTTTCTTGTGGAAAGGAGCCGGAAGGAAGATCTTGTATACTACGCACACGCTTATTTCACAGGTGAGATAATAAGTGCTTTAGATACGGTAAACAGCCCCATATTAGAATACTCGCCTGCAGGCATTAATGCAACAGAGGGATATTATCTTCAAGGGCGTTTTTATACTCGAGCAAAGGACAAAGAATTTCTCAAGAAAGTATCATCCTTTATGGCTAGAATGAAGAGAAGATTCTTGTATATTAAGAAGTACAATATCTATTTGTCTCCCGATATCGATGTCCGAATCTCTAGGTTTTCTTGTAATAGAACTATTACACAAGACGACCTCTCTTAAAATTAGATATATAAGATTCGACAACTAGATTGCGCAAGCATTCTTTGTTAGAATACTACTATTGGCTCTTGGCCTTTGCAACATCTCTGTGGTGCAGGCAAGCGTCACCTCCTCTTCGATGTGGACTGCCCACTTCGAGTATGATGTGATGGGGCGAGAAAGTCTGCGCCGTCTCTTGGGTGGTGTTGAGAGCCGTACGAGGTATGACCGCTCTGGGCGAGTAACAGATCAGGTAACGAAGGGAGCAGGCTATGAGGTGAGTCATCGCTCAGAGGAGGGAGCAGTTGGTGCCATACCTTTCCTCTACCAAGGGCAGTACCTTGATGGGGAGACGGGATTAGCTTACAATCGCTTCCGCTACTACTCTCCCGAAACTAAAGCGTACATCAGTCAATATTCGAGTCATCTTGAAGCAGAACTCTCCAACCTTTGCCCACGATGTGAATGCAGGGTGGATCCTTGGGGGCTAGAACTCATTCCTAATAAGGTTGCAGGAAATGCTCGTGAAGCACTTGCAAAGAAATGGCTTCAAAAAATACCCTAATGCTCAGATACTTTCTGAGCGATATATCAGAGACTCTTCTGGGGTTAGCGTGAAAGATAGTTTCGGCTTACGAAGAAGATTAGATTTTGTTGTTGTCGAAGACGGAAAGGTTCGAGGTATATTTGAGGTCACAAGCCCGACCGCTGATAAAACTCTTCAAATACGTAAAGAACAATATATCAGAAATAACGGAGGGACTCATATTAAGGCACCTGGAAGAAATGGAATGTTATACGACATTTCAGAGGTTGATACTCAAAGATTGGATATTGATTTAGAGTCACATAAAGTTAGCTCTCATTAAAACGAAAAATCAATGGATGGAAACAAAGTACTGGAGAAGTTGAGCTGGATAACTCAATCTAAATTAGCTCCACAGCCTGTAACTGAGGAATATAAAGAACGGATATATCGTTTCTTTGAAAATTATGTTCACTTTTTACAAGATAACGGGTTTACCACAAGGGAGATCCTAAGAAAGGGAGAAAAAGCTACCGACGAATCCCAGATAACAATTGGAGATTTAACAGAACAAGGCTTCAAGTTTTATGCTTTTGGCATTCTTAAATGGATTGCTAAATATGACCGAGCTAAAGACAAGGATAAAGCTATTGGAGATTTCTCTTTCATAGAGAAAAAGCTCAAGGAGTTTCGAGAAAGACATGGTGGCTAAAAACATATTACTCTCCCGAAACAGGAGCATACATCAGTTAAGCCCCTATTCGTCTCGAGACGGGATTAACAAACCTGTATGCATACGTACACGTTGTAAACGTCTGGATCAATCCATGGGGGCTAGTACCTCTAGGGACAGAAGGATTCTCTGTTTATGCACTATATGAAAAAGGCTGTTCTACCCCTTATTATATTGGGATTACTCGACAAGATGTCGATGTGCGTATGGAACAAAATATTAAGACTGGGCGATATGAAGCCACTACCACCCATCGTGTTTTACATCCAGATTTAACTATTGAAAGAGCAAGAGGATCTGAACAATTTTATATAGAGAAATACCAAACAGGAATTATAGGCCAAGAAGTTTCTTCTACGAATAAAGGGAACAAAATCAACTCATTTGATAAAAGCAGAGTTGATCCTAGAGGTAAAGCCTTTAAGGCGGAATACGATGATATCGTAGCTAATCATAAAAAACAAATAACCCCAAATAATTTTCATTGATGAAGTTTTTTCAGAAACGAGTAGGGAGTATATTCATTGTGCCACTATTCTTGCCTAGTGAATATACTGATAACATCAAAAGCTATGCTTCTGTTGACTTTCCCCCAACAGAACTCTATGCTTTCGGTCGGTTGATAGAAGTTGACGAATCTGGTGGAGATTTGGTGGAAATTTTCAACTATATAGGAGCAATACCGAGTTCTCCGATGGGGATAGTAAATTCTGGGCTTATGTTTAAGCCTTTACATATAAGTTTGGGGTTCAAAAAGAAAAGGTGGAGATTTATATTTGAAGACCCAAACTATGACAAGATAAGGGATTCTAATTATCAAGAAATTACATTCCTTATGGGAACCCCAGAGATGCCTACCCTTTGGGTTGGGGGAGAGTGCAAAAGAACAACTGTCTATGATTGTGAGAGCTACAGAGAATGGTTAGTATTTACTCCAACCGAAGTGGAAGGATTAATTAAGGAGTTAATTTAAGGAATGAGCTATTGACGGAGTCCTATCCTCCTGATATAGATATATCTCAATAGCATAGAATAGTAATTATGAGCAAGTGCATAGGAGGCATCGCACATGACGCAGTACAACTTGTTTGAGGAGAAGAAGGCGCAGCTGAACCCTCTTCAAGTGGGTCTTGCTGCCTCTGTGATGCCCAAGACGCCACCTATGCCAGCAGCGAAGTACAGTGATTTTGGGTTTGGTATAGACCTACATAAAGCCTTGCTCCCCATTATGTCTCTATTTCCTATTTCCAATATCAGTATGGTCTTCGACATTATAGGGGCAGTCTTTGCGAGCATCATCACCTTCTTGCCCGATCCACCTGTACCCCCCTCCGCCCACCAATGAAGATGGGACAGATGGAATAGCTCCAGAGCTATCCTTCTGTCAGATGGTAGCTATGGTTGCTCTCACCTTGATTGAGGGTCATCCTTACCATCAACTAAGAAGGCATCTTATAGCCAAAAGAAGGATATGAATGAAGAATATAATCACATGATGAAACAGCGAATGGATGAGCTTTATGATATTTCCAAAATTGAAGAGTGGGATCAACGAAGAATTCAAAAGGAAGTCGTAGGTTTACAAACCGAAGTCAGACAAGGATTGGATTCTGGAAAATATAAAACGCACTAATAGAAATGTATAGACTTCAACAACAAAGTGATATGGATTTTGTGCCATGTCACATCAGGAATCGCCAAAGGCAAGAAGAGTTATATGAATTTTTGATAGATGATAAGGAAGAACTTCTTCAGTATTCTCCAGTTCTGATCGCTGATAATAGATTGACATTGGAGTCCATCCAAAAGTTGGACTATCTCGAAAGTTTTTTGCCTGCTCCGATTTTCTCAGAACGAGCGAAAAAGAGAATTGAGCAAATTGTAGGAGAAGATGTTATCTTCTATCCTTGTAAGATAAGTCTTAGAGGAGAGTTATTGCAGTTTTACCTGGCTAAGATCTTTCGAAAGCTTCCAATATTAGATGTGGAGAATAGTCCATTTCGCACCTTATCCAATGGAAAAAAAATTCCCACATATCCTTATAAGTTTACCTCGCAAGATTTAGAGTTCACGCTCGCAAGAGATTGCTACTACCCTTCATTATTTGTTGTGTCTTCTAGGTTGCAAAAAGAAATGTATGGTTTGTCTTTAGATCTAGTTCCATTAATCTAAGAATGAAATAATTTTGACAGCATGCAGGATCTGATTTGTCACGTAAACGAGGGTTGCAAGATGTCGCGAAAGCACTGGACGTTCACTAATATTATCCGTTATATTGAGGAGTATGAAAGAAATCCTCTACTCATAGAAAGGATGAAGTGGAAATTTATTCCAGAGGGAGAGTGCATAGTTGAGTTCGTGGAGCTATGTAAGCATCTCGTCCTAGAACGAACTATTGATTCCAAGGAACCTCTAACTACAGCTATTTACTTGAGGTATTCTTCGCAATTGCTACTTAAAAAGAAGAGAGCAATCAGACGTCTTGGCATAGAGAAAGAAAACATTTCTGCAATCTTAAGACAGTGTGGTAGACATTATAAAGAGTATGGGGACGATGAGCATCGAGTCTTTTTTCTGGATACGGATGTGAATATATACTTCTGCAAACACTATCAATTACCTATGTACATTATACAAAGAATTGAATTCTCCAATAAAGAATCTAGACCTTTTATCCTCAAGGTTCTTCCAGGGAAAAAGGATGAATGGTAACTACTCCCGAGAAGACCTCGTCACAAAGGGGAGAGCTGGGACTTTATCTCATGATTTTGATGCTGAAATTGATTCAATATTGGTAAATCCTCATGGGAAGGATCCTAAAGCAAAAGGTGCTCAATTTCCGATAGTTAGCGATAAAACCACAGACATATTTTGACAAACACTAGGTTGTTGCTATAGATAGTCATTAGAATTATATTTTTATGGATGAGTTACTAATCTTCAAAGACAATCAGACTGGAGATAACGTTGGGATGTATTACAATACATGGTTGCTTATAATCAAATGTATTTTGATAGAATACGCGTATAAAACGACTGAGGAGGCAAATGAGGTTCTAAAAAGGCACTATTACAAAAAGCCAAAAAGCTATTATGAAGTCCTGTACCTGAGCCATGAAACCGAGTATCATTGGGCTATGCTCGGAGCTTACGGCGAACTGTATTGGTTAAAAGGAGTGAGTTCTCAAGCCCCTATTGACTATGATACTTGGTATAATAGTTTTATACGAAACAACAATTTGCCCTCCCCTTTTCAATGGTTCTAAGCGGGAGTAAAAGGGGACAAAAGTAGATTCCAGTTGTAAGGTTATATTCAAGGTATCAAAACTTCACAGAAGCCTTTTGGGGTTGACAATTAGGATGATGATTTGAGGTATCAGACCTCAAGGTGATATAGACGATCTGAGTATTTGCCTGTTGTCATTTGTGATGCCACAGCCCCCAATAGAAAGAGCAGAGCCACTGGGAAGGATAACATGGCACGTGTCAACGTAGGTGGCATCTTCGTTAAACACCTGGTAGCGCTGTAAAAGTGGACGTAAGAAACAAGTTCTGATATCCTCTTTGCAAGCGATAGGGACGAAGCCAACTTGCTGTCTACGATACTGTCTCTACTATAGATGGATTCGTGACAAGTTAAGGCACTCAGCATAGCTTCAACGAGAGTGTTAAAACTACTTTCAGGAGAGAGAGAGGTCCAAAAAAACTCCTATATTTGTGACTTAGTAAGTTCCACAGCTCTTGTTGGTTTTTCTTTCACCACAGAATAATGAGCTTTGCAATTCAGATACAAATTTAGGACACTATCCACTATCCCTTCGTTCAGTAACGCATGACAAGGAGCTCCAGAAGGAGGAAATTTGAAAAGGGACGACCGAATAGAAGATTAGCATTCTAAAGAACTAGAGCAAAGGCACACGATAGGAATGTAAACAAGATAATAGATTAGTTATGTATTCAGTTCGCATTCAGAATGGAGCTATATGGAATAGTTTCTTCGATATTGGAACGCTGACATCTGAAAATGAATATCTCTATATAGAAAGTCTATACATAGATTTATTGTTAGAGATTGCTCGTGAGATTGACGTTGCGTTCTTTGTTATAGCGGAATTTGAGAATTATGATTCGTTCCCTCTTAAGGATGGGCAAAATATTAGCTTGGAAAAACTTCCTTTT
Organism: Ihuprevotella massiliensis; assembly: GCA_900095835.1. Classification (GTDB taxonomy): domain Bacteria; phylum Bacteroidota; class Bacteroidia; order Bacteroidales; family Bacteroidaceae; genus Alloprevotella; species Alloprevotella massiliensis. The sequence continues at coordinate 2,467,285 of LT608321.1, read as the reverse complement.
GTAGCTAAATCTATCCTCAGAGATAAGTGTTGGTGCAAGTTAGTCAATGATAGCATGGAGATCCATTTTGGCTATGATTATATTATGTATGTGGTAATCAATAAGGTCAATGTAAATATCAAGCCAATTCTTAATGAGTATACAGGAATGCTTGTGATAGACGAGAGAATGTCACCATACCTGGCGAATAGTTAAATGCTATGTCGAAGGTGCAATAGGCAGAAATCCAATCATAACGGTATAAATTTCAGGAAAAAGAATCGCGATGGCAGAGAAAAAAGTCAGACGCATGAGAAGAAATAAGATCTACTTCCAACTTGAAATGGATGAGGATGGATACCCACCATTTGATGTAGAGTCTCTATGGGTAAGCACTATTGATAAGGGAGTCGGCATTATTGACAACATACCTTTCTTTGTGAAAGGTATTGCTCTAGGTGATAGAGTTACTTTCGATGATGATTTTAACTTTGTCGCAGTAGAAGTCCCTGCTAATAATGCGACTATAAGAGTCTATTGCCCTAGTTGGGAAGAAGAAGTAGATATCAAGAATATACTCAAAGAAGAAAACTGCTCTTGGGAACTATCTCATCTATCCTCTTTGATTGCGATAAATGTCCCGAATGATAGTCTTGAGAAAGTACAGAGTTACCTGTTTGAAAGATCTGACATTGAGCCACTGTTTGCGTTTGAAAATGCAACAGATGGAAGACGCATCTAAGGGGCTACTGATGTCAGATAGCGAAGCTTCACGGAAATAAGCTGTATCATAGCTCAAGGCATAGAGGATATACAAAGATGGTTACAGGAAAGCTCAATAGCATAAAGAAAAGATTTGATATCGGGAAAATATCTCAAGAGGAGGCTGCAATGAATGTAAAAGCTCTCCAAAGGAGCCTTCGAAAAAAGATACGGAAAGGTAAGATTAAAACTAAAACATATAATGGCAGACTTGAGTAAATACTGGGCGTTAAAAGAGATAAAAGAGAGATGTGCACCTATCTCTATTTATGAGTGTGTTTTACATACAGCATTCTACGAAAAAGATCCTTGGAGCCTACGTCCAACTGATTATGGAGGTTGGACAGACGGAAAATGGGAACGAGTGGAATTACCCGAAGAGTTTTGGTTGATTAGTCCTGACAGGAAGTATAAGTTTGATTTAAGAGAGTACTATGATGGGTTCGTTGTCTCTGAACGATTTCTTTCTCTTTTGCTCTCAATGGAGGTTCAACCTTTCGTTTACAAGGAGGTATTCATAGTAAACAAGAGGAAGCAGTCTATTATTGAGAGTAAATACTACTACATACAGTTCTACCTCAAGACAGACGACCTTATTGACAAAGAAAAGTCTGTACTACAGCTAGAGAAGACTGGGTGGGTAAAGCGTATAGAACATCTCTGCATTAGAGAAGATGTCACTTGGGAAGCCTTTGTCATATCACCTAGTCCTATATCATTCACTTTGTTTGTTTCTGAGGAATTTCGTCAAAGATGCAAGGGAATGAAACTCATAGGAATAAAATTCTCCCCTTCAGAAGAAGCTGGACTTAATAGGTTTAGTTATGAATAGATTTGTGTCCTCTCTTAGAAGTCATCATAGTCTATACGAACCTCTCCTCACGTTCGCTTATGCCCCGTGGTTGCAGCACCCCGATCGAGGCTATTTTGATAGTGTAAGCACTCAGTTGGAGCTGAGTGTAGTAAGCCAGTTTTCTGTTAGTACGTAAGTTGCGTAAGAAGGGACTTAGCCTAGCACATAACCGAGGAAGAGATAAAATATCAAGTAGGATACAAGGGAAAGAAACCCTAAATAAAAAAGTCATGAAGGAGTATATTATATCATTTCCAAGTGAAATATCAAACCTAACAAGCCTAGAAATTAATCTGCAGGCTGTAGGAGTTAGGTTGAGCGAGATAGTAGATAAACTTGCGAAAGAACTTGATATGGGAGGAAGATCTTTGGTTATTTCCGTTATGACTAGAGCCTCGGATAGGGTTGGGGCAACTAAACGCTCTTTTCGCTGGGGAGAGCAGTATCGCTTATTTATCTCAATCCCCATTCCTAGTCATAAACAAACTAGATGGGGACTTCGAAAAGTAGAATGGTCTTTATGGAATCCGATATCAGACAGTAGGCACTTTTATTTCGTAGAAGAGATAGATTACTCAAGTTATAATACAATAGAGGACTACATTGTCGACGCAGCGACAAAAGCACTAATTCTACTTTTTACCAAAGGTGTAACATGTGGTGGGCATCGGATTAAATTCAGCAAATGCCCTTTAGGGTAACTTCTTCGATGACCCCGAACATAAGCTACGCAAGTACCTCCAAGGGGGTAAAATCGAGCAGTCGGGCAAGTGGACTCCATAAGAAACATCCCCGACTTATTACGAAAAACAGGATGGATATAAATATGAAATGGTGGCAAATACAATTCCCCGAAGAGGAAACTTCCTCAACACCCCTAGCTATCTCCCCAGGTGGGGGAAAAACTCTTATAGACTGGATGGAGGCAATCGAATCTAACAGAAGATTTCCATTCCAATACAGACTATCTCCCAAAATGTCATTGGACGACTATATCGCCGATGACTTGGGTGTACCATTATTCTCCGAACAAGTTCGAAATATCATAGATGAATTAATGACAGGCGAGGAGGGAATTGAGTGGTACGAAGTGCCCATAGTTCAGTCAGGAAATCAGTATCGTTATTTTGCTCCAAAATTCACTAGAACTCTTGATATACTTAATGAAGATAGTTCTCTTTATGGGGTGAATAAAAGCATATTGATTAAAGCAGTCCTCTCTACGGAGAAGATAAAAAAATACTCTATTGTCCCAATTGTTGGTTCCTCTGAGGCGTTTTTCTTCCCAACTAGAATAGCGATCTCTGACAGAGTCAAAAAGGCATTGAAAAAGGCACGAGTTAGCGGAATCAGTTTCTCCCCCATTAAAGTAGATTGATAGTTTTTATGCCTTGGGGCGTCGTCTCAGCAAGCCCGTCAGTGAATACACCCCCATTGGGTATGGAACTGCAATGTGCCGCTTGCACGAGTGAAACTCCAGCAGGGAATGGAAGAACGACGGCTGGCAACACTACGAGCTTGACCTCAGAACTTGTTTTTTCTGTTTATACATATAGAGTTCGCCACAGCTGGAATTACAGGCATTCAAAACGAACGTATAATCCATAAGTACAATGTATATCACAGCCTTTAGATGCACTATAGATGCTATCCAGAAAGCCTTGTTGGGTGTGATGAGTAAGACAGACCATTCTAATGGATGTCAAAGGATGCTCTCTCTTGATCCTCGAGGTGAGGAGCTATCTCTTTCTAATTTACAGTCACTATTATCACATAAAGAGGATGTCTCTCCCAATAGCTATACAGCATTCTTCTATAGACCACTGAATGCTCCTGATTTTGTATGTATGAGAACACGCCTTGAAGATGGTTGGCAGACGCTCTTCAATGTACTATCTTTGGAGTTGGCAGTAGAATCTTACAGAATATCTGCATCAAGTGGTAGGGGTGATTTTTATTGCTTTCAGTCTTATCAACAAGGCAAAGAACGTGTTGTCTATCTGATGAAGGATACTAAATGGATTTTCTATGAAAAAGGCGAAAGGCTTGCATTTGAACAAAGTGATATGTACACCAAACGGCGAATAAGAGACCGATTAAACGAGCCTATGCTGCTGGATTACTTGTTGCAGATCGGGCTTAATGCTCGTGATAGCTTGTTCTATCATTCCGAGGATAATATTTTGGTGTTTTATTATACTTGGGAAAGTTAGATATAAAGGGGAAATGATGGTCCAATTAATTTAGATGGCACTATACACGACAGTGACCCTAATTTTAGTAGAAAGACGAAAGAATGGATAAAACAGCACGGATGGAATTTATAACAGCAGAAGTTCATAGAAAGATTATTAATCAAGAGTTGTTTGATAATATTTCCAAGGTGAACGTCCTTGATGGTCAGTATGAGGAAATACCATTAATTACCAGGTATAAAAGTGTAGATTTCTTGAAGGATTATTTCAGTAACGAAGAAATCTCTTTATACCTTGCGTCAATGGCTCAAATGTTGCTGTTTGATAGTAGAACTTACTTTCGAAAGCTTTATTCATCGATGGAAGAGCGAAGGTTATTCAGTTGTTTGACCTTCGTTGACTTTGATGATGAAGTGGATGATGTCGGTTTTTGTATTCCAAATCTATTTTTTAGTACACTATCGACTGTGGAGTATCTGGATAACCCTCTAGATGATATGGGGTTTGATTGTAGATTTTCTACAACATATGCCCCAATACTTAAAGATAAACAAGTAAAGATCTATAAGACTATTACAGAGCAAGGAGGAGTGAATACTAACCGGATCTATCTCGTGTTTCCAGATGATTGTAATGGTAGATATTGATTGGCTATCTTGAAATTTGGAAAATACAAGAACATGGATAGAGTTCCCCCCTATTAATGAACTGATATAATGGAAGCATTTGGATATAGCAACAATGGACGAAAACTCCTAACTCTGAAGGAGGTTACACTCCATTTATCAAAAATGGAGCTAGATAGACTAATCGAGTTTCTTAAGATTGTTCGCTCCAGACATCAAGAAATTGCATTAGAGATCGGAGAGCAGGAAGAAGAGATAAATCCTGATGAACCACTAGGTTTTACTCACCTGAAAGACTGGATGAAAACAAATAAGGAGGATGTGGATTTAGTTATAAGCACTCATTTGTACTAATTTTGGAGCGCACACCTCTAACGCGAGGCGGTAAACGAACACGCTCGTGTGAGCTTCCGTTATGATGGTATGGGGCAACAAATAGCCCCAGAGGGATAAGAGGTCCCTAGAAGTATTTAAAAATTTGATAGCAAGGGAGAGATCCTAGCCTTGAATGCTATATACAAGAAGAAATGATTATCGGAGAAAAAACAACATTTGCGGTGGAGTTTTATGCCCTACTAGATACTATCCCTCCTTTTGGCCAAATTTGCTACTGGGTCGATGGAGAGGCTTATGGTGATATTGAATTAATTAGTACTTTAGGTTTGCTTTTCGGAGGACTAAATACAGAAAAGCAGAATACCAAACTATTCCTCAAAAAGAATATCCAACAAGAAGAGTTAGATAAAAAGGATTTTGATGACATATCGCTTCAGATTTTTGATAAGAAGAGTGTATCAGGGAGCTATGAATATTATGGATATCCTCTTACTGTTGAGGCTGCTGAATCCTTTGATGGTTATCACGTCTTCTTACTGCAAGATATACAACAAAACGCATGGATTATTGCAGAGGATTTTGAGAAACAGAGATATTGCTGTATCAATGTTAATGTCGATGATATTCAAAGTGTCTTTTGCAATCTCTCCAATAAAATTCATAATCTCTTGGAGCGGCACTATAAATAAGGCGTAGATAGACTCTCTGGTCTGCTGGATTTCCTATCCACTCGTCGTTTGGCAATCAATCTTACTTTATTATGTAAGGAGGGTCGGACTACGTCCAAGAGGAGCAGACTCTCCCGATTGCCTAAATAAATATACCACAATATAGGTTGATACTTCCTCTAAAAGGACTCTCTCTTCGCTTTGGATAGGCAACTGAAACTAGCAGGAACAAAGGAGAAGAGCTTCCTCTAAATAGGGAGAAAAAGTCTTATCATAAAAATAGTTAAGGTCATGAATATAAGAATAAGTTTTAGTTCAATGTTGATCAATACTCCTCTGGTTCAAGATATGCCACTTCTATTAAGTTTTATCAGCAAATACATTCAGCATATCGAAGGTATAGAGAAGTTAGACGGTTGGACTATGGTAATTTGTATAAACTATACAAGTATAAAAAATCATGGTTCTTTCCTCTGGATCTTTAAGAGAAGTATAACCTACAAGAACGATAAAGAGAAGGAGTTTACGATTCACTTACCCCTACCTTCTTCGATAGATAAGGATTGGGGGATAGGGTGGAAGCAAATTACTCCTCAGCTCCCCTTCAATGATGAGCGTTTTCACAAAATCGATATTGACCTAGATACCTACAACAGTCTGTACGATTATGTAAACGACTTGATTATTAAGGGTGTGCGTGAGCTTTTCGCAAGAGGATTTACTTTCGAGGGGGTAAAAATAAAGATAAAAGAAAATGAGACAATACATCCCTTAAATAGGTAATGCAATCTCTTAAAAAGCGAGATAATGGATCGAAAAAAAATAGCGGTAAGGGTTATAAAGGAAGAGCTTTCAGGATTTGGTTTTTCTCAGAATGGTAAAGAGTGGTTCTTAGGATCTGATGAAGTTGTTTTCGTTTTGGCGCTGCAAAAATCATCATTTGATGACTGCCTTTATTTTAATGTTGGCATCTATATCTATAGCTTATCAATGATTACCAGGACTCCCAAAGAAAGAGAATGTCATATTCGAACAAGACTTGAGGATCTATTTGTACATCAAATAGGTAGGACTCCTCCTAATCTTTATTATACAGATACTGATGAGGACTTCGAGAAGTCTCTCCGAATTCTTTTGAAGCAGTTTTTATGCCCATTACTCTCTCCCTTAACTAATATCTCTGGACTCAAAGAGCTGTATCGGAATAATGTGTTTTCAAAATCTCTCATTTCTCGTGAGGCCAGAGAAATAATCAGCAATCTGTCCTAACGATACAGAATATATATTTTAGCAATCTCATAATATCATAATCATGGAATATGAAAGATACATACAAGCTCTTATAGAAGAGCAAAAAGCCCTAGGGGCTGTAGAAGAGGAGGTGGTTTCAAGATATGGACATATACCTCTGGCAGGTCCAGAGGCATATAATATCTATACATTTGCACCCCTTACAGAAGAGCGACTTGCACTGGTGGAACAAAATATTGGAAGAGAAATCCCTTACCAATATAGAACATTTCTCACCCATGTTAGTAATGGGCTATACATATTCCACAGAGGGCTCTTTCTCTACGGACACCAAGGAAGCTTTAAAAGGGAACAGGGCGTTCAAGGTCCATTTGATTTATCGGATCCTAATGTGTATGAACGTCCTAAAAATGCAGATAAGAGTTGCTTCTTTTTTGCCTCTTACAGCAAAGATGGTTCTCGCTTATACATGAAGGATGATTCTGATAAAGTATATTATTGTGCTCGGCGAGATGCAACTCCACTCAAAGAGTGGAATAGCTTTTCTGAGATGCTCATAGAAGAGATTCAAAGACTTAAATCTCTACATGGCGCAGATGGAATGCTTCAAGTTCCAAGAGAAGAGACTCTCCCGATTGCCTAAATAAATATGCCTCAATATAGGTTGATACTTCTTCTAAAAGGACTCTCTTCTCTTTGGATAGAAAACTGAAACTAGCAGAGACCATAATTATAATGGTATTATAAAGCGATTAGTAGATGTAATAAAGTCAAGTTAATTCGATGTACTCGTCTTTCTTCGGATGCTATTTCGAGATTGATGAAGTAATAGGAGTATAGATATGAATACTTTCATAAGATTTCTCATCACTGTATGGCTGTTGCTGGGGTTCATCTCATGCCATAGTCACGAAGGAAATAAAAAAACATCAATGCAAAAGTTTCGGTCAAAAGGCCCAATAAACTATTTGCCAGCAGAACTCGATACTCTCTATCAGCCTCTTTCTCGAGATAGCTTCATATTACAAGAATTGCACGATGAATTTAGGAATCCAACAGAGAGGCTATTCCCAATGGAGCAACGAAAGGCACATAAGACATGGATTCTAGAATTCACTTGGAGAGAGAAAGCTGATAGTCTGATCACAGTATGGTATATAAGAGAAGCTGATACATTAAAACGTCTCAGATATTTCAGGTACTCAGAGTTCGACATTTTCTAATATAAAGACTCCTTAATCAGCCCCTTATGTTACCTATCCTCTTGAAGTTACTCTTGGCATTTCTATGCTTTGGACTACTTCATTTGAGTTACCATTTCGAGCTAGATGCAGCGGGTCATGTGATGCGCGAGCAAGGCTTCGACATATAGTACCGTACCTACAAGCGCGACAGTGCCGGTCGTGTGTTCAAGGAGTTCCTCCCCAGTGGCAAGTTCAAAGAGAACGAGTATGCCAAGTGTGGTCGAGTAGTTAAGACTAGAGTAAGTGGAGGTAGAATACGACAAGTTAGCAAGATAGAAAATCAGGAAGAACTGAACTTCAAGTAAGTAGATGTAATAAAGTCAAGTTAATTCGATGTACTCGTCTTTCTTCGGATACTATTTCGAGATTGATGAAGTAATAGGAGTGTAGATATGAATACTTTCATAAGATTTCTCGTCACTATATGGCTATTGCTGGGATTCATCTCATGCCATAGTCACAAAGGAAATAAGAAGACATCAATGCAACAGCTTCGTTCGAAAGTTCCAATAAGCTACCTACCAGGTGAGCTAGATAGTCTCTATAAGACTCTTTACCGAGATAGTTTTATTTTGCAAGAGAAGCATGACGAATTTAGACACCCTGTTGAACAGCAGTTTCCAATGAAACAACGCCTGGCACATGATACATGGATTCTAGAATTCACTTGGAGAATTAAAGATGATACTCTTATCACTGTTTGGTATATCAGAGAGTCCGATACCTTACGCATCTTGGATAGATATATATACTCCGAGCACGCTGAGTTTTAAGCATCTCTCTACTCCTTAACCAGTCCCTTTAGATTCGGGTCATTCTTGATTCGCTCGATCTCACTAGCGACAAGGCTCAGCACCTCTTGTTTAACCCGCTTATAGTTGGCTTCGATAGTCTCACGGAGATTGTCGGAGCCATCTTCGTTTGTGAAGTCAGCGATGATGGGAATGGGCTGATAGGCTTTCATATCGGCAAAGACTTTGGTGGAGTCTACAACTATCTCAGCGTGGAAGATTTTACTGTGCCCTCTCCCTCATCGTGTGTTTTTCCGTGTTGTGCCAGAAATAGAAGTTCTTCTCCTGTCATCTGCCACACAGGTTTGTCGAGTAACTCATGTAGTGTCATAGCATATAGTTGTTATTTGTGCGTTGATGTCGCATTGTTTTTTATGATGTTTTCCGAGCCTTCGGGAGCCCTTCTGAAAGGCTCTGACACTGCAAAAGAACTTAGTTTTTAGGCTACAAACAAGAAAAGGAGAAAATGGGGAAATATAGGGATGAATAGGAAAGTCCTCCAACGTTCCAATGGCTAAAAATCAGTGAAATAGACTGTCATTGATGCGTGTTTCTCATAGAAGTTACTCCGTATATGTAAAATGTCATGTCTTTTATGCTTTTCCCTGCCTATTAGTTCGTATTTTTGTAGGTAAAAATAGAGTGAGGCTACAAAGAGGGTTATATTTACCTTTAGAAAATCCGCTTGAAATAGAGGCACATTGACATGTTTTATCTAGTTGTTTGGGCTTAGTTCCAGTAATACTAACGTTGATAGTTGCATCCATAAGTAGCCTATTTTGTTACGATATTAAAGTAGCAGACATGCTCAATGTTTCATCCAAAGAATAAATAAGATAATTAACGATGAATAAGAACCAGAATCAACTCAACGAATGGGCTGAATTAGATTGCGACTCCATTGACTTTGATGACCTTGAAAGTAAGCTGAACTCTGAATTGGAGGAACAGATGGCGGATTTGGAGGGTTTGGAACTCGATAGAGAAAAAATAGGCAATCCAGATACCATCGGTCATGTCGTTATGAATGTTGTATGGGAGCAGTTTATCAATCAAATCGGGGTTATTGCCGGTGAAGACTTCATCAAAGAAAACCGCGGACTGACATTGGACTTGCGCGATTCGGCTCACATCCAAACTACAGACAATTTTGCGGAAGGAAAAATTGCGACTCATAATGATAAAATTGATTATCAGCAAAGGTATGACGATTGGCAAGGAAATTTTCAGCATGATGAAAATGGAAGTATTATAACTCATCAAACTAGATCAGGCAAAGAAGAAGCAACTTTAGATAGGGGAGCGAGAAGACCATTTGATCAAGGAAGACCAGCAGGTTTTGTTGAACGTAGTACTGATATGGACCACACTGTCTCCGCAGGTGAAATCATCCGCGATCCAGCGGCAAATGCTCATTTGACAAAAGATGAGCAAATAACATTTGCTAATAGTGATGCCAATCTAAATGAGATGAATGCAAGTCACAATCGCTCAAAGGGAGACAAAACAATGAGCGATTGGCTTGATAATCCGAACTCCAACGGTCAGACCCCAAAGGATATATATGCAGACCCGATGGATAAGACTTATTTGAGTGACGAGAAAGAACAAGAATATCGGGATAAGGATGCAGAGGCGCGAGCGGAGTATGAGAAACAGAAGAAAGAAGGAGAGAAGCGGTCTATTGAAACGGGCAAAAAATCTCAGAAAGACGAAGCTCTACGTATTGGTCATAAAGCACTTCGATCTGTCGTTATGGGACTTTTGGCTTCTCTCATCAAAGATATTATCCGCAAGCTAATTTCTTGGTTCCGCCTTGGAAACAGAAAGATTAGAACGTTTATAGATAGTGTTAAAGAAGCAATAAATTCTTTTGTGTCAAATTTAAAAGGACATTTGCTTAATGCAGGCAACACCTTTGTGACAACAATTGCCACTGCTATATGTGGCCCTATTATTGGCATGATTAAAAAAGCATGGCTTTTCCTTGTACAGGGATGTAAGTCTGTAAATGAAGCAATCAATTTTCTGAAAGACCCAGCTAATAAAAACATGCCGTTTAGTCTGAAAATGATGGAAGTAGGCAAAATTATTATTGTTGGTTTCACTGCTGGAGGTGCAATTGTTTTAAGCGAAGTGATTGAGAAGGGACTTCTGTCTATACCTGGATTTGCGATTGAAATTCCACTATTGGGAAGTCTTGCTAGTCTTGTTGGTATGTTCCTTGGTGCTCTTGTCAGCGGTCTTATAGGTGCTTTAGCACTAAATCAGATTGATAGACTTATAGCAAAGAAACTAAAAAGAATCAACACCCAACAACAGATTGAGAAGAGAAATGAAATCCTTGCAACCCAAGGTCAACAAAATAAAGTAGCAGCAAAGAAAGTAGAAAAGACTAGAGATAAAACGATAACAAGTATCAAGGAAAGACATGCAGCAGCAGCAGAAATAATAGAAGAGTCAATAAAAAAGATAATGAGTAACTCTGAAGATATTGCTGCAGAACCTATCGAAGATGCAGAAGTAATCGAAGAAAATGAAAACGGTATTTCAGAGAATAACGATACTTTTGATCATATTTTCAGTGATTTAGAATCATTAAGTTAGTATGGCAAACGAAATCATAAAACCCAAGGATTTTGAAGACGCGAAGAATAAGATTCATTCGTTGTCGAAGAAAGAACCCAATGTATCCCTACAGAACTTTCCAACAGAGGGTTCTATATTTCCATGGAATAAGCATAATATAACTGGTGATGAAGTAAATAAATTGTTAGTATCTCCTCTGCAAAGTACTTTAATAGAACAAAATTCGACGATAAAATCCCTTTTCGAGATTGCAGACGAGGTTTATAAGGCGTTAGAATCCTTGGATAAAGAATATATAAAAGGTATAATTACTGCTATAAAGTCTGCTGAAGCTGCTAGCAATCAAGCAAAAAAAGCGAGCGACAAAGCAAATACTGCAAGTGGTCAGGCGCTTGAAGCAAGTCGTAAAGCATTTGACGCTTCAACAAAGGCTACAATTGCACAAGCTGATATAAAAAAAACAATTGAAGCATTGCAGACTACGGTTAGGATTTTGAAAGAGTTTAAAGAGAAGGCAACAAAGGATTTGTCCTCAGTCGCTTCTCTGAATACAGAAATCTCATCTGTTAATAGCAAAATACAATCTATAGAAAATGAGATTAATGATTTTGCAGCTTCTACTCAGGAAATAAAGGACATCCAATCATTCTTGTCGAGCCTTACTCATATTAAGGATATTGATCAAATCTGGACTGATTTGACAAGTAGTCGTGAGGTTGTAAAAGGGCTAATAGATACTCTTACTCCATTTATGTATGAAGTCAATCAAGCCACCTCACGCATTGACACCGACATAGAGGCCTTGAAGCAGTACCGCACTATCCTCGAAACATACCAGCACCTTGGAGATGTTGATGCGATGTGGAACGATGTGGAAGAACACAAGACCAATCTTGAAGACTTTCATAAGCAGGTTGATGCCTTTGTTGAGAAAGTCAATCAATCCACCTCACGCATTGATACCGACATTGATGCCTTGAAGCAGTACCGCACTATGCTCGAAACATACCAGCACCTCGAAGATGTGGATGCGATGTGGAACGATGTGGAAGAACACAAGACCAACCTTGAAGACTTTCATAAGCAGGTTAACGACTTTATTGAGAAAGTCAATCAAGCCACCTCACGCATTGACACCGACATAGAGGCCTTGAAGCAGTACCGCACTATCCTCGAAACATACCAGCACCTTGGAGATGTTGATGCGATGTGGAACGATGTGGAAGAACACAAGACCAATCTTGAAGACTTTCATAAGCAGGTTGATGCCTTTGTTGAGAAAGTCAATCAATCCACCTCACGCATTGATACCGACATTGATGCCTTGAAGCAGTACCGCACTATGCTCGAAACATACCAGCACCTCGAAGATGTGGATGCGATGTGGAACGATGTGGAAGAACACAAGACCAACCTTGAAGACTTTCATAAGCAGGTTAACGACTTTATTGAGAAAGTCAATCAAGCCACCTCACGCATTGACACCGACATAGAGGCCTTGAAGCAGTACCGCACTATCCTCGAAACATACCAGCACCTTGGAGATGTTGATGCGATGTGGAACGATGTGGAAGAACACAAGACCAATCTTGAAGACTTTCATAAGCAGGTTGATGCCTTTGTTGAGAAAGTCAATCAATCCACCTCACGCATTGATACCGACATTGATGCCTTGAAGCAGTACCGCACTATGCTCGAAACATACCAGCACCTCGAAGATGTGGATGCGATGTGGAACGATGTGGAAGAACACAAGACCAACCTTGAAGACTTTCATAAGCAGGTTAACGACTTTATTGAGAAAGTCAATCAAGCCACCTCACGCATTGACACCGACATAGAGGCCTTGAAGCAGTACCGCACTATCCTCGAAACATACCAGCACCTTGGAGATGTTGATGCGATGTGGAACGATGTGGAAGAACACAAGACCAATCTTGAAGACTTTCATAAGCAGGTTGATGCCTTTGTTGAGAAAGTCAATCAATCCACCTCACGCATTGATACCGACATTGATGCCTTGAAGCAGTACCGCACTATGCTCGAAACATACCAGCACCTCGAAGATGTGGATGCGATGTGGAACGATGTGGAAGAACACAAGACCAACCTTGAAGACTTTCATAAGCAGGTTAACGACTTTATTGAGAAAGTCAATCAAGCCACCTCACGCATTGACACCGACATAGAGGCCTTGAAGCAGTACCGCACTATCCTCGAAACATACCAGCACCTTGGAGATGTTGATGCGATGTGGAACGATGTGGAAGAACACAAGACCAATCTTGAAGACTTTCATAAGCAGGTTGATGCCTTTGTTGAGAAGGTCAATCAATCCACCTCACGCATTGATACCGACATTGATGCCTTGAAGCAGTACCGCACTATGCTCGAAACATACCAGCACCTCGAAGATGTGGATGCGATGTGGAACGATGTGGAAGAACACAAGACCAACCTTGAAGACTTTCATAAGCAGGTTAACGACTTTATTGAGAAAGTCAATCAAGCCACCTCACGCATTGACACCGACATAGAGGCCTTGAAGCAGTACCGCACTATCCTCGAAACATACCAGCACCTTGGAGATGTTGATGCGATGTGGAACGATGTGGAAGAACACAAGACCAATCTTGAAGACTTTCATAAGCAGGTTGATGCCTTTGTTGAGAAGGTCAATCAATCCACCTCACGCATTGATACCGACATTGATGCCTTGAAGCAGTACCGCACTATGCTCGAAACATACCAGCACCTCGAAGATGTGGATGCGATGTGGAACGATGTGGAAGAACACAAGACCAACCTTGAAGACTTTCATAAGCAGGTTAACGACTTTATTGAGAAAGTCAATCAAGCCACCTCACGCATTGACACCGACATAGAGGCCTTGAAGCAGTACCGCACTATCCTCGAAACATACCAGCACCTTGGAGATGTTGATGCGATGTGGAACGATGTGGAAGAACACAAGACCAATCTTGAAGACTTTCATAAGCAGGTTGATGCCTTTGTTGAGAAGGTCAATCAATCCACCTCACGCATTGATACCGACATTGATGCCTTGAAGCAGTACCGCACTATGCTCGAAACATACCAGCACCTCGAAGATGTGGATGCGATGTGGAACGATGTGGAAGAACACAAGACCAACCTTGAAGACTTTCATAAGCAGGTTAACGACTTTATTGAGAAAGTCAATCAAGCCACCTCACGCATTGACACCGACATAGAGGCCTTGAAGCAGTACCGCACTATCCTCGAAACATACCAGCACCTTGGAGATGTTGATGCGATGTGGAACGATGTGGAAGAACACAAGACCAATCTTGAAGACTTTCATAAGCAGGTTGATGCCTTTGTTGAGAAGGTCAATCAATCCACCTCACGCATTGATACCGACATTGATGCCTTGAAGCAGTACCGCACTATGCTCGAAACATACCAGCACCTCGAAGATGTGGATGCGATGTGGAACGATGTGGAAGAACACAAGACCAACCTTGAAGACTTTCATAAGCAGGTTAACGACTTTATTGAGAAAGTCAATCAAGCCACCTCACGCATTGACACCGACATAGAGGCCTTGAAGCAGTACCGCACTATCCTCGAAACATACCAGCACCTTGGAGATGTTGATGCGATGTGGAACGATGTGGAAGAACACAAGACCAATCTTGAAGACTTTCATAAGCAGGTTGATGCCTTTGTTGAGAAGGTCAATCAATCCACCTCACGCATTGATACCGACATTGATGCCTTGAAGCAGTACCGCACTATGCTCGAAACATACCAGCACCTCGAAGATGTGGATGCGATGTGGAACGATGTGGAAGAACACAAGACCAACCTTGAAGACTTTCATAAGCAGGTTAACGACTTTATTGAGAAAGTCAATCAAGCCACCTCACGCATTGACACCGACATAGAGGCCTTGAAGCAGTACCGCACTATCCTCGAAACATACCAGCACCTCGAAGATGTGGATGCGATGTGGAACGATGTGGAAGAACACAAGACCAATCTTGAAGACTTTCATAAGCAGGTTAACGACTTTATTGAGAAAGTCAATCAAGCCACCTCGCGCATTGATACCGACATTGAGGACTTGAAGCAGTACCGCACTATGCTCGAAACATACCAACACCTTGGAGATGTTGATGCAATGTGGAACGATGTGGAAGAACACAAGACCAACCTTGCAGACTTTCATAAGCAGGTTGATGCCTTTGTTGAGAAGTTCAATCAAGCCACCTCACGCATTGACACCGACATTGAGGACTTGAAGCAGTACCGCACTATGCTCGAAACATACCAACACCTTGGAGATGTTGATGCGATGTGGAACGATGTGGAAGAATACAAGACCAACCTTGAAGACTTTCATAAGCAGGTTGATGCCTTTGTTGAGAAAGTCAATCAAGCCACCTCACGCATTGATACCGACATTGAGGAATTGAAGCAGTACCGCACTATACTCGAAACATACCAGCACCTTGGAGATGTTGATGCAATATGGAGCGATGTGGAAGAACACAAAACCAATCTTGAAGACTTTCATAAGCAGGTTGACGACTTCATAAGGGAAACTCGTTCCGAGCACGCGAGAATTTATGACTTAATTCATCAGATGGAAGCTGATAACGACTTTACGCGAAAGCAATACAATAAAAAAATCAAAATCGCATACTGGATAAGTGGCAGTGCTGCTGGACTTACTGTTATAAACTATATTCTTCAGATTATTGGGGTTTTATGAACCATAATCAATACGAAAAGGCATTAGTTGACAATGCAACATATTTGGACACTGTTACTAAAGGTGATGGTAGAATTATTGATTGTGCCAAATTAATTGTAGAACACAATGACAAGGAGGCAATCAAACTGTGTCAATACATAAACATAGCAACAGAATACAAAAATGCTCAAATAACAAAGATAGCAATATCAGTTAAAGAAGCTCTTATTAAATTCTATGGCCATAGACAATTGAGAAGTATTTGTTCTAATGAAATAGTTCGCGAAAAGGACTATAGTCTGGAAGAGTTAATGAGCCAATTAAACTCATTGATTGGTTTGGAGAAGGTGAAATCAAAGGTTAACGACCTTATTGCGTTCCAAAAAGTACAACTATTGAGGAAGGCAAAAGGACTTCATACTCCTAAGAGCACAATGCATTTAGCGTTCACAGGCAATCCTGGTACTGGTAAGACTACTGTTGCAAGAATTGTCGGGAGAATTTATAAAAAGATTGGGCTTCTTTCAAAGGGGCATTTTATGGAAGTATCAAGAACAGACCTTATAGCTGGCTACCAAGGACAAACAGCCCTTAAAGTGAAAGAGGTGATAGAGAAGGCTAAAGGCGGGGTATTATTTATCGATGAAGCATATAGCATAACAGAAAACGACCATAGTGATTCGTACGGACGTGAATGTCTTACAGAATTAACTAAAGCACTAGAGGACTACCGACAAGATCTTGTTGTTATAGTTGCGGGATATTCTGACCCGATGAAACAGTTCTTTGATTCTAATCCTGGACTGAAATCTCGATTCAACACCTTTATAGAATTTGAAGACTATAATGACAATGAGCTTTTTGACATTCTCCAAAGTATGTGTATGAAAGAGGATTATATGCTTTCAGAAGAACTTAAACAACTAATAAAGAATAGTCTGAAGAAAGACACTTTAAATCAAGAAAGCAAATTCTCTAATGGGAGATTCATCCGTAACTTATTTGAAGAAATGATAATGAAACAAGCAAGAAGACTAGCTACCAATGTAGCCCCAACTATAGAAGACTTGAAAACATTATATCCAGCAGATTTTTCGATAACAAACCAAAACTCCAAAGAACAACATCTGTTGTAGAGAACCTCCAACAAAGGCTTATAAGATAAATTCTGCTGTTCTCCCTATGAGAATAGAGAATCTTTTCAACAAACAACTTTTCGGGCGTAAAAAAGGGTGTAAATCGCATAACTTGCTGATTTACACCCTTGTTTGCGGAGAGAGAGGGAAAGGAACGAACCTCTCTTATTTCGTTGTATTACAGTCCTTTAGTAAATTCAGTCAAGTGGTAGTGTAGCAATTATGTAGCAGTTTTTTGACTACCTTATGACTACCTTTCTGACGGGCTCTTGAAAGCGTAATAGCTCTCTTTTCTTTGGTGCAAAGGTACATAAAAAAGAACCATTTACCAAAGTATTCTCTCATAATTATTTACAGTTTTTTCTGCTACACTGCCTGGTGCACGGTGCAAGACCCTTTATATATAAGGGCTTGCACCGTGCACCAGTGTCCCTTGGTAGTTGCAAAAAACAAACTTTTTTGTACCTAAATTTTGTCCTCCCTTTATCTTATACCAGCCCTATTGCATTCCTATCAATACTTACTTTGCATCTGATGCAAGACCTCTTGCATTGGGCGCACAAACTTGCATTATATGGGTTGGTCAAGCTAGGATGCGTTTATAACTTTGACTATATGATAAAGTTACTTCAGATTCTGAGAGAAAATCGCCTGGAAAAAGGCATCTCTCAAGAGTATCTTGCTGGAAAACTGGGTGTTTCCTCAAGTACAATCTCTCGCTGGGAGTCTAAGGGAAATTTCCCAAGTACTGACAAGCTTTTCGAGTATGCGAGCTTTCTAGACCTCTCATGCTACGACGTACTTGCACTACTTGCAAATGAGCAACCAAAACCTGTGGGTAGGATTGAAATTTCTGCCTACAACAAAGCAACCTTCAATCGTCTTGTTAATCTTCTTCTCAAAGAAGGAGGAAATGATATTGACTTTACTAAAACACATCTAATGTAATGGAAGTAATTTCTATGGAGAGCAGTGTCTACCAAGACTTGATAGACCGTCTCAATCGAATTGAGCAGTACGTTGAACGCACAACGCACTTGCTTCAAGACATCGACGATGAACTCGAGATGTCTACCAAGGATCTCATTGATACCTTGGATGTATCAGAATCAACCTTATACCGTTGGCGTAAAAAGAATATTGTTCGCTTCCGCTATACGGAGAGTGGAGATGTTCGTTACTTCTATAAGTCACTACTCATCTGCGCTCGGTGCAATCGTCTACGCATATCGGGTATGCGCAATGACGAATTGTTGGAGCGCCTACTTCGCTACAAGGATAAACTGATTCTTTGCAACTGCCTTAGTTTAGAACAAAAAGACGAACCATGATAGACAAAGAACGAATACTAGCATTAACAGATAGAGGACTAAGGGTCTTCTGTCATTATCTAGGCTTCGAGGTCAATCTGCATCGTAACTTTCGTAGTCCATTCTACGATGATAAGCGAGCTTCTTGCCATATCTATTATGACAAAAGGTCCTCGACTTATAAGTACTATGACCATGGCAATCCCTCCTATGCGGGGGATTGCTTCTGGTTCGTATCCGAGTTGAGAGGCATAGACCTTAAGACTAGTTTTCCAGAACTACTTCAAATGATAGGTCAAGACCTAGATCTTTGTATTCTTGATGATGTTAAGCAGCTACACAAGTTTGTTTCAACAAAAACGAAACCGACAGCCCCTATCTCTCTTCAATGCCAAACAAAACATGTAGAAAAGGCTGATGAGCTACCTTATAGTTTTGAGATACAACCTTTCGATGCTGCACTTCTTGCTTATTGGGCTCATTATGGCATTTATGAGGAAACATTGAGGCGATTTCGGGTTCGTGCTCTAAAAAGCTATTCTAGTCAAACTAGAGAGGGAAAACAATTTGAAATCAGGGCTACACCAACAGAACCCATATTTGCGTATATAGGAAATGGATACATCAAAATCTATCGCCCCAATAGTCCAAAGATGCGTTTTCTCTATGGTGGACAAATGCCCAATCCTTACAGTTTCGGAATGGAACAGATTCCAAGTAAAGGAGATATACTCTTTATCACTGGTGGAGAAAAGGATGTTCTGTCTCTCTCTGCTCATCACTTCCATGCGATATGCTTTAATAGTGAAACAGCACAAATACCAGAGAATATTATAGAGAGTTTACAGCTACGCTTTCGACACATTATCTTACTCTATGATACGGATGAAACAGGGGTAAGAGAATCTGATAGACAAGCAAATCTACTAGAGGCTTACAAGGTACAACAGCTTCAATTACCACTAAAAGGGACAAAGACAGAAAAGGACATATCTGACTACTTTGCACTAGGTAATGAGGAAGAGGACTTTCGTAAGTTGCTCGATAAGCTTTTCTCTCAAATGTACACGCAAACTATGATGATGCTACGTTCATGTGAAATAGACTATGATAATCCACCTGATGCATCGAAGTCAGTGATAGCCGTTAATGGCGTTCCTCTCGGTACACAAGACAATCTCTTCTGTATCACTGGAGGAGAAGGAACAGGCAAAAGTAACTACATCGCAGCTATACTTGCTGGCACATTAGGAACTGAGCGATTGGATGCAGAACAAACCCTAGGGCTTGAGGTTACACCCAATCCTAAAGGGCTAGCAGTGCTACACTATGATACCGAGCAATCAGAGGCGCAACTCCACAAAAATCTGGGCAAGACACTTCGGAGAGCATCTCTCACGAGTGTTCCCGATTTTTATCATTCGCTTTACCTCGCTTCTCTCTCTCGAAAGGACAGACTGAAACTCATCCGTGAAAGTATGGACTTGTTCCATCACAAACATGGGGGAATACATCTCGTAGTTATTGACGGCATAGCCGATTTGATCCGTTCAGCAAACGATGAAACAGAAAGCATCGCCATTGTCGATGAACTCTACCGCTTGGCAGGTATTTACAACACGTGCATTATCTGTGTGCTTCACTTTGTGCCGAATGGTATCAAACTGAGAGGGCATATCGGTTCTGAGCTACAGCGAAAGGCGGCTGGCATTCTCTCCATTGAGAAAGATGAAAACCCTGAATACTCGGTAGTAAAAGCCTTGAAAGTACGTGATGGAAGTCCGTTAGATGTACCTATGACGCTATTTGGCTGGGACAAAGCTCTCGATATGCACGTTTATCGTGGAGAGAAGTCTAAGGAAGACAAGGATAAACGAAAGAGCAACGAACTCCATGCTGTCGTACGTGGTGCTTTTCGCTCTGCAACACGCCTTTCTTACCAACAGCTCTGTGAGATTTTGATGCGAGAACTCGACATCAAAGACCGCACAGCTAAAAAATATATTGCTTATATGAAGGAACAAGGTATCCTTATTCAGGATAGCCAAGGAAACTATCAACAAAGAAAAATATGCCTTATCTAGATCCACATTATACCGAAGAACAATTTCGGAATTTGTTTCAGAAGCTCTTGCAGATGGAACTTAAACTTGATGAGTTGATATCATTGCAAGCACAAGAACACGCAACTACTGTTCATCCACCTCTCAGACCAGAGTACCTCGACATCATTGATGTTTCCAAGCTCCTTAAAGTTGAGCAGAAGACCATCTATAATTGGGTGTCGCAAGGAAAGATTCCCTATCTCAAAGCCAATGGCAGGTTACTTTTCCTTCGGGAGGAGGTGGATAATATGCTTAAACGGGGAGAAAGCTAGTAAAGACTCATTTCAGTCCTCTCTGGAGTAAAATACTTGGATAAAAAGGACTATAAGTCATCTCTTTCTGTTACCTTTGCAATAAAATAGATTTATGGCAAAAGAAGCAATCAACATTGACGAGCAGATAAGCCTTCTAAGGCAGCGAGGAATGATAATAGACAATGAAGATAAGGCTAAGGAGGTCTTATCGGATGTTGGTTATTATCGTTTAGGCTTTTACTGGTTTCCTTTTGAGCGTTCATACCCATGTAAAGTTGGTAGGACGCATGAGTTTCGGGAGGGGACTAACTTTGATGACATTGTTAGGCTGTACTACTTTGACTTCAATCTTAGAGGCATCCTAACTAGGTATCTAAATCGAATAGAGATTCACCTTAGGACATTTCTGACTTATTATGTCTCAAACTACTATAAGACCTCTCCTACGTGGTTTGTTGATCCTTCTATTGTTACAGCTAACTACATACAAAGCTTTGACCAAGAAGTATACACTAGTCGATTTAAGCGGACACCAGTGATAAAGCAACATCATCAAACCCATATCAACGATAAGTATGCTCCAGCTTGGAAGACATTAGAGTTTATGACTTTGGGAAGTGTCATACATCTCTTTAGTACTCTCAAGAATCAGCTAGTTAAGAGAAGAATTGGGGAGCATTTTGGAATAAAGCAACTTGTTGTATTTGAGAGCTACCTGTGTCTAATAAATACGATAAGGAATTATTGTGCTCATGGCAATGTTCTATACGATATTGCTCTGCCAGTGTCTATAAGACGTGGTCCCGCAGGTAAGATGGAGGAAACAAATTATCAGAACCTCTATGGTGCGATAAAAGTCATTTATTATATGATTGGTATTGTGTCACAGAATAGACAGGCTGATTTGAAAAGAGAATTATCCCAATTATTTGATAAGTATAATGCGTTTCAAGAGGTCCAAAAGACGATTGTAAAGGCAACTGGGATAAAAAATATCGGAGAAATGCTTGGGTAATTCAAGCATATGTATTACCTTTGCATCCAGTTAGAAGTGCCGGTAAAGACTTTAGTCGCTTTGCTAGCACTATAAAAAGTGATAATGGGGCTGTACACTTCGTCGGTACAGTCCCACTCTTTTTGTATATACTCCACATACATCATCTCATCTTCGGTCTACTGAACACTACTTTGCTCATGATATTTTGTTTCTCTTCCTTTTGTGGATTGAACGTTTGAGCGTAGTTGGAAGCAGACTTGAAGGTCTTTGAAGTATCTAATGGAGAACCAGCGGTATTCCCATTTCCGATGCTCTGGTGCTGTCCGCTCTGCTCCTGCGTACTCCTTGTCTGTTGCCCTTCTTTCGCTACATTCTCTTCCGAGGGAGGATTGAGGGTTAGCGCAATCTTTCGGTCAAGTTCTGCAGCTTGGGCTTTGATGTTGCGCAGCTCATCCTCCTTATTCCAAACTCCGGAGGAGATGGCTTTGTACACGTCAATGTCTTTTGTAGCCTTGGCGAGTTCCTTTTCGTGAGTGGCAATGACTTTCGGTATGCGCTCGAGTGCAGAGAGGAAGTTTTGACAAGCTAGTTTGGGGTCATTGGCTAGTTTGCCGTTGTTGTGCGTATAAAGAATACTACCCTCTCCTTTGACAAAGAACCGATTGACAGAGCCTTGGAAAAGCAGTAGAATATAAAAAAAACAGATTACCCACATATTATTTTGTTTTCCCCAAATTATTACCTATCTTTGCGGGAGATAAATGTTTATTTGATATGGCATATATTTCTTATACAACACTTAGTCATTATTTTGCAAGAGTAAAACGTCTTGCTCCATCACAGGTTGGTCAACTCATAGGGGGGAAAGTTGAAGAAAATATTAAAGCAAATATATTCCAAAATGCTTGTGCAATTAGACTTTCATACGCCTTTAATTATTCAGGATTACCCATAAGTAAATATGATGGTAAAGTTTCATCAGGGAAAGACAAAAAATGGTATTTATATCGTGTCGAAGATATGAAGAGTTTTGTCAAAAGGAACATTGGAGGAACGCCTATAAAAGGACACTCTCCAAAAGATTTTAGGGGGAAGAAAGGGATTATCATATTTACAGATTGTAACTGGACTAACGCTTCTGGTCATGTAGATTTGTTTAATGGAAAAGAAGTTGAAGGGCATGGATATTTCAATGAATGTGGAATGGCTATGTTATATGAACTAAAATAAAAAAATGAAAAATCGCAATAAGATTTTCTATCCTGCAATAACTTGCATCGCTCTTTTGTTTGTTAGTTGCGGAAAGAAAGAGAATAGGCTTTTCGTTGTGGAAAGAAACAACCTGTATGGATATGTCAACCAAAAAGGTGATACAGTTATAGATTGTAGATATCCGCTGACTTACACGGATACCATATCAAAGATAGGTTTTGTTGCCGATAACGAGGGAAATGTGAGGTGTTTTGATAATAGAGGAAAATTTCTTTTTTATGTATTCAAGTATGATAATGGACCAGACTATCCCTGTGAGGGATATTTCAGGATAGTGGATAAGAATGGACTTGTAGGCTTTGCCGATACTTTAGGAAATATAATTATAACTCCTAAATACAGGTTCGCCTATCCTTTCTCTGATGGAAAGGCCAAAGTAACGGATACGGGGAAATTAGTTATCGAAAAGCAATCTCTTGATAATCATACATACTGGTTATCTGATAAGTGGTATTTCATTTCATACAAAAAAACTCAAACACCCTGATTGAAAGAAATATAATATTTCAGGCGTATAGATCAAATTGCAGGCTGATTTGATGGTACTACAAGCACAAAAAAGGGAAAAAGTTTTGTCTATTCAAGAAAACTCCGTATATTTGCACTGAAATAGTAATGACACTTGATTGTAGGTTATGCCTACATCTAATGATAACAGTACTCGCTTGGCATACCGTAAGAACTGCCAGCGAGTCATTTTTTTATGTCTAACAAGGAATCACGATCTATTAGTGAGCAAATTGCGCTTCTAAAAAGAAGGGGTATGAGAATTGATGATGAGTTAGAAGCTTATCATCTACTAAGTCATGTCAGTTACTATCGCCTAAAAGGATATTGGTGGGACATGCAAAGTGATAAAGAGATACACCTCTTTAGAAATAATGCAGACTTTAAGGAAGTTGTCACCCGCTATAAATATGACAAGGAATTACGAATCTTGCTCTTTGGTGCGATAGAAATTATAGAAGTAGCTTTAAGAACAAAGTTGATATATCATCTTTCTCAATCTTATAGTGGTCAATTCTATACCCAAGCCTCTCTATTTGAAGATAAAGCAATCTTTCAAGAGCAAATTGCAACTTTGAAATCTGAATTTCTACGTAGTAATGAGCCTTTCGTCAAGGAGTTCAAAACAAAGTATGGAGTTTGGAACGGTCGAATATGTACTGATTTAAAAGAAGCTCCCGACTCGTGGATTATCTTTGAACTTGCCAGCTTCGGTACACTTTCAAAGATATACAAGAACTTGAATCACCAGCTCCCTGAGAAGGCACGTATTGCTAATGACTTTGGGTTAAATTTGCATAGCGAACTTTCTAGTTGGTTGGAGGCAATAACCTATTTAAGAAACCTCGTTGCTCATCACTCTCGACTTTTGGGACGTACAATGGTAAAGAAACCGATGCTTCCAAGTAATCCAAAAGGCTTATGGCATACAACTCCGATTGATGAACTCACCCGCAAGAAGCCTTATGCAATCATAGTCTCTTTACTCTATATGTGCAATGCTTTAGGGGAAGGAGGTCAGTTTAAGCATAAAGTAATTGTTTTTATAAAGTCATACCCATACATATTAGCATCAAAGCTTGGATTTCCCTATGATTGGGAGAAAGAGCCCATTTGGAAAGATTGAATATAAGCAATCTTTCTTGTTTCGGGTGAAACAGCATTTTAAGGCTGGCGAGCTTTATAAAATAACGACAATAAGCCCCTCAGGCGAGTCGAAAGACAGCATACTTGAGGGGCGTTTTTTATTTTATAAGGGCTTAGAAGAGAAAAAAGGGGAAAACACTATCTCATCTTCGGTCTACTGAACACTACTTTGCTCATGATATCCTGTTTCTCTTCCTTTTGTGGAGTGGAAGTTTGAGCGTAGTTGGAAGCAGACTTAAACGCCTTTGAAGCATCCAATGGAGAACCAGCGGTGTTCCTACTTTCGATGCTCTGGTGCTGTCCGCTCTGCTCCTGCGTATTCCTTGTCTGTTGCCCTTCTTTCGCTACATTCTCTTCCGAGGGAGGATTGTGGGTTAGTGCAATCTTACGATCAAGTTCTGCTGCTTGGGCTTTGATGCTGCGCAGCTCATCCTCCTTGTTCCAAACTCCGGTGGAGATGGCTTTATAGACGTCAATGTCTTTTGTAGCCTTGGCGAGTTCCTTTTCGTGGGTGGCAATGACTTTCGGTATGCGCTCGAGTGCAGAGAGGAAGTTTAGACAAGCTAGTTTGGGGTCACTGGCTAGTTTGCCGTTGTTATGCGTATAGAGAATACTACCCTCTCCTTTGACAAAGAATCGATTGACAGAGCCTTGAAAAAGGTCTTTCATCGAACTCTCTGTTTTGACCAAGATGTCAAAACCATAAATCGTACCAATCTTGTGATGCTCTCCTTCCGTACGCGCTTTTTCGGCTATTTCCTGCAAGCGCGTAGCCACTGCTTTCATATCGCTACTGTCCGAAACACCATTGATTTCTAGTTTGTTTATTGGATTGCCATCGCCATCACGCACCACCCGTTTCTCAAATTGTTCGAGATCATTTTGGGCTTCTGCCACACGTGAGGAATGGAAATCCACAGAATATTGAAGTTCACAGAGTTTTCCCGAAGCCGAATCACGCTCCTTCATAAAGTTCTTGCGCTCTGACTCTAGGGCTGTAATCTTCTTGTCGAGCTTTGCCTTTTCTAGAAGGTCGGTATTGCCCGAAAGTACAGCTACGTATTCGGAAAAATTCATACCGCTGTCTTCATCCATCGAGCCTTCATCAATGGTTCTTGCGCCAAGGGTGTTACTTTTCAATTGATTGATAAAAAGCTGCTTGTTGTGCAGCAGATTGAATTTGTAGCTATCCAATGACCGCTCCACGGCATAGATGATTACATCTACCTTATTATCGGCAAACTCCTTGGCAATGAGATTTCCCTTGCGCACGGCTCGTCCATTGCGCTGCTCAAGGTCTGAAGGTCGCCACGGGGTGTCCAAATGGTGGATGGCTACGGCACGTTGTTGCGCATTTACTCCCGTACCGAGCATAGAAGTTGAACCAAAGATGATGCGGATATCTCCACGATTCATCGCATCTACCATCGCTTTCTTGGCTCTCTCATTCTTGCACTCCTGGATAAAGCGAATTTCGTGGGCTGGAATGTTGTAGTCCTCTACGAGTTTACGCTTGATTTCTGAATACACGTTCCATTCTCCAGCCTTGTATGTTCCCAAATCAGAGAAGACAAACTGTGTCCCTTTCTGCTCATTGTATTTTTGATAGTAGTCATTGAGCATCTTGGCGCAATGTGAAGCCTTGTTGTCGATATGATCACTATACTTGCTTTCGTCAATCATACGCAAGTCTAAGCTCATCTTGCGCGCATAGTCCGTAGCGATAAGCATCTTTGCCTTTTCTTCTTTTTGACTCAAGGGTTCTCTGTCCAAAAGCGTTGCATCACCTGAGCGTGCAAATTCCATCAACTTCTTGATGAATTCTTCTTGCTCTGGTGTGGGCGGTATGTTGTGTAAGATTTCATTCTTTTCGGGTCTGTCAATACCAATGTCTTTGGCTGTACGGAAATCACATATCTCCGCATAGAAACTCGCAAGCTCAGGCACTTTAATGAAGGTGCGGAAGCGTTCCTTCTGAATAATTTCGTTGGTGATGGAAAACTCGTAGTCTGTACTCTTCTTGGCAAAGACAGCTGCCCACGCGTCAAAGCTGTTGATGCCTTGCTTCTCGAGAGCTTGTGGACGCAAGTATTTGAAGAGGAGATAAAGTTCCGTTAGTGAGTTGCTGATCGTCGTTCCACTGAGAAATGTTGCTCCCAAATCCTTACCGGAGCGTTCTTGAATGGTGCGAATGGCAAAGAGCATATTGAGTGCGCGTTGCGAACCATCGGGATTTCCTAAGCCGGACACGCGGTCGTGTCGGGTGTTGAACATCAGATTTTTGAACTGGTGACTTTCGTCTACAAAGAGGTGGTCGATGCCCATCATCTTAAAATCCACCGCATCATCCTTGCGTTCGGTGATACTGTCTTGTATCTCGTGCAGTTTTACTTCGAGCGTCTGTTTGCGTTTTTCTAAGCCTTTGAGCATCGCTTTGGAAATGTCCTTGCCTTCGTTACGCAAAACCTCTAAGTTCTCCTCTATGGAGTCTTTTTCCTTTTGGAAAATGGCTTCTTGCACCTTTAAAGCCTGCGGTATCATTCCGAATTGTTCGTGGGTCAAGATGATACAATCCCAATCATTGTTCTTGATGTCGGCAAAGATGCGCTGTCTATTTTGTTTGGTAAAATCATCTTTACCCGGATAGAGTATACGCGCATTGGGGTATGCCTTTCTAAAGGTATCGGCAATATCAAAGACATTGGCTTTGAGTCCTATAATCATGGGTTTGTTGGCTATCCCTAGACGCTTCATTTCATAGGCTGCTGTACACATGATAAGGGTCTTTCCTGCTCCTACTTCGTGGTCACAGATGCCTCCGCCATTGGTTTTGAGCATCCACACAGCATCTTTTTGACTTTTGTAGAGGTCGGGAATGCCTAATCGTTTGAGGTCTAAGTTGGGGAAGCTCTGATGCCCTCCGTCAAAGTTTGGACGAACAAAGCAATTAAAGAGTTCATTGTAGCGATTAGCCAACTGTTCTTTGAAACTGTCAGGACGTCTGCCTAACCAATCCACAAATCCTTGTCTGATTTCCTCAATCTTGCTATTGGCTTGTTGGATTTTCTCTCCATCACGCACTTTGATGGTGCGTTCTTCTCCGGTGATGGGGTCGACGACTTCTTTGCTTTTACTGATGTCGGGAATGGTGTTGTGCAAGGCGTGTTTGAGCAGATGCAAACCATCGTATTTGCGAAACTCTCCCTGCACGGCATATTTGTGCAAGATATTGCCGTTCTTCTGGTCGCAACCGATGGTATACTCGTCCATATTGGGATGATAGCCTACTCTTAGGTCTGTATCGAAAAACTCTGTGGCAAATTGTCCATAAACGCCTGCTGGTATCCAGCGTTCACCAAGGTTGAAGTCCAATTCAGCAAAGGGAATAGGAGTGGGTTTGGCGGCTATGAGGGCTGCCAAACTTTGTTGGGCTTCTTCATGGTCGGGATGGTCTAAGAGCCAAGAACTGATGCGCTCTGCTTTTTCGACGACATTGCCTGAGATGAATTTGTCTGCGACTTCGTAACCTTCGATTTCTGGGTTATAATAGATGCGTCCTTCAAGAGCGGAGATGATATCGCTTTCTTCCATCTCGGGGAGTAGCGAAGACATATAACTGAGTTCTACACTGCCATATTTGTTGAGGGATGCGCCAAGTGCTTCCAAAGGATCGGAAGCAATGGTGAGTTCTGAGGTTGAAAAGGCTGTGGGATGGTCGAAGATGTCGGCTTTGGTGTACTTCCCTTGTTCGGAACGCTCCAGAAATAGCATTTCTACTCCCGTGGCATCCATCTTGATGAGGTCGGTATTGGCTTTTTTGTTGAGTGCTCCCCAGCGTGCTACGAAGTTATCGTACAAGCGATTAAGTTTTTCTCGCTCTTCTTTATCTTCTGCGTGGTTGGTGGCTTCATAATCATAGAGACGGTGGTAACACTCACGGATTTCCACATAGGCTTTCAGGCGTGTGATTTGCGTGAGGGGCAAGTCCATCGGATGAAAGGTGGGTTGTCGTTTGAGGTCGGAGAGATAGCCCACTTGTCCTTTCTGCACCACAATTGAGCCATCACGCAGATGACTGTCGGGGGCAGAAAGAAATGGTCGGGGATTGGCATCAAAGATTTGTTTCACCTCCGCTATGGGCTGTGGTTTTAGCGTGGTGTCTTCATTGACAAAGTCAAAAAGCGAAGGCTCGGAAGTCGTGTTTTGCGTGGCTTTCCTGGACTTAGCGGTTGTCTGTGGTCTTGTCTTTGACTTTGTTTGCGTCTTAGCGGTTGCTTTCTTGGGGGTATTGGCTTTTAGTTCTGCACTGACGCGCTCTACTTCTTGTGTCCACAGCGTGTATTCCTCGGGAGCAAAGAGCAGATACTCCTGATTATTGTTGCTTTCTACAATGGGATGGTGGTCGTCATCGAAATAAACAGTTTGCCCATTCATCTCGCGTGGGGCTTCCACGTCTGGTCGCTTCTCTGCTTTTTCTTCATATTGATGGAATAGGGTTAATGTAGGCACACCTTCGGGAGCGGGTTCTTCGGATATGGATGTTTCTCGTATGTTTGTAGAAGCTTCTTCCTGCTCCTTTGTATCCTCCTTAATCTCTTCCTTTATTTCTTCCTTTATTTCCTCCTTTATTTCCTCCGCAATAGCTTCTTCTATCTGTACTTTTTCCTTGGTGAATTGTCCTTGTACCAAGTCTTCTAGTTCTTCTATTTCGTGGAGTTTGCAGGGCGTGAAATACAAATCGCGTTCTATACCCAAGCCGTGTACCTTCACTTCTTGCATTTCATCGAGCGACATATTTCCAAGTTCCCAACCATAACCCATCGTTACGGCTCCAAAACCTATTCGAGTTTTGGGGTCGTATTCTAATAGGTAGGCGGTGTAAGCACCCATCGGAAAGAAATAGCGTGCATACGCTGTTTTATCGCCAACTAGTTCTTTTTGTGTGGAATAGAGTTTGGGCAATTGCTTTTGAATGGCCTTGGGCATCAGGTTGTAGGCATCATTTGCTTCCTTTTCTTCTTGTGGAGTTGATTGTTCCTTCTGTTCTTTCTGCCCTGACAATCCTGCGGTCACACCCAGTTTTCGCAGTTTCTTTTCGGCTTCGGCTTGGCGTTCTTCTTCACTCATCGCAACGCCTGTGTGATAGAGTTTGCGGTCAAATCGTTCTTCTATATCGTGTGAGAGTTGTGCACGCAAACTGTCAGCCATTTCTTGAATTCCGCCCTCAAATTGATACTCCCACGTGGGTTTGCCATAAGGATCTGTTCCCATTATTCGAGTAGTGGCAATGGTATGCGATTGGATGTCTTCCCAACTGCCTTCAAAGAGCGCACTGTGTGTGAATGCCATTGAGAAACCATCGCCTTTGGGAACTGCAATGGTCTGCACAAACTTTTCTTCATCCGATGTTGCAATGCCTTTTCCACTTTGTTTTTGCAAGACAATGAGGTCACTCCCAACTTCTGTGCCTGCATTTTCACTGAACATTCCTCCGGGCAGGCGAATCGCAGAGATGAGTTTACTATTTTCCATCAAATAACGGCGGAAGGCTTCATTGCGTGGGGCATCTAATAAGCCTTGTGAGGTGATGAAAGCTAGTACGCCTCCTTCGCGAATGCTGTCGAGTCCTTTGATGAAAAAGTAATTGTGAATGGCGCGTGTGGATTCTTTCTTGATGACATTTTGTCCTTTGTTGTAGGCTCTATCATAGACCATAAAGTCACCAAAGGGGATATTGCTGGCGATAAGGTCATACTTATCGGCTTCTGCGCGTTCTTCTATACTTTCAAAGGGGGCTTGCTGTACAAAGATGGTGCTTTGCCCTAGGGGATGTAGACTTTGGGCTATGCGGGCGGTGAGCAAATCTTTTTCAAAGGCGTCTACCCGACCTACGTGTGGGGCGAGGGTTTCGGCAAATGCCCCCATTCCTAAGGAAGGGTCTAGGCAAGTACGAAAGGTCACGCCTGTTTTCTCTAAGGAGTCGGCAATGGCATTGACGATGCGTGTGTCGGTATAAAAGGAGGTGAGGACGCTTGCCTTGATGCTTTCCCAATAGCGTTTAGCCATATCGGCACTGGGGGCTTCTCGATAGATGAGTTGTTTGAGTGCGCAAGTGGGGGCAAAGAGGTCTTGTTCGGACTTTGACCAATAGCGGATGTCTTCGGGTTGGTCGGTTCGGTTTAAGATGCACTTCAATCCGCCAAAACCTTGATAGGCGCGCAGTACTTTTTGTTCTTCTTCGGTGGCGCTGCGTTGTTCTTTCTCCAAACGAAGGAGAAGACCTATGGCTGCTGTGTTGGCTGCTAATACAGCTTTTTTGTTGTAAGACATAGTAAAGAAATGAGAGAATTGAATGGAGGATAAAGGATAAGGAAGGGGGCGCAGAAAATGTGGCTTGTTTTCAAGAAAACGTGGGAGATTTTCTAAAAAAGCTCGGACTTTTTTGATGAAATTTCCCACGTTTTTATGGCTTACTTCCTACCTTTGGGTTTAGATGTGGTGTTGTCAAACTCAAATGCGGTGGAACCATCGCCACGAAGCACAAGATGGGCATTGAATTTCTTGCCTGCTTTGCTCTGAAAACCTTTGATGAGAGTTGTGCGCTTGGTCGTCAGGAGGTCTTTCGTCTGCGCTTCGGTGAGGGTGACGCCGCATATCTCGCGAAAGACGTGGAAATCGCAACCTTCACTCTTGCATTTCGCCACCTTGGGGAAGATGCCCACGGTGTCCTTACCGCACATCGGACAACGATAAGTGGGATATTGAGGCTGCACTATTTGTAAAGCAAGGAGTTCACGACAGATTTCAGCGGTATAGTCCTTGATGCGTGTAGAGAAGTCCTCGGCTGATGCTTTGCCTGCTTCGATGGCAGAGAGGGCGAGTTCCCAATTACCCGTCATTTCTGCATTGGCGATGCGTTGGTCTTTGACGATGCCATAAACGGATAAGCCTTTTTCCGTGGGGAGGAGTGTTTTCTTTTCTCTGCGGATAAAGTCACGAAGTAGGAGGGTTTCGATGATACTGGCGCGTGTGGCTGGTGTACCGATGCCACAGTCGCTAATGGCTTTGCGACTGTCGGTGTCTGCTATCTCTCGACCTGCGTTTTCCATCGCAGAGAGCAATGTAGCTTCTGTAAACAAGGGCTTGGGTTTGGTCTTATGTTGCGTAATCGCTCCGTGGTCAAGTGAGAGGTTCTCTCCTTCTTGAACATTGGGAAGCTCGGCGAGCAGTTCTTCCTTGGTTTCTTCGCTTTCATCGGATTGTGTTTTCTCTCCTTGGGAAGTATAGGCTTTCCATCCTTGCGACAAAATTTGTTTACCGCGCCAGACAAAGCGATGAGTGCCATCAGTTAGTTCTATCTGCATACGCTCTTCTTGGGCATTGGGGGCAAAGGCTTCTACAAAACGAATGCAAATCATTTGGTAGATAGCAGCTTCGTCGGATGACAATGTCTGGGTATTTCCCTCACCTGTAGGCAAGAGGGCGTGGTGGTCGGTCACCTTGCTGTCGTCCACGGTGTGAGGATTGAGTGGATGCGGTAGTGATGTGCCGAGTTTCTGCAGCAAACTATCGACTTCTTCAAAGACATCTTGGCTAATGTAACGACTGCCCGTGCGGGGATAGGTCGTTACTTTCTTTTCATAGAGGGACTGTGCCAGAGAAAGGGTCTTGTCTGCTGAAAATCCTAGTTGGCGATTGGCTTCTTTTTGAAGGGTTGTCAAATCATAGAGCAAAGGTGGGGGCATTGCTGCAACCTTGCGACTTACTGAGGTGGCTACCAAGGAGGACTGACGGCTTAGCGTAGCAAAAGCGGTCTGTGCCTCTCTCTCGGTTGCGAAATCCTCTGTACAAGTGGTCTGAAGAGGGACACCGTCTTTCTGCACAAAAGCTTGTAATCGCCAAAAGGGGACGGACGAGAATCCTTGATGTTCTAAATACCTACGGCAGATCATGGCTAGTGTGGGTGTTTGCACACGACCTAGTGAATAGGCTCCGCGTCGAGCGATGGACAAGGCTCGACTGGCATTGATGCCGACTAACCAATCGGCTTCACTGCGTGCCTTGCCTGCAAAATAAAGGGCATCATACGCGCATCCGGCTTTGAGCTGGGCGAGTCCCTCTCGGATGGCTTTATCGGTGAGGGACGAAATCCAAAGTCGCTGGAAGGGCTTTTGGCAACCTAGATAGCCATAGATATAGCGGAAAATGAGTTCTCCTTCTCGTCCAGCATCGGTGGCTACGATGATTTGATCGCTTTTTTCAAAACAGGAACGGATGATTTTAAGCTGCTTAAGGGCGGTTGGATCGTCTTCAAAATCTTTGCCTTTGCGGATTTGGCGCACCATAAGTTGGAAAGGCTGCGGAACGATGGGGAGTTCCTCTGCTTTGTAAGCACCATAGCCATATTGTTCGGGCATTGACAAGGTGATGAGATGACCGAATGCCCAAGTGACAAGGTAGCCTGCTCCTTCCAGGAAGCCATCTTCTTTATGATTCGCACCAACTATACGCGCAATGTCACGCGCCACGGAGGGTTTTTCGGCAATGATACAAGTTATCATAGCTTATTTTATTTATCGTTTTATTTATTGCTCACATCTTGCGACCGCGCTTTGCTTTTTGTTCTTGCTTGGCTTGCTGCGCTTCTGTGGGTTGGGTTTGTTGGGATTTGAGCGGTTCTTTGAGGCCTTTCGTGGCTTCGTTGGTTTTGCCGTGGTTATTGACCGCAACTTGAGTTTTATTCTCTTCGGCTACGGCTTCAACCTTACCCTTGTCTTGTTTCTTATCAGGATTCCATTTATAGAATCTTGGGCGGTTTTCCTCCATGTCCATACGGACATAGGCATTGAAGCTCTTGCCTTCCTTGTCTACCATATTCTTGAGATAGAGCGTGCTACCTGCATTCAAGGATTCGCGCTGTTTGTCGGAGAGCGTGAGTCCACAGAGTTTACGAGGAATTCCGCCTTGCTTTTGTCCTTGTTCTTGATGTTGTGCCTTGCGCTCCTGTAAACTATTCTTGTCACCAAAGATAAATTCAATGCCTTTCTTCTCGGCATTGACTTGGAGCGTGGCATCAAAGGATTTGCCGCTCTTGGAAGTCATCCCTTCTACCTTCACAGCCTTGCCTTCTATGAGGTCTTTGTATTGCTGGTCAGAGAGGTTTACGCCTTTTATCTCCTTGGGAATAGACACTCTGTCGGCACGCAAAGCGATAACTTCATTGGTTTGTGGGTCAATGGAAATGTATGCAGAGAAAGGTTCACCACTCTTGGGCGTTACTTCGATGGTTTTACCCAAATTTCCCGTTGCCAAAAGGGTTTCCTTTTCCTCATTCGAAAACTTGTGTCCCATATAGGGAAAGTCGAGTTGCGGTTCTTTTCTTAGGGAATGAACGGCAAGTGATATTTTTCCTTCTTCGTCTGTTCGGAATGCAAGGCGTGCTTCGGTGTGGATGGTGGTTTCTCCTACGGGAATGGCAATCGGCAATAGATTGGTTTTCTGCCAATTGAGCATTTTGTCGAGTTCTCCGTTCTGTTCGAGTTTTTCTTTAGAAAGTCCCAAGGTTTCAAGCATCTTCCAGTCTACTCGTTCGGGATTGATGGCTGTGGCATTCTTCTGCTGAGGAAGGTAATCTTCGAAATCGAGCTGAATGTCTTTTATCTTCTGCTGATTGTCGGGATTTTGCTTGTTTTGCAACATTGTTTTGAGATTCGCCACGCCTTGTTCCACATTGTCAGCAAGCACCTTGTACAAGCCTAAACGCTTGGGCTCGTTGAACTGTTTGAGGAAGTTCTCCATGAAGTTCTTCAAGAGTCCATCTCTGCTATTGAATTTGAAGAATTCGCTTTGATTTGCTTCTTCGGCAGGGGTTGTCTTGAGTTTCCCCTTTTCATCGATGTTTGAAACTACGGAAAGTTTACCTACTTCCGCCTCGTTTTTGACCTCCGTGCGGTCTTCCAAGACCAGCACATAGTCGTCCATGTGATTGTTGTCCATATTGATGCTATTAGTTGATATTTAACACTCTAAGAAGCAAAAATACAGACTAAGACAACGCACTAAGCAGGGGGAGGATAAGGAAGGAAGAGGAAGGAAGAAACAGGATAATATAAAATTCTTAATGAAATACTTGCTTACTTGAACGTCAATCGTTATATTTGCACGTACGCACTATGTGCGAGCTATTTAGCGATACAATTATGAGACCGTTATGAGCTTTTTGAAACTACCTCTAGATTTCTCCTCAGCCCTTCGAGGGACGCTGTCACGTTGCTCGCTGGCAGAGTCCATTGCGCAGCAGCTGATGTTACTCATCGTCTCTCATCCTGGAGAGGTGCTTGGGCGAGAAGACTTTGGCTCTGTGATTTGGGAGTTGGAGTTTCATCAGCTCGTCAAGATTAAGGACTGGGAAGAAGAAGTACATAACTCGCTTTTAGACAGCATTCTGCGGTATGAGCCTCGACTCAGGGAGGTGGTACTCGAGGTACGTCTTGCTGAGATTGATGATGATACCGATGAAGATATCAAGAGCAAGCATCCTTATGTCAGACGTCGGGCCAGCATTCGTGTGCAGGGGGTGATTGACAACACCGATGAACCTTTCTCTTTTCAGACGCAGGTTTACATTAGTCCTCTCTCTCAGTAGACGAACTTTCTGCAAAACAATACTACACAATGGCAGCAATGGACAAGCGTTATTTACGCATCAAAGAGCGACTATTAGATAGGGCGCTAGATCTGTGGGGTATAGAAGATGAGCGTCAGCTAGATCCTGTGGTAGACCTCTTGCTTGAGGCTGTAGCTTTTGAGAGCTTTCAGCTGGAGGAGACATTAGCACGAGCCGATGCGGCACTTCTAGGACGTTTGTCTCGTCTCCTTATACCTCAGAAGTGGATGCTGCCTCGTCCAGCACACGGACTGCTCTCAGTGCATCCCAAATCGGGAGAACATCTGATGGAGCTTAGTCCTCATGACCATTTTTCTGTGAATCGTGTAGTGCAAGGGGTGAAGAGTCCTCCACTCTTTTTTACTCCCCTCTATGCTACTCAGCTCTTGGACGCACAGATTCGCTATCGCTTATGGGGTACACAGCTAGAGGAGCTGGGACGAAGACGTTGTTATACCGAGCAAGCATTTGCTGAAGAAGATCGTTTGGGCGACCATACTCTCTATTTAGGTATTCAAATAGCAGAGGAAAACCTAGTACATACCGATAGACTACGCCTTG
The DNA here is from genome assembly GCA_900095835.1 of Ihuprevotella massiliensis. Taxonomy (GTDB): domain Bacteria; phylum Bacteroidota; class Bacteroidia; order Bacteroidales; family Bacteroidaceae; genus Alloprevotella; species Alloprevotella massiliensis. The sequence goes on along the minus strand of LT608321.1, from coordinate 2,431,296 downwards.
CCATCCTGCCCGAGCGTGGAGAATTACTACCCTTCCTCTCGGAAATCCAAGCCTTTGATGCGTGTGAACACCCATTGGTTATTCAGTCGCAAAATATCCCCGAAGCTAGTTACGAGGGGCATTACGTTCAAGACCTCAAGGAGCATTACTGCCATTATCTATATGAAATAGAACTCCAAGAGAGCAAAGCCTCTTGCAGTCTTACCTCGCTCTTCCCAAAACTCAAGGAAGAACTTCATGAACTTCATGATGTAGCATCTCAGCTCTACTGGATTCGCTTAGAATTTCCTGCTGTATTTACTTTGGATGATATGGCAAGTATGGGAGTCCATCTCAATACCGTTCCTGTTATCAATCGAAGACTTATTCGTAAGCTCCATAGCTTGGAGCGCGAGGGGCGTATCCTTTCTCTGAGTACCTCCGATCAGGGGCATTTTCTCAGCATCGAGTCTCTTGAGGATAATCTTGGTAAAGTCTATATCCCTCGGGAGAGGAGCTATGAGGCAGGAGCCTTAGGTGTGTATAGCCTTTACTTTGGCGATTTAGAACGCTTCGATGCCAGTGATGCCCAGCGTCAGTTGCGTCGGGTGCTTCAGCTCGTCCGAGAGGAAGGGAATGCCTTCTCGGCGGTAGACAATAGTAGCTTTGCTTCGGTGCTGAAAGAGCTTCAAGATCGTCTTACGACGCTGGAGAAGACAGTGAGTAAGATGCAAAGCGAGTCGGGACCTAGCAAAGCCTTTTTGATGACTATGCCTGAAGCTGAAGCCGAGCACTTAGCACTCAGCTATTGGGAGAGTACAGGAGGGCTAGCTAATGGACTAAGTCCTCAAGATATCATCCAGTCCTTAGAACCTGATAAGTTCGACAGTGCTTCGATTCGACTACGAACCAAGACAAAGGGCGGTCGGGCAGCTGAGACAGAAGACATGTTGATAGCTCATTTGCGCTATGGTTTGCTCTCTAAGGAGCGTATTGTTACAAGGGAAGATGTCAAGAGCTACCTCAAGCACCGCTTGGGGATTACCTTGAAACAGGTAGACCTTCGCGATGGTGTGACCATTTCCCAAGAACCCAATAAAGGGCTAGTACGATGTACCGACGTCTACCTTGAGTTAGTAAAGCAAGGAACCGAGCTAAACGAGGAAGAACAAGCTCATCTCTCAAGCCGATTAGAAACTGAACTCAAAGAGCGTTCTGTAGCTCATACCACCTATAAAGTACGATTTGTATGACAACACCACTATACTATAGCCGAAGCCTACAGGAGAGTTTGCTTCTTGCTTCATCAATGGCCAGTGCTGAGGGGCACAGCTCCTTTGGCGTAGCGCATCTTGTTCTGGCACTCTTGCACGAGAGTAGTTCTAGCGGACTACGTGACCTAATCTGCTCCATGCACAAGGATCTGACCTATGTGATGGAGTGGTTTGATACCTACAGAGAGCTCTATGTTCCCAAGGAAGAGGATAAAGATACGGAGAATGCTTGGGGAGCAGATAACGATGTCTTACATCTTTTAGAGGAATCCGAGCGTTCCAAGATTAAGCTCGGTCAGGAGGAGCTTGATGGTCTCTGCGTGCTTTTAGCTGTCGTGCGTCGAGGTGTCGTCTATTCTGACAGCCAGCTTCAAAGCTTGGAACTGGAGGAGGAGGAACTACTTCGTTTCTTTGAAGCCAGTGAGAGTATTCTTCCTAATGATAAGCTCAGCCAGCTATTGGTCACCCATCCCTTTGTGTATCCTTTCTCCACGGAAGCTGCTTGTATTAGCTCCAATATACAAGGGCGAGCGAAAGAACTTCGTCATATGGAGGAAGCCTTAGAGCGTCTGGGTGGACAAGCCGTTCTCTTGGTCGGAGCTTCGGGGATAGGCAAGACGAGGTTAATAGAAGCCTTTGTACAAAGACTACAAAGTCCCCGAGTGGGGAAACTTGGCGAGCTACTTCCTCTTGGACTTGATGTAGCGAAGCTCATAGCAAGCTCGGCAGACGAAAGGGAACAGACACAGCGTATCTCTTCGCTTCTTACAAAGCTCCAGCAGATGGAAGAATCGAGCTTGCTTGTCATCGATGATGTGCAGATGCTCTTGGATGCCGGACATAGTACAAAGTCTTCGATGCTGCTAAGCATCTTACAGCGAGCTTTAGATAAGGGTAAGGTTAATCTCCTGATTAGTACCAGTGCTGATGCTTATCGCCAACATTGGGAGAAGCACAGCTTAAGCCATAGAGCAGAAGTTCTGAACCTGGAAGAGCTACCTAAAGATTGGCTTGTGAGCATCCTCAAAGAGCGTACAAGGAGTCTTTGCGAAGCTTATAAACTCAATATTAGCCCAGAGGCTTATCAACATGCGCTGTGGCTTTCAAGTCGCTTCTTCAAGGAGAAGAATGAGCCAGCTGCATCTTTAGACTTACTGGAGCGCACGCTTGCCGCTGCAAGCTTGAGCAATGACCAGTCTCAAATACAATTAAGGAAGTTTAGAGAGGAGCTAGAGAGACTTACTCAAAGTGCAGAGGATGAAAGTAAAGAGACCGAAAGTCAAGAAGCCCTTCAACTGTTGGAGAAAAGTCTTTTCTCTGGTCTCAGCATCTTGCTAACCTCACGCTTGCAGGAAGAAGATGCACAAGAGCATACTCATCAAGGCGAGAAGTCCTCATTATCTACTCTAGAACATTTTGCAAAACGCCTTGATATCCTTCAGGACATCGCAGAGCGAGGCATTGCTTCTGTGGGTGTTCATGAACTAGACGCACTTGTCGCCGAGCGTACGGGTATCCCCTTAGGAAAGCTCCAAGCAGGGGAGAAGGAGCGGCTCTTGAATATAGAGGAGAGGCTTGCCGAGCGCGTGAAAGGACAGGGTGAGGCTATCGAGGTACTCTCAGATGCTATCATTGAGTCGCGTAGCGGACTGAGTGATCCACGCAAACCTATCGGGTCGTTCTTCTTCCTCGGGCCGACAGGGACGGGTAAGACGGAGCTAGCCAAATCGCTTGCCGAACTTCTCTTTGATGATGAGGGGGCGATGATACGCTTTGATATGTCTGAGTTCAAGGAGGAACATGCTGCAGCCCTGCTCTATGGTGCACCTCCAGGCTATGTTGGCTATGAAGAGGGCGGACTCCTCGTTAGTCGCATTCGTCAGAAGCCTTATTCCGTGGTGCTCTTCGATGAGATAGAGAAAGCGCATAGCAGCATCTATGATGTTTTTTTGCAACTGATGGATGAGGGCAAGATACACGATAAGCTCGGACGAGAAGGTGACTTCTCCAATGCCATTGTCATCTTCACCTCCAACATCGGTAGTCAGTGGATAGCCGAGCAAATCACCGCAGGGAAGCGTCCCTCCTCCAATGCACTCATCGAAGTGATGACGGATTACTTCCGCCCTGAGTTCCTTGGACGTCTCACAGAGGTCGTACCCTTTGCTCCCATTAATGAAGCTATTGCTCGGGAAATCTTTCTTCTCCATTTTGGTCGCTTGCAAAAACAGCTACAAGAAGAGAAGCAGGTTAGTTTAACTCTCAGCGAATCCGCCTTAGCTTATCTTGCTCAAAAGGGCTATTCGGCACAGTATGGTGCACGCCCCATCGCTGGCGTCATTCGTAGTTACCTGAAGAAGCAGGTAGCACGGCTCATGATTGCTGAAGAGATAAAGGCAGGCGATAGTGTTTTGGTAGACTATGCTGAAAACAGTTTGAAGTGGGAGCTATGTTAAGTGAACAAGCCAAGGATCCGAAGACGGAACGTCTGAATAGTTTTAAGAAGAGTCAGGCAAGTAATCTTCAGGCAGAAGTCTTCTTAGAAGAGCTTCAGTATATCCTTGATGAGGATCTACTAGAACAGCTTGTTGTGCATCCGCAAGGGATGAATCCTCGAGTAAAGGGGACTGACATCCTCTTCTTGGAGCAGGGCTACGTCTATGGTCGTGGAGAAACGATAGAGCTGGGGCTTGCTCGTAACAGCTTATATCACGAGCTCCCCGAGTTTCTCTTTCATCCACTCTCCCTGCATGAACCTGGGATGAGTCCACAGGAGCTGGTAACTGCTATCAAGCGCAATAAGGAGCGAACTGAGGCCAGTAAAGCCTTCTTCGTTCCCTTTGATACGGCTTTCTTCAAGGAGCGCGTCAAGATACATCAGCGTTATCTCAGACTCTTCTCGGGCTTAGAACGAGGAGATAAGAAGAGCATCCTCCATCAGTTGGTGGATGCCATCATAGCACAGCCCGAGCTAAAGCTCACGGCTCACGAGCGTTATAAGCTCTTTCTTTACCTCTTGAGCGTAGAAGATTACAAGGAGGATTTGGCTAAAATCTCAGAACTTCTGCATATTGTCTTGGGGCTAAAAGTAGAACTCTCCTACGTTTTACATCACATAACGGAGAGTCCCTATGCGAAGCTCGGGGAAATGCTCCTCGGTTATAGCTCAGGCATATCGGGAGAGGTCACGGCAGAACTAGATGATATTGCCTTTCGGATCGTCTATGAGGATAAAATTCCAGAGCATCCTATAGTATGCCGTGATCTAGCTAACATCGAAGCCATCCTTGGCTTTGTCCTTCATTCGGGAAGAGCGATACATACGAGCTATACCAAGGAGGGCAATGATACGCTACTCTTAGGGGACCGCAGGCTGGGCTATGATACCCAGCTATAGAAGTCATACAAGATAGGTCTAAATAAACGATACAATGTAACATGGAACTACTGATAACTTTCTTTCAGAGCTACCTCTTAGCTCCCTTGCTCATCATCATCCTGCTCCTGGTGATGGGGAGTCTTAAAGGGCTCAAGGAGCAACTCAGCATGAAGTATGCGCTGCTCTACATTCTTATAGCAGGTTTACTACTTGGCACGCCTGGTTTCTTATCCGTCTTGCAGGATGAGTACGTGTGGGGTGGTATCTTCATCTCTGTGGGAACTTACTTCATTTTAGGTCTACTTGCCCTGCTGACGATGAAGGGAGGCGTGGGAAAGTCGCTCGGTGTTTCCGATAAGCCTTTCGGACAAGCTTGCATCCTTATTGCGTCTACAATCCTAGGAGCATGGATACACTACCTCCTTTTTACGAAGTTTGGGGGCTTGCCCTATGGGCATATTGCCATGATGCAGTCCCTCTGGTTTCTCATTCCTTTCCTCACAGAGTTTAGCCTCAGTCGCTTTCACCTCGTGCCTCCTCCTATGTACGAACTATGGTATACAGGAAATAGCACCTTTAATCGTAACTACTGGGATACCGTAGATAGCTATAAGACGATTGCTGTGCGTGTTAAGCTCAAGCGAAAGCTGGGAGATAAGGAATACTCTTCTTTCGTCGTTCGTCTGCAAGATGAAATTAGCCTTGGGGATTGGTTCAACTGGCTGGTTGAGGACCAGAACAAGCGCTCTCCTGAGCAGTCCATCGTAGTGGGAGAGGAAGAGGTTGATGCAGGATGGATATTCTATACCTCAAGATGGATTAGTTATCCGCTCTTTATCCGTGTACTCAATCCTAAGCTCAACCGAGTTGCTAACAACATACGAAAGAACCAAACCATCTATATCAAGCGAGTTATCGTAGTCAATGAACGTCAGTATGAAGAAGAATAAATACCTCCCCATCAATTGGGTAAATGGCACTAAGCTCACGGAGCGTCATTTCGTGGAGACTCACCTCTATGAGGTGGCAACACATCAAGAGTTGCGTGCACTACAACTCACAGCCTATAACTATGGACTTGGTTGCGCGCTAGCTCCACACACCGACGCCGTCTCTATTGAGACCATTGGTACAAATCCCGAAGCCGTTACCCTAAGACTAAAGCATTGCAATGCACTGACTCAATCTGGGATAAGCCTGTTCTATGAGCAAGAACTCTATGGAAGCCATCTTGTCGAGTGTACACTCAGTACGTCATCCTTTGGGGATGAAAAGTCTCAAGCCTACTACGTTGTTGTCAGTGTTGATGATGAGGAGCTGCTCCCAATAGGTGTTCCCAATCCGCAAGAAGTTCCCTTGCATCATCCTTATGTTCTTCCCAAGGTAAGCCTATCTATTATTCCTGTCTCAGGAGCAAATGAAAGTTACCTTAGCGAAGAGCATGTTGTGGTTGCCAAGGGAATAGTGGAGCGAGGTGTTTTTGTCCTTGACATGCACTTCATACCTCCTGTGCAACGTATTTCTTCAGACAAACGTCTCTCTCAACTACTAGAGCAGACTCTCGGAAGACTTCGTCGCCTTGAGTCCAGTATAGCTCGGATTTACAGTAAGAACAATGCCGATGGGAGAAGGAGTCCGCTCTGTCTAAGCTTGCTCTCCATCTGCGAAGCGGTACAAAGTTTCTTGGACAATAAGTTCTTTGACTTTGAAACTGTCTTCTTGCATCAATCTCCAGTCTACTACATACAAGCCTTCAATGTGCTGGCTCGTGCGATGTCCAGCAGTCTACGAAAGCTCTCGGGTAAAGAATATGAGCATATCCTGCAGTACATCTACTCTTGGACGGATGTGAGCCCTTCCCTCCTAGAGAGTACGCTCAACAAGATGCTTGCTTTCCGCTATAGCCACCTGAATATATTCGAGGGTATAGAAGCCTCCGAACACTTGCTTGAGCAAGTACTCGTTATCTTGGAGAAGATGAGCGAACTTGAATACATCGGTGTGGTACGTGAGAACATCATCATCAGCGAGGAAGAAGATTCACCACGCAGTAAGGAGCGTAGTTTTTGGAAGATACTAGACTAAGCAAGCGATGGAAGACGAACAGAAACAGCAAGCTCCTCTTGAGGGACAATCCCCAGGGGAGAATGAACAAAAGAAACAAAAGGCGCTGAAGAACAAGCCAGAGCGCAGACGTATGCTCCAGCTCTTTATATTGAGCTTCCTCGTGCTCCTTGTGGGCATTGGGAGCGCAGGAGCTTTCACGCTCCTGACGGCACAGCGAGGCGTTGCTCTCTTGGAGCAGAAAGCCTCGGCTTATGATAGAGTACTTCAGAAGCAAGCGGAGATGAACTTCCAGCTGGAAGAGCTCTTCAAGGACCTGCATAGTCTGAGAACAAAGTTTCGAACCAGTAGCGAGTACAAGTATATGCAGAAGCGTATCACACAAAACCGCATGCTGATGGAGGAAGAGCTCTCAATGATGAATGAAGAGGAGCGTAAGCCCTATGTGATTTATGCTGAAATCCTAGAGGTCGTCAAAGCCACTCAAGGAGAGCTAGACGAGCTGGATGCCGTACGTAGGGATAGACTCTACAATATGGATCAGCTGGAGAAATGTCGCAAGAAGTATCAAGAATTAAGCAAGAGTAAGAATGGAAAAAACTAGAGATGAGCGTCTATGGACGCATGTGCGCTTTGGGCTACTGCTCTTCTTTTGCTCGGTAAGCTTGGTTACGCTCCTGAGTAAGTACGTGCTACATGTCCCAGTAGTCGAGAGTGAGCGTCTGATACAGAGTATCCATGAAGCCAATCAAATCTTCAAAGAGCAAGAAACGAGCGCAGGACAGTTGAGCAAACTTAAAGGTGAGATTGACTCCCTTAACTTTGACATCCAGCAGGTACAACGCCTCGATGAAGTCAAAAGCGAGATTAGCACGCTACAAGATAGCTATCGTCAGCACGACAACACCTCGAAGTACCTCTTCGGTATTCAAGCCTTTCGTGCTATCCGTAGTTATTTTGATATTAAGGAAGAGACCTCTAACACTAAGGCTGGCAATCAGATGATTAAGACCAATCTTGAGGATTGCAAAGCCAACCTATAATCCTATGACCGAAAGACAAAAGATAATAGCCTTAGTACTGGCTATTCTTGTACTTACAGGAATAGCCGTACTCTTGTGGCTTCCCTCTCGCTCCGTAAAGGGAAGTGTAGACTTTGGTATTCGTGATGAGAATAGTAACTTCCACTACGAGGTAGGAGAAGAACTCGCCTTTGTCGTTAGTGATAGTAGTCTTGTTCGAGGCAAAGACCTTCTCTGGGAGTTGGGCAATGGTGACACACTGCATAGTAACCCCATAGCGCATTATCAATATAAGGAAGCAGGTAAGTACCTTGTGACCCTGCGTTTGGATGGACGTTTGCTCTCTAGTCGCTACATTCAAGTGGTAAAAGCAGGAGAGATAACAGCCATTGATTCCGTGCCACGTATCAGTGGAGTGAGTGAAGCCTACCAAGATGAAGAACTCACTTTCTCGGCAGTGGGGCAAGGCGCAGATACTTGGTTTTGGGAGTTTGGCGAGACGGGAGGGGTAGATGCTTACGAGCGACAAGTGAACTATACCTACGAAAAGCCAGGCAACTATACTATCCGTCTAAGCACCAATACCACCAAGTATCCTATAGAACATAAGATTAAAATCCTTCCTCGATTTGAGAAGGTGGAAGAAGTTATAGCTGTGGACTCTTTGAGTCTTGCTGAGGAGGACATCCGTCGTCGTCTGCAAATTATCGCCAATACTTCAGTGCGTGATAAACCTCGCTATAGAGAGCAGGTGAACTATATTCGCTCCACTTACTTCTGTACGCCAGCTGGTGAAGTTGCGGTAGTTGTAAATGGCGATAAGTACAACGACTTCCTCGGCTATTGTCAAGGACTCCACTTCTTAGAAAGTAGCCCTAAGCGAAGAGTGCAAATTACTGGAGTTAAGCTAGACCAGCTTCACTGTGTAACTACTTTGCAGGTCACTCAAACAACGGCAGAGCAATGAATACAGCCACATCTCTATTTTCCCTATGCTCCACGCGACGAGCTTATATCTCCTTCCTCATTCTACTGCTCCTTTGTTTCAGCCAGGTCGGGAAGGGGCAAGTTAGTACCTATAGCTCTATTAAGTTACAGGGGAGAGAACGCTATAACTATGTTTCAGGGCGCGTGGTATATCACTTACCCAAGAGAAGTTCTTCTCCTAAAGTTGTCTATATCGCTCAATCGGGTGTTAAGGGCTATGAACATGCTTTTGGAGGGCTAGTCCTCAGTGAACCTCCTCTAGGTTCCGCTTGCTTCGTTCTTCGTGAGAAGAGAGGCTATTCGGAGCTTGTTGAGGCAAATGCTAAGATCATAGGTAAACCTAGTGGTCTATGGAGCTTCCTCTATGGGAGTAAGAAGCATTTCAAAGATATCAAAGAAGTTAACTATCTAGGTTGGGTAAGCAAGAAAAACTTACTGGTCTATAACCATAGCTATGTCAGCCCCGAAACGCTTCGTCCGTTGCGCTATGCTGTAGGCATCAGTAAACTTGCACAGCTCTATGAGCTGAAATCTTATCTAAGGGGAGATAGCTTGCAAGTCTATAGTGACCCCTACCTCAAAGAGCGTCAAAAGAAGACTGCGCTCACGATAGGACAGCTGGTCTATGCCTATAAGCAGGATGCATCAGGAAAGAGTATTCTTATCAGTGACTGCTCTAGCTTGCAGGATAGCAAGCGCAAGGTCTTAGGCTGGATTCCCTCTGGTATGCTTGCCGAGGTGGGACAAGGAGTAGTCTATCGCTTTCAAGAAGGGGATAACCTTAGTTTGATAGGTGTAGAAGGAGTATCTGCTTTATATGCTGACCAACTAGACACTTTAACCATCAAGCAAGAGAATCTCAATACCAATACGATATTCTTACGAGATAGAGGGTGTCGGGATAAGCTTGTTACCGATAGCCTTCAAGGTATACTGCAACTAAGCGAAGGTTTTTCTGATCTTGTCTTTCCTCTTTCGGTATGGGACAAAGCCTCCAATTGCTTCCTCAACATCGAGGGAGGAGAGATTAGCATGCAAGATGTAGCACGGATACGAAGAGGAAGTCAACGTTTCTCCTGCCATGTGGTCTTCTTCGAGAGCGACTGGTCACGTCTTCGCCCTTTGCTCAGTTCTTTTCAGCGACTTGCCCTCATAGCCCCCAAATATAAGCAGTGTCTCTTCTCAGCAAGCATTATCGGTTCGCAAGGTATTAGGCATCTTGCGCCAAGCACAGATATGGCCTCTTGGCTAGACTTTTTGCTCTCGGGGAAAGGAGCAAAGGTACAGACTTGCACAGGAGGATTTTCCGCTGCGATGGATGAGCTGATGAAGGCTATCCCCAATGATAATTTTGCAGGCAACCTACTCTTTATCTTTGGAAGTAAGCAAGCGCTGAACTTGAGCAATCAGCAAATCCAAGGATTGGCACGACGATCCATCATTCCTGTCTTTTTACAAACTAGCGGAGAAGCAAGTGATGATGGGCAGGATTTCTTGCTCAATGCTAAGGAGCTACTCAATAGCTACATTATAGCCTATGATAAATATGTATCGGGCTACTTAGTCGATGCAGGTTTGAAACGCCCCTACCTCTTTGGCGACTATGGAAGTGAGGAAAAGGTCTATCTTCTTGATGCCCCTGAAAGTAGTTTGGTCATGGGAGGTATCGCTTATCCCAGCGCAGGAAGTATACTCTCGGGAAGACCGGTAGAGATCTGCTTGGATACCCTACAGCGTCAGTTTGATGCTAGGAGCAAACTTCTCCTAGAGAGTCTCGGCAAGTATGAGACCAAACTAGGTATCTTAAGAAGTAAGCCTAATCCTGTGCTTGCGAAGCTACACGCAAGAGATAGCCTTATGAAGACACCACTAAGTGGAATCGATCGTAATGCAGCAAGCGACACCTACTATACGTCGCTTTGGCTGTCCGACTCTGTAAGCAAAAACCTGCAAAGTGGCTACCTCCTAAAGGAGGAGGAAGTGCAAAGCTTGCTGCAGAACTACGAGCGTCTGCTGCCTGAGTTTACCGATAGTCTCAGGAAAGAAGAACTGTCTTATTTAAGGCGTATTTATAAGGAGGAAGCCCACCGCCTTAAGCAAGCCCTCGCTCAGCAATTGCTCCCGAAGCACTACAAGCTTTCTCATCTCTTTGAACTCTGCACAGGAGTACGCCCATCCAAGGAGCTTTTCTTCACGCTTGAACCTAGGGAACTTTGCCTTAAGATACCCCAGCTATCAGAGCTGAATGCTGGCTACCACAAGCTGCTCGCTAAGCGTAAAGACCTAGAGGCTACCTATCGAGATGGAAAGCTAGAAATAGTTCATCAAGGTGGAGCAAACTATTATTTCATCCCTCAAATACTCCTCCCTTAGCCTCATGCGTATCACAAAGAGAACCCTAGAGGAGGCTATTCTTGCCGTCCTCTATGCAAAGAGTTTAGAGCATCCGCTGTGGATCAATGCCAGTGAGGTTTACTGGTCACTCCCCTTTGCAGAAGTAAGTGAAAGAGAAGTGACGACCATGCTTACCGAGCTTGTTGAAGAACAACGAGTGAAGCTCTATCTCGGGAAATATCAGCTCAGTAAGGAGGAGCAGATACGACTTAAAGAGCGAGAACAGGAAGCACAGAAAGTGAGAATACTTGATCAAGGGACAAAATACGATGACGTAGAGAAGTCACATCAAGAGAAACTAGATACGAAGTTTTCTGTTAGGTCTTATCACATTCTCCAAGCTCTTGCAGTCTTCCTCATGGGGGTTGTTCTTGGTGGATTATGTTGGGAGATATGTTCTTCTGCACTCTCTTTGGAGACAGCATCTTTTTCTCATGCGGTAAGTTTGGAGTCCATACAAGAAAGCCTAACCCAAGTACAAGAGAGACAAGTGTTACAGGGCTACCTTTTGGCACTTACTTGGGTGCTTTTGTTAGTTATCAGTGGACTTCTCTATTACAGTCAGATGCGTACTGAACGTAAGAAAGATAAGCCCTAAAAGGAGACGTTTGTTCTTTTTTCGGGATAAGGCGTGAAATATCGGGCTAAATATTTGGTAGAGTGAGAATAAGTACCTACCTTTGTTCATAGATAAGACCAAGGTTTGTTTTTCTCCTCTTCCCTTAGCCGATAGGTCTTTACAGAGCTGATGCTAATGAGCGGAGATTTTCAGACACATATATTGGTCTGGAGGTCTCTTTTTGCTTTTAAGGATCATCCCTATAGCAGAGCGAGCCTCTTGTCGATATTAGTATTAACTATTAAATAAAGTTCAGTATGGGATCATTCCGTGCATCACTAGAGCTTGGGGGCAAAGAGTTCGATGTCCTCTATTCCAATGTTGAGTTTGCTCGCTCAACCGACAGTAAGGGTAAGCCCTCTTCCAGCATCACTGGAGGGCGTGTCGTTGTCACCATTGAGTCTACAGAAGACACCTCAACGATTGAGGCGATGCTCAACAGCCAGTTCAAGCCCATCGAAGGCAAGATCGTCTACAAGAAGACTGATGAAGATGCCAAGATGAAGGAGGTGGAGTTCAAAAACGCCTACATCGTTCACTACAAGGAAACATTGGACGTGAACAATGACGTGCCTATGACCATCACTCTGACCTTCTCGGCTGAGAACATCACATTGGGTGCTGCCGAACACGACAACCGCTGGCCAAAAGCTTAAGCCATTTCTCCTATGCCACCGTTAGGGAGATAAGTTTGTTCTTGTCTTCCTAACGGCAGCAAAAAAATCTAAATACGCTCAACTACACAAAAGGTTTATGCACGAAAATCTTCCTGAACCCATCATTAAAGTGGTGATAGCAGGTAATCCCCTGCATTCATTCAAGTCCTTGCGTCTTGAACAGCGTATCAATGAGCATCACCGCTTTCAGATTCTCTTGGACTATGAGGTTGGAGAGTCTGCTGGGGCATACACCTTGGATAAGACCACCCAATGGCTCGGTCAGCTCACTGGAATTATCTTTGGTGAGCGTACTTTCCGAGGCATCATCACCAAAGTCAGTCTCTACAAAGACACCGGAGCGACTTTCCTTAATGTCTCGGGCTATTCCTACACCTATCTTCTGGAAACAGAACCTCATTTTGCCTCGTGGAATAAGTCTACGCTCAAGGATATCGTCTCAGAGCTAACGAGCGAAGCTAAGGTTGCAGCTAAAATCAGCCCCGATCGTACCAAACCTCTTGAATATGAGTGCCAGTATGGAGAGAGCAACTTCCGCTTCTTACAGCGTCTAGCACAACAACATTACGAGTGGTTCTACTTCAACGGAGAGGAGCTCGTCTTTGGTAAGCCTGTGCTTCCTAAGGATATTACGCTCATCTATCAGCAAGATCTTGACCACTTAAATATAGGCATACAAGCCTCGGCAAAGGCTTCTTCGAGCTATGCCCATCGCTCGGAAAACGATCAAACCTTTAGAGCCGAGAGTCCAAATACCCCTAAAGGCTTTGGTCCACTTGGCTATCAAGCCTTTGAACAATCCATCAAGGTCTTCTCCACGCCTGGTAATCAGTACTCTGACATCCGTGTTGGTAGCGATTACGAGCTACAGCAGTATATGGAGAAGAAGCAACAAGCCGATGCCGCCTACTCGCATAGCATCACAGCCGACACCGATTACCTCGGACTGATGGTAGGTAACGTAGTCACCATCAAGAGTAGCGTTCAGGTCAAGGGCAATCAATTTAAGGACGAAATCCTCGGTAGCTACTTCATCACCGAGATAGTACACTATGCGGATGAGCCAGGGCGCTACCGAGCCTCCTTTAGAGCTATCCCAGCCTCTGTTTATACGCTACCAACGGCTGGCGTTGCACTTCCTGTGGCAGAGCCTCAGATGGCAACAGTCATCAGCAACGAAGATCCACAAGGGCATGGTCGTGTCGAGGTGCGAATGAACTGGCAGGTCAAAGGAATGAAGACTTCGTGGATACGTGTACTGACACCCGATGCAGGTAGTAGCGGCAAGGTTTCCTCCAACCGTGGTTTTGTCTTCATTCCTGAAAAGGGTGACCAAGTTATGATAGGCTTCCACTACAATGACCCCAACCGTCCCTATGTGCAAGGTAGCCTTTTCAATGGTAAGAACGCAGGTGGTGGCGGGGTGGACAATAATGTCAAAAGCCTCACCACTAGAAGTGGTGCGACCATAGCACTTGACGACAAGAAAGGAAGTATCACACTGAGAGATCCTAAAGGGAGTACCATCATCCTAAATGGTGATAATACAATCACCATCCAGTCAGCAGATAAGATTACTTTTGAGTCCAAAGAAATTGAGATTAAAGGTAAGGAGAAGGTTAGCATCTCAAGTGAGGCTAAGCTTAGTCTTCAAGGAGAGAATAGTATAATATCAGGAGCTTCGTCTATGCAAGTTTTGGGTGATACTCAAGTTGGTATTGACGCACCTTCCTTGGGGGTTGGCACTAGTAGCACTACGTCTCTAAAGATTGAAGGAAGTACAGTAGAAATTGATGGACGTGTGATGACTAACGTCAAGGGAACTATACTCAATTTGAATTAGTTGCACTATGAACAATCTACATAATCCGATAGCTGTCCGAGTGCAAAGAGTTCAGGAACTTTGGTTGAAGCAGAGTACTGCATATCCTCAAGTTCGAGTATTTGTACTTCGTTATGAGCCCTCAGATGCTCCCCTTATAGAAGGGTTTTTAGCTTTAGAACCTACTGAACATGGTCTTTCGGACGATACATTCCTACTCTTTAGAGTTAGTTTGAATAGTACAGAGCAACTACTCAAAGCAATCATCTCCGAATGGATAAATATTTTTCAAAGAGAGCAACAAGAACATCCAGAATGGAATTGGGCAGAGTTTCCTTCATTCCAAGAAGAGTTCAAACTCTGTTCTAAGAAAGGCAGTAGTACTTTGTGGAGCTTCTATCAACGGATGCTTACGAGCTTCAAGCGATTCGAAGGAATTGAAGGAAATCGTCTTGTTCAAGTACTCCTACTAGACCGCATCGAGTCCATTGATATCCTCAAAGAGACATTACAGGATTTTGCAGAGAATTTGCCTACTTTCGCTTCCATACTCCTTATAGAGGAAGAATCAAAAGAGTCTATCTATGAACCGATAATGAAAGGTTTAGGAAAGAAGGGCTGTATGCTCCTTCTTCCTAATCAACGAATGAATGAGGCTTATAAAGAACTTGCAGCGCAAGGAGAAAGTAGTGATGCTGAAGTTCAATATCGAATGCTGTTATTTGAGTTAGGAGAAGCTGCACAAAAACAGGATAAAGGCCGACTGAAGCAACTTGCTGAGCAGAGATTTATTCCCTTATGTCAATCAATGAATGATACGGCAATGTGGATATCTTCTTACCTCATTGTAGCAGGCTTTATGATGCAAATAAAAGGAGAAGAAAAGTTTACTCAGGAGTTACTTGATAAGGGGTTAGACAACCTTCAAGTAGAAAGTCCCGCAGATGATCCTTTCAAATTCTCTGATTTGTTGATACAATATCATATGTATAAGGGAGCGTGCTACGCAATGAGCAAATATCTAGGCGATGCAACCTCTTCATTTATGCATGCTGTTGCTGTAGCCAAAGAAGTTGGACACAAAGCGTTTGCTGTGAACGCCTACAATAGTGCATTGGTCGTTGCTCTAAAGCGAGAACGGAGAGACTACTTTCCCATTCTCAAAGAGGCTTACTCCTATGTGATTGCTTTTTCGGACGAAGAACTGAAGAGTATCAATATCTCTTTTATAGTCAGTGCTTACCTTGATAAAGAACAAGGATTAAACTCTAAACAACGCGACACGATCCGCTCACGAATGATAGAACTTTATGGTGTGCATTGGGATGCTAGTCCAAAGGAGGCGATGAAGCATTTCCAGGAATCCCAACATACCCCTCATTGAAAAGTTAGCCTATGCTACCAGTAAATAATCATTGGACACCTGTTTTGGGGATAGACCTACATCTATCCGCCTCGGGGAATATGTTCCATCCTTATATAGGGATGGTCATAGATCCTTTTGATTATTTGCCTTTCATCGGTAGCAGTGTGCATATCAATGGAGTTAAACGAGGGGTTTCCGATACGAGCGGTGTTTTAGCAACACTACAACATATCCCTTTGATTGGACCATTTGTGATGGCTCCGCTTATAGGGCATGAGAGTATGAACTTCTTCGCCTCGGAGACGGTCTTTGCCGAAGGGACAAGGCTAAGCCCAAAGGCCTATATGACGATGACCTGTAATGATGTGGGGTTACCCTTGTCAGGTTCAGGCAAGATTGCCAAGAAGAAGTTTAAGTTTACTCCCACACTCTTTGCCCCGACGGCATTTTCTCTACCTCTCCCTATCCCAGCGGGCAAGCCCGTCTTATTGGGAGGACCGTATGTTCCGGATTGGGGAGGAGCATTGATGGGATTAGCCACAAGTGTAGGCTTTAGTACTTTCTTGAGCTTTGCTCCTGCATTGCTCAAGGCAATGAAGAAAGCAGGGAAGAAAGCTAGCACATCAGCACTGAAGAAGTCTAATAAAGCTCTTCGAAAGCTCTTTGGACCAAACAAGCTGAGTGATTGGCTGTGTAAAAAGGGGTTTGAACCTGTAAACCTCATCAATGGCTCTGTCATTTATGAAGGGAATGACTTTGGATTTCCTTCGATGCTTCCTTTATCATGGGAGCGAAGTTGGTACTCTGACTCTCAGTATAGAGGTTGGCTTGGTCATGGAGTGCATTGCTCTTATGATAGACGTGTTACTTATCTTCCCGAAGAGGAACTGCTGTCGCTTCGTTTGAGCGATGGACGACTAGCAACGTTTCCAGTGTTAGCTCCTGATGA
>LT608321.1:2411340-2412816 GCA_900095835.1 Ihuprevotella massiliensis | reverse complement strand
GGATGGATATAATGTGGTGAAGAATGCGCTTGGGCAAGAAACGATCTATCGTTATGACCCCAACCAGCTGGTTCGCTCGATAGTAGATCCTCTTGGTAATGTAAGCTACTTTGACTACACCGAAGATATGTATCCTTTTCGGGAAATTGACCCAGAGGGACGTATTACAGGTTGGTACTATGATGAGCGAGGCAATCAGATTGGTACAAGCTACCCTGATGGAACAAACAGCTATCAGATATATGATGAGCAAGACCGTCTTGTCCTTACAATCTCTCCCAAAGGAGAGAAGCAAGTTTACATCTATGATAAGGAGCATACCCATCGTCTTAAACGAATCATCGATGAAGAAGGACAGGTAAGTATACTTAACTATACACAAGAAGGTTACCTCCGCCAGATAGAAAAAGGAGGACGAAANGTATGATAGCTACTATCTCACACATATACTGGATGCTGATGGTCATTGTATACGATTTGAGTACAACTATGATGCTTTAGTTCAGATAACAGATGCTGTAGGACGTAGACTCTATGTGCGAAGTAATGAACAAGGATTCATCAGTCAAATAGAGCTTCGTCATCCCAATGATGAGCTAGAGACTTTAGTGCGTTATCACTACGATGGCGAGGGAAATATGGTAGGCATTACCGATGCCCTGAATCAGACGACTCACATAGAGTACCTCAATCATCGAATGATTTCCAAGACTGATCGCAATGGCAATACTTTCTATTGGGAGTATGACCAAGCAGGTCGTTGTATCCATACGCGAGGAGAACATGGAGACCAAGAGGGTTGGATATCTTACTATCCTAAGGATGGGTATAATGTGGTGAAGAATGCGCTTGGGCAAGAAACGNTCTGACTCTCAGTATAGAGGTTGGCTTGGTCATGGAGTGCATTGCTCTTATGATAGACGTGTTACTTATCTTCCCGAAGAGGAACTGCTGTCGCTTCGTTTGAGCGATGGACGACTAGCAACGTTTCCAGTGTTAGCTCCTGATGACAGCTTCTTCCTTAAAGCGGAACGTATCACGCTAACACGTATTGCAGAAGGATATAAGCTCTATGAGCATAACAATCATCAGATATTCCTCTTCACTCAGTTAGGGACAGAGCAAGGGTATGATAGCTACTATCTCACACATATACTGGATGCTGATGGTCATTGTATACGATTTGAGTACAACTATGATGCTTTAGTTCAGATAACAGATGCTGTAGGACGTAGACTCTATGTGCGAAGTAATGAACAAGGATTCATCAGTCAAATAGAGCTTCGTCATCCCAATGATGAGCTAGAGACTTTAGTGCATTATCACTACGATGGCGAGGGAAATATGGTAGGCATTACCGATGCCCTGAATCAGACGACTCACATAGAGTACCTCAATCATCGAATGATTTCCAAGACTGATCGCAATGGCAATACTTTCTATTGGGAGTATGACCAAGAAGGTCGTTGTATCCAT
>LT608321.1:2375641-2408446 GCA_900095835.1 Ihuprevotella massiliensis | reverse complement strand
TAAAGCGGAACGTATCACGCTAACACGTATTGCAGAAGGATATAAGCTCTATGAGCATAACAATCATCAGATATTCCTCTTCACTCAGTTGGGGACAGAGCAAGGGTATGATAGCTACTATCTCACACATATACTGGATGCTGATGGTCATTGTATACGATTTGAGTACAACTATGATGCTTTAGTTCAGATAACAGATGCTGTAGGACGTAGACTCTATGTGCGAAGTAATGCACAAGGATTCATCAGTCAAATAGAGCTTCGTCATCCCAATGATGAGCTAGAGACTTTAGTGCATTATCACTACGATGGCGAGGGAAATATGGTAGGCATTACCGATGCCCTGAATCAGACGACTCACATAGAGTACCTCAATCATCGAATGATTTCCAAGACTGACCGCAATGGCAATACTTTCTATTGGGAGTATGACCAAGAAGGTCGTTGTATCCATACACGAGGAGAGCATGGAGACCAAGAGGGTTGGATATACTATTACCCTACGGATGGATATAATGTGGTGAAGAATGCGCTTGGGCAAGAAACAATCTATCGTTATGACCCCAACCAGCTGGTTCGCTCGATAGTAGATCCTCTTGGTAATGTAAGCTACTTTGACTACACCGAAGATATGTATCCTTTTCGGGAAATTGACCCAGAGGGACGTATTACAGGTTGGTACTATGATGAGCGAGGCAATCAGATTGGTACAAGCTACCCTGATGGAACAAACAGCTATCAGATATATGATGAGCAAGAGCGTCTTGTCCTTATAATCTCTCCCAAAGGAGAGAAGCAAGTTTACATCTATGATAAGGAGCATACCCATCGTCTTAAACGAATCATCGATGAAGAAGGACAGGTAAGTATACTTAGCTATACACAAGAAGGTTACCTCCACCAGATAGAAAAAGGAGGACGAAGAATAGACCTTGAGTATGATGCTCAAGGGAATCTCAGCCGTTACTTCCTTGGGGGAGAACTTCTTCGTAGTTGGGAGTATGACTATCGAGGTCGTGTAATCACAGAGCAAGAGCCTTTGATTGCACCATTACGCTTTGAGTATGATGCTTTAGATAGAACAAGGCGTATTCATCGTCCTGATGGCAATACAATTGCCCTTCATTATGACAACTATGACAATGTCACAGAAGTCCAAGACTGCGATAGACATATCAAGCTGAGCTATACCCCTATGGGGAATGTTCGCACAAGAGAAGAGCGCGGACAAAAGGTAGAGTTCCTCTACAACAAGATGGAGCAGCTTTATCTCTTCAAGAATGAGCAAGGACAACATTATCGGTTCTTCCGTGATGACGCTGGGCGCATCAATAAGGAAATAGGCTTTGATAGGGTTATACGAGAGTTCATCCTTAACAAAGCAGGCGAAGTGGTACGAGTAGATCGCCCAGACAATCGTACGACAAGATTCGAGTACAACGCATTGGGGCGTGTCATCCGTGCAGAGTACTCCGATGGTACATGGGAAAGCTTTGGTTATGATAAAGATGGTCTCTTAAGTTCAGCGAAGAATGCCAGTAGCGAGGTCCTCTTTGAGCGAGACCGAAAGGGACGTATCATCAGAGAGAGCCAGTTTGTTCCTTATACAGCTTCAGAAGAGCATTTCCATGTCGATTCGCAATACGATATGTGGGATGCTCGTATTCACCTCAAGAGTTCTTTAGGTGCAGAGCAGGCGTTTGGATATGATGATAAAGGCTTACTCCATACTGTAGAAGCTCATGTATCTGTAGACACCGAACTCTCTGTAGCAAGAAGTTGGGAGAGTCGCATTCAGTATGATGTAGCAGGGCGTGAGATTGAACGTTTTGCTTTAGGAGGACTTCGGGTTCGCTCAGAGTATGACTCTGCCGGCATGCTTGCTGCTCGTAATAGCTATGTCGGCAAAGAGCTCTGCGCATATCGACGCTATTCATGGGCTCCCAATCATCGCTTGCGCTCTCTTAATTGCAATCTCACAGGTAAATCCCTCATCTATGCCTACGATGAGTTAGGTTTCTTGATACGTTCTTCCAAAGACGTGGGGGAATCGCTCTTTCGTACCCCTGACCTCCTCGGAAACCTCTACCGAGATCCCGAGCCAAGATACAGTAAAAGGCAGTATGGGCTGAGTGGACGTCTCCTCAAAGATGAGCAGTATTACTATCGTTATGATGGCGAAGGAAATCTTATCCACAAGAGTCCGCGCAACATACTTCAGCCTCCTCCCGACCGAGTTCCCGAGAATTGGTTGGATCGTCTCTTTATGCGAAGAAAACTGAGCAAGAAAGAGATAGAGAAGCATTATTCTTGGCAAGAGGGCGATACAACTTATGAGTGGTATGGGAATGGTATGCTCAAGTCTATCCGTCTTCCTAATGGTAAAGTCGTCAGCTTCGAGTACGATGCTCTCGGTAGACGTACGCTTAAGGAATTCCGAGGCGTACGCTATCGCTATGCTTGGGATGGCAATGTCCTGCTTCATGAATGGAACTATCACAGCTGGACTAAGCCTATTCGGAAGAAGGATAAGTACGGTCGCTATAGCTATAGTAGTCCTGAACCACTAACGAATGTCACGACATGGGTCTATGACGGTGGTAGTTATACGCCTGTGGCGAAGTTTATCGAGGAAGATTGCTACAGCATTGTACAAGACCATCTTGGCACACCAACGCAAGCCTTTGATAGCCGAGGAAACAAGGTGTGGGACTGTGTGCTGGACATCTATGGCGACATCCAAATGATTGAAGGGGATAAGGACTTTATCCCATTCCGCTTCCAAGGTCAGTATGTAGATGTGGAAACAGGCTTGTACTACAACCGCTTCCGCTACTACTCTCCTGAACTCGGCAACTACATCAGCCAAGATCCAATCCGAATAGCTGGGAACAACCCCACGCTCTATGGTTACGTCAAGGACACGAATTCTTGGCTGGATCCATTCGGACTGGATTGTTGGAGCACAGCCCGAAAGAAGTTTTGGAAACGCGAGGCTTTGATTAATCCTCATAAATACTCTGCTCGAAACATTGCACGAATGAAGAAGGGAAAGGCTCCGATGATGAGGGTTGTGATTAGTAAATTTAATGTTGGACTCGAGGCGAAAGATATATCAATGGAATTACATCATTGGGCTTTACCACAGCGACTAAAAACCCCTAAGGCGAATGAGCTATGGAATTTAATACCTGCTACTCCATGGGGGCATGCCTCTATGGATTCGTATAAATATATAAACTATAAACTCTATAAAATTATAAAAAGCGTAAAAACATGGTAGATATTGCAGCTGTAAAGGAATTCATTCAGCATCCAGTGTATGTGTGCTTTATTGAAAGGCTACAAAAAGAGGGGGAATTGTCTATGAGTGAGAATCTCCCATCGTTGGCTATGTTGAACTCTAGTGCAAGGGTTATAAACAAGTCGAAGGTTAGTATAAAAGAATTACTTAACCTCCTGAGTGCAGAGAAAGAATCTTTGTATAGATATGTTCTCGCATACGTAGATAAAGTCTCAAAAGGTGATGATCTTGGGGATGAGTTTCCAGAAGGAGAAGAGCAAGACCCATCTGAAGCTCCTGATGATGTCGTACTTCTCCCATACGATAGAGATTTTGCCATATTTCCGGTGGTGTTATTCTATATAATCAAGAATCAGCCCAATGAGGTTTTACCTTTTTTAATGGCTTTGCGCCGGCCACATGCAAAGGCTAGAGCAAAGAAAGAGCTCCTATTCTACAAGGAGGTTCTTGGGGGGTAAATCCCTAAAGCAGTAGGAGACATCATTACATGCACATATCATAAGAGCCTTGCAGAACGTATTTGTACGCTATCTTCTACCGTTGACATATCTTCATGAATAAAACATTCGTATAGCTATACCTCCCAAACAAACCGATACAGGACACCACATGAACTTTTCTATCTAAATTTGCAAAACCAGTGGTGCACTTCCTAGTGGAAAATACTCCATGGGGGCATGCCTCTATGGACTCGTATAGATATATAGAGTATGAACTCAAGAAAGTTTTAAAAGGAGTGAATGTATGGTGAGTTTTACGGAAATAAAGGAGCTTATTCAGCATCCTGCCTATATTCGGTTTATGGAGCAAGTACAAAAATCATCAGGCGTATCTATTGAGGAAACGCTTCCTGATTTAGCTGGGTTAAACATCATTGCAAAGCGAATAAACGGAGCGAAGGTTAATGTCGATTTATTGCTGAATCTGATAAAGGAAGATGGAGATTGTTTACACAAGTATATTCTTGCTTGGTTGGATAGAGCTTCAAAAAGAATAGGACGGAAGCTTGACGAAGAGTATCCCGAAGGAGAAGAACAAGATGATTCTAGTGTCCCAAATAACGTTAGGGTTTTACCTCGTGACAGAGGATTTATTATCTACCCTATTATAGTGTATCATATAATAAAGAATAAGCATAACAAGCTGTTTGCTTTTTACAAGTGGCTACGCAAACCATATGCAAAAGCTCGTTCGGAGGAAGCAATTCGATTTTATGAAGAAGTTTTTGGAAAGGAAAAGCTCTGAATAGTCAAACGCAATGTCCTCCACTCACGTATGATAGCACTTTATGGTGTGCATTGGGATGCTAGTCCAAAGGAGGCGATGAAGCATTTCCAGGAATCCCAACATACCCCTCATTGAAAAGTTAGCCTATGCTACCAGTAAATAATCATTGGACACCTGTTTTGGGGATAGACCTACATCTATCCGCCTCGGGGAATATGTTCCATCCTTATATAGGGATGGTCATAGATCCTTTTGATTATTTGCCTTTCATCGGTAGCAGTGTGCATATCAATGGAGTTAAACGAGGGGTTTCCGATACGAGCGGTGTTTTAGCAACACTACAACATATCCCTTTGATTGGACCATTTGTGATGGCTCCGCTTATAGGGCATGAGAGTATGAACTTCTTCGCCTCGGAGACGGTCTTTGCCGAAGGGACAAGGCTAAGCCCAAAGGCCTATATGACGATGACCTGTAATGATGTGGGGTTACCCTTGTCAGGTTCAGGCAAGATTGCCAAGAAGAAGTTTAAGTTTACTCCCACACTCTTTGCCCCGACGGCATTTTCTCTACCTCTCCCTATCCCAGCGGGCAAGCCCGTCTTATTGGGAGGACCGTATGTTCCGGATTGGGGAGGAGCATTGATGGGATTAGCCACAAGTGTAGGCTTTAGTACTTTCTTGAGCTTTGCTCCTGCATTGCTCAAGGCAATGAAGAAAGCAGGGAAGAAAGCTAGCACATCAGCACTGAAGAAGTCTAATAAAGCTCTTCGAAAGCTCTTTGGACCAAACAAGCTGAGTGATTGGCTGTGTAAAAAGGGGTTTGAACCTGTAAACCTCATCAATGGCTCTGTCATTTATGAAGGGAATGACTTTGGATTTCCTTCGATGCTTCCTTTATCATGGGAGCGAAGTTGGTACTCTGACTCTCAGTATAGAGGTTGGCTTGGTCATGGAGTGCATTGCTCTTATGATAGACGTGTTACTTATCTTCCCGAAGAGGAACTGCTGTCGCTTCGTTTGAGCGATGGACGACTAGCAACGTTTCCTGTGTTAGCTCCTGATGATAGCTTCTTCCATAAAGCGGAACGTATCACGCTAACACGTATTGCAGAAGGATATAAGCTCTATGAGCATAACAATCATCAGATATTCCTCTTCACTCAGTTGGGGACAGAGCAAGGGTATGATAGCTACTATCTCACACATATACTGGATGCTGATGGTCATTGTATACGATTTGAGTACAACTATGATGCTTTAGTTCAGATAACAGATGCTGTAGGACGTAGACTCTATGTGCGAAGTAATGCACAAGGATTCATCAGTCAAATAGAGCTTCGTCATCCCAATGATGAGCTAGAGACTTTAGTGCATTATCACTACGATGGCGAGGGAAATATGGTAGGCATTACCGATGCCCTGAATCAGACGACTCACATAGAGTACCTCAATCATCGAATGATTTCCAAGACTGACCGCAATGGCAATACTTTCTATTGGGAGTATGACCAAGAAGGTCGTTGTATCCATACACGAGGAGAGCATGGAGACCAAGAGGGTTGGATATACTATTACCCTACGGATGGATATAATGTGGTGAAGAATGCGCTTGGGCAAGAAACAATCTATCGTTATGACCCCAACCAGCTGGTTCGCTCGATAGTAGATCCTCTTGGTAATGTAAGCTACTTTGACTACACCGAAGATATGTATCCTTTTCGGGAAATTGACCCAGAGGGACGTATTACAGGTTGGTACTATGATGAGCGAGGCAATCAGATTGGTACAAGCTACCCTGATGGAACAAACAGCTATCAGATATATGATGAGCAAGACCGTCTTGTCCTTACAATCTCTCCCAAAGGAGAGAAGCAAGTTTACATCTATGATAAGGAGCATACCCATCGTCTTAAACGAATCATCGATGAAGAAGGACAGGTAAGTATACTTAACTATACACAAGAAGGTTACCTCCGCCAGATAGAAAAAGGAGGACGAAAAATAGACCTTGAGTATGATGCTCAAGGGAATCTCAGCCGTTACTTCCTTGGGGGAGAACTTCTTCGTAGTTGGGAGTATGACTATCGAGGTCGTGTAATCACAGAGCAAGAGCCTTTGATTGCACCATTACGCTTTGAGTATGATGCTTTAGATAGAACAAGGCGTATTCATCGTCCTGATGGCAATACAATTGCCCTTCATTATGACAACTATGACAATGTCACAGAAGTCCAAGACTGCGATAGACATATCAAGCTGAGCTATACCCCTATGGGGAGTGTTCGCACAAGAGAAGAGCGCGGACAAAAGGTAGAGTTCCTCTACAACAAGATGGAGCAGCTTTATCTCTTCAAGAATGAGCAAGGACAACATTATCGGTTCTTCCGTGATGACGCTGGGCGCATCAATAAGGAAATAGGCTTTGATAGGGTTATACGAGAGTTCATCCTTAACAAAGCAGGCGAAGTGGTACGAGTAGATCGCCCAGACAATCGTACGACAAGATTCGAGTACAACGCATTGGGGCGTGTCATCCGTGCAGAGTACTCCGATGGTACATGGGAAAGCTTTGGTTATGATAAAGATGGTCTCTTAAGTTCAGCGAAGAATGCCAGTAGCGAGGTCCTCTTTGAGCGAGACCGAAAGGGACGTATCATCAGAGAGAGCCAGTTTGTTCCTTATACAGCTTCAGAAGAGCATTTCCATGTCGATTCGCAATACGATATGTGGGATGCTCGTATTCACCTCAAGAGTTCTTTAGGTGCAGAGCAGGCGTTTGGATATGATGATAAAGGCTTACTCCATACTGTAGAAGCTCATGTATCTGTAGACACCGAACTCTCTGTAGCAAGAAGTTGGGAGAGTCGCATTCAGTATGATATAGCAGGACGTGAGATTGAACGTTTTGCTTTAGGAGGACTTCGGGTTCGCTCAGAGTATGACTCTGCTGGTATGCTTGCTGCTCGTAATAGTTATGTCGGCAAAGAGCTCTGCGCATATCGACGCTATTCATGGGCTCCCAATCATCGCTTGCGCTCTCTTAATTGCA
The DNA here is from genome assembly GCA_900095835.1 of Ihuprevotella massiliensis. GTDB lineage: Bacteria > Bacteroidota > Bacteroidia > Bacteroidales > Bacteroidaceae > Alloprevotella > Alloprevotella massiliensis. The sequence goes on along the minus strand of LT608321.1, from coordinate 2,400,864 downwards.
ATCTCACAGGTAAATCCCTCATCTATGCCTATGATGAGTTAGGATTCTTGATACGTTCTTCCAAGGATGTAGGAGAATCGCTCTTTCGTACCCCAGACCTCCTCGGAAACCTCTACCGAGATCCCGAGCCAAGATACAGTAAAAGGCAGTATGGACTGAGTGGACGTCTCCTCAAAGATGAGCAGTATTACTATCGTTATGATGGCGAAGGAAATCTTATCCACAAGAGTCCGCGCAACATACTTCAGCCTCCTCCCGACCGAGTTCCCGAGAATTGGTTGGATCGTCTCTTTATGCGAAGAAAACTGAGCAAGAAAGAGATAGAGAAGCATTATTCTTGGCAAGAGGGCGATACAGCTTACGAGTGGTATGGGAATGGTATGCTCAAGTCTGTCCGTCTTCCTAATGGTAAAGTAGTCAGCTTCGAGTACGATGCTCTCGGTAGACGTACTCTTAAGGAATTCCGAGGCATACGCTATCGCTATGCTTGGGATGGTAATGTCCTGCTTCATGAATGGAACTATCACAGCTGGACTAAGCCTATTCGGAAGAAGGATAAGTACGGTCGCTATAGCTATAGTAGTCCTGAACCACTAACGAATGTCACGACATGGGTGTATGACGGACAAAGTTATACGCCTGTGGCGAAGTTTACCGAGGAAGATTGCTACAGCATTGTACAAGACCATCTTGGCACACCAACGCAAGCCTTTGATAGCCGAGGAAACAAGGTGTGGGACTGTGTGCTGGACATCTATGGCGACATCCAAATGATTGAAGGGGATAAGGACTTTATCCCATTCCGCTTCCAAGGTCAGTATGCAGATGTGGAAACAGGCTTGTACTACAACCGCTTCCGCTACTACTCTCCTGAACTCGGCAACTACATCAGCCAAGATCCAATCCGAATGGCTGGGAACAACCCCACGCTCTATGGTTATGTCAAGGACACGAACTCTTGGCTGGACCCATTCGGACTGGATTGTTGGAGCACAGCCCGAAAGAAGTTTTGGAAACGCGAGGCTTTGATTAATCCTCATAAATACTCTGCTCGAAACATTGCACGAATGAAGAAGGGAAAGGCTCCGATGATGAGGGTTGTGATTAGTAAATTTAATGTTGGACTCGAGGCGAAAGATATATCAATGGAATTACATCATTGGGCTTTACCACAGCGACTAAAAACCCCTAAGGCGAATGAGCTATGGAATTTAATACCTGCTACTCCATGGGGGCATGCCTCTATGGATTCGTATAAATATATAAACTATAAACTCTATAAAATTATAAAAAGCGTAAAAACATGGTAGATATTGCAGCTGTAAAGGAATTCATTCAGCATCCAGTGTATGTGTGCTTTATTGAAAGGCTACAAAAAGAGGGGGAATTGTCTATGAGTGAGAATCTCCCATCGTTGGCTATGTTGAACTCTAGTGCAAGGGTTATAAACAAGTCGAAGGTTAGTATAAAAGAATTACTTAACCTCCTGAGTGCAGAGAAAGAATCTTTGTATAGATATGTTCTCGCATACGTAGATAAAGTCTCAAAAGGTGATGATCTTGGGGATGAGTTTCCAGAAGGAGAAGAGCAAGACCCATCTGAAGCTCCTGATGATGTCGTACTTCTCCCATACGATAGAGATTTTGCCATATTTCCGGTGGTGTTATTCTATATAATCAAGAATCAGCCCAATGAGGTTTTACCTTTTTTAATGGCTTTGCGCCGGCCACATGCAAAGGCTAGAGCAAAGAAAGAGCTCCTATTCTACAAGGAGGTTCTTGGGGGGTAAATCCCTAAAGCAGTAGGAGACATCATTACATGCACATATCATAAGAGCCTTGCAGAACGTATTTGTACGCTATCTTCTACCGTTGACATATCTTCATGAATAAAACATTCGTATAGCTATACCTCCCAAACAAACCGATACAGGACACCACATGAACTTTTCTATCTAAATTTGCAAAACCAGTGGTGCACTTCCTAGTGGAAAATACTCCATGGGGGCATGCCTCTATGGACTCGTATAGATATATAGAGTATGAACTCAAGAAAGTTTTAAAAGGAGTGAATGTATGGTGAGTTTTACGGAAATAAAGGAGCTTATTCAGCATCCTGCCTATATTCGGTTTATGGAGCAAGTACAAAAATCATCAGGCGTATCTATTGAGGAAACGCTTCCTGATTTAGCTGGGTTAAACATCATTGCAAAGCGAATAAACGGAGCGAAGGTTAATGTCGATTTATTGCTGAATCTGATAAAGGAAGATGGAGATTGTTTACACAAGTATATTCTTGCTTGGTTGGATAGAGCTTCAAAAAGAATAGGACGGAAGCTTGACGAAGAGTATCCCGAAGGAGAAGAACAAGATGATTCTAGTGTCCCAAATAACGTTAGGGTTTTACCTCGTGACAGAGGATTTATTATCTACCCTATTATAGTGTATCATATAATAAAGAATAAGCATAACAAGCTGTTTGCTTTTTACAAGTGGCTACGCAAACCATATGCAAAAGCTCGTTCGGAGGAAGCAATTCGATTTTATGAAGAAGTTTTTGGAAAGGAAAAGCTCTGAATAGTCAAACGCAATGTCCTCCACTCACGTATGATAGCACTTTATGGTGTGCATTGGGATGCTAGTCCAAAGGAGGCGATGAAGCATTTCCAGGAATCCCAACATACCCCTCATTGAAAAGTTAGCCTATGCTACCAGTAAATAATCATTGGACACCTGTTTTGGGGATAGACCTACATCTATCCGCCTCGGGGAATATGTTCCATCCTTATATAGGGATGGTCATAGATCCTTTTGATTATTTGCCTTTCATCGGTAGCAGTGTGCATATCAATGGAGTTAAACGAGGGGTTTCCGATACGAGCGGTGTTTTAGCAACACTACAACATATCCCTTTGATTGGACCATTTGTGATGGCTCCGCTTATAGGGCATGAGAGTATGAACTTCTTCGCCTCGGAGACGGTCTTTGCCGAAGGGACAAGGCTAAGCCCAAAGGCCTATATGACGATGACCTGTAATGATGTGGGGTTACCCTTGTCAGGTTCAGGCAAGATTGCCAAGAAGAAGTTTAAGTTTACTCCCACACTCTTTGCCCCGACGGCATTTTCTCTACCTCTCCCTATCCCAGCGGGCAAGCCCGTCTTATTGGGAGGACCGTATGTTCCGGATTGGGGAGGAGCATTGATGGGATTAGCCACAAGTGTAGGCTTTAGTACTTTCTTGAGCTTTGCTCCTGCATTGCTCAAGGCAATGAAGAAAGCAGGGAAGAAAGCTAGCACATCAGCACTGAAGAAGTCTAATAAAGCTCTTCGAAAGCTCTTTGGACCAAACAAGCTGAGTGATTGGCTGTGTAAAAAGGGGTTTGAACCTGTAAACCTCATCAATGGCTCTGTCATTTATGAAGGGAATGACTTTGGATTTCCTTCGATGCTTCCTTTATCATGGGAGCGAAGTTGGTACTCTGACTCTCAGTATAGAGGTTGGCTTGGTCATGGAGTGCATTGCTCTTATGATAGACGTGTTACTTATCTTCCCGAAGAGGAACTGCTGTCGCTTCGTTTGAGCGATGGACGACTAGCAACGTTTCCTGTGTTAGCTCCTGATGATAGCTTCTTCCATAAAGCGGAACGTATCACGCTAACACGTATTGCAGAAGGATATAAGCTCTATGAGCATAACAATCATCAGATATTCCTCTTCACTCAGTTGGGGACAGAGCAAGGGTATGATAGCTACTATCTCACACATATACTGGATGCTGATGGTCATTGTATACGATTTGAGTACAACTATGATGCTTTAGTTCAGATAACAGATGCTGTAGGACGTAGACTCTATGTGCGAAGTAATGCACAAGGATTCATCAGTCAAATAGAGCTTCGTCATCCCAATGATGAGCTAGAGACTTTAGTGCATTATCACTACGATGGCGAGGGAAATATGGTAGGCATTACCGATGCCCTGAATCAGACGACTCACATAGAGTACCTCAATCATCGAATGATTTCCAAGACTGACCGCAATGGCAATACTTTCTATTGGGAGTATGACCAAGAAGGTCGTTGTATCCATACACGAGGAGAGCATGGAGACCAAGAGGGTTGGATATACTATTACCCTACGGATGGATATAATGTGGTGAAGAATGCGCTTGGGCAAGAAACAATCTATCGTTATGACCCCAACCAGCTGGTTCGCTCGATAGTAGATCCTCTTGGTAATGTAAGCTACTTTGACTACACCGAAGATATGTATCCTTTTCGGGAAATTGACCCAGAGGGACGTATTACAGGTTGGTACTATGATGAGCGAGGCAATCAGATTGGTACAAGCTACCCTGATGGAACAAACAGCTATCAGATATATGATGAGCAAGAGCGTCTTGTCCTTATAATCTCTCCCAAAGGAGAGAAGCAAGTTTACATCTATGATAAGGAGCATACCCATCGTCTTAAACGAATCATCGATGAAGAAGGACAGGTAAGTATACTTAGCTATACACAAGAAGGTTACCTCCACCAGATAGAAAAAGGAGGACGAAGAATAGACCTTGAGTATGATGCTCAAGGGAATCTCAGCCGTTACTTCCTTGGGGGAGAACTTCTTCGTAGTTGGGAGTATGACTATCGAGGTCGTGTAATCACAGAGCAAGAGCCTTTGATTGCACCATTACGCTTTGAGTATGATGCTTTAGATAGAACAAGGCGTATTCATCGTCCTGATGGCAATACAATTGCCCTTCATTATGACAACTATGACAATGTCACAGAAGTCCAAGACTGCGATAGACATATCAAGCTGAGCTATACCCCTATGGGGAATGTTCGCACAAGAGAAGAGCGCGGACAAAAGGTAGAGTTCCTCTACAACAAGATGGAGCAGCTTTATCTCTTCAAGAATGAGCAAGGACAACATTATCGGTTCTTCCGTGATGACGCTGGGCGCATCAATAAGGAAATAGGCTTTGATAGGGTTATACGAGAGTTCATCCTTAACAAAGCAGGCGAAGTGGTACGAGTAGATCGCCCAGACAATCGTACGACAAGATTCGAGTACAACGCATTGGGGCGTGTCATCCGTGCAGAGTACTCCGATGGTACATGGGAAAGCTTTGGTTATGATAAAGATGGTCTCTTAAGTTCAGCGAAGAATGCCAGTAGCGAGGTCCTCTTTGAGCGAGACCGAAAGGGACGTATCATCAGAGAGAGCCAGTTTGTTCCTTATACAGCTTCAGAAGAGCATTTCCATGTCGATTCGCAATACGATATGTGGGATGCTCGTATTCACCTCAAGAGTTCTTTAGGTGCAGAGCAGGCGTTTGGATATGATGATAAAGGCTTACTCCATACTGTAGAAGCTCATGTATCTGTAGACACCGAACTCTCTGTAGCAAGAAGTTGGGAGAGTCGCATTCAGTATGATATAGCAGGACGTGAGATTGAACGTTTTGCTTTAGGAGGACTTCGGGTTCGCTCAGAGTATGACTCTGCTGGTATGCTTGCTGCTCGTAATAGTTATGTCGGCAAAGAGCTCTGCGCATATCGACGCTATTCATGGGCTCCCAATCATCGCTTGCGCTCTCTTAATTGCAATCTCACAGGTAAATCCCTCATCTATGCCTATGATGAGTTAGGATTCTTGATACGTTCTTCCAAGGATGTAGGAGAATCGCTCTTTCGTACCCCAGACCTCCTCGGAAACCTCTACCGAGATCCCGAGCCAAGATACAGTAAAAGGCAGTATGGACTGAGTGGACGTCTCCTCAAAGATGAGCAGTATTACTATCGTTATGATGNGTATGATAGCTACTATCTCACACATATACTGGATGCTGATGGTCATTGTATACGATTTGAGTACAACTATGATGCTTTAGTTCAGATAACAGATGCTGTAGGACGTAGACTCTATGTGCGAAGTAATGCACAAGGATTCATCAGTCAAATAGAGCTTCGTCATCCCAATGATGAGCTAGAGACTTTAGTGCATTATCACTACGATGGCGAGGGAAATATGGTAGGCATTACCGATGCCCTGAATCAGACGACTCACATAGAGTACCTCAATCATCGAATGATTTCCAAGACTGACCGCAATGGCAATACTTTCTATTGGGAGTATGACCAAGAAGGTCGTTGTATCCATACACGAGGAGAGCATGGAGACCAAGAGGGTTGGATATACTATTACCCTACGGATGGATATAATGTGGTGAAGAATGCGCTTGGGCAAGAAACAATCTATCGTTATGACCCCAACCAGCTGGTTCGCTCGATAGTAGATCCTCTTGGTAATGTAAGCTACTTTGACTACACCGAAGATATGTATCCTTTTCGGGAAATTGACCCAGAGGGACGTATTACAGGTTGGTACTATGATGAGCGAGGCAATCAGATTGGTACAAGCTACCCTGATGGAACAAACAGCTATCAGATATATGATGAGCAAGAGCGTCTTGTCCTTATAATCTCTCCCAAAGGAGAGAAGCAAGTTTACATCTATGATAAGGAGCATACCCATCGTCTTAAACGAATCATCGATGAAGAAGGACAGGTAAGTATACTTAGCTATACACAAGAAGGTTACCTCCACCAGATAGAAAAAGGAGGACGAAGAATAGACCTTGAGTATGATGCTCAAGGGAATCTCAGCCGTTACTTCCTTGGGGGAGAACTTCTTCGTAGTTGGGAGTATGACTATCGAGGTCGTGTAATCACAGAGCAAGAGCCTTTGATTGCACCATTACGCTTTGAGTATGATGCTTTAGATAGAACAAGGCGTATTCATCGTCCTGATGGCAATACAATTGCCCTTCATTATGACAACTATGACAATGTCACAGAAGTCCAAGACTGCGATAGACATATCAAGCTGAGCTATACCCCTATGGGGAATGTTCGCACAAGAGAAGAGCGCGGACAAAAGGTAGAGTTCCTCTACAACAAGATGGAGCAGCTTTATCTCTTCAAGAATGAGCAAGGACAACATTATCGGTTCTTCCGTGATGACGCTGGGCGCATCAATAAGGAAATAGGCTTTGATAGGGTTATACGAGAGTTCATCCTTAACAAAGCAGGCGAAGTGGTACGAGTAGATCGCCCAGACAATCGTACGACAAGATTCGAGTACAACGCATTGGGGCGTGTCATCCGTGCAGAGTACTCCGATGGTACATGGGAAAGCTTTGGTTATGATAAAGATGGTCTCTTAAGTTCAGCGAAGAATGCCAGTAGCGAGGTCCTCTTTGAGCGAGACCGAAAGGGACGTATCATCAGAGAGAGCCAGTTTGTTCCTTATACAGCTTCAGAAGAGCATTTCCATGTCGATTCGCAATACGATATGTGGGATGCTCGTATTCACCTCAAGAGTTCTTTAGGTGCAGAGCAGGCGTTTGGATATGATGATAAAGGCTTACTCCATACTGTAGAAGCTCATGTATCTGTAGACACCGAACTCTCTGTAGCAAGAAGTTGGGAGAGTCGCATTCAGTATGATGTAGCAGGGCGTGAGATTGAACGTTTTGCTTTAGGAGGACTTCGGGTTCGCTCAGAGTATGACTCTGCCGGCATGCTTGCTGCTCGTAATAGCTATGTCGGCAAAGAGCTCTGCGCATATCGACGCTATTCATGGGCTCCCAATCATCGCTTGCGCTCTCTTAATTGCAATCTCACAGGTAAATCCCTCATCTATGCCTACGATGAGTTAGGTTTCTTGATACGTTCTTCCAAAGACGTGGGGGAATCGCTCTTTCGTACCCCTGACCTCCTCGGAAACCTCTACCGAGATCCCGAGCCAAGATACAGTAAAAGGCAGTATGGGCTGAGTGGACGTCTCCTCAAAGATGAGCAGTATTACTATCGTTATGATAGCGAAGGAAATCTTATCCACAAGAGTCCGCGCAACATACTTCAGCCTCCTCCCGACCGAGTTCCCGAGAATTGGTTGGATCGTCTCTTTATGCGAAGAAAACTGAGCAAGAAAGAGATAGAGAAGCATTATTCTTGGCAAGAGGGCGATACAGCTTACGAGTGGTATGGGAATGGTATGCTCAAGTCTGTCCGTCTTCCTAATGGTAAAGTAGTCAGCTTCGAGTACGATGCTCTCGGTAGACGTACTCTTAAGGAATTCCGAGGCATACGCTATCGCTATGCTTGGGATGGTAATGTCCTGCTTCATGAATGGAACTATCACAGCTGGACTAAGCCTATTCGGAAGAAGGATAAGTACGGTCGCTATAGCTATAGTAGTCCTGAACCACTAACGAATGTCACGACATGGGTGTATGACGGACAAAGTTATACGCCTGTGGCGAAGTTTACCGAGGAAGATTGCTACAGCATTGTACAAGACCATCTTGGCACACCAACGCAAGCCTTTGATAGCCGAGGAAACAAGGTGTGGGACTGTGTGCTGGACATCTATGGCGACATCCAAATGATTGAAGGGGATAAGGACTTTATCCCATTCCGCTTCCAAGGTCAGTATGTAGATGTGGAAACAGGCTTGTACTACAACCGCTTCCGCTACTACTCTCCTGAACTCGGCAACTACATCAGCCAAGATCCAATCCGAATAGCTGGGAACAACCCCACGCTCTATGGTTACGTCAAGGACACGAATTCTTGGCTGGATCCATTCGGACTGGATTGTTGGAGCACAGCCCGAAAGAAGTTTTGGAAACGCGAGGCTTTGATTAATCCTCATAAATACTCTGCTCGAAACATTGCACGAATGAAGAAGGGAAAGGCTCCGATGATGAGGGTTGTGATTAGTAAATTTAATGTTGGACTCGAGGCGAAAGATATATCAATGGAATTACATCATTGGGCTTTACCACAGCGACTAAAAACCCCTAAGGCGAATGAGCTATGGAATTTAATACCTGCTACTCCATGGGGGCATGCCTCTATGGATTCGTATAAATATATAAACTATAAACTCTATAAAATTATAAAAAGCGTAAAAACATGGTAGATATTGCAGCTGTAAAGGAATTCATTCAGCATCCAGTGTATGTGTGCTTTATTGAAAGGCTACAAAAAGAGGGGGAATTGTCTATGAGTGAGAATCTCCCATCGTTGGCTATGTTGAACTCTAGTGCAAGGGTTATAAACAAGTCGAAGGTTAGTATAAAAGAATTACTTAACCTCCTGAGTGCAGAGAAAGAATCTTTGTATAGATATGTTCTCGCATACGTAGATAAAGTCTCAAAAGGTGATGATCTTGGGGATGAGTTTCCAGAAGGAGAAGAGCAAGACCCATCTGAAGCTCCTGATGATGTCGTACTTCTCCCATACGATAGAGATTTTGCCATATTTCCGGTGGTGTTATTCTATATAATCAAGAATCAGCCCAATGAGGTTTTACCTTTTTTAATGGCTTTGCGCCGGCCACATGCAAAGGCTAGAGCAAAGAAAGAGCTCCTATTCTACAAGGAGGTTCTTGGGGGGTAAATCCCTAAAGCAGTAGGAGACATCATTACATGCACATATCATAAGAGCCTTGCAGAACGTATTTGTACGCTATCTTCTACCGTTGACATATCTTCATGAATAAAACATTCGTATAGCTATACCTCCCAAACAAACCGATACAGGACACCACATGAACTTTTCTATCTAAATTTGCAAAACCAGTGGTGCACTTCCTAGTGGAAAATACTCCATGGGGGCATGCCTCTATGGACTCGTATAGATATATAGAGTATGAACTCAAGAAAGTTTTAAAAGGAGTGAATGTATGGTGAGTTTTACGGAAATAAAGGAGCTTATTCAGCATCCTGCCTATATTCGGTTTATGGAGCAAGTACAAAAATCATCAGGCGTATCTATTGAGGAAACGCTTCCTGATTTAGCTGGGTTAAACATCATTGCAAAGCGAATAAACGGAGCGAAGGTTAATGTCGATTTATTGCTGAATCTGATAAAGGAAGATGGAGATTGTTTACACAAGTATATTCTTGCTTGGTTGGATAGAGCTTCAAAAAGAATAGGACGGAAGCTTGACGAAGAGTATCCCGAAGGAGAAGAACAAGATGATTCTAGTGTCCCAAATAACGTTAGGGTTTTACCTCGTGACAGAGGATTTATTATCTACCCTATTATAGTGTATCATATAATAAAGAATAAGCATAACAAGCTGTTTGCTTTTTACAAGTGGCTACGCAAACCATATGCAAAAGCTCGTTCGGAGGAAGCAATTCGATTTTATGAAGAAGTTTTTGGAAAGGAAAAGCTCTGAATAGTCAAACGCAATGTCCTCCACTCACGTATGATAGCACTTTATGGTGTGCATTGGGATGCTAGTCCAAAGGAGGCGATGAAGCATTTCCAGGAATCCCAACATACCCCTCATTGAAAAGTTAGCCTATGCTACCAGTAAATAATCATTGGACACCTGTTTTGGGGATAGACCTACATCTATCCGCCTCGGGGAATATGTTCCATCCTTATATAGGGATGGTCATAGATCCTTTTGATTATTTGCCTTTCATCGGTAGCAGTGTGCATATCAATGGAGTTAAACGAGGGGTTTCCGATACGAGCGGTGTTTTAGCAACACTACAACATATCCCTTTGATTGGACCATTTGTGATGGCTCCGCTTATAGGGCATGAGAGTATGAACTTCTTCGCCTCGGAGACGGTCTTTGCCGAAGGGACAAGGCTAAGCCCAAAGGCCTATATGACGATGACCTGTAATGATGTGGGGTTACCCTTGTCAGGTTCAGGCAAGATTGCCAAGAAGAAGTTTAAGTTTACTCCCACACTCTTTGCCCCGACGGCATTTTCTCTACCTCTCCCTATCCCAGCGGGCAAGCCCGTCTTATTGGGAGGACCGTATGTTCCGGATTGGGGAGGAGCATTGATGGGATTAGCCACAAGTGTAGGCTTTAGTACTTTCTTGAGCTTTGCTCCTGCATTGCTCAAGGCAATGAAGAAAGCAGGGAAGAAAGCTAGCACATCAGCACTGAAGAAGTCTAATAAAGCTCTTCGAAAGCTCTTTGGACCAAACAAGCTGAGTGATTGGCTGTGTAAAAAGGGGTTTGAACCTGTAAACCTCATCAATGGCTCTGTCATTTATGAAGGGAATGACTTTGGATTTCCTTCGATGCTTCCTTTATCATGGGAGCGAAGTTGGTACTCTGACTCTCAGTATAGAGGTTGGCTTGGTCATGGAGTGCATTGCTCTTATGATAGACGTGTTACTTATCTTCCCGAAGAGGAACTGCTGTCGCTTCGTTTGAGCGATGGACGACTAGCAACGTTTCCTGTGTTAGCTCCTGATGATAGCTTCTTCCATAAAGCGGAACGTATCACGCTAACACGTATTGCAGAAGGATATAAGCTCTATGAGCATAACAATCATCAGATATTCCTCTTCACTCAGTTGGGGACAGAGCAAGGGTATGATAGCTACTATCTCACACATATACTGGATGCTGATGGTCATTGTATACGATTTGAGTACAACTATGATGCTTTAGTTCAGATAACAGATGCTGTAGGACGTAGACTCTATGTGCGAAGTAATGCACAAGGATTCATCAGTCAAATAGAGCTTCGTCATCCCAATGATGAGCTAGAGACTTTAGTGCATTATCACTACGATGGCGAGGGAAATATGGTAGGCATTACCGATGCCCTGAATCAGACGACTCACATAGAGTACCTCAATCATCGAATGATTTCCAAGACTGACCGCAATGGCAATACTTTCTATTGGGAGTATGACCAAGAAGGTCGTTGTATCCATACACGAGGAGAGCATGGAGACCAAGAGGGTTGGATATACTATTACCCTACGGATGGATATAATGTGGTGAAGAATGCGCTTGGGCAAGAAACAATCTATCGTTATGACCCCAACCAGCTGGTTCGCTCGATAGTAGATCCTCTTGGTAATGTAAGCTACTTTGACTACACCGAAGATATGTATCCTTTTCGGGAAATTGACCCAGAGGGACGTATTACAGGTTGGTACTATGATGAGCGAGGCAATCAGATTGGTACAAGCTACCCTGATGGAACAAACAGCTATCAGATATATGATGAGCAAGAGCGTCTTGTCCTTATAATCTCTCCCAAAGGAGAGAAGCAAGTTTACATCTATGATAAGGAGCATACCCATCGTCTTAAACGAATCATCGATGAAGAAGGACAGGTAAGTATACTTAGCTATACACAAGAAGGTTACCTCCACCAGATAGAAAAAGGAGGACGAAGAATAGACCTTGAGTATGATGCTCAAGGGAATCTCAGCCGTTACTTCCTTGGGGGAGAACTTCTTCGTAGTTGGGAGTATGACTATCGAGGTCGTGTAATCACAGAGCAAGAGCCTTTGATTGCACCATTACGCTTTGAGTATGATGCTTTAGATAGAACAAGGCGTATTCATCGTCCTGATGGCAATACAATTGCCCTTCATTATGACAACTATGACAATGTCACAGAAGTCCAAGACTGCGATAGACATATCAAGCTGAGCTATACCCCTATGGGGAATGTTCGCACAAGAGAAGAGCGCGGACAAAAGGTAGAGTTCCTCTACAACAAGATGGAGCAGCTTTATCTCTTCAAGAATGAGCAAGGACAACATTATCGGTTCTTCCGTGATGACGCTGGGCGCATCAATAAGGAAATAGGCTTTGATAGGGTTATACGAGAGTTCATCCTTAACAAAGCAGGCGAAGTGGTACGAGTAGATCGCCCAGACAATCGTACGACAAGATTCGAGTACAACGCATTGGGGCGTGTCATCCGTGCAGAGTACTCCGATGGTACATGGGAAAGCTTTGGTTATGATAAAGATGGTCTCTTAAGTTCAGCGAAGAATGCCAGTAGCGAGGTCCTCTTTGAGCGAGACCGAAAGGGACGTATCATCAGAGAGAGCCAGTTTGTTCCTTATACAGCTTCAGAAGAGCATTTCCATGTCGATTCGCAATACGATATGTGGGATGCTCGTATTCACCTCAAGAGTTCTTTAGGTGCAGAGCAGGCGTTTGGATATGATGATAAAGGCTTACTCCATACTGTAGAAGCTCATGTATCTGTAGACACCGAACTCTCTGTAGCAAGAAGTTGGGAGAGTCGCATTCAGTATGATGTAGCAGGGCGTGAGATTGAACGTTTTGCTTTAGGAGGACTTCGGGTTCGCTCAGAGTATGACTCTGCCGGCATGCTTGCTGCTCGTAATAGCTATGTCGGCAAAGAGCTCTGCGCATATCGACGCTATTCATGGGCTCCCAATCATCGCTTGCGCTCTCTTAATTGCAATCTCACAGGTAAATCCCTCATCTATGCCTACGATGAGTTAGGTTTCTTGATACGTTCTTCCAAAGACGTGGGGGAATCGCTCTTTCGTACCCCTGACCTCCTCGGAAACCTCTACCGAGATCCCGAGCCAAGATACAGTAAAAGGCAGTATGGGCTGAGTGGACGTCTCCTCAAAGATGAGCAGTATTACTATCGTTATGATGGCGAAGGAAATCTTATCCACAAGAGTCCGCGCAACATACTTCAGCCTCCTCCCGACCGAGTTCCCGAGAATTGGTTGGATCGTCTCTTTATGCGAAGAAAACTGAGCAAGAAAGAGATAGAGAAGCATTATTCTTGGCAAGAGGGCGATACAGCTTACGAGTGGTATGGGAATGGTATGCTCAAGTCTGTCCGTCTTCCTAATGGTAAAGTAGTCAGCTTCGAGTACGATGCTCTCGGTAGACGTACTCTTAAGGAATTCCGAGGCATACGCTATCGCTATGCTTGGGATGGTAATGTCCTGCTTCATGAATGGAACTATCACAGCTGGACTAAGCCTATTCGGAAGAAGGATAAGTACGGTCGCTATAGNATGTATCCTTTTCGGGAAATTGACCCAGAGGGACGTATTACAGGTTGGTACTATGATGAGCGAGGCAATCAGATTGGTACAAGCTACCCTGATGGAACAAACAGCTATCAGATATATGATGAGCAAGAGCGTCTTGTCCTTATAATCTCTCCCAAAGGAGAGAAGCAAGTTTACATCTATGATAAGGAGCATACCCATCGTCTTAAACGAATCATCGATGAAGAAGGACAGGTAAGTATACTTAGCTATACACAAGAAGGTTACCTCCACCAGATAGAAAAAGGAGGACGAAGNTCTGACTCTCAGTATAGAGGTTGGCTTGGTCATGGAGTGCATTGCTCTTATGATAGACGTGTTACTTATCTTCCCGAAGAGGAACTGCTGTCGCTTCGTTTGAGCGATGGACGACTAGCAACGTTTCCTGTGTTAGCTCCTGATGATAGCTTCTTCCATAAAGCGGAACGTATCACGCTAACACGTATTGCAGAAGGATATAAGCTCTATGAGCATAACAATCATCAGATATTCCTCTTCACTCAGTTGGGGACAGAGCAAGGGTATGATAGCTACTATCTCACACATATACTGGATGCTGATGGTCATTGTATACGATTTGAGTACAACTATGATGCTTTAGTTCAGATAACAGATGCTGTAGGACGTAGACTCTATGTGCGAAGTAATGCACAAGGATTCATCAGTCAAATAGAGCTTCGTCATCCCAATGATGAGCTAGAGACTTTAGTGCATTATCACTACGATGGCGAGGGAAATATGGTAGGCATTACCGATGCCCTGAATCAGACGACTCACATAGAGTACCTCAATCATCGAATGATTTCCAAGACTGATCGCAATGGCAATACTTTCTATTGGGAGTATGACCAAGAAGGTCGTTGTATCCATACGCGAGGAGAACATGGAGACCAAGAGGGTTGGATATCTTACTATCCTAAGGATGGGTATAATGTGGTGAAGAATGCGCTTGGGCAAGAAACGATCTATCGTTATGACCCCAACCAGCTGGTTCGCTCGATAGTAGATCCTCTTGGTAATGTAAGCTACTTTGACTACACCGAAGATATGTATCCTTTTCGGGAAATTGACCCAGAGGGACGTATTACAGGTTGGTACTATGATGAGCGAGGCAATCAGATTGGTACAAGCTACCCTGATGGAACAAACAGCTATCAGATATATGATGAGCAAGACCGTCTTGTCCTTACAATCTCTCCCAAAGGAGAGAAGCAAGTTTACATCTATGATAAGGAGCATACCCATCGTCTTAAACGAATCATCGATGAAGAAGGACAGGTAAGTATACTTAGCTATACACAAGAAGGTTACCTCCGCCAGATAGAAAAAGGAGGACGAAGAATAGACCTTGAGTATGATGCTCAAGGGAATCTCAGCCGTTACTTCCTTGGGGGAGAACTTCTTCGTAGTTGGGAGTATGACTATCGAGGTCGTGTAATCACAGAGCAAGAGCCTTTGATTGCACCATTACGCTTTGAGTATGATGCTTTAGATAGAACAAGGCGTATTCATCGTCCTGATGGCAATACAATTGCCCTTCATTATGACAACTATGACAATGTCACAGAAGTCCAAGACTGCGATAGACATATCAAGCTGAGCTATACCCCTATGGGGAATGTTCGCACAAGAGAAGAGCGCGGACAAAAGGTAGAGTTCCTCTACAACAAGATGGAGCAGCTTTATCTCTTCAAGAATGAGCAAGGACAACATTATCGGTTCTTCCGTGATGACGCTGGGCGCATCAATAAGGAAATAGGCTTTGATAGGGTTATACGAGAGTTCATCCTTAACAAAGCAGGCGAAGTGGTACGAGTAGATCGCCCAGACAATCGTACGACAAGATTCGAGTACAACGCATTGGGGCGTGTCATCCGTGCAGAGTACTCCGATGGTACATGGGAAAGCTTTGGTTATGATAAAGATGGTCTCTTAAGTTCAGCGAAGAATGCCAGTAGCGAGGTCCTCTTTGAGCGAGACCGAAAGGGACGTATCATCAGAGAGAGCCAGTTTGTTCCTTATACAGCTTCAGAAGAGCATTTCCATGTCGATTCGCAATACGATATGTGGGATGCTCGTATTCACCTCAAGAGTTCTTTAGGTGCAGAGCAGGCGTTTGGATATGATGATAAAGGCTTACTCCATACTGTAGAAGCTCATGTATCTGTAGACACCGAACTCTCTGTAGCAAGAAGTTGGGAGAGTCGCATTCAGTATGATGTAGCAGGACGTGAGATTGAACGTTTTGCTTTAGGAGGACTTCGGGTTCGCTCAGAGTATGACTCTGCCGGCATGCTTGCTGCTCGTAATAGCTATGTCGGCAAAGAGCTCTGCGCATATCGACGCTATTCATGGGCTCCCAATCATCGCTTGCGCTCTCTTAATTGCAATCTCACAGGTAAATCCCTCATCTATGCCTACGATGAGTTAGGTTTCTTGATACGTTCTTCCAAAGACGTGGGGGAATCGCTCTTTCGTACCCCTGACCTCCTCGGAAACCTCTACCGAGATCCCGAGCCAAGATACAGTAAAAGGCAGTATGGGCTGAGTGGACGTCTCCTCAAAGATGAGCAGTATTACTATCGTTATGATAGCGAAGGAAATCTTATCCACAAGAGTCCGCGCAACATACTTCAGCCTCCTCCCGACCGAGTTCCCGAGAATTGGTTGGATCGTCTCTTTATGCGAAGAAAACTGAGCAAGAAAGAGATAGAGAAGCATTATTCTTGGCAAGAGGGCGATACAGCTTATGAGTGGTATGGGAATGGTATGCTCAAGTCTGTCCGTCTTCCTAATGGTAAAGTAGTCAGCTTCGAGTACGATGCTCTCGGTAGACGTACTCTTAAGGAATTCCGAGGCATACGCTATCGCTATGCTTGGGATGGTAATGTCCTGCTTCATGAATGGAACTATCACAGCTGGACTAAGCCTATTCGGAAGAAGGATAAGTATGGTCGCTATAGCTATAGTAGTCCTGAACCACTAACGAATGTCACGACATGGGTGTATGACGGACAAAGTCATACGCCTGTGGCGAAGTTTACCGAGGAAGATTGCTACAGCATTGTACAAGACCATCTTGGCACACCAACGCAAGCCTTTGATAGCCGAGGAAACAAGGTATGGGACTGTGCGCTGGACATCTATGGCGACATCCAAATGATAGAGGGGGATAGGGACTTTATCCCATTCCGCTTCCAAGGTCAGTATGCAGATGTGGAAACAGGCTTGTACTACAACCGCTTTCGCTACTACTCTCCTGAACTCGGCAACTACATTAGCCAAGACCCAATCCGAATGGCTGGGAACAACCCCACCCTCTATGGTTACGTCAAGGATACAAACTCTTGGCTGGACCCATTCGGACTGGATTGCAGTAAAAACGCAAAAAGATTGAGAGAGAATATGGCAAAAGAAGGACGTGTTGTAGGAGCAGGAGAAGCAGCTGGGCATATTGTTGCCTCAGGTGGTTCAAAAAAACACTTTGCACCTTCTGTTGAAAGCCGTTCCTTGTTAGAAAAGTATAATATTGATATCAATGATGCAGCAAATGGGATTCCTATAGGACATCCTAATCCTCATGGTTTTATGCATACAAAGAGCTTTCATTCATATGTGAAAGAAAGATTGTATTCTGTAGAAAAGAAAATGCATCTTTCCGGGATGGGGAAAAAAGCCACTCGTTCTGCGATAAGAAAAGAATTGCGGAATATAGGGAAAGATGTATTGAAGAAGATAAAATAAACACTATAATAGAATGGATGAATTGGTTTCTATTGTACAAGCTTGCACAAGATTAGCCTTTAGTGAATTATTTGGTAACAAAGAGCATTTTTACTATTGTGTTCTCCTCGTTACAGGCGAGGGATATGCTCCTACTATATCAGCTTGGTCCTGGGAAGCATTGAACAGAGAGTGCACAAAACAAGGAACTGAAGATCTTCGGAGCGAGCTTATGTGGTCTTACGCAGATTCTCCCTACTACGCTTTTGGGAAAGAATTCTTTTTGCCTGTGCAACACCATTTGAGTCTGCGACCATCAATTGACGAATTAAGTGATGAAGAGTGGGATAAAGAATGGCAAGATAGAATGCTTGCTTATGAACGAGCGATGAAGAATCTAGATGAAGAGGGTTTTTGGGGTCAGGGAGAAACTCGAAAGCAAGTGTATATAAATGTCGAATCAATGCCCATAGAAGAAGCAGATATATCAAGAGCTATAAGATTAAATCCCAGCTCAGAAATTCTAAAAGATTGGTTAAGCGATATGCAATAAGTATATAGAATTTATACGCTATCGCTATGCTTGGGATGGTAATGTCCTGCTTCATGAATGGAACTATCACAGCTGGACTAAGCCTATTCGGAAGAAGGATAAGTATGGTCGCTATAACTATAGTAGTCCTGAACCACTAACGAATGTCACGACATGGGTGTATGACGGACAAAGTCATACGCCTGTGGCGAAGTTTACCGAGGAAGATTGCTACAGCATTGTACAAGACCATCTTGGCACACCAACGCAAGCCTTTGATAGCCGAGGAAACAAGGTGTGGGACTGTGTGCTGGACATCTATGGCGACATCCAAATGATTGAAGGGGATAAGGACTTTATCCCATTCCGCTTCCAAGGTCAGTATGTAGATGTGGAAACAGGCTTGTACTACAACCGCTTCCGCTACTACTCTCCTGAACTCGGCAACTACATCAGCCAAGATCCAATCCGAATAGCTGGGAACAACCCCACGCTCTATGGTTACGTCAAGGACACGAATTCTTGGCTGGATCCATTCGGACTGGATTGTTGGAGCACAGCCCGAAAGAAGTTTTGGAAACGCGAGGCTTTGATTAATCCTCATAAATACTCTGCTCGAAACATTGCACGAATGAAGAAGGGAAAGGCTCCGATGATGAGGGTTGTGATTAGTAAATTTAATGTTGGACTCGAGGCGAAAGATATATCAATGGAATTACATCATTGGGCTTTACCACAGCGACTAAAAACCCCTAAGGCGAATGAGCTATGGAATTTAATACCTGCTACTCCATGGGGGCATGCCTCTATGGATTCGTATAAATATATAAACTATAAACTCTATAAAATTATAAAAAGCGTAAAAACATGGTAGATATTGCAGCTGTAAAGGAATTCATTCAGCATCCAGTGTATGTGTGCTTTATTGAAAGGCTACAAAAAGAGGGGGAATTGTCTATGAGTGAGAATCTCCCATCGTTGGCTATGTTGAACTCTAGTGCAAGGGTTATAAACAAGTCGAAGGTTAGTATAAAAGAATTACTTAACCTCCTGAGTGCAGAGAAAGAATCTTTGTATAGATATGTTCTCGCATACGTAGATAAAGTCTCAAAAGGTGATGATCTTGGGGATGAGTTTCCAGAAGGAGAAGAGCAAGACCCATCTGAAGCTCCTGATGATGTCGTACTTCTCCCATACGATAGAGATTTTGCCATATTTCCGGTGGTGTTATTCTATATAATCAAGAATCAGCCCAATGAGGTTTTACCTTTTTTAATGGCTTTGCGCCGGCCACATGCAAAGGCTAGAGCAAAGAAAGAGCTCCTATTCTACAAGGAGGTTCTTGGGGGGTAAATCCCTAAAGCAGTAGGAGACATCATTACATGCACATATCATAAGAGCCTTGCAGAACGTATTTGTACGCTATCTTCTACCGTTGACATATCTTCATGAATAAAACATTCGTATAGCTATACCTCCCAAACAAACCGATACAGGACACCACATGAACTTTTCTATCTAAATTTGCAAAACCAGTGGTGCACTTCCTAGTGGAAAATACTCCATGGGGGCATGCCTCTATGGACTCGTATAGATATATAGAGTATGAACTCAAGAAAGTTTTAAAAGGAGTGAATGTATGGTGAGTTTTACGGAAATAAAGGAGCTTATTCAGCATCCTGCCTATATTCGGTTTATGGAGCAAGTACAAAAATCATCAGGCGTATCTATTGAGGAAACGCTTCCTGATTTAGCTGGGTTAAACATCATTGCAAAGCGAATAAACGGAGCGAAGGTTAATGTCGATTTATTGCTGAATCTGATAAAGGAAGATGGAGATTGTTTACACAAGTATATTCTTGCTTGGTTGGATAGAGCTTCAAAAAGAATAGGACGGAAGCTTGACGAAGAGTATCCCGAAGGAGAAGAACAAGATGATTCTAGTGTCCCAAATAACGTTAGGGTTTTACCTCGTGACAGAGGATTTATTATCTACCCTATTATAGTGTATCATATAATAAAGAATAAGCATAACAAGCTGTTTGCTTTTTACAAGTGGCTACGCAAACCATATGCAAAAGCTCGTTCGGAGGAAGCAATTCGATTTTATGAAGAAGTTTTTGGAAAGGAAAAGCTCTGAATAGTCAAACGCAATGTCCTCCACTCACGTATGATAGCACTTTATGGTGTGCATTGGGATGCTAGTCCAAAGGAGGCGATGAAGCATTTCCAGGAATCCCAACATACCCCTCATTGAAAAGTTAGCCTATGCTACCAGTAAATAATCATTGGACACCTGTTTTGGGGATAGACCTACATCTATCCGCCTCGGGGAATATGTTCCATCCTTATATAGGGATGGTCATAGATCCTTTTGATTATTTGCCTTTCATCGGTAGCAGTGTGCATATCAATGGAGTTAAACGAGGGGTTTCCGATACGAGCGGTGTTTTAGCAACACTACAACATATCCCTTTGATTGGACCATTTGTGATGGCTCCGCTTATAGGGCATGAGAGTATGAACTTCTTCGCCTCGGAGACGGTCTTTGCCGAAGGGACAAGGCTAAGCCCAAAGGCCTATATGACGATGACCTGTAATGATGTGGGGTTACCCTTGTCAGGTTCAGGCAAGATTGCCAAGAAGAAGTTTAAGTTTACTCCCACACTCTTTGCCCCGACGGCATTTTCTCTACCTCTCCCTATCCCAGCGGGCAAGCCCGTCTTATTGGGAGGACCGTATGTTCCGGATTGGGGAGGAGCATTGATGGGATTAGCCACAAGTGTAGGCTTTAGTACTTTCTTGAGCTTTGCTCCTGCATTGCTCAAGGCAATGAAGAAAGCAGGGAAGAAAGCTAGCACATCAGCACTGAAGAAGTCTAATAAAGCTCTTCGAAAGCTCTTTGGACCAAACAAGCTGAGTGATTGGCTGTGTAAAAAGGGGTTTGAACCTGTAAACCTCATCAATGGCTCTGTCATTTATGAAGGGAATGACTTTGGATTTCCTTCGATGCTTCCTTTATCATGGGAGCGAAGTTGGTACTCTGACTCTCAGTATAGAGGTTGGCTTGGTCATGGAGTGCATTGCTCTTATGATAGACGTGTTACTTATCTTCCCGAAGAGGAACTGCTGTCGCTTCGTTTGAGCGATGGACGACTAGCAACGTTTCCTGTGTTAGCTCCTGATGATAGCTTCTTCCATAAAGCGGAACGTATCACGCTAACACGTATTGCAGAAGGATATAAGCTCTATGAGCATAACAATCATCAGATATTCCTCTTCACTCAGTTGGGGACAGAGCAAGGGTATGATAGCTACTATCTCACACATATACTGGATGCTGATGGTCATTGTATACGATTTGAGTACAACTATGATGCTTTAGTTCAGATAACAGATGCTGTAGGACGTAGACTCTATGTGCGAAGTAATGCACAAGGATTCATCAGTCAAATAGAGCTTCGTCATCCCAATGATGAGCTAGAGACTTTAGTGCATTATCACTACGATGGCGAGGGAAATATGGTAGGCATTACCGATGCCCTGAATCAGACGACTCACATAGAGTACCTCAATCATCGAATGATTTCCAAGACTGACCGCAATGGCAATACTTTCTATTGGGAGTATGACCAAGAAGGTCGTTGTATCCATACACGAGGAGAGCATGGAGACCAAGAGGGTTGGATATACTATTACCCTACGGATGGATATAATGTGGTGAAGAATGCGCTTGGGCAAGAAACAATCTATCGTTATGACCCCAACCAGCTGGTTCGCTCGATAGTAGATCCTCTTGGTAATGTAAGCTACTTTGACTACACCGAAGATATGTATCCTTTTCGGGAAATTGACCCAGAGGGACGTATTACAGGTTGGTACTATGATGAGCGAGGCAATCAGATTGGTACAAGCTACCCTGATGGAACAAACAGCTATCAGATATATGATGAGCAAGAGCGTCTTGTCCTTATAATCTCTCCCAAAGGAGAGAAGCAAGTTTACATCTATGATAAGGAGCATACCCATCGTCTTAAACGAATCATCGATGAAGAAGGACAGGTAAGTATACTTAGCTATACACAAGAAGGTTACCTCCACCAGATAGAAAAAGGAGGACGAAGAATAGACCTTGAGTATGATGCTCAAGGGAATCTCAGCCGTTACTTCCTTGGGGGAGAACTTCTTCGTAGTTGGGAGTATGACTATCGAGGTCGTGTAATCACAGAGCAAGAGCCTTTGATTGCACCATTACGCTTTGAGTATGATGCTTTAGATAGAACAAGGCGTATTCATCGTCCTGATGGCAATACAATTGCCCTTCATTATGACAACTATGACAATGTCACAGAAGTCCAAGACTGCGATAGACATATCAAGCTGAGCTATACCCCTATGGGGAATGTTCGCACAAGAGAAGAGCGCGGACAAAAGGTAGAGTTCCTCTACAACAAGATGGAGCAGCTTTATCTCTTCAAGAATGAGCAAGGACAACATTATCGGTTCTTCCGTGATGACGCTGGGCGCATCAATAAGGAAATAGGCTTTGATAGGGTTATACGAGAGTTCATCCTTAACAAAGCAGGCGAAGTGGTACGAGTAGATCGCCCAGACAATCGTACGACAAGATTCGAGTACAACGCATTGGGGCGTGTCATCCGTGCAGAGTACTCCGATGGTACATGGGAAAGCTTTGGTTATGATAAAGATGGTCTCTTAAGTTCAGCGAAGAATGCCAGTAGCGAGGTCCTCTTTGAGCGAGACCGAAAGGGACGTATCATCAGAGAGAGCCAGTTTGTTCCTTATACAGCTTCAGAAGAGCATTTCCATGTCGATTCGCAATACGATATGTGGGATGCTCGTATTCACCTCAAGAGTTCTTTAGGTGCAGAGCAGGCGTTTGGATATGATGATAAAGGCTTACTCCATACTGTAGAAGCTCATGTATCTGTAGACACCGAACTCTCTGTAGCAAGAAGTTGGGAGAGTCGCATTCAGTATGATATAGCAGGACGTGAGATTGAACGTTTTGCTTTAGGAGGACTTCGGGTTCGCTCAGAGTATGACTCTGCTGGTATGCTTGCTGCTCGTAATAGTTATGTCGGCAAAGAGCTCTGCGCATATCGACGCTATTCATGGGCTCCCAATCATCGCTTGCGCTCTCTTAATTGCAATCTCACAGGTAAATCCCTCATCTATGCCTATGATGAGTTAGGATTCTTGATACGTTCTTCCAAGGATGTAGGAGAATCGCTCTTTCGTACCCCAGACCTCCTCGGAAACCTCTACCGAGATCCCGAGCCAAGATACAGTAAAAGGCAGTATGGACTGAGTGGACGTCTCCTCAAAGATGAGCAGTATTACTATCGTTATGATGGCGAAGGAAATCTTATCCACAAGAGTCCGCGCAACATACTTCAGCCTCCTCCCGACCGAGTTCCCGAGAATTGGTTGGATCGTCTCTTTATGCGAAGAAAACTGAGCAAGAAAGAGATAGAGAAGCATTATTCTTGGCAAGAGGGCGATACAGCTTACGAGTGGTATGGGAATGGTATGCTCAAGTCTGTCCGTCTTCCTAATGGTAAAGTAGTCAGCTTCGAGTACGATGCTCTCGGTAGACGTACTCTTAAGGAATTCCGAGGCATACGCTATCGCTATGCTTGGGATGGTAATGTCCTGCTTCATGAATGGAACTATCACAGCTGGACTAAGCCTATTCGGAAGAAGGATAAGTATGGT
This sequence comes from Ihuprevotella massiliensis, assembly GCA_900095835.1. Taxonomy (GTDB): domain Bacteria; phylum Bacteroidota; class Bacteroidia; order Bacteroidales; family Bacteroidaceae; genus Alloprevotella; species Alloprevotella massiliensis. Next base: position 2,376,968 of record LT608321.1, on the reverse strand, counting down.
CGCTATAGCTATAGTAGTCCTGAACCACTAACGAATGTCACGACATGGGTGTATGACGGACAAAGTCATACGCCTGTGGCGAAGTTTACCGAGGAAGATTGCTACAGCATTGTACAAGACCATCTTGGCACACCAACGCAAGCCTTTGATAGCCGAGGAAACAAGGTATGGGACTGTGTGCTGGACATCTATGGCGACATCCAAATGATTGAAGGGGATAAGGACTTTATCCCATTCCGCTTCCAAGGTCAGTATGCAGATGTGGAAACAGGCTTGTACTACAACCGCTTCCGCTACTACTCTCCTGAACTCGGCAACTACATCAGCCAAGATCCAATCCGAATGGCTGGGAACAACCCCACGCTCTATGGTTATGTCAAGGACACGAACTCTTGGCTGGACCCATTCGGACTGGATTGTTGGAGCACAGCCCGAAAGAAGTTTTGGAAACGCGAGGCTTTGATTAATCCTCATAAATACTCTGCTCGAAACATTGCACGAATGAAGAAGGGAAAGGCTCCGATGATGAGGGTTGTGATTAGTAAATTTAATGTTGGACTCGAGGCGAAAGATATATCAATGGAATTACATCATTGGGCTTTACCACAGCGACTAAAAACCCCTAAGGCGAATGAGCTATGGAATTTAATACCTGCTACTCCATGGGGGCATGCCTCTATGGATTCGTATAAATATATAAACTATAAACTCTATAAAATTATAAAAAGCGTAAAAACATGGTAGATATTGCAGCTGTAAAGGAATTCATTCAGCATCCAGTGTATGTGTGCTTTATTGAAAGGCTACAAAAAGAGGGGGAATTGTCTATGAGTGAGAATCTCCCATCGTTTACTATATTGAACTATAGTGCAGATATTATAAACAAGTCGAAGGTTAGTATAAAAGAATTACTTAACCTCCTGAGTGCAGAGGACGAATCTTTGTATAGATATGTTCTTGCATTCGTAGATAGAGTCTCAAAAGATGATGATTTTGAGGATGAGTTTCCAGAAGGAGAAGAGCAAGACCCATTTGAAGATTCCGATGATGGCGTACTTCTCCCATACGAAAGAGATTTTGCCATATTTCCGGTGGTGTTATTCTATATAATCAAGAACCAGCCCAATGAGGTTTTACCTTTTCTAATGGCTTTGCGCTGGCCACATGTAAAGGCTAATGCAAAGAAAGAGCTCCTATTCTACAAGGAGGTTCTTGGGGTGTGAAATCGCTAAAGCAGTAGGAGACATCATTACATGCACATATCATAAGAGCCTTGCAGAACGTATTTGTACGCTATCTTCTACCGTTGACATTTAGTATCTTCATG
>LT608321.1:1748730-2374265 GCA_900095835.1 Ihuprevotella massiliensis | reverse complement strand
CCATTCGGACTGGATTGTTGGAGCACAGCCCGAAAGAAGTTTTGGAAACGCGAGGCTTTGATTAATCCTCATAAATACTCTGCTCGAAACATTGCACGAATGAAGAAGGGAAAGGCTCCGATGATGAGGGTTGTGATTAGTAAATTTAATGTTGGACTCGAGGCGAAAGATATATCAATGGAATTACATCATTGGGCTTTACCACAGCGACTAAAAACCCCTAAGGCGAATGAGCTATGGAATTTAATACCTGCTACTCCATGGGGGCATGCCTCTATGGATTCGTATAAATATATAAACTATAAACTCTATAAAATTATAAAAAGCGTAAAAACATGGTAGATATTGCAGCTGTAAAGGAATTCATTCAGCATCCAGTGTATGTGTGCTTTATTGAAAGGCTACAAAAAGAGGGGGAATTGTCTATGAGTGAGAATCTCCCATCGTTTACTATATTGAACTATAGTGCAGATATTATAAACAAGTCGAAGGTTAGTATAAAAGAATTACTTAACCTCCTGAGTGCAGAGGACGAATCTTTGTATAGATATGTTCTTGCATTCGTAGATAGAGTCTCAAAAGATGATGATTTTGAGGATGAGTTTCCAGAAGGAGAAGAGCAAGACCCATTTGAAGATTCCGATGATGGCGTACTTCTCCCATACGAAAGAGATTTTGCCATATTTCCGGTGGTGTTATTCTATATAATCAAGAACCAGCCCAATGAGGTTTTACCTTTTCTAATGGCTTTGCGCTGGCCACATGTAAAGGCTAATGCAAAGAAAGAGCTCCTATTCTACAAGGAGGTTCTTGGGGTGTGAAATCGCTAAAGCAGTAGGGGACATCATTACATGCACATATCATAAGAGCCTTGCAGAACGTATTTGTACGCTATCTTCTACCGTTGACATTTAGTATCTTCATGAATAAAACATTCGTATAGCTATACCTCCCAAACAAACCGATACAGGACACCATATGAACTTTTCTATCTAAATTTGCAAAACCAGTGGTGCACTTCCTAGGGGAAAATACTCCATGGGGGCATGCCTCTATGGACTCGTATAGACATATAAACAATGAACTCTATAGAATTATAAGAAGCGTAAAAACATGGTAGATATTGCAGCTGTAAAGGAATTCATTCAGCATCCAGTGTATGTGTGCTTTATTGAAAGACTACAAAAAGAGAGGGGATTATATATGAGTGAGCATCTCCCATCGTTGGCTATGTTGAACTCTAGTGCAGAGGTTATAAACAAGTCGAAGGTTAGTATAAAAGAATTACTTAACCTCCTGAGTGCAGAGAAAGAATCTTTGTCTAGATATGTTCTCGCATACGTAGATAAAGTCTCAAAAAATGATGATCTTGAGGAAGAGTATCCAGAAGGAGAAGAGCAAGACCCATCTGAAAATCCCGATGATGGCGTACTTTTCCCATACGATAGAGATTTTGCCATATTTCCGGTGGTGTTATTCTATATAATCAAGAACCAGCCCAATGAGGTTTTACCTTTTCTAATGGCTTTGCGCCGGCCACATGCAAAGGCTAATGCAAAGAAAGAGCTCCTATTCTACAAGGAGGTTCTTGGGGTGTGAAATCGCTAAAGCAGTAGGAGACATCATTACATGCACATATCATAAGAGCCTTGCAGAACGTATTTGTACGCTATCTTCTACCGTTGACATTTAGTATCTTCATGCATAAAACAGTCGTATAGCTATACCTCTCAAACAAACCGATACAGGACACCATATGAACTTTTCTATCTAAATTTGCAAAACCAGTGGTGCACTTCCTAGTGGAAAATACAATGGCGATGTTTAAGGAAGGTGGGAAAGGTGTAAGTGTTCGGTACATATCTCCCTCTGACAATAGAGGGGCTGGTGCTGCTATTATTCATGCGTTAAAAGGAAAATTAAAAGACACAAGAGTTTTATTTAGAATAATAGATTAAATATGAATGCAGTAGCTTTGTATAAGCATAGAGAGTTTGTATGGTTTCAAGAGCAGGCGAGTGAATTCATTCGGAAAGTGGAAAATTTCCCCTCCTTGGACGATACGGAAGGAATAGAGCTTTTTGCTCATTTCTCATTCTGTTCCTACTTGCTTGATAGTCCAGTCTTATGGAAGTTCTTAGAAAAACCTATTGAATCACTTCCCTTTATAGACTTCAATTCTTGGGAGTTTATAGAGCCTTTATTGTTGCTCAAGGTAAGGTGTGATAAGTGTACAAGAACCAAGGGGAAAGAAAGAGTTGAAGAAGCACTACATTCAGGAGACGAACTTTCTCAAAAGGTAAATCGGTCTGTTTTTCTTCGTACTCTAAAAGGAGAGCATTTAGATTTGGACACCTTGAATCCGATATTCAATGCTAAAACTAAATGGTCTAATGTTTTTCATTTGGTGATACTTGCAATGGACATAGTCCGAATTGCTGAACTGGGAGGAAGCGAAGCTTTCCCTGTTGCTCGAGCTCACGAACTATTAGAGGAATGCAAGATTAAGTTTCAAGCGTCCTTTGGGATAGTGTAGCTTAACAGTGGCACGATCAGCACTTGTATGGTAGAGCATCTATGGTAACTTGATGAGGATTCTTGTGTGAGGATATCGGTTCTTAATAGCTACATCTAGGAGCAAACAATGACGCAATTTGGCTTATCGAACTTAAAGCCCCTTACGGATGTCGATGGCACAAAGGTGCAAAACCTCTGTTGGAACATTGACGGAATCCCTTGTTTATAGGCTCATTAACGGATTTTATCGGCAGGAATGGAAGAAGGTCTCTAGTCCTACTTAGGTCGCTCCCCTGTAAAAAAGTTTGATGAAAATTCGGGAAAGATTTGGTAATGTCGAGAGAAGTGCTTACTTTCGCATTGATGATGGTTCGTTATAGGAATCCTCTTGCTTTCAGTAGCTTGTGAAAACTTTAGTGATACCAGAATAAAAGCAATCAATAGAAAACTCACCTAATAACTAAAGCCTATGGCATTATATGAATACGGTGTCGGAGGAAACGAAGTCAAGATTGACGCCAACGAAGCAATAGCGGAGATTCCCTCCAATCGCACGCTACTCGTTCAGAAACTCACGGAAGAAGCTCCACTTCAGCCTGAGACGATTTATGGTCTTGAAACGCTCGAAGACGTCTTCGAACGCTTCCAACCCTCGGTGGAGCTGGAATTTCAAGACCAAGAGGGCAATGCGATTCCAGAGAAGCTAGACTTCAAAGGGCTCAGTGACTTCAGTGCTAAGAAGCTTAAGGAGAATAGCCCTTTCCTTTCACAACTCAATATTGAGCGAGAACAGTACCTCAAAATATCTCGTCTTCTGAGTAGTAACAAAGCTCTTCTGAAGAGCTTGAGTGATGAGGAAGCACGAGCTGAGATGATACAGGTTCTAGAGGCATCACTCGTAGAACTAGAGGATGCAAGTAGAATCAAAGAATAACCCAACAGACTACACGGCTATGGCAGATAAGAATACTCCCAAACCTCAGTTAGAGCAGAGCCCTAGTGCGAGCAATAGCACGACAAAGCAAGTCAGCTCTGCTAATCGCTCAGTCATTAATAAGCTCAAGGCTTATGGTGGCTTTGCGTTCTTGGAGCAAATTATCGATGAATTCTCTAATATGAACCCCGAGCGTAAAGCAAGACGTAACATCTTCTTGACCGATGAGGGACGAGGAGATGCTCGTCGTCAGCTGACAGGGCGTATCAAAATTTGGCTTGATCTCTTGAAATCAGGAGAGTCTGCTGATAAGATGCGAGACTTTGCTAAGGAACGTGCCATCGAAGTAGAGGAAACGCTTAATGCCAATCTTTTGACCACGCTCAAACGTACTCGTGAGTTGGAAGCCTCCTACCGCTCTGTGGCTCACTTCTTCAAAAATACAGAGGAGAGCAAGGTCAAGAACCTGACAATAGTCAATGCAGAACTTTCACAGCTGACGGATCTTGACAATACACTCTTCATCGATCACATCGCAGATGAACTGAAACAGAACTTTGACCGCCTCGACCTACGTCGTAACTACTCCTTACTCGTTGTGCCAGGCTATCTTGGATCTAATGCTGTGCTGGATAAATGGGCAAAGATTGCACACGATAACAAGGCACTCCTTGTCACGGACTTCCAAAACTTGGAGAGCCCAGAGGATGTCGTGGATATGTTCTTCAGCGCAGACCATACAGGTGGAGAAGTCTACAAGTCCAACACAATAATGACTTGTAACTGGTTGTTGGGACGAGCTAAAGTAGACGTTGCAGGTGAAGAGGAGCATCTTTACGTTGCTCCATCAGCAGCTCTTGCTGGACGTATCTACTCAACGAAGATGTCTCAAGTAGTGGCAGGTAAGAAGTTTGGTGGCATCAACGAAGTGGAGAGCGTACACTTTGACTTGAAGAAGAGCGAAATCTCAGAACTTGAGCGTATGGGACTCGTTCCAATGGTCAATGAGTATAGTCGAGTGATGGCATTCTCAGCCAAGACTCTCTTCAATGGAGATAACATTGGTCTACAGACTTACTCTGTCGTGCGTGTCTTCGACTACATCACCAAGGTGTTGTTTGACTTTCTCAACCGCAGAGCTTTTGAGAACTGGACAACACGCACTGAAGCAGACCTTCGTGCGCAAATCGTCAAGTTCTTGGATGGAGTACAAGGACCAAGCGGACTCATTGAGAAGTTCAAGGTGCTGAAAATAGAGCAAGATCCGAATCAGAAGGATAGAGTTCTACTTGATATTCATATCACGCCTTACTTCCCAGCCAAGAGCTTCATTATCCAGCTTGCAGGTCACAAGGGCGATAAGCCCGAGGACACGACTTGGGAGAGCGAGTACCGACAGGAGTAAGCAAAAGACTAGATAACAGATATAGTAATGGGGGAGGATGGAAATCTTCCCCATTATTATTATGCTCTAATAGAGCTGTAGTAGTAACTATATCAGATACAAACCAATATGGCAAATGAGTAAAAGGAATCATTTATATGTCTCTCTGATTGATAAGTCTTTAAGCAGTATACTGTCTGCTATTGAGCTTTATAATAAACCCGATTTTTCTTATAGGGAGGAAGCCTTTGCGATACTTGCGGTTAATGCTTGGGAACTTTTGCTGAAGGCGTTTATTCTTAGATCCAGTAAATATAATACTCGCTCTATCTATGAACTTATTCCAAAGAAGAAGAAAGATGGCACGAGTTCAACAAGAATGCTTGTATCTAAGAATAGAACGGGGAATCCTAAGAGTATCTCAATACTTTCAGCTATTGAGGTTCTAACACATCAAGGGAAGTTGCCTAGGAATGTAAAACTAAATATTGAAGCATTGATTGAATTGAGAGATAATGCAATCCATTTTGTGAACACATCCAAAACTTTTGGAAAGCAAATACAAGAGATAGGTTTCGCTTGCATTAAGAACTATCTCACCATAACCAAGGAATGGAGTATCGGTATCCAATTTGATAGATACAACTTCTATCTAATGCCACTTGCATATATAGAAAAAGGAACAATAGTTGATGGGGTGCTGACGAGTGAAGAGAAGAATTATGCATCGTTACTACAAAAGAAGCTTAAAGACTCAGAGGAATCTTCTTTTGACATTGCAATAGCTATTGATGTTCAGCTGAAAAAAGGGAATTCTATAGATAGCCTCGGAATGCATTATGCCTCCGATGGAGTACCAATCACACTCACCGAAGAGGATATCAAACAGCGTTATCCTTGGAGATATAAGGTCCTAATTGAAAAATGTAAGTCTAGATATTCTAACTTTAAGAAAAATAATCTCTTTAATCGTTATATGCGAGAAGTCAAATCAGACTCCAAGTTGTGTCACGTCAGAAGCTTAGATCCAGACAATCCAAAATCTCCGAAGCAGCAGTTTTATTCTACAAATGTGTGGAATGTATTAGATAAGTATTATCAAAAGCGCTGACACATCATTCTCTTATAAGCTGACATAATGCGGGGTCATTCTTGATTCGCTCAATCTCACTGGCGACAAGGGATAGGATGTCCTGCTTCACACACTTATAGTTGGCTTCGATTGTCTCACGGAGATTGTCGGAGCCATCTTCGTTTGTGAACTCCGCGATGATGGGAATGGGCTGATAGGCTTTCATTTCGGCAGAGACTTTAGCTGAATCTACAACTATCTCAGCGTGGAAGATTTTCTGCTCGATGCGCTCGTCGAAATTATCGGAGACAGCTCCGACAAACATGCCTTGTGTGAGGTTGGAGATTTTGGAAGCAGGGATAAGACTATCGAGTTGCGTGGAGATGGAGGTAGACTTGTCGTTGCGGTTAATGGTCATCGACTGACGTTGCTGGAGAACTTTTCCGAAGCGTTCGGAGAGGGTCTTGGCAGTTTCACCTACGACTTGACCTGAGAAGACGTTTCCCACGGTATTTTGGATAACCTTACTTTCCTTGTCTCCATAGTCACGCGTGAGCTGCGAGAAGTCTTGAAAGCCCAAACAAACTGCCACTTTGTTAGAGCGAGCTGTGGCAATGAGGTTGTCCAATCCACGGAAGTAGATGGTCGGTAGCTCGTCTATAATGACCGAAGATTTGAGTTGCTTCTTCTTGTTGATGAGTTTCACAATGCGCGAATTGTAGAGTCCAAGTGCTGCCGAGTAGATGTTCTGTCGGTCGGGATTGTTTCCTACGACCAATATCTTTGGCTCACGTGGGTTGTTGATGTCAAGGGAAAAGTCATCTCCTGTCATCACCCAATAGAGAGCTGGGCTTATCATGCGCGAGAGCGGTATCTTTGCCGAAGCAATCTGCCCTTGTAGCTGGTCTTGCGCCCCACCCTCCCAAGCATCCATAAAGGGTGAAAGATAGTTTGCCAATTCGTCATAGGCGGTGAGGATGGGAAATATCTGCGCATAAGGGCAATTGAGGAACTCAATGGCGTGGGGAAAGGTGCAATACTTGCCGTCTTCGTAGATTTTGAGGAACCAAATGATGGCAGCGAGTAAGATGATAGGTGACTCCACAAAGAAGTCTCCTTGTTTTTGAATCCACGAGCGGTTGAGGTTGAGCATAATCGTGTAAGCACTTTCGTAAGCATCAGAGATGTCCGTCATAAAACTAGGATTGATGGGATTGCAGCGGTGACTCTTGCGAGGGTCATCAAAGTTGATGACGAAGAATTGGGGTTTTACTTCATAAGCATCCAAATGATGGAGCAAATGATTGTAGGCAATCTCTGAGAGGTCAGGAAATTTGTAGTCGTAGATGTACATCGCAAAACCTTTTTCTATTTGTTGCTTGATGTAGTTGTTCACAATGGCATAAGACTTCCCCGAACCAGGTGTGCCGAGAACCATCGAAGCACGGAAAGGATTGACGATGTTGATCCACCCTTTGTTCCATTTCTTTTTGTAGTAAAAGCGTGTCGGCAAGTTCACCGAATACTCGTTTTGCATCAGCCGTGTTTCTTGCATAAAACTCTCGTTTTCCATGTTGAAAACGTCATCCATCAGGTTGTTCTTGAGCAAACGACTCATCCACACTCCAGCCATCAATAGGCAGATATAACCTAGAGACAAAGAGAAGATGTAGAATGATGCTGCACCTACTGCAGAGATGGGCAAAACGAGCAACCACCAATTGAGAAAGAAAAGCACAAAGCCCACGGCAAGGGCTGAGTAAATCATTCCCCACGTTATCTTTTCTTCTTTGACGCCCTTTGTGCCTAGGCAAGAAAGCCCAAGGAAGACTACACAAAAGAGCTTTGTCCAGAGAATGGAGGAGAACAGACCTGTCGTGCGTTGAAAATTGAGTAGGATTTTGTCGATTATAGCCAGCGTGAAGTGCCACGTTTCAAATGCGCTATAACAAAACCAATAGCAGTTGATGAGGAGAAAGAGTACGGATATGCCTCGCATAAAGTCCATAATCTTTCCCAATGCTCGTAAATCGTCTTCTTGTGCCATAGAGGTATGTGTGTGTGTGATTTATATTTGAATACTATGATAATGCCTTTAGAACTAGTGCTTTCTTCTTCCCAATCGCACCCTACTCTGTCTGCGCAGTTTGCGTTGCCAAGCCGCTTCTTTCCAATCATCATTCCCTGCCGGTGCTGCCAAAGTTTCTAAGGTGTCGTCCAAGAGTTCGTCAATGAGATTGTCGCTTTCTGAGTTGTTGTGAGAAACGTGGGACTTTTCTGAAAAAACGTCGGACTTTTTTGGAAAAACGTGGGAGTTTTTTTGAGAAATGTCCCACGTTTTTTCTCTTCCTTCAGCACTTTCCCCAAGGCTGTTGGGATAACGTGTTTCATCCAAGAAAGGATTCTGTCTGGTGTCTTGCAGATATTGGGCAAAGACGTTGGCAGAATATCCCTTGCCCAAACGTGAACCATTGAGGGCTATCCCTTCTTTGTCGTCTATAAAGGTGATACCATAGACGCGCCCTGCCTTATTTCTGCGAAGCACCACTCTCAATCCTTGTTGGCTAAGGCTTTTCTTCAAATCGACTTCTGACGAGGGGGAAGTGCTCATCGCCATAAGTACGCGTTGCCTTACCTTGGGTATATCTGTTTTTAGCGTAGACTTTGAGCGTTTGATGTGGTTGGTGATAGCGGTATGTCCTAATCCTCGACCTAGTTCAGAGGCTGCTATGGGCAGACTTTCTTTTTTGCCCTCATCATCTGTGAGGAGGTAGACCAGTCCATCATAGCGTTTGCCCCGAACTTCTGTTTTTACCTCTTCAGCTGTGAGATGATAGTGTGCGAGTATGGCATTGAGTTCTCCCAAGGAAGCGAATTTGTAGTGTGCAAGTACGGCACGAAGCACTTTTTCTACCTTTGTTTTTCTATTCTCTACGGACTCATTAAGCGTTTCTTTTGTACTTGCTTTTTGAAGCACTTGCTCTTGGGTCGGTGTACTGGGTATCAGTCCGTATTTTTGTTCTAGAGCATCTGTGATACGCTTGCTTCTTCGCTTTTCAAACCTATCATTGATTTTTTCTCCATGTTCGTTTACACGCAAAGAAACAATGTGTATATGTTCTCGCTCGATGTCGTGGTGCTTAAACACGATGTAGGGTTGTGAGCCGTAGCCGAGTGCCTGCATATATTCCTCGGCTAAGGTGGCTAGCCTCTCATCCGACAAGCGTTCATCGGGGTGAGGATTGAGGGAACAATGGAAGACGGTTTTCTTCGTTCGGCAATGTTGCGGAAGGAGTGCTTGCATATCCCGAAGTACTTCTTCCATCTTAAATTCCCCTTCTGCTGATTGATAGAGACCTTTGGATAGAATGACTTCGGCTTCTCCTTTTTCCACTTTCTTAAAGTTGTAGCCTAGCGTACCACCGAGGTTTTCCGTGGCAGAAATTTTGGCTATCATCGTTTTCGGTAGTCAATGGTGAGGGCAATAACTTGTGATTGCAACGCAAGGATTTGCGTGGAATAGTGTGCCAATTTCTCTAGCATCACCTGTGCTGTCTTAACGGAATGATAGGTATTGAGCGCGCGTACGGCTTGGTTATAGAGGATGCCAATCTTATGTAACTGTGCTGTGAATTCCGATAGCTTGCGGTTGTATTCCACGGCTGATTTATCTACGGAGATGCCCTTAAATTCTTCACCCAACAAGCGAGCGCGCACAAAGTCTGACTTTGTTTTTGCTCCCGAACGTTGGAACAAATCAATGATTTTCTGTTGGTCTTTGGGATTAGGAAGGCGTATGTGCCAATTGTCCCACCGAGGTTTATCGGAGTTTAAGCCCTCAGTGGAGGGATTGCTTTGCTGTTTCATGTGTTTCTTCTTTACTGACGACTTTGGAGTTCAGCGTTTCCTCGCACCGAGGCAAGGAGTTTTTGTGAGACAAACCGCGGTTTGTGTTACAAAGACACACCTTGCCAGTAAAAAGAGTTGATGCTGAGGAAGCATCCAGCCCTTAGTGGGCTGTTTCCTTCGGTCGTGTTAGGGGTTGTATTTGTTCGTCTGCAAAGTTACAGCCTAAACTTAAATCATTCAATACGAAAGGATTATCCAATTCATCCCTATTTTTCCCTCTTTTCTCCTTTTCTTGTGAGTGGACTAAAAACTAAGTTCTTTTGCAGAGTCAAAAGGTCTGTATAGACTGAGCTAAAGACATCCAAATGGACTGACTCATTGACTAACTGACTAACTGACTAACTGACTAACTGACCAATCGACCAATTGACTAATTGACTAACTGACCAATTGACTAACTGACTAATTGACCAATTGACTTAAGTCTATGAGTCTATACAGAGAAAAGTCTAAGCATTACGACCTCTAAACACGATGCATTATGCAACAGAAAGTATCACGACCTCTATTTTTAGGCTTCGCTTCTCAAAAAGGTGGAGTGGGAAAAAGCAGTTTAGCCGAAGTCTTGGCTGCGGTACTGTATTATGAGCGTGGGATTCCTCTTGTTGTCATGGATTGTGACGCAACACAAGAGTCGTTCTATAAGTTACGAGAGCGCGAACGGGACCTTATCGAGTCGGATGCCAAGATACAAGCTGAGATGAAAGCCTATTTCACGCGCTTAGGGAAACCTTCCTATACGATATTACGCGCCAAACCCGAAGATGCTCTCACGCTGGTGCAACAATATCTCGACACACAAGGAAGAGGAGAACGACTTGTAATCTTTGATTTCCCAGGACACGCCAGCACAGAGAGTTTGTTGCGCTTTTCTGTGGAGATGGATTTCATCATCTCTCCCATCGAAGCCGACCCTCAGTCCTTAGCGTCTTCTTTTGCCTATGCTCGCACCATCCGTGATTTGGGCTTAGGCTTTGAAGATGCGCGCATTGAAGACTTCTTCTTTCTCTGGAATAAGGTAAATCGCAGTGCAAATCCCACGATTCAACAGGTTTTCACGGACTATGCCCAGCAAGAGGGTTTGAGTATGTTTGATACTTGCATCTATCATTCGGTAAAGATTGCACGAGAATTACAAGCTGCAGGAGGTATCAAAACTTGTTTCCGCAGTTCTTATCTTGCGCCTGCTCCGATGTATCGCGCTGCCCTTGGCATTGATGCGTGGGTGGATGAGGTGATAGAGAAGTTACACCTTATAAATCTAATGTCTGATGAGTAGTCTGAAGGAACAACGCAATAAAATTTTCCAAGAGAAGCTCCAAGAATTGGGAGATATGGGTACGAAGGAACGAACGCTAGAAGATGCACCTTTCTATGACAAGCCCGTAACTTCCCTTGCACTTCCTCCAAAAGAGAAAAAGGAGGAGGAGATCACGAGTGAGTCCACATCAACGATTTCATTTTCTCAATATGCAGACCTCTATTTGACCGCCAATAGTACCAAAGGTGCGAAATCGGGATTCACCATTCGCACAGAGGTGTTGCAAACACTGCGGCACGTGCTGAGTGATTTGCGGTCTGACACGACACTCTCGAGTTACATTGAACGCATTATTGTGGAACATCTTCGCACGCACCAACAATTGCTCAATAAGGAAATTGTCAAACGCAAGAAGGAACAAACCATACAACTATGATTACTGCTTTTCTACTCAATATTTTGCTCCTTTTCTCCATCCTGTGGGTGGCGATGGGGCTGATTTATACCTTTCATCGTTGGAGAAGTGGATGTTCAACTCAACAGAAAGTTGTACCTCAAGCTGATACGCAGCAAGATACAGCCAAAACTTCTGAAGAGTATATCCTTGTGGGCAAAAGCAAAGGATTGACGACACAAATTATTGCTGCGACATCCGATGTGGAAGCCACTGAAACAGCTAGTAAGGAGTCGGTTAATGTGGCTGGTCAAAGTACAGTAACAGAAACTGTAGCTGATTCTTTACAACAAGAAATTGCAGAAGACTCCCACGAACAGACCGAAGAGAGTGAAATCGCGGTGGACTATACATTAGAAGAAGTGGATGAGGAGGAGGTGCTTCGCGAAGAAATCCTTTGGCAAGACAATGCTACTACCGATATTTCGCCCACTAGCATTCTCACTCGCGACTTAGTGCGATTGAATCATTGGCACAAACAAGATGATAGTCTTGATGAGGAGGACGAAACGGAGATTGTCCATACGCTCCAAAGTCTGAAAGGTACGGACTTATTGGCGCAATATAAAGCTCAACTCTCCCAAGAAGAAAGGGTGCATCAGAAACTCTTGCAAGCCATTGACAAGGCTGAAACAGAAGAACAAGAAGGGGCGGAAGAAGAAAAAGAATCTTCTAACTCCATTTCAGAAATTGCAACTCATTCTCTCGATTACTATCTGTAAAACTATCCATTCGGAACAGGAGAACTCTGTGGAGGTGTGAGGTTACACACCAATCCTACCTTTACTAGAACCTACAATACCTCCCTCTGTTCTCACTTCCATCCTCTCACCCTAGCAATAATCACATTTAATTTCTATCAATATGAAGACAACAAAGAAACTTTCTCTCGTGCTTCTCGCCCTCTTTCTCGTATCGGCAGGAGCTTATGCCCAAGGTAACGGTATGGCAGGTATCAATGCAGCCACTAAAATGGTGACTTCCTACTTTGATCCTGGCACAAAACTCATCTACGCCATCGGTGCTGTCGTTGGTCTGATTGGTGGCATCAAGGTCTACAACAAGTTTTCCAGCGGTGATCCCGACACCAGCAAGACGGCTGCCTCTTGGTTTGGAGCTTGTATCTTCCTCATTGTGGCAGCAACCATCCTTCGTAGCTTCTTCCTCTAATGGCATCGTGGGACATCAATAAGGGAATAGGTCGTACAGTGGAGTTTAAGGGCTTGAAAGCGCAATACCTCTTCCTCTTTGCTGGAGGACTCTTGGCGGTTTTTGTGCTTGTGGTCGTATGCTATCTCTGCGGTATGAGTCAGTGGCTGTGCTTAGGTATCGGCTTAGTGGGTGCCACGCTTGTTGTGTGGCAAACGTTTGCCATGAACCGCAAGTATGGTCAGTATGGACTGATGAAGCAAGGGGCAATACGTATTCATCCGCGCTACCTTATAAACCGCCGTACGGTCTATCACCTCATTAGGGATGCTCACATAGCACGGCACTAGCGTCGTTACTTCGACATTCGGGCTAGTCACGTACTTCAAGTACGCTCCTTCGCCCTCTGTCTCAGTGCCTAGCTATTACCGCACTCTGCGAACATTCCTCGTAACCTCTAACAAAAACACGAACATATGCGCAACACCAGCAAAATAAGTACGCTCGAAGCCAAGTTTCCTCTTTTGGCTGTGGAACATGGTTGCCTTGTGAGCAAGGATGCTGACCTGACTATTGCCTTTAAGTTGGAGCTTCCCGAACTCTTCACCGTGACAGAGAGCGAATATGAAGCGATGCACTCGGCTTGGCATAAGGCGATTAAGGTGCTTCCTAATTACAGCATCGTGCATAAGCAGGATTGGTTTATCCAAGAAAACTATGCTCCCGAACTCAATAAGGGAGAACTCAGTTTTCTGGCTCGTGCTTCGGAGCGACATTTCAATGAGCGACCTTACCTCCATCACGCGGTTTATCTCTTTCTCACCAAGACGACCAAGAAGCGCATGGCACAGCAGAGTAATTTCTCTGCCTTGTGCCGTGGGCATCTCATCCCCAAAGACATTGAAGATAAGGAAGCGGTGGCGAAATTCTTGGAAGCCGTAGACCAATTTGAGCGGATTATCAACGATAGTGACCATCTTCGTTTGACGAGAATGACTGAGGATGAACTCATCGGTACGAAAGAAAAGGCTGGACTCCTCGATAGATACTTTTCGCTTTCGGAGCGTCAGCACGCTTCTTTGGAGGATATTCGTTTGGGGGCAGACCTTGTACGTGTGGGCGACCAAATGCTTTGCTTGCACACACTGAGCGATACGGACGACCTCCCCACAAGTGTGCATACCGATGCACGCTATGAACGACTTTCTACCGACCGCAGTGATTGCCGACTGAGTTTTGCAGCTCCCGTGGGCTTGCTTCTTTCGTGCAACCACATCTACAATCAATATCTCTTCATTGAAGATAGCGATGCCAACCTTGAACGCTTTGAAAAGCAGGCGAGGAATATGCACTCTTTGGCGCGTTATAGCCGAAGCAATCAAATCAACGAGGAGTGGATACAGGAGTATCTCAACTTGGCGCACTCTCAGGGGCTGACTTCTATTCGGGCACACTTCAATGTTTTGGCATGGAGCAATGACAAAGAAGAACTACGTCAGGTGAAAAATGACGTAGGTTCTGCACTGGCGCTGATGGAGTGCAAACCTCGGCATAACACGATTGACACGGCTACGCTTTATTGGGCGGGTATCCCAGGAAATGCTGGGGACTTTCCTGCCGAAGAGAGTTTCTACACCTTCATCGAACCTGCTCTTTGTTTCTTTACGGCAGAAACGAACTACAAAGATTCTCTTTCTCCCTTCGGCATCCGCATGGCAGATCGTCTGTCGGGTAAGCCCATTCATTTGGACATTTCTGACCTCCCGATGAAGAAAGGTATTACCACCAACCGCAATAAGTTCATCTTAGGGCCATCGGGCAGTGGAAAATCCTTCTTCACCAACCACATGGTGCGTCAATACTACGAACAAGGGGCGCATGTTTTGCTCGTGGATACGGGCAATAGTTACCAAGGACTCTGCGAACTCATTCACAGAAAGACCAAGGGAGCGGATGGGGTCTACTTCACTTACACCGATGAAAGTCCCATTTCCTTCAATCCCTTCTACACCGATGATTATGTCTTTGATGTGGAAAAGCGAGAAAGTATCTGCACGCTGCTGCTTACGCTGTGGAAGAGTGCCGATGAACCGCTGACCAAGACGGAAGCGGGTGAGTTGGGTTCGGCTGTGAATGCTTACATTGAGCGCATCCGTGCCGACCATAGCATCACGCCTTGCTTCAACACCTTCTATGAATATCTCAGAGATGTCTATCGCAAGGAGATGGAGGAAAGAGAAATCAAGGTGACGCTCCAAGATTTCAACATCAACAACCTGCTCACTACGCTTAAACAATACTACCGTGGGGGACGTTATGACTTTCTACTCAATTCTACGGAGAACATCGACTTACTTTCTAAACGCTTCATTGTCTTTGAGATTGACCAAGTGAAGGACAATAAGGACCTCTTTCCTGTGGTGACAATCATCATTATGGAAGCCTTTATCAACAAGATGCGTAGATTGAAAGGTATTCGCAAAATGATTCTCATCGAAGAAGCGTGGAAAGCCATTGCTTCGGCTAATATGGCGGACTACATCAAGTATCTCTACAAGACGGTGCGCAAGTATTTTGGCGAAGCCATTGTGGTGACGCAAGAAGTGGATGACATCATTCAATCTCCCATTGTGAAGGAGAGTATCATCAACAATAGCGACTGCAAAATCCTCCTCGACCAGCGTAAGTATATGACCAAGTTTGATGGCATCCAAGCGATGCTGGGCTTGTCGGAAAAGGAGAAGAGCCAAATTCTTTCCATCAATCAGAACAATGACCCTCATCGCCTTTACAAAGAGGTGTGGATTGGACTGGGCGGTATGCAGAGTGCGGTCTATGCCACTGAGGTGAGTTTGGAGGAATACTTGACTTACACCACAGAAGAGACGGAGAAGGTGGAGGTGCTGCGCCTTGCCGAGCAACTCGGTGGCGACATTGAAGCTGCCATTCGACAACTGGCTCGGGAGAAACGACACGAGGAATAAACAGCAGCTCCCAAGAAGCGCACAGAAATCTCCGAGAGAACTAAAAAAATCTCCGATATTTTTCCAAAAACGTGGGAGATTTTCCCAAAAAAGTCGGACGTTTTTTCGCAAAAGTCCCTTGTTTTCTTTACAGTAATCTCACATAGCTAACTCGAATACTCATCATTTCAAATCAACCAACAAATGAAAAAGTACATATTTTCAGTCTTATTGCTTTCCATGCTTTTTTGTGGCAAGGCTCATGCCCAATGGGTGGTGACTGACCCTACCAATTTTGCGGGCAACATTGCCAACACGGTCAAAGAAATTGCCACTGCTGGTAAGACGGTCAAGAATACCTTGAATGGATTTAAGGAGGTGGAGAAGCTCTACAACGACACCAAGAAATACTATGACGCACTCCGCAAGGTGAACAATCTCATTGGCGATGCCTACAAAGTCAAGGAGTGTATCTTGATGGTGGGCGATATTTCTGACATCTACGTCACTTCCTACAAACAGATGCTGCGCGACCCTCATTTTCGTCCTTCGGAACTTGCTGCCATCGCTTCGGGATATACCAAACTCTTGGAACAAAGTGGCGAGAGTCTGAAAGAACTCAAGTCTGTTGCCAAGAGTGGTGTTTTTTCGATGAACGATCACGAGCGTATGCAAGCCATCGACCGCATCTACACCACACTGCGTGAGTATCGCTCGTTGGTGTCTTATTACACAAGAAAGAACATTTCGGTGAGCTACGTGCGTGCCCGAGAAAAGGGTGACCTCTCGGCGGTGCAAGCCCTATATGGTAACACGGCAAACCGATATTGGTAGGAGTGGGTGCTATGGATTTCGCTAGTTTACACGACCTACTGCGCTCTACATACGATGAGATGATGCCGCTCTGTGCGCAGATGTCGGGCATTGCCAAGGGAATTGCCGGTCTGGGTGCGCTCTTTTACATTGCCCTGCGCGTTTGGGCATCCATTGCACGGGCTGAACCTATCGATGTGTTTCCCTTGCTCCGTCCCTTTGTCTTGGGATTTTGCATCATGTTCTTCCCAACGGTGGTGTTGGGGACGATGAATGCGGTGCTTTCTCCTGTGGTGCAAGGCACAGAAGCGATGGTGCATCAACAAGAAAACACGCTGGCGCAGTTGGTGAAAAGGAGGGATAAACTCCAAGAGGCGGCTTATCTGAAAAAGCCCGAAACGGCTTATTTGGTATCTAATGAGAAGTTTGACGAGAAGATTGAGGAGATGGGTATCATCGGTCCGGAAGATGCGGTGACCATTGCTGGGATGTATGCTGAAAGGGCTGCCTATCAGACGAAGCAATGGTTTATGAAACTCTTCCGAGATTTCATGGAATTGCTCTACAACGCGGCTGGTTTGATTATTGATACTCTCCGCACCTTTATCCTTATTGTGCTTTCCATTCTAGGACCTGTCGTCTTTGGTATCTCGGTGTGGGATGGACTTTCGGGTTCGCTCAGTGCGTGGTTCTCGCGCTACATATCGGTCTATCTGTGGTTGCCCGTGAGTTCCATTCTTTCGGCTTTGCTTGCCAAGATTCAAGTTTTGATGGTACAAAAAGACATTGCAGCGCTTTCGAGTGCGAACTATGTTCCCGACTCGGGAACGTGGTACTACATTGTCTTCTTCCTCATTGGCATTGTGGGATATTTCTGTGTGCCCACTGTGGCTGGCTGGATCATCGAAGCTGGTGGCGGTATTGGGGCTTATGGTCGCAATGTCAATAGCGTGGCAAAGGGTGGCGCACAAGGAGCCTACACAGGTGGTAAGGCTACTGCTGCTGGTACGGGAGCTGCCGTGGGAAATATCGGTGGACGTATCAAGGGGATGCTTATTAAAGGCAAATAATTTCAATATACACTCCTATGGAATTCAAATCTCTAAAAAACATTCAGACGGCATTTAGTCAGATTAGGCTATACATCATCGTCTTTGCCTTGCTCTGTGTGGGCATTACGGCTTATGCGCTCTACGCTTCCTACAACTTTGCTCGAGAGCAACGAGAAAAAATCTATGTCCTTGACCAAGGGAAATCTTTGATGTTGGCACTGAGTCAAGATGCTTCTCGCAATCGTCCTGTGGAAGCACGCGAACACGTCAGACGTTTCCACGAGCTCTTCTTTAGCATTGCTCCCGACAAGGATGCTATTGAGCAAAATATGGCACGTGCCTTTGCGCTTTGTGATAAATCGGCTTTTGATTATTACAAGGATTTGGCAGAAAAGGGGTATTTCAATAGTGCCATCTCGGGCAATGTGAATCAGCGTGTGGAAATTGACTCTATACAATGTGACTTTAAGGTGTATCCTTATGCCGTGACGACTTATGCACGCATGTTTATTGTTCGACCTAGTAACGTGACGGAACGTAGTCTGATCACGACTTGCACCCTGCAAAATGCGGTGCGCTCGGACGGGATTTCTGATGGAACACTTTGTTGTGCGTGAGAATCAAGACCTTCAAACTTACAAACGATGACACGAACGTATTCTCCACAACGAATGCTCCGCAGCTGGATCATTCGCGGAAAGGTGTGGCTAAAACAACAATGTGAACGACTAAGTACGAAGCAGAGAAAAACACTGGTCTATGGCATTAGTTTGGTGTATCTACTTTGCTCTCTCTTTATGATTGCGCAATTCTTTGTGACTCCTCACACTACTGCCTTACCAATTCCGAAGAATGAGCATCTGGACAGACCTGCGCTCCAACAACAAGACACGGAATATCAGCAATTAAAACCAATACCTCAATTATGGATAAGAAACAACAAGATCAACTGAAAAAAGGGCTCGTCTTTGGCGGACTAGGATTGCTCTTTGCGCTCTCTATGTGGTTTATCTTTGCCCCTTCGGGCAAGGAGAAAACGGCAGCGCAGCAGGGACTCAATGACAGTATTCCGCAAGCGAGTGTGGAAGAATTGCCCAGCAACAAACTGAAGGCTTATGAACAGGGCAACAAATCGGCTGAAGAACAG
This sequence comes from Ihuprevotella massiliensis, assembly GCA_900095835.1. Classification (GTDB taxonomy): domain Bacteria; phylum Bacteroidota; class Bacteroidia; order Bacteroidales; family Bacteroidaceae; genus Alloprevotella; species Alloprevotella massiliensis. The sequence goes on along the minus strand of LT608321.1, from coordinate 2,355,610 downwards.
CAAGCGAAGACGGAGATGGCGGAAGTTTCCGATGAGTTTGCAGCGCAGAATGCGGCTGAAGAAGCGGAAAGAGTGGAAGCTTCTCGCTCTCGAAGTAAGATTGAGCGGTCGATGCAACGCTATGCGGAGAACAACCGCTTGCTCAATGATTTCTATGCCACTGACCCTAGTGAGAAGGAGCGCGAAGAACTTCGCTCGCAAGTGGCTGAATTGAAAAATGAATTGGCAAAGAAAGATGATAAGGAACAGAATGAGGAGGAACGTCAATTGGCGCTGATGGAAAAGAGTTATCAGATGGCTGCGAAGTATCTTCCTAAGTCTTCGCCTAATAATCCTACCGCGCTAAACAATGCTTTTGCTCAAGCGCAGGAACGCACTATTGTTGCGCCTTCTTCTGACAAGCAATCGGAAGGAACAAAGACGGTGGAGGTGCTTCCCGAACGAAAACAAGTGGTGTCTTCTCTCTCGGGTGCGATGAGTGATGCGGACTTTGTCAAAATGTATGGGACGAAGGGGCGCAATCTTGCCTTTCACTCTATCAACAATGAGAAAAAGGGAGTGGAACGCAATACGATTCGGGTGCAGATTGACCATACCCTTGTTCTCAAAGAGGGGGAAGATGTGGTGCTGCGCTTGCTGGAAAATGCGCGCATTGGGAATTTGCACCTTCCTCGTCAGAGTCGCATCATTGCAAGTGCCAAAATAGAAGGACATCGGATGCTACTGTTGGTCAAAAGCATTGAACACGCTGGGCGCATTCTTCCTATCAAACTCTCGGCTTATGATATGGACGGACAGGAAGGTGTCTACATCCCTGAATTGGAGAACCTCTCTGCCCTCAAAGAAATGGGAGCTAACATCGGGGGAACGATGGGAACGAGTTTTACCTTCGCTTCTTCTGCCAAAGACCAAATCATCTCGGAAACGGCACGTGGGGTGATGCAAGGGGCGAGTCAGCTCTTGCAAAAGAAACTACGTACCATTAAAGTGACCATTAAGGGTGGTTACAAACTCTTCTTGATGCCTACCAAATAATCATTCAATCAATCGCTATAAACAATGAAACATTTCTTTTTCTCTGCGCTACTCCTCGTGGCGAGTAGCACAGCTGTCTTTGCCCAAAGCAAGGATAAACCCACGAATCTTTCTTCTTCGCTCTTGTCGTCGGGGACGCTCTACCAAGGATTGAGCCGAAGTGTTCCCAACGCTCGAGTTGTCTTGCCTTATGGCTTGGAGGTGACTTTCGACAAGACTACGCATCTCATCTTTCCTGCGCCTATTCGCTATGTGGACTTGGGTTCGCAAAACATCATTGCTGGCAAAGCGGAGGATGCGGAAAACGTCTTGCGCATCAAAGCTGCCGTGCAAGATTTTGAAACGGAGACTAATCTATCGGTGATTTGCGAAGATGGCTCGTTCTATGCCTTTAATGTGAAGTATGCTACCGAACCTGAGAAGCTCAACATTGAGATGCAGGATTTCCTTGCGCCTACGGCTGGAAGATTGCCTTCCAACCGCTCGGACATCTATTTCAAGGAACTGGGCAGTGAGTCACCTATCTTGGTGAAACTCATTATGCAGAGTATCTACCAAAGCGATAAGCGCAGGATTAAGCACATCGGCGCGCAACAATTTGGGATGAAGTTCTTGCTCCGCGGTCTTTATGCGCACAATGGATTATTTTACTTTTACACGCGCATCGACAATGACACGAATATGCCTTTTGCTGTGGACTTTGTGACGTTCAAAGTGGTGGACAAAAAGGTGGCGAAGCGCACTGCGATGCAGGAACAAGTGCTGCAACCGCTTCGTGCTTATCATCAATTATTGGAAGTGAAGGCAAACGATAACGAACGTGGGGTCTTTGTTTTGGAGCAGTTTTCGCTTTCTCAAGACAAGGAACTGCAAGTGACGCTCTACGAACGTGGAGGGGGACGCACGCTTTCTTTTTCGCTTGACCAAGAGGAACTCTTGTTGGCGCAAAAGATTGATAAACTCAAACTGAAATGGTAAGAACTATGAAACTGAAGCTCTTGTTTTCTTCGCTTTGTGCTGCACTAGTGGTGGGATTGCCCACTGCGGTGCAGGCACAGCGTTTGGTGCCTAGTCAAAAGGGATTGGAAGTATCGGCAAGTGTGCCCATAGTGAAAGGCAAATCGCTCTTTAAGCAAGACGATTTTGGGCTGACATTGTCGCTTTCTCACTATCTCAAACGGGGTAAATATACTTTCGTGTCGGCTGGTTATGAACAGCAAGCTTTGAGTTATCGCAGTTACCAAGTGCCCCTGCGTGACTATCTCGTGCAGATGGGATATGCACATCCCTTGCTTTCGGACAAAGGGAAGAATGTGTTTTTCTATCTTGGTACTTCTGCGCTGGTGGGCTATGAGCAACTCAATCGAGATAAGATGATTTTGCCCGATGGGGCGAAGTTATTGGACGACTCACGCTGGGTGTATGGCGCAGGATTGCACACGAGTGTGGAACTCTTTCTCACGGATAGGATTATTGTCGGTGGAAAAGCGCAACTGCGCTATCTTTTTAACTCGGATGTTCACAGACTTAGACCGACGCTGAGTTTGGGACTTCGCTATCAACTTTAATTTTTATTCTATGAAACGTAACATTTTAGGCGTAATATGGGTGATGGGGGTGCTCTCCTTCGCTGGGTTTTGTCTATCTAGTTGTACTCCTGAGTTGGATGTGCAGCAAACTTATGACTTTTCTCTGCAAACGTTGCCCGTTCAAAAGGACATCATAAAGGGGGCGGTGGCTGAAATTCGCTGTTCGCTCAAAGCGGAAGGCGATTTTAAGGACACGCACTATACGATTCGATATTTCCAACCCGATGGGAAGGGGGAATTGCGTTTGGAGGATGGCACATTACTTGTGCCCAACGACCGCTATTTGTTGATGCAAAAGGAATTCCGTTTGTATTACACTTCGCACTCTACTGATCGACAGACGATTGATGTGTATGTGGAAGATAATTTCGGGCAAAAGAAGGAGTTGCACTTTAGTTTTAATGGCAAAAGTGCTGAACAGCACGTGGATCATCCTAAACCTACTCCTCCTACCTCAAAAACTGAACGAGATGCGTAAGTTATTGTTCTGTTTGTTTTTCCTCTGCTTCCCGTGGCTATGGCTGCGGGCTCAGCAGAGGATTGCTTTTGCTCGGCTTCCTCCTTTTGAGCGTGCTGTGGTGTGTGTGAAATTCTTTGAGGGATTTCACGGAAAGGGCTGTTATCCGTATGTGGGTTATGGGCATCAACTTCAAAAGGGGGAGCATTTTTCTTCGAATATGCCCGAGTGGCAAGCGGACTCTTTGCTCCGCGCTGACCTTATGGCGCAATTTGACCGCTTCAAATGCTATGGAAAAGATGCTCTACTCCTTTCTCTTTTGGCTTATAATGTCGGCGCTGGGCGCATTCTTGGCTATGGCAAGCAGCCAAAGAGCCAACTTCTGCGCAAAATAGAGTCGGGAGATAGGAACTATATTCAGGAATACCTCTCTTTTTGCCACTACAATGGCAAAATTCTGAGGGGACTAGTCAAAAGAAGGAAGGCGGAGTTTGCCCTATTTTATATTCTCTGATTTAACCAAGTACACCCCTTGCAAGTTTTATTGGCTTGCAAGGGGATTTTTCTTACCGTTTTATTCGTCTTTCTCGCTATGAATGAGTAACTTTGTCGTCAGAAAAATCATCGAATATTAGTTAGATATATGAAACCATTGAACCCTAATAAGGCAAATCTTTTACTCCTTTTTACGAGAGACCCTTTTATTAAACTTGTAAACAAGGAGTTGGAATATTATTCTTCTAAAGATGACTCGCTGATAGGTTTTGTTTCTTTAGATCAGGAGGATAAAACATTTCATACCATTCTTTTCGACCGAGATTCAAGAAACAAGTATTGTCTCGTTTCTATGAATTTGGATCTTAATTCAATAGAGGAAGGAAGAAAAGCTCTAAAAGACATGATGGGTACATATGTACGAAATGAAGACGCTCTGAAGAAAGAGCTTCCAGCAAATGACTTTTTCACTCCGATTGTAAAATCTGAGCAGCAACATCCATACTTTACCATATTATTGGATAAGGATGGATTCTTTACTGCGGCAAAATCTGTCATTGAAGAGTTGTCTTTTCACTACGAGGATAGAGATGGCAATTTTGTAGATCAATTTCAATCAATAAATGGCTTTGATGCACGAATTTGGGAATTATATTTATGGTGCTATTTTAGGGAGGAGAACTTTCATTTCAACTATAATCATACAGCTCCTGACTTTTTGATAGAGAAAATGGGATATGAGATTGCAATAGAAGCTGTTCATATCCATCGTAAACAGGACTTAGACGAACCTACAAATATTCCGACATTTGAAGAAATTTGCAAAAAAATGGAGAATGAAATTCCTCTAATGTATGGCTCTTCTCTATATTCAAAGTTAAACCACACATATAAAGACCAACCATATTGGGAACTTCCACATGTAAAGGGCAAGCCATTGGTATATGCCATTGCCGACTTTCATGCGGATATGTCTATGACTTGGTCTTTTCCTGGAATTGTAAGTATCTTATATGGTATTGAACAGAAAGCAATCCATCATGATGACGGTACAATATCATTGGAAAACGAATCCGGTATCACATTTCAGAAGAGGGAAAGTAGCATTAAACCACTTTTTCTTGATGACAAATTCAAACATGTGAGTGCTATATTGTTTTCTCCTTGTGGTACTTTGCCAAAATTCAACAGAATGGGAATACAAGCTGGTTATGGCAATCATAAAAACAAGGTATATCAAATAAAGACCTGCTATAATTCAAATCCGAATGCAATTTTACCAAACGTGATTGGTAAGGTAGTGAATGAGGAGTGCAGGGAGACATGGGCAGATGGCATTCAGATATTTCATAACCCATTTGCTGAGATACCATTAAGTCCAAACCTTTTTCCTCGAGTTGGACATCATTTCTACAAAGATGGACTTCTTGAAAGTTCAGTTCCCAACGACCATACCATTTCAACGATGACATACAATATCAAAAATCGTCCAATTGATCCACCTTCATTTAATATGCATTCATCAGAAGAATATGATAAAGTCATAAAAAAATGGAGGCTGTAACTAATAAGTGCACATTTGATGAAATCATATGATACAGTTTTCCAGTAAATCCAAACCCTATTGCAAGCAATAAAGAAATGATTACTATAGAAAAAATCAAGCTACACAATTTCAAGAGATTCAAAGATCTAGTTTTTGATGTTAATCCCGATATTAATATTTTTATTGGTGATAATGAATCCGGAAAGAGTACAATTCTACAAGCGATAGATATTGTTGCTCGAGGAAGTAGAACACGCATTGAGAATATTGGTCTCGACAAACTTTTCAACATTGAGACTATCCGTGAATATATGAACGGGGTTCGAGATTTGAACAAGATGCCAGAGATGTATGTGGAACTGTACTTTCCTAATCAACCAGATCCCTCATTAGAAGGGATGAACAATAGTACAAGAAACCTATGTTCAGGTATAAGATTGTGTTGTGTCCCCAATGATGAATATAGTGAGCAGATTGCACAATTGCTGCAAAACCCGAATGCTTCTTTTCCTTTGGAATTTTATAAAATTGTATTTGAAACTTTTGCTGGTGAATCGTTCAATGCTTATACTAAGAAGCTAAGTTGTATTTTTGTTGACAACTCTACAATAGGTAGTCCTCGTGCTATGCGTGACTATGTGAATGATATTTATCATGCACAGCTAACTGATGAGCAACGTATAAATGCAAGATATGCATACAAGAATAATAAAGTTCAATTTCAGGAGCAAATATTGGCTCAATATAATGATTTGATACCACCTTATAGTTTTGCAATAAGGGAATCCGCTGACGATAATATTGAAACTGATATTACACTTTTAGAGAATGATATTCCTTTAGAAAATAAGGGAACTGGGACTCAGTGCTTTATAAAAACAGAACTTTCTATAAACAGGGCAGTTAATAGCATTGATGCAGTATTGATTGAAGAACCAGAAAATCATTTGAGTTATACAAAGATGTTGGAACTCATTGAACTTATAAGAGGATCTCAAAATCGACAGCTCTTTATCTCTACTCATTGCGACCTTATCGCTACAAGGTTAAACCTGAAAAAATGTCTGCTTTTTAATAGTTCATCTACCAATGTTGTTAGTTTGGGGGCTTTACCTGATGATACCGCTGATTTTTTCATAAAGGCTCCAGATAATAATATGCTACAATTTGTATTATCTCCGAAATCCATCTTGGTAGAAGGAGACGCGGAGTTTATTTTAATGGAGGCTTTGTATAAAAGAACGCTTTCTAAAGAACTTTCTTCAAGTGGGATAGGAGTTATTGCTGTTGATGGAAAATGCTTCAAAAGATATCTGGATATAGCAAAATTATTGAATAATAAAGTAGCAGTAATAACTGACAATGATCATGATTATGCTGTTAATGTAACAAATAATTACTCGGATTTCACCCAAAATCAATTTCCCAATATCAATATTTATTCAGATACAAATAACACAAGGAACACTTTCGAAGTATGTATTTATCAAGAGAATCAAGCCATATGCGATAGCGAATTTCAAACTCCTGGACGTAGATTAGCCACCGTGGATTATATGCTTAAGAATAAGGCAGAAGCAGCATACTTGTTGCTAAAGAATAAAGCTAATACAATTGTTGTTCCTCAATATATACAAGATGCAATAAGATGGATAGACGCTTAATGCTTGCAGTCGCAGGATCTGGAAAAACGACTTACTTAATAAATAAATTAAACTTGGGACGGCGTTTCTTGATAGTTACCTACACGGATAATAATTTAGCAAATATCCGCCAACGCATAATCAACACTTTTGGTTATGTACCTCAAAATATAACACTTATGTCATATTTCCAATTCTTAATACGTGTATGTTATCGCCCTTTTCTCAAGGATAAGGTTCGAGCAAAAGGTATCACATGGGATATGCCAAACCCGGAAACATTAAAATTAAAGCGAAACAATCCTTTATTTTACCTAACCAAAGGGCGGTATTTATATCATAACAGGATTGCCAAGCTGTGTTTGGAATATTGCGCAAATCTAATCAAAGAACGTATAGAAAAGTTTTATGACTACTTTATGGTTGATGAAATTCAAGACCTTGGCGGGCATGACTTCAATTTGATACAAGCCATCACTCCTACTACCATTGATTGTCTATTTGTAGGAGATTTTTACCAACATACTTTCGACACCAGTAACGACGGGAATATTAATAAAGGACTATATAATGACTACAATAAATACAAGAAAAAATGGTCTGCGATTGGAGTTACTATTGACGAGACTACGCTTTCCAACAGTTATAGATGTTCGCCTACAACTTGCCAACTTGTTACACAACAATTACACATCCAAATTTCTTCTCATTGTCAAGATAATACAACAATCATTTTAATAGATAATCAAGATGATGCAGATACCTTGTTTGTTGACAATGAAAAAATCAAATTGTTTTACAGAGAGGCTAATAAATATTCGTGCTATGCAGAGAATTGGGGAAAATCTAAAGGTCTTGATAAGTTCCAAGATGTTTGTATTGTATTGAACCAAACTACCTTGAAAAGATACAATGACAATACATTGCATCAATTAAATCCGTCAACTCGGAATAAACTTTATGTTGCTCACACAAGAGCAAAAAGGGATATATACTATATTCCACATGTGTTTTTAGATAAATACAAACAATGACTTTGCATTCTTTCTTAAATAGATGTATTGCATCTATTTAAGAGAGTTATGGTATCTCTTGTCGGCTTTTTGTTACTTTTAAGCCGGCTCAACTTACCGTCAAAAGTAACGAGGTACTTTTTTATTGGGGTTTCTTTACTCCTTTCTTTGTCCGCCCAAAGCAAACGAAAGAAAGGAGCGGTCGGCAAACCTGTCGACCGCTCTACTCCGTCTGTTCTTCTTGAACGGTTATCCGTCCCATCCTTACTTCGGGGTGAGTGGAGAAAGCCCTATTGATTTCCTCATCGGGCAGAGTGCTGTGAATGTTTCCGCCCATCACCATTCCGCAATCCTGAATGACCTTGCGTCGTGCTTCCTCCTCGCTTTCGGCAACAACTTCAACCACTCCCTCAAAAACATACAGCGTCTGTACTCTGTAAACTCTCTTTTTCATATTCTCAAAATTCAACCTTTAATAATCAGTTTTTCGCTGGTTCTCCATTGGACAGGCTACGGTGGTAAGCCCAAAATGATATGAACCGTAACCATAGGCAAAGAACTTGTCAAGTTTCGTTTCTTTAGCTATTTTGTTGGTAGCCGACCTTAAGTCTTCTTCGTTGTCGGATAGGGTTATCGCATTGATAACCTTATGAGAATGTGCAGTATCTCGTCTGCCCAATTGCATACAATGCTTTCTATTTCCTGCTTTCATATCTGTAATATTTGGGTGATTATGCTATCGCTCTCATTCTCTGCTTTATCAGTTTGCAGTTGGCATTGACGAGGTTCACTATCTGCTCGTGATACTCGGTATTTTTGTTCTGCAAGCCACGACTTTGCACCACTTTGAGCGTGTCCAAATTGACCTCAATCGTTTCTATTCGCTTGCCATCTATTCTTGCCGATAGGATTAGGCTTTGCTTTTTGAGGTAGTATTCATTAGTGAATACGCAATGGTGCAAGGCTTTACCCTCCTCTAAATATTCCTGCACGCTCTCTAAGACTTTCACTTGGATAACTCCGTCTGTAAAGGTGATGCCAAAGAATGGGGATTTGAGTTCTTGAAAACGCTCCTCGTTTTCTATCGCTTTCTGTCGTCTTTGAGCTTCGGCTTCCTTATCTCGCTGAGCTTGCAGTTTCCGCTGTGCCGTGTCGTGAGCTTCTTGTAAGTTTTCGGGACAAACATACTTCGGACTGTGGATGTCTTTACCCAATCTACGGAGCATATCCACATAATCGCACCAAAGGGCGATGTCTATAATGTCGTAGTGATTGCGAAGGGTGATTTTGTAGGCTGCCCAATACTGGTCAATGCCGTGGGGATTGATCAAGAAGTGGCGCAAGTCTGCTGTTCTTCCTCCTTTGAAAAGGGTTTCTGCACGGCTATCTGTGAGGAGGGATGGGATTAACTTTGTAGGGGCGATGTCGTGACAATCTCCTGTAAAGCCATTTCTTTGGAGAATGTCTAGGGATTTGACCTTGGGATAGAGTGGACTTTGTGCGATGTACTGATAGACTTCATTATCTCTGCGGATGGCTTTGGGAGAATGAAAGGCAAAGGTGTCTAGGTAACTGCCCATTGTGCGCTGTATCGCTACAATGGTTTGTTTGCCTTGGCTATTCCACCAATACTGACCTATCTCTATGACAGAAGACTCGGCTGGATAGCCTTTCTCCATCCCCACAATGAGTAGGTACATTCTAAGGACTTGATAATTTCCCGATGTGGTGAGAATGGTGAAATAGTGCTGTTCCTTGTGTTTCCTCGCTCTTGTGGTCTGCACTTGCAACTTGGCTCTACAATGAGGACAAGTGCAAGTTTCTCTATCTTTGTTCATTACCCAACTATGTCCACAATCCATACACGTTGTGCGACCTTTGGGTAGTCGGTAGGCGAAGTGAGTGATACATTCTCGAAATGCCCACTTGATTTGTTGCTTCGTTATGGGGCGAAGATGCTTGCTTTGCTCCATTACGGCTGCTTCAAACTTATTTCTTGCTTTCATTGTCTTAGTCAAATAGGGTGAGTTGAGGTACTTCTTCTGTACTGGCTTCGTTCTTTGGCTTACTTCGCTTGCGGTCTTGCAATTTGCGGAGTTCTTCGGCTTGATATTGTGCAAAGGCTTGTTGTCGAGCTTCGGCTTTTTCCTCGTCTGTCAAGACTATGGTATGATTGACAACTACATTACAGGGGATTGCGTTGCCCACTTCTAAATCGTCTTCATCATAGTAGTGTACCGCCATTGAATAGATTTCATCATCTTCAAATCCATTGCAACCGCTTTTCTGCACTTCACTCAGAATATAGGTGATGCACTCCTCTATATTCTTGTTTGGTTTCATCAAGTTGGGCGCAAACAAGGGGTCGGTCATTGCTCGCTGATTGAGATACTCGGCAATGATGCGTGTGAATTGGTCTGTTCCGTTCATATTGATAGAGATTAAAGGGTGTTATCGGTGGGTCGGCTAACAGCATTTATGCGGTAATGAGAGGAGGAGCTACTTCCTTTTCTACTCATCGAAGATGTTGTATTTACTTTCTGCTTATCCATAGCGACATTTTTTTTATGCGTCCAAAGATCGGAGTATGCTGATTCCTTTTTCGTAGCAAAAAGAAGGGAGGGGAGCTGCTCTGCGACAAGGTTTAGACGAGAAATACGAGCCTAGCGAAAGCGGAGCTGGAGATTTCTCGACTAATCGCTAGACTTGACCTTGACGCAGTGCTAAAGCGACCTACTACCTTTGCGAAAGAAAATAGGAAACAGCATCCGTCTTGGAGGGGCATCAAGTGGAGCTATGATGAAGAAGCGAAAGTGCAAAGCCATAATCTCTCGACTAGCCAGAAAAGAGAAAAAGTGGCTATCTCGAGAAGAGATAACCACTTTTTGATTTGAGAGAAGGCTGTGCTTATCAAAGCACGCAGAGCAGGATAGCACAGAGAACAGCGAACCAAAACAAGTAACGCAGGAGCGTGAAAGTGATTTCCAAAATTACTTTGACGACAAAGCGCAATAAGAGGAAACTTCCGAGAATGGAAATCGCGGTGACGACTTGTGGCGTAATGAGCTTGGAAAGAAGAGATACAAAGCCGATAAGCAACGCTAGAAGTGTGACTAAGCCAATGAAGCGTGTCCAAGAGAAACGATGGACTTGCTTGGGCGCAGGCACGCTGGAGGGAGCGTTGTCTTGCTGAGAAGCTGTTTTGTCTACTCGGTTGAAGGATGGAGAGTGAAGGTCTGTGGGCATAATTTGATGATTCATATCGGAGAGTGTTTGGTGATTCAAGAGCAACAACAAGATAGTTCGCGACACCTAAGACAAGGATTTGAAAAATACTTGACGAGTGGAGCGAAATACCTATCTTGGCTCTTGATACCACCGCACTCTCGATGTGACAAATGATGACTAATCCACAGCGTTTACTCCTTCAACGGTAGGCAAATTGTTTTGCTCGATGATCAAGACTATCGTTCCTGTGAGTTCGGTGTAGAGGTCTTCGTACTGTGGACATGCTGCAAAGTCGTCCGTGAGATGGTAGTTGGCAAAGACGCGTTGCACCGCCTTATTGCGGAGGAGAATGGGAGCGAGTTTCTCTGGTAGTGGACTAGGAAGCTCTGCCTCAAATTCATTTTCCAAAACAGACACTAGGGTGTCGTACTTTGAGAAATGCAAACCTTCAAAGAGTACATTGCTGGCAATGCTTTCGGCTTCGGGATGTGAGAAGCCCTGCGCCACTGCATCGCAATAGGCGGTGAGGGCTGCATCGGAACGAGAGGAAACGAGGGTGGCATCGTCCACAAGCTCGGGTTGATGGTCGCGGAGATAGGCTGTGAGTTTCAAACGGAAGTAAGAAAGCTCGGGAGTTGCTTTTGTGTTCATAATAAATATAGAGATTAAAAGTGATACATTCGTGTTTTAGAGTCTCATAGCATCATTGAATTTGTCGAGTTTATCGGCAAGTTCTTCCATATCGTGCTCAATCTTTTTGTTGGTGATGCGTGCATAGATTTGTGTGGTGCGGATATTGGTATGTCCTAGCATCTTAGAAACGCTCTCCATCGGCACTCCCTTACTAAGTGACATCGTTGCAAACGTGTGACGTGCCAAATGGAAGGTGAGGTTTTTCTTTATACCGCAAATATCGGCAATTTCTTTGAGATAAGCATTCATCTTTTGATTAGAAAGGATTGGAAAAAGCTTGCCTTCACGTGAATGATAATTGGGATTGTCGCAGTATTTGGCAATAATGGTCTTGGGGATATCGAGCAACAACACATTACTCTCTATATTTGTCTTTTGCCTGCGTGTCATAATCCAGGCTTTGCCGTCCATCATCACGAGATGCTCTCTGCGAAGATTGGCGACATCTATGTAGGCTAATCCAGTGAAGCAGGAAAAGATGAAGAGATCACGTACAAGCTCCAAACGGGGAGTCTCTATTTTTTTATTGGCAATGCAAAGTATTTCTTCGTCTGTCAAGAAACCTCTGTCCACAGGATTGAGGTGAAAATGATGGTCAAGGAATGGGTCTTGGAGAAGATAACCACGCTTGAGGGCATAAAGCGTAATTGTTTTCAAGGTCTTCATCTTTTTCACAGCAGTATTGTAGGCACAAGCAGCAATGGTGGTAAGGTATAGCTCAAAATCTTGCACAATGGCTGGCGTGAATTCAGTGAGCCCTAAATCTTTACGCTTATACTTATAGAGAAGGAAGTTTGCAAAGTGTTTGCGCAAGACGCTGTACTTCTGCAAACTATCCTTGCTAATAGTGTGCCCCACACGTTGACGAATGTCGTCTATGAATTTATCAAAGACTGGAAGAAAACTTGTGTACTCTTTGGCTTGCCCAAGGTAGGCAGCACGAAGTTTGTCAAGCGAGATACTTTCATCATCTTCGTACTTGCGATAGATGTTGTGGAGATTAGTGGAGATGGCATCAAGACTGGCATTGACAGCAAGAGCTTCGGAAGAACGCCCCTTTTGTCGGCTAGTATTGTTGTTCCACTGCGACTTGTCTACAAAAATCTTGGTAGACCCTAAGTTACTCATTGCTCCTCCAAGGAAGATACGGAGCATGACAGGCGATTTGCCTTCTTTGTTCTCATAGTTAGAGCGTAGGTAGAAGGATACCTTGAACGATTGTCTCATAATGCATCATTCTTTAGTGTAGCACTTGGCTACAAAGTTAATTACTAATACATTGAAAGAGATTGCGTTACTGCCTTCATTTTGCCCTTCTTTTTGCCTTCACTGCTACACTTTTTCTGTAGCATTATTTTGTGTAGCAGTTTATGTAGCAGAATTTGACCGAATGATGACTATCAAAACCTAGGGTTTAGCCGTCACTGCGTAGGCTTATATACAAAGAAAAATCGTTGTAAGTATAAGTCTTACAACGATTTACGCTAATTTTGAAGGCTGTTTTGACGACCATTTTGAAGTCATCTTGAAGCCACATTGCGGAGAGAGAGGGATTCGAACCCCCGGTACCTCTCGGTACGGCAGTTTTCAAGACTGCTGTAATCGACCACTCTACCATCTCTCCTGTTGCAAGGTGCGAAATAATGACCATTGAGGTCAAGCATTTTGCACTGAATTTGCAAGGATTTGAATCCTGCACCGAAGTGCGTGGCTCAAATGTGATGCAAAAGTACTACTTTATTTCTTTACTTCCAAATTTCTGGGCAACTTTTTCTGATTTCCCTTCAAAATTTGTGGTTTTCGGGAGTTTTACTTTCCCTTTTTCTGGTAAAGCCCCCCTACCGCACGACTCTTGCAGAAATTGATACTCTCTCCAAAAGTAGAGATTATGCTTCACTTCTGGATGTTTCCACACCAACCGATCTAGAGGTAGCACAGCTCTTGCAGACATACGTGCTATACTTGCGGAGCCCCCCCCCGATTCCCCAAAGTAGAGATGGCTCGGCAAGGTGGGCATACGCACAGCTGAGTTGCTATCCTTGCAGGGCAACAAACTGCAGGCGGTGGACATCGAGCAGACGGATGTGGCGACCTTCTACGACAATGAGTCCTTCTTCGACAAACTGAGTGAGAGTGCGAATGGCATTGGCAGTGCTCATGTTGCTGAGTGCTGCCAATTCGCGACGCGTGAGATGCGCTAGCACATCTAGGTGCCCCTCCTCTCGGCTGTTGATGCGATGTAAGAAAAGCAGAGTTTCCGCCATGCGCCCACGCAAATGACCTTGCGTCAAACTCACTAGTCGACAATCGGCTGTTGCCAACTCTTGTGTCAAACGACGCAACACATAGTGTGCCACTTCAGGAGAGTGCAACAACGTGTGGCGCACGCAACTCAGGGGAATCGCCCAGATTTCACAATCTTCAAATGCCTCCGACGACACCACATACGGTTCGTCTGCCAGCGCAGCACCATAACCGAAGATTTCACCCTGCGAGACGAAGCGGAGAATCTGATACTTCCCTGCCCCGCCCGTGCGCGAGACCTTCACCGTGCCCGCCTGCACATAAAAGAGCTGTTGCGGTATTTCGCCTTGACGGAAGACTACTTCCCCTTTCTCCAGATACAACACCTCCTTCGCACTATCCAGGATAGCGCGCTGTTCATTGCTGAGGATTTGCCAAAAATCCGCGGTGTTTTCGACCGAATCCCAAAGATTATAGGCGGTATGCGAGTTCATAGTGGTGAAATTTGTGACCTTTCCACGCACCTTCTGGCGCGCAAATGCTATGACGTGTTTTGTCGTAAGAAAGCTGAACCAACTCTTGCGATTCCCCCATCGGAGAAGCGCACAGTCTCGTCTGCGTGTTTTTGTGATTAAGCCAGGCTTTCCGAAGAAATCGCGACTTTACACGCAAAGCCTCTTATATCTTTCTTCCTCAAAAACCTATAGTCGGCAAGCGTTCTTCGGCTCTTGAGATAAAAAAGATTGCGAGTCCGCTAACTACTACACTACAAAATTACGAGCTTCTCTGTGCTCTTCCAAATTTTGAACCTTGTTTCAAGCTTTTACATTTAATAAATCATTGTTCACCACCCTTTTTCCTCTCACACTCCTCAAAATGCCGATGCCCTAAGGCGCGATGCCCCCTCTCTCCTCCTCCACTCCCCTGCTGTGCGGAACGAGAAAAAGAGTGGTTGACCGGATTGTCCAGTCAACCACTCTTTTCTTTTTCAGCTATTCTACGGAATTGTTTAAACGATTCGAGGAGCTCTTGTAGTGCTACGAACCATTAAGTCACGCTATTCGCGCCACTACATGAAGCGTTTCGGAGCAACGAGTTGGCACACTTCGCACACTAAGCGATGAGCCCCCTGCTTCGCTGCCGAATGTACCCTACGAGGAGTACAAAGGTTTTAGGCTTTCGCGCGCAAGGCTGCTGCACGCTCGAGCGCGATAGTGATATGCGAACAGATGTTGTCCTCTCCGATGAGGGCAGGGAATCCAGCACGTTCCAGCACAGCGCGCACCTTGGGTTGCACCCCCGAAAGGATGATTTGCGTGCCATCGCGCTGCGACATCAAGCAGAGATTTTCGAGATTGTGCACCCCCGTGGAGTCGATGAAGGGCACACGACGCATGCGAATGATGCGAATGGCAGGATGGTCTTGCATCTCTGCCGTCATTTCCTCAAAGCGATTCGCCACCCCAAAGAAGAAGGGTCCATTGATTTCATACACCTCCACCCCATCGGGGATGACGAGCGCCTCTTCGTGGAGGGGTATGTCTGCCACTGGATCGGCATTAGGGTCAATCTCTTTGGTGAAAATCGACAACTGCGTCACCTCTGCCATGCGGCGCATGAAGAGCAAGCAGGCAAGCACCAGACCGAGTTCGATGGCAATGGTGAGATCAAACACTACAGTGAGCACGAAGGTGACGAGGAGCACCACCACATCACTCTTGGGGCGGTGGGTGAGTTGGGCAAAGGTGCGCCACTGGCTCATGTTGTAACTCACCACCACCAACACACCGGCAAGTGTGGGCATGGGGATGTAGGCTGCCAGCGGCATAGCCACAATGAAGATGACGAGCAAGACCAGTGCGTGCACCACCCCAGCAATACACGTGCGAGCACCATTGTTGATATTGGCCATGGTGCGCGCGATAGCTCCCGTAGCAGGGATGCCGCCAAAGAAAGGCGCCACGATGTTGGCAATGCCTTGTCCGATGAGTTCTTGGTTGGAATCGTGGTGATCGCCCGTCACTCCGTCGGCAACGGTGGCGGAGAGCAAACTCTCGATAGCTCCTAGGATGGCTATGACAAAAGCCGAGGGGAACAAAGCACTCAGTGTGTTGAAAGTGAAGTGTCCTTGTGCGTCTGTGAAGAGCGATTTCCAATCCAGGTGAAAGGCATTGATGTGAGGCAAGGAAGCTGTGATGTTGCCAAATCGGTCGCCAATGGTGGCAACGTGGGTGAGTCCGCTTTGATTGGTGAAATACACCGTTGCTGTAGTGACAATGATGGCGATGAGCGAACCAGGGAGTCGTTTCATCCATCGCGTACAAGCCACGATGATGGCGATGCTCACCGCACTCACCGCAACGGCATCCCACTGCAAGGTGGTGATATTGCGAAAATAGCACATCCATTTGTCGATAAACGCTGCTGGTGCTCCTCCCTCGAGGGTGAGTCCTAGAAGGTCTTTGACCTGCGTGGTGAAGATGGTGAGGGCGATACCAGAGGTGAAGCCTACTACGATGGGATAGGGGATGAATTTGATGACACTTCCCAGTCGAAAAACTCCCATCAAGACGAGCATAACGCCTGCCAAGATGGTGGCAACCAACAAGCCGGACAATCCAAATTTGGCAACAATGCCATAGATGATGATGATGAAGGCGCCTGTGGGTCCTCCTATTTGCACACGACTGCCCCCAAAAAGGGAGATGATCAAACCGGCTACAATGGCGGTGATGATGCCAATGCCGGGACCGATGGTGTGTTCGGCATCTCCGCCCGGTGAGGCGGCAATGGCAAAGGCGATGGCAAGGGGCAACGCTACAATGCCCACCACAAGTCCTGCCATGAGATCGGCAGAAAACAGAGCTTTACTGTAATGACGAAGGTCAATGAGAATACGTGGTTTCAAAGATAATAGACGTTAGAAATTAGACGTTAGACGTTAGAGATTAGACGTTAGAGGGTCGCGGACCCTTTCTGCTCGCCACGACAAGCGTGGCTCGGGCAAACTAGAGAATAGACGTTAGACGTTAGAGATTAGACGTTAGAGGCTAGACACTAGACGTTAGAGGGTAGACACTAGACATTAGACGTTAGACACTAGACATTAGACGTTAGACATAGGAGCTTGGTGAGAAGAAGCTAGACGTTAGAAATTAAAAAGCTAGCGCAGCCCATGTCCGCATGGCACTAACGTCTAACGTCTAATCTCTAACGTCTAAACTATTTCTACACGACGTTTCTTTGCCCGAGCTACTTTGGGGCGAGCAGAAAGGGTCTGCGACCCTCTAACGTCTAAACTCTAACGTCTAACGTCTAATCTCTAAATCACTTCAATTTGGCGCAAGCCTCCTTGATGCGGCGCATCGCCTCAACGATGTTTTCATCGCTGGTGGCATAGCTCATGCGGAAGCACTGAGGACTGCCGAAACTGTCGCCACCCACGCAAGCCACGTGAGCTTCTTGCAAGAGATAGAGGGCGAAGTCGTCGGAAGTGTGGATGGTAGTCGTGCCATCCGTCTTGCCAAAATAAGAAGAGCATTTGGGGAAGAGATAGAACGCTCCTTCGGGATCGTTCACCTCAAATCCAGGGATTTCTTTTGCCAAACGGACAATGAGATTCTTGCGACGGAGGAAGGCTTGACGCATCTCCTCAACGGGAGTTTGATCGCCGTTGAAAGCAGCCACAGAAGCCTTTTGAGAGATAGAACCCGCACCAGAAGTGTATTGACCTTGGAGCTTGTTCACCGCCTTAGCCAGGGCGAGAGGAGCAGCCACAAAACCGATGCGCCAACCCGTCATGGCATAAGCCTTAGATACACCATTGATGATGGCGGTGCGCTCTTGCATGTCGGGCAAAGTAGCGATAGAGGCGTGCTTGCCCACATAGTTGATATGTTCGTAGATTTCATCGGCAATGATGACAATCTCGGGATGTTGGCGGAGCACGTCGGCAAGACCTGCCAATTCTTCGAGGCTATACACCGAACCTGTGGGGTTGGAAGGACTGCAAAGGATGATGGCTTTGGTGCGAGGCGTGATGGCAGCTGCCAACTGTTGGGGAGTGATTTTGAAATTCTGTTCGATGGTGGCTTCTACAAACACGGGTTCACCGTCTGCCAAACGCACCATGTCGGGATAGCTCACCCAGTAAGGCGCAGGAATGATGACTTCATCACCAGGATTCACCACAGAGAGAAGCACGTTGCACACCGCTTGTTTGGCACCATTGCCCACCACGATTTGTGTGGGTTCGTAGTGCAGTCCATTTTCACGCTCCAATTTAGCGCAGATAGCTTGACGAAGATCGAGATAACCAGGCACAGGACTATAGCGCGACCAGTTGTCGGCAATGGCTTGTTGCCCAGCAGCCTTGATGTGATCGGGCGTGTTGAAATCGGGTTCACCCACAGAGAGGTTGATGATGTCGATGCCCTGAGCTTTGAGTTCAGCACTCTTTTGCGACATAGCCAAAGTGGCAGAGGGGGCAAGGCGATTGAGACGATCGGAAAGTTGCATAAGGTGAGGGAAAAATTGAGAAAGTGAAATGGAAAAGGTGAAAGGCTAAAGCAACAGTTGCGCTTCCACAGCAAATACTGCAAAAAATAGTGTCGGCTCGAAAGTCTCCGGAGAATCGAGGAGACCTCCGAGCCGTGATAGGTTTGCACCGAAGCAGAACGATTATTTGCGTCGGCCCAACAAGCGGAGGATGTAGAGGAAGAGGTTGATGAAGTCGAGATAGAGGATAAGGCTACCCATCAGTGCGACTTTCATGGTAGACTCTTCGTCTGCTTGGCTAAACTCATGCACGAGGCGCTTGATTTTCTGGGTGTCATAAGCCGTGAGTCCTGTGAAGATGAGCACACCAGCGATGCTGATGATGAGGTCGAAAGTAGAACTTCCGAGGAACATATTCACCACAAGGGCGATGATGAGTCCGATGACTGCCATCGAGAGGATGCGACCAATCATGGAGAGGTCTTTCTTGATGAAAAGCCCTACAACGGACATCGCGCCAAAGGTGCCTGCCGTGATGAAGAAGGCGTTGACAATATCGGCCTGTGCGTAGACTAAGAAGATGCACGAAAGGGTGACTCCGTTGAGAATGGCGTAGAGAGCAAAAAGCACTCCGGCAGTCATAAAGGAGAGTTTGTGGATGCTCGCAGAGAGAAACCACACCATCGCCACTTCAGCGATGAGGAGACCGTAGAACACGAAGGAAGAACCGAACACCATGTTCATCAGGGCGGGCTGAGTGATCATAGCCAGGCTCGTAAGTCCGGTCATGGCGAGTGCCAAAGTCATCCAGAGATAGACCTTCTGCATCACAGCAGGGAAGGACAATGCGCGACCTTGCGGAGCATAGGTGCGGTTGTAGTTGGTTTGAGGTTGATACATGAGAGAATTTATTATTTAGAAGTAAATGATTGCTGAGTGTCGAGAAATCCACGCTCCTTCATGGACTAGGATATTGCTAAACGCGCAGAAACGATTTCCAAGAGTGCAAGACTTGCAAGGAGGGTTCCGAGAAGTTCGAGGACACGAGGCAAGAATCTCGAGGAGAGCTTCCTGTTTTTCAAGAGAGAGCGAGAGACGATTTCCGAGGGATTGAAAAATCTCCAACGTTTTTTGGAAAATCTCCAACGTTTTTTGGAACAGGTCGGAGTTTTTCAGTTTGACTGCCCCACTCTCTTTGCCGTGCCAACTGCGAGCAACCACGTCAGCGGCTTATTTCACAATGTCCAGCAGCTTATTTCTTCACGTGGAGTGCGTGGTGCATGCGCTCTTGTTTGGTGAGGAGATAGCGGCGGTTGTGGTCGTTGGCTTGGATTTCCATAGGCACATTTTCCACAATCTCAAGGCCATAGGCTTCTAAGCCCACGCGCTTCACGGGATTGTTGGTGATGAGGCGCATCTTGGTCACACCGAGGTCGCGGAGTATCTGAGCTCCCACACCATAGTCGCGTTCGTCGGGATCATAGCCCAAATGCACATTTGCGTCTACCGTGTCGAGACCTTCTTCTTGTAGCTTGTAGGCAGCGATTTTTGCCATCAGTCCGATGCCACGGCCCTCTTGGTTGAGATAGAGCACAAGACCTTTGCCTTCTTTTTCGATGAGTTCCATCGACTTGTGGAGCTGTGCTCCGCAGTCGCAACGGCAACTGCCGAAGATGTCGCCCGTGACGCAACTAGAATGCACGCGCACCAAGAGGGGTTCACCGGGTTTCCAGTCACCTTTGAAGAGTGCCACGTGCTCCAAACCGTTACTTTTCTGGCGGAAAGGAATGAGGCGGAAATCGCCATATTCGGTAGGCATGCTCACTTCTTCGCCGCGCTCGATGAGTGATTCTTCCTTCAAACGATAGGCGATGAGGTCTTTGATGGTGATAATTTTGAGTCCTTCTTGCACGGCAAACTCTTTGAGCTGTGGCATACGTGCCATGGTGCCGTCTTCATTGAGGATTTCAATCAGGCAAGCCACGGGCTGAAGTCCTGCCAAGCGCGCCAAGTCAACAGCGGCTTCGGTGTGCCCAGCGCGTGCGAGTACACCACGATCTTGCGCATAGAGGGGATTGATGTGTCCAGGACGGCCGAACCATTCGGGGCGTGCTTCGGGATTAGCCAAAGCGCGGACAGTAGCTGCGCGGTCGTGTGTGGAAACGCCAGTGGTGCAACCTTCGAGGAGGTCTACGGTCACCGTGAAGGGGGTGCCGAGCACGGAAGTATTGCTTTGCACTTGGTGTTCGAGGTGAAGTTGTCGGCAACGCTCCTTAGTGACGGGTGCACACAGCACGCCACGTCCCTTTTGGAGCATGTAGTTGATTTTTTCGGGCGTGATGAGTTCCGCTGCGGTGATGAGGTCACCTTCATTTTCGCGGTCTTCATCATCGACAACGATGAGAAATTTCCCGGCTTTGAAGTCTTCCAAAGCCTCTTCTATAGTGGAAAGTTGAATGTCTGCCATGTGATGGTGTCTTTATGTTGTTGTGTGAGAGGGTAGAAGTTAGAAGTTAGAGGTTAGAAGTTAGAGCTTTTAGAGGTTCTAGTCTTCTAGAGGTTCTAGTTCTTCTAGCCCTCTAACGTCTAATCTCTAACGTCTAATCTCTAACGTCTAATCTCTAATATCTAACTGCTCTTCGAGTGTGGTCATACACTTGATGGTCTGCCGCAAATCTCGTGCCAAACGCAGGCGGAAGCGCCAAGCTCTCACCCAAATAATCAAGCCCAAGGGGAAGAGCACCCCAAAGACATAGTTGATCCATTGGCGCGAGAAAGGCGTGGTGTGCGCATGCGCGTAAATGAAGGGCACACGGTTGAGCGTGTCGAGCACGTGCATATCTCTGGTGTTTGCCAGATCTTCCACCAACTCTTCGATGCGGTCGCTGAGTTGTTCCATGCGCTGATCGGGACGAGTGCGGAAGAAGAGGCGGAAATAGTTGGGCGCGAGCCACAAACGCTTTGTTTGACGGTAGTCTTCGGCTTCTTGACGAATGGACTGTGCTAGTTGCAAATCGGCTGTCACGTCGGGCGGAGTGATAATCACCTCCTTGCGGAAAAGATGTCGTTTGGTGCGGAAGCCAAGCAACCTGCGGAGGAAGGCAATATAAGCATCGAGGTTGAACACCACAGAGTCGCGGTTTGCCATAAAGGTGAGATACGCTCCGGCAGGTGTGAGGATGAAAGTGGACATCCACATTCCCACCACCATGTTGATGCTACCATCGCGCGCCATCTTCATNAGAGCACAAGACCTTTGCCTTCTTTTTCGATGAGTTCCATCGACTTGTGGAGCTGTGCTCCGCAGTCGCAACGGCAACTGCCGAAGATGTCGCCCGTGACGCAACTAGAATGCACGCGCACCAAGAGGGGTTCACCGGGTTTCCAGTCACCTTTGAAGAGTGCCACGTGCTCCAAACCGTTACTTTTCTGGCGGAAAGGAATGAGGCGGAAATCGCCATATTCGGTAGGCATGCTCACTTCTTCGCCGCGCTCGATGAGTGATTCTTCCTTCAAACGATAGGCGATGAGGTCTTTGATGGTGATAATTTTGAGTCCTTCTTGCACGGCAAACTCTTTGAGCTGTGGCATACGTGCCATGGTGCCGTCTTCATTGAGGATTTCAATCAGGCAAGCCACGGGCTGAAGTCCTGCCAAGCGCGCCAAGTCAACAGCGGCTTCGGTGTGCCCAGCGCGTGCGAGTACACCACGATCTTGCGCATAGAGGGGATTGATGTGTCCAGGACGGCCGAACCATTCGGGGCGTGCTTCGGGATTAGCCAAAGCGCGGACAGTAGCTGCGCGGTCGTGTGTGGAAACGCCAGTGGTGCAACCTTCGAGGAGGTCTACGGTCACCGTGAAGGGGGTGCCGAGCACGGAAGTATTGCTTTGCACTTGGTGTTCGAGGTGAAGTTGTCGGCAACGCTCCTTAGTGACGGGTGCACACAGCACGCCACGTCCCTTTTGGAGCATGTAGTTGATTTTTTCGGGCGTGATGAGTTCCGCTGCGGTGATGAGGTCACCTTCATTTTCGCGGTCTTCATCATCGACAACGATGAGAAATTTCCCGGCTTTGAAGTCTTCCAAAGCCTCTTCTATAGTGGAAAGTTGAATGTCTGCCATGTGATGGTGTCTTTATGTTGTTGTGTGAGAGGGTAGAAGTTAGAAGTTAGAGGTTAGAAGTTAGAGCTTTTAGAGGTTCTAGTCTTCTAGAGGTTCTAGTTCTTCTAGCCCTCTAACGTCTAATCTCTAACGTCTAATCTCTAACGTCTAATCTCTAATATCTAACTGCTCTTCGAGTGTGGTCATACACTTGATGGTCTGCCGCAAATCTCGTGCCAAACGCAGGCGGAAGCGCCAAGCTCTCACCCAAATAATCAAGCCCAAGGGGAAGAGCACCCCAAAGACATAGTTGATCCATTGGCGCGAGAAAGGCGTGGTGTGCGCATGCGCGTAAATGAAGGGCACACGGTTGAGCGTGTCGAGCACGTGCATATCTCTGGTGTTTGCCAGATCTTCCACCAACTCTTCGATGCGGTCGCTGAGTTGTTCCATGCGCTGATCGGGACGAGTGCGGAAGAAGAGGCGGAAATAGTTGGGCGCGAGCCACAAACGCTTTGTTTGACGGTAGTCTTCGGCTTCTTGACGAATGGACTGTGCTAGTTGCAAATCGGCTGTCACGTCGGGCGGAGTGATAATCACCTCCTTGCGGAAAAGATGTCGTTTGGTGCGGAAGCCAAGCAACCTGCGGAGGAAGGCAATATAAGCATCGAGGTTGAACACCACAGAGTCGCGGTTTGCCATAAAGGTGAGATACGCTCCGGCAGGTGTGAGGATGAAAGTGGACATCCACATTCCCACCACCATGTTGATGCTACCATCGCGCGCCATCTTCATACCCGAGGTGTTGATGATGTAGTAGAGGATGAAAATACCCACCGAGATAATCGTGGGCATGCCCAATCCGCCCTTGCGAATGATGGCACCCAGTGGCGCACCGACAAAGAAGAAGAGCAGGCAAGCCAAAGCTAGGGTGATGCGTTGGTGCCACTCCACCTCATGCTTACGGACGAAGTATTCCTGATCTTCCACAGCCTCGTTGCGCCACGTCATTTCGGTGGAAAAACTTTGGAGCGTGGAGGCGGTGCGGTTGCGTGCGCGCTCCATTTTCTCTTTGGGAATTTTGGCTACCAGGCTGTCAAAGTTCAACTTCACGTGCGAGAGGGCACGGAGTGTGGCAAGCGAATCCTTGCGCGTAAAAGCTTTGGTGGTGGGCAAGGCGCGTCCGGCATAGTCGCTCGAAGATGCCAGTGCGGCAGAGTCGATTTGCAGATTCATCGAGTCGATAAAATTCGCCAGCGCAGTCCAGTTTTTCGCCTGCGGTAGGAAAGCCAGTTCGTTAGCTTCGATTTGGTTAAAGTTGGCATCGAAGTCGATGAGCAACTGCTTGTACATAAACGTCTCGCGGTCGTAGGGCACACTCTCACTCTTGAAGACATTGACATCTTCCGTCTTGAGATTTTGGAATTGTTCGCCCGACCATAGGGTGAGTTTCATGTGCATCTTGTCGGCAGTCATTTCTATTTTTGCCGAATCTGCCAATACGATTTGTGCGCGGTCAAATCCTTGGTCCATCTTGTAGATGATGGTATTGTAGAGCATACCGGTTTGCGCGTTTTTCTTCACCACATAGAGGTTAAAATCGCGCATGTTGTAGAACACCCCTTCGGGGATTTCCACGGCAGGTTGTGCGATTTTGATGGAAACAAGGAGTGCGCGGAGCTGCTTTTGGGCGTTCGTGGAGATTTCGTTTTGAAAATAGAAGACGAACGCCGAGAGCGGGATAATGAGCAGGAGGATGGGGCGCATCACTCGCACTAGGGGCACACCAGCTGCCTTCATCGAGAGGAGCTCAAGGTTCTCTCCCATGTTACCAAAGGTGATGAGGGAAGCCAGCAAGACGGCAAGTGGGAGCGAGGTGGGAACAAGATACACCGAAACGTGCCAGAAGAACTGTCCGAGCACGTCTAGGGTCAAGCCCTTGCCCACAAGGTCATCGACGTAGCGCCACAAGAATTGCATGACAAACACGAAGAGGCAGATGAAGAATGCGCCTACAAAGAGTTGTAGGAACTTGCCGAGGATGAACGTGTCGAGCCGTTTTATTCTGAAAAATGCAAAGAATTGGCGCATAGTTTGAGTTGTCGCGCCGTGCCCCTAAGGGATGCCTCTAGGCACCAGCGCAGATTATGAAGCAAAGTTACCACTTTTTTTTCGTTCTTGTGGACGTTTCTCCCCGAAATTGTGGAAGAATGCCACCTTTGCTCGCGACACAGGCGATGTCTGCTCGCGCATTGTTCCCTATCCCATGCCTTGTTGTCTCATTTCTCATGCCCTATTTCATCCTATTTCATGTATTATCCTCAACTATCCCATGTCTTGTTGTCTCATTTCTCATGTCCTATTTCATCCTATTTCATGTATTGTCCTCACCTATCCCATGCCTTGTTGTCTCTTCTTCTTTTGCAGTGGCGCAACCCATTCTGTCCCAAATCTCGAGTAGACCAAGGAGAGTCGCAGCAGACCTGAGGGAAGATCAAAACCAAGTTCAAGTAGGCACACAAAAACCCCTCCCTTCGACCCGAAGTCGAGGGGAGGGGTTGCACATACTGGTGGATAGACTCCACCAAAATATCAAGTTCTGGAGGGATTACTTCACTTCTTTCAAGCTATTGGGCACAGCTTCAAACTTGCCCTTGCCCGTAACCTTGTACTTGATTTCATGAATCTTCTTTGCACCATTGTCATATACAGTGAACTTCACGGTGTAAATCACTTCTACACCTTCCACAGGCACTGCGTCGGGATAGTTCAAAGTGAGACCAGCAGCAATAGTTTCGTAGATATTCTTTTGGAGCAATGCAGGGATATCTGCATCTGCCACGTCCTTAAATGCTGCAGGGGTGTTCTTGCGAACGGTAGCTGCGCTGAAGTCTACGTTGCTGTAGTGAGAAGAAATACCAGAGTAGCTTTCAGCATTTCCGCGAGCTTCGATGTAGTCAGCACCCTTATTCGCCTTCACCCATTCCACGATAGATTGGTAGAATGCCTTTGCTTCTGCATCACCTTGCGCACCGAGAGTTACGGTAGTAGAGGGATCGTACACCCACTTGTGGTTGTTGAGCACAAATTGGTCCTTACCAGGCTCCATGTTCACCTTTTGATTGCCCACAACGAGGCTGTCGAGCTGCACAGTGGTGGTAGCACCGGTCTTGCCATTACCGTCGTAGCGGAGGGCAAGTTGCACTTGCTGACCAGCATACTTGGAGAGATCGGCATTGATGGCTTGCTTGAAAGTGCCGAAAGACTGACCAGCTGCAGGCACTTCAATCTTCACTTGCTTGGTGAGGTCGGCAAGAGGTTGGCGAGAAGCCACCGTTTCTTGTGTGAGGCTAGTACCATCGTAGAGGAACACGCTGAGACGTCCACCCTTTTCCACGTAGTGGCCATAGAGCGCATCGAAGCTAAGCTTAGAACCCTTGCTCACTGTGAAGATGGGAGACACAAGGTAAGTTTGCACAGAATCCTTCTGCTTGTAAGCCGAAGCCTGAAGGTAGTGTGCGTTGTTGCGGAATTGGGTGGACCAAGCAGCCTTGTCACCACCGAGGGTGGTGAGGGTTTGCCAATCCTTCACAGCAGCAGGCTGCACCGCTTTGTTTTCTGTGCCTTCAAAGTCTTGATAGAGATCGAGAGGACCAGTTACTTCGTGGCGATTGTAGTTAACAATCACTGCACTACCATTGTCGGCAGTGAACCACTTCTTGGCGATGAAAGCAGGCATGTATTCAGCTGCGGTGATTTTCTCAGTGAACTGTTGCTTCTTAGCCAAAGCAGCCAATTCCTTTTCTTCGCCGTTCTTTTTCGCGAGCGCCTTGTTGGTGGCATCTTCTGCGATGGTCTTGTAGTCGTCAGCGGTGAGGGTGTAGTTAATCTTCTTAACGTCAACAGCGTGATGTCCCTCTTTCAGACCTTCAAATTGGTCGTTGTAGTCGCTGCAAGCCGTGGTGAGGGCTGCTGAAGCGAGAAGAGCGATATATAAATGTTTCATTATTGTCGATGAAATATAGTTGAGAATATGAACTCTGAGGCTCAGGCGATTAGAAGTTCACCTTGAGCTTGAGCGACATTTGGCGACCGAAGCCGTAGAACACGCGATAAGCGGTTTGCCAATCGTGACCTGCGCCGTCGAATGCCTGACTGATGTATTCTTGGTCGAAGAGGTTCTCCACATTACCAGAGAGTGTGGTCTTGTAGCCACCCATGTTGAAGGTGTAGCCAGCGGAGAGGTCTACCAAGTTATATGCAGGCACCTTCCAAGGTGTCTCAAAGTTCTTCACGCCATTGATGGAGAGATCGCGACCGCTGAGGGAGTAGTCAGCATAGTAGTTGGAGAAGTGCTTCCAATCCAAACCGATGCGGAGACCTTCCATGGGATAAACGGTGAGGCCGAGGCTAGCGGTGAACTGTGCGGAACCACCTTCCTTCACGCCCTTTTGGTTGAGCGTCATCTTGGCGTGGTCATCAGCGTAGATGCCAGAAGCAATCTTACCCTTAGCATCTGCGAGGGGCTGACCTTGAGAGTTGTAGAAGTAACCCACAGCGTTGTTGGTCCAGTGCCAATCGCCCAAAGAGAGCATACCGCGCACGGAGAACCACTTCACGGGCTTGTAGTCGAGTTCAGCTTCAACACCTTGGTGGAGGGAGTTTACACCCTGCATGTTGATCAAACCGCGGTCAGCATTGCCAGCAGCATCAGTGATGTCGAGCGAGCGAGCCATTGCCTTGTCCTTCCAGATGGTGTGGTAGGCGTTAAGGTTGAAGTTGAACGAAGCAGTGTGGTAAGTCCAACCAGCTTCTACAGAGTAAATCTTCTCGTTGACAGCGTTGGGGTTGATTTCGTTGGAAACGTCGCCAGAGAGGAAGAGGCTGCTCAAGAGGTAAGGTGAGCGAGAAATCACACCACCATTGACAAACACGTTGTGTTGTCCGCCCCATCCGTCGATGTGTGGGAACTTGTAGTTCACACCACCCTTAACGGTGAAGCCGAGTGAACCGTGGCTGTCACTTTCTGCCTTAGACTTTTCGTAGTAGAAACGGTCGTAGCGCCATTGGTTGGTGTAGCTGAGCGAACCAGAAAGGAAGGCAGTGAGGTTGTTGTAGTCATATTCAGCTTGACCAAACACACCACCTTGGTTCACGTGTCCGTCGTAGTCGCGGCGCACGATGTCGCCCACAGAGAGCTTTTGGTATTTGAAGAGAGGATCAGCCGCAGCACTGTTGTTGGCAGCCTTCACATTCGCGCGAAAAGCATCGATGTAGTATGCACCATTGAAGAGGTCGGTGATGCGGTTATTGTGCGTTCCCACATAAGAACGGAGGTCAAGACCAGCATACACATTGAGGCGTTGGCTCAACTCCTTGGTGAAAGTAGACACGAGGCCATACCAACGGTGTTGGTTGTTGCTCATGGTCATCACCATTTGTGAGCCGCTCTCGCTCTTTTCGTTGAGGTCTTGCACCTTGCCATAGTCGAAAGTACCATCGGCACGGCGGAAGCTCATGTTCAACACGCCATTGTTGGTGCCATACCATGAAGAGTTGTAGGCAGCAGTTCCCAGACCTGATTCACCACCACCGTATCCGAGAGAGAGATAAGCCACGGTGTTGAGCGAAGAGGTGTTAGAGATTTGCCAGAGGTGTTGAAGCTGGATTTGAGGCTTGTGGTAAACGTTTTGAGCAGAGTGGCGCACGCGGCCTTGGTTGTCATAACCGAAGGTAGCGTTGTAGCGATAGTTCTGCTGATAAGGCATATATTGTTGCACGTCTTGCCAACCTTGCACGGTGAGTCCATCGTAGGAGCTACGGCGGTTGTGCCATTGAGGTGCACCAAATGCAGTGAGCGAAATCATGTGATGCTCACCGAGATCTTTAGAGAGAGAGAGGAAATAGTTCCAACCTTGGAAGTCTGAACCTTGGATGTAGCCATCGCCCCAAACGCGCGCGCCCAACATGTTGAGTGCCCAGCCATCTTTAGTGCGACCAGTAGAGAGATTGAAGGTGAGCTTGTTGTAACCATCGTTACCCATGCCATAAGAGAAGTAACCGCCCTTCTTAGCATCGGTTGATTTGGTCACGATGTTCACCGATCCACCCACAGAGGGAGTAGACACCTTCGCAGCACCAAGACCGCGCTGGGTTTGGATGCTAGAGGCTACGTCGGAAAGACCAGCCCAGTTGGACCAATAGACACCACCCCACTCCATGTCGTTCATAGAAACGCCATTGACGAGGACAGCGACATTCTCACTCTTGAAACCACGCATCGTGATTTTGGAGTCACCATAACCACCACCTTCACGCGTCACATAGACACCAGGGGTAGACTCGAGCACCTTGGGGAAGTCAGCAGTACCCACTTTCTCTTCGATCACTACCGATCCGAGAGTGGTGAGTGCCACAGGAGTTTTGCGTGCCACCGCGCGAGTGGTCACCACAGCGTCCTTGAGCGCCACAGAGGCTTGGTTCATAGGCACAAAACCGAGGTCACGGTCGCCTGTGACGTGCGTGCCATTGAGATATTGTGTCTCATAGCCTACGCAAGAAAATTGGAGATTTTGCTTTGCGCCCTTGGGAGCTTTGAGGAAAAACTTACCATCGGCATCAGTGATTGTTACCGTTTTAGTTCCTTGCACCACAACGGTCACGCCTGCAATAGGCTCGTTGTTCTGACTGTCGACCACTGTGCCCTTGATCACTGCCGATTGCGCCATTGCACTCACGGGAGTAGCTACGGCTACAATGGAGGCGAGTAAGAATTGCTTGTTCATTTTGGGGTGTTGTAAATGAGTATTTGGATTGTTTACGATGCAAATTTACGAAGTTCTCTTTACTTCAGCGGTGTGTCCTGCGGTAATTTTGGGCTAAACGTGTGTTTTTTAAGAAACTAAGCACTAAATCGACAGCCCCACTTGGCAATTTCACCCCTTATAGACGCACATGCGGTGATAACTTCTGTATTTTCGTCAACATTCTTTTGAGCTGTCACCCCCACTATGTCCCAAAAACTCCCTCATTTTCATCTATTTTCTGCGCTTCAACTTGTCACTTACGGCACTTCAACTCCCTAGTTTCAATAAAAGAAACGGGGACTTCCGCGCATATTTATGCGGCATTAGTAGAAAATTGCTGATATTTTGCCCGATTCGTGGAAATTTGCGGAAAAAAGTTTGGCACTTTCGAACTTATCGCATAAATTTGCCAGCAACACATCCTTGAAGTTTTCCACCGAATAAAGCGATTGGTAACCTATGAAAGAACTGGCGAACACCCTTCAAAACCTCAGATTTGACGATCTCCGGCCTTACGCCCAAGAAATCACCTTGCACGGAGACGACTTGCTCATCGTAGAAAGGCTCGGAGACGTGGATCTATCGCAGGTGGCCATCCGTACATCCTTCTTCACCATTGCCGCCTGCACACAAGGTTTTGCACAGTTTGTGCTCAATGGCAAAGAATGCCACGTCACCGAAGGCGACCTCTTCATCACCTTCGGCAGACAAACCATCGATCACTTCCACAAAAGCGAAGATTTTCAAGGCATCGCCCTCTTCCAGAGCCAGGAGTTCGTGCAAGAGTCGCTCATGACCATGCGCTATCTATGGCCCTATCTCATCTTTCTCATGCGACATCCCATCATGTCGCTCACCCAAGAGGAGAGGGAAATCATCAAAGGCGGATATGCGCTCCTCAAACATCGATTGGCATCCGACGGGGAGGTCTTCAGACAAGAACTCATACAAGCCATCTTGCAGGTGTTTTATCTCGACGTCTGCCGCATGATGGAAAAGCGCGCACCACGAGAGGAGCACTACAACTCACGCACCTACAATCTCTTCTACCACTTCATGCAGCTCCTCGCCTCTAACTATATGGACGAACGAGAGGTGGCATGGTATGCCGAAAATCTTTCGCTCACCCCTAAATATCTCTCGGAAGTGGTGAAAACCGTGAGCGGACGCACCGTGGGACAATGGATCTCAATCATGGTGGTGATGGAAATCAAATCACTCCTGCGCAATACCGACATGAGCGTCAAACAAATTGCGCAACAACTCAACTTCACCACACAGAGTTTCATGGGACGCTACTTCAAAAACCTCACAGGACTCTCTCCACTCGACTACCGAAAACGATTTTCCAACTAGCCCCCTTCTAGCACGGTTCTCGTTGGAGCTCTCCTTTTTATTTCACTTCAGGTTGGGGCTCTCCATCGTTTTGGCGGTGGATGTGCCACACCATAAGACTTTATGCTTATGCTGACCATTCACAACACCCACCTCAGAGCCACCATCTCGACACTAGGTGCTGAGATGCACTCACTCCACCTCATCGACAGTGGAAGAGCCATCATCTGGCATGGCGACGAAACTTTCTGGAGCGGACACTCTCCCATCCTCTTCCCCATCGTGGGCAGTGCGTGGAATGGCACCCTCCGACACGAAGGACGCGAATATCACATCCCCAAACACGGGCTCGTGCGCAAACGCCAATGGACTGTGGTGGAGCAGCATCAAGACAGTGTGACCCTTGCCGTGCAAAACACGCCCGAAGACCTGGAACATTTTCCCTGGCCCTTCCGATTGGAAGTCACCTACTCGCTCCATCATCGCACCCTCCACGTGGACTTCATCGTCAAAAATCTCTCGTCGGCTTCGACCATGTGGTTCCAACTGGGCGGACACCCCTCCATCGTCCTCCCAGCTCCCTTGCGACACGAAGGCCAACAGGTGACACAAGAGGTCAATCCTTTCTCCCTTGTGCCTGCGCCTGCCTCCACCAACCACAAGCCCGTGGGCTATCTGCGCCTTGAGGGCACGCCACACAGCCTGTTGCGCGCCTCAACACAAGGTTGCACCGAACCGCAACGCGTGCACATCCCCTGGAACAAAGATGCCGCTACCTCACGCGCCTTAGCGAGCAATCACCACTTCAATGCGCTCGTGCCCCTCACCATCGAAACCTTTGCCCATGAGGCTTTGATTTTCGACCAGCACCAAGTGACAGCGGTTCACGTGCTCGACGACAAGGAACAACGCTTTGCCCGCGTGGTGTCCTCCGCTCCGGCTTGGCTGGTGTGGGCGCCAACCAACCAACCTGCGCCCTTCATCTGCTGCGAACCGTGGTATGGTTTGCCCGATCCACAAGGTTTCTCTGGCGAATGGCAAGACCGTCCGCACGTGCAGCACGCCAGTCCAGGCGGCTCTTGGCACGGATGGTACAACATTGAGGTGTAAATCTCTATTGAGGGGTAAGGTCTTTCTCCACACACAAAGCCTCGCTTATCCTCTTTCGAGAGCGATGAGCGAGGCTTTTTGTCCGAATTGAGTCGGATAAAACAATGAAAACAATGCTCCATAATGCACGAATCCTTTTCTGGAAACAAACACTCGGTCAGAGTCTCCCTTGTATAAGAGTCCTTTACCCATACAGAAATCAAGTATCTCATTCAGACTGTTGTCACTAACCCCCAAGTCTTTCAATCTGTTTATCGAAAAAGAACCATTATAGGCGGATATCGCCATGTATTTGGATGCCAGTTCATTAGAAGGCAACAAGTAGGTAAACAGTTCTGGATAACCTTCAAGTCTTAGTTCTTTTTGCGGCACACTCTCAAGTTTTCCCACATTATATGCAATGCCTGAGGAACTCATGCTTTGGGCAGCCATTCCAAAGCCCTTATAGGCAGCTCCGTTGAGCATTCTTTCCCGAAGATAAGACGACACTCCTTCGTCGGCAGCGTCTACAGAGAACGTGTTTTGTCCAAATCGAGACTTATACCCCATGGCAAGCAGTCCATCGAAATAGTGAACGTATTGGGCATACAACTCTTCCTTGGTAAACGTCTCCTCAGCCGAAATCATATTGGTCCTTAATTCATATAATGTAACCTGTTGTGGTTGTAGCCGACCAATGAGTTCCAAGTCTTGCTGAATCGTTGATTCGTTTTGCCCCTTAAGTCCATACATGAAGTCAAGGTTCACCTTCTTGACTCCTTTATTCCATGCTTTTTTCAACCACGAAGACATCATGGCTTCACTGGAATTTCCTCTTTGATGTTGAGACAAAACGGCATTGCAAGAAGATTGCACACCCAATGATAGTCTATGAATACCCATTTTTGCCATATCATCCAACTTCTGTTCTGAGAGTGTATTGAACGTGCCTTCTAGGCTGGGTTCATAGTTGTCAGCCATCTTCAGTCCAGAAATGGCTGTCTGGTATATTTGCATCAGCAAGGCGAAGTTTTTCTCAGACAGCGCTGTCGGCGTTCCTCCTCCGATGTCAAATCCGAGCAAGGTAATATCGGGATATTTCTCTCGGAAATGCTTTATGTCATGAGCTATTGCAAACAGATATTCCCTTTGTACGCTTTCATCGGGGCAAATCATCCGAGTGTATTCGCAGAATGAACACAGTTGCTTGCAAAAAGGTATATGAATGTAAAATGACAGACGGCTATCATGCTCGAAAGGCAGCGAACCTGGCACACGATAATCCTCCCAATCAGATGGATCGAGTGGGTAAGACGTGTTCCAACGAGGATCGTTCTTTCTTAGCTGAAACAACTCGGCTATTGTCATTTTGCTTAATATATTATATTGTCCTGATGAAATCCTTGGCGTAGATATTCGCCGTCATATACAAGGGAAGATTCGCAATAATGCGGATTCGAATAATTGCGCATGTATATCTCTAGGATTTTCAGGTCACGGTTATACAGATAATTGCTACACTTACAATCACTTCCCCTGCACAAGGACTTCGTGAAATAGACGTGTGGAATGCTTTCCAAATGAATATCCTCAAAGCCTACAAAATGATTCGCACAATAATCATTCACCTTCATCAATGCTACAAAACCGATACGAGGAATGCCTAAATCGAGGTTGAAGTCAAGCATCTTATGAGCTTCTTCAGCATTGTCTATGTAGCCTCTGATGAGATTACAACTGGAGTTTAATTTTTGTAGGTTGATTCCCTCAAAACCAAATGCACTTTCAGCTATTCTGCATCCATATAACTCAGATAGTTTTTTCGTGTCATAATGATGCAAAGACATTGATATGCTATCCCATCGTGGATGCCTCATCAATTCTTGTGACTGAGGAAGCAGCCCATTAGTGTTGAGATGCATGTGAACGTCAGACGTTTCCGGGGCACTCATCCCTGAAAGGATATCTTCCACCAATGGAGAAACAACCGACGGCTCACCACCTGTAATATTGACTCTGCCCACCCTAACACCAGACTCCTTTAACCCCTTGACGATATCTATCAATTTGGGGATACTGAATGGAGACTGAACTTCCAAAGCTCCAGCATTGCTACAAAACAAACACTTGGCATTGCACCCCTTTGTTACCTTCACAAAAAGGTTCACAAAGGGAGCGATGCGCGCTTTCGGTTGATTTCCAAGTTGGCAATCAAACTCTTTGACAGAAATACATTTTCCCCTAAAGTCAATCAGCATTTCTTCCTGTTTTATAGGCTTCGATAAATTCTATTTTCTCTTCCTGACTCTCAAAGCGCACCTTTCCATATTGTAGTGAATACACTGGTAGGGTGTAATCAGATATAGGAAGATACAATCTACCTAGACGTTCTGTCTTGACACCCATGTAATTCTTGTCTCTTTCCAGAAGTCCACGCGCAAATTTCATTTCAAAACTAGTATCCGACCATGGCCAACACCTGAAATCAGAGCAACCCTTCTCTATATGATTCCCTTCGATTAGATAAGATGGTCCCCAAGCAGTGCCTTCTTCGCGTGCTTTGGGGAACTGAACACCTGGGTAACATGGCATTTCACGATAAGCAAGGCGAATCGTTTCTTTTAATCCATGCGCTTTGACCATGTTATCGAATCTTCCCAACGCCACTTCTTCAAGAAGATCATTGTCTAACTGTCCATTCTTCGTTACGCTATTCCATTCATAGCGTAGAATATGCCAGAGGCTATCGATTGTATATTCATTGAAACTATAATAATATTGTGGATCATTACTACTACAGTGACTTGCTGGTATTGATCGCAAATCCTTCCGAATCAATTTATAGTCTTTGTATCTCCTGAACTCATTCAAGAACTGAATGTATTTGACCATTTTGCGCACAGAATAATTGTACAATATCTGGTCTATATCATGCGTTTTAAGATATTCGTTGCGGTCATGGAAGAATAGCATATCCTTCTCCAGCTGTTCAATATCCACTTTCGAACCTTTATCTTCGTATTTGCTCATAATACACCAGATTGTTCTCAAAGCCATGAATGCATAGTCATCACCATAGCGAACATTACCTTCTATAATCTTCGCTAGACGTTCTCTTGCATCATCACGACTTTTGATTGGCTCCTGCTTATTCAGTGCTTTTAAAAGGTCTATCAACGTTCTCACCTGTCCGTACATCATGGTCAAAAGTTCTTGCGGAACTTCAGGACTAGCGGTGTTTTTGTTTTCTTCGACGAAGCTTCCTGGCAGACAAACATTGCTCATGCTCATAGCCTCCTTGAACAAAGGGGCAATATCTCTGTCTTTGAAACCAGCAATGCCACAGCCAATACGTGTGACATAGAAAAACAATTCGGTATGCTCCTGGGCAAAGGCTATAAATTGGTCTACATAGGGCTTAATGGTTTCTACACCACCCTGCATGGAGGGTATCGCATAGCTCTGACCTTGCAGACCTACACCTTGCCCCCAGATAGCCCCAAACTTATTCATGGCTGCTCTAGCAGCTCCACCTCCATGGCGTCCATCAAGGTTGCTTCCAAAGACAAACACTTCATCTGCTTTCAGTGAGGAGATAGCATCTGGAGTATACTCCGGACGAACAGCACCATTATATATGCGCACCCCGGATTCTTCTATGGGCTTGCACAAAGAATCTTTCTTTAGCGTATCAATCACCGCTTTTACACAGTCATCTTCACAATGTTCTTTCAAAAACACGTCGAGGGCATCCACCATTTCAAACAACTGACTATCTTCTGCCCTTTCATAGCGGCTGTATATTGCATGCAGTTCATTACACAAGTCACCGTTCTTAGCATTATCCGGAACTCTTTGGAAGATACTTCTCATGTAGCTCAAAATCTGAAGCCTTATCTTTGAAACACCATCTACAGAGAACTTAGCATTTTCCGGAATTCTTTGAAAGATGCTGCTCATATAGCTCAATATCTGGTGCTTGATATTTGAAACGCTACGCACAGAGAAAGCACTCTTATGCCACAAATAACCAGAAACAAGCATTCGCAATGTTTCACCTCGCCCGAACAAGTCCAATAATGTTCCGACATAGTGGTTGTCTGTCAAGGACTCTGAGCCCTCAACGCCTTCCCAAAAGGCGCTTGGTGCTGCTGTGATGCCATTTCTTTTGAAGGCATCTTCATGCTCGTAATAAGCTAACTCCGACGATACCGTCACCAGCGTTTTCTGACAACGCTCCTTGTTGAAATAGTTGTCCAAAAAGTCAGCGAAAACGTCATCGGGAGCAACGAGGTCAAATAAAGTCAGACAGGAACGCAACTTCATAGCATCTATCTTTCCGAAAATGTCTTCCGCATCACCATGGAGAGGCAAAGCCTTCGTCATTTCACGCAAACGTTTGCCTAATGTGTCATGCGCAAGATAGGCTTTTGCTTCAAGAAGAGAGTGGATACCATATTTCTGCGCCATGCTACTATGGCCTAATCCCTGGATTTGCGGAAACACAAACCACATCCAGTGCGACCGTTTCAAACCATCCTTTACCTCTTGTAAAGCGGTATGATACACATCATGGGCGTCTTGTGCCGTTACGAATCTTTCTAAATCAAATAAATCTACATTCATATAATGTTCTCTTCTTTTTACTCATCAGTCATTTGATTCTAACTGATTTCGTTAGATTCTTGAGCAGTTTGTTGGTTGTTTTTAGCATAGCGGACTACGTCGAGAAAGAACGACAAACAAGCTGCCAACAAAACACGAGAGATAACAAAAACTATCTGCTCAATTACAAACACCGATGCGCAGTTCGTAGCCAGAGAAGGCATATTGCGCCACCACCTTATCTCCTCCATTGCAAAGGAGCAATCCGATAGTCTTGTTGTCGTGTTCGCCACGTAGCGTGTCATCTACTACAAAGATGTAGAAGTTTAGTTGTCCCATGTAGTGGGGTTTGATGGGTGTCATCTTCAGTTCGACCACTACGTAAGTAGGCAACCGAATGTTATAGAAGACAAGGAAACAACTTACGCGCACAAATTTACACATATATTTTGAATTTCCAAAGTTTTCGTTGCGACACCTACATATTTCATAGGAGAGGACGCTCCATCTTTCTCAAGCAAATCACATCAGTCCTAGTTCCGTCCTTGTTTTTTCTCCGACACTTCTTAAAAAAGCTCCCACATTTTCCAAATTATCTCCCACGTTTTTGGAAAAAAGTCCCACGTTTTTTGAGAAAGCTCCGACGTTTTTCGAGGAATTTCCCAGCTTTTCTCGACAACCTGCGACATTCGAGGGGAATCTGAAGATGATCCGCAGGGAATCAGATGAGCTTTCGGGGGATTTTTATACCATTGGCACGAAACCTAAAGACCAGGCGCAAGGGAAATGCCACAAACTTCTCCCACAACCTGAAGTCGGCTCACTTCCGCGTTGGGCATTTTCACGCCAACATAGCGGGGATTGCTCGCCACATTTCAATCCTTGCACAACGGTCTATTCTAGTCCTTACACAACATTCTAAGAAAACGCAGGGCGCATTGTCCGCAAACTAGAAGCACGCAGAGCTCAAAATTTTAGGAAACGAAAGCACCATTTCCCGCTACTTTTGCAAATTCCACCTTTCAAACCTTGTCTATAAAACATAAAATAACACCTAAATATAACCGAAAAGTTGTTCTATAAGTCCTTTCCTTTCCTTTTCCTTCATTTTTTTGCAACAAAACTAGAAAAAACCGAGAGAATTATTTCTCAAAACATAGGATTTTCCTTAACTTTGGGGTGAGAATAGACGGACACCCACGCAGAGGCACTAACGCTTTTTGAGCTTGTTCCGTCAAGGCGACGCCTTCGCCATCCTACACAATACCATAATATACAGCCTATGTCATTCCTGAAGTTCGACAAAACGCAGATGACCAACCTGCAAGACTCCCTCATGAAGGAGTTTCTGCTCACCAACAAATCTGGTGCCTACTGCTCTTCCACCCTCGTGGGCTGCAACATCCGCAAATATCACGGACTTTTTGTCGTGCCCGTACAAGAAATCGACGATGAAAACCACGTGCTCCTTTCTTCTCTCGATGAAACCGTCATCCAGCATGGAGCAGAATTCAACCTCGGTATTCACAAATTTGTCGGAGAAAACTACAGTCCGAAGGGTCATAAATACATCCTTAGTTTTGAGTGGGACAAAGTGCCTACTTGGATCTATCGCATCGGCGGTGTGCTCCTCAAGAAGGAAATCATCTTCCGCACCGAGCGCGACCGCCTCTTCATCCGCTACACCCTGCTCGAAGCCCACTCGCCCACCACGCTCCGCTTGCACCCCTTCTTAGCCTTCCGCTCCGTGCGTCAATGGACCCACGAGAACGGACGCGCCAACACGCACGCAGAGCCCGTGGAACAAGGCATCAGCATGCGCCTCTACGACGGCTATCCCGAACTCTTCATGCAGCTCGACAGCCCCAAAGCACACTATGTGCACCGTCCCGACTGGTATCGCGGATTTGACTATCCCAAAGAGCGCGAGCGTGGCTACGGCGAAACGGAAGACCTCCTCGTGCCAGGCTATTTTGAAATGCCCATCGAGAAGGGAGAAAGCATCGTTTTCACCGCTTCTCTCGCAGCACGCGACCCCAAATCGTTGCAACCCCTCATCGAAAGTGAGATTGTCAATCACGACTCCCGCGACTCTTTCTACCACTGCTTGGTGAATGCCGCCCACCAATTCCGCCAACAACTTGGTGGCGAAGAATATCTCGTGGCTGGCTATCCATGGTTCAAAGCCCGTGCTCGCGACACCTTCATCTCCATGCCCGGACTTACGCTCGCCATCGGTGAAACGGAGCAGTTTGAGAAATACATGGACACCGCTGCCAAAGCCCTCAACGACTTCATGGACGGCAAGGAAATCTCCGTGCAACTCTACGAGGTGGAACAGCCCGACACCCTACTTTGGGCAATGTGGTGCTTACAACAATATGCCAAGTTCGTGGGACGTCAGCAATGTTTCTCTCGCTATGGCGACCTCATCCACCGCATGATGTCGTTCATCTTCGAGGGCAAACACCCCAATCTCTTCGCTCACAACAATGGACTCCTCTACAGCAATGGGCGCGACAAGGCGGTGACGTGGATGAACTCTCAGGCGTATGGTCGTCCCATCATCCCTCGTTCGGGCTACATCGTGGAGTTCAATGCCTTATATTATAATGCCAAGAAGTTCTACCAACAAATGCTGGTGGACAGCGACCAACCCGTGCACCACGTGGTGGCAGAGCGCATTGAGGAGGAGTGCAAACTCTTCGAAACGAACTTCCGCAGCACCTTCCTCAACGAGCATGGCTATCTCTTCGACTATGTCGATGGACAAGCCTGCGACTGGTCGGTGCGCCCCAACCAGCTCCTTGCCATTGCCCTCGATTTCTCACCCCTCACCCTCAAGGAGCGCAAAGGCGTGCTCGACATCTGCACCCGCGAACTCAAAACGCCCAAGGGCATCCGTTCGCTCTCGCCCAAGAGTGAAGGCTACACGCCCTACTATGTGGGACATCAGCAGCAACGCGACTACGCCTACCACCAAGGCACCGCGTGGCCATGGCTCACCGGCTTCTATCTCGAGGCTTATTTGCGCGTCTACAAGATGAGTGGCGTGAACTACATCGAGCGACAACTCATCGGCTTTGAAGAAGAACTCTTCTACCACTGTGTGGGCACCATCCCCGAACTCTTCGACGGCAATCCACCCTTCTCGGGTCGTGGCGCCATCTCCTTCGCCATGAACGTGAGCGGCATCCTGCGTGCCATCCGTCTCCTCGAGAAGCATCGCGCTGAAGCATAACCTTTTATCTACATATTAACGAGCATCGATATGAAAGTACTCATGTTTGGTTGGGAATTTCCTCCCCACATCCTAGGCGGACTCGGCACTGCGTCCTACGGCATCACAGCTGGCATGGCGCAACAGCCCGACATGGACATCACCTTCTGCATTCCTAAGCCTTGGGGCGACGAAGATAAAAGTTTTATGAACATCATCGGGCTGAGCGAAACGCCCATCGTGTGGCGCGATGTGGACTACGACTACGTCAAAGAACGCCTCGGCACGCGCATGACGCCCGAACAATACTACGCCCTCCGCGACAACATCTACGCTGATTTCTCCTATCGCCAAACCAACGACTTGGGTTGCATCGAGTTTTCGGGCAAATATCCCGACAACTTGCAGGAGGAAATCAACAACTACTCCATCGTGGCTGGTGTCATCGCCCGACAACAGCAATATGACATCATTCACGCCCACGACTGGCTCACCTATCCTGCTGG
The DNA here is from genome assembly GCA_900095835.1 of Ihuprevotella massiliensis. GTDB lineage: Bacteria > Bacteroidota > Bacteroidia > Bacteroidales > Bacteroidaceae > Alloprevotella > Alloprevotella massiliensis. Next base: position 2,315,508 of record LT608321.1, on the reverse strand, counting down.
CATCCACGCCAAGCAGGTGAGCGGACGTCCCTTGGTGGTCCACGTGCACGCCACAGACTTCGACCGCTCTCGCGGACAAGTGAACCCCACCGTCTATGCCATCGAGAAAGACGGTATGGACCATGCCGACTGCATCATGTGCGTGTCGGAACTCACGCGCCAGACGGTGATCAACCACTACCATCAAGATCCCGCCAAATGCGTGGCCATGCACAATGCCGTCTATCCTCTGCCCCAAGACATCCAAGCGATTGTGGACCATCGCAAGCCGCACCACGAGCGCAAAGAGAAGGTGGTCACCTTCCTCGGCCGCATCACCATGCAAAAGGGTCCAGAGTATTTCGTGGAAGCCGCTGCCCTCGTGCTCAAACGCACGCAAAACATCCGTTTCTGCTTCGCCGGTTCGGGCGATATGCTGGAGGCGATGATCAATCTTGCCGCACAGCGTGGCATTGCCGACCGCTTCCACTTCCCCGGATTCATGAAGGGCAAGGAGGTCTATGAGATCTTCCGCGACTCCGATGTCTATGTCATGCCCTCCGTGTCGGAGCCCTTCGGCATTTCGCCCCTCGAAGCCATGCAATGTGGCGTGCCCAGCATCATCTCCTATCAGAGCGGCTGTGCCGAAATCCTCGACAAGTGCATCAAAACCGACTATTGGGACATCGAAGCCATGGCAGATGCCATGTATTCCATCTGCACCAACGATGGTCTCTTCGAATACCTCCAAACGGAAGGTAAGAAGGAAGTGGACCAAATCACTTGGGAAAAGGTGGGACTTCGCATCCGTCGCTGCTATGATGAGGTGCTCGCGCGCTACAAATAGCCCTTTCACCTGCCCCATATCCACAACCCTTCTCCCCATTCACGCACATTAAACCTCTCTCTCATGAAGACTGTTTGCCTATACTTCGAGATTCACCAGAATATCCACCTCAAACGCTATCGCTTCTTCGACATCGGCACAGACCACTACTACTACGATGACTACGAAAACGAGCGTTCCATCACCGAGACAGCAGAGCATTCCTACATCCCTGCCCTCAAGGCGCTCATCGAAATGGCGCACCAATATGGCGACTATTTCAAGTGCGCTTTCTCCCTCTCCGGCACTGCCATCGAACTCCTCGAACAATATAGCCCCGAGGTGCTCGAACTCCTCGACGAACTCAACCAAACCGGTTGTGTGGAATTCCTTGCCGAACCCTACAGCCACGGTTTCTCCTCCATCAAATGCCCTGAGTGCTTCCGCCAAGAAGTGGAGCGCGTGAGCAAGAAAATCAAGAGTCTCTTTGGCAAAACGCCCAAGGTGCTCCGCAACTCCTGCCTCATGTATTCCGACGACATTGGCGAACTCGTGGCTGACATGGGCTTCAAAGGCATGCTTGCCGAAGGCGCCAAGCAAACCCTCGGATGGAAGAGCCCACACTTCGTCTATCACTGCTGCCGCAATCCTAAACTCAAGCTCCTCCTCCGCGATCCATCGCTCTCCGAAGACATCAGCTATCGCTTCAACGACCACTCTTGGAGCGAATATCCCCTCTTTGCCGAGACTTATGCCGACTGGATTGCCCAGCAACCTGCCGACGAACCCGTGGTGAATCTCTTCATGGAGCTTTGCGCCTTGGGCATGTTCCAACCGCTCTCCAGCAACATCCTCGAGTTTTTCAAGGCGCTCCCCGAACAGCTCCGTCAGCGCGGCATCACCTTCTCCACGCCTTCCGAAATCTGCGACAACGTCAAGAGCGTTGGTCCTTTGATGGTGGAATATCCCACCACGTGGGTGGACGAAGAGCGCGACCTCTCTCCATGGCTTGGCAATGTGATGCAACAAGAAGCCCTCGACAAACTCTACTCTGTGGCAGATCGCGTGCGCATCGCTGGCGACAAGCGTTTGCTCCAAGACTGGGACTATCTCCAAGCCTCCAACAACCTCCGCTTTATCTCCACCAAAGCCAGCAGCTACGGCGGCTATCGCGGCATTTACTCCTCGCCCTACGATGCCTTCACCAACTACATGAACATCCTGGGCGACTTCATCACCCGCGTCAACAATCTTTATCCTCTCGAAATCGAAAACGATGAGTTGAATTCGCTCTTGACCACCATCAAGAATCAGGGCGACGAACTCGCCATCCGCGACAAGGAGATTGCGAAGTTGAAAAACCTCATCGGTCGTCTCGAAAAGCAAACGGGTGCCTCTGGCAAGTCCACCACGACAACTTCGAAGAAGTCCACAACAGCTACTAAAAAGGTGACCACAACTGCCAAGAAAGCGGCTACCACTGCCAAGAAGACTACGGTAAAAGCTAAGGCAGCTCCTAAAAAGGCGGAAGTAGAAGTTCCTAAAGCGGACGCTACTACTCCCAAGGCGGATGCGGCAAAATAAATAGCATTCATTTTTTCTTTCATAATAGTTGTTTAAGGTTTAGTTCGCTCCACCTTTCTTTCGCGCTATCCCCATAGCTCCCGAAAGAAGGTGGAGTTTTTTTGTGTGCCTTCTGTCGACATCCATGCTCCATGCCACTGTTGGGTTGAGATTTGCCTTCCTTTCTCTATGCGCTCCGACACACCTCTATCCTTCAACACGTCCCTTTTACAAAATCTCTATTTCCCCTTCCAAAAACTCCCGCGGAGATTTGCGTATTTCACGACAATGCGCTACATTTGCAACCGATATTTCCCCTTTTAAATTGCCCCGACAAACCTGGCAACCAAGGAACATTAAACCTATTACCTCTCCACCACTCTCCCATGAAAATTCGCCATCTCTTGCCACTCCTCTGCGGTTGGTTCGCATTCGTAGGAATTAGTCTTAAAACACAAGCGCAACCTTCCGTTTCTGCTATGAAAGAGGTTCAAACTCGCGCCGAAAGCAACATCGCTGCCGTGGCACAACTCCACGTGGACCTTGCCACACCGCTCACCCTCCAAGACGTGCACGCCGCCAAAAAGACCTGGCGACGCTCCAAAATCACCCTCACCTCCACTGCCCTTCCTGCACTCAACCACTCCGACTCTGCCAAGTTTAGAGGACGCGGAAACACCAGTTGGAGCATGGGCGAGAAGAAACCCTATCGTTTCAAGCTCGACAAGAGCCATGCCCTCCTTGGTGGTGCAAAAGGCAAAGCATGGGTGCTCCTCTCACAGCCCATCAAAGGCTCGCTCCTCACCAATCCCATCGGATTTCGTGCGGCACAACTCGTGGGCACTGTCGCAGCCAATCACGTGCTCCCTGTAGAACTCTACGTGAATCAGGAATATCGTGGCTTATACATCCTCACCGAACAAGTGGATGCTGCCTCCAACAGCGTGAAAATCAAAGACGAAAGCAAAGGGGCGCTCCTCGAACTCGATGACTACGACGGAACTTACAAAGACGACAACTTCCGTTTGCCCGTGAGTGTCAAATCGCCCGAAGCCCAAGACTACAGTAAAGCCTATGGTAAGGAGGCGGAAAAGACTTTTTCTGCCCAGTTGCGTTCCGAAGTAAACCGTTTCACCGCAGCGGTCAAAGCTGGTAAGGCGGAAGAAGTGGTGGATGTCGAAGCCTTTGCGCGCTATTTCTTTGTCAATGCTTTATGCGACAACCGCGAACTTCGCCATCCCAAGAGCACCTTCGTGCACAGAACCGACATTTTCTCGCCCTCTTCCCTCTGGACCTTCGGACCCGTGTGGGATGTTGACTGGGCATTTGGCTACGAAGGCACTTTCCAATATCTCGGCACGCCAGCCGATTCGACTTATCTGCTCGGAGCTGGTCCCAACAAGAGCGGCAAGGAGTTTTTCCGCGCCATGTTCCTCTCGCAGTCCGTCCGCGATGCCTACCAGCGCGTGTGCCACGAGTTTGTGGAGAAAGGCAAGATTGACCAACTCGCGGCTTACGTGGAAGAGTTTGAAACCTCCGTGCGCACTGCCGCGCAACGCGACTGGAAACAGTGGTATGGCCACGATCGTTGGGGCTATGAGCGCCCTTATCCCTATGCTTCTGCCGTGTCCTACTGGCAATCGTGGCTCCGCGCTCGCGCTGCCTACCTCGTGCAAGAGGCGGATCACTGGCAAAAAACGAAGGGCGTGACTTATCTCAACGACAACACCATCACTGCCATTCGCACCCTCCCATGGGGCACTGCCGATGCTTCCACCAACGCCGCAGCCGCTCCCTCACTTTCCTCCCCCGCCGTCCCTCGCATCTACGACCTCTCGGGTCGTCGTCTCTCTCCCTCCGATGCCGCTCAGCCATCGTCCGCTGCCCCTCGCCTCCTCATCGTCAATGGCAAGAAGGTCATCCGATAATCGAGCAATGCTCCGTGATTATCGATATTCCCTTGCTGTGATGTGACTTCCTCTCCACTAGCGAGCACTCATACACTCACTTTTTCGCACAACAATGGGCTTAAGGTATGGCTCCTCCTCCCAACAGAGTGAAGTAGCTTACCTTAAGCCCATCATTTTTGTATGCTATCGCAGTGTGTTGTGGTGAAACCCCTCACTCAAACAGCACCTTAATGTCGGCACTCAAAAAGTCTTCCAATAAAATTCCGCCAGAACCCACCACAAAAGACTTCTTCGGGTGAAACATTTCGACGAAAGCAGGCAAACCAGAATTCATAGTGCGGCGACCACTCTTCACCTCTATGGCTATCACCTCACCATTGTTCACCCAAATGAAGTCCACCTCGTGCGTTTTCTTGCTGCTGTCCGCCTCTCTCCAATAATACACCTCAAAGCTTGCCTCATCTGCCATGGCGAGCAAGTGTGCTCTCACCGCACTCTCCACCCATCGTCCCCAAAGCCTAGCATCGGTGCGATCCATCTCAAACGACCTCCCTTTATATGCCGTGAGTAAAGCATTGTTGTACACTTGATATTTGGGGATGGAACTCCGCTTTCGCGCCTCATCGTTGGCATACTTCTGCAATCCCGTGAGCAAAGCACACTGGTCGAGAATCTCAAGATACGAAGCCAAGGTGGTCACATTGCCAGCATCTTGCAGCTGTCCCATCAGTTTCGTCAGCGACAGCATCTCAGCAGAATAGCCACATCCCAACTCAAACAGTTGTTTCATCAGGGCTGGTTTGTAGATGTTGGAGGTCATCAGCACGTCTTTTTCAATGGCAGGAGCCACTAACGCATCCTTGATGTACTTGCGCCAACGTTTTTCGTCCTTGATCAAAGTGGCAGCTCCAGGATAACCGCCAAAATAAATATACTCATCGAGCGACAATCCAAAAGCATCCTGCATCTCTTGATAACTCCAATGCCCCAGACGAATCAGTTCAAAACGCCCTGCCAACGATTCGGTAAGCCCTTTCTTGATCAACAAACGACTGCTCCCCAGCAACACCACCTTGAGATTGACCTCATGGTGCGTGTCTTCGTCCCATTCACGCTTCACCACCTCACTCCAGTTGTCTATCTTCTGCACCTCGTCTATCACCAGCAAGCGTTCGCTCTCACCACGCAGTCGCATGGTCGTGCGCGCACTTTCCCACACTCTGCGTATCCAATCACTGTCTTTGGGGTCAACAGCATCAGCCACTTCCACCGTATGAGGCAGACTGATGGCTTGCACCACCTGATGCACCAGCGTTGTTTTGCCCACTTGTCGCGGTCCTACCAACACTTGCATAAAACGCCTTGGCTCTTCTATGCGTGCTTTCAGCGTGTGATATTGTTTGCGGATATAATTCATGTTCTCTTTCGGATTTTACTCAATTCTCGTGCAGGTTTTACTCAAATCTCATGCGGACTTTACTCAAATCTTGTACGGATTTTACTCAAATCTGCGTACAAATTTACTCAATTCTCTATTTCCGCCCAAATAAAAGTCCGTAAAAGTCAATAGATTATCCTCTGCAAGAGGAAATAAAAGCCTTGCATCCAATCCGACTCATCCTTTACTCCTTTTTCTTCTAAATGATTCCCGACTTTGAAGGGAAGGGAAAGCACCAAAACAAAGGCCCCGACATCGTGACACCGCTAAGCTTAGCTTCACTGATGTAGGGGATAAACATGAGTCACCTCTCATCCCTCACCTCGATAAGAGAGTTATCTCTGGGGCAAACGTGAGCCGCAATAAGAGCCGCCTACGCTACGCACAGCAGAGGGGATGTCCTATACTCACTCCAGGATCTCTCCGATTGTCACGTGAAAAAGGAGGAAAGCCAAAGAGGAAGCAGAAGTACAAGACTTTAAAGAAGCCACCGCTACTGACTATCTACAGACTCCCTCTAGCAATTGGTGCAGTCAGAAATGGAGGCTACTTATCAGTCGCAATTTCTCGCAAATTGCTGTATTTTCTTTCTTTCATCGTTGCGTACCTGTAAAGACAAATCTTTTTAAGAAAAAAAACACGCAAAAACACTCAAGCTATCTCCTTAATTAGTATATTTGCACTATAAAATCCCCCTATTATGGCATACAATTGTATCACTCTCTGTCGAAATCAATTTAATAAGAGAGGTGCGCTTTGACACAGTCTATAACATTATATGCGGATTTCCATATTAATAGTGAAGAAAAAAAATGCAAAAAATAGAATCAGCTCCCATATTGCAGGATTAACTAAACAATGTATCTAGAGAGAAGTTGTAATCACTCTCTCTTACTCTTTGCATAAGAACTGCTCTATTAATTGCAACCAGAAGTAGCTGTCGATGCATCGGAAAAAGTAATCGCAGTGTGTGTTGTGGATAGATAAGAGAAACTCTTCTACGACAGCAGACTAATATTAGAGATTCGTGAAAATGATGTACAAACAGCCTTAAACACCAATAATTCAAATGAAAGAATAGGTATGAAACTAATTAATTTCAAAGGAGAGAAGATACGTGGTTATCAAAATCATAGTATTAATTTTCGTGATGGACTAACATTTCTGATAGGAATAAACGGTTCTGGCAAAACAACTGTTTTGAAACTTCTTCAAGGGCTCTTAACTCCATCTTATTTAGATCTTGCACAAATCGAATTTTCAACTATTTCTGTTGAATTTACCGTCAAGGAGGACCATTTTGTAGAGTCTATTTGTTGTTATAAAGATAGTCACACTTTAACGATAGAATATTTAGACTCTAAACGAAATAAAATTTCTAATAAGATACCATTAGTTCTTTGCAACGTAAACAAGTATCGTAATGAGCGCCACCTTGTCGATTTCGAAAAACTGAACAGAGTTATTAGTGATTTTGATGATTTAGAAGCTGTAAGAAAGATCAAAGATTTAAGAACTCCCCTCTTTTTAGGTTTAAATAGGAGAATAGTAGAAAATAACAACCTCCATCCTATAGAAAGTGAGTTTATATATCGAAGGAAGATACAGCAAATCGAATTACTATCGGATTCTGTTGATAATGCGCTATATGAAATACAAGAAATGTTCCATAATAATATAAGAAGAACGGCGCAAAGTCAATTCAAATTATCGGATCTTTTTAAAAGACAAGTATTTGAGGAAGCTTTTAAAGTGGAAAAGAACATTTCAATTACAGATATAGACTATAAAGCTGAACTTTCCAACCTGGATATTCGTCAAAAAAGTCTAAATGACGTTGTTCAAAATCTTGATGTGAAAGATTTGATGACTCGTTTTTCAAGCTATTTCAACGGCATGAAAGATGTTTTGAAAATTCTAACCCAAACTTCAGGTTTAAAAGAAGATAGAACGCCCAATCCTGCGTATTATAATGCTTTGCTTGAATGGATGATTAATCGTTCTCAGCTAGACAAAATAGACAAAATAATAAAATACGCAGAAGCATACGCTAATAACATCCAAAATTTAAAAGCTCCTATAAACAGATTTACAAATAGCGTAAATTTATTCTTTGAGGAAAGTGGCAAAGAAATCGAAGTGGATGAGAGAGGAGAAATAAAAATAAGATTCAAAAACAACCAGAAAAATAACTCTATCTTCGATTTGTCCTCTGGAGAAAAACAACTAATTCTTCTATTTGCACATATAGTTTTTTTCAAGCCGAGTAGAGACACTTACATAGCAATTATTGACGAGCCTGAATTGTCCTTGCATATAAGCTGGCAAGAAATTTTTATAGATGCACTGCTACAAGCTAGTCCTGAAACACAATTTATTATAGCAACTCATGCACCTGCCATTCTTGCTAAACCTGAAAGAAAAGAAATGTGTGAGGACCTAACAAAGTTTCAAAAATGGGAATAGAATTTTCTACTGAAGTACGACAGGCCTCTACTATATTTACCGAATACCGCAACACTATAAATATCTATACAGAAGATTGCGATAAGGACAAAAAGTTTTATGTAACACTACTTAAACGGCTTCTAGATGACACTAATATTACAATAAACGACATTTACCCTTTGGGCAGTTGCGAAGAGGTTGTTAAAGCCTGCAGAAATGATAAAAGCACTTTCCCTAAGCTGTATATAATAGATGGAGATATATACAACATGACAAAACCTAAGGAAAGGGAAGAGAATCTGTTTGTACTTGACTGCTACTGTATAGAAAATTATGTAATTGATGAAGAAGCCTATTATAAAGTTTACGATGAATTAGATTATAAACACGGCGAAGAAGAAATTAAACAAATTGTCAACTATAATAAAATAATGGAAGCGGCAATAGTTCCTTTCATGAAATTATTCCGATATTTCTCAATATCCCAAGAACTATTAGATAGATTCCAAGTAAAACATGCCACCCATTTCTTATCCAAAGTTGGCGAGATAGACAACTTAAGTATTGACAAGGAAATAGCAGAAATCAGCAGTCAATTGAAAAATAAAGGAATAACAGATCAAGAGTTAGATGAGATTATAAAAGATAAGGGACACCTGTTTCCTGATTGTTACGATAGTCTTTTGAGGTATGTTTCAGGCAAAGATTATCTGATTCCATATATTAGCAAGTTCTCAAATAAAAAACTATCGTTGTCTTTGGGTTTAACCAAGGAAAATTGGAAGTATCAATATTCCAAATATTGCAAATTAGATAGACTGTCAAACTTGAAGACTGCAATAAAAGATGCCGTAAAGTGATTACACCTAAGATTTTTCACTACTATTTCTTTTTCCACAATGCCCTTCAATAAGCATTGCAGAATTCTTTTTAGGAAAGTAAACCCGAAGTCGCATTCCCTTCTCAAGGACTTCGGATAGTTTTTTGTGCCGTTTTGAAGTTCAGCAGATAGCAATAGCACCAAAACAATGTCCCCTACATCGTGACACCGCTAAGTTTAGCATCACTGATGTAGGGGACAAACATGAGCCACCCATCATCTCTCATCTTGATGAGAGAAAGTTATTGCTGGGGCAAACGTGAGTCGCAATAAGAGCCGCCTACACCACGCAAAGCGGAGGAACTTCCCACTCAAGAGAATTCACCTTTCCTACAAGAGAAGAGCCACATCTCCACAAACGAGAAGGCACATTCTCACAAGAGAAGCATCAACCCATGCGCAGCAGCATGCTAGATGCCGGTGAATTTCTCCACGAAGGCAGAGATGCGCTCCAACACCGCATTGCGCTTAGCGCGAGAATTGCGGTCGAGTGGAGAAACCTTGAAAGGCAAAATCTCATCCAAGTCCGTGCCCTGATTGGAGGCATAGCCACGGCGGAGGGAGAAGTCGATGAAATGGTGCGCAGCTTCGGAGCGCAAACCCTCGTTGGCAATAAGCTGGTCGCGCTCTTCGTCGCGGCGCTGCTGTGCAAACTCGTAGAACGCTGGGATGATGTCCTCGCGCTCTGCGATGGAGTCGAGATCCGTGCACTCGATGAAGTCCACAATCAAGCTCTCCTTGGCGCGCTGTCCCAGACTGGCGCGAATCACACGGCGCACCTCCTCGATCAGAGCCGCCTTCTCGCTGTGCATCTTGTGGTAGTCGTAGATCAGGTGCAAGATGTAGTCCAGATTGATTTCCTGAGAGCGGAGCAAATCCACCTCAAACACCACATTGTCCCAGTCCACCTTGAGCGAAGACTGCTTCTTCTCCTCACGCTCTCGCTTGATCCACTCGCGGATGTCGTGATAGACACTCGTGCAGTCCTGCACTCTGCGCGTGGTGAGCACCACTACAGCCTGCATCTCCTCGAGTTTTTCGTCAGAGATGCCGTTGGTCTGTTGAAACTCCTCCAGCGCCTTGGCATCGCCTGCGGGAATCGACTCGTGCAACTCGCGCAACTGCACAAACTCATCGAAGTTTTGCAACACATTTTCCAAACGGAGATACTGCCCGAAGAGGTGAGCAAAAGCGCGCTTGTCCTGCTCCTCCACCAGGTTTGTGGGGTCGGGAAATTGCTCCTCCAACTGCTGCACCACTTCCACATAGCCCTTGTGGTGGTGTCCGCGCTCATCGTCATAGCCCTTGAGGAAATCCTCATAGCCACGTTCGAGCACGGTGGTCACTGGGTCTTCCGTCTGGTTCTTACCAAAGAGACGGAGCGCCTCTTTTGTGGCATTTTCCAAGTCGCGGAAGCAAACGATGTTGCCAAACGTCTTCGTGCCGTCATAGATGCGATTGGTGCGTGAGAAGGCTTGAATCAGACCATGGTAGCGCAAATTCTTGTCGACAAAGAGGGTGTTCATGCCTGGCGCATCAAAGCCGGTGAGGAGCATGCCCACCACGATGACCAAATCCACACGCTCTTCCCACCATGGGCGGTGCGCTTCCTTTAGGTCTTTCTGGCTTTTGGCATCGTGTTTGAGACGTCGGCAGAGATCGCGATAGTAGTTTTGAAATCCCTCGCTATCGATGGTGAAGCTGGTGCCAAACATAAGGTTGTAGTCCTTGATTGCCTGCATGAGAAACTCCTTGGCAGAGGCATCCATCTCGTTGGGGTTGAACGTTTCGTCCACGATGTCGCCCTTCCCACTCTGCTCTTCGTTGGGCGCAAAACTGAAGATGGTGGCAATGCGCAGATTCATGCCTCGCGCGGTCATCTGTCGTTTCAGTTCGTGATAGTAGAGACGAGCAGCCTTCACACTGCTCACTGCCAGCATGGCATTGAATCCCTGCACGCCCGACACCATGCGGTGGGTCTTGTTTTTGAAATTCTTGAGGATGTAAGCAGAGATTTCGGCAATTCGGCGAGGGTGCATCAGTGCAGCTTGCACATCGGCATTGGAGAGCTTTTCAAAATCGTCCACGCGCTCTGCCATGCGATAGGCTGGCACGCCCGAGGTGGCTGCTTCGGCAGCAAAAAATCCATCGTTTGAGGAATCTTCTCCATCGTTCTCAGAAAAATCTCCAACGTTTTTTGGAAAATCTCCAACGTTTTTTGAACCCTCTCCCACATTCTCGCTGGTGCCTTCGGGAGCAGCTGCCGTGGGCTGAGCCATCATCGCATCGCAAGGAGGGAAGAGCACCGGCACTGGGCGCACCTCATTGTAGTCCACTTTGAACTTGAGCACCTTGTCGTCGCGGATGGCATCGGTGATTTTGTAGCTGTGGAGGAGCGCACCAAACACGGCTGCCGTGGTTTCTCCCTCTTGGAGGGCATTTTCGGCAAAGATGGGTGTGCCGGTGAAGCCAAACTGATAGTAGTGGCTGAAGCGTTTTTGGAGGTTCTTTTGCGCTTCGCCAAACTGTGAGCGGTGGCACTCATCGAAGATGAAGACACAGTGCTTGCGATAGATGGGCAGCGCACTCTCCTTCTTGAGCAGGATGTTGAGTTTTTGCAGCGTGGTCACCACGATTTTGTTGTCCTGCTTCTCCAAGTTGTCGCGCAAGGCTCGGGTGTCGATGCTGCCATTCACGCTGTCGGGCTGAAAACGCTGATACTCCTTCATGGTCTGATAGTCGAGGTCTTTGCGGTCTACCACGAAAAACACCTTGTCCACGAAGTCGAGTTGGGTGGCTAGTCGCGCTGCCTTGAAGCTCGTCAGCGTCTTGCCGCTGCCGGTGGTGTGCCACACATAGCCGCCCGATTGGGGTCCGCTCTTCACCTTGTTCATATAGGCAGAACGCACCTTCCAGAGGATGCGCTCGGTGGCAGCGATCTGATAGGGGCGCATGATGAGCAGATGGTCCGACACATCGAGCACGGTGTAGTGCAAGAGAACTTGGAGGAGGGTGTTTTGCTGAAAGAAGGTGGCAGTGAAGTCTTGCAAATCCTTGATGGGCGAGTTGTCCTCCAGTGCCCAGTTCATGGTGAAGTCGAAGGAGTCTTTGTTACGCTTTGTGGTGTTGGCAAAATAGCGCGTGTCGGTGCCGTTGGAGATGACAAAGATTTGTAGATATTTGAAGAGGGAGCGGTCGGCATTGAAACTCTCTTTGCTGTAGCGGTGCACCTGATAGAAGGCTTCGCGGATGTTGACTCCACGTTTTTTCAATTCCACTTGCACCATGGGGATACCGTTGACCAATATCGTCACATCGTAGCGATTTGCCACGGTGCCTTTTTGCTCAAACTGGTGGACGACTTGCAGGCGGTTGCGGCGCACGTTGTCTTTGTCCACAAGGTAGACGTTTTGCAAATGTCCGTCGTCGAATTTGAAGTCGCAGATGTGATTGACCTGCACTCTTCGGGTTTGTTCGATGGTGGGCGTCCCGGGTTTGTCGAGATACTCCACGAGAAATCGCTCCCACTCTGAGTCGGTGAAGGTGAGATTGTTGAGTTTTTCGAGTTGCGTGCGCGCGTTGCTGAGGAGTGCCTCGGGGTTGTTGAGCTGTGGGAGATATTCATAGCCCAAGGTTTGGAGGTCGCGGATGAGGTCGTCCTCGAGATCTTTCTCGCTTTGGTAGCCCGCTGCGGGTTCTCTGAGATCTCGGGCTCTCACATATTCGTTGAGCACGATGAAGTGATTGCTCTCGGCAATCGGATCATTGAACGGTGCGGTGGGGGTATAGATATTAGACATTAGACGTTAGAGGGTCGCAGACCCTTTTTAGACATTAGACGTTAGACGTTAGACATTAGAAAGCTAGCGCAGTTGGACGATTCTAGATATTAGACGTTAGAAGTTAGAGGGCTAGCGCAGGACGTTCATTGCCGCATGGCTCTAACGTCTAACGTCTAAAATCTAATAACTGTTCTCGGTAGTATTCGTATTGTTGCTTGCGTAGTTGGATTTCTAGGGGCAATCCTTCTGAAATGGAGTTGGTCAAGGTGTCGAACTTGTCCAAAATCTCCACAATTCGAGCTTGCTCGGAGAGAGGGGGAATGGGGAAATCTAAATTCTTTAATTTAGGAACACTGACTGACGGAAAACTACTCACATTGACATTTTTCTTACACCAATCATCTATAACATAGAAATAGTAAAACACAAACTTGGAAAGTAGTTTATCCTTGAAATCTTCTTTTATTTCAAAATTGGTAAGTTGCTGATTGCACAATGCGTCTGTGGTGATTAACGCGTGTTCTCCTATTGTTGCAGTAGTCGCTAGTATAATAGAATCAGCTTTGAACAATCTGTTTCCTTTAACACCTTTAGGGGTGATATGCTGCAAAGCATCGCTCAATACTCTTCCGTTCTCTCGGATGTCCTCCATACGATACCAAGGAATTGTTCCACCTTCCCAATACTCTGGGTTGCTCTTTGAAGGGGTATATCCATTGCGAGTAATGAACACCTCCCCAAGTTTTCTATAAACTACGTTAAACTCACTGGGGGGGTATAAGAGAAGTTAAGAAGTTGCTCGCGGTAGTAGGCGTATTGCTTCTTGCGGAGTTCCAGCTCCGCTTCCAGCGAAGTGAATTTATCCAATATCTCCACTATACGAGATTGAACGGAAAGAGGAGGGATGGGGATTTCTATAGTACCTAGTTTACTTTGACTGATATTGGGTACAGAACCAACACCTGCAATAGACTTAATCTTCGTTTGAAACTTAGTACCTGTAAGATAGTAGTACAAATAAGCAGGACTACAAGTTATATCTTTTAGTACAACCATCTGAGGATTTATAGTAGCCTTCTCTGGAAGACTGCGTACTAATCCAACTTTTCCAACAGATGCTGTTTTAGCAAGAACTACATCCCCCTCCTCTATCATTATCTCTGGAGATTCTTCGTATTTACTCCACGAAATATAAGTAGAAACTTCGGGGGAGAGGTTCAGAATTTGGTTCTGTATATTGGTTGGACTTATAGAAATAGCCCCTTCTCTTTTATTTACAATATCATTTCTTGTATATCCTCGAAAACCTATTCTGCCAACTATTCTGCACACCTCCCCTAACTTCTTCCATTCCACCGGCTGATTATCGAGCAGTTTTTCTAAGAAATTTGCACCTTTCATCGTCATATTTTTCATTGTTACGCAACTGAAATCAGTGGCTTTCCCTCGTGCCACACTAATTGATTGCACTTTTTATGCTTATGGCAGCGCACTGCCATGTCGTGCCACTATGCCGAACGGAGGGTTTTGACAATGTCGTCGAGTTCGGTGCGGAGGGTGGTGATGCGAGCTACGACTTCGGTGAGGCGGTTCTCGAGTTGGTCGATGTCGATTTGCTCTCGGGTGTCGCGCGCTTCCACATAAGTGCTGACTGAGAGATTGTAGTCGGCAGCCACGATGTCTTCAAAGGTGGCGAAGTGCGACACGTGCTTTTCCTCCACCTCCTCGGCAAAGAGAGTGAAAATCTTGTCGAGATGAGCATCGGTGAGGGAATTGTTCTTCTTGGACTTCTGGTAGAAATCGGCAGAAGAAGCGTCGATGAACTGCACGCGGGTGTCGCGCTTGTGCTTGGAGAGCACGAGGATGTTGGTGGCAATGCTTGCACCGTAGAATAAATTCGCAGGAAGAGCGATGACGGTCTCCACATAGTTCTGATCGACGAGGTATTGACGGATTTTCTGTTCCACACCACCGCGATAGAAGATGCCAGGGAAACAGACGATGGCTGCGCGACCCTTGGCAGAGAGATAGTCGAGAGCGTGGAGCACAAAGGCAAAGTCGGCATTATTTTTGGGAGCCAACACGCCAGCAGGCGCAAAGCGGTCGTCGTTGATGAGGGTGGGATCGTCTTTGCCCACCCACTTCACGGAATAGGGAGGGTTGGAGACGATGGCATCGAAGGGACGATCGCGGCGAAACTCTGGGCGGAGGAGGGTGTCGCCAAGGGCGATGTGAAACTTGTCGTAGTTGATGGCGTGGAGAAACATGTTCATGCGCGCCAAGTTGTAGGTGGTGTGGTTGATTTCCTGCCCGAAGAAGCCTTCTTCGATGAGATGATTGTCAAATTGCTTCTTGGCTTGGAGCAAGAGCGAACCGCTGCCGCAAGCGGGGTCGTAGATTTTGTTGATGCGCGCTTGACCATGGGTGGCGATGCGTGCGAGGAGCTTCGACACCTGTTGGGGGGTGAAAAACTCTCCTCCGGACTTACCGGCACTTTGGGCGTAGTTGCTGATGAGAAACTCGTAGGCATCGCCAAAGAGGTCGATTTCGCTGTCGGCAAAATTGGAGAGATTGAGGCTTGCCACGCCAGTGAGCACGGCAGCTAAGCGACGGTTTTTCTCCTCGACGGTGGTGCCGAGGCGGGTGCTGGTGGTGTCGAAGTCAGCAAAGAGCCCCTTGATGGCAGGTTCTGAGGGATGTCCCACTGCCGAAGCCTCGATGGCAGCAAAGGCTGCGGCGAGGTCGGTGTTGAGGTTGGGATTGGTGTTGGCATGCTCCACGATGTTGGCGAAGAGCTGCGCGGGGCGGATGAAATAGCCCTTGGCGTTGACGATTTCTTCGATGGCTTCTGGGTCGATTGCTGCTTCGTCCATGTGGAGATAGTCGGACGAGCCATCGGGATCGACATACTGCACAAAGTGTTCGCTGATGAAGCGATAGAAGAGGGTGCAGAGGACATATTGCTTGAAGTCCCATCCATCTACGGCTCCTCGCACGTCGTCGGCGATGCGCCAGATGGCAGCATGGAGTTCGTCGCGTTGTTGGAGGGCACTGATGGGGGTATTGGGCATTTGTGACATGAGCTGTGGATGATGATTTCGCCCTTGTCGGAAGATGCAAGGGAGAGATATGGGTATATTTACGCGAAAGAAAAGATTTTTTTTGATTTCACCAAATTTTCAAGGGGCATTTTCTCGAAAGATTGGACAGAAAGGGGGGTTTTTTGCGGTGAGCACTGGGCTGCAAGGGGCTGGGACTGGGGCGGATGTTCCTAAAAAAAATGGCAGTGTTGTGGTCAGCTCGGAAAAATGTTGTAAATTTGCAGGGCAGTTGCGCGGTGTCGTTGGAGACGAACACGCTGATTGCTCGAAAATAAACAGCTCCCTCTCAAGGGATGGCGACACACTCGATTTATAAACTCTACTCAAGATAATAAAATCATTCGTATGATCAAATCTCAGGACATCAAGAAGGGCGTTTGCATCCGCATGGACGGCAAACTCTACTTCTGCATCGACTTCCTCCACGTGAAGCCCGGTAAGGGTAACACTATCATGCGCACCACGCTGAAGGATGTGGTGAGCGGCCGTGTGCTCGAAAAGCGTTTCAACATCGGTGAATCGCTCGAAGACGTGCGCGTGGAACGCCGTCCTTACCAATATCTCTACCAAGAGGGTGAGGACTACCTCTTCATGAACCAAGAGACTTTCGACCAAGTGCCCATCGCTCGCGATCTCATCACGGGTGTGGAATACATGAAGGAAGGTGATGTGGTGACGGTGGTGAGCGATGCTTCTACTGAAACTATCCTCTACGCTGAAATGCCTATCAAGGTGGTGCTTAAGATTGACTACACCGAACCTGGTCTCCGCGGCGACACTGCCACCAACACGCTCAAAGATGCTGTCCTCGAAACGGGTGCGAAAATCCGCGTGCCTCTCTTCATCGAAACTGGTGAACTCGTGGAAGTGGACACTCGCGATGGCTCTTACCAAAACCGCGTGAAGGCGTAAGGCTCGCAGAGCCTTATTAGACGTTAGAGGTTAGACGTTAGACTTTAGAAGGCTAGCGCGGTTGGATGCTCCTCCGCATGGCTCTAATGTCTAACGTCTAACGTCTAATGTCTATTTAGGACTTTAGAAGGCTAGCGCGGTTGGATGCTCCTCCGCATGGCTCTAATGTCTAACGTCTAACGTCTAATGTCTATTTAGGACTTTAGAAGGCTAGCGCGGTTGGATGCTCCTCCGCATGGCTCTAATGTCTAACGTCTAACGTCTAATGTCTATTTAGGACTTTAGAAGGCTAGCGCGGTTGGATGCTCCTCCGCATGGCTCTAATGTCTAACGTCTAACGTCTAATGTCTATTTAGGACTTTAGAAGGCTAGCGCGGTTGGATGCTCCTCCGCATGGCTCTAATGTCTAACGTCTAACGTCTAATGTCTATTTAGGACTTTAGAAGGCTAGCGCGGTTGGATGCTCCTCCGCATGGCTCTAATGTCTAACGTCTAACGTCTAATGTCTATTTAGGACTTTAGAAGGCTAGCGCGGTTGGATGCTCCTCCGCATGGCTCTAATGTCTAACGTCTAACGTCTAATGTCTATTTAGGACTTTAGAAGGCTAGCGCGGTTGGATGCTCCTCCGCATGGCTCTAATGTCTAACGTCTAACGTCTAATGTCTATTTAGGACTTTAGAAGGCTAGCGCGGTTGGATGCTCCTCCGCATGGCTCTAATGTCTAACGTCTAACGTCTAATGTCTATTTAGGACTTTAGAAGGCTAGCGCGGTTGGATGCTCCTCCGCATGGCTCTAATGTCTAACGTCTAACGTCTAATGTCTATTTAGGACTTTAGAAGGCTAGCGCGGTTGGATGCTCCTCCGCATGGCTCTAATGTCTAACGTCTAACGTCTAATGTCTATTTAGGACTTTAGAAGGCTAGCGCGGTTGGATGCTCCTCCGCATGGCTCTAATGTCTAACGTCTAACGTCTAATGTCTATTTAGGACTTTAGAAGGCTAGCGCGGTTGGATGCTCCTCCGCATGGCTCTAATGTCTAACGTCTAACGTCTAATGTCTATTTAGGACTTTAGAAGGCTAGCGCGGTTGGATGCTCCTCCGCATGGCTCTAATGTCTAACGTCTAACGTCTAATGTCTATTTAGGACTTTAGAAGGCTAGCGCGGTTGGATGCTCCTCCGCATGGCTCTAATGTCTAACGTCTAACGTCTAATGTCTATTTAGGACTTTAGAAGGCTAGCGCGGTTGGATGCTCCTCCGCATGGCTCTAATGTCTAACGTCTAACGTCTAATGTCTATTTAGGACTTTAGAAGGCTAGCGCGGTTGGATGCTCCTCCGCATGGCTCTAATGTCTAACGTCTAACGTCTAATGTCTATTTAGGACTTTAGAAGGCTAGCGCGGTTGGATGCTCCTCCGCATGGCTCTAATGTCTAACGTCTAACGTCTAATGTCTATTTAGGACTTTAGAAGGCTAGCGCGGTTGGATGCTCCTCCGCATGGCTCTAATGTCTAACGTCTAACGTCTAATGTCTATTTAGGACTTTAGAAGGCTAGCGCGGTTGGATGCTCCTCCGCATGGCTCTAATGTCTAACGTCTAACGTCTAATGTCTATTTAGGACTTTAGAAGGCTAGCGCGGTTGGATGCTCCTCCGCATGGCTCTAATGTCTAACGTCTAACGTCTAATGTCTATTTAGGACTTTAGAAGGCTAGCGCGGTTGGATGCTCCTCCGCATGGCTCTAATGTCTAACGTCTAACGTCTAATGTCTATTTAGGACTTTAGAAGGCTAGCGCGGTTGGATGCTCCTCCGCATGGCTCTAATGTCTAACGTCTAACGTCTAATGTCTATTTAGGACTTTAGAGGGCTAGCGCGGTTGGACTCTCCTCCGCATGGCTCTAATGTCTAACATCTAAAGTCTAAAAACAACTCCCGATACCTCATTGCGAAGTATCGGGAGTTGTTGTGTTTAGGAGGGAGGATAATAAATACTTTATACCCTTTCGGGGATAATTTCACGGAATAAAGAATGAAATATACCCTTTCGGGGGCAATGTGCTATAAGAAATGCGTGGAAATAGAGGGGGAAATGCGTTATAATGTGGGGAATACGCTCGACGATGTAGGGAAAATGCGGAATGATGCGAGAAGGTTATCTTACAATGTGGGAAAAGATGGCACAATAACGTGGGAGAATTGCTGGAAGAATGCGCAACATTTTTGGAGAAATACAGCCTGCGCTGCGGTAGGGATACAAAAAATGCCCCCGAAAAGGGGGCATTGGTTTTGTTACTTCACTCGAGAGGCGACGGAGCTGTTCTGCATATCGAGCACTAGATGTTCGGAGTTCTCAAACAAGATGTTCGGATTTCTCAAACAGGATGTTCGGAGTTTGAACACAATGCTCTAAGTATCGCAGGAGCAGAAAGGCTCGGAGTTTGAGCACTAAGATACTCAAACACTAAGAACAGCGCGTGTCGCTCTGGCAGTGAAAGTCGCGGCTTATTTGCGGAGCTTGAGACCGAGTTTGAGGCCGTTGTAGTTGGTGAGCAAAGAACTTACGTAACTGAAACGAGAGTCTGCCACGCTACCGGCAATTTTGCTGGCGGCACCGAGGAGGGAGAGGAGTTTGTCGCTATCGAAAAGGATGCTGATACCAGAAGCGGTGCGCACAACTTGGGGATGGAAATTCATCAAACCACCGAGAAGGGAAAGGTGGAGCACCTTCTTGCTGGGGTCGAGGGTGTAGGTGCCGCTGATGGGCATACCGTTGAGGTTGGCTTCAAAGGTGTGGTCGGCATTGAAAACGAAGGTGGTGCTGCCTTTCTTGAAACCAAAACGAGTGAGGTTTTCATCGAGTTTGGCTTCGAGCACGCCAGCTGCTGCCACGCCACCAGCTTGGGCGAGGAAGTTTTGGCTTTCAAAAACGGTGCTCACACCGGTGTAGCCCCAACGGCCCACGAGTTCGCGCTCGGTGATGGGTTGGCTGCCGAGGACAGAACCGAGGAGGTTGTCGAGGATGTTGCCCCCTGCTGCGAGAGCTGTGCCAGTGTTGCCCGTATTGAGGTTTTGGCTAAGGGCGTTGAGGGTGCTGCATGAGCTAACCCCAAAGAGAAGCAGCGCAGCGGCTGCAAGGGTGTAAATCTTTTTGGACATATAAGTTTATGTGTTTATGAATTTCTAGAATACAAGACGCTAATCATTAGAGATTAGAGGGTCGCAGACCCTTTCTGCTCGGCTTCGTCTACACTGCGTTACGCTCGCCTCGAGGCTGCTTTTAGACGCGTTTTAGTCATTAGACGTTAGACTTTAGACGCTAGATGAAAATAGACATAAGAAAATAGACGTAAGAGATTAGTGCTTTACGAGAGTCCATGCTAGTATGAACTAAGGTCTAAAGTCTAAACTCTAACGTCTATTTTCTATTGTACACTACGCCCGAGCCACGGAGTGGCGATCAGAATGGGTCTGCGACCCCGATCGAGAAAGGGTCTGCGACCCATCTAAGAGCCTATTCAACTATCGAATAGCTGGCATAAGATCGTTGTTGTCCTCAATGCGCAACATTCGAACGTCTTTGGCGCAAGTAGAAAACCAAGGGTATTTCTTTGCTAATTTCTGAATAGTGATGACACACTTTACGGCATCCATGCCTTCGTCACCAAAATACACAGAACCTTGGGTGTGAGAAAAGCCATTGGCAGTCAAAAAATCACGCACGAGTTTATACGCTCCGTGATAAGTCTGACCATCGTAGCACTCGCCAAGACAATTGGTGTCTAAATCAAATACAACTGCGTACATAATTTCATTATTTTGTGGTGATGATGCAAAGGTACTACTTTTTTTCTGATTTCCAACAAGAAAGTGAGGGTATCAGACGCTTTTTTATCTCCACAGATAAGCGGGACTCGGGGTCATAGCCCCTTTTATGCTCGCCCCGACAAGCGGGGCTCGGTTCCTCTGAGAGCTTCTAGTGTTTCTAGTTTTTCTAGATTAACTAGAGAGGCTAGATATACTCTAGCCTCTCTAGCGTTGTTTATTGCGTTAGCCCGAGCCACGAAGTGGCGAGCAGAATGGGTCTGCGACCCTCTAACGTCTAGCGTCTACTAACTATTGAGTTTTTGTTTCACTTCAATCTCTTGGTAGGTTTCGATCATATCGCCTTCCTTGATATCGTTGCAGCCTTGGAGCGAGATACCGCACTCAAAGTTGGTAGTGACTTCTTTGACGTCGTCCTTAAAGCGTTTGAGGGCAGCGATGTCGCCAGTGAAGACCACCACACCATCGCGGATGAGGCGCGCCTTGTTGGAGCGTGACACCTTGCCGTCCACCACGTAGGCACCGGCGATGTAGCCGACCTTGGAGATGTGGAACACCTGGCGAACTTCCACCATAGCGGTGATTTCTTCCTTCACGATAGGCTTGAGCATACCTTCCATAGCCTCCTTCACCTCTTCGATCGCATCGTAGATGATAGAATAGAGACGGATGTCGACACCCTCCTTCTCGGCAAGGCGACGCGCACCAGCCGAAGGACGCACCTGGAAGCCCACGATAACCGCCTTGGAAGCTGCAGCGAGGGTGACATCGTTTTCGGAGATTTGTCCCACACCCTTGTGGATCACGTTGATGGCGATGGACTCTGTGGAGAGCTTGATGAACGAATCGCTCAAAGCCTGTACAGAACCGTCCACGTCACCCTTCACCACGATGTTGAGTTCTTGGTAGTCACCGAGTTTCAAGCGGCGGCCGATTTCATCGAGGGTGAGCATCTTAGAGGTGCGGAGGTTTTGTTCGCGCTGGAGTTGGAGACGCTTGTTGGCGATTTCACGCGCTTCTTGTTCCGTTTCCATCACGTTAAACTGGTCGCCAGCTTGGGGAGCACCGTTGAAACCGAGCACCGTGGCAGCGTGAGCAGGAAGCACCTCGTCTACGCGCACACCGCGTTCGTTGAAGAGCGCCTTCACACGACCGTTGTGTGTACCAGCCAC
The DNA here is from genome assembly GCA_900095835.1 of Ihuprevotella massiliensis. Classification (GTDB taxonomy): domain Bacteria; phylum Bacteroidota; class Bacteroidia; order Bacteroidales; family Bacteroidaceae; genus Alloprevotella; species Alloprevotella massiliensis. Next base: position 2,293,673 of record LT608321.1, on the reverse strand, counting down.
GAGGATATCGCCCTGACGGAGCGTACCGTTGCTGACGAGGACTGTGGACACATAGCCACGACCCTTGTCGAGCGAACTTTCGATGACAGTACCGACAGCGCGGCGGTTAGGATTGGCTTTGAGGTCGAGGAGGTCGGCTTCGAGGAGCACCTTTTCGAGGAGTTCGTAGATGCCAAGACCCGACTTCGCAGAGATGTCTTGCGATTGGTACTTACCACCCCACTCTTCCACGAGGAAGTTCATCGAAGCCAAGGTAGTCTTGATGGCATCGGGGTTAGCACCGGGTTTGTCGATTTTGTTGATGGCAAAGACGATGGGCACACCAGCAGCCACTGCGTGGTTGATGGCTTCCTTGGTCTGTGGCATCACGTTGTCGTCGGCAGCGATGATGATGATGGCGATGTCGGTGACCTGCGCACCACGAGCACGCATAGCGGTGAAGGCTTCGTGACCAGGGGTGTCGAGGAAGGTGATTTCGCGACCATTCTTGAGTTTCACGTTGTAAGCACCGATGTGCTGAGTGATACCACCAGCCTCACCAGCGATGACGTTGGCATTGCGGATGTGGTCGAGGAGCGAAGTCTTACCGTGGTCAACGTGACCCATCACGGTGACGATAGGAGCACGCTCGCGGAGGTCTTCTTCGTTGTCCACCTCTTCGACGATAGCTTCTTGCACTTCAGCAGAGACGAACTCGGTGGTGAAACCAAATTCTTCTGCCACCATTTCGATGGTTTCTTGGTCGAGACGCTGGTTGATAGACACCATGATGCCGATGCTCATGCAAGTGCCGATGACTTGTGTCACGGGGACATCCATCATCGTTGCCAATTCGTTGGCAGTCACAAACTCGGTGAGCTTGAGCACGCGGCTTTCAGCGTCGCGGCGCATCATATCTTCTTCCTGACGTTCGCGAGCAGCATCGCGCTTTTCACGACGATATTTCGCACCCTTACCCTTGTTGACGCCCTTAGCTTGAAGACGTGCAAGGGTTTCTTTCACCTGCTTAGCCACATCTTCGTCGCTAGGTGGTGTGGCAGGAGCATTGTTGCCCTTCTTGCCCTTCTTACCACCCTTGCCACCACCTTGTTGTTGGTTGCGGTTTTGTTGGTTTTGACCAGGATGACCATTGTTTTGTCCACCCTTGCCATTGTGTCCGCCTTGTCCGGCGTTATTCTTTTTGGCTTCAGCATTCACATCCACACGTTCGTTGCCGATGCGGTTGCGCTTCTTGCCATCGCGTTCTTTCTTGCGCTCTTCCTTGGTCTTCTTCTTGGGGCGCGTGCTGCCGTTGATGGCAGAGAGGTCCACGGTGCCGAGCACTTTAGGACCGGTGAGGCGAGGTTCGGAGTTGAGTTTGAACACGCCATCGCTGTCCGCCTTGCCCAGATGCGCAGCCTTGTCTTCTGTTTCAGCAGCAGGAGCAGCAGGAGCCTTCTCTTCAGCGGCAGGTGCCTCAGCCTTGGGAGCTTCGGGAGCAGGAGCTGCTTCCTTCTTTTCTACCTTAGGTTCAGCCTTTTTCTCTGCCTTAGGTTCGGATTTAGTTTCAGCCTTAGCCGCCTTTTCCTTAGTCTTCTTGGCAGGTTTTTTGAAAGCATCGAGGTCGATGTGTCCCACCACCTTCAGTCCGCCTTCGGCATTGTCGTTGTCTGCAGCCGCTGCTTCTGGAGCAGTCTCAGCAGTTTGGGGAGCCTGCTCAGTCTTAGGGGCAGCCTGAGCAGTTGCCTCTTCTCCATCGCCCACAGTGTGAGCAGCGTCCGCCTCTTTGGAGGAGCGCTTTTCTTCGCGACGACTGTGGAAGCGCTTTTCAGCTTCTTCCTTGCGGTTGATGTCGTCGGCAAAGTTCTTTTTCAAGGATGTGTATTGTTCTTCAGTGATTTTGGTGTTGAGGGTAATTTCTCCTTCAAAACCATTATCTTTGAGCGCGTCAGCCACACGTTGGATGGAGACGTTGAGTTCTTTGATTACTTTGTTTAATCTCATGTGTATATTTGGGGTGATGGAAGCAGGCTTGCTAGTTTGACGAGGGAAAAACCCAAATCGGTGAAACATTAGAAAGCTGTTGGGGGGAAACGCCTCAAGACTCGCCATGGGCTATCGCCTTTCGGGGTGATATCTTCATCATTTTCATGCCATTGACAGAGTGTCTCAGGCAGAAAGTGAGAGGAGGAAAAGCACCGCCCTCCAAACAGCTCTTTGCGGCTCGCCCTAATTTTGTTGGTTAGGTCGAGCCGCAGAGGCATTAAGATGCGGATTCGTCAAACTCAGCGCGGAGTACTGCGAGCAAGTGGTCTACGGTGTCTTCTTCGAGGTCGGCTTTTTCGACAATCATGTCGCGAGGTGCATTGAGCACTTCACGCGCAGTGCGCAGCCCCATCTGCTTGATGGCATCGATGACCCATTGGTCGATTTCGTCTGAGAATTCGTCCAAATAGATGTCGTCCACTTCTTCAGCGCCTTCCACTTCGCGGAACACGTCGATGGTGTAGCCGGTGAGCATAGAGGCGAGTTTGATGTTTTGTCCTCCCTTACCGATGGCGAGGCTCACTTGGTCGGGAGCCAAGAACACGTCGGCACGCTTTTCTTCTTCGTTGATCACGATGTTGTTCACACGTGCAGGGTTGAGCGCACGTTGGATGTAGAGCATCGTGTTGGTGGTGAAGGGGATGACGTCGATATTTTCGTTTTTGAGTTCGCGCACGATACCGCTGATACGGTTACCGCCCACGCCCACGCAAGAACCCACAGGGTCGATGTTGGGATCGTAGCTTTCCACCGAAATCTTAGCACGCTCACCAGGGATGCGCGCCACATCGTGGAGCACAATCACGCCTTCTGCGATTTCAGGGATTTCGCGACGAAGGAGCTGGCGCAAATACATGGGACTAGTGCGCGAGAGGTAGATTTTGGGATTGCCGTTGTTGTTGTCCACGCGATCGATGACAGCTTGCACGCGGTCGCCCTTGCGGAAGAAGTCGCGCGTGATTTGTTCCTTCTTAGGCAGGAGGAGGTCATTTTTGTCGTCGTCCACGAGGAGGGTTTCGTTCTTCCACGTTTGGTACACCTCAGCCGAAACGATTTCGCCTACGCGGTCGATATACTTATTATATAAGGTGTCGTGTTCGAGTTCGAGGGTTTTAGAAGCGAGGGTCTGACGGAGGGTCAAGATGGCGCGTCGTCCGAAAGAAGCAAACTCAATGTGTTCGCTCACCTCTTCACCCACTTCAAAGTCGGGTTCTATCTTTTGCGCTTCGGAGAGAGCGATTTGTTTGTTGTCATCTTCCACCTCACCATCAGCCACGATTTCGCGGCTACGGGTGATTTCAACGTCGCCCTTGTCGGGGTTCACCACCACGGTAAAATTTTCGTCGGTGCCATAGGTTTTGGCAATAACACTGCGAAAACTCTCTTCGAGCACAGCCAAAAGAGTGGTGCTATCGATATGTTTGGTCTCGTTGAATTCAGCAAAGCTGTCGAGGAGACTCATTTCGGGAATTTGCTTTTTAGCCATATATTATAGGTAGAAACGACAGACGCACTTCAAGCCGTCGCACCGTGGTGTGGCGACCCTCAGGCATGCCTGCTGTTTTTTTTATTTGAAATCAATGTAGAGTTTCGTCCATTTCACCTCGCTCATGGGGAGCTTAGTTTCCACCTCCTCGAGGTGTGGACGCTTTTCGCCTTCGGCTTTCACCTTCACTTGCTGCACGATGGTGATTTCTTCGGCAGAAGCAGCGGTGAGACGACCTTGGAGCTTCTTGCCCGCGGTGGTGAGGATTTCCACCTCGTCGCCCAAGTGGATTTCATATTGTTGAAGCACCTTGAAGGGCTGACCGATGCCAGCCGACCCCACTTCGAGGTCAAAGTCTTCTTCGTCGCGGTCGAGTCCCTCCTCGATGAAACGAGAGAGCGACACGCAGTCTTCGATCCACACCCCTTCGGCATGGTCGATTTCCACCAGGATTTTGTCACCATTGATCGACAAGTCGGCGAGGAAATAGTCTTTATCCTCGAGCCATTGGTCGATAAGTTGTTGTACTACGGTTTTACTGATCATTCAGTGGGCAATTATTGCTGTTGTTATAGTGGGGGCAGGGGATAGAAACTCTAGAAGGACTAGATGAACTAAAAGCACTAGAGACCCTCTAACGTCTAACGTCTAATGTCTAACGTCTAAAATCTAACGTCAGAAGCCCGAGCCACGCTTATCGTGGCGAGCAGAAAGGGTCTATGACCCTCTAACGTCTAGATGCCCCTTTATAGACAGAAGTGAGGAGCTTCGTTCGAGCCCCTCACGTCATTTATCACTGCAAATATACGTTTTTCCTGTAAAACAGCCAAGAGTAAGCCATTTTTTTGCACAAAAGAGGCACATTTCCCCTCTTTTCTGGCTCAATTCCTCGAGAAAGTGGCTTATTCTCCAGCGAAAGTGGCTTGTTGCTCTAGTATTTCTAGGAGCTCTAGATTTTCTAGCCCCTCTAACGTCTAATCTCTAACGTCTAACGTCTACTCGTAAAGTATCCCCTTTCGGGGTTAGCCATGCTAGCGTCTGTCTTTGATTCGTCATAAGGCACGGCACCGCGGAGGGAAGTGCAACCAGCAAACATAGATTCCGAGTTTTCGCAGTTCCAAGAGGAGTTGCAATAAATCGTGGTCAAAGAGTTGCACCCACAGAACATCTGGTACATATCATCTACCCACGAAGTGTCGAAATTAGAAAGGTCGAGCGTAGTCAAAGCCGTGCAACCCGAGAACATATTGCCCATTTCACCTAACATCGAAGTGTCGAAGTTGGAGAGGTCGAGAGCGGTCAAAGAGGAGCAGCCCTCAAACAAACCACTCATCCACTCCACCTGCGAGGTGTCGAAGCTGGAGAGGTCAAGAGCAGTCAAGGACGAGCAGCCCTCAAACAAACCACGCATCCACTCCACCTGCGAGGTGTCGAAGTGCGACACATCGAGTGAGGTTAAAGCTGAGCAACCACGAAACATGTAGCTCATCTCCACCACCTGCGAAGTGTCGAAATGCGACACATCAAGCGAAGTCAAAGCTGAGCAACCACGAAACATACAGCTCATCTCCACCACCTGCGAAGTGTCGAAATGCGACACATCGAGTGAAGTCAAAGCAGAGCAACCAGAGAACATACTGGCCATGTCCCTCACTTGGCTGGTGTCGAAATGCGACACGTCAAGTGCAGTCAATAAAGAGCAGCCCTCAAACATACAGCCCATATGTCCCACTTGCGAAGTGTCAAAATGCGAAACATCAAGAGCAGTCAAAGAAGAGCAATCACAAAACATACAGGGCATACTTGTCACCAGAGAGGTGTCAAAATGCGAAACATCCAGAGCAGCCAAAGCTGAACAACCAGAGAACATCCATAACATATCTGTCGTCTTTGACGTGTCGAAATGCGAAACATCAAGAGCAGTCAAAGCTGAGCAAAGGTAGAACATACATCCCATATCCCTCACTTGGCTGGTATCAAAATGCGAAACATCAAGTGCAGTCAAGGCAGAGCAACGAGCAAATATCCAACTCATATCCTCCACCCGAGATGTGTCGAAATTAGAAAGGTCGATGGAAGTCAAAGATTTGCAACCAAAGAACATACCATTCATCTTCGTCACCTGCGAGGTGTTGAGGTGTTCCAGTCCTTTGATGCTTTTAAGTGACTTGAGATATTGAAACCATTTTGCCGTGGTGGTAGGACGAAAATCCCGGAATGAAGCATCAAACACTGCAGTGAGAATGGATGTATTGGGAGATTCCGAATTACCAACCCAAGCAGGTATCAGATCGTTCAGATACTCTTTCTTATCCTCTATTCCCCACAATGTTCCGTCGCGTTCAGCACGTAGAGCGTCGTAATAGAAGGTGAGTGTCTTTTTGTCTGCACTGAGGTGCACGTAGGCTTCGGAGGTATGATTTTGCATCTTGTAGTTTGATGTTAATGTCGTTTTGTGAGCTCGTTTTCCGAGTTAGACTAGATTTACTAGTTTCCTAGTTCTTCTAGTTTTTCTAGTTCTTCTAGCCCAACCGCGCTAGCCCGATCCACGCTTGTCGTGTCGAGCACAAAAGGGGCTGCGCCCCCGAGCAGAAAGGATCTGCGCCCCCTCTAACGTATGTTTTAGACATTGGAAGTTAGACATTAGAGGGCTAGCGCGATGGACTCCCCTCCGCATGGTCCTAACGTCTAAACTCTAACCTCTAACGTCTAATCGCTAACGTCTATTTTCTACTAAAGTATCCCATTTCGGGGTTAGCCATGCTAGCGTCCGTTTTTGAATCGTCATAAGGCACAGCACCGCAAAGGGAGGTGCAACCAGCAAACATGTCTTCAGAGTCATCGCAGTTCCAAGTAGCGTTGCTATAAATCGTGGTCAAAGAGTGGCACCCACAGAACATGTCACAAATAATCTCCACCTGGGAAATGTCGAAGCCAGAGAGATTAATCTCGGTAAGAGAGGAGCAAGCTACGAACATCTTATACATGGTCGTCACCTGCGAGGTGTCGAAGTGGGAGAGGTCTAGTGTGGTCAGATTGGAACAACCCATGAACATATAGCTCATGTCCGTCACCTTTGCGGTGTCGAAGTGGGAGAGGTCGAGCGTGGTCAAACCCTTGCAATCCTTGAACATCGCGCCCATATTGGTCACGTTGGAAGTGTCAAAGCTCGCAAGGTCTAGCGCAGTCAGAGAGGAACACTCCATGAACATACCATTCATATTCGTCACCTGCGAGGTGTCGAAGTGGGAGAGATCAATCTCCGTCAGCGATGAACATCCCAAAAACATACCGCTCATATCCGTCACCTGCGAGGTGTTGAGGTGTTCCAAGCCCTTTATATTTGTAAGTGATTCGAGAGAATAAAACCAAACTTCAGTGCTAGTGGGGCGAAACTCACGGAACGAAGCATCAAACACTGCAGTGAGAACGGATGTATTGGGAGATTCAAAAGTGCCCGTCCAAGCGTAGTATTTAGAAAAAGAATCTTCTTTTGTCTCGCCTATTCCCCACGTTGTTCCGTCGCGTTCAGTACGGAGGGTGTCGTAATAGAAAGTGAGGGTGGTTTCATCTGCACTGAGGTGCACGTAGGCTTCGGGGGTGGGGGTCATAGGGCTTATATGTAATTGAAAATGTTCGTAACAGAAAGTGGTGAGTTGGCTTTTGCTGTGTTTTATTTTTGAGAGTTATCCTAGCAGAGGGATTCTAATGCGCAAATATAAAAAATGTTATGCACATGAGCAAGGGAATAGACGTTAGACGTTAGAGATTAGACGTTAGAGGGTCGCAGACCCTTTTTGCTCGGGGTCACGGACCCTTTTATGCTCGCCACAAGGTGGTTCGGGCAATATAGACATTAGACGCTAGACGTTAGAGAGTAGCCCCCAAAAAACGATGGACTTTTTCCGAAAAACGATGGACTTTTTCCAAAAAAACTCCCACGTTTTTCGGATTTCGTGGGAGAAAATTGAAGTGACGAGAGAGAAGAAAAGAGAAAAACAAAAAGAAAGAAGGAATATACACAAAGGCATCCACGGCAAAAACAAAAACAAATCCACGGCAGAAACAAAAGGCATCCACGGCAGAACAAATCCATGGCAAAAACAAAAAGGAATCCACGGCAGAAACAGAAAACGTCAAAATCAGGTCAAAAACAAATCCACGGTAAAAACAAAAAGGAATCCACGGCAAAAACAAAAAGGATTCCACACAAAATAGGAAGGAAAGAAGGGCAATTCGTGCATAAAAGTAAGGATTTGAGGAGTAATATTCTCATGCAGACTTAGCATTTTCGGCTTAAAAACTTGGTCAAATGCATAATCTATTGTAATTTTGTGCACAACAAATGGCGCTTTCTCGCTGCAGCTTCTAGACGAAAGTGCCAGTTTTGCATTGAAAGTAGGCAAATTGAACCTTTTTCAAGCGGTTAAACCTCTATTCAAGACTGCAGTGCAAGATAATATATAGCACCTAGCCTGCAAGAAGATAAGCCATCAAGCCTTGCTAGAAGATAGCAAGTTAAGGCTGCAGCATTGATTTTTCACCCGAAATCTACCCATCGAGGAAAGCACCCCAAGGGGAAGACACGATGGGACAACTCTATTCATCACCATGCACCAATCCGTCTATTTCGCCATGAGCGCCATCGCGTGTTTTGCCACTGCGGCGACCGCTCAAGCACAAAAAGCCACCAGCGGACCACTCTCCGCAGAACTGGTTTATCGCATCCAGTCGGCACCCGACGAACAAGTTTTCATCACCGAGACCGACGAACACAGTTTGACTGTCACCACGAAAGACAACGCTCGCCGACAATTCTGGAAGTTTATCCCTGTGGAGGGACAACAAGACGTGTATTACGTGCAAAACACTGCCACTCACCGCTACCTCGCCTCTACCATTGCCACCGGAGAGGCTGGAAAAACAGCGATCACAACTTCCAATATGCCCGTGGCTTATTTCGTGGCTCCTAACCCCAAAGCGAAGACGGCTGGCGCTTGGACGCTCTCTTCGACCGACGTGCCCAACTACAGCGACCGCTCCAAAACACCCATGGGGCTCAACCGCAAAGGCGGCACCCACCTCGTGGTGGCTTGGCAGGCTGGCCACAACAACGCCAACTCCTACTGGTGGCCCGTGGCAACGACCGACAGTTATGAGGTGCGCCCCTTCCAAACGGGTAGCGACCGCTTGTATGCGCTGGTGGACGAGACCGGCAGATGGCTGCAAGTGAATGGCGATGGCGATTTCTCGTGGACCACTCCCGAAGCAGCAGAGGGCGCAACGTCCTTCTACATGGAGGGACAGGGCAACTCTAAAGGGGGCTACAAGCTCCACCACGGCACCACCCACAAGGCGCTCAACGAGAGCGAAGCCTGGAGCATCGTGGAAGACGAACTCACGGGCTTCTACGGTTGGGAAAATGCGGCGCACCAACGTGTGAAACTCGGTGGCGAAACGCGTTTCCGCTTCATGGCGCAGCGCACTCCCCTCATGCGTCGTTTGCAGATTTATGATTATCCCTGCACCACGACCGACAACTACACCTGGACATCGCTCTCCGTCGCTGCAAAAGGCGAAGCGAAAGAAGGCGCCAAGGTGTTGGCAAGCATCAACTATCCCGATGCAAAAGCCAAGAACGACCGCGAACTCCACGTGGTATTCTCTCGCCAAATGGCAGATTTGCCCCAGAAAGACGTGGTGAAACTGAACTTTAAGCTCAGTGCCAATCCGCCCAAAGATGCGAAGGCTTATCTCTATTTCGACTGGAACCACGATGGTATCTTCGAGGTGCAACAACCCCTCACCTTGCAGCGCACCACCAACGCTGAGTTCACCGTGCCTGAGACGGCTCTCAAGGGCAACACGCGCTTCCGCATCCGCCTCACCTCCAATGGTCTCACAGGCGCAGACGACGAAGTGGTGGGCCTCATCTTCGATGGTTTCCTCAATGTGGTAGCTCCCACCGGCGTGCAACGCCCCACGGTGAATCGTAGCGACGCGCACACCTACGACCTCTCAGGTCGTCAAACCACCACTTCTACCCCTGGTGTCTACATCGTGGATGGCAAGAAAGTGGTGCAACCCTAAACGACTGAGCTAGAAAAATCATCATAGGCTCCATCATCAGAGACTCCATCATCATAGGCTCCATACCTCTTCATGGAATAATCCCCCTGCATTCTCATTATGAAAAAAGCATATACCCTCCTCGGACTTGGCGCTTTGGCAGCGATGACTGGTCAAGCGCAGCAACGTCCCAACATCATCTACATCATGTGCGACGACATGGGCTATGGCGACTTGGCTTGCTATGGTCAGAAGTACATCGCCACCCCCAATCTCGACCGCATGGCAGCCGAAGGCATGCGCTTCACGCAGGCTTATGCCGGAAGTCCAGTGTCGGCTCCTTCGCGCGCAACGCTCATGACTGGGCAGCACAGCGGACACACCCACGTGCGCGGCAACAAGGAATACTGGCGCGGCAAGGATGTGCCCAACCTCTATGGTCGCAACACTGATTTTGCCGAAGGCTGGGCAGGACAAGAACCCTATGATGTGAACCACAAGATTTTGCCTGAAATCCTCAAGGAGAACGGCTACACCACGGGGATGTTTGGCAAATGGGCTGGCGGCTACGAAAACTCCGCTTCTACGCCCGACAAGCGCGGCATCGACGAATATTATGGCTACATCTGCCAGTTTGAAGCCCACGCCTATTATCCCAACTTCTTGAACGAATTTAGTCGTTCGCGTGGCGACAAAAAGACGCACCGCGTGACGCTCGATGAGAACATCAAATATGGCATGCCCGGCAGCGACGACTATTTGAAACGTCCGCAGTATTCAGCCGACCTCATCCACCAAAAGGCGATGGACTGGCTCGACAAGCAGACGAAAGACCAACCCTTCTTGGGCATCTTCACCTATACCCTGCCCCACGCTGAGTTGCAACAGCCCAACGACAGCCTTTTGCAGGCTTATCAAAACCACTTCTGCCAAGAGCACATCTTCCGCAGCCAAGTGGGCAACCGCTATCACGGCACCGAACAGGCACACGCTCAGTTTGCTGCCATGATCACGCGCCTGGACTTCATGGTGGGCGAAATCATTGCCAAGCTCAAGAAGAAGGGCATGGACGAAAACACCATCGTGATTTTCACCTCCGACAATGGTCCTCACGAAGAGGGCGGTGCCGATCCCACCTTCTTCAACCGCGATGGACTGCTCAAGGGTTTGAAACGCTCCACCCACGAGGGCGGCATCCGCATCCCCTTCATCGTGCGCTGGCCCGGTAAGGTGGCAGCAGGCGAAGTGAACGACCACCAACTGGCGTTCTACGACGTGTTGCCCACCTTCTGCGATGTGGCAGGTATCAAGGATTTCCCCAAGGCCTATCAGCGTAATGAAAAGGACCTCTACGACGGTATCTCCTTCTACAACACCCTCACGGGAAAGGACGACCAGCAGCAGAAGCACGATCATCTCTATTGGGAGTTCCACGAAACGAACATGATGGGCGTGCGCATGGGCGACTGGAAGCTCGTGGTGAAGAACGGTAATTGCAGTCTCTACGACTTGAGCAAAGACCTCCACGAAGACAACGACGTGGCGAAGCAACACCCCGATGTGGTGAAGAAGATGGTAGACATCATCTACAAGGAGCACACCACGCCCACAGTGCCCGAATTTAAGGTGACCCTGCCCAAGAAGCTCTAAACGAAACTTGGCTAGCCCCCTCTGAATTGCTTAGTCGAGCATAGAAAATGAGGGGATTAGTGGGCTATCTCAGCCGTTTTTTGTAAATTTGCAGCGTGTCGTGCAGGAAGTGACCCTGAGCACGACACGCTTTACTATTGGTATCCAATCTAAATCTCAATAATGGCACTTATCGAACAGCTCGTTGCTCGCGCAAAAGCCAACAAGCAACGCATCGTTCTCCCAGAAGGCACGGAAGAACGCACACTCAAAGCAGCCGACCGCATCCTCGCTGACGAGGTGGCCGACCTTATCCTCATTGGCGACCCTGCCGAAATCATGGCACTCGCACAAAAAAATGGCCTTACTCACATCGAGAAAGCCACCCTCATCAACCCTCTCTCTCACGATAAGAAGGAGGAATATGCACAACTCCTCGCACAACTCCGCGCGAAGAAGGGTGTGACCATCGACACGGCACGCTCCATTGTGGAAAATCCCCTCTACCTCGGTTGCCTCATCATCAAGGCTGGCGATGCCGACGGACAGTTGGCTGGTGCGCGCAACACCACTGGCGATGTGCTTCGTCCTGCCCTCCAAATCATCAAGACGGCTCCTGGCATCTCTGTGGTGAGCGGTGCGATGTTGCTCCTCACGCAAGCGCACGAATATGGCTCAAATGGTGTCATCGTGATGGGTGACGTGGCGGTGACGCCCGTGCCCGATGTTGAGCAGTTGGCACAGATTGCCATTTGCTCTGCCGACACTGCGCGTGCGGTGGCTTGCATCGAACCCAAGGTGGCTATGCTTTCGTTCTCCACTTATGGTTCGGCAAAGCACGAAGATGTGGACAAGGTGCGCATGGCTTTTGAACGCGCCAAGGAACTCCGCCCCGATCTCGACATCGATGGCGAACTCCAGGCGGACGCTGCCCTCGTGCCCTCTGTGGCTCACTTGAAGGCAGCTGGTAGCCCTGTGGCTGGTCAGGCGAATGTGCTCGTGGTGCCTCGTTTGGAAGTGGGCAACATTGGCTACAAACTCGTGGAGCGTCTCGGTCATGCCGAAGCCATCGGACCTATCCTCCAGGGTATTGCGCGCCCCGTCAACGACCTCTCTCGTGGTTGCTGTCTGGCCGACATCTATAAGATGATCGTCATCACTGCCAACCAAGCTATTGCAGCAAAGCAAAATTAAGGGTCGCAGACCCTTTATAGACGTTAGACATTAGACGTTAGAGGGTCGCAGACCCTTTTGTGCTCGCCACAAGTGGCTCGGTTTCTCGGAGGGCTAGACTCTCTAGTTCCTCTAGTTTTTCTAGTTCCTCTAGTTCTTCTAGACTCACTTGTCAAAAACAACGACAAAAATGAAAATTCTCGTCATCAACTGCGGAAGCAGTTCTATCAAATATAAGCTCTATGAAATGGACACTCACGCTGTGCTCGCAGCAGGCGGCATCGAACGCGTGGGTCAAGAAGGAGCTTTCCTCAAAACTACTGATCACAACGGTGAGAAACTCCAACTCAACTTCGAATGCCCCACCCACACCGAGGGCATCAAGATGATGTTCGACACCCTCACCCATCCCCAACATGGTGCCATCAAGAGCATCGACGAAATCGCCGCTGCCGGTCACCGCATCGTGGCAGGTGGTCGTTTCGCCGAAAGCCGCCTCGTCACCCCCGACATGCTCGAGGAGTGGAAGACCTTCATGGACCTTGCGCCCCTCCACAACCCTCCTGCCCTCAAGGGCTACAATGCAGTGAAAGCTGTGGTGGAAAACATGCCCAACGTCTTTGTGTTTGACACCTCCTTCCACCAAACCATGCCAGCCCATGCCTACATGTATGCCGTGCCCTACCACTACTACGAGGAGATGAACATCCGTCGTTGGGGTGCCCACGGCACGAGCCACCGCTTCGTCACCAACCGCGTGTGCCAGCTCCTTGGCGTGAAGCCCGAAGAGCAGAAGATCATCACCTGCCACATCGGCAACGGTGCTTCCGTTTCGGCAGTAGACCACGGCAAGTGCATCGACACCTCCATGGGACTCACCCCTCTCGAAGGCCTCATGATGGGCACTCGCACGGGCGACATCGATGCTTCTGTGGTGCTCGCCATCATGAAGAAAGAAGGCAAGACCCCCGATGAGATGCAAGATTTGCTCAACAAGAAGTCGGGTCTGCTCGGCATCTCTGGTTTGGGAAGCGACATGCGCGACGTGGAAAACGGCGTGAAGGAAGGCAACGAGCGCGCCAAGTTGGCACTCGACATGTACAACTATCGCATCAAGAAATACATCGGTGCTTATGCTGCTGCCATGGGTGGTGTGGACACCATCGTCTTCACCGCTGGCGTGGGCGAACACCAATGGGATGTGCGCTACAATGCCCTCAAAAACCTCGAATTCCTCGGCATCGAATTGGACTACGACAAAAACAAGGCAAACTTTGGTGAGGAAGAAATCATCTCCACTCCCAACAGCCGCGTGAAAGTCGTGGTAGTACCCACCGACGAAGAACTCCTCATCGCTACCGACACCCTCAACATCGTGTCGAAGTAGTGCGAAACATACTATAAAAAAAGACTGCTTAACCTTGCCGCGCGACGCCTCAGCTCATGAGCGTTGTGCAGTAAGGTTTTGCGCTATTATCAATCCTCTCAGTCATCACCATGATCAAAAAGACGATTACTGCTTTTCTCCTGGCTGCTGCGCTCTACGCTCCTCATGCCATCGCCAGCATCGCCACTTTCACCCCCACCACGCTGACTGCCGATCAGAAGTTTGCTGCCAACACCATTTGGTACACACTCCAAATCGGCGACAACGGGATGTATGTGACCCAACCTAACGCACAAGGTGCCATCTCACTTAACAAAGCCCTCAGCGACCTTGCCGATGCCGACCTCTGGTGCTTCGTGGCCAACGACACCAACGGCTATCGCATCTACAACAAAGCCTCTGGCGCCAACATGGTGCTCGCTGCCGACCCCACTAAAACGGGCAGAAACGGAGGCGACGCCCTCGTTACCCTCAAACCCGCCAACAACCTCGAGGGCTATGTTGACCTCTGGAGCTTCGGCAAGAGCGACAAGCTCACCGGCAAAACGGCTTATTTCATCTATCTCAAAGGCAAAGAAGCCTGGAAGATGAACAACCGCGATGGTAAACTCGCCTTCTGGACCACTGGAGCCGACCACGGAAGTTCATTGCAAATCCTCCCCCTCGGCGGCACCATCGAGGTGTCTCCCACCACTGGCACACTCACTGCCAACGGCAACAGCGCCACTTACCGTGCACTCTGGACCAACAAGGGCGATCTGCCCCTCACCCTCAACGCGGGTGCCAACAACATGAACGTCGCCAATGGCATCCTCCAGCTCCACAGCGGTGCTGCCAAGCGCGGGGGCTACACCTTTGCCATGCCCGTCGGCTACGCTGTCAAGAGCGTGGACTTCGACTTCAAACTCCCCGCTGCAGGCAAGAACGTCAGCATCGAAGCCAACGGCAAAACCACAGCTGTCACCACCGACGTGCAGCACTTCTCCCTCAAGGGCGACGGCAAAGCCAATTCGCTCGCCTTTGAACTCGTGGGCGACAACACTCCCGTGCAGTTGACCAACATCAAGGTCGTGGTAGAGCGCGTGAAAGTGGAACTCGAACCTCAAACCAATCTCTTCCCCTACACCCTGCAAACCCCCGTCACCTACCGCATCCCTGCCATCGCAGTCACCGGTAAATCGGGCACCATCGTGGCGGTGAGCGACTCTCGCCACACCGGCACTGGCGACGTAGGCGCAGGACGCGTGGACCTCTTTGCCACTCGCTCCAACGATGAGGGAAAAACGTGGGACACTCCTGCGGTGTTCTCCGACGCTCATGGCAACCCTGTGGCACAAGGCACGGGTAAGAAGGTGAACAACGACCCCAACCAAAGCCGTGACGCTGGTTATGGTGATGCTGCCATCGTGGCTGACCGCGAAAGCGATGATGTGCTCGTTTTGAGCGTGTCGGGCTTCACCAACTTCTGGCAAGCTCGTCGCGAAACTCCCAACGCTGTAGCGCGCTGGTATTCTAAGGATGGCGGTAAGACCTTCTCGGCTCGCGAAGACATCACCGACCACATCTACAAGCAGTTCGATGGCACCACCCCACGCGGCAAAATCGAATCCATGTTCTTCGGTAGCGGACGCATCATGCAGAGCCATCGCACCAAGGTGGGCAGCCACTATCGCGTCTATGCTGTGATGAGCGGACTGAATGTGAACCCCACCAACATTGCCAACTGGGTGATGTATTCCGACGACTTCGGACAAAACTGGAAAATCCTCGGCGATGCTATGACACCTGCCATCCCCCACTCTGCCGACGAACCTAAGTGCGAAGAATTGCCCGATGGTTCTATCGTGGTGTCTTCTCGCCGTGGCAGTGGACGATGGTTCAACGTCTTCCGCTTCACCGACTCTGCTAAGGGCGAAGGCTACTGGGACACTATGGCACACAGCCCTCTCGTGAAGGCTACTGCCAACGCTTGCAACGGCGAACTCCTCATTGTTCCTGTCGTGAAGAAAGCCACCGGCAAAAAGATGTATCTCGCCCTCCAGTCCGTGCCCTTCGGTCCTTCTGGACGCACCAACGTGGGCATCAACTACAAGGAATTGGCGGGCTACGAAGACTTCGGGTCGTCTGCCCTCTTCGCTAAAGAATGGGACGGCGCACACATGTCTTCCTACATCGGTTCGGCTTACTCTACCATGGCTTGGCAAAAGAACAACACCCTCGCCTTCATGTACGAAGAAGAAACATTGGCTCCTGCCAGCAGAGGTGGATACACACAAGTGTACAAGAACTACACCATCGAGCAAATCACGGACGGTGCTTACTCCTACGCTGCAGACCAAGATTTTGCGGTTGCCAACGGACTGCGCACCGAAGTGCTCAAGGCTCGCTTGGCAGAGCTAAAGAAGAACGTGGGCAGCAAATTGGGACAAATCTCTCCTGAAGCTTTTGCTGGCATCAACGAGATTGCTGACTTCTATTTGGCAAATCCTTCTGATAAGGTCTACGAAGTCTTCAACCTCGCAGTGAAAGAGGTGCCCGTCAATGAGGTCTCGGACAAGCAATACTACTACCTCCAAAATGAGGGCTACAAACCTTCGGAAAACAAGAGCTACTACCTCAAGTTTACCGACGACAAGGCGCAAGGCGTGGACGCTTACGATGAAGCTGACGAAACGCAGTTCTTCATCTTCTACAAGGTGCCCAACCAACCCGGCAAGTTCTTCATCTACAATGCTGCTTGGGACCGCTATCTCTTGCCACTCCAAAACCAAAACGAACCTGTCAACACCACCGACAATCAGAGTGAAGCGGGCATCTACACGCTCGAATATCTGCCTAATGGCGAAACGCTCATCCGTGGCGTGAATGGCAAGAACGGCACTTACAAGTATCTCCACATGGATCGTAGCAAAAACCTCGTTTGCTGGAACGGCATGGAGTCGGCTCCTTCTCACTGGCGCATCCAAGAGACTGGACTCACCACGGCTATCTCTGCTCCCACCACGGGCGATGCTCAAACTGCTGCCAAAGCTCAACTCTTCGACCTCTCTGGCCGCAAAGTGAGTCAAAACCACAAGGGCTTAAAGGTTTCCAAAACTGGCAAGACGTTCTAATTGATTAGACGTTAGAGGGTCACGGACCCTTTCTGCTCGGCTACGGCTACACTGCGTTTCGCTTGCCTCGGCTTCGCTACAGAGAAGGTCAGACCCTTTTTAGACGTTAGAAAGTAGACGTTAGGCATTAGAAATGCTAGCGCGGTTGGACTTTCCGCCGCAGGGCTCTAACGTCTAAACTCTAATAAAGCCACTATCTACAAAAAATCCCCACTCGTCCTATCTGGATGAGTGGGGATTTGTTGTTATTAGACGTTAGAGGGTCGCAGACCCTTTCTAGACGTTAGAAAGTAGACGTTAGACGTTAGAAGGCTAGCGCAGTTGGACTCTTCGCCGCAGGGCTCTAACGTCTAATGTCTAACGTCTAATGTCTAACCTCAAGATTCGTCTACTTAAAAGGAGATGTTCACACCAGCCTCTACGTTAGTATAATCCTTTCGGATAGGCACTATCGGGTCGGTGTCATAAATGAGACGATAAGTCCCATTAAGCCCTATTCTGGGAGTGATGTTATATTTGAGGTCCACAGCTCCGCCCCATCGTGCAGCCTTCAAATAACGATCGGGTCTGGCTTGATGAATCGCGGTTGTCGTGAGTTCCCAAGACTCGTTTATGCGGTGCTTGACACTGAGCGATAAGTGACTCTTCACACTTCGGCTAAAGACGTAAGGGCGACTAACATGAGGAGTGGGATTTTCCCACTTTTCAAACTCATAGAAAACACCAGCTGAAGCAAACATCAACACTTTCTCACTGTTGATCAGTCGAACTCGTGACAGCAGCCCACTCGACACTTTATACAGCATTCCGCGGCTCTCTGCCCATTGCGACTCTGCATAAGGATAAACCTCGAAGGCACGATTTAAGAGATAACGATATTCAAGATGCACATAGCCGCCACTCATCGTCACTTTATCTCCGTATGTCGAAAATTCGAGTTTGTTGATGAAGTTGATGACGCGATTATGGTTGATCAAGATGTTGAGATTGGCAGTATTTTTTAAGGTCAGCACATTCTCTTTCTCTGTTTTGAAATCCAACACAGGAAACAAAGAACCTTGGATGGTCTTTGTGCTATCTATGTTCATCGTGAGATTTTCTGAAAACAGCATTTGCGAGTAGGTGGGAAGATAGGCTAAAATGCCCATCACAAGGAAGACTATTTTTTTCATCGAGGAGAAGTTCTGTAAGAGGAGAAAAACTTTTCTGAGAGCTCAATAGAATTGAGCGGTGCAAAGGTACGCAATAATCTACGCACCAGCAAGCCAAATACCAAGCATTCATTCACGTATATTTCTACCAAGAATCGTTGGGAAAACAAGAATATAATTGTACTTTTGCAGCACAGTAAACTTATATCATTTATTCAACTCATTCATTCCACAGCTCTCTATTTTCTAAAACGATTTTATTATGATGGAAATCTTGACTCCCTACCTCAGCATTGCCCTTAAACTGGTCACGGGCATGATTGGCATTTTGGTATTTCTGCGCCTCGCCGGCAAGGCACAAATGGCACAAATCACTCCCCTCGACACCGTGAGCGCCTTCGTGATTGGTGCTTTGGTCGGTGGTGTCTTGTACAATCCCGACATGTCCATGTGGCACATCCTCTTTGCTTTGGCGGTGTGGACGGGCTTCAACATGCTCGTGCGCTTTGCCATGCGCTCGGCACGCTTGAGACATTTCATCAAAGGAGAGAGCGTGTTTCTCGTCAAAGATGGGATTATCAATTTCAAAAACTTCAAGCGCAATAGCCTGGAGATGGAACAATTTCGTTTGCTCCTCCGACAGAAAGGCATCTTCTCGATGTTTGATGTGGAAGATGTGCTCTTCGAAACCAATGGTGCAGTGACCGTTCTTCCTCCCGAGAAAACGTCTGAATCTTTCCTCATTGTCAACAATGGCGAATTTGTAGAGAGCGGTCTTAAACGCAGTGGCAGATCCAAGACTTGGGCTTTGCACAATATCAAGCGAAATGGCTTTAACAGTCCTGCGGAACTCTTCTGTATGGAATGGACGCCCGCCAAAGGCATCTATTTTGTCACCTACGAAGGCAAGGTGAAGCGCGGAGTCGTTGAAATCGAAGCCCACGAGATTGATAGCCATAGCGCACAAGTATAAAGTAGATGTTAGGGGGTCGCAGACCCTTGTTAGACGTTAGACGTTAGAGGGTCGCGGACCCTTTTTCGCTCGGCTTCGGCTTCGCTCGCCTCGGAGGCAATTAGGCGTTAGAATCTTGCAGCAATGGACATTGCTATTGCAACTGCCCTCTAAAACACAGATTACGCGCGCAAAAGATTCAAGAATATTGTATCTTTGTCCAGAACTTCGTACATGAGAGGAGTGTTTATCTTGGTTTTTACAGTACAAAGATAATAAACTCCTCTCAACTTGTAGAGATTTTAAAAGTCTAGATGACTTCGACGTCAACTCATCAACTCATCAACTCGTCAACTCAATATGATTGAACACCAACTTGTCGTATCTATTCTGCTGATTGTAGCCATCTGTTTGCTGGTGATGGTTAGCCATCGCATCAAGGTGGCCTATCCCGTGATGCTTGTTTTGGGCGGCATAGCCCTGAGTTTCGTCCCCGGCATGCCCCGTTTGCGCATCCATCCCGATGTGATATTCCTCGTGTTTCTTCCTCCGATACTCTATGAGGCCGCAGCGGCCAACTCGTGGAAAGAGCTGTGGCACTGGCGGCGCATCATCGGTTCGTTCGCTTTTATCGTTGTGTTTATTACGGCTTTGGTTGTAGGGTATATTGCCAACACGTTCATTCCAGGGTTCTCTGTTGCCCTAGGTTTCTTGATTGGCGGCATCGTTTCGCCGCCCGATGCCGTGTCGGCTGCGGCCATCATGAAGTTTGTTAAAGTGCCGCGGCGCGTGTCGGCCATGCTCGAAGGCGAGAGTTTGTTCAATGATGCCAGTTCGCTTATCATCGTAAAGTTTGCCCTTATCGCCGTTGGTACGGGCCAATTTGTGTGGCATCAGGCCGCCGCCTCGTTCGTTTGGATGGTTATTGGCGGTGCAGGTGTGGGCGTGTTGCTGTCGTATGTGCTTATCAAGCTGCACAAATGGCTGCCGATGGACGAGAATATCGACACCATGTTCTCCATCATCAGCCCCTACTTGATGTACATCTGTGCCGAAACGGTTGAGGCTTCGGGCGTATTGTCGGTGGTTAGCGGCGGCTTGTATTTCAGCTATCGCCGAATACTCATCATCGGTTCCTCGTCTAGACTGCGGGCCGAGAACGTGTGGAACTTCCTTATATTCTTGCTCAACGGGTTGGCTTTCCTTTTTATCGGACTAGACTTGCCCGAGATAATGGCTGGACTTAAAGCCGATGGCGTTAACCTTTGGACTGCAACAGCCTACGGACTGCTGATTACGGGCGCGCTGGTGGTAATACGTATGGGTGCCGCGTTTAGCGCGGTGTTCGTCACGCGCTTTATGAGTAAGTTCATCACTGTGGCCGATGCGCGTTCGCAAGGAATAGTCGGTCCCTTGGTCTTAGGGTGGACGGGCATGCGCGGCGTGGTGTCGTTGGCGGCTGCTTTGGCCATTCCGCTCTACATTCCAGGCACACAGACGCCCTTTCCCGAACGCAGCATGATGCTGTATATCACCTTTGTGGTGATTACGCTCACACTTGTTTTTCAGGGTTTAACGCTCCCAGTGCTGCTTAAATGGGTGAAATTTCCCAACTACGACGACCATCTGCCGCCCGAAGAGACGGAACGCATCATACGAATTGGTATGGCACAGGTCAGTCTGGATTTCCTTCAACGCAACAATAGGTGTGAGGATGTTGCGCGTTCGGCCCTGTTGAACAGCCTGGTTACGCACTGGAACGAGCAGTTGGAGAGCGAAGGGTTGGCCACATTGTACGATGACGAGCTGCGCAAGAACTATCATAACATACTGAACGAACAGCGGTTGTGGCTGATCAAGTTGAATAACGAGAACGAAAGGGTGGACGAGGAGATTATTCGACACTTCATTCACCGCATCGACTTGGAAGAAGAGCGCCTGCTGAAAGAATGAGGTCGCTTTGGGGCGTGCGTGGTTGCGTAACGGCTTGCGGTGGTTGGCTGTTTGATGTAAAAGACTTGCCGATGCCGTTGCGCGGGCAACGAAAGCGAGCGGAACGCAGTGCAGACGAAGCCGAGCATAAAAGGGTCCGTGACCCTTTTTAGACATTAGAGGTTAGACATTAGACGTTAGAGGGTCGCGGACCCTTTTTCGCTCGGCTTCGGCTTCGCTCGCCTCGGAGGCAATTAGGCGTTAGAATCTTGCAGCAATGGACAGCCCATCGCAACTGCCCTCTAAAATACAGATTACGCTATAATAATATCCCCACTCATCTTTGCAGGTGAGTGGGGATTTGTGGTTATTAGAGGTTAGACGTTAGAATTTAGACGTTAGAGATTGGACTAGAACCACTAGTACTACTAGAACATCTAGAACATCTAGCCAAAATAAGAGCAGAGGGCACAATGTCCTCTGCTCTTATTCTAACCTCTAATGTCTAACATCTAACGTCTAAGAAATCAACAGCACAATCATTTTGAGGGCAAAGTCGAAGAACACCATTTTGGCGTTCACATTTTGCGCGATGTCGCGTCGAGCAAGGGCAAGTTCGTCGGAGATACCCAGCACATTACCCTCATTGATGAAAGGCGAAAAGCGCACCGAAAACTCCTCCTCCGCGCGGGTCATATAGTTCAATTCCGGGCGGTGGAAGTTCATGATGAAATTCTCGCGCACCATCCGCAGCGCATAGTCCAAGAAAGCCTTCTGACGCTCGCGTCCCCAACTCGCCACGCGCTCACTCCACGCGTGCATCTCCTTGATGTCGCGCAGGTAGCACTTGCGCATCAAGAGCGCAAACATGTCGAGAAACTCCTGTTCGTCGTGCCCCACAGAGAGCAAACGTAGCGCCCGCACATAGTTGCCCTGCGCCGTGTGCGCCACATAAGCCGCATCTTCGGGCGAAATGCCCCGTTCACGCCGCAGGTGCTCCGCTATCTCCGCTTCTGGAATGGCGCGCACCGCCAGTCGTTGTGTACGCGAGAGGATGGTGGGCAAAATCCCCTCCGCGCGATGGCTCACGAGGAGAAACACCGTCCGTGTGGGCGGTTCTTCGAGGAGCTTGAGGAGCTTGTTGGCACAGGCAGGGTGCATGAGTTCGGGCAACCACACCACCACCACGCGCCAGCCCCCTTGCGAAGGCGTCAGTGACAATTTGCGCACCAGTTCGTCGCTCTCATCGGCAAAGATCTGCGGTTGTTGGTTCTCGATGCCCATTTCCATTTCCCACTGTGCGAGGTCGAAATGCGTGGTCTCCGAGAGCATCTTGCGCCACTCTTTGAGCCAGAGGTCGCTCACCACGCTTGTGGTGCTCGACGCATTCTTGGGGCGAATCACGGGGAAGACAAAATGCAAGTCGGGGTGCGCCCATTTGTGCGTCATGGCACATCCGGGGCAAGTGCCACAGGCTTGTTGTTCCTCACCATGCTGTTGCGGTGTTTCACACAGCAGCAGGCGCGCAAAGTCGAGCGCCACCGCCATGTGTCCAGCACCTTCCGGACCATCGAGGAGGATGGCATGCGGCAAACGCCCCGCACGCCACTGGCTTTGCAACTGATGATATAGAGATTGTTGAAACATAATAGACGTTAGACGTTAGACATTAGACGTTAGACACTAGACACTAGACGCTAGACACTAGACGTTAGACATTAGACGTTAGAGGTTAGAGGTTAGAGATTAGAGGTTGGAGATTAGAGGTTAGACATTAGCGCCCTGCGGAAAAGGGTCCAACCGCGCCAGCCTTCTAACGTCTAACGTCTAACCTCTAACGTCTAATAAACGTCTAACGTCTAATGTCTAAAACAGACGTTAGCATCTAGGGATCACAACTTGGCAAGTCAAAACCCATCTTTTGCGCTGCTTTGACCACACTGGCGGTGAGCTTTTCAGACGCTAAACCATAGAATCGAGCAAATGTAGCAATAAATTTTGAAAAACTCCACCCTTCTCCGCATAAAATAGCACCGACTTCCACATTTCGTGAGGCATCCCACATAAAAGCACTATAACGGTCTAATGACCGATTTGGGATAAAGTATCCAAAAAGAGGGCGCAAAACATTGCGTCCTCTTTCGTTGTTTTTTTATCTCTAGGGGAAATGTCGAGCGCCCTGCAAGGCGCTTGTCCCCTATACTGGCTCAAAAAGCGCAAGCCCGAGAAGGAAACTCAAAACAAACCTCTCGTAGCTTGGCTAATTGAGAAAAGCTGCTTTCGCAGTGCCTTCGTCAAATTGCTTGAGATAGGTGTCGCTTTCATCGCGCACCTGATTTCGTCCCAACAAATTGATACGAATCTGATAGTTGGCTGATGGCAAAATGCTACATAGACCAGGACTATCTGAACTACCCAGTCGATATAGGCGCACGTGGGTCTCATTGCGCTTGTCGGTGAACACAAAGCGAAGGAAAGACATGTTGCCATGCTTGTTCGTGCCGAAATAGTCGGGAGAAAGAGCTGCCTTATGAGGTGGCATATAAAAGTGCCCCCTCAGATACATGTCGGGCTTTGGATCTCCAGCCGCCCCCCATGGACTTTTTTGCCAAGAGGCAAAATCATTGCTCGTCAAAGTCCCCGCGGCGTTGTCCCACAGCTTATAACTACCATTGGGCAGATAACCAAAAGTGCTAGGGAAATTAGTATTTTGCGTTTTATAATCGTCTGCAACAGATGGTTGCAATATAAATGTTGCGGGCACTTGCTCCACTGTCACTTTCTTCAACTTAAAGCCGTCGGGCAACGAATAAGTTTGGAAATCAAAACGAGCAAAGATGCGTTGAAGCACCACTTCGTGATCATACACATAATCATTACCCTGCCTTGTAAAGGGAGCATCATCCAGACGACAAAACATCACGAGAGGCGTATTCTTTGAATTCCCATTATATCCTCGCAGATAATCCCTGGTATTCAGGTAGAGGCTAGAAGGCGAAGGCACAGTACCATTTCTTACTTTTTGAAGATCTGACTGTGAGAGATTCGTCACGAACTGTAACTCGTAGCTGGTTGAAACCGGCATCGTGACGGGCCATTCCGCCTTCAGGTGGTCTTCAGTCTTGGTAAGGTTAGTCAAGCTGATCTCCCCAAAGGGATCGATATACAAGCTTCTGATTTCATCTTCAAATTCTTGCATATCAGCCCCCACACTAACGCCATTACCATGCTTGAGGATGCTAAATTTCACCACAGGCTTTTTCGCTGTGGTCACCTCATTAGCCGGGCGCTCATCGAGAGATAAGTCAGACGAATCGCATGCCACCACTGAGGTAAGCAGAGCCACACCTCCGCATAAGGAGAGCGCTCTTGTTATTGCTTTGCGGAAAGTGTACATCATATTTGGTCGTCTGTATTATCAGGGTGTCCCGTAAAGTCTTTGACG
The DNA here is from genome assembly GCA_900095835.1 of Ihuprevotella massiliensis. Taxonomy (GTDB): domain Bacteria; phylum Bacteroidota; class Bacteroidia; order Bacteroidales; family Bacteroidaceae; genus Alloprevotella; species Alloprevotella massiliensis. The sequence goes on along the minus strand of LT608321.1, from coordinate 2,269,311 downwards.
GGATAATACTCTTCGGGGAAGAAGCGCTCCACGCCATTGTCCCAGGGACCCACGGTTATTTTAGTGATTTTCAAAGAATAGCCAATCTTGCCATCCTCCTCTTCATTGCCAGCGTCGGCAAGGGTGACATAGAGAGTGTAGACCTTGTTGCGCTGTATGCCGCGAGGGAGCATGATGCGGAAATAGCGCGTCAGCATGCTGCCGAATTCTGTTCTGAGCTGCACATAAGGCGGCGTCATGAAGGCATCGGGCAAGGTGCCATATTCGTTGATGTAAAACTCCAACGAGGCAAAGTTCCTATTTTTCGAAGCCGAGTGGGTAGCGCTCACCTCCACAGGAGTGGTAGCGTCCACTTGGTGGTCAATGCCGACACGCTGACCATTCCCCACACTAGCGGGTTTCCAGCGGTTGTTGCCCAAATAAGTCCTCTGGGGAAACTTGCGATAGAAAAACTTCATCGTCAGCGGAGCCAAGAAACTCAATGAGGAGCGTTCGCTGGTGGTGAGAAGGATTTTCACCTTGGCAATGGTGCGCTTCACGGGCACTGTAATCACCGACTGATTGGCAGCAAACGCCACGGGTGCCGATTCGCCATACATCATGATGTGCACGAAGTAGGGGCTGTTGTAGTCGGGAGTGCCGTCTGCCTTTTGGGGATAGGGCTTAGGACCCAACTTCTCATTGCCAGAAGAGAGGCTCTTCACTTCCAGCTTACGCAGGTCGTCCAATTTAGGGTAAAAGCCCTGTCTTGAGAGTTTCACGCTTAAGTTTTCTGGCAAGTTGAGGATTACCACGCAAGTGGTGCCTACCACATCGGCTTTGCTGATGCCATCGAGATAGACTCCGCGCAGATATTCCGAACCTGCGGTGCGCTCATAAGCCTTGCCCACCCACTTAGATTTCTCACTCTCTGCAGGTGTAAAACCACTGGCATCGAAGTGAAACGATTGCTTGCCACCAGCGAAGACTTTTTTGTTGCCATTCGAGTCGTAAAAGACGATGTCCACGCTCTTGTAGCTACTTTCATAGTCTGCGCCAGCCTCAGTGCCAGTGGGTGCATTGGGCACAGCGCGTGTGCCAGGCTTGTCGGCATCTTCTATGCGGAAAGTCACGTAGACTCTCTCGTTGGACTCCTCCACTTCCTCCTGCTGGCACGAAGCCACGCAAGGAAGCAGAAGCAAAGAGAGTAAAACGGAATAAAGGATTCTCATAATCGTGATAAGTCGTTTGTGAGTGGCTAGTGCTGGAGGAGCACCACACCACTCCTATAGGTGTGGAGGGGAAAGACATTCCCCGCTGAGTCTGCACAGGCGCAGGAGCCACCGTGGGCGGAGCTGTGTCCGCGCTGGGAGGCAAATGCGATGAGCGATGAGGGTTTAGGGTTGATAGATGTCATGCCAGTTGGAGGCACGCACTTCTATCACTTCGTCCACGCCATCTCTAGGCGTCGGCAGCTTTTGCGTCATCGCCTCGTCGCTGAAATACTCGATTTTGATGAAAGCCTTGCCCGCGGCTGGAGCAGAGCTGCCGCTGGTATTCGCCCAGTTGATGATGGCAGTGGCATGGCCAAAGGCATTGAGCATGTTGGGTTGATTGCCAAAGGCTACCCAATTGGAGTTCGTACCCCCATTTTCCATGCCATCCGTGTAACGGAAACGAGCACTTGGGTTGGGTGCGCCGTTCTGATCGAGCAAGGTGAGCTTCACGCGCTTAAACCTGTGGTTGGGCACAGTGGTTTGGATGGTCACACGATTTTCCTTGTTGCTACTGGAGAAAGTGGGATCTTGCACCCAAATCATAAATTCGCTGTAGACATAGCGTTCACCTTGATCATCGGCTTCTTCCCAAGGCAAGATGCGCACGTCCACCTGCAAGCGGTCGGCTTCGCGCACGGTGTAGACATAGTGCGTGTTGCGCAGGAGGGAGAATTTGCTATATTGATCGGCATTAGGCAGCAGATAGCCGTTTTGTGCCAACGACTGTGTGGGGTCGTTGAGATTCATCTGTCCCACGCTGAAGTATTTCGTTTCTTCGAGACCGCTCTTGAATGCCGACTGCGACCCGAGGGGCCATGCGTCGCCCGTGAGGGGAGGTTCCACCCAGCGACCATCTTTCGACAGTTCGCTATTCTTAGGAGTGAGCGAGATGAGCAAACTTCTGTCCCATCGCTCTGCCACTCCCCCTTTGGGACCTCCGTCGGTGACGCCTTTTTCGAGCAGCATCTCGGGCACATAGAAGGTGTAGGTGTAGGTGCGTCGATCGTCGGGATTGGCAGAAACGTCTGCAGTGGTGTAGTTCACATCGGGCGATTTCACCAAGTGCTGATAGGGATACTGACTATAGAACCACTCACCGCGTGCGATGCGTTCGTAGCGATAGCGCGATTCACCTTCGGGGAAGATGTCGCTATAAAATTTGTACTCTCGAGGAGCGTGGTTGGTTTTGAAGAGGGGGCTATTGAAATACGACCAATAGCGGGGGCGATTGAGCAGCACCACCCCAAAGTCGCCCAACACAGGATAGCTCAATCCACGTGGGAAGATGCCATCGCTAAACTGGCGGATTTCGGCTGCTCGCTCGAGGTGAACCGTCACCTTGGCAAAGGCGCGCACCAATTTCACCACTTCGTCACCATCTGCCACGAAGTGTTGGGGGTCGCTCTGCGATTGGCCCTTACCATTGCGTGTGCTGGTCACCGTGATGTTGCGATACACCGCACTCATGGGCATGGGACGCGTCTCACTGGGCCACCACACCACATCGCGTCCACCGCCAGTCTTGTAGGTAGCCAAGTCGAGATGCGAAAGGGGGGCAGCCGTGGAGCCTGCCACTTCGCTGCCGAAGATGCCAGAGATGTGGGTGCCCACCGCAAGGCGGTCCAAGGCTTGGTTGCCCAACTGGAAGTTGGCAGTCCTTTGAGCCTGCGTGCTTGCATTGGGGGCATACCAGTCTTGTCCTTCGTTGGCAATAAACCAGAAGTCATATTTGCCAGGAATGAGCTTGAAGGGCTTTTTCCACGGCTGGTTCACACCCTCCGCCTGCGAATAGCGTTGTTGCACCGCAGCCGGTGTCACCGTCTTTTCGTTGTAGACGATTTGTCCGGTTTGGCTGTCGGAGATGATGAGTCGTATGGTGTAGATTTTGGAGTCATAGTCTGCCGTGGTGTTGTCAAACGCACGTGTGGTGCCCACCGTGACGTGGGTCGCCATCCAGATGGGCTCTCTACCCTGCTCTCGCTCCGTGCCCACGAGGTTGTAGTCGTGAGCGCAGCTCAACAGCGTGAGTGCTGTCATGCCCAGGAGAGTAAGTTTAGACAGTATGGATTTCATTTGTCGTTATTGCTTATGTGAGGGGTAAACGATGATCTATGGCGCCATTCTCGATGGGCGCATAGCGTGGAGAGAAGCGCAGCGTCAGCACGCAGTGTGGTGCGGGTCTGCGGAGGGTCCGTGTGGGGGCAGGTGGCTTGTGGCTGTTGTCGCCACCTCTCATGAGGACGCGTCTGAGCTGCCTGCCACGCGGGACTTTATTGTTGTTGCAAGGTCACAAACCATTGTGGGTCGTCCAATCCGCGAGGAGCACGCACCGGAAGAACGGGCTGGGGCTTATTATTTAGAGAAGGACCGAAACCTTTGAATACATTCACACCAAATGTGTAGGAGTATTCCTCATTACCCGTAAGCACTTTGTAGTTCTTCACATAAGGTGCAGGATTAGCGTTCGATGGAGATGTTGGATTATTCTTATCACTCACCGCAAACTGGAAATACTGCCCAATAAAGAAAACTTTTTGCGTTGATAAACGAGTTTTTTCATTTAAAGCATTTTGCAATCCCGAACCAGGTACCAAATAGTTACGCATATCCACGCCTAGGCTGGGATCGGGATTCCAGAAATCGCCCCAGAATGCATTTTGAGGCGGCGTATTGGGATCGGTGGGGAGATTGCCGCAAATCACATCTTTCAAGAATCGTTTGCAAGCCTCTTCATCCTTCCAATCTATACCATAGTCGGCAACACTGCGCGTGTGAATGACATATCTAGAATCATCTAACGCTAAAGTCTGAATAGTCTTACCATTATTTGCAAGCCACTGCCCTACTACAGTATAGCGCACTGCATAGCAGAAAGGAGTGCCCACAAAACGAAGACCATAGAAAGACTCGTAGTTAGTAGGTTTTATCGAATTCTTTCTTGTATAAGGCAATGGACGATGATAGTAGGAGGTCATATTATTGAAAATGATACCTCCAATGCGCACTCTCTCAGGAAATTCTTTATGTAGTGCCCCAGCTGGGTAAACTTCCTTATTCGTCTCATTAATGTTCTTCATACCATAAGGAGGGAACAAGGCACGAACCGTCAGTTCGTCGGGCAACACCCATTTCGTATGATTCTCTCTAGGAACTCCTCCCTTCACCAAAGGGGGATCATATACCTCAAATTCGTCTTTGAAATATCTCAACTTACCATAGGTGAAATGGCGATTAGGTGCATTATCATATAACTCATGATAGTAATAAGACGAATATTGCATATCAGAGTTCTTTGCATCAGCATCGGGCCAACGATAGATACTTCCTGCATCATTATGAGGAATATTAGCTCTCGATCTATCGTTATAAACGAAGTTGGGTGCAAAATAGTTGGAAGCACTTATCGAAATATCTGCGCCCACTCCGGCATCGCGGAAATAGGCACGACCCGTCTTGTGATTGCGCACAGAACTGAAGGCTTTGCGCACTCCGATGGGCACATCCAAAGTGGCATTGTAGAGGTCGAGCGAAATTTTCAGTTCTCCGCCACCAAACTGTGAGGCTTGGTCTTTCGACTCGTCGATCGACTTGGTCCACACATAGAAATAGGGGGTGTATTTGCTGTCCGCCTCGCTGTCCTTCTTGCGGGGCAGGGCATAGCCTGTGTGCATATTGCCCGTCACGGCTCTGTCGAGCTGAACGGTCTGCTTGAAGGGATTGGCAGTGCTGAAGGTGTAGGCACTGCCATCGGGACGGCAACCCGTCCAAGGGAGGAGCTGACGATCGGGCGCACCGAGGGCGTCCACATTGATCCAGCCCCCCAGAGTGGTGGAGGTGGACTCGATGTTCACTCCGCGCAACACAAATGAGTTGAGTAAAGAGGTGGCAGTGACACCAGGATAATAGCCGTCGAACTCCATGCCATACTTAGCTTTGATTTCTTCCAACGCCTTGTGCATGTCGTTTTTGAAGCGCATGCAGAGCAAACTGCCATAGGGCACGAAGTCGGGTTCGGCATCGATGCAAATCAAACGATAGGCAGTTCCGCCTTGGCGGTCGCCATTCGCCACTGCCATGCGCACACCATATTTGCGCTTGAGGTCGTTGTCGAGCAAACCTTTCCAACTGGTGCCAAGGATGAAGGGCACAACGATGTCTTTGTTGAGCTCCATCTTTTCGTCCTTCTTATACAATTTTGTGGGCACCATGCAGGACTTGTTGATGTCGTAGGTTTTGGTGGCTGAGTTCCACGTACCGCCCATCATGGCATCTAGCATCCACTCTTCGTCTTCCTGCCAAGTGAAGGGCGCACCCTTGACTTGCGTGAAGGTGTAGACACCAGAAGCCGACAACTTCTGACTTTCCACTACCTTCCAGTCATTGTTGTCGGAAATATAGACTTTCGACCCATCTCGATTGCGCAAGATGAGGAATACTTTCATGTTTTGGGTGCCATTCGCCAAAAGATTGACTTTGGTGACGCCTCGGTCTTGCACCTCGAGAGAGGCACGCGTTTTGAGGTTCGACGCCTCCTGACCTTCTTCCACAGCCGTGATTTCTGAATGGAAATTGATCGTTGGGAAATCGAGCTGTAGTCTGATGGTATCGACACGCTCCTCCTCCGCACTCGCAGGCTGCACAGTGCGCTGGGTGAGTTCATCGGTGCCACAAGCTCCTAGCGTCACGAGGAAAATCGCGACAAACAACCATTTTATATGGACTAGTTTCCTCATTTTGTTCTTATACTTTTATGGCTCTCTGCGAGCGGATAGTTTTCTTACGTTCTTCTGTAGATGCCAAATATAAACATTTTATTTATCCCTTCCCGCGAAAACCAGGAAAATATTACACCCTGATAATGTTTTTTTTCTATTCCGCCCGTTTTTTAAACCTTTACAAAACAAAAAGAGTGCATAAGACGTATTGCTTGTAAACAACACCTTACACACTCTTTAATTACTTTTCCGCGGATAGTTTTCTTTATTTAGAATTTAGAGGGTCGCAGACCCGTTTTAGACGTTAGACGTTAGACGTTAGACGTTAGACATTAGACGTTAGACATTAGACGTTAGACATTAGACATTAGACGTTAGGTATTAGATATTAATACTAAAAAAACAAGGGCTCGCACGGAGGAAAGTCCAACCGCGCGAGCCCTCTAACGTCTAACGTCTAATGTCTAACGTCTAAAACGGGTCTGCGACCCCGTCTAACCTCTAACGTCTAATGTTACTCCGCCTTCTTTTTCTTTTTCACCACGGGTGTCATCTCTGTTTTGGCGAACTGGAGATGTCCCGTCTTCACATCGAGGGCGCGTTTCACACGGAGCGCAGGCACAAACACCACGTGCATACGGGTGATTTGAGAAGCGTTGACATCCTCCTTCTTCTCCACACCCTTAGAACGGAGGGACGGACGGAACGAACCGAGGTCGCCAAGGCGAACGGCATTGCCATCGCGCAAAGCATCGATGAGTTCCACTTCCAAGGCGTCAACCACCGCCTTGATGTCGCTCGAAGCCAGGGTGCACTTCTTCTCGATGCGGTCAATGATCTTCTGACTGTCGATGGGTGCGGGGGGCACGAGGGCTGGGTGGAACTTTTCTGCCTTGGTGGAAGGATTCTTGCGAGAAACGATTTTGTAACGAATCATAGTAATACAGATTTTAAGATAAAACAATAGGTTGCTAGTGGTGTTTCAGCGGATAACCGTCACCCCCACGCTCACTCACACTTCTTGCGAAGTCACCATCGCTAATTGCGAAATAGAATCCTCACTTCTTGCGAAAGTCACGATCACAACTTGAAAGCAACCTCCACTTCTTGCGAGGGATTTACTATCGCAAATTAAGCTTCAGTAGGTGTGTGTAGGTGTAGGTGTTTTTCACGGAATCACCAGCCAGCCAACCAAGGTTAGGATGGGGCGTGGACGTCTCCGCTCGAGTGCTGCGCCCCGCAGGCTCTCGTTGAGAAGCGTCCCTATATATATGGGAGGATATGACCCCAAAGTGATAAAAAATCGAGAAAAACTGCACTTTTTTTTTCGAACACCCCTCTTTTTGCCTTCTCTACTTGGCAAAACAAAGGGATTTCGTTGCAAAAAGCGCACTACATTCTTGCGAACTTGTCGCCACTTCCTCATCTCCATCTCTCAACTTCCTGCGATTTTCACCCTAATTTTTTCGTAAAATCTCCATTGCTTTCGCTCAAACGATGGACTTTCTCGAAACATCTGGCTTAAGAGGCAAAACATCTCCGTCCCTTTCGCTCAAAACCTCCGTTGCATTCTCTCAAAACCTCCGTGGTCCGCCCACAAAAATCCCCTCCGCATGAGGTGCAGAGGGGACTAGTCATCGTGTTTAGGGACTGACGCTCTCAAAGATGCTCAACGGCATCGCTCAAAACGAGGGGAGATTCTCTCAAGACGAGGGGGATTCGCTCAAGACGAGGGAACATCAGCACCCTCCTTCATCGCAAAATTTCGGGCACTTCTATATCGTCAGCCTGCAAGCGTGCCAACCGTTCCTCACCGAGCGCAGTAAGCGAAAAGCGCATTCTCCGCTTGTCGTCCTTGCACATCTGCCGTTTGATGAGCTTGAGAGCCTCGGCAGAAGCAATCACCTTGGAGGCATTGGAGTTGGTGAGCCCAAGGGCTTCTGCCACCTCCCCAGCCGTCTGCGAGGAGCGCGCACTGAGGGTGCAAAGCAACATCGCCTCATTGAGATTCAAATCATAATGCTGCTCGAAATACTGCTCAAAATTGAGGATGGCACGATAGAGATCGCGGATGCGACAAAGGCAAAAATGGTCCATAGGTGAAAAAGGCAAAAGGAATGAGATGAAGTGCAGCTCACGACTACTTCTTTCTGCAACGCTTCAAGATGAGTTCGAGCGGACAAATGCCTGTGAATGCGGACTGCACAAGATTTACGCCCATAAAGATAGAAAGAAAAATCCAATAATCGGCTACATAGTGAGCTAAAACAATACCGACAAGCACCACAATGCCAGCAAATAGACGGACGATATGTTCGTTACACATGATATAAATATATAATTAAGTAAATGAAATGATGGAGTACTGCTCACCAGGATTTATCCCCTTGACCAGCGCTTTCTCCACGAGAAAATAGTTTAGTATGTCAATATGAAGCCGCGGGCATTAAGCCTTAGGCAGGAGGATATCTTCGATCACCTCTTTGAGTTGTCCATAGGTCATGGCGCCCACCGCCTTTTGGGGCAATCCTTCTTGGGGGATAAAGAGGAGTGTAGGCATAGAGCGCACGCCAAACACCTCGGTGAGTTCCACTTCTTGGTCCACATCCACCTTATAGACATCGAGTTTTCCTTCAAATTCTTCTGCTATTTGGTCCAAATGCGGCGCCATTCCTTTGCAGGGTCCGCACCATTTGGCATAAAAGTCGATGATGGCAGGACGTTGTCCGATAAACTTCCACTCATTGGGCGAGGCTACATAGTCAAATACGTGTTGTTTGAAATAGTCGGTCGTGATTTCTTTAGCTTTCATAACTTTGATTTTTTGTTGTGATACAATCTGTTTATCTAGTTTCGCAAGGCAAAGGGTTATTTTATCGCTGAGGGAGCTATTTTATCTGTGAGGGAGCTATTTTTTCTCATGAGGTTGCTTTCTACTTCTCATGATATTTACGACTAGCTTCTCAGCTGTTTATAGTGAACTTTTCAGCTGTTTCTAGTGAGCTTCTCAGCTGTTTATAGTGAGCTTTTCAGCTGTTTCTAATGAGTTTCTCACTAAGTTTTTCATTATTTTCCCTTGGAAACTTCTGCAAAAGTAAAACATTCTTTCCAGACCAACAAATTTCCAGCGGAAAATATGTATTAGACGTTGGAGAATAGAGGTTAGACGTTAGACATTAGACGTTAGAGGGCTGCGCGGTTGGACTAGAAAGACTAGAAAATCTAGACCCCCTCCGAGCCCCCGAGCCCCGCTTGTCGGGGCGAGCAGAAAAGGGTCCGTGACCCTCTAACGTCTAATGTCTATTCCCCTCTAACTTCTAATGTCTAGACACAAAAATAGAGCTACACAACAAAGTGTGTAGCTCCTTCCTTCTTTTTAAGTACAAATACGCAGCCGAAAATCATCCTAAAAATCATCTTCGTCACGTATTGGCACTGCTTTTGTGATGCAAAAGTACAAACTTCTTGCTAGCCATCAAAAGAAATCCGTTGTTTGTTGCTACAAAAAATATAGATTTCTAATAACCAACGAATTCTTTTTGATGTGTGGATTTCACGCGATTTTGTGATAACAAATCCTTGTGTTTATCGCAGTTTTCGCAGCCTTGAAATAACCAACCCAATAACCAACGGAAAGTTTTTAGACATTAGAGGGTCGCAGACCCGTTTTAGACGTTAGACGTTAGAGATTAGAGGTTAGAATTTAGACGTTACACGTTAGAGCCATGCGGAGGAGAGACAATCGCGATAGCCCTCTAACGTCTAATCTCTAGACACAAAAAATAGAGCTACACAACAAAATGTGTAGCTCGTTCTTTTTACAGTACAACTTAAATTAAACCAAAAGTGCGTAGATGCTCTTCTGTTTCTAATTCGCTACCGATAATAGTAGTTTTGATGAGTTCAAAATCTTCATCGTGAACACTACCTATCATTTTAGCTGCTAAGAAACGCTGAGCCTTTATTTCTTTGAGTTCTGCGCAATTAACAAACGAATCATATAACAAAAAAGAATTGCGCTGCTGAGATAAAGGCATATGGAGGTCAGTGATACTCCGAGGGAGATTAGAGTTCACCCTTGAATTGATGACCACACCCCCATAGACATTGCCTAGTGCATCGATGCCAAGAATCACAAAAAACTTCCTACGACTTTTATATCCCAATTGAGGGGTCACTCCCTCTGATTGCGTCATCGCGATACTCCACACTTGTCCTGGAACCACTGTATTGCGTATCCACTGAACTATTTGCTCATCTGTAAGCTCCATCACGACAATGTTTTGTGGAGAAACTCTTGCTCTTCAATATAAGCGATTAACTCAGGAGAAGCGTTCGCTTCTTCAGCCATCGCACGAGAGGAAATAAGCCCCGTAGTTTCTTTAACTTCATCCCAGGCAGAACCATGCGACCTCACCATAAGTTCCTCAAAACTCAAACTTGCATATTCCTTAATGGCTTCGTCAAGACACTTGCAATCCGACACAGAAAGAAATGACTTTTTGCTTTCTCGTAAAGGGTTGAGCAAAATACGATTACCATCTTTTTTAGAAACGAGTATTTCGCTCAACTTGTTATTTTTGATGGCATCATAGAGGCTGCTCGGCACTGGACCATAGGGTAATGCCATAAAATCTTCCACAGCAATACGCCGTCCATAATTCACCAAATGTTGCTGTTCGGCAAAATATAAAACTTTAAAAAGATGGTAATGGTCGATTCCTTGCTTTTTATTAATTACATAGAGCACCACCTCTACCAATTTCGTCCATTTAGCTGTGTCCATAGCCTTCTATTTTTTATGTTAATGTAACATGCAAAGATAAGAAGATTTTCTCTATTTACCAAATTTCCTATCATCATTTAGTAGTGTAGAAATTACAGACGTCTAAAAAAATCTCAGGAACGAGATTTTTTCATATATTCTATCGCGCGGTCGGGATCGTTGTTGCAGAGGGCAAGCGCTTCGGCATAGCGGCGTTTCGCCTCCTCGTGGCTCACAGCACGGGAAGCCCAGCGTTGGCGCTCACGCTGGCGGTCGATGCGCTCCTGTTCGCGACGGAAAACATCGATCTCGCGCGAACGCTGCGCCAAAAACGTCTGCACGTGGCTCACCATGTGGTCTGGCGTGAGTTTGCCATACGCCACCTTGCCATACACTCCAGCACGAAGACGCGAAAGATAGAGCCCAATCTCTGCCAAGTTCAGATGACTGTATTCGCCCACAAACGACTCTGCCACAGCCTCCAACATCTCTCCCGAAATCTTGTCGCTACTGCCCCACAGTCGTGCCGTCTCGCTCAGTTGGATGGTCATCCACGTCACGGCAGTCTGCACGCCATAGTCGCGTTTCACACGTGCCAGAGCCGGTGCATTACCGCGAAAACAACGGTCGGCATCGAGTGCCATGAGGCGACACACCTGCGGATTGTAGCGTTCGAGAAATGCCGTTCGTTCGCGCTGCTTCTCCTGCTGTGCCGCTGCCGTGAGGGCTGAGGAACTGCCATTGGAAGCGGTGAGGGCTGCGCTGCCCCTTTGTGCCACGAAAGTCGGCATCTGCTGGCACTCCTGCTGGGCTACGGCAGTGGTCACTTGCATCGGGGCTGTGGAGGAGGAAATCGGGACTACTGCGCTGTCCCTTTGTGCCACGGAGGTCGGCATCTGCTGGCACTCCTGCTGGGCTACGGCAGTGGGCATTTGCATCGGGGCTGGGGAGGTGGAAATCGGAGCTATTGCGCTGTCCCTTTGTGCCACGGAGGTCGGCATCTGCTGGCACTCCTGCTGGGCTACGGCATTGGAACTGGCAAGCACCGACTCGGGAGATGCGGAGGAAGCGCGGAGAAGTTGCGAAATCGAAACTACTTCCCCCTGCCCTACTGGCGAAGGCGGAGGTGCAATAGCGGATTGTTGCGAAGTGAGGATTTCCATTTCGGAAAAAAGCGAAGCATCGTCCGATGAAGACGGTGCGGACAAAGGACAAGGAGTGAGTTTCATGGTAAATAGATATTTGAAAGAAGGTTTGCAATCAATAAAAATTCAAGTTCATCCTGCAGCGACGCTAGAACTGGTTATCAGACGTGCAAAGATTGACCAACTGACAATCAAGGACTTACCAACAGCCCTTGCGGTGCATCCTGCAGCGATGCTAGGACTGGCTATCAGACGTGCAAGCATGGAGCAACTGACGATCAAGAACTTACCAACAGCCCTTGCGGTGCATCCAGCTGCGATGATAGAAGATTCTATCAGACAATCAAGGACTTACGAACAGACGTGCAAGCATGGACCAACAGACGTTCGGGGGAATTAGAAAGGCACTTCGGGAGGGAGTTCATATTTGTCGTGCACACTGGTGACGGCTGCCACCACTTGCTGCTGGAGAAACTGCTGTCGCTGCTGGTGGAAAAGCCGATCTTGCTGCTCTTGCGAAGCATTGCGCTCGAGAAACACCCGATTGCGCCATTCCCTATCTTGCTGATATTGAAGTTCTCTGCGCTCTTTTTCCTGCGCCTTTTGCTGCACTTGCTGTGCTCGTTCTTCGGCATATCGGCACTGGTTGAGGTGCCACGTGCTCACTGCTGCGTGCCAGTTCATCATGTCGTGACGCGTGGTTTTCCACCCATTGGCAGCATAGTACGCCACAAAGCGATCGGCTTGAAAGTCGGTATAGCCCAAATACTTGGCATAGGCTGCCACCTCTTCCACCGTGGGAGGATTGAGATAGACGGGAGTGCGCAAAAGATGCCCTCTCACACTGGCACGTTTGCGTCGCACAGACTGAGTTGCGGAGGTTTTCGCTTTGCTCTCCTTTTTCGCACTGCGAACATCGCAAGATTTTGCGAAAAGACTTAATTCCTCGCAGATATTCTCCTCATTGCTCGTCATTCTTTGCATCTTCGCTCCCCTACCCACCCCTTTCTTGGTGACGAGGAGAGAAGATGTTTTTCTTCTCTCTTCTTTCTCTTGTTCGTTTGTTTGTTCGTTTGTTTGTTCGTTTGTTTGTTTGTTAACGCGCACGCACGCGCGAGAACTACTTGCAAGTTCTTCATTTGCAGGAACTTGCACACTACTTTTTGACACTTTGCAATCGCCTTCCTGCGCATCTGCTGCAAAACAAGATGCAAGTTCTTCATTTGCAAGAACTTGCACACCCTTTTCAGCCACTTTACAACCGTTTTCTGCTGCACTTGCTGTAAAACACAATGCAAGTTCTTCATTTGCAGGAACTTGCACACCCTTTTCAGCCACTTTACAGCCCTTTTCTGCTGCACTTGCCGCAAAACACGATGCAAGTTCTTCATTTGCAGGAACTTGCACACCCTTTTCAGCCACTTTACAGCCGTTTTCTGCTACACTTGCCGCAAAACACGATGCAAGTTCTTCATTTGCAGGAACTTGCACAGCATATTTCTTATTCCTTGCCTTGGCGAGTGCAGGGTCGATGGAGAGCAACATTTCGTCGAGCAGCGGAGAGAAGAAGCACCCTTTTTCGCGGTTGATGGTGAAGAGTCCGAAGTCTTCGATGATGGTGCGCAGCGTCTCTTCGTCCGTCCAGAAGGAGAAGGCGAGCGACTCATAGTCGAGTTCGAGCACACACTCTTTTTCAGAACGAAGTCTCTGTAGGATAGCGAGATAGATGCCATATCCAGCCCAGCCCATGCGAGCCCGGAGTTTGGCAGACCGCTGTTCGGCATAGTTGTCGATGAAAAGCGGCACATACTTGTTGTAGGAATCTGTCTTTTTCATGATACGATGGATTAAGGTGAATGCAGCAAACTTGCGGCATCCCACTGATGGGTAGGTTATTGGGTGGTGTTTCCCAGGAGGTTATACAAGGCAAATCGAGGGCAATGTGGCAGCACATGGCACCCTTCTTCGCGATAACGCTTCTCAGCGATACTGCAAAGTTACGAATTTATCGCAACAAACAAAATATTTTCATCTTTTTTCTTCGCGACGTTAGCAGCCTCAGTAAGCCCAAAAAAGTCCATCGTTTTAGAAAAAACGTGGGAGATTTTCTCTAAAACGATGGACATTTTCCAAAAAACGTGGGAGGAAATAGTTAGAGGGTCGCAGACCCTTTCTGCTCGGCTTCGTCTACACTTCGTTTCGCTCGCCTCGGGCTAGCGCGGTTGGACTCTTCGCCGCAGGGCTCTAACGTCTAACGTCTAAATTCTAATCTCTATTCCCCTCTAACGTCTAATGCCAAATGTCAATTCTCGCAGGGCTCTAACGTCTAATTGCTAATGTCTAATTAGGACAATTTTGTTGGCAGAATTCGTCGATGATGGCGCGTCCTTTATCGGTGGCGCATCCGCGGAAGAGCGTCACGACGAAGTGGCGCATATAGTCGGAGATGGTAAATTCTTCCATGCCGCGTTCGCGTTGGAGCACACTATCGGAGAGGAATCCCATGCATTTGCTAAACACCACAAAATTGAAATTGTCGACAAACACCCCTTGTTCCACCCCGATATTGAGAAGTTCCACAAGTTCGCTCATGCTTTGTGCACGACGATTTTTAAAATACTGCGCCACAGTGGGATAGCGATTAATCTCGCGGAGGTAGTGGTCGCTGGCAGAGGCAAAGTCCTGGATGCGATATTCCAACAAGTGCAAGATGACTTCGAGGGCATTGGCAGAGCGCACGGAGATTTGGGTGACGAATTGTTGTTCGCGGTCCAAGTTGTTTTTCACGCATGCCAACACCAATTCTTCCTTCTCGCGGAAAAACTGATAGAGGGTGCGTTTCGACATGTGGATGTTTTTAGACACCTCGTCCATGGTGACTTTTTTGATGCCTTTTTGACGGAAGGAACTGTCTGCAGTGTCGATGATCAACTGGCGCAAACGGAGCTGTTCGGGCGTCATGTATTGCGGGTCGGTGTTGGTGATTGTAGCTACTGCTGCATTTCGCTTCCGACGGCAAGCGGGGGTGAGGTTATTGGGTGGCATAGCGAACAGATATTAAAAGTTAAAAACTAGGTGTCTACAACAGGGCTTTGCTACGTGTTTCCCATAGAAAAGTAGTTACTCATTTTATGGATAGTTGATGGAAACACGGTCTCTCTGCATCGGTTATCCTTCCCGGTCGGGGAACTAGCTCGAGTAGAAAACACCGTTCGTTGTGGCAAATATACAAAAATATTTATAGGCAAACAAGTTTTCTTCAAAATTTCCTCGAAAAATAGTTTTTTAGACGATTCGAACTTTAAACCTTAACCATCAGACGTTTGAGGGTCGCAGACCCGTTTTCGCTCGGCTGCGTCTGCACTGCGTTTCGCTTGCCTCGGGGAGAATAGACATTAGACGTTAGAGATTAGACGTTAGAGGGTCGCGGACCCGTTTTCGCTCGGCTGCGGCTGCACTGCGTTCCGCTTGCCTCGGTCTAGCGCGATTGGACAGTTATAGACACTCATCGCCGCATGGTTCTAACGTCTAACGTCTAACCTCTAACGTCTAATGTCTAATCCCAATTTGTAAACTCCAATCGCTATTTGGAGGGATAACGACCACAAAATGAAACGAAATGCAGAGGACTAACATTTTTTTCACTATTGCACAGAGGGGGGGTAAATGGAAAAATGTAGTTTCGCTCTCCCAAATTGGAACGTTTTCGTTAAGCCAAATGAGCAGAACCGAGCTTGCTCGAGTTATGCCATGGCGAGAAAACGAAGGATGAAATCCAAGGTTTTCGTTAAGCCAAATGAGCAGAACCGAGCTTGCTCGAGTTATGCCATGGCGAGAAAACGAAGGATGAAATCCAAGGTTTTGCCTCCCTCATTCCTTTACAGGACTTTGCAACAAGCAGTCTACTAAGACATTCGTTCAACTAAGACGCTATTTCTAACAATGAAGATGAAACATTTTTTGCTCTCCGCACTCTGCGCCGGACTCCTCACAATGACCGCCTGCCAGAAAAAGGCAGAACAGCAGGTGGAAACTACTTACACCGCCACTACTCCGCTGGTGGACAGCATTGATTTGCCCAAAGACTATGCAGCCAACATCAACTCGCTACGCAACGTGGAGATTCGTTCGCAACAGAAGGGTCTGCTGCAAGCGGCCTACGTGAGCGAGGGACAATATGTGAAGGCGGGACAACCGCTCTTTCGCATTGCTGCCGTGGGCGTGGACGAGGAGATTGCCAAAGCTAAGGCGGAGGTGGAACAAACGAGGATTGACTTGGAAAATGTGTCGAAACTGGCGGACAACAAGGTGGTGTCGGTCAACGCGAAGCGTATGGCCGCGGCGAAACTGCGCAGCGCGGAGGCGGACTATCGACTGGCGGTGAAGCGCAAACGCTTGTCGCTCATCAAGGCTCCGTTCTCGGGCATTTTGGGACGCATTCCCCTCAAAGTGGGGAGTCTGGTGGACGATGGAGATTTGCTCACGAGTTTGTCGGACAACCGAAAGGTGATGGTGTATTTCAACATCTCGGAAACGGACTATTTGGACTATCGCCTGCATCCGGAACGCTACACGCAGAGTGGCTTGCAACTGGTGTTGGCGAACGGTGATGTGTTTGGTGCGCAGGGTCGCATAGTGGACCTGGGCGGACAGTTTGATGCGAGCACGGGGACGATTGCTATGCGTGCGGAGTTTGCCAATCCCAACAACTTGCTGCGCAATGGCGAGATGGGGACGGTGCGGTTGATGGTGAAGAAGCGCAACGCGATGATGATTCCGCAAGTGGCAGTGTTTGAGGAGCAAGATCGGAAATATGTATTTGTGGTGGACAAGCAGCGGCGTGTGCACCAACGTGCTGTGACGATTGGGGCTGAGTTTTCGGGGGGCTACGTGGTGAACGGTGGTCTCTCAGCTGGCGAACGCTATTTGGTGGATGGCATCCAAAAACTGAACGATGGCGATGTGGTGCGCTTCAAAATAGTGGACCCTCACACAGCAATGAAAATGAATCAACTCACCGCAGACTGAGGGTCGCAGACCCTTTTTCGCTCGCCCCGCAAAGCGGGGCTCGGGCTAGAAGCACTAGTACCACTATCCCCACTAGAAGCCCCAGAAGCTCTAGAAAAACTAGAACCACTAGCCCAACTGCGCAGCCCTCTAACGTCTAACATCTAACGTCTAACATCTAAGATATGTTTAAGATCTTTATTCGCCGACCAGTGTTGTCGATTGTGGTGTCGCTGGTCATCGCCTTCATTGGCGTGTTGGCATTGTTCAATCTGCCGGTGACGCAGTTTCCCTCCATTTCGCCCCCAAAGGTGAATGTGGTCGCCAACTATCCCGGAGCGAACAACGAACTGTTGGTGAAATCCGTGATTATCCCCTTGGAACAAGCCCTCAATGGCGTGCCAGGGATGAAATACATAGAGAGCGATGCCGGCAATGACGGTGAAGCCGCGCTCAACGTGGTGTTTAAGTTGGGCACAGACCCCAATGTGGACGCCGTGAATGTGCAAAACCGCGTGTCGTCAGCCACCAACAAGTTGCCACCCGAGGTGATCAGAGAAGGGGTGAAAATCTCTCGCGAAGAACCCAACATCTTGATGTATATCAACCTCTACAGCGACGACCCCACTGCCGATCAGGGTTTTCTCTACAACTATTTCGACATCAACATCGCCCCCGAACTCCTCCGCGTGGACGGTGTGGGCGACCTCGACATCTTGGGCACGCGCAACTATGCCATGCGCGTGTGGTTGCATCCCGACAAGATGATGAGCTATGGTCTTTCCACCGACGATGTGCGCGAGGCTCTGGAAGACCAAAATGTGGAAGTGTCGCCGGGTAAGTTGGGCGAGAGTGGCGGACTGCGCCCACAGGTGAAGGAATATGTGTTGAAATATCCAGGACGATACACCACAGAAGACGAATATAAGAACATCATCATCAAAAGCACGAAAGGCGGCAACGCTGTGCGCCTGAAAGACATCGCCGATGTGTATTTGGGCAACGAGGTGTATGACATCTATTCCACCTTCAACGGTAGACCCTCAGCCGCTGTGACGCTGAAACAAGCCTACGGCAGCAACGCGCGCGACGTGATTGGCAAGGTGAAAACCGCCATGGCGCATTTGCAAAAAGACATGCCCAAAGGGATGCACTATGAGGTGAGCTACGACGTGAGCCGTTTTCTCGATGCAAGTATGGAGAAAGTGGTGCACACCCTCTTCGAAGCCTTTGTGCTGGTGGGCATCGTGGTGTTTGTGTTCTTGGGCGATTGGCGCGCTTCGGTGATTCCGATTTTGGCGATTCCCATCTCGCTGTTGGGAAGTTTCATTGCGATGATGGTGTTCAACATCACGCTCAACATGATTTCGCTCTTCGCCTTGGTCATGGCGATCGGTATTGTGGTGGACGACGCTATTGTGGTGATTGAAGCGGTGAATGTGGAGATGCTGCGCCACAAACTCTCACCGGTGGAAGCCACGGAGAAGGCGATGAAGGAGATAAGCGGTGCCATCATTGCCATTTCGCTGGTGATGGCTTCGGTGTTCATCCCCGTGGCGTTTATGGGAGGACCTGAGGGCATGTTCTACCGCCAGTTTTCCATCACCATGGCATCGAGCATCTTGTTCTCTGCCTTTGTGGCACTGACCTTGACACCGGCTTTGTGCGCCTTGATTTTGACGAAAGAGCAAGAACACAACGTGAAGTTGGGCTTTGTGGGCAAGGCTTTGCAACGCTTCAACGCGCGTTTCGACCGTGGCAGCCAACGCTATGAGCGCGTGGTGCGCCGCACGGTTCGCATGAAGGCTTTGACCCTCGGAGCGATACTGGCATGCTGCGGACTCGCCTACTGGGTGAACTTGGGTTTGCCGGCAGGCTTCATTCCGCAAGAAGACCAGGGGATGATTTATGCCGTGGTGGAAACGCCTCCGGGCTCCACGATAGAGCGCACGAACGCTGCTGCACAGGCTTTTCTGAAGATTGCCAAGGAAGAAGAGGGGGTGGAGAGTGTGTCGTCGTTGGCAGGCTTTGAAATCCTCTCGGAAGGCACGAGTGCCAACTCCGGCAGTTGCTTGATCAACCTCAAAGACTGGAAGCACCGCAAGCGCACGGCGAAGGAGATTATCCGCGATTTGGAAGAAAAGTGCAAGACCCTCACGCAAGCCAACATCGAGTTTTTCGAACCGCCTTCAATCCCAGGCTACGGTGCGGCGAGTGGTTTTGAACTCCGCTTGCTCGACAAGACGGGGAAGAATGACTATCACGAGATGGAGCGCGTGAGCAAGGATTTTGTGAAAGAACTCCGCAAGCGTCCTGAGATAGGCAATGCCTTCACGTTCTATTCTGCCAGTTATCCGCAGTTTATGCTCCACGTGGACGACAATGCGGCTTTGCAAAAAGGTGTGCAGCCGGGCAAGGCTTTGGAGAATCTGTCGATTTTGGTGGGGTCGGACTATCAAACGGGCTTCATCAGATTTGGCAAACCCTACAAGGTGATTGTGCAGGCGGCTCCGCAATATCGCGATTTCCCCGAACACTTGATGGGGCTCTACACGAAAAACGAGGAGGGGGAGATGGTGCCGTATGCCGACTTTATGTCGCTGTCGCGCACCTATGGCATGAGCGAAATCACGCGCCACAATCTCTACAACTCTTCTGAGGTGACGGGAGCGCAGGCGGCAGGCTATTCGAGCGGTCAGGCTTTGCGCGCCATCGAAGAGGTGGCACAGCGCACACTGCCCAAGGGCTATGACTACGACTGGGCGGGTATCTCGAAAGACGAGGCAGAACAGGGCAACACGGCGATCATCATCTTTATGGTGTGCTTGGTGTTTGTGTATCTCATCTTGGCTGCGCAATACGAAAACTTCTTGTTGCCCGTGCCGGTGATTATCTTCTTGCCGGTGGGCATCTTGGGTGCGTTCTTGTTTTTGAAAATGTGTGGATTGGAAAACAACATCTATGCGCAGATTGCGCTGGTGATGCTCATTGGTTTGCTGGGCAAGAATGCAGTGCTGATGGTGGAATATGCTGTGCAGCGCAAGAATGCAGGAGAGAGCATTGTGCAGGCTGCCATCTCGGCAGCGGTGGCGCGTTTCCGTCCCATCTTGATGACGAGCATTGCCTTCGTGGCTGGACTGATTCCGCTGGTGTTTGCCACGGGAGCTGGTGCGATTGGCAACCGCACCATCGGTACGGCAGCTGTGGGGGGTATGCTCCTCGGTACGCTGGGCGGACTGGTGTTGATTCCGGGACTGTATTACATCTTTGCTGGGATGACGGACAAACTGGTGCATTACCAAAAGGAGAAACCGCTGAGCGAGGAGAAGGATGTGGCTTATCGGAAGAAGAGAGCCACGAGTGCTGGGGGTGATGAGGTGTTTTTCCTAGAAGAACTCTCGGTGGAGGAATTGAATCGACAGCATTTGGCACAAACGTCTGAGGGTTTTGCCCAAGAGGATTTCACGCAAGATAATTCTGCGCAAGATGATGCTGTGCAAGAAAATTCTGCGCAAGATGATTCTGCACAAGATAATTCAGCGCAAGATGATGCTCAAAACGTTCAAGAAGATGACGACGATGAAAAGAAATAAGATAAATGTGGCGGTGTGCGCCGCGGTGGTTTTGCTGGGTTTTGGGGCTTGTCAGACACCGCAAGCCACTGTGGTGAAGTCTGATTTGAAAGAGAGATTGCTCAAAGGGGACTCTGCGCACCACGCCACGCAGGACACGCTACTGTGGTGGAAACGCTTTGACGACACCACGCTCCAAACGCTTATCGACACGGCTTTGGCGAACAATCACGATGTGAAAATGGCGGTGCAGGATTTGGCGATCGCCAAAAGTGCCATCTTGGTGAAGGAGGGGGCTTTGCGCCCTGTGCTCTCGGGCAAAATGGGACTGGGGCTCTCGAAGGTGGGACGCTACACCGCCGAAGGGGCAGGCAATGCTTCGACGGAGATGACGCCGGGTCACAACGTGCCGACGGTGATTCCGGACTGGGCACCGGGGGTGCAACTGGATTGGACGATTGACCTTTGGCACAAACTGCAAAGCGACAAAAAGGCGGCAGTGGAACGCTATCTGGCTTCGGAAGCTGGACAACGGGCGGTGAGAAACAAACTAGTGGCTGAGGTGGTGGAAAACTACTATGCGCTCTTGGCGCTGGACGAAAAACGGGAGGTGATGCTGCAATATGTTGCGCTGCAAAAGAAGGCGGTGCAACTGGCGAAGATTCAAAAGGAAGCGGATGCTGGTACGCAACTGGCGGTGGAGAAATTTGCTGCTGAGGTGGCGAAGGGGGAAGCGGAGGAATGTGGGCTGCGCGAGGAGATTGCTGCTCGAGAGCACACGCTGAACTTGCTCTTGGGGCGTTTGCCGCAAGCCATTGTGCGCCAACCGAAAGATTTGGCGACATTGCCTTTGCCTTCTGCTGAGGGGGCTTTGGCGGTGGAGCGTTTGTTGGCGAGGGCTGACGTGGTGCAGGCGGAACACGAACTGGCGGCTGCGAAATGGGATGTGGAAACGGCGCGTAAGGAGTTTTTGCCGCAACTGAATGTGTCGGCTGCTTTGGGGGTGAACGCTTTCAACCCGAAGTATTTGGTGCGCCTGCCGGAGTCGGTGGTGTGGAACGCGCTGGGCACTCTGACGGCTCCGCTGATCAACAAGCGGGCGATTCGTGCGCAGTTTGCTCAGGCGGATGCGCAGCAACTGAACGCGCTCTACAACTATGAGAAGACGCTTTTGGGGGCTTTCGTGGAGACGCACGCTGCGCTCTCCAAACTGGAGCATTTGGCTTTGGTGGCGGGTCACAAACGTGAACAATATGCTGCACTGACACGTGCGGTGTCGGCTGCGCAACAGTTGTATGCGAACAACCGTGCTTCTTATCTTGAAGTGAACGACAGTGAGCGCGAACAACTGGACTGCCGCCTCTCGCTGATTGACCAAAAATTGGAACAACTCTCCACTCTGATTGGCATTTTCTCAGAAAATAGAGATTAGAGGGTCGCAGACCCGTTTTAGACGTTAGACGTTAGAGATTAGACGTTAGGGGTCGCAGACCCTTTTATGCTCGGGGTCATAGACCCATTTTCGCTCGCCACGACAAGCGTGGCTCGGGCGTTTTAGAGGTTAGAAATTAGACGTTAGAAGTTAGAAGCCCAACTGCGCTACCCCTCTAACGTCTAATCTCTTATTTCTAATTTCTAGAAGTTTGATGTAGCTTCCATCTTTGAGGGATACACAAATCGAAGTCTGGTAATGAGAGATGGACTGTGTCAGGAAAAAGGGCATCACGAAATCGTTTTTCGTATCGTTCCAAATGAATGGGGTGGGAAATAGAGATTGATGCCAAGTTGCTGGAATACTGATTGGGAGGGAAATACACAAAAACTCTTTGTCGTGCTTGTGTGGCAATTTCTATTGCAGGAATCATATCACTATCTGCGGAAACAACGATGGCGACATCACAATTTTTCTCATAAGCATCAGCTACAATTTGAGTGGCAATGCGCACATCGGTTTCTTTTTCCTCGTGGGTGTGAATGATATTTCCACAATTAAAACAGGTGATTGATTTCTTCAGATACTTGCCTAAGACCAAATGAAATTTGGGATTCTCTTGGTTGGCTTGGAAGAAAGCGTTTTGACGTCGGCTTTGTTCGAGGTCGTTTGTTCGTGCCGAAAAGTATTTCACAGCCACCAACTCTTGATTGGGGCGCATAAAGCTTTCAAAAAGTTTGACGATGTCAAGCCAATAGTATTTCTTCCAACGGACACTGGATTTTAATCCGTAGTAGAAATTGAAACCGTCAACATAGACGATGACGCGGTGTTTTTCGTGTGGTTCCATAAATCTGATAAAAAATAAGCCACCTCATTGCTGAAGTGGCGAGCCTTAGTATTTTCCACCTAAGGGAGGTAATTTGATGCAAAGATAACTATTTCTTTTTGCCCCACAAATTTTTCTAGAGTTTTTTAGACATTAGACGTTAGACATTAGAGGGCTAACGCAGTTGGACAGTTATAGACACTTATCGCCGCATGGTTCTAACGTCTAATGTCTAAAGTCTAATCTCTATTCCCCTCTAACGTCTAACGTCTAATGTCTAACCTCTAATTTAATACCAACAAATGCCGCGCTGGTTGGTCATTTCGAGCACTACCTTTGCGCCCGAGAGAATGAGGTCGTAGGTCAAGAAACTCTTCGTGTAAGGTTGTCCGTTGACAGTGACCGACTTGATGTAGCAATTCTCATCGGAGAGTCCTTCTGCAGTGAGGATAAACACCTTGCCGTTGGGCAGAGAAAGACGGCTCTCACGCCAGAGCGGCGACGTCAGTTCGTAGTGTCCCTGCACAGGATCTACGGGGTAGAACCCCATGGCAGCAAAGGCATACCAAGCCGACATCTGACCGCAGTCCTCATTGCCGCACAGCCCCTCAGGGCGGTCAGTGTAGAGCTTCTGGCACACCCTGCGCGAGAGTTCGGCAGTGCGCCAAGGTTGGCGCGCGGCATTGTAGAGGAAAATCACATGGTGTCCCGGTTCGTTGCCGTGCGCATACTGCCCGATCATGCCCGTGGAGAAGATGGGCAACTCCACGTGCTTCGGAGTTTCGGCAGAGAAAAACGCATCCAGCCGTTGCGCCAAGCCTTCCGCACCGCCCATTTTCGCCTTCAGTCCCTCCACATCGTGCTGCACACTCATGAGATATTGGAAAGCATTGCTCTCGGTGATGTCCTTCGTATAGGCGAAGGGGTCGAAATCCGCCTTGAATGTCCCATCGCTCAGGCGAGGGCGGAAGAAGCCCGTCGCCTTGTCCCACAAGTGGGCATAACTTTGGGCACGGTGCAGATAGTCGCGATGGAGCGCGCTGTCGCCGATGTGCTTGCCCCACGCTGCGATGGCAGCATCGTCATAGGCATATTCCAGTGTTTTGCTCAAACTCTCTTCGTGCTTGTCGGCAGGCACATAGCCCAACGTGTCGTAGTCGCCCAGACCGCGATAGTCCCAACGTTCGGCAGTGGAGCGCAGCAAGCGCGTGAGTTGTTGCGCATCGGCAGGCTGGTAGACCCCGCGCAAGATGGCTTCCACGATGACCGGCACAGAGTGATAACCGATCATCATGTCCGTTTCGCTGGCAAACATGTTCCACACGGGCAGGTGACCTTGGTTTTGCGCTCCGAAGTCCACCATCGACTGCACCATGTCTCTGTTGTCATCGGGTGCAATGAGGTTGTAGAGCGGATGGGCAGCGCGGTAGGTGTCCCACAGGGAGAAGGTGCTGTAGTGCTTTTGCCCCTCTGCCAAGCGATGCACTTGGCGGTCTGCCCCGAGGTATCTGCCATCGACGTCGCTATACAAGGTGGGACAGACCTGCGCACGATAGAGCGCGGTGTAGAAGATGCGCCGCTGTGCCGCTGTTGCCCCCACAAGATGCACACGCTCAAGGCGCGATTCCCACAAAGCACGTGCCTCGCGATGGTAGCGAGCGAAGTCGAAATCTTGGGCTTCTGCGCGATGATTGCCCTTCGCCCCTTGCACATCCACACCAGAGAGCGCGGTGGTGAGGACGATTTGGTCGCCAGCCTTCACGCGATAGTGGAGTTTCGCCACATAGCCCTGATGGTGCGCGGGTTCGTCTTTGAGGGAAATGCGCTCGATCGTGATGCTGTTGGCAGGACGTGAGAGGCGGGTGTAGAAATAGAGTTGCTGATTGCGCGCCCATCCGTCGGAGTGTCGATAACCTTGGAGTTCGTCGTTCGCCACCACCTCTATCTTGCTGTCGGTACATCGGTCCCAGTTCATCGCCTTGTTGAGGTCGAGGGTGATGCAAGCGGAGTCAGAACTTTGGAGGAAGGTGTAGCGTTGCACGCCCACTCGCGGTGTGGCAGTGAGTTCCACGCGGATGTTGTAGGGTTGGAGCAGCACGGAGTAGTAGCCGGCGTGCGCCTCTTCTTGGTCGTGACTAAACTTGGCATGGACACCGAGGGGCGGCTCAGCGGTGAGCACGGGGGCGATGGTGGGCATGAAGGAGATGTCGTACATGTCGCCTGCTCCTGTGCCACTGAGGTGGGTGTGGCTAAATCCGGCAATGGTGCTGTCGGGGTAGTAGTAACCGGCGATGCGGTCCCACCCTGGGATGCCGTTGTCGGGACTGAGTTGCACCATGCCGAAGGGGGTTGCCGCACCAGGATAGGTGTTGCCCACCCAGTCTGTGCCGATCATGGGGGCTACCTCGTGGCTCAATCTCTTGATGCTCTTGAGGGCTGCATCGGTGGTCTTCGCAGAGGGTTGCAGACTGGCAGAGGGTTGTAGACTGAGGGCAGATGCGGCTATCGGTTTACTGGATGCGCCTTCTCTCTTGCCTGACGCTTCAGTCATCTTTGCTAAAGGTTTGCAGGCGGTGGCGATGCAAGTCATTGCGAGGATGCTTGCGAATAGATAGATTTTAGACATTAGACGTTAGAGATTAGACGTTAGAGGGTCGCGGACCCGTTTTCGCTCGCCACAAGTGGCTCGGGCGTTTTAGAGGTTAGAGATTAGAGGTTAGACGTTAGACATTAGAAGTTAGAAGCCCAACCGCGCCAGCCCTCTAACGTCTAAATTCTAACGTCTAACGTCTAAAAATTTTCCCTTTGACGATATGGAGTCCGGGTTGTGAGGGCGAGATGCGTCGTCCGGAGAGGTCGTAGTGTGGCGTGTCGTTGTCGGAGGGCGCAGAAGGAGCAAGGGGAGCGATGGCAGTGGTAGTGCCCACCACCGTGGGGAGCTTTTGCGCATCGGCATTGAGGATTTCGTTCGTCTGCGTGTCGATGAGGAGACCCACCACGTGGACATTTTCGGGGTTCTTCACAATCCCAGGGAGGAAGAGGTGAAACGTCTGGCTCACCGGTACACCGCGCTGCATCGTAGTGGGAAGAATGCCTTCGCGCTGCGCTCTTTCGCCCACGGGATAAATCCATCGTGCCACATCATCGTAGAGCGTCTGCGCAGGATTGGGCTTATTCAACCATGCAGAATTGGGGAAATACTGCGCATAGTTGGACACATAGTTTGCCTGCATGTAAGGTCCCACCTTGTCTTCCACGAGGACGTATTGCATGCGGAGCGTGGTGTTGGGACTGTTGAACCCTAGAGTGGTGGTGAGGGTGATGTCGTAGTCGAAAGTGTCGGTCTTCGTCACCTTTGTCTCCACCTTGAAAGGCGTCTTCTTGGGTTGTTTGTAGAGGGCAGTACTCATTTCGTTGTTGAACATGTCGAGACGCTGCTTGCGGTTGAGCCACACTTGGGGGAATCCTTCATATCTGAGGAAGCGATAGTCCTGCACCTGCATGGGTTCAGACGAATAGGCGCTCTGTGCTTGGTGCACGGCGATGACGACGAAGGGCACGCTCTTGACGTCTTTGCGTAGTCGTTCGAGGGCTTCCATGCCGAGGGGGCAATATCCACACCATGTGCCGGTGCCTTCTTCGATGACCTGCACACGCGGATAGAGCACATAGTCCTTGGGATAGGCGTGCGTTTCGACTGTTGCCGCTGGAGGCGTTGCTGTTGCCGCTGTGCTACTTTGTGCTGCGGCAGTGCCACCCACGATGGCGGCAAATAATAGTGAGAAGATTCTAGACATGAAATTAGACGTTAGACGTTAGAGATTAGACGTTAGAGGGTCGCGGACCCATTTTTGCTCGGGGTCACGGACCCGTTTTTGCTCGCCACGAAGTGGCTCGGGAGTTGTAGCTGTTAGAGATTAGACGTTAGGGGTTAGGCATAGAGGATACCCCCTGCAAAATAGTACTTCAGCGCCTTATTCCTGCTTGTTCTTCGGAAGTTTTTGCGAGGCTTGTTCTATTTTCTTCTCTTCTCGAGTCACCCTACGCTCCAACTTCTTAATATCTTCCGCAGCAGGCAATTCTTCGGGCTTGATGCCACGCTCCCCCAACATGCTACGCACACTGAGATTATTCTGCACATGCTCATGAGTAATAGAAGTCTCTCCGTGCAAATCTTTGCTCTCCACATTGTAATTGGTCATTTCGGTGGCGAGATTTTTGGCAGCGATGGTAAGCGTCGGAAGAAAATCTGCTAATGCTCGGTTGGATTTCACCCCCAATCGTTGCTTCATATCTTCCGTGGTATATCCACCAAAAAGAGACTTGTCGCCTTTGGAGCGTATTCTTCCAAAGCCTTTATCATCAACTCCTCGTTCGTAAATATTCTGGGACAGTTGCTTTTCTGCAGCTCGCAATTTATCTCGAGTTTCCAAACGAGAAAGCAGGTTTAACCGCTCCTCTATCAACTCAGCCTTTCGCGTTTGCACAGCAAAATAACTTTGGGCGAACGCAATTTCTTCTTTCTTGGGGTCTCCGTTTTGAGCGATGAGATAACAAGCATAGCGAGTAAGCATGAAATCAGGGATACCACGCTTGGAACGACTGCCGATTGCCACCATTTTCGTGACCTCACGAAAATGGTCCTCTACATTGACACCCTGCGACTCACACGAATCGACTGCCCGATGTATGGCAACAAGGAAGTTCTCCCAACGGACATAGCCCAACACAGTTTGCAATTCGCGTGCATACCATACCTCGATTTCTTCTTTGCCATCATCGCTTTGGGCATATCTAACTATGCCGTCAAAGTCCGATTTATATTGCAATATACTCTTCTTGTCCATGGTATTTCTAGTTTTCATGGGTCTAAAAAAAATTGACCCGCACATTTGAGCATCGTTGAGAGGCTTGGCGGGTTCTAGTAGTGCAAAAATACCAACTTTCTCAAATATCAGCAAACTTTTTGAGCATATATTGAGTTTAGAGGGTCACAGACCCGTTTTAGACGTTAGGGGTCACGGACCCATTTTTGCTCGCCACGGAGTGGCTCGGGCACATTAGACGTTAGACGTTAGAGAATAGACGTTAGAGAGCTGCGAGGTTGGACATCTTCGCCGCAGGATTCTAACGTCTAACGTCTAATTTCTAGAATCGTCTAACGTCTAAAATCTAATAACTGCTCTCGGTAGTATTCGTATTGCTGCCTGCGGAGCTTGATTTCTAGGGGCAATCCTTCGGAAATGGAGTTGGTCAAGGTGTCGAACTTGTCCAAAATCTCTACAATGCGAGCTTGCTCGGAGAGAGGGGGAATGGGTATGGGGAGCTGCTTTATAATTTCGGAGTTCAGATTACTAACTGAACCACTATTGATTTTACCTGTCCAATAATGCTGAACTTCATTAGAAGATAAATAGTAATATAAATAATCTGGCAAAACATAATTACTTATCTCACTCAAAGAAGCCCATCCGTCATGAATACAACCACTGATTCCTAAGATATATGGTCTGCCATAACTCATCGAATTAGAGAGAACAAAGTCACCTTTCTGCAATAAACGAGATTTTCTAGCGCCTTCTTGAGTAATTCTCTCTTGTGTACCTTCAATATATTTGTCACCAACCTTAGTATCTCCAATCTTTATCCAAGGAATCCCATTGATTTGATCATCAGTAAGATACTTTGTGATAGGACGTGGTGATGCTCCTCGTTGTACCTTGCACACCTCCCCGAGCTTTCTATAAACTACGTTAAACTCACTGGGGGGGTATAAGAGAAGTTAAGAAGTTGCTCGCGGTAGTAGGCGTATTGCTTCTTGCGGAGTTCGAGTTCGGCTTGGAGTTGTTCCTCTAATTCCGCCTCCATCGCAGTGAATTTATCCAATATCTCCACAATACGAGATTGAACGGAAAGAGGGGGAATGGGGATTTCTATGCGCGCTAAATCCGTTGCGGAGACATCTATGACCTTCGTTCCTTTAGCTAGTTTACGCTTTTGGTCAAAGAAGCTACGTGTCTTCGTGTAATAAACAAAGAATTTGGGTAATAAGTGTTCTGAACACCTTATTATCGTAGCGTGTCCTCCAGTCACAGCTTCGGACTTTCCAGTATATAACAATGCTTTTCCAACGTCTTCTAAGTTTTCACTCGTATTGGTAATCACCACATTCCCACAAAAGACTTTGCGCAGTTTGGAAGCAGTTTCCGGAGTTACGAATGAAATTGTTTCTTTGGTCTCGTTTCCGTAGTACGTATATATTTGACCATAATGAATGGCAGGGATACCTTCAGGTGCAAAATCCTTTTTGGATAGCCCATTTCCGCGCACAAGCTCTGCCACCTCCCCGAGTTTTTTCCATTCCACCGGTTGGTTGTTGAGTAATTGTTGTAAGTAGTCCATAAATTAGACGTGAGACGTTAGAGATGATTGTAAAGTTATTGTAAAGTTCGCCATATCACGTCACACAACCTACTGATTAACAAAAGAGTAAACTTTACAAAGACTTTACAAAAGCCTAAGAAATACTTGTTAGAGATTGGACAATTCTAGAAGTGTTATAGACGTTAGAGGGTAGAAGGCTAGCGCGGTTGGGCTAGAAGAACTAGAAGGACTAGAAGAACCGAGCCACGCTTGTCGGGGCGAGCGAAAAAGGGTCTGCGACCCCTAGAATGGTTTTCTCCAGTTGCAGCCTTCTTTCCAGCGGGAGCAGCCGTAGGCAGTGTGGCCCTTGATGACTTTGCCTTCGCCACATTGAGGGCATTTGCTGCCGGCACGGATGATTTTGCGCTTCGGCTTAGCTTCGCCATTGCTTTCTACGGAAGAAGATGTCGCATTTTCGGAAGAAGATGACGAATTTCCAGTAGGAGAAGAAGGGGCTGAAGGAGAGGATGTGCCTTGTTTCGCAGAGGATTTTCCAGCAGAGGAAGCATTTCCAGAAGGTGCAGGAGCCTGTTGCACACGGCGGTTGGTGTTGTCGCACAGCACCGTGTGGACAAGTTCGGAAACCATCTGCTTGAGTTCTGCCATAAACTGTTGCGCGCTGTAGGTGTGGTGCTCAATCTGGCGCAACTTGTTTTCCCAGATGCCCGTGAGTTCCGCACTCTTGAGGAGGTCCTCTTGGATCAACCCGATGAGGGCAACGCCCGTGGGAGTGGCTTCCAAACTCTTGCGCTGCAGACGGATGTAGCCGCGCTTGTAGAGCGTTTGGATGATGGCAGCACGCGTGGACGGACGACCGATGCCGTTTTCCTTCATCGCCTCGCGGAGTTCTTCGTCATCGACATTGCGCCCTGCCGTCTCCATGGCGCGGAGCAGCGTGGCTTCTGTGAAGGGTTTGGGCGGAGTCGTCTCCTTCTGCGTGAGCGTGGGCGTGTGAGGACCAGTTTCTCCCTTCTGAAAGGGCGGCAAGGTGCGCTCATCGTCCGAGCGTTGCGCCCCAGCATTGCCCGCTTGCGGTGCTGCCCCACCCTCGCCTGCTGCGGAGGAGGAGGAAGAAGCGGCATTTGCCCCACCCTCTCGGGTAGCATTCGCCTTGGGGAAGAGCACGCGCCACCCTTCGTCCACAATCACCTTGCCACTGGCGCGGAAGGGGATGCCAGCCGCCTCACCATCGACGGTGGTGGTGGCAAATCGGCAGTCGGGATAGAACACGGCAACGAAGCGTTGCACGATGAGATCGTAGACATTGCGCTGCACATCGGTGAGCCCTTGCGGCAACACCCCAGTGGGGATGATGGCGTGGTGGTCGGTGATTTTGGCGTTGTCAAACACCTTTTTCGACTTGCGCAGGGGAGCATGGCGCAGGGGTTCGAGCCACTGCGTGAGCGGTTGCGTGCGCCCCACGTGATAATCGCGGATGCCCTTGAGAATGGCAGGGCAACGATCGTACATGTCGTCGGGCAGATAGGTAGTATCTACACGCGGATAGGTGGTAAATTTGTTTTCGTAGAGCTGCTGGATGAGCTGCAAGGTGAGGTCGGCACCATAGCCAAACTTCTTGTTGCACTCCACCTGCAGGCTGGTCAGGTCGAAGAGTCGTGGGGGAGCTTCTGTGCCCTTTTTCTGCGTCACCTTCTGCACGGTGAAGGGCGTGCCTTCGATGGCTTTGAGGGCAGCTTCCGCCTCTTCGCGGTTGGTGAATCCTCGTTTGGCGAGCGACTTGTTGGCTGGGGATTTGCCCTCCGTCTCGTCGTTGTTTTGGGGTTTGTCGTCCTCATCGTCGGCTTCAAGGCGGGCGGTGAAGGTGACATCGCGATAGATGGTGGAGAGCACCCAGTAGGGTTCGGGCTGGAAGTTTTGAATCTCGTGTTGCCGCTCCACAATCATGGCGAGGGTGGGGGTTTGCACGCGCCCGATGGAGAGGGGTTGCGCTCCGCGACGGCGATTGTTGTCGCCATATTTGAGGGTGTAGAGGCGGGTGGCGTTCATGCCCAGGAGCCAGTCGCCAATGGCGCGACAGAGTCCGGCTTCATAGAGCCCTTGATAGTCGCTTTGGGGGCGCAGACGGGCAAAACCTTCGCGGATGGCTTCTTCGGTCATGGAGGAAATCCAGAGTCGTTCGACAGGACAGGTGGCACCGGCTTTTTGCATCACCCATCGCTGTATGAGTTCTCCCTCCTGCCCGGCGTCACCGCAGTTGATGATGCGCTCGGCTTTGGCAAAGAGTTGTTCGATGACGTTGAACTGTTCTTCCACGCCTTCTTTGAGGCGTATGCCGAACCGCTCGGGCACCATGGGGAGGGCTGCGAGCGACCAGGCTTTCCAGTAGGGGGAATATTCTTCAGGATTTTTGAGTTCGCAGAGGTGTCCAAAGGTCCACGTGACTTGATATCCGTTGCCTTCGTAGTATCCGGCATTGCGCCCCACCCTGTGGTGGTGCGTTGCGCCGATGATTTTGGCAATGTCGGCGGCTACAGAAGGTTTCTCAGCAATACAAACTATCATTGTTTTAGAGGGTCACGGACCCTTTTATGCTCGCCCCGACAAGCGGGGCTCGGGGAGGTTAGACGTTAGGGGTCGCAGACCCGTTTTCGCTCGCCACGGAGTGGCTCGGGCTGCGCGATTGGACTAGAGGGGCTAGAAGCTATCATCATAAGCTATCAATATAAGCTGTCATCATAAGCTGTCAATATAAGCTATCATCATAAGCTATCATCATAAGCTGTCATCATAAGCTATCAATATAAGCTGTTTCGGACTTTAGAGCGTTTTATCCGCCCTTACAGCATCGCCAGTTTTTATCATATCATTTTATAGTATCGCAGTGATACAAAAGAGGCATCAAACGAAGAAAGTATATATTGACCATAGTCCTATTCCAATCACACTACACCTACATTTGGACAGATTTTGAAAGAAACACCCATTTCCCTTTTCTATCGGAACCTTCTCGTACAATCATCTGATATTCTATTAGTAAAGATAGATCTCGGGAGATGGTTGGCACAGAAACTCCAAGCTCCAAAGCTAATTGTTTTTTGGAGAGGCTTGGGTTTTGTATGAGCAGTTGAAGCATCTTCGCCAATCTCTGTTTTACTGTATCATTTACTGTATCATTTACTATATCATTTACTATATCATTTATTGTATCATTTATATCCTCACTCCAATCACGATGAACAAAATCTGGGTGACACGGAATGCGAATCAAGAAAAAACTTCTATCTTGATCGGTCTCAATGATAGCCTTGGGAGAACCATTGCGTTTTAACTCATCTTGGATAGTGGGAATCCCTGTGGCGCGTCCCTCTGAGAGCTTCAATTCCTTAAGAAAATCGCCTAATCGTCTATTGCGATAGCGTCGTGCTTGTAGATATTGAGCAGACTTAAGGGCATCTGCAGATATACTACGATCTGGACCAGAGTAACTTAATATGGAAATTTCGTGAGGTTGTACACTAATTTCGACAGCTTCATACTCTTGGTAGTCGCGATGATAGAGGGCATTAACCACCGCTTCCTCCAAAGCCTGATAGGGATAATTGAAAAAACGAATAGACTCTGCTTGCCCTTTGGGTTTTATTATTCTCTCTTTGATGATGTTGGTGCGGAGATAATCGAGAGTAGCCCTTATCATCGTGGGCACAGAACCCGTGATAGATGGCACTTCTATCATATTATTGGGGTTTTGAATCACTCCTTCGGGAAACATCACGATGTCCACTTGAGTATAGGGAAAATACTTCCGCGGATCTTCACAAAACATCATTGCTGCTACGTTCTTCAATCGTCTATTTTCAGAAGGACCACTCCACAAATCAAGTTGCTCGAGTGTTACGCTCAAATCTTGTTTGAGCACCACGTCAACCAGTTTACTCCCTACGCGCTGAAGATAATCTTGCACCAAAAGAAGCGAGATGTCTTTGAGGGCTATTTCCTTGTTGGAACGCTCATCAAAGGGCAATCTATTGCTCATTTCTCTCAATTCATTCAACACTTCTCCCTTCGCTTCTATCGTGCTACTTCCTGAACGAATGTAAGTTGTAGAGGGTGACTTATCACTCACCACACTACTTCTCACCTCGTAAGGGCGCATATCCCCTGCTGGCACCCAAATAACCAAAAGTTTCTTCCCATCTACTTCTTCTATGGACGTGCGGGGCAAGTAGAAAGGACTAATTTTGTGATTATATCCCACCATCGACTTTAGGATGCGGTCTAGAGATTCATCTGGTACTCCACAAATGGGACGTTTGACCATGCCATTCTCTTCTTCTACCCCAACAAGAATATACCCACCTCCTATGTTGTCGAAATCATTGGCAAAGGCACAGATGCTTTGATAGATTTTCGGAGCGTTCCAACCTTGCTTAAACTCTATGCGATTACTCTCTATCCGCTGATTGCTAAGTAGTGCTTCTATGTCGATGTGAAGTGCCATAAGTATTTTAATTATTTGAGGGTAGAGATTAGAGGGTCGCAGACCCTTTTATGCTCGCCCCGACAAGCGGGGCTCGGGGAGGTTAGACGTTAGAGGTTAGACGTTAGAGGGCTAGCGCGATTGGACGAATCTAGAAACTAAAGAGTCGAAGTTAGAAAGTTAGCATGGACGCACATCGCCGCAAGGCTCTAACGTCTAACGTCTAATTTCTAACATCTAATTTCTAATGTCTTATCTGCCTCTCTTTTTGCCCAATCGAGGTGGTGGGTGGCAACGATGACAAGCTTTTGCTCTTCGTGTGCCAAGTGGGAGAGGAGCTGAAAAACCTCTTGGGTGGCTTGGAAATCGAGAAAATTGGTGGGTTCGTCGAGGAGCATGATGGGCGTGTCTTGTGCGACAGCGCGCGCCAACATCACGCGCTGTCGCTGACCATCGGAGAGGGCGTGCATGGGGCGAGATGCCAGATGGGCAATGCCGCAACGATGCAGCACACTGTCCACAAAAGTAGGTTCGTCCCTTTGTGAGAGAGAGGCATGACTATGCAGCACACCGTCCACAAAAGCAGGTTCGTCCCTTTGTGAGAGAGAGGCATGACGATGGGGCAAACGTCCCAGTTGCACGACTTCCAGCACGGTGAGGGGCGGAATTTCGGGGGTGGTGGGCAATACGATGCTCACCCATCGTGCACGCTCAGCCGGCGAGAGCGAGGAGAAATCGATGATCCACTCCTCTTGCGTCGTCGCACCACTGCTCGACTCTTCACAAAGTGGTTGTACCCCACTCTGCTGAACTTTGCCCACAATGGAGTGTGCGTCAGCGTGCAAAGTGGATTCGGGGCAATGACGTCCCGAAGTTTTTATCCTCATCTGTCCAGCGAGGGAAGGCAGCAGTCCGGCAAGGGTTTGGAGGAGGGTGGATTTCCCACTTCCATTGCGTCCGATCAATGCCACCAACTGCCCCGACTCGAGAGTGAGGGTGAGCGGTGGCAACAAGGGCTTTCCTCGATGCCCGAAGGTGAGATTTCTAAGCGCAAACTGCATGATATTGCAAAGGTAATCATTTTTTTTGATTAGAGGGTCGCAGACCCGTTTTAGACGTTAGACGTTAGACATTAGACATTAGAAGGCTCGCGCGGTTGGGCTCATCTCCGCAGGGCTCTAACGTCTAACGTCTAAATTCTAACGTCTAAAAAACCTCCATTTATTTTTGTTTATCCCAAATAACCCTTAACTTTGTGGCAGAGAAAAGGATAACACCTTCCACAGAAACAACAGAACCCATAACAACTGCCCGCAGTCCCATTTGGCAGCTCCCAGGAAAAGGAGGTAATAGGGGAACCACTTTATGAGATTTAACTCTACTTTTCGCGCACTTGGTGCAACCTTCATTGTGCTCCTCTGCACCCTCTTCGCAGCTCCCTTGAGCGCAAAGGCACAAGAAAAAGAAGCCTACGTGGTGCTGAGCGAAGATGAAACCACCTTGACGTTCTATTACGACGCAAACATCTTAAACCATGAGGGCACGGTACTGCCCATCGACGAAACCCAATCGGATGAAGAAGGCGGCTATGGCTATCCCGCGTGGGCTGGCACTTCGAAAGAAGCCAACACTTGGGTCAAAAAGGCGAAGTTTGACGCCTCCTTCAAAGACTATCTCCCCACCAGCATCGGATGTTGGTTCTACAACTGCCAAAATCTCGAAACCATCGAAGGGCTTGAAAATCTCAACACCTCCAACGTAGAAGAGGCATTTTCCATGTTTGTCAACTGCGTGAGTTTGAAAGTGCTCGATCTCTCCTCTTGGGACATGAGCAAGGTCACCGACATAGCAGAAATGTTCTACAACTGCTCCGCCCTCACCACCATCTATAGCTCTGGCGCTTGGAACTGCAAAACATCCACAGATATGTTCACCAACTGCTATGCTCTCCAAGGTGCCGTGAAGTATGATGCGAGCAAAACAGACGTTTCGATGGCAAATCATGAAGGCTATTTCAGCAAGGTGGGTCCCACTGCCCTCTCCCGCACTGTCCTCAACGCGCGCAAGGCGAAGGGCATCTACACGCTCCAAGGCAAGCGCGTGGATGGCAAACTCCAACACCTCCCCGCTGGCGTCTACATCGTCAATGGCGTCTTAGAAGTTAGACATTAGACGTTAGAGATTAGACGTTAGACGTTAGAGGGTCACAGACCCTTTTTCGCTCGGAGTCGCAGACCCTTTTATGCTCGGCTTCGTCTTCACTTCGTTACGCTCGCCTCGGGCTAGCGCGGTTGGACTCATCTCCGCAGGGCTCTAACGTCTAAATTCTAACCTCTAACGTCTAATTGCTAATGTCTAGGAAATCCCCACTCCTCTCTAGCAGGTGAGTGGGGATTTATTTTATCTAATGTCTAATGACTAATCTCTAAAACTTCCGACATTTCAGAGAAAAAGTCGGACATTTTCGGAAAAATCTCACACCTTTATTCTAGAATCTCCGACATTTTTGGAGATTTCTCCGACTATCCAACACTCTCCCTCCCATTGCAGACGGCAGAAGGAACTTCTCAAGAGAGAGTTAGACAAAACAGGAGCTCGACAAGAACTCCCATTACAAAAGACTATTGTATTTTTACGCTTGCTGGTTGACTCTACGGTTGACTCTACACCACGACAAAAAACTCAATTTTTCTACCCCGAAAGTTGAGTTCTACAAAAGAATTAACTAAATTTGCACTTGCTCGTTGACTCTACCCTTCTGCGAAAATATCACTCATTCCTTCAATTTTTCTCTTGATTATTTGGCTGTCTGTTTTTTGTCTTATTTTTGTCGTCGAAAGGATTTACTTTTTGTTATATCCTTTTCATCTAGTATTCCTTCCAAACATTCAACGTATGGAAAAACTCAACAATCAAGAGTTTTCTGCCATCAAGGGTGGTAGAAAAGAAGATGTGGTAGGAATATCTATCTTCGGCATTGGAGGAGTTGATGACGGTATACGACATAACGGTTACATCCGCATCTTTACTCTCAAGATTCCTGTACCTTGGTGGTAAATCTTAGGTCAGCTCAGAGTAGCTTACACTTCTCTGGGGCTATTCTTAAAACACTTCTATCTATGTTCCGATTACTCATATATTCTCTCTGCACTCTCTACTCTCTCAGCCTTTCAGCGCAGCGCAAAGTCCATGTGATTGATGCAACAACGCAACTTCCTATTGAAAACGTAGTCGTTACCGATGCACAATTAGGGAAAGTTTTGGGGATTACTCCCAAAAACGGCCTCTTTCTCTCCACTTCTCAGTTCAAAAAGCTGAGCTTCTCGCACTTGTCCTACCAACCTTTGGCTGCACCTGTCGCAGATACCGTTCGCCTCGTCCCACGCGATTACAACATTGCCCCAACGGAAGTCACGGCAAAGGCTGCAGACTACTACAGATTGCGCGCTGTCGTGCGTTCTTATCAGTATGTAGACAGCATCCCTGTGAACTTCGTGGATGCCGTCTTGGACTTTTACGTCAATGGCAAGGGCAATAAGTTGGAATATCGTGTACTTAAACTAGATGCTTACAAAGACAAAGCGCGCATTCGTGAGAACAATCTCAACAGAAGCAAGGTAGAAGTGGATGACAACGGCCTATTGGATTGGGTGAGTGCACAACATATCTCAACTAATAATGCCTATTTCTTGATGCAACAATTGGGAGAGGAAAAACTCATTCTCAAAAAGAAAACTCGCGAACCACTAGGTGCACTCACTTTCGACCCAAGTCAAAGAGCCTATGTCGCAAAGGTCAATCTACTCACTCCCAAAGACACCGCAACGCGTCTCCTTTTCGGCCGATTCATTAAGTTCAATCTCCACACCCTCGAGGAGCGTTTCCCAGCATCAGTGGACACCGCACGCCTGCGTGTCTATGATATGCAAAGCTATCGTTGGTTGCTGCAGCGCGACACTTGGACAAAAAAGTATCCCACTCGCGTACCCCTCACAGCCATCCACGAGATTGTAGTCTTCGAACGCCAACGATTGAGCAAAGCGGACTACAAAAAACTCGATTTCGACACAGATTGGTACGACATTCCTCGTTCTCTCCGCGGACGCGCTGCGACAGAAAACATCGATCTCTCGAAATACACTCTCCCCCTTCCCCAAGACATCCAATCGTTGTTGGGCAATCAGCTCCAACTACTGCCTTATAAGGACTAGCTATTCTTTGTTTTCTTAATTTTTCCTCACAGCATGGTCAACGAGGCTTCAGAGCGTTCGTTGGCCATGCTAGCCTTCTTCATTG
Organism: Ihuprevotella massiliensis; assembly: GCA_900095835.1. GTDB lineage: Bacteria > Bacteroidota > Bacteroidia > Bacteroidales > Bacteroidaceae > Alloprevotella > Alloprevotella massiliensis. Next base: position 2,231,433 of record LT608321.1, on the reverse strand, counting down.
TCTCTTTCTCTTTGTCTTATACAACCACTTCTCCAACGTGATGCCATGGACTGCGGCCCTGCAACAGGACAAGAGGGACTCACCTTAGCTGGGCTTCTCATGTTTGGGAAAGGATTATCCATAAGAGAACGTTTCGACAACATCCGCCTAGACTATCTTGATATGACCAATCTGCAACCAGATAGTCGATGGAGCGATAGAATGACGTATGACGGCACATGGGAAAATAATCTCTATAACTTCTTCACCCGTGTATTGCCAAAGTTGGTGAGCGACATCAAACGCCCTTTTATGCTGCAAGGAGTAGAAAGAGAAGACGACACCCCCTTGCACAAAGCCATTCGCGAAGCTTTGACCAATCTTGTGATTCATGCTGACTACATGATAGAAGGGGTGCTGAGAGTGGAGAAACACGATGACAGATTCTTCTTTTCCAACCCAGGTTCTCTCATACTGCCTATATCAGACATCTACAAAGGAGGAAACTCAAAAGCCCGCAATCCTAATATCCAAACCATGCTGCGTATGCTGGGATATGGCGACAATATAGGCTCTGGCTTTCCCACCATTGTTGATGCCTGCAAAAAAGAAAACTGGCGGAAACCATTACTCTGTGAGTCAAACGAACGGCACACCGTAGAGTTGACTATTTCTATGAAATCTCTCATCTCGGACGAATGCACACAACAGCTGCGCACTACCCTAGGAGAGAGTGTCTATCAGTCACTACAAAACGAAGAAATCCTCATTCTCTCTGTGGCTTTGACAGAAGACACTGTAACTAACAGTGTGCTACAAACTCTCTTGGACAAGAACTCCTTGCAAGTGGGAAAACTCTTATCTTCATTGGTTGAACGAAACATTCTCGTCTCTCAAAACAAAGGACGCTGGACTTCCTACGAGGTCAATCAAGACTTTATAAAAACAGAAAAGGCAAGGAGTAGACATACAAAAGTTAAGGAGTAAAAGCAAAGCAGCAAAGGAGATGCAGATTATAGAATTTTGCAAAACTCCACGAACGCTTTTAGAAATAGCACAGGAATTGGACCTGTCCGATCGCTATAAAATGAAGCAACGCTATATAGACACTCTACTACAGCAGGGTCGCTTGTGTATGATGGAAGAAAGCAAAACAGCTCCTACGCAAAAATATAAGACAATAGAAACCAACAAGAATCAATAGTTTAGTAGACATTAGAGGGTCGCAGACCCGTTTTAGACGTTAGAGGTTAGAGCTCTGCGGAGATGAGTCCAACCGCGCGAGCCTTCTAAAGTCTAACGTCTAATTGCTAATGTCTAAAATGCGTCTAACGTCTAAAAAAGTCCGCCGTTTCTCCAAAAACGATGGACTTTTTTCGGAAAATCTCCCACGAAATTTTGAAAATCTCCCACGTTTTTTGGAAAACGTGGGAAGTTTTTTTTCCAACGATGCGAAGACGATTTCATAACATGGAGCAGAAATCATTGACACAATGAGAAGAAAATAGCCCTCATTTTGCGAAATTAGAAGAACAGATGTATCTCATATCAATGTTTTTTTTTCATCTTAGTTCCATAACCCGGAGGCTATTTATAGGCTATTTGCTATCTTTGCAGTACAATTTCGAAACGTAACACTGGAATAACGATATCAATTTTATCTGGGGAAGGTAAAGATGATTTACATCGACCCACCTTATAACACGGGCAAGGACTTTGTTTACAACGACGACTTCGCCATGAGCCGTGAGGAGATGGATGAGGCGATGGGGAATCTTGACGAAGAGGGCAAATACACCCCCGACTGGGCGATTGTCTTCCGTGAGGGGGATATCAAGCACATTTACTTTGTGGCAGAGACCAAGGGGTCGGAAAGCATCGCGCAACTGCATGGCGTGGAACTCGCCAAGATAGAGTGTGCTGCTCGCCACTTTGAAGCCATCAGCCAGAACATTCATGTAGCGTACGGTGTAGCTAAGGACTACAAAACTTTGTGTGATAAGATAATGAAATAAAGAAGAAAAATTAAAGACAGCAGACCAATAGATTTGCACATTCAGATATAATGCTATATCAGTTATACACAGGTAAAAGATAGATTATGAGACAACAAATTGAAAAAACGCTAAACCATCATTTGATGTTACCGATAAAACTATTTATGGGCAGAGAGAAGTCTGGAGGAATTGTTTTGCTTCTCAGTGTTGCCTTGGCTATGGTTTTAGCAAACACCAATATTGCAACAAGTTACTTTCATTTTTTTGAACAAAAAGTAGGTTTCATCATTAACGGACAGCCATTTTTAGATTATAGTCTGCACCATTGGATTAACGATGGTCTAATGGCTATTTTCTTCTTCGTTGTAGGCTTAGAGCTGAAAAGGGAGTTCATTGGCGGAGAATTGGCAGATATAAGAAACACCCTCCTACCGATTGGGGCTGCAATAGGTGGTATGGTGGTGCCAGCTTTGATTTATTTAGGTCTAAACTTCGGTAGTCCACAAACAACGGGATGGGGCGTACCGATGGCAACAGATATAGCCTTTGCCTTAGGAGTGGTATACCTTCTGGGCGATAAAGTACCAGCTTCAGCAAAGCTATTCCTCACAACGCTTGCCATAGTAGACGACCTTGGTGCTGTGTTGGTCATCGCATTCTTTTATACCTCTGAACTATCTTTTGTGAGTTTGCTCTTTGGCTTCGCTTTTCTTGCTGTGATGTTCATAGGCAACAGATTAGGTATTAAGAGTTTACTCTTCTATGCCGTGCTCGGTATCGGAGGCGTATGGGTAACCTTTTTGCTGTCTGGCATCCACGCCACCATCTCTGCTGTACTTGCAGCCTTTATGATTCCAGCCGATGCCAAAATAAATGAGTCTATCTATCTCAAACGCCTGAAGAAACTGACACGACGTTTTGAACAAGAGGATGCAAACGAGGTGAGAACCTTGGAAGAGGGCCAGGTGGACGTCTTGACTAACATACAGCACGACACATCCATTGCCATTCCTCTGCTACAACAGCTTGAACACAAACTGGCTCCTATCGTTACGTTTGTGATTATGCCTATTTTTTCCATTGCCAATGCAGGTATCAGCTTTACGAATTTAAGTCTATCTGATATTTTCTCCACCAATATTGCTCTCGGTGTCACGCTGGGGCTATGCTTAGGAAAACCAATTGGCGTTATTGGGGCCACCGTATTGATGGTAAAATTACGTTGGGCAAGTCTTCCCAATGCTATCAACCATCGCACGCTGATAGGCTTAGGAATGCTTGCTTCTATTGGTTTCACCATGTCGATGTTCATTTCTACCCTTGCTTTCACCGACGAATTATTGTTAACACAAGCAAAGGTAGGTATCTTCCTCGCCTCTATCTTAGGTGGAATAGGAGGATATATTCTCCTTAATCAACCAACCAAGAAAGCATAAGCACCTCAACTATAAGGCACTCTTTTCCTCACCTTTATCTTGTTGTTTATCCTCTCTACTTTTCCTGCCGATATGAGACAGTCATACCGTGCTAGAATTCCGTTGCTCTAAGCCATGATTGTGGCGGCTATTTTCATCAACTGCGGGACTTTGTTCTCTTGCGCCTGTTTTAAGTGCAGAAAAATGCAATACACAACATTTTTCTGCGGTTATGATTGCAAATTTCGTGATTTCAGAGAAAGAAGACGAAGATTGTAGGAAAATCTACCTACAAATAAGTATCGTCTTACCCGATTCTGCATCGGCTGCTGCCATCTCGAATCTGTTGATTGTGGTTTTCTAGCAGAGGAACAAATATTGCCTGTTTTCAATAACGAAAAAAAGACTGAATGCCATAGAGTTAAGACATGTATTGCCTTCCGCTATGCTCGACAAACGGCATTGTTTTAAGTGCTTGCAAAGCCACAAAAAGACTTTTGCGACATGAGCACTAGCAGGCAAAAATAGTCGCATCGAAAATCATCGTTTCTGAGTATTGTGCATTCTCAGAAGTGTTTTTATCTTTGCAGCTAAGAACTTAACAGAGTAGAAAGACAAATCTTTCGACTCAGTTGGAAAGTATGGAATAAAGCAACGGATAAGTGAGAAACAGTCATTGCCCATATCATTCCTTTCGTGTTATGTGATAAAGGTTTGAAAGCGCCTTTGTTATATTTATATCGCTAAGAATGTGCTAGGCCCGACGTACAATACTCCTTATGGTACCACAAACATTTTCCACTAAACGGAAATAACTTCTATATGGTAAGGAGTAATTGTGTACGTAGGGGTGTATTGGCTCTATGCGCGCTGTTCATTATGGCAGCGGCATGGGCTCAGCAGGATTCAGACTCCCTCAAAAATTATAAACATCATCACAGAACAGAGCAACAGGGTGGCAAGTTGAAGCAAACCCAGCATCTGGATGAAGTAGTGGTTCGTGGCAGCCAAGTGAAGCGTGTCAATTCGTCGGCATTTAATGTTTTGGCGGTAGACACTCGACGCTTGCGCAATACGAACTTCGATTTGGCGCATGTTCTCGATCGTGTGCCCGGTGTGAAGGTGCGCGAAGAGGGAGGACTAGGTTCTGGCGTAAGCATAAACCTTAATGGATTTACAGGAAAACACGTGAAGCTATTCATCGACGGTGTGCCGATGGATGGCGCCTCTTCCAGTTTCAGTATTAACAATATACCTGCAAGCTTTGCCCAACGCATCGAGGTGTATAAGGGCGTCGTGCCTGTGGATTTTGGGGGTGATGCCTTGGGAGGTGCCATCAACATTGTAACGGATCATTCTCCGCACACTTCTGTTGATGCCAGTTATAGCTATGGTTCGTTCAATACTCATCGTAGCAAACTCTCTCTTGGGTGGTGGGGCAAATCGGGGTTCACCTTCCGTCTGAATGCCTATCAGAATTATTCGGATAATGACTACAAGGTAAAGACGCAATGGACCGACCTCAAGACCAATGCGGTGAGCAAAGACGAGGCGTGGTTTCGCCGATTTCATGATCAATACCATAATGAGGCTGCTGTGTTGCAAATCGGTGTGATGGATCAGCAATGGGCAAACAAACTCATTTTCGGTTTGAACTATAGCCAAGAATATGCACAAATACAGAATGCCAACTTGATGAAAATAGTGTTTGGTGGCAAGGAACGCACCGCACAAGGATGGACACCATCCCTACTCTATGAGAAGCGAAATCTTATTTTTCCAGATTTGAATTTGCGCTTGTCGACTCGATACGACATGGTGAAGACCAATAATGTGGATACGCTCAGTCGTACGTATAGTTGGACGGGGGAATACAAAGTAAACTCCTATCAAGGAGAGGGCGTGCCTAGCCTTGCAGAGTTTAAGGGCTACACTTGGGCAACTGTAGCCCAGCTGACCTATCATCGTGGCGATCAGCATTTCTTTACCCTCAATGATACGTACACTCATTATCGACGTCGCACCACTAACGCAGCTTCCAACAATGTGCAGAGTTCTGCTGCAACCTTTATGCGTCGCCTCAACGCTAAGAACACCTTGGGACTCTCCTATAAGTTCCTTCCCAGTCAGCACTGGAATATGGTGGTTTTTCTCAAACACTACGCATCGCATGTAAGGGGCCCTGTCAATGTGGCTTCGTCTGGACGTGCCATTTATCAGGAGCAGGAACGTTCTACTCATGCTTTGGGGCATGGCGTGGCAGGAACTTGTTTCCTATTGCACAAAGACCTACAGGCGAAATTGTCGTATGAACGCACTTATTGTCTCCCCACAGATCGCGAACTCTTTGGCGATGGAGATTATGAAGAGGGTAATACCACGCTTCGTCCAGAGAAGAGTGATAATTTGAACTTTAATTTGAATTATCAGCACACTTTTTGTGATGCACACACGGTGAGTGTGGATGCAGGCTTCAACTATCGCTATATGCAGGACTACATCATTCGCACCATTGGTCAGAAAGGTGTAGCTGTGAGCACCAACCACGGCAAGGTGTTGGGAAAGGGACTGGACCTCAGTCTACATTATTATTTCAAGGATGTAGCAAGCATCGGTGGAAATTTTTCGATACAGAACACTCGCGACCAAGAACGCTTCAATAGTATTGGTGCACCATCCATAACTTATGGTGACCGTGTGCCCAATCTGCCTTACACCTTTGGCGGTGCTGAGGCTAGCTATGCGTTCAAGCACGTGCTGGGTAGGGATAATCGACTGACAGTGGGGTGTGACATAAGATACATACATAAATTCTATCGTTCGTGGGCAAGCGAAGGAGCAAAACTCTATGTGCCAGAGCAGTTGAGCTGTGATGCGAATGTCGTCTATGCTATACAGGGTGGCAGATATAACGTGTCGTTGGAAGCCAACAATATTACGAATGCTTTACTCTACGACAATTATAGTTTGCAAAAGCCTGGACAAAACTTCAGTATTAAGTTCCGCTATGTTTTTTATAAACAGTAGGGCATAAACTAACCAATTAGTGAATAAGACACGTATATAAGAATGAGAAATAACTTTTTATCATGGTTTGATGTAGCGAAGGCAGGGCTATTTCTTAGTCTCTTCGGAGCAGCTATTGCCTTCGTCAGTTGTAGCAGTGGAGATGGTCCAATCTCTCCCAACAAAGGCGGAACTACCTCATCGGAGGGTGATGCAAGGAATGGAAAAGGGGCTTACTTCATAGCCGTGAAGAGCGACAACGGCACGGAATATATCATGCAGACTAATAGTCTAACAGCAGGTGATCTTGACATAAGAAACAATGTCATGGAATTGCCGCAGACAGAATATACCTGGATCTTTGATCGTCACAATGCTGTTGGCATGGTCTATCAGCAACAATTTTCCGGTCTGGGATATGGATTGCGCTGGACGTCTGATGACGGTCCGTTTGCCAAGCTAGGTGAGTTTCGCATTGACACTCGTTTCTCCAACTATGGTTTCTTTAATGGTCAACTAGTGACAAGTGTTGGAGGTCAGGTTTCTGCCGATGGCAAACGAAATGACGGAGCCACCTTTGTTTTTTGGAATATCACCAGTGAGGGAGTGAAACTAGACCATACAAAGACCATTTGGACAGAGCCTATCACAGGTAATGGTCAGCAAGTGACATTCTCCAGCATTGTTGATAATGGCGACGGTACATTCCTCACGGCTATGGTGCAGTCAGCCTTCCATCAGACAGGAACGGGGGATGGTTCCAGCGTTGGCGAAGTGAAATACCCCGATAGTGTATGGGTAGCCAAGATGGACAAGGAGCTCAATGTGCTTAAGGTGTATCGTGACAATCGCATAAGCTATGCTGCTGGTCACTATCGCTCTCAGGTTCTCCACGAAGTGTTCAAAACCCAGGATGGAACTGTGTATGTCTTTTCCAATGGATTTAATGCGGCAACCACTCGCAAGGCTGGTGCTCTACGCATCCACAAAGGGGCAGACGAGTTTGATCAAGATTATTACTTCGACATTCAAACCCCTACCGATGGCTACAAGTTCCGCCGTGTTTGGTATATAACAGGCAGTAAGTTCCTCCTCGAGCTCTACAATGAAAGGAAAATCAACACTCTATCTGCAGGACATCAGTTTGCAATGGTCGATATGGAGAGCAAGAAGTTTACCTGGCTCAGTGGGCTTCCCGCCAAGAATCTCATCACCTCAGGAGCAGAGACAGGAGGTGTCCCCATGTATGCTGATGGAGTAGTCTATTTACCGATAACCCAGTTTGGTCAAGATGCTGCCATCTATCTGGTAAATCCCGAAACGGGAGTGGCAACAAAGGGAATCACCATTAGGGGAGTGAGGGAAATTAGAACACTTGGCAAGTTGAACTAAGCAACTCTCACATCGCTCTTTACTAGATCACAAGACAAGGATATATCAATCATCAACAATAACATAATAGTAAACAAAAAAGAACAATGAAGAAGTATTTCTTTCCTGTTGCGCTTATGGCGCTCGCATCCTGCGTGACACTTGCGTCGTGCACAGACGAAGAGCAGAACGAGAAGGGAGGTACCCCTTCTGTGAACCCACCTAAAGAGGTTCGTTTTATCGTAACTTCTGGCGACCCCTCCACCGACCTCACAGGTGGCGTTTACATGAAGGTCTACAATGATTTGTCCACCCCTAAAAATGGTGAGACCGTGTATGGTGCTGCTGATGCAGTAAGGTCTTATGACAGTTTCACGCAGATGACTTACAACAAGACTAGTGGCATCTTTACGGGCTACATCTATGCTCGTGGTGCTTCTGCTGAGGGAATTGGCAGCATGAAAGCAGGTCTCCGTAATTACAAGGTAGAGAATGGCAAATTGACAGAGGTGGGTTCGCCAGTGTTGGTGACTGCTTTTGGCAACACGGGCACATTTGGCACCTATTCTTATGCGGCGCACATTAGTCAACCCTATGCTATGGTGGTGGATAAGAATGGTGCTGGCAATAACATTGCGGTAGATTTGCCCCAGTATGCCATTGACAATGTAAATCCTAACATTTCCAACATTGTGGACATGGGAAACAACCAGGTGGCTATGGTTTTGAACTACAGTAATCGAGATTCTGCAGCAGTAGCCATCTGCGACAACAACCTGAAGGTCAAAAAGGTGATTTATGATCAACGCATCGGCACGTCAGTAGGAGCCATGCGCTCTGTTCGCTACACGATGAGTGGTGCAGACGACAAGGGCAACGTCTATGTGTTCTCTGGAGCGAGTGCAAAAGACGGCAAGGTGGGTGCTCTTCGTATTAAGAAAGGAGACACCGAATTTGACAAGAACTATCAGTTTAACATCCTTGCAGCATCAGATGGATATCGTTTCCGCAAGGCTTTTCACATCAGTGGTAGCAAATTCTTGCTTGAGTTTTATCTCGACAAGAATAAGTATGGCAACATGGATGCTTCTGGTAAGATGGCGGTTGTGGATGTAGAGGCTAAGACCTTGACATGGGTGACCGGACTTCCAGATGCCTCTACCATATCATTGGGTTGGGGCGATGGCTATGCAGGTGCCTACTATCTTCCCGTAGCAGCTCCCACGCGCATGGGTGGCGGTGGCAAGAATCATGGTGGTGGCAACGGAAATCATGAGGGCGACAATGGAAATCATGGTGGCAGAAATGGAAACCCCACACGTGGTGCCTCTACTATCACTCCTACCATTTACAAGATAGACGCTAACTCAGGTGTAGCCAGTCCCTTTATGACCTTTGGAAATGGAGATTTGCTCAAGGCCATCACTATTCTAAAATAATCATCTATTGTTTCAATCGTATGTACAAACTCAATAAAATGCTCATAGCCGCTTTGGCGGTTATGGGCTTCATCTCAGCGAAAGCACAGACCACACTTCCTAGTAGTATCGCGCAAGTTGTTAAGGAGGACGCAAGCGCAAAGACGGTGTTGGAGAATATCCTGACTCGCACCAGTATTAGAAAATTCAAGCAACAACCAGTGGAAGACGCTAAGATAGAAGCTTTGCTGCGCGCTGGTATGGCTGCCCCTACGTCGGGCAATAAGCAACCCTGGCATTTCGTGGTGCTAAAAGAGAAGAAGGATATTGAGAAATATGCTGAGTCCAACCAGTATCATGCAGAAGACATCAAGAAGACTCCGCTCTTTATCTTTGTCTGTGCAGATACTACGCGCATGGCAGAGGGACAGTCTAAGGATCTCTGGATACAAGATTTGTCTGCTGCTTCAGAAAACATTCTTCTGGCTGCTCATGCCCTGGGATTAGGGGCTTGTTGGACTACCGTTTATCCTATTGAGAAGAAGGTGAAGGGTATTTCAAAAACCTTGAATTTGCCTAGTCATTTGATACCTTTGAATGGCATCATCATCGGTTATCCAGCTGAAATGGAGCAACCTAAGGATAAGTGGGATGTCCAAAAGGTAACCTACGGCATACGACAATAGCCACTGCGAGGTCTGTAAAAGCCAATTTACAGCCTTCTCGTTCATCAATGCTGTCTGATAAAACAGTTTGCTAACCATAATCTATGGCAAGGTGTCCGCCTTATGTTGGCACTGGACGTTTTGTCGGACAGCATTGATTGTTTATTTCTCCCCCTCGTGTGGGGTGAGGGTGCGGTTATTCCTTTCCGTGCAAGAAGGAGCAGAACTTATTTCTTGTTTTTCTCAACGACAAAGTAGCCCAAGGAAGACGACTAATGAGAAAAATGAAATAAGACGTTTGAGAAAACGACTGGATTCAAAAAGAATGGAGAGAAGAAATCACCGCAATAGTAAACTACAATTTTAAAACAATACAACATGATGAAAAAGTTTATGCTTGCCACTATGAGTGTGCTATTGGCTGTCAATGTCAATGCGGCTAAACAGCCCAAGCGCACTGCTCTGCGATTTGATTCTAACAGTGGGGTGAAATCCGCTTTGACCATGCCTGATGGCAAAGTGGTAAACTACACGGCTTATAACAAACTTTATTTTGTTACCAATGTAGAGGATTCTACCTATCAGTATATGAATATCTTTGTGCCAGAAGGGGCTAACGAGCAGACACCTATCTTTCTGCGCACATACGTGGGGGGCTATATGCCCAGTCAGGCAGGTAAGCCACAAGCACAGGATGCAAGTGGACGTGCCTTGGCAGAGGGGTATGTTCTCGTCATTCCGGGTAGCCGTGGCCGTACTTCTACCGTGAAGAAAGGAAAGAAAACGATTTATACTGGTCGTGCTCCGAAAGCCCTACTCGACTTGAAAGCGGCTATCCGCTACCTACGTCATTTTGACAACCTTATACCAGGTAATACAGAGAAGATTATTACTGACGGTACCAGTGCAGGTGGAGCGATGTCGAGTTTGATGGGTGCAACAGGTAATCATCCAGCCTATGAATCTCTACTCAAGGCTATGGGCGCAGCTGACGGACGTGATGATGTCTTTGCGAGTGTGTGCTATTGTCCGATTACCGACCTTGATCATGCGGATATGGCATACGAATGGTTGTACGGAAATACCGATAGTCGCAAGAGCCTTGCAGCAAGTAAGCAGACGCTGATTAAGGAATTGGCGGCACAGTTCCCATCTTATATCAACTCACTCGGCTTGAAGAAGGCTGATGGTACACAGCTCAATGCCGACAACTATCTTGACTATATTAAGCAGATTATCATCCGTAGTGCTCAGGATGCTAAAGATGCAGGTGCAGACATCCCTGATTCTATCGGCTTTACATTCAGCAGTGAGGCTGCTTTTCAGGCTCCTATCAATGGCGGTGTAGGTATGGCACGTCCTGCAGGAATGGGGGGCAGTATGCCTCCAATGTTGATGGGTCGCGGAAAAAGAGTGGGTGAATACATCACAGACCTTGATATGAACAAGTATCTTAACTACGTAGTAAGTACGCAAGCCCTCAAGGGGGTACCCTCTTTTGACAGCTACAACGTGGACGGAGCAGCTGCAAGTGGTGAGAATGGTGAGTTTGGAGACGAGCAAGGTGCTGATGTTAACTTTACTGCATGGGCAGCAGCAAAGACGGGTAGTACATTATCTGACGAGGTGAAGGAGAATGTCCGCCTGCTAAACCCTATGTATTTCATCGGTGATGGCATCACGACTGTTGCTCCTCATTGGTACATCCGCCATGGTGCGCGCGATCGCGACACCGCTTTTCCCATTGCCATCAATCTGGCTACCAAACTGCAAAATGCGGGTAAGGACGTCAATTTCAAACTCCCGTGGAATCGTCCTCACAGTGGTGACTATGCCCTGAAAGAACTCTTCAGCTGGATAGCCAAGATTGTAAAATAAAGCAATGAGCGATAAATATACATTTCTGAGCCAGGCGCCTGTCCATCGTGTGATAGGCGCCATGGCTAAACCTACCATCATCTCTATGTTGCTGACCAGTATGTATAATCTGGTCGATACGTTTTTTTTGTAGGTAGGATTAATACGCTATCCACTGCTGCGGTAGGTATCGTCTTCAGTGTATTGTTCTTCATCCAAGCCTTTTCTTTTTTCTTGGGTATACCCATCGGCACATCTCATTTGAGGGACGATTTGTAAAAGAAATCATAGCTGATTGTGCTTTCAAAATCGAAGTTCAACATAATCCCAAATCGGTCATTAGACCGTTATAGTGATCCTAGTTATTGATAAGATAACTTCCTGCGATCTTTCATTTTCTTGTTGGCATCTTGTTTTTCGTTGGTTCTCGCCGTAGCCCGCTACACCTTCGAGGCAACGACAAACCATCTGCTCAACCATCCAATAAAACCTGTTCAGGATCTAATGACCGATTTGGAACAAAATAAGGATGAAGTACATTTTGTATTTCATCCTTTTTCTTTTTCACACAATAGCTGAGACATTAGACGTTAGAGGTAAGACGTTAGACTTTAGAAAGCTGGCGCAGTTGGACGCTTCGCCGCAGGCTCTAACGTCTAAATTCTAACCTCTAACGTCTTATCTCTAACATCTAAGCACAGCTCGAGCCACTTGTGGCGAGCAGAAAGGGTCCGTGACCCTCTAACGTCTAATGTCTAACATCTAACGTCTAAACACAGATTTTCTCGGTTTTTATTCTTATTTTTGCCTCATCAATGATAACACAGCAATAACTCCACTCATCAGCCATGGAAATTGTCAAAGTGGACAATGGTAGGGCACGACAAGGATTTGTGAGTGTCCCTCGCTTTCATTGATGATGAACCGTCCAAGCGATAATAGCCCCAAAAGATGAAACCATGACGTACACCCAAGAAGATTACGACTATTTTCTCACCTGTGAATATGAGAGCCTAGAAGAAGGTTATGATCAGACAAGCAGCCTGAGCTGTGCTTTTCTTAAGTCGCGAGGACTACTCTTTGCAGCACGCTACGGCAACCAAAGTCAGAATGACCCCTTTGTCTTTGAAGTGCCTACGGGAGAATACCTCATCACCAAAAGAACCTGGTGGACCCTCGTCATTCTCCCCCTAGAGGACGGAATACCCGAGGAGCACTGGGAAGACTTGTCGTGGAAAGCACTCATGGATAGGGCGACTTGCAAATCCCCTGGATGCTGTTGTGTGTGGACCAATACGATCGATAAAGATAAATACCATATCGGCATTATGGGGCTATCGCAAGATTTCGTCCTTGCACTTGAAAAACAGAAAACTTTAGTGGTACTAGGTCCCAACATGCCTCCACTGGATTACTACTCCAACTTGAGAACGTTGCTCTCCGTCCCTTACACTGTAGCCTGCAAAAATACACTCAACTTTGACTTTGCTCCGCAAAACCTGTGGCATCCCGCTCCCATCACGGACCAAGACGACATGACCACCATCATCGAAGAGGCGCTCTCCACGCACGATGTTGTGGCGATACAAGGTCCTCCGGGCACTGGCAAAACAACTAAAATTACGGAATTCATAGCTCATCTGTTGCGACAGGGAAAAAGTGTGCTCGTGACCACGCTCACCAACCAAACGCTGATGGAGGTGGCACGAAAACAAGCGCTGGAGAAATTCTTGGAAGAAGGAAAAATCTCTAAAACGAGTCTCCTACACGAAGAATATAATGAACTCCCTACACTGCAAACCCTCCCCAACAACGAATGTTCGCCCCGACCAGGCTTTCTGACGCTTGGCACCTTCTTTTGGACAAGCGGATGGGCACATGCTCATCCTCACCAGCCTTACGACTATGTCATCGTAGACGAAGCAAGTCAAGCCTTTCTGCCCATGCTGGCAGCCTCGCGCACTCTAGGGAAAAAGGTGATTTGGATAGGCGATCAGCAACAGTTGTCGCCCATCGTGCTCAGCAAAGAGACTTGGAGGGATTTCAAAGACTACACTCCTCTGGTGCAAGGCTTCGACACTCTGTGCAATCATTTGGACATCCCAGGATTTATCCTCACGAGCACCTACAGACTCACACAGCGCGGGGCGGAATATACGGGCATCTTCTATGGCAATAAATTGATTTCTGCCGCAGCCGTGCAAAGCACCAATGGTGCGGTGAAAGAAAACCACCCCGCTGGAGGTCCTGTGTTTTTGCCCTTCTCGCTAAATGATGGCGACAAACGCTGCGAGAGTGCCTGCACGATGATCTACAATTTGGTGTCCCAACTCATTCAGAGCGATAAGAAAGTGAGCATTGCTGTGCTTGCCAAATTTAAGGAGACCGTAAACAATCTCCAGCGGAAATTCAACTATTTCCCTCAAAAGTTTCTCAACCGAATCAAAGTTTCCACGGTAGAGAAAGTGCAAGGTCTATCGGTGGACTACACGATTTTCTTGATTCCTCATGTGGCATATCGCAGTTCGCTCGATCGTTCTCTCTTCAATGTTGCCACTTCGCGCGCTAGCAGCTGCACCTTCATTGTGGCAAACGAAGACATCCTCAACCAAAACATGCCACCCGAGGTGAGAACTTATCTTGAGAATCTCATCCATCGCCGCAAATAGTGCATCGCCGCCTAAAGCACTATGGAGAAGGGGCTGACGACTCTTTCTTATGTAACAGCGTCTACCTCGATAACCTGCTGCTCCGCGACAACTATAAATCCACGCACATCGGAACGTTGCTGGAAGGTCGTCAAAATTATGATGGCCAAACCATGAAGATGCTCAAAGAGGTGTGCAGTTCCTTGCCTACTCCTCAAGCTTAAACGACAGTCCCTAGCTCATATCATGGGAGGGGGAAGGGACCTAGGATAAATTATGGCTAACGTCTAAGCACAGCTCGAGGCGAGCGCAACGCAGTGAAGACGAAGCTGGGCAGAAAGGGGGATAGACGTTAGAGATTAGACGTTAGACGTTAGAAGGCTCGCGCGGTTGGACTCTTCGCCGCAGGGCTCTAACGTCTAATGTCTAACCTCTAACGTCTAATTTCTAATGTCTAACGTCTAATATATTCTTTATCCTCTCGCGGGCTTCCTCATAGTGGGCTTTAATTTGTTCTTTTTCCCACTCTCCCTCCTTTACACGCTCCATCATTTCTTGCAGCTTGAGGCTAAGGGCACTGCGCATTTCTTTGCTACTCCCGAAGTTATCGTACTTCGCTTTGGGCATATTGTTGCTGAACTTCGAATTCATGCTGCTACTGATCAAACAGAGATTGCCAAAACTATTCAAGTACTCAGTGGGGAGGGGCTCATAGCCAGGCATCGGTTTTTGGGGATAGAAGTGCTCCACCGAAGTGCGGTAAGTGAAATCGAACTTCTCGTGTTGCACAGACTCCTCGTCTTGCTCGAACTTCTCGTGTTGCCTAGACTTCTTTCTCTGGAGGTGTTGTTCTAACTTCTCTCTCCAGAGAATGAAATCATAGAAGTTGAAGATGAAATTCTGGACATTGCAACCTTGGTTGATGGCTCCCCAATCTATATCGTCAATATGATTTTGGGGCATTCCCCCTTCGCGATAGACTATCTCTTCAAAACTATGTTTTTTACCGTCCTTTGCGAGGTAAACATCGAGCATATAACAGCGTGCCAAATCATACAACCATTTGCGCAGAGAATCATCTTGGGGATTAGTCGTATGCACATGATAGAGCACAGCATTGAGCCAATGCTTATAAATCTGTGTTGGAGCTGAAACGTGAAACATCGCCTCCAGCAGTCGGATTTCTTTGCCTTTGTCGCTTTCACACTCTGCGTCTTCTGCTTTATTGCTCGAAGAGAAGGTGTTGACATAACTCACGGTCTTATGCTCATACTTCAGCGTTTTCAGACTCCAGCTTTCTGTGCCGTTGACATATTCGCGCTTGATGACATAGCGATCATAGAGCGTTCGCAATAAGAGGAGTTGCATGATGAAGTATTTCACAAAGTCTTTCTTTTCCGCTTCGGTGCCTAGAGAACTAAGCACCGCTTGGAAGGTGGGAATTAAGGCTTTGTCATCGAGTCTGATTTGAGCATCCACGTCTTTATCGTGATAGCACACCTTGAGCACTTGCAACAAGAAGTTGGGGAAGTTGATGATTGAGCCAAAGCGTTCTGACTTTCCTTTGCCTGCACTTCCATCACTAGGTAAGGGATAGCTTTCATTATTATTAGCATCTGTGAAAAGGCTGTCTAGGGTGTGTGGTGCACCGTCTTCACCGCTTGTTGTGTTGTCGCTTTCCTTTTGAGGGAGGGCTTTATACAATTTATCGAAATAGGTAGCATCGAAATAGGTAGCATCGAAAGACTCACCCTGCAGTTCTGACCATTCTTTGGTGAAAAGCACATTTCTCATACCAACCGAGAAATTCATTTGCACATAAGCACTCATGTCTGAACAAGCCTCCCAAATCAGATGAAAGAGGTGATGCTCTTCAGAAGCCAGTTTGCCCATCAACACCGCTTTGAGCACCTCGTGCTTCTCGAGTTGCTCCCCACGCGTGTTCATGATTTCAAAATAATGATTCAACTGAGTGTCTTGCGGCACAGGGATGCGAAGCATAATCACCTTCTCAAAAAGGTAGGCGGCGAAGGTTTCCAAATCCAGTCGTTTGGCAATAAGCATAGGCTTCAGATGCTTTTCAAGCAAACGATATACGCTCACAATGTTCTGCGCAGACGGATGCTGCGAAAGCTGTCCATTCACAAGCATCATGAGCGCCTCATCGGCTTCTTTTCGATGGTCATAAGACAAATTGGGCTTTTCAAACCAGCCAGCCTTCTCCTGATGCTTCAATAAGCAGGCGAGAATGGTCAATGTCGTCAAACGCTGCTGACCATCTATCGTTTCGAAATACGTCTCTCCATGAGCTGTGCGAAGAAACACCACAGCCGAACCGATGTAATAAGGCTGTTCCTTATTCTGTTTCTTATTCTTTTGCGCATAGTCGGAGATGTCTTCCAACAACTGCAAGGCTTCCCTTTCTCCCCAGTCATAGTTGCGCTGATAAATGGGAATCACATATTTCCCCTCACTGAGAAATTCCCTGATGTTCAAGGTCGCGGGCTTTAATAGTTCATTCTTTGTCATAGTACTTCTTGTATTGTGTGAATATCTCCTTTACCTCCTTACAATAAGAGCATTTTACCTCTTTCTCTTTCACTCCTTCGATGTAGACATTGATGAGGTCATAGGGTGTTTTGGCTTCATGGATATGTCTGAACATGCTCCCCCACTGCGCAGCGTATTTGTCCACAGATGCCAAACGCACGGCAGAGAGCTCTAGACGCAGTTTGTATGCCCAAATGAAGAATTGGGGCACCACCCTATCGAGTTCTTCTTCGCCAAAGCGGTCTACGTAGTACAAGAGCACCGTGTAAAACATGCTTCTCACATATCTATCGCCCGTTCTTTGGCAGCCTTTATAGGTTTTGACCATCTTCATGATCTCTTTCGCGCGACTTCCATCTGGCAAGGTATCTCGATAATTGCGAATCCGCTGATACAAGGCTGCATAATGTCGAATCATATCAAAGAAACGTCCTCCATTGACGATTTGATCATCGAGGTTGAAGGGATATTCGATACGCTGCTGGTCGATTATCCGGACGGGGTCTTGATTATACATCGTCGTAAACAGATGGGCGATGATTTCCATCTGATAGAAGGGATAGCGTTTGCCATCGATCAAGGAGATGCCTTTGAACATCTCTGTGTGGTCTTTCGTAAAATACTTTGCCGTCTTGCCATGCGACCATCGTTTGGCGCGAAACAAGATGAGAAAAAGTTCCTTCAATTTGTCTGTAGGCAGCTTTTGCCATTCGTCAATATTGTGGCTATCTTCCTCGGTGAGCGAGGGTATCTCCCTCAGATGGTAGGCTTTGAGCAGGTCGTGTGGGGCAAGATCCTTGCCACGCGCATTTTGAGCATCGAAAAACTGGAACGCCTCTGATATGCTGCCCAAACGCACCACCACAAACTCGCACTTGTTCAATAGGAAATCCAAAAGTTGCTGATCAAAGTCTGCCTGACGTTGCTGGATGGCGTGGATGTTCTCAACGACATTGTGCAGGGTGTAGCGATGGGTAAAAGCGACATTCTTCGATTGCATAAAAGCCTCAACCCCCTTCAGCTGCTGTTGATAGTTGGCTTTGACTGTTCCCTCTGGCAAGGCCTCGTACATGACTCGAATCAGCAAAGCCAAGGTGATGATACGTTGCTGACCATCCACGATTTCATCGTTGTGCAACACCAGCGTGCCGAGGCGATACTGCTGTTGATGTTTGAAGGTAAGAAGGTCGGAAATCAGTTGATTGACATTCTTTGCGGTCCACTTGTAGGGTCTTTGATAGGGAGGGATGATCAACTTGTCGAAGGGCAACTCGCCCACTTTACGGATTTCCACTTCCAACTTCCCAGTCTTCTCCGCTTGAAGTTCGTAGACATGATTAGACGACAAAGTTTCGCTTTGTGCGGTGTAGTCTTGCACCTTTTGAAGGAGGTTGTTATCGATAGGAATTGCCATCTTCTTTATGTTTTTCAGACCTACACTTTGCGAACCGTCCAACTTCAGTTCCAAAGCCTTGGCTTATTTATACGATGTTGTTTCATTGATTACAAATTGCCCTCCATCGGTTGTTCACATCCGCAAAGGATAGCACACGGAAGTCTGCCGCGTTCTTCGCCAGCCTCACAGATTTATTCATCGATAGGAGTGCAGTCCTCATAATATCTCTTTGTACCAATGACAGATATTACGCTCCATCTGCAAAGTTACAACTTGGATAGCGATTCTCCATTCACAACTATAAAATATTTTGTACACATTCTTTTTTTCGAGGAACTTCCCCTCCAAACGCTAACTACCTTGGTGTGTACTTCAAAGGATGAGGATAAGGCAGGAAGAGAAGGGGGAATATGAGGAAGAAAATTTTTTACCCAAAAACAACTCAATCATTTGTTTGAATGGAAGGATTTTTCTATTTTTGTGGAAAATTAAAGACGACAAGGCTCTCTTGGTATGCGTACTTGCAGCCTGACATGAAAACAGCAACGTTGCTAGGCGATAAGAAACTAGAAAACGAAGCAATATCTTTATTGAAATCTTGCTTGATCAATCACCAGTTACCATTATTGGTGGTGGGGGGAAGGATTCATTGGGGCAGATGCTCCATTCCATCCCGACCGCGAACATATTTATATGCTCAAATATGACCATGGGGCAATCAGTGAGGCAATCAGAGAATACCAACTGTTTCTAATACTCCGATAAATTATGACTAAGTCTCTTGCACTTCATAAGCTGCGTACCACCTTGCTTGGACTTGGCTTATTGCTTTCTTTCTTCTGTTGCTTATCTTTCAGCTTAAAAGGTTCGTCTGGAGGAGACAAACTTGCTAAGCTTTACCAATTACCATGGGGAACTCACATTAAATACCTTGATTTATCAGGACAAAATCTCACAGAAGTTCCGATACTCTCCATGTACGATATCGAATCGCTCAACCTTTCGCACAATAACATTAGGAGTATCAATATGCGAAATCTTCCCATCGCTTTGAAAAAGCTCAATGTGTCGTATAATCATTTGTCCGACACAATCGTATGGAATGAACTCTATGCTCCAGACCTTCGGGTGCTTAATTTCTCACACAACAGAATAACAGCATTCATTCCTTTGTTTCGGAATATGGACCTGCTCGATCTATCTTACAACGATTTGGTACATTACATAGAGCATAATATGCACTTGAAGTGCGAAACGTCTCGTATTCTTGTAGCAAATATCAGTTACAATCCTCGTCTGTCACCAATCGTACTCAGGGTCTACTCTTGGATGCCTCTTCATACGCTACGTATTATAAGAAAAGGTACGCCAGCTGAGCACAAAAGACTTGATTACAATCAGCGCCGCGGGGAAGAAATCGGTTTGAAATATGATCTATATAACCATCTAGACTACTTCCAATGAATATCTTGTTTATCTTCTTGTTTGTGCTATTCTTAGACTTCAATGGTAGCCAGACGCCAGTCAAAGGACTCAAAGCTCTCTACGAATTTCCTGCAGGAAGTCATATCGGGTATTGCGATCTTAGCCATCAACAGCTTAAGACTATGCCTAATCTATCCATGTATCATATAGATACGCTGGATATTTCGTACAATGAGATACGAAGTTTGGACAATGCTCTTCTGTTTCCTCAAGACTTGGTATTTCTTAATATCAGCCACAACAACATGAAGTTTGTTCTGATAAACATGCCCAAATCATCTACTGATATAGGGACTAAACGCTTTGTAGGCTTCTATCCAGAGCTATTTCCAAAGTTAGAGCAATTAGATGTTGCTTATAATCGTGTGAAGCGTCTAGTGCTCCCTCCGAGCATTCGTCATGTTAATGCAGAGCATTGTGAATTGCTGTCGATTCGTCTTTGTCTCCCTTACGACCAGCAACACAAAATCACTTATCTCAACCTCAACGACAATCCAGAACTATATGGTGTTGTGAACTTTGACGTGAACACAATAGACACATTGCTCACCAGCAATTGTGCAAATGGATATCCCTTAATTAAGGCTCCTGATGAATAAGCTTAACTCATCCCCTCTAAGCGGTTCTCGGATTCACGAGACAATCATTGAGGGTAGAGTTGGTGCTCCAAAACCATCGAAAAAGTAGCTATTACCGACTCCTTTTCAAAAGACGTTTTCGCCGACATGACATAGTCCAAAACATTTTCACGATTTAGACTTGCTCGTTTGTTTCAAGAAAACGTTTCACTAAAACACTTCATTTACGATGAAACATTTACTCACTCTTCTGTTGGCTGTGCTTTGTATGAGCATGGTAAGCATGCATGATTTGCAAAAAGACAATCGAGAAGAAGCAAAGCGACTTGTGCAAAGCACACAGATTATGACATTCAATGGCAAGACGGATTCACTGATTCTGATTCTTGATCATGCCATACAGCTAGACTCTTCTCTTTGGGAAGCCTATTCTAGAAAAGTCTTCCTCCTCGATGTTGCTGGTCGACAATCGGAAGCTCTCCACATGTTAGAACAGCTTGAACGCGATGGACGTTTCGCTAACCAATCTTGCCTTTTGTTTCATCTGGGCGACCACTACTATTGTGCTAATGATACTCCACGTGGCAAAGAGAAATTCAGACAAGCGCTAAGCATAGACGAGGCTCGCTTTGCTGAACACCCTTGCGATTCTCTCATAACATGGCTAGCTTATGGCTATCGTCGCCTCTATGATGGTAAAACCGCTTGGAAGAAATGTATGGCTCTCTTCAAGAAGTCACCCATCACGAGTCGGAAAGCACGTAAAGAGGCTATCCAAGAAGTGCGTACTTGGGCTAACATTGGGGAGGGTCAGATTGGTGCTTGTCTTGACCCTTATAAATTCTACCAATTTGTGGACAAGCAGAAAAAAGAACACTTCCAGAGAACTATTGTTGTCCGGTAAACTTCCTATTGCCAAGGTGACATCTTGGGGCAGGTGCACCTTTTTGAGAAGATCATGATCGTGTTGGGCAGTAGAGGTCAGTTCTACCACCATCGGTACACCTACTTGACACCTCATAATGGTGTGTACCTTCATGCCACCTTTCTTCTTTCCGCTTTTAGGATGTCTACCTACTCCCTTAAGAATGTTGTCAAAGAGCATGATTGTGGTAGCATCCATCATATACAGCTGCTTCTCCCAGGCTTTTTGACAACTCACAGAGCGGCTGTCCGGCAAAATATGTACTTTTGCTCATGTTACTAGTGTTTTTTTCCAACAAGCAAAGTAACAAAAGAGGCTGAAATCCTGCAAGAGGGTTTCAGCCTTATTTTTATCATCAGAAAAACTTTTACCGGACAGCAATAATTCAGTATAGACAAAAAGAGCAGAAATCCTTTTCAAGAATCCCTGCCCATTTATATCTACAGTATATATCTATCCCTTATCTGTCAAAAGATTATGTACTTTAATAGCTGGGGCTGCATATTGTTTCCCAAGATTGAATTCGATTATATCTATCAATTCGCTCAGCTGATTGTGAGTGACCCCAAGATTCTGACAGATAGTCATGTGCGCCCTCAGCATCGGTTCTACACCACCCACGCCAGCAAGGATAGAAACCGTGCCAAGTTCCCTTTCCCGATAGCTGAGCAAATCACGCTCGAAAATGTCAGCAAAGAGATGTTCTTTCAAGAAAGTGTCTATCGCTGGGGCAAAAGCCGCATAACCGACTTTAGATGCGCTGAATGGTACGCCTGTCAACTCTGCCAATATATCGGCTCCACGTCGATATTTGTCCCCCTTTGCCTTCACTGGACTTGCTACACGCCCTACAGGATCGTTGATGCCTTCAGCCTTGCGAGCCTCGACCACTTCCATCATTGTTTGTATGGCACGTAATGAGCGTGGGAAGCCACAATAAGCATAGGCATGAATAAGAACTTCCTTTATTTCGTTTTGTGTCATTCCAGCCTCGAAGCCATGCGCAATGGCAAAGCGAAGCCCGTTCAAGTCGCCTTTACCCGTATATGAGCCGAGTGCGATAATTGCTCGCTCACGAGCTGTGAGACTTTTGGCGGCAGATACGCTGTCGCTCTCCTTGACAGCTGCATGATAAGCAGTTTTTCCCACAGGATTCTGCCATACAGTCCTGTTTGTCTTACTGTTGGGAATGACTGCCACGTGGGCAAACCAGTTGTCGGGTGTCGCGCCATGCCAGTGAACCACCCCCGGGGCAATCTCCACAATGTCACCGGCATGCAGACGGCGGGCAGGCTTTCCTTGCTCTTGATAGTAGCCAGTACCTGCCGTCGCAACGAGTATCTGACCGCCTGTGTGGTAATGCCATGAGTTGATACAACCAGGAGCGAAGGTCACATTGATAGCTGGGAGTTGCAGACTGTCGTTCTTTATTAGTGGAGACAGCCACACATCCCCCGTAAAATTAGCCGTTGGGGGATTTTTCTGCCCTGCCGGATAAGGTTGTTGGAACTCTTCGACACGAGTCTGTGACATCGCTGAAGCAGTTGTTACAACAGTCATCAGTGCTATGATTATTTTCTTTTTCACACGCTTTCCAATGATTACTTAATATCTAAATGATTCAGACTTAGCCACCTCGCAAAAACATCAGCGAGGACATCATTGTTCAAGTCCTGCATCAAGAAGTGGGTGTTACCATGAATTCCCTCCTTTGGAAGCTCAACTAACTTGGCATTGCCACCATGACGATTGATACATTCAACAAACTTACGTCCCATCTGCAAGCGCACGCGCCAGTTCTCATCACCAAGATTCTTGCTGGGTTTCTCCGGAATGTAATCGCCGAAATACATCACTATGGGAATCTCCGTCAAGCGCCTGAAAAGGCTCATTGGCACAGGGACTCCGGTACTGCCGCCAGTCAACCCGTCAATCTTGGCAGGCACTTCACCCTCTGGAAAAACATATACTCCAGGCTCATAAGCAGCCACTGCCTTTACCTTAGGATTCTGCATCGCAGCCATCCAACCAGGGAAGCCACCTGCCGAATGGGTGACGAGTATGGCAGAGTCGAGTTTCTTCACCAAAGCGTCAATGGCGGGGATGTCCTGCGTATGGTCGCTAAGATCAGGTGTCATCTCGCGGAAGAACTGGCTCAGATAGGTTGAGTCGGTCTTGAACTGTACCTCTTTATTATATTCGGGCCATACCCCAATGCGCCAAATATCAAACCAGAACATTTCGTCTGCCAAGGGTTTTACTGTTGTTGTGGACGATGTTCTTCCTGCCCGACCGCGCCCAGGAAGATCCATTACATAGGTTGGATAGCCATGACGCAGCATAAGCGTAGAGAAGCCCTCACGACCATCAGGCGTCATTTCCCAGCAAACACCTGAGCCGCCATAGCCATGCACGAATACGAGTGGGAGCTTACGGGCATCAGCTGGCACCTGATAATTAACAAAAGCATGGTCCACCCGACTGCTCTGTCCCGTTTCATCTTGTTCAGCCCAGCCGATAAACTTCGAATTATCATACTTCCCTTCATGAAGAATCGTCTTCCCACCCACCGAGAAGCTACCCTGCCTGGCTATTGACAAGGGCTGTTGTGCCATTGCGCCAGCCGACATCACCAGCATGGCAGCGATAATAATTTGTCTTGTTCTCATTTCTCTGAGTGTTTTCTATGTTTGCGCCACTTTATCTGTCTATATTCTTCTGACTTTCCGCCGAATACCGGTCACCTTTCAAGACAATGTTGTCCAAAGCTTTGTTGATTTCCGCCATTTCAGCCTCGGTGTAAGTGACTTCGGCAGCGGCAATGTTATCCTCCATGTGTCTCAAGCTCCTGCTACCGGGGATTGGAACAATGAATGGTCGCTGCGCTTTAAGCCATGAGAGAGCCACCTGTGCTGGAGTGATATTCTTTCGTTGGGCTATAGTCTTAACCAAATCTACGATAACCATATTTGCTTCAATATTCTCTTGTGAGAAGCGAGGCACCGTAGAACGGAAGTCGTTATTTCCAAATTTGGCATCTTTTGTTATTGTACCGGTGAGGAATCCTTTGCCTAACGGGCTGAAAGGTACGAGTCCTATACCCAATTCCTCCAATGTTCCTAAGAGCTTTTCTTCCGATTCACGCCAAAACATAGAGTATTCACTCTGTATAGCGGTAAGTGGAAGAACGGCATTGGCACGACGGATATTGTCTATACCTGCTTCCGACATTCCCCAGTGGAGCACTTTCCCTTCTCTCATGAGTTGAGCTACTGCATCGGCTACCTCCTCAATCGGTGTGTTCTTGTCCACACGGTGTTGATAATAAAGGTCGATATGATCTGTGCGAAGTCGACGCAGCGAACCCTCCACGCTCTCACGGATTGTTGCTGGAGAAGAGTCGTGTATCTGCTTGAAGCCCCTCAGCTGGATACCAAACTTCGTTGCTATCTTCACTTCATTACGAATAGGCTCTAAGGCTTCGCCAACGAGTTCTTCGTTGATATACGGGCCATAACACTCTGCGGTATCGAAGAAGTCGACACCCAAATCATGTGCCTTGCGGATAAGGGCGATCATCTCTTTCTTGTCCTTTGGCTCACCATATCCGTGGCTCATGCCCATACAGCCCAATCCTATTGCTGACACTTCAAGGTCTTTGCCTAATATTCTCTTTTCCATTATTCTTTTCTTATTTGATTGTTCTTGTAAATATAAATGATGTTTGCAATATTTGTCTGTAAGAGCATTGATGCCAGTGTGGCGGTTCGCTGCAAATTCTTTATTACAGATGGTTGATGAAGAACTGGTCTATCTTGCTAACAATCTGCTCAACATACTCCTTGACAAAATATGTCTGGATATGTGTAGCGCCTGGAACGATAAAGAGAGCCTTGTCTGCCGTACCCGTTGCCTTGGCAAAAGCCTCTTCCGACATATACCTGCTGTCTGCCTTTTCGCCTGCAATCACAAGCAGAGGCTGGCTGATGAGGTCAGCATGGTCGGTAGCGTCCCATGCCATCATATCCATCAACGAACTTTTCAGGTAACTGCCTGGCGCGTTAGGTGTACGGTGTGTAACGGCATAATAGAAAAAGCCCTCGCGATAAAGGTCTACCTTTATTTTGCGTGCCTCCTCTGGCGACATATCTGCAAAGCCCAGTACTTCGGGCTTTTCGCCTGCAGCTTCTTTCTGTCTTGCCAGTGATGCCTCTTTCTGTCGTTCCTGGATGGTGTTCATCTGAGTGCGCATAAAGCCGTTGCGGCGTACTTCGCCCGTATTGAACAGGCTCAATGTAGCCACAGCTTTGATGCGCTTATCCGCCTGAGCCGTAGCAAACGTATAACCGCCACCGCCACAGATGCCGAAAGCTCCGATTCGTTCCGGGGCGACACCGGGATAGTTCTGTATGAAGTCCACGGCACCGCTGATATCACCGATTCGGAAAGCCGGCTTGTCGGTGCGACGTGGTTCGCCACCGCTTTCTCCTTGATAGCGTGCGTCGAAAGCCAGGGTTACAAAGCCCGCTTCCGCCAATCGTTGGGCATAGAGCCCGGCAGTCTGATCCTTACTTCCTCCGTTAGGATGCGCCACCACAATGGCTGCGTAGTTTCCTTGCGGCGTGTAGCCTGCTGGTGTATAGACATTGCCCACGACCTCAATCCCGTCTACGGTATATTTCACTTTATGAATGTTTACCTTGCCGTCCTCGTTCTTCTCAATAGCGTTCTCATAGACCAGTCCGAGATTGTTCGGCGTCAGGGTCGGTCCCTCTTCGCCGTAATGCTGTGCATAAATATTGGTTATTGTCATCATTATTACGATTATTACTGATATTAATTTATTCATTCTATATATTTGATTGAAAATGTCTTACGTATCTGACATTCGGGTTCAACATCAATTGTATCTGCATTCTACTGATTTGCGTCTGGTCCTGCTCTGGTACATTCTCATTATCTCCCGAACAGGCAGCCATAACCCGTAAGCAGCAAAATGCCCGTCTTTGCTAATCTATTCATCATCATATTTGCGTTTTGTCATTCATCATAAATGGGACACAAACTTACCGCAGTGACTGACCCAGTCTTCCAACTCTTTGTCGTTCCACCGGTTCACACGCACGGCTGGTTTCCATGTAACGTCATAATTGATTGACTTGTGTAGATTCTTGTCGGTTTCACCCGGACCGCTGCTGTGGGAGGTGAAGCAGGGAATGATTGTCTTCCCCTTGAAGTCGTGTGCTTCGAGGAAGGTGTTGATGATGTTCGGAGCTATGTACCACCAGATGGGAAAGCCCACGAATACCACGTCATAATCTTTCATGTTGTCCACCTTTCGGGCAATGGCTGGCCGGCTGTCGGGTTCGGTCTTCATTTCGCGGTTCACACGCGAATGGTCGTCCTGCCAATCCACGTCGGCAGCCGTATAGGGTTGTGCCGCCTCGATTTCGAAAAGGTCGGCATTGGTCATTTTGGCTATTTTCTCGGCATACCCCTTGGTGGTGCCCATATAAGAAAAATAAGCTACGAGGACTTTTTGTCCCATATTGTTGTTTTGCATATTGCTTTCCTTTACTTTGCCCTTGCAGCCTGCTACAACGAGCAGCAATGCAAGGATGATTAAAAATTTGTTCGTCTGTTCTTTCTTTTTGGGTTCATAATGCAAAGGTATAATATTTATAGCAAGGAATCCTTACACAAAATTCGGTCGCTCTTATCATTTTATCAGAAAGGTACACTGGATTAACACAACCCTCCTTTTCCTGTATCCTTTTTTATCTATTCTCACTGAATCCAAGTTGGGCGAGCCATGTCTCCACCTGCTGTCGAGAGTCGGCAGTACCGATGGTGCGCCCTATGAGCCCGAGTTCTTGCAGATAGGTGATACCAGAGATACCCAAGTCGGTTTGCATGGCTCTCACCAGTCCACCTATTCTGCTCATCTCGTGAGTGCCGAAGGGAATGAGCGTCCTACCTTGCAGCTGCTTACGGTATGTGTCGTAGAACGTGTGCATAATCATCGGGACATCGAACCACCAGACCGGACAGGCAACGAATATATAGTTGTACTGGTGAAGTCTCTGTCTGTTTCTTTCAGTGCCGGACGTGCATTGGCATCTTTTCATTCTGATTTACCACAGCTTTGTAATTTTATAAAGACAAGCAAGCCTATGGCATTTACTTTCTGTAAAAAATGCATGGTAAATAGACTTTTGTGTAAAGCTGATTACACATAAACGGCGTATCTTTGCACTCGGAAATAAAAAACAATAACAATTAAAATGATGAATATGGATACAATCAAACTGAACAATGGAGTGGAAATGCCGCAGCTGGGCTACGGCGTGTTTCAAATATCGCCTGTAGAGGCTGAGCGTTGTGTGGCCGATGCGTTGAGCGTGGGGTACAGAATGATCGACACGGCTCAGGCCTATCAAAACGAGGAAGGCGTGGGCACTGCCATCAGGAAGAGCGGCATCAAGCGCGAGGACGTTTTCTTGGTAGATAAAATTTGGATGGGCAACTACGAGAACGACGCAGCGGCACGCAGCATCGACGAGAGTCTGCGTAAGCTCGGCACCGACTACATCGACCTGATGCTGCTCCACCAGCCTTTCGGCGACCGCTACAACGCCTATCGCGCGCTGGAAGACGCCTTGAAAGCGGGCAAGGTGAGAGCTATCGGTGTGAGCAATTTCTATCCCGATCATCTCATTGACCTCAGCCACTTTGTGGATGTCGTTCCAGCAGTAAACCAGGTGGAAACACATGTATTCTTCCAGCAGACAGAGGCTCGCAAGTATATGGACGAGCTGGGCGTAGCACACATGTCGTGGGGACCATTGGCTGAAGGTAAGAATGGATTCTTCACCAATGAGACCTTGGCTGCTATCGGAGCTGCTCACGGCAAGACCGGACCACAGGTGGCCCTGCGCTATCTGTTGCAGCGTGGCATAATCATCATACCGAAATCCACACACAAGGAGCGCATGGCGCAAAACCTACAACTCTTCGACTTCACTCTAACCGACAAGGAAATGAATGAAATCTTAAAGTTGGACACCGGCCAGCCTATCATCATGCCGAGCCATCACGACCCTGAAATCACCAAGTTGTTCATGGGGTTCGCTCCACGGTAAACATGGATTATATCTGAAAAGGGAACGAGAAGCCGACTTTTGTATAAAGCTGGCTTCTTGCTTTCTATCTAGCTTTGCAGTAGGAAACCAACAAGCAATGAAAAATGAAAAAATCAATGTCAACATGTCTACTGT
Source organism: Ihuprevotella massiliensis (assembly GCA_900095835.1). Taxonomy (GTDB): domain Bacteria; phylum Bacteroidota; class Bacteroidia; order Bacteroidales; family Bacteroidaceae; genus Alloprevotella; species Alloprevotella massiliensis. The sequence goes on along the minus strand of LT608321.1, from coordinate 2,202,866 downwards.
TTGCTACATCGGTACTTTGCTGTGCAGCTTGTTCAGAAAATTTCCATGCACCTGAAAATATGATCAGTGATAATCCGACAAAGACCGTTGTACAGACAACCACACCCGTGCCCGCGGATTGTTTTCAACCTGCCGCCGACCAGGGAACGGTAGAACTGCTACAATATGAGTCGAAGGACTATACCCAAGCTGACCGACCTGCGACGCATAAGCCCGCCTACATCTATCTGCCATACGGCTATGACGCCTCAAAGAAGTACGACATCATCTATCTGCTACACGGCTGGACGGGAACTGCCGAACAATACTTCGGCCAGGAGAACTTGCCTCAGATGAAGAACCTCTTCGACAACATGATAGCCCGAGGACTCACAAAGCCATTCATTGCCGTATCGCCCACTTGGGACAAGGACAACCGTGCCAAAGACTGGGGAGAGAGCACGCGTGAGGCTGCCGTATTCTCCAGCGAATATATAAACGACCTCATACCTGCTGTGGAAAGCCGCTATAGCACTTACGCGGAGAGTACTGACAAGGCGGGCATTATCGCGTCACGTGCCCATCGCGCCATAGGCGGCTTCTCGCTCGGTGCCATTACCACGTGGTATATCTTCGAACAAGCCTTTCCCTACAGCCGCTGGTACCTGCCTATGAGCGGAGACAACTGGCACATAGAAATGTTTGGCGGGGCAAGCATGCCAGAAGAGACAGTGGCTTTCTTGGCCGACATGGTGAAGGCATCGCACTATAAGAACGATTTCTACGTGTGGTATGCCTCACGGTTTCGGACTAGGACAGAGAACAGCAGCAGAGGGATGGCTGAACGATGCTGTAAGATTTTGGCAAAAGCAAGCTGGTATAACAGACATACGGTAAAATATAGAGTACCAAACTAAGGGAGACACCATATACGGCATTGATGATATGCGTCGCGATAACCTGCAAAAGGGTATCAATGTAATGAAAGGCAAAAAGATGACCAAGAGATAACGAACAGAAATAAAACTGTAAAATAAAAACTGTAAGATAGAAAATGAAACCACAGATAATTTGCCATATCATGACACCCATATACGGCAAAGTCGACAACAGCCGCTGGATCGCGCCAGATAAAGAATGCGACGCCAGTGAGAGGATGGCGCAATATCATGCTATCGGGCAGCGGTTAGGAACAGATGCGTGGATTTTAGGAACCAATACCGTGAAACAGTTCTTCCCAGAAAGATTCGACGCATGTGCCTGCCACAAGGTTTTTCCAGACCAACTGCACACGTTTGTAGGTGACTGTAGCAGCCGGCGGCAGATGATAGCCCTCGTGCCCGACGGCGATATACGTTTTACAGCAAATCAGCTTCGTGGCGACAATATCATCGCCGTTGTTGGAGAGAATGTCAGCGCTGATTACCTAGAGTTCCTGGAGGATATGCAGATAAGTTATGTCTTCGCGGGATTAGACGGAATGGATTTTGGAAAAGCCATGGAAAGCCTCTGCAATGAGTTTGGCCTATGGCACATATCACTGCAAGGCGATGGCTTCATCAACGGAAGTTTTTTCCAAGCCGGACTTGTTAGTGAGCTGAGCGTTGTGGTCAGTCCGCAGCTCGACGGCTGTCAGGGAGCACCGTCCATCATAGAATATCGGGGTGAAGAAACCGATTGGCCGCAAGGACTGACGCTCCGCCTGCTCGATGTGGAACGGCTCGGCGCAGACTGCGTGTGGCTGCACTATCAGGTGCGGCAATCGTAACCTCCGATATTTTGTGCTTCACAACCGACTTTTTTGTAAGGTTTTTCTCTCAAACTATCTGTATCTTTGCAAGCACAATTTTAAAAGCGAATGAAAACAAGAAGAATTTTATTGACCGGATTGCTATCGATGACCACAGCAACAATGATAGCACAAGCAATAAATACTAACAAAACAAACAATAATATGACAGAAGAAGTACAAGTAATCAAAGCACCCGTAGAGAATGTAGACCGTACTCCCGTTGTGTTCAAACAGCAGGAAAATGGTTTTATATTGGCAGGTATTCTCTATCATCCTCGTACATGGAAGCAAGGCGAGAAACTCAAGGCCATCATCGTGGACGGTCCGATGTACAGTGTGAAGGAACAGACGCAGAGCATCTATGCACAGCTTTTGGCCGAGGCAGGATATGCCACGCTGGTGTTCGACCATAGCTATATCGGTGCCAGTGAGGGACATCCGCGTGGCTACGAAGATCCCGAGATAAAAGGAGCTGATTTACGGTCAGCTGTCAGTTTTTTGCAAACACTCGACAACATAGATAAAGACCACATCGGTGCTGTGGGTATCTGCGGATCGGGCGTATATGTTCCCAACGGACTACGCAACGACAATCGCGTGAAAGCCATCGCCAGCATTGCGCCATTCATCATGATGACTGACATTAAAACCAATACTGATGAGAATCTGATGAAAATGAAAGCTGATTATGAAAAGGGAGGTGAAGTGCAGCGACTCGATCTGATAAAGGGCAGCGAGGGAGAGGCCTACTATCGCAACCCCGACCGAGGAGCAGCCGTTCAGGCATGTCCTACACCAGTTTGGAGTCAGCTGGCATGGCACAAGTTCCATCCCACTGAGACGGTGCGCGAACTGAAAGTGCCCTATCTCGTCATAGCGGGGGAAAAAGCCTTTACCACTGAGGGAGCAAAGGAAATGTTTGATAATGCCCCCAATCCCAAATATTTCCACCTTACCTTAGGTGCCACGCACTTTGAAATGTACGACATGGAGAAATATGTGAAAGAGAATGTAAACGAACTTTTGACTTTCTTCGGGAAGCATCTTTGATAGATCTTCCTAACCGACATCAGCAAAACGAAATATCAAACTGAAGCATTATGGCAACATTTTTAGCCATAATGCTTTTTGATACAAGAAAAAAGGTTATCTTTGCGGTGATTGATTAAAAAAACATCTTATGCCGTTCAACAAAGCTAACCTCATTGTCGAACACGGACTCAAAGGTTTCGGTACGACCGCACATGCAGATTATGTGGCGCACATTATCTGCATGCGCGGTCGGTTTGATTTTACTTTTGACGGACATCCGTTTCAGTTGAAAGTGGGCGAAGCTATGATAGTAGGGCTTCAACATTTGCTGGAGAATATGCAACCTTCGGCCGACCTGGAGGTCATGTGTATCTACACGACACCTGAGTTTTTGGAGTTGTGTACCCCACGCAACAACTATGGCATCAAAGGCTCCTTGGCTCTCTTTTCCTGCCCAGTGATAGAAATGGACAAAGAGCAGTTTGAACGGATCCGGCAAGACTTCATACAGATAGAACAGAGGCTGGCAAACGACCAAAGTCTGTTCCACGAAGATATACTGATATGTGCCACACAGATGATGTTTCTTGATTTTTTTGATGCCCATGCCTTCCACAACGGCTTATCAAATGTCTCGTTTCAAGACACCAACATCATCACGCGCTTCATGCAGATGCTTGAACATGGAGATTATGTGAAGCATCGCGAGGTGGGTTATTATGCTGATAAGCTCTGCATCACCCCCAAGTATCTCTCCGAGCTCTGCAAGAGCGTGAGTGGAAAAACCGCCAACTATTGGATATCCCGCTTTACAACCATTCATATCCGTCGTCTGCTGCAAGAGAGAAAAATGACATTTACTCAGATTTCCGATTTTTTTGATTTCTCCTCACCTGCCTATTTCAGCCGATTTGTGCAGAAGCATTTGGGAACATCTCCAACCAATTTCCGAGAGTAGTCCTTTGTTTTCCGAACTTTGTGATAAATGCTTATTGACACACTTTCTGTTAGGATATTTGTGTTTTATCATCTCTTATCAAACAACTGATAGGGGCGATTTTCAGCAAAAAGTGCAAACTTACAATCTCCTTACATGAATACAGAATGAAATGCTATCTCAAAATGATTATCTTTCGCAAAAAACTTGAGAACATAGGCTAGTAAATTATCTACTTTTTGATTAAGTGAGCAAGAGCCGGATCCGCTTTGATGCGTTCCGTTTCCAATTCCACGAGCGAGAGAATTTCTTGTTTGATTGATTTATAGTTGGCTTCGATAGTCTCTTTGAGATTATTGCTGTCCGGTAAACTTTCTTGTGCCGTTTGCAAGTTTACCGGACAGCAATAATTACTAATACATTGAAAGAAATTGCGTTACTTCCTTTATTTCATATTTCTTTCTCTTTTCATTTTGCCCTTCTTTTTGCCTTCACTGCTACACTTTTTCTGTAGCATTATTTTGTGTAGCAGTTTATGTAGCAGAATTTGACCGAATGATGCCTATCAAAACCTAGGGTTTAGCCGTCACTGTGTAGGCTTATATACAAAGAAAAATCGTTGTAAGACTTATGCTTACAACGATTTACGCTAATTTTGAAGGCTATTCTGACTACCTTTTTGAAGTCATCTTGAAGCCACTTTGCGGAGAGAGGGGGATTCGAACCCCCGAAACGCTTTTGACGTTTACACGCTTTCCAGGCGTGCCTCTTCAACCACTCGAGCACCTCTCCAATCCTGGTTGATCAATGGGACATAGCAAAGGGCTAAACCCAAGGGCTAACGGACGATTTCCGAAATGCGATGCAAAGATACACCTTTTTATCCATATACACAAGACACGAAGCGGCTTTTTTAATCCTAGCACCCAGACTATAATCTACATGGTGAAACTGACAACTAGACAATATTACATGGTGAATCTGACACCTAGACTATAATACATGGTGAAACTGACAACTAGACAATATTACATGGTGAATCTGACACCTAGACTATAATCTACATGGTGAATCTGACAACTAGACTATATTACATGCTGAATCTGACAGCAAAAGTATTATCCATATACACAACCCTTGTTTTCCCTGGTCTCTACTCTACCCTTCCTCTCCTCGAGTAGCAGAAGAATTGAAGATCCTAGTACCGAAAATCTACACGCCATGTCGCAGCTGAAATCCTCAAAGGAGGAACAAAAACAAAAATCTCCCCAAGTGAGGACTTGGGGAGATAGATGCTCCATCCAGGATGGATGATCCGAGAAGAGATTATTTTACGGGGCGATAACGACCTGATGGGTCGGGGTTGTTGTAGTTGTAGACAGGAGTGTTGTACACACCTTCAAACTTTGGCAACACGAAGTTCATCCAAGCAGGGCGACCATTGGTGTTGTAACGTACGGGTTGGGGGACATTAGTACCGTCATAAGCACGCGTCACCGACATGTTCAAACGCTTGATGTCGAAGAAAGAGCGACCTTCACCCCAAAGTTCGATGCGCTTTTGGAGCACCACTTCTTGCACCACCTCGTCGCTGTTGCTGAGTGTGCAGTTGTAGTTGGCGTCGCGATAAGTCTTCATGAAGGTGTTGAGCAAAGCAGCTCCCTTGGCACCATCAGTGTGTGCTGCAGCTTCCGCTTCGATGAGATACATTTCTTCCACACGCATCAAGGGATAGCTACAAACAGAGCCGATGGTGTGAGTAGAGATGTTGCCTTGTCCAGGACGGAACTTGACCGTAGTGTAAGGATCCAGTTCTGCCCCGATGGCAGCATCAATGAAAGTAGTTTTGCCTTCGAGCGCATGTCCCTTAGGAGCTTTGAAGGAGAGCTTACGGAAGTCGGTGTCGGCAATCTTGTCGTAGAGTGAGCGGTCTATGCGTACAAAGACTCCAGCGCCACCAGCATATCCGTATTGAGTTTCAGACGACATCCAGCCCGTCCAGTTGGAGAGATTGTAACGATCGCCAAGAGTTTCCTTATTGGCAGTAGCCGAGAGCATCCAACTACCGTTATTGGGAGAGTTGAAACCAGTGATAGGATCATTCCATTGTGCAGCAGTGAGGGGTGAACCGTTATGGGCTTCGATAGCCTTGCGTGCATATTCAGCAGCCTTTTCATACTGACCATCCCAGAGGTAGAGGCGAGCCTTGATACCATAGACCACATCGAGGTGAGGCACATCTTTGGTGTTGGCATCGAGGTGGCTGATGTTGGCTTCTGCCTTGTCGAGGTCAGAAAGGATGAAGTCAAACATTTGCTTGTGGGTAGCACGGGGGTTTTTGTATGCCTCTTGTTGGCTCACAGCATCAGTGACAATGGGCACGGTGAGGTTGGTCACCACATTGCCTTGTGCATTGCGTCCATCGGGGAAAAACTCGTTGGGGAGGAATTCAAACATCGAAGCGAGTTCGAGATAAGAGAGTCCGCGGAAAGCATAAGCAGCACTCAAGAGTCCCTTTTCGCCATCGCTGAGGTTGGCTTCGTTTGCCACATAACCTTTGATGCTGGTGTTGGCAGCGAGGATCACATCATAGTAAGCCATATAGACAAAGTCACCACGAGTGTAGTCTTGTCCCAGGGCCAGGTTTTGTGAGTAGGCGCGGAAGTGGTCGTACCTCAAAAAAGGTTTGGTCATGTCGCCCGTCATCACGTCGCGAATGTGCATCAAGCTGCCCCATCCAAACTCCCAGTGGTCGCCGGTGGGCTGAACGATGCTAGAAGGAATTGCCCAGAACGCACCTTCTTTCGCCTTGGAGCTTTCGTTGAGTTGTTCTTGGGTGTACATGCCAGAAGGGAAGGTGTCTTCCATGCAGGCAGTGAAGAGGGAGAGTGAAGCCACACCAGCGAGCGCGAGAGCTGGCACTTGGTGGCGCACATTGCGAAGCGTTGCACGCACGGCAGCCGTGCTTTGCTTCAAAAGGTGGAGATATGGAGATTTCATTGTGGAAATGCTTTATTATAAGTTAGACGTTAGACGCTAGACGTTAGACGTTAGAGCCATGCGGCAAGGGTCTATTATCTAGAATTTAGACGTTAGATGCTAGACGTTAGACGTTAGACGTTAGAATTTAGACGTTAGAGCCTTGCGGCAAGGGTCTAGTATCTGGTGTTTTTAATCTATGACTTTAAACATCAAACGCTGTGTCTCAGACATCTTATATTAAACATCAAACTAGAATTGTAGAACATATAACGTCTAATATCTAATGTCTAATGTCTAACGTCTAATGTCTAACATCTAACGTCTAATATGTCTAATTGATACTAGAACGTAAGTGTAAGACCACCAGAGATGGTGCGTACGGGAGAGTATTGCACTTGCTTAGAGCTAGACACCGACTGACGTGGGTCGAGACCCTTACGTGCTGACCAGTAGTAAACATTGTCTGCAGAAACGTAGAGACGGAGATTTTTCACTTGTCCCTTGGTATAACGATACAAGAACTCCTTAGGCACAGTGTAACCGAAGTTCACGTTGTTCAAGTTCAAGAACGAAGCACTCACATAGTAAGTATCAACATCAGCTGAGCTATTGGTGCTCAAAGCCGTTCCAGCCTGCAAGCGAGGATATTTCGCATGGCGATTGGTAGGTGTCCAAGACTGGGTCAGCGCGTCTTTGTGCACTGCCGATCCACCGAATTCTCCAGAGAGACCATCCATCAAGTTAGCATAGTCCTTGTCGAGGATATAGCCACCGAGTTGGAAGCTGAAGTCGAGACCGAGGTCAAAACCAGCATAAGCAAGGCGAGTGTTGAAACCACCATAGAGATCGGGGTGAGGATTCTTGCCGAGGAAGTAGCTAGCTTCAGAAGCTACCGTAGTCTTGGTGAGACGGTCCATAGCCACGGGCACTTCTTCTGTCTTGCCGTTGGCATCGGTTACCTTCTTTTTGAGGATTTCATACACAGGTTCTCCCCAGCGGTCTACCTGTTGCACCTCATTGCCGTTGGCATCGGTTACCTTCTTAGGCTTAGAGAGGTCGTAGCGAGGTGCCCAAGCGTAGTAAGTCATCTCACCGGTCTTTTCGTCTACACCGGCAGAGCGATACAAGAAGCGTGTCCACATGGGCAATCCTTCGCCGTAGAAGTAGTCGCCGCTCTCATATCCTTTGTGACCTTCATATTCTTTGAGCTTCTTTTGGTCGGGGATAGAGGTGATTTGGTTCTTATAGTGGGTGAAGTTGACACCAACGCTCCAAGTGAACTTGCTGTTGCGCACGAGGTCAGCATTGAGTTCCACTTCCACACCGCGGTTGCTCATGTTGCCGATGTTGGTATAATAGCTGGTGAAGCCATAAGAGCGTGGCAAGCTGTAGCTAGAGAGCATGTCGTGAGTGCTGCGGTTGAACACTTCCACCTGACCGCTCAAGCGACCCTTGAAGAAAGAGAATTCAACACCCACGTTGAAGTTACCGTTTTTCTCCCAAGAAATGTTCTCATTACCCAACAGGCGTGGCACAAGTGCCAAGCTACCGTTGCTGTTCTTGAAGGTATAAGTCGTGGTGTAGAGGTAATCGCTGATACCATCATTACCTTGTTCACCATAAGACGCCTTGAGCTTGAGTTCGTCCACCCACTTCGCCTTGAAGAAGGCTTCCTTAGAGAGGATCCACGCACCAGAGAGGCTCCAGAAGTTGCCCCAGCGGTGATTGGGATGGAAGCGAGAAGAAGCATCGCGACGGAACGAAGCTGAAGCAAAGTAGCGTTCGAAGAGGCTATAGTTGGCACGTGCAAACCATCCTTCGGTGTTGTAGAGACCAGCTTTTGAAGAGGGCGTACCATTTTCAAGACCACCACCGAGTTCGTGGTTCTTGTTGTCCACAAGGTTATTACGCGAGCCCGACAAAGCGTAACTATTAAAACGATAGTATTCGTGACCCACGAGGGCTTCCACGTTGTGCACGCCACCAAAGGTGCGAGAGTAGTTGAGGAGCTGTTGGAAGTTGTGACGTACATTGAGGTCGCTACCTACAGCCACTTGACCCTTGCTAGACTCTGCGCTCTGACCGTAGTAGGGATTGGCTAGGCTTTCGCCACGAGCAGCGATGACATAGAGGGTGTTGTTGGTGACAAATTTGAAGCCCTTGCCGAGTTCTACATCAGCACCTACATTGGCGTGGAGGGTGTGCACTTGCTCACCGCTATAGTTGAGTGCGTTGTCCGAGAGGGGATTTGAGTAGCTCAAGAAAGGACGGTTCATGGGGAGATAGCCCTTCTTACCATAGTCGTAGCGGGTGAAGCCCATGTTGTCCACCATGATGTTGCCCTTGCCATCGCGGAGATAAGCAGGATAGATGGGAGCAATGCCATTGACCAAAGCGAAGACAGAACCAGAGCTATGAGAGTCGCCTTCACCACCCACATCGTGCGTTCTAGAATTGGTATAACTGATGTTGGTGTTGAAGTTGAGCCAATCCTTGGCAGCCCAGTCGGCTTTCAAGCGAGCAGTTAAGCGCTTGAAGTCGGTGTTTTGGAGGATACCCTTGTTGTCCAGGTAACCCATTGAGAAATAGATGTTGCTATTGTCGTTGCCCTTTGCCACATTGAGGCTATACTCTTGGCGCAAAGAGGGACTGTAAGCCAAGTCATACCAGTCGTCGGGCAGGAGGGTGTAGTCAGTGGCATTGCCAGAAGCATCCTTACCTTTCACCACGCTACCGAGTTTGGCAGCAGGGTTGAGCTTGCCATTCTCGAGGATGAGATTTTGACCCTCGGGCAAGGTGTAGACCATGTAGCCCAAACGTTCATTTAGGTTTTCATTGGCAAACTTGTAAGCATCCGCTTCGTTGCCGAGCTTGTAGCCGCCAGCCGGGTTGAGGTTTTCATATAGGCTCTCGTTGCGGAGGGCTTGGTGATAAGCCTCGTAGTAGCCAGCCACGTCGCGCACGGTTTCGTAGCGTTGTTGTGCCACTTGGTTCACGCCCCACTTGCTATCGAAGGTCACACGTGCACCGTGATTACTGCGTGTGCGCTTGGTGGTGATGATGATCACACCGTTGGCACCACGAGCACCATAGAGGGCAGCCGAAGCCGCATCCTTGAGCACAGAGAAGCTCTCGATGTCTTGTTGGTTGATCGATGCCAAATCGCCACCATAGGGCGCACCGTCCACGATGATGAGCGGAGCGTTGCCCGCGTTGATGGAGGAGATACCACGGATGCGGATGGTGGGAGTGCCACCATCAGGACGACCAGAGTTGCTATAGATTTGCACACCAGCCACACGACCCTTCAAGCCTTCCACGGGGTTAGCCACTTGGAGCTTGTTGATGTCTTCTGCCTTGATGGTTGCAGCCGAACCGGTGAAGCTGGACTTCTTGGCAGTACCATAAGCCACCACCATCACCTCATCGAGGTTAGCATTGTCCCACTCCATGGTCACGTTCATCGTGCTGGACACAGTGGTTTTAATACTCTTCATGCCGATGAAGCTGATGGTGACAGATCGAGTACCAGCAGGCAACTTGGTAAGGGTGAAATTACCGTTCTTGTCGGTCACGGCAACTACACGTTCGCCCACTTTCACAGCGGCGCGTGCCACAGGCTGCCCATCGGGGTCAGACACGTGACCGATCATTTGTCCTGTCGCAGTGTTTTGAGCGACAGCACCGCCGGCCATGAGCAGACTGAGACTGAGGAGTGCTAACTTCTTGTTCATGTTTGTTCGGTTTATCTATTATACTTATCTTATTGTCGAGAATTGTTGCGCCTGCGCTGTCTTTGCAGCTGATGGCGGCGCTTACGATGTCGGGGAAAGAGCGATGCGGTTGGTTCTGCATAGCGGCTCGAGGTGCGAAGGGGGACATTGCGCTATGCCAGCCCTGTCTTGGCACCACCCTGCCTTTTTGTTCTATCGTAGATGCGCAGTTAATCTATGGAGGACGCTCACTCACTGCCCTTTTTCGCTTCAGGAGAGGGAGGAGTCATCGTGTTCTGCCGAAACTGTCACAATATAATATGAGTGGTCTATCGCATCGAGGGAAATCATTCACCCATCGTAGGAAATCGTTTCCGAATGGTGGGAGTGTGGAAAATGGAGCTTCTATCTTCCGAAAGTCGTTTTGCGACGTATAAAATAGAAATTCGTAACATATTCCGACACCGTTCCCTATCAAATTGACAACTTCAGGAGGGTCATATTTGCAAATGTAGAAAATGTAATGGAGAATTCCAACACTTCAGCTAAAAAAAATAGCATCTTGACCACAACTATCGTCTTTTTAACTTAAAAAACGGCATTTTGTTGCTCTAGACATTACAAAATGGGGGGTATTCCCGCAACACTCCGTGACACTTAGTTCACCTTTTGCACCATTTCTCCCATCTCTAGCTTACCTTTTCAAGGTTTCCGTGCCATTTTTCCAACTTTTATCCACTCCTTTACAGTTTATTCAAACAAAAAATGAGTGTTTTAGGACACTATATGATGAAAAAAAAGGACAAACCTCCCGTGCCCTTTGCAAAATCGCTCTGCAACACGTGGGTTTGTCCATAAATTCGTCACACAACGGCAGTCGTTGCGTCACTCCACACAAATCTCATCGGTGAAGATCCAGCCACCTTGCGCGCCAGCCTTCGCCTGATAACGGATGAAACGCGTCTTGCGCTCTCCGCGCCACTCCAGCGTCTGCACCTTAAAATCCGTAGCAAGGTCCACCACATTGTGCTGCTGGTCGAGCTGTTCGAAGTGCACCCCATCGTCCGACACCTGAATCACCACCTCGGCAGGCGCGTAAATCTCGGCACTGACCGACTGGAAGAACGCCGCTTTGATGAGTCTCAACGGAGTCACTGCTCCCAAATCAATGGTCACGTCCAGGCGGTCTGCCCCGATGAAGCCTTGCCATGCCCCATCTTGGAAATCCCATCCGCCACTCTTGCCATCTACCAAAGCGCCATCGCCCGAAGCAGGATAGTTGGCTGCGTAGGGCGCATGATACACTACCCTCTTGCCCACTGCCAAATGCGCCATCGGGGCTTTCTTCTCGGCACGCTCGCCCACCTCCTTGCGCAGGTCGAAGGGATGATAACCCCGACTCACGAGCACATCTTGCAGGTGCAAAGCTCTGCGGTGGAAGTCGGCATAGTCGGTCTTGGCGCGGCTCCAGCCATTTTCGGCTATTGCCAGCAGACGCGGATAGAGCATGTATTCGCACTGCGCCATGGTGGGCACTTGTTCTGTCCACAGATTGCCCTGCAAACCTAAGATATGACGGGCGATGCTGTCGGGCAACTGCCCTGCTGGAGCGTAGTCATAGCACTGCTCCAGCGACATATAACTGCCGAAAGCCTTGGGCTGCGAAGGGGGATAGTCTTGATAGCGATCCAAATAACAATAGCGACCAGGGGTCATGATGACATCGTGCCCCGCTTTCGCAGCAGCGATGCCCCCTTCTTCGCCGCGCCACGACATCACCACGGCATTGGGCGGCAACTGCCCCTCCAAGATTTCATCCCATCCTAGCAAGGTTCTGCCCTGGCTGTGGAGAAAACGCGCCATGCGCTGCGTGAGATAAGCCTGCAGTTCTGCCACTGAGTTCAAGCCCTCCGCCTGCATGCGCTGCTGACAGCGCGGACAGGTGCTCCACGCTTGGCGCGAGGCTTCGTCGCCTCCGATGTGAATGTAGCGCGAGGGAAACACCTGCATCACCTCGCGCAACACGTTTTCGAGAAAAACAAAGGTCTGCTCATTGCCCACACACAAGTCGCTGTTCCGCTCCTGCGCCTGCGCACACTGCAGTTCGGGATAGGCATACAGCACCTCGGCACTGTGTCCGGGCATCTCGATTTCGGGCACCACCGTGATATGACGTGCCGCCGCATAAGCCACGATTTCTCGCAAATCCTGCTGCGTGTAGTAGCCCCCCGAAGCCCCCTTGTCGTCTTTGTGCGCATAGCGTTGTCCTTGTTCGCGCCATTCAGCCCAGTTTGCCCCCACACGCCAAGCCGTCTTTTCGGTCAGTGCAGGATATTGCTTGATTTCCATGCGCCATCCAGCATCATCGGTGAGATGCAAATGCAGACGATTCATCTTGAGATAAGCCATCGCGTCCAACTGCTTTAAGATAAACTCCTTGGTCCAAAAATGGCGCGAGCAGTCGAGCATGAGTCCTCGGTAGGGATATTGGGGAGCGTCCTTTATTTCACAGCACGCCACACTGCCCTGCGCTTCGAGTTGGCGCAAGGTTTGGAGGGCATAAAACACGCCCGTCATCGTGGTGGCTTCGATGTGGATGGCGCGAGGCGTGATGCGCAACTGATAGCCCTCCTCGCTCTTAGTCTGATTGGGCTTCGTCAGCTGGATGCGCAACACGCGCTTTGCCCCTTTGTCGAAGGTCAAGGCAGAAAATGCCGCTGTCCACTGCTGGCACAACCACTGGCGGTCTTTCCCCTTCACGTTGATCACCAGTCGCAAGGGTCCACTCATCTTCATTGCTCCACGGGTCTTCACATAGGAAATGGGGGCTGGTATCAATTCTAGCGTATCGGCAGTGGCACATTCACGCTCAGCGGCAAACGCAGTGCAAAGAGAGCAACAAAAGGCTAAAAACAGGAAGAAAATGTGTTTCATGGACATAAAAGAATGGATGCTTAGGGGGGATAAATCGGTGGAAATCCTCTTCGTTGGCTTCGTTGCGCGCGTCTTCGTTCGGTGGTTGTCGTCCCACAACTTTAGCACAGAGAAGCCTGATGCAAAGATACATCTTTTTGTTTCAAGACCAAGGAGAGAGAGAGGATTTTGAAGCCACTGTTTTATTTCATGCCCCAGAGTTTTGTCTTTCTCTTTCTTTAGATTTCGCCCCAGCTCTACCAACCTCGCAGGCGTCACTGCACGAAAAAGATAAGTCCATCGTTTTTCGGAAAATCTCCAACGTTTGCCGAAAAATCTCCAACGAAATTTTGAAAAAGTCCATCGTTTTCCGCAAAAACTCCGACGAAATTTTGAAAAAGTCCATCGTTTTCCGAAAAAACTCCGACGAAATTTTGAAAATCTCCAACGTTTTTGCCCCACTTGCGCAGCGATTTTTCTCCTTTCGCTGCCACAGCTCAAAATAAATCATTAAATTCGCCATGGGTACACGCACATGCGCTCACGCGAAAGCCCAATATCGGGCTGTCCTCCGCCAACGTGGCACCCTCCGTGCGCTGTTTGTAAGCAGACAGACACATTTTACACTTCTTTTTTATTCACCCTCCATGCTTTAATCCCCATGATAAAACCCAACGAATTTTACGATTTACCCGTTTGTGGCATTAGTGACGAAACCGACGGCAGTTATTTCATCGTGCAAGACGAAGGAAGAGAATACAAAGTTAAGATGTTTTTCTTCCAACGCAACGACCTCGAACAGCGACAACGCAAGGTGCTGCCCTGTCTGGTGCGAGAAGGGAAAGATGGAGCTTTGTATTTGGTGCAAAACCTTGCGAAGATTTTAAGTGATTTCTACGAACCGAATCAGACTTATCCCTTCGTGGTGATCGGGACTGCGCAGTGCGATGGCAACTCTGGACTGAGATATAAAGCGCAAGACCACCTGAAAGTGCCCATCACCGTCATCTGCCCGCCCAACTCCGAACCGCTGCGCCCACGACAACAAATCGATGTGCGCGTGAAGAAAGTCAACGAAAACAGACTGCTCTTTCTCCACGACGACCTGCCCACCACGCAGAGCAATGCCACCCTCTCCACACTGCTCCAACTGGGGGATGCCACTCCGGCACAACAGCAATATCTCGAACGCGTGATGCTCACGCATCCAGCATGGGGAGCTACGCGCAAACTGCTCCGCAAGAAGTCGCCACTCTGGCCCGTGAAAGCGCTGCTGGCAGTGCCCTATGCCAACCAATGGATCATCTCGCCCTTGGCACGCGAACGACGCCTGAAGGCGAAACACGGGGTGGAACTCCTCAAACTCTATCGCCGCATCGCCCTCCACGTGCTCGAAGAGGCGGAATGGCTCAAGGCTTTCAGCCCCACAGAAAGCGAACGCATACGCGATGAGATTGCCACCAAAGTGGAAGTGGCAGAACTCCAAATTGAGGCGCTCCAACTCCTCGACGACCACCAAGCAGAAGACACCATCAAGGGGGTGATGTATAAGCTCGACAAGACGGGATATGTCTACGACTTGCAGCACAAACTCGGCTTGATGATGACGATTTTCTCCCTGCGCAAAGATTTGCTTGAAGGACACATCGACTCGCTCCTCGACTTCATCGCGCGCAAGGGACACTCTTGGAAAAATCGCAACCTCCCCACTGCCTTTGCTCACTTCCTCGAAGGATATATGCGCGCCAACGCTGGACGCGCCAACAGATTCTTGGACTGCAGTTCTAAGGAGTCGCGACTCGTGCTCGAACGCATGGTGCAAGCCATCTGCTACTTCCTTGCCTTCGATGGCGGACAGACGGAACAGAAAGGCGAATTTCAAGCCATGCTCTACTATTATCTCTCGCTCGTGGCGCCTCAACGCACCATCACCGACGAGGACTCTTCGCGACACATGGCACGCCTGCTCATGGACCGCGCCTTCTGGAACCTCATCAAACCAGAACCCTTCCAGAGTGCACTGGTGTGGAGCCAAGATTTCCGACAGTTTGACATTCTAGCGCACCGCATGCTCGAGGCACAACCTG
Organism: Ihuprevotella massiliensis; assembly: GCA_900095835.1. Taxonomy (GTDB): domain Bacteria; phylum Bacteroidota; class Bacteroidia; order Bacteroidales; family Bacteroidaceae; genus Alloprevotella; species Alloprevotella massiliensis. Next base: position 2,187,431 of record LT608321.1, on the reverse strand, counting down.
CCGTGGCTACCCTGATTCCCCACTCCTATGAGTCGGAATTGGTGCGCCTGTCGCTCTCACGCGAAGGACTGCAACTGGTGCCCACGCTCACTGCCGAACCGGTGCGCAACGTGCTGCCCGAAGGCCTGATGGACTGGCACGGACTTCAACTCATGCTCGAAGAACCTTCACGCTACCGCATTGCCGCTGGGGCTTCGCTCTCTGAATGGACGACGTGGTGGAGCGATGTGGAACGCGCCCTCTTCTCGCCTCATCAAGAGGTGGTGGTGGCACCTACTCCCGTGGTGCGCAAGACCATTCCCGATGTGGGCACGACGGTGAAAGTGCGCGTGCAACGCCGTCACCCCTACGAACAGACGCGATTTTACTGCATCATCGAAGACGAAAGCTACCGCGGCGAAGGATGGATCGACACTTATGTCAAAGGACAAGACACGGGAATGTTTTTCTACAATCCTTTCTTCACCCTCGACTCGTTCAACTTTGAGGGACGTCCGCTCCTCTTCGAGGTGAAGGTGATGGGGTGGGCGAACCCCGAAGCGGAAGACGACCGCTTGCTCTTCAACGCGCAACCGCTCATCTTGGAAAAAATGCACGAATGGGTGCAGGACTTCATGGAGGAAGATCGCCTCACCAACTGCCATCTCTATGGCTACGCTGGACAACTCTACCGTGGAGTCACCGAGGAGGGATATGTGGTGCTGGTCAATGTGCCCGACGACTTGGAATGCGTGCCGGGCGATGATGTGCAAGTGCGCCTGACCCATGTGGACAACGTGCGCTCTCTCCGTGCCGAAGCGGTGGACTTCTCCGCAGTGCCGGTGAACATGAAGGAGGTGGCTGAAAACTTCCTCGTGGACTATGCCAATGGCGAGGTGTATGAGGAGGATGCAACTGAAGTTGCTAACTCTGCTGAAGCCAGTGACTGCGACAATGCGGCACTGGACGAGGAAGAAGTGGTGATGTGGAACAACAACGATATACACCTCTTGCTCCAAATCCTCGACCATCAAGCGATGCTGGAGGAGGATCACGCCAAAGCCTATGCCTTCCTCTCGGTGGCACACATCATGGCGCGAATGCTCGAGCACAAAGAGTCGATGCAATATTTCGACACGCGCCGTCAGTTTCTCCGACAAATTGAACACTATGGCGTGAACCGCCAAATCAATCTCGAGGAGGTGGAACGCATCGTGCGCAATGCCGACACCATCATCGACCGCTATCCGCTCTTGCGCGAACAACTCACCGAGATGCGACTGCTCAGTGCCACAGGCGACGAAAAACAAAACGACTTCTTGTGGCAGACGATGAAGGATTATCCTGCTTCACACAGACTCGTGCAACTGGCGCGTCTCATTCTCTCTTTCAACCTCACTTCGGGATTCCCCCTCGAAGGACAACAGGAGGAGATTCGCCAACAAATCAAACAGTTGCTCCACATCGAAGTGGATTTGCCACAAAGCTACACCTTCGGATGCGAAGGACAGCGACTGGAATTTAAGACGAGCACGGTCTACCCGCCCGACAACGATATGCGCCCCAACCTGGAGGAACAGACGCACAACCTCATGAAGGTGGTGTGCGGTATGCTCAATGCGCAAGGCGGTACGCTGCTCTTGGGCGTGAACGATGCGGGGGTGGCTTGCGGTCTGTCGGAAGATTTGCTCTATTTCAAGGGCGACCTCGACCGCTTGAAACGCCACGTGCGCGACAGCATCTTCCGCAAATTTGGCGTGGCCATCAACGACCGCGTGCGCGACGAACAACTGCCGGCTGGCAAACACGTGGTGCTGGCATTTCACATCCCTGCAAGTGACGAACCGGTGGCGCTCGACAATTCGTATTTCGTGCGACAAGGCTCTAGTTCGCGCTACATTGCTTCGGCAGAAATGGTGCGCAAACTCATGGCGGCTCGCGATGAGAAGGGCACAGCGGCGGACTGGAATGCCTCGGCTTCTGGTCTCGAGGAGGGAACTAAGGCTGCGACGCTCTCTGCCAATGCGAATGCGGTGGGCTCTGCTGCGACAGCGGTTCACAAGGATGCGGATGCGCCTGCAAATGGCACGGACCTTGCAACTGCGACTACCCACCCCGATGCTCAAAGTGACCTCTCGCCGGCTTCTTCCTCCGACACTGCGGCACAAAATGCGGACGACTCGGCACAACAGCTCGATGCACTCACCCTGCTGAAACAGACGCACACTTCGCTCATCCGCTCTAATGTGGTGAACAGCTGGGATGAGAACTATGGCATCGACACGGTGGCTTATCTCCGATTCTACGACCAGGGCGAATGGTGCGTGATGGACCAAGAGAACTGGGACGAAGGTTGGCTCACACTTGCTGTGCACGACCGCGAAGAGAAGGGTTCGCTCCTCATGGTCTACGAAGACGGGGTGGTGAACCGCGTGCCGATGGAACTCTGTCTGGACAAGATTCGCAACAAGCACTTCAAACGCTACAACGAACGTACGCCGCTCTTCTTCTGCCCTGTGGCGCCTGGCGATGCACTGCTCATGGCTTATCGCGATGACCACGGCAACCGCTTCTTCCGCCTCGACGACATCGACCGCATACCCGAAGGAAAGATGCTCTCGGCAGGCAACAAATTGGTGCGCCCTGACTTCGAACAGGTGGTGCTTTGCGAGGTGATCCCTGCTGGTCAATTCGGTGGTCTGGAGAAATTCTACAACCTCAAAGATACGACTCTCGGACATTCCCTCGATGTGCACTACGAAAAGGAACGCAACATCCTCTCTAAGCTGGGAATTAGATATTAGACGTTAGAGATTAGACGTTAGATATTAGATATTAGACGCTAGACGTTAGACGCTAGAGCCATGCGGCAATAGGTGACTAACGACTTCTGAACTCTAAATTCTAAATTCTAAAAAGGATTTGCCACCCTCTAACGTCTAACGTCTAAAATCTAACGTCTAAACATCTAAACTCTAAAAAAAGTCTGCGACCCTCTAACGTCTAACGTCTAAAATCTAACGTCTAACGTCTAAACTCTAACGTCTAATATGCTCGAGCCACGCTTGTCGTGGCGAGCGAAAAAGGGTCTGCGACCCTCTAACGTCTAATATGCTTGATTTATTTATCCTCGTTATCATAGGCTGGAGCCTATATAATGGTTGGCGTGCAGGACTTCTCCGCGAAGTCCTCTCCACCGCTGGTATTTTGGTAGGTCTTTTTGGCGCCTCCCTAGCCTACTCTGTCTTTGGCGAAACCCTCGCTGTCGCCACGGGAAGACAAGTAAACATGGTGACCAACATCGTCGCCTTCTTCCTCTTGTGGATCATCATCCCCCTCGCACTGGGCTTCGCTGCCACACTCCTCACCAAGGTGTTGCGCACACTCCAACTGGGCAGCATCAACGCTGCCGCAGGAGCAGGACTTTCGCTCATCAAATATGTGATTCTCCTCTCGTGTCTCCTCACTGCCATGCACAGTCTGGGCATTCTCAACGAAGAGCGTGTGGAGAAATCCGTGCTCTATCGCCCTGTGAGCGGTGTCCTCTCGTGGGCGGTCGATGCCGTCTTCAACAAGGACGAAGATGCCCACAAGGTGACGCACCGCAATGGCAGTAGTGCTCACGACGATGCCGCAAATAGTGACGACTCCGACCAGTCCGACACGGTGTGGGTGCAGCGCGATGGCAGCATCAAACGATGAGCGCAATTCCCAACAAAACTGCCCTTATCTACAGAAGGGAATTTCCATCTCTCTGACGGAATAACCCTCACACAAGGAAGGAACAACTATATCTCTGCGGTTTCCCTCAGTTGCAATGAGGAGAACCGAGAATACCAACACAAGAAAGCCCCTGAGTCTCGAGAAGAAACTCAGGGGCTTATTGGATATCATAAGCAAGAGGTTTGTATTACCTCAAATCGGTCATTAGACCGTTGTAGTGATTACTTTGCGGGCTTATCAGTTGCCACAGGCTTGCGAGAAAGTGTGGCAGGCTTCACTTCAAAGTCGAGGGTCGTGTTGTCAGTGTCGACAAATCCCTTACCGTCAAACTTACGTTGGAGAGAGAGACCCATCACCTTGAGGATATTTTCATTGTTGTAAGTAGAGAAGTTTTCTTCAGCTACACCGAGGAAGCCTTTGTCCAACTTAGAAGGACGCATTTGGAAACGCTTACGAGGACAAATGGTCATGCAGTCGATGACTTTACCGAAAGGAATTTCAACTGCCACGAAGTCAGCAAAGTCGGTGTTGGTGACGTTGATGTAGTGAATGGGGTTTTCCACCTTGGCTTTTTTGTCAGCTTCGGGATTGCGCTTTGCAAATTGGGCAAAGGTGGCAGGCGACCAAGGCAAACGCACGAGTGCTAGACCCACAGCTTCAGAAACAGTTGCCATGGCGCGACTGGGCGTGATGGGCGTCAAATCGGGCACATTGGGGTTGTTGTTCTTGTCGGTGCTGGGACTCCACTCAAAGTCAGCCTTAGAGAGGTCGAGGAATTGGTCGATGCCTTCATATTCCTTGAGGTTTTCGCCATTCTCTTCAAGATACTTCTCATAGTCCTTAGCATGGTCTACGGCATGATTGACAATCACAATGGTTTGACCGGGCTTCACAGGGAAGTCCTTGCCTTTGCCAGGGAAACACATAATGCTGTTTACACCATAATAGGAGTTGACAAAGTTGTCGCCAGGAGCAAATTCAAAGATGATGCGAGGGTCGATTTGGTTGGTCACAATCGCCAAGCTATCGAGGTAAAGCGTTTGCTTAGAAGGATTGTAGATGGTGATGTATTGGTCGTTATCCACACGAGAGTAGTAACGCTTTGCCGAAGATGCAGCACGAGTAGACGTTGTTTCTGCAGCGCTTGTAGAATCTTCAGAAGTAGAATCTGCGTCAGTGTCAGAATCTGTGTCATCGCCATAACCGCCGCCACCGGGGAAAGGCGTATAGCCTCCACCGTAGTCAGTGGACGGAGTGCGAACCATAGCGTGACCCGCGTAGAACACCTCTTTGATGATGAGGTGATCGGTGGTGGTTTCAGACGTTTGGACGTTGGTGAGTCCAGTTTCGCGTTGGCAACTGCCCAATCCGAAGGCGAGAAGCGCGAGGAGAGAATAGAAAATCTTTTTCATTGTGGTAATGATATGACTATAATATGTGTGGAGGAGAGCATCTCTTCGTCAAGATAAAAACACTTTCCAGAGATGCGATACTAGCGAATGACAGGGCGACATGCGCCTTGCCACATCGCGTTTGAGTCCTAAAGTGCGCCCTCAAAAGGCGAGGGCTTCACTTCGGCTCAGTGTTTTGTGGTGTGGTGGTGGGCTGTGTTTAGCCTTTACTGGTTAGAGGAACCAGTTGCCAAAGCCGGAACCACCACCGATGCCGTGCGTTTGCACGTTTTGTGCAGCTTCAAGGGCTTCTTCGGGTGTAAGACCAATCTCGCGTCCCATGAAATAGTAGAGCGGGTCGTTGGCATCTACGCCTGTGGGGTCGGTATCGAAGCTGCTGCAATAGATTTTGATGGGGATGTTGAAGCGCAACACTTCTTTCCATTCAGAGTCTTGTCCGTATTCTTTGGCTTCGTCGGGATTAGTGGCATCCGCGCAGATGCGTTGGCTGACAAATTGATAGGTGGAGTGGCGTTTCAGATATTCATCGCGAGGAATGAGTGCCTTTTTGCCCTTAGGACATTTCATGACACGGACAGAAAGATAGAACTTCGGCAAGAGATAGGTGGGACGCGTGTATAGCGCTGGTTGTCCCGTGACGAAATCTGGACGATTGGCAATGAGATAGGGCCATTGCACGTGGTGTTTGTCGGTTTCTCCGAGGTCGATGTCGAAATTGAAGTGTCCTTTCAAGCCCACGCGGTCTTGGTCGTAGGGAGCCACGGCATAGTCCATTGCCGACTTGTCGAGCGGTGGGAGCAAACGCTGGTTGAACAATTCGCGTGCACCATCGCCCATCACCCCGTGTGTCCAAGTGTCGCGATAGGTGTATTCAAAGAGTTTTGAAGACAATTCGGCGCGCTGCTTCCACGTGGTGGCATTGGCAAAGGCAGTAGCCTTGATGGGCGTGGGGTCCACGGTGCCTTTCTTCAAGGGGTCTTTGCTCTTAGGGTCGTAAGTCCATTTGCCACGGCAGTCCATCACGTCATAAGGATTGCCCTTGTCGTCTACATCGCTGACGGTGAAGAAAATCTGGTATTCGTCGGAATGATTGAGGATGTCATCATTCATGAGCTTGCCTTCTTTGTTGAAGAAGTAGAGGCAAAGTCCCCAGCGTTTGAGTTTTCCGCCAATGATGCGGATGTAGTCGGGTCCTTGTTTGCCGTCCACCGACTCCAGATAAGTGACCGTGGAGGAGCGTTGCACCTCAACGGTGGGCCATTGTGTGGTGTTGTTGCGAATGATGGCAAACTCTTCTTGTTTCCAAGGTGCGTTGCGATAGACAAAGTTGCCGTGCATCTTACCGTCACCGTGGGAGTGTCCTTCCTTGAACATCGCCAAACAAGTGGACCAGTTGTTGAAGGCTCCATTGGGATCGGGGTTCGCCATCGCATCGTTCGTCTTGATTTTGGTGAGACTATCGACATAATGGTCGGCACCAGAGCGAGCAATGGGCTTAGCTTCTAGAGGATTGTCATCATAGTTGACGTGGACGTTGCCAAAGACAAAGTCGTCGCACGAAGTGGTGAGACATCCGACTGCCAACAAACAGGCGGAAATGGTGGATAACTTAGTCATTAGAATAATACGGTGCTTTGTCTGAATCGATAGGAAGAGAAATAACTTTGTGGCTCTGAGAGCATGCGCCAGAGATTAGCCGCATTGGCATTGGGATAGAAGCGTTGGATGTCTTTGACACACTGTTCTTCTCCGTCGTCGGTGTCGGCAATGACGCGAATGGGCAACGGATAGTCGATGTCGAAGTTGTCCCAACCGGGTTGTATTTGGTTGAAATCCCACACGTACCCGATAGCAGAGTTGCTCACGTTGGTATATTTGGCAGGCTTGTCTTGAGAAGTCGCTCCAGCACCGGCTTGCTGTTGTCCACGGTTGAGGATGTTGCAGATGCGCGCTTGCAGAGAGAACTGCACGTCTTTGCGTTTGAAGCGCAAGATGCCTTTGAATCCGAGTCGGTCGAAGGGCTTACCGGCATCAAGGCTACGCTCTTGGCGCAACAAGCTCACGGTGTGGCTATAACGCTGACGGGGCAAGTTGGTGTCGGGGTCGATGAAGTCGTCATTGTAAGACTCCACAAAGAGTTTACCGATTTCTTCTTCCACAGGGTCGGTGTCGCGATATTCGTAACTGAAGAGTTCGGGGGTCAGCTCATTGAGTTTTGTGCCTTCCACAGTTTGGAAAAGGCGCATATTGCCTTCGGGTGTGCTGATGGTTTGCAAAGCCTCGGGGCGACCACTGTTTTCGATGGCGCGCCATGCCATGTCGGGATTGTAAGCCACGGAGTTATCGCCCATAACAAAACTAGTGGGCGCATAGATGTTGCTCGTGCTGTATTTGGTGGCAGGCAAGGGTTGTCCTCCCTTCTCGCGGAAGGTGTAGCGATCGATGAAATGCGGGGTTGCATCGAGGGTGCGAGGATAAGCCATTTGCAAACCTTTGGACACGATGGGGGCTTTACCAGCAGCGACAACGGCATTTTGGTCGAGGGTGCTGTGGCCAATGCCAAAGAAATGTTGGTGCATTTGGAGCGCACTACTGATTTCGTCGGGCACTTGATTGCCTTGTTTGTCGGTTTTATAGAAATAGCTGGAGAACTGGTGGTTGATGAGCAGTCCGTTTTGGTCGTAGTAGCGCAATTCCAAGCCATAGAGCACTTTGTCGGAAGCCACCACATCGAAGTGGTCGCGCGCAGTGGTGATGGTCATTTCGCCATTATCGTCTTTGGCGATGTCGATTTCCTGCATCACTGGGAGCGAAAGACTGTCGCCTGCCTCGTGGATGGTGCGATAAACATTGATTTCGTCTTCGCCATTAGGACCAACATTGAGGGTGCCACCAGGATAACCCATGCGCAAGATGGCGTGAACGGCATAGATTTGGTCGTGGCCCTTGACATCGCGTTCGATGGATGAGGCAGGAGCTTTGACGATTTTCTTGAAAAAGTCGTCAACTTGGTTGTCTGAACAACTAGCCAGAGCAGCGAGTGCCAGACATCCAGTGCCGATGTAAGATAATATTCTAGATTTCATTGTAAAGAATCATTGAAGAGAACGGGACATCGCGTGCCGAAGTCGGTAGACTCGTTGGGGCAGATGCCTTAAATCAGAGAGGATAACAGAGCTTTTGCAGCAAAGTCGAGTGTCTAGGGTGCAAAAAATCTAGAATCTGATGAGTGTTCTCAGAGAGAAGTTGGCGCCACGCTCGTGGGCATAGTAGCGGAAACGGTCGGTGTATTCCTTATATAAGGCATTGAGCACATTGTCTCCTACGAGCATGAACTTGATTTCGCGTTTGTGGGGAAGTTTGATGGCGAAATCAGCCGTTCCGTTGAGCAAGAAATAAGCGTCGGGCGAATCGGGCACGAGGTCTTTGTCGGGATCGAAGCGCGTTTGCTTGGTCACATAGATGCCAGAGAGGGAGAGCGAAGCCACATATTGCTTGCGACTGCCCAAGGTCTTGCTGTAGCTGGCAGAAAGCCCATAGCGATCGGAGGGCATGAAAGGCAACCAGTCTTGGCGACTCAAGTTGCGACCATAGATCCATTCACCTTTTGCCACGAGGGTCAAGGACTCGATGGGCTGATAAGTGGCTTCGATGTCTCCACCCACCAAACGCACATCGTCTTGGTCGTAGATGAACTTGGGATACTTACCGCTGGGGTGATTGTGATAGCGGTCTTTACCATCGCCGATGTGGTCGTAGATGTAACTGTCGATGCGCTGATAGAACATGCTGGGTTCTACGGAGAATTTGCTGTTTCTCCACTTTGTGCCCAACACGGCTTTGTAGCCACGCTCACTCTCTAAGTGGCGATTGCCCACCACCCAATAAGAACCTTCTTGCAAACCGATGGCATAAAGTTCGTTGATGTCTGGTGGTCTCCACGACCAACCCACGTTGGCACGCGCATCCCACTGGTCGCTGATTTGATAGTGCGCAGCGAGCGAAGAGGTGAAGTTGCTGTAGAGTTTGAAGTCGTCGTAGTAGGTGTAGTTGCTCAAACTGGTGTAGCCATTGACCGACATCACGCGGAAGTCGTAGCGCAAACCGAGAGCCGCTTGGAGTTTGCCCCATTGTGCTTTGTGCAAGAGGAAACCTCCCATGGAGAGGGCGGCAAAGTTGGGCACAAAGGCAGGCTGTTTGGTGCCGGGATAGTTGAAGTTTTCCTGATAACTATTCGCCAATCCGCTCTCTGTGGTCATGTTCCACAAGTGCCATTTGGCATTCCACGTCACATCCAACTTGTAGGTCTTGAGAATCAAGTCTTGCATGGGGATCCAACTCCACTGCTGCTTCTTACGATTTTCAAATTCCTGACGCAAATTCTCTTGGAACGACCCCATGATGTCGAGTTGGTGGTCGTCGTTGATGCGCCATTTCACTTCGCCCTTCACGGTGAAGTGTTGCGACTGTTGGAAAGGGGGTTGGATGTCGTAGGAGAAATTGCGCAAAGTAGACACATCGGGACGTCCTGCCTCGAAGCGTTTGATGAGCTGATCGAGGTCGGAAATCTTAGAACCGTAATAAATGCCACTGCGCTGATAGTAGATGCTAGAGAGCAGTGTGGCAGTGACGTGCTTGTCTTGATAGCCCAACATGGCAGAGAGCGCGATGTTGTTGTAGCCAGTGTTGTTGAGGATGTAGTCGGCAGTGTGGTAATCACCTCCCTTGGTGTAGTTGCCGTGCACGCGCATACCCCAACGCTTGTAGCCTGCTTCGAGGGTTCCACTGCCCGAAACACCACGAGCATTGGTGTCGTAGCCAGTGTTCACCGAACCTTTGACGTGAAAACGGGTGCTGTCGTAGGGCAAGGGTGCGTCGTTGAGCAACACCACTCCACCCATGGCGCCAAATCCGTAGCGGATGCACTCTGCACCCTTCACCACTTCCACCATGCTCGAACCCGTGTAGTCCACTTCGGGAGCGTGGTCGGCTCCCCAACTTTGGCTTTCGAGGCGCACCCCATTGTTCATCAAGAGAATTCTGCTGGAGTGCATGCCCTGAATCACGGGCTTGGCTATCGTTCCTCCCGTGCTGATGGAGCTTACTCCGGGGATAGTTTCTAAAAGTTTTGCGAGGGAAGTGGCACCACCCTTCTCAATGTCGGTGCTTTTCACCGCAGCCGACTGCTGGAGCACAGAGGTGTGCTTGCGACGCGCATTGACCGTGACACCTTGAATCGTCTGGCTGGCGTCTTGCAGTGAAAGAGCGATGTGCCCATTGGCAGGCACGGTGAGTGTGCGCACGAGTTTGTGGCAGCCGATGTAGCTCACCTCTACATGCACTTTGCTGGGGGCGTTTTTCAGACGAATGGAGCACTTACCATCGCTGTCGGTGATGCCGATGATGCCATCACAGCGCACGGTTGCCCCGATGAGGGCTTCGTGACTGCTTTGGCGCGTGATGGTGAACTGCACCGTGAGGCGTGCCTTTGAGGGGGGATCGCTGGGAGCAGGCTCTGCTGTGCTCTGCGTGGGAGCAAGAGGGAAAGAAAGTGTGGGAAGAGACGATGGGAAAAGAGCTTCCGCATCTGTGGACTGTGTGCCGCTCGCCATCGCAGCGAGGGTGAACCCTTGTGCCACCAAGGCTGCGCAGAGGGCAAGAGGTGCCGTGCCGAAGCGTTGTGGTGGGAACAAAGTTGTTTTTTTCATATTTGATTCTTGCATATCATAGTTGAGGGGTAGTCCCATCTCGGGACACCGGCTCATTGAAGTATTGGCTACTAGGGACGATCTTTGGGGAATGATGCACGTTCTCCAGTTTTTTTGTATAAAGCCATTGGAACAAACGGGGGATTGTGTTTTACGGGGCTTCTATTTCCTGCCTTTATTTCAGCACTGAAAACGAGCGAACGGGGGAATATGCTTTACGGGGCATCACGCACCAAAGGGTGATACCGCAGTGGAAGACGAGAGTGACCTGTGTTTTGCGGGTGCAAAGTTACGACCTTCGTGAAAGGCGTTCAATACTCACATGTGGGTATTTTGCCTTTTTACAATTAGATTTATTCACACTTTCAAGGATTGATTCTTTTTCTCTGCGAATTTTCGTCCCTAATCGTAGCTACTATTTTAAGAATTCTTATTTTCAAAATCGACATTCACGGGGTATCTCCCCAAAAGTAGACGTGTTCCCCATAAATCTACTAAGGAATACAAACGGTATTCCCCACAAATTATATAACAACAAGGCTTTTGAAGCACTTCATCAAACTAAAGGCACCAGATGGGCAGCCACCAACCTGCGCAACATTCTATCGCAATCTCCCAACTCTCACCAACGCCGTGGCTATCGCACTGCAATCCTTCTTCCTAGCTTGAATAACCGTCGCACCGTACCCAAAGATTTTGGAGCTATGAAGGAAGCACGAAAACCAACTACTCAAAAATTTGAGAAGTTGTGAAGGAAGTGCCGAGGGATAGTCGGCATGTTTACACAGAAGCTGCAGGCGTGAGAGAAAACGTCTAAGAGAAGGGCACAAAAAAACGTTAGACTTTAGGTCCTATGCAGTCCGTGCCGCATGGTCTAAAGTCTAACGTAAAATTTGAAACGTCTTAAATCGAATGGCTTAACGCTGATGTCTAGCACCTAAGATGCCCGAGCTACGCTTGTCATAGCGAGCAGAAAAATTCGCGATCCTCTAACGTCTAAACATCAAGGCCTAACATCTAAACACTAATGTCTAAAGTCTAATGTCTAAACATCAAGACCTAACATCTAAACACTAACGTCTAACGTCTAATGTCTAAAGTCTAATGTCTAAACATCAAGACCTAACATCTAAACACTAACGTCTAACGTCTAATGTCTAATGTCTAAACATCAAGACCTAACATCTAAACACTAACGTCTAACGTCTAATGTCTAATATCTAACGTCTGACGTCTAACGTCTAACGTCTAATACCTAACGTCTATTCCGATTAAGGAGCGCCTTGATTCCTTCGATTTCAAAGGTGAGGTATTCCTCGATGAATCGTTCCGCATCCTCTTCGCTCAAGTTGCGGTCAATGATTTCTTCAATCATACTAAACATGCCCGCAGAAAGCCATCGAATGAACGCATCGGAAAGTTGCGTGCGCAATTCGCTCTGATCCTCACTAAGATGCGAAAACCACTTAGAAACGATGCTTGCACATTTGTCGATAAACTCATGGCGATAGGTTTCGAGCGAAGACCCTTGCGCGCGGTAGAAGAGCAAGTACATCAAGTCGCGATGCTCTCTCACAAGAGACAGATACATCTCAGTGGTCTTCTGGATATTCTCCGGAGCGTTCCACTCAAGCATATCGTAGCCCGTGAGCGAATGATACGACTCCAGCAACCGCTCCATTTCAGCCGTAAAGGGCTCTACCACGGCAACAAAGAGAGCATCCTTGCTAGGGAAGTAGTTGTAGAGGTTGCCTAGGCTCGTTCCGGTCGCAGTCGCTACGCCACGCATTGAAGCCTTCAAGAAACCTTCTTGGAGAAATGCACTGCGCGCCACATCCATAATGGTGCGCCGAGTGTGATCTTTTAGAGTCTGCATACTGGGAGGGTTATTGAATTATCTGCCACAAAGATACATATAAATGCAGACCACACCCAAAAATTTCGACTTAAAAATACATTAAAATGGAGGTTTTTTGCGTTTACATCGTTCATTTTTACTCACATATCGCAAAGATTACTGAAAATTATTTCACTTCTTTCTACATCCCCCATACATTATCGCAAGTTTCATGCTTTGCAAGCACATTTCTTTCGAATATTCTTGTTGAACACTTATTTTATTCGTAACTTTGCAACATCGTTTTGTTAGCCACATCAAGAGTTGTTCCGAAAAACACACCACCCCAGTTCACAGCTCTCCGTCGTGGCTACGAAAAACACACAACTAACCTTTCACTTGTATTGAACCATGAAAATCCTTGACCATGATTCCTGCCCACAACTCGCAGGAAACACTACGCGCTTCGAACAAGCGGTAAAACCTATATTACAAGCACTTAGAAACTTTGCGCAGGCACTTCCGTTTCCTCCCACTCACTTTGAAGAAGACTGGCAAGATGCCCTCATCGAACTCTGGCAGCGACTCCACGAATGCCCCGTGGGACAAGAGCGCGAGTGGGCACAACAGCGCATCTTCCGCCGCTTTCTAACCCACAACACAGAGCGTTACCGCAAGAAGACTAGAACGATTTCTTGCGAGACACAGGAACTAGAACAAAGTTCATCGGAAGAATATCCAATGAAAATATACTATTCTTCCGAAATGGAACAATTAATAAACGATGTTTCCTGCGTGAGAACCGCAAAAATAGTGGACTGCCTGCGCCGTCAGTCCGACTTAGACCGCAAAATCGTGTTCATGCGCCTCGACAGTTTCAGTTTTCGAGAAATCGCTGCTGCACTAAAACTTACGAAAACCGCCGCAATCTATCGTTTTCGACAAACTATTCTCGCTCTAAAAGCCGCTGCGCAATGAAAGTTCGCAGGTTTCCACACACCAGAATGCCGTGTGCAATGCCCAAAACACCCATGGCGCTCCCTCATTTGTCCATAACAACGGCACGGATCAAACACCAGATACGCCACATTCGTCCACCCTAAAGCACCTCTTCTACGATTGTGAAAACACATGCTCCACCATCACAGAGCGCAATTCTCCAATAATGAAAGCCACATTCGCCCACCATGACGACACGACCTTCCTTATTTCATACCAAAAACTCCCTTATTATTAAAAGCTAATACACACAACACCATGACAACACACTCTGTATCTCCTAAAACTCCCCTAGCAGCAGACAGCACTCTCCAAGCTGTAGACAACAATCGCCCAGCGCAGCCCAACAACTCCCCCACCGCTGTGCAGAAAGACAGCACAGCGCAAGCGCAAGTCGACAATGCCGAACCCGACACTGCCACCCTCACCGTATGGCGCACCCACTTCTCCACCAACGCCACCCTAGGCGCCCTCTACATCAACGACAAATTCTTCTGCCACACTCTAGAACCGCGCACACGCCCCAAAGGAGCCCCCAAAATCCCGGGCAAGACCGCCATCCCCGAAGGCAGATACCGTCTGAGTCTTAACGTTGCTTCGCCCCGATTCTCCGACTACAAGCACCATCCTTGGGCACGCCCTTGGAGCGGTAAGATGCCTTCCCTTTGCAACGTCCCCGGATTCAACGGCGTTCTTATCCACGTGGGCAACACCCCCAACGACACCTCCGGTTGCCTGCTCGTGGGACAAGCCACAGCGCCCGACTTCATCGTCAATTCCATCGCCACCTTCCGCCGTCTCATGCTGCGACTTCAGCGTCATCCGCGCCATATTCCTTTATATATAAGCGTGCGCAACCATCCCCAATCGCGCCTTTGCCCCATCGGCTACGGAGAATAGCACCTACATTTGTCCATCTACCTCACCACCGCTCCCACTGGATGCCATGTCCAGTGGGAGCTTTGATTTTGTCGTCACCACCACTATCAGCCGCAACCTCCCATACCACTTCCCGTCCCTTTCCGCACTTCCCCACCCACACTCCCTCCTCACGGCAGAAGCCTCTCTGATGCTCCACAGATTCAACCCTTTGCCATAGGCAAGCCCCAGACTTGCAGCAAATAAAACTCGAGATATGTCCAGCAGGATACCAAGTAAAATCCACACGCACGGAATGAAACAACCATAAAATGGACATTTGAACAAAAAAGATGGCAAAAAAATTCGCATAATGTGGGATAATCCAAAAATAATCCCTAAATTTGCCACCGACAAGAGGGTGTATTTGCCGAGTGAAGTTTGCAGAATAGACAGAAAACCCAATTTCTGCAGGAACTTTTCACACCATAGCCCACGACAATGCCCCCAAAAGGTCAGGACCCAACAGAGGACAAAGCGGATGGGAGCTGCCCACATACGTAGCATTCCACCGCAATCCACCGCAGAAAACCAAGTGAGGTTGCTGTGCGTCATCGCGCGTCCTTCGACCTCATCGCAGAGCTAGCGCAACCGCCTCGCCTGCGACCGCCTAGAAATCAAAAAAAACAAATCACAAATATGAATAAACTTTACGCTCTCTTCCCTGCGTTGGTGCTTGCTGCTGGCATGGCAACTTCCGCTAAGGCGCAGTCTGTTCCCCAACAAGGTTATTTCTACAACGTAGCGTCTAACCGCATCATGGCGGTAGAAGGCAATGTGGTGAAAGCCTACGAATTTAACGCCAACAAGCTCCCCGCTTCTTTGTTCGAGTTTGACGTGAACGAACACGGTGCTGCTGCTTTCAAAAATGTGCAGTCACAACGCTACATCGGAAAAGTAGGTGGTTTCAACACTCCTATCGGCACTCAAACTGAAGAGTTCCGCTACAAGGTGAGCACTGCTTTCGACGAGAACAACAATATTTACTATTCATTTGCCGACACTACTAGCGCGGGCAGCCAAGTTTCTCTCCACAACAACAACGGCAACGACGTTGTACGTTGGAATGCTGGTATTGCGAACGAGAACGAAAGTGCTCCCTCTCGCTGGTATTTTATCAGCGCAGATAAGATGCAAGCCTATGCATCTTTCCAAGCCAATAAGCGCTCTCTCAAGGATATCGGTGAAAATGTTTTGGCAGCCACTCAGCCTGCTTACAAGAAGGTGGGCAATGCTTTGATCACGGATGCTGCGCAATTGAGCACCAACTCTCAAGACCCCACTGAGGGACCTATCGCAGGTTTGATTGACAACAACGAGGACACCTACTTCCACTCTAGCTATCAAGGAAATCGTCCCAAGAATCCATACATCCAAGTCACCTTCGACAACCCTCTTGGTCAAAAGACTTTCCAAGTTGACTACAAGAAGCGTAAGCAAAACAACAACAATATCCCCACCAAGATTGCTATCTATGGGGGTAAGAAGCAAGCCAATGGCACCATAGTTTGGGAAGAACAACCCTTCACCACCGTTGCTAACGACATGCCTAGCACAGCAACCAACTACGAAGGCGTAGGTGCTTATGGCGGTTACTTCCAATTCACTGCCGACAAGAACTATGATGCCTTCCGTTTCAACGTGCTCCGCACCAACACTGGCACCGACTTCTTCACCTACTCTGAGTTCCAACTCTTCCAAACACAGGTGAATGGTCCTAAGCCTCGCGTGGTCAAGCACCAATTCGTTGAAAAAGGCTCACAAATCTGGAGCGACAACAAGGAACCATCAGAAGGTAGCTATGCAGCTTTGTTAGACGGCAAAAACGATACCTTCTTCCACTCTACTTGGTCGCAAAACAACAACAAGGAGCACAACTTGATGTTCAAGTTTGACAACCCCGAAGAGGTGAAAGACTTCAAGTTTGCTTATCAAGCTCGCCTCGCAGGTGGTCAGTATAACGACCGTCCCACAGAAATCGACATCTACGGTGGCACGCCTCAAGGCAATGGCTTCAAGTGGGAAATGATCAAGACAGAAAAAGCTACTGGCAACTTCAACGCACACGGTGTGAATGGCATTGGTGGCTACTCTGGTATCCTCGACATCCACGCTCCCAAGGCTTACAGCGCGTTTAAGCTTGTGGTGAAGAAGACCAACATGAATGGCAGAAAGTTCTTCTCTTATGGTGAGATTTCTCTCTATTCAGAAAAGACTTATCCTGCTGGCACCACCGCTGCTACCGCTGACCAAGTGGTTGCTCTCAACAAGGCGCTCGCTGGTCTCGACCAAAACTTCCGTCCTTACGAAGGTAACCCCGAAGCACTCGAAACTGCTGCACGCAACGCTATCAACGACATCGTGCCTGGCATCGTGAACGCTGCGACTCAAAAGCAAGAACTCGACGCTTTGCTCGCCGATGCCTTCGCTAAGGCTGACGCCGCTATCGCTAAGGCTGAAGAAGCCATCAAGAAGAGCGATTTCACCACAGAAGCCATGAAGGCGAAAAAGGAGGAAAACGAACGTCTTCTCGACGAAGTTTACAACCTCCGCGAAGGTATGGAAGAGCTCTACAACAAGATGGTGGGTGGCTACACTGAAAGCCAAGTGAACACCTTCAAAGAGATGCTCGAAACCCTCCTCACCGGTGTTAGCTACATCAATGTAGGCACTGAAGACCTCGGTGGATTGGTAGAAGAGTTCATTGATCCCGCTAGCCGCTTCAAGCTCGTTCCCATCGAACCATGGCTCAAGGCGGACTACGCAGTGCACTGGGACAAGTACTCTAACCTCCAAGTGACTCGCAACGACCGCGTTTCTAAGGGTTTCCGCGCCACTGTTAACGGTGAAACCACGGAATATCTCCTTGACCAACGTCCTGAAAACATCTACAACGAAGTACTCGACTTCGTGGTTGAAGCACCCATGGGCGCAGAAGTGACCATCGAACCTCAGTACAACAACGTTTGGATGCACGGTTATGTCTACCTTGATGCTAACCAAGACAAGAAGTTCAACTGGAACGTAGAGCCCGGTAAGACGAACAGCGAAGTGGTGGCTTATAACCACTACAAGGGCTTCAACTCTCTCGGTGAGAGCGCAAGAAACCAAGCTACTCTCGACAACGGCTTCTTCCTCATGCCTTCGTTCAACGCTCCTGAAAAGCCCGGTGTTTACCGCATGCGCGTGAAGATCGACTGGAACAACATCGACGCGGCTGGTCAATACAATGGTGAATACACCAGCAACTTGATCAACAACAACGGTGGTTACATCTTCGACTTCACCCTCAAGGTGGTAGATCCCACAGCTATTTCTTCTAGCACTACGACCACTACCCAAGCTCCTGCCTTCGACCTCTCTGGTCGCCGCGTCAACAAGGCTGCAGCTGGCCAAGTGATCATCGTAAACGGCAAGAAGGTAATCAAATAATCAGTAGCACTTTGGTGCACATCACACTGATTCTCCTCATCTCCCGCACCCTCTATCTAGGGTGCGGGATTTTTTTGCATAAATCCTTGGCAGCATAAGCCAAAAATCGTAACTTTGAACCTTCTAGAATCGCTAGAAGAACTAGAAAAGCTAGACCTTCTAGAATCGCTAGAAAAACTAGAAAACAGAAAAAGGCTAACCTCAAATATGAAAGGTATCGTACTCGCTGGAGGTAGCGGCACACGTCTCTACCCCATTACCAAAGGAGTGAGCAAACAACTCCTCCCCATCTTCGACAAACCGATGGTGTATTATCCCATCTCGGTACTCATGCTCGCTGGCATCCGCGAGATTCTCATCATCTCCACACCACACGACCTCCCCGGATTTCAACGTCTCTTGGGAGATGGTAGCGACTTTGGCGTAGAGTTTTCCTATGCCGAGCAACCTTCGCCCGATGGTCTGGCACAAGCCTTCATCATCGGCAGAGAGTTTATTGGCAACGACAGCGTTTGTTTGGTCTTAGGCGACAACATCTTCCACGGAGCTGGCTTCACCGAACTCCTCCAAAAAGCCGTGACCACAGCCGAAAAGGAACAACGCGCCACCATCTTTGGCTATCGTGTCAATGACCCCGAGCGTTATGGCGTCGCCACCTTTGACGAAACTGGACAATGCACCTCGATCGAAGAGAAACCCGAGCACCCCAAGTCCAACTATGCCGTGGTGGGCTTGTATTTCTATCCCAATTCGGTGGTGGATGTGGCAGCGAACATCAAACCTTCGGCTCGTGGGGAACTGGAAATCACTACGGTCAATCAGCATTATCTCGAAGCCAACGAACTCCAAGTCCTCACCCTTGGACGCGGTTTTGCGTGGCTCGACACTGGCACCCATGATTCGCTCTCAGAAGCCTCCACTTATATTGAGGTGCTGGAGAAACGTCAAGGTCTCAAAGTGGCTTGTCTCGAAGGCATCGCCTACAGCCAAGGATGGCTCACCGCTGCCGACGTGGAGCGCATTGCGCAGCCCATGATTAAAAATCAATATGGGCAATATCTCCTCAAGCTCATTGCCCCCTAGCCCTTCCGACACCCTGCTGCACACACATTCTGTGCGCCACAAGCCGCACCCTACGCAGATGGACTTCACTAGTTTAGAGGCGAGTCCTTGCGCACTACAATAAAAACGTCGGAGTTTTGCCCCAAAAAGCTCCGACATTTTTCCGAAAATCTCCAACGTTTTTCCGAAAATCTCCCACGTTTTTCCAAAAAACTCCGACGTTTTTGTTTCATCCTCCCACACTCCTCCGACCTACCACAGATTTATCTCCTACAATGATTGTTCATTCCACCGCCATCCCCGACGTTGTCATCCTCGAACCTCGATTGTTTCGCGACGATCGTGGATATTTCTTTGAATCCTTTTCCCAACAAGAGTTCAACCGCTTAGTGCGCCCCATCGATTTTGTGCAAGACAACGAATCTTGTTCCACGCGCGGTGTGATGCGCGGTCTTCACTATCAGCGCATGCCCCACACGCAGAGCAAACTCGTGCGCTGCACACGCGGTTGCGTCCTCGATGTGGCAGTAGACATTCGCCAAGGCAGTCCCACCTTTGGTCAGCACGTGGCGGTGGAGTTGAGCGAAGACAATCATCTCCAGCTCTTCATCCCCCGCGGTTTTGCGCATGGTTTTGCCGTTCTCTCCGAAGAAGCGGTGTTCCAATACAAGTGCGACAACTATTATGCTCCCGAGTCGGACGCAGGCATCTCTCTTTTGGATGAGCGTCTCGACATCGACTGGCGCATGCCCATTGCCGACGCCATCTTGAGTGCCAAAGACCAGCGCCATCCTCTCCTTGCCGATGCTCCCCACGACTTCATTTGGGGCGAGGAGTTGTATTAAACACGCTCTCCCCCCTCACCGATAGGCAGCGACAAAAGACGCCTACCCTGTCTGTCCACTCACCAGTCTTCACGGCTGAGTGTTCCCCCACTTCTACTAAGACTTCTGCTTAACGCTATAAGTAAAACGCGACATTCCACCTCGGGATGTCGCGTTTTTTTGTCCCTTTCACGTAGGGCAAAAAAGAAAATGGGTGCAAAAAGGCATCGGATTCCCCTATTTGTCTTTTCGATAATGGGTGCATCGTTTCTGTACCATGCACCTAGTTCGCAAATAATCCATCGAAAGTAAATAAGAAATATTACACCCCGCCAGAAGCCCTTGTATCTTTGCATTGTCATCAAGACAAAAGCCCCCTAAAAAAAACACCGGATGAAACGACGGCAAACCCTAATAGGTGAATAACGACGAAGGATGCACCCAGTTCATACGAGAAACAGCCCCTAAAAAACACCGGATGAAACGACGGTAAATCCTAATAGGTGAATAACGACGAAGGATGCACCCAGTTCATACGAGGAACAGCCCCCTAAAAAAACACCGGATGAAACGACGGCAAATCCTAATAAATAGAATGCTCTAAACACAACTCTTAAATAATAACCATCATGAATCACAAAATCTTAGAACAAATGGTGCGCAACCAGCGCAAGGACGCTGAGCACACCCAACAGCTGTGGCGCAGCCTCCAACAAATGGCAATGACGTCCTACACCTCATGCTAGCGCACAAGGCTGCTCAGATGGCGAAGTTGCAACAGCTACACCAGTATTCACTAATTATTACCCCCTAAAAGTCACACAACTATGTATCCTGACGGACCCATAAAACGACCTGACCCCAGTTTCTGGGAGCTACTCTTCGGTAAGAAAAGATGGCCCCCGTATCTCAATTTAGACATTGACGTAGAGAATTTGAAGGCTACTATGTCGAACAAGACCAAGGCTCAGACTTCCACTGGAGACAGTGAGCAAACGGAGGCTTCCAACGCGGACGCTCTCCCAAACGAAACCAACGAAACCAACAAACCCGAAAAACATTCAGATATGAAAACAAATCAAACTAACAACAACATTCAAATCTGGGACGAGGTGCTCGACCTTGCGTTGAAAATGCCATTCGTCAAGGTGGATCGCGACAAATTCCTCCGCACCGAACTCCAAGGCATGTGCAAACCCGAACAACTTGAGGCGGCTATTGCCTGCCCTCCTGCGGTGATTTCACTGCCAATGCTCAAACTCATTGCGCAAAATTGCATCAGCTATCACACCAAATGCGTCACGGGACTCTCCTTCGCCGCAGGTATTCCCGGTGGATTAACCCTATTCGCCACAATCCCTGCTGATTTAGCACAATTCTATGGACAACTGATGTGCTTGGTGCAGAAGTTGAGCTACCTCTACGGTCACGAGGATTTCACCGAAAACGGAAAAATCTCGGACTATACGCGCAATCAGCTCACGGTGATGCTGGGTGTTGCCTTCGGTGTGCAGGCTGCACAGCAGGCATTGACGAAACTGGTGCAACAACTCTCCCTCGAAACGGCAAAGCGCTTGCCACGCGTGGCGCTAACCAAGACGTTCTACTACCCCATCATCAAACAGGTGGCGAAATGGTTGGGCACTAACCTTACCAAAAACACCTTTGGCCGCGGTGTAGCAAAGGCTATTCCCATTTTGGGTGGCGTAATCAATGGTGGTATCGCCTACGCAAGTTTTATGAAAGTGGCGACGCGCTTCCACAAAGCTATGGTGGAACACCCGGTGATGCAGGCGAGTGATGCAGATTATGCCCACGACAGCCACGCGCACCACGAGGACCACAGCGATGAATATGTGGAAGTGGTGGAAGAAGTATAAACCACGCGAAAATCCGCATTTCCCTCAAAAACTATTGAATTCTCTCTTTTTTATAACCCAATAAATTTCTATCCAAATGGACAGTAGCAAAAAACTCCTGGAAGCGGCAACGAAGGTGTACGGCGCAATGCAAGGTATGGACAAGTTTGTCGGTGCAAATTTCCCACAAGAAATCGTGGGCATCGTGAAGCGTCACAGCAAAATCGCGGTTGCCTCAGCCTGGATTCCCATCCCCGGTGCTGATGTGGCGGCTGGCGCTGCCAACATCTGGACGATGTATGTGCTCATCAACAAGAAAGTGGGCGTGTCTGTGGGCGACAACATTTTGAAAACCATTGGTGCTGGCGTGGCTACAAACTTGGCTTCGGCTGCTGCTATGAGCACCGTGGCAAGCGCTCTGAAGTTTATCCCAGGTATCGGCAGTTTGGCAGGTGCAGCTTTGATGAGCGGCACGCTCTATGCCATCACTCTGGCTTCGGGATGGGTGTATCTGATGGCACTCTCCTACATGCTGCAAAACAAAGGCAAGAATTTCTCTGCCAATGACTTGCAACAAGCGGTGAACAAGGTGTTGAAGGAATCAACCTTCTTGAAAGACTTCATCAGTTCTGCGAAGAAGGGCTACAAATCTTAGCCTTTTCTCTAAAGCTACTGCTTGCATAAGCCCTCTGTTGCGCAATTCAGCGCAAACACCGCGAGCCTTCAAAGACTTCTTCCAACGAAAACGCGACATTCCGATGTAGAATGTCGCGTTGTTTTTATTGGTAAACGAAAAGCGCGACACCCTGCACTAGGATGTCACGCTTATAGTCAGTGTTAAGGCTTATGCTTCAGCTGTTTCAGCCTCGGGGAGACTCCAATCTTGCTGAGTCATGCGCACGTAGCTTTGGTAGCGACGACGAGCATTTTCTTCGCAAGCCTGGAAGAGTTCTTTAGCTTGTTCGGGGAATTGCTTCTTGAGCGCTTGGAAACGCACCTCACCAGTGAGGAAGTCTTGGAAGTCTGCCCAGTTGGGAGCCTTAGAGTCGAGTGAGAATGGGTTCTTTCCTTGGTCTTCAAGCGCAGGATTGTAGCGCCAGAGATGCCAGTAACCGCACTTCACAGCGAGTTCTTCTTCGTGTTGGCTCTTACCCATACCAGCCTTCAAGCCGTGTGCAATACAAGGTGAGTAAGCGATGATGAGAGATGGACCAGGATAAGCCTCAGCCTCACGGATAGCCTTGAGGGTTTGGTTGTGGTCGGCGCCCATCGCTACCTGTGCCACGTAAACGTAGCCATAAGTAGTGGCAATCAAACCGAGGTCTTTCTTGCGAATGCGCTTACCAGAAGCAGCAAACTTAGCCACAGCACCCGTAGGAGTGGACTTAGAAGACTGTCCACCGGTGTTAGAGTACACCTCAGTGTCGAGGACGAGGATGTTAACGTCTTCACCCGATGCGATGACGTGGTCGAGACCACCGTAACCGATGTCGTAAGCAGCACCGTCACCACCGATGATCCATTGTGAACGCTTGGTGAGATAGTGAGAAAGTTCGTCGAGTTGCTTGCTAACGGGACAACCTGCAGCCTTGCCAGCGGCAATCATGGGCTTGAGCTTCGCAGCAGCAGCCTTAGAACCAGCAGCATCATCCTTCACTTCGAGCCATTCTGCAGCAGCAGCCTTGAACTCTTCGCTCACGTGCTCACCACCATTGGCGATAGCATCCTTGAAGATGAGTTCGATGCGTGAGCGCATCTTCTTGTTGGCAAGCGTCATACCGAGACCAAATTCGCAGAAGTCTTCGAAGAGTGAGTTAGCCCATGCAGGACCATGACCTTCTGCGTTGGTGGTGTAAGGCGTGGAGGGGATAGAAGCTGAGTAGATGGATGAGCAACCTGTAGCGTTCGCCACCATTTCGCGGTCACCGAAGAGTTGCGAAACGAGCTTCACGTAAGGAGTTTCACCACAACCAGCGCAAGCACCGGAGAACTCGAAGAGAGGTTGTACAAACTGTGAGTTCTTGGGGTTGGAAGCAGCATCCACGAGATGGCCCTTGTTGGTCACCTTCTCTGTGAGATACTTCCAGTTGTCGGCTTCGCCAAGTTGGTCTTGGAGAGGAGACATAGAGAGTGCCTTACCAGTCTTAGGACGACCAGGGCAAACGTCTACGCAGTTTGAGCAACCTGTGCAGTCGAGCACAGAGATTTGGATGCGGAAGTTCATACCCTTCATTTGGGCAGGAGCCTTCATTTCGATAGCACTCAAGTTGGGAGACGCAGCCAATTCGGCTTCATCCATCACGAAGGGACGGATACAAGCGTGAGGACAAACATAAGCACACTTGTTACATTGGATACAGTTTTCCAAATCCCAAGCGGGCACATAGGCAGCCACACCGCGCTTTTCGTAAGCGGCAGTACCTTGGTGCCAAGTACCATCTTCCAAGCCCTTGAAGGCACTCACGGGGAGGTCATTACCCATTTGTGCATTGATGACGCGAGCAATGTCGGTGATGAATGCAGGAGCGCCATCGTCCACCTTAGCGTCGTCAGCGAGAGAAGCCCAAGCGGGATCTACGGGGAATTCTTGGTATTCTCCACCGCGATCTACGGCTGCGTAGTTCTTGTCTACGATGTCTTGACCCTTCTTGCCGTAAGTCTTCTCGATGAAGTACTTCATCTCCTTGACAGCCTTGTCCACAGGAATCACGTTGGTGATGCGGAAGAAGGCACTTTGGAGGATGGTGTTAGTGCGATTGCCAAGACCAATTTCGCGAGCAATCTTGGTAGCGTTGATGGTGTAGACCGTGATGTTGCGTTGAGCAAGGATGCGCTTGATTTTGTTAGGCATATTACGCACGAGGTCTTCACCTTCCCAAAGGGTGTTGAGGAGGAAAGTACCATTGGGTTGAATACCGCGCAACACGTCATACATGTGCATGTAGCTCTGCACGTGGCAAGCCACAAAGTTAGGGGTGTTCACCAAATAGGTAGAACGGATGGGGTGATCACCGAAGCGGAGGTGAGAGCAAGTGAAACCACCAGACTTCTTAGAGTCGTAAGAGAAGTAAGCTTGGCAGTATTTATCGGTTGTTTCACCGATGATTTTCACAGAGTTCTTGTTAGCACCAACAGTACCGTCAGCACCGAGACCATAGAACTTAGCTTGGAACATGCCTTCACCGCCGAGGCTGATTTCTTCCTTCTGGGGAAGTGACGTGAAGGTCACGTCGTCCACGATGCCCACGGTGAAGTGGTTCTTAGGTTCGGGCAATTGGAGGTTTTCATACACCGACATGATTTGTGCAGGCGTGGTGTCGTTTGAACCCAAACCGTAGCGACCGCCCACGATGAGAGGAGCATTTTCCAAACCATAATAGGCTTCCTTCACATCGAGGTAGAGAGGTTCGCCGTTAGCGCCAGGTTCTTTCGTGCGGTCAAGCACAGCGATGCGCTTTGCCGTCTTGGGCACAGCAGCGAGAAGGTGCTTCACAGAGAAAGGACGATAGAGGTGTACGCTCACGAGACCCACCTTTTCACCCTTCTCTTCACGGAGATAGTCGATGGCTTCGCGTGCAGCTTCAGTGGCAGAACCCATGAGAATAATCACGCGATCAGCTTCGGGGTCACCATAATAGTTGAAGAGACCATACTTGCGACCTGTGATGCGAGAGATTTCGTTCATGTATTCTTCCACCACTTCAGGCACAGCCTCGTAGAAGGGGTTGCAACTTTCGCGGTGAGCAAAGAAGGTTTCGGGGTTTTCAGCCATACCGCGAGCCACAGGACGCTCAGGCGTGAGGGCGCGATTGCGGAAATCAGAGAGAGCTTGTTGGTCAACGAGGGGCTTCAAATCCTCAGTTTCGAGCATTTCAATCTTCTGGATTTCGTGCGAAGTGCGGAAACCATCGAAGAAGTTCATGAAAGGCACGCGAGTTTTGATAGAAGCCAAGTGAGCCACACCAGCCAAGTCCATCACTTCTTGCACAGAACCTTCTGCCAACATGGCGAAACCTGTCTGACGAGCAGACATTACGTCTTGGTGGTCACCGAAGATGGAGAGTGCGTGAGAGGCAATGGTACGAGCGGAAACGTGGAACACGCAAGGGAGGAATTCACCCGCAATCTTATACATATTGGGGATCATCAAGAGAAGACCTTGAGATGCGGTGAAAGTAGAGGTCAATGCACCTGCCTGAAGTGAGCCGTGCACAGCACCTGCAGCGCCACCTTCACTCTGCATTTCCTGCACGAGTACGGTTTCGCCAAACATGTTTTTGCGACCTTGTGCCGACCAGTCATCGACATATTCCGCCATTGTAGACGAGGGGGTGATGGGATAGATAGCTGCCACTTCGCTAAACATATAAGCGATGTGTGCAGCGGCTTGGTTACCATCACAAGTAATGAATTTCTTTGCCATAGAGCCTATGGTTTTTATTGTTATGTTGTTGTTTATGTCCTTAAGGAGTAGGCGTGATATATAAGTCCTTCGACACGAATTGCTAGTCTATATCTCTAAAGAATGTCCCTTTGTGCAGGGCGGAGTTATAGGCTAGTCAGGGCATTAGATGGTGGAGCGAGAGCAAAAAACGAAAGAGGCTGATGCACGGTCTCCAACGCTTAACGCTTCGTGTTCAACGTCTAAGCATGTCTACGGCAATCTTGTCTACTCAGAGCTGGCTAGTCAGGCCAGAATGCTTGTCGATGAGGGCAAGCAGGGCTGTAATGATTACAATGTATGCTGCAAAGGTAATGATTTCCTAGTGATTAAAGAAATATCGAATGAGATTTTTCTGTTCTTTTTTTTCGACTCCATTTTCTCTTCTCGCGTCACTTCTGCGTGTGTCTTCCTTTTTCTTTGTTTTTTTCACAAAATGCAAGTCCATCCTCTCGATTCTGAACAAGATAATCACATCCTCCCCTTCCCCACTGCTTCCCTTCGGCACTCCATTTTATCTTTCGTCTCCACCGAGATAGCGGAGTATCTACATAAAAATGGTCCCTTCTCATCAAGATTATCCCCGCGTGTTTCGCAACATCTCAGAGGGTGCAATTTTCATTCTCCGGAAAATCTCGAAAAAACTCCCACTTTTTTCAGAAAATCTCCGAGAAAGGTTTTCCTTTGTCCAAGATTTCTTGGACTTCTTCCCACAATGTCCTCCTTTTCTCCCCCTTCTCTCTCCTGTGCTTAGCACATTCTAGGGAAATAATCCGCCTTATCTACGCACGAATTTGTAACTTTGCGCAGAACTATGGTGAAAAAGCAAGGACTACAGCTTGAGTGCAACTGCCGCTCGCGGCAAACTCTCTATGAGAACCGACGATGACACCAGCACCCGACCACTTAGTCAGTAGAAGTAGACCTCATGGTTAGTACTATAAGTCCACATAGTTAGTACAATATGACTACATAGTTCACACAAGTAGCCCTCATGGTTCGCACAAAAAGTAAACATTCCGATGGTACCAAAGGCTTGATACCCATAAAAACGTCCCTGATTGTATGAAATGTCCCACTTGGTTAGATAAAGAAAGACTATATCGCATCATATTTTTGGCAGACACTCCGGCAGGAAAAACTTATGACGTCTTGCTCATCATTGGCATCTTGGCAAGCATCATCACGGCTTTTGTGGAGAGTATGCCCTCACTCTCGCATCCCTTTCAATTAACGCTCGAGATTTTGGAGTACGTCTTTGCCGTGATCTTCACCTTCGACTATGCGGCACGTCTCTATTGCACGCGACGTCCCATGCAATATGCATTGAGTTTCTTTGGCATCATCGACCTCATCTCCACCCTTCCGCCCTATCTGGCGTTCATCTTCCCCGGAGCACGCTATATGCTTTTGCTTCGCTCCATACGGTTCATTCGCGTGTTTCGCGTGTTTCGCCTCTTCAGCTTCCTCAATGAGGGCTACCTCCTCTTGGAATCGCTGCGCAGGAGTTTCAACAAGATTCTGGTCTTTTTTCTCTTTGTCCTCATCTTGGTCACCTGCATCGGCACACTGATGTACATTGTAGAGGGCAACGCACCCCACACGCAGTTCACCGATTTGGGCACTTCGGTTTATTATGCCATCGTGACGATGACCACTGTGGGATTTGGCGACGTCACTCCTGTGACCCCTACGGGGAAATTCCTCTCGTCGATGGTGATGCTGTTGGGTTATACCATCATTGCTGTCCCCACGGGTATCGTGACGGCTACATTTGTCGATGAAACCTCCAAGCCAGTGCAACATGGATGTTGCCCTCGCTGCGGACACCGGGTGCGAAAGAACGACCGTTTCTGTTCACAGTGTGGGGAGAAATTAGTGTAACTGGAATTAACGCAACTACTATTGGCGTAACTGCAATTGGCGTAACCACTCTGCAAAATCTCTTTTGCTGGTGATTACGCCAATGAAATCTGTTCAGGATCTAATGACCGATTTGGGCTAAAAACACAAACACTTGGATGCAAGTCACAAGTGGGGAGATGAACAACACGTTGTGCCGTGAGACACCGTATTTCTCAAGATTGGTCTTCCTCAAGACTGTTTTTTCTCAAGGGGGATATTCCTCAAGGGTGATATTTCTCAAGATTGGTTTTTCTCAAGACGAGTATTCCCCAAGAGTGGCACCCTAAAGTCCGCAAGCCTGTTTGATGCGGTCGCTCATGCCGATGCCGTCTCGCAGATTGCCTGCGAGGGTGAGCGTTGGATATTGCGATTGAAGGGCAGCAATGGCTGCAAATCGCTGTGCCGATGAGGCTTCATATTGAGGAATGGCACGTGGATGGCGGAAGATGCGCACCAAGTCGGGCTGTAAATCGCGGGGCAATCCCAGCATCGTTTGGAGTTCTTCCAAAACAGTTTCGGTGATGACCTCATCGCTGGCTGCCACCCATTCGGGATGGCGCACACCTCCCATAAAGACGGAGAACAATGCCCCACCCTCGGGAGCGCGATGCGAAAAGCACGAAGAGGGAAAGAGAATGCCCAACACCTTTCGCCCTGCTGCGGAGGGCACTAACCCACCGAAGGCTTGAAACGAACGACCTTGCACATCCTTAAATCCGACAGCCACTTGCACCACTGGTGCATAAGTGAGTGTAGACACTTCTTTTAGCAACGATGATTCCACAAAAGGAAGGAGTTGTGGCAGCGCATAGGCTGGACAAGTGGTGATGACACGTTGCGCACGACAAACGAAATTGTTTTTTGCCGTTTGCATTTCTTTTTTTTCAGACAAATGTTCACCACAAGCCGAAGAAAGTTCAGAAACATCCAACATCGCGTCTTCTGTTGTGGTCACAGTGCCGTGGAGTTCCCAACCGTCTTTGCCTTCTGGGCGCAACACGGCAAAGGTGACGCCAAGATAGATGCGCTCGCGTCCGATGCCGTCAGCCAACTGCTCGATGAGACGTTCCATTCCGCCCTCGCACGACCACACTTCTTTGGTGGCAAGACGCTCTCGTTCGGTTTTGGGCGTGCGCATCTTCTGTATTGCTCCACGAATGAAACTGCCGTAGGTTTGTTCTAAGGCATACAATTTGGGCAATGCAAAACGAGTGACCAATTTGTCGGGATCGCCGGCATAGACTCCCGAAACAAAAGGATCAACAAAATTGCGGAAATAGGAATTTCCCAATCTGCGACGACTGATTTCGCCCACCGTTTCGTCGGGATTCACCCCGCGCTGGCGAAAGGGTTCTGCCAAAAGTCGAAACTTGTCGTAGAGGGTCACCAAAGGTGTGGTGAGTCCGCTCCACAATCCGTGGGGCATCTCCACAAACTTCCGTTTGTGCCAAATCCATCGTGCGTGCGCCTCTTTGCACGCTTTGAGCAAAGTGGATTTATCGAGAAGTTCAAACAGTTCTGCCACCTCAGGATGACTCAACGCACTCGTAGAAGGACCACTCTCAAAGGTGAAATCTCCCTCGTGGTAGGTGTGAATCTGTCCACCAATGCGATTTTCTCTTTCCACCACTGCCACATCCACTCCCTTTTGTCGGAGCATAAAGGCAGTGACAAGCCCCGTGAGCCCTCCACCCACCACCACAACTTCGTGGCAGTGAGAAGAGAGGGCAAGGCCTTGCGAGTTCTCGACACGAAGTTGCGTGTCGGGAGCCATGTTTTGCGAAGATGGTGCCATAGCGCACAGACTATCCATTAAAACTGATAATTAAGTGTGCAACCGAAAGTGAGCGGACGTCCAGCCTGTGCATAATTGTCACCAAATTTGAAGCCATAGACCACATATTTTGTAGAAGTCAAGTTCTTTCCCCAAAGTTCAACTCCCAAGTTTTTCCATTCCATACGCACTTTAGCATCGAGCAGCGCATAGAAATGTTGCTGAGTTTCATTGTCTTCGTGCCAATAGATGCGACCGAGGGCAGTAGTTCCGACAGAGAAAGTGAGTCGGTCCATCAAATTCAACGGTTTTTCCACGGTGTAATCTCCCATGGCAGAAAGCGTATGTCGAGGAGTGAGAGGGACAATGTGATGGGCATAATCCACCACCTTGACAGGTTTACCCGCTGCACCGACAGTTTCTTGTTTATATTCAATGAAGCGCGCATAGTTATAGCCATAAGCAGCACGCAACACTAAGCCTTTGATCGGAGAGGTGCGCACAGAAGCTTCCCAACCTTTGCTGTCTGAATGTCCAGCATTGTGCAAGATATTGCCCACTCCAGGCACCGTGAGTGCAACTTGCTGATCGCGCCAATCGGTGTAGTAGAGGGAGATTTGTCCTTCCGTAGCCCAAAATGGCAGATGGAAATGTGTTCCCACTTCATAGCTCCAGTTGGTTTCGGGCAAGAAGGTGCGCTCTGTCTCATAGCGGAAGGTTTGGTTGAATCCGCCAGCCTTGTATCCGCGTGCTACTTGCGCATAGAGATCGGCAGCCGCCCAACGATATTGCACTGCAAATTTAGGCGTGAGCTGAGAGAAATGCAATTTACTTACCCAATTTTGGTTGCCATTGGGCAAAGGCTTGCGAGTGGAAAGAGACGATTTCTCATTCTTACAGTCATCGGTGGCTTGTTCAAAATCGTAGCGCAAAGCAGCTGTCAATGAAAGTCCGCGCCACACATTGTAACTAGACTGATGATAGAAGGCAAAGGTCTGTGTGGACAAGAGATAATCTGTCACAAATCTTAAATCTGCGCCTTGCTTTGTTTTGGGCGAAGGCATATTATTCGCCACATCGATATTGTTTTTCACCCATTGTGACATACCAAAGAGACCAAACATCCACTGATAGCGCGAGTTTGTATTAGATTTCAGCGAAAACTCCTGACTCACCAAATTTTGACGAGTGCGATAATCCACCTCCGCATAGGGTTTTGGTGTGAAATCTTGGTCAATGGTTTGATGGTCTTTCAGATATTGATAAGACGTTTGGCTATTGAAGTCGAAACCTTTGCCCACATATTGCCAGCGCAGACCGTTGGTGTTGAGCAAACGCTCGTAGCCTGAGGGGTGATTGTAGTTTACCTCATTCACATGTTGGGTGTTTTTGTCCCACACACCGTAAGGGTAACCTCCTTGGTCCGTGTAGTCGACCATAGAGTTGAGGCGCATCGTCCAACGATCATTGGCACGCCACTCCACACCCACACGCGCATAGCGTTCTTTGAGCGCATCGGCATCTTGGTTGGTGTATTTGTTTTTGAAATATCCATCGCGATTGTGCGCACCAGCAGACAGAGAAACACCCCAACGGTTGTTGAAAGTGGTTTGGGTGGACAAGTTGGCTGAAAAATCTTTGAAATTGCCGTAGCCCAGGCGCAGGCGCGTGCCAGTGCGGTCGAAAGGCGAGAAAGTTTGCACATTCACAATGCCTCCAATGGCATTGCGACCATAGAGTGCGCCTTGTGCACCACGCAACACTTCTACGCTACGCACATCATCGAGGAGAAAGTCGAAGGCTGCTCCCTCAAAGTGGGGCACACCATCTACATAAAAACCTGCTGTGGGTGCTTTGGCTTTTGCTCCTATGCCACGAATGTAGAGCGGAGAGTTCTGTTTGCTCCCGTAATCGGGCATATAGAAGTTGGGCACTACGGCAGTGAGATCTTTGAGCGTGCGGAGTTGATGGTTATTCATCAGTGAAGATTCCACTTTCACACCAAGTTGAGGCGCAAGGTCTTTTTGATTGCGCTTCATTTCTTGAATTTGTGCTGTGGGAAGCACCACTTCGTGGCGTGACTCTGGGGCAACAGTAGCGTTTGCCATTGAGTCTGTGGGAAGTGTGGTTTTGTCGGTCCCTTGAGTTGTGGGAAGGCTGAGCAATGCGCTGCAGCAAAGGAGAGAAGTGAGCACTGTTATTATCTTTTTTATGTTCGACTGCAAAGGTACGTCATTCTCGCCAACCATAAAACCCTAAATTATGAGGATATTTCACCCCAAAAAGAGAAAGGAGATGTTGCAAAATTCGTTTTTGCAGCATCTCCATTGGGTCGATTGCTATCGTACAGTTCGTTATTGAGAAGACAACTTCCAGTCGTCTTTCATTTTCTTGTTCGGAAATTTTTCAAACTCATTTTCCGCCTTTCGTTGCGCCATGTCACCCACCATGCTATGAGGGTATAGACACCAGTTATGCACCAAAGGTGGCACCATTCGCGCGCCACATCCGAAAGACTGGCTCCCATCGAAGAAAGACGCACAAATCCGTTGATAGCTGGTGTGGAGGGAATCACTACACCTAGGGTTTTCCAATACCAAGGCATGGCACTTGCGGGCCAACTCACGCCACTCAAAAACAGCATCGGCACAGAGGTGAAGACAATGATCAAGATGATACTCTCGCGCTGATGAGCAAGGGCACTGAGGGAAATGGAAAACATGACCATAGCCAACAGGTAGGGCAGGATGAACAATGCCAAATCTCCAAACTCTGCCAACTGAGGGAAATGAAACAATCGGGGCACCACACCGAGCACAAAGGCGGCTACGGGGATGCTGATGGAGAGATAAGCCGAACTTCTGCCCAGCAGACTTCTCAAAGCGCGCATGGGGGCATGACGACGACGGGGATGCTGTGGGTGGAACCATCGGGGCTTTACCTCTGCGGCTTCCCCACGAGCCACAGCGGCTTCGGCAGCTTCGCGCTGATGCTTCACCTCTTCTCGGTGCGCCTCATCGGAGGCTTTGAGGATGGCAGCTGCGTCGAGTGTTAAATCGTCCGTGACTGGGAATCCATGTGTGCGGTCCATGCGCTCACGGCGCGTACCGGCTTCCATGCCCACGCCGAGTATCATGGTTTGCTGCAAGATGAGCACCAGCACTGCTGGGAGCAAAAAGGTGGCAAATCCGCTTTGAGGATTGTACAGCGCCACGTGTTCGTAGGTCAGGGGCGCAGTAGTGATTTCTTCTTGTCGCTGTGTGGCTCCGGGGGTGCGCGACACTTTAATGCGCGCATTGGTTTGCAGTGCCACATCGGTGGTGGTGGCGAGCACAGCTTTGTAGTAGAGCATGCCACTCATGTCGCAGTACACCTGCACACGCACGGGCGTTCCGCGTTGGAGGTCGCGATCCATCTGGCTCGGCAAGGAGACCACGCCATAGGCTTTGCGATGGCGCACGAGAGATTGCGCTTCGGCGAGAGAATTTGCATGAGCCACCACCTCCACATCGGGAGAGGCATCAAGGCGTCTCACAAAGTCGCGCGACAGACTGCTATGGTCGCCATCGACAACGACCACAGGCACATCACGCACCACTTCTTCATTATAGATAAATGCGTAGACGATGGGATAAATCAAGGGGACTACCAAAAGGAAGATGATGAGTCCTCCGTCGGTAAAGATGTCGCGCAGGGTGTTGCGAAAGGATTTATGCATATTATAATAGTTAGAAAGCCGTAACTCTCTGGTTCGGTTCTGTTCGTTGGTTTCGCTCGGCAGAGGCAAACAGTGGAGTTAAAGGACGGAATGTTGCGCCGTGCACCACAGCCCCTGGGATGCCTCCAACTGCACAAGCCTCACCAGCAAAAAATGCTGCGACGCATGCGCCTAAGGCATGTATTGGATCTTCGTGATAATCGTCTTGAATCTCGTGGAGAAAAGCAAGGGCAAGAGGGCAAATCCGATGAGTGCTCCCCAGAAAGGCCATGCCGACGACAAGGGCCAGCCGTCGAGGGCGCAGTTGACATAGAGGAGATAATAGTGTCTCAGAGGAAAGAGGTAGCTCACACCGTGGAGCATGGGATGCATCGCCATGGCTGGAAACGACATTCCGCAGATGCTAAACGAGAGGACGCCCCAGAGTGAGGCAAAACTTAGTCCGAAGCGCGGATTGGGCAGTGCACAAATCATCAACACGCCCATGCCTTGCGAGGCAAAGACGAAGAGACTGAGCAAACCGACCATAGTGAACCAGCTACAATGACATGGGAAGTGGAGATAGCCATAGAGATAAGCGCCCAAAGCCCATGCCACGGGAAGGAACAAGGCGGCTTGCGCGATGAGTTTGCCGTAGAGCGCTTGCCACGCCACGCCACGAGTGTGCACCAACATGGCACGTCCGTGAGACTCTTTGATTTCTTGTCCGATGGAAAACACCGTGACGAAGAAAATCATCAGGGAGAGCATGCCGGGAATGAGGATGTTCGACAGATATACGTTGTAGTTGAGCGAAGGATTCCCGATGGGATGCGCGTCCACTGCCACAGGTTGGAGGAAAGCCATTGCCTGGTCGTTGGTGGCTCCTTTGGCAATGAGCACCGAGCGAGTGGCAGCTCCCGAAGCCAGTTCGCTCATGGTGCGCATATCTTTATAGAGCAACGACCCTGCCATGAGGAAGGTGTTGTTGGTGTAGAACGACACCTTGGGTTGTTCTTGTCGGAGAAGCTTTTCGGTGGTTCCCTTGGGGAAATAGTAAAAAGCATAGATTTCTCCTCGCTGCATGGCATGTCGCGCCTCGGACACGTCAGCAAACTTATAGGCTATGCGTGTATTTTGAAAAGCATCTAGGTTGCGTGCAATGTTGCGCGTGGTAGTGGTATTGTCCATATCCACGAGTCCCACGGGCATTTCTGTGGGCAGTCCTTCTCCCATGAGCGATGTGAGCATCACCGCACTCACCAAGGGCACGATGAAGATGCAAAAGAGATAAATGGGACGCGAGAGCAGTCGTCGCCATTCTCGGAGTATTACTTTGAACATAGTAGACGTTAGACGTTAGACATTAGACGTTAGACATTAGACGTTAGACATTAGACGTTAGACGGTAGACGTTAGAGAGATTACCGAGATGAAATTTGCTGCAACGTAGACTTTATTAAACCGCTCAACATTCGTCCAATTTCTTGCGTTTGCATCAGTACGGGCTCTAACCTGTCCTTTGAAATATAACCTATAAGCTCACATAGCTCAAGTTGCGTTTCAAGTTCTGCTCGGGAGCCTTGGGCAATATAGAGGAAATGTACCATATCCTTTTGAGAAGACCGCGCATTTCCTTCTGCGATATTAGATGGAATAGAGATTGCAGCACGACGCATCTGATCAGAAAGACCATAAGTTTCTTCTTTGGGTAGTAAACGAATTAAGTTATAAATATCTACTACTAACTGCATAGCCTTTTGCCATACAAGTAATTCTTTATGATTCTTTCCTTGCATAGTTCTTTTATTTGATTCTCAATAATTTCTTACCGAGCGTTTTAGATGCTTCTAAATTCTAACGTCTAATATCTAACGTCTAATTTCTAACGTCTAAAACAACCGTCATTCCAGGGCGGAGGTCATTGATTTGGCTCACGGGAACTGCTTTCACAGCAAAGGTTTTGAGGTCATAACCGCCCATGGCCTTCGTGGCGCGCCACACAGCATACGAACCGACATCCTTGAGGTTGGTGACACGCAAACTCACCTCTTGGTTGTTCAAGGCAGGCACAAAGACAGTGATCACCGCACCTTTCTTAAAGCCCAGAAGTTGGTCTTCGCGAACATTGAAGTTCACCCACATCTTGTCCATCAAAGCCACCGACATGATGGGAGCACCCGAGCCCACAAGTTCGCCAACACTGGGATAGATATTGGTCACTTCGCCATCGAGTTGCGCCACGAGCACCATTTCTTTTTGGTAGCTCTTCACCTCACTGATGGCACCACTTGCACGATGCACCAAGGCAGCTGCCGCTTGTTTATCTTCGATTTGTGCGCCATTCTTCGCCATGTCATACTGCGATTTTGCTGCGCGCTCCGTAGCGATAGCCGCATCACGCTGAGCGGTTATCTCATCAAGCTTTTGAGCCGTGGCGACTCCTTCGTCGAAAAGGCGCTTCACACGTGCATAACTCTTTTCCATCACCTCACGACCGGCAATGGCTTTCTGCCACATCTCGTAGGCACCACGGATTTGTTCTTCACGCGCTCCCTTGTCGGCTTTGCGACTTTGGGCAGCGGCAGCAGCTTCTGCCGACTTGGCTTGCACCAACTTGGCATCTACTTCGGGAGCCTCGAGCAGAGCTAGGGTGTCGCCAGCGTGAACGAACTGACCTTCTTCAACGAGAATGTGTGCCACACGGGCAGGTACTTTGCTCGACACACGATATTCGGTGACATCGGCTTGACCTTGAATGACGTCCTTCTCGGGACGGAAGGCGAAATATCCGCATACGGCGGTGAGAGCTACGACAGCCACGATGAGAATGATGGCTGGAATATAATTGGGAGCTTGCTTTTTCATTTTAGAAAATAGAGATTAGACATTAGAGATTAGACGTTAGACGTTAGAGGCTAGAGCTTCTAGTTCTTCCAGAGCATCTAGTTCTTCTAGAGCTTCTAGCCTTTCTAGAGCATCTAGTTCTTCTAGGGCTTCTAGTCCTTTTTAGTTGGAAATTGCTTTTTGAAGGGCAGCATTGGCGAGTTGCAAGTCGATTTGTGCATCCACCACGTCAGTTTTGGCAGCCATCCACGCTGTTTGCGCAGCCAGGAGGTCGGAGGTGGTAATCACTCCTTCGTCAAACCCCACACGCGCCATGCGCAGATTTTCTTCCGCCTTGGAGAGGTTGCGGCGAGAGAGCGAGAGTTTCTTTTGCGCCTCGTTAAGCACCAGATGACTTTGCGTCACTTGCAGGGTGATTTTCTCTTGAGCTTCCTGCGCCTTCAGAGCCGTCATCGCCACATCCGCCTTAGCCGCGCGCACTTTGTGTTTGCCTTCGCCCCATTCCCACAAGGGAACTTTGAGCAATAGCCCGACACTCCATGTGCCCTTGAACTTCTTTTCAAAACCATTGAACGCACTGGGATAGGTCATGCCATATCCTCCCGTCAATGCAAGTGTAGGCAAGAAGGCTGCACGGTCGATTTTCACCTTCTCTTCATAGATTTTCTGTCCAAGTGCCAACTGTTTCAGTTCGGGGCGCTGCGTTAATGCCATAGCCACCGCCTCGTCGGCACTGTGATGGTCCTTCGTTGCGTAATTTATCTCAGGCACCGACTCCAGATCCTTCAACTGCAACGTGCTGTTGAGCGGCAAACCGCAAATCTGCGCTAGGAGCATGCGCGAGAGGGTCTCGCCATCTTCCACGCGGAGCAAGGTGATGTCGGCTTTGTTCAACTCCACTGCCACAGCTAGGGCATTGGCTTTTGTCGCCACACCTTCCTGCACCATCTTCTCCACATCGGCATTGAGACGACGCAAGAGGTCGCGATATTCCACTGCCAGTTGGCGCTTGTGGTGCAAACTCACCACTTGCCAGTAGGCTTTGTCGACATCATAAATCAGTTCTTGTTCGGCTTGTCGCACCTTCTCTCCTGCAAGTTGGGTGGAATAGCTCGTCAAGCGGTCATAGGCACGGATTTTTCCACCCATATACAAAGGTTGGGTGAACATCACTGCCCCCACTGCCACATTGCGCGTGTCGGGAGTGAGTTTGTCGACAAGGTTACTGCCCATCGCATTCAAGCCTGCTTCAGCCTGTTTACCTGCCGCCATTCCCTTTTGCAACAAGGGGAAGAGGTCGGGATGCTTGGCAAGAAATCCTTGCGCTGCCTGCATAAACTCTGGCGTCACACCCTGCATCAGTTGCGTGCCTAAGGTGGAAAGGCTCGCTTGCTGGTCGGTGGAGAGGAGCGAAAGGTTATCACCCGTGTGGAAATAGGCACCCACAGCCGACACCTTGGGCAAATAGTTGGTGCGCGCCACGCGATGCTCTTCCTCGGCTTTGGTCACCGCCATCTTCGCCACTTGGAGCGACTTGTTGTGCTTCAAGGCTAGACTACGATAATCATCGAGCGTGCGAGGTGCCACAGACACCGTCTGCGAAAGCGCTTGCCTTTCGAGCGTCTGTTCCTGCGCCCAAGCGCTCACTGGCAAAGCGAAAACTGCCAGCAAGGTTGCGAGATATAAGGGTTGTTTCTTCATGCTTCAATATTATATAATAGTAAGAGAATTCTCTTCCGTCCGAAACTCCCGCGAACTGCAAGGCGAAAAACCAAGGAAAATCCGACAAATTGCACAATCCGACAATGCGGAAGAAGTCAATCGAGGGCGACACAGTGTGGGGACGTGTACGAAAAAGAAGAATTCAGCTGAATATCAGCGTCAAAAACTTATTCACAAGAGTTTATCCGTCCATTTTTTCAGCGAGATTCTCTCCATCGTGGAGGAAAGAGGTCCTCATTTTTCATGTCGCAAAGGTACAGATTCTTGTCCTTCTCTCCAAACAAAACCGAAATATCGCACAACAATAAAGTACTTTTGCCGTGATTTTGTACAACCCACTTGACTTTTATCCCAAATCGGTCATTAGATTCTTAACATATTTCATTGGATGGTTGAGCAGAGGGTTGGTGGTGAGTTCGAAGGCGTAGCGGGCTACGACGAGAACAAACAAGAAACAAGATGCCAACAAGAAAATGAAAGAGATCAGGAAGTAATCTTTTCCATTACAAGTACACTTTACGGTCCAATGACCGATTTGGGTTTATCCTTGCTCCCACCTTTTTCCTAGGCAACAAAGCCGCAAGAGAACGGTCAAGACAGCCCAGTAGTAGGCTTGTTTTGCCACACTTATTTCGTCGTCCAGGTAGGGCGAAAAAGAACCTTCGCAAAGGAGCAGAAAAAAGTCCAACGTTTTTCGGAAAAAGTCCAACGTTTTTCCAAAAACGTCGGAGATTTTTTTGAAAACGATGGACATTTTCTCACAACTCTCGGAGATTTATGCCACACCTGTCTATTTTTTGAGGAAATAACGCCCAAAAATTTGGTCAATCACCGAAAACATTATAAATTTGCTACGCAAAGATGGCAGAATCCGCCTACACGACACATTCAGAAAGTCGGACCTCCCATGCGACACCTACTTTAACGTCACGCTAACACTTCGGCACCTCCCTTGGAAAAGGACGACAACTGCGCCCTCAATTTCCAACCAACTCTCCTCGCACACCTATTATATATATAAGGCGTAAGCCTCAATATATAAGAAGCCCCCCTGCGGAGAGAGAGGAAAAGCCTGAGTTTAGCACTTTTTACCTTAGAAACTTCTATCAATATCCCTTTAACCTATAATGAAAAGATTTTACGCGCTGTTCTTCCTGTGCTGTGTTTGGGCGGTTAATGCCTTAGCACAACTTGCACCTGAGTTTTCGACACTCGACAATCCCGTCTTTTTCCGCCTGCAATTCACCAGAGGTAATGTCTATCTCACGGACGAAGGCAATGGAAAACTCCTAAAATCTCAAGCGGCTTTGCCCGTAGATGGTCAAAAATTCCAGTTCATCGGCACAAAGGACAAGTGCGTGTTGCGCTCCGCCTCCGGACATTATGTGGCCATGCAACAAGGCACTGCCCCCGATGGTCGCGGCGGACAATTCTTTGCAGCCACCACCGATGCGAAAAAGGCAGTCAGCTTCGCCTTCAAAGCGCAAGGAAAGGGCTATGAACTCGCCAATCTGGGCGTGAGCAACAATAATTACATGAACCTCTTCGGAGGTGGCGGCGCTGGTCGTGTGCTTGGCATGTGGCAATATGGCGACGTGGGCAATGCTTTTGTCCTTAAATCTGGTGACGAAAAGGTGGCTATGCCCAATCGCTACACAGCATATCACAACGTGATGCGAGGACTGGGAGAATATCCCCTTGCAGGAGTGAGCACTTTTGTTCCTAAAAATCCCCTCACCCTCTGGTATCCCTCACCAGCCAACGCGGGTCCCAATCCTTGGATGGAATACAGTTTGCCCATCGGCAATGGACAGTTGGGCGCGTGCATCTTTGGTGGGGTGAAAACTGACGAAATCCAATTCAACGAAAAGACGCTTTGGTGGGGCACACCTAAGGACATGCAGCGCCAAAGTGGTGATGGTCCTGTGTCGGGCTTCGGAAGCTACCTCAATTTTGGTGGGCTTTTCGTGCAAAATCTCAATGCGAACCTTTCGCAAGTCAAAGACTATGTGCGCTATCTCGACATCCAGACGGCTGTGGCTGGCGTGAAATTCACCGACGAAGCCGGCACGCAATATACTCGCCGCTATCTTTCGTCACAACCCGACGGAGTGATTGCAGCACTCTACGAAGCTGTGGGCGCCAACAAGCTCGACCTTCAGTTCTCTCTCATTGCAGGCGACACCCTGATGACGCCCAAAACGGAATACACTGCCGATGGTTCGGGCTGGTTTGCTGGCAAATTGCCCACCGTCTTCCACAACGCACGCTTCAAAGTGGTGCCTGTGGGCGGTACAATGACGGCTACTGCCGAAGGTATCGTGGTGAAGGGCGCTGAAAAAGTGATGGTAATCCTGGCTGGTGGCACGTCGTTCGACCCCACCCTCCCCGAGCGCACCAAAGGCACTGCTGAAGATCTCAACACACGCATCGCCTCCCTCGTGGACAACGCTGCAAAGAAGGATTTTGAAGCTATCGAAGCGGCTAATATCGCCGACCACCAATCTTATATGGGTCGCGTGGCTTTCCATCTCGAAGGGGCGGCTTCTCAGCGCAACACCAAGGATTTGGTGGACTTCTACAGCGCAGCGCCCAACAATCGTAACACACCCGATGGCTTGTTCCTCGAACAACTCTACTTCAACTTTGGTCGATACCTCAGCATCTCTTCCAGCCGCGGTGCTCTCCCTGTGCCCAACAACTTGCAGGGCATTTGGAACAACCGCCACGATGCGCCCTGGAACTCTGACGTGCACAACAACATCAATGTGCAAATGAACTATTGGCCAGCGGAACCTACGAACCTTTCGGACTGCCACCTCCCCTTCCTCAACTATATCATCAACAATGCGCAGAGCGAAGGATGGCAACGTGCAGCACGCGAGTTCAACAAAATCAACGGAAAGCCCAACAAGGGATGGACGGTCTTCACAGAGTCTAACATCTTTGGCGGTATGTCCACTTGGAGCAGCAACTACTGCGTGGCAAATGCTTGGTTGATTTATCACCTCTGGCAGCACTATCGCTACACGCTCGACCAAGATTTCCTCCGCCGTGCTTGGCC
The DNA here is from genome assembly GCA_900095835.1 of Ihuprevotella massiliensis. Classification (GTDB taxonomy): domain Bacteria; phylum Bacteroidota; class Bacteroidia; order Bacteroidales; family Bacteroidaceae; genus Alloprevotella; species Alloprevotella massiliensis. The sequence goes on along the minus strand of LT608321.1, from coordinate 2,146,228 downwards.
CGCTATCTGGGGCAGTGCAGAGTTTTGGATCCACCGTCTGAAGAAAGCCACCGATGGCACGTATGAAGCGCCCAACGAATGGTCACCCGAATACGGTCCTAAGCAAGATGGTGTGGCTCATGCGCAACAGTTGATTACCGAAAACTTGCAAATCGCTCACGATGTGGTGGAGATTTTGGGTGCGAAAACCGTAGGTATCTCAGATGCCGACCTCAAGCTCCTCAACGATCGTTTGACACATCTCGACAAGGGTCTGCGCATCGAGAAATATCGCAACGACTGGGCACAAAGAGAAGCCAAAGAACGTGGCATTTCTAAGGACACTCCTCTCTTGAAAGAATGGAAGTATAGCGACTATCGCGCTGGTGGTGACGTGAACCACCGCCACCTCTCTCACCTCATGTGCCTCTATCCCTTCAGCCAAGTGCAAGAAGGCGACAAGGGTTTCTACGAAGCTGCAAAAAACTCTCTCGCGCTCCGCGGTGATGATGCCACTGGATGGTCCATGGGTTGGAAAACCAACCTCTGGGCACGCGCAAAAGATGGCAACCACGCTCGCAGAATTTTGAGCAATGCGCTGAAGCACGCGCAAGCTACTCACGTGGTGATGTCGGGCGGTGGCGTATATTACAACCTTTGGGACGCGCATCCTAGCTTCCAAATCGATGGTAACTTCGGAGTTACTGCCGGTGTTGCGGAGATGTTGCTCCAAAGTCAAAACGATGTATTGGAGATTCTTCCAGCCCTCCCCACTGACTGGACTGCGGGTTCTATCACGGGCTTGAAGGCAGTGGGCAATTTCACCGTAGACATCGCTTGGAAAGGCGGTAAAGCTGCGATGGTTAATATCACTTCTCACAAAGGTGCTACACTTCGTGTGAAGGGTGCAGACCTCGCTAAGGTGAGCGTGATGGTCAATGGCAAAGAGGTGCAACCTCAACTTGCTGCTGGCATCGATGCCAAACAGCAGGTTTATGAAATCCCTGGTGTGAAAGCTGGCGACAAAGTGGTGATTGACTATACCAAACCCACGGCTATTGGTGGGGTTCACGCAGGCAAGAAGGTGAACGCTGCGACAGCTGCTTCTGCCACTGCTCAAGTCTATGACCTCTCTGGCAGACTCGCCCACGCTTCTACTCAAGGTGTCCTCATCGCTCAAGGCAAGAAGGTTATAAAATAGACGTTAGATATTAGACGTTAGACGTTAGAGGGTCACAGACCCTTTTATGCTCGCCACAACAAGCGTGGCTCGGGCATTAGACATTAGACGTTAGGGGTCGCAGACCCTTTTATGCTCGCCACGACAAGCGTGGCTCGGGCATTAGACATTAGACGTTAGAGGGTCGCAGACCCTTTTATGCTCGCCACAACAAACGTGGCTCGGGCATTAGACGCTAGAGTTTGGACATTAGTCTCTAGACATCGCAAGGTTTAATGTTAGAAATCAGAAGTAAGTTCTTAGACATCGGAATATCATTGCGTATTCCGATGCCTATTTTACAAGATATATCACGACAATGAACAAAATACTACCCCTCCTCGCACTAGCTGCCACCGGTACTACCGCCATGGCACAAAGTCCAGTGCCCAACTTCACGGCACAAGATAAGCTCGATGCTGCTTCCTACTACCACATTCGCTTCAAGAATGGCGGAGTGGAACTCGTGGACAAAGGTGTTAATGCTAAAATTTCTACCAACTACGGCAACGATGCTTCGGCACAACTCTTTGCCCTCATCGGCACACGTCAGAGCTTTGTGCTCCGTAGCAAGGATGGCAACTACGTAGGTTTCATCGGCGATCGTTTGACCAGCGTGAAAGAAGCTACACAAGCCCTGAACCTCACCTTGCTCAATAGCCCTGCATTTGGCGAAGGATACTACGTGATTGCACGCGTGGACAACCAAAACAATTCGTTCAATCCTTTCGGCGGAACGGGAGTGGGCAAACAAATTGGCTTCTGGGACAATACAGATGCCAACAATTCTCTCTACTTCCCCCTTCCCGACGACGTGCCCTCTCCCACTTATTCGGCATATCGCGACAAGTTTACCAAGAGCGAATACGGATTCTCCCGTAACAACTCCTTCCGTCCCGAACGTCCCCTCACACTTTGGTACTCTAAACCTGCCATGGGTGTGGACAATCCTTGGATGGAATACTCCCTCCCCTTGGGCAATGGACACCTCGGTGCTAGCCTTTTCGGCGGAATACAAGTGGACCAAATCCAACTCAACGAGAAGACCATCTGGACGGGTACGCCCACTGACATGGGAGGCTACGGAGGATACCGCAACCTCGGTGGTATCTTCGTGCACGACATCAGCGACAACTTCGACAAGAGCAACAACAAAGCGAGCGGATACTCTCGCTATCTCGACATCGAACGCGGTATTGGCGGTGTGAACTACTCCGACAAAACAGGCACGAAATACGAACGTCGCTACTGCGCTTCTGCGCCAGACGACGTGGTAGCTGCCCACTATAAAGCCACGGGTGCCAACAAACTTCACCTCCGCTTTGCCTTGGTGGCAGGAGAAGATATCAATGCTTCTGACCCCAAATATGACGAAAACGGAGAAGTGTCCTTTGCCGGTAAGCTCCCCACCGTGTTCTACAATGCACGCATGAAGGTGGTGCCCACCGGAGGTACGATGACCGTGACCAAACAAGGCATTGAAGTAAATGGCGCTTCGGAGGTGAAAGTGATTTTCTCCGCTGCTTCTACCTTCGACAGCAACGTGGCGTCTCGCTCCACTGGCGATGCTACCACCGTTGCCCAAAAGGTGCAAGACCTCGTGACCAAGGCTGCTGCCAAATCTTGGGCTGAACTTGAGAATGCTCACGTGGCTGACTTTGAAAGCTACATGGGACGCGTGAAACTCAACCTCGACGACGCTGCAACCACCAAGCATACGGAGTCGCTCATCAGCTACTACAACAGCAGTTCTCGCAACAAAGACTCTAAAGAAGGCCTCTTCCTCGAGCAACTCTACTTCAACTATGGTCGCTACCTCATGATTTCTTCTAGCCGTGGTGCGATCAATGTCCCCTCCAACCTGCAAGGCATCTGGAATGATAAGGCAAATGCGCCTTGGAACTCCGACATCCACACGAACATCAACGTGCAGATGAACTATTGGCCCGCAGAAACCACCAACCTCTCCGACTGCCACCTCCCCTTCCTCAATTATATCCTCGACAACTACAAAGATAAGGGCTGGCAAGACGCCGCTCGCTGGGGCAAGGACGGTCAGAAAGTGGGCTGGACGGTCTTCACCGAGAGCAATATCTTCGGAGGTATGAGCACCTGGGGTAATAACTACAAGGAAGTAAATGCGTGGTATTGCACCCACCTCTGGGACCACTACCGCTTTACCCGCGACGAAGCCTTCCTCCGAAAGGCATTCCCAGCCATTTGGCAGAGCGCGCAGTTCTGGATGGAGCGTATGATCCAAGACCGCGTCCAAAAGGACGGCACTTTTGTCGCACCCAACGAGTACTCACCTGAGCAAAACGACCACCCCAAAGAGGACGGTACGGCACACGCTCAGCAGTTGATTACCGCCAACCTCCAAATCGCGCTCGAAGCCATCAACATTTTGGGTGCAGAAAGCCTTGGTCTCTCCGCAGCCGACGTAGCGCAGCTCAAGAACTACGTAGAAAAGACCGATAAGGGCCTTCATATCGAAGAGTATAAGGGAGATTGGGGCGACTGGGCCAAGAATCTCGGCATCAACAAAGGCACTCCCCTCCTCAAAGAATGGAAGTACGCTTCATATAGTGTGTCGGGCGACAAGGGACACCGCCACATGAGCCACCTCATGTGCCTCTATCCCCTCAACCAAGTGGAACGTGGTGATGATTACTTCCAACCTGCCGTCAATGCCCTCACCCTTCGCGGTGACGCTGCTACGGGATGGTCCATGGGATGGAAGGTGAATCTCTGGGCACGTGCCAAAGATGGTGACCACGCACGTCGCATCCTCAACAATGCCCTCAAGCACTCCACTGCCTACAACACCGACCAATATCGCGGAGGTATCTATTATAATCTCTACGACTCCCACGCACCTTTCCAAATCGACGGAAACTTCGGCGTATGTGCGGGAATTGCGGAGATGCTCCTCCAAAGTCAGAACGACGTCATCGAACTTCTCCCTGCGCTTCCTCGCGCTTGGAAGAACGGAAGTGTCTCTGGTTTGAAAGCCGTGGGCGACTTCACCGTCGATGTAGCGTGGAAAAATCTCCTTCCCTCCGAAGTCAACATCGTGAGTCACAAAGGACAGCCCATGCGCATCAAGATTTCGGGCAACACGCAAAAGCCAGGTGAGGAAATTGATCCCTATAAGTTCGACCTCACCTTGGTGAAAGTCCTCGTCAACGGCCGTGGTGCGAAGGTGGTTTCCGTAGAAACCAAGGATAAAAAGCACCCCACCTTCGAGATCAAAGCCTTGGTAGGCGACCAAATCATGGACGTTCCTGCTGGTGCCACCGTGACCATCGACTTCTCTGCCCCAGCCGTGCCCACCGGCATCGGAGTGGTGGCGAAGAAAGACGCTAAAAAAAAACAAGTATTCGGCTTAGACGGACGTCACGCCGCGTCAAATAGCCACGGTGTGGTCGTGGTGAATGGTCAAAAAGTGATGCAATAATCGCAGCACTTCACCATTGCCCTGCCATTTCTCCCTCATCATGCTCCGAGTGTTCCTAGATGTTCCCATCTCCGAGCCTCGGAGCATGAACTTTTATCAGTCCCCTTTCAATATCGCTCAGCCTATGCACCTCCACCACTACCCTCTTCTCCTGGCGCTCACAGCAGTTGCTACCCCTGCTCTGGGGCAAACCACTGAGAAATATCCGGTGAACTTTGAGAAAAATCAAGCCATCACCTACAATGGTCGTCAACTTCGCAACGTAAGTTTGCAATCTGCCGACGGCAATCAGACACACGCTGTGGGCACTCGCCTTGTCTACAACGATTTGACAGAAAACGCCTTCACCGCCCTCCCTGGTGATGCCGTAAAAGTCAATGTGGACTTCCAAACTGGTGCAACACCTTGGATGCACTCCTACGTGTATGTCGACCTCAACAACGACGGACAGTTTGCCGCAGACGAACTGCTCAGCTATTCCTACAGCAAGGGCAAGAATTCCCTTGGGCAAAGCATTGCCAATGGTGCCGCAGGTGCAGGCAATTCGCTCCAACCTCCCACCTTCCAGTTGGCGAAAGACCTTGCCGAAGGTAAGTACCGCATGCGTGTGAAAGTGGACTGGGACAACACAGACCCCGCAGGTGCGAAAGGCGAAAACGGCACTGCCACCGGCAAAAATGGCATCGTCACCAACGGAGGTGCGATAGCCGACTTCACCCTCAACGTGCATGCCACTGCATATCCTCAGATGGCGCTCTATCTCGACACCCGACACGCCAATATCTATGCCGAACGTGGTGCCCTCCCCATCCAACCTCAGCGCGGAAAAGCCCTCACGCTTCGCATCGTTCCTGTGGAGAATACCTACGAGGCTACGCAGTTGGCAGTGCGCTTTGGCAAAGATCCCTATGCCGAACAAACCGTCAAGGGCGAGCAACAATGGGAAGAGCAAACTCTCACCCCCAACGCTCGTGGCATCGTCACCCTTCCTGCAGAGGTGATGAACGGAAAAGTGCGCGTCATTGCTCACTATAAAGCCACCAAGGAGTCCAAGTACCTCCCCGTCTTCTCCGACGAATTTGAAGGAAAAGACCACAGCGAGCCCAACACGAAGGTATGGTCACGCACTCCACGCCGTGGTTCTACGTGGAGCCGCTTTTGTTCTAACGACACTGCCGTAGTTTATCTCCGCGATGGTGAGTTAGTTTGCCGCGCCATGGCGACACCTCAGCGCCTCAAAGGCACAGAACCCAAGGACTTCATCTCAGGCGGCATCAAGAGCGAAGGGAAATTCTCCTTCCAATATGGTAGAGCCGAAGCGCGACTCTTCACAAAACCTCACAGTGGCAACTTCCCAGCCTTCTGGATGATGCCACAAGATGGTAGCGCAGGTTGGCCAAAAGCTGGTGAAATCGACATTTGGGAGCAGATCAACACGGAGAGTGTGTCGTACCACACCCTACACTCTCACTGGACCTTCACGCTCAAGCACAAGCAGAATCCCACGTCTGCCGTGCAAGGTCGCAACATCGACTACAGCCGCTACCACACTTTCGCCGTGGAGTGGACGCCCACGCTCATTTCTTGGTTTGTGGATGGCGAACTCGTGGGAAGCGCGCCCAAGAGCACCGACAGCGATGCCCTCGCCAACGGACAATGGCCCTACACCAAGCCTTTCTATCTCATCCTCAATCAGAGTGTAGGCGATGGAAGTTGGGCTTCCTCTCCCGATCCTAACTTCGTCTACGAGACGCGCTTCGACTGGGTGCGTGTATATCAGACTGTGGAACAAAATCCTACCCTCACCGGCATCGAGCGCAATGTGCTTTCTCCCCTCTCTCCCTCGCAAGATAGCGAAGAATATGCCGACAACGCTGCCACTCGCTGGTATGACCTCAGCGGTCGTCGCGTCACTTCCTCCTCCGCTCACGGAGTTGTCGTGAATGCGCAAGGCAAGAAAGCGATTCTCTCCACACGATAACCTCTTCCTTTTCTGCCCTCTACCTGTTTATGATGGCAGAGCCTCCGACGAAGTTCCCCTTTGATTTTGGCATCGCTTCGTAAGGACCAAATAGGAATCTCCCAACGGAAAAAGAAAATCGCGGAGCGTTGCAAACAGATCTCCGAGACATGCCCAAAAATGTAGGAGTTTTTTTGAAAAAACTCTGAGAAATCTTTGTCAGTATTGGAGAAGTCAGTAAATTTGCAGGCGTAATCGAGAGGGCATCTCGGTTGCGCCTACAAGTTTGGGGTATGGTGTAATTGGCAACACTGCAGATTCTGGTCCTGCCTTTCCTGGTTCGAGTCCGGGTACCCCAACCATTTTCCATATTTTTCAGTTGAAATGCGGCAATGAGACTCGTCTTATTGTCGCATTTTGTGGAATATCCAGCCGCTTCTTTCCCATCAGGACAACGCCCCCTCCCACGATTTGCAGCCACCGTCCCACGAGTGGGCTTGTTCAACAGTTCAACACGCATACAAACATCGCATTAACTTACCCCACAATATGAATTACGGTCTAATCATAGGCGGCCTTTTGGGCTTTATCATCTCAGGAGGCAACCTCTACTTCGCAGTTTTCGGAGCTGCCGTAGGCTATTTCTTCAATCGCTCCTTGCGCATGTTTTCCGGTAGCAAGCCACGTCCGTTCATCATCGACCCAGGCAATGCCTACTCCGAAGTGTTTCGCGAGCGCGACTATCTCGCCCCTCACGACTTTTTCTCCTCGCTCATGGTGCTTACCGCCTATGTGGTGGATGCTGACGGCAAGATTATGCACAGCGAAATGGAACACGTGCGCGCCTTCCTTCGCACCAACTTTGGCGAACGTGGGTTGCGCGAGGGAGAGGCTCTGCTTCAACAGCTCTTCCAACACCAACGTCAGCTCCGCGATCAACAAGGACCGGAAGCATACGACCGACTCGTGCAGCAGAGTTGTGTGTTCATCCGCAACCAAATGACGCTCGAAGGTTGCCTGCAACTCGTGGATTTCCTCATCGACATCGCTCGTGCTGATGGCAAAGTCATCGACATCGAGGTGGAAGCCGTGCGCTACGTGGCACGACTTTTGGGACTCACCGCCAATCAGTTTGAGAGTCTGCTCCACCTGGGCGAAGAATCTCTCGAAGCAGCCTATGCGGTGTTGGAAATTTCTCCCAATGCCACGGACGAAGAAGTGAAGCGCGCCTACAAACGTCTGGCACTTCAGCACCACCCTGACCGTGTGGCGTCGCTCGGCGACGACGTTCGCAAAGCGGCAGAGCGCAAATTCCAAGAAATTGGCGAAGCAAAAGACAGGATCTACAAAGCTAGAGGGATAAAGTGATAGACGGTAGAAGGTAGACATTAGACGTTAGGCATAAATCCTCTAACATCTAACGTCTAATCTCTAACGTCTAAACACAATCCTCATATATAAGTATTGCATTGCCCAGAATAAGTTTGTAACTTTGCCCCAAATTCGGACAATTCTGCAAAAGAACGGCAAACCACAAGGATTCTCCTTGAAAAGCCTCCCTTAGTGGAGCCGCTCCACAACTAGATTACTCATTTTATATCTATAAACAATATGAATTTCAAGTCGATTTTTGCCATGGCATTCATGGCAACTGCCCTGGTAGGTACGACGTTCTCCTTCGTAGCTTGCGAGGACGACGAAAAAGAAGAAGTAGTTCTCGGTAGCCAAGAGGACGGCACTTACATCGCTACAGCTGATATCACTGTAGGCGCAGGCAAGCAAGTCATGAAACTCGCTACGGTGAAGAGTCAAAACGTGATTGTGGCTACCCCCAAGTCCTACAGTCCCCTGATCAGCATCAGCGGTTACGAAGCTGATCTTCCTGCAGGCGCTCCCTACAGCCACATTTCTCAAGAACGCTATCAGCTCACCAACGTGAAGTCTACCAAGCTCGAAGATGGTACTATCCAACTTTCTGGCGAGGAAGAAGTAACCATGAAGCTCCGCATGGTGATGCCCGGCAAGACGCTTGCGACTACTCCTTACACTGAATACAAGACAAAGGTGAAGACTCAAGGTACTTTGAAGAACGGTAAGCTCAATCTCACCAACACCTTCCGTCCTGGCAACATGCCCATGGACATCGTCTACACCTACACTGGTCAACGCTAAGCCCATGTCTCACACACTTGCATTCGCTGCGCCCCATGGTGGACGCTGCACTGCTCGTGAGTATGGACGATTTCTCCTCAGTGCGCTTCTCCTTGTGGGAAGTGCACTGAGTTTTTCGTCCTGCAATGGGCTTTTTGATGGCATCTACGATCATCCCTCTGCCGAAGGTCCAAGCAAGTCTCTGGGATTTCTCTCCTACGATGCCAACACGCAACGCGGACACATCATGGTCGATGTGACAAGCTATCACCACTGGGTCTACCTCGACTTTCCCACACGCACCACTACCACCCACGAGATTCCCCACGCACTCTCTGGCACATGGGACGGGAAATCTGCCATCAGCTATCAGCACGTCACGTGGCCCTCTACCTATCGCACCGATAGCATCATCCACACCGACCCAATGCCCACGCCCCACCAGTGGACGATTGCCCTGCACCACTACGATGTCGCCACCAACAACGGCGCAGCAGTGGCGACAAACTATCGCTCGCTCGATGCCCTCCCTCGCGAAGGTGCAGCACGCGAAGCCCTTTTAGCGAAAACTTTCTCCCCCGATGAGTGGACCACCCATCAGAGTTACTACGACCTCACGGGGATATATCAATATTACATCGGCTATCAACACGCGGCATTCAACCCCGTCCTCTCCTCGTGGATGGACATGGATGTGAAAAATCCTCCACCACGCTACACCCTCTCTGGCGCAGTCTATCTGCTCCGCTTGCAAGATGGGTCTGTAGCTGCCCTTCACTTTCCCTCGCACATCAACCCTGCGGGACAAAAAGGCTTTGTAACCATCGATTACATTTGGCCGTTTTAGATTAAATTCTTCTACATGTCTGTTGCCTCTCTCCTAGCTCTCACCCTCTTCTCTGCCACGCTCCCACAAGCGTCGTCCACCGACTCCACCCTCTCTACGGCTGTGGTCACAGGCACTCGCAGTGCCAAGCTCTGGGCAGAGACTCCTGTGCCCACACTTGTCATAGGCCGCAACGACATTCGCAGAAGTGATGCCAGCAATCTCCGCGAACTCCTCACGCATGAACTGCCGAATGTGGAGTTTTCCTACACGCCTTCGGGACACATCAACCTGAATTTTGGAGGATTTAGCGGACAGGGGCTCCTCTTCTTGGTCAATGGCGAGCGCATGGCTGGGGAGACGATGGACAATGTGGACTATTCGCGCATCAATCTCTCCGACGTGGAGCGCATCGAAATCGTACGCGGCGCCTCCTCTGCGCTGTATGGCAGTGCTGCCACTGGGGGAGTGGTGAACATCATCACGCGACAAAATCTCAAATCCTCGTACAACAATGACGTGAGTGCTCGATGGGCGCGCCACAACAGCCGACGTTTCGATTTGAATCTGGGGCACAATCTGGGGCAATTCACCCACCTCTTCAACATGCAGCACCAAGCGCAGGCGGGATATTCCCTAAAAAATCCCGAGAATGTGGCACTATTCACCACCTACGCGCTCAACTGCGTGCCAGGACATCGCGTGTGGCAGTGGAAAGATCGCTGGGTATGGGCTCCCTCTGCCGACTTCCGCATCACCGCTCGCGCAGGTTATTTCTTCCGTCAACAAGATTTCGACGCCACGCAAGCCAATCGCTACCGCGACTTTGTGGGAAGTGCCAAAGCGGAATGGAACATTAGTCCTGAAACGCGCGTGGAACTGGCATACAACTTCGACCAATACGACAAATCCGACTTCCTACACGACTTTTCCACCGACATTCGCGACTACAGCAACGTACAGCACACCACGCGATTCCTCGTGTCGCACGATTTTGATCATCTCTTGCCCTCCGATCTCGGATTCTCCCTCACCGCAGGCGGAGATTATCAGCGCGACTATCTGATGAGCTATCAATTTCAAGGGGGCTCACACGTGCAACATTCGGCAGATGCCTTCGTGCAAGCCGACTGGACGCTCTCGCCACGCTGGGAAATCCTCGGAGCTGTGCGCTACGACTACTTCTCACAAGGGCAGCACGAGCACCTCACCTCCAAGGTGTCGGCACGCTACCGCCAAGGTGCTTTCACTTATCGCGCAGGTTACGGCCAAGGATTTCGCGCTCCTTCGCTCAAAGAACGCTTCATGCGCTACCCCATCAGTGGACTTTTCGTGCTGCGTGGCAATGAAAACCTCCGTCCCGAACGCAGTGACAACTTCCACATCTCGGCAGATTGGCAGCAGCAACGCTATCTTTGTTCCGTCGCACTGAGCTATAACCTCGTGCGCCAACGCATCACCACGGTTCCCCCTGGCGTGGAACGTGAAATGGGCTCGGGATTGCCCTTCATCGACTACGTCAATTTGCCGCAACTGCACGTTTTTTCTGCCCAATGCTCCGCACAAGGCAGTTGGAACTTGGGCAATGGCACCCTCGGAGCACGTCTGAACTATGCCTACACGCGCGAAGAAGCGCAACAGGGCAACGCGCTTACGCCCTATCTTCCGGCTCGTCCACATGCCACCACCGCACGTCTCTCCTACGACTATCCACGGAGCACCATCCACTCGTGGGGCATCCAGCTCAGCGGTCGATGGTTGTCGGGCATCACCTCCGAAGAATACACCGCCAGCACGGCAGCACTCCACGATGTGCACTACCCTGCTTATGTGCTTCTCCGACTAGCGGCCACGCTTTCTCTCCATGGCAATTTTCACATCTCCCTGGCGGCAGACAATCTCTTGAACTATCGTCCGCGCATCTACTATTATAATGCGCCTACCACCGATGGCATAGATATTCAAATTGGAGCAACCTACCGGTTTTAGCCTTATCCCTCTTTCTGTCTGCCACATTTCCAGCAAAACTCGTCTTTCTTCCTTTGCATCCCAGACGCTTCCCCTCGAAGCACAAACACTTCTCATAAGCTCGCGACCTTTACTGAAATGAGAGAAGCCATACTGATATTGTCCATACAAACCCAGCAACACAACCATGGCTTTTATGTTTATCGTATATCATTCGACAGACAAATGCGGAATATCTCAAAAAGACACTACATCAAAAAGAATAAAACAAAGGATTCTCTTGCATATTTGAAATAAAAAATATAGTTTTGCATCATCCTTCAACATAAACCTTTTAAACCCAATCGGTCATTAGATCCTGAACAGATTGCATTAGATTGTTGAGCAGATGGTTGTTCATGAGTTCGAAGGCGTAGCGGGCTACGGCGAGAACGAACGTTTTCGTTAAGCCAAATGAGCAGAACCGAGCTTGCTCGAGTTATGCCATGGCGAGAAAACGAAGGATGAAATCCAACAAGAAACAAGATGCCAACAAGAAAATGAAAGATGGCAGGAAGTTATATTCTCTGTAACAAATTGCACCATAACGGTCTAATGACCAATTTGGGTTAAAACCCCTCAAACAAAGATCATGAAAATTCTAATAAAAGCAATCTTTTTTTTGTTGATTCTTTCAGGTTGTTCAAAAAACAAGAAAGTAGAGCTCTCATTATCGCATGTGCAACCAGAATCATCATTCTCCTTGCCTCCAATAGAACAATGTGACAGCTTTAGCGTTGTTCCTCCCTATCTAAATATGGATAGCCTGCATAATGTGGAGATACCTGATGATATCCGTTATGTATGTAAAGAAATGCAGGTAAACGATAGGATAACGACGCTTCTCTTTTATCGTAAAGGCAGTGTCGCAGCATATGCAATTATGCAACGCTCTATCGCTGACTTCGCGTCATTTGATGCTTCTAAGAAGTATTCAATAAGGCAACAACTCTTCTTAAACAAAGAGCGCAAAGTAATAGTTAATCACTAAAGCTTACATATACAACGAGACCGTGGCAAAACATCCATTTTGCCACGGTCTCTTCACTTTTCTAGAAGTATGTATTTTTATCCCCAATCGGTCATTAGACCGTTATGGTACGACGCGTAATTGAAAAGATAACTTCCAGTCATCTTTCATTTTCTTATTGGCATCTTGTTGCTCGTTCGCTCTCGCCGTAGCCCGCTACGCCTTCGAACTCACGGTTAAACAATCTGCTCAACAATCTAATGCAATCTGTTCAGGATCTAATGACCGATTTGGGTTTATAAAATCATAGCCAACTCTAAAACAAAAGGAGTAGCTACTTCCGAAAGTAACAATATCAGCCTTCCCTATCGCTGAGCATACATCTGTTCGTAGTACTTTTCGTATTCGCCCGAGGTGATGTTGTCCATCCATTCCTCGTTGTCGAGATACCAACGCACGGTCTTTTCGATGCCTTCTTCAAACTGGAGCGAAGGTTCCCAACCAAGTTCTTCTTTCAACTTCGTCGAGTCGATGGCATAGCGCAAATCGTGACCCGCGCGGTCGGTGACATAGGTGATGAGATCAAGGTCTTCTCCTTCAGCACGTCCGAGCAGACGGTCCACCGTGCGCACCACAAGGCGAACGATGTCGATGTTTTTCCACTCATTGAAACCACCGATGTTGTACGTTTCATTGATTTCTCCTTTGTGGAAAATCAAATCTATGGCACGTGCGTGGTCGATGACATAGAGCCAATCGCGCACATTTTCGCCTTTTCCATAGACGGGCAGGGGACGACGATGGCGAATGTTGTTGATCATCAAGGGAATCAACTTCTCGGGAAACTGATTGGGGCCGTAGTTGTTGGAACAATTCGTCACCAAAGTTGGCATACCATAGGTGTCGTGGAAGGCGCGGACGAAGTGATCGCTCGATGCCTTCGATGCTGAATAAGGGGAGTGTGGGTTGTAGGGAGTTGTTTCCACAAAGAAATCTTCGCCATAAGGTGCAGCGCCATCAGGCTTTGTGATGTCGAGCGCGCCATACACTTCATCGGTGGAGATGTGGTAGAAACGCTTCCCTTCGTAGCCTTCGGGCAAACTTTCCCAATAGTCGCGCGCAGCTTGGAGCAAAGAGAGCGTGCCCATCACGTTAGTGCGTGCAAAACCGAGGGGATCTTTGATGGAACGATCCACGTGACTCTCTGCTGCCAAGTGGATGATGCCAGTGATGTGGTGACGCTCCAAGAGCGCGCGCACGGTGGGGAAATCGCAAATGTCGGTTTTCTCAAAAACATAATTCGGAGCTTCCTCCACATCTTTGAGGTTTGCCAAATTACCGGCATAGGTGAGGAGATCGAGACATACGATTTTTGCCTCGGGATATTTGTTGACAAAAAGACGAACTACGTGGTTTCCGATGAAACCAGCGCCGCCAGTAATCAAGATATTAGGCATAGTGGGAAGATACTTTAAGAGATTGGGGTAAAGAGGAGGCACTACGCTCCAAAAACTTCGTGAAGACTGTCGAGCCAATGAGGAATTTCGAGCCCGAAAGTCGCTTTGATTTTCGATTTATCCAGCACGCTGTAGGCAGGACGTTTCACCGGTGAGGGGAATTCGTCGGAGTGACATGGTAATACCTTGCAGGTGCTCTCGGGACGCAGGCGACGGAGCGCCATGGCGAAGTCGTACCACGAACAAGCGCCTTCGTTGGAATAGTGATAAACTCCTGCATTTTCAGGTTGAAGTCCGCCTTTGTCGATGATGTGCATCAGCGCAGCCGCCAAATCTTTTGCTGCCGTGGGAGTGCCTACTTGGTCGAACACCACCTTAATCTCTGGACGCGTGTCGAGCAAACTAAAGATGGTTTTGGGGAAATTCTTGCCGTGGATGCTATACAACCAAGCGGTGCGCACAATGATGTGCTGACAGCCCGACGCCACAATGGCTTGTTCGCCCTGAAGTTTTGTGCGGCCATAGATGCCAGTTGGCGTGCCCGTTTGGTCTTCTCGGCACGGAGTGTTGTAGGGCTCAGCACCAAACACATAGTCCGTGGAAATGTGAAGCAACCACGCCCCAGTTTGTTGAGCGATTTGTGCCATATTGTCCACAGCCTTGTGGTTGAGCAGGTCTGCCAGTTCCTCTTGAGTTTCGGCGGCATCAACGTTGGTGAAGGCAGCACAGTTGATGATTACTTCGATGTTGTGCTGCGCCACCATCTGCGCCAAGGCCGCTTTGTCGGTGATGTCAAGTGCATAGATGTTGGTGCCTTCGACATTCCCGGCTTGTATATCAGTAAAAACGAAATGATGCTGCGGATATTGTGGAGCCAGGACTTGAAGTTCATACCCCAATTGTCCCATTGCTCCCGTGATGAGTAGATTCATTGCAAATATAAATAGTCTTGAGAAGTTGACCTTCACGAGCAAAGTTAGCGATTTCCAAGGAAACAGACAAGCAAGCCCCCGTGTTTCACACTGGATGATGCTGAGAACTTTCGAGAAACAAGGGAGCGCAACGAGTTTTCTGCGGAGCGCTCAAAAAAAACGTCGGAGTTTTTCCAAAAAACGTGGGAGTTTTTTCCAAAAACGTGGGAGATTTTCTGAAAAATGTCGGAGAAAATTTCTGAAACGTCGGAGCTTTTTGAAATCATCTCGGACTTTGGCGGAAAAACATCCCCCAATTTCCCCGCTTCTTCTGGTCAAGGACTACAAAAACAGCGCATCGCTATCTGGGGAAGAACACGATGCGCTGAAGGCACGAAGCAAGGAGGCTGAAGGATATGGCGTGCACCATAGGGGCATTGTCCCCCGAAGAGAGGGAAGCGCCAGCGATGGGCAGGGGGCGTCCTTGCGAGAAAGGAATTATTTTGCCGAAGAACGACGGAGGAGCAACTGATTGCGCATCTGACGCAAAAGGACTCTACCGTGATTTCTAAAGGCAAAGAGAGGAATGGTCACACCGATAACCATAGCCATAATGGTGAGGGTGCAGGTGATCCAGTTGTAGTTGAAAAGCGCAAAATACTTGTCGAACAAAGGATCATCGTGCTTGTGGGCAAGCAATTCTACGAGCGACTGGATGCTACCATAGGCAAATTTACCGGGTACCATGGGGAGCAACGCAGGAAACGACAAGGTTTCGGCGGGCGACTTGATTTTAGTGGAGAGGGGAATCGACACACAACCGATGACGAGTCCTGCCACTCCGGCTGCCATGGCGATGTGCCAGTCGGCAAAGTCCATGAGGAGAAAGCGAGTGATGTGACCCAGTGCAGCCAAAAGCGCACAGCCCCAAAAGGTGGAACGCGTGGGATTGCTGATGCTTGCGAAACCGATGCAAGCGATTGCGGCAAAAACACCGTCGTTGACGATATCGTAGGTGAGTTCTAAGAAATTGACCATAAGAGGATAGGATATTTTCGTGAATGAATGTGCTAAGCGGAGGGGATAACTCCTTGATGAGAGGGCACAGCGGAAGGAGTCAATAGCAGATGAGTCGATGCTCTCCAACCGCTTGCCACGCTCCACGAGCAAAGGTTAAATCATTCTGATGTCGAAAAGGAGCAACGCGATGACCAATCCCAAAGAAAGGCTCACGGTGATCATCATGGCGTGCACAAAACGGCTCCATGCTGAGAGATAGTGACCATAGATGAGGTCATTGACAAAGTTGCAGAAGGGCACACCTGGCACGAGGAAGAGCACACTTGTGCCGAGGGCAATGACAGGTGTGGTGGTGAGGGTGAAGTTTTCAAGCCCATAGTGGGAGAAATCTACGAGTCCCACGCAGGAAACAACGGCTGCCACGACACCCGCTACGACAGTGACGGCGCGATAGTCGATTTTCCAGCTCTGCAGACGCTGTTTGACAAAGAAACCACAGAGGGTTGCGAAAAACACAATGCCAATAGCGGGCCAATCGCCCTTAAATAAGCGGCAGAAAGCGGCATTGGCAGCAGCAGCAAGGAGGAGTACGATCCAATTGTTGAGACGGGGTATCTTTTTAATCTCTTGTAATTGCTCATTTGCCTCAGCGAGGGTGACATCTTCTGTGAAGACTTGGTCGGAAAGACGGCTCAATCGGGTGATGGTGTCGAAGTTGATGCCGGCGTGTGCGAGGGGGGAGATGCAGGTGTAGGAGTGTTCTCCATCTTTGTCCCAAAGGGTGAAGAGCACGTTGGCAGGCATAATGGTGAAGATGGCTTCTACGTCCCATGCTTCTGCCATTTGCTTGACTTTGCGCTGGATGCGCATGGTGGTGGCTCCGCTAGAAAGGAGCGTGCTTGCGTAGTCGCAGAAGAATTTGGCGATGTTTTTGAGCTGATTGTGCACTTCGTGGTCTGTGATCACGGCTGTGTCTACAGTAACATTCGGATTCATTGAGGATGAAGTTGAATTAGCATAAGAACACCTCGCCTCGGCATCTCTCGATGTCGGGAACTTCCCACTGCAAAAGGGCGTGCAGGGTGTGACGAGGTGGAAGAAAGCGGGGAGGGGGTTGTGAGAGCTCGGCTTAGGCTTCGGGCTTGTTTTCGCCTAAGAAAGCGCAATCGTGGTCTTTCATGTTGGACTCTGGAGACTTTCCAGGCTTGGCATCGGCCACAAAAGCGCGATCGTGGTCCACCATGTTGGACTCTGCGGGTGTTCCGGGCTTCATAGAGGTGTGGTTCTTCTGGCTTAGGAAGAAGCGATAGACCATGGGGAGGCAATAAAGTAGGAGGGTGAAGAGGATAACCCCCAAAATCACATAGGGTGCTGCCTCATGGTTGTGGATTTTTAAACCTTCAAGTAGGGTCATAAAATGAGGAATTTTATAAGTTTGTCTGGGAGAAAACTATATTTTGCTTGGTTGTCTCTAAATAAATAAAGCCCTATTTTTTAAGGAATTGGCTGAATTCCGGTGCAAAGGTACGGATTTTTCACGAAATATAGGGGAGGTAGTTGTGATTTTGTGAGGCTTCGCAGAAGGGCTTTGGGAGGTGTGGGCACAAAAAAATGGAGAAGTTCTTCTGAACTTCTCCATCGCTTTCTTAATCATTCGGATTAAGTGGTGATCCGCTTGGGACTCGAACCCAAGACCCATACATTAAAAGTGTATTGCTCTACCAGCTGAGCTAGCGGATCCCGGCAAACTTTGCTCGGAAATCTTTAGGTTGTTTCCATCTCTTGTGAGACTTCTCAACACTTCCTTGCTGTTTGCGAGTGCAAAGTTAATGACTTTTTCTGACTTGACCAAATCTTTTGGCAGGAAAGTGGGGACTATGCTAAAAACTTGTGCAAAAGTCAAGTAAAAAGGTCCTTATTTCCCCTTTACCACATCAGTTTGCGGAGGTAGCGCACTGGGACACCGTAGTTGAAACTCTGCGTGCCGCTGATGCCGGCGAAGTTGATTGCCACCAGTTCTCCCTTAGCGTTGAAGACGGGCGAGCCACTTGAGCCAGGCAACGTGGGAATGCTGTAGAGAATCTTTTCGGAAGACGTCTGGCTCACATAGCCTTTATTGAACTGCGCTTGGATGCCTTCTTTCGTCACTGCGAGTTGTGGACCGAGATTGTAGCTGAGCATGAAGAGTTGCTCGTTTTTGTCGTTGCCCAACTTCTGAGAGATGCGTTCTGCGAAGGTATATTCGATGAGTGGATCTTTGGTTGGAATGGTGAAGATGTAGCAGTTGGCAGGTGTCATCTGGCTTTTGAGCTGAATCACTGCGAGGTCGTGCTCAGCATCCGTGCGGAGGATGGTGCAAGGCTGGAAGGAGTTCTTGCCCGGAGACATGGTATGATTTTGCACGATACCCACTTCGTTGTGGTAGACCAGTCGGAGACTCTTGAGATTGATATTGACGAGTCGTCGCACATTCTTCTCTAGTATTTCTTTTTGTAGGCGCAAGTCGTCCAAGCGCTCTTGGAGTTCCATGAGTTCCGTGTCGTCGCCATCGAAATATTCTAGTTCATTTTCAGCAGACTCTTCCGACTCACACACCTCTTGATAGCTTTGAATATAGCTCGACAATATGTAAGAGATGCGCTGATTCAAGGCTTCGCTCACGGCTTCTTTCTTGTTTTCTCCACTCACCACGTGATTGTTGGTCACGATTTTACCATCTTTGCTCACAAAGAAACCTGTGCCATAGCCTTCTGATGGTTTGATATCGTCCAAATCTTCGGTGAGATCTTCTATATCATCGTTGGAATCGAAGGAAGTGAAGTAGAGCGACTCCATACCTGGGATACGGATTTCGTAGTACGAGCGATTTTGCACCATCACCACGCCCGAAGCGCAGGTGGTTTGTAGCTCTTTCTCGCTCATGTTGCCGCAAGAAGCAAGGGCAAATAGACCTAAGACACACGCAAACAACGGAGCAGCGATGCGTGAAATACGGAAAGTAAGATGTGACATATTGGATGTGTAAGAAAAAAGGCTTGAGAGGTAGAGGAGTAAATGCTGATGGTGGCTATCAAATAGAGGAGTTGCCAACAGGATGGCTAGGAAATGTACTGGCAACGTACGGAGATTGACGAGCAATCGTCAGAGAGAAAGGCTAGAATCAATGGGGAGGGGCTAGAAATCCACATAGTTTTTCGCCAAAACAGGGCTGAGCCAGTGACGATAGGTACGACCGAAGTGCTCCTCCACTTGGGGAGTGAAAGCGCGTGGCATCGTGGGAGCAGGCACACCTTCGCCTATGCGCTGCGGAGAAATCTCTTCCCACGCCTCATCCCACAGGTCGCGCTCTATGAAACTTTGGAGGGTGGCTTGTCCCCCTTCGACAAAGAGCGACTGCACTCCATCGCGACGCAAGCCTTCTAACAAGGAGTCAATATCGGCATAGGCTTGAAATCCGGCAGAAAGCGCACGTTCGTCCACACCACCTAGGACACAGCGGAGCGGCGATGCGCCTGGCCAGCAGCGAACATTGAGTTTTGGGGCATCAAGTTGGAAAGTCTTGCGCCCCACTAAGATGGCTTGGTGCGTGGCTCTGAAGTGATGCACGCGCAATAGGGACGAGGGGGAAGAAAGTCGGAGCGGTGCTGCGGACACTTCGCCATTTTCGTCCAGACTCCGCGAGCGGTCGATAAATCCATCGGAGGTGGCAGCCCATTTGAGGGTGATAAAGGGACGGCGCAGCACGTTTTGGCAGAAGAATTTGCGATTAAGATAGATGCACTCCTCGCGCAGCACGCCCACCGTTACGTCAACTCCCGCTTCTTGTAGCATGATGATGCCACGACCACGGACTTTGCGGAAGGGATCTTCCGAACCGATGACGCAACGCTTCACACGATTTTGGATAATCAGGGCGGAGCACGGTGGAGTGCGTCCATAGTGTGCGCAGGGCTCTAGGCTGACATAGATGGTGCTCTCGGAGAGGAGGGGACGATCTTCGGGACGCACGGAGCGAAACGCATGGACTTCGGCATGACCTTCGCCAGGACGCACGTGGTAACCTTCGCCAAGTATGCGGGCATCTGCGCCCGATCCATGCACAATCACAGCACCCACCATGGGATTTGGCGCAGCAGTGAGTTCGCCTTGCCGGGCAAGTTGGAGACAACGTCGCATCCAACGCTCGTCTTCTGCCTGCGTGGCGCTGGAAAGTCCATTTGCATCGCTGGAAAGTCCGCTTACAACACGAGTCTCTCCATTACCCGCGCGAGCATCTCCGTGTGCAGGGGAGGGACCTCCGTGTGAATGGGAAGAAATTCCGTTTGAGGGCGAAGTATGTGGGAAATCTGACATGATGTTCTGGGGGTTATGCCACCTCAAGGGGTTGGGAAAACTCAGAGCACCCCAAGAAGTCGGAGTGCTCCAGAGTAAGAATGTGGATTATCGTTCGAGTTTCCAGGTGGCACCGTCCTTGGTGTCCTTCACAGCAAAGCCGAGAGCAGCGAGTTGGTCGCGAATTTGGTCGCTCGTTGCCCAGTCTTTGTTGGCTTTTGCCTTAGCGCGCACCTCAAGAAGTAGGTCGATGGCAGAAGAGAAAGCGGCCTCACGCGCAGCATTTCCGCCTTCTTCAGCGGTGAGACCGAGGATGTCGAAGCAGAACGTGTGGAACACCTCGCGGAGTGCCGCAAGGGTTTCGGCAGCAATCGCCATTTTTCCGTCAGCCAATGAGTTGATGGTGCGGCAAGCCTCGAAGAGATAGGAGATAACGATGGGACTGTTCAAATCATCGTCCATCGCATCATAGCAACGCTGGCGCAAATCTGCCACCCACTCCGCAGTCACCACTTCGCCCTTAGGCGTTTCGCCTTCTGCCACGGGAGTGATGCGATCGAGCGCACGGAGGGCATCCATCAAACGCTCGAGTCCCTTTTGCGAAGCTATGAGAGCATCGTTGCTAAAGTCGAGTGTGGAGCGATAGTGTGCCTGAAGGATGAAGAAACGGATGGTCATCGGTGAGAAAGGCTGGGAGAGCAATTCATGATTGCCCGAGAAGAACTCATCGAGGGTGATAAAATTGTTGTAGCTCTTGCCCATTTTCTTACCGGCAATAGTAATCATGTTGTTGTGCATCCAGTAGTGCACCATGGCATGTCCTTGTGAGGCTTGCGATTGTGCGATTTCGCACTCATGGTGTGGGAACATCAAGTCCATACCACCGCCATGAATGTCGAATTCCTCGCCAAGATATTTGCGGCCCATGGCTGTGCACTCACAGTGCCAACCAGGGAATCCATCGCCCCACGGAGAGGGCCAGCGCATGATATGAGCTGGGCTGGCTTTCTTCCAAAGGGCAAAGTCCACTTGATGGCGTTTTTCGCCCACACCATCGAGTTCGCGGCTAGCATCACGCACTTCCTCGAGGTTACGTCCCGAAAGAATACCATATTTATAGTCTTCGTTGTACTTCACCACGTCGAAATACACCGAACCATTGCTTTCGTAGGCATAACCTGCTGCGAGAATTTGCTTCACCAGTTCGATTTGTTCGATGATGTGTCCCGTGGCATGAGGTTCGATGGAGGGAGGAAGCACATTGAGTTGTACCATTGCCGCATTAAAACGATTGGTATAATACTGCGCTACCTCCATGGGTTCGAGTTGATCCAATCGAGCTTTCTTCGCAATCTTGTCCTCACCCTCGTCAGCATCGTGCTCTAAATGGCCCACATCGGTGATGTTGCGGACATAGCGCACGGCATATCCCAGGTGTTTGAAGTAACGGAAGAGGAGGTCGAAGGTGATGGCAGGGCGCGCGTGTCCGAGGTGGGCATCGCCATAGACGGTGGGACCACACACATACATGCCTACGCGGCCTTCGTGAATGGGTTTGAAGACTTCTTTGGTGCGAGAAAGAGTGTTGTAAATTTGGAGAGCCATGAGCTGAATGCTTGTCTTATGTGTCAAAGCAAAGGCACAATGAGATTGCACCTTTGCTCAGTGTTCAGAGTGTTGTGGCACGCCGCAGGCAATCACTTACGAGAGCCAACGCGCTGTGCCGAGTATGAAAGGAGAGAAGTGGGAAAATCGCGTCAGAGATTAGCGATTGGGCACTCTCTTCTTATTCGCTTTTTTGGTGGAAACGGGAGAAAACTTGCCGCCCGTGATTTGTTCTAAGGTGAGAGGTCGGTACATATTAGTGTAGCTCAAGCCTTTGCCATAAGTTTCTTCCTCATAGAAGAAGGCAATGCGGCCATCTTGCTGCTGCACCATGGTGCTGTAGGCACTGAGATTGGTGGACACTTGGAAAGGTCCGCTCCAGTTTTGGGCAAACCCCTTAGCAGTGTTGTAGTCACTCTCCGATGAGAGCGCCTTGTAATAGACACCTACGTTGGCGCGTCCAGGACCGAGGGGCACAGACTGCAGAGCGAGGGGCACCTTCTTGCCCGTGGCGCGCTCCACCGCTGGGACGATGAGGATTTCACCGTTGGTGCTATTTTGCAGCGCCTTCACGCCGCCTGTCACTTCTGCCGAGTGCACCGCGTCATTTTCCCAAGTGCCAGTGGCATTCTTGTGCGACATGTAGTGGAACACATTGAAATATCTGCCACCATAAGCGCGACTAGAGAGCACTACGTCGCCATTGGGGAGTTCTTCCACCTTAGGTTCGTCACCTTTTGGCGCAGGCGAGGTGTGGATGCTGCCGAGCGCGTGCCAGGTGCGTCCGAAGTCGTCGGAATAAACCACGCGGTTGCCACCAGGACGTGCGCAGAGGGCAGCATAGAGACGGTAGTATCTGCCCACCTTGATGCGACTGCTCTGACAGATGCGACCACTTCCGAAGAAGAGAGAAGCCACAGGACCGAGCTGACTTTGGTCGAACAAGCCATAAATTGCCTCTGTGATTTCGGCAGGATGCGACCAAGTGCGGCCGCCATCCGTGCTGTGGAGCACTGCCACGCGGTTGGGATTCTGGCGTGTCGTAGTGCCATGGCCATACACGGTGTTGCCGGTGACACAAACTACCACCACTTCGTTGCTCTTACGGTCGGCTACGATGGCAGCATCGCCATAGCCGCACTTGCGACTGCCGGTAACGCCATCGCCTTGTGCCAAGACATACTGTGGCGACCACGTATGTCCGTTGTCGTTCGACAAACGATAGCGCAGGTCTACCCGACCAAAACCGATGTCACCTCCGCAGGGACGATAGTCACTCACGGCGATGAGCGTGCCTTTTGGCGTAACTGCGATGGCAGGAATGCGATAAGGCACCATGTCTGCCAAAGTGGCGAAGAGCGGTTGTTCGAATGCCGTGTAGGCGTTTGCCACTTCTGGCGCATAACGTAGGGAGGTGTCGGCTGGACTGTTCAAACCGAAGGCGGCAACGTGGCTTTTGTCGAAGGGAGCCAAGGTTTGCGCACCAGCGGACAACGTAGCCAGCAGACAGAGTGTGGTCAGAGACAGTGACTTCATATAGTTAGTTTGTGAATAATGTTTGAGAATGGCACCAGCGCAAATGGAGAGCGCAGCGCGGCAAGCCATTGTTTCGCAACTTGTCCACGGCTTTTTTCGCCTTTGCGTCTGAGTGTGAAGCGCGCAGTCTGGGTGATTTTACCCTTAAAAATCGGAGCTTTGAGAAAGAATGTCGGACGTTTCAGAAAAAACGTGGGAGATTTCTCAAAAAACGTTGGACTTTTTCCAAAAAATGTCGGAGATTTTTCAGAAAACGTGGGAGTTTTTTTTCAAACGTAGGAGATTTTCTTCTCTCCCTCGCAGAACGCAGGTTTTCCGCTCCGTTGTTGCGCACTCAATGCTTGGGAAGTGATGCCTCAAAACTGAGGGAAAAGCAACGTGCACCTCGCAGGTGCTCTGCCCCTTCATGCCATAGCCCGACAGGGTGTTTCGACATTCTATCTTTTCACTTCCACAGCAAAAATACTATTTTTTGACGAAGCAGGCAAATATCCCCCTATCATTTCACATTTCGGAGGAGAAAACGAGGATAGAAATCGAATCCAAATCATTCCCAATCGGTCATCAGACCGTTAATGACCGATTGGGGGGGCAACAATTCTAAACGTTATAGCTCCACAATCTAAAGATTTTGTTGTATTTTTGTGGCAGCAGTTGATTTTGCCTAAGGCAGATGCAGGCATAAAATGTTGTACCGCCTCCTCTCTTCCCTTGCAAATCCCTATGACGGGAAGAGAGAAAATCGGAACACCAACGGAACTCCCTATTTCTTTAACGTATAAATCTACCTCTGATGAAAGGTATTCTTTCCTTCCTTCTCGTGCTTTTTCTCATGCCCCTCGGTCATGGCATGATGATCATGATGGAGCATTTCTTGCCCCCTACTCCACTTCACTTCGCCGCCTTTGGCATGGGCTTTGTGGGTCTCCTGTTGGCAGTGCGCGGTGTCTTTGCAGAAGGCGACACTCGCCAAACGATTTTCGGTCTCATCGGAGCTTTGCTCTTCTGGACTGGGTGGGTGGAGTTTCTCCTCTTGTATTATGCCCAACGATTTGGCACACATCCCGAACTGGCGCACGGAGTGGTGAGCACGACCACCACGTATGTGGATGGTGTTTCTTCGACGATGATGCACATCAATGGACGAATCGTCAACGACCTCCGCGAACCGTGGGTGAAAGACTTGGTGCTCACTCGCCCAGAATACTTGATTATGCCCAGTAGCTTCGGTTTTTGGGCGATGTTCATGTTGATTTATGTCTTTAGCATCCGAAGTGGCTGCGATTTTCTCAATTGGGTGCAAAAACATCTCTTTAGTCGCAATAAAAACAAGATGGTATTCCGCCCGATGACTCGTCACGTCTCCATCGTGACGTTCATGGAATTCAACCTCATCATGTGGAGTTGCTACCTTTTGCTCATGTTTTGCTACGATCCTGTCTTTTTGGGCGACCATCATCCCGTGAGTTTGGCGATAGGTCTCGGATGCGCGGTGGGCGGCGTCTATATGTTGCGCCGTTTGGTGCGTATTCGCGAGTGGGGACGTGCCCTTCGTTTCGCCATCGCCACGGTGATTGTGATTTGGACTCCCGTAGAAATTCTAGGACGCATGAATGTTTTCAACGAAATCTGGGTGGATCCGCTTCACCACCTCGTAGAGATGTCGCTCATCTTACTAGCCTTTGTGGGACTATCTGCGGCTTTGGTCCTCAACTGGTGGCGAAAGAAGCAGAAGGCGTAGGAGGCTTCTCCCACACCTATTATATATTATGCGTAAAGTGCAATGCCCCTTTTTTCGGAGGGCATTGCACTTTTTATTGTCCACCCACCCGACTTATCGCCCACCATCGGGGACAGGGCAGCGCGACATCACGGAGGGGCTTGTGGCTACTTTGCCAAGAACTGGTTCGCGGCTCCATGAAATCAAAGTGCCCCTTGCGTTTGTTTTTGGTCTTCGTTGGCAAAAATCGAAGAAAATCGCCATGTATAGTTATCAAATCGCAGATTATAAATTTCCAGAGTGTGAATAAATGCAGTAAAACAACGAAAAGCCGAGAGAAATTTGTGGGAAGTGGGGTTAGGCATCTTTTACAGATAAACAAAAAAGTGTACTTTTGCAGCCGAAAACCATTAACGATTCAATCGTCAATATCAAAGACACTTACATGTCCAACACAACTCCCCTTCTCACCCCTACGCGCAAAGTGATTGCAGGTATGCAATTTCTCTTTGTCGCCTTCGGTGCCACCGTGCTCGTTCCTCTGCTCGTGGGTCTCGATCCTTCGACCGCATTGTTCTCGGCAGGCGTTGGTACGCTCATTTTCCACCTTGTTACAAAAGGCAAAGTTCCTATTTTTCTCGGTAGTAGCTTTGCCTTTATTGCACCCATCGTAAGTGCGACGAAAATCTACGGATTGCAAGGCGCACTCTTCGGACTTCTGGGCGTGGGCTTCGTTTATTTTGCCATGTCGGCGCTCATTCGCGCTTTCGGCACTAAGTTCATTTCCCGTCTATTTCCTCCAGTGGTCATCGGACCTATCATCATGCTCATCGGACTTTCTCTCGCTCCTGCAGCGGTGAACATGGCGAAGACCAACTGGCTTTTGGCACTTATCGCCCTCGCCACTGCGATTGCGGTGACGCTCTATGCGAAAGGTATGCTGAAGCTCATCCCCATTTTCCTCGGCATCCTCGTGGGTTACGTGGCAGACCTCCTGCTTGTTGGCGTAGGCCTCAGCGATGGCGTGGACTTTAAGCTCATCAGCGATGCCGCTTGGTTCGCTCTTCCTCAAATCCACTGGCCCAGTTCTTTCTCATGGGAGCCTATTATCTACATGATTCCCGTAGCGATTGCGCCCGTTATCGAACATATCGGCGACGTTTATGTGGTGAACAATGTGGTGGGTAAGAACTTCGTGAAAGACCCTGGTCTTCATCGCACCATGCTCGGCGACGGTTTGGCTTGCGTCTTCGCAGCCCTCGTGGGTGGACCTCCCGTGACCACGTATTCCGAAGTGACAGGCGCGATGTCTCTTACCAAGATTACTGCTCCTGTGGTGTTCCGCATTGCAGCAGTAACGGGTATTGTGTTCTCTCTCATCGGCAAGGTGAGCGCCCTTCTTCGCAGCATCGACCAAGCCATCCTCGGCGGTATCATGTTGTTGCTCTTTGGCACAATCGCAGGCGCAGGCATTTCTAGTTTGCTCCACAGCAAGGTGAATCTGGCTTCTTCGCGCAACGTGGTGATTATCTCTGTCACCCTCACCACAGGTATCGGCGGTGCAGCCCTGTCTTGGGGTAGTTTCTCCCTCGCGGGCATCGGTCTCTCCGCTGTCATTGCCGTGATTCTCAACCTCGTTCTCCCAGAACGTGAGGAAGACCGTATGGAGACTCCCGAACCCGAACACAACAAGACCAAATAATAGAGCGACGGACGACAGACCTCCTTCCGCAAAGCTCTATAAAAAGACAAATTTCTAATTACAACTTTAATATGTTCCGTAAACTTTTCCTCCTTGCGGCTTTCGTCCTCACTGCAGGCATCGCTGCACAAGCTCAGAATGTGCAAGTGCACTACGACTTTGGTCGTGCCATGTACTCTGAACAAAATGTAGGTGATGAGCCTCGTCCTTTGATCACTACTACCGTAGAAATGTTCCGCGCAGACAAGTGGGGTAACACTTTCTTCTTTGTCGACATGAACTATCGTCGCATTGGTATCCAATCTGCTTACTGGGAAATCTCTCGCGAGTTCAAGCTTGGCAAATCTCCCTTCCTTGCTCACATCGAGTATGACGGAGGTTTGAACTATAGCACTACCTATGGTCACTCTTACCTCGCAGGTCTTACCTACGCTTGGAACCGCAAGGACTATCAAGGTGGCTTCACGGTTACTCCTATGTTCAAGTACTTGGACAAGAAGACCAACCCTGCTTCTTGGCAGCTCACCGGAACTTGGTACTACAACTTCGCAGGTGGCTTGCTCACTACTAGCGGTTTTGCTGACCTTTGGAGCGACCGTAGCTTCGTAGACGGCAAGAGCAACCTCGTGTTCATCACCGAACCTCAGCTTTGGCTCAACCTTAACAAGGTGAAAGGTGTGGACCCCAACTTCAACCTCAGCGTAGGTACTGAGTGGGAAATCAGCCATAACTTCGCAGTGACCGACAAGCTCATCGTGAATCCTACGCTTGCTGTGAAGTGGACCTTCTAATCTCGCCAACACGAGCTTAGGTCCCTTTCTCACTTCTCCTATTTTCTATACTTTTTCATCAGCATTCCTGCTCTGCTCTTCGTGAGTCATTCAGGAATGCTGCTGATTTTCTCTCCTAAATGTCTGCCACCGGCTGAGCACTGTCCTACTTTATTGGGAAGAAAACCTACCCCTTGGGAAAACCTCCCTTCATTCGGTAGCACTCTCCCATTTTCATGGGGCAACACTCTCCCTCCATCTGGAGCATCTATGCTCAGCAGCCGCAAACTCAGGATTATTCATCTACCAATCAACCATACTTCTCGTATGCAATTCCTTTATCGTCTCGTGGGCTTCGATCCCACCAAGTACAATCTCCGCACGGAGTTGATGGCAGGTCTCACCACCTTCCTCACCATGGGCTACATTCTTGCCGTAAACCCCGACATTCTCTCTGCCACTGGCATGGATAAGGGCGCAGTCTTCACCGCAACCGCGTTGGCTTCTGCCATTGGTACACTGCTCATCGCCTTTATGGCTAAGTTGCCCTTCGCACAAGCTCCTGGCATGGGTATCAATGCTTTCTTCGCATTCACCCTTTGTCTCACCATGGGCTACACATGGCAACAGTCACTTGCCGCAGTTTTCATCGAGGGTATCATATTTATTGTCCTCACCGCCCTTAATGTGCGCGAGCACATCGTGAATTGCATCCCCAAAAGTCTGCGTTTCGCCATCTCCGCTGGTATCGGCTTCTTCATTGCTTTTGTAGGTTTGAAGAACTCTGGCATTATCGTGGCGAATGAAGCCACTTTCGTGTCACTCGGTCACTTCAATGCCACTTCTTCTGTGGCTTGCTTGGGCATCATCCTCAGCGGTGTACTCATGAAGCTCCGTGTGCGTGGTGCACTCTTCTATAGCATCATCATCTGCACGCTGATTGGTATCCCCTTGGGTGTAACAAACATTGGCGAAAGTTTTTCTCCCGTGTCTATGCCTCAGTCCATCGCTCCCACCTTCTTGCAAATGGACTTCTCTAAAGTGCTCAGTGGCGACATGATTCTTACCATCCTCGTGCTCGTATTCATCGACATCTTCAACACCATCGGTACTCTTATCGGCGCTGCAGCCAACACAGAAATGATGGACGAAGCTGGCAATGTGAAGAACATCAAGGGCGCAATGATGGCAGACGCCGTGGCAACTAGCGTTGGTGCTATGTGCGGAACTTCCACCGTTACGACTTTCGTAGAAAGTTCTGCGGGTATCGCTGAAGGTGGTCGCACAGGTATGACTGCTCTCTCCACAGCTTTCTTCTTCCTCCTCGCACTTTTCCTCTCTCCTCTCTTCTTGCTCATCCCCTCTGCTGCCACAACCGGTGCACTTGTATTGGTAGGTGTGTTGATGTTGAGCTCAATTAAAGACGTGGATCTCCTCGACATCTCTGAGGCTCTTCCTAGCTTCATCACCGTGCTCACCATGGTCTTGACCTATAACATCGCAGAAGGTATGGCACTCGGTCTCATCAGCTACACCCTCGTCAAGGTGCTTACTGGCCGTTTCAGCCAAGTGTCTATCACCCTCTACATTGTTTCTGGTCTGCTCATCGCACGCTACGTGCTTCAAGCACTCAACGTGTCTGCTGGTATCTAATATCCGCAACCGCAAACCTCGGAGCATCCCCATATTCATCTTGCAGAGAGCTCAATTACATCTCTCGTAGAACACAATTTCCTCTCTCGTAGAACAAAGTTGTATCTCCCGAAGCAACGATGAATTACTCCCAGAAGCAAAGCCATAAAATCAAAGCTGGGACTACCCTTCACGGATAGTCCCAGCTTTTTTGTTGGACTCGACAGAGGTGATGTCTGAAATTCAGCCGTCACCCTCATAAATGATAAATTATGCCTTGCGAATACCGCCCTCTTCGAGTATGATTTTCTTTTCGCGATAGAGCGTACCGACTGCGCGCTTGAAGGTCTTTTTGGACACGCCAAAACGAGCGGAGATGTCGTCGGACGAAGATTTGTCGGTGAAAGGTAGGAAGCCTTCGGGAGCCGCTTGGAGTTCTTCGTAGAGCACCTCGGCAAAATCGCGGAAGCGACTCTTGCCCAATCGCTGTAACGACACATCGATGCGCCCATCGGGACGAACATTCACCACCGTACCGCGCAGGCGATCACCCGTCTTAGGTTCGGGTGCAAAGAGTTGGTCGTTATATACCAATCCGGCATGGCGATTGTCTACAATCACCTTCAGCCCTAATTCCGTGCGCTGCCAAACAAGAAGATCCACCTCTTCGCCGCGATGGTAAAAATGTTCGCGAGCGGGATAGAGATGTTTGTCAATCTTCGCAGTAGCCATGAGGCGACCGGTCTCTTCGTCGATATCCACGAAGACAATGTAGCTTTCTCCCACCTCCATAGTGCGCTTTTGCTGACGAAACGGCACAAAGAGATCTTTCATCACTCCCCAATTCAGGAAAGCACCATGCTCATTCACCCACGCCACTTCGAGATAAGCAAAGTCGCCCACCGTGGCAAGCGGCTGCTCCGTGGTAGCAACGAGGCGTTCCGATTGGTCGAGATAGACAAAAAGTTCGAGCGTATCGCCCGGACGCATGGACTTTGTCACATAGGCCTTGGGCACAAGGATTTCTCCCACTTCACCCCCATCCACATAAGCCCCATGATCGGTGAAGCGCGTGATGGTGAGGGTGTTGAATTGTCCGATGTTAATCATGATAAGTTGAGATTATTCAGCAAGGTTAAGGGGATAGTCTGACATAGGGGCAGTAAGGTGCAGCGCGGCGGTTGCTTCGGTATCTGTAGAAGTATGGTTATCTTCGTCCGCCTCTAAGGATGCTTCACTGGTCTGCTGCACTTCAGTGGTGGCTTCATCCGAGATTCTGCCATCGACCATGTGGATGCAGCGGTCGCATTGCTGTGCAAAAGTCTCATCGTGTGTGACAATGACAAAGGTTTGTCCGAGGTCACGACGCAGTTGGAAAAAGAGTTCCTGCAGTTCCGCACGATTTTTTGAGTCAAGCGATCCCGTGGGCTCGTCGGCAAAGATGATGTCTGGCTCATTCATCAAGGCACGTGCAGCCGCCACACGCTGTTTTTCGCCACCAGAAAGCGCAGCGGGCTTGTGCTCCGCCCGATCTTCCAGTCCCATATAAGCCAAGAGCTGAGTGGCACGTTCGCGAGCGGCACGCTTGGAAGTCCCAGCGATGAGAGCAGGCATCATGACATTTTCGAGCGCAGTGAACTCAGGAAGGAGCTGATGAAACTGAAAAATGAAGCCGATGTGGGTATTTCTGAAGTGTGAAAGCGCAGAAGACGATAGGCGGGTCACATCGGTGTTGGCTATCGTCAGCGTGCCTTCGTTGGGACGATCGAGCGTGCCCATGATTTGCAGGAGCGTGGTCTTACCCGCTCCCGAAGGACCTACGATACTCACCATCTCGCCTTTCTGGATGTCGAGATCTATGCCTTTGAGCACTTCGAGGTTGCCAAAGGATTTATGGATATTTCTAAGAGATATCATGTGGAGGTTATCTGCTTTCAAGCCAGTTAATCTATAGTTGTTTCTGCGAATTTACTCATTTCTCGGGAGGTGGTGGCATATTGTAGGCTTTTTTCTTGCAAAGCCAGGGAGATTTCGTCCTCACCAACAGAGATTTCCCAACGGAGCAAGGCTATTTTTGAAAATTACTTCCTACCTTTGTCGTGATGGGTGCTTGACACTCGCGAAAATCACTCTATTTCCTCCTCACAACTATGCAAGATTTTGTAGCCATCGACTTTGAAACTGCCAATAATGTCCGCAGTAGCGTTTGTTCTGTGGGCATCGTGGTGGTGCGCCATGGAGAAATTGTACAAAAGCACTATGCTCTCATCCAGCCTGAGCCTAATTATTATTGCTACCACAACACGCGCGTCCATGGATTGTCTGCCAAGGACACGGACAACGCGGAAGTTTTCAGTAAAGTGTGGGAAGAAATTGCTCCCCTCATTGGCGATTTGCCTTTGGTGGCGCACAATAGCCGCTTTGACGAAGGCTGTTTGAAAGCCGCCTTCCGTGTTTATCAGATGGACTATCCAGATTATCTCTTTTTCGACACCTTGCAGATGGCGCGCAAGGCCTTTCCACTACTGGAAAATCACCAACTCCACACAGTGGCTGCGGAGTGCGGCTATGATTTGACGCATCACCACCACGCGCTCGCCGATGCCGAGGCGTGTGCCTGCATCGCTTTGCAACTGGGATAATCCCCTATCGGTCATTAGACCGTGAGGTGTTACTGGGTTTGGGATAAGCCACGGTTGGCAACGCTTTGCCCACGATGGGCGATGTCGCTCCGAAGGTGGGGCTATCAACAACAAAAGATGGGGCGCAAGGCTCCATCTTTTTTATTGGTCATGTGTCTTGTTGTGCCAAACAGTCGGAACATACGCCCCGATAATACAAATCGGCAGTCTCGATCGTAAAGCCTTTCGGTGCAGAAGGTGGCGCAGCCAGCAAGTCGGACGGCGACTCTATGTTGAAGATTCTCCCACATTTATGGCAAAGAAAGTGGGCATGCGGCTCCGTCACCCCATCGAAATTGGCATTTTTGCCGTCGATGGTGAGCATACGCACCACGCCATGCTCCATGAGTAGGCGGAGGGTGTTGTAAACGGTAGTCTTGGATAGCGTAGGAATGTGGTCCACCAAGGCTTGATAAATCTCGTCTACGGTGGGATGTCCCATCTGTTGCAGTAGATATTGCATCACCGCCACGCGCTGCACGGAGGCTTTCACGCCGTGTGCGGTGAGATATTCGTAGACCTCTTTTTCTTGCATGAAGGGGAGTGTTATGTCTAGGGCAAAATTACAAATTCCTTTTTGGGAAACCAAGCATCGCAAACGATTTTTACCTGCAAAATAATGTTAGACGCTAGAGAGTAGACGTTAGAAATGGGACGTTAGTCGTTAGAGATGGGAAGTTAACCATTGAGCCTTGGAGAATTGATACTGAAAATCAAGCCTTTCCACATCATTTCTACGTCTTTCGACAAGGTGCAAGGCGAGGGCGAAAAAAAATCTCCCACGTTTTTAAAAAAAACTCCGACGTTTTTCAGAAAATCTCCCACGTTTTTTGGAAAAAGTCCAACGTTTTTTGAGAAACGTCGGACTTTTTGCCGTGAACTCTCCAACTATAGTCTTACAAGGGGCGGATTTGTCAGTTGGCACAGTCGGATTTTCTCGTCCTTTCCTTGCATTTTGGGGCAACTTCTTTTGGAGTGCAAATTCCTCGAGTACTAAGTTATAACAGCTTATCACCAAAGTGCCACAGCATATCTCTAACGTCTAATTTCTAACGTCTAAAGTCTAATGCCTAGCATCTATTTTGGGAAGGACAATCATCCAACTACGCATGGAGAAATAGCGTTCGATTTGCATGGGAAGTTGGTCGAGATAGCGGTGGTGCGACGGCATACCACGACGGGCAGAGATGAAGACCGCCAGGTGGTCGGAACGCAGGCGAGAAGCCAAAGGGAGAAGGTCATCCCACGAAGTGAAGTCGTGATATTCCACCTCAGGCTTTTGTTTCGACGATTCCCAAATCTTGCGCAGCGCCTCCATCGTCTCCGGTGCACCATAGACCGAGATGCGGCACGACAACTGCACCGAGAGGGTGGCAAGACGCGTAGCCCAATGGCGGAAACCGGGATCGTATTCGCCACTTCGAGGCACGACGATGTGCATACGGCGCAAAGAGTGGATGGGCACCAAGGGACGATAGACCATAATTTGCTGCGAAGCCGCTTCGAAAAGGTCGGTGGCAAACTTGCCAAAGAAGGTGGCAGAGATGGATTTCTTCTGATGAAGCCCAATCAATATGTCGGAAGCCTCGTGCTCTCCTGCCGTGTGCACGATGCCCGTCACGGCATTCACCGAGCGGCGGCAATGAGTTTGCATGCGCACTCCCACCGTAGCCGCCATTTTCGCTGCGTAGTCCAGACCTTGCTGTGCGACAGCACGCTCTTCGGCATCGTCAGAGAGCACCACGCTCACGGCAGTGAGTTGCGAAGTTGCCGACGCACTGCGCAGCATCAACGCCATATTGGTCATGGGAATCACCATGCGCGGATTTGCCAAAGCCACCACGAGCGAGTCTTTCTCTTCGTTTTCGGCAGAAGTGGCGAGCGTGGCACCCGAAAGCATGAGTTGGCGAGCAGCACGCTCCGTGAGCGCGGAGGCAATGATGCACGATCCCAAGATGAGCATCATGGCAGCACCTACCACATCTTCGTTGAGCAGATGCTTTCCGTCGGGCAAAATGATTTCATATCCCACCATGGCAATCGCCAGTGCCGAAGCCGCGCGCGCGGTGCTCAGTCCGCCCACCATGTTCCTCTCAGTGGCGGAAAATTGCAAAGCCCGTCCCACCAACTGCGCTGCGAGAAGTTTGCCCGCCGTTCCGACAATGATCATTGCCAAAGCCATGGCGGCGATGTGCCAACCCGAGAGGATGGCGTGCAGATTGATAATCATGCCTACCCCAATGAGGAAATAGGGAATGAAGAGGGCATTTCCCACAAACTCGATGCGCTGCATCAGCGGTCCCACAGCAGGGATTTCGCGATTGAGCACGATGCCCACGAGGAAGGCACCGAGAAGCCCTTCCATTCCAGCCCATTCCATGAGCCCAGCTCCCAAGAAGACCAGGACGAGCACGAAGACATATTGCACCACTCCCTCATCGAAACGACGGAAAAACCAACGCGCCAGCGAGGGCATCAACAAAAACAGTCCGGCAGTGACGAGAGCCACGCGCCCCAATAGGTGCCACACGTTGAAATCTCCACCATCGGGCTTGAACATTCCACCCACCACGGCGAGCACTACGAGGGTCAGGACATTGGTAAGGATAGTTCCGCCCACCGCCATGCCGACCGAGCGATGACGTGCCAAGCCCCACCGCATCACTAGGGGATAGGTGAGCAGAGTGTGTCCAGAATACATGGCAGCCACGAGCACCGCAGCAGGTAAACTCAAACCCAATCCCCAGCGATTGGCAAGAAAGCCGAGCGCCATGGGAAGTGCAAAGGAGATAGAGCCAAAAGCCAGCGCGCCCCACCGATAACGTTGCACGTCGGTAAGGTTCATGCCGAGCGATGCCAAGAACATGATGTAGTAAAGTCCCACCTTGCCGAAGATTTCAAAGGAGGCATCGCGCGAAAGCAGGTAGACCCCATGCGGCCCTACGAGCATCCCCGCCACAATGAGGCCCACGATGGAGGGAATTTTGAGCCGTTCGAGCACCATCGGTGTGAAAAGAATCAAGCCCAACACGACGAGCACAATCCATGTGGGGTTAGTGATGAGGGGTTCGGTGGGAAGCAGCATAAAGGACAATGGAGGGTTTTGGCATATTCACTGATAAGATTGCAAGATTATACACTGCAAACTATACGTTTTGCAGCAAAGGAACAAAAAAAATGGCAGACTAAGCACGATTTCTGAAGATAAATTGATACTTTTGCAGCATAAAACAATAAATTCTCACGGAAGAAGTACACAAAAATGTGAAGCGTATGCCTATATATATTGTATAAGCCACTTCATCCTTCCCTTCTTCCTCATCTTTATTCGCAACAATGAAAGTAGCCATCGTGGGCGCCAGTGGTGCCGTAGGTCAAGAATTTTTGCGCACATTGGCCGAGCGCAATTTCCCTATCGAAGAACTTCGTCTCTTCGGTTCGAAACGAAGTGCTGGAACTTCCTACTCTTTCCGCGGCGAAGAAATCAAAGTGCGCGAATTGTGCCATGGTACAGATGATTTCAAAGACATCGACATCGCATTTACTAGTGCTGGTGCCGGCACTTCAAAGGAGTTTGCCGAAGACATCACCAAGTATGGCGCTGTGATGATCGACAACTCTAGCGCTTTCCGCATGGATGAAGATGTGCCCCTCGTAGTGCCCGAATGCAACGCTACTGATGCCCTCGTACGCCCTCGCGGCATCATCGCCAATCCCAACTGCACCACCATCATGATGGTCGTAGCTTTACAAGCCATCGAACGCTTGAGCCATATCCGCCGTGTGCACGTTTCGAGCTACCAATCGGCTTCTGGCGCTGGACAAGCAGCTATGGATGAACTCGTGGCTCAACAAAAAGCGCTGGCTAATGGCGAAGAACCTCACGTGGAGAAGTTCGCTTACCAACTTGCCTACAACGTAATTCCTCAAATCGATGTATTCTGCGACAACGGATATACGAAGGAGGAGATGAAGATGTACAACGAGACGCGCAAAATTATGCACAGTGACATCGAGGTGAGCGCTACTTGCGTGCGCGTGCCAACAATGCGCAACCACGCAGAGTCCATTTGGTTGGAAACAGAAAGCCCCATCACTGTGGAGGCAGCGCGTGAAGCTATCGCAAACGGCGAAGGTCTCACCTTGCTCGACAATCCTGCAGAGCGCCAATATCCCATGCCTTTGCTGCTCGAAAGCTGCGACGACGTCTTCGTTGGGCGTATCCGCAAAGACCTCGCCCACCCCAATGGCTTAACCCTCTGGTTGGTGAGCGACCAAATCAAGAAAGGCGCAGCACTCAATGCCGTGCAAATCGCTGAATGGTTGGTGAAAAACGACCCCTCTCTCGCAGGAAAATAAACAGATATCGCGTAGTGCGAAAAAAATAAGTTGAAAAAACCGCGGAAAAAACCGCGATTTTTTCGGCTATAACGTGCAATTTTGCTATATTATTGCCACGAAATACGTTTTTTTCTGTAAAAACATTGGGGCATATAGCAAAAACAACTACCTTTGCACGCAAAAGACAGTACAGCGATAGGTGAAATCCTCTGATATTCTCCGATTTGAACGCACCTCCATAGAAATAGGCACACCAGCACAGACCAGCTGAGTTCGCCCCATTGCCCGAAGGTCAAGCGTTTTGTCGTAAGTATCCTCAGGAAACTCCTTTCCCGCTCCAAGTCCGTCCTTTTGTCTAGACACTGAAGCACCACTCACGACACTCACCCTCCGAGGTGTGGCCCTGTCACCAGTGAGTGTTTTCATTGTATTTGCTCAGGACGTCTTTCCACTATCGCATCAGAACAACAAACTCAAAAAAAGATATTATGCAATTCAAATCTATCCTCGTTGCTGCCCTTGCTGCATTTTCGCTCAGCGCAGCCGCTCAAGATGCTCCCAAAGAGAAGTTCCATCCCCACTGGACGCTTGGTCTTCAAGGTGGTATCGGCTATTCTCATGGTGAACACAAGACTTTGGGTGACGTAATCACTCCTGCTGCAGGTCTTCACCTCGGTTATCAATTTACTCCTGTCTTCAACCTCCGCGGTCACGTTAGCGGCTGGCAAGGTAAGAACGGCTGGGACTACGACCACACTCCCCAACACTACAAGTGGAACTATGGTACTGCTGGTCTTGATGGTATGTTCAACCTCTCTAACCTCTTCGCAGGTTACAACCCCAACCGTTGCGTTTCTGTAAACGCTTTCGTTGGTGCTGGTTACATCCATGGCTTCGACAACAAGGAAGCTCTCGATGCTAAGGCAGCTTCTCCACACGAACTCCTCCTCATCTGGAACAGCAACACGCTTAACCTCGTGTCTGGTCGTTTCGGTGCAAACGTAGACTTCCGTCTCAGCAAGCGCGTTAGCTTCAACATCGAAGCCCTCGCTTCTGTTACTAGCGACCGTTTCAACTCTAAGGATGGCGACAACCTCGACTGGCAAACTAACCTCTTCGGTGGTTTCACCTTCCGTCTTGGCAAGCTCTCTACTCCAGTGCCCGTGGCTATAGCAGTTCCTGAACCTGTGCAACCTGCTCCCGAGCCCGTAGAAGAAGTTGCTCCTGCTCCTACTATTGTTGCAGAAGAATATAAACCCGAGCCTGTGAAGGTAGAACCTCTCACTCGCAACGTATTCTTCCTCATCAACTCTGCAAAGGTTCGTCCTTCTGAATTGGTGAAGGTACAAGAAGTGGTAGACTTCCTCAACGCTAATCCTAACGCTAAGGTGGCTATCACCGGTTACGCTGACAAGGGTACTGGTAACAAGACCATCAACGCTCGTCTTTCTAAGCAACGTGCTAACGCTGTGTTCAACGAACTCGTGAAGAAGAACATCCCTGCAAACCGCATCATCAAGGATGCTAAGGGTGATACTGTTCAACCTTTCAGCGTGAACAACGACAACCGTGTAGTTATCTGCATCGCTGAATAATCACTACGAACATTTGTTTTCATAGTTATTCATAGTAGTCGCTCTCAGTCGCAAGACTGGGAGCGACTTTTTTTGCACCCTTCACAATGTCTTTCCAAATGCATCAGTCATTTGGGAACTGCCCTGCACACTAAGCAAGACCATAGCTGCGAAAGACACGCTCATACATCATACTTCCCTTAAAGAACATCATACTTTCTTTCCCAAATATCTGAAATTCCTTCTTAAGCATCTGAAATTCTCTCCCAAGCACCAGACTTTCACGTAAGGACCATGGAGATTTTTCGAAAAACAAAAGTGATTCGCCACCTTTACTCCCCACTTTTTTGTATCTTTGCTTTTATAATGCTTGTCCCCAAAGGAGAGCCTCTCCGTTATGTCGGAATGTAGCAATACTCCTCTGCGACAACGCAGGCCC
The DNA here is from genome assembly GCA_900095835.1 of Ihuprevotella massiliensis. Taxonomy (GTDB): domain Bacteria; phylum Bacteroidota; class Bacteroidia; order Bacteroidales; family Bacteroidaceae; genus Alloprevotella; species Alloprevotella massiliensis. The sequence goes on along the minus strand of LT608321.1, from coordinate 2,107,939 downwards.
CATTATTCACGAACTCAACTATTCTCCATGCAATACGCCCTCGTCACTGGCGGTTCTCGCGGCATCGGTCGCGCCATCTGCTTGCGATTGTCGCAAGCCGGCTGGTCCATACTCATCAATTATGTCAGCAACGAAGCTGCCGCACGCGAAACACTCGCACTTATCGAGGCACAAGGTGGTTCTGGCGAACTCTTCCCTTGCGATATGGCAAACCCACAAGCCATTGAATCCGCTGTGGAAAACTGGGAAACTGCTCACCCCTCCGACAGCATTGAAGTTTTGGTCAACAATGCCGGCATCCGCCACGACAATCTCCTCATCTTCATGCCCGACACCGACTGGCACTCCGTGCTAGACACCACGCTCAATGGCTTCTTCTACCTCACCCGCCGCGTGCTCAAAGGCATGATGACCCAACGCAAGGGACGCATCATCAACATTTCTTCCCTTTCGGGTGTGAAAGGTTTGGCAGGACAAGTGAATTATTCCGCAGCCAAAGCCGCTCTCATCGGCGCCACCAAGGCACTAGCTCAAGAAGTTGGTCCGCGCGGCATCACAGTCAATGCCATTGCCCCTGGCTTCATCACCAGCGACATGACCGCTGAACTCGATGAAAAAGAACTCCGCAAACTTGTTCCGCTTCGCCGCTTCGGCACAGCCGACGAAGTTGCAGCCCTCACCGCCTTCCTCGCCTCCGACGATGCCGCCTACATCACGGGCGAAGTCATCAACATCAACGGAGGACTCCACACCTAATCTCCCTCGTTGGGCAACTTTCTTTTGAAGGCTAAAGGGGAAAATCCCATTGAACATCCTTTCTCTCACCTCATTTTAGTTGCCCCCTCGTAGTGGCTGACGTGATTTTTCCGGTCTTCCTGCAGTTCCATCCAGTCTTTTGCGTATTTTCTCGAAGATTCCTGCGTATACTTTCGTAGATTTCAGATATTCACTACCGAGATTTCTAAATTCCGCACGGAAGTACAGACTGCAACCTACCTTCTCTTGATTCTTCAATTCCTATAATATCTTCTTCCCTATGTCACAACCTCGCGTCGTCATCACCGGCATCGGCATCTGGTCTTGCCTAGGCACCGACTGCCCCTCCGTCACTCAAGCCCTGCGCGAAGGACGAAGCGGCATTGGCATCGACCCTTTGCGCACAGAATATGGCTACCAATCGTCCCTCACCGGCTTAGTGGAGCGTCCCAAACTTAAAGGCGTGCTCGATCGTCGCCTACGCACTGGACTAGCCGAGGAAGGAGAGTTTGCCTATATGGCGTCGCGCGAGGCATTGTCTATGGCAGGCATCGACGAGGCTATGCTCGACAGTCGCGAAATCGGCTGTATCTTTGGCAATGATTCCTCAGCGAAACCCGTGATTGAGGCTGCCAACATCATGAACGACAAGCATGATAGCGCACTTCTTGGCAGTGGATTCATCTTCCAGTCCATGAACTCCACCGTGACGATGAACCTCAGCACCATCTTCCGCCTGCGCGGCATCAACTTCACCGTGAGTGCAGCTTGCGCCAGCGGCAGTCACTCCATCGGTTTGGCGTATATGCTCATCCGCCAAGGCTTGCAAGACCTCGTCCTTTGCGGCGGCGCGCAAGAAGTCAACCACTATTCCATGGCAACCTTCGACGCACTGGGAGCTTTCTCCAAACGTATGGACGAACCCCAACGAGCTTCTCGCCCCTTCGATGCCGAGCGCGATGGTCTCATCCCCAGTGGTGGTGCTGCTGCCTTGGTGGTAGAGAGCTACGAAAGTGCCGTGCAACGTGGTGCCAACATCCTTTGCGAAGTCGTGGGCNCCCACAAGCCATTGAATCCGCTGTGGAAAACTGGGAAACTGCTCACCCCTCCGACAGCATTGAAGTTTTGGTCAACAATGCCGGCATCCGCCACGACAATCTCCTCATCTTCATGCCCGACACCGACTGGCACTCCGTGCTAGACACCACGCTCAATGGCTTCTTCTACCTCACCCGCCGCGTGCTCAAAGGCATGATGACCCAACGCAAGGGACGCATCATCAACATTTCTTCCCTTTCGGGTGTGAAAGGTTTGGCAGGACAAGTGAATTATTCCGCAGCCAAAGCCGCTCTCATCGGCGCCACCAAGGCACTAGCTCAAGAAGTTGGTCCGCGCGGCATCACAGTCAATGCCATTGCCCCTGGCTTCATCACCAGCGACATGACCGCTGAACTCGATGAAAAAGAACTCCGCAAACTTGTTCCGCTTCGCCGCTTCGGCACAGCCGACGAAGTTGCAGCCCTCACCGCCTTCCTCGCCTCCGACGATGCCGCCTACATCACGGGCGAAGTCATCAACATCAACGGAGGACTCCACACCTAATCTCCCTCGTTGGGCAACTTTCTTTTGAAGGCTAAAGGGGAAAATCCCATTGAACATCCTTTCTCTCACCTCATTTTAGTTGCCCCCTCGTAGTGGCTGACGTGATTTTTCCGGTCTTCCTGCAGTTCCATCCAGTCTTTTGCGTATTTTCTCGAAGATTCCTGCGTATACTTTCGTAGATTTCAGATATTCACTACCGAGATTTCTAAATTCCGCACGGAAGTACAGACTGCAACCTACCTTCTCTTGATTCTTCAATTCCTATAATATCTTCTTCCCTATGTCACAACCTCGCGTCGTCATCACCGGCATCGGCATCTGGTCTTGCCTAGGCACCGACTGCCCCTCCGTCACTCAAGCCCTGCGCGAAGGACGAAGCGGCATTGGCATCGACCCTTTGCGCACAGAATATGGCTACCAATCGTCCCTCACCGGCTTAGTGGAGCGTCCCAAACTTAAAGGCGTGCTCGATCGTCGCCTACGCACTGGACTAGCCGAGGAAGGAGAGTTTGCCTATATGGCGTCGCGCGAGGCATTGTCTATGGCAGGCATCGACGAGGCTATGCTCGACAGTCGCGAAATCGGCTGTATCTTTGGCAATGATTCCTCAGCGAAACCCGTGATTGAGGCTGCCAACATCATGAACGACAAGCATGATAGCGCACTTCTTGGCAGTGGATTCATCTTCCAGTCCATGAACTCCACCGTGACGATGAACCTCAGCACCATCTTCCGCCTGCGCGGCATCAACTTCACCGTGAGTGCAGCTTGCGCCAGCGGCAGTCACTCCATCGGTTTGGCGTATATGCTCATCCGCCAAGGCTTGCAAGACCTCGTCCTTTGCGGCGGCGCGCAAGAAGTCAACCACTATTCCATGGCAACCTTCGACGCACTGGGAGCTTTCTCCAAACGTATGGACGAACCCCAACGAGCTTCTCGCCCCTTCGATGCCGAGCGCGATGGTCTCATCCCCAGTGGTGGTGCTGCTGCCTTGGTGGTAGAGAGCTACGAAAGTGCCGTGCAACGTGGTGCCAACATCCTTTGCGAAGTCGTGGGCTACGGATTTTCTGGCAACGGCGGTGGTATTTCTCAGCCCTCCGACGAAGGTTCTTTCATTGCTATGTCGCGTGCGCTCACCGATGCTGGGCTCAGTGCCGCCGACATCGACTACATCAATGCCCACGCCACCTCCACACCGCAGGGCGACTACTACGAAGCCCTTGCTCTCGCACGCCTATTTGGTGGAGAAAACTGCCCCTACATCAGCAGCACCAAAGGCATGACCGGACACGAATGTTGGATGGCAGGAGCCAGCGAAGTGGTCTATTCCATCTTGATGATGCAGAATAGCTTCGTGGCGCCCAATCTTAATTTGGAAAATCCCGATGAAGCAGCCGCGAACCTCAATCTCGTGCGCCAAACCATCGACACCTCCGTGCGCACTGTGCTGAGCAACTCTTTCGGATTTGGTGGCACCAACTCCGCTCTCATCCTTCGCGCCATCGACTAACCTCCTTTCCCCCTTCTTCTACCATGCACCTCTCTCCAGCACTCTCACAAAGCTACACGCGCGACACCCTCACCGCACGAGAAGCACAACGACAAGCCGAGTGCATCGCTTGGGCACCCGTGGCTTTCCAAGTGGCGCGATTGCTCAAAAAGTGGCAAATCCTCGCACTCCTTAACGACTCTTCCCACGGACTCACGCTCGAAGATCTGCAACAGTCCACAGACCGTTCGCACTATGCCCTCACCATCCTCACCGATGCTGGACTTTCGCTCGGACTTCTCTTAGTAGACCCCACCACCGACCGCTTTTCCTTGAGCAAAACAGGTTGGTTTTTACTCACCGACCCAGCCACCGCGGTCAATCTCGACTTCAACCACGATGTCAACTACCAAGGGATGTTTCATCTCGAGGAAGCACTCACCACGGGCAAGCCTGCGGGGCTCAAAACCCTCGGAGATTGGTCCACCATCTACGAAGGTTTGTCCCAACTTCCCCCAGACGCGCTCAAGAGTTGGCTAGCCTTCGACCATTTCTACTCAGATGGCTCGTTTGATGCCGCACTTCCCATCGTCTTCTCCCAACCGGTGCGCCACCTGCTCGACATTGGCGGCAACACAGGTCGCTTCGCCTTGCGCTGCGTAGGTCAAGATGCCAACGTGCGTGTGACGATTGCCGACCTCCCTGGGCAAATCTCCATGATGCGCTCCAACATCGCCGGAGCATCGGGCGAAGAACGCATTGACGCCTTCCCCATCGACTGGCTGCGCTTGGACAACACCCTCCCCACCGATTGGACAGATCTCGATGTCGTTTGGATGAGTCAGTTTTTAGACTGCTTTTCCGAACCCGAAATCTTGAGCATTCTCCAGCGCACCGCGCAAGCCATACAACCCCACACGCGACTGTTCATCCTCGAAACCCTTTGGGACAGACAGCGCTTCGAACCTGCGGCGTTCTGCCTCACCATGACGAGTGTCTATTTCACAGCGATGGCGAATGGCAACAGCAAGATGTACCACTCTGATCGTCTTTTCGCCCTCATCGAGCAAGCAGGACTCAGCATCGCCTCCGTGCACGACCATCTCGGACAAGGACACTCCCTCATCGAGGTCCGCAAGGCTTAGGCACTAATGTCTAACGTCTAATCTCTAAAGTCTAACGTCTACCCTCTAACGTCTAACGTCTAAATTCTAAATAAAATGAACCGTACAGAAATCGAAGAAAAAGTAAGAGAATTCCTCATTGAAGACCTCGAAGTAGAAGAAGAAAACATCCATCCCGATGCCTTGTTGAAAGACGACCTCGGCATCGATAGCCTCGACTTCGTGGACATTGTGGTCATCATCGAGCGCAAGTTTGGTTTCAAAATCAAGCCCGAAGAGATGGCAGGTGTCGACACCCTCCAAAAGTTCTGCGACTACATCGAGAGCAAAGTCGGCAACTAACTCACCCCTTCCCCTCTCGCGCTGAGAAACTAGGGAGCAGCGAAGCACATCTCTCGTTTTCTCTCGCTTCGTCTTCCCATGGACGATGCCGAATTGTGGAGATTTTCGAGGAAAATCCCCATCTCGAGCCAAGAAACTCTCACTGGTAAACAAACTATCATGGATTGGCAAGGCCACACCGACGGAACGCCCTGGATGCAACGCCAACTTATTGTGCTGCTCCGTGCCCTACCTCTGCAGTTCATCTATGCAGTGGTAGCCCTCGTTGTGCCTGGTTATCTCGTGTTTCGCTCTGGCACGCGCCATCAATACCGCTTTTTTCGCGACCAACTTGGGTTTTCTCCTCTGAAGGCTGCGAGGATGACGGTGGTCAACCACTATCGCTTCGGGCAAATCATGATCGATCGCTTTGCCGCCTTCGCAGGGCGCAAGTTTCGATTCACCATCGAGGGAGAAGCTCATTTCGACCATCTCGTGCAGCAACCCGAAAGTTTCGCCTTGCTCTCCGCACACGTCGGGTGCTATGAGCTTTCGGGCTACACCCTCCGTCCCGAGGGAAAACAGATTTTCGCCCTCGTCTTTGCCCACGAAACGGCAGTGGTGGCAGAAGGTCGTCAAAGTCAGTTTGCCCAAACCGGCGTGCGCATGGTGCCCATTGCCGACGACATGAGCCATCTCTTCCTTCTCTCCGAAGCCCTCGCGCAAGGACACATCGTGAGTTTCCCAGCCGATCGCCATCTCCCTGCAGAGCGCACCCTCGAAGTTCCCTTCTTCCGTGGCAAAGCCTCGTTGCCCCACGGACCCTTTGCCCTCATTGCGCGCCGCAAGTTGCCCACACTCGTGCTGAGTGCGATGAAGACTTCCACTCATCACTACCGGCTGTTTGTCGATCCGCTCCCCATGCCCGAGCCTTCGCTCCCCATGGCGCAGCGCGCGGAAGCCCTAGCCACCGCCTACGCAGCCGTGCTCCAACAGCGCGTCACGCAATATCCTGCGCAGTGGTTCAACTTCTTCCCCTTCGTGCATTGAGTTTTCCTTCCCCCTCTTGGGAAATCTTCCCTCATCCTCACCGCGATTTTCACGCCCATGTCCCACACTTCGCCCTTTCCGCCCCTAGATTCCATCGACATTCTCACCCTCCTGCCCCAACAACCTCCCTTTGTGTTGGTCGATCGTTTGGTCCACTACGATGAGCAGTCCACGATTTGTCAGTTCACCCTCCCAACCGATCATCTCATGGTCGAAGAGGGCGTGCTTTCCGAAGCCGGAATCTTGGAGAATATGGCACAAACTTGTGCTGCGCGTTTGGGCTTTTACAACAAATATGTGCTGCGCGAACGAGTGCGCATCGGCTACATCGGTGCGGTGCGTGGCTTTGTGGTGCATCGTCTGCCGAAAGTGGGCGAAACTCTCTCCACAACGATTCACATCGAACAGGAGATTATGGGCATCACCCTTGCAGCGGCACGCGTCAGGGTGGGAGAAACGCTCATCGCGGAAGCCACATTGAAAATCGCCCTCGGCGAGGAACTTCCCGAAACGCTTCAACAATAGCCCGCATCCTTAGGACGTTTCACGAGATGCTAACGACTTACGTCTACTCTCTAACGTCTAAAGTCTAACGTCTATTCCGGTCTACCCCTCCAACCTCGAGCTACTTGTGGCGAGCAAAACGAGTCCGCGACCCCTAACGTCTAATTTCTAAAGTCTAACGTCTATATTCCTATGTCCCACAAACAACTACGTGCTTCCAAAGAATTTGCCGTACGCTTCAGCGAAGTCGATGCGATGAACATCGTGTGGCACGGATCCTATCCCCTCTATTTTGAGGATGCCCGCGAAGCCTTTGGCGCACAATACGGACTGGAATATATGACCATGGCGCGCGCAGGCTATTATGCTCCCTTGGTAGAACTCACCTTCCGCTATCTTCGTCCCATTCGCTACGAACAGCAGTGCCGCATCGACATCATCTACACTGCCACCGCTGCGGCAAAAATCATCTTCGACTACGAGATTCACGATGCCCTCACCGACGAACTCCTCGCCACAGGACACAGTGTACAAGCCTTTATGGACAAAGACTACCAACTGCAATGGTACAAACCCACCTTCTATGCCGAGTGGCAAGAACGATGGAACTTAAATTCCGAAGAAAATCATGATTGAAGTCACTGCTACCCACCTAGCTTCTCCCTTGGCTTGGGGCACTGCTGCACACCTAGCAGCCTTGCGCGATGGACAAACTGCCCTTCGTCACGACCACTACTTCGGACTTCCCGAACCCACCACCGCAGCTGTTTTCCCACACCAAGCCATCACCGAGCGATTCATCGCCACCTTTGGGGAAGAAGCCGCCCACACGCTCACCCGATTTGAGCAATTAGTCGCCCTTTCTGTCCACGAAGCAGCGGCAGAAGGGGGCATAACGCTCGACGATTCTGCGGTACTTTTCATCCTTGCCACCACCAAAGGCAATGTGCATCTCCTAGATGCTACCGACGAACCCCACATCCCTCGCCATCGAGTGGCGCTGAGTGAAGCCGCAACTGCCGTGGCGCAGCACTTGCACCTCCAGCGTACCCCCATCGTGGTGAGCAATGCTTGTATCTCAGGCAGCCATGCCCTCCTCCTCGCCTCCCAACGACTGACAGAAGACTCCACGTTGCACCACGTCATCGTTTGTGGTGCCGACCTCCTTTCGCGCTTCATCGTTTCGGGTTTTGGCGCTTTCAAAGCCCTCAGTCCCGAAGTGTGCCGCCCCTTCGACGCTGCGCGCTGCGGACTCAACCTAGGCGAAGCCGCTGCCACCCTTATTCTCTCGCGCACCGATGGCGAAGTCCACGACAGCCCCTCCTCTTCTTCCGCAGCCCTCTCCCACCGATGGACGCTGCGCTCGGGCTGTGTGCGCAATGATGCCAACCACATCTCGGGTCCCTCTCGCACAGGCGAAGGCGTATATCGCGCACTCTGTGCCACACTAGGATTATCCGAAGAGAGCAATATCGAGAACCTTGAAGATTTGCAGGAAAATCCACCCCATTGGTCTGACGATCCCGACTGGAAAAGCACCACTTCCCACCTCGCCTGTGTGAGTTGTCACGGCACTGCCACTGCCTACAACGACGAGATGGAGTCCATCGCTCTCTATCGGGCTGGTTTGACCCACCTCCCTGCCTATTCGCTGAAGAGCACCTTCGGTCACACCCTCGGAGCTGCTGGCGTGTTAGAGACCATTCTCACCATGGCAGCCGTGGAACAAGGCGCCCTCTGGGGCACACGTGAGTATAGCGCATCGGGCGTGTCGCACGAACTCTCGCTCAGCAGCGAAGCCCAACCGCTTTCGGGGGATTCTTTCCTCAAACTCCTCTCTGGATTTGGTGGATGCAACGCGGTGTTGTGGTGGCAAATGTGCAATGTTCCGCCTCAAAATTCCGCGCTTTTGGCTCATGATTCGGAGACTTCTCCAGAAATCTCCGAGCAATCAAAAAAAACGTCGGAGTTTTTCCAAAAAACGTTGGAGATTTTTCCAAAAACGTCGGAGTTTTTTTCAAAAAAGTCCCACGTTTTTTCTGAAACGTCCGACAATTCCATTTTGCCCTCCGATTGTTCCGCCTCATCCCTCCCATCATTGAAGGTTGCCAACCCCATGGCACGCACCTTTGCGCCCATTGCTGCGGTGGACATCACGCCCGAAGGCATCAGCATAGACGGCATTGCCCTACCTTTCGAGGAACGAGGAGCGGCACTTCTCCCAGCTGCCTACAAAAAACTCATTTGGGGCTACCCGAAATTCCACAAGATGGACGTCCTCTCTCAGTTGGCTTTTGTGGCTACTGAGTTGTTGGTACAATCCATTCCCCATCTCGATGCCCACACAGCGGTCGTCTTTCTCACGCATCATGGATCTTTGGCAGCCGATGTGCATTATCAAAGCACCATTGTGCCCACTGCCGAGGAATTCTTTCCCAGTCCAGCTGCGTTTGTCTACACCTTGCCCAACATTGCCACGGGCGAAGTTGCCATCCGTCACCATTGGCACGGCCACACCGCTTGTTATGCCCTGCCCACCACCGCAGAGGAAGCGATCCAACAGTCGCTCATCCTTTCGCCTGCCTCCGATGCGCGCACCACTGCCATCGTAGGTGGATGGCTGGATGCCGAAGATGCTGAGCATTTCTCCGCACATCTGCAACTCTATCTTCCCACGACTAACATCTAAGTAGAAGTTAGACATTAGACGTTAGATGCTAGAGCCCTGCGGCAATGAGCCTCTGGAAATGTCCAACTGCACTTGCCTTCTTAAAGACTTATGGTCTAATGTCTACCCGCTATTGCCAAATCTCTAACGTCTAACGTCTATCGTCTAATCTCTAACGTCTATCATCTAATCTCTAACGTCTAACGTCTACTATGTCCGACCTCAAACTCCAACTCAAACAACAGATTATCGAAGTACTCTCCTTGGAAGAAATCACCCCAGAGTCCATCGTCGACAGCGAACCTCTCTTTGGTGATGGCTTAGGACTCGACTCCATCGATGCCCTCGAACTCATTGTGCTCCTCGATCGCACCTATGGCATCCGACTTTCTTCCCCTGCCGAGGGCAAACAAGTCTTTGCTTCCATCGACACCATGGCAGACTACATCCAACAACACCGCACTAAATGATTGTAATCACTGGCGCAGGCATCCTCTCCTCCCTAGGCATCGGAGTAGCCACCACACTGCAAGCCCTCCAATCGGGGACTTGTGGCATCGCCCCTCCGCGTCATCTCACCACACAGCACCCACTTCCCGTGGGAGAAGTGCCCATGAGCAATGCCGAACTGTCCGAAGCTGTGCAAGCCGCCTCGGACGTCACCTCGCGCACTGCCCTCATGGGCATCATGGCTTTGGGCGAAGCACTGCAGTCTGCTCAGCTTTCTTCTGCCGACCTTCCGCACCTGGCACTCGTGGGTGGCACGACAGTGGGCAACATGGACGTGACGGAAGTGGAGTTTGCGCGCACGCTCCATGCCGACACCTTGGGACTCTGTGGCATGTGCACTGACCAAATCGCCGCGCACTTCGGAGAGTGGGGCTACGTCACCACCTTGAGCACCGCTTGTTCGTCGGCTGCCAATGCCTTCATCCACGGAGCCATGCTCATCGAAAGTGGGGCGTATGACTGTGTCGTTGTGGGCGGAAGCGAAGCCCTCTCGCGTTTCCACTACAATGGTTTCCGCTCGCTCCTCATTCTCGACCCAGATTCCTGCCGTCCCTTCGACAGTTCTCGAGCAGGTCTCAACCTGGGTGAGGGAGCCGCCTTTGTGGTGTTGGAGCGCGAAAGCCATGCTTTGGCACGCGGTGTCCAACCTCTTGCCACACTCTCCGGCTGGGGTAATGCCTGTGATGCCTTTCACCAAACGGCTTCTTCGGAAGAGGGCATCGGTGCTGTGCTAGCCATGCAAGCCGCTCTCCGCAGGGCTGGTCTGCAACCTGACGACATCGGCTATATCAACGCCCACGGCACAGGCACACCCAACAATGATGCGAGTGAACTTGCCGCAGTGCGCAGCGTGTTTCCCACGATTCCCCCACTCTCCTCCACCAAGTCTGCCACTGGACACACCACGAGTGCTTCGGGAAGTGTGGAAGCTGTGATTTGCCTTCTGGCTTTGCAGCATCACTTCCTTCCTGCCAATCTGCATTGGAGCTCGGCAATGGACGAAGATTTCACGCCTGTGCTTGTCCCCACTCCTGCACCCCAGCTCCGCCATGTGCTGTGCAATGCCTTTGCCTTCGGAGGTAACGACACCGCGCTCGTATTTTCGCAATACGACACTGCGCAATCGGAGGAACAGCCCTCCGCCATTCCTGCACCGCGCGCGGTCTATCTGCACCAACTGCTCCGACACGAAGATCTTGCATCCGAAGATTTGCCCAAGATTCCTCCCATGGTGGCACGTCGTCTCACGCCTTTATTGAAGCGCGGATTGCAAGTGTCGCTCGCAGTTTTGGCAAAGGTGGCACAAAGTGAGCGTTCAAATTCGGCTGCTTCATCGGAACAGGCTTCAACGGTTCTCCCCAGTCCTTATGTCCAACCGCAAGCCATCGTGGTGGGAACTGCGATGGGTTGCGTCACCGACACGGAGCGTTTCTTACGCCAATTAGTCGAACAAGGGGAGGAATTCCTTTCGCCCACGCATTTCATCCATTCCACGCACAACACCCTTGCTGGTTTGGTGGCGATTCACACGAAAAGTCACGGCTACAACACGACTTTCTCGCAGGGCGATGCGTCCTACGACCACGCGCTCCGCGATGCCTACTTGCTCCTCTCGCAGGGGCATGCCGACAATGCGCTAGTGGGTGCGCACGACGAAAGGGATAATTTGGCAGTAGCGTACTATCTTTCCACCTCGCCCGAAGGAGCCATTTGTCCCATCCTTCCCACCACCACATTCCACGCTCTATGCCCGCACTGATATTTCTCGCACTGTTGCAGTCCGCCCTACTCACCCTTGGGCAGGTGACTTTGAAAATTTCGCTCGCACAGTTCCCTGCCTTTTCATGGTCGCTCCGCTATTTTGGGGCGGTCTTTGGCAATCTGTGGTTTGCGGCTTGCGGACTTTGTTTCGGTGCTGCCTCATTGTTGTGGATGTACATCGTGAAGCACTTCGCCTTTCATCAAGCCTTTCCCATGGTGAGTCTGAGTTATGTGATGGGAATGTTGGCAGCAGTGTTTATCTTTCACGAAGAAGTGCCCTTCACCCGATGGATAGGACTAGCCTTTATCTTGGTGGGTGTGGCACTGATTTCCAAATAACAGCAACTTTATCCTCGTTTCCTCATGCGAAAATTTTGTTCTTTTCTCATAGGCTGTCTCACGTTTTTGTCGCTCTCAGCCCAAACTCCGCTCTCGCAGCAGGAGGCGCAACAGGTGCTCTCCCAAATTTCGGCAGCGGCGCAGCAAACAAAGACCCTGCAAGCCCAATTTGTCCAAACCAAAACACTGAAGATGCTCAACCATCGTTTGGTGTCGCGCGGCAGAATGTCGTATGCCCAACCCACACAACTCCGTTGGGAATACAGCACCCCCACGCACTACGTGTTTGTACTTTCGGGAAATAAGGTGCTCCTTGGCGGAGATCGCGGAAAGAATGTGGTCGATGTGCGCCAAAACAAGGTGTTTCAACAGATCGCTCGCCTGATGGTGAGCAACGTCACGGGGCAATGTCTGACAGATCGCTCCTTTCGCACCCAACTCTTTTCGCACAATGGCACGTGGATAGCCCAACTGACGCCTCAACGCGGTGAGATGAAAGCCTTGTTTTCGCAAATCACCCTCACCATCGACCCCAAGTTAGCGGTCGTTTCGCGCGTGGTGCTCACCGAACGCAGCGGAGATGTCACCACCATCGAACTTTCGGGTTTCAAAAAGAACCAACATGTCGCAGCTTCTGACTTTAAGGTGGATTAGCGCCAAACTACTTTTGGGGGCTATCTTCGCCTTGTGCTTGCTCACCGCTTGCAGTACGGCACAAAAGGCTCCCAGTGCACCGCCCCTCCCGTGGGTGGTCACGGACAGTGCCACGACGTGGTCGGCACAAATCACGATGCCGCGCGGTAATCTCTCCGGACTTTGCGTGGTGCGTGTGCGTCATGACAGCATCGTGGGTGCGTGGGTCAATGAGTTTGGTGTCCAAGCCTTCGACTTCACCTACGAGCGACGACGACAGCGCATCCGATTGGCGCACCTCATTCCTCCCTTGCGCCGCTTCTTCCTGCGCAGAATGTTGAAAAAGGATTTCCAAACTTTTGTTCCACACTTTGCCACAGGACAAGCCTTCTCTCACAACAATCGCCACGGCATTCGCTACGATTTTGCCCCACTTCCCCTAGACACCACGCAGACAGTCCAAGACTCGACATTCAGCGACACCACTGCACCATGAAGCACTCCGAGCGTGCGCCACGCTTGCTTTGAAGGTGGCGACAGTGGCGCTGATAGTCTGCTCACTCTCTTACTAGCTTTTTCACATGAAGCTCCTTGATTCTCTCTTTCATCTCACCGACGAGACCCGCGAACTGCCCACGCGCACCACATTTCAGTTGGACTTGCAGGCAAATCATCCCATCTTTCGAGCGCACTTTCCTGGACATCCCATCTTGCCTGGCGTGTGCGCGCTCCAAATCGTGAAAGAACTGGCTGAGCGCACTTGGAAATCTCCGCTCCGACTCTCTGAGGCGAAGAACATCAAATACCTTGCGCCCATCAGTCCATCGGAGGTTTCGACACTCACCATTGACCTTTCGGGCGAACCCTCGCAGTTGAAAGCAACCCTCTCCCAAGGCGACACCACTTTTGCCAAACTCTCGCTGCGATTTTGTTCGTTGTCCTAATTAGGTTTTCCCAACTTTCTACTTATGCGCCCCATCATTCTTCTACCCACCTACAACAATGCTCACACGCTGGCGGACGTCATCACCGACATCCTCCAAGCGCAGTGCGCCCCCCTCATGGTGATAGACGATGGAAGCACGGACGAGACTTTGCAGATTCTCTCACAATTTTCTGGCATCATCGTCTTACATCATCCTAAAAATTTGGGCAAAGGGGCAGCACTACGCCATGGTTTCCGCCATGCTCGCCAATGTGGCTACACGCACGTCATTACAATGGACAGCGATGGTCAGCATTTTGCAAGCGACCTTCCGCAGTTTCTCCAAGCCATCGCGGAGACACCCGACGATATCATCGTGGGCAATCGCTTTTCTCCCGAACTTTTTACGCAACAAGCTCCCAATATGTCGGCAGCGGCTAGGCGTGCCAACCGATTTTCCAACTTCTGGGTGTGGCTACAAACGGGCTTTTCTCTGGAGGATACACAGACAGGATTTCGCGCCTATCCCTTGCATCACCTCCACGGATTGGACTTTCTCACCAATCGCTACGAAGCGGAATTGGAAATCATGGTGTTCTCGGCTTGGTGTGGCACAAGATTGCGACAGATTCCCGTGAAGGTGTATTATCCCCCACGCGAAGAAAGGGTGAGTCACTTCCGTCCTACTGCCGACTTTTTCCGCATTACCCTGCTCAACACTCTCCTCACCACACTCGCCCTCTCCGTGGTGTGGCCCCTCCGCTTGCTGAGTTTTGTCTACGGCATCGTTTTGTTGCTCAGCTTCTTCCTTCTCATGCTCCCTGCGCAAGCCATCATCGGGCTAGGGTTTGCGCTTTTTCCTCCTCAAGATGCCCAACGGCTGTGGCTCCATCGCCTGATTCAGCGCGTGTCGCGCGGCGTGTTGTGGTTGCTGCCACGCGTAACCTTACGCGTTCATCGGCACGGAGAAGACTTCACTCGCCCAGCCATCATCGTGGCAAACCATCGTAGTCACCTCGACTTGCTCAGCGTCATGCTCCTCACTCCCCATTTGGTGATTATGACCAAGCAGTGGGTGTGGCGAAATCCCCTTTATGGTGTCATCATTCGCCATGCGGAGTTCTTGCCCGTCACAGAAGATTTTGAAACCCTCGCAGCACGTGTGGGGGGGCTCTTGCAGCGGGGCTACAGTGTATTGATTTTCCCCGAAGGCACTCGCAGTGCCACAGGACGATTAGGGCGATTTCACCAAGGGGCTTTCGCACTTGCCGAACGCTTTAACGTAGATATTCTCCCCCTCTTTCTGAGAGGCACAGGACAGGTGTTGGGAAAAACCGACCTCGCCATCCGAGCAGGCAAAATAGATGTCGAAGTGGGTCCCCGCATTTCTCCCTCTGATCCACTGCGACAAGGGAGTACGCTCCAACAAGCTCGACAATTCCGGCAGTATTATCAAACTGTGCTGAGCAATCCCTCCGATACTTAATGGCGCAAAGTCCACATTCTAACATCTAACGTCTAACTTCTAAAACGCCCGAGCCACACTTGTCGTGGCGAACGAAAACGGGTCTGCGACCCTCTAACATCTATTCTCCCAGCCCGAGCCACGATTGTCGTGGCGAGCAGAAAGGGGTTGCGCCCCCTAACGTCTAAAGTCTAAGCACTAACACGTCTAAAACCTCCTCTTATGTCCCAAATACTTGTCCTTGGTAGTGGTCTCGGTGGGCTGAGTTGTGGTATACAACTCGCACGGATGGGGCATCAAGTCACCGTTTTGGAGCAATCTCCTCAAGCTGGCGGTTGCTTACAGAGCTTTTATCGCCACGGACATCGGTGGGAAACGGGCATGCACTTCGTGGGAAGTTATGAAGAAGGGCAAGTGTTGCACCCGATGCTCCAAGACTATGACCTGCATCTTCCGTTGGTGCCACTCGATGCTGGGGGATATGAACAGATTCATCTTGAGGGACAGTCCTTTGCCTACGCCAAAGGAGATGCCTTTGTCGATGTTTTGGCACAGCATTTTCCCCAAGAGCGCGACAACCTGTGGAGGTATCTCCAGTTGGTACGTAAAATCATGCACATATCGTCCATCCACCATGAGACGAACTTGGCAGAGCAGCTCCACACCATGCAAGAATATCAGTCGCGCAGTGTGGACAGCATCCTCGAAAGTATGATAGGCGATGCCACTTTGCGGCAAGTCTTGGTGGGAAATCTCCCTCTCTATGCAGGGCGCAAGGGACAAACACCCTTTGCCACTCATGCTTTTATCACCGAATTCTACAACGCCAGTGCCGCGCGCATCGCAGGGGGAAGCCAGATCATTGCCGAACAACTCATCCAACAACTCGAGCAGCTCGGCGGAAAGGTCCTCACGCGCCAACACGTCACGGAGATTCATTGCAACCATTCCCAAGCCACGGGAGTGACCACCGCCAAAGGGGCGCACTTCCCTGCCGATTGCATCGTCAGCACCCTCCATCCGCAAGCCCTGCTCTCCCTACTTCCCGACACCCCTCTCCTACGTCCAGCCTATAAGCGTCGCATCGCCGCCCTGCCCAACACGGTGGGATGCTTCACCCTCTACCTAGCTTTTCGTCCCGAAAGCCTACCTTATCTCAACGCCAACCAATATGTCTACCACACCTCTCCGTGGGACTGCGAAGACTATACGACAGACGATTGGCCACGTGGCTTTCTCTATATGCACCAATGCGAGCAACCGCATCAGCAATGGGCAACAACGGCGGAGGTTATCGCCTATGTGCGTTACGAAGAGATGCAACCTTGGGAAGATTCGTTCGTGGGACATCGCGGTTCTTCCTACGAAATGTGGAAAGCAGCGCGAACCGAACAGTTACTTGCTGCCTTAGAACGACAATTCCCTGGCACGCGCGCTTGCATCAGTCGGATATATTCGTCCTCCCCGCTCACCTATCGCGACTACACGGGCACTGTCGGAGGAAGTCTCTACGGCATCGCTCGCGACATCTCCCTCGGTGCTGCCGGAAGAGTGGCTACTCGCACGCGCATCCCTAACTTGTTTTTGGCTGGACAAAACGTCAATTCCCACGGCATCTTGGGCACTTTGGTGGGCACCCACCTTGCTGTCTCAGAAATCAAGCGCAGTTGGGATTGAAAAAGTCCCCATTCAGACGTCTACTCTCTAAGTTTTTAGCACTAATGTCTGAGAATCTAATGTCTAACGTCTAATCTCTAACGTCTATTCTCCCGCTCTCCGAGCCACGCTTGTCGGGGCGAGAAAAATGGGTCCGCGACCCTCTAACGTCTAATCTCTAACGTCTAACGTCTATTCTCCCGCTCTCATAACCACGCTTGTCGGGGCGAGAAAAATGGGTCCGCGACCCTCTAACGTCTAACGTCTAATCTCTAACATCTAATGTCTAACGTCTATTCTCCCTACAACGTCCTCATCATTGGTGGAGGTCTTGGCGGACTGTTCACCGCAGCGCTGCTCAGTAAGTCGGGCATGCGCTGCCTCGTCTTGGAGAAAAATGCCATCATCGGGGGAGGACTGCAGAGTTTTCGTCGAGGGGCGCAACATTTCGACACAGGAATGCACCTCTTGGGTGGCTTTGGCGAAGGGCAAACCTTGCGAAGACTCTGTGATTATCTCGGCATCTACGACCAACTTCGTCTGAAGGATGTGGATGAAACGATGGACGAGATCTTCATGGCATCCACAGGCGATCGCTATGAAATCCGCGGTAGTCGTGAAGGATTCGCCCAAAGTTGGGCACGCTATTTCCCACAGGAAGAAACTGGCATCGCACGATATGTCGACGCCCTCTACCGCATCACCGACCAACTCTCGCT
The DNA here is from genome assembly GCA_900095835.1 of Ihuprevotella massiliensis. Taxonomy (GTDB): domain Bacteria; phylum Bacteroidota; class Bacteroidia; order Bacteroidales; family Bacteroidaceae; genus Alloprevotella; species Alloprevotella massiliensis. The sequence continues at coordinate 2,090,417 of LT608321.1, read as the reverse complement.
CTTTCATCTTCGTCCCTCCGACACGATGGCAGCACTCAGCGAAGATTGCCTAATACCAGCCGATGAATTTATCGCGCAATACATAGAAGATGAACACCTCCGTCAGTTGTTGGCGTACATGAATCCGATGTATGGTGGGCGCGCTGGGCACACTCCTGCCTATATCCACGCAGTGATCAATGTGCTCTATATCGAAGGAACGTCGCGATTTGTGGGGAATAGTGGACAACTCGCTGATGCGCTGCGCCAAGTGGTCGAAGAGGCAGGCGGTGAAGTGCTGAATCGCGCTGAGGTCACACGCATTGTCGTGCAAGACCATGCGGTGCAAAGGGTAGAACTCGCAGATGGCAGGCAGTTTTCGGCAGAGAAATATGTGTCGGCAGTCCATGTGCGCGAACTGCTTCGTGTGACGGACGAAGGCGCTTTCCCCAAGATTTATCGCCAGCGCTTGGAAGATTTGCCCGTGGGTTATTCCGCTTTTTCGGTCTATCTCACGCTCAAAGAGGGCTACCCCTATGTGAATCGCAGCGGATATGTGCAACGCGCATGGGGAAAAATATGGTCGCTTGAAGCGTACAATGCGGAGTGGCCCCACGGACTTCTGTACATGACACCGCCCGACTCGGAAGATGCCACCACCGCTTCGCGAATGACCATCACCGCTCCAATGCCCTTCTCTGCCGTGGCTCCGTGGGCAGACACTACAACTCACCAACGAGGAGCCGAATATCAGGCTTGGAAAGCAGAGATGACGGAGAGGGTCTTGGATCTTCTTGCCACCCGCTTGCCCAACATCCGGCAATGGATCGACCGCATCGAGGCTGCATCGCCCCTCACCATCCGCGATTATTACCACAGCCCTCAAGGAAGTCTCTATGGCATTGAGAAAGATGCGGAGCACTTCATGCGATGGCAAATCCCTGTGTTCACCAAAGTGCACAACTTATATTTGAGTGGTCAGTGTGTTGGTCTGCATGGCATCTGCGGCACTCCCCTCAATGCGGTGCAAACTGCTGAAGCGATACTCGGCAAAAACACACTTTTGGGGCATATCTAAGCCACCTTTTCAACTGAACTCACGCATTTTCACTTCCCTCTTCTCCCACTTTTACATCCCTTCTCTCCCACCTTTGATGCTTCATGCTCCCAAGGCTGCGCTAGTTCCTTGTGAGGATACACCCCAAAAGGCAAGATAGCACCAAAGGAATGGCAAGCCACCGTGCCTTATGACTGATATTTCTTTCCAATCTCCCCAAGTCATTCAGGAATTTCAAGAAGATCTCCTGCGCAAACATCTGCACTATCTGGCGGAAAAATCGCCTTTCTATCAACGGATGTTTCGAGAACACCACATTGATGTGGCACAAATCCGCACCATTGACGACTTGCAGCAACTGCCCTTCACGGAGAAAGCTGATCTGCAACGCGACAATGCGGACTTCCTCTGCGTACCCCCAAGCGAGGTCATCGACTATGTCACCACCTCGGGTACGATGGGCGAGGCAGTGACCTTCGCTTGCACCGATAGCGATCTCGAACGATTGGCATTCAACGAAGCCCGTTCCTTTGCCTGCGCTGGTGTGACGCGCGACAGTATCGTGCAGATCATGACCACTCTCGACAAGAGATTCATGGCGGGTATGGCATATTTTCTCGGACTTCGCCGTTTGGGAGCAGGCGTGGTGCGAGTGGGTGGCGGTATTCCCGAATTGCAATGGGACACCATTCGCAAGATTCAGCCCGACACCCTCATGTGTGTGCCCTCGTTCATCCTACGACTCATCGACTATGCCGAGGCACACGGCATCGACTATCGCCACTCCAGCGTGCGCCGCATCATCGGTATTGGCGAAGGTCTCCGAGATACTGATTTTCAACTCAATCTTTTGGGCAAGCGCATCGCGGAGAGATGGCCCGAAGTGTCGCTCTTTGCCACCTATTCCTCCACAGAGATGGGGGCAACCTTTGCTGAATGTCCTGAAGGAAATGGCGGTCATGTGCATCCCGAACTTGTGATTGTCGAGATTATCGGTGAGGACAATCGCCCCGTGAAAGATGGAGAATTTGGGGAAATCGTGGTCACACCCTTGGGGGTAGAGGGAATGCCGCTCTTGCGCTTCCGCACGGGCGATGTGGCAGCGCGCATTGTTGCCCCTTGCGCTTGCGGACGTCACACCTATCGCCTCACACCGCTCGTGGGAAGAAAGCACAACATGATCAAACTCAAAGGGACAACGCTCTATCCGCCTGCCTTGAATGATGTGTTGGATCACGCCCCTTATGTGGAGAACTATGTGGTGGTGGCGCGCACTTCTGCCAACGGCACAGACGAAGTGTGCGCGAAAGTGGGACTGAAACAGGAGGTGGCGCAACAATATGTCGCAGACAGCCATTTGCCACTGCCCACTGCCATCACGAAAGATTTGAAAGATCGCTTCCGCGCTCGCCTTCGAGTGACGCCCGATGTGGAGATTCTGCCCAAAGAAGAGGTAGCTGCCATCAACTTTCCACCTAAATCGCGCAAACCCATCAAGTTTATCGACCTGAGAGGTCAGTCGTAGGTGCCTCCCCCTCCCAAGGCTCCCCAAAATCTTCCTTTTGCCTCCCTTGTAGCAAGCAGAAAGGGCTGCCCCTCTAACGTCTAACGTCTAATCTCTAACGTCTAACGTCCAATCTCTTACGCCTAACGTCTAATCCCTAACGTCTAACGTCCAATCTCTTACGTCTAACGTCTAATCTCTTACGTCTAACGTCCAATCTCTTACGTCTAACGTCTAATCTCTTACGTCTAACGTCTACTCCCTAATGTCTAAGTCTTTTTTCCTCCGTTTGTATGAATTTCTGCGTCCTCGCCCACGATGGCGGTGGACCCTCGGAGTGGCTGTCATACTGCTACTAGTGGCGCGTGTGAGTAGCTTAGATTTTAAGGAGGACATCACAGATTTTTTGCCCAACGATGGAGAATATCCGGCATCGCTCGCGGCTTTCGGACAATACAACGGAGGCAACCGCATCTTTGCCGTAGTGCGCCATGAGGCAGCGCCCAGCAACAAGGGGGATGCAGCGCCGACGACAGAGAGCTCACAGACAACGCCCGAAGAAACGCTCATTGATGCTGCCGACCGCTTTGCAGAGATGGTGCAAGAACGCGACACCGCCAAGTGGTTGTCGCAGGTGGTGAGCGAAATAGACGTGGCGCAGATGATGGATCGGCAAGTGTGGTGGGTGGAACATGCGCCCTATTTGCTCACCTCTGCCGACTGGACGCACATCGACTCCGCGATGCGCACTCCCCACTTCGTGAATCGCCAACTCCACGCGGCACAGTCCGAAATGATGCTCCCCACCAGTGGATGGCAATCTGCGACTTTGGCGCAAGATCCGCTGAATCTCTTCTCTGCTCCTGCCAGACGACTGCTAGAAACACGCACCAATCTGCACTATGATCTGCACGAAGGGCACATATTCTCGCCCGACCATCGCTGGTGTGTGGTGATGCTCACCACCAACGCCCAAGGTACTGCCACGGACGTTCAAGCGCGACTCAAACATCTGCTGGAGAACGTGGCACAGACCGTGGAGCAAGAAGCCAGTGCGTCCAATAACGCTCCCACAGAACTTGAAAAAAACACGGAAAAACAACCTCATCATCCTCAACTTACTCCCCCGTTTCGGGTGCAAATCATCGGTGCGCCCACCATCGCTGTGGGCAATGCTGAACAGATCAAGCGCGACAGTACTTGGGCAATAGCCGTGGCAGTGGTGCTCACCTTGGGCATCTTGCTCTACACCCTCCGACGCGTGCGACACCTCTTGCTCATCGTCCTGACCGTAGGTTTCGGATGGCTGGTGGGACTCTGCGTACTTTCGTTCACCACTTCCACGGTTTCTCTCATCGTCTTGGGCATCTCTTCGGTGATCATCGGCATCGCGGTCAATTATCCCCTACATTTTCTCACGCACCTGCCACATGCTGGCAGCATTCGCCAAAATCTTCGCGAACTGGTGGCTCCTTTGCTCATCGGCAATGTGACCACCGTGGGTGCTTTTGCGGCATTGATTCCACTACACTCTGTGGCACTGCGCGATTTAGGCGTGTTTGCAGCTGCTATGCTCGTAGGGACGATAGCCTTTGTGCTGGTGGCGTTGCCTCATTTGGTGAAAGCCCCTGCCACAACTACCACAGTGCTCTCTTCACCCTCACAAGGAGAGGTGGAAAATCTCGAAGTGGCAAGCGTGCCCATGCGCAAGACCTCTCCACCCTATCGCACTTTGGGGCTGGGTATTGCCCTCATCGCTACGCTGCTCTTGGGATGGACAGGGAGGAATGTGGAGTTTGACGCCAATCTTGCGCACTTAAATTACCTATCCTCAGAACAACGCATGCTGTTTGGCGAGTTGGCACAACTGCGACAAGCCGACTCGCTCCACGAACCTCTGTATATCGCTCACCGCGCACGGACACTCGAGGCAGCACTTGCGCTGCGTGAGCAAAAGGAAAGCACGATTGCCCCCATGATTCGGAAGGTGAAAGGCGCAACGGTACAAAGCGTAGCCCCATATCTCGCATCTGCTGGAGAACAAGCGGCACGTCTGGCGCGATGGAAGGCTTTTGTGCAGGAAAATGGAACAGCACTGCGCCAACAAACAGCGCAGGAAGCTGCGAAATTGGGCTTTGCACCACAGGCTTTTGCGCCCTTTGACAACCTTTTGCTCCGAGATTTTCACCCCATCAATGCCGCCCAGTGCTTGACGATGGGCGAAGATGCGCTAGCTCCTTTGGTGGCGCGCGATGGCAAAGGGCAATATATCGTGACGACCGTGGTGAATGTGCCACGCGGTGAGGCGGATGCGCTGAAGCAACAGTTGGATGCCGTGCTCAAACTATCAATGTCTCACGCGAAGAATCCCAAAGCCGTAGAAGAAGGCGCGGAGAGCGTCTGGACTTTCACACCCAAATCGATGAACGAAAGCGTGGCGCGCCATCTGTCGCAGGACTTTTCCTACATCGGCTGGGTGTGTGGTGCCATCGTCTTCGGATTTTTGTGGCTCTCGTTCCGACGATTCAGCGTGGCTGTCCTAGCTTTCTTCCCCATGGTGGTGAGTTGGTTGTGGATTCTGGGCAGTATGTCGGTTTTTGGGCTTAGTTTCAACCTCGTCAATGTGATTTTGGCAACCTTTATCTTCGGTCAAGGGGACGACTATTCGATATTCGTGACCGAAGGTCTGCTCTATGAGTACACCTATGGGAGAAAACTCCTGGCGGCGTACAAGCGGAGCATCCTCCTCTCGGCAGTGATCATGCTTATCGGTGTGGGTACACTGGCTTTTGCCCAACATCCTGCCCTCTCTTCGCTGGGCGGTCTCACCATCGTGGGCATGGGCAGCGTGGTGGCTGCGACCTTGCTCCTGCCGGCTCCAGTGTTTAGTTGGTGGACGCGCCAACGTGTGGCTTCGCCGTGGGCTAGTCCGCTCTCTATGGTACGTCTGGTGCAGTCTGCCCTAAGCCGAAATGCGTGGGCACTCACGCACTGTTGCGGCATCGTGTGGGAGGATAGGACCATCGGAGGGGAAACAAGCGGTGAAAATACCCTCGCGCAGACCTCCTCCACAGACGTGGCGACCGCGAATCTCGGAGGCGTGAAAAAAAACGTGGGAGATTTCTCAAAAAACGTGGGAGATTTTTCCAAAAACGTCGGAGTTTTTTCGAAAAACGTGGGAGAAAATTTTGAAGATGTCGGACGTTTTTCGAGAAACGACAGAGATACACAGAAAAAAGCCGTACAATCGTCAAAGGACAACGAAGATTTCACAGAAATAGAAGGAGTGGAAATAGCGGAACAGCCCACAGCTAATGGGAACACAGCGACCTGCGTCACCAACAATGGGCAACCCTCTCCCAACAAAGTGCACACGCTGCACGAAATGCCCTTCATCGGGGTGTGGACAGCGCAAGACGTGCGAGTGAAACGCTGGGCACTGCGTCAGCATCCAGAATGGGAATGGATGACACTGGCAACATGGTCGCTAGAAAAGTGCCGCCAACTGTGGTCACAAGGACGTCAACCGATGCTGGAGGTGGGAGCAAGCGCGGAATTGCTCCACAGATTTGCACAGCAGCTCCAAACCTTAGGCGAAACCGTGGTGCGTCCGCTCATCGTGGCAGGCGAAGCTCGCGTGTTTCCCTCCGGCACGCGCGTGCTGGAACACGGACGTCTCACCGTGGCATGGGGAGCTCCTCTCGCCATGGAAGGCGATGCTACGGGCTTTGTCGGCAAATGGTACGCGCATTGCACGAAAACTCAAGGAAAACTCACCGACCTCCGCGCACTGGTGCCGCACGTGGTGGCAAGCTATTCGCACAAGATCGAGGGTGCGCAAGCACGTGTGGCTCGACATCTCTCCTACCTTCATAGCATCAATGACCAACTGGCACTGTGGGAAGCGCAATATACCGCGCAGCAACCTGCGAAGGCATGTCAGCCTTTATGGGTGGAAGATGACGGAGAGACAGCAGTATTGATGGCGTTGCTCCATCCAGAGCGCGAGTTTGTGGCGCTGGTGGAGGATAAAGATGCCGCAGCCCTGTTGTCACACTTGCGCTGCCGACCAGAAAATCTTCAAGTCGCTCCATGCTAAATGGAGCGACTTTTTTCATCTTTTGGGAATCTCCGTCTTAGCGTCTGCATGGTCGCCTGAACAATATATGCAACAATGTTCATTATATCTATAGCATTTTTTACGATTCTCGCAACTTATACATCATTTATTCTATGGTTATTCGAAATATTATGAAATCAGTTTCGTGAATAGAATTGTATTTTTTTGCAAACTTCAAGAAGTATCGGTGAGACGGTAGAAGAAGGTCAAACTAAAACTATGAACGCACAAAAAGTTTTTACAAGGTCTCTGAAAAATTGTCCATTATTTCGGCAAAATCATCAAGAGCCTTGATTATATCGCACATGAGAAAGTACAAAAACACGGATTAGGGACAAGAAGTTTTGTTGTCGGCTGAAAACGTTTTCGCAGAAAATCACGAAAAAATCCGCTGAAAAATGATTGTAGAAAGTAATAATCTTGCGGGAATCAGCCCTAAACAAAGCATAAAATCGAGTCGGAACAAAAAAAATCGCAGATTGCATAAAAAAAAGGCCTATTTGTTTTGTCAGTTTCGCAATAGTCCGTATATTTGCATTGTCAATATGACATCAGGGACGAAGTTACTAAGTAGTCCTCTCCTAAATTCGAGATAGTTTTTTCATCTCTATATAAGTTCTGTGAGGGAATGTTTCGTCGTGAGACGGGTCATTCCCATTTTTTTGTCAATCATTTCCCCTCCCCTTTCTGAAGTCCCCCTCCTTCTGACTGCATATACACTGCGCAAGCAGGGTGCGCAAGATGGCTTATACCACAGCAGCAACTAATTTGCCACTTAACAGTGCCTAAGATATCGCAGCAAACCGAAGAAGGCTCCCAAATCTTCTGCCAAAGATGCGAATGGGCAGTGCTGAGAAAAAGGCAAAAACTGAGTGGAATCGCCCGAGAAATCGAGTGGCACTCTGGGAATTTCTGCCTCAAGAACTACGGAATAAGAAAACTCTACGCAAAAATGTAGGAGTTTTTGGTCGCTAAAAGAGTAGAAAAATACGAATAACCCCGTTCTCTAAACGATAGAAGACTGGATAGAATTTTCACATATAATTCTCAAAAATGATAGTTTAAACAGCGACCACGACATTTTTTTAATAGAAAAGTGCGCACATGAACGGATTATTTACTATCTTTGTCCCAATAAGCTGAAGAATTAGCAAGAAACGCATGAAACCAAGACATGAAAGAATAGAGGTGCTACGCCTGATATTGGCGAATACTGAAATAGGAAGCCAAGAAGCACTGCTCAAAGAGCTAGAAGCAGAAGGATATAAGGTGACGCAAGCAACTCTCTCCCGTGATTTGCAGAAGCTAAAAGCCGCGAAAGTGGCAAGCGTGGGCGGATATCGCTATATTCTGCCTGAAAATCCTCTATATAGACGCAAGATTTCTGTGGAAGCCCCAGATTTCTTGCGAAACACTGGATTCCTAGGACTCGAATTCTCAGGAAACATCGTGGTGATGCACACCAGACCTGGATATGCTGCTGGTATTACCACGGAAATAGATGCTCAGAAGTTGACGAGTATCTGCGGTACGCTGGCTGGTGACGACACCATCTTGGCAATCGTGCGCGAAGGCGCTACCCGACAACAAGTCATCGATGAGTTGGCTACGGTGCTCCCTGCGGTGAAAAATATCGTACTTTAAACACTTCGGGTACGAGAATATACACAAGACTTCAGCAGTCCAATGAGGACAAAGACACAAAAGCCCCTTCCACTAGGCACTTAGCATGGTGGAAGGGGCTTTTCTTCTGCAAAAGAATGGGGAGCATTACTCAAAAATTCTGAATAACGCTCCCCATGGTCTGTTGGGCTGCTCCGCACTAAGTCTACTAAGAGAGGCGAGTGGAGAGTTGGGCACGATATGCGTCCCAATCGGTGATGGGCTTGCGAGCCACGCCACTTTCGATGGCAGCCTTAGCCACAGCAGAAGACACTTCAACGACAAGACGAGGGTCTACGGGCTTTGGAATGAAATAGTCGGCACCAAATTCGAGATGTTCTATGCCATAGGCCGCTGTGACTGACGCAGGAACTTCCTGACGAGCTAGTTCGGCAATGGCGCGCACTGCTGCTTGCTTCATAGGTTCGTTGATGGCAGAGGAGGCAGTGTCGAGCGCACCACGGAAAATGTAGGGGAATCCCAAGACGTTATTGATTTGGTTGGGATAGTCAGTGCGCCCAGTGGACATGATGACATCGGGACGTGCTTCGCGAGCCTCCTCATAAGAAATTTCGGGCACTGGATTGGCAAGAGCAAAGATGATGGGACGCTCTGCCATGGTGCGCACCATGTCTTGTGAGAGAATGTTACCTTTAGAGAGACCCACAAAGACATCTGCGCCTTGTACAGCTTCTTCAAGGGTGCGAACATCGGTGCGCTCAGTAGCAAATTCGCGCTTTTGGGCGTTGATGTCGGTGCGATCGGCAGAGATGACGCCCTTAGAGTCGAGCATGATGAGGTTGCTGGGCTTGAGACCGAAGGAGATGTAGAGGCGTGCGCAACTGATGGCGGCAGCTCCAGCTCCGTTCATGACCAACTTGACATCCTCGATGCGCTTACCCGCTACTTCACAAGCATTGAGCAAACCTGCGCAGGAGATGATGGCGGTGCCATGTTGGTCGTCGTGCATCACGGGGATGTCGAGTTCCTCCTTCAAGCGAGTTTCGATTTCAAAGCACTCAGGGGCTTTGATGTCTTCGAGATTGATGCCACCGAAAGTGGGAGCAATGGCTTTGACCACTTGGATGAAACGCTCGGGATCTTTCTCGTCGACTTCGATGTCGAAAGCATCTACTCCAGCATAAATCTTGAAGAGAAGGCTCTTACCTTCCATCACAGGTTTACCAGCTACAGCACCTATATCGCCCAATCCTAAGACTGCCGTACCATTGGAAATGACAGCTACGAGATTTCCTTTGTTGGTGTAGCGATAAGCATCGTCTTTATTCTTCTCGATTTCCAAACAAGGCTCTGCCACACCTGGAGAATAGGCGAGGGAGAGATCGGTTTGAGTGGCATGTGGCTTTGTAGGAACAACTTCTATTTTACCTGGACGCCCTTGTTCGTGGTAAGCCAGGGCTGCTTCTTTCGTGATTTTTGCCATAATCGTATGAGGTATGTGATGGTTGACGCGGAAAATGATCCGTGAAGTGTTTTTAGTTTCAAATGATATCCCTTGAAAAGTGTGCATAACGTATGAATCTTCCACAAGAAAGCACAAGGGATTCCTGCCAGTGCCCTAACAACTGGGCAGCACGCTGTGAGAAGTCTACACGGATATTAAGGCAAAGATACAATTTTCTGAGCAAAGTCCGCACGTTTCACTCTTTTTCTTGCCGATTGGTGGGAGATTTGCACGAATAATTGACGATTTGCCAGGTGGGATGTCAGTAATTTCGGGAAGAAAGGGCATCGGACTTTGAGCAATATCGGACAAGGGGGAGAAAGGAAGGGGAATAAGGGAGTTGAAAAAGGGGAGGTTTGCAGAGGGAAAAGAGGCAGAAAAAGCGCAAACGATAGGTCGGAATGGAGAAAAGATGGGAAGATGTTTGCGGAGATTGGCGAAAATAGCTACCTTTGCCGTAGATTCATGTAGATATCTCAATGTGCCCCGTCGTGAAGATGGTGGATAGGGAGATCCAGTACAGCTGGGCATGGATCAACGACAGACATACATAACATCATAACAATTATTCATTTATTAAATTCTTACACAATGGCTTACATTATCAACGAAGATTGCGTTGCTTGCGGCACTTGCATCGACGAATGCCCCACTGCAGCTATCTCTGAAGGCGAAATCTACGTCATCAACCCCGAAACTTGCATCGACTGCGGTACTTGCGCTGACGTTTGCCCCACAGGTGTTATCGCTCCTGAGGCTTAATCTCTTAGAATTTACAGCGGTATTCCGTAGCTGGTGGTGAGGCGAAAGCTGAACACTGCAACAAAGGGCTCGAGAAAGCTGTTATTCTCCACAAAAAAATCCCCACTCTCGTACGATTCGAGAGTGGGGATTTTTGGGTTCATGCGATGCTTAACTGAGGAAGAACAGCAAAATGAGCTGTGCAACGAGGATGCGCAAGAACATCGCAGGAAGATAGACAGTGCTGTAACCAACTGCAGGGGCGTTGTTGCCGGCTGTAGTATTGGCAAACGCCAACGCAGGAGGGTCGGTGTTGGCACCTGCAATGAGTCCCATGAGGGTGAAATAGTTGAGCTTAAGTTTCCAACGACCAATGAGTCCGCAGATGAGAATGGGGACAATGGTGATGAGGAAGCCCATCCATACGTAGTGTATGCCGTCACCTGCCATGATCGTGCGCCAGAATGAGGCTCCAGCTTGAATACCTACGCTGCTGAGGAAGAGAATGAGCCCTACTTCACGCAACATGAGGTTGGCAGAGGTGGAAACGTAGGTGTTGATGCGGTAGCGATGTCCGAAGGCACCTACCAAAATGGCAACAAAGAGAGGACCACCAGCTAAACCGAGTTTCACGGGAACGTCTACGCCAGGGAAAGGAATGGGGATTTGACCGACCAAAAGACCAATGAGGATTCCCATAAACAACACACCGACATTGGGATGATCTAGACGCTCTACTTGAGAGCCCAAGACGGTCTTGACGCGCTCTACATTTTCTTCTGTACCGGTGACGAGCAAACGGTCACCAACGAGGAGAGGAAGATTACGATCTGCAAAAAGTTCCATGCCACTACGCGTGACACGAGTGACATTCACACCATAAAGCGAAGACAAATGTAGCTGCGCAAGACTGCGACCTGTGATTTCTTCACGGGTAACGACCATGCGACGGCTGACGTATTGCACAGTGTCGATTTGCTCTTCATGGCCTAATTCAGCTGTTTTACCTAGCAACTGAATGAGAGCTTCTGAATCCTGCTCGGAACAAACGAGGTGGATTTTCATACCCAAAGACAACTCTGTGGTGGCATTGGGAACCACGAGTTCTCCATCAGGGAAGATGCAACGCGTTACGACAAACTGTCGCTTTAAGAAGTTGCGAAGTTCTTCGAGCGTTTTACCAACTACAGAGAGATTGCTCACTTCGATGATGAGGTGGCGAGGGGTTGTTTCGGGATGAGCGTCGTTGCGCTGACGAAGCTCTTCTTGCTCTTTATCCAAAGAGATGCGAGCAATGAAACGCAAAGCGATAGTGGAAAGGATGATACCTACGACACCAAGGGGATAAGCACAGGCATAACCGTTGGCAATGGCGGGAACGGCTGTGCCATCACCGAAGAGTTCCGGCAAGATGGTATTAGCAGCACCGAGAGAAGGTGTGTTGGTCACTGCTCCACACATGACACCTACCATCATAGCTAGGTTTTCTCTAGCATGGGGAGTAGTGAAGATTCCTGTGTTGTCTGCAAGGAAGAACAAACCAAGGGTCATTGCCACGTTGAGCAACACGAGAAGCACTGCCAAGAGGCTCATGCCAAGTCCACCTCGGCGGAAAGCTTGGAAAAAACTGGGTCCAACCTGCAAACCGATGCAGTAAACGAAGAGAATCAATCCGAGCTCTTTGACAATGTCGATGATGTGGCGCTGATAAGCTACAGCTTCGACGGGATTGTCGTAGAGATAATTGGTACAGATGTGTCCGACAAAGATGCCGACAAACAATACCCAAGTCACACCGAAGGCGATTCCGTTTTTCTTGCCTCCAATTTTCCATTGTCCGAAACGGACGCCAAGGCTAATAACGAGGGCATAAAGAATAAGTAAATGCGCTGCACTCGTTGGGTCAGTAAGAAGTTTAATAATCCAGTCCATAGGAGAGGTAAAAAGGTTGCTAATTTGAGATAGCAAAAATAAGGATTTTGTATGAATAAAACAAATATATTCTGGGGGAAATCGCCTATAATACTGGAAAATGCAATTATTTTCAAACTTTATTCAGATAAGATGCGAGAAGTCCATGGACATAACCTCAAGGAATAAGAAAAGGCATAGAGATAACCATAGAAACATGGGGAAAAGGCATGCATTTCCTCTAGAGAAAAGAGGGAAAACATCTCGATTGAGGGAAAGATGATTGTCGAAGAAGAAGAGATTTAAGCAGAAAAAAGGCAAGACAACTAGAATAGATGCAACACACACTCTCTAATGACTCAGAAATGACAGAAAGTAGTTCGTAGAAAGATGCAAGACACACTCTCTAATGACTCAGAAACGTCAGAAAATAGTTCGTGGAAAATAACGCAAAGAAGCACTAAACTAATCGGAATTCGCAGAAATTCGCGTTAAAGCTCATACGTTTGCACCAACGGATAGAAGTAGGAAAACACAAATATCAGCAAGCACAACACGAAGCAGCGTAGAGAAGCAAATTGAAGTTTATAGAAACTACTTAAATATAGGAGCGTAAAGCAGAAACATCAGCAAGCACAACACAAACCAGAACTACTTCTGTATACGATGAACAATTTAAGTTTACAGAATACCAGTAGAGCAAAATCACAACTCTTCTGAGATTACACAAAGGATAGTGGGTATGGAAAAAGATCAGTAAGTATATTCAGACTAAAGTAGCAATATGGAAACACAAAAAAGCCCCGAGTTCAAGNTCATCGCCTGTAAGAGCCTAGGCATCCACCGTACGCCCTTAATTACTTCCTTTTCCTTATTCTAGACGTTAGGAATTAGACGTTAGACCTTAGTCTTTGCTAATCCTTTCGTAACTAGAAGGTGGGAATATACTTAAAGCTGTACTTTCGTTTACCTTTGTTTCGTTACTTGGATGATTCTCTGTTTTCGCATCTCACCTTGCGATGGATGGAAACAAGAATCAACTTGTTGCGTGTTCAATATGTCAAAGATCTCTTGCTCTGTCATTATGCTTTGATGTCTTATCATCATTGCGACTGAGCAGTAGAATGAGTGGAGAATAACGGATTCGAACCGTTGACCCCCTGCGTGCAAGGCAGGTGCTCTAGCCAGCTGAGCTAATCCCCCAAATCTTCGGAGCGCGGTGCTCCGTTTGCAAGTAGTCCCAGGCAGATTTGAACTGCCGACCTCCACATTATCAGTGTGGCGCTCTAACCAACTGAGCTATAGGACTGGCAGAAAAAATCCACGCAAGTCAAACTACTTCAGAGCTGCTCGGCTTCATCTTTCTCTTATGCTTAGCATAACCTATTGCGAGAAGTATAGGTGACAATCTTCTAAATTGTACCATTTTCTTTTATTTCCATTCAAGTAACCAGGTAACTGAACTTCCAGAAAGGAGGTGTTCCAGCCGCACCTTCCGGTACGGCTACCTTGTTACGACTTAGCCCCAATCACCAGTTTTACCCTAGGCCGACCCTTGCGGTCACGGCTTTCAGGCACCCCCGGCTTTCATGGCTTGACGGGCGGTGTGTACAAGGCCCGGGAACGTATTCACCGCGCCATGGCTGATGCGCGATTACTAGCGAATCCAGCTTCATGGAGTCGGGTTGCAGACTCCAATCCGAACTGAGAGAGGTTTTTAAGATTAGCATCCTGTCACCAGGTAGCGACCTTCTGTACCCCCCATTGTAACACGTGTGTAGCCCCGGACGTAAGGGCCGTGCTGATTTGACGTCATCCCCACCTTCCTCACATCTTACGATGGCAGTATCCCTGGAGTGCCCAGCATTACCTGATGGCAACCAAGGAAAAGGGTTGCGCTCGTTATGGCACTTAAGCCGACACCTCACGGCACGAGCTGACGACAACCATGCAGCACCTCCAAGAGTGTCCGAAGAAAAATCTATCTCTAGATTCGTCACTCTTAGTTCAAGCCCGGGTAAGGTTCCTCGCGTATCATCGAATTAAACCACATGTTCCTCCGCTTGTGCGGGCCCCCGTCAATTCCTTTGAGTTTCACCGTTGCCGGCGTACTCCCCAGGTGGTATACTTAATGCTTTCGCTTGGCGGCTTACATTATATCGCAAACCGCGAGTATACATCGTTTACTGTGTGGACTACCAGGGTATCTAATCCTGTTTGATACCCACACTTTCGAGCCTCAGCGTCAGTTGCAGCCCGGACACCTGCCTTCGCGATCGGAGTTCATCGTGATATCTAAGCATTTCACCGCTACACCACGAGTTCCAGCATCCCTGTCTGCACTCAAGACTACCAGTTTCAATGGCTAACGATGGTTGAGCCACCGTCTTTCACCACTGACTTAATAATCCGCCTACGCTCCCTTTAAACCCAATAAATCCGGATAACGCCTGGACCTTCCGTATTACCGCGGCTGCTGGCACGGAATTAGCCGGTCCTTTTTCTGAAGGTACATACAATAGAGGACACGTCCTCTTTTTTATTCCCAACTAAAAGCAGTTTACAACCCGGAGGGCCGTCATCCTGCACGCTACTTGGCTGGTTCAGACTTGCGTCCATTGACCAATATTCCTCACTGCTGCCTCCCGTAGGAGTCTGGACCGTGTCTCAGTTCCAGTGTGGGGGACCTTCCTCTCAGAACCCCTACCGATCGAAGGCTAGGTGGGCCGTTACCCCGCCTACTACCTAATCGGACGCATCACCATCTCATACCGATAAATCTTTGGTTATATCACCATGCGGCAACATAACAACATCGGGTATTAATCTTACTTTCGCAAGGCTATCCCCGAGTATGAGGCAGGTTTGATACGCGTTACGCACCCGTGCGCCGGTCGCCATCAGAAGAAGCAAGCTTCTTCCATGCTGCCCCTCGACTTGCATGTGTTAAGCCTGTAGCTAGCGTTCATCCTGAGCCAGGATCAAACTCTTCATTGTAATATAATAATTTGTTTTGATTCTGTATAAATTGCTCAGCTTCCTGTCTTGTTACTTTGGATTTGGAGTAGAAATTGACGGTACAATTCATTTTACCCGAAGCACTTCTGCTTCATTGTTGATTGTTCCTTGTACTTCTCTACAATCTGTTATGTAATCGTTTCAATGACTTCGCAGCTCGTTTGCTGCTGTCAGGCGTTCAGGTTGTCAAGTCTCATCTAACTAAGCACGTTGTATCTTAGCAAGTGACCCTTGCGTCCCGATTGCGATGCAAAAGTACGGCAAGATTCGCAAACTACCAAGACTTCCTACAAAAAAATCGCAGAAAAATTTTAGACGGCGCTATTTTGCCATCTAGACTACGCAGGATTATACTGTAAAGCCCATTTTTCGCCCAAATCCCCCAGAACGAGATTTGGGGCTTTTTGTCCCCTTTTGCCGTGTTTTGCTCCATCTCATCGTAAAAACGGGCTTTATGTCCCTTAAATACTTCCTTAACCTGCAACATTTCTCGAGCATTTCTCGGAGATTGTCAGTGAATGCTCGGCACTTCCTCAAAAAACGTTGGACATTCCTCGAAAAATCTCGGACGTTTCTCCAAAAACGTGGGAGATTTTCCGAAAAACGTTGGACTTTTTCCCAAAAACGTCGGAGTTTTTTTTCCACACCACGGAGAAAGGAAGCTAACGGGCAGGAAACAATGGATAGCCATATATATAAGGCTAGTGCAATCAACAAACAAGAGAGCAGCTTTTTGTTAGCATACAAAAAGCTGCATTTCCAATTCTTCTAATCAGCTGTTAACCGACATTTGAGATAAAAAGTTCCCAGTGTTATATTGTTGAACGCTTAGAAAAAAATAGAAAGTAAAGTGCTACTCCTCATCTGAGGTTGTTTTTTTGCTTCTAACCTGGAAGAGTACACTATCTAGGTCAATATACAAAGACTGGAATATACCTTGTAAGATTTCTATTTTAGTTTGGGTTGAACTTAAAAGATAGGCGTAGATGCCAGGGAGCACCTCCACACTCTGTCTAAATTTCGTATTCTCTTTTTGTAGCAACTTTGTCAAAGAAGGATCACTCGCAATTTGAAGAAGTTCATGATGGTAGTTTGTATCGAGAACCTTCATGATATCGACAAAGAAATCCTTCCAGCTCTGATTATTTTTTGCCACTATTACTTCATCCTCGAAGGAGCATTCTATAATCTGCTTATAGGTAAAATCACTTGAGTCAGAGGAAAGCGCCAAAGTTTCACGAGCGTGCTGGCGCGAGATTCCTAGACTTTGTGGTTTGTGCCAAATCTTAAGAGCACATTGTGTTAGTAGTTCACAGCGCTCTATCAACTCCTGTTCCGTCCAGGACAATTTTTCACCTATGAATTTATTGATTGGCAAGGCAGAATAAGCAAAGCCCACCTTGTTACCTTCTCCATCGAGAACTTCTATACGCTTAAAATGGAAAGGCTTGTTACTATAATTAGTATTGTAGCCTGTGAGTGTAAGATTTGCGATTGTATCCAACCATTTTTCATGGATTTCCTCCGCATTCACTCCTAATGCATCTTTCCACTCGTTGCTCAATCTCTGCGGCATGATATGTTCGATAGACAGCAGATGTCCACCTCGCTCTTGCATCTTATCAATCACCGAGGTATCCGCTTCATTCTCCAATCCAAGTGCAGCATTCAATCGGTAGAA
Organism: Ihuprevotella massiliensis; assembly: GCA_900095835.1. Classification (GTDB taxonomy): domain Bacteria; phylum Bacteroidota; class Bacteroidia; order Bacteroidales; family Bacteroidaceae; genus Alloprevotella; species Alloprevotella massiliensis. The sequence continues at coordinate 2,073,279 of LT608321.1, read as the reverse complement.
AAGGTACACCTTGTTCTTAGGACGCATCTTATATACATTCTTTACTGCAAAGGCTTGAGAAAACTCTTCATCATTGGGAAATCTTGAAGACTCTTTTTTTGTAACCAGCAAGAAAGTTATTGCATCCACTAGCGAAATATTTTGCTCTTTTACTAATCGACTTGCCGTTTCATAAAGTGTAGCAAATAAATTGTTCAGTGCATTAGAAGAAAGACCACAGATAAAACGACGGAAAACGTAATTCTCGACAACAGAAATAATGCGAATCACGTCATCACTCGAGAGTCTATTTTCATAGAATTCATCTACGATTCGCATTAAGAATGGATGAGCTACACTAATCTCAAGCAGGGCGAAACGTCGAAGATGCACATTAAGAGACTGGGAAGAAGTATCTGCATTCTCAATTTGATAGAGATAGTCTGCAAATTTCGCCATTAACGCCAAAAGTTCTTCTGGTTTCTCTTGCCAATCTTTTGCAAATTCTTTGAAGCGAGGGTAAACATCGGAAATATTGGGTGTGTTACGTGTGTGCGCCGTGAGGAAATCACGCACAAACAACGTAACAGCGTTAAGGGCATTTTGTGTATCCCCAGTGTAGTTAGCCTTTTCCTCTATATACTTCCAATATTTTGTATAACAAAGTCGTTGCGACTTCTCAGGCAGATTCATCAACACAAAATTCCGAATCTTATCACCATCAGTAAGTGCGAGCCCTGTGGAATTGAGCGATTCGAAAATGAGTTGTGCATTATCATTGCCTTCTAAACCAATGAGTACGACCTGCAAAGATTTTAAGGCTTCATAGAAATCCTTGATTTCATAGACCGAATCACGGATGTTATCATAGAAGTAATAAAAATTTCGTGTGATGTTTGAGTACTGCACAAAATTATCTACATCACCTTGGAGCAACCTAGTATAAGCCTCTTGATCCTGCTCAATATGCATGATACGTGGCTGACATTCATCACTTTCATCAGTATAGAAAAAGCACTTCCTAGAGATGTTGTCTAAAAGATTGGGCTTAGCTTCCTTCTTTTCTTCTTTAGCCAGACGATACATAGCCAGAAGCATGAGCGATACTGTAGTAATACGTTGTTGACCATCTATAAGAAGCTTGCTCAAGCCCTCATTTTTTATAACTATACTTCCAAAGAAATGCTCTTCCTTCGAACTAATCACACGGCACACATCTTGAAACAATTGTTCGCATTGTTTTCGGCTCCAATTATAATAACGTTGATAAACAGGAATTGTATATTGAAGAGAGTCACCTGTAAGTGTTGTTTCAATAGAAATTTTCTGAATGTCCACTAGAACAAAGAGGTTAAGAATATATCAAATAATGAGTCAGGACGTAAGACGTGCCAAAGGTTAGTTGCCACGATTAGCTTTGGTGATTTGCCCAGCACTGAGGAGGAGAGAACAGAGCTTCTGCACCTCAGCGGTGGAGGCTATGCGTACGCCAAGCGTGCCGTGGAAAATGCCATCATGCGCTTTGAGCTGGATGCTATGGAGCTGATATTGCGGATGCTGAGAGAAGACCAAAGCGATTTCTTGCAAGACACTCGGACTATCGATACCCTCCACGTGAATCGTTGCATCGTAGAGATGCACAGAGGGGCGGGAGTTGTCCCACACGGTGGCAATGATGTTGTTGCCAAAGCTCGTTTTGTGCTTGAGGGCAACACTACAATCTCGGCGATGAAGTTCGAGATGATGATTGTTGATGTAGCCCATCACTTCATCCCCCTTGATTGGGCGACAATGCGAACAGATTTCGCAGTGATTGATCACCTCATCAGAGAGCGTAAGGATGGCCTTACGATCCAGTTGTTCGACGAAATTCGCATCCAAAGCATCTTGTGACTCCAAGTTTTCGGGCAGCGATTTATCTTTAAGGAAGGGCACAAAACGGCGCCATCCCCATCTGCGTGAGGTTTTCTTGCCCAAGAGATGCTGCACATCGGCATCGGAGAGGACAAGACGTCCTTCTCCCAAAGCCTGATAAAGGGCAGAAGGAGTGTCGAAACGATGGAAAGACCTTATCTTATGGAGGTTGGAATCATTGTCCTCCACCTCGTGCATTTTGAGAAACTCGCGTAAAATGTTCTCGCCCTTTCGCTGACACTCACGGGCTGCACGTCGTAGCGCAGCAGCAATGCGACCGCGCGCCTTCCCCGTGGTGACAAAGTTCATCCAATCGGGTTGAATGGTCTGCGACTGCGAGGTGAGAATCTCGATTTGGTCACCATTTGCCAAGCGATGACTCATGGGCACAAGTCGGTGATTGACTTTACCACCAATGCAATGGCTGCCCACCATGGAGTGGATGGCAAAGGCAAAATCGAGGACCGTGGCACCTTGTGGCAAAGTCAGGATATCTCCTTTTGGGGTGAAGACATTGAGTTCTGACGCAAAGAGGTTAAGTTTGATGGTATCGAGAAGGTCGAGCGTGTCGGGCTGGGGATCATCGAGGATTTCCTTGATAGAATTGACCCAAGTGTCGAGTTCACGCTCTTCCACTTCCGTCTCTGGCGACTTATATTTCCAGTGCGCGGCAAAACCACCTTCAGCAATATCGTCCATGCGGTCAGAACGGATTTGCACTTCAATCCATTTACCTTGATGCGACATGAAAGTATTGTGGAGCGCTTGGTATCCATTAGCCTTTGGTGTCGAAAGCCAGTCGCGGAATCTTGAGGGGTGAGGTTTATAGATTTGCGTGAGTGCCGCATAGATGGCATAGCACTCGGCTATTTCATTGTCGCGCTCTTTGGGATGGAAGATGATGCGAATCGCCAAAATGTCAAACACTTCCTCAAAGGGCACGTGCTTGCGTTGCATCTTTTGCCAGATGCTATAAGGACTCTTGATGCGCGCCTTGAGTTCGTAGTCAATGCCGCGTGCATCGAGAGCCGCGCGGATGGCAGGTGTGAAATCGTTGATGGCATCATCGCGCTCGAGCTGGGAATCCTTCAAATGTTGCATCACGGCATTGTAGTCATCGGGATGCTCATATTTGAAAGAAAGATCTTCGAGTTCTGTTTTGATGCGATTCAACCCCAAACGGTCAGCCAAAGGCGCAAAGATGTAGAGCGTCTCTCCCACAATTTTGTATTGTCGAGAAGGTAACATGGAAGAGAGCGTACGCATATTGTGCAAGCGATCGGCTATTTTGACCAAAATCACACGGATGTCGTCGCTCATGGTGAGCAAGATTTTCTTGAAAGTCTCCGCTTGCATAGAAGCCCGATTGCCTAGCAGCCCCCCACTGACTTTAGTGACTCCTTCAACGATGTTGGCAATTTTTTCCCCGAAGAGGTTGGCAATGTCGTCGCGTGTGTAGTCTGTGTCTTCCACCACGTCATGAAGGAGAGCTGCACAAATGGTAGTAGAGCCCATCCCCATCTCTTCGCAACATATTTGTGCCACTGCGATGGGATGGAGGATGTAGGGTTCTCCACTGCGACGGCGCACTCCTCGGTGTGCCGCCTTAGCAAAATTGAAAGCCTTGGTGATGATTTCGGTCTTCTTGCGGTGGGGTGAGGCAAGATAGGTGTCGAGCAATCGCTGAAAGGCGGACTGTATGAGGGCTTCGTCTTGAATTTCTTGAGACATTAGACGGTAGACATTAGAGATTGGACGTTAGAGTGTAGACGTTTGACGTTAGATGCTAGAGAGTAGACGTTAAACTCTGATGCAAAACAGTCTAAAGTATCTAGCTAAAACGAAACGAATCTAGACTTTAGAGATAAGATGCACACAACATTAGGGGTGAATCGTTTTTCCACGGCTAATGTCTTACGCTTATTCTCTAACGTCTAGACTCGTCAAAGTCATCACTTCACACGGATTTTCTTACCCGCGCGGATGTTGTTGCCTTTGATATTATTGATTTTGCGGAGCTTTGCCACAGTGGTGCCATTGCGTTCGGCGATTTCACTCAAAGTGTCGCCTGACTTAATGTTCACCTCTTTCGTGCGCTCCTTCTTATTCTTTTTCTTGCTGGACTTTTCAGACTTCGTTTTTTTGTCTTTCTTGCCCTTCTTAGACGATGCTCGTTGCTCAGCCTCTTGTGCTTTTCGCTCGGCAGCTTCTTGACGCAAACGGGCACGACGCTCCGCACGAGTTTCGCCCACGACATTGTCGCTGGAGGCAGTAGCACTAGCTGTGGTAGCAGGTGTCACCTCTTCGCGGCGCTGAGGTTGGTCGGGAGCGGCATAGTTATAGACCGAATCACCCAATTGCAAGAAGAGGTCGATGGTGGGGAGTGGCATACGAATGGCATAAGGCGCGGTGTAGCCAGGCACGACTCCAGTGCGATATTGAGGGTTCATCGCTGTCAAGGCTTCCAAATCCAAACCGCAGGCTCCTGCAATTTGTGCCAAACTGATGTTGCGCGTCACCACCACGGTGTCCGTTTCGATGGGTACTCGCGTCTTCATCGCAGGGATGTTGTGATCACAATAATAGTTCATCACGTAGTTGGCTGCGATGAAAGCAGGCACATATCCACGAGTTTCGCGAGGGAGATAGGGATAAATCGCCCAATAGTCTTTGACACCACCAGCGCGCTTGATGGCTTTGGCGATATTGTTGGGTCCACAATTATAAGCAGCGATGGCGAGTGTCCAGTCGTTGTATTTATTGTAGAGTTCTTTGAGATAGCGTGCAGCCGCCCAACTAGACTTGATGGGGTCGCGGCGCTCATCGACCAAACTATTGATGGTGAGATCGAACTTTCGTGCCGTGGGAATCATGAACTGCCACAAACCGGCAGCACCAACACGGCTCGTTGCTGTGGGTTCGAGTGCACTCTCAATGACGGGGAGATATTTCAACTCCAAAGGAAGTCCTTCCGCTTCAAGCGCTTCTTCAAAGAGAGGGATGTAGAAGTTTTGTGCGCCCAACATGAAGCTCACCGAACGACGCAGGCGTCCCGTGTAGGCATCGATATATTCTTGCACCACATCATTGTAGGGCATCTCGATGGTGGTGGGAAGACGACGCAGACGGTCTTTGTACACTTCGGGAGTGACATTGACATCTGCCACGTGGGTGAGACAAGTGGAGTCTACCACCATATATTTCTTGACGTACCACGTGTTGAGTTGTGCATCGACATTCTGAAGCATACCCTCTGTAGGATTGACCTCAGGGTTGGGCACTTGATCTGGTGCAACGACCGTGGTGGGAGGATTCGTGGAAAAAGTGCGTGCCTGCGCAGGAATTGCCGCTCCCAACAAGGGTACAGCGGCAGCACAAGCTAGAAGATATTTGAATAAAGACATTAGCGTTAAGCTTTATACGTTAGAGGATTGTCGTCCCTTGTCATAAGGGGTTGGATTTCTGTGCGACAAACTTCGTAGATAATACTTGAATCGTTGAAGCCACATCGAGCCGGCTCACTAGAACGTGAGGGTAGCCCCGAAGCCCAGGCTCTGCTGGCGTTGCAGCCCATTAAAGGCGTCGATGGTGGCTGGGGTGACCTGCAAGGAGAGGTCGGGACTGATGTCGAAGACCGACAGTTGTGCATCGACATAAGCATCGACAACGGAGAGAAGATACACCCCGATGAAGGTGAAAGCCGAGAGATCGCGATAACGACGATAGCGGTCTTTGCGATTTTTGAAAACCGTCTTAAACTGCTCCAAACGGCTGTCGATGTCGTAGGTGGGTGGAAAGAGATTGCGGAAACTATTGGTGAGCGGATCATCGTCCATGATGTCGAGATAGGCTTGCGAATAGTCCATATACATCTGCTGATTCCACAAGAAAGCGTAGGTACATCCTAAGAAACCGCCATAGAAAAGGGGAAGTTTCCAGTATTTTCGATTGTAGATTTGTCCAGCTCCAGGCAGCACAAGCGAAAGCCATAGTGCGCGCTGGGGATTGGGGACAAATTGTTTCTTCATTTGTCGCTGCAAATCTTGACTAGCTGCCAAAGGAGCTGCGACCACCTTACGACTTTGCTTCGCCAGTGCCACAGTGTCCACGCGTGGAGAGAGGCTTCGTTCCAAACTGTCGAAACGTGCCTTTGTCACAGCTTCGTCGGTGGTGAGAGTGTCTTTGCGAGAGAGGGTGTCAAACGCTAACTGCTCGTTACGCTCTGCAAGAGGAAGAGCGTCCCAAGTACTTGAGAAGGCGGCACGACAATTAGGCTCTACTACAAAGCAGAGCAACAGCAACAAAAATATGCGAGAAAGGAGGTACTTCATCGCTCAATAGATTGAGAGAAACACTCTTCTTGTAGGAGCATCCTTGCGTCGCCTTTCGCATGACGCCAGACATCATCCCACTCAACATGGTTTCTTCCTGTGATTTTTAGCCCAAACGCTCCATCAAAGCGAGGATGCGTTGGAGTTCTTCTTCATTGGCAAAAGGAATGGTGATATTTCCCTTTCCAGCTCTGCAAGTCATGCCCACTTTCGTTTGGAACATGGTAGCCAAACGATCTCGCACAGGGACATATTGTTCCGCCAGTTGGGAGGAACTTTTGATGGTGCGGCGACCTGAATGCACATCTTCCCCAGCATTGAGGGCTTTCACCATCTCTTCGACTTGTCGCACGGAATAGCCCTTCTCTTGAATGTCTTTGAAGAGCTTCACTTGCAGTGAAGGTTGTTGCAGTCCGAGTAGTGCCCGTGCATGACCTTGGTCGATTTCGCGCTTCTTCAGCGCCATCTGCACCTGAGCAGGGAGCTTGAGCAATCGAAGATAATTGGCGATGGTGGCGCGCTTCTTGCCCACCTTCTCAGAGAGCGCGTCTTGTGTGAGGCTATATTGTTCGATGAGCTTTTGATAGGCAAGGGCAATCTCCACCGCATTGAGGTCTTCACGTTGGATATTCTCCACCAATGCCATTTGCATCATGCCCTCATCGTTGACCGTGCGCACATAGGCAGGGATGGTGTCAAGCCCTGCTCGCTGTGATGCGCGCCAACGACGCTCACCAGCAATGATTTGATAGGAGCCATCCTCCATTTGTCGGAGGGTAATGGGCTGGATGATGCCTATCTGGCGAATGCTCTCTGCCAATTCTTCAAGAGCTTCTTCGTCAAACTCTCTACGAGGCTGGTTGGGGTTAGCTTTGATGCTGTGGATGTCTACCTCGTTAATGCTCGACGAACCGCTAGTGCTCACTTCTCCAGTGGAGATGAGGGCATCGAGTCCGCGCCCCAAATTGGGATATTTCTTCTTTACAGCCATGCTATACGTGGGAGGTTAGGGGTTAAGCTTGACACTTAACATCGTGAAATGCAAAAAAAGTGAGGCACTAAGCTTTTTCTCGATTGATAATTTCGCGAGCAAGCGACAGATAGTTCACCGCTCCGATAGAGTCGATGTCGTAGAGCAGTGCAGGAATGCCGTGCGAGGGTGCTTCAGAGAGTTTCACATTGCGCTGGATTACGGTCTTAAACACCAATTCTTGGAAATGGCGCTTCACTTCATCATAGATTTGGTTGGCAAGACGCAATCGGCGGTCGTACATAGTGAGGAGGAACCCCTCAATCTCTAACTGCGGATTCAGTCGCATCTTAATCATGCGGATGGTGTTGAGCAGTTGCGTGATACCTTCGAGCGCGAAATACTCACACTGCACGGGGATGATGACCGAGTCGGCAGCGGTGAGAGCATTGACCGTGATGAGTCCGAGAGAGGGACTACAGTCGATGAGGATGTAGTCGTAGTCATCTTTGATACAAGCCAGCATCTCTTTGACCACAAATTCGCGACGATCCATCTGCAGCAATTCCACATCAGCCCCAGAGAGGCGCACGTGCGAAGGCACGATGTCAAGTCTTTCGACATCGGTGGTGTAGATGTTCTCGCGGATATCCTGCTGTCCAATCATCGATTCGTAAACAGAGGTTTCGATTTTTCCCACTTCCACTCCCAATCCGCTTGAAGCATTAGCCTGCGGATCACAGTCCACAAGCAGCACTTTCTTGTCGAGCGTGGCAAGCGAGGCGGCAAGGTTCATAGAAGTGGTGGTCTTGCCCACTCCTCCTTTTTGATTGGCTATGGCGATGATTTTTCCCATACGTGTAGTGGATTATCGGTGCAATGTATCAATTACTACCGCAAAGGTAGCAAAAAAATAATTGTTCCACGCTGTTTCACGCTTAAAAAAGTCGATGCTTTCTTTCAAAACATCGCCGTCTAAAAGACTTTTCTCCACAAGAGTTGATAGAAAACACTTTCCCCACCCCTCGATCTAGTCATCGGTGGGTGGGGAAATATGTGGATTTTGCCTTCTCAAAAAGCCGAAACGATGCTTAGCGCTAGAAGGGGGCGCCATCTAGGCCTTTAGGGTCGGAGAGACTAATGTGTCGATCGTATACAAAGTTGCGAACAATTTTACCTTCTTTTCCTATCGCCACATCTCCGTCTCGATTTTTTTCAAATCCGAGGCGAGCTTTTTTCGTGTGCTCTTTACCTTCACTATCGACAAAATCAACCAAAATGTACATCATGCTATGGTCGTCTGGATCATTAAACACAGGGTCAGCCACAGCATACTCAGGTAAATAGCAACTCGTTCGAACAAAGGTAAATTCATCTGGCTCAGAGAGTTCTAGCTCAAAATCAGAAATCCCCACTTGAGACCTATAATCGTAATCACCGAATACACCACCTAAGGAAAAGACTGTTGGCACATTCTCTACGGTAACCTTCTTAATCGTATTATCACCTTTGTAAATACTTAGATTTAGTTGGGCAAAAAGGCGGGTCAACACGATGGTCTTATTACAGACAGACACACCATCTACATCATGAAAACCTAAATCACCCACCTTGTCAACTACAGCCACCATTGGGATATAGCGATCATCCTTTAAGTGACCATTGGGATCAAGATAATCCATTGTCGTCAATGCCAGCATGTCAGGACCTGTGAGGAGAGTGTAGCCATTAGGACTATATACTTCATCTCCATTAGCGTCTACAATGTTTGCACCTTCAGGAGTTATGAAAGCATCATTTTCCAATGTCCTCACTTTAGTCTGATGCTCTGGAGTCAGATTAGCGATAAAAAAGAACGTACGATTGAGGTTAGTAGCTGGCACATCCAAATACATTCCTGTTTTATCGAAATTACTCACAGGTACTCCTGCTACCATGACATGGTCTATCACATCATCCGCTATACCCATTTGTCGAGAGCGTGTGCTTGGCTGAAGCATCTGTCCTATGGGAAATCGCAAGACATTTTCCGACTTTTCCGCAGGAGTCACCTCTAGCTCTTCTTCGAAGGATTTACATCCTACTGCAAAGAGAGGCAATAAGCCCAAAACTAAGAGTTGAATATATTTCATCGTTAATGATTTTGAAGTAAAAAAATGGACTCATCAACTTCTTCACGGATCTATTTCAGAAGAAGAACACCGAGCCCCACATTCGAAGGTAATGGAATAGCAACAATTAATTGCGTTGATCACGATCCCAAGGCTTCACCGAGAATTGGAATCTCACCGGTGTAGCCCCTTCAGGCTTATTTGATCCAGCCTCATTGATATACACATGCATCGTGTAGTGGTAGTTGCGTTGAATTGTGGGGGGCATGACAATGCGATAGTATGTTTCTTCCGCATCTTGAGCCAACCCTTCACCTATAGGAGGGGGGAGCAAGCCGCCAGGAAGTTCCTTCGCGCCATCCACCTTCGGCAAAGCAAGTAAGATATAGGGAGGAAAACCTGTCACACCAGTTTTGGTGAAGTCATACTCATTGAGGTAGAATGAGATGGTAGAGGTGGGATTAGCAGGCGTGGTTTTAGCCAGCTTGCGTGGATCAGAGTCCACGAGGTCATCCACCTTGTAATGCTCACCTACGAAAGTCTTGCTATCAAACTCTTTGAGTTTATAGCCACCTTCATAATGCTCGGGGTCGAGTTTTTCCCATTGATAATGGATGATGATATCCACTGCAGCCACAGCACGCTTCAAATCTACAGGCACTTCTTTGTCCACATCGCCATCCCAACTAAAGGTTGCCGTCTCGCCAGTGAGCAAGAAAGGTTCCTCTAGATCATGCGCTTTATTAGCAGGCAAAGTCACAGACACCTGTTCTTTGATTTTGTCTTGCGTGTCCAGCGTACCATTGGCGATGCCATCATGTACAGTTTGGGATAGGTTTGCCAAGACAAACATCTTGACATCCTTAAACACGTGATACTGCACTTCGGTGAGCACCAAAGTGTTGGTGGTTCTATCGTTATTCTTCCACTTCACATTGGTAGTGACAGGATCGAGTCCATAACGAAAGATACGCTTATTAGTAGCCCCATTAGCATCGAGGACAACATTCACCACCTTACCAGTATTGTCAATAAAGACAACATCGAGGGTTTTAATAACAGAATTATCTGAAGGCGCACGAACCACACGTTTTGTAAAGAGTTCTTGCGACAAATGAATGGTAAGGCCTTGAGGCGCCTCATCGTGCATGCGTTGACACGACACGAAAGAGGTGATACCGAGCAAACAAGCTAAGAGGAGGTAGAGGATACGATATTTCATTGCGCAAAGGCATTTACAGTGTAAAGAAGTTGACCATTAGAGTATACGCCAAAGATGGTGGTACCATCAGCCACAGGATAAGTGTTCGCTTTGATTTTTACAGTGCGGTAGCTTCTGAACACGCGTTCAGCCGCAGTGGTGCCATAGGTCACAGAGGAAGTTTCCACACCATTATCGACGAAGGTAAAGTCTTCTTCAGCTCTCAATTCGATAGATTCACCTGTAGCGAGGGTCTGCGACGTGGTGCTCATGATGATATCGGTGTACTCATTCTTGAAGGAAGGATCAGACGAGGAGACATTGAAAGCATCCATCACATAGACCCCAGAATGTCCGCCATTTTGCCAAGGCAACACCTTGTAATGGAGCATGAGTTGTGCACCAGCATAGCGCAGCTTGATGTCGTAGACGTGATTGCGCACTACAGAGTATTTAGAATAAGCCGCTACATTAGGCAACACATAATACAAGGAAGAGGCTCCATTGTCATACACCATTTGCTTGCCTTCTGTCAGGTCTTGTTGCCAGATGCCGAAAGAACTTTCTCCACTCACACCGATTTTCTCAAACACAAGTCCACTTGCACCATCCACCATACCTGGAGTTGCAGGATCAGTGCTCAACGCTTGACGAAGATGTTCGGGAACATAGAACCAAATTGTACAGTCGTAACGACGATTGGCATCAAAGGGAGTGCCAGCCGGCACAGTCACCTCTGCACCAACTCCAACAGAAAGTCCCGTTTCATTGGCATTGGTGGTGAGACTACGATCATAGAGCACATAGTCTTTTGCAGCATCGGTAGGCTTCGTGTACCAATCGTCAGCATATTTCTTACCAGGGGTAAAGGTATTACTCTCCAAGAAAGGATTCAAGAAGAGAGATTGATGAGGACGCTCATTCTTCAGGAGAATGCGCTGGATGCGCGAAGGCAAGAATTGCTTGATACGATATCCACCGGCACCGTCTGATTCAGCCGTTGCAGAATTGGGAATCGTCAATTTCACCTTAGAGAGTGTGCGAATAAGTTCCACTTTTTCGTCACCTTCTGCCAAAAAGTGCTGAGGATCTGCAGGAGATGTTCCCTTACCATTGCGAGTAGCTTGCACATCCACATTTTTATACACACGTGTAGCCAAGAACAAGTGGCCATTGGTTGTGGTACCACCTGAAGTGACAGAAGGATAGAAAGTGCGGTTCGTCTTATTTTGCGCTGTAGTGCTTCCAGCATAAGGGATGCGCATCGCAAAATCCTTGCTATAGAGATCCGAAACATGAGCCACACCCACGGTCAATGCCTCAAGTGCAGTTTTCGTTTCGGGCCAAGAATCTTCGTTGGCAATAAAGAAGAAGTCGTATTTATCAGGCACAATCTGGAATGCGCCACGCCAAGCAGCCGCTACATTAGCGGGCTGATTCATGAAAGACGCACGTTCGGAGCTACCATAAAACTTATTGATAGCCAATTTCCCCGTAGCACTGTTGAAAACAAGGATACGAAGTTGAGCAATTTCATCTTCCGCCTCCAAAGAACCAGAAGCGAGTTCAGAGCGCAGCGCACGAACGGCGATTGAAGACGCCATATAGACAGGGGTTTTCAAAGCAGGTTCAGAGGGATCTGTATGATCCTCTTCCACGTATGCGCGATTACACCCTACAACAGCAAAAAGCATTGCTGAACAGAGCATAATGAGTCCACAACGCAATCGGCTAAAGTTTTCCAATCTAATCATATTATATATTGCGGGAGATAGTTTTTTGTTCCGCTTTATGTTATATTTTTCACCGAAGAGGCAAGCACCCTTGCAAAAATATCGGGGCACCATGATAAAGCACCATGAGGAAATGTGCCAGATATCACACCATCCGCCATGCTGATACGATAAAAACCACGCGCAAAAAGTAGTCATGCGACATTTTTTTCATCGAGAATCTCACAGTTTCGTCTTCGGATTGCTAGTTTATTCGCCGCAAAGGTACAAATTTCCACCGAATATCAGTTAATATTTAACCGAAAAATGAAATAAGGAAGCACAAAACTAAGAAAATAATCAGTTTCCTAGCGCAAATCACTCTCCATTTGCTACTTACATAAACTAATACTATGAATAATTCCACTTCAAAGTTTCGCTAAAACAACCCCCAAAACAAACCCTCCACTTGTAAACTTTACAAGCGGAGGGAGTTTTATATCAAAACCAACGTCACATCAGACGCGGGCTACTTATGAGCGCACGAAGCGTTTCACTAGTCTTTCACCACGTTTTCAGAATTACCCGTGGGGAGGTGGAAGCGGAAGTATTCATCATACACAGAGCGCACCTTGTTGATTTCCAAGAATGACGTACCGCCACCCTTGCCCAAGACACCACTCAAGTAGGCTATCTTATCGTCGAGATCGACAAAGCCCTTCTGACGAAGCATGCGCACGGCAGCCGTGAACATATATTGCGCGCTCTCGGGTTTCTTTTGGAAGATGGGGATTATACCGTAGCTCAAGTTGAGCAAACGCTGGGTCTTCTCTTTGTAACAAATGGCGATAATAGGCGTAGTGCCGCGGAAAGAAGCCAACATACGAGCAGTAGCACCCGACTCACTATCGGTGAGGATACCCTTAACGCCTAACTTATAAGTAGCTTCTACAGCAGCGTGTGCCAAGAATTCGCGTTGGTTAGTACTGTCGGGACTTGGGTCGATATCGTTTTCGCGGAGCTTATCCTTCTCAGCTTGCTCAGCGATGGCAGCCATCGTCTTCACCGCCTCGAGAGGATACTTACCCGAAGCCGTTTCACCACTGAGCATCAAAGCATCGGTGCGATAGTAAATAGCATTGGCGATGTCGGTCACTTCCGCACGCGTAGGACGTGGGTTGTTGATCATCGTGTGCAACATCTGAGTCGCCACAATCACGGGCTTCTTCGCTTGGATACACTTCTTAATGATTTGACGTTGGATGCCAGGGATACACTCAATGGGTACTTCGATACCGAGGTCACCACGAGCAATCATGATACCATAAGAAGCCGCAATAATTTCGTCGATATTGTCTACACCCTCTTGGTTTTCAATCTTAGAAATAATCTTGATATCGCTATTGTGCGCATCGAGGATATCTTGCACTACCTTCACATCAGCAGCAGAGCGCACGAAAGAGTGAGCAATGAAATCGATGTCTTGTTCGATGGCAAGGAGGATATTTTCGTGGTCACGCTGAGTGAGGGCAGGAAGGTCGATGTGCTCCCCAGGCACATTCACACTCTTGTGCGAACCGAGCACGCCGTCGTTTTCCACTTCCACGCGCACAGTTTCACCTTCAATGGTGTTCACCTTCATCGCGATAGCACCATCATCAAAGAGCAAGCGGTCGCCCACCTTCAAATCCTTGGCAATATCTGCGTAAGAGAGGTTCACTTCATCGTGTGTTGTGTCCACCCCAGGGCGACCAAACACAGTCACTTGTTCACCAGCCTTATAAGTGATGGGAGCTGATGCACCAGTGGTGCGCACTTCAGGCCCCTTTGTATCAATCAAAATACCTATATGTGGTGATACAGCGCGAACGTTGCGGATGATTTTCTTGATACCTTCGGCATCAGCGTGCGCAGTGTTCATACGCACCACATTCATCCCTGCAAAGAAAAGTTCACGGAGAAACTTCTCATCGCAGCGCAAGTCGCTGATTGAGCAAACAATCTTAGTTTTTTTCATGTTGGGGAGGAGCTTTATATTCTGTTCTACAATTATTTGGTGCAAATTTACGAAGAAAATACGGAGTATCGCCTATCTTTCCTCCGATTTTTTCTCGCACGCGTCATTTCCCCATCAGCCTCGAGAGAGTCGTTCTCGCGCGAATATCACTAGATATAGGTATTCCCCTTCTTACAAAAAAAACGTACCTTTGCAGGTCAATGACATAACTACAAGATTTTCGCATGAATCTTTCAGATTTACATAACGAGCAAACGGCTTTTGTGCTTCGCACCAACGGCAGCCCTTCGTTGCGCTTGCGTCTCGAAGAACTCGGTTTTGTGCCTGGGCAGGAAGTGACGCGAGTTTTCGCCACCCCCATGGGTTCACCCATCGTCTTTGCCATGCTCGGTCAGCGAGTGGCACTGCGCAGCAGTGAGGCCGCTCTGATTGAAGTGTCGCTCGAACATCCCGACATCGACTATGCCTCTGAAGAAACGCTCTCCAAACGTTTCTTCAGTGCTGCCACTGCCGACACTTACCTCTCGCAAACTCCCTCCGACCACCCCGCCTCCTGCGGTCCCACAGCCTGCGGAGGATGTGCCGCCTGCGGCACTTCCCACATTTCTACCCCCAAATTGGAAGGCACCATCACGGTGGCTTTGATTGGTAATCCCAACTGCGGAAAAACCACCGTGTTTAACGCGGTCTCCGGTGGACACGAGCGCACAGGCAACTATGCCGGTGTCACCGTTTCGAGCGTAGTGGGCGAAACCATCTACAAGGGACGCACCCTGCGCTTTGTCGACCTCCCCGGCACTTACTCTCTCCGTGCCTATTCGCCCGAAGAGGCGTATGTGATGAGTGAGCTACGCAAAGGCGACATCGACGTGGTGATCAATGTGCTCGATGTGAACAACCTGGAGCGCAATCTCCTACTCACCCTACAAGTGCGCCGCATGGGACTCCCCATGGTGGGAGCCCTAAATCTCTACGACGAATTCACCGAAAGCGGTTCTACCCTCGACATTGAGCGCCTTTCCCAGCACATGCAACTCCCCTTCGTGCCTTGCGTGGCAAGTCAGGGCATCGGCATGGAACAACTCGTAGAAGAGGTGATTGCTGCCTACGACCGCCAAGACAGCTTTGTGCAATCGCTTGCCGACGATCCTCATGCTCAGAGCGACCCTCACGCCTTAGTGCACCACTACCTCTCCGATTGCTACCACTTGCAAGAAGGAAAAGCCGTGCGCCTCACTCAGCGTGTCGACCAATGGCTCGTGCGCCACGCTCTTTCCTATGTGGCGTTCTTTGTCGTGATGTGGCTCGTGTTCTGGGCCACCTTCACCATCGGACAATATCCCATGGACTGGATGGACGCTGGAGTGAAATGGCTCACCGACTGGACCACCACCCAAATGCCACAAGGTTGGTGGCTTTCGGAACTCCTCTCGCAAGGCATCATCGGTGGTGTGGGTGCGGTGATCGTCTTCCTACCACAAATCCTCATCCTCTATTTCTTCATCTCCATTTTAGAAGACTCGGGCTATCTGGCTCGCGCTGCCCTACTCTTCGACCCCATCTTACGACGCGTCGGACTACACGGCAAGTCTTTCTTCCCCATGCTCACTGGCTTTGGATGCAACGTCCCTGCCGTGATGGCAACACGCACCATTGAGAATCGCAAGAGCCGCCTGCTCACCATGATCACCCTGCCCTTCATGTCGTGCTCTGCGCGCCTCACGGTCTACACGGTGTTCACCTTGGCTTTCTTCCCCCGCTATGCCACATGGATCATGTTTGGTCTCTACACCTTTGGCATCCTTGCTGCCTTCGGTTCGGCATGGTTGATGAGCCATTTCATCCGCCGCAATGTCGAAACCCACTTCGTCATGGAGATTCCTCCCTATCGTCGCCCCGTGGCGAGCAGCGTCTTTCGCCACACTTGGGAAAAGGGGCGTCAATATCTCCGCAAGATGGGAGGTCTCATCCTCGTTGCCTCAGTCATCACTTGGGTTTTGGGCTATTTCCCTCGCGGTGGTGCGGATCTCACACCCTACGAACAACAAGAACAGTCTTATCTCGGTCAAGCAGCGCATGCCATTCAACCCATCATTGCTCCTCTCGGCTTCGACTGGCGCATGGGGGTAGGCCTCATCACGGGTTCGGCAGCCAAAGAACTCATGGTTTCGACCCTTGGAGTACTCTACCAACTCGATGAAGACACCGCCGCTGCAGCAGGTACTGGCAAAGATGATGCTGCCGACAGCGCCATCTCTCAAGCGCTTCAACAATCGTCGTCACCGGCCTCCGCTTTGAGCTACATGGTCTTTGCCCTACTCTACTTCCCTTGCATCGCCACGATTGTTGCCATCAAGGGCGAAAGCGGACAATGGCGCTATGCCGTCTTCTCCATGCTCTACAGCACGGGCTTTGCCTACGTCATGGCTTTCATTGCCTATCGCATCGCCCTGTTGTGGTGAAGTCCTCGCCACTACTTTATTCTTATCTATACACAACAATGCCCACTAGTTTGCGCTAGTGGGCATTGTTTTTTTTCCTATGCAGTAGTCCTTGCCAAGAAAAAGAACCGCAGCAGAGCACGCGCCCTATTGCGGTTGTTTTATTTGTCATTATAGTGCCCCTCCACAGAGATTACCATCACTACAATTTTGTCATCGTAGATGTCATAGACCATTCTATCTTTTGCGGAAATGTGCCTAGAATAGGTGATTCCTTTCGCTCCTTTCAGCGGTTCGGGATGTCCAGTTCCCTCACGAGGATGCTCAGCAAGTTCATGATAAATCTGCTGAAACTTCTTTAGAAGAATTGGATTCGATTTTTTTCATTTCTTGAGCACTTTTTTCGCTTCGTCAGACGTAACGACAAGATATTTCATAGACTTGCAAAGAATTCGTCTATTTCGTCATGACTTCGATGTATAGTGCACTTCCCTTCTCTAACTTCTGCTCGAACTCGGTCAAGTTTCGCTGCCAAACGAGGAGTCAAAGAAAAACCCTCATCATGGGTGGGAACGAGCGCAAAGGACTGGTTGTTGCCCCTGCAAATGGTTATTCGCTCCGTATAAGCCAAATCAAAATACTTGCGTTGACTGGCTCTAAATTCATTAGATTTAATTTCCATCATAGCCGTAGAGCTTAATAACCCCCAAAGGTCATTAGACCATAATAGCGGTACAATATTGATATATAATGCAAAGATAGCAAATACATTTCACTTGCACAACAAATGAGTGTAAAATAGAAAAAAAGACAACTACCGAAGTAGTCGTCTAATTCTTGTGGTGCCACCAGGAATCGAACCGGGGACACAAGGATTTTCAGTCCTTTGCTCTACCAACTGAGCTATGGCACCAAGCCTGCAAAGTAAGACTTGCGTTGAAAAGAGTGGTGCCACCAGGAATCGAACCGGGGACACAAGGATTTTCAGTCCTTTGCTCTACCAACTGAGCTATGGCACCTCATGGAGCGCACGTCTCATTTGCGATTGCAAAAGTAGGAAGTTTTTCTGAAACAACCAAATTTTTGCCTTCTTTTCTCTAGGATATTGCACATTTCTGTGATTTCCACCCTCTTTTTGAGAGAAAATCGCAGAATCTGCACGAAGAAGTGACCCCGATGGGATTCAAACCCATGACCTTCAGAACCGGAATCTGACGCTCTATTCAGCTAAGCTACGGAGCCTTATTCCCTGCAAAAATACGGCTTTCCTTCGACGTGACCAAACTTTCCATCATTTCATCCCTTGACCACGCATAGGCTTTAATACCTTTTTCCCAACCGTCTGACACGCTTTTCTATCATCTTGCTTTTTGTCCCCGGACTTCCCGAAAAAAACTCCAACGTTTTTCAGAAAATCTCCAACGTTTTCCGGAAAATCTCCAATGTTTTTTGCCAAACGTCGGAGATAAATTTGAGATCAACGAACCTCTCTTTCCCCACACTCCATGCAAGTGTGACAACAACCGCCAACTTATGCCAATAGAGGTCTGTAAACAAATCTAAAAACGTGCTTCTCGCGCGCACGCATACGCGTACATACAGCGATTTTCGACTTTTTGCTTTCACAACCTTCACAGATTTCGTTACAACTCCCTCACCCCCAACGAGAAACGCACTTCTTTCGGACATTTTTTAACACTCTAAACTATTTTCCGCCTCAAGATGGGGAAAACAGCCCGAAAAATGCTCTAAGGAAAGCGCGCATTGAACACTGAAAAAAACGTAGCATAAGAAAACTCAACAAGCTGTAGTGTCTTCTGGCGTGAAGGTTGTGAAAGCAAAAAGTGCAAGTTTGCAGGGAATGCGCGCGCGTGACACGCGCGTGCGAGAAACTTGCCTCCTGTACCCCACCCCTTCTGAGCAAACCTCCTCACCATCCACGCATTTTGCAAACTAGGACTATCATTATCGTATCACCTCAAAGAATTTTTGTCACTTTTCCTCGATTTTTTCTCTATTTGGGCTCATATCTTCCCATATACTTATAGAGGGCAAGACATAAAACACAATCTAAACTTTGAAAAATCAAAATATATCGCTACTTTTGACAGTAGTTTCTAGAAAAGCTGCTCTATATCAATTCTTAACCAATTCCATCCATCATGAAACACTTCATTCAACTACTTATTCTTTATCTTTTCTTGTTTATCCCAAACGCTGTTGCCACTGCTCAACAGAAAAACACACAACATTCCACACTCGGCAAGCACATCAAGGAACACAAAATCCCCTCAGGAGAAGAAGAGGAGGAAGAAGACGAAGATCAAGGTGTTTATCGCATAGAGCTCACATTCACGGGCAACTTGGCAGTATTTTCCCCAACTTTGGTCGTTTCAGGCTATATCGACTCTACAGCTTGCCCTAAAGGACTGATAAGCAACCCTCAAAGCATGATATCACAAGAAGAACATGAAAGTCTTTACGACAACATCAGCGAAATCATGTTCAATGAAGTGCCTCCGCTTCACAAATTTCTCATATATGAGAAGCATCCTAAAGCTTTCTCATCTCCTTTAATCTTTACCTCTCTCCCTAAATCACATGGGATTGATGTTTATATGTATTCTACACCGAAAAATACTGCCATCGAAAAAGAGAACTCTAAAATCAAAGTCACTATGAAGGGGTATTTTAGAGACAAACTGATGAAAACTGACACTATTGAAGTTACCTCTATCTACGCAGAAGATGCAGACTATAGTCTACCTAGACAATTCTCATTCTCTGTGCGCGATCTCGATGCTGGAATGAACGCTGTGCTAGACATCCTAGATTATTGCGCCAAAGAATCAGGAGAGGTTGTGACTAAAAGGATGGATGAAACTATCAACCAGAACAAAAAATCACATAAATAAAAGCAGCAAGTACCATTGTACCTGCTGCAATCTAAACGAAAGGATCTAACTATCAAAACAGAGGGAATCTGATGGTTTGATATCCAGAATACTTGAAAAAAATATCACCTAGTATGACTAAAGCCACAAGACCGCCAAAGAAGAGGACGATAGGATTGGATAAAACTTTTTTGTCATTGCTGTCTGATAAGAGATCTTGGAATGGTTTAAGCACTTGGCTCTTTTGTGATAAAAGTTTCATAAGATGTTGGGAGTTAAACCCAAATCTGTCATTAGACCGTTATGGTGCAGAGCCTTATGGAGAAGATAACTTCCTGTCATCTTTCATTTTCTTGTTGGCATCTTGTTTCTCGTTCGTTCTCGACGTAGCCCACTACGCCTTCAAACAAACGAAAAACCATCTGCTCAACAATCAAATAAAATCTGCTCAGGATCTAATGACCGCTTTGGGTTAAAAAATGAATAAAATAGAGTTATTAGGGCGACAAAAGGGAAAGATCCACGGTCGTGCAAGAAGCTGACGACACACGGATGCTTTCCCAGATGTCTGATGATTGCTATTGGATGAATACCGACTAGCACCGCTTGGGCAGGCAAAGAGGATGCTAGATGGCGGACTACCTATTGGGCTTTGTGCACAGCAGCGTCAAATTGCTGCAACAACCACTGATTTTGCTGCTCTCGTGTGAGGTGTGAGTTGTCGAGCACAAGGGCATCTTCGGCTTGGCGCAAAGGACTGACTTCACGATGTGAGTCGATGTAGTCGCGCTCTTGCACGTTTTTCAAAATATCTTCATAGGAAGCAGGCAGCCCCTTGGCTTGGAGTTCATCAAAACGACGTTGTGCGCGCACTTCGGCAGAGGCAGTGACAAAGATTTTGAGTTCTGCGTGGGGGAATACTGCCGTACCGATGTCACGGCCATCCATCACGATGCCTTTTTCCTCACCCATAGCTTGTTGTGCAGCGGTCATGGCTTCGCGCACAAAGGGCAAAGCAGCGATAGGGCTGACGTGCTGACTGACTTCGAGGGTGCGGATTTCATCTTCCACACGCTCTTCGTTGAGGTAAGTCACAGGGAGGTTGGTGGCAGGGTCGAGTTTGAAGTGTACCTTCACCTCCGACATTCGCGACTGGAGATCTTCAGCTTTCACACTGCCATCGGCATTGAAGAGTTGATGGCGAAGGGCGAAGAGGGTGACAGCACGATACATGGCGCCACTGTCTACGTAGATGTAACCGACTTGTTGGGCAAGGGCTTTGGCCATGGTGCTTTTTCCGCACGAACTGTGGCCGTCGATAGCTATGATGATTTTAGACATTTATTAGACGTTAGAGGGTAGACGTTATCAGACGTTAGAGATTAGACGTTAGACGTTAGAGATTAGACGTTAGACGTTAGAGCATCTAGAAAATCTAGAAAGAGCTAGAAGCGCTAGAGAGAGAGTTAGAGAGAGAACTACTAGAAGGATTCCTCCTCTAACGTCTAACGTCTAATTTCTAACCTCTAACGTCTAACGTCTAATCTCTATTTTGGTCGCAGGGTCACGAGCGGCACTAGTACTTCCTCCATCGACACACCACCGTGTTGGAAGGTGTCGCGATAGAACTGCACGTAGTGGTTGTAGTTGTTGGGATAGGCAAAGAAGCGCGTGCCCGTGGCAAAGATGTAAGCCGTAGAGAGATTGGGCGAAGGGAGTTTCAACGCAGCAGGATTGCGCACCTCAAACACCTCTTTCTTGGGATAATCGAGATTCTTCCCTAGTTTGTAGCGCAGATTGGTATTGACATTGCGGTCACCAATCACCTTGCAAGGACGATCCACACGAATAGATCCGTGGTCGGTGGTGAGAATGACTTCAGCATCCCCCTCGGCAAGACGACGGAAAAGTTCGCGGATGGCAGAATGGCGGAACCACGAGAGGGTGATGGCGCGATAGGCTGCTTCATTGGCTGCCAACTCGCGCACCATTTTACTCTCTGTGCGCGCATGAGAGAGCATGTCGATGAAGTTGATGACGATGACATTGAGCGGATGTTTCGCCCATTCGGAATAACTCGACAACACTTGTTCTGCCGCTGAAGAGTCATTGAGTTTGTGGTAAGAGAAGGCCGTGTGCTGTCGCAAGCGTTCTAACTGTTTGCGAATGAGTTCCTCCTCATGCAGATTCTTGCCTTCGTCTTCCTCCTCATCCACCCAAAGATCGGGATATTGAGTCTTGATGTCGAGCGGCATGAGCCCAGAGAAGAGCGCGTTGCGCGCATATTGCGTCACCGTGGGAAGGATGGAATAGTAGAGATTCTCCTCGATGTCGAAATCATTGGCAAGAGCTTTGGCAAGCGTGCGCCACTGATCGTAGCGGAAGTTGTCGAGCACCACCCACACCACGCGCTTTCCCTCCTTGAGTTTGGGGAGCACGGTCTGGCGCATCACCTTGGGCGAAAGCAAGGGGGTGTCTTCGGCATCGGGATGTTGCACCCACGTTTCGTAGTGTTTGCGAATAAACTTGGTAAACGCGGCGTTGGCTTCCTCCTTCTGCGTGCGCAAGAGTTCATTCATCGCAGAGTCGGGCGCTTCCTCGAGTTGCAATTCCCAGTGCACGAGCTTTTTATAGAGTTCTTTCCACGCTTCTGCATCTTGGGCATCGTCCATGCTGAGCGCAATGCGAGAGAAATCTTGTCGATAGCCCATTTCGGTGTGCTCTTGTCGGATTTCCTGTGCGTGGATGTGCTTTTTGAGCGCAAGGAGAATCTGCATCGGATTCACAGGCTTCAAGAGATAGTCGGTGATTTGGGCACCGATGGCTTGATCCATCAAATCTTCGGCTTCATTCTTCGTTACCATCACCACGGGCATCTCTGGATGCAGTGCCTTAATAGCGGAGAGGGTTTCAAGTCCAGAGAGTCCAGGCATATTCTCATCGAGAAGGACGAGGTCAAAGGCCTGCGCTTTGCACAAATCGACTGCATCAGCACCGTTGTTGGCAGTGGTGATGTCGTATCCTCGTTTTTCGAGGAAGATGCAATGGGGACGAAGGAGATCGATTTCATCGTCAATCCAGAGAAGTCGTGCGCTCATGATGGTGTGCATTATGTTTCTACAAAGTTAGTGCAATTTGTGCGGTTGTGCAAGCATTTCAAAAGTTTTGATATAGCCAATTTGGCTTCTCTCCCTTCCGATGGTGGAAACAGTACCCAAAAGATGACAAAAAAATAACGCAATCACCGCTTGCATCAAGATGAATGACACAAGCGGTGAATCAGTTTGGATTGTTCCAAAAAGGTTCTTCCTCCCAATCTTCAGGAAAATTCATTATAGAAAAATCAACTCTTGGATATTCCCTTCCTAATTGTTTCAAGGAAGATGAAAAATGATGATTAGGACATATAAAAGACAATACATATTGTATCATTGCCAATTTATAATAGAGCCTTCCATAATCAATAGCATTAAAAGAAATCCAATTTCCCTTAGGTCTTTTAAGAATGGCAGGAGTATTAGGCAGTGTTCTGTTCCATAGTCTATTATGGTGGCAACATATATTTCTTATACTAGCAAAACAAAAAAGCCAAGAAGCAAATACATCTGGAGGTGTGCCAAAATACTGAGATATTTTCTTCCGTAAGGATTTACTTTTTATGTTCCGATACAAATGTGCCAAAGTACCTATAGGAATGAGTTCTAGTATCATCCACACAGGGGGAAGAGCCTTTCCGTAAGTTGCTTGAAACTCTTGGGCAAAATCCTCCTTAGTATGCTTCCATTCGCTGGACAACACTGCCAAGGTTTGAACAAATTGCTGATTATCAGAAAAATTAGACTCTTGATACAACCAATCAACAGCTCCTATTTCTTTACACCCAATGGTCACTAACTGACAACGAACAGCTATTTCGATTTTCTCAATTTGAGAAAACACCAACAAGCGTAACTTGCGGTCGAACTTGTAAAGCTCCATAGCCTGCTCAAACGTGGCACCAGGTTTAAACAACCCAAGACTTTTGGGGGTATCTAACAACGGATAGAGATAAGAACGAAGACGGAAATACCCTATTCTTTGAAACTGTTTTCGAGCATTAGTTTTATCAATAAGGAGACCTTGTTTCTCAAGCATTAGAATAATCTCCTCTATTGTTTGAAATTGGAGAATATCAGATGAGTACATTTTATAATAAATAAAACGACCCGCCGATTTGAGCTTCATTGAGAGGCTTGGCGGGTTCTACACGTTGCAAAAATAAGAAGAAAATGCGAAAGCTCCAAATAATTGACTAAAAAAGAGATTCTACTGTTGAATGAATTCACCGCTTGCATCAAGATGAATGACACAAGCGGTGATATTTATTTGTGGCTAGAGAGCGACAGCAAAAAGAAAGACTATCTGCTATTGCGCAATCTCGGGATGGCCATTAGCGATGACGAGTTGTCCAGCAGTGGGATTTGCCACTTTGCGCCCACTGAGGTCAAAATTTGCGGTTGCCTTCTTGTTCTTTTGGGCAGGAACAGATGAGATACCGGTGATTTTGTTGCGACCGAGACGATAAACGACAGTGGCGTGCTTACGAACAGGAGTGCGGAGCATAGCCTTCACGGTGTTTTCACCCGCCTTTTGGAGTTGGCAGTCGTAAGTGTAGTAGTCCACCGTAGGATCGAGTGCAGAGAACTTAGAGAAGTCGAAAACAGCTTCCTTCGTGTTCTCACTCATGTTGGTGGCAGAGATGGCAACGTCACCATTGGCGAGGTCTTTCATGAAGTAGACCATATTGTCAATCGTGCCGATGTATTCTGCTTGTTGTCCGAGATCGTCTTGATCAAGGGCGATGAGATCGGCATTGGTCATGAGCTTCTTGTCATCTGCAGTGATGGGCTTGGTGAGATCGAAGGAGAGGAGCAAGGGAGAAGACCACATGCACCAGAGGGCAAACTGCGTGCGATATTCATCTTGTGTCATGCCAGGCTTTCCTGCTACGAGGTCGTTGCTCGATTTACCCGTGCCATGGATACCCACACACATCATGTCGGCATCGTTGAAGCGGTTCACGCCAGAATAGGGCCAGAGGTCTTTCATCGCGGCAATACTTTGGATGATGCCGATGCCACCTTGCACTCCGTTCCATCCATCGCGAGTGTCGTAGGTGGCGCGCCAAACGGGTGATCCAGTGGTAGAACCCCATTTCCAAGGTTCGCGCGCACCCCATTCACACATATACAATAGGATGTCGCGGCCAGAAGCTTTGAGTGCATCGCCCATAGCTTTGTAGCGCACTTGAGCGGTGGCAGCATCACCAGGTGCATGGCAGTAGTCATATTTGAGCAAGTCTACGCCCCACTCAGCATATTGCTTGGCATCTATTTGCTCTTTTCCAAACGAACCGAAGGCGCCAGCGCAAGTGCGATCGGCAGCATCGGAATAAATACCAAATTTCAGTCCCTTGCTGTGAGCATAGTCCACCGTGGCCTTCATGCCTACGGGGAACTTGGCAGGATCTTCTTGAGGACGGCCATCGACATGGCGATTCTTAGCGTGCCAGAGGTCGTCGATGATGAGGTAGTTGTAGCCAGCATCTTTCAGTCCTTGTTTCACCATGGCATCAGACACTTGCTTCACTACATCGGTGGAAATCTTATCTTGCACCACGTTCCAAGAAATCCATCCCATCATGGGCTTTGCCATGGGGAGGTTCTTCTGAACAGTGAGGGAAGCCTTTGCAGTGGAAGGCTCTCCTTTGCCTTCCTGCATCACAACCGTGTATTTATAAACACCATCAGCTTCAGGCGCAATACCTTCTACAGCGCGACGCTTGGCATTCCAAGTCAGACCATCGGGGAGATCGGTCACAGATATATTGAGGGAGGGATCTGTAGTTACAATCTTGTGCAACACGCGGTTACCAGGAAGTGCAAAGATATCCATAGCGCAAGCGAGTGGAGACTTTAAGACATCAGGAGAAACCGTCTCAGGACGTGTAGAATTTTGCTCGCGATAGATGAAATAGGCATTTGCCCAGTCGAAGTGGTCGCCCCAGTTGCCTTGACCACCGCCGTTGTTTACCTCGAGAATCAGATATTTCGCATTGCGCACATCGATGTCGAGCTTAATAGGTTCGGAGTCGCGATCCATAGAACCGCTTTTGATCACTTGGTCTTGACCGTCTTGTCCACGGAGCAACACACGATAATCCAAAATGGCCGCTTTGTCGCGAGGATTGTTGGGATGTTCTACTTCAGCATCAATACCACCCACTGCGCGGAAAGTGGTCACTGCGCCATTGAGTTTTACCACGATGCGCGAAGGAGCGTGCACCCCTACTCCACTTTCATAGGTGGTTTTTCCCAAACGAATGGGATTTCCTTCGATACTCTTGTTGGCTTGGGGAGCTTTCCAACCATTTTCCATCTTCGACAAATCGAGGCTGCTCAATGGAATGAATTCTAGACTGGGGTCAGTAGACACGGGAAGTTTCACCACATTGTGGGTGACAGCTTGCATCATAGGAGCAGCATTGGCTTGAGTGCACAAAGCAGGCATGCTGCAAAACAAACTCAGGCCTAGAAATAGGGGAGAATATTTCATGATAAAGTAAATTGTTTCATTGCTAATCACTTTTTCAGAGCGCAGTAACTTCCAACATCGCTTTGTTGGTGCACACTGCATATCTGCTCAAGAAAAGCTAATTATTTGACAAAGATAATACATATATTTCTATTTTCCACTATTTATACCCCTTTTTATCATCTCGAGTGATAAAAAGCAGGGGTTAAGCCCTTTTTATCTTCAAAAACAGCGCAACGGCAGAAAACTACCGTTGCGCTGGATATTGGGGTATTTCACTTTCCGAGTCTTGCTCCACCGGATGGGCACGAGCCTAACATCACGAGAAAGATGGGAAAGTGGAAAGACGGGATTAGAGTTCCAAATCGCCGTCGTGGATTTCGTGCCAAGGAAGACCTTGCTTGTTGAGTTCTTCCATGAAGGGATCGGGATCAAACTCTTCCACATTGTGGACACCGGGCTTGTTCCACACCCCTTGCATGAAGAGGCGAGCACCGATGCAGGCAGGAACACCTGTGGTGTAGCTCACACCTTGCATACCAGTTTCGTCGTATGCTGCTTGGTGAGAACAGTTGTTGTAGACATAGTAAGTGTGCTCCTTACCATCCTTGATACCACGGATGCGGCAACCGATAGAAGTTTCGCCTTCGTAGTTTTCGCCCAAGTCTTGAGGATTGGGGAGAACAGCCTTGAGGAATTGGAGAGGCTGAATCATGTGACCCTCGTAGTTGATAGGAACGATGGAGTCCATGCCGATGTTTTGGATCACACGGAGGTGAGTGAGGTACTCTTGTCCGAAGGTCATCCAGAAGCGTGCACGCTTGATGGTGGGGAAGTTGATAACGAGGCTCTCGATTTCTTCGTGATGAAGGAGGTAACTTTCACGAGGACCTACGTTGGGATAGGTGAGAGGTTGGTGAATCTCGAGAGGTTCTGTTTCCACCCATTTGCCATTTTCCCAGTAAAGTCCCTTTTGCGTGATCTCGCGGATGTTGATTTCGGGGTTGAAGTTGGTGGCAAAAGCCTTGCCGTGGTCACCAGCGTTGCAGTCCACGATGTCGAGATAGTGGATTTCGTCGAAGTAGTGCTTTGCAGCGTAGGCGGTGAAGATGGAAGTGACACCAGGATCGAAACCGCAACCGAGGATGGCGCAAAGACCTGCTTTCTCGAATCGCTCGCGATAAGCCCATTGCCAAGAATACTCGAAGTGAGCTTCGTCCTTAGGTTCGTAGTTGGCTGTGTCGAGATAATGACATCCAGCTTCGAGACAAGCCTCCATGATGGTGAGGTCTTGGTAAGGCAATGCAAGATTCATCACCAAGTCGGGCTGAAACTCCTTGAAGAGCGCCACCAACTCGGGCACATTGTCGGCATCTACCTGAGCAGTTTTGATGTCGTTGCGCAAGCCCATGTCGGCAATGCGTTTGGCGATGGCTTCGCACTTGGAGACGGTGCGAGATGCAATCATGATTTCGTCAAAAACGTCGGAGTTTTTGGCCACTTTCACAGCGGCTACGGTGGCAACACCACCAGCGCCAATGATGAGAACTTTACCCATTTCTTGTTGAGTTATGCGTGAGTTGTGAATTGTTATCTGTAAATATATTGTCTGTGAGCTGCTCGCTTATATGGAATGTGCTTGCAGCTTATTTGCAAAGTTAGTGATTTCTAGTGAGATGATCTCTGTCTTTGACGAGAAATCGCTATTTTATTGCACTTCGTTTCCGTTGATGCCCAGGGCTGCCATCAAGCTATAGCCGAGAAGCTCTTGTTGGAAACCACGCCCCATGATGGGTTGCATGGTGAAGAGGGTGATATCTTTACGAGGAAGCTCAGCTCCCTTGTCGTCCTTAGGAGGGTTGGCACAGAGGGCTTTGATGCGCTGAGCAAAATGTGCACTCTCATCGGTCATGCCATCTAGATCTGCCACCACCATGACGCGCTCGCAGGCTGCATCGCGCAGCACTTCTTCAAACACCTGCACGAAATAGTCTTCTTGCGACACAATTTCTTCTACTCCATAGGCATTGAGCGCAAACTCTCCCAATTCATCGCGGAAGGCTTTTCCGTTAAGTTCTTCTGCAAAATCGCAGGGCAAGAAGTGCTGCAACCTGGTCTGCTGTTTGGGATGAATGAGATAAACGCGGATTTCGTGGTCGCCAGGACGGAGTCCGCCGTCGAGCGCCACACAATCGAGCCATTTGGGGAAGTCGCCTTGCGAAATTTGACGACCGAGCATACGCTCAAAATTAACGATGAGGTCGAATGCCACGTGATCGAGATGGGCAGTGTCGACAAGAATGATGTTGTGCAAAACTGATGCGTTAGTGAGAGGGTAAGGAGCGTCGTCGACAGTTGCGACGAGGCTCTGCGAGATTGAGTATTCGTTGGACAGGCGCGCGCTAAGCATGGCAGCCTATCTGGTGCAAAATTACGAGAAATCTGCGAGGTAAACAAACGTGGTTGCCCAAGTATTGGCGAAGGACGAAGAAAGAAGGGACAAAGACAGGGGAATCGCCAGACAAACCCAAGTATACATGGTCAAAGTCATTGAAACAACGAACAAAGCAGAAAGAACCTACTGGCGAAGGACAAAGAAAAGGCTCTTTCCACAGTGGAAAGAGCCTTGTGCGTTGGATAAAATCCAAGGTCGCAATTACGCTTCAGCCTTAGGTTCTACAGAAACCACGCTGCGGTCGCGTTGACCACGCTTGAAGGTAACTACGCCATCAGCGAGAGCGAAGAGCGTGTGGTCAGAGCCCATGCCTACGTTCTTGCCAGGATAGTGAACAGTACCGCGTTGGCGAACTATGATGTTGCCAGCGATGCAAGATTGTCCGCCCCAGATTTTAACACCAAGACGTTGTGATGCCGATTCACGGCCGTTCTTAGAACTACCTACACCTTTTTTGTGTGCCATTGTCTGATATGTTTAGGGGTTTAAGCTTTTACTTCCTTGATGGAAAGTTCAGTGAATTGATGGCGGAAGCCGTTGAGCTTACGATAGCCCTTGCGACGCTTCTTGTGGAAGATGAGCACCTTGTCACCCTTTACGAGGGGAGAAACTACTTCAGCTACTACTTTTGCGCCTGCTACGGTGGGGACGCCTACAGTGACTTGGCCTTCGTTGTCGAGAAGAAGAACCTTGTCGAATTCAACAGTTGCGCCGCTTTCTGCGCCTGCGAGGTGGTCTACGAAGAGCTTCTTGCCTGCTTCCACCTTGAACTGATGACCGTTAATCTCTACGATTGCGTACATTGTGGTTGAATGATGTATTTAAACGGATTTTTCCGGGAGGCGGAGCACTTTTGCTCGCTTCATCTGCCCCATCGGACTCTATAATCGGCTGCAAAGATACGAACTATTTTTGGATTTACCACCCTAGTATGCAGAAAATCTGCTACTTTTTCGCTTTTTCCTCCTTTTGCTCTCCACATACGACGCTGACCACGCATCCCAATCTTCGCAGGGGAATGACTTTTCCAACATCGAAGCACAACAATCATATCGCCCCCTTCTCAACTCTCACAACAATATATTAGTATTGCCTCTCTCCATTGTCCCTCCTCCATCGCGTAGCGCTGTACAATATATCCGATAACTTATGCAGTATTCATGAGAAAAACGAAAACTAAATGTATCACCTTCTTTATTTAAGTTGTAAAACCCACCTGGCATCTCCCAAAATTCGCAAGATATCACAAATAAATACACGATTTAAACACAATATTTACACCTTACAAAGACGACATTCCGAAGTCTTATTTTTCGACAAACAAAGAGAAACTTTCTCCACCACATCAAAAACTACGACACAAAACAAGCGCAAAAAAGACAAATACAGAGCACCACTTTCCTCTTCTTCGTCCACAAATTTCAAGCCACTGCAGCAATACGGATGTATTCCTTCCAAAATCAAACAAGCATCTTCTCACCATCCTCGGATTTCATCACCTCGATTCACCACAAGCGGTACGCCCACCATATCTAAAGTATAAAACAAAGTCAGAAAACAATCTAACACACTCACAAACAAACAACTAAAACACAAACAACGCCAAAATTCATAGCCTAAAGACAAAGTCCTTCACCAGGAGTAAAGATACATTTATTAAGCAAAACCTAAGAAAGACTTCACTACAAAGCAATTAAAATAAGCCGTTTCTCCCACCCAGATTCTTCGAACACTCCGAAACCACCTCCAACTACTTACGAATAAACAACAAGAAAACCCAAATACCCAAAATGAGTCCCAAAAGAAAACATAAGCCTCTCAGTTCTACAAAATCACGGAAACTTTTGCACGAAAGGCTGGAGAAAAAAAGAACGTTCTGCTATCTCTAAGTTACATTCTTAAGTTTCTCGATACGAAATTTTCCAAGTTTATAAGTAGAAAACCGTTGATTTTCTAAGAAATATCTATTTTTGCAACGCACGTGCGCTACTTTTATCGTCGCATCGATCGTCTCTCCTACTGGAAAGGTCAAAGTACTTGACCGAAAGAAGGCTAGCAAAGCCCGCTATCCTCTTGAAAAACAGTCTGCGGAACAGACGCGCTGCCCCTCCTTGCCTCGTCCCAGAACCAAAGCTACAACCTTTGACCGAGAACAAGGATTCATTAAAGACTATCTTCTTGCAGCACTTCCTTAATGGGAGGTCTAAATGCCGTGTTATCCTGAACTTTAGACAGATAAGGACATAGTGTGTCCTAACACTGCCTATAGGTAAGGGGCACTTTTAGACCAAAAAGAATGATCGACAGTGTTGTACCCTACACGATTGCCGCCATTCTCTTAGAAATAGCTTTAAGCAAAGGAGGCATCATCACAACAACTGTCCGCCCTATTCGTCTCTTTTCGGGAGCTGCTCAATACTTTTCAATATAGCTCATGCAACGTACCACCAATATTCTTTGCCACCTTAGCTTCATCATCTGCTTTTTGCTGACAATCTTCGCTTGCGACTCCACCACCAATGAAGTGGTGACTGTGCCTACTGTCGCCCCCGTAGACGAAGCCTACGTGTCTATTACACTTCAACTTCCCTTTACTTCCGATGCAACGCGTGCTACCAACGAGGCAACACGCGCTGGAAACGCTGCCGGTTCGGTAGGTGCTGCCAACGATGGCGACACTTACGCAGGAGTTGCTGCAGAGCGCAAAATCACCTCTTTGAGAGTGATCTTCTACAACTCTAGCGATGTGGTGACGCATGTGTTCGATGCTCGCGATGCTGATGCTGTAGGCGGTTCGCTCAGCCAGTCGCCCATCACCCTTCGTGCGAAGAAGATAGAAAAACAACAGTACAAAGTGCTGGTTATAGCCAACCCCACGGCACGACTGAAACAGGTCACCAACATCGGAGATTCCAAGACGAAGCTCGATGCCGTGGCACAAGTGACGGTCAACGATTTGGTGACGACGGACGGTGTCGTCATGACCGCCACCAAGATGGTGCTCACCACTGACCAAAACTTCCGCATGACAGCGACTGAAGCTGAAAGAGCCGCTGCCACAGTGAAGATAGAATTGGAACGCTCAGTGGCAAAAGTCTTCGTGAATCCTCAAGCTGGGAGCAACATCACCGCACCCAATGCCGCAGGAGGCAAAGCTCAAATGGTGGACTACAGCCTCGATGTACTCAACACGCGGATGTTTTGGATGCGCCGTCCTGCACCAGCCCTCAGCAGCAACGGCACTGCCACCACAGACGCTCCCACCACTCCTGAAACGGAAACGACTGCACAAGCCATGCGCTATGCTATCGACCCCAACATGAGTGCACTCTCTGGTGCTGATTTGCAACAACTCACCACCGCAGCTCCTCACCGCAACCCTATCTCTCAAGGTGGATGGGCAGACGACCGCGGCATTTACGTCACAGAAAACACCATGGATGCGAATGCACAACGAGGAAACCAAACCACGCACGCGGTGATTTGCCTGCGCTATGTGCCCAAACAACTACCCGAACTAGCAAATGCCACAGACCGCACTTGGGCTAACTACAAAGGAGCCTACATGACGCTGGCACAACTGAAAACCAAATTAGCGGCAGCTGCATCAGCAGCGGATGACAACGCCTTGCAGATGCCTAAGGGCTTCAAAGCTGATGCTGAGCACATCAACGCCAGATACCCTAATATCAACAACAGCACAGCATCTTTTGAGGCGTTCAACTTGAAGTTTTATCAAAATGGCAAAAACTTCTACCTCCTCCCTATCCGCCACTTCAGTGATGCTCAACAACCGAAGCTCGAAGCCTACGGACGCTACGGTGTGGTGCGCAACCACCTCTATAAAATTAATATTACCAAAGTCACTTCCGCAGGACATCCCACACCAGTGGCTCCCACAGATGAATCAAACGACAAGGTGGACACCTACGTTTCTGCCAACATCACCGTGATGCCTTGGCACGTTGTGACACAACCGAAATTTGTGCTCGAATAACGCTCACAACTTATTGCAGCCTCCTCTGTGTTCATCTCACACTATTCCGCATGATGATTAAACATATATATCGTTTCTTCTTCCCTTTGTTGCTCGTCGTCTTTACTGCGATGAGCTGCAACCGTGATTACGAAGATGAGTCCCCCAAGCTACAACACTCCACTCTGGGCTTTGTGTCGTTCGACACACGTGCTCAAACGAGTGAGTCAATCAATCAGGATAATGCCGACTTCGAGGACCGCGTCAACACCATACGCTTCATTGCCTGTGTGCAAAGTACCGGAGAAGTGTTGCACAATGAGGTTCACCCCTTGGCAGATCTCATCAATTACAAAAAAGAAATTCAGCTTCCCACAGGAACTTATGACTTCTTCTTCGTGGCGAACGAAACGGCAGCTATGACCACTGCCCTCAACGAAGTGACTTTTCGTGATGGTCTCTACCAAAAGACGGCTCTAACGCAGGTGCCTGCCGCCATTCCTCTCCTCGAACATATCGACCGCAATGCAGGCATCCCTATGACTGCTCAACTATCCAACACCATCACGGCTGACAACAAGAAGGGAAATTCGCTAAAACTCGATGTAAAACTCATCAGAACGCTTGCCAAGGTTACGCTCAACCTGCAGCGCGCTCTGAAATCTCCTGGAAACCAGCCCACTGACGCAGCGGCTCCTCTCGAACTCAAGTCCATCAAAATCGCGAACATCTCCAAACACTATCCGCTCTTTATCACAGGAAGTTGGACCATGAACGTAGCCAATGGCGAAACCGACATCAACACAGGGCTCTCCATCACCGGCAATCAGAAGCTCACCCGCACCTTCTATGTGCCCGAATACGTCCGCTGGGCAGGCGGTGGCAATGGACTCCGATTTGATTTCACTTTTGCCAAGCACGGCATCGAGCGCACCAAGAGCATGTATCTCGACAATGGCGACAAGAGTACCATCACTGCAGCCGGATTCTCAGATTTCATCAAAAACAATCTCAATCCGCAGAGTGTGGCGCGCAATGCTCACTACGCTGCCGATGTAGAACTCAAGGGATGGGACGAAGAAATCATCCACTACAACTGGACGATTCTCCCTTGGAACAAGGAGAGTTCTCAAAAGGACTATGCAGCGCCGCAAGTGGTGATTCCGGATAATCCCGCCAACGGGCAACAAGGGGTGACACAAGATGCTAGCAGTCCCAACTGGCTCAACCTCGACCCCACCGAAACCGACCGCATCACGATGAATTTCAAGGTGACTGCTCCACAAGGTGCACTTTGGCGCTTCAATCTCACCAATTATTTGGACTTTGAATTTGCCAACGAAGCAGCAACTTCGGGCATGGCAAGCAACGACAACATCTCCATCACCGTTGTAGCGAAGAAACCTTGGTCAGGCTATGTGCGCTCCACCGAACTCTATCTCACGGTAGATGGAAAAGAGGTGCAAATCGTCAAGAGATTCCGCGACACCAATCAGAGCCCCGGTCCTACAAAACGCTTCATGATTCGTCAAACTATCTAATCAAGTCGTATGAACTTCCATCATATTCTTGCCCTCGCGACTCAACATCAGTCGCACAAGGGCTTTTTCCACACTCCCCTGCGCTCGTTCTGGACAGCCTTCCTCACGGTGGGCTGCGGCATGAGCCTATTCTTCTGTGGAAGTTGCTCAACCGACATTGAACTCTCCGACACCCCACAAGTGGTGAAAATCGACACTGCCCACAGCGAAGTGATTGCGTTCGGATTCTCCACACGAGAACTCTCCGCTCTCGAGGCTTCAGACTTTGCCACGCTTCCTCCCGCCACTGCCACGCGTGCTTCGGTGGTCACTACACTTAACGACAACCACGTTGCCACGAACACACCAGTTGCCGTGCCTCGACTCACACGCGCCACCACTGAGAATGCGAACCTCTATGTTGCCAATGGTCTCAACGAAACCAAAATCAACAATATGTATGCACTGGTCTATGAAGGCAACAACCAACTAGGTTTGCACAGCACCCTCAAAGGCGACTTGATGCTCTATCCACAAGGAGTCATCAACACCCTGGGCACTGCCACCATCGACGCAGTGCAAGGTCAAGCGCGCATCTACCTCGAAAAGGGGGCTACGCACAACGCCTACCACGGCAAGACCCTCAGACTCATTATCATCGCCAACTATCGCGGAGCTGCCACCGACTTGCAAGGCAAAACTTTCCCACAGCTCCAAAGTTTGATTGCCACTAGCAATGCTTTGGGAGCACAAAACAATCCCAATGAGAAGCAAGCAGACTTCTTGATGGATGGTGCTTCCAATGCACAAGTCTTTAATTGGAACACGCAAAGCGAAGTCAAGGTGAACAGTGTGGTCAACCTCCACCGCGCTGCCGCGAAACTCCGTGTCCGTCTCACGCCTCCCACCACCGTCACGGACGAAAAAGGCGCCACCTACACCGTAGTGGGCAATCCCCAAATCGCCCTTTCTAATGGTGTGTCCAACACTCGCGTCCTTGCCGACGAAGTTTTGGACAGTGAGCGTGCGTTCATCAACAATGGACTCACCACCTTCCAAAACATGGAGAAGCGCACCTTCGACGGCAAACAATTCTTTGCGCGCCCCATCCCTTTCTACACCTACGCCAACTCATGGGCGAAAGATGTGCTACAAGAGACCTCTTTGTACATCAAACTCCGTGTGCGCAACAACCAAAACCAAGAACAAGACAGCTACTACCAGATTCCGCTCAAAAACGTGCTTCCTCCCAAGGGCGCGACGGTGACAGGTGAGGAGTGGAATCGCATCGAGCGCAACACGGTCTACGA
Organism: Ihuprevotella massiliensis; assembly: GCA_900095835.1. Lineage (GTDB taxonomy): Bacteria > Bacteroidota > Bacteroidia > Bacteroidales > Bacteroidaceae > Alloprevotella > Alloprevotella massiliensis. Next base: position 2,037,875 of record LT608321.1, on the reverse strand, counting down.
CATCCAGTCCACCATCCAGGTGTTGGGAAGCCCCGAAATAGCTCGTCCCACGCAGGTCAATGCCTCCATCGCAGTGGAGAACTGGGTGCCAGAGGCGGTAGATGGTAGCATCGCAGATGCTCACTATCTTGTGGTGAAGCAGACGAATCCAGAAATGTTGGCTACTGACGAATTGGAAATCCAATACATCTCCGACCTACCTCTCGACGAAACTTTGCTCAACACTATTGAGGCGCAATATACGACCTACAATCAATATGGAGAATCTCAAACGATAAACGCCGACAAATCGAAAATCAAAATCTCCACCACCACTCATGGGGGACGCACCTATATCAAAGTCCAAAGTCCGGTGCCCGTCAACTACGTGCCCCTCACCATCCGTTTCAAAGCAAAGCAGCTCAATTCAAACGTTTTGCCCGAGGTGCCCGTCACCGTCACACAATATCCTCCCATCTATGTGACGGCTAAGCAATCCAAAGGAATGATCAACTATTGGTACTCTCTCTTCGGAGCTACCATCAATGGCCGTGTTCAGACCAACAGTCTACTCTATACAGTCCACACGATTGCCCCACAACCTGGAATGCTCTATGGGGATGCCACGGTAGCTGATGGAAGCACAGCCAAAGATGCTGAAAGCAACCAACTAATTTCGCCCGAGTTCATCATTTCTTCTCAATGGGGTGATGTGCCTGCAAGACCTCAATCTGGCGAATACTCCGACGCGGAAATCATGACTATCACCCAGCAAGAGCACAATAAAATCAGAAGAATAGAAGCGCTCGAAGCCAAAGGTAGTAGAAGAACTCGACCAGAGACGGTAGAACTCGTCAATTTGTCCAATCAGCGCAACCACTTTCAATTTTGGGTCTACTATCCCAACAACTATCCCGATAAGGCTAGAAGCCCAGAACAACGTAATTTGGTACTACATTCTCCCGTCGACGAGAACGGTCAGCGCATCTTCAGAGCAGACAACTTCGCCCCTTATCGCGTTTATCCTTTCAAATCGGCAGAACAACGCGCAAGACAATATTTTGAAGATGATTATGGTCCCTCGCGCAACCACATTATCGTAGGTATGGACGACCTGACCTTTGCCAAGTATGGTTCTGTATGGCCTGGTGGTGGACGTCAACGTTATTACCCTGTTACTGGAATAAGTGGATACCCTCTTAACTTCAAACACAATGGCTATTGGAGACTACCCACGACAGCAGAGTTACAGTTGATTGCCAAAATCCAAAGTGACCCCAATAGTGCAGTAAAATCCTTATTACAATACTATACTGCATGGGCTGCCCAATCAGGAGTAGCTGTTGCTACTCGAAATGGTGCCAACAACAACCCTAAGGCAGGAACTATCATCAATAACCCAGGCTCTACATTTATGTGTCCTGTTTTTGACTCATATAAATATTAGCCCATTATGCACTTCAATTATAAAGGATTCCTCTTCGTTCTCCTCACCCTAGTGTGGGGAGGAATCACTACAGCCTGCCATTCGGAGCTCGAAGATTCCCTCAGCGACAACGAGCACCGAGTGGAAGCTGAGCCTACCTTCCACGAAGGCGACAGCATCACCATCACGGGACAACTCGATCTGCCGGAGATGCAAGTGCCAACACGTGCTGAGGTGTCCAACATCCAAAACCTCACGCTCTTGGTCTTTGACGAAAACCACCGTTTTCTCTACTCAGCACCTGCCAACCTCACCCGTCAAGAGCGCAACATTGCAGGAGGGGAAAACCAACTTCCGGCGCAAGGAAGCGCGCAAGACAACAAAGCGGTAAACTTTTCCGCCAAACTCCTATCGAGCACTCGTCAACGCATCATCCACTTCATTGCCAATTACAACTTCCCTGCCAACTGGCCACAAGATTATCAATTCAAAGACACCGACGAGGGGCAACTCATCAATCGCCTCTCCGACACCAACCTCAGCCGCTTTGTCTACTGGCGCTCCTTCAGCTTCGCCCAGCTCAACACCAGCAGCTTCAACAATCGCGTCTTTCGCCTGCTCCGCAATCAAGCCGTGGTGCAAGTTGCCATCGCTGCCAGCGCAGGGTTTGATCTCAAAGGATTCTGTGTCCACAACGCTCCCGACCGCGGCACCCTCGCTCCTTACATCTCAAAAGAGACGCTCGACGGCAGCGACCCCGATGCACAATACCGCGATGTGCTCTACAGCTTCCCCAGCAGCCCCACGCGTCCCACACTCCTCAGTGGTGTCACCCTCCACAACTACCTCGGTGCCCAAGGGACGACCAACGATAGTTGGAAATCCAATAAGAACGATATTGCCCTCTACGAATATCGTAACTCAGAAGCCGATAGAGACAAACAAATCGCCATCATCCTATATGGTGCCAAGCGCAGACCCAACGGCACCTACGAGACTCCAGGCTACTACAAAGTCGACCTCAAACAAGACTTCTTCGATGCTGCCAACAACTATTTGGGAAGTGAACCCTATGACGTGGTGCGCAATCACCTCTACAAGGTGACCGTCAACAGTGTGGCAACCACCGGTTATCCCACTCCCGAGAAAGCCATCGAAGCCCCTGCCGGCAACAACCTCTTTGCCTCCGTCGAATTGAAAGAGTTCTCCGAAATCAGTGATGGAAAATACATGCTCGATGTCTCCAACTCAGAAGTCATCATCACGCAACCACAGCCTTACACCGCAAAGATAGCCTACAAAGCGATAGGCAGCAACACCAACGAGCTCAACAAGGTCAATGTCTACTACAATCGCAAGGCGGTGGACGGTGCTTTCACCAACGATCCCTTCATTCAGTCGGTCACCTTCAACCGTACCACGGGAGAACTGAAGGTAACTCCCAAAACTGGCGTCACCTTCCCCACCACCAGTTCCACGAGCTACACCTTCGTGGTCATCGCCGACAACAAAGCTGCCACCAATCGCTCCATCATCCAGCGCACCATCACGATAGTGTTCAAACAGCCCTACAAGTTCAACGCCACCTTTATCAACGGTGCAGGAGCTACCAACCAGAAAGCACAAGGCGAGCGTGTGGATCTCACTTTCGATGTTCCGGGTTCCATTCCCGAAACCCTCTTCCCCTACAAAGTGACCATCGATGCCAATGGACTCACCCCGTACGTGGACGACAACACCAACCAAAACTTGAAACTTGTGATCCGCGACAAGAAGATTTACTACGAATACATCGTACTCAACTCCACCCGCGGACGTCGCCGCAAAGAAACGCTTCATTTCAAGCGCAATGCCACTGGGCGCACGGTGAGTGCCACAATCTCCTCTCCCCTCTTCACCGATCAGACAGTGACGTTCTAAGCGCACAGCGCAGAATTTCTCATTATCATTCATCGCGCCTCACCTGCCACAAAGCAAGTGAGGCGCGATGTTTGTTTATAGCCCTCCACAGCGGGACGCTCAAGGTCACACAATAACTCTGAATTACAGCACTATATTCGGTCAATACGACATACGATTGCACACAAGCCGTACAAAATATCAGCAAGACAATAGACAATATCAGAACATAACGCACAATACACCGGACACTAAGCCGTCAAGAGCAGGAAATCTGAAGAGGGCAACAGTAAGAACTGGATGCAGCGTACAAAAGCTCACGCCACAAGACGCACAAAAAAGCTCCGTAGCCAGGCTACGGAGCTTTTTGTTGTTTAGGTCTGTTGTAGACGTTGCTGAGCGTTATTTACCCACGGTGAAAGAACCGAGTTTCAACCCATCCACCCACACTTCATCGCAGGTAAATTCCCCACAGAAGCAGTGGTCTTTGAGTTTGAATTTGAGCTTCGCACTGCGTGCGCAACTGGGGTCAAAGCTTTGTTGGAGCTTCAAGAGCGCCAAGAGGTCGAAGGCTCCTTGTTCCACCACCTTACCATTCGTGCGGTTGATGAGTGTAAGTTTCACCTTGCTATTGCGAGCCGTGAGAGCAGGCACAGTGAACTTTCCTTTGAGCTGCTCCTTGGTTCGGCTAGTGTTCACCTTCAACATATAGCCTGACAAGCTAGAAGATGTAGCTGCTGGCGTGCCATCCATGTGATACTCATTTTGCTGAAGTTCTACCATGATGTCAAAATCATTGGCAGAGATGTCATTCTTACCATCGTAGGTGGCAGGATCCACATCCACTTGCACGTCAACTTCGAAAGTCTGCTCGTGCATGTTAAGTGTCACTTCTTGTTCTGTGGTACCCACTTCCGTAGGATCAGGGAACTTGACAAAGCTAGTGTTGCTACCGAGCCAAGTGTGGGTGCCACTGAGGTCAGCCAAAAGGGCAGGCGACTGCGGATTGTTAGGATTTGAAGTAGCCTTGTGTGTCAAGACCACGTCAGAAATGCGTGTTCTGCCAAGGTGCAACATCTTTTGTTCCCACTGCTCAGAAATACCCGCCCATCCGAGGATAGTGTAAGTGCCAGCTTGTAGGGTGTGCAAACCCACACGCTCCACAGGGCGCGCGTCGTTTTGTGTCCAAGTGGTGTCAGCAGCCAAGAGACCATTCTTGTCGAAAGCCAAGATGCGCACCTTTCCAGCAGGCGCCACATATTGCGGTGCAGTAGTGCCTTGGAGGTTGCAATCGTTCTTAGCCATATTCACCCACAAGGTGTGGCGACAATCTGACAGATCGTCGTGAAACGTCGCATCGCACGCAGTGAGTGCGGAAAGCGTCAAAAGAGAAAGTGCTCCTGCGAGCGTGGCATGGAGATATTTCATGAGATAATAGGGATGAGAGATGAAATCCTAAAGTCTTAAGGTTGGTCTTTCTTCTTTAAGACAATGTTCATATAGGTCTTGGCAGTGGGGACTGCACCAGCTTTCACCTTATAACGGAGTAATCCATCTGCTGTTACAGACACATTCTCGAATACTTCAGTATCATAATAGGTGATGAAATAGTCGAAATCCTCAGCAACATACCCCCAATTAGCATTCCATAAAGCTGCAGATGGATCGCTCTTCACTATCTGAGGAGTAGCATCGAAGTTGGGGGTTATATCGAACTGGTGAGTAAAGAGACCATGGAGCCCAATTTGAAATCCGTAGGTAGACGAGTATCCTGGGGTAAAGTGGGATAAATAAGAGGGATTTGAGGGGTTGAGCGCAAGTTCTTCTTCAGTCAACGGAAGGTGTACAGCAGGCATATAGAAGAGCTTAGTTTCTATGCTAGAAACGCGGCCTAAGACACCATTCTTGTCGGCGGTCACCACATACTGTGCATTGAAACGTTGGTCCACATCGGTAGACCCCGTGCCATCCGCTTTGGTAGAGATGGCGTTGGCGGTACCATTAGCGGGCAGTTTTTGCACACGCAGAGTACCATTGACGTGGAGATTCTCCGTGGGGTTCTTGGTGTTGACACCCACTTTAGCTTTTGTGCGAGGTTGAGTTTGTGCAGCTGCACCGGTAGCCACCACCATGGCACCTAAAAGAAATAAAGAACGAAAAGTCATAAGTTTTGAGTTTCAGTTGAGACTATCTCCAGTTTGAGCGGTCGAGGCGCGACGCCCTGCGCGAGCATAAGTCAACGACCGCGGCAGGAGGTTGACCCATTGAGACCTGTCTAGTCAGGGTTATGAAAATAAGAGTAACTGGAGGTTAGATTGCCAATTCAGTTTCGTAAGAGTGCACGCTCCACTTCTCGATTTCTACGTCGAAAATCATGTAAGTGTCGCAGTCTACGCACTGATTCTTCACGTGGAGTTTGATGGTCACTTCGTCACCGCAGTTGAGATTGATATTTTGTTTCTCTAGCGCTATGCGGATGAGGGCTGGAAGGTCGAGAGCGCTGGTGAGTTGTTTCACCGCGTCAGAGAGTTCCACCTTCTTTCCTTTGTGCATGATCACGAGACGACCTTCTGCGAGGTTGTTGGCAGTGTTACCCAAAAGGTTGTAGCTTTGTTTGAGCGTATCTGCCACCACCTGTTTTTGGAGAGGTTGGAGCAAACGCGCGTCGGTTGCAGGCGCCAATTTAGCTTGGGGCACTGTCCAGTCCACCAAAGCGCTACCGTTCTTGGCAGCTTCGTGTGCGAGGGCACGACCAGAGGTGAGTAGTTGCAAATCGAAATTATTGGCAGCGGTGGGATATTTGGCACTCTTCACACTGCCGTCCACCACGAGTTGCACATTCACGCGGAGCGTTTGTGGGCGGAGGTTGATGGCAGCGTGGCGGAACACACTACCCTCCTTAGCAGGATCGGGGATATTGATGACTTCGTCGAGAGGATATTGCGAAGTAGCCTCACGATGGGCATATTCAGCAGAGTCGAGGGGAAGTCGGTTGAGTCCCGTACCAGCAAATCCATATCGGAGAGGTTCGGGAGTATTGGGAAAGACGTAAGAACCGTCTTGTTGTTGTCGAAGTTGGAAGAAGACATCACTTTTGTGAGTGACTCCTTTTTGAAGCTTCGCCGAAGCAAGTTCGGCAGCGTTACCCGTCCACGCCACGAGTTCATAGTCCCCTTGTTGGAGAGGGAGGAGTGTTTCGTGTTCGGTGGTGAGCATCATTTCTTGGTCAGCAGCGACAAAGTTGGCGAGGAGTCCCGTTTGTTTGTCGAAGGCAAGAACATGGAGGTTATTCACCTTACCCACACTGGTATTTTTGTAGTTGTAGCAAGGCGTTTGTTGGTAGAAGCGCACATAAACCCCTTGCGGACAATCTGAGAGATCATCGTGGAAGATGGAGTCGCAGGAGTAGTTAGCGAAAACGCCTAGGATAGTGACGCATGCCGCGCCGAATTTAGCGAGAAGGTTCATGTGAAAAAGTTCGATATACAGATTAAGTGTCGCGCGTCGCTTGCGCGTTGGGAAACCTTTGTTGAGGGCAGCATAACAAAGTCAATAGGAAAGCTGCGCAAAGGATAAAAAAAGTAAGCGAGGGGAGGGGAGTTCCCTCCCCTCGCTTGGAGTGGTATTGCTTGTCTAGCCTGAGCTAGATATGCGAACTATCGATTAGATAGAGAGTTCAACTTCGTAAGAGTGAACAGCCCATGGGAGGATGTTAACGTTTACAGACATCCAAGTTTCCTTAGAAGTGAGGGGATCCTTAGGATCTACAGGAGGATCCTTAGGTTCGAGGTCATTCTTTGGACGTGGGTCAGGGTTGTTGGGGTTGTTGTTGATGGGGTTTGAAGGATCGTTAGGATTAGTGATATTAGGATCGTTAGGATTATCAACAGGAACGAGTGGGTTCCAGTTAGCACCAATCTTAGAGATACCCTTGATTTGTACGTGGTAGATGTTGTTGCGGATAACAGGAGAGTTAACAGCCTTACCATCAACTACGTCTGGGTTAATCCATACGAAGTACATAACCTTACGGCCCTTGTACAACTGAGCAGTTTGACCAGCTACACCCTTCTTAGTAGGATCTTGAACGCAAGCCTTGTCAGCGTAGAATACACCGTTTGCACCGAGGTAAACGTCTGCATTAGCAGCAAGAGGAGTCGTTGCATTTTCAGTAACAGTACCGTCAGCAGCTACATAATACTTAGGAGTCAAGTAACCACGAACAAGGATGTAAGCAGTGTTACCCTTGCGATAGTTGCTTTGTGCACGGTCAGTGTTGTACTTGTGGAGAGTAGGAAGAATGAATTCACCCTTGAGACCTGCATTGAGGTCAGTAGTTACGTTACTAAGCTCAGTTGTAGCACTATTATTAAATGCAGTACGAGTAGGAACGCTAACACCCTTAATATTACCAGTAGCAGTATTCTTCCAAAGACCAGAGTAGTCATAGTGCTTACCTACAGTGTTGTAACTAGTTTGGAAGTTATTAGACCAGTAGTCATCGTTTGAAGGTACCTGAGCAAATGCAGGAGTAGTGAAAGCTGCACCATCATTACCGCCATTGTCCTTTTGGAGGAAGTAGAACTTGTTTTCGCCTTGACCTACTACATAAGTCAAATCAGAAACCTTAATTGCACCTGCTTCTTCAGTCATAGAGGTGGGGTTCATACCCTTAATGTCGAAAGAAGTAGCAGTAGTGGTAACGAGCACACGAGCAACTGCACGTTGTACAGTGAGATCGGCACGGTTCTTAGCACCAGAAACAGCTTCAGCAGCAGAAACGTTGTCATCGATGGTAGGAGTAGCCGCAGGACCAGTCATCAAGATGATATCCTTGTCATTGTCAACTTTTGCAAGTTCACCTGCATTGGTTTCGTCACCAGTAGTGTACTCAGTAGTACGGAAAGAAGGCTTAGCAAATGCCAAGTTTTCAGACTTGTAAGCAGTCTCGAAAGCAGCAAGCGTGTTGTTTGCTGCGATGTTGAGGAGGTTCTCAGCAGCAGTAGTGGGGTTAACCACAACGTAAACAGTCTTAGTACCAGGCTTAACCTTGAAAGCAGTGTTTGCAGAAACCTTAGCTTCAGCTAAACCAGTGCTCACTTGAGCGAAAGAAAGCTGAGCAGTAGTGTAAGTAGGATGAGCTTCGAGGTTACCAGCGTTATCAAAAACGTAAACGTTTACCTTCTGGATATCGTCCTTACCAGCCCACTTACCAACGTTGTTGAACTTAGGATCAGCGTCATCTTGACCGTCGGCTGCAGCACGAGTGCTGTTTGCAGTAGGCAACACGAAAGACACAGACATGTAAGTCGTAGCCTTTTGGTTCACCTCTGTACCGGGCTTAACGTTCAAGTCGTCGCTTGAACAAGCAGTGAAGCCCGCACCGAGTACGAGGGCCATCGCTGCTACGAAAAATTGCTTTTTCATACAGATAGTTTATTAAATTGATTAATCAGTTCTTTTCACCTTTCCATTTGAACACGCACCAGGCGCATTCAAAAGGAGGGAAGTGAGTTTTTTCTTCTTTATTATCTATGAGGGAGGGTTACTCTGCGTCTACCTTGGCAAGTTCGGCAAGGTTCTTCACAGCAGCAGGGAGTTGACCTGCGCGTTGGAAGCATTCCTTAGCACGAGCGTAGTCTTTCTTCAGACCGTAGTAGACACCGAGGTTATTCCATTTTTCAGCTCCATCTGCATAACCACTGAGGAAGGCTTCGTCAGCTTCGGTTTGAGCAGACACCAAGCGATTGGCAAGGGTGTTGAAGCGGCTTTCAGGTGCATTGGGGAAGAGACGTTGCGCAGTCTCCAAAGCGTTTCTGCGTTCCACAGACCCTGCGGGGAAAGACTCTGCCACGAGATACATCTCATTCAAGCTCAAGAGAGCTGGATTGGTGTGGATGCGCTCAATAGCTTCTTGGAGGTTAAACGCACGCACCGCATAGGTGAATTGATATTCCGTGCGACGGAGTGGAGGATAGTGCGTATCGAGGAGGTAAGCGTAGGGAGCACCGCCATCGAGTTTGCGGAGCGCTGCCTTGCGAGCCTCATTGTTGCCGTCTTGGTTGAGCACCTCGAGGACGCCATTGAGATTGGGCACCTGTGGATCTTGCTCTACACGTTGACGAAGTCCAGCCCAGTCGGAACCATGGCCACGCACGGCAAAGATGCGAGTGGACAAACCGTAGGTGCGACGGAGATAGTCCACAAATGCTTGTGCACGATTTTGCGAGAGTTTAAGGTTGCCAGCATCCGTTCCTTCGGGAGAAGCATAACCATCAATGGTGACATTCTTCACTTGCACGTCGCTATTGCGAAGAATGACTTGTGCCACGCTATCTACGCGAGCGAACTCCACGCGGTTGTTACCGAGATTGGGGAGGAGTTCGTAGCGATTAACCTTAAAGTTGAAGCGAGCGACAAAGCGATCGGAGCGCATCTTGACAGGCTCGGGAGTAGGCATCACATAAGCTGTGGTGAACTGTGGACGATACTCTTCTTTCACGAGGCGTTCGAGAAGATTGTAGCGCATCGCACCTTCTTCACATCCTGCACAGCCTTGCACTTGTTCGTCCACCACTAAACGGGCTTTTTTCACCCACGCTACATTGGGAGCGGTAAGGGTGAGGGGGAGAGTGCGCTGTTCACCAGAGCGAAGCACCACGGGACGGGGTGCGCCTGGGAAATTGTGACGCTTCCACATGATATCGCGATTGCGACCACCGAAACTCACCGGAGAGAAGGTATAAGTCTGTGTGCCATCTTGCGAAACAAGACGAGGGGTGAGGGTGACCAAAGTGCGACTACCCAGACGAACGCCATCGAGGACAACGCCAAGGTTGAGACGCACACTATCGGCAGCTGCTTTCACTTGAGCTGGAGTAAAACTCACTTGCCCATTATAACGCTGAGCAGCAGCTGGGAGTGCCGTAGCCACTGAGAGCAATGCGATGAGAGATAGCTTTGTCATTTTATAATAATAGACGTGTATAGACTTTAGACTTTAGGCTCTAGACGTTAGACGCATCTAGTCACCAGTCATTAGATTCTAGTCGTTTGACCTATCTAGTCGTCAGACATAAGTCGTTAGTGGGAGACTATTTTACTTCAGTACGCAAACCAACGAGAGTCCAGCACGAGTAACGCCGAAATAGTGGGAGTTACCATCCTGTTGGAGCGTGCCACACTTGCCACAAGCGAATTTGTCGTAGTCTACATAGGCGTAACCCAAACCGAGTTCGGCTTCAACACTCCAGCGACGACTGAGGGGAAGTTGATATCCCGCTCCGACACCAGCCCCAGCAAACCAACCTTCGTAACGTGCGTTTTGCACCGTATGGAAGAGATTGAGAGGAAGCGTCACATTACCAGCATTAAAACGACCGGCATGAGCATGAATCCCGAAAAACCAACCGTTAAAGCGTTCGCACGTCCAGTAGCGCCATTCGGGTTGCACGGTGATGTGACGAAACTTCGAATTATCGGCTGAATTATAGGTGAAGGGATTAAATCCGACTTGAATGTCGAGTGTTTGCTTAGGAGTAAGCCCCAACTCGAGACTGAGATTAGGTGAATGCACCACGTCGAGCAAAACATTATGCTTGAGCACGACGCGCTGCGCGTGCACAGCGGTTGCGGCGAGTGCAGTAAAGAATAGCAGGGTAAAAGCTTTCTTCATATCTATTTTTCCGATGCTTATTGAGGCTTTTTTGCGTAATTCACCTACCCGAAGCTAGAAAACTCGAGTAGTTTAGCGCATGTTAGATAGTTTCTTGCTGCAAAGGTACATACTTTTATGAAACTAGCAAATTTTTCGCAGGAAATTTCTACTCAAAAGGTCTTATTTTTACTCTCTGGACCATAAACCCCTCATTTTCACAAGTAGAGATGACAAGTTTTTAGAGACTTTCAACCTCCAAACTACTAAATTAATTTACAACAAAACTTGAACAATGATTTTAATACAAATATAACACCAAAAGAAGTAGGCATCAGTCACGCGCGAGTGTACTACATGCCGACTCGTGACGATTGTTCCTTTCTCGAGATTACAAAACTGAAATGGTAATACCACGCTCTGTTTCTCTAGAAGCACAGCCAAAAAGAGTGGGGAGAGAGGACATTCTTATAAGAGAGGGCATTCTTATAAAATCTCGCACGCGCTCACGCGCGCGTACATACAAGAATTTTGCACTTTTTGCTTTCACAACCTTCACAGATTGACGCGTAAAACACAGTGGTCCAAGAAAATAGAGGGGTAATAGGAACGGCGTTCTTCTATCTTGGGAGTATTTCTCTCCAAACTTGCTCTTTTTCGTAGAAGGATAGGGGGAAGATTTAGAAAAAGAAGGGAGTTTTCCGGAAAAACGTGGGAAGTTTTGAAAGAAATGTCGGAGATTTTCCGAAAAACGTGGGAGTTTTCGGGAAAAACGTGGGAAGTTTTGAAAGAAATGTCGGAGATTTTCCGAAAAACGTGGGAGTTTTCGGGAAAAACGTGGGAAGTTTTGAAAGAAATGTCGGAGATTTTCCGAAAAACGTGGGAGTTTTTTACACAAACGTGGGAGCTTTTCTGGAAAAGCTCGGATGATCACTAAAAAAGAGGGAAATCTAGAAAACCATCTATGATTTCTCCTCAAAAAAATGCGAAACCCCATACTACTCTCTTCGTTTTTTCTATCGCCACAAAATTAGAAGATGGGGCATTCTGCTACGTCACAGGACTGTTTTTTCACCTCCCTAAAGAAGTGCAAACACCACTATTTTTGCTCCTTCACCACTGCTTTTTTGCTCCTTCATCCCACTTTCTCGTGAACCCCGTTCCTAATACCCCAATAAACTCCTATTTTCCAAAACTTTACAACGAATTCTGTGAAGGTTGTGAAAGCAAAAAGTATTGTTTTGCGGGCGCGCACGCGCGCGCGAGGAGATTTTAGACGTTAGACATTAGACGTTAGACATTAGCGCCCTGCGGAGAAGGGTCCAACCGCGCCAGCCTTCTAACGTCTAACGTCTAACGTCTAACCTCTAATACCTAAAACAGAAGCTAATGCCTCTGCGCAGCGTTCGCCATCTATAGCGGCAGAGACGATGCCACCGGCATAACCTGCGCCTTCGCCACAGGGGAAAAGTCCGGCAAGACGGATGTGCTGGAGTGTGTCGGGAGTGCGGAGGATGCGCACAGGGGCTGAGGTGCGCGATTCGGTGGCAATGAGGACGGCTTCGTCGGTGAGAAAACCACGACTGCGACGTCCAAACGCCTTGAAACCCTCTTGCAGACGCGAGGTGATGAATTTTGGCATCCAGAAATGGAGGGGCGATGCCAACAAGCCCGCGTTGTAACTCGATTTGGGAAGATCGGCAGAGAGGCGGTTGTTGACAAAGTCTGCCATACGTTGTGCCGGTGCCACCTGTGTGCGACCACCTTGAATCCAGGTGGCGCGCTCGAGCGCCTCTTGCACATACATCATACGCAGAGGATTGTGTTTGTCGTCAAAATCGGTATGTTGCGCTGCGAAAGTCTCATCGTTCATGGCTTCGAGGAGGAAAGGCATGAGTTCTCCGTCGATATCTTCGGGGCGCGTCTCAACCACCATTCCCGAATTGGACCATTTGCTACCGCGATTGGCAGGCGACATCCCATTGACCACGAGTTGTTCGGGACCTGTGGCAGCAGGCACGACAAAGCCACCAGGGCACATGCAGAAGCTGTAGACGCCACGGTCTTTGACTTGCTGCACGAAGGAATATTCGGCAGCAGGGAGATATTTGCCGCGTCCCATGCGGTTGTGGTATTGGATTTGATCGATGAGAAGAGAGGGATGTTCCAAGCGCACCCCCATGGCGAGGGATTTTTGTTCGATGTCCACCCCAGCACGATGGAGATAGCGGTAGACGTCGCGCGCGGAATGACCAGTGGCAAGGATGACTGGACCGAGGAATTCTTGTCCGGCAGCGGTGCGCACGCCCACCACGCGATTTCCCTCAGCAGAGAAGAGGAGTTCGTCGACACGAGTTTGGAAATGCACCTCACCGCCCGAAGATTTGATTTGTTCGCGCATGCGCTCGATGATTCCGGGCAGGCGGTCGGTGCCGATGTGGGGATGGGCATCGGCGAGGATGTCGGTGCTGGCACCATGTTGGCAGAAGACGCCGAGGATGCGCTGCACGTTGCCGCGCTTTTTCGAGCGCGTATAGAGTTTGCCATCGGAGAAGGCTCCTGCCCCACCCTCTCCGAAGGAATAGTTGCTCTCGCTGTCGACGATGTGGTCGCGGGAGATAGCGGCGATGTCTTTTTTACGGCCATCTACGTCGCGTCCACGTTCGAGGACGATGGGGCGCACCCCGAGTTCTACGAGACGCAGGGCGGCAAAGAGTCCTCCGGGTCCTGCTCCCACGACGACGGCTTGGGGCGCGGCACTGACATCGCCATAGTGGATGCGCTCGAAAGACAAGGTGGTGGGGTCTTCGTCGATGAAGACCTCAAGGGTGAGATTGACCATCACCTGTCGTTGTCGCGCATCGATGCTGCGCTTGACGGTGCGGATGGCATGAATCTGCTGAGGGTCGACTCCAAGACGCTGGGCAACATCTGCACGGAGGTTGGCAGCATCATAGGCCACCTGAGGGAGAACACGGAGTTGGAGGGAAGTAGACATTAGACGTTAGAGGGTAGACGTTAGACGTTAGAGGGTCACAGACCCTTTTATGCTCGCCACGACAGGCGTGGCTCGGTTAGACATTAGACGTTAGAGGGTAGACGTTAGACGTTAGGGGTCACAGACCCTTTTATGCTCGCCACGACAAGCGTGGCTCGGTTAGACGTTAGAGGGTAGACGTTAGACGTTAGACATTAGACGTTAGAGGGCTAGCGCGATTGGACTAGATGCTCTAGAAGCACTAGAAAGACTAGACGCTAGAAAGCTCTAGCGGAAACTAGATAGACTAGAGCTGAGAGGCAAATTTACAACTTATTTTTTGCATATTAAGCAGAAAGAGTGTAACTTTGTGGCAAATATCACGCGCGATGGCTAAAATACTAGTCATTGCCCTATTTACATTCTCCTAAAACATGACAAAAGGAAAAGTAGATGCCTTGCTCGGCATTGTCTTTGGCGACGAAGGAAAGGGTAAAGTAGTAGACTATTTTACTCCTCGCTATGACCTCGTAGCTCGTTTTGCTGGCGGTCCTAACGCTGGCCACACCATTATCTTCGATGGCAAGAAGTTTGTACTTCGCTCTATCCCCTCTGGCATTTTCGACGAAGGGAAGACCAACATCATCGGTAACGGCTGTGTCATTGCTCCCGACCTCTTCATGAATGAGGCGCGCGAATTGGAGTCAGCGGGTTATGAAATCGTGCAACGTCTGCACATCAGTCGCCGTGCGCATTTGATTCTCCCCACGCACCGTGTGCTCGACCGTGCCTATGAAGCGGCAAAAGGTAAGGGCAAGGTGGGCACCACCGGTAAGGGCATCGGTCCTACCTACAGCGACAAAGCAGCGCGCGTGGGTCTCCGTGTGGGAGACATCCAAGGAGATTTCCTCCCCAAATATGAAGCCCTCAAAGCGCGTCACCTCCAAATCTTGAGCGACCTCGGATTCACCGATTTCGACCTCACCGAAGAGGAAAAGACGTGGCTCGAAGGCATCGACTATATGCGTCGTTTCCCCCTCACCGACACAGAACACGAAATCAACCAGGCTTTGGCAGAAGGTAAGAACGTGCTCGCCGAAGGTGCACAAGGTTCGCTCCTGGACATCGACCACGGCACCTATCCTTTCGTGTCTTCCTCTTCGACCACCATTGGTGGTGTTTGCACGGGCTTGGGCATTGCGCCCCAAAGCATCGGTCGTGTATGGGGTATTTTCAAGGCTTACTCCACGCGTGTGGGCAGTGGTCCTTTCCCCGTAGAATTGTTTGACGAGACGGGTGAAGAGATTCGCCGTGTGGGTAAGGAATTTGGTGCAGTGACCGGTCGTAACCGCCGTTGCGGATGGGTGGACCTCGTGGCACTGAAATATGCCATCATGGTGAATGGTGTGACCGACTTGGTGATGATGAAGGCGGACGTGCTGGATTCGTTCAAAGAAATCAAGGTGTGCGTGGCTTACGAAAAGGATGGCGAGCGCACCGAGTCTATGCCTTACGACACCGAAGGTTGGGCTCCAGTGTATGAAACCCTCCCTGGTTGGCACTGCGACTTGACCGGCGTGCGCGCTGAAGCGGATTTCCCAAAAGAATATGCCGACTATATCGCTTATCTCGAAAAGAAATTGGCGACTCCCATTGCCATTCTCTCGGTGGGTCCCGAACGCGATGCCACCATCATTCGATAAACCACAACGATGGGCGGAACGGAGGTGAGTAAATTTCCCTCCTTTGCAACAAAATCAATCATCATTCATTGGTGATGAACTAAAAAAAGGATTTCTCAGCCATAGCGGTTGGGAAATCCTTTTTTAAATTGGATTTGGATAGAAAAAAGAGCACAAAACTTTAGGAAAGAGTAAGTTGAGGACTAGTTGTCTCCTTGCGTACAGAATAAGAAGGATAAGTCATTCTGTGCTCATTTTCTTTTGCTTTCTTTTCATCACGTGCTTTTATCCTTAGAAGATCGGACTCATAAGCAGCCTGTACATTCATCCAAAACTCAGCAGATACGCCTAAGGCAGTTTCAAGTTTTAGAGCAAATTCAGGCGTGATGTTTCTTTTCTCGTTTATTGTCTCGCTGACAATGAACTTTGCCACTCCAATTGTTACAGCAAACTTATCGTGCGATATTCCACGTTCCTTCAACTCCTCTTTAAGGATAGAACCTGGATGGGTGGCTTCAAAGGGGATTGGTCTATTTGTTGCCATAGTGATCGGTGCTTAGAGTGATTAGTGCAATAGTGAGTTTGTCGTCTTTTTCTTTGAAAATTAGTCGTTCAATCTCTCCGTTCTTTATGCGCACGGAGCTATAACCACTATAACTATGTTTCAATTTCTCATAATGTAAGAAACTCATAGCCTTAATATCTTCAATATTTTTAGCTCCTACCATCAGTGCAATTACACGAATATATGCAGCTACTTTTACTTTGCTTTTACTAAAGGCTTTGTATTCTCGAGACTTGCCGTTTTCATATAAGTCACGAAGAGCTGGATTTTCAAATTCGACGTTCATATACTTGAGTATATATTGCAAAGATACAATATAATTCTCAAATCCAAGGATTTAGACTAAAAAAATATACGCTTCCACCATCAAATAGCAGGTAACTGCATGCCACGGACTTTGCGGAAGAGGTCGAGGGCATAGACATCGGTCATGCCGGAGAGGTAGTCGAGGACAGCCATGATGCGCGTGGCGAGATCGGGGGCATGTACCTCATATTGCGAAGAAACGTGACGCAGGAGGAGTTTGGAATAGGTTTTCTCGGGCTGCACCACTGCGGCTGTCATGAGCGACAAGAGGGTGTAGATGATGTGATAACCCGACAGTTCGATGTCTGCCACCTCTTTGGAATGATAGATGCGGTTGCCCGCCACCTCGGCACAGCGTTGATAGGCTGTGGAAAGCGGAGCTGGGAGTTGGCTGATGAGCGAACCTTTGAAAGTGCCAGCGAGGATTTCTGCTTCGTGCTCCACAAAGACCTCCACACAAGCACGCTCGAGGGCGTTGATGACGCAGGAACGGAGATAGGCAATTTGTTCGCCAGCGTCGGTGTCTTCGGGATAAGCAGTGCTGAGGGTGTGTTGCTCCTCTTCGGAAAAGAAGCCTAGGAGGAGTTGGCGGGTTTCCTCGGTGGAGAGGATGCGGAGTTTGTGGGCATCTTCGATGTCCATCACCTCATAGCAGATGTCGTCGGCAGCTTCTACCAAAAAGACGAGGGGATGGCGGGCAAAGCGCTGATGCTTGCCATGGGTCTCTAGTGCAGGGATGCCCAATTCCTTGAAAATGTGCGCAAAGGCTTTTCGTTCTGCCTCGAAGAATCCGAATTTCGGATGGGTGGCGAGGGAGGAGGAGAAGGGATATTTGGCGATGGCAGCGAGGGTGCTATAAGTCATGACAAATCCTCCTGCGCGGCGGCCGTGGAATTGGTGGGTGAGAAGACGGAAGGTGTTGGCATTACCATCGAAATGGGTGATGTCGTTCCACACTTCGATGGGGAGCTGTTCGCGAAGATAAAGTCCCTCGCCCTCTGCAAAGAAGGAACGGATGGCGGCTTCTCCTTCGTGTCCGAAGGGTGGATTGCCCAAATCGTGTGCCAAACAGGCGGCACTAACGATGGCACTGATGCTTTCGAGTGCGGCTACGTCTTCTCCGCTGTAGCGTGGGATGAGCAGGCGCGCTACGTCAGCTCCCAAGGAGCGTCCTACGCTGGAAACTTCGAGGGAGTGGGTGAGGCGATTGTGCACAAAGATGCTACCCGGGAGGGGAAACACCTGGGTCTTGTTTTGCAACCTACGGAAGGGGGAAGAAAAGATGAGTCGGTCGTAGTCACGCTGAAATTCTGTGCGCTGTTCTGTTGCTGAGCGTTGGGTGTTTTGCTTTCCCCAACGCGCAGAGGAGATGAGTTGTTGCCATTTCATATTGCAAATATAGGGGTTTTAAGGAAATACAGCGCACAGGATAGAGAGAATCTGAGATTTTCTTAGTATTTTTGGGGTCGCAGACCCTTTTTTCTCCTGATTTTCTGAGGAGGACGGCAAAAGGGGATGGCGCGTATGCGCGCGAGACGCTGCCTCGTGGGAGGTGCGCTGCGACAAAAATGGGGCGACGCTGCCTCATGATTTGGGAAAAACGGGGCACAACGGGATGGTTGTCTTCGGGATTCTCTCCACTCACTCAGACACTTGGTGTCGAATACACAGAATATGCAAGTTAAAATCGTCAATCTTTCGCAGCATCCGCTGCCCGAATATGCTACGTCCCAAAGTGCGGGGCTGGATCTCCGTGCTAACCTCGAGACGCCTATCACCTTGGCTCCGATGGAGCGCACGCTGGTGCCCACAGGTCTCTACATCGCACTGCCCGAAGGCTATGAAGCGCAGGTGCGCCCTCGCTCAGGACTGGCACTGAAACATGGCATTACGGTGCTGAACTCTCCCGGAACGGTGGATGCGGACTACCGCGGTGAACTGCGCGTGATTTTGGTGAACCTGAGCCAAGAGCCTTTTGTCATCAACGATGGCGAACGTATCGCACAAATGGTGGTGACGAAACACGAACAAGTGGAATGGCAACCTGTGGAAACGCTCGAAGACACCGAGCGTGGCGCAGGTGGATTTGGACATACGGGGAAATAGACGTTAGAGGGTAGACGTTAGACGTTAGAAATTAGACGTTGGACGTTAGAGATTAGACGTTGGACGTTAGAGGGTCGCAGACCCCTTTCTGCTCGCCACGACAAGCGCGGCTCGGGGGCTTAGGGGTTAGACGTTAGATTATCTAGAGAAACTAGAAATCCTATAACCTCTAGAGAAACTAGACTCTATAGAAGCACCAGCCCCTGTTCTCTAGAAAACAAGAAAATCCGTGATGATAAAAAGAAAACTTTCATCATTTCACCTCCTGGCTGTGATGGGATGGATGTTGCTCAGCCTTTTGCTGTTGGGCTGCTCCAACTATGCGCGCAACTACACCCCACCTACCCTGAAGGATGGGGCTATCCGCGCTAGAAACCTCCTCACGTTGAAACAACGTCGCAAATTTGATGGGATATATCTCGAGGCGATACGCCAGAAGTATAAAGGGAACTACGATGCAGCCTTTGACTTGCTCGATTACGCACTGACGATTAACCCTAACGATGCGGACGCGCTCTTCCAACAGGGGTTGATTTTGCTGCAATCGGCAGGATATTCCGACAGTCTGCTGCGACAACGCGGTGAACGACAGTTGCAACTGGCGCAACAACTCTCGCCCTCCAACGCGCACTATCGCGAGATGCTCGGCAACTATTGGATACAGACTAACCGTTACGAGCGCGCTCTGCGACTCTACGAACAGTTGGTGACAACAGATGCCACAGTGGATAACCTCAAAGTGCTAGAGGGACTGCAAGAACGCACCAACAACTGGGATGCTGCACTGCAGACCTTGGACAGAATCACCACCTTGGAGGGAAAGTCGAATGAATTGGTGATAAAAAAAACCAATATCTTAGAATATCAAAATCGCATCCCCGAAGCGGTCGCCACTCTCCGCGACTGGTGCGAAGCCAACGAGGGCGACAACTATCCACGTGTGTTGCTTGCCAACCTCTATCTGCGTAATCAACACTTGGAACGCGGACGAGAAATCATGGACGATGTGGCTGCCAGTGAGCCCCACAATGAGTGGTTGCCGCTGCTCCGTCTCATCTATTATCGCAACAAAAACGATGTCGACAACTACGACAAGACATTGGCTGCGGTTGCGGTGGACACGGTTTTGCCCGTGGAACAAAAGGTGAATATGTTCCGTGAAGCCGCGGCTTGGTTGCAAGAAGGGAAATACGACAAAGAGAAGGTGTACCAACACGCGGTGGTGGCGATGAACCAGCGCGATGCTGGGGTGACGATGGGCGAATGGTTGGTGCAGTTTCTTCAAGAATTCAAATTTCCTGAAAGCCAATTGGCAGTACCTGCACTGGCGATTTTCCGCGAAAATCCCAACGATGAGCGCGCTATCATGCAGCTGCTCCGCGACGCGGTGAACCGCAATGATACGGATCAGCTAGATACCATTTGTCAACGTGGACGAGAATTGCATCCTGACAATGAGTTGTTCTACTATTTTGGGGCAATCGCTGCTTACAACAGAGAGGACGATGCCTGTGCGATGGAGATTCTCGAAGATGGAGTGAAGGTGATGTCGAACAACACGGATAGTTCTGTGGCTTCGCAAATCTACTATATGCTGGGAGATGCTTATATCCAGAAGAAGCTAGTGAAACGGGCTTTTGCGGCTTACGATTCTTCTCTGGTAAAAGACCCCAATAATGTGCAGACCCTCAATAATTATGCTTACCACCTCAGCACTAGGGGCGTGCAACTCCAACGTGCGGTGAAACTGGCACAACGTGCCACCGAGATTGAGCCGCACAACACCATCTATCTCGACACTTATGCTTGGGCGCTCTACAAAGCAGGCAAATATGCTGAAGCTAAAGCGGTGACCGACTCTATGTGGGTGGCTTTTGAAAAAGAAGGACAATCAGAAAAGCCTGACGCGGACTACTATGACCGTGCGGGCGACATCTATTTCAAAGCTGGAGCCCCGAAAGACGCTGCGCGGATGTGGAAGGAGGCTCTGCAGCTTACCAGCGACCACAAAGAACAGCGCAAACTGCGCGCAAAACTGCAAAAGGTGCGCTGAATAGCTGACCGCTATCGCAATCCTGCTCTGGCGGATGCTCCCAGACAAGCAGCAACAACACACTAACGATACACGATTTACGAACTCAAGAAAAAGAATTTACAATGAAAAAGATATTCTTTCTATTTGCTCTTGTTGCCCTTTTGACGGGCTGCTCGACCCTTCGCAATGACCAGCCCTATCGCCCCAACGAACCTTTGGCTGTGACGGCTAAAATCTCTGCCGACGTGGAGTCCAACGTCCTCAACCAAAGTCTGGGTGGTACGCTTCGCCTACAGCGCGACCGACAAGTGCAACTCTCTTTGAGCAAATTTGGCATCGAAGGTGCACGCATCATCTTTACCCCCGACAGTGTCATCGTGCTCGATCGCATCAACAAGCGTTACCTCAAAGACACTTATGCCGGACTCAACAGCATGCTCACTGAAATGCCTATGCTCAACTTTGATAAGGTGCAACGCTTCTTCTGGAACGACGACCGCAAGAGCACTGAGACTGCCGACTTCAACGTGATGGGCTTTGTGCCAGTGGAACTTTACATCCATCGCAACAAAACTACGAATGTGCGCGGCTATCGCATCGCGCGCCACACGGTGTTTGCCATCAATGCCTTTGAAAAGGAGTTTAAGCTGAATCTCAAGCTCAACAAAGTGCGCATCAACTACGACTGGAACAGCCAAGTGCGCATCCCCTCGGGCTATACTCCTATGAAGCCCGAAGCCATCTTGAAGTTGTTCAAGTAGACAGAGCCTCTCCCTCATCACGTAGCCGCAGCACCACAGCGCGGCATTGCCCCACTTGTTTTCCACTATCACTCCCCTTAAGTAATGTATAAAATTCTCTTCTCCTTGTTGCTGAGTGTCTTTTGCTCCACCTCACAGATGGTGGCGCAGACTTCGCGTCGCAAAACTACTACCGCGACAGTGAAATCTAAGAAAAACACCAAGACCACCACACAAGCTAAGAAGACGGGGAAAAAGGGCAAAGCGGCGCCAACGCCTACCAACGAAGGCATCCGCAAACTTCAATCGGAACAAGCAACCCTCAAACAGAAGATGGCGGAATCGCAGAATCAGTTGGCGACGACTCGCAAGGATGTGAAAGCGCAACTGGCGACCTTGCAAATGATCAATGGACAAATCTCCGACCAACAGAAGGTGGTGACGGGGCTGCAGGTGCAAATCGACACCCTCAACCGCCGCATCAGCACGCATGAACAAGAATTGCGTGAACTCGAAGCGGATCTCACCGAGTGCAAGCGTCGCTACACGAGAGGGGTGCTCTATATGTACCGCAATCGTCTGATGCAAAACAAGTTGATGTTTATCTTCTCGGCAGATAACTTCCGACAGATGTATCGTCGCCTGCGCTACACGCAAGAATATGTGAAATATCAGCGTGTGCAAGGTCAAATCATCGCTGCTAAAGAACAAGCGGTGCGTGAGAAACGCAACCTCCTTTCGGGGGAACGTGTGGTGCAGGGGAAACTGCTGACGCAGGGTAAGGCACAACAAACAGTGCTCGAAGGACAACAACGCACCCAACAAGGGGTGGTGACGGATCTCAACCAAAAACAAGCGGAACTCCAAGCAACACTGGCACAACAGCAACGACAATACAATGCACTGAATGCAAAAATCGAACAGTTGATTCGTGCGGAAATCGAAGCGGCTGAACGTCGTCGCAAGGCAGAAGAGGCGCGTCGTGCCGCAGAAGCGGAAGCCAGAAAGAAAGCAGCAGAAGCAGCACGCAAAGCCGCGGAAGAGCGTCGTCGTGCGGCAGAAGCAGCACGTAAGGCGGAGGCAGAAGCCCGAAGAGCGGAAGCGGAAGCTCGCAGAAAAGCAGCTGAAGCTGAACGCAAAGCCGAAGCCGCTCGCAAACGTGGCGAAGAGCGCGCAGCGCGCGAAGCCCGTGCGGCACAAGCTCGCGAAGAAGCGCGTGCAGCTGAACAAGCACGCGCAGCAGCGGCAGAAGCGCAACGCGCACGCACTGCGACGGAAGAGGCGAATCGAGCTACGGCTACTGCCAACCAGAATGCTCCCGCTCCAAGCGATGCAAGACTGACCGGAAGTTTTGCTTCCAACCAAGGACGCCTACCCATGCCCATCACTGGCAACTACACAATTTCTAGCCACTTCGGGGCTTACAACGTGAATGGTCTCAATGGGGTGACGCTCGACAATAAGGGTATCAACCTCACGGCTCCTGCTGGTGCTCAAGCACGCTGTGTGTTTGATGGGGAAGTCACTGCCATCTTCTCCATGGGAGGCATGACCAACGTGATTGTGCGTCACGGCAGTTACATCACGGTCTACTGTAATCTCTCGGGAGTGTCCGTGCGTCAAGGTCAGCGCGTGAGCACTCGACAAACCATCGGCAACGTGGCTCGCGATGCTTCGGGCAACTGCACCCTGCACTTCCAACTGCGCCACGAAACGCAGAAACTCAATCCTGAGCGTTGGTTGCGACGCTAAGTTATTTTCAGGTGCTAAATCAGATTTCGACAAGAGATCCTTTTCAGGCATTAAGTTATTTCCTCAAGAGGATGTTGCAAAGAATATTTTTTGCGACATCCTCTTGTTGTTGGTTCGAGATTTTTTGCTTCACTTCCTTTCGCTATTTGCTTGCACGGGCGTAAGCAAAATGCCGACTTGCATGTGCGGCACATGGTTATAGACAATACTAACGCACAAAATAAGGGACAATCAACATTGGTTGATTGTCCCTTTCTCACTTCCTAATTCGCTGTATAAACAGCACTCAGCTTGCGCTGAGAGGGTAAACACTGAGCTCCGAAGGAGCCACAGCGTTTATTTGCTGCAATCTTTGGTGAGGGTTGCGGTGAGCATCCACACAAGCTTCTCTTGTTCGCGGAGATAGTCGCTCATCAAAGCATTGCTAGATTCGTCGCCAGCCTCAGCTGCGGCAGCCATTACGGCGCGTTCTTGTGCCATGAGGGTCTTCACCATTTCGAGAACGTGAGTGAGGCATTCTTGACCGCAGTGTACTACGTCGAGCTCTTGGATTTGAGCCACTTGGAGGTACTTGCTGGGGCGATGCTCAGGAGTCACATCGAGTTGGAGGAGGCGTTCAGCCACTTCGTCAGCCTTTTCGGCAGCATCATCATAGAGACGCTCGAATTCAGCGTGAAGAGCGTAGAAGTTAGTGCCTTTCACGTTCCAGTGGAAGTTGCGAAGGTTGGCGTAATACACTTGGAAGTCTGCGAGGAGAACAGCAAGAGCTTCGGTTACGGGCTGCACCTTGGCAGCATCGAGACCAGTGTAATTAAGATTTTTCATATTGCATGCTATGTTTATGGGTTCGTTTTATAAGAGTATTGGGGCAATCCTGAATCGGTGCTCAGCGCGGAGACCTTGCTTTTCCCTGGATTGCAATGCAAAGGTACGGGCTTTTTCTAGAGTTTACAACAGATACGTCCTTCTTTAACATAGAGAAAAACTATAAGACATCGATATCCATCAGATAATCAAGCACTTCACACCTAAATCAAAACAAAAAAAAGAATCTTTTCTTTCGCAATAAAGTTGGAGGAAGTTCGGAGTCCTTCGGCAGATTTCTCCCAGCGAGAGTGCTATTTCAAGTCCATCTTTTCAAACTTGTAGCCCAGGCGGCGCAACTGCAATGCCACGCCTATGCGGAACATCACATGGAGGGTGCGCACATAGGTGTGAAACGCCATGGGACTTTGGGGCTCGATGCCTTCATGACGCAAAGCTGCGTGGGCTGCTTCGGCACAGGAGCGCACGAGTTGGTGGAGATGGGTGCGCTCCTCAGCATCGGTGATGGCAAGCACGTGGTCCAACACATAGTCGTCGAGGGCATCAAAGCCTTGTGCGAGCAGCGCGGGATAGAGCGCGTGCGGATCTGCAGCGGCAGTAGTCCAATCGCTGTCCCAGCGTTGTGCCATGGCAAGTCCTACAAATCCCATCCAACCAATGGCAACGGTGGGATATTTCGCAATTTCAGGAACAGCATCTCCCAAATAAGGGGTGCAAATTTCGGGCCACACGGCTTCGAGGTCAGGAGTTTCGAGCAGTTGCCCAGAAAGTGCTTGAGCCGCTGTGCAAAGACGCAGGAGTTGATCGGTGAGTTGTTGTTCAAAACGATCGAGAAATTCGGCAGGAGCTTGGATATTGTCAGGAGTCATGAGTCAAGAAAATGGGATTAAGAGCGAGAGGCGTGGAGTTTTGCCACAGCCTCAGCCAGTTGGTGAAGGGCTTTTTCGAGCACACTACGCGGCACTCCCACATTGAGTCGCATGAAACCTTCGCCACCGGCACCAAACATCTCCCCATCGTTGAGGGCAAGATGTGCTTCGTTGACAAAAAGGTCGTTGAGTTCATCGTGAGAAAGTCCGAGTGCACGGCAGTCGAGCCAGATGAGGAAGGAGGCTTCGGGACGTGGTGCGACAACACCAGGGATATGCTCGCGGCAATAGTCCACAGCAAAGTCGATATTCCCTTCGATGTAGCGCAACATCTCCTTGCGCCATGCACCACCCTGTCGATAGGCAGCTATCGCCACGGTGGGAGAGAACATGGGAGGGCAGTCAATTTCGTTGGCAAAGAGCCACTTTGTGAAAGGTTCGCGCAACTTATCATTGGGCACGACAGCCCAACTGCTCACCACGCCTGCGCAATTAAAGGTCTTAGTGGGCGCACCAAAGGTGACGCTATTGTCACGCGCAGCCTCAGACACCGAAGCAAAGGGCACGTGCTTGGCAGAATAGAGGGCAATGTCGGCATGGATTTCATCGCTCACCACCAAGATATTGTGCTCTAAACAAAAATCTGCCAGACGTTGCAGCGTTTCTTTGGACCAGCAGCGTCCGCTAGGATTGTGAGGATTGCAGAGCACCAGCATTTTGGCGCCTTCTGCCACCGTAGCGAGTTGGTCAAAGTCCATGTCGTAGCGGCCATCTTCCCTTCTGATCAACGGATTGTCCACCACCACACGGCCATTGCCTTCGATCACGTGTTTGAACATGTGATACACGGGCGGTTGGGTGATGATGAGATCACCAGGTTTTGTGTAGACTTGCAGCGCAAATCCGAGACCGCGGATGACGCCAGGCATGAAGGAAATCCAGTCTTTTTTGATTTCCCAACCATGGAGTTCGCGTTGCCAGTCGATGATTGCAGGCCAGTAGTCTTCATCTACGCAGGTATATCCCAAAATGGGATGTTCAAGTCGGGCACGGAGCGCATCGAGAATGAAAGGGGGTGTGGCAAAATCCATATCAGCCACCCAGAGTGGAATGAGATCGGTGCGACCATAGAGCGCTTGCAAGGCTCTAATCTTCGAACAATTGGTACCTTTGCGACAAATGATGTCGTCGAAACTATAGTGCTTCATGATAGATGAATAGAAAATAAAGGACTATGGATACAGCAGGAGGGTAAAACAGAGGGCTCAAGACGGGTTAAGCTCGCCATCTGCGCTGAGGAATAGACAGCGACATTGACACAGGAGTGGGAATGTTATACCTACTTACTGAGGGATTTGCTAAATCGAATAGGGGGTGGCAGCACGATGAAAGGCTTGTACTGCTGGGAAGGCCTCAGGGTGCTGCGCAAAATAGGCGGTGATGGCATCCAACACGCCAGGGGCATCATAGGCGATGAAGTCGCAATAAGCGGTCTGTGCATGATGGGCAAAAGCACTTGCACCAAATCCTCCACCGACGAACTGCACCGCTGCTGGATCGTCCAAACTTTGCTGCACGGACTTCGCCAGTTGTGCGTTAAAGGCGCGCACCTCCGACACCAGGTCGTCTTGCGAAGAGAAAATATTCGTGTTGTAGGCTATAAATCCGCAGAAACTTCCACTGAGTCGCAAAAGATTGAACACAAAGTTCTCATCTTGCAGATACTCAAACATGAGCATCGGTTGTGTGGTCCAGCCAGAAGTGAGCTGAAGATGAGCTTCATAAGAAGCAGCTTCGGGCGGTAAACTCGTGCTATAGGTGCGTTCGTGCGCCAACAGTTGGTCGATTGTACTCTGCCGCGGTTCATCGGGATAATGCTCCTCTACAAAAGTCTTCCAACTCGGCAAGGCCATTTTCCAATTCGGCGGCAGATAGGAGCGCAATTCTTGGAGCAGGGTGTGCAACAAATGTAAGTTTTGCGCCACTCCATCGAGCGCTAGTTGAAGCACCACATGATGGTCTTGCCACACGGCTGAGAAGCGCACCTGATAAAGCAAGGGAGCCGCCACGCGATAAAGCAGTTGCGACAACTCTTGTTGCGCTATTCCACATTGGTGCTGCGCCAATTTGTTGGTTTGTAGCGAGAGTTCTTCCACTTTCTGCACCAAATCTGTGACAGGCTGAACGATACCTTGCAAAATTTCACCCATCTCCCGACACCGATTGACAAAATTGCCCAGTCTAAAATGCGGCATACTGATGCGCTGCAAGCATTGTTTCTCGAGCGCCTCAGCCTGAGGATATCGAAAAGCCGGTACCACCTCCTCAAAATAGGCATTGAGGAAGAGCAAGGCTTCCGACTCGCGATCGAGATGCGCCAAAGCGTAGGCGTAATAATAATAGAGATGCACGAAACGCTCCACTTGCTCCTCCATCATATAGTGCATACAATTGAGCGCGCGCGAATAGCGTGTCGCATCATGCCCATTATCTCGTGCCAACCTGAGGAGCGTGTGGACATAGATTTCCCAAATTCTTGGTGAAAATTTGTCAATAGGTAGTCCCCCCAGCGTTCGTTCGATGGCTAGGTATTCATGATGGTCAAACCAATCTTCAAGTTGTTGGAGCAATGTTTTGATCATGGGTCGGTAGCAACAGAGAGAAGCGCAGTCATAGTGGTCTGCGACAAAGCGCCGATGGACAGCGGTGCTGCGAAAGCGCAGTCTTTCTTTCCATCGAAACGGGAAGAAGTGTGGTCTTCTCATGCAAATTTACAATTATCTCTGCACAAAATCAAAATATATCAGTAGATAATTTTGCAAATCGAGGGGCAAATGCTACTTTTGCAGAATAGAACACATCATACAAATTGCCACAATGCAGAAGAACGATGCCGTTGTAATTATCCCCACCTACAACGAAAAAGAAAATATTGAAGCCATTCTCCGCGCAGTCACGGGCTTGGAAGAACATGGGTTTGACGTTCTGGTTATCGACGACGGTAGTCCTGACGGAACAGCCGCCATCGTGAAGCAGCTTATGGAAGGCGATCTCAAAGACCGCGTACACTTGGTGGAACGTCAAGGCAAACTCGGTCTTGGCACTGCCTACATCGCTGGTTTCAAATGGGCACTCGAACACGACTACGAATATGTCTTCGAGATGGATGCCGACTTCAGTCACGATCCTAAGGATTTGCCTCGTCTCTACAACGCTTGCGCTGTGGAAGGCTATGACTTAGCCATCGGTAGTCGCTACATTTCTGGTGTAAACGTGGTGAACTGGCCCATGGGGCGCGTGTTGATGAGCTATTTTGCCTCTAAATATGTACGTTGTGTCACAGGCATCCCTGTCAACGACACCACTGCTGGCTTCAAATGCTACAAGCGTCGCGTGTTAGAAGCCATCGATTTCGACAAGATTCGCTTCAAAGGCTACGCTTTCCAAATCGAACTGAAATTTACCGCCTACAAATTGGGATTCCGCATCAAAGAAGTACCCGTGATTTTTGTCAACCGTCAGCTCGGGGTCAGCAAAATGAGCGGTGGCATCTTCGGCGAAGCTCTCTTCGGTGTGATGCGCCTGCGATGGGCAGCCCTCACTGGTCAAATCAAACCCAAGCAATCATAAGCTCTACGCGCATATCATCTGCGCTATACCCCTTTAGGAGTGCGCAGTGTCTTCACCAGAAGATGGCGCGCTCCTTCTTTTTTAAGCCCAAATCGGTCATTAGATCCTGAACAGATTTTATTGGTTTGTTGAGCAGATGGTTTGTCGTTAGCCTTTGGTGTAGCCGGCTACGGCGAGAACGAACGAAAGACAAGATGCCAACAAGAAACTGATAAGATGACAGGAAGTTATCTATTCCATGACGAGTCGCACTAAACGGTCTAATGACCGATTTGGGTTAAATTCTGATTATCCTCTTTGTCTGCCTTTGCGCAGCCTATTCATCCTCAAAATCATGCACAGCAGAACGCTCATCAAAAACGCTATTCTTGTCAACGAAGGTCAGCAATCCATCGGTAGTCTGGTCATCGATGGTGACCGCATCGAAGAAATCCTCCTCGGAGCCGATGCCATGCCCCAACTTCCCCCTGATACGGTGATTGATGCTGAAGGGTGCTATCTACTTCCTGGAGTGATCGATGAGCACGTCCACTTCCGCGATCCTGGTCTCACCGCTAAGGGAAACTTCTACACCGAAAGTCGTGCCGCAGCCGCGGGTGGGGTCACCACCGTCATTGACATGCCCAACACCATACCTCCCACGGTGACCAAAGAACGTCTGCTCCAAAAGATTGAGATCGCTAAGCAACAAAGTTTGGTTAATTTCGGATTCTTCCTCGGTGCCACTCCCGCCAATGCTGCTCGCTTGAAAAAGGTGGATCCTCGACTCGTGGCTGGCATCAAACTCTTCATGGGCAGCAGCACCGGCGAATTGCAAGTGGAAGATCGTCCCACGCTGCGCACCATCTTCGAACAAAGCCAGCTTCCCATCATGGTACACTGTGAAGATACGCCCATGATTACGGCGAAGATGAAGGCTTATAAGGAGAAATACGGCGCTGATCCTCATGTGCGCTACCATGCAGAGATTCGTCCCTCTGAGGCTTGTGTGAAGAGCACAAAAGAAGCCATTGCACTAGCACGAGAGTTTAATGTTAAGCTCCATGTAGCACACATCACCACGGCTGCAGAGCTGGATCTCTTCGACCCCAACGACAAACAAATCACTGCGGAAGCCTGCCTACCCCACTTGATCTTTGCCAGCGAGGACTACGAACGTCTCGGAGCGCGCATCAAGTGCAACCCAGCTGTGAAATACGACACCGACCGTGCGGCTATCCGTGCGGCACTCACCGACGGACGCATCCGCACCATCGGCACAGACCACGCTCCTCACCGCATCAGTGATAAAATCGGTGGAGCTGCCAAAGCCACCAGTGGCATGCCCTTTGTGCAATTCTCCCTCGTATCGATGCTCGATTTGGTGGACGAAGGCGTACTCCCCATCGAACGCATGGTAGAACTCATGTGCCACAACCCAGCGCGTGTGTTTGGCATCGAAAACCGTGGTTTCCTCCGTCAAGGGTATATGGCAGACCTGGTGCTTGTCAAGCCTCATTCTCCCTGGACTTTGACTCCCAACCGCATAGAGTCGAAGTGCAACTGGAGCCCCATGGAGGGACACACCTTCAACTGGCGCGTGATGCGCACCTTTGTCAATGGATGTCTGGTCTATAACAAAGGAGTGATCACCAACGAAAACCTTCGCGGTCGCATGATTACCTACATGCCCCGATAGTTTATATTGTGACCACCCGTAGTAGTTATTGCATCATGCAGACTTTTCTCTATCGTCTCTATCAGCTGTTCTTCTTTTTCCCCCTGTTCATCGTCGTCACCATCCTCGTGGCTCTCATCACGACCCTAGGTTGTATGGTGGGGCTCTCGCGCTGGTTTGCCTTCGGTCCTAGTCGCTTTTGGGGATGGTTCACCATCCGCGCCCTCTTCCTTCCGGTCAAAGTCGAAGGACGAGAGCATCTTCAGCGCGGACAGAGCTACATCTTCGCAGCCAACCACCAAGGTGCATTCGACATCTTCCTACTATCGGGTTTTCTCGGACGAGAATTTAAGTGGATGATGAAAGCTAGTCTGCGCAAACTCCCCTTCGTAGGCTATGCTTGCGAAAAGGCAGGTTTCATTTTTGTAGACAAGTCTAGTCGCAAGGCGGTGGCAAAGACCATGGACGATGCACGCCAACGTCTAGTTGGTGGCACCTCCTTAGCAGTTTTCCCCGAAGGTGCGCGCACTTTCACCGGACACATGGGCATTTTCCGCAGAGGAGCCTTCCAGTTGGCAGACGAACTCCAACTGCCGGTTGTGCCCATCACCATCGATGGAAGTTTCGATGTGATGCCACGAATGCGCGACTTTCATTTTGCCCACTGGCACCGCTTGCGTTTGGTCATTCATCCCCCCATTTTCCCCACGAGCCAAGGAACGGACAATATCAAACACACGCTCGAGGAGAGTTACCGCGTCATCATGGCAGGACTCCCCGAACACCACCAAGGCTATGTGCAAAACGACGACCAATAGTCGCTGATGCAGCAACACCGCAAGGCATACGCCTTTTACTACCTCTTACCACTATGAAATCTACTCCCCTACTCCGCCTGCTTGTGCCCCTCTGTGTCGGCATCGGAGTGGGGGATTTTGCGTTTCCGTGGATATTCCCCCACGAGACCCTCCTGTTACTTCTCTGTGGTGTCCTTCTGGTGGCTAGTTGTTTCGCCCTGTTTCGTCATCAAGCCGGAGTGTGGCTCACCCTCATGCCTGCTGCTCTCATGTTTAGTCTGGGCGTCTTCCTGCTCGTCCACCTACAGCGCGAGCGGATGCTGCACTATTCCAAACAAGCCTTCACCTTTCGTGGCATCGTCACCGAAGTTCCCCACCGCACACCCCATGGTTGGCGCGTCTGTTTGCGGATGCTATCGCCCACAGAAGGAGAGCGATGGCAAGTTTTCCTCACCGACAGCAGCGCACTCCCACACAAGGTCCCCCCTCAGTCCTCGGCTAACCAGCAACTCCACACGCCGAAAAACACCCTCCCTCAGTCTCAATCCAACCACGCACGCAAGATGCCACCCCAACCACAGGGTGGCACCCCTCTTCGACAGTTGCCAGCCACTGCCCCACAAATCGGGCAAATCATTCTTGCCCACGGACGAGTCACCGCCTTATGCTCGCAAGATGGACGGGTGAAAGACGGATATTCCGCTCATCTGTTGCGCCAAAACATCGTAGCCACCTCCCATTGTTTCCCCGACGAATGGAAAATCATGGGAAATTCCACTCACACGTCCTCCTCTTCCCCTCAGTCTCTCACCCTGCGCGAACGCCTCCTGCTACAGCGCGAGCGATGGATTGCCCTCTATCAACGCCAACTGCCGCCACACACCGCGGCTGTGCTCTCTGCAATGACCTTGGCGCACCGCGAACAGTTGGATCGCGACACACAAATGCGCTACAGTCAAGGAGGAGCAAGCCACATTCTAGCCCTTTCAGGACTGCATCTCTCCATCCTCTTCGGAGCATTCACCCTCATCTTTGGTACGATGGCGCGACGTTGGGGCAGGCGCATCCACACCCTTGTCTTAGCCCTAGGACTTTTGCTCATGTGGAGCTTCGCAGCCTTGGTGGGATTCCCCATTTCGCTGGTGCGCGCCACCCTCATGCTCACCTTGGCACAAGTGTTTGCGTGGGGTAACCATCGACCAGGCGCACTGCATGGTTTAGTGCTGGCTATGATTCTCCTCTTGCTCTACGCTCCCGACTGGTTGTTTGATGTGGGTTTCCAACTCTCCTGCGCAGCAGTGGCAGGCATCTTACTTTTTGCACCCATTTTTACAGTTCCTCAGTGGTTGCAACCGCTCAACAAGCGCACTGCCGAACTCATCAATCGCCGTCCCACGTCGCGAAGTGTCCGTTGTTTCATGGCTATCGGACGATATTTCTATCTACTTTTCACCGTTTCGCTCTCTGCCCAATTAGCCACAGCACCACTTGTGGCTTATCATTTCCATCAACTCCCATGGGCAGGCATATTCTCTAGCCTTTTTGTCATCCCAGCTGCCTATATCCTTCTTTGCGGTGGCATCCTTTTTCTCCTCATTGCCCCACTGCGCAGCTTGCTAGCTCCAGTGCTCTCCAGCCTCATCACCATGATGGAACAGGGGTTAGCCTTTTTCTCGCAAAATAGTTTTGCGCCCATCCCACTTTGTCCAAGTGCCCTCACCACAGTCCTGAGCATAGGCACACTGCTTACCCTCTTGTGGTTTTTCTCTACTCAGAAATCGTCTGCGCGCTCCTTTGCCCGCACCACCTTCCTTGCCACCTGCTGTCTGCTCGTGCCCTTGTTGTCCTATCAAGTCGACCGCTTCCGTGCGCGTCCACAAGCAACTATACAATTTTATCCCACCTTTGGTGTCACCACTCTGCAAATCACGAGTCCCGATGGCACAGCTTGGTTGCTAGCCTCTGACACGCTTCGGGCACAAGCCGCGCTCCGACAAACGGCTCACGACGATTGGCAACCGCAAGGGCTGAGGGTGCAGTGGATTCCACTTTCGATATTGAACGAAACACCTTCTTCTGTCAACACCCCTTCCCTTGCTGCTCCCTCTACCTCCCCGATTACCCAGAGCGCAGACGGCAGTTTCTCACCACTATTTGCACCGCACTGCATCATCTACGGCAAACAGCGCATCGCCATTGTCGACGATCCCTTGTCTCGGGCTTTCCCTCAACATCCACTTCCAGTGGATTTCCTCGTCGTAGGGCGCAATGTCCATCGCCCCCTCGCACATCTCTTGTGCTATTTTCGTCCTCGACAACTCGTGCTTTCTGCTGCAATGACCGATTTCTACCGCCGACAATACACCACCGACGCTCATCGCTTGCGGCTTCCTTGCTATGATTTGCAAGAACAACCCACTTTCACCATAAAATTATAGCCCATCACCTTGGCTTCAGCGTCACGCTATCCCCCTGCACCATCTGGGCTTTCGCACGTCAAGTTCCTTGTATATCGTAAACAGAGTGCGTTTGTCCGTCAAAAAACGTAATATCTCGCAATCTTTCTCCACAGACATTTGGCATTTCTGCAAGGGTTAGCTAAATTTGTGCTCACAATTTTTGTGTCGCTATGCTCGACTACCGTCTTACATCGACACTTTGAAATACACTGCCCCATGAAAAAAACATTACTTCCCCTCATCTGCTTTGCTTTCTCCAGCATGATGCTCGCGCAAACCACCACAACTTGGAAAATTAGCGTGCAAAATCAGGGCACTGCCGGAGGTTACATCCTCGACAAAGAGATGAAAAGCACCGAACGCATAGGCTATTCCTCCCATTATCCCATGGAAGGCTACCTGCCTGCGTGGTACATCCGATTCCCCAAAGGCACTTTCACGGTGAAGTCCACCAATCCCGGCACCATCGACGTGGCACAGATGGACAAAGACCAAGACATCGTCACGGCACAGCCAGCTAAAGAGTTTACCTTCCGAGCTCCTGCAGCTGGTTGGTATCGCTTTGTCTTGCGCGGCGTGCAATCTTACACCGAACTCCACGATTTCACCATCACCTCCACCGATGCCAAGGGAGCAGATGCGGTGTATTTGGCAGCATGGCGCAGTGTGCCGTCTCTTCACCTCAATGGGTTTGGGAGCAGCAATAGCAAACTCCCCTTGGGCAATTCCTTCAACTGGATTTACAATGAGGTGCAAATCCCCGAAGATGCCGACTACCAAGGCACTTATGTCGAGGCTTTCGGTTTTGCCAGTGGCTACGTTGGTATTCAGAACAACGGAAAGATGGATGATGGCAAAACCAACCACACGGTGATTTTCTCCACATGGGACAATGGCGACACTGACAGTGACGCCTCCCTCGCAGGCTACAAGCGCAGCGGAGTCATCGCCATCGACAGCACCCTCAAACGCACGGTAGCTGAACGCTTTGGTGGCGAAGGCACAGGCGTACATGTGCTCCTCAATGGTGACTACTGGAAGCCTGGACACTGGGTGAGATTCTTGCTCAATGTTCAACCCGAACAGATCCAACTTAAGGACGGCTCCAACTACGAAAACACGATTATCTCTGCTTGGTACAACGTGCGTGGCATCGACGACAAGTGGCACTACATCTCTTCGCAACGCATGGCAGGACAAGTGCGCTATTTTGGCGAAGGTTTCAATTCCTTCCTAGAAGAGTTCACACGTGGTGCCACCAGCCAAGGACACATGCCCCACAAAGCCTACTATCGTCGCGTCTTCACGCGCTCCATGCAAGGAGGAGAATGGTTCAATCGCAACCAATTCTCCTTTGGGCACACTGATGGTGGCACTGCCAAAGGCGCGCGCAACGACAGATACCAAACCCAACTCACCTACGATGGTGAACCAGCTGCCTTTATGCAGGCTGGTGGTTACATAGAACCCAAGGGGGGATCTCCCATCACGCTCAAATACCTCCAACCTGGCGACTTTCTTCCCTCCGACGAAGCACTCGCACAACTCCACGCGCAATACGTGGCACCTGCCATTCACACCCAAGATGTGGAGCGCATGAAGACCCTCATGGCGGACATCTACACCGAGATTCCACAAAAAGAATGGAGCGTCACCGGAGTTAGCACGCAAGAGACCGCAGGTGAGGGAGAAAACGGCAGAGCTGCCTTTGTGCTCGACGGCAAACCTGCCACCTTCTGGCACACAGAATGGATGAGTAACACGCACAGCAACTTCCCACACTACATCGATTTCAAACACAAAAGGGAAGTGCAGCTTAGTCGCATCGTATTGGTCAACGATGCCAAACACTCAGGCTCCAGTTATCGCGCACGAACCGTGAACGTACAACTGAAAGATGCTATGGGAGGTTGGAAAACTCAAGGTGTATATGGCTTGGCGAATGCCGACCAACAAGAGATTGTCTTCCCCCAAGCCCTCACCTTAGCCGATGGACAAGGTCTCCGCTTGCGATTTACCGAAGGTTATGCAGGAAATCGTGGATTTATGGCGGTGGCAGAAATGCGTTTTGAGGGCAAAAACCCCGAACGTATGCGCGAAATCCTCGCCGAACAAGTGGCAAAAGCCGACCAGTGGAACCACTACTCCAAAGCTGATGTAGAGAAATATCTCGGAGAAGTGAACGGACATCTCGCCACTGCCACAGAACAAGAAATGTCGGCTGCCCTCCTCACGCTGGCTCAGAAGGGAAAAGTCATTAAATATGTGCCCATCACGCAGCAAAGTGCGCTCAACGCTGAGCGTTGCTATGTGCTGTCTAACGCTGACGTTACAGGCATCTTGGTCAATCCTAAAGATGCAACGGCTCCTTCGCTCCGCAATGTCGATGCGACGCGCACCAAAGATGCGCTGGAACTCTACACCCAAACCGTTAGCGTCACGGACTCTACTGCCAACTGGCTCATCGTTGGCGACGACCGCCCAGGAAATCAAACACAATATGTGATTTACAACCTACAAACGGGGCTCTTCCTCCAACCAGCTAATGGCACTGTAGCTACAACCATGAGCGAAACGCCCGTCAAAGTGCGCATCGCTCTCAGCGGCACTGGTTTCACACTGAGCAGCACCACTGGCAAACGCTCGCACCTCGTAGCAAACCCCAGCGCACCTCAAGGACAAGAGCTCACAGGCACAGGAAACAAGGGAGCCACATGGCATATCTACGAGAATTTGGCACTCCAGCCCCAAGTAACACTCGTGAAAGCCCTTCGCGACTATCTCAAAACGGGAAAATTCGTGGCACCCACAGGCATCGAAAGTCTCCATTCTGCTGCAGGTGCCGATGCACACTCCAACGCCTCATCGGACATGATGTTTGACCTTTCAGGACGCCGCATCACTGCTCCCACAGCTGGGCAAGTGGTGATTTCAAAACAGGGGAAATCCTTGCAAACGCATTGATATTTTCTCTGAATACGCCCCACGTCAAGGGCTTTTCTCTCTAAACTCCCCACGCTTCTGGGAGGAAAAGGAGGCAAATTTGCCCACGTCACGAGAAAAGCGTAATTTTGTAGCACACTTTGTGCGATCGCAATCGCGCCATTGTCATCAATCTCACAAGGATTGAGGACAATGGCGCACCGCTTTTCCTCACATTTATCTATCAACTATGGCTGAGCCCAAAGAACCCAAATACAAACTCTACTACTCCATCGGAGAAGTGGCAGAAATGCTTGGTGTCAACGACACGCTCCTCCGCTTTTGGGAACGAGAATTTCCACAGATTTCTCCCAAAAAAGGCGGACGCGGTGTGCGACAATACACCAAAGACGACATTGAAACAATCAAGGTGATTTACAATCTCGTCAAAGTGCGCGGCCTCCGCATCGAAGCCGCTCGCGAAGCACTTCGCAAAAACAAGGAAGGTGAAGTGCAGTCTGCCGAAGTCATCGAGCGACTTCGCTCCATTCGCTCCGAACTCGTGGAACTCAAAGCTGCACTCGGAGATTTAGAATAACTCCATTGCCCACGGCTACGCGCGTTCTTCCGCCTACCATTCTCTTCATATCTGATTGCTAACGCCTTACTAATTGCTTATGGCAAAAGCCAAAACTGCCTACGTCTGCGACAACTGTGGTTACGACTCGCCCAAGTGGGTGGGGCGTTGTCCCTCTTGTGGACAGTGGAACACCTTCAAAGAAGTCAACATCTCCCCCGTTGCCACCCCTAGCAAGGGCGCAGCTGCTGTAGTTTCTGCAGGGTTGAATCGTCAGCAAAGCAAACCACAGCGACTCTCAGAAATCAATGCCACCGAAGAAGAACGCTATGACACGCACGATGCAGAACTCAACCGCGTGTTGGGCGGTGGCATCGTCCCTGGAAGCCTGATTCTCTTGGGTGGTGAACCAGGGATTGGTAAGTCCACACTCCTGCTCCAGACCGTGCTGCGCATGAGCGACCGCCGAATCCTCTATGTGAGCGGTGAAGAGAGTGAGCGACAAATCAAACTCCGCGCTGACCGCCTCAGCACTTCCCCACAAACGCAAGGCAACTCCACCGCAACTGGCGAAGAACCGCTACTGTTTTGCGAAACGCGCCTAGAAGTGATTTTGGAACAGGTGAAAGCCGTGCAACCCGATTTGCTCATCGTGGACTCTGTGCAGACGATGCAAACGGAAAGCGTGGAGTCCTCACCGGGAAGTGTGACGCAAATTCGCGAATGCGCGACAGCCTTGCTCAAATATGCCAAGGACAACAACGTCCCAGTGCTCCTCATCGGGCACATCACCAAAGAAGGAAGCATAGCAGGACCGAAAGTTTTGGAACACATTGTGGACTGTGTGCTGCAATTTGAGGGCGACCGACATTATTTCTATCGCATTTTGCGCAGCATCAAGAATCGTTTCGGTTCTACTGCTGAATTGGGCATCTATGAGATGAATCAATCGGGACTTCGCCCTGTGGAGAATCCTTCAGAACTCCTGCTCACCCAAGGCGGCGAACCGCTTTCGGGCATTGCCATCTGCGCAGCTCTTGAAGGGGTGCGACCTTTTCTCATCGAAACGCAGGCTTTGGTGTCTACAGCAGCCTACGGCACTCCACAGCGTTCAGCCACGGGCTTCGATTTGCGCCGACTCAATATGCTTTTGGCGGTGTTGGAAAAGCGCGTGGGCTTCAAACTGGGTGCAAAAGATGTATTTCTCAACATCGCAGGTGGCATCCGCGTCACCGATCCTGCCATAGACCTCAGTGTCATTGCCGCTGTGCTGTCTAGCAATGTAGATACCCCCATCGACCGCTCCGTGGCGATGGCAGGAGAATGCGGTTTGAGTGGAGAAATTCGCCCCGTGACGCGCATCGACCGCCGCATTGCAGAAGCACAAAAATTAGGTTTTACGCGCTTCTTGCTCCCCGAACAGAACATGAAATCTCTCGATTGCCAACAGTTTTCGGGCATCGAACTCGTACCAGTGTCGCGCGTAGAAGCGGCTTTGCGCGAACTTTTTGGATGAACCACTTTGTGCAGTGCTTTTTTCGTGGTGCTGCATTTTTTTGAGGGGGGCTACTTTTACCCCCAATCGGTCATTAGACCGTTATAGTACGACTCATAATTGAATAGATAACTTCCTGTCATCTTCTTCATAACGATTTGCACTATAACGGTCTAATGACCGATTTGGAATTATGGGTTATCACCTTAGAAATCATCAGATTTAGGTATTGTAAATGCAATGAAAAAGTCGTAATTTTGCACACTCATCACAGAACAATATGGTAGTTGAAAGTCAATATTTCCCTTTTCTTTCTGCGTTTTCATCCTCTTTGCGGACTGTTTGTGTCGGACTGTGCACACTGGGTTTGACCACGGTGGCTGTGCTTCCCATGGCAGCTCAACAGCGTGTGGCAAATGTGCGCGTGAAACTCGTGGATCAACATCATTCCAATGAAAAGCTTCCCTTTGCTCCGGTGCAACTTAATCCGTTGGGACTGATCACAAGCACAGATGCTCAAGGAGTGGCAACTTTAGAACGCATCCCGCTGGGTCGCTACAAGTTGAGTCTTAGTTATATCGGATATACTCCGCGCGAAACTTCACTCAACTTACAAGGCGACACAACAGTTGTGGTGGCGCTCTCTCCCACTTCTTTGAGTTTGGGAGAGGCGGTGGTGACGGCTACGCGCAATCAAGCGGGAAATACCACAGCAAGCACCATAGGTCGCCGCGCCATCGACCATTTGCAAGCCACGAGTTTGGCAGATGTGTTGCAGTTAGTGCCGGGACAACTCATGGGAAATGCCGATATGACACAGCGACAGTCGTTTCAACTGCGCACACTCACCAACAATGCCAACGTGGCTTTTGGCACCAACATTATTGTAGATGGGATTCCTCTCTCCAACAATGGGACACTCTCACAAGGCGGTTTTAGTGCAGCAGCTCCCGTAGGCACGGATTTACGACAAATCGGAGCAGACGACATCGAAAGCGTGGAAGTGGTGCGCGGCATTCCCTCAGCGGAATATGGCGATCTCACCTCGGGCATGGTGATTGTTCATTCACGCTCGGGTGTCAGTCCGTGGCAATGGAAGAGCAAAGTGAACCCAGGACTGATGAATCACTCACTGAGTAAAGGTTTCCGCGCAGGAAAAGGTAGCATCGTCAATGCACATCTCGATTATGCTCAAGCGTGGGGAGATCCGCGCATGAAGACCCGCTCTTTCCACCGCTACACACTCTCGCTGGGATGGGCAAAAAACTGGACACACGCCTGGCACACCGACACGAAAATCCGATGGATGCGCGGTCGCGACTGGACAGGAAACGACCCAGATGCAGCGGCAGACGGCACTTTCAGCAAAAACGCCTCCGATCTCTTGTCCTTTTCCCATAATGGTCGCATCCAAGTGGGACAACCATTGATGCGAACTTTGACCTATGCCCTTGGGGTGCAATATGCTCCCACCACGGCAGAAAATGCTTCGTTTGTAGGCAGCGGCACAGGCTTGATTCCCCTCCTCACTGCCCAAGAGTCGGGCTATCACGCTGTAAATTGGCGCACCTCCTCCTATTGGGCTGCAGGCACCACGGAAGGACGTCCACTCAACGTGTTTGCCAAACTCAACAACTCGATGTTTTTCCGCACCGGGCGCCTCATGCAGACACTCAAGATGGGGATAGAATACAAATACGATCGCAACTTTGGACGCGGTTTCTTCAATCTCGACGAAAATGCTCCTTTGCGTCCCAACAGCAACGGACGTCCACGCGCATTCTCTGAAGTGCCAGGTTTGCATCAGGCTGCAGCATTTGTAGACGATCAGTGGCAATGGAGAGTAGATGCCGTGCGCCGTGTGAAACTGCAAACAGGATTGCGCTTCACCGCCCTGCAACCTTGGAGCGAACTCCGCACTTTCTCCCTCTCTCCTCGTGTGA
The DNA here is from genome assembly GCA_900095835.1 of Ihuprevotella massiliensis. Classification (GTDB taxonomy): domain Bacteria; phylum Bacteroidota; class Bacteroidia; order Bacteroidales; family Bacteroidaceae; genus Alloprevotella; species Alloprevotella massiliensis. Next base: position 1,997,580 of record LT608321.1, on the reverse strand, counting down.
ATTTCGCCTTTAATCCCAGCAAGTGGCTGGAACTTCGTGCAGCTTACGGACGCAACAGCAAGACTCCCAGTCTCGATTATCTCTATCCCGATCGCAATTACACGGATAGAGTGGCAGCTTCCTACATGCCGCAAGATGCGCCTCTTCAGCAGTTCTTGCTCTACCACACCGATGCTTATCGGGTGCAACCCTCCGTCTTGGAGAATGCCACTGCAACAAAATGGGAGGCTGGATTCGACATCAACCTTCCTCAAGCGCGCAAACTCTCGCTAACCGCCTATATCGATCGCACGGAGAATGGTTTTTCCAACCACACAGAATACCGCACCTATGAGGCAGATGTCTTTACGCCCGAGCAAGGTCTGCTTATCACTCCAGGACAACCCACCACCTACGACCCCAATCATCCCGCACGGCGCGACATCGTTTTCGCCACAACGGGACGCATCGGCAACTTCAACGTGGCAGACAACCGTGGCATTGAGATGGATCTCGACTTAGGAAAGGTTAACCCTCTTCACACAACAATCTTCCTCTCTACGGCATACCAATGGACAAAAGCCTACGACCGAGGTCCAAACTATCGCACACCTGCTGCCCTCCCTACACAATACACGCAATATGGACTCACTCCAATCAAATTGCGCTATCCCTCTGCACTAGACTATAGTCGCTACGATCGCTGGGTGCAAACCTTGCGCCTTGTCACGCATATCCCCGTGTTGCGCATGGTAGCTTCGTTGACTGGTCAAGTGATTTGGCACAATGCAAACCTCAGCTACGTTGCTCCCAAACAACCCGTGGCGTGGTTGGACCAAAACTTAGTGGAACATGCCATCACGCCCGACATGCGCTCTGGATATATTGGAGCTGATGGCAAATACTACGCAGTCCAGCCCACCCATCAGGCTGCGGTGGCGCTCGCGGCACAAGAGATTGCGCCACGCGACAATGTGACGACTTCATCTCCTACGACGTGGAATCTGGCTTTCCGCCTCACCAAGGAACTCGGATCGGTGGCGCAGCTTTCGTTCTATGTGAACAATGCGCTCTATTATGAGCCCTTCCTCCCCACCTCTACTTCAACCACCCTCTCCCAACGCAACACAGGTAGTTTCTCTTTCGGAGCTGAACTCTCCTTCCAGCTATAAATCGCTTATGAAGCTCTTCTCTTTTCCGCTCAACCCTCCACAAGCACTAAAGTCAGGTGCTAGGATGCGTATGGTACACTTCTTTATGTCTGGCACACTTCTTGTGAGCTGCTCAACCATTTTTGCCAGTTGCCTCACCTTCGATGGGGCTACACAAGCTGTCGAACTTGAGGTGACGGTGGAGCAACCCACAGCTTTCGGTCAAACCGCACAACACACTGGACACACAGTCGCTTTGATCACCCAGAGCGATACGCTCCGTGCCCTCACCGACGAGCAAGGAAAGGCGCGATTTTCCAACCTCACTCCTGGCATCTACAACATCTCCACAGCATGGACGTTGAGTGCAGCCGACTATCACCAAGCCACGGGCGAAGATGTGGCAGGAAACGATTATCTGGTAGGAGGTAACCTGTCGGCACAAGTGGTGGATGCAACGCGCAATCACCTCGTTTTGACCACGCACGTGGCGCAAGTGCCCACGTTGTTGGTGAGCAAGGTCTATGCTTCGGGTAGCAAGGATGCCAACAATCGCAACTATTCGGCAGGAAAGTTTATAGAGTTTTTCAACAACTCCGACTCTCCCATCCGACTCTCCGACTTCGGTTTTGGATTGTTAGAAAGCAGCAGCACGCCAGCCTATGCGCTAGGAGTAACCCCCGAGTATCTCTATTTGAAACAGGCTTTTCGTTTCCCCGAAGATGGAAGAATGCTCGCTCCCGGCGCGAGCGTACTGGTGGTCAATAGTGCTATCAACCATCGCAACAACAACGCTCCTCAAGAATATGACCTCAGTGCTGCCGACTATGAGGTGAAAGACGCGCAAGGACGCACCGTGAACAATCCCTCCACTCCTGCTTTGCCCCTCATTTTCACCAGTTGGGCACAGGTGTCGAGCATGAACTTGGTGCAAGGTGGTCCCACAAGCATCGTGATTTTTCGCGCCAAAGATGCAACCTCATGGACAAAAGTTCACGCTAACGGCAAGAGCAGTGGTCAAGAATACTTGCGAATGCCTGTGTCTGCGGTATTGGATGGAGTAGACATCATCAAATTTTCACCGACCAATGGTGTAGATATGTCGAGCAAACGGCTTTACCCTACCATCGATGCCGGATACACCCACATTTCTTCGGCTTCTGGATGGAATGGTGAGGTGACTTATCGTCGCGCAGCTCCCACCACGGAGGGACAAACACGCACCAAACTTCTCGACACGAACAACAGCACGAGCGACTGCAGCACGACAACTTCGCTGGCTCCTGGTAAATTCATGCAATAATCTCCCATGATCCTCTCTCTCCTTTTCAGCATATCGTTGGCGAATCCTGCCTCCACTCCACTGGATAGTGCTGCTGTCGCACCTTCCGCAGCGACCATCGCTTCACACAAAGCGAACTCCTCAGCACGCACGTCGCAGTTTGATGCTGCACAACGCCAGTTGTGGCAAGCACTCTCGCTGTGGAGTCTCACCCACAATGCAGCGGGAATCGCTCACGACCCTCTCCCTCTTGTAGCACGCGGAGAAAGTGGTTTTTCCTTCGGGAAAACTCACAGCGACCTGCGCACGAGTCAGCAGGGCAGCAACCAACAATTAGGGGCTTTCTATGCAGAACAGCAGCTACCCATCGCATCGTGGCTCGTGGCACAAGGACGTTTCACCTATGGACTCTCACGCTACGACCAACGTGCTTGGAACGATCGCAGCAATACCACAGAGTTGTCGCTTCTCGCTACGTCCTTTTCGCCCTACAACAAGGGCGAAATCGTGCGTGGGATGTCAAATTCTCCCACTACAGTCGGCATCAACACAACCTTTTTTCCACAATCTCCCCTCAATGCTGGAAGTGAACAACTCGGTCGCTATGATGGGCAAACTGTGGAGACCGAATTTCGTTTGGCAACTCGCTCGTCAAAGCCTTGGAACTTCGGATTGGGTGTGAAATATGCCGTCAATGATTTAGCCCGTCTCAAAGATCCTCGCTCACGTGCCCGAAGTTTGCACTATCGCTTGGCACCTGCGGTGGTTTATGCTCCACGATGGGGACAAATCGGAGCCACATTGTGGTATGAACGTCGCAAAGAGAAGATAGACAATGTGACCAGTGTGCAGCAAGATGCCCAATGGAACTACTACACCCTCCACGGCTTGGAGCATCTCTCGGGGGGAGCTGGTTCTTATCAGGGATTTATGCGCCAATGGGTGGAACATGCTGGTGGAGGAGAAATCAATATTGGTCGAGAGTTTCAAAAAGCCGCCATCCTATTTTCTGTGCGATTCCAACGCTCCCACGAAGAAGCCGTTGGCAACAACCGCTACACCCCCTCGGAGTTTGAGGGGCAAAATCTTCAAATCTCCGAATTATGGAAATTACGCTTGGGGAATTGGTGGCTTGTCGACCAAAATGAAGTGCTCTGGCAGCGCGGATACACCAACGAACACACCCAGTCGCTCACTCTCACCACTGATCCGCAGACCAAAATAGTGTCGCGCCATTACGAAACTCTCCTTTCTTTGCAAAAGCGATTTCAAAACAGTCGCTTTGCCGCATTTACTCATTTTCGCGCCCTTCACACCACTTCTCCCTGGAGAAACACTTCCTTAACCCATCAGCAACTCGATGGTTTCTACGGATGGTCGTTGGGGTATGAAAATTTCGAACAACGCTATCTCCTTTCCGCCTCCTCACGCGAGACGCAACGTCTTTTGATTACGTTAGAAGGGGGAAAACTCCTGACAAAAGGTTGGTGGACAAGTGCAGAAGTTGGCGCGTCGTTCACATTACGCCATCAACTCCATCTCACACATCCCACTTCTCCCCTCTCACCTTTATGGGAAGCTCAGCAAAACATTGATGCGCGCCACATCGGTCGCGCTGCTCTGAGTGCGCGCTACGATTTTCCTTGGCAAGTGCGCCAACAATCGATGCGCCTTTTCGCACGCATCACGGGAGAATATGCCACAGCGTTCGGCACCGCACTACACGGAACTTCTGTTTCCTTCACTTTAGGATTACTTCATTAGAGTTTTACAGACAACTTATCAATGATAACTTCAAAAGTAAAGCATTTGTCTACAAAACTCCTCTTTTTCCTCCTCTTTTTGTCAGAGTAGAGAACGAAAAAACGCTGCATTTTGCAAACTCAGACTAGACAATTCACAGACAAACTCCAATTTTATTTATCAAAAAAGCGATTAGATGCAACATTTTATCCGAAAAATCCTTACTTTTGTCGGTATAGCCCTCTCAACTCTCACCACTTTTGCAGGCAACGGCACACTAAATTCACCATTTACTGTGCAAGAAGCCTTCGAACAGCGTGACGCGCTTGCCAAAAGTCAGCAGGAAGTTGTCCTCAAAGCAGACTTCCTCGGTTTTGGAAATAGCCGACAAACGATGACTGCTGAGTATAAAGAAGGCGACTACTTCCTTGTGGGCACTGCCGAACATCAAATCATCGTTCGTGGCACCAACTACATCCAAGCACTTCAATGGGCTGATGCCACCAGCAACTGGGTGATGCACGGCTATTTTGCTCACGAAAACAAGGACTATATCTTCGTAGCCGAAGAACTCGATGGTGCTTGCCAAGCTGTCATCGGCAAACAAGGCATTGGAGCTTTCGCCGCTAAAGCTAATTTTATAGTGAGAAATCCCAGCATAAAACTCTATGCTCCTCGCATTGCCAACAAAGAGCGCAAGTTCATTTCTGCTGAGTTTCCAGCACAAACCACAGTTGCCGGGACTCCCAATGGCTATACCGAATTCCTATTGAAAGGAGCCCCCGGTACATATAACGTCACACTCACCAGCCACTCGAGCAACATTAAGATAACTTCCACAATCTTGCAGGCAGGTACCACTCAACCGACTCTCAAAAACCGCACGTTCTACAAATTTGTTGCCACCGACGACAAAGTGGGCTTTGAGATAGGAGAAAATCAAGGGCAGCAACTCACCCTTGCACGTCCCACCGAGGTTTATTTAGCCCTCAATGCCCTGCAAATCGGAATTTTGAAGGAAACTTTGCAGCTCGAAGACACCCATTTCATCCCTCTCACCAGTCAGACGCTCACCGCACTGCGCACGATTTCTGCATCTGGTGCAAGCGTTTCTACCGACATCTACGACCTCAACGGACGAAAGGTAGGCACAGCCGCACAACTTCACACTTTGCCCAAAGGCGTCTATGTCATCAACAGAGAAAAGGTGATGCTACCCTAACCCCACTTGCTCTCCTACATGGTGCACAAAATCAGGTAAGCTCTGCACGAAAGTCACCTGCAGTACAGCAAATTGAAGTTGGTACTTCTATTTTTCCAATAGATTATTCACATATTCACTCATAAAACATTCTTAGCCTATGCAACTCTCTACTCTGAAATTGCTATTCCTCTCACTTTTGGTGAGTCTTTCCACCGCTGCAACGGCTCAAACCACAAAAAAAACTGGTGATGGTACGAAAGAAAATCCCTACAGTGTGATGGAACTCACCTCCAACGAAGCTAAGTGGATGGAACTCATGGAAAAGGGTGAAGAATTATACATCGTTGATCGTTTTGTCGGCTTCGGTGCTGACGGCAAAACCGCCGCTGCCGAGGTGCAAGCCTCCGATTTCGTATTCGCCATCGGCGAAGCTTCTCAAGACTATGGTAATGGAGAACTTCCTAGCGAAGACGCTGCTGCCGAGAAGGCCAACGAAGATGGCGAAAGCACTGGTGGCACTGCCACTTCCATCGTAGCTGCTGGTAAAGATGTTTTGGAAAAGCTCCACAAACTCGAGCCCAAGGCTTGGTACATATGGAAAGGTAGTTTCCAACTCTTAGAAGAAGTGGGAGATTTCGTGTTCAACGTCACTGAAATCTTCGATGCCCCTACTAGCGTGAACCGCGTGGCTGCCCCCTCTTTTGCCCAGAAGGCTGTCTATGACCTCAGCGGTCGCTTGGTGCAAACACAATTTGAGCCCAGCACCCTCCCACAAGGTCTCTACATCGTAGGAGGCAAGAAGGTGTTCGTGCGCTAATCCCGCACCGCTACATCCACCCTCTCGAGAAGGGATATCTCTACTTCGAGAGTATCAATAAAAATCTCTCGCTGTTTTTCATAGCTTATATCACGTGAACTCGCACAGCCTACCTTCATGGCAGGCTATGCGATTCCGTGCGTTTATACATAGAGCGTCTACATGGCATTAAAACCTTGCTATGCTCTATGACTTTTATGTCTAACTCCCCACGGAACAAGCCCAGCTTCACGCCGTGAGAAAAAGGGTCTGCGACCCCCGAAAGCCTAATGTCCAAATTACTCTATGTTCTGCCGCTGGCACTGACACTCTGTGCCGCTCCTGCACAAGCGCGCAAAAAGAAAACAGAAACGCCCCCTCCTGCTAAGGTGGAGAAAAAAGCCCCCATTGCGAAAGGATTTTTCGGGGTGCAACGCGAAAAAGACGATGTCTTCTTTGTCATCCCCGACAGTCTGCTCCGTCGCCCTATGTTGGTGACCACACGCTTCATCAGCACCCCTGCCGGAGCACAAGTTTATGGTGGAGAACTCGCCAACAGCAAGATGCTCACGTGGGAACGCCACAACAATCAGCTCCTCTTGCGTGCCGAAATGTTTGAATCCCTCGCCGATAGCACCCAGCGCATTTGGAAGTCTGTGGAAGCCAGTGCAGAAAATCCCATTGTCGCTGCCTTCAAAATCGAAGAAACGCTCGCCGATTCTACCTCCAAACTCAAGCAATATCGCATCAAGGTGACCGATTTCTTGAAAGGCGACAATCCGGTGACGAGTCTTGAAACCTATCGCAAAACAGGATTCGATATCGGCGGTCTTCGTGGCGATTTGTCCTACATCGACACGGTGAAGACCTTCCCGATTAACACCGAAATCCAAACGGTGAAAACCTTCAGCGCAAAGCCCAACAAAATACCTTCTGCCGCTGTCACGGGATTGGTCACGCTGCGTTTGAATACCTCGTTCGTGTTGTTGCCCGAAAATTTGATGCGCAGCCGCACTTTCGACCCCCGTGTGGGTTATTTCACTGATAACTTTGTGGAGTTCAATGACAAGCAACAACAGGTGAAGCGCCGTTCTGTCATTGCACGCTGGCGTCTTGAACCCAAGGAGGAGGACATCGAAAAGATGAAACGTGGGGAATTGGTAGAACCCAAGAAGCCCATCGTCTACTACATCGACCCTGCTACGCCCAAACAATGGGTGAAATATCTCATCCTTGGTGTGGAAGATTGGCAGAAGGCTTTCGAACAGGCTGGTTTCAAAAATGCGATTATCGCCAAGGAATGGCCTAAAGATCGTCCCGACATGAGCCTTGAAGATGCACGCTTCTCTGTGATTCGCTATCTTGCATCGCCCATTCCCAATGCCTATGGTCCCAACGTGCACGACCCTCGCACGGGTGAAATCATCGAGAGCCACATCGGTTGGTATCACAACGTGATGAAGTTGGTGCACGACTGGTATATGGTGCAAGCTGGAGCTGTCGATCCTCGCGCGCGCAAACAAGAGTTTGACGAAGAACTGATGGGACAACTCATCCGTTTCGTTTCTTCTCACGAAGTGGGACACACCCTCGGTTTGCGCCACAACATGGGTGCCAGTGCAGCTACTCCAGTAGAGAAACTCCGCGACAAGGCGTGGGTGGAAAAGCACGGCCACACCTCTTCTATCATGGACTATGCTCGTTTCAACTATGTGGCACAGCCCGAAGACAACATCAGTTCGGAAGGCATCTTCCCACGTATCAACGACTACGACAAATGGGCAATCCAGTGGGGATATTCCTACTTCCCCAATGCGAAGTCTGAGAAGGAAGAGCGCAAAATCCTCAATGACCTCACAGTGAAGACCATCACTGGCAACCGCCGTTTGTGGTTTGGTGGTGAAGGTCACGATAACGATCCCCTCGCACTCACCGAAGATTTGAGCGACGACGTGATGAAGGCTTCGGACTATGGTTTGAAAAATCTCCGTCGTGTAGTGAAGGGCCTCCCCGAATGGGTGTATGAAGAAGGTAACCTCGGCGACAATCTCGCGGAAGGCTACAAGGCAGTGTTCGGTCAATATCGTCGCTATATCGGTCACGTACTTGCACAAGTGGGTGGTGTGCACCGCGAATACAAGAGCGTAGAGCAAAGTGGTGCTATTTTTACCACCATGACTCGCGAACGCCAACAACGCGCCCTTACCTGGCTCGACAAGAACGTGCTGCAATGCCCCACATGGATGATCAGCGAACCCTACATTTCTCGCCTCAGCGCTAAGCCTCAAGAACTCATTCGTCCTTTGGCTGACATGACGGTAAGCTATTTGGTGGCTCCCAATACGTTCAATAACATCGCAATCAACGCCACGGGTGCTCCCACTGCCCAAGCCTATACGGGCACAGCCTATGTGGAAGATTTGCTCCGTCTCTTCTTCCGCGAAGCCACTACCCCTCAACGCGTGGGGTCATGGCGCAGATATGTGCAACAACAAGCAGTGACGCGTCTCATCAAGGGATGGAAAGCCACAGCTGATGGCGATGGTCGTCCCTACATGACCAGCTTGCTCACTCGCATCCAGTCGCGCCTTGCTGCCGCTCATCCTCAAGATGCTGCCACACGCGCACACTATGCCGAACTCTCTCGCCAGATTCGTCTCGCGATGGAGGGCAAATAAATCATTACGTCGCTACCATCGACACGATTTCTACCCAACTCCTCCACCTCCGGTGGGGGAGTTTTTGTTTTCGCTCTGAAAAACAATTACTCCATATCATTAAGTTTTCGATACAAATAGTCTCCTCGCGCGCGCATACGCGCGCATGTATAGCAATTTTCGACTTTTTGCTTTCACAACCTTCACAGATTTCTTTGTAACCTTCTGACAAACATATAAATACGCATATATTTCGGACATATTTTAACAAATAAATCAGCGATGCTCTCCAAGCAAAAAAAGACTCCACCCTCAGAAACTGGCTAAAAAGCGCTATAACCCACTCAATTACTGTCGATTGCAAGGATTTCCGTGAAGGTTGTGAAAGCAAAAAGTGCAAACTCTCTGATGTGCGCGTGCGCGCGCACGCGCGAGAGAGGGGGATAAATCGTAAAAAAACATTTCATCCCTGCCCTTTCGTCACAGCAATGAAGGAGACTCTTGCAGATGCGTCATGAAGAACTGGAAGTGGTGGGCTAAAATATGGAAAAGTTGGTAGACTACTCAGGAAAAGATCCAACACTACTCCACCCCTCATCCTATGATATCGGAGATGATAAAAGAAAACCTCCAACGTTCTCTCAAAAATCTCCGACGTTTTTCAAAAAATCTCCGAGAAAATTTGGAAAAAGTCCGACGTTTTTTCGATTTTCTCCCACGTTTTTGGACTCCCTTGCGAAGGACAATAAAGACAGATTTGAAAACGGAGGACACCACTAGATGTAGATGTCCTCCGTTTTCTTGAGAGATTGAGCAATGAAATGCAGTGCTGTTTATTCCTCAGCAGGGAGTTCGTAATAGATTTCTTCCATGTTTCGCCATTCGCAATCGAAGACTAAAAACCCGCGCTCCCATTTTGGTTCTAGGAGCCGGTGACCATTGAGGAAAACACGCAGAGGATTCACACCTTCCGGCAAACAAAGATAGAGCGTAAATCGCGTGCGTTTTGAGCCAGACAGAGGTGCGGGCAATCCCGTGATGCGAAATTTCATACGGCCGTCTTGTACGATTTGGTCTATCGTCACCCTGAGTTGAGGGGTATTGATGGGAATCAGACAACTCTCTCTGAGGTTGACGTAGAGTTTCTGTCCCTCAGTGGCAGCCACCCATCCCAAAGTGTTGAGCAGACGCTGCGCAGCTATTCGGCTCGTACTGTCGGCTTTTTGTTGTGCACTATACAACGTGCGCAGGCTATCAAGCGCACGAACATAGCGCGCGTCGCCAGATAGCATGAAAAGCTGTTCGAGTGTGTGCACATCGCAGGCTGACACTGCCGGAGACTGGCGCAAGAGTTTGCGATAATGCTTCACCGAATCTTTCACCAACTCGGGCGTTTGAGGGGTGAGATAGGGAGAAACCCGCATGGCTCTCTGTACGATATTGTCCTCCGTGGGATCAATCACCAAGATGCTCTGCGCTGAGATGAAAGAAAGCGGCTGTTTCAGAGGTTTCTGTGCAAAACCTCCGAGCGTGAGTCCGAAAAAGAGGAAGAGAAAAAGGCGAGCTATCATCGTAAAATAGGAATTAGAGGCAAAATGTCGGTTAGCGGCTCATTTTCAAGCAAGCCCAGTTGTCGCGTTGCTTCACATCCACAAGCGAGAGTCCGAGCATTGTGCCTTTCTCCACTAGACTGAACACGTCTTCCATGTAAAATCCACTCATATAGATGGTCCCTCCAATGCGCAATGATGCCACGTATTTGTCGAGATCCTGGAGCAGAATGTTGCGATTGATGTTGGCTATGATGACATCAAAGGTGTTTTCTAGCGGTTTCAAGGCAGAGGCATCCCCATGCACCACCATGATGTCAGAAATCTCATTGAGGGCGATGTTGTCGCGTGTATTGTTCACGCACCATTCATCGTAGTCCACCGCCACACACTGCGAAGCACCGCGCATCTTTGCCAAGATAGCCAAGATGCCTGTGCCACATCCCATGTCGAGGACAAACTTACCTTTGAAATCGTCCGTGAGGATGCGGTCTATCATCTGAGCCGTGGTTTGATGATGCCCAGTGCCGAACGACATTTGTGGATTGATGCGGATGTTGTAGTCCCCTTGTGGCACGTCTTTGTGGAAGGTGGCAGCGATGACACAGCGAGGGTGCTCAGTAACATCACCGATGATGAGCGGTTGAAAATAGTTTTTCTCCCACTCCTCGTTCCAATTCTTGTGTTCCGCTTCCGACTGTTGGTAGGTGATCTTCACGTCTGGAATGGGGAAATCTGCCAAGACAGCTGCGAGTGCATCGGCATCGAAGAGGTCGGTCTGGATATAGGCTTTGAAAGTATCTTCGTCAGCTTTTTCAGCAAACACCGCCGATTCGGGAAAATTGTTGTTGATAGCCACACGGGGCAAGTCAAGTTCGTCGGTGTGAACGAAACTTTCAAATCCGATTTCTGCCAACACTGCGCTCAACACGTCGTAAGCGGCTTCAGAACTAGGGGAGAGGGTAAATATAAATTCGAGATAGTGCATATTGTAGGTTTGGAAGGGAGAGAACAGAATAAGATATTAGGCACCTTGGAGAAAGGCAAAAATCATCGCATTATCAGGAGGAAACCATCAGAGATTTCTCAATCTCCACTCATTAGGATAGAGATTATTGGCACGATTGCCGAGATTGTTGGCAAATCCAAGGGCGATGCCACGATAGGTGAGCACGACATATCCGCGTGGTGCTTCGGGCGGCAAGGTGATGGCTTCGCGGTGGAGATAGGCTAATGCTAACTCACGTGAAATTTCCACACGTGGGAAGGCGGAATCTGAGGCTGAAATAGACATGGCGAGTGCATGTTGTGGCACGAGTTTTTTTCTTTTTTCTTCTGCTATTTCGATACCTCCGATGAGTAAAGGTGCCACTTGTGCCAGTTGCTCTCGAATACCTACAAAGGCTGTGGGAACAGCTGTCCACACTCCAGCTTCTGTGCATTGAAAAGTAAAATCTTCGGCGTTATGTAACCACGAAAGCAAGGTGGCATTGGGCTTAGCTGAGGGAGTATTTCCGCGTTTTTTTCCTTTTGCAGCGCGACTACCTTGCGTTTTCTCCCATTTACTCGAAAGAAAAGTGTCACCACCTAAAAGACTTTCTGCAACATCTTGCGTTTTTTTGCGAAGCAATGCGAGGAAAAGCCCTTCTCCCTCCGTGCGATGAGGGAAGAAATGATAGACGGGGAGATTGCGCCCTGTGGTGTCGCCCGAGATATGCCAAGCGGCATCGGTGGGGATTTCCACCAACTCCGCGCCAAGTGTGGTGCAAGCCCAAGTCACGAGGTCTTCGTTCTCTTCGCGGTTGAAAGTGCAAGTGGAATAGACACAAAAACCACCCTCTTTCAGCGCAGGCCACACAGAAGTGAGAATGTCGCGCTGGCGCTCTGCGCAGGAAATGACGGCTGCTGGCGACCACTCTTCACGGGCTTGTTCGTCTTTACGAAACATTCCCTCACCCGAACAAGGGACATCGGTAGCGATGATATCGAACGTTTCCTCTAAACTTGTGAAAGCATCAGGGAAGACTTGTGTGACAAAGGTGTGAGGATGTCCCCATTTTGTGAGGTTTTCTGCCAAGATCTGCGCACGCTGTCGCATCGGTTCGTTAGCCACCAACAAGGCATCGTCGGGAAGTAGACTGCGCCAGAGCGTGCTCTTCCCACCAGGGGCAGCACAGAGGTCGAGCATCTTTAGGGGATTTCCCTTTGTAGCCTCATCAGCATGGGTGCTTTCGATGACTTTATAGGCTTGTGCAATGAACATCGAAGCTGCTTCTTGCACGTAGTAGGCACCAGCGTGCCACAAAGGGTCGTGCGCAAAAGTGGGACGTTCCGACAAATAGCTTCCAGATGAGCACCAAGGCACAGGACGCAAGGTGAGAGGAGCAGCGATGTCGGAGGGCGACTCGCCATTGTCCACAGGTGCAAACAGACATTCCCCATCTTTGAGGGGCTTGAAGGGATTGGTGCGGAGGCTGGTCGGAGTGTTTCCGCTAGATAATGCAGTGCAGAGCGCGCCCGCCTCGTTGTCTCCGAGGAGGGCGCACATCTGTTGTTGGAAGGCTTGTGGAATCATTTTCTTATTTCCATTTCATCAATGAGATATTTCGAACCTCCATAAGTGTCGATGACGAAAAGGATGTAGCGAATGTCGGCATTGATACAGCGTTGCAAGGCTGGGTTGAAACGAAGGTCGGACGAAAGACTCTCGATATTGCCATCGAACGCCAGACCGATGAGTTCTCCGCGCGCATTGAGCACGGCACTACCCGAATTTCCTCCCGTGATGTCGTTGTTGCTCAAGAAGCATGTGGGCAATTCTCCCTCGGCATTGGCATAGGGGCCGTAGTTTTTGGTGAGATAGTGCTGACGAAGTTTTTCATCAATCACATAGTCGGGATCAGCAGGATTCTCTTTCTCAAACATGCCTCGGAGAGTGGTTTTCCAATCGTAGCGAACGGCATCGCGGGGAGCGTATCCCTTGACGTGACCATAGGTCATGCGGAGCGTAGAATTGGCGTCGGGACTCTTCGCCCAGTCGTACATTTCGCAAAGACCACGCACATAAATGCGATTAAGCTCTGCCACTTTCTTTTCATAACGCTCCACTGCAGGTTGATAGGCTGAGAGGGCTTTGCGATAGGCAGCCCAGTGGGTGGCGAGAACATCGTTGCCCAAGGCTTCTGCAGTGGCATTTTTCAGTTTTGCACTATCGGCAAAGAGGCTATTTTGATAGAGGGCATCGAAATAAGCTCCCATATCGTTGCTCACAAACTCAGGTTGTAAATTGAGCTTATGATACTTCGTCCAATAGCCCGACAGCAATTTCATTTTGCCTAAGTCGTAGGCTTTGTCCACCGTAGCCACGGTGCTGCGATCATTCTTGAAATCTTGCGCACCAAAAGTGAAGCGAAGCAGGTTGTAGTCGTGGAGGGTGTCTTTCACCGCTGCCACGAGGGAGTCCATACGGTCGATGATGGTCATGTACTCTGCCTTACCACTCTTCGCCGCAAAGGCACGGAAACGCTTTTCTTCTTCGGCTTTGATATTGAGCAAACCTGTGGAACGCACGCTTGCATTCATGCCGCCGAAGTTTTTCACCATGTTGCCCAAACGCATATAGTCGTTGGCATACTTGAGCGACATATCTTTGTCGCTATCCATCAACGCTTTCATGAAGCGAAGTTCGGCATCTCCAGCGAGATTGATGGGCTCGTTGATGCTTTCAGTGCGAAGGCGCACTTGCGATGCTGTGAGATAGCGACTCGTTCTGCCAGGGAATCCCATGATCATCGTATAATCATTCTCGTCGATACCTTTCAAGCTCACGGGCAACCATTTCTTGCACTCGAGAGGTTGATTGTTTTTAGAGTATGCCGCAGGTTGTCCCTTAGCATCTGCATAGATGCGGAACACCGCAAAGTCGGCATTGTGACGGGGCCACACCCAGTTGTCTTGGTTAAAGCCAAATTGTCCGATCTGTTGTGGAGGATTCACCACAAGGCGCACGTCGTCATAGCGTTGTTCGTAGAAGGCATAGTAACGATTGCCCCCGAAATAAGGCACAATGCGGAGGGTAACACCGCGCTTCTTGGCAAAGGTTTTATTCTTTTTGAGCATCTTCTCGGCAAGTGGACGAAGGAAGAGATTGCTTTGACGGTAATACTCATCGACTTTCGCCTTATTCGCTGCAGCTTCCACTTGCGCAGTCACATCTACGATGCTCACGACAAAGGTGAAAGTGAGGTCGGGCACGGGGAGTTCTTCGGAGAGACTCTTAGCAAAGAACCCATCTTGCAGATAGTTGTGCTGCATGGTAGACATGGCATGCACGAAGGAGAATCCGCAGTGATTGTTAGTGAACACGAGTCCTTTGGAGGACACCACCTCACCTGTGCAACCTCCTCCGAAACGTCCGATGACATCGCGCAAGGAAGGCTGTGTTTCGTTGTAGAGTTCGCTAGGACTGATTTGCAATCCTGCCTTTTTGAGTGAATCTTCTAGATGTTGCTCTTTCATGAGTTTGAGGAGCCACATCCCTTCATCAGCATACGCCGCTGAGAAGGTGAGCACAGCAAGGAGAGAGAGTAGGAATTTTTTCATGAGGAAATATGATGTTATGTGTTTGGGGAGGATAATACTTACCTTAAGCCTTAGTCTCTTGTGGCATCAGCCAAGGCAATAATTTGCGCCACCCATTGATTGAAGTGGAAGTATCGAAGCTATCCCTTAGAATGTAGTAAAGAGAGCAAAGATAGTCCCATTTTTTCGACTATTCCTGTGACAAGAGCATTTCCCATCAAGAAGGCTCTACGCATATCAGTACAGCCTTTCGTATGATTATCTGGGAACATATTCAGACGTTCTAATTCAATGGGAGTTAGTCGACGATACCTATTATCCGGGGTCAAAATCACATGTTTGAAACGTGAAGGGGCACTTCCTCCTTCTCCAGTGATAATCGTACGTGAAGCCTTGTCTAAAGCATCGGGGAAAGCCATTTTCCCTTCTGAATAATGATAGGTATATCCAGTTGCTTTATTCGTTCTCTCTTCTGATTTACTACCTTTGAGATATTCCCAACGAGCAACTTCTTCGGGATTGATATAAAATTCTTGCGGAACCTCTGTATCTGGCAGAAGAATTTCTCCTAGAGTTAGGCTTTTTCCTTCAAACTTTGGAAGAGCATCAAAACTGGTAACTTCGCGATTTCTCATTATTCCCACTTTTCCAAAGGGAGATTGTTTCATACCTTTACCGAAGTTTTCTGAAACTTCACCTAACGTGCCTTCAATACTAAATTGACTTCCTTTACTGATTTCTGGAAATAAAGGAAATGCGCGCGCCATAAGTCCGTCAGTGAGTAGCCACTTTTGAGCATCATCTATCTGCTTTCCCACTATAGAGTCTTCCTTATAAGCTGCAATGTAAGTCCTTTTTCTACGTTGTGGCATACCATATTCAGCGGCATTGATGACGCGCCATTCAACGGAGTAACCCAAATCAGAAAGAGAAGCTAAGATGATAGCAAAATCACGTCCACGCTGATTGGCTGGAGATGAAAGCAAGCGATCTACATTTTCTAAGAAAAGATATTTCGGAGGGGTGGGTTGCTCTTTCAGAATACGATGAATTTGCCACCAAAGTACCCCTTTTTTTCCTTCAATCCCTCCCGAACGCTGTAAAGTTGTAGCTACAGAGTAGTCTTGACAAGGGAATCCTCCAACAAGCAGGTCAGCTTCTGGAATATCTTTCGTAGCAACAGTTGCAATATCTTCATTAGAATGTCCCTCACAGCCAAATTGCTCACAATAAACCATAGAAGCATCTTGCCGTTTGGTGGAGGGTTCCCACTGATTACTCCAAATTGTTTTATATTTCAGTGAAGCACGTTCCAATCCAACACGAAAACCTCCCACTCCAGCAAAGAGTTCTATCACCCGAATATCATCTTTATCAGTCGTATTAGGCTTAAACAATGTATCAAAGAAGTCGTATTGCTGGAATGATTTGGCAGCTTCCTTGCTATAAGCACTGATGGGCTCGCAAAGATTATTATGATTAGAAGTATATATATCGTAAGACATAATCAAAATCTATAGACTTAAGCACTAGGCTTCATCGATGAGCGTCTTAAGATAAGACTTATTAAACCAGTAACATTGTTTGTCAACCTTCTCACCGAAAGGAGTTGGAGCATTATTTCTGTAATTCTCTTTTGTACCTTTCGGACGTACATGAAAGTTCTTGTCGTCTTTTTCTTTCCAATAGTTGGACTTATCTAGCTTATTATGGATAACCAAGCGTCTAAGGTGTACCCAATATTGAAAGGCACTCTTCAAATCTTTAGAGGGCATTGTCCAAAAGAAAACCTTATCTAGAATATATCTATCCTCGCTCTTTGTTTTTTGAGGAGTGGATATTGTTATATTTCCAGTTACCTTTTTGAAGGTTACGAAGAGAAAACGGCTTGTAAAGAGTTGATAAAGGACCGAATCCTCCCATTTACCATTTTCATAAAGTTCTATCCAATCTATATTTTGGAAAGACATCGCTTCTTCGGGAATGCCACTAACACTCACACGAGCAGTTTTCAAACGTATGCCCGACTTCTTGAACTCTTCACTATCATCAATCTTACTCATCTGAAGATTAGAGGCAATAGCATTGGCAAGTATAGCATATTTGTGCTTTGCTGTGGTCAATGGTAAAGACAAAGCGTTCGCTATTTCGACATAATCTTTACCAATAAAAGGAGCAAAACGCTCGAGAATAATCTCTTCAAAAGTCTTCTGTTGAAGCAACTCTTGAGCGACAAGCTCAGGTTGTTTCTCTGATTTCTGCTGATAATTGCATAAGGCATTACCACCACTTTGGACTATTTGATCCAGAAGTGTGCGCATATAGGCAGGCTTCAAGCTGAAGGCTCTACGACGAGCAGGAATATCTGAGAAAGGTTGTTCTCGAACATCTCTATTATTCTTCCCTTTAGTGCATGCACCTAGGTACATTGTATCACCTTCCGAAAGGTTATGCGCCTGTCCTGCTTTAATTTTTCCAATAATCTTCTCATAGTCCGCTTTCATTATGGCTAAATCCTTTTGGGGGATTTGCCATAAAGCTCTAAATAGGAACTTGAGTTGATAGACAGGTACACTCTGTTCATGCAGGTAAAACAAGAGCAACATGAGCTGACATTTCCTCAGAAAATGTGACTCCTCAAATGTTTCATTAATGACACCATGGAAGTCAATCATGTTACACACGAGTCTTTCCTTGATGCGATAATTATCTTTGCCACGCAACAAAGGAGTGCATTTAAGCTCTACCCCAGCTTCTTCAAAATCAGGCGAAGGATTGCTGTTGACTTCATAGCCAAAAAATACTTCTTCTACCATTTGCCCCAGTCGACCACGACCTTTTCTTTCTTCTAAGTCTGTGCCAGCCCATTCTTGCAGAGTTTTCCCCATCAATTGCGCAGAATACTCAAATATGGAAAGTGGATTATCCAACTGAAATGGTAGAGATGTAAGCATAGATACAAGTTGTTTGAAGGATTCCTCTTATCTCACCGTCACCATGGTGGCACCGAAGCCGTATTCGCGGAAGGAGGCATCTTGGTGTGTGCAATGGCGATAGTGGTTCTTCAATTCTTTGAGGAGAGTAGCACGCAGCACACCCTCACCCTTGCCGTGGATGAAGACGATGCGACGACCTTTGTCTTTGGCATATTGGCGCATGGTATCGTGGAAAGCCTTGATTTGCATCGTCAGGATGTCGGTGGGCGTCAAACCACGAGTAGAATCGAGCAAAGCAGTGGCGTGGAGATCCACCTCCACAATGGCATTCTTATCCATCACCGCCGAACGATCTGTTTGGCGGGCAGGTTGTTGTTTCGGACGTTCTACAGCCTGGCGCACCACTTCGGGAGTAATCAAAGCTTCCTCCACTGTTTCAGCAGCGATGCTCACCGACTGTGCAGGACGATCTTCCGACACGAGCGGACGAACTAAGGCAGGGTCGTTGAAGAAATCGGAGGGCGCAAAACTGTGTAACTTATAGAATTTCGTACCATCCACGCGCAACGTAATGTTCATCGGAGATTTCAGCGCGAAAGGTTTGTCCGTCTTGTAAGCCAACAGTTGGAAAGTGAGGCGCTCCCATTGGGGCAGGTCGCTATGTCCAATGGTGTCGAGCAAAAGTTTTTGATTGGGCAACACCAACCCCTCGTGACGCAGCGAATACTGCTCTCCCTCTTGCGTGAGCAGGAGGAAACGCACATAAAGGTTGGAATCATTGATAAGATACACCTCAAACTCGGTCTGACTTAGCGAACGACTGTCCACAGGAAGAAAACCGATGTAGAAATTCACTTGATCGGCACCACGGCGTTCCAAAGGACGAGGTTGGAAAGTGATGTCTTTGTCAGCAGGTTCAGAGTCGTCCCCCACCGAATCCTCGGTAGAAAATCCACTATCCGCAGTGTTGGCAGCCGCAGCATGAGCAGCAAGTGCCGCTTTGATGCTCGTTTGGCTCAGTCCATCGCTCTCACTGGTGCTGGCACGCTCTTTGGAAGGCACAGGTTTGCGCACCAAATTATAGTTATCCGTCTCAATCACCACGATTTCCGAACGGAGGGTCGGGATTTCAAATCCATCATCATCACACACCAGCACCAAGTCTTTGCCTTGGAAACCAGCAATTCTTCCGCCTCCCGTGGTGTTGAGGAAGCGCACTTTATCGCCTATATTCATATATCTGTCCGTTTGGTTTGGAGCAAAGATACAAAAAAGCCTCTAGACCTCAGACTTTAGACCTCAGAATTTTACCCCAAAATGGAAATAATTTACGAGAAATATCCCTATGTTTCTCCTTAAATGCTTACCTTTGTAAAATCAAATTGCACACACTTACCAAGTTGTGCACGACACACCTCCTTGCGACAAGGAGCCCCATAGACGATTATAACATTATACAAACGACATAACAATTTAATTCATGGCACAAACCCCTGAATTTCGCTACGCACCGATGTTTCAACTCGGTGCTGACAACACGGAGTATTATCTCCTCACCAAAGACCACGTTTCAGTGAGTGAATTTGAGGGACACCCCATTCTCAAAGTGGAAGCCGAAGGCATCACCAAGATGGTGAACCAAGCCTTCCGCGATGTGTCTTTCCTCCTCCGTCGCTCGCACAATGAGCAAGTGGCTAAAATCCTTCGCGACCCTGAGGCTTCCGACAACGACCGCTACGTGGCTCTCACTTTCCTCCGCAATGCAGAAGTAGCTGTGCGCGGCCAACTTCCCATCTGCCAAGACACCGGTACTGCCATCATTCACGCTGAGAAGGGTCAACAAGTGTGGACTGGTTTTTGCGACGAAGAAGCGATTGCCAAAGGT
The DNA here is from genome assembly GCA_900095835.1 of Ihuprevotella massiliensis. Taxonomy (GTDB): domain Bacteria; phylum Bacteroidota; class Bacteroidia; order Bacteroidales; family Bacteroidaceae; genus Alloprevotella; species Alloprevotella massiliensis. The sequence goes on along the minus strand of LT608321.1, from coordinate 1,977,816 downwards.
GTCTACAAAACTTACACTGAGGAAAACTTGCGCTATTCGCAAAACGCACCTCTCAACATGTACGACGAGGTGAACACACGTTGCAACCTCCCTGCGCAAATCGACATCGAAGCCACTCACGGCGACGAATATCACTTCCTCTGCGTCACCAAGGGTGGTGGTTCTGCCAACAAGAGTTATCTCTATCAAGAAACCAAGGCTATCCTCAACCCCGACACCCTCGTGCCTTTCCTCGTGGCTAAGATGAAGACCCTCGGCACCGCGGCTTGTCCTCCTTATCACATTGCTATCGTCATCGGCGGAACGAGCGCAGAAAAGACCATGCTCACCGTGAAATTGGCTTCTACTCACTTCTACGATTCTCTCCCCACTACAGGCGATGAAACCGGACGTGCTTTCCGCGATGTAGAACTCGAGAAACGCCTGCTCGAAGAAACTCACAAAATTGGTCTTGGTGCTCAGTTTGGTGGTAAATACTTTGCCCACGACATCCGCGTGGTTCGCCTTCCTCGCCACGGTGCTTCTTGCCCCGTAGGTCTCGGTGTGAGCTGCTCTGCCGACCGCAACATCAAGTGCAAAATCAACAAAGATGGTATTTGGATTGAAAAACTCGACGACAATCCCGGTAGCCTCATCCCCGAAGAATATCGCCAAGCTGGTGAGGGTGAAGCGGTGAAGATTGACCTCAATCGCCCCATGCCTGAAATTCTCGCAGAGCTCGACAAGTATCCCGTGTCTACGCGCCTTTCGCTCAACGGCACCATCATCGTGGGTCGCGACATTGCGCACGCTAAGATTAAGGAACGCCTGGATGCTGGTCAGCCTATGCCCGAATATCTAAAGAATCACCCCATCTACTACGCAGGACCTGCCAAGACCCCTGCCGGCATGGCTTGCGGTTCTATGGGACCCACCACTGCCGGACGTATGGACTCCTATGTGGATCTCTTCCAAAGCCAAGGTGGCGGTATGATTATGCTTGCTAAGGGTAACCGTTCACAACAAGTCACCGATGCTTGTCAGAAGTATGGTGGTTTCTACCTCGGTTCTATCGGTGGTCCTGCTGCAATCCTCGCGCAAAACAACATCAAGTCCATCGAGTGCGTGGAATATCCCGAACTCGGCATGGAGGCTATCTGGAAAATCGAAGTGGAAGACTTCCCTGCCTTCATCTTGGTAGACAACAAAGGCAATGATTTCTTCAAACAATTGCCTAACGCCACTGGTTGCGCGCACTAATACCGCTGCGCGCCTATAAGTTGGCACTTCGTTCTATGGCGTAAGCCCAACCTCCTCCCTCCCCATTGCAACTTTGCGTTGCGATGGGGATTTTTTTGTGACTTTCTCCTTTCCATCCTATCTCAGCAAATATTACGATTCCCTATGATGACTGCCACATCATAGAGCATGTCGAAAAAACGTCGGAGATTTTCCAAAAAATGTCGGAGAAAAAAGAAAAAACGTCGGACTTTTTCCGTAAAACGTTGGAGATTTTCTGAAAAACGTCGGAGATTTTTTTCACGCCCCCCTTCACTCCTTCCTCTCCCCTTGGAAATCATCCACCAACCCTCCAAGGATGTAGGCTAAATCTCATACCGCTTTATTAACATTTCAGCACTCTCACGCGCGCGCGTATGCGCGCACATCAGCGATTTTGTACTTTTTGCTTTCACAACCTTCACACTTTTCATCGTAATCTCCTATAAGAGTGATAGATACACTGATTTTTACGCACTTCTTGTGTCATTTTTCAGAAAGTCCTCGCAGGAACGCAACCGAGAATACGTTAAAAAATGTCCGAAAGACCACAATAACTCGCTATGCAACAATCCGTTACAAAGATTTCTGTGAAGGTTGTGAAAGCAAAAAGCACAAAACTCCTGTTACGCGCGCGAGGGAGAGGAAAAACAGCTGCGCTTAAGATATGTTCACACAGAAGTCTATAACGCCCTTGCAAGGGCGAGACGGCAACAAAAGGAAAGAGCTGCTGAGTCTCAGAAAAAGAGCAACAGACTATAGCTTCTGCCAACGCTAATCGCACCCTCACCTATCGTGCAACAAGAGACTCCAACGCGAAAACCACTTGCCACAGCTCTACAACTCAAAAGTAGACGAAAAGAAAGTCCCCTCTTCTCAGAGGGGACTTGGAGAAAATGAAACAGGGAGATGGATTTAGTATCCTGCGTTTTGCTTGAGTTTGGGGTTACGGTCTATTGCACTTTGTGGAATAGGCCAGTAGCGATATTCGGGCTTGAAGGCGCGGTCTTCAATCACATCGCGTTCGTCAGCGATAGTGGCACGAGTTTCGGGGTTAGTACCCTTCATGTCCACCGTACCAGTGATACGAGTGAGATTGCCGTTCAACACGGTTTCAGCTACCATCTTACCAGAAGCATCCTTCCAACGCACGATGTCGGCACGGCGGAAGCCTTCGCCAGCAAGTTCTACGGAGCGTTCACGACGAATCACCTCACGAAGTGCCTCCTTGGTGGAAGCTTTTGCGCGATCCACCGCAGGCATTCCTGCGCGTGTGCGGAGCTGATCAATCAAAGCGTAGACTTCTTCAGAAGGTCCACTGAGCTCGTTGAGTGCTTCAGCACGAGAGAGCAACACTTCTGCATAGCGGAAGATAACGATGGAAGCAGCAGTTGTCCACATGTCGTTATATTGGCTCTTGGGATAGAGATATTTCGCCCAAGTGAGCGCAGTCTTAGAAGAGTTGGCAGCCTTAGTGGGATAGTCTGGATTGTCTTTACCATCGAGTTGCTTGTCGAGGGTATTGTACACGCCTTTCCAATAGTCGCAACCAGGATAGAGAATAGTCTTTGCCATGCGTGGGTCACGGTTAGCAAAGGGGTGTTTCTTATCGTAGAGGGGAGACTCTTCTTTGGTCATACCATCCTTCATAAGATAGAGATCCACGAGGTTTTGTGTAGGCACGATAGATGACCAACCGCCATCACCATTGTTGTAGAGTTGACCAAAGATGCCCATATCGTTTTGCACCTCATCGTGCTCTTCAGCAACGATGATTTCTTTAGAACCATTGCCAGCGATGGTGAAGGGAGCAGCATAGTCCTTATCGAGAGCATAGAGATTCAAGTCCATGATAGACTTGGCTGCATCAGCCGCTTGTTGCCAGTTGCCACGATAGAGTGCGTAGCGCATCTTGATGGCAAGTGCACCACCTTTGGCGATTCTACCACTTTCAGTCGGAGCGTTAGGAAGGAGCGAGATGGCACGATCGATATCCTTGTCGAAGTGTTCCCAAACTTCCGCTTCGGTATTGCGAGGCACCTTTGCAGCTTCAGAGTTAGGGAAGAAATCATCCAAGATGGGCACACCACCATACCAGAAGTTCATGCGAGCATAAGCATAAGCACGGATGGCAAGGGCTTGTCCGAGGAGATTGTTGTAGACATCCTTGTCAGCAATTTTGGCACGGTCGATATTGTTGACCACGTTGTTGCAGCGGGAAATCAAGCTAAAGCCATAGAAAGATGCTCCAGTGCTACTGGCAGTCCATGTGCCATTACCAATGGGGCGCCATCCTTCCCAGGGGAAGTTGTTGTAGGCGATATCGGAAGCCGCATCGAGGTAGAAAATGGAGTAAGAATCAGCCCAGCCAGCATAAGTTCCTGTGAGAAACTTATTGACATCTTCAGCGCTCTTCCACGTAGTCGAAGGACTAATGGCATCGTGGGGCGTGGTGTCTAGGAAGTCAGAACATGAAGTGGCGAAGAGCGCAGCGAGCGCAACAACGGCATATTTAATACGTTTCATGATAGTGTCTATTTTGAGGTTAGAAGGTCACGGAGATACCCAAAGAGTTGGTCATCATGAGAGGATAGTTAGATCCACGTTCTACATAGGTTTCGGGATCGGTATTCACCTTCATGCCGTCGATAGTCAAGAGATTTTCGACAGAGTAGTAGCAACGCATCTTGGAGATGCCCAACACTCGAGTGACACTTTGAGGAAGCGTGTAGCCCAATTGGATATTCTTGAGACGGAGGTGGCTAGTGTTGTTGAGCCAGAAGGAGCTCATGACACGACGCCAGTGACTCATAGACTGTTCGCCTTCTACGACGCGAGGCATCTTAGGATTGCTCTTGTTGTAAGTCCAAGAGTCGCGCCAGATAGTAGAGGGGTGAGAGTTGTCACCTTGGAAGTCACCATAGATTTCAGAACCGAGCACACGTTGTGCTCCAGCATAACCTGCAAGGATAGCTTGGAAGTCGAAGTTGCGCCAACCGAGGTTGAGCACCAAACCGAAGTTCCACTTGGGTTGTGCAGTGCCGTGATAAGTGCGGTCGTCTTCAGTGATTTTGCCATCACCATTGGTGTCCTTATAAATCAAGTCACCAGCATGGAATTTATTACTACCGAAAGGATAGCCAGGTTTGCCACTATACTTCTTCATCCATTCCTGTGCAGCTTCTTCACTTGGGAAGAATCCATCAGCTTCATACATGTAGTAAGTGCCGAGAGCATGGCCTACAGCCTTGCGTTGGTTGCCATCGGGCAGATAGTCTACACCACCAAGGTTGAGGATTTCGTTCTTGTTGTAAGACACGTTGGCTTGTGCGCCAAATGACCATTCACCCCATTTCTTTTGGTAGCCAAGGGTCAATTCCACACCCGTGTTGCGCATAGCACCCACATTGTCCATGTAGTCACCGAGCATGAATTCGTAAGGCACGGGCACTTTCATGATAATACCTGTGGTCTTGCGGTCATAAACATCGAGGCTACCAGTGAGTTCATTCCACAATTGGAAGTCTACACCCACACCCCATGTGCGAGCTTCTTCCCAAGAGATGGTGGTTTGCTTGTAGCTACCTTGATAGTAACCCGTGTTGGGTTTGCCATTGAAGTTGCTGACTCCACCAATGTTATAAGTATTGACTGCTGGATAGTAGTCATTGAGTGCGTCTTGGTTACCGAGAAGACCCCAAGAACCACGAATTTTGAGATAGTTGAGCCAATCCTTCGTGTTTTCCATGAAGGATTCTTCAGAGATGCGCCATGCAGCAGAGAAAGAGGGGAAGTAGCCCCAACGATGTCCCTTGGCAAAACGTGAAGAAGCGTCTGCACGCAAGTTGGCTTCAAAGAGATAGCGACCCATCAAGTCGTAGTTGATACGACCGAAATAGCTCAGCATGTTCAAGTCGCGAGAATAACCGCCATTGGTTGCAGTGGCAGCTTCGCCCGCATTCATGTCGGTGAGTTCATTGCCTGGGAAGTTCTTTCTATAGGCAGAAAGTCCGTGATAGTGATAGCGTTCGGCATGATAACCTCCTAAGAATTTGAGGCCATGAACGCCAAACTGCTTGTCGTAATTGAGCGTAAGATCGAGGGTGGTGCGAGTGTCGTCGCCAAAACCTTCAGTTAAGTTGTTGGGAGACGTCTCCTTGTTAGGGTTGTAGCGGAAATACTTCAAGAAAGATTGTTCATAAGCATTACTTGCTACGTGGCCGAGTTTCGCACTCAGCATAAGGTTATTGAGAAGCTGATAATCCAAACCCAAATTAGCCGTGATGGTACGGTCTTCGTTCTTGACGGGTTGGTTAGCTTCAAGCCATGCTATTGGGTTACCATCACTAATAGTGCCATAAGTACCATTCTTAAAGTGTGCTGGAATCCAAGGAGCGATGATATTAAGTTGTCGGATGATTTGGTCAGAACCGCGACCTACATAATTATTATTAGGGTCGTTGTGGTTATCCTGAATGAAATTTAAGCCAACGTGTCCTGTAAGTTTGGGCGAGAAATTGAAGTCCAGGTTCGTGCGCATGGTGAAACGCTCACGACTGGATGATTGGAGGATACCTTCTTGGTTCATGTATCCTGCAGAAGCCATGTATTTCACCAAATCTGTACCACCAGACACATTGAGGTTGTGTGAGTGTTGCACACCTGTTTTATAAGCAAGTCCGTACCAATCAGTATTGGGGTGTCCATCGGGATCGGAACCGTCGGCAAATTTCTTGAGATCCTCATCAGACCAACGTGCCTTCTTGCCATTAGCCGCAAGAGCATCGTTATACATCTTGGCATATTCATAAGAACTCAAGCGTTCTACTAAGCGAGTCGCATTGAGAAAACCTACGTTACCATTGTAACTTACGACTGGCTTACCGGTCTTACCGCGTTTGGTGGTCACCAGGATGACACCATTGGAAGCCTTAGAACCATAGATGGCGGCAGAAGCTGCGTCTTTCAACACAGAGATGCTTTCAATGTCATTAGGGTCAAGGGAGTTGAGTGTACCCGCTTCGATACCATCAATGAGGATGTAGGGAGCTGCATTATTGAGAGTACCAATACCACGCACGCGGATAGTAGAACCATCGGCGCCAGGACGTCCTTGTCCTGCGGTAACGGTGACACCAGGCATCAAGCCTTGGAGAGCAGAAGAAACGTTTTGCACGGGACGACTCTGCAATTCTTCACTCTTGATTTGAGCAACAGATCCAGTGAGGTTTGCCTTGGTTTGGCGGCCATAACCCACTACTACAACTTCGGAAAGGTTGCTATTGCTTTCTTTCAAAGAGATGTTGAGGGGACTACCATCTCCCACTGCTACGTCTACTTTGTCGTAACCAATGTAACTAATATTGATGTGTCCGCTACGCACTCCGTTGAGGGTGAAAGCACCACGCTCATTGGTCAAAGTGCTGATGCGAGGATTTTGGGCATCACGCACAAGAGCACCGACAAGAACTTCGCCTTTTGCATCACGCACCACACCAGTGACACGTTTTGTATTGGCAGCTTTTTGATCCATCACGGCTGCACGATGGGTTGTAGCTTGCGCAGCCAGAGCTTGCGCAGGAGAAAAAGGCAGTGCGCCCAAAGCACACATCAAGCCGATAAAGGCCGACATCCGCGCAGCACCTCGGCTTGCGGAGGGTCTACGATTAGCATTGCTCATCATAGGGTTTGTTTTTAGGTAAAAGACAATGGAGAATCTACGAAGGATTCTAAGACGAACGAAGGGAGTTGGTCACAAGGAGAGGGACAATGACCCAAGGGGGAAAAGCACCCCTCAAACATGAGGTATTTTCGTTCGTGATTTCGGTTATAGAAGATTGGCGTATGTATCTCGCTTATTGTGCGAGTACGGTCAATTTGTTGTTTTCGTCTTGGTCTTAGGAAGCAGGTTCCTCGCGGCACTTCCATGGTATTGTTGGGTTTATGCCGAAAGCGGTGAATGAAATGTGAGAAAATCCAAAGTAAAAGTACTCAAAAAGGGTGCTCACAACCGCTATTTTGCAAACTACACTTGCTGTTTTCAATTGTTTTCAAGGGCGAATTTGAGATTTTATTTCGACTTCTCCAAATTTTTTCTGCATTTTTTCTCATTGCGCACTCTTTTTTCGAGAAAAACTCACCTAGCCTTTCCCTTAAAACTAAATTCTCCTCGAAAAATTGCGAGTATTCTCTACTTTTTTACTACACAAATATTCCCCTCCTGCACAAGTTACTCGCGGTTCCTCAGAAAACTACTTCACCCAACAAGCCGCACTCCTCATTTCTCTCTTTTTTAAGTAAAGAGAAGCCCCAAGGCTACTCGCACAGCGTGGAGTTTTTCTACGATCTCTCCTAGCGAGGATCCCTCTCTGCCCTATCTCATACTGACAGTTCCAAGCACCGTTCAGCATTCTGGCATTCTGCTGCAAACTATTGCACAACTCTCTCAAAACTATCCCATTCCCTTACAGTTCAGACTTGGCGCTTCCAGTTTTTCTCCTACCACCTTCATTTTTCATGCACTATAAAAGAAAATCACCCGTCACCCGAGATTAGCATTTTCCTACAATTTGTGCATCTTTTCTTTTTTCCTAGCCATCTTTTCGGCACACCACAAGAAACAGAAAACACGTTTTTCTCGAGAATTTCTTGACAAAACAAATCAAATCCACCCATTTTCGCTAACTAAATTCGCAAATTTCCCATCAATCTTCTCCATTCGATATATATACCAACGCTATCTATCGCGCTAAAATCAGAGAAATTTGCAATTTTGTGCCCTGCAAATTATCAAAATGATTACTTGTGCGCGATATTTACGCAGAAAAATAAACAAATTCTTGTTATAATCACCAACAACTAGTATATTTGCATTTGTAACCCTGCATATAAGTACATAATTAAATTATATGTATGCAGACTTTGACCGCACATTTCATCATCCCATCTCTCCATGCCTATGAGGACATATCCCCCACTTCGTAGTTTTATGGCCGCGATTATCGCGGCAGGAGCCTTGACGGCCGCCACGCCTCTTGCAGCACAAACCACAGCCACCACCCAAAACACCGCACAAGACAACGTGGTGTCTGGTATGGTATTTGACAAAACTGGTGACCCCCTTGTTGGTGCCAACATTCGCGTCACATTGGGTCGCAAAGTTTTGACGGCACAGACCGACAGCAAAGGTGCTTATCGTGTGAAACTGCCTGCAGGCACCAGCACGGCTGGACTTTCTATCTCGGCTTCCTACCTTGGCATGAAGCGACAAACGAAGAGTGGACGCAGCAATGTGGCGCACTACGACTTTATGCTCGAAGATCACAGCCAAAGCCTCGGAGAGGCAGTGGTAACTGGTTATGGCACGATTTCGACTCGCGAGAAGACGAGTGCCATCACTTCGTTGAAGATGGAAGAAATCCTCATGCCTGGTATGACGAGCTTGGAGCAAGCGCTCGAAGGTCGCGTGCCCGACATGGTGTTCATGCAAAACTCTGGTGAAGTGGGCGCAACAGCTCGTATGCGCATCCGTGGTACTTCCACGCTCATCGGCAATCGTGAACCACTGTGGGTGCTCGATGGCATTCCTCTCTCCGATCCAGTCGATGTGACCAACGACCAACTCAACGACCCTGACTACATCAACTACATCGGTAACGCGATTTCGGGCATCAACCCCCAAGACATTGAGCGTGTCGACGTACTTAAAGACGCGGCTGCTACAGCACTCTATGGCACACGCGCAGCGAATGGCGTAATCGTGGTGACTACCAAGAAGGGTGAACCCGGTCCTCCTCGCATCACCTACAATAGCCAGTTGAAATACACGGCGCGTCCTCGCTATTCCGACCGCGACATCTACTTGATGAACTCACAAGAACGCGTGCAGTTTGGACAAGAATTGATGAACCTCCACTACACCTTCCCCAACCACATGACCATGGTGGGCTATGAAGGTGCATACCATCGTTTTGTTACTGGACAGACGGACTACAACGGTTTCTTGGCTGAAGTGCAGCGCGCAGAAACCGTGAATACCGACTGGTTTAAGTTGCTCACCCACGATACTTTCAACCATAACCACACCGTGGCACTCTCGGGGGGTAGCGAAACTGCAAGATACTACGCATCTTTGGGATACAACCGCGAAGAAGGTGTGCAACTGCACCACAACAACGACCGCTACACGGCTTCGCTCAACATGCAAACACGCATTGCGAAGGTGATTCAAGCGAATATCCGCCTCAATGCCAACGTGCAGAAGAAAACGCAACTCCCTGGCGAAATCGATCTCTTGGGCTATGCTTATGGCACCACGCGCGCGCTTCCAGCCTTCAACAACGATGGTTCTTATTTCTTCTACCAACGCCACGCCTACAACGTGGGAACGGACAAGAACGAGCAATATAAATATGCTTACAACATTCTGAACGAAATTGAGAATGCTGAGAAGCTCTACAGCTCAAATGGTATCATGGCAGCACTCGATTTGACTTATCGTTTCAAATCTATGCTCGACCTCACGCTCACCACCTCTTATCAGCGCACACACTCCGACAACTCTACCTGGTTTGGCGAGAAATCCAACTATGCTGCGCAGCTCCGCAATGCGGAATACGGACAAGCTCCCATCCCTGGCGACTATGGTCTCTCGGATATGCCTTATGGCGGTGTGTACAACACTGGCACGAACGTCAACGAGAACTTTACGCTCCGTGCACAAGCCAATTTCCGCCACGCTCTCGGAGAGAAGAAACAGCATCTCCTCAGCACTTCGTTGGGTTATGAAATGAACGTGTCGAACACCGATGGTTTCAGCGAAAACACTCGTGGATTCTTCAAGAGTCGTGGTTTGAAATATGTGAACATGACAGCAGAGGAAATGAATCGTTTCCCCAAATATGCTTCATGGGTGGCACACAATCATCCTACACTCCGTGCCGACAAGACACACCGCCTCAGCGGCTACGCCATCTTCTCTTACTCTTATGGTAGCTTCTTCTCATTGAGTGCCAACACGCGCTTTGATGCTTCCAACAAATTTGGCTCACGCAGCAACGAAAAGTTCCTTCCTGTGTGGTCCGCCTCTGGTATGCTCAATCTGAAGTCTCTCTTCTTGCGCCAATACGATGCCGTGAGCGATTTGCGCCTGCGCACCTCCTTTGGTAAGACCGGTAACATGGTGGACAACCAAACGCCCAACCTCTTGTTGCGCCAAGAGAGTCTCGACACTTACTATGGAGAAAATGTGTCGCGAGTGGATGCTTTGCCCAATCCCTACCTGCGCTGGGAACAGACCGACCAGTGGAACGTGGGTGTAGATGCATCACTCTTCGACTATCGCCTCACAGTGGGCGTCGATGCTTACTACAAGCACACTAAAGATGCCTTTGACAACACGTTGGTTTCGCCCTTCAATGGTGTGGAAAACTACACAATGAACGGCAGTGACATCACGAATAGCGGTTTTAGTATCAATGTTTCAGCCTATCCCATCAAGACACGCGACTGGTCGTGGTTGGTTTCAGCCAACTACTCTGTAGTCTACAACAGCATCAACACGAAGACCGCCAACAAATATAAGATTGAAAAGTATCTCAATGGTACTGCCATCATCGACGGTAAGCCCATTGGCACTTTCTATAGCTACAACTTCATCGGACTCGACCCACAAAATGGTCTTCCCCTCTTCGATGACTACCGCGACCGCCAGCACTTGCTCGAAGGACAACCCCTCGATCAAATCATGCAACGCGTAGGTTCTCAAAGCGGAAGCCGCGAGCCCAACTTCGCTGGTTCGTTCTACAGCACCTTGCGCTACAAGCAATGGTCGCTCTCTGCCAGCTTCAACTATGCACTGGGCAATAAGATTCGCAAATTTGCCTTGTATAAAGACGTGCTCGATGGTGTTTCTTCGGAAAACAACGTCCGCAAGGAGTTCACCAAGCGTTGGCGCAAGCCCGGTGATGAGCAGCACACCCAGCTTCCCTCATTGATTAGTCCGAGCGATCCCGCTTTTGGCGACAACCGCTACCACTGGAGTGCTGCAACTCCAGCAGCTACCCAAGGTTTTGAGGCTTTCGCCGACAACTACTGGATGATGTATGACAACTCCAATGCACGTGTGGTGTCTGGTAGCTACTTGCGTTTGAGCAACCTTGCCTTGCGCTACCAGTTCTCTCGCAAGCAACTCAAAGGATTGCCCTTCTCTAACCTCGCATTCGATGCTGCGATGTCCAATGTCTTCACGCTCAAATCGTCTGCCCTCGAAGGACAAGATCCCACACAGTCAGGTTTCTCCCTGCAAACCTCACTCTCTCTCCGCCCATCGTTCACCTTTGGCTTGAGAGTTTCGTTCTAATCATCACCCACCTTGAGGCAGTCGGCGCACTACTTCCCACAGTGAGCCACGTCACAGCCTCAACCAATGCATAGATTACTCATGAATCACAAGTTTTCTACCCTCGCACTTGCCCTTTCGCTCCTAGGCACTGCAAGCTGCAACGACTTTCTCGATCAGTATTCTCAAGATCGCGTAGTCGCAAAGACCGTGCAAGATCTCAACGAACTGCTGGTGGGCGATGTTTACCTCAAAAGCTATGTCGTGAACAAGGGTGTTTCTGCCGGCACTTACGGATTTGTCAACATCCTCGACGATGATATCAACACCACTGGCACGTCACAACAGGGCAACGTGGGCAACACGGCGTGGACGCACACCGTAGCTCCCATGTATGGCTTCTTCACTTGGCAACAAGATGTGCGCTATAATTATGGTCGCACCAACAAGCTCAACGATGATGCTACGCTCAAAACACTCTACACACGCATCAACCATGTGAACAACATCGTAGACCTCATCGACGATATGCCACATGCCACTGAGGAAGACGCAGCGCTCTACCACCGCGTCAAAGGTGAGGCGCTCTTTGCACGCTCACAGTTCTATTTTGCTTTGGCCAACCTCTACGGACGTCCCTATCGACTCGATTCGGCTGCGGTAGATCTCTGCGTTCCTTTGAAGCTCACCTCTTATGTGGAGCACAACAAAGACCAAGAGACGCAATTCTCTCGCGCCACTAATGCCGAAGTTTATGCACAAGTGGCAAAGGATTTGGAGACAGCTGCCAGCGAACTGACGGTTTCTCCACAGCCCGACCGCTTCCGTCTGCACCGCGCATCGGCAGAGGCAGCGAACCTCCTTTTAAGCCGCGTGTATCTCTATATGCAACGATGGAGCGATGCCGAAAAAGCTGCTCGCCGCGTGGTGGAAAGTCCACGTGCTAAGCTCGCTACTATCGCTTCGTTGCAGGGTGGTCAACCTTTCTTGACCCGCAACAACGCAGAAATCCTCTTCACACAAGGAGCTAACCACCTTGCTGCCTCAGACCGCAACACTTCGCTCACTGGTGCACCAGCGGACTACTGCGTTTCACGTGAACTCTACGAATTGTATTCGTCGTTCGATGCGCGTCGCAATGCCTTCTTCAGCACCAATTCCCTCTCCGACAGCTTGGGATTGGCCAATAAGTATGAGCGCACCACCGAAGCCAACCACATCTCCGATGGTTTCACCCTCCGCACTGCCGAAGCCTACCTGAATCTGGCAGAAGCCTTGGCCATGCAGGGCAAAGATGCCGAAGCCAACACCGTGCTTCACAAGTTGCAAAGCCAGCGCATCGATGAAGACTTGATGATCTTCACCGGAGAAGAATTGGTCAATGAGATTCGCAACGAACGCCGCCGCGAACTTTGCTTCGAGGGTCACCGTTGGTTTGACCTGCGTCGCTATAGTGTAATGGAAAAATATCCTTTGCACAAGACTATCGTGCACGCTTTCAATGCCTACACGGAGCAAAACTCCTTCCTCACCACGCATTTGTTTGTGCTCCCCTCAGGCGATGCGGCTTACACCTTCTCACTTCCCGAGAGCGTCATCTCATTTGACAAGGTGCCCATGCCCAATCACGTGCGTCCCGAACGTGTCGAAGTGAAGAAACCTCGTGAATTGCCCGAACTTCCCAAAGACGAAGAAGGCGACAACACCGAGACTCCAACTCCAGCTCCCTAAGCATTGTCGCACCACACTGCGAGGAGGCACGCTAACGGTTTGTGTTTCCTCCGCGGCAAAGCTACAAAGCCTCACGTTTCTCAACCTCTCAAGCCTCACCCCCTATGAAACATATATTTTTGTTCCTCTGTTCGCTCCTTGCTCTCGTGGGCTGCAGCAGCGAAGATCCCATCACCCCTGGGCTCACCTATGGTAACGACTTTGTCATCACCGACCAACCCAACGACTCTGTGCAACATGAGCGCTATTTGCTCTACAAAGATTTCGGAGTTCCGGTATATTTCAACGACACCATCGCTAAACACAACGAAGGTCTTGGCATAGATGGTAAGCCCCGTATAACTTACGAGACTGTAGATCTCAACTGGACCTTCTCGGGCTACAATCGTGGTGTGAAATACTCCTACGTCTATCTCACTTCTCCCGAAGATCAGATGCGCGCGCTTCGCTTCATCCGCAGTTATCTCGGTCAGATTTCCAAGCCCATGCGCCCCTTCAGCATCATGGTGGCAGATACCCTCACCGCCACTTCGACGCACCGCACACAACAGCCCACCTTCCACGTGGGATTCCGCACCCTCGTGCTGGCGCAAGTGCGTTCGCTCACCGACTCTGCCAAGGTAGCCACCCAAATCAACACCATCGTGCAAAGCATGGTGAGTGACCGCGTCAAAGCTCAAACCGCTCTCTGTGGCCGTTTCGCAGAGGTGAGCAAGACCAACGGCTGGTATGGACAAGAATGGAAGAAGCTCAACAACATCTCCCCCATGCCTACGGTGGTGGATTTGGGCAAGAAGAGCTTCATCTACTCCGTCAATGCACTTTACGATGAGCCACCTTTCACCCCCTACAACCACGAAGATATCGTCACCTTGCTATTGCGCAGTGGTGGAGGTCTAACAGCCGTGGCACAAGATGAGGAAGAAGCCCAAAACTTGCGCCGTGCCATGATGGGAGAAATCGCACAATTCGGTTTCCTCACAGGTTGGAAGCAATCGGGAGCGTACGCACCTAGCGACGACAGCGAAGACCGCGAGCAATATCTTCAAGCGCTGCTCTATCTGGGCGACGGTGGTTTCCGCCAACGCTATGGAGATTTCCCCCTCGTGATGCAGAAATATGAGTTGCTCTACAACTTTATCAGCCAAACGCTAGGCTTGAACCTCAACTACAACCGCATTGAAGAATAGAGTCCTTCAAGAGTCTCTCCACATTTCTCTGCAAATGTTTCACCGACAACGTCAAAGCTCTCACATGAAGTCCATACTATATACCCTCCTCCTACTAGCCACAGGCTCACTCATCGGATGCCATGACACCGAAACTCCAGATTTCAGCTATCAAGCATCGGCAGTTACGGCTGGTCCTGACTTCACCGACCCTCGCGACAGCAATGTTTACCACACCATCCGTGTGGGCAACCAACTCTGGTTGGCTGAAAATCTGCGCTACGCTCCCAATGGTTACAGTCTAGATGGTGCTTTTACCTGGGACGAAACTCCTGTGGATCAAAAGAAAATGGTGCCCGACGACGAAATTCTGGGGCAAATGATTCAAGACCTCTTCCTTGATCCAAAGTTTGATGGCTGGAAAGTAGATGGCACCCCCATCGACAATTTCATCCTCCCCTACTTCAAGCACTATAAACGTGGTCGCATGACTGCAGCGCAGCTCCGCGAAAATATAGCTTATCTCAACCCTGATTTCGACGACACCCTCACCACACGCCTTGCCAGCTTTGCACTCCAACCTGCTGCTCGCGCCAAATATGGCCGTGCCAACTTTGAAAAAGCAGAGAAGGCCAACGGAGGTTATGTCAAGAAATATGGTTTCCTCTATTCCTACGCTGCTGCAAAAGCCGCTGTACCCGAAGGATGGCGCCTCCCCTCCGACCAAGATTGGCAGCAACTTGAGCAAGCGCTTGGTCTCACTGCCGAAGAAGCACAGCGCAACAATGCCTGGCGCGGTACTGGTCTTGGCAAGGTGCTGAGCGAAGGTGGGGCATCTGGTTTCAATGCTCCCTTGGCAGGTGGCAATGTCTACCAGAAGTCGCGCGGACAACTTTATCTCAACCGCGGCAAATCGTGGTATTATTGGACCTCTACTCCTGTAACCCTCAATGACTCTCTAGCAGGAGCCATCGTGCGCATGTCTTCTCACTTCAACGACAAAGTGTGGCGCGGCACTTCTCGCGTAGACAACATGGCACGCTCCGTGCTCTACAGCGTGCGCTGTGTGAAAGACGTGACTGCAACAGACAAATAAATAGCCTTACTGTAGGAGAATTCACATCGGTTCTCCGACCTATCATTTAGAACTCTCGGACCTTCTCGAAAAAGCTCCGAGAGTTTTTCCAAAATGTCCGAGATAATTTAGAAAAAGTCCAACGTTTTTGAGAAAATCTCCGAGTTTTTTTGATAAACATCGGAGATTTTCTGAGTTTCGTCTACTTTTTCCAGAAAGATTCCGTACCTTTGACGAGATATTTCTCAAGATTACGTCTAACGTCTAAGTATTTTCTCTTATGACTATCAAATCTCTACTCCTGGCTTGTGCCACTGCTTTGAGCTGTCTTGCCCCTCTTTCTGCCGCGGCTCAAGTAGAACCCAGCATGTATGGCGACAAAGTGAAAGCCGACATCAAAGTAAATTATGTACGCTCTCTCGACGAAGCCTTAGCACGTGCCAAAGCAGAGAAGAAACCCATCTTCTTCAACTGCTATGCTGACTGGGCGATTCCCTGCCACGGCATGGATCTTTACGTCTTCTCCAACCAAGAATTTGCGGACTATCTCCACAAGAACTTTGTGCCTTTCTATATGGACGTGAGCAAACGTCAGAATGCCGCTATCGCTAAGCGCTACAACATTCACCGCTTTGCCCACTTCCTCGTCCTCGATGCTGAAGGTAATGTCATCCAACGCATCATCGGTGGCAAACAGCTCCCCGATTTCCAAAAGGATCTTGCACTATCGCTCTCTCCCAAGACCTCTCTCGCTGGCCTCTCTGCGGCTTATCAAAAAGGGAAGCGCGACAAAAAGACCCTCCGCAACTATCTCTATGCGCTGAGTCTTGCAGACGACTCCACCTTCAACCAAGTGGCACAAGAATATTGGGCACAACTTCCGGAGAAGGAATACGCAAAGGAAGACAACTGGTTCATCCTTTCGCGCCTGGTCACTGACCGTCAAGCTCCCCTCTACCACTATTTGGTGGATCATCGCGATGCTTTCGTCAAAAACATAGGTGAAAACAAGGTGAACAGCTTCTTGGAACGTATGTTTTATTCGGAAGCTGCCGCTTATGCTTCTGGCACCGCTCCCTACGATGCCGATGCGCTCTTAGATCTATCCTTGGGCGCACGAAAAGCTGGCTTGGCAGACACCTCTGCTGTCTATCCTACGCTCAAACTCGCTGAACTTCGTGGCACCAAACAATATGAGGCTCTCGTGGACTTCATGGAAAAGGAAGGCGCGAAGTTCCACAGTTCTCGTGCGAGCTACGAACTCACCTTCGATTTTCCCGACCTCAACGCCCAACAAATCAAGCGTCTTTGCGCTTACCTCCGTCAGCGTTCTACCGTCGAAACAGGAAGCGCAGCCAAACAATTGAGTTTCTTGGCAGACCGTTTGGAGAAAAACGATGGTATCATCTTCGACCACCTTACTCTCAAAGAAGCTCTAGCAAAAGCCAAAGAGAGCGGCAAACAAGTCTTTGTAGACTGCTTCACCGAATGGTGCGGCCCCTGCAAGATGTTGGCTCGCGACGTCTTCCCTCGTCCAGAAGTAGGCAAGGTGTTCAATGCACGCTTCGTGAATCTCAAGTTGGATATGGAAAAAGGCGAAGGTCCTGAGGTGGCAAAGCGCTACAGCATCTCTGCCTATCCCACGCTCCTCGTGCTCAACCCCGATGGCACAGTAGCCGGAAAAGTGGTGGGTTCACTCCCCATGGAGAAAATCCTCGAGGAGATGGAGAAAATCCCCACAGCTCCTCAACAGTAGTTCTACCATTCACCTAGTTTAACCTATGACATCTACCTTTCTTCGGTCGTTGGTTCTCGGCTGCTTGTTGATTTCCACCTCACTCTTCGCAGCGGCACAGCGTTTTCGCGCCATTGTGCCCTATGTCAATGAGGGGGGCAAACTCATCGTATCCTTGAAAGTCAATGGACAACAAGGCCGTTTTCTGCTCGACACAGGTGCTCCCTGCTGCGTGAGCTATGAATTTGCCACACGCATCGGACTCAAGGCAGGAGAAATGCGCACTGGCGAAGACTCCAACGGCAGAGCGGTGCAAGCCTCTCTCGTGAGTTTGGACAGTCTGCAATTAGGTGCGGTGACCTTTCGCAACATCCAAGCCATGCAATGGGAGAAGGGCAACCCCACTGCCCAACTCATTGACGGCATCTTGGGCTATAACCTCTTGCGCATGGGCATCGTCAAGTGGGACACTCGCCAACGTCAGTTCATCTTCACTACCCTCACCGAAGGACTTGGCTTAGACCCCTCACGTGCACTCCCGTTGCTCCCCAACGACTATGTGCCTATGGTGGCAGTGCGTTTGGGCAAAACAGACCTCGACACGGTGATGTTCGACAGTGGTGCGGAAGGTTTTTATGAAATGTCAAACCGACAGCGCGAACGCCTCACTCAGAATCGTTCCACTGCGCGCATCCTTGCCACTGCCGACGGCACTTTGTCCATGGGAGCTAGCGGCATTGAAGGAGTAACAACCAAGCACCGCATCCTCATTCCCCAAATGGAGATTGCGCACTTCCGATTTGCCGACGTTGCCACCACCACCACCGACGGCACGGCATCGCGACTTGGCTCACAACTCTTCAATTATGGGGATGTCGCCATAGATTTTCCTCGACGCACCTTCTATTTCCTCCCACATCCTGCGCAGAAGGAACCCCTCAAGGTCTATCAACCCGAATGGGAAGTCGTGCCCACCGTCACCGCCGATGGCACCATCGTAGCCGGCATCGTGTGGAATGCGAAACTTCCCATCGATCAAGGCGACCGCATTGTGGAAATCAACGGCAAACGTTGCGAGCGCATCGACTTTGCCAAGGCAGTTTCGACACCTCCCTTCGTGCTTTCAGGCAAGAAGACTGAGATTGTCTTCATCCCCCAAGGGAGCACAGAAGAGCAACGGTTCACCATTCATTGCAAATAGTGACCAGGAGGCGAATAGGCACTAGGATTCCTCACTCTCCTCTCTAGACGAGAGAAAGGACCACTTCCTTATCTTGTAGCTCTATTCCCCCACGAGGGAGCACCGCTCCTCACACAAGCCGCAAAGATTCGGTATATAAAAGAACGCAACCAGCGAGATCTCAATGAGCATCTCGCTGGTCGTTGTTTTTATTAAGATAGAGAATAAAGTGCACGCTCTTTATTTCACCTCCAAACGGAAGGTGGAGAGCGGAAGCCCTTGGGAAGAAACGACATTGCCCTCGCTGAAAGGTTGCCAACCATAGCGCACATAGCGTGGTGTAGGTACGGCAGAAGAAGACAAAACGATTTGTCCGCCAGCGGTGACTTCGGCAACGGCAGGATAGAAACGCTCATCTACACCAGCCACTTCAAAGGTGCGCATGGGTTGTTGGTCACTCGTGGTTAAGCGCATGGGAGCTGCCAAGGTGAGCCACACACTGCTACCAGCGCGGAGGGCGGAGATGACTTCAGGACTCAGTGGACTTTGTGCGAAACCATAGTCATTGTGGAGCACCGCACGCGCAAGTCGCTCACCCACCTCAGCTTTATAGGGAGGATGCACATCATGGCGCAGCCCTTTGTCGGAGGTGACGATGAGGGGAAGATGAAGTTCCTGCGCAAGACTACGCTGTGTTTCGCGAAACCACGCCCATGAGGGACGCTCGATGCTGGAGAGTTGCACCAGATAGAAGGGACGCTGACGAGCAAAGGCCAACTGCTGCACGCGCAAGGATGGGGTGAGCGAATCAAGACCTTCGGACACACGCGCTGTGGCTTGCGCAGTTTGGGTGAAACGCTGCGTCCAACTCTCTTCCAAGAGGCGCAACAATCGCGCATAAGTCGTAGCATTGTGCGCATTTGACTCCCCTTGATACCACGTCACGCCCTTAAAGGTGTAGCCTTCTAGGGGGCGCATCCCAGCTTCATAGCAATAGGCAGGATGATAGGGATGACGAGCCTCGGGACGAAGTGCCACATTCTTGGCTGCACGTCCGCGCACCCAGTCCATCACAAAGTCATTTCCGCGCCAGTTGCGGAAGATTTGTGAGAAATGTTGCTCCAACACAGGGCGATCCACCCATGCTTCTGTGGGCGTACCTCCCACGGCATTACAAACGATGCCCACAGGCACTTTGAGACTATCGCGAAGCATCTTCCCCATATAATAGGCTACAGCGGAGAAATCACCCACACTTTCGGGAGAAGCTACCTTCCAAGGGCGTGCCTCAAAGAGACGGAGCTGATCCACCTCGGCAAGGGCTGTGCTGTCCCAACTCACATTGTCGGTTTCCCATCGAGGGCTCATGTTATAGAGGCGCAAACCGTTGTCGTTACACTGCGCAAGAGTTTGTTGTGCAGTCGCAGCTTGTTTCACCTTGAAAGCCATGTTCGACTGTCCACTGCACAACCACACTTCGCCCACTGCCACATCTTTGAAGCGTTTCACGTCGCGACCAGCAGCAATGGTCAGTGTTCCACGCTCCACAGGCTGCGAAAGCACCGCCCAAATGCGCCATTCACCACGATTGTTGGCAACTGCCTTGCCCAGTTCTTTGCCATCATAGCTCACCACGACGTTGGCACCAGCATTCGCAAGACCTTGGATGTAACAACCGCCGCGTTGAAGCACCATGCCATCAGAGAAAAGTGGCGACAGTTGCAGCCCGCCATAATTGCCCGTGATACCTTTATACACAGTTTCAGCGAGAGCCTTCGCCCCACGTGGATCAGGATGGATGCCATCGCTCAACCAGTCGGGATGCGCAATGAGGGGTTGGTAGAAATCGATGAGTTCCACGCCCTGCGATGCTGCGATGCGGTCTATGGTCTCGGAGATTTCTCTGCGCCAAAGTTCAGTGCCAGAGTCGAAACGTGGATGATCGTATCGAATCGGCGTAAGGCGCGAGAGGATGATCCGCACTTTGGGATTGGCTTGTCGCAGAGAGTCCATGAGTGCCACATAGTCGCCCACAAACTCATCGCGGAAGTTGGGCCAATTTCGCGGATCGGTGTCGTTGATACCGAGGTGAATCACGGCAATATCTCCCTTAAACTGCATCGCATCTCGAAACTCCGTCTGTTGGAAATAGGGGCGATGCCCATGTCGCAGGAGAGTGGCACCAGGTTTGCCGAAGTTGCCCACGATATAATCCTTACCGAGCATACGTTGCAACTGTGCAGGATAGGCATCTTGCTCACGATTGGCGATGCCCGTGCCGTAGGTGATGCTATTGCCCACGCATGCCACGCGCACCACTTTGCGAGCAGTGGCAGAGAGAGTGCTCAACAGCAGGAAAAGAGAAAGGAGAAATTTATACATGATAAGGCTTGATGTTATACTTTGAAAGGCAAAATCCCTGTGCCACAAGGAAAAAAAACGACACTTGATGGTTTACATCACTTCTTCTTGTGCCAAAAATAGGTTGTAGAGTGCTTTCCCGATGCGATCGCGGTCGAAGCGCACATCGTAAGTCATGGGAATGGTTGAGAGACGAAGTTGCTTCACTCCACGATTCAACTGCGCCAACTGTTCACGCGTGATGGGGAAAACAGCAGTCGCGACCACGCGGCGTTTAGGATAGCCTCCCACCCCTTCGTCTTTGACGGTAAGTTGCACCTCGTTGTCGATGAGTTTTCCAGGAAGCTGAATCAACTGATCCTCAAAAGTGCGCAACCACAGGGTGCTCTCAGGGAGAAATCTGCGCTCATTGGCCTTAAGTTGTAGCGTAAGCAAGTAGCCTTCGCCTTGTCGCGAGAGACTCATGGAGAGATTGTCGGCAGTCCAAAACGAGAGTTCCACGGGATCATAGCGCACCACCTCTTGTGCCTTCCCCAAACTGGGAAAGAAAGGTAGAACGAGCAGACTAAAGCATAAAAAAGAAAAACTTAGTTTCATAGGAAATATAGGATTAGGGGATTTACTCACGAGATGCTTTGCACTTCCTGTGCGCCATCTCTGAAATACTCTGCCAAAGTTATCTATTCTTTTTGGGGCGAACAAATGGAAGGTCTCTTTTTAATAGCTTTTCAAATTCAGACGGCAATTCTAGACGCTCCTTCAGCTTTCGAAGTCAAGGGCCACGACCTAAGGAGGATGGCGCAAGCTACAGCGCTCGCACACGGCTTTGCTAGATAAAATGCAAAGTTGAGGTGCGCGATTCGTGGGTATGAGTGGGTGAGGTGCGGTCTTATTTATAGTCACTACTTGCTAGATTTCATTTTTTCTTCGTACATTTGCCTTTACAAACTGCACGGATTGTGCCGCTGCGTGAAGCCTTTAGGGCAAGAACTCGGCAAACCTGCAGCACTCCAACCATTGAACATACACTCTTCTCCCATGCTCATCATCGGAATTGCAGGCGGCACAGGGTCGGGCAAGACTACTGTGGTGCGAAAAATCGTGGAAAGTTTGCCCCCCGACGCGGTGGCAGTCATCCCACAAGACTCTTACTACAAGCACCAATGGGATGTGCCCGAAGATCAGCGCAAGCTCACCAACTTCGACCACCCCAATGCGTTTGACTGGCCACTGTTGGCACACCAAATCGAACAACTCAAACGTGGAGAAGCTATCGAGCAACCCACCTATTCTTACATCACTTGCACGCGATGTGAGGAGACTATCCACGTGGAGCCCCACGATGTGATTATCGTAGAAGGCATCATGGCACTCTACGACAAGGAACTGCGCGACCAAATGGATTTGAAAATCTTTGTAGATACGTGTAGCGACGAGCGTTTGCTCCGTGTCATCGAGCGCGACATCGCAGAGCGCGGACACCCTCTCGAGATGCTCATCGGCAAATATCGCAATGTGCTCAAACCCATGCACGACGAATTTATCGAGCCCTCCAAAGAGCATGCCGACATCATCCTTCCTAATGGAGGTGACAACAAGCGCGCCATTGCCATGATGCAGCAATATATTCGTTCGGCTTTCAGAAGACAACAAATTTCTGAGGCTCTGGGACAATAATCCCTAGGCACTAGACCACCGTTCATTCACACGAAGCGGATCCGCTGTAAACCATGGGCATCAACACTTTGGCTGCTTTCGTCAAAACATCAGACATTGTACACTAGAAAAATGCGGTGCGCACCTGCGTGACTGCAATTTTTGCGTGCCATCACTTGGAAGACTCGCCATTGCCTGGTGCTTTTCCGCATCACACCACCACTAGTTGCTACGACAACAATGGCAAACCTCTGGTTTCTCAACATATTTCTGACATGACCACTCCCGAAAAATATCCTCTCTTATCGCGCATAAATTCGCCTGCCGACCTGCGACGCTTGTCGCTCGAAGAGCTGCCCCAACTTTGTCGGGAGTTACGCCAAGATATTTTTGAAGAATTGGCGCAAAATCCAGGACACCTGGCATCAAGTCTCGGAGCCATCGAACTCACCGTAGCGTTGCACTATGTGTTTGCCACGCCCGACGACCGCATCGTGTGGGACGTTGGACACCAAGCCTACGGACATAAAATTCTCACCGGTCGTCGCGACCGCTTTCACACCAATCGTCAGTTGGGAGGCATCAAACCTTTCCCTTCACCCTCTGAGAGCGAATATGACACCTTTGCTTGTGGTCACGCTTCTAACTCCATCTCCGCTGCCCTCGGCATGAATGTTGCCGCTTTGCAACAAGGACATCCCGAACGCAAAGTCGTGGCAGTCATCGGCGATGGTGCCATGAGTGGAGGACTAGCCTTTGAAGGTCTCAACAATGCTTCGGAAGTGCCTAATGATTTGCTCATCATCCTCAACGACAACAACATGAGCATCTCCAACTCTGTCGGAGGCATGAAGCAATATCTCCTCAAACTCCACGCTTCGGCAGGATATAATCGCTGGCGCAATCGCATCGCCCGCCGATTTGAACACTGGGGACTACTCAACACCTCGCGCCGCAAGAGCCTGATTCGCCTCAACAATGCCGTAAAATCATTCCTCTCCGAAGAGCAAAACATCTTCGAAGGCATGAACATCCGCTATTTCGGTCCCTACGACGGACACAACGTCCTCGAACTCGTGGAGATTCTCCAAGGCATCAAAGAGATGAAGGGTCCTAAACTCCTCCACATCAAGACGGTGAAGGGCAAGGGCTACGGATGCGCGGAAGCTGACCCCTTGGGCTGGCATGCTCCAGGCAAATTTGACCCTGAAGCGGAGGTGAAAATCGCGACTCCCGAACGTCCTGACGCGGCTCCGAAATTTCAAGATGTGTTTGGACACACTTTGGTGGAACTGGCGGAACAAAATCCGCGCATCATCGGGGTCACGCCAGCCATGCTCACAGGCTGCTCCATGCACATCATGCAGCAACAAATGCCTGAACGCACCTTCGATGTCGGCATCGCTGAAGGACACGCCACCACTTTCTCTGCTGGAATGGCAAAGGAAGGCATGATTCCCTTCTGCAACATCTACAGTTCGTTTGCACAGCGCGCCTACGACAACATCATCCACGACACGGCACTCTTAGATTTGCCCGTGGTGTTCTGTCTCGATCGTGCCGGACTCGTGGGCGAGGATGGTCCCACCCACCATGGGGTGTTCGACATTGCCGCCTTGCGCCCCATTCCTCATCTCATCATTGCTTCGCCCTACGACGAGTGCCAACTGCGCCACCTCATGTTCACCGCGCAGCAACAAGCGAAACATCCCTTCGTCATCCGCTATCCTCGTGGCGGCGGTCGCAGAAGCGACTGGCGCTGCCCCATGGAAGCCATCGAAATCGGCCGTGGTCGCCTGCTCCAACAGGGCACGGGCGAAGTGGCACTCCTCTCTTTCGGACCGATTGGGGTGACTGCCACCGATGCCATTGCGGCTGTGGAACAACAACATCCTGGTGTGAAAATCACTCATGTGGATTTGCGCTTCGCCAAACCCTTGGACGAAGATTTGATACTCCAAGTGGCACGCACCCACCACACCCTCATCACCCTCGAAGATGGTGCACGCCAAGGAGGCATCGGCAGTGCCGTGCTAGAACTCTTGGCAGATCAGGGTATTGCCACTCGTGTGGTACGCCTCGGACTCCCCGACCATTTTGTAGAACATGGGTCTGTGTCTGAATTGCACCACCTTTGTGGCATCGACCAAGCGAATATTGAACAGGTGATTTCGGAGCATCTCCAGTAACCTACGGAGAAATCCTTCCTTCTTCTCGGAAATTGCTCTCCGAAGCTGACTCAGGTCTTCCCAGAAGTTGCCCTTCCTAGGAATCCCCTTTGCAGCTCGACTCTCTCCCATTAGAACCCTTCAACTGGCGCACTGCGCCCTTCCATTTCCATCATGCGTATCGTCATAGCTGGAGCAGGAGAAGTGGGTAGCCACTTAGCCACACTCCTCAACCAAGACAAACACAACATCGTACTCATCTCCGACAACGAGCAGTCTTTGAAAACGGCTTGCATCCACGAAGACTTGCTCAAAATGTCTGGCGCTCCCACCTCCATCAGCTTTCTCCGCGAAGCTGGTGTGGAAGATTGTGACCTCTTCGTAGGGGTCACGCCCGATGAGAGCCGCAACATGACGAGCTGCATGCTGGCGAAGCAGTTAGGAGCAAAGAAGTGCGTGGCACGCGTAGACAGCATCGAGTATATGGAAGCCGAAAATCAAGAGTTTTTCCGCAAACTCGGCATCGACTCTCTGATTTATCCCGAATTGCTCGTAGCCAACGAAATCAACCACCTCATCTCTCGTCCATGGGCACGCCAATGGTGGGAAATGCAGTGTGGCAAACTCCTTCTCTTTGCCGTGGTGATGCGTGAAGACTGCGAACTCATCGACAAACCCATCTCGGAAATCTCAAGTCCTGAAGACCCCTTCCACATCACTGCCATCAAACGCAACGGGGTGACCATCATTCCTCATGGCGAAACCACCATTCGCTTGGGTGACTTGGTGTTTGTCATGACGCGTCCCGAACACATCCAGTTTGTACGCCATATTTTCGACAAAGAAAACATTCCCGAAGCCAAACGCGTGGTCTATATGGGCGGCAGCGACATCACCATCCACAGTCTCAATTCACTCCCCAAAAACATCAGTACGTGGGTCGTGGAGCGAAATCCCGATAAAGAGAAAGCCGTACATCGTGCCATCACCCATGCCAAAAACCAAGTGTATAGTGGCGATGCCCGCGATTTGAGTTTCCTCAACGACGAAGGCATCCGCAAAGCTGATGTCTTTGTGGCTGCCACCAAAAACACAGAGTCCAACATCATCGCATCGCTCTCCGCCAAACGATTGCTCAATATCACCAAGACCATTGCCATGGTCGAACAGAGCGGCTACATCGAACTGGCTGAGAAAGTGGATGTCGGTTCTATCATCAACAAGAAAACCTTTGCGGCTGCCCACATCTATCGCATGCTGCTCAGAGCCGACGTCGCCTCCATCAAAAACTTCACCGTAGCTGATGCCGATGTACTCGAATATCGTGTCAAAGCCGACTCCATCTTCACTCGCAAAGCCGTCAAAGACCTCCATTTCCCCTCACAAGCCAGCATCGGTGGTTATGTGCGTGGCGACAAAGGCTATCTTGCCAACGGCAACACCATCTTCCAAGCGGGCGACACCCTCCTCATCTTCTGTCTTCACAGCGAAACCCGCAAGCTGGAAAAGTTTCTCCAATAATCCTATTTCATGCTCAACTATCGCATCATTGCACGTGCCTTTTCAGGACTCATCGGTCTCGAAGCCTTGTTGTTCCTCATTTGTTGGCTCGTTGGCATCAGCTATGGCGAATCTCACCACAGCACATGGTTTGTCCCCATCTGCATCTGCACCACACTGAGCTTGCTTTTGGGACTCTTGGGGGGAAAAGGTCCCACACACTTTGAGCGTAGAGATGGTTTTTTCATCGTCGCCATCGTGTGGATCATCTACGGCATCTTGGGCATGCTCCCCTTTCTCTTTGGCGGACACATGCACCGCCCCGCAGAGGCCTTCTTTGAAGCTATGTCGGGATTCACCACCACAGGCTCCACAGCTTTCATCAACATCGATGTCCTGCCCCACTCCATCTTGCTCTGGCGCAGCATCACCCACTGGGTGGGAGGTATGGGAATCATCTTCTTCACCCTCGCCCTCTTGCCGGCACTCGGCATCGGCGAACAAGAACTCTTTTCTGCCGAAGCCACAGGACTGAAACTCAGCAAACTCCACTCGCGCGTGAGCACCACTGCCCACTATCTTTGGAGCACCTATTTTCTCATCACCATCTTGTGTGGCATCGCCTATCGACTCTGTGGTATGAACACCTTTGATGCCATCTGCCACAGTTTTTCCACCATCGCCACTGGAGGATTTTCCACCCATACGGCAAGCATTGCCCACTTCCACTCTCCTGCCATCGAATATGTTTCGGTGATTTTCATGTTCCTCAGTTCTGTCAACTTCACGCTGCTCTACTTCATGATTTTCAAGCGTCGTTTTAGACTCCTATGGAAAGACGAGGAACTGCGACTGTTCATCACCTTCATTCTCCTTTTCACCACCACCTGCACCCTGAGTCAGTGGTGGCATTCGGGAAATCCTTCCGAACATGGCTTCCGCGAATCGCTCTTCTATGTCACATCCATGATGAGCACCACGGGATTCACCACAGAAAACTTCATGCTCTGGCCACACCTCACCTGGATTAGCCTCATCTTGGTGAGCATCATGGGCGCTTGTGCCGGTAGCACTGCTGGTGGGGTAAAAATCGTGCGCATCCTCACCGCCCTCAAGGTGATGCGCACCGAGGTGCGCCGCATCCTCCACCCCCGCGCTGTCCTCCCTCTGCGCATCAACAACGACTATCTCACTGCCGACGTCCTTCAAAGCATCTTTGCCTACATCTGTTGCTATCTCTTTCTCATGATTGTGGGCATCAGCATCTTCGTCATGTTGGGATATCCTGTGTTTGATAGTTTCGGACTGAGCATCTCCACTTTCTGCAACGTCGGTCCTGGCATCGGCTACTCACTCGGACCGCTCGATTCTTGGAGTGAACTCCCCGACCTCGGACTTTGGCTCAGCTCCTTCCTTATGCTCGCTGGACGTCTCGAGATCTTCGGCCTACTCCTCCCCTTCACTCCCTCCTTCTGGAGAGATAATTAAATTAGAAGTTAGAGGTTAGAGGTTAGACGTTAGAGATTAGAGATTAGTTTCTCTAGTTCGTCTAGATGCTCTAACGTCTAACATCTAACGTCTAACGTCTAACATCTAATGTCTAATTGCTAACGTCTAAGCCCCCGAGCCGCGCTTGACGCGGCGAGCATAAAGGGGTCCGCGACCCTCTAACGTCTAACGTCTAATGTCTAACATCTAAACTCAATGTCTAAAGTTCTTATCATTAGCGGTCATACCGACCCCAAAGATTCCGTAGTTAATAATGAGATTCTCGACCGTCTTTCTGTCGCACTTCCCGAAGCAGAAATTGTTCGTCTTGCAGATCTCTACACCCACAAGCCCATCGATGTGGCACGTGAGCAACAACGCCTTGTCGAAGCCGACATCGTAGTCTTCCAATTCCCACTTTTCTGGTTCAGCATCCCCAGTTTGCTCCAACGATGGATAGAAGAAGTATGGCTTCGCGGCTTCTCTCACGGTTCCACTGGCACTGCCCTCAAAGGCAAGAAGCTCATTCTCTCCTTCACGGTGGGCGCCCCCGAAGAAGTCTACATCAACGATAATGGTAATGCCTTCGACAAACTCATGTTTGCCCAGATGTTTGCAGCAGGTTTCACCGGCATGGAGTTCGCAGGCATGATATACACCTGCAGTGTTTCCTACGCCATGCGCAACGAAGCAGGACAAGCTGAAGTCTTCAAGGCAAAAGCCGATGACCACGTACAACGCCTCACAGCACTTATCGCCAATCTCTAGTAAATTCACAAGCGGTTATCGCTTATCACAACCCGTTTTTCATGAAAAAAATCCTCACTCTCCTGCTCCTCCTCGTGAGCTTCTCCATCGGTGCACGCGCACAGTTTGAGCAAGACACCCACTATGTCAATGCCTCTCTCTCCAACTTCGGCATCAACTACAACGACCGCGGTGGCTTCCGCCTTGGCATGAACGCTGAAGGTGGTTATTTCTTCGAAGACAACTGGATGCTACACGGCACTGTAGGATTCAACCACTATGGCTATCGTAGCAACGAGGTCAACCTTGGTGCTGGGGTGCGCTACTATTTCTCGTCCAACGGCATCTCTCTCGGCACTGGACTCGAATACATCCACCGCAGCCCCAACCAAAACGACCTCCGTCTTCCCTTCACCGTGGGCTACACCTTCTACCTCAATCACTACATTGCCATTGAACCCCAAGTATTCTACAAACTTTCGGTCAACGACTTCTCCCAAGGTAGCGAAGTGGGTACACGCATCGGATTGGGATTCTATTTCTAATTTAGAAATTAGAGGTTAGATATTAGACGTTAGACATTAGACGTTAGAGAGGGCAAAACCTTTACCTCGAAAACTTCTAAGAAGCGACGAAAGTCTACCCTCTAACGTCTAACGTCTACCCTCTAACGTCTATCCCCCCGAGCCGCGCTTGTCGCGGCGAGCATAAAAGGGTCCGCGACTCTCTAACGTCTACCCTCTAACGTCTAACGTCTAATTGCTAACGTCTATCCCCTCATAAGCCCCCGAGCCGCGCTTGACGCGGTGAGCATAAAGGGGTCCGCGACCCTCTAACGTCTAATTGCTAACGTCTAACAACGTCTAATGTCCACCATATCCTCTCTTGGCGAATTTGGTCTCATTCGCCACCTCACCGAAGGCATCACGCCCACCCAGCCCAGCACTTTGCAGGGAGTCGGCGACGACTGCGCCATCATCGGAACCACCGAAGGCGAACAAACCCTCGTCACCACCGATATGCTCATGGAGGGCATCCACTTCGACCTTGTCTACACCCCATTGCGCCATTTGGGCTACAAAGCCGCCATGGTCAATCTCTCCGACATCTACGCCATGAACGGCACCCCCCGCCAACTCCTCGTTTCGCTGGCGGTGAGCAATCGTTTTCAAGTGGAAGATCTCGATGAGTTCTATGCCGGACTTCGTCTTGCCTGCGAGCGCCACGGCGTAGACCTCGTGGGAGGCGACACCTCGGCTTCCCTCACCGGCATCGCCATCAGCATCACCGCCATTGGCACCGCTGCTCCCTCCAACATCGTCAAGCGTTCGGGCGCAAAACCCACCGACCTCGTTTGTGTTTCAGGCAATTTTGGAGCGGCTTATATGGGACTTCAACTCATGGAGCGCGAAAAAGCCATTTATCTCTCGCAGGTGAAGGCTGCCAAATCGCAAGAAGCCCGCGATGCGCTCAATTTCCAACCCGACTTCTCTGGACAGGAATACCTCCTTGAGCGCTTGCTCAAACCCGAGGCACGTCGCGATGTGGTCGAAAGTCTGCGCCAAGCAGGCATCCGCCCCACTGCCATGATCGATGTGAGCGATGGCATCAGCAGCGAACTTCTCCACATCTGCCACGAAAGCCAAGTGGGTTGCCGCATCTTTGAGGAACGCTTACCCATCGACTACCAAACGGCAGTCGCAGCCGAGCAATTCAACCTCAATGTCTCCACCTGTGCCCTCAATGGTGGTGAGGACTACGAACTCCTCTTCACCGTGCCCCTCACCGACCACGAGCGTGTGGAAGCCCTGCCCGATGTCAAAATCATCGGTCACATCACCACCGCTGCCGAAGGCACACAACTCATCACGCGCGATGGCAACGAATTTGCCCTCAAAGCCCAAGGTTGGGACGCTGCAAAAGCCTAGTCCCTCCTTCCGCACAACTCCACAAAAAAGGCTGGACTCTGAATGTAGAGTCCAGCCTTTTTGCTAATCATTCGGATGCACATGTATCATCGAGGAAGTCTCCTCATCGATTCACCTCGATTTTGGCGCCTCATTCGCTCTAAAACGCATGAACACACATCACCCAAAGATTGACACCATCCTTAATTAAAAAGGTCGTTAGAGTCGCTCTTTTTCACACGTGGCGAAATTTTAGAGTTCACCTTCGTGGATTGGTGAGCGCCCTTAGCCTTGGGAGCAGCGGTACGAGGTCTGCTCATTTCGGTCTCTTCATATTCATACTCCTCGCCATTTACGGGCACACCGGGGAGCACTTCTGCATCGCTATTGCTAAAAATGTCTGCAGGAGAGAGCGACACCACCTCGTTGTTGGTATAACGAATCGACACCTTGCTCAATCTAAACTGAGCAACCTCTTCAGGTACTTCCACCGAAGTGTGGCTCCATTTTGCCGCTCTCCAAGTGTTTGGTTTGATCTGCACCCCAGTCATTTTGAGAGAACCAGTTTTCACGGGTTCACTGTGCGCATTGAGTAGTTCCCAATACAACACCATTTCTTTGACCGTGCGGCTGTCGAGATTAAAGAAGTTGCAACGAAACATCAGATTTGGATTGCTCTCCCAGCCCCAGTTGAGGAAATAGCCGTGAGGTGCTTTTTGCCTCACCTTTTCCACGCCAATCTCATATTGGAGTTGGTTCATCCGCTTCACAAATTCGTCCGTCACTTCTTCATGCATGATGCTATCTTTGAAGACTTCGCAGTGGAGTTTGAATCCACTACCGCTGCTCATCTTTGCAGGCACCGTGCTCACGTGCACTTTGTGGATGGTCTCTCCGATTTGGAAGGGCTCATCGGTGATGTAATAGAGGAATTTACCATCCATATTCACCATATACACCGAGTCCGCCTCCGTCACCTTGTCGCAGTCGTCCATGATGCACGTCAAACTCGCCCCGTGTGTTGGCACCACATTCCAGAGGTGGGTGCGGCGATATTCTTCTTTAAGGGCAGCCTCACGGGCTGCTGCTCGGCGCGCTTCCTCGAGTTTCCGTTGTTCTTCACGAAAACGCTCCGCCTCAGCTTGTTTTGCACGTTCTTCCTCATCGCGGCGTTTCAGCTGTTGCAGTTCGTTGGTGCGCATATCATTGTGTTGCTTGACCAACTTACGCACTTGGGTGGTGACTTGTCGGGTGAGGATTGCCAAATCGTCTCCACGCAGATGGGGCACATCTTTGTTGCGTTTCATCAGGCGGATTTGTTCGCGGGTGAGGGTCACGGCATAGTTTCCAGTCTCATTCACCACATAGAGCACACCATCGTGCTTGTCGTAGGCATACATGCGGTAAGGGGCATTGACCATCGTCACCTTGCTCACATCATTCTCGCGATAAAATCCTTGTTGATCCAGTGCATAACTCACGAAGGCTTGGACCTTCTTGGAATTGATGACATTCAAATCTTCTGTACCCAAAGTTTGTGCCATCGCCAGACAGGAACAAAGGCTCATCAAACACAAACCTACAAAAAGCAATATTCTATTTTTTATTTTCACCATCTCTTGATGTTTAAGGATATATCTGCAAAGATAGCAAAAATTCCGCAAACTTATCCTAGCTCCCTCCCGAATTTTGTTCAATGAGTGCCCCCCACCTTCCTGCCCAGTCTAAAACTCATCCTTAACAAGCCTTAATTCTCCTTCTCTCGCGCGCACGCGTGCGCGCACCCTACAGGAGTTTTGTGCTTTTTGCTTTCACAACCTTCACAGATTTCTTTGTAACACCCTAGTTGCCAACAATTTGCGGCTGCCCTTCGGACAACTTTTAACAATTCAAGCACGCATCGCCCTTTTTTGTCCCTCAAAAGACTGGAAAATGCCCATAGTCGCCTCTGCGCGTTCCCCCCTATTTCTGCCCAAGGCTTCAAGAAATCCGTCGCTTCCCCCTGCATCTACCCACTTTTTCGAGAAATGCCACAACGCAAGGGAAGCTCGACTAAAAACAATGGACGTTCCCCAAAAAACGTGGGACATTTTCTCAGTAACGTTGGACTTTTTCCAAAAAATGTCGGACATTTTCTCAGAAACGTCGGACTTTTTACTGAGATGCTCCGAGATTTCACTAAAAGGGACGCACTGACCCATTTTCTTTGCAGAAATGATGAACCCATACCACCCTATTCATCCACCAAAAAGTTCATTAAAACGCCATAGTGAGACAAGTCACCGAACAGGCAATTTCCTATCAGTTTTCTTTTTTCGGCTCATTTTGCAGCTCTCGAAATCCCTTTTGCGAGCTCCAAAGTGCGGTTCCACACGAACACCGTTCCTATTACCCTCCTAACGCACTATCTCCCATCGAGATACGCGCAATTTTGTGAAGGTTGTGAAAGCAAAAACTATTGTTTTGCTGTAATGCGCGCGCGTATGCGCACGCGAGAAGCCCCAAATGAGGGCTGCCCTCCCCCGAGAAAGAAGGCAGCCCCAACACATTTGTTCCGTCATGAGTTTTCTTAGTAATATGCTATTTCTACATTAAAAGTGATGGATATTACATTTGCTTCACAATGTATGTCTTGCCCTTTGAAAGATCCTTTCATACAGCTAAAAATCAAAGAATAACAACTCCACTCAAATTGTAGTTTAGAAATCACAGTACTTAAGTGCGCAGATTATCATTGCCTAACACAAAGAAATCGACATTTTCTCTTTATAAAATCCTTTAATGTTGTATCTTTGTAGGGAAGTCTGACTATTAAGTCAACAAACCAAGGTAACTACTAGGACCATGGTCATTTATCCGTCTATCCATTTTTGAAAGCGTTTTCGCTACATTCGCCTATCTCTAGCCCTTCTAATTGAAAATATATGGGTACATTTAACGAAGCTACACGCGTACAAATGCCAGCAATGGTGCATCTCACCCGACTAGGCTACCAATATATTGGTAAAATCCATGAGGAAGATGCGCACAATGGCGTGTATGACCCACACACGAATATTCTCCTTAAGGTATTTAAGGAGCAATTTTGCCGACTTAATCCAGAACAAGCTGGAAACTTCGAGCAAATACTATCGGACATACGCAAAGAACTCAACGATGATGACTTAGGTAGAGGTTTTTACAAAAGACTCAAAGCCATTTCTCCCATCAAGTTGATAGACTTCGACCACCCTGCCAACAATGTCTTTCACTTTACGGCGGAGTTTACGTGCAAAAATGGTCAGGACGAGTTCCGTCCTGACATCACACTCTTTGTCAATGGGTTGCCTTTATGCTTCGTGGAGGTGAAGAAACCCAACAACGCAGGGGGCATGGTGGCAGAAAGCACGCGGATGAACCATGAACGATTTCCGAACAAGAAGTTCCGATGCTTCCTCAACATGACACAGTTGATGATTTTCTCCAACAACATGGAATATGACACCATGGGAGGCGTTGTGCCAGTGGAAGGAGCGTTCTATTGCACAGGCGCTAGAGTTTCTGCGCCCTTCAACTGTTTCCGAGAAGAGAATCCCCAGGGCAACAAAGTGGCTCCTTTT
Organism: Ihuprevotella massiliensis; assembly: GCA_900095835.1. GTDB lineage: Bacteria > Bacteroidota > Bacteroidia > Bacteroidales > Bacteroidaceae > Alloprevotella > Alloprevotella massiliensis. The sequence goes on along the minus strand of LT608321.1, from coordinate 1,943,904 downwards.
CATAAGGATTATCCCTATGCACCCATCGATGATGCAACAGAAAAACAGATTCTAAAGGATTATAACTGCCAAGTCATCCACACCAGTCCGGAATATCAGACGAACCTTTCCGCCTTTACACCCACCAACCGCATATTGACCTCCATGTGCAGTCCGGAACGATTGCTCTATATATTGCGCTATGGCATTGCCTATGTGAGAATGGAACGAGAGGTGGATGGAAAAATTGAGTCGACCGACCAAAAGCATATCATGCGCTATCAGCAACTCTTTGCAGCGATGGCGATAGAACGCAAACTCTCTGAGGGGGTGCGTTCAGGATTGGTGTGGCACACGCAAGGGAGTGGCAAAACGGCTTTATCCTACCACTTGACGCATGTGCTCAACGACTACTTTGCTCGGCAAAACAAAGTGGCGAAGTTTTATTTTATCGTAGACCGCCTTGATCTCCTAGAACAAGCCACCCAAGAGTTTGAAGCCAGAGGATTGGTGGTGAACACCGCCAACACGCGCAAAGAACTGATGGAACAATTCCGAAAGAACCAGGCTCAACATGGTGCTGAAGGAAAGGCAGAAATCACTGTGGTCAACATCCAACGATTTGCAGAAGACACCGAGCGTGTGGAACTCAATGCCTATGCCACCAACCTGCAACGCGTGTTTATCCTCGACGAAGCGCATCGGGGCTACCGTCCTGGAGGCTGCTTCTTGGCCAACCTTTTTGATGCAGACCAAAATGCTATCAAAATTGCACTCACGGGCACTCCCCTCCTCAAGGAGGAACAAGCCTCGTGCAAAGTGTTTGGCAACTATCTTCACACCTACTACTACGACCGCTCCATCGCCGACGGCTATACGCTCAAAATCCTCCGAGAGGAAATTGAAACGTCCTATAAGGAAAAACTTACGGAGGTGCAAGACAAACTAGAAACCCTCGTAGAGAAAAAGGATGTGCGCAAGAGCCAGATCATAGAGCATGACAACTACGTGGATGAACTCTTGCGATATATCATCACCGATTTGGTCAAATTTCGCAAGATCCAAGGTGACCATAGCCTAGGTGGCATGATTATCTGTGAAACCAGTGCGCAGGCTGAGAAACTCTACGAACACTTCGAACAAATTCGTCAAAGTGTGTGTCCTGACACCTCCCTCAAAGCTGGACTCATCTTGCATGACCACGAGGACAAAGAAACACGACGACAAATCGTCAAGGACTTCAAGAAAAACATGACCATAGATGTGCTCATCGTTTTCAACATGCTCCTCACCGGATTTGATGCACCACGACTCAAACGCTTGTATTTCGGTCGTAAACTCAAAGACCACAATCTGCTGCAGGCCATCACGCGCGTCAATCGCCCTTACAAGCAGATGCGCTATGGATTTCTCATTGACTTTGCAGACATCAAACGCAATTTCGATGAAACCAATGAGGCGTACCTACAAGAGTTGAATCGATTTAATGAGGTATCCAACGACGAGGCACCAACCAATGTGAACACTTTCGCTCAAGTGCTGGAGAGCAAGGAGGAAATCATCGAACAGATGAAAAACATCCGCCAAACTCTCTTCAACTACTCGTGCGACAATGCGGAGGATTTTTCTACTGAAATCTCCACTGAAGAAGACAAGGCCACGCTCCTTGAGCTCAAACATGCTCTCACCGCTGCCAAAAACATGGCCAACGTGGTGCGCACCTTTGGAGATGACCAAATGCGCAACGACTTTGCCAAGGTGGAAATCACCAAACTCCCTGAGCTCCTCAGCGAAGTGCAGCACCGCATCAACATCATCAATCAGAAAGCAGCCTTCGAAGTAAACGCTGAAACAAAGCTACTCATCAACGAAGCAATGCTAGACATTGAGTTCAACTTCTCAAAGATTGGAGAAGAGGAATTGCGGCTCATTGCTGGAGGCATGGAATTGAAAGAGAAATGGCAACGCACCATCACAGCTTTCACGCAAAACTTCGACCAAGACGACCCTGAGTTTATCACTCTGCGCGATGCCTTCACCGAACGCTTCAAACAACGTGGCTTCGTGATTGACACCGTGGCGAAGTTTAACGAAGAAACCAAGGCTCTAGACGATGTGATGAAACGCCTACAAGTAATCCTCGTGCGCAACAATGCTTTAGTGAAGAAATATGACGGAGATGTGAAATTCGCTCGCGTACACAAACGCATCCGAGAGGTGAATCACCAAAGAGAAGCAGAAAACAAACCTCCCATGTTCTCCTTCAGAGACGAAGAAATCATGGCCATTCTGCACATGATTAAAGAAGACATCGACAAGAAAGTCTACGACAGGAATGACATTCTCAAAAAAGATGCTTTTTTCACAAAGACGGTGCTTTCACTCATCCAAGGATGTCTTTATCATTTACCCCAAATCAAGCCTGACACTGCGGACTATCATTTCATCAAAGATCGCATTGCGCAGCAATATCTCAACCAATATCACGCCACCTACGCTAACGCCTAGAATATGCCTATCAAAGAACAAACCCTCAAACTCATTGACGAACTCAAAGCCACCTGCACCAGTTATGGTATGGGCAACGATGGCAACGAATATAAAATCATCACGCAGGTATTTCTCTACAAATTTCTCAACGACAAATTTGGCTTTGAAATCAAAAGGGCGTTTAGCGACATAGCCCCACGCATCAAAGAGGCTCCCAAATGGGAAGAGGCTTATGCCCAGCTCACAGATGAGGAAAGACTACTCTTGCAAGGGGCACTCCCTGCTGAGGTGCCCACCTTAGAGCCTTATCACCTCATCGCTCATCTGTGGAACCAACAAGGAAAAGGCGATTTTGACACGATTTTCGACAACACAATGACGGACATCGCAGAACAAAATGCCGACATTTTCTCTACACAAACCACAGAGAACACCAAGATTCCACTCTTCGAACCGCTGACCCACTATGTCACCGATGCTGCACAGCGCGCACCTTTTGCTCGTGCACTAGTCGATAAGCTTGTCAACTTTTCTTTCGAATCTGCCTTCGAGCAGCACTACGACTTCTTTGCCTCGATCTTTGAATATCTCATCAAAGATTACAACACCGCAGGCGGAGGAAAATATGCCGAATACTACACTCCACACGCCATAGCCACCATCATGGCGCGCTTGTTGGTGGGCGACAACCCTGAGTTGCACAGCCAGGAATGCTACGACCCCTCAGCAGGCACAGGCACACTCCTCATGGCGCTGAGCCACCAAATCGGTGAGGAACGCTGCACCATCTTCTCACAAGACATTTCGCAGCGTTCCAACAAGATGCTCAAACTCAATCTTCTGCTCAATGGTTTGGTATCTTCGCTCGACTATGCCATCCAAGGTGACACCCTCACCTCGCCTTACCACAAAAGCGACGACAAACAAAGTCTTCGCCAATTTGATTTTGTGGTCAGCAACCCACCGTTTAAGTTCGACTTTTCAGGCACGCGTGAAAAGATAGCCGCACAACCTGCGCGCTTCTGGGCGGGAGTGCCCAATGTGCCAGCCAAGAAAAAAGAAGGCATGGCCATCTACACCTGTTTCATTCAGCACGTGCTCAATTCATTGAAACCAACAGGCAAGGGTGCCATCGTAGTGCCTACGGGATTCATCACCTCCAAGAGTGGCATCGAAAAGAAAATACTTTCCAAAATAGTGGACGAACGCTGGATTTATGGCTGTATCTCTATGCCTAGCAATGTATTTGCCACCACGGGTACTAACGTCTCTGTGCTCTTCTTCGACAAATCAGCCTCAGCCGACAAGGTAATCCTAATCGATGCGAGCAAAATGGGCGAGGAATACAAAGACGGAAACAATCAAAAGAAGCGACTCCGAGACTTCGAGGTGGAACAAATCGTGTCTACATTCCGCGAGCGCAAAGCTGTCGACGACTTCTCCGTATGTGTAAGCTACGATGAGATAAAAGAAAAAGGCAATTCCCTCTCTGCCGGACAATATTTCGACATCAAAATCGAATATGTGGACATCACCGAGGAGGAATTCAATGCTCGTATGGCCAACTTCAAACAAACGCTATCTGAACAGTTTGCAGAGAGTCATCGACTCGAAGAGGAAATCACGAAACAATTGGATGCTTTAGTCTTCAACAGCAATGTAGGCAACAATGAATAACGAAATTCAATTTAGACTATATAATCTTCCCAATGAGGAGGGAAAGGTGCAGGTAGTTATAAAAGAGGAAACCATTTGGTGCACACAGAAGGCAATGGCGCAACTCTTTGATGTAAATCTACCGGCAATAAGCAAGCACCTAAAAAACATTTTTGAAGAGGGCGAGTTAGAAGTAAATTCAACTATTTCCAAAATGGAAATAGTTCAGACCGAAGGTGACCGAAACATCAAAAGGAGCATCGACTTTTATAATCTCGATGCCATTATCGCTGTTGGCTATCGTGTTTCTTCTCCCAAAGCAACCAAGTTTCGTCAGTGGGCAACCAAAATCCTAAATGAATATATCAGGAAAGGCTTCGTGATGGACGATGAACGTCTCAAGCAGGGAGAGATAATCTTTGGAAAGGACTATTTCCGCGAACTACTCGAGCGAGTACGTTCTATCCGAGCCAGTGAACGACGCATTTGGCAACAGATCACCGACATATATGCAGAGTGTAGCACTGACTACAATCGCAACGCCCCTACCACCAAGGAATTCTATGCGATGATACAAAACCGCTTTCATTATGCAATCACAGGACATACAGCAGCGGAAATCATCTACACAAAGGCCGATCACACCAAAGAACACATGGGGTTGACCACTTGGAAAGATGCTCCGGAAGGGCGCATTCTTAAGTCAGACGTGAGTGTGGCAAAAAATTACCTATCCGAAGAGGAGATACGCCGATTGGAACGTGCCGTAACCGGTTTCTTTGACTATATTGAGGATTTAGTAGAGCGTGAAACTACATTTACGATGGCAGATTTCTCAGAGAGTGTCGATGCTTTCCTAAATTTTAGACGTTATCAAATTCTCCAAGGCAAAGGCAACATCTCAAGCGAGCAGGCAAAAGTGAAAGCACATACCGAGTACCAACTCTTCAATCCTACGCAACGCATAGACTCGGATTTCGACAAAGAGCTGCGTAAACTCAACCAGAAACGCAAAAACTATCAGCATGAAGAAATATAAACTTGGGGATATTGCAGAAATCATTGGAGGGGTCACCTACGATAAAGCAGATTTATCTGCTAGTGGTATACGAATACTCCGTGGTGGAAATATTCAAAATGGAGAGGTCTGCTTGAAAGAGGATGATGTGTTCCTTCCATACTGTTACAAGGATGACAAAAACACCGTACAAGTAGGTGATACCATCCTTGTTGCTTCTACTGGCAGCGTAGAAGTGCTCGGAAAGGCTGCCACAACTTTCTCTTCATTAGGAGACGTTCAAATTGGTGCTTTTCTTCGTATTATACGTCCTAAAGAGCCAAAGTATGCTGCTATTATATCTGCATACCTTCAAAGCACCTTATTTCGGAAGTATATACAGAAACAAGCCAAAGGGACCAGTATTAACAACATCAGGAATGAACACTTAGCAAATTTCACCTTATATATTCCATTTGACAATAATCTGGTGCTATTCTCTTCATTCTATTGTAACCTTGACCGAAAAATCGCCCTCAATCGTTCGATAAATCATAATTTAGTCGAGAACGCTCGACACCGATTTCTACCTGTCCATTCATCAGGAGAGGGAGAAGAGAGTCGCGTTGCTTAGTGAGTGATAGAATTTCTTTATTGTTGCGATGTATTTGCTTATATAATGCGGAAACCTTCGCTGAAAACGACTGCATTGTTGTTTCTGGAATCTTGATGTATTGCAATGAACACAAAGATGCCATAACCAAACACCTTAAAGTACTGCCCATAGCCGCCTTATCTGCTTTTATTTGTATTTCTTCAGAACATAACATTCCATAGAAGAAATCATTAGGTATGTTTTCTTTAGCCCTAAGGGTAAAAGAGGTTTCGCTAATACTCCAGTTACTTGGTTCTTCAATAATATAATATGTACGCCCAATAGTTCCTATGGCACTAAAGATAATGTCACCAACTTGTAATTGTGAACGTGAATTTATTTTAGCCAAAGCTTCATCATCACATCTATCACAATTGTCCCAATCAATAGTTGTCCCAATCAAACTTCGGATTGTAACATAATAGTTCCTTCCATTTCCCAATACAAAGTTGTTTCGTGGATTTAAGCCGTTAGTGATGCGTCCAATATAATCACCCAACACGCAATCATTCCACCCCTCTGGTATTTCTCTCTTCAGCTTCTCATTCCACACCATCTTGCCACCGCTACTTTTGTAGGGCTTGCCATTTTCGTCTGGAAAGTCGAACTGCAAGAACCAATAGTCGTAGAGTTGCTTTGCCATCGCCTCTAAATTATGATTTATCGACCGATTGAGCTGCATCTTTTTCGTGATGCCAATAATGATATTACCGATATTCTCTTGCTCTTGAGGGGAGAATGTCGGTAATTCATATCTCATTATCTGCTCTTTATCACCACGTGGCATTTTGCTCCCTTTTGCACCTTTCATCGCATATTCAAAAAATCTATCTTGTAGCAAGACGGCATATAAGAAAGAACTCTTGTTACTTTCTTTCACTCTGAAGACAAGAACATCAGTCGAAGCTCCTCCTTCTTTATTCGCAAGCCATACTTTCTTCAAATAGGGACGTATGTTAGCCACCAATACATCACCTTCTCGATAATGTGTTAGCGAACATACTACGGGGGGAAGGTTTGTTGCGAAGTTTTTTCCTTCTTTATTAGGCAAAAGAGAGTCTGTAGTAACATAATCTGCTAATGAAATGCTGTTACTACTAATCTTATCTTCTACGAATGTTGCTATATCTGATAACTTCATTTTTTCTATTTTACGTGCAAAGATACGCCCCCCCAAGCATTATCCCAAAAGGAGAGGAAAAAAATAGACCTATCAACTAATATATTTGCGGTGCGCCATCTTCACATTCGTCTGATTCACCATGGCGTAGTGCAATGTTGTGTCAATCTTTACATGCCCCAACAGACGTTGCACCTGCTCTATGGGCATACCCTTGTCGATGGCCATGGTGGCCAACGTGCGACGAAACTTGTGAGGATGCACTTTATTCAGTCCCACACGTTTACCGAGTTTACGTAATCGCGCTTCGATTCCACCGATTGTCAGTCTGTTATAAGGAGAAGACAAAGCCACAAAGAGTGCCGGATTCTGATCTCTACGACTCTCTAGATAACGTTGCAGATGTATCTTCGTGCGAGCATTAAAATAGACTTCTCGCTCTTTGTTCCCCTTCCCCAAAACAACACATTGCCGTTCGTGAAAATCGATGTCTGCACAGTTCATCTGCACTAACTCTCCTACACGCACACCTGTGGAAGCCAACAAATCGATTATCGCCAAATCACGGAGTTCCGTGCAAGAGTCGCGCAACACCTCCATATGCTCATCGCTCAACACCTCCTTGACCAAACTCTCTGTGCGCACCTTGTGAATGCGGCGCACTGGACTCTTCGCGATATAGTCTTCATCTTCCAACCAAGCAAAGAAACTTGAAAAGATGCGTCTAAGATTGTCTATCGTCACTCTACTCGAACCTCTTTCTTCTTGATAATGGGACAAATAGGTGCGAATATCGTTTGTGTCATATTCATCAATTCGCTTCTGTACCATATTCAATAAGGCTTCAATGGTCGATGTATAGTAATGCAATGTTTTTTCTGAACATCCTTCTATTTTCTTTGCTGCAATAAACGCCTGCAACAACTCTTCATTGGCTTGCTGTCGCTGACGCTTTTCGCTTTCTGCCGGTGACATCACTACCTGTGCAAACGATTCTTGCAAAACAGCTCTCAGTCTCATTTGCTGCGCCACTTCCAATACCTCAGACATCGCAGCAACTATATTATCTATCATTTTTTTGTTCATCAGATGCATTCTTGATTGTTCTATTCTATTATAAGAAAAAATACTGAGAATGCAAGAGGATAAATCATAATTTAGCGACACTTGTCCGTTCATTAAAAGGGGGAGAAGTGAGTCGCGTAGCTCTGTAAGTTTTTCATTCTGCTCATTACAAAATCTAATCTTTTCTACTATTGGATATACTTTTGATGCAAACAAGGCTAACTGGATTGAATCTGGATATGGTATTTCTATACATGACAGAGCAGGTACAGTTAACTGTTGTTGAATTGAACCATCTTTTTTGAATGTGATACGATTCAGAATTTGATGTAAGTATATTTCACCGCCCTTGTCATGAGGAGTAACAGCTAATAGCCTTATGATAGGGACATAGTTTGCTTCACGTAAAGCACAAAAGCCAATAGTTCCTCGTGCTGCAACAGTTACACTTGGTTTGGAAATTGTAGCTTGTTTTGCATATCCATATAGTCCGTCATTTTCAATTCCGTTCGAAAAAATAGGTATATTGAACTCTTCTGTCCTTTCTTTAGACCATTCTAAAGGACAATCACCACCAGCTTTAATAGATGCGATATCCCCTATTTTCCGTTTAGGCAGGCTATTTATATTTGATAGATACTCATAGTCTACTATATCGGTTATGAGTGCCTCTAAATTATGATTTAGCGGTAAGTATTATCCGAAAAAGTGCGTAAGTACCCGAACTGTGGGTACGGAACGAAAAAAGCAGTGAGATAGTGCTTCAAACGAAGACTATCTCACTGCTGAAATGATTTATATCTTAGACGTCAGACTTTTATCGTACGTAAGTTCCTAGGGAAACCTAGGCAGAGCGTTGTTTCTTCTGACGTCGGACAAGATTAACGGAAGAACTTGAGCGTGGTGCTCGTGCCGTCTGTTTGCTGCAGTTGGAGAAGGTAGGTGCCTTTGTCTAAATCTGCAGTGGAAAAACGGAGCTGTTGTGCAGCAGTGAGGGGAAGTTGCTGCAACACCATGCCTTGAAGGTTCAAAATCTCTGCTTGGTAGTAGGGGGCGAGATTGCCTTTCACCACCACAGTGCTGCTGTCGGGCTGAGAGAGTTGGAGCTCAGCAGTGGCAGATTGCAAAGTAGGAACGGAAAGACTCGTGATGAGACCGCCCAGAGGTGTGAAACGAAGGGTGTACTTCATCTTACCAGTTTTCTTGGTAGCCTTATACGCATCGAGGGTCTCAGCAGGTCCGCAACTTCCGCTACCGAGGCCTTGCTGGAAGGCGTCGAAGTGAGCTGTATTGTAGACGGGCTTCTTGAGTTCCCACCAGTGTTCTACAGCCACAAGGTCGTGGTCGTCGTAGGGAAGGATGGAGAAGTCTACCTGACCTTGGGTTTCGACACGGAAACCATTGCCATCGTTGTCGGTGAGATCGAGGCGACGGAGACTCATGCGGTTACCACAAGACTGGGTGCGTGCATAGTTGACGATGTTGCTATCTACTACCGTTTGGTAGCGACCAAAGAAGGAACCTTCCTGACGATCGACATAGTTCTCTTGAGGACCCTTAGCGGTGTAGTCGAGGTTGTTGAACTTGCGATCGAAGCCCATGGACACACCATAACGGCGCACCTTACCGCCATTGAGGATGAAGTCAGCATCGAGCAACACTGTGCCATCGGCATGGATGGTGTAGACGAGGTTGTTGGTCACATTGCCATCATACATGGTGGTGACTACTACCTTTTGACCATTTTGCTCGCTAGACACTTGGGGTGCACTGCCAAAGTTGAAGAGGTCGGGGATTTGGTAATTGCCGTTGAGCGTGTTGTAAGGCTTACTGGTGTAGGGAGCTTCATTTTCGATCCAACGGAAGTTGTCGTATTTTGCGCCCTTGCCCGGATAGAGGATGGGCTGACCATTGTAGCTCCATGCGATGACCTGACCAGACTGGTTGTCGAAGGTCATCGACACGCGGTCGTTGCTCACGGTCACTTGGTTGTTTTTGCGTTCCACCTTGAGGGGGTTCACAGTGCCCTTAACGGCAGGGAGCTTGGGAAGTGCGCTGCGCTGTGAGAGCACGAACTGCTCGGCAGCTTGCACATAACCCGCCTTTGCCCAGTCTTGATCGACAGTGCTACGCATTTCCACGTTGAGGTGATAGTCGGCTTTGTCGTCGATGGCAGTCTTCAAAGCAAGTTTGTTGTGCTTGATGCCTTGGGGCTTGAGTGCAGGAAGGTCGAGATCACCAGTTTCTACCACTTCTCCATCGCGCAACACGCTATAGTGGAGCGTGAAGCCTTCGAGGGTGCGGAAGGCATATTGGTTGGTCACCGTAACTTGCTTAGTGTTCTTGTTGTAAGCAAATTTCACGTATTGATATACCTTCTTGAGTTCGGTGAGCTTGGGCGTCCATTCGCGCTCAGAGGTGATGACACCGTTGTTGACGAAGTTACCTTGGTGAGGACCTGGATAGTCGTAACCGGTGGTGAGACGACGTACGCCGTTCTTAAGGAGTTGGGGGTTGTAGATGCCTTGGTCTACCCAGTCCCAGATACATCCACCGATACCTACAGAGGATTTTTCGAGAACATCCCAGTATTCGCGGAGATAGCCCATGCTATTACCCATGGCGTGATTGTATTCGCACATGAAGTAGGGCTGACCGGCAGCGTTGGTACCTTGTCTGTTGGCAGCTTGCGCTACTTCCCACACGGGAGGATACATCTTACTGTTGAGGTCGGTGATGCCAGCCGTGTGACGACCAGCGTTGGTGGCTCCTTCGTAGTGGATGGGACGTGCGTCAAGGGCACGCACAGCGTTGTGAGTGGCGATGAAGTTGTCGCCTGCGCCGCTTTCGTTACCCAACGACCAGAAGACGATGCTGGGGTGGTTGCGGTCGCGCAGCACCATGCGTTCGGTGCGGTCGATCATCATAGGTTTCCAACTTTCACGACCAGAGATGACTTGGTTGTTGTAACCTTGGCGAGCTCCGTTGTCGTTCCAGTTTTTGTGGCACTCGATGTCAGCTTCGTCCATGATGTAGAGTCCGTAGTAGTCGAACATGGCATACATCTTGGGCTGACGAGGATAGTGTGAGGTGCGCACGGTGTTCACATTGGCTTGCTTCATCATGAAGATGTCGCGAAGCATGGTGGGAACGTCCATGGTGCGTCCCTTTTCGGGGTGGGTGTCTTGGGTGTTGACGCCCTTGAAGAAGACGCGCTTGCCGTTGACGAGGACAAGACCGTCTTTGATTTCGATGTTGCGGAAACCATATTTGGTGTTGAACACCATCTCTTCCTTGCCCTTGTCGTCTTGTTGTGACACAACGACATTGTAGAGATAGGGAGTTTCTGCGGTCCAAGCCTTGAGATTGGTCAATCCTTCGAGGCTCACCTTTGCACTGGTCTTCTCTGCATCGGCAGTGAAGGGGACAGTGGTGGTGGCAGACTTCACGAGCTGATTGTCGGCATCGAACAAGCTCACCTTGATTTGCTTCGTGCCGCTGAGCTTGTGACGGTTGTCGAGCTCGAGGCTCACTTCCATCTTGCCAGCTGCGTAGGACTTCTTAGGATCGAGCTCGGCAGTGATGACGTGGTCGCGCACGAAAGTTTGGGGAGTGGCAACGAGATAAACATCACGGTGGAGACCACTCATGTGGAAAGCGTCTTGTCCTTCGAGATAAGAGGCATCTGTCCAACGGATGACTTGCACGGCTACTTGGTTTTCACCAGCTTTCACCGCCTTGGTGATATCGAATTCAGCGTCGTTGTTGCCGCCTTCGGTGTAGCCGATGTACTTGCCATTGACCCAAACGTAGGCACCACTATAGATGCCATCGAAGTGGAGGAAGACATTCTTCTTGTCCCAGTCGGTAGGGAGGTTGAAGGTGCGGCGATAGCTGCCCACAGGGTTGGGGTCTACCAGTCCTTTATACTCATTGCGGAGCTTGATGAAGGGTGGTTTGTCGTAGAAGATGTAGTCCACATTGACATAAACGGGCTTGTCGTAGCCTTTCATTTCCCAGCAAGAGGGCACTTCGATGTTGTCCCACTGAGACACGTCAAATGTGGTCTTCACAAACGCTGTGTCGCGCTTGGCAGCATCTGGAGCATACTTGAACTTCCACTGTCCATTGAGTGTGAGGAATTGCGCTTGCTCAGGATCCAACCAGGCTTTTTTGTAGCGTGCATCGGCTTGGAGCTGAGCGGTGGTGGCGTAGGGGATGAAGGTGGCGCGGCCGCGCTCCTTGTTGATGCCAAAAACCATTTCATCTTCCCACTCTGCACGGTTAGGACGTTGGATGTCCTTGAGAGTAGTTTCGGTGAATTTGAAGAGGGTGTTGTTGCTTTTCTCCGAATCGAGCATCACCTTACCATCTGTGGTGATGGCAAGATATTTCGTTTCACGTTGGAGAGAGGCTGCACGAAGGCGGAAGTTGGTGCCTTCTTCTTCGAGAATGAGCTGCTGGTTGGGGTTGCTCACATCGAGCGACCACAAGAGAGGTCCTTTAGAGGACTGAATGGCAAGGTCTACAGCGAGATTGGACTCTGGATTGTAGAGTGCAAAAGCGTCTGACCCAACAGCTTTGAGCTGCCAGAGTTGTTCGGGACTGCCTTTCTTGTAGGCTTCTCCCACAAGTGGACTGTCTTTTGCAGCAGTACCTCCCGTAGAAAGCGTCATTCCATGATGGACATTGGTGAGGACGTAGTAGCGCTCCCCTTCTACCTTGGCAGAAGCGGAAAGAGCACTACAACACCACAACACCCCTATCGCAACCAGGGTAAGCAGGGATGAAAGGGTTTTGGTTTTCATGTAAACTATTATTGAAATTGATGAGTATTTGTAGGAAGAAGTGCCCTAAAACTAGACTGCAAGTGGCTGCTCTCAGCAGGAGACGATGCAGCAGTTCGGAGGAACAGGAGAGAATTATTCAAAATAAAAGGTGAGCACCACCATGCCTGGTGTGGCTTTTGAGATGCCTTGCGTGAAAATCTGCTGTGAGGGTTCGGTGAGGTCGGGACGATTGTGACGCAACACGTCGCTCAATCCGAAATAGAACTTGAGTTCGGGGTTCAGTTTGAAGAAGGGGAGGTAGAAATCGCAGCCGAGTCCGATTTGCACGAAGGTTTGCAGGGGTTGGGTGCGGAGCATCTCGCCTTTTCCGCTGGTCATGTCGTACATGGCGGAGAAACCACCCACGAGATAGGGGCGATAATTATTGAAGCGCGGTGCTGCCACTTTGAGATCGAGGGGCAGGGCTACAAAGGTGCTCTTAAGATTTTGCGAGAGTCGCGAACCGTCTACTTGATTGCGGAAGGCGATGTGCTTAGATCCAAAATGCAATCCAGGACTCACTCTCAGCGAAATTTGTCGAGTGATGCGCCAGTCGCCGAGCACGCCCACGGAGAACCCGAAGTTTTGACGGTCGTTTTCTGCCATCCACTGTGCTCCCGTCGCAGGATCTACGAAACCATTGTTGATGAGCTTGAGACTTTGATCGTGAAATCCGATGTGGAATCCATAGTGCCAGGGGCGCTCGTCGATGAAGGGTTTGTTTTGCACCACACGTTGCTGCGCCATCGTCGCTAAAGCTAGAACGAAGGTCGTCATCAAAAGTAAATATCTACGTACGTGGGGCATATTTTGGGGAACAAAGTAGTACTCAGAGAGGATAGCACCAGCTATACTCTTCTTTGCTATGGTTTACTATTATATCCTTCTATCTTACCTATCCTTTGCCAAGACACAACAATTTGCACCTCGTTTCACCCCCAACTTTTGTTGGATATAATTGAGAAAAGCAGATAGTCCCTCACTCCATTCTCAATCCGATGGAGTCGAAGCCAGGAAGGCTCTGCTGACTCATCAGATGGCGGATGACCACACGCCCTGTGGCGTGAGCAGGCAGTGCGACAGTGCCGAGAGGAAATTCGTAAGGATAGAGCGACACTCCCTTAGTGCGCACCATTCCGTCGGGATGGTGGAAGGTGCAGTCGAGCGTGTCGGTGCGATTGAGCACCGTGCTGTCGCCCAACTTCCAGGTTTGGTGCACGGCAATCGTCAAACAGGTGTAGGGATAGACGTGCGCTGACGATTTGCGCAGGGCGATGGTCAAATGGCGCGTGCCAGAGGTGGGGAGGGAATCTACGACGAATGCCGCAGAATCACGGTATTCCCAACCAGAAACGCGCAACGACTGGTAGTGGAGATAACCATCGTGGGTGGTGCAACTTGCGAGCTGCACGAGCACCATGAGCAACACTGCGAGCGGCATCACCCATAAGCCATGGCGCGCAGACGCCGTTTTGTGAAATTGTGCCCAGTTCATAAACTATTCCTTTGCTGGCTGGTTCGCACTTTTGGGAGCATTATCTGATTTTCTAGGCTCGCGCTGGCGATATTCACGTGGTCTACGTGCCTCATCACGACCATTTCCTTGCCCCTCGCGCTGGTTGCCTTGCGCTTCGCGAGGTCTTCTGCCTTCCTCACGATTGTTTCGTCCTTGTTCCTCACGGTTGCGTGGGGCGCGGTCACGATCTTTCGATTGAGGTTTGCGTTTTTTGTTTTTGCGGAGCTTGTCAAAGCGGGTCAAATCGTCTTGTTCTGCCAAATCCACGGGCTTTTTAGGCACCGCGCGTTCCTCATTATCGAGAGCTTCAGGCTTGTCTCCCGCTTTGTTTTGCGCAATGATTTCCCAAGCTCTCTCAGCACTAATGGTCACCAGATTGACTGCCATGCGCTTATCCATGGAGTAGGTGATGCGACCGCTCAAGATGTCCGTTTTGAAGTGGAAATAGGTGGCATCGAGCGTTTCGAGTGTTACATTGCGATCGGGGAGTGTTTGGTGCGCCTCTTGGTAAACATCGAGTTCGTAGTTCAAGCAGCACTTGAGTTTACCGCATTGTCCTGCCAATTTCTGCGGATTGGGCGAAAGATCTTGCTGACGTGCAGCCCCCGTAGAGACGGTTTGAAAATCTTTACGCCAAGTGGAGCAACACAATTCTCTGCCGCAGGGTCCGATACCTCCGATGCGTGCCGCTTCTTGTCGGGCACCAATCTGGCGCATCTCGATGCGTACGTGGAAGGTGTCTGCCAAAACGCGAATCAACTTGCGAAAGTCGATGCGTTGATCGGCGATGTAATAGAAAATCGCTTTGTTGCAATCGCCCTGATATTCCACGTCTCCAATCTTCATGTCCAACTGGAGTTCTTTGGCTATCTGACGGCTCTGAATCATGGTGGCATTTTCGCGACCGCGAGCCTCTTCCCATTTGTCAATGTCTGCAGGGCGCGCTTTGCGGTAGATGCGTTTCAAGTCTGTACCTGGCTTAAGTTGCGCTTTTTTCATTTGCAGTGGCACCAGACTTCCAGTAAGGGTCACTGTGCCAATGTCATGCCCTGGCGAGGCTTCCACAGCTACGATGTCGCCTTTGGCAAGGTCGAGCTGATTATCATTGAGGAAATATCCTTTTCTTGTATTCTTAAACTGCACTTCTACGAGGTTCGACACTTGGTTGTTGCCCGGAACGTCGCTGTAATAGTCGAACGTATTGAGCTGATGCTTGGAGCATCCACAACCGCAAGCCGCAAATCCTCGGAGAGCAGGGTCGGAGATGGTGGTATCGTGCATGTCTATATGTTGGAGAGTGGCTGTGCGCCACATGAAAAAGGAGAGGTGAGGAGAAACGTGCGAAAAATGAGGGCTAAATTGGGGACTCGAGGGAGCACCTTGGAGGCTGTGACGAGCAACTTTGCTGTCGTTTGGACGAATCTATCCAGACAAATTGCGAGTATCGTTGCATCTAGCCACGCACATTGCCTTTCTCCTGCTACCGCAAAGGTAACTTTTTTTGAGCAATCTGCCAAGGAAGTGGGTGGAATTTAGACATATGCAAGCATACATTGCCCACATACATCAATTTATCGCCTTGACACTCCCTTTGCCGTCCGTTTTTCCACCTCCACTTTCACCCGTTTGGTGGGGGAAGCGAGGGTGATTTATCTCTAAACTTTAACGCTTACAATCTAACATTGTCGCACATCGTCAACAACTACGCATAACTTTGCACCATCGTTCGCAGCAATCTTCGAGAAAAGTCGGATTTCAAGGAGGTTTTCCCGAAGTTTCAAGAACAGAACCACCTGGTTGCAAAGCAAAAACCACGCCATTCCGAAGAGGTATTCCAACCATATCAAAGCGATTTTCACACTATCTCAAAGCGAATTTGCTACCCTATCGAAGAAGATTTGCCTTAATTCGATGAGAATACACCCCGTTTCAACAAGAACTTTACAAACTTTCTTACCATGACTAAACACGACCATTCCACCCCCATCGCAGAGAGCAGCGTACGCATCAAAGCCCTGCAAGCAGCCATGCAACAAATCGAAAAAGATTTCGGACGCGGCTCTGTGATGTTTCTCGGACAGCAACCCACCGAACCAATAGAAGTGATACCCACAGGCTCCATGGCGCTCAATGCTGCCCTAGGCATCGGTGGTTATCCTCGGGGCCGCATCGTAGAAATCTATGGTGGCGAGGCTTCGGGCAAGACTACGCTCGCCCTCCATGCCATAGCCGAGGTGCAACGCACGGGCGGCACGGCACTGTTTGTCGATGCAGAACACGCCTTTGACCCACATTATGCCGCGCGACTAGGCGTCGACGTCAAAGCACTCCTCGTGGCACAGCCCGACAGTGGAGAAGACGCGCTCGAAATAACCGATACTCTCATCCGCTCTGCCGCTATCGACCTCGTGGTGGTGGACTCTGTGGCAGCGCTCACCCCGAAAGCCGAACTGGAAGGGGAGATGGGGGACAACAAACTCGGACTGCAAGCGCGACTCATGAGTCAAGCGCTGCGAAAAATCACGGCTTCGCTCGCCAAAACGCGCACCACTTGCATCTTCATCAACCAACTGCGCGAAAAAATCAACGTCCCCTTTGGCAATCCAGAAGTGACCACAGGAGGAAACGCCCTCAAATTTTACGCTTCTCTCCGACTCGATGTGCGCCGATTCAGCAATATCAAGAAAGACGGCTGCGACATCGGTGCAATGACGCGCGTGAAAGTGGTGAAAAATAAGATGGCGCCACCTTTCCGCTCCTGCGAATTTGAACTGATCTTCGGGCGCGGCATCTCACACTTGGGCGAATTGCTCCACCTCGGGCTTGCCCTCAAGGTGCTCCACAAGACTGGTGCGTGGTACAGCCTTGGCGACCGCCACATCGCCATGGGGCGCGAGGCTTTCTTGCAAACACTAGCAGAAAATCACGAACTGCGCAACGACATTGAGGCACGTATCACCGAACAACTTGCACAACCCGACACGGTGGAGGAATTTGATTGGGCATTTCTCGACCAACCGAGCAATAACTCCTCACCTTTTTAGACAACAACTTGCACAAGAACACACCTGCCTTAGCACTTCATACCAACCTCGTGTTGGCCTTTTATCTATATTAAACACAATCTTTTTTTTTGAGAACCCCGATAGACGCTAGACGTTATCGGGGTTTATTTTGCCCTTGCGCGGACAGATTTCCTCGTCACTCCGAGACATTATCCCCTACTCTCCTAGATTCCCCACAGCAAACACAAGATTTGCACCCGAAAAGAGAAGAAAAAATGCTACCTTTGCAGTTATGAATGACCCAATGCTCACCCAAGCTGTCGAAGCCAAGCTCGCTCATCGTGACATCCGTGCCACTTCGAGTCGCATACTCGTGCTTCGCACACTCATGACTCAAGAAAGCGCACTGGCACTCTCCGACCTCGAAGCGATACTTCCGACACTCGACAAAAGCACCCTCTTTCGCACGCTCACCACCTTTGCGGCGCATCACCTTGTACACATCGTGGAAGATGGTAGCGGTTTGGCGAAATATGCCCTCTGTGCCGATGATTGCCACTGTGGCGAGGACGAAAATGATGAATTGGCAGACCTCCACACTCACTTTTACTGCGAGCGTTGCCAGCGCACCTTCTGTCTTCGTGGGGTTCCTGTGCCCATGCCCGAACTGCCAGAAGGATTTTCAGTCCGCACTGTCGGATTTGTGGTCAAAGGCATCTGCGATAAATGTAGTGGCGCACAACCATAAACTAAAGCACTTTTTCGCACAAAATGCTATTTTTCTACACCTCACAAAAGAAAAACGCAATTAAAACTACCAGAAAAACGCATTTTCGCTTTTAAGACTCCAAATAAAAATGTATTTTTGTGGGCGTTAAAATGAAAAAGAGTCATCTGTTTGGCTTTATTTCTAGTGATTTGTAAAACATCTCTCTCATTTTCTTGAGAAAACCTTCCTTATGAGTTATCTTCTCCCCCTCAACCATTATCGTCCGCTCCTAGACATGAGCGAAACAGAACAAGGCATTAAGGTCATTAAAGAGTTTTTTGCCGACAATCTCTCCACCGCGCTGCGCTTGCGTCGCGTCACAGCTCCACTGTTTGTGTTGCGCGGTTTGGGTATCAACGACGATTTGAGCGGAACAGAGCGTGCGGTGAACTTCCCCATCAAAGATTTGGGCGATGCTCGCGCAGAAGTGGTGCATTCGCTGGCTAAATGGAAGCGCCTGACACTGGCAGAATATCAGATAGCTGAGGGATATGGCATCTACACTGACATGAACGCCATCCGCGCAGACGAGGAATTGGGCAATCTCCACAGCCTTTATGTCGATCAATGGGACTGGGAACGCGTGATTTCCCCAGAAAATCGCACGGTAGACTTCTTGAAGCAGATTGTTCGTTCGATTTATGCTGCTATGCAGCGCACAGAATATCTGGTGTGTGAGCGTTTTCCACAACTCACTTCGCAATTACCTGAGGAAATTACCTTCGTTCATGCCGAAACCTTGCGCCAACGCTATCCCAACTTGAGTGCGAAGGAGCGCGAAGACGCCATTACTCGCGAACTTGGGGCTGTGTTTATCATTGGCATCGGAGGAAAGCTCGGAGATGGTGAGCCCCACGACATGCGCGCTCCCGACTATGATGACTACTCTACACTCTCCGATGAGGGACTTCCCGGACTCAATGGTGACCTCTTGGTGTGGAATGAAGTGTTAGGCCGTTCGCTGGAACTTTCGTCCATGGGTATCCGTGTGGACAAGGAGGCATTGGAACGTCAACTCAAAGAGAGCGGGCACGAAGACCGTCGTTCTCTCTATTTCCACCAACGACTGCTCGATGGCACACTTCCTTTGAGTGTGGGAGGTGGCATAGGACAGAGCCGTTTGTGCATGTATTATCTGCAAAAGGCGCACATCGGCGAAATCCAAGCCTCCATTTGGCCCGAAGATATGCGACAATCTTGCAAGGAAATGGGCATTCCCTTGATCTAAATGTCAAGAATTCACAGAAGATTTATCAATATTAGATGTTAGAAAAAGGGCTGGCGCAATGAAATTCTCGAAAGAATCTCATTGCGCCAGCCTATTTTTGTATCGTACTATTCGATGTTGCTATTGAGCACGCTTAGCATGAGCAAGAATATGCCCCACTCTGTCCTGCAAGACAGAGCAAGTGGCTAAATGCCGCCTCCGTCTTCAAAGGTGGCGCCGAGGGTGGTTTTGCTCTGCAACATGCGACTGTGTGGAGGCATAGCCTGCGTGCACCACACGTTACCTCCAATGATGCTGTCGTGACCGATGGTGATGCGCCCCAACACCGTAGCGTTACTATAGATGACCACATTGTCTTCGATGATGGGATGACGCGGCACATTCATCAACGACCCGTCTTCTGCCTTGCGGAAACTGCGTGCCCCAAGGGTGACGCCTTGATAGAGACGCACATTGCGCCCGATGATGCAGGTTTCCCCTATCACCACACCCGTGCCATGATCGATGGCAAAGGCTTCGCCAATCTGCGCACCGGGGTGGATGTCGATACCCGTTTGAGCATGTGCCAACTCGCTGATGATGCGTGGCAAAATGGGCACTTTGGCACGGAGCAAAGCATTTGCCATGCGATAGTGTAGGATGGCTTTCACCGAAGGATAGCATAAGATAACCTCCGAAAACGTGGTGGACGAAGGGTCACCATCGTAAATCGCTGCAACATCTAAGCCTATGAGGCGGCGCAACTCGGGGAGACACTCCATAAAAGCCGTGGTGATCTGGCGCGAACAACAGTCTTCTCCCGCCACCAAAAGGGCTTGGCGCACCTGCTCGAGGAGGATGCGCGAGAGTTTCGACAAGCATTCCACCGTGGGGCGCGAAGTGAAATAACCAGGGAACACCAAGTCGCGCAACAACGTCACGGCTTCTTCGAGGTGAGCCGGCACTATGCCATCAGCTTCTCCCAATGGGATGTGAGGATCGGGCTGAGCAAGCGCCACAGTGAGTTGAGCGATTTGGTCGGGATTAAGGAGGGGTTGGAGCGTCATAAGAAGAAAATGCAAAAACACACCTATTTTATAAGGTGGGCATCCTAGATGTTTGCTTATAAACTTGTAAATTTGCGGTAGAGAATCACCACATCACTGCAAAGTTACACATAAATTCGCAGATGCCTCGGTTTTCCTCGCTAAAACTCTCTATAATAAACTCAACACAATTCCTATGTCTAAAATAGCTTCTTCTGCCCTTGCTCTCGTGGGACACACTCCCCTTGTCGAAACTGCGCGCGTGGCTGCCGAACTTCAACTCAAAGCTCGCGTACTTGTCAAATTAGAATCCTTTAATCCTGCAGGTTCGGTGAAAGATCGCACCGCACTTGCTATGGTCGAAGCCGCAGAGCTCGACGGCACTCTCTCACCCGGTGCCACCATCGTCGAAGCTACGAGCGGAAACACAGGTGTAGGGCTCGCCTTTGTCGCTGCCATTAAGGGCTACAAAGCCATCATCGTGATGCCCGAAACCATGAGTATCGAACGCCGTCGCTTGGTGGCTGCCTATGGTGCCGAGGTGGTGCTCACTCCTGGTGCCGAAGGTATGAAAGGAGCCTTGGCAAAAGCCGAAGAGATTCGTCTGAACACCCCAGGCGCAGTCACATTAGGACAATTTGTCAATCCAGCTAATCCACAGGTTCACTTCAACACCACTGGTGTGGAAATCGCCCATGACACTGATGGCAAAGTGGACGTATTGGTGGCTGGTGTAGGCACAGGTGGCACCGTAAGTGGCGCTGGTTTCTACTTGAAAACACAAAATTCTTCCATTCGCATCGTGGCAGTAGAACCCACAGATTCGCCCGTGCTCAGTGGTGGTCAAGCAGGTGCACACAAGATTCAAGGCATTGGCGCAGGCTTCATCCCCGACACCTACAACCCAGCTGTGGTGGACGAAGTGATGCAAGTCACCAACGAAGAGGCCTACGAAGCGGCTCGTTTGCTTGGACGAAAAGAAGGCATCCTCTGCGGAGTGTCGTCGGGGGCTGCTTTCCATGCCGCAATCTCCTTGGCACAAAAGCCAGAAAACGAAGGAAAAACTATCGTTGCCGTCCTTCCCGACACAGGAGAACGCTATCTTTCTACCCCTTTGTTTGGAGAATAAACCCTACACTTTTCTGTCAGCGCGAGTACCTTGGTGCAACCCTACTCAATGAGGAAGTTATCATATCCTTTTTAGCCTCTGCACCTTCCATCCTCAAGGGATGCACACCCCAAAATGCCGTCTGCAGGTCGGTCATTTAGGCACAGCTCACGCACAAAAGGCTCAAATTCGCCTTACTTCCCCCAAAAGAAGTGAGGCGAATTTGTTGTTACTAAGTGAAGATTTCACCTATACTACGGGTGGAATATGCAAAATATCCGATACAGGCAAGACTATTCCATCAGAAATGAGGGCTATTCCCCCGAAAATGATTAACTTTGCCAGGCAACATCATTTCAAACGATGCGACATACCACTATGATTTTTCGAAACCATTGGGCACGACTCGTCTGGATACTCATGCTACTCTTCGCAGTGGTATGGGGCAGTGGTGCGTGCTTATCGGTCAACGCTGCAACAAAACGTCCCTTCGTGCTGGTCATTGACGCTGGACACGGCGGAAAAGACGCCGGAGCAGTGGGACAGCTCACCAAAGAAAAGGACATCAACCTCAATGTGGCTCTGGCACTCGGCAGATTAGTCGAACAGAATTGCCCTGACGTTAAGGTGATTTACACCCGAAAGACCGACGTTTTTGTCACCCTTCAAGGACGTGCAGACATTGCCAACCGCAACAAAGCGGATCTCTTCATCTCTGTGCACACCAACTCTTCGCCCGTGGGGAAAGCGGCTCCGATGGGGGCAGAGACTTACACCTTGGGTATGCACCGCGCAGCGGACAATCTCGAGGTGGCAAAGCGAGAAAACAGTGTCATCACGCAAGAAAACAACTACAAACAAACCTATCACAATTTCGATCCTCGCAAGTCGGAGAGCTATATTATCTTCGAATTTATGCAAGATCGCAATATGCAGCAAAGTGTAGACCTTGCGCGCGCCATCCAGCGGAACTACACCTCATCGGGTCGCCACAATAAGGGCGTGCATCAAGCTGGTTTTCTCGTGCTCCGTGCCACTTCCATGCCTTCGGTGCTCACCGAATTGGGTTTCATTTCCAATGCCGAAGAAGAAAAATTCCTACACTCTCGCCAAGGGGTGGAAACTCTGGCACGCGCCATCTTCGAAGGGTTTAAGGCTTATCGCCAAAAGCATCATGCCGAAAATGTGCTTTCTCCCGAAAACACGAACGATGAAGGCGAAGCCCAACCTTTGGTGGCAGAAACAACTCCCATAGCAGAGCCTGTGTCTCCACGAGATGCCGTGCGCAACTCAGTGGCAGTGCCCCAACCCGTGGATGTTTCCACACTCAAAGCCGAGGTGGTGCCCGTGCCCACGCGCCCTTTTGGGCAACCGGCAACTCCAGTGGAGAAAACGCATGAAGAAACTGCTAAGGTCATCTCCTTGCCCGAACTTCCCCCTGCTGTTGCCACATCCACACCTGCCAAGGCTGGAGCGACGGTTCACCAAGATTCATTGGTGCCCGTGCTTCCCGTGGAGGTCACCACTCCGCAACTCAACACCACCACTCCCCTTGTGGCAGAACAGACCTCCCAGCCCATCGACATCATGGTGCCTCCTCCCACCCAAAAGCTCGCCAAGACTGCATCAACAGCCGCTAAGACTGTAGAAGCGCTCTCCGTCGCGGCGAACCAAGACCACAAAACAATGAACCAAGAGGTCAAGGTGGTCGAGCAAACAGTCAAAACTCAGAAGCAAGAAGTCAAAACTGCAAAACAGGAAGTCAAAGTAGTTCAACAAGAAACAAAGAGAACTCAACCTGAGATTAAGACGCAAAAGCAAGAAACTAAGACTGAAAAACAAGAATCCAAAACAGTCACAAAGGAGACCAAGGAGAAGCAGAAAAAAGAAGCCCAGACTGCTCCCAAAGTCCCAGAAAAATCCAATAACCAACGCGTAGTATTTAAGCTACAACTCTTCACCATCGACCGCGCACTTCGCAGTGACGACCGACATTTCAAGGGACTTTCTCCCGTGGAATACTACGAAGAAGGTGGACGCTACAAATATACTTACGGCGCAACTACAAACTATGACGAGGCAAAGCGCCTGCAAAAAGAAATTGCAGATCGTTTTCCAGATGCCTTTGTCGTAGCATTTCTCAACAATCAACGCACAGAACTTGCCGAAGCAATAAAGCTCTCTAAGCTTACGCCAAATGGCAAAAACTAAACTTCTCCACATGTTCAAGATTACTCGCGAAATCAAAATCGCACTCACCGCTATCGCTGCGGGCATCTTGCTCTTTGTAGGCATCAACTTCCTCAAAGGCATCAATATTTTCGAGTCGAGCAATTCCTACTATGTCAAGTTTAAGGACATCAAAGGGCTTGCTGTCTCCAATGCCGTTTATGCTAACGGCTATCCTGTGGGCATCGTCCGCGACATCAACTATAATTATAGTGACAACGATGGCGTAGTCGTACGCATCGAGTTGGACCAAGACATGGCTGTGCCCCAAGGTACGACAGCGGAACTCGAAGTGGCGCTCATGGGTGGTGTGACAATGAACCTGCTCCTTGGCGCTAATCCTACTGCCGTGGTTGCACCTTTCGACACCATCTCCGGCGGACTCCACCAAGGCGCCATGGAACAAGCTAGCGCGATGCTCCCACAAGTACATCAAATGTTGCCCAAGATTGACAGCATCCTCACCAACCTCAACCGCTTGACTGCCACAGCAGAACTCCAACAAACGATTGTCAATGCTGCCGAAATCACGGAGCACCTCAAGCACACCACCGCACGTCTGGATGGACTTATGGCGAAGGACGTACCTTTGATGATGGCACATCTCAACCGCACTGCAGGCAATGCCGCTACCTTGAGTGGCAATTTGGCAAAGGTAGATGTGGACGGCACGATGCAAAACGTCAATGGGACGCTCCAAGATGTGCGACACATGACGGGACAACTCACCAACGTGATGAGCGATATGCAGCAGAAGCTCAATTCTAAAGACAACAATCTCGGTGCCTTCCTCCATGACCGCGCACTCTATGATCGCCTCAACCAGGCTGTACTCAACGCAGACTCTCTCCTTTATGATGTGAGAAAGGCCCCCAAACGCTACGTCCATTTCTCTATCTTCGGACGTAAGTAAACTTCCACCTCGCAGACTGTTGTGAGTGCATCTTCTGCTATTGCAGATGCCTACTTTACCTTGTTTCGCAACAATCCAGCACACGCTGCGATACATCGCAACAAAGCAACAATCCCACCTCAAGACGCTTTCTTGAGGTGGGATTATTTTTGTAAAAAAGGTCCCTTTGGCACCCACTTTTTCCCAAGGCAAGTAATGGCTTTCAGCAGGTTCTAGGGAACACTTCCCAAAGTCCAACAACGGCCATACAGAAAGTAGGGAAGTGTCTTCCTAAAACACGAAAAGTCCGTGCGATAGGGTGGCTTTTATTCTTGGGAAAAACCCAGATGTTCAATGAAGTTGGCAATAAAATCCACCGTACCTTCTATGCCCAAAAGGGAAGAATTCACGCAAAGGTCATAGGTATCTGCTGCGCCCCACGTGCCAGAAGAATAGAAGTTGTAGTAAGTGGCGCGTTCATCGTCGGCTTCTTCGATGATGCTTTGGGCAGCTTTGGGCAAGACATTGCGACGCTGTGCCACACGACGTATGCGGTCATCGAGATTAGCAGTAATGAAAATGTTCACATGACGAGGGTGCTCGCGCAGAATGTAGTCGGCAACACGTCCGATGAACACACAAGAGCGTTCAGAAGCGATGCGTTGGATGACACGACTTTGGATGATAAAAAGGTTTTCCTCGGAGAGTTGGTTGTCGTAGAAGTCACCACCGCCCCCGAAAAAGGGCTGTACCACGTGGAAAATGCTACGAAAAAGACCTTTCTTCTCATCACTCCGTTCGAAGAGTCCTTGACGCAGTCCACTCTCTTGGGCTGCCAGCGACAGAATCTCCTTGTCGTAATAAGCAATGTTGAAACGCTCGGCAAGGCGCTTGCCAATTTCACGGCCTCCACTACCAAGTTGGCGACCAATGTTAATGACGAAAGGGGTAGACATTATAGATACAGCAATTAGAAGTTATACATGATTTGATAAAACATTCTGGCATTCCACAAAATGGGGCAGACCATCCATAGAAATTATAGCCAAACGACGGCAAGGAGATTAGAGGCGCTCAGCACTTTTTTGGCGCAATTTGCGAATTTGTGCCACAAGCATCACCACAGAAATCAGTGCTGCCACACCATCCGCTGCAGGGAGCGAATACCACACTCCGTCGATGGGTGCAGCTCCAGAAAGGAAATTGGGTAAAATGCGAGGCAAAGTGAGTACCAAGGGGATGAGGAAAATGAGTTGACGCGTGAGCGAGAGGAAAATACTCTTTGCTGGAGATCCAATGCTCTGAAAGAAGGCAGAGGAAACAATCTGCATCCCTATCACGGGCCAAAAGATACTCACCACACGTAGCCCATGTTCGCCTGCCGCAGCGAGTTCGGGAGCATCTTTCACGAATAGTCCTACCAAGGCTCCGGGGAAGAGATGGCTGGCGGCAAAACTTAAGGTAGTGACCACCGTGGCAGCCACGAGGGTGTATTTGACCACACTTTCCAAACGATGAAACTTCTGTGCCCCAAAGTTGTAACCTGCGATGGGGAGCATGCCTTGGTCGAGTCCCATCACCACAAAAGCCATGAACATGGCTAGGCGATTGACGATGCCATACGCACCAACAGCAGTGTCCCCTCCATATTCTGCCATAGAGCGCATGATGGTGATGGCGACAAGACTTGTGGTGGTGTTGATGAGAAATTGGGGAAGTCCGATGGTGAGTACCTCTTTCATGATGCGCCCTTGCGGACGAAGATAGCGACGCAATAGACGCACAGGACTATCCTTCCTACTAAAGAGCCAGAATTGCCAACACAGGGCGCACATCTGTGCGATGAGGGTGCTCCACGCTGCCCCTGCAATGCCCCACCCTAGGCGCATCACAAAGAGATAAGCCAAGACGGTATTTATCGCCACCGTGCCGATGTTGGCATACATGGCATACATCGGGCGACTGGTCGAACGCAGTTGAGCATTTAAGCCATAATACATGTGGGTAAACACATTACCGAAGAGCAAAATTTGCATGTAAGCTCTAGCATGTGGGAGTGTGCGATCGGAAGCACCAAATAGGCGGAGGATGGAATCAAGATTTAGCTCCAGCACTAAGCCGAGTGTAAGTCCAATCATCACATTGAGCACAATAACATTGCCCAAGATGGCATGCGCCGCTTTGTAGTCTTTCTGTCCCAAACGGATGCTCATGAGCGTAGACCCACCGATACCGACCATTGCTCCAAAGGCAGCCGAAATCGCCATGAGCGGATTGGTCAGTGCCAAACCAGAGATGGCATCCGCTCCCACTGCTTGTCCGATGAAGATGCCGTCGATGATGTTGTAGAGCGACGACACCACCATGGCAATAATGGCAGGGAGGGAGTATTGCACCAAGAGTTTAGGGATGGACTTTTCGCCAAGTGCATTGAATTTATTGGAAGTGTCTAGAGAAGTCTGTGAGGTCATAAAAGGAAAGATGCGTGGGGCTGGAATACAAATGCCAATCACTGCGCGATATGTCGCACAGCTGTAGTAGACCACCATCAAATGGTTACTGCAAAAGTACGATATTTTTTGAGGGCAGTCCGATAGTTTGCCGCAAAATTGCGCTCCTTTTGCTCAAATAGGGAGAGAAGGGTCTTTTTTAGTATGCAATCTACACCTAGGATTGTGCATTTTCGCCGATTTTCTTCGCACTACCGCAAAAGAATGTGTAACTTTGAACTTTGTAAACACGGCTCATCCTCCTTGATATGAGCCACAGACTTGTAGAACGCTCTGAAAACTCTACAAAATTCATCTCGACACATGAAAGAAGCTACTGGAAAACTCGGCGTAATGATCGTTGGTCTTGGCGCCGTTAGTACCACTTTTATTGCTGGTGTGCTCTCAGCACGCAAAGGACTCACCAAACCTGTGGGCGCACTCACCCAATATGATAAAATCCGCGTTGGCACAGGCGAAACCAAACGCTACCTCTCTTATCCAGAAATCCTCTCACTTCCTTCGCTCAACGACCTGGAGTTTGCCGCGTGGGACGTATATCCCGACAATGCTTTCGAGAGTGCAGTAAACGCTGATGTGCTCCGCGCCAAAGACCTATTGCCCCTTCAAGCCGAACTTGAGGCGATTCGTCCGCTCCGTGCGGCTTTCGACCGTCACTATGCCCAACGTCTAGACGGCACCAACGTGCTGCCCGAGATGACGCGATGGGAGATGGTGGAACACTTGCGCCAAGACATCCGCCAATTTAAGACTGAACGTGGTGTGGATCGTGTGGTAGTGCTGTGGGCTGCTTCTACCGAAATCTATGTACCTGTGGACAAGGTGCACGAATCTGTGGCTTCACTCGAAGCTGCCATGCGTGCCGATGACCGCGAACATGTGGCTCCCTCCATGTGCTATGCCTATGCTGCCCTCATGGAAGGCGCGCCTTTCGTCATGGGTGCGCCCAACACCACCGTGGACATCCCAGCCATGTGGCAACTGGCAGAACAACAACGCGTGCCCATCGCAGGTAAGGATTTCAAGACTGGACAAACCCTCGTGAAGAGTGGCTTCTCGCCCATCCTCAGCACACGCTGTCTGGGACTCAACGGTTGGTTCTCCACCAACATCTTGGGCAACCGCGATGGTCTTGTCTTGGACGAACCTGAAAACTTCAAGACGAAAGAGGTGTCTAAACTCTCTACCCTCGAGACCATTCTCCGCCCCGAAGATCAGCCCGACCTCTATGGCGACTACTATCACAAGGTGCGCATCAACTACTATCCCCCACGTGGCGACGACAAAGAAGGCTGGGACAACATCGACATCTTCGGATGGATGGGCTATCCCATGCAGGTGAAAATCAATTTTCTCTGTCGCGACTCCATCCTTGCCGCACCACTCTGCCTCGACTTGGTGTTGCTCATTGATGCCGCTGCGCGCGATGGGCGCTACGGCACACAACGCTTCTTGAGCTTCTACCTCAAGAGCCCTCAACACGACTATACCGTGGGCGAAGAACCAGAAAACAATCTCTATCGCCAATACGTACATCTCAAGAATGCCATCCGCGAAATGGGTGGCTATCCTGCCGATGAACTCGTAGACTAATGCACTTTTCACATTGACCCTCAGAGATTTGCAGAAAGGCGACAGACAAACCTGTAATTTTCTGCACTTTACTCTCAACCCCAATTCGGGAGAAGAAAGGCTTTTTGTATTGTCCGAGAAACTATATGAGTTTCTAAAAGGAAGCTTGTCTCTGGTATAGGATGAGGAATCCTTCTTCTTTTAAGATCGAAAGCGAAGGAATGTCCAAATATAACCCCCAATCGGTCGTTAGACCGTTATAGTGCAATTCGTTATAGAGAAGATATCTTCTGGTCCTCTTTCATTCTCTTGTTGGCTCTTGTTTCTCGTTTGTTCTCGACGTGGCACGCTACACCAAAGGCTAATGAGAAACAATCTGCTCAACGATGGAATGAAATCTGGTCAGGATCTAATGACCGATTGGAGTTTTAAGGAATTCCTTTGCGATTTTGAGAATATGTTGGGTTGGCTCTTGCCGTGAAAGTAGATGAGTAGGGGAGGGGGCTCGTCCTATGCAGAGCGTGTAGCGTTGATGACGCCCCCTATCAGTATATGGGAGGATAAGTGTCCAAAGTGAGAAAAAATCGCAGAAAACTGCACTTTTTTCTTTAGTGATAAGTTATTTTGCTATGTGTAGTTGTCAGTATCTGATTTTGGGTTGCTTTCTTTCTTATTTCTCGATGGGATTTGACTTTAACGGAAGTGGCAGTTTGAGGTTGTTATTTGAGGTTGTTGGCGTGTATTGATCAGAAAAGGGCGATGATGCCTCTTGGTCTTGGGCAGTTTGCTCGTACGCGCATGACCCGCGCGCGCATTCCCTGGAAATTCTGATTTTTTGCTTTCACAACCTTCACAATATCCTTCGTTTTTGGGGAGAAATGTAGGGCGGAAGATTGCTTTTGGTAAGGAAAGAAAAAGGGCTCAACTAGGGCAAAATCTGCGTGAGAATACGAATTTCGTTAAAATATGTCCGAAATACGCTCCTTATTCCCTGAAGGACAAGTCGTTACACAGAAATCCGTGAAGGTTGTGAAAGCAAAAAGTGCAAAATCGCTGTAGTGTGCGCGCGTACGCACGCACGAGGAATGTCATTGAAAGCCTTTTTAACAATGAATAATTCCGCTCGTTGAAAGGAGTTTGCTGGCGCTGCTGTTATCATCTCCGACGCGTCTAAAAAAGACTCCCACGTTTCTGGAAAAACGTTGGACATTTTCAAAATTATCTCCAACGTTTTTTGAAAAATCTCCCACGTTTTTTTTAAGCCACTCGGAGCTCCTCTTTCTTTCGCACGATAAACAACTCACTTTAAGCCATTTACCCTTTCCAACTCTATAGCACAGATTTCTTACACAAGCGAGGATAGAGCGCAAAGGGCAACACATCGCTCCACTCCCTGCCCACTGCGCTGGGAAAACAAAAAAGGGTGCAAACCATCTGACAGAGATGATTTGCACCCTTTGAGGGAAAAAAGAGTAAGCCTTGCGCTATCGTCGAGGACGAAGCACATTGAGCACGCAGAGCAATACAACACCTGTGTCGGCAAACACGGCAGCCCACATGCCGGCTAAGCCGAAAGCGGAGAGCAACAACACGATAGTTTTAATGCCAATCGCCAAGATGACGTTTTCCCACACTAAGCGGCGGGTGCTACGACCGGCACGAATGGCATCTGCCACACGGAGTGGATCATCGGTGGCGAGGACTACATCGGCAGTTTCCACCGCAGCATCTGTGCCACCAGCTCCCATGGCAAAACCGACATGAGCACGAGCCAACACTGGCGCATCGTTGATGCCATCACCCACAAAGGCAACCTTGCGCCCTTCGCTCATGAGGCGTTCCACATGATGTAGTTTGTCTTCGGGCAACAAGCGCGAATGCCACTCATCGAGCCCTAACTGTTGCGCCAGTGCATCCACCGCTTCGGTATAGTCGCCTGAGAGCATCACGGTGTGAATGCCCATCTGTTGGAGCGTCTCTACCGCAGCTTTGGACGTGGCACGCGCCTCATCATTGCTCACCGAGAAGGCTCCTTCTGCACCGCTGTCCATGCCGTCTTGCAAAGTCACAATACCTGTGGTGAGGGTACCTGTTTTGTCGAAGACCACTGTGTCGATTTGCGTCACCGCATCTAGGTGCAAACCACCCTTGAAGAGGACACCACGCTTGGAAGCTCTACCAATGCCGGCAAAATAGCTCAAGGGGATGCTCAGCACCAAGGCGCAGGGACAAGAAGCCACGAGGAAGACGAGGGCACGATACACCCAATCGCTGAGGACGATGTCGGACTGAGGTACAACCCATTGCACCAAAGCTGGCACCACCACGAGCAAGGCAGCGAGTGCCACCACCACGGGAGTGTAGATGCGTGCAATTTTGGTGAGCATCTGTTCGGCTGGAGCTTTGCGCGTTGCGGCATCTTCCACCATTTGGAGGATGCGCGAGAGGGCATCTTCGCCCAAAGTGCGGTCGGTGCGGAGATAGATGGATCGATCCATCACAATGTAGCCCGACATCACGCGCTCACCTACAACCACTTTGCGCGCCACGCTCTCTCCGGTGAGAGCTGCGGTGTCGAATTGTGCCGCAGTATAAGGATTCCCCTCCGTGATGACAGCAGGAACTTCGCACAACACCCCATCCAGAGGAACGCGTGCGCCGCGCTCTACATGGAGCAAACTGCCGAGCGCTACATCTTTAGGGCAGCACATTTGCGTGACGCCCGAGGTTTCATTGACCAAGGTGCAGGTGTCGGGACGCAAAGCCACGAGCGATGCGATGCTCTTACGCGCACGCCCCACGGCTAGACCTTGCAGGTTTTCACCCAACAAATAGAACAACATCACGCCCACCGCTTCGGGATAATCCCCAAGGGCAATCGCTCCCACAGTGGCGATGAGCATGAGAAAGAACTCGTTGAACACCTGACCTTTGCGCAGTCCATTCCAAGCTCCCTTGAAGACGGTTTGCGCAGCGAAGAAATAAGCCACTAAATAACCATAACGCGTCCACTCACTGTGGGGAAAGACGAGAAAATGATGCTCTACCAGGCTTTGGAGTATCCAGGTGACGAGCGCCACGGTGGCAGCAATGGCAAAAAGCACCCATTGCCGCGCTGCTCCGTGGGCATGGTCGTGACCGTTTTGCGCGTGACATCCACAGGCGCAGCCGCAGCTGTCGGATTCTTCGTGATGAGGATTGTGTTCATCGTGGTGATTGCAACAGCAATGGTCGTGGCAGCCACATTCCTCTTGGTGAGAGGACGATGTAGCGGTATTTTCTTCATGATGAGAGTGACAATGCTTATCCATAATTCAGAGAATGTGTGATGATTTTGATGCTGCAAAGATATAGAAATTCGCGTGCAACTGGGTTGCAAATAGAGCAAATTGGGCAGTTTATAGCAAAAGTGGAAATAAAAAGGGCTAAACTCACGCGGTATCACAGAGATTTATGGGGATAATCCAAAACTTTATTGTAATTTTGCGCACACGTATTATTTTTCCTCGAACAACCCTATGGCTACTACGCGCAAAATCAAAACTGCTCTCGTGTCGGTGTTCCACAAAGATGGGCTCGATGCACTTCTCAAAGCCCTTCACAACGAAGGTGTTCAATTTCTTTCCACTGGTGGCACGCACGACTTCATCGTGTCGCTCGGACTTCCCTGCCAACAAGTGGAAGATTTGACGTCTTATCCTTCTATCCTCGGTGGACGTGTGAAGACACTTCACCCCAAAGTATTCGGTGGTATTCTCGGCAGACGCGATTTGGCAGACGATCGTGAGCAAATGGCGCACTACGAAATCCCCGAAATTGATCTCGTGATTGTCGACCTTTATCCCTTCGAAGCTACGGTGGCTTCTGGTGCTTCTGATGCCGACATCATCGAAAAGATTGACATCGGTGGTATTTCTCTCATCCGCGCAGGTGCGAAAAATCATAAGGATGTGGTGATTGTTTCCTCTAAAGCAGACTACCAACCCTTGCTCGACATCGTGAAGGCGCAAGGTGCGGAAACCACTTTGGAACAACGCAAACAATTTGCAACCAACGCTTTCGCTACTTCTAGCCACTACGACACGGCTATCCACGCGTGGTTTAGCAAAAACTAAACGAGGACAAACGTATCTAGTTTAGATTTCTCCTTACACAGTGCCCAAAGGGATGCGTCCTATTGGGCAATGAATCAAGCAAAATATTGACAATGGGAATTTTTTCTTCCTTTTTCTCTATGAAGCGTGAGCTTGCCATGGACCTCGGCACAGCAAACACCATCATTATCTCTGATGGTGAGATTGCCGTGAACGAGCCTTCTGTTGTGGCACTCGACCCAACCACTGAGAAGACTATCGCAGTGGGTGAGCGTGCGAAGCTCATGTATGAAAAGACCAGCGAGAAAATCCGTGTGGTTCGCCCTCTGCACGATGGCGTGATTGCGGACTTTAACGCCTGCGAACAAATGATGCGCGGCCTCATCAACATGGTGCGCACCAGTCGCCACCTTTTCACCCCCAGCATCCGCATGGTGATTGGTGTACCTTCGGGTTCTACTGAAGTGGAGCTCCGTGCAGTGCGCGACAGTGCCGAACACGCTGGCGGCCGCGATGTATATCTGATTTTCGAACCTATGGCAGCTGCCATCGGTATTGGTCTTGATGTAAACGCCCCCGAAGGCAATATGGTGGTGGACATCGGTGGTGGTACTACCGAAATCGCGGTGATTTCTATGGGTGGTATCGTATCGAACAACTCCATCAAGATGGCAGGCGACGACTTTACTGCCGACATTCGCGAATATATGAGCCGTCAGCACAACGTATCTGTCTCTGAACGTATGGCGGAACGTATCAAAATCAACGTGGGTAGTGCCTTGGCTGAATTGCCTCCTTCCGAAGCTCCCGAAGACTACGTGGTGCATGGACCTAACCGTATCACTGCGCTCCCGATGGAAGTGCCCGTGTGCTATCAGGAAATCGCCCACTGTCTCGAACGTTCTGTGGGACTTATCGAAACGGCGGTGCTCAATGCGCTCTCTAACACTCCACCTGAACTCTATGCCGACATCGTGAAGAACGGTATTTATCTCACCGGTGGTGGTGCCCTCCTTCGTGGTTTGGCACAGCGTTTGAGCAATAAGATCAACATCCCCTTCCACGTAGCTGAAGAACCGCTCCTCTGTGTGGCAAAAGGTACGGGCAAGGCGCTCGCCAACATCGACGAATATCCCTGCTTGATGCGATAAGTCCATGTGCCTTTTAGGCTTTTGTCATGATGACCTCCCTGCTTTCTGAATGAATTCTCGCTGAACACAGCGTTCGTCCTTTGGAGAGCAGCCCGCATCCTTGCAGTAAATACTGCGCAACCTTCGCCCTGTCTCTTCTGTAGGCAGGGCTTTTGCCCATCATATCCCCAACGATGCAAATACTCCTCGACTTCCTTCGCCGCTACAACTATCTCTTTCTCTTCATTCTCTTGGAGGGTATTAGTTTGACGCTCCTTTTCCAGTTCAACAACTACCAAGGGAGCGTGTGGAACACTGCGGCAAACGAAAGCGCAGCAAAGACCAATGAGACCTATGCTGCGCTCGAAGCCTATTTCAAACTCGGAGATATCAACGCGATTCTCACCACAGAGAACACGAAACTGCAACAAGAAAATGCGGTGCTGCGCGCTGCACTAGACTCTGCAACGCACGACACCACATTTACCGAACGTAAGGTGCGACAAGAACTTGCGGGCTTCCAGTTGCTCCCAGCGCGTGTGGTGAGTAATGGAGTGCGCCGTGGGCATGATGGATATTTGGTGATCAACCGCGGACGAAAAGACGGTATCCGCCCAGAGATGGGTGTTGTGGGCGGTGGAGGTGTCATAGGGATTGTCTACCTCGTAGGCGAAAACTATGCTTTAGTACTCCCAGTGACGCACACCAAATCGAGCATCTCTTGTCGGGTGCGTGGAAAGAACTATTTTGGTTATCTGCAATGGGACGGCGGTAGCACTCGCATGGCGCAACTCGATGATGTGCCACGCTATGCCAAGGCGCGCGCAGGAAATGTGATCGAAACTTCGGGATATTCTTCGGTTTTTCCTCCCGGCATCTTCGTGGGTCGCGTGCACAAGGTGAGCAACTCATCCGATGGACAGAGCTATCGCTTGGACATTGTCCTTGGCACTGACTTTGCCAATTTGCGCGATGTCAATGTTGTGGTAACTCCTTACAAAGCAGAAATCCAACAATTACAAGAGAAAGCCGATAGTCTTCAATAAATACCAAGAGAAGGTCCATCATCTCTTGTCTGCTCTTGCCAACCCCGAACCAAGCTATAACGACGCATATCAAATGTTTAACGTCATCCTCCCTCGCATCCTTTGGATATTGGGTCTCATTCTCGCCCAAACCTTAGTGTTCAACCATATCCACTTGTTGCAATATGCCACTCCAATGCCGTATGTCTATGCCCTCATCATGCTACCTCATGGCACTGCGCGATGGATATACGTAGTGTTGGGCTTCGCCCTAGGGCTCGTTGTCGACACCTTGAGCAACACCGTTGGCGTCGCTGCTGGTGCTCTGACACTCGTAGGGCTCATCACACCACTTTTATTGCGTGCCTTTGCGCCTGACGACAAACTAGAAGAGGAGTTCACGCCCTCCATCCGCACCATGCAATGGAGCGGCTTTCTGAAATTCGCTATCTCTGTGACGTTTCTTCACATGCTGGTCTTTTTCCTCCTCGAGACTTTCTCGCTCTTCGACCCACTTCGCCTGCTGATTGAAGTGTTGAGTAGCACGGCATTGACCGTGATATTCATGGCAACTTTTGAGAAACTCAGAAACACATCTCGAAGTGTCTAGCGCACGAAAAGCCCTGCAACACAAGGAAAAAGTCACGCTGTGCAAAAATTATCGCTAAGCAGGCGAAAGAAGCAAGCGATGCTACACACTGATAAAGCCATGTAGCGTTAGTTTCTCATGAGCCGAAAGGCTACAGGATAAGCATTATTCCTTATATTTCACGGATTTCACCTTCGGTTTTACGAAGAGCAATAGCGGAAACGCTCGAAAGTCTAATCTCTAACGACCAACGTCTAAATTATGTCCCAAGATTACAGTTATGAAAAGCGAAGATTTGTAGTAGGCGCGGTGGCGGCAGTCATCATCGCGGTCTACCTCATTCGCTTATTCACGCTGCAACTCATGAGCGATGACTACCGCAAGAGTGCCGACTCCAACGCTTTTCGCAAAGAAATCATCTATCCCTCTCGCGGTCTCATCATGGACCGCAACGGCAAACTCCTCGTCTATAACGAGCCTTCTTACAACATCCTTGTGACGATGCAAGACCAACATGGCATCGACACCCTAGACTTCTGCACCACCGTTGGCATTACCAAAGAGGAATATATCGCACGGATGGCGGAAATCAAAGATTCCAAGAAAAATCCAGGCTATTCGCGCAACACACCTCAGCTCTTTATGAGCCAAATCCCCGCACAAGACTTTTCCAAATTCCGCGAGAAACTCTTTCGTTTCAACGGATTCAGTGTCGAAAAACGCAGTGTGCGCCGCTATGCCAGTGGCATCGGTGCGCACATCTTAGGCGACGTGGCAGAGGTGAACCAAGCAGACGTCGACAGTGATGCTTATTATAAGAGCGGTGACTACATCGGCAAACTTGGGGTAGAACGCAGTTACGAGAAAGCCCTTCGTGGAGAGAAAGGCATGCGCATCATGCTCCGCGACGTACACGGTCGCACACAAGGCAGATATATGGATGGAAAATTCGACACGCAAGCCCATCCTGGTCGCAACTTGACGCTAGGCATCGACCTTGCCACTCAACAACTCGCAGAGCGTTTGTTGGAAGGAAAACTCGGAGCCATCGTAGCCATCGAACCTGCCACGGGAGAAATCATTGCCATGGCTTCGGCACCCACCTACGACCCACGTAGCATGGCAGGCCGTGATCGCAGCAAACACATGAGTGTGCTCATGCGCGATGAGCGAAGACCTCTCCTCAATCGCGCCATTGGTGGGCTCTACCCTCCAGGCTCTACCTTCAAAATCTCCCAAGCTCTCCTAGGACTGCAAGAGGGAAGCATCAATCCTAGCGTGGCTTTCCCCTGCCATCATGGCTTCAACTACAAAGGGCTCCACCTCGGATGTCACGGACACGCCTCACCCATCAACCTTGTTCCTGCCATCGGCACGAGTTGTAATGCCTATTTCTGTTGGAATCTCCTGCGCATGTTTGGCAACAAAGGGAAATATGGTAGCGTGCAAAATGCCATGACTCACTGGAAAGACCATCTCGTGGCGATGGGTTTTGGCTATAAACTTGGGATAGACCTTCCCGGAGAACGTCGAGGCATGATTCCCAACGCGGCATATTACGACAAAGCCTACAAAAAATCGTGGAATGCACTCACCGTCATTTCCATCTCCATCGGACAAGGTGAGGTCACTTCCACTCCACTGCAGATAGCCAATCTCGCAGCGACCATCGCCAACCGCGGACATTTCTACGTGCCTCATGTGGTGCACAGCGTGCAAGGTGAGCGCATCGACACTACCTATACCAATATGCGTCGCACAAAAGTGGACCGACGCTACTATAATTACGCAGTAGCAGGCATGCGCCGCGCAGTGGAACAAGGTACCTGTCGAGGTGCAGATTTCCCTGGCGTGCAGGTTTGTGGTAAAACTGGCACAGCGCAAAACCGCGGTCACGACCACTCGGCATTTATGGGCTTTGCTCCGATGAACAATCCCAAGATAGCCGTCTGTGTCTATGTAGAAAATGGCGGATTCGGTGCCGACTTTGCCGTGCCGATAGGCTCTCTCATCATGGAGCAATATGTAAATGGTAAACTGTCTGCGTCGTCAGAAATCAAAGCCAACACCTTCCAACATCGTCACATCAGTTATGGCAGACAAGCGCGATAATCTTCAACTCAACCCCGCTTTCCGAGCAGACGGATGGGTGTTGCTCATCTTCCTCACCCTCCTAGCCTTCGGCTGGCTCAGTGTGTGCGGAGCTAGTCACAGTTTCGGTGGCATAGACTTCTTGTCGTTCGACACACGTCCAGGCAAACAATTAGTTTGGATTTGCTGCTCTCTCGGACTGGGAGCCGTCATTCTCATGTTCGACGACCGCTATTTCGACATGCTCGCCGACTTGTTCTATTGGGGTATGATGCTCTTGTTGCTGGTCACCCCATTTATTGCGCATGACATCAAAGGTTCGCGCTCGTGGATATCACTGGGTCCTGTGTCGCTCCAACCGGCAGAATTTGCCAAATGTGCCACCTCGCTCATGGTGGCAAAACTCATTGGACAATATGGATTCACCCTCAACGAACGGCGAAATTTTCTCCGTGCTGCTGGCGTGGTGCTTCTACCTTTTGCCCTGATTATCTTACAAAAAGAGACGGGGTCTGCCCTAGTCTATCTGTCGTTTTTCCTCATGTTCTATCGTGAGGGCATGCCAGGAAGCATACTCTTCTGCGGAGTTGCCGCAGTAGCCTATTTTGTCATCGGCATCGGTCAAGGCGATGTTGCCTTACCTGGCACATTGTCCTCCTTGGGCGAAGTGATTGTCATGGCACTCATTTGGATTTTCACCATTGGCATGCTCCGAGTCTACTGTCCCAAACAACCCGAACACGCCCAGCGCATCCTCCTATGGGGCATCTTGCTCCATGTCATTGCTTATGCCGTTTCCCTTTGGATTTACCCCTTCGACATCAGTTGGGCACAACTGGCTGGAGGAGTCGCCATGATCAGCTACATCGGTCTGCAATGGTTGGGACAACGCATGCGCACCTTCCTCCTCATCAGTGCCTTCTCGCTCGGAAGCATTGGTTTTCTCTATGCTTCTGACTACGCCCTCAACAATGTAATGAAGGACTATCAGCGCACGCGCATCCGTGTACTACTCGGCATCGAGGAAGACAGAGATGCGTCCTACAATGTGACGCAGTCTAAGATAGCCATCGGTTCTGGTGGACTACAAGGCAAGGGCTTCATGAACGGCACGCAGACCAAGCTTGACTATGTGCCAGAACAAGACACCGACTTCATTTTCTGCACCGTAGGAGAAGAAGAAGGTTTTTTGGGAGCAAGTGCAGTACTCCTGCTTTTCCTAGCCCTCATCTGGCGTCTCATTTATCTAGCCGAACGGCAAACTACCAGGTTTGGACGCGTCTTTGGCTATTGCGTACTGTCGATCTTACTCTTCCACGTCTTCATCAACATTGGCATGGTGCTCGGTGTGGCTCCAGTAATCGGCATTCCACTACCCTTTTTCTCCTATGGTGGTTCATCATTATGGGGATTCACCCTCCTGCTCTTCATCTTCCTCCGCATCGACGCAGGACGCAAGCGCAGATAGGCGCACAAGCTAGACTAAACTTGCTTCGATTCTACTTCTAACAAAGATAACTCTCTGGGATAACACAATATGGCAAACCCATCTTCTGATCGCAACGAAACCATTATCCGCAGCATCCTCTTTATCGCTGTGGTATTGCTTGCCGTTGGCATCATCATTTTTTTGAAACGCTCTTCCGACGTACCCCTCACTCCCGAGGGGTTTGCAGCACGCGACAGCGCGCAACGCATGGCAACTCCCGACACCACAGTAGCACCAACCGAGGATTTCTCCTCGAGCGACACCAACACAGCACAACCCACCGACACCGTGTCCATGGATTTGCGCCTTCCCTCTGATGCAGGTTATGAAGATGGCTATTTTGCAGGACTACAAGATGGGC
Source organism: Ihuprevotella massiliensis (assembly GCA_900095835.1). Taxonomy (GTDB): domain Bacteria; phylum Bacteroidota; class Bacteroidia; order Bacteroidales; family Bacteroidaceae; genus Alloprevotella; species Alloprevotella massiliensis. The sequence goes on along the minus strand of LT608321.1, from coordinate 1,904,480 downwards.
TAGACGACATGGAGCGCGCCTCTTATGATGATACATCAAAGTTTCCCACAGAGGCTCAACGCAGAAACTATGCAGATGCCTACAAGCGCGGTTATGCCCAAGGCTTTGCCGATGGACAAAACCAAGGTGAGGAAGACGCCAATGACAACGAAGAATCTGAGCGCACTCCGGCTCCTTTAGCCCCAAAACCCAATGCGCCAACTTCTGCTAAACCCAATGTGACGCCTGCAAAGCCCAATGCTCCTGCGGCTAAGTCCACTCCCGCCACGGCAAAACCCAATACTTCCACGACAAAATCCAATGCCGCTGGTAGCAATGCCTCGCACGCCAACCCTGCTCACGGCAGTAGATCGACAACCGCCCCCCGCACTGGTACGTCAACGACAAAATAATAAAAGCACAATTCTCCCGTTTTTATAAAATCGTCCGACGCTTCCGCAGGAATTTCCATTTCTTCTGCTCTTCCACCACATAGCCTATGGATTATCTCGCACTTCTCTACCGCTACTATCCCGAAGACAACGCACTGCGTCGCATGTTGCTGCACCACAGTCGGCAAGTTTGCACACGTGCGCTACAGATTGTGGATCGACATCCCGAACTAGGAGCCAATCGCGCCCTAGTGGAAGCTGGTGCCATGCTACACGACATCGGCATCTTCCGCACAGACGCACCTGGCATCCACTGTCATGGCACAGCGCACTACCTGCTCCATGGCATCATCGGGGCGCAACTCCTGCGCGAAGAAGCCGAGTTGCTGCGTCAAAAGGCGGAACACGAGGGAAGTACGTCCTCACTGCAAGAAGAAGACACATCTTTCTATGAAGCCCTTGCGCGCATCTGCGAGCGCCACACCGGAACAGGACTCACGCGCCAAGTCATCGCTCAGCGTGGTCTTCCCATGCCCGACCAAGACCTTCTGCCAGAAACCATCGAAGAGCAAATCATTTGTTACGCCGATAAGTTTTATAGCAAAAGCCACTTGGAGCGCGAACGCAGCATCGCTCAGACCATCGCGAGTTTAGAAAAGTTTGGCGATGCTGGAGTGGAGAAATTCCGCTGCTGGGCAGAGCTTTTCGAATAGAAAATCGTAACTTTGCCCCTAGTCTGCGGCAAAGCTAGCACCAGTGCAGAGAGATCACCTCTTCTGTGTTGGTCAAAAGCCATCTTTGCTAAGGGTTATTTTCATCATACATTCCTATCAGACAACTCACTTGCCACGCATCATCCATCATAGAATCCTACTCTGGGGAGTCGTTCTCCTATTGGCTAGCACCCTCGTTGGGTGCAATCTAAGCGTCCTCATGTCTGGACGACCACACCCCATAGCGACCTCCACGACGACTTCCGCTTCCGTTGCCCCTTCAGTTGCAGCGGACACCAATGCTGTGAGCACCCGCGCGCTGAACGATGCAGTAGAAGACACCGCACAAGTGCTCAGCACGCTTGCCTCATCCGACAGTGCACTCGTGGCGAAGGCAGATCGCAATTCCCCTTTGCCACAAACACTCGACAGCGTGCACCGCACCCCAGCCGGCAACCTCGATAGTTTGAGCCGCACCTTGCGACGCGACACCACGATTGCGGTAAGCAATGCCAAGGCTCTGGCAGATTCTGCCAAGCTCGACACCACCCGTCAGCGTTCGGGCTTGGAAGCGCCCGTGGATTACATGGCAAAGGACTCCTTGGTCTACGATGCCACCACGGGTTTTGCCCATCTTTATGGTGAAGCCAAGGTGCACTATCAAAACATGGATTTGAGTGCTGACTATATTACGCTCAACATGGACTCTACCATCGTCCATGCACAGGGGGTACCCGATAGCACAGGCAAAGCCATGAAAGGCACTCCCATCTATAAACAAGGGAGTGAAAACTATGAAAGTGAGCGCATGTCGTTCAATTTCAAGACCAAAAAAGGATTTATCGAAAAGGTAAAGACCACTCAAGGTAATGGTTTCTTGCGCAGTGTTGATTCAAAACGCTCCAACGATGGCAACTTCTATCTCCAAGATGCGCAATACACCACCTGCGATGCCGACCATCCTCACTTTTATCTCCAGCTCACGCGAGCCAAGGTGTCGCCCGGTAAGGAAACCTTCTTCGGACCAGCCTATTTGGTAGTAGCCGATGTACCGCTACCACTCGCCATTCCTTATGGATTCTTCCCCTTCAACAAGAAATATTCTTCGGGTATCATCATGCCCAGTTATGGTGATGAAACCTCACGCGGCTTTTACCTCCGCGATGGTGGTTACTATTTTGCCTTGAGCGACCGCATGGACCTCAAACTTTTGGGAGAACTCTACACCAAAGGTTCGTGGGGGCTATCGGCAGAAACCAACTATGCCAAGCGATATGCCTATCGCGGCAACTTCTACGTCTCTTATCTCACCACCATCACAGGCGAAAAGAACCTGCCAGACTTCTCCAAAACCACGAGTCTCAAAGTGCAGTGGTCGCACTCTTCCGATGCGAAGGCCAACCCCAACACTTCTTTCTCAGCACGTGTCAATTATGCCTCACAAAACTATGAGCGCAGCAACCTCACCTCGCTCTACACCCCCACTGCCTACACCCAGTCTACACGTGCCTCTTCGGTAAGTTTCACCCACAACATTCCTTCGCTCGGCATCTCCCTTTCGGGATCAAGCAACATCACGCAAAACATGCGCGACTCTTCGCTCGCCATCACCTTGCCCGACCTCTCCATCAATGTCAATCGCTTCTACCCCTTCCGCCGCAAGAAGGCGGTGGGTAAAGAGCGCTGGTACGAGAAAATCAGTCTTTCTTACACGGGACAATTCACCAACTCCATCAACACCAAGGAAGACAAACTCTTCCACACTCCCCTACTCAAGTGGAGAAACGGTATGCAGCACCGCGTGCCCATTGATGCGACTTTCCAGCTGTTCAAATACATCAACATCTCTCCCTCCATCAACTTCAGCGGTCGCACCTATCTCTCACGCGAACGCCTCAGCTGGGACAACAATTTACAAGCCGAACGACGCGACACCACCTATGGTTTCTACAACCTCTATGATTGGAATGCCTCTATGTCGTTCAACACCACGCTCTACGGATTCTACAAACCTTGGAGCAAACTCTTCGGCACTCGCATTCAAGCCATTCGCCACGTCTTCAAGCCCAACGTAAGTTTCTCTTACGCACCTGACTTCACCACACGCAGCTATGGCTATGTCACCAACTATGTCTACACCGACCGCAATGGAAAGGTAACAACAAAAGAATACTCCCCCTACGCTTCAGGTGCTTTTGGATACCCCTCTGGCAAACGACAAGGAAGCATCAACATGAGCGTTTCCAACAATGTGGAAATGAAAATCAAGTCGGATGCCGACACCAGCGGATTCCGCAAGATTTCTCTCATCGACGAGCTTTCAGCTTCGATGTCCTACAATCTAGCCACAGACTACCAACCGTGGAGTGACCTCTCCACCAATGTACGTCTGCGCTTCTCCCCTCGCTACACCTTCTCCATGGCTGCACGTTTCGCCACCTACGCTTATGAGTTTGACGAAAAGGGCAATGTCATTGTGGGCAATAGCACTGAGTGGAGCCATGGTCGCTTCGGACGCTTCCAAGGCATGAGCCAAAACATCTCCTACACCCTCGACAACAAGAAGATGATGACCTTCTTCGGCTTGCTCGCAGGGCGTGGTTGGGACAAAGTTTGGGAAGGCATCATCGGAAAATCCAAAGAAGAGGATAAACGTCCTGACCCCAAAGAAGATTCCGACGATTTGGACGAAGAAGAAGCCAACACCGATCCCATGCTCCGCAAAAATAAAGACAAAAAGAATGAGAAGAAGGTGGCTGCCGACGTCGACGAAGATGGATATCTGGCATTCTCTCTGCCCTGGACGCTCACTTTCAGTTATGGTGTCACCATGGCTGAAGATCGCTCCAAGCCCATCAACACGCGCAACATGCGCTACCCCTACTCCTTCACACAGACGCTCAACTTCTCGGGCAATATCACGCTGGCTAAGGGGTGGAACATCAACTTCTCTTCGGGCTACGACTTCAACTATAAGAAGCTCTCCATGACCACAGCCTCGCTCTCTCGCGATTTGCACTGCTTTGAGATGTCTTGTAGCATCGTATTGTTGCCCTACTCCTCGTTCAACTTCTCCTTCCGCGCCCGCGCAGCAGAGTTGGCAGACGCTTTGAAATATGAGAAGCGAAGCAGTTACTCTAGCAACATCGACTGGTATTAACCACCGTCCTTTGCAGAGCACGCTGACGAAAGTCTGAAAAGCACATGTCCATAGCGCGTCATGCAACCTTTGATCATCAAACATTATCCTACTAATCCATAAACTCCCAACCTGTGGGAGGAAACTCCCTCTCACAGGTTGCCCCAACATCCCCCCACATCATGAAACAACACTTCTTTTATGTAGCGTCCCTCATCTTTGGTGGCATCACTCTTCTCACTGGGTGTAATTCTAAATCCGAGGTTGAAAATCATCAGATGGAACTTCGCACTCGTGACAATAGAACAGCAACTACTTTCTTTGCAGACAAAACCACAGACACCGTGTGGGTAGTCAGCACAGAGTCGTGGAAGGCGCGTGTGGAAATGGTGAAAACAACCCCCGAAAATAGCAATGCCACCACGCAAAGCTATCTCCCTGACACTCCTGATGCTGTGAGTGGAGCTACCAAGCCCTCTTTCTTCACCATCACACCACAAGAAGTAGAGGTTAAGTCAGGATATTTTATGACAACGCCCGTAGTGATTACAGCCACTGCACCTGCCACTCAACTTCTTCAACACGGCTATCTCCGCATCCTCCCCACTGGTGGTCCACTTAATGGGCTTTCTCACCACATTTATCAAGTGGGCTGGCTCAACATTTCCTACCCCGTCGTGGCTAAGCAAGACAATTCCACTAGTGTGATGCCCAACTTCAGCGAAGTGCTTCCACAAAAGGGAGGAACCACCTACTTGGTGTTCGATCTCTACGACAACCAACTCTCCACCCACTCCCTCACTTCAGATGCCGACTGGCTCACCGTTCCCGAAGAGGCAAAACAACCTGCCAAGGGACATCATGTCGTAAAACTCACCTTCGGAGAAAACACCAGCGAGAAAGCTCGCACGGCTACTTTCCAACTCTCTTCGGGTGGTGCGTCAACCGTGATTACCTACGTACAATCAGGCCGTGGCAAGTAATCACCACCTCTTACAGCACCCAACAAGGTAAACTCCAATTATAAAACTAGACTACAAAATTCTTGAAACAAGAAGGTCTTCGCCTATCGCGCCTCCTTCTTGTTCTCACCACACATCGTCTAAGGTGCAAAAGGGGCAGATGCTCACTTAAGTAGCCCTCTTTTGCGCCTTTTTTTTCCAATACCATCTTGCATGAAGCGTTCGTTACCCTTAATCAGCAGCCTTCTTCTAGCCTCCGCGCTTGCTGTCTCTGCACGCATCTTTGTTCCTGCCCCAGCTACCACGCCCACCCGTGGTGCAGTGGTCAACAGTCCTTCTTCATTCATTGCTCCTTACGAGGCACTGCCCAAACTCGATGCCACACTCACCCTCCTGGCAAATGGCTATCAGCAGGCAACGCAATTCATAGCCACTCGTGGAGCCACCCAAGTAGACAGTGCTTCCCTGCAGCAAACCACCCCCGATGGCACCTTCCAGTTGCTCAACACCGTAGCGTTCAATATCCAAACCACAGAGAACAAAGCTGAAGCTGTGGCACAGCAAATCCAACAACTCGGTGGTACTGCTCGTGTCATCACCGAAAACTTCCTTTTGGTGGAAATCCCCATTGCCCAACTTCAAACCCTATCGCAACTGGCGGACGTGGTGGAGATGGCGATGCCTCAGCGTGCATATCCCTTCTTGAAAGAAGCACGTAGCATGTCGCACGTAGACGAAGTGCATGCAGGCAAAGAACTCTACACTCCCTTCAGAGGAAAAGACGTCATCATCGCCGTCATCGACCAGAGTTTTGAGTTCCGTCACGCTGCCTTTCTCGACAAAGACGGCAACTCCCGTGTGAAATGGCTTTGGGACCGCTCAGGCTATTCCACCCAAGCCACTTCCAACCGTTCCAAATCTGCCACACAAAAAGTCCCTGTAGGTACTGACTTGCAAGACCATGGGGCTGGAGGTCACGGCACCCACACCACTGGCATCGCTGCTGGTAGCGATGTGGGCAACGGACAATATGGCGTAGCCCCCGAAGCCGACATCATCATGATTCCTTCCACCTTCCTCGACACAGAAGTTTTGGAAGATGTGCGTTTCGTGCGCACCCAAGCGAAGAAAGCCCAAAAGCCTTGGGTGGTCAACATGAGTTTTGGCTCACAAGAGGGACCACATGATGGATCTACAGGCTATGACCAAAATATGTCACTGGTAGGTAAAAACAAAGGTGGCATCCTTGTCGCATCAGCAGGCAATGATGGCGACCGAAATATCCACATGAAGCGCAACATCGCTGTCGGCGATTCCTGCTTCATCCTCTTTGACTACTTAGAATACGATAAACTCACCGACGATCAGAAGAAGTCAAAGACTTTCACCTTCGACCTTTGGTCGCAAAGCACCGACAAGGTAGACCGCATCGAAGTCACCCCCTTCCTTTTCATCAACAACAAAGTGGTGTATAAGGATGCAAGCTATTGGAAAAGTCATGCTTGGTTTCATGATGGGCAAAGCAAATTTACGCACAAATACCAAAGCAAGTTTTGGATCAAGTTGCCTCAAGTCCGCATGGAAGAAAACGATGCCACCATCCTCTTCGGTCTGAGATTGAAGAATATCTCAAAAGACCAAGCTGAACTGGTGCACGGTTGGGTGTCACAGAATGGAGCTTACATCACAAAGACGCTCCCCAAGGTCGCCAATAGCCGCATAGTCAAAGGCGACAACGACTACACCGTGGCTGATGCCGGTGGTAACATTCCTGCAGCCATCACCGTAGGCGCCTACACTAGTCGCAACACGCACACCAATAAGATTACCAAGAAGAGCTTCAATTTTCCTGACGCCATCGGCAAGCGTAGCTATTTCTCTAGCATGGGTCCTGTGCTCAATGACAAGGTGAAAAAGCCCACCGTACTCGGCCCTGGTGCACAAGTGTGCAGTGCGATGAACAAGCTTCATCCTGGTTTTGATGAAACCTTTTGGTTGATGTCTGAAAAGGTGAAGGTCAATGGCGAAGACTACTACTATGCCGATATGCAAGGCACTTCCATGTCAGCTCCCTTCGTGTCGGGCGTGATAGCGCTGTGGTTGGAGGCTAATCCCAACTTGGATCATAATGACATTGAAGAAATCATCGACAAGACTTCCTATAAAATTAGCAAGGGCTCTATCAACAACTGGACCAAACAAGAAGGCTATGGCCGCATCGATGCTTACAAAGGTCTGAAGATGGCTTTGGAGATGGCAGGAAAAGATCCGCTCACCTCTATCGAACGTGTGTCGGGCTCTGCGCAGCCTGTCACCCTTCAAGGAGACGGCAGCGTGTGGAACGTGCTCTTCAACAACCCCGAACGCTCAGCCACCATTTCGTTGGTAGGCACGGATGGTCGCGTGGCTCTCCAGCGCAACCTCCAACAGGTGTCGCAAGGTCATGAAGAAACCTTCGATCTCACCACCCTCACCCCCGGAGTCTATCTCCTTCGCATCGCCACTCCGGGTGCACAAATCACCCACAAGGTGGTGGTGAATCACTAATCCCAAAAAACAAAGACTCGGACTTCAGTAACTCACATTCTGGAGCATTCTACCCTTCTTTAACCACTAAAAACTGAGAATTCGTGCGCGATATTCTCAGTTTTTTGTATATTCGCACCTCAAGTTTTTATGGGCAAGAACTATCCAACCGTCTCCTCCTCAGTCGGGGCTCATGCACATAGACACATCTTTCCACAAAACGCTGACTTCCCTATGAAAAAATATATGCTCTCGGTGCTGTTTTGCGCATTAGCACTCTCCAGCTCTGCACAGACCACCTCTACACAAGAGACGACTTCCAACACGAAACTCGACCGCTCACTCCGAGCGGTGAAGCGCCAACAAGACGCCTTCGCCCTTTCCCACCGCGCCACACGTGCTGGCGGTGCCCTCACTGCTGCCGACTCACTCGCAGCACCCACCATCAACTACAATGGCACGCGCCAATCCATCCTCGCCCCTCTCTCACTCATCATCACCACGCAGCTCAATGCTTCGACCGATGTGGCTGAGATGCTCCAACAGGCTGGACAGCACGCTACACGCATCAGCGCAACCACGGTGACTGCGCGTGTGGCTCCACAGTGGCTGACACGTCTGGCAGAAGATCAGCGCGTGGTGCAACTCACCGCTTCAAAGCGTTTGCGCCCTTTTCTCCAAAAGGCACGCGCTGCCACCGGCGTGGACCGCGTGCACCAAAAAGATAATCTCTACACTCCCTTCACCGGAAAAGGAGTCATCGTGGGCGTCATCGACCAGAGTTTTGAGTTCAAACACATGGGCTTCTTGGATGAAAACGGCAAGTCGCGCATCAAAATGCTTTGGGATCGCTCCAAAGACATTGAGAAAGACATCCAGAGCAAGGCAGCTCCCATTCTCGATGTGGATGTCAGCAAACAGACCCACGACACCTACGACTCTGGCAGCGGACACGGCACCCACGTCACCAACATCGCCGTAGGTTCAAAGCACGACAACAACCCTTATTATGGAGTTGCTCCCAATGCCGACATCATCATGGTCCCCTCTTCCTTCGCGCAAGATGAGATTATCGAAGATGTGCAAAAGATCAAGGAATATGCCGAAAAACAGCATCAACCTTGGGTGGTGAACATGAGTTTAGGTAGCGTCATTGGTCCGCACGATGGTAGCACCGACTACGACCAAGCGATGGACAAAATGGCGCGTGACAAAGGTGGCATCATCACCGCTGCCATGGGCAACGAAGGAGATTTGTTGCTCCATGCTTCCTCCACCTTCCAACCTGGCGAGACGAAATTCCTCTTTGTGGACTACACTAAAGACCCAGACGGTGAGGAAGATGACCTCACCTACATCGATTTTTGGGGATTCGACAAGACCACCAAAGAGCAGTTCACTGTCACCCCTATCTTGGCGCTCACCAAAAACGGCAATAACAACCAAGATGCAGTGCCTCAAATTAGCAGACGCACTACCACTTTCTGGAAAAAATATCTCGAAGAAGGGGAAATCTTTAGCGAAATCGCTGCCAACAACAACCGAGAAAACCACTATCTTGCTGTAAAGATCAACAAACTCTTGGCAGACATAGGCAAGAACTATGACGATGTGGTCTTTGGTCTGGAGATAACCGCCAAAAAGACCAACGCTTCTGCTGCCACACTCCACGGCTGGATCTATGCCGATGCCCCCAATTCAGCAGAGTTCACCAAACTCGCCACCAATGCTACTCACGAGAGCATCAAACCCGACAATCTCTACATCGTGGGCGAAGGCGCAGCCTCCATACCCTCTTCCATTGCAGTGGGAAGTTTCACCACCCACGTGCTCAACAAGAAGAAATCGAAAGAGAAAGAAGGCTCGCGCAGCACCTTCTCCTCCAATGGTCCTTGGCTCAATGCCAACTACACGAAGCCTGCCGTGCTGGCTCCAGGGTCTTACCTCTTGAGTGCAATCAACCAATATGCACCCGACTTTGAAAAGAGCGATGCCAAATACACGGGAAAACTGGGCACTCGCTCCTACTACTACGGCTATATGGAAGGCACTTCTATGGCAACTCCTTTCGTGGCAGGTAGCATCGCCCTATGGCTCGAAGCCAATCCTCAACTCTCCTACACCGATGTGCTGGACATTCTCAAAGAAACGTCCAACAAGCACTTAGACATGGGGGGCAAGGAATGGACACCCACCTATGGCTATGGGCTCATCAACGTCTATGCAGGCTTGAAACTTGCGCTCAAAAAGGCTGGCAAAGATCCGCTCACCGCCATCGAGCGCGTGTCGGGCAGTGCCGCTCCAGCCACTTTCCACACCACAGCCACACAGTGGCAAGTGCTTTTCAACAACCCCGAACGCTTTGCCACCCTTGAGGTGATGTCGCTCGATGGTCGCAGCCTCTATCGCCAACAATTATCTAGCATCGCACAAGGCGACGAAGTGAACATCGACACCGACCGCTTCACGCCTGGTGTGTATGTGCTGCAAGTTTCCACTTCAGGAGCAAAAATAGCCCAAAAGATGGTGCGACAATAAGCCAATTCGTCCCTCGCTGGAGCTACTTTTACCGCTCCTTCTGGATAGTAAAATCCCGCCACTCACAGTGAGAGGCGGGATTTTCTTTTGCGACGCTAGATGAGTGGAACAACAGCCGCGTAAGCCATCGTCTTGGGTGTCATCGATAGCTCTTGGGTGTCATCGATAGCGAGAATGTTTAGGCTATAAACTTCAACCACAAGACGTAGCAACCTAAGCCAACGGCTTCCGCAACGAAGAAAGTGACCACGGCTTTGCCCAGCACCTTCGCTAGTGCACCATATTGTTGACTATTGGTCCACACCTGTCCATAGGCTTTCTCAATGAAATAAGCACTCGGCAACAGCAGCACCAAAAGAATGGAGCGTTTGAACAACAAGGCTACGGCATCGGCACAAACCCATTCTCCCTTTTGGAAACTCACCCAAAAAGTGAAAACGAGTGCCAAAAGCCCAAAGACCAAACACACTACGCGACTAGTGCCTATCGTCTCACGCTTCAAGGCAAGACGCAAAAAGTGCAACGTAGCAACTAAAGGAAGGGAGGTGAAAAACACCAGCCCTAAGACAGCAACATAATCCATTTTGTTTCGTTTTAAACCAAATCTGTCATTAGATCCTGAACAGATTTTATTGGATTGTTGAGCAGATGGTTTACCGTTAGCTCGAAGGCGTAGCGAACTACGTCGAGAACAAACGAGAAACAAGATGCCAACAAGCAAATGAAAGATAGCAGGACCCTATCTTTTCTATAACGATTAGTACTATTACGGTCTAATGACCGATTTGGGTTAATGGTCAAATGTATTCCTGAAAGGGGGCATAATGCTCTATTTAGTGCATTCCTAATGCCACTTACACTAACTTCCTCTCTTGTTAAATGAGAAAAATAGCGCAGATATGACAATGGGTATTCCTTTCCGAAATGAGAGGCAACCATTTGTATGCATGCTGGACCACAGTCCATCTGATCAAATTGTCGATAAAACTTCATTATTATTTCTTTTTGGGCATAATGTGAAAGCGATACTGCACACCGAGCATCACGTAGTGAGGCAGGGCGTTAACCCACGTTTCGGTGCGACCTTGACCATTGATGCTGTATTGCAGGTTGCTGATTTGCGAGAGCATATCAATGGCGGTGAGCTTGACTACCAAGTTGCCGCGCATCAATAGTTTGGAGAGCGAGGCGTTCCACACCCAGTGGGTCGTGTTGAGCGTAGCATCATTGTAGCCACGACGGGCATAGAAGTTCATGTCACTACCGATTTCCCAATCTTGAGGCAGGTGGAAAAGACCACTGGCTTTGGCATTGTAGTCTACAGCGTCGGTGGATGGGAAGTTACGCATATCGGAGCGACTGCGTAACCAAGAGACGCGGCCTTCCAGTCCAACACGGTTTTTGCCAAACTGGTAGGTCAAGCCTAAATGCTGCGAGAGGGTGAGGTTGCGCACCACAGAGCGCGTCATCTCATCGGTGTCGGTGGTGAAGTCTGCCGAGTTGAGATAGTAGGCCGCACTCGTGCCTTGCAGTTGGAAAGCCTCCTTCTTGCCCAAGGGAGTGGAGTATTGCAGGGAGGCATTTGCGTTCCAGTTGCCGTCAATGTTTTGCGGTGTCCACTTGGTGATGCCCGTGTTGCGCTGGTATTGGCGTGCGTAGGCAATGGCGCGATCCGTGCGTCCGTATCCCGTGCTGAAAGAGATATTGCTGTGCGTGCTGTGGTGTTGATAGGAGTAATACCCATTGACGTTGTGAGATAGTGAGCGGCGCAGGTTGGGATTGTTGGCGTAGATGTTGGTTGGGTCGCTATCGTTCACTGTCGGCAGCAGATAGTAGATGCTAGGGATGCCTTCGGAGAAAGCATAACTTATTTTGGCTTCCTTTGCACTAATGCCAGTCTTGTATCTATATTGGAGCGAGAGCGCAGGAGAGAACTCGTGTGCCCATCGAATGAGAGTAGTATCTAACTGGTGCTTCAGATAGTGCAATGACTCACAACGTACATTGCTCGCCAATTTGAGATTGACGTCATATCGTCTTTCTACGTTGATGTCGGGTTGATACACATAATCCATTTCCACTCCTGGGGAATAGGTGTCTCGTGTATAAACGGAGTGTACACTATTATTCAAATCTTGTTGCAATACCTCAGGACGAATGGCAGAAGGGGGTAAGAGTGTGGCCATCGCTCCATTGGCAAGTTGTTCGCGTAACTTCCAATAGTTGTCGTCTTGCTTATTGTATTGGCGACCATAAGTAGCACGGAATTGTACGATTCCATAGTGTCCGTTTTGAGGATTATAAGGCATCAAAGAGAGAGAGTATGCAGCTCCTCCATTGATGTTGTAGGAGGTGGAAACCCCATCTTGACGTTGGCTAAGACGATCGCCCGTGCCATCGGCATGCGTCTGAAAGTCTGAGAAACGATGCGTTGCCATGAGTGGTCGGTCTGTGTTGTGTCTGTACTCTCCATTCATTCCTATCTCGAGATTATCCCCCAAGTCGGGGAAGGAAATAGTAGCACCACCATTCAGTCTTCCAATGAACCATCCTGAGCGTCCTTCTTTCTCTTGATTAGTACTATTGAGCAGATGTTGCGCCAGGGAAGCGCGTAGACCGAGAGGAGAGTAGAGAGAGTCGAGGGATGCCAATCGGTAGTTTTCATGGATATTAGCCTTGAAGCTTGCTGTGCGCAAGAGAGAAGTGTAGTCATTGCGCAGATAGTCAATGGAGGGAGCAAGCTGAAGATACATCTGTTCTCCAAAGTGCTGCAGCGTGTGCGACGAAATCAAGTGAAATTTCTTGTCAGTCTGCTGTGAGAGTGTACGTCCAAACACGTTGCCACTGTTATAGTAGTTCACACTGCTTGTATGTTTTTCGATGTTCACATCTTCGTGGGTGAGCATAACGTTGCCAAACACCTTAGTCTTTCTCACCTTATAGAGATAGTCGAGACCACCCATCTTAAGGTCGAGCAAACCGTCTTGAGGCTATCCTCCTCCCCATTGTCCTGAGACATTGCCCGCCTGCGTGTCTTTGATATTATTGATATTGACAAAGGCCGCCAGCCGCAGGCGATCGGAGTATCCTAAACCGAAAGCCTTGCCCAAATAGCGATCGTAGGGTACGCCATAGTGAGCCTCAGCATTGCCTATCCAGCCTGTGGAGTAGGCTTTCTTGAGCTGAACGTCCATCACCATATGTTCGTCTTCGTTCGGTAGCTTCTTTCCATTTGTTGCCCGACGACGAAGGTAGGCATCATTGGCTGCGCGGTCGTAGACCTTGATATTCTTCACGGTGTAAGCAGGTAGATTTTCCAGAGCTACCTTTGGTGTTCCAGCAAAGAAGTCCTCGCCATTGATCATTAGGCTCTCAATATGCTTGCCGTTCACTTTGATTTGTCCGTTTTTGAGTTCTGCACCAGGGAGCTGTGCCACCAGCGCATCGAGCATCGAACCATTGGCCAACTCAAAAGCCGCAGCATCGTAGACCAAGGTATCACCACGCATCACCATTTTAATGTGCGTAGCTTTCACTACAGCCTCGCCCAGCTTGTAGTCTTTGGCTTTGCTCATTTGGATTGTACCGATGCCCAAAGCTGAATTGCGGCGTGTGCGCACCAGAAATTGTTTCTCTGTATTTTGGTAGCCCTCTTTGCTGATTCGCAGTGTATACCACCCTGGTTTATATTCAAATTCCAAAGAGTGCACACCGCTATTGGGGTCGTGAATAGCGAATTCTTGAAATGGCACCGCAATGCTGTCTTGAAAGAATAGCGCGAACTTGGGTTGCACGATTACTTCCTCTGTTACCACCTGTCTGAGTTCAAAAGTGACGAGTGCTTTTTGCTGTGCATAGCTACTGCCAAAAATCATCCACATAACGACGATTGTTATGGAGGCTAAAGTATTAAAGTGACTTTTCATCTGACGAAAAAAATTGTTTACAAAAGCAGATATGGCTATAGAGAAGCACTCGTATATTTGGGGTTGTAGAGTCTGAACAGCAGCACCAAAAGAATGAAGCGTTTGAACAACAAGGTCACAGCATCAGCACAAACCCATTCTCCCTTTTGGAAACTCACCCAAAAGGTGAAAACGAGTGCCAAAAGTCCGAAGAGCAAACACACTACGCGACTAGTGCCTATCGTCTCACGCTTCAAGGCAAGACGCAAAAAGTGCACCGCAGCAACTAAAGGAAGGGAGGTGAAAAACACCAGCCCTAAGGCAGCAACATAATCCATACTGTTTCGTTTTAATTTTTACTACACTTTTCTAATGCAAATATAACAAAAAAAATCTTTCTACCAAATACTATCCACCTCATAAGCACCAATGCAAAGGGAGAAGTGGGTTCTCCGTCAACGATAGTCTACAAGCAACCGTCTTAGTGGAACAAAAGAACTTCTCTCTAGTGACTCTCTTACCCCAATTCGGGGTTGCTCACCCTCCTTTGTCCACCCTGCCATTGTGGTGCTTAGCAAGTCCCCTACTATATATGGGTCGATAAGGAGGGAAAGTGATAAAAAACGGCAAAAAACTGACATTTCACATTCAAATACACCAATATTTGACATCTACACATAGCAAATCAAACATGTTACACGTGTTAAGCTATGAGCAAACCAGCATTGTCTCCCTCTTCCCCCACTCATCTAGGACGACTCATTACGCGATGTCCTAAAGGCATCCACACGGCAGTGGTTTTCTCACGCGCGGGTTACACGCGCGCGCATCCCTGGACTTTTGCACTTTTTGCTTTCACAACCTTCACAGAGAAACGAAAAATCAGGACTATTTTCAACCCAAAACCGAAGACAAAAACCGCGCAAAAAAATGTCCGACACTTCCACAAAAACGTCCGAGATTCTCACAAAAACGTCGGAGGTTTTTGGAAAAACGTGGGAGATTTTCCCGAAAATGTCGGACGTTTTTCTTGAAACACTCGGAAATCCTCCCAACCCAACCAAGACACTTCGTCCTCTCAGCCACAAAAATCGAGGGAAAGAGTCCCATCTCCCTAAAACTTCCCTCCTTCCATCTACTTTTTCTATCGCAAGCACAGAAAATCCGTCAGTCATTCTCTGCCCCAAAATCCCCCATTTCAGCCCTCGATTTCCCCTTTTCAAACAGCATTCCCTTAACGTCTGCTAAAAAACACGCTTAAATCACTAGTTGCCAAATATTTACTTCCAATTCTGTGAAGGTTGTGAAAGCAAAAAGTGCAAAATCTCTGTAATGCGCGCGCGTACGCGAGGGAAGAAGGAGTGATTACACATAAATTAATAGTTGTTTTTGCACTACATTTTGGAAGCTATCACTAGATTCACTACCTTTGCTATATCTAATAAGAATCCCCATCATTTCTTTGATGGACATAGCTACCTAAGGGTAGCTTTTTTCATACTACAATGAACGAACGTGTGACATTTATGTAGGTCGTTTCAATTTCTATTATGGACAAAGGTTTAGGAAAAGGATGAAAAATACACCATTTCAGAGGAATGGGATAAGAAAAAAAACATTAACAACCTAATTCAAGGGAGAAATAAGTTTGTTCAACCCATGTGCACTTTAATGACCGATTTGGGATTATCCGCGCAAAAAACAGAGTTTTGCAAAAAATATTGTAACTTTGTCGCATAAATCCTCATCATCAGTATGTGTAGATTCGAATACGCTGTAAACAGACTATTCTTTTCTGCTCATTCCTATCAATGATTGGGTAGAATTTACATTCTATCTTTCACCACAAGTTACCAGTTTAGAACTCCTCGTTATCCTTTTCTCGGTTAGCGTGAGGAAGAATGTGGAGAAACAAAAAGTCTCGCCTTATGACAAAAGCTCTTTTTCATCTTCGACAGTTCCGTCTACTGCTCCTAGTCCTGCTGTGCGCATTGTTTTCTCTTCCGCTCAGTGCGCAAGAAGCCTATGTCGCGGAGAGCGAAGGTGGAAGCACCCTCACTTTTTACTATGATAACAACCGCAGTTCGAGAAATGGTAAAACTTGGGGTATTGATGAGAAGTCAAGTAGTTCAAAACCTGTCTGGGCTGGAACATATGAACACCCTAATGGTGTGGTCACCAAAGTAGTATTTGATGATTCTTTCAAGAATTACCGCCCTATAACTACAAATTATTGGTTTTATTATTTCTCATCCCTCACGACTATTGAAGGACTTGAAAACCTCAACACCTCTGCGGTGACGGATATGGGTGGGATGTTCTTTGGTTGCTCTAATTTGACATCTCTGAATCTTTCCAACTTCAACACCTCTGTGGTGACGGATATGCGTTGGATGTTTAAGGGTTGCTCTAGTTTGACGTCTCTGAATCTTTCCAACTTCAATACCTCTAAGGTGACGAATATGTATGGGATGTTCTCTGGTTGCTCTAGTTTGACGTTTCTGAATATTTCTAAATTCAACACCTCTGCGGTGACGAATATGTATGGGATGTTCTCTGATTGCTTTGGTTTGACGTCTCTGAACCTCTCCAACTTCAACACCTCTGCAGTGACAGATATGAGTGAGATGTTTGTAGGTTGCTCTAAATTGACATCTCTGAATCTCTCCAATTTCAACACCTCTGCGGTGACGTATATGAATGGGATGTTTAAAGATTGCTCTGGTTTGAAGGAACTCAATGTTTCCAATTTCAACACCTCTGCGGTAACAAATATGAGCTGGATGTTCAAAAATTGCTCTGGTTTGACGTCTCTCAACGTTTCCAACTTCAACACCTCTAAGGTGACGAGTATGAGGAACATGTTCTCTGGTTGCTCTGGTTTGAAGGAACTCAACGTTTCCAATTTCAACACCTCTGCAGTGACAGATATGAGTGGGATGTTTGAGGATTGTCGGTATTTGAAAGAACTCAATGTTTCCAATTTCAACACCTCTGCGGTAACAAATATGATTGCGATGTTCTCTGGTTGTCCTGGTTTGAAAGAACTCAACGTTTCCAACTTCAATACCTCTAAGGTTACTAATATGAGGTCTATGTTCTATGATTGCTCTAGTTTGACATCTCTGAACCTCTCCAACTTCAACACCTCTAAGGTGACGAGTATGTGGAACATGTTCTTTGGTTGTTCTGGTTTGACCTCTCTCAACGTTTCCAATTTCAACACCTCTGCGGTGACGGATATGGGCGGGATATTCTATGGTTGCACTGGTTTGACATCTCTGAATCTCTCCAACTTCAACACCTCTGCGGTGACGAATATGGGTTTGATGTTCTCTGGTTGTTCTGGTTTGACATCTTTGAATCTTTCCAAATTCAACACCTCTGCGGTGGCGTATATGTACGAGATGTTTAGAGATTGCTCTGGTTTGAAGACAATAATCAACACCCAAACATGGCAATGTGAGAAGTCGCAAGATATGTTTAAAGGTTGCACACAACTGAAAGGTGCGGTGAAATACGACGAAAGCAAGGTGGACGCCACGATGGCGAATCCCACAACGGGATATTTCTCTCAGAAGATGCCAAGTGCTATAGGGCGAGTGGTCTTTGATGACAACAATGCCACACAGATATACAACCTTCAAGGGAAGCGCGTGAATGCCAACCAACGACATCTCCCCCTGCTGGTTTCTACATTGTCAATGGAAAGAAGGTTTATCTAAACGAGAAACCTTAACATTGTCTGGAGAAATGCTGACAAATCTGAGCTTGGTCTTGGTGACGCATCTTTCTGTGTCTATAAATTCAAAGTTTAGCTTCGTTCTGGGGGATTACACCGACAAAAAGGTGACAATGATACAGAAGAAAATCAATCATAGAAACTCAATTTTGAAACACCCCAAAAGAGTTCTATAAAAGTTTGTTGTAGTTTTGCACTTGCTGATTGACTCTACGTGTTACTTTCTTGCTTGATTGCTTGGAGATTTAACCCCAATCGGTCATTAGACCGTTATAGTGCAGTTCGTTAGTTTCTAATAAGAAAAGCGTACTTTTGCCACATTGATGGCTTGCTCGCGATTCAGCGCGGATTGTATTTCCGCTCCCCTGTTTCGCTGAGCAAGTCATCCTTCTTATATACCTTCACTTTGTCAGAAAGACACACCCCACCAAATTCCTACACACAAAATAACCTATCTACTTCGTCGATTTGGCAGAAAATGGTAACTTTGCCCTTACGGACTTCACAAACATAGATTCTGATATGAAAAGAACTCTCCTTTCCCTAGCACTTGGCGTGGTGTTTTGCGCGAGTGCTTGGGCGCAAAATGCACCCAAATATGTGTTTTATTTCATTGGTGACGGCATGGGCGTCAACCAAGTGAATGCTGCCGAAACCTTTGGAGCTGCCCTCGAAGGGAGCATTGGTATCAAACCTCTGATTTTCCCTTCTTTTCCTCACGTGGCTTTGGTAAACACGCAAAGTGCGAGCCACGGCATCACGGATTCCGCAGCTGGTGGTACGGCACTTGCCACTGGACGCAAAACTTACAACAACGCAGTTGGCGTACTCACCGATAGCATCACCCCCGTGACTTCGATTGCAGTATGGGCGAAAGAAGCAGGCGCAGCCGTGGGCATCGCCACGAGTGTGAGCGTGGACCACGCCACTCCTGCCTGTTTCTATGCTCACCAAAAGCACCGCAAGATGTATGCTGAAATCGGCCGCGACCTCGTGGCTTCCAACTTTGACTTCTTTGCAGGGAGTGACTTCTTGAAACCTGCTCCCCTTCACGAAGGCGAAGCTGACCTCTACGACCAAGCTCGCGCCAAGGGCTTCACCATTGCCAATGGATACAAGGAATTTGCGAAACAATATCGCAAAGCCGACCGCATGATTCTCTTGCAAAACAAAGAAAATAATGCGCGCGACAATGCCTCTATCCCTTATGCACTCGACCGCAAAAAGGGCGATTTGACTTTGGCAGACATCACGCGCGCCACGATTGCTTTCTTGCAAAAGAAAAATCCTGAGAAGTTTTTCTGCATGATTGAAGCTGGCAAGATAGACTGGGCTTGTCACAACAACGACGCTGCGCCTATGGTGCGCGAGGTGATTGACGCTGACGAAGCCATTCGCGTGGCTTACGAGTTTTATCGCCAACACCCCGAAGAAACACTCATCCTGATCACGGCTGACCACGAAACGGGTGGTATCACCTTGGGCAATGGCGGCTACAATCTGAACCTCGCTGCTTTGGCAAATCAAAAGAAGAGCAGCTATCTCTACACCACTCGTTTGAAGGAGCTCCACAAGCGCATGGGCAATAAGTTTACTTGGGACTTTGTGCGCCGTGACCTCCAAGACTACTTCGGATTTGGCAAAAGCATCAAACTCACAGCTGAAGAAGAAAAGACGCTGCACGATGCCTTCGACAACTTGATGTCGGGCAAAGACAAAGGTTTCCAAAGTTTATATGCTTCAGAGAGTGGACTTTCATCGGCAGCCAAACAGATTGTGAGCAAGAATGCACGCATCGGTTGGACCACTTTGGGACACACCGATGGCTATGTGCCTGTCTTCGCCATTGGTGCTGGTGCGGAGGCTTTCCATGGTCGCATCGACAACACGGAAATTCCTAAAACCATCGCTCGTTTGGCAGGGTATACTATGCCCGAAGATTTGAAATAACAGGGTTCTGTCTAATAAAGGGCAAACTGCTGCGTTATTTTCGATATTCAGCTTTGGTCACGTACTTGGAGTACGCTCCCTTCAGCCTCAACCTCAATGCCTTGCATTTTATCCCTTTATTAAACACATCCTATTGATTGCATAGAGCCCAAAAAAGCGTCCGCATCAGAGTAAACTCTGGTGCGGACGTTGTTTTTAGAATAGAGCAGATGGAAATCTAAAACTCATCATTGGCATAGAGGAAATCGAAAGTGGCAGGACGATACTCAAAAATCTCTTCATCGCGGAAGAAACGTTTGAGTTCGATGGCTGCTGTCTCGAGACTGTCACTGGCGTGCACAATGTTTTCTTGGAACGACATGCTGTAATCACCACGGATGGTGCCTGCAGGAGCTTTGCGACCGGTGGTAGGACCGGTGATGGTGCGCACGGCTTCCACTGCGCCAACGCCTTCGAGCGCAATAGCAACTACGGGGGTGACCATCATGCTGTCCTTGACGCGTTGGAAGAACTCTTTGCCAGCTAAGTGGGCATAATGCTCTGAGAGCACCTCATCGGTGAGTTGCATCATCTTGAGACCGCATACGCGCAAACCTTTTTTTTCAAAACGAGAGAGGATTTCTCCCATGAGTGCACGCTGCACAGTGCAGGGTTTGAGGAGAACTAATGTCTTTTCGAGTGCCATATTTCTGTGGTTTTTATGGTAAATGGATTTATGGGTAGGAAACAAATTCCGCTTTCTAGCAGAGGCACACACTCAGGTGCGCATGCCCTTGAAAGGTGGTGGACGCTCCTTCCATGATTATCGAGGTAAAGTTACGCCATTTTCCAGAAGTCACCAAAGATTTTGGACACAAAAATGTGGTTTATAACGAAAACACAGCAGCGAGTGAAGGGTGAAGATGCAGATATTGAAAGAGGCGAGCATTGATGTGACAAATCAACAAAGCCCCGTCTATCGAGGTATAGATAACTTTTATCAGAAATCGTGAGGAGAGCTACAGAAATTATTGTATCTTTGCTTGTTAATGATTCATGTTCTCGACATTTATGGCAACACTACTACATAAATTTTGGGCACGCTGCCAGCAGGCATGGCGCGTATTGCGTGGCAGTTTAGGACGTCCTTCTCCCAAAATGCGCGAGATTCGTCGCACCGAAGCTGGAGAAGACTTCTTGAAATATGTCTGCGATGCAGGAGGAAGCCTTCCGCGCAGAAAGATGGCGAAGGCAATGCGTCGCCTCAACCTCGACGAAGCTACACTTGCCTCAGCAATCGGCCGATTGGCACTCGATGGCATGCTCACCGTGGGCGAGCAATTCACACTCACCCCAAAAGGTAGAGAAGCAGCGCTGAAGTTGATTCGTGCCCACCGCATCTACGAACAATATCTTGCGGAACACTCTGGCTATGCCCCCACCGAGTGGCACCAACGTGCGCACCGCATGGAGCACCACATCAGTAAGGATGAACAAGAACGCTATGTTTCGCTCTTGGGCAATCCACTCTATGACCCCCATGGTGACCCCATTCCCACGGACTCTCTGGCGATGGCACCTGCACGCCACACAGCGCAGTCGCCACTTCCCAACACATATTGGCGCATTGCTCACGTGGAAGACGACGATGAAGACATTTTTCAACGCATCCTTCAAACAGGATTGGCGAAAGATGCAGTGATTCATGTGCTCTCGATCAATGGAAAACATTTTTCGTTCCGCTATGAAGGCGAAGCGTTTCAACTTCCCACCAAGACTTTAGGCGCGCTCGACTTGCTCCCACTCACCGAAGAGGAAGCTCTTGCGGAATCGCCTCTCGAGACCTTCCGTTTGTATCATTTGAAACTTCACCAAAAGGCACGTATCGTTGGACTTTCTCCTGCTTGTCGCGGAGCGCTGCGCCGCCGCCTCCTCGATTTAGGTTTTGTGCGCGGCAGTCGGGTGGCAGTGGCGATGCACAGTCCGATGGGTAACCCCACAGCTTATGTGGTGCGCGGCACGACCATTGCCCTGCGCCAAGACCAAGCGCGCTACATTCTGGCGGTGCCTGCCTCTAGCGAGGGGACACAAAAGAACGAGCAAAGCTCTAAATCTAAAGTCTAAAATCTAGACTCTAACGTCTAAATAGCTCGATCCACCTCTAAGTGTAGAGCAAAAAGGGATGATTCTAAGCACAATAGTATGAACAAAGCTCTAACATCTAAGCTCTAATGTCTAACGTCTACCCTCTAACGTCTATTGTCTACCCTCTAACGTCTAATGTCTAGCCTCTAATGTCTAATAAATCCCTCCCTTCTCATTGTGCTGTCTGTCCGCAAGCCACGCTCCATACCTTGGTGCGAAAAGGCGAAACGGAGCATGACGAAGCACAACACGTCATCGCTCTCGCTGGAAATCCTAACACCGGCAAGAGCACGGTCTTCAATGCACTCACGGGATTGAAGCAACACACGGGCAACTGGCCCGGAAAAACAGTGGGTAAGGCGGAAGGTTTCTTTGAATATGAAGGAGAAACTTACCGCATTGTCGACTTGCCGGGTACGTATTCTCTATCCTCCACCTCTGAAGATGAAGAGATCGCACGCGATTTCATCCTCTTCGGACAACCTGATGTGACGGTGATGGTGGCAGATGCCACACGACTGGAGCGCAACATGAATATGATTCTCCAAGTGCTCCAAATCACCGACCGCGCTGTGCTCTGCGTGAACTTGATCGACGAAGCCAGACGCAACAAAATTGAGCTGAATCTAAAAGCCCTCTCGCGCCGATTGGGCATTCCTGTGGTAGGAGCTTCAGCACGCTCCGGACAAGGTTTGGCAGAACTGCTTCTCGCTATCAAAGAAGTGGTGGATGGTAAGTTTGTGTGCCAGCCTTATCGCAATTTTTCGCTTCCTAAAGACACGAAAGAGAAGGTGGCACGCCTCACCACTGCCATCGAAGCGGAGCATCCTCACCTGAACAATGCGGAGTGGATTGCCTTTCGTTTGATAGAGCGCGACCCTAGTGTGCAACAACAGTTTGCAACTCCCGAACTCTCTGCGCTTGCTGAGGAGATTCACCTCAACATCGGACACAACTTTCACGACCAGTGGATGGAAGACATCTACATTCAAGCAGAACGCATCTGTTCGGAGGTGGTGACTCAACCTGGAGAAGGCGGACAGTTGCCCCTTGACGTGAAGTTAGATCGCATCCTCACCCACCGCTTTTGGGGATTCCCCATTATGATAGCTTTGCTGAGTGGTGTATTTTGGCTCACTATTGTGGGGGCAAACTACCCTTCTTCATGGCTCGATTCGCTTCTTGTGGGCTGGGGGCATCCCTTCTTGCGACATCTGTTTGAAATGGCTGGTTCTCCAGAATGGCTCACAGGTTTTGTGGTGGATGGTGTCTACCTTTCCATGGCTTGGGTGGTGTCGGTGATGCTGCCACCGATGGCGATTTTCTTCCCCCTTTTCACCCTTTTAGAAGACTTCGGCTATCTCCCTCGTGTGGCGTTCAATCTCGATGAACTTTTCCGTCGCTCTGGTGCACACGGCAAACAAGCACTGACGATGAGCATGGGTTTCGGTTGCAACGCTGCTGGAGTGGTGTCTACACGCATCATTGACAGTAACCGCGAACGACTCATTGCCATTATCACCAACAACTTCTCGCTTTGCAACGGACGGTGGCCGACGCAAATACTTTTGGCGACGTTGTTTGTGGGCGCAGCCGTTCCCAAAGAATATAGCAGCGTTGTGGCGATTGCAGCCGTGATGTTTGTGGTATTACTGGGAGTAGCCTTCATGTTTGGCAGTTCGTGGCTCCTCTCCCGCACGGTGCTGCGTGGTGAGGTTTCGACCTTCCACCTCGAACTTCCGCCTTATCGTCCGCCTCAATTCTGGCGCACGCTCTACACATCGCTCATCGATCGCACCCTCATTGTGCTGTGGCGCGCGGTCGTATTTGCTGCTCCAGCTGGCGGTGTGATTTGGTTGTGCTGCAACATCACGATTGGAGGCGAAAGCATAGCGCAATATCTCATCACATTCCTCGAAGTTCCAGGTTGGTTGATGGGACTCAATGGTATTATTCTCCTCGCCTACATCCTAGCCATTCCGGCTAATGAGATTGTGATACCTACGATTCTCATGCTCACCGTGCTGGTGCTCGGACAAGATGGCGCAAGCGCTGGTGTATTGATGGAAGGCGGTGATGCAGAAACCTATCGCATCCTCACCGCTGGCGGATGGACACTCCTCACTGCGGTGAATCTCATGCTCTTCTGTCTGTTGCACCATCCTTGCAGTACGACGATTTACACCATCTACAAGGAGACCCGAAGTGTGCGCTGGACCACCCTTTCCGTAGTCCTCCCCATTGCGCTCGGTGTTTTGGTGACCGTGCTTGTAGCCGCTGTGTGGCGCGCAGTGGGAGGGATGTAATGCTCTTCTTTGTCGCAGGAAAAACGCTTATACTGAGTATTGCTACAATCTCTCATACGAAGGATTTCTACAAACTATCAACTGAGTATTGCTACAATCTCTCTAACTGAGTATTGTTACAAAAGAAGCTCGTGTCAATCTCTAAGGATTGACACGAGCTTTTATCATGTACAGAGTGGAGTTTCTCTATCAAACCTCACGAGCAACATTCAGTGATGCGGAGGGAGAACTACACTCAGTCCATCGGATGCTTAGTATTGTTGCAACACTTGGATGCGCTGTCCGTTGACAATGTAGATTCCAGCAGGAAGTCCGAGCGTACTGCCATCGGTGCGGCGCACACGTCCTTGCAAATCGTAGACCTTGCCTTGTTGCTGTTGAGACTGTTGCAGCAACTTACGGAGGGAAGTGAGTGTTGTAGTCGCGTGATCATCGACAACGGCTTGGATTTGGTAAATTTGTGGAACATTCTTGCCTTCCCACTGCACGATCAACTGCGTAGCCTTGGGATGATTCGCCAAATCTACTTGTGTCACACCAGTGCTGAGGGGAGCTAGTGCGATGGTGTTGCCATTTTCCACAATGGATAGTTGTGGAGCAGCCCCTTCCCAACTTGCAGCATCCCAATAAATCGAGAGGGATTTAGGACGGAAGAAGTCGTCGATTTTGTAGTTCACTTGGTTGCCACTCACATTTTTCAAAGGTGTGCGCCCCTGACCATCCACCAACTGTGGCTGACCATTCTGCTGATTGTCCACTACAGTAGGGGCGAATTGTTGGGCATAATGCTGGGTATTTACCAAGATTTCAGAGAGACGCAGCCACTTATTCGTCAGAGGTTGCGTCACCACCAAACGAACATACTGCGCAGTGATGGGAGTTTTGGCGACAAAATCCACGGCATAGAGGTCTTCGTCCAACTTCTGTCGGCGTGCTGGGCTACTCTGTGTGCTAGAAGTACCTTTCACCATCAAGGATTGCCATTTCTTGCCATCGGCACTCACTTCTACCTTACCACCTTTGAGTTCGTCACCATTGGTGGCTTTAAAGCAAATGCGCACATCTTGCACCTCCTCAGCCTTAGCGAGAGTGACCATGTAGGTGTCGCCATTGGCTTGGTTCTTCTTTCCAGCAAAGAAGGTGTGGATGTCGCCATCAATCAATGCAACTTTGCCCTTGTTGCTACCATCACCCAACACTTCCGTAGGTACAGAAATGTCTTTAAGAGTGGTGGGTTGTGGCAGTTTCAGCGAGAAATTCTGTTCTCCGAGCTGAAGCGTTTGAGGAGTTTCCGAATTGTTGTAGAAAGCCACGTGCTTCACAAACATTTCATTGGGGAGGGTAGCCGATTGCAAACGTGTCCAATTCACCCCATCTTCGCTTACCTGCACGCTCCACTGCTTGAGCAGAGTCTCATCCACCTGCAAAGCAGTAGGTTTGAAAGCCGTGGCAAAGCTCATCGCTACATAGTCTTTGGGTTGGAGTTCTTGATGATTCACCACGAGATAAGCATGTTGTGCATCAAGATGTCCCTTTGCTGTCACAGTCGAAGCACTAGTTTGCACCACAAAAGGTGCCTTCTCTCCGAAAGGTTGCGCTCCCAAAGCCGTATTTTGCAACACGCCCAAGAAGGGGAAGAAGGATTTGTGCGAGCAGTTGGCTTGTCGGTGCGACACATTCACTCCGCTACCCAAACCTTCCAATGCAGCGGCATCAAAACGCTTGTCTGTTTCCAGAGAAGCATAGGCTTTTGTGGCTTGCACGAAGGACGCCCAACCTTGTGCCACATCATTCTGCTTTTGAGTTTGCACAAATTGTTGTGCCGCAGCCACCATCGTTTGCAATTTCAGCAACCAGGGTGCAATCTCTGTGTAGAGCAATTGCTCGTCTTCGTTGGCAGAAGTCTTGCACTGCGCCACCACCTCAATGTTTTGTTGCAAGTCGGTGAGCAACTTCTCGAAGGCAGCACGATTGCCGCTCTTATATTGCTCCACCGCCTTCGCCATATCTTCGTGATCATTCCAGCGGAGATAGGGAGAAAGGGCTTGGTAAGCCTCGCGCAACGCTGCATTTTCGGGGAAAGCATACTTAAATGCCTTCTTCCAAGAGGTCATGTTGTTAAAAGCCGCATTGTTCCACGCATAGTCCGCCACAGAGAAGAGTGCGATGCGCGACACCATGCCTTGTTGCATGGGATTGGACACCACACCGAGGCCATTTTTCAACGACTTCTCCATACGCGCATTGTTGTCCACGGCACGCATCTCCATGAAGTTGGTGTACATGTCGGAGGTATAAATCTGCTCATCGGCGTTGTCGTTGCAAGGATAGTTCCACCACCAAGCCACGGGGCGACCGAGTTCTTCGTTCATCGTTGCCAAATCGCGGCTATTGGGCACCGTCCACACACCCCATCCCGTGGTGTAGATGGTGATGTCGGAAGGCACAGCCGACAAAGCCTTGAAGAAACGCTTGCGATCGGCTTGTCCCACCCAACTCAGCGTATAAACTTGTGGCACAAAGTGCAGCGGACGCACGCGATCTTCGGGGGTGCTGCCTGTCTTGTTCCACTTCGCATCAATGGCTTTCTGCACTGCCGTCAGGTGATCCGCATTTGTTTTGCAGTCTGCTTCCGAAGTCGGCACACCCACGTCGTCCACGAAGATGGCAAACTGGCGCACGCCTAAGTCGTACATGCTCGAAAACTTCGTCATGATGCGGTTCACCACATTAGGTTGATTCACGAAAGCATTGCCAGGGTGAATCGCCCAGATGAAATTCACCTTGGTGGCTTGCGAAGTCTTCGCCAAATCCTTCACCATGTCTTGCGACATTCTGCCATATTCGAGGTCCGTTTGGGTCAACGTCTTAGGATAAGGTTGTTCCCACTTCGCAGAGTGATACATATCCGATTTCGCCCCATACATGTAGGTGTTCATCTTCAAGCGCATCATAAAGCGCATCAGCGTCTTCTTCACCGCCAGACTATAAGGATAGCCGTAGTAGCCTTCCACGAGTCCGCGGCTTTGTTGGTCGGCATAGTCGAAGAGCGTCACCGCAGGCAGTTGTTGTGTGCCGCGTTCAAAGATTTGTTCCAATGAAGCCAATCCGAAGAATGTAGCATCGCTGTGTTCACCCAGAATCACCACTTCTGCCTTGCCCTCTTGAGCATGGAGGTGCACGATGTGGCGATCATACTTGCCAGTGCGTTTGAGCACATCGCGCTTCAGTTGCAAAGATTGTGCATAGCGGTCTGCCACGCCGTCACTTCCTGCCACGCTCAAATAGAGGGTGGAATGTCCTTGGCGAGGAGCATCGGCAAAGACAACTTCTAATTTTGCCTCTTGGAGCACCTGCTTCGCACGTTCGCGTGTAGCAGCATCCACAGTGGCATCACACACCACCGTCACCGAAGGTGTGAAACTTACAACCCCTTGTCCACTTTGTTCTTGTTGTGGTTGGGGGTAGATGTCATAGACTCTTGCCCAAAGTGAGGTAGGCGCGAAAAACAGTGCGCAGCCCAACAAGCAGCAGCCCAAAACTCTTTTGAGTGTTTTCATATTCAAATAGGATATATCAATTATCTCGAACTTTTCGGGAGAAAATAATAACAAGGCACAAGACGCGCCAATCTCTGACACGGCTTATGCCTTATTATTTATGCTAGCGCACTAGCCATCGGTGAATTTATCTCACCACTTTCTTCCCATTCATCACGAGGACACCTCGTGCTGTTTTTTCTGCGTGACGACCAGAGAGGTCATACACCTCTTCAGAAGCGATGTTGGTAGAGGGAAGTGCAATGGCAGTGACGGCAGTGTCGGTCACTGTCACTGGGCGAATCACAAAAGTAGAACCTGCATCTGCACCACCGGTCCAGAAAGAGAGCTTACCATCGCGGTTGTTGACCTTGTTGGCAGGGAGTTTATCTTCATACATATACACCACTTGTCCATCAGTAGCCTTGACATTCTTAGAGTCCATGAAGCGCCACACCGAAGTGTAGTTCTTAGGCACCTTGTCAGCAGGCACGAGGCGCACAAAAGACGAACCACCTTCCTTGCCACTCATGGTGGTGGGAGCAGCGAGCACATAGTCCGTGCCAAAGTAGCGATTGTAGAGCTGGTATCCCTCATCATTGTTGCCCACGAAGCACCACAAGTGTTGCTCGTTTTGAGCATCTACCGCCGTTGCGCTAAGAGAGATTTGCGCGTCTTTAGTACCTTCAATCACATAACCTTGCGCACCGAGTTGGAGGGAATACCACTGCGTGTGGGGAGCAAAGTATTTGCCATCGAGGCTCGTCACATTGAATCGTGAAAACCATGCAGGCACAGGTTCGGGCACATAGCGACCTTCTTGTACGAAGCGGCCTTCGATGAGCACATTGCCATCCATCCACTTACCGGGGATGGTGAAAGTGCCATCAGCCTTGAACAAAGAGCGAGGGATGGTGATGCTTTCCCACTGCACATTGTCCTTAACGGTAGCTTCTCCTTCGATATTCACACCATGCTTCAGCACAAAACCATTGTGTTCAAAACCATCGGCAGGGTGCATCTTGAGGGTGAAGTCTTGTCCATAGGGCACTTTCAAGCTCGTCAATTCCTTGCCATCGAGAGTCTTCACCGCACCATTAAGGTTGTGGTCGTTCACCACAGCAAAGCCATCGTGCACATTGAGGAAGAAGTCTACAAAACCACCACCGTTCTCAGGAAGCGTTTTATTACCCATGGGGTCCAAATCATTGTAATCCACCTTGAGGCGCATGCGATAGACGCCAGGCTTCATATCTTTGGGAAGGGTAAACTCAGGCGATTGGAACGACATGCCACCATTAGCAAAAGTCTTTCCAACACTGTTTTTACCATCTTTGTAAGAATAGCTCACCACCTCTTCAGGCTTGAACTGACCATCTTGGTCAAAATCCACATAGAAGAACGTGTGCATCCATGAGCCCTTATACTGCACCTTAGGAGTGACCACATCACCAGCCTTAGCAAAAATGCGATGACTGCTGCCTGCCTCATTGTAAAGCATGCGCGGCTGTGGCAGCACATAATTATACTTTTGTTGACCCACCGTAAGGTTTACCGCTTCAATGTAACGATCCTTACGAGTTTGTGGCTGCGCTTTATCGAAGTTGATAGGATAGTATCCTCTGATAAGGGTAGGAGAAGAAACGTTATTGACAGACACATTGTCGATGTATGCCACAAAGTCTTCCTTCAAATCGTGAGGGCTCTCGCAGTCGGGCACAATGAGGAGGCTATGGAGCTCCACGCCTTTATTGGCTGCGGCAGGCACCACAATTTCTCTCCATTGGTTCACCTCAAGGGGAGAAGTGGTGATATGTGCCACTTGCACCACCGTGGGCAATTGATCAGCACGTTCTTTGCGCTTACCCAATCCAGCGATGAGCACACGTCCAGCCTTTGGACTGCGCACCCAAGCGTGAATGTAGAGAGAGCCATTAGGCGTTAAAGCGATGGGCTCATTCAGCTTAATCCAAGCTCCGAAAGTGTTCGAACCGAAGCGTGAGCGTTGGAGAGCAAGTACCTTGCCAGAGGGGTTCACAGGCTCGCCTGTGAGAGGGTTGAGTTCATCGAGCGTAGGGTTATCCACTACTGCTACGTTGCCCACCAACTTTTGTGTGCGGAAAGGCGAAGCCTCCCAAGTGTCATATACCCCAAGTTCTCTCCAGGGATTAGCAGGATTAGGTTCAAAGTCAAATTGCACATTTACAGCAGGTTCTTCAACTTTTGTTGTAGTTTGTGCAGCGACTGCCAAGGGCAAAGCCAAAGCAGCCAAGGGAAGAATAGATTTCAATGTCATGGTGTTGGGCTTTGCAGATTAATAAATAGCGACACTCTTAAGCAAGGGGCAAGCCTTAGCATCTTCAATAGTGATGCGGAGGGCCTTCGCTTGAATGCCTTGTGCAGAATAGCTGTTTACTGTCGAACCATTGAGAGGAATGATGCGCTTATAACCGATGGTGGTTTGTGCCACGTTTTCAGCTACAGGCTTAAAATTGGTGCCATCTTGTGAGATTTCCAGCTTAAACTTCTTCACACGCTGACCCTTTGCCACCAATTCCATGAGCGACACATAGCGCAAAGCTTGAGGAGTGTCCCAAGTGAAGGTGAGCGTAGCTTGCTTCGTGCCGTCATTGGTAGCCCAATACGTAGTAGTATTGCCATCCACGAGGTTGTCCACTCCATAAGTGCGATTCGCACCAGCCGCGCGAGTTTCGCTAGCTTCGATTTTTGCATTCTTAGCTAAATCAGTGCCCAAACGCTTCTCGATCATCTTGCCCAATTCTTCGAGCACCTTCACGTCAGAAGCAGGGAGCACACCCGCCTTGTTGGGAGGCCAGTTGAGAATCAAGGTTGCATTGCGACCCACTGTTTCGAGATACATTTGGAACAAGCGTTCTGCAGAATGAGGAGACTCATAGTCGTGATAGAACCAGCCCTTGTTGGTAGCCTTCGCATCACTCTCACCTGGGTGCCAATACCAGCCGTTGATATCACCATCTGTGCCATGTCCCATGCACCAGTTGGTTTCTCCAGCCCATCCGGCTTCGTTACCGATCCAGCGAGCCTCGCCACCTACGCCCCAAAGCACACAGTTGGGTTGCACCTTGTGCACCGTGTCGCGAAGATTGGGCACATCGTAGTAGATATTGGCATCGCCTACGTTCACCGTACCACGGCGACCGCCATAATAGCCGTCACCACCATTAGCACCATCAAACCACATTTCAAATTGGTCGTTGCCATATTGTGCCAACTCAGCACACTGGCGCAAGAACACCTCGGGCACATAGCGGTCAGTACCGTAGTGCACAGAGTTGCGGTCCCAAGGTGAGATGTAGAAACCATATTTCAATCCCAAATCCTTTGCAGCTTCTGCAAAATCTTTAGGAATATTCATATCGGCAGTATAAGGATTTCCTGCTTTCGTAGCATTATGATCCGTAGTTTGAGTAGGCCACAAGCAGAAACCATCGTGGTGCTTCACCACGGCGATACCCCCCTTCATGCCTGCCTTCTTCACGGCTTCGAGCCACTGACGAGGATTGGGCTTTGCCGTTGGTCGGAAAATCTTCACATTTTCGTCACCATTACCCCACTCCTTGTCGGTGTAGGTGTTCATGCCATAGTGGAAGAAGGCGTAAAATTCAGTTTCTTGCCAAGCCACTTGACGTGGGTGAGGCACTGGATGCACGGGCACTGGTTCATTGTCGGGATTGTCCAGTGTCTGCTGCACGAACTTAAACGTCTGTCCCATCACCGTGGTGGGGAAAGCCAAGACGCAAGCAACAGCTAAATGATTGAGTAGTCTCATGGGCTTATTTATTGTTTTTATTTGCCACGCAAAAATAGCAATTTTCCGTTATACTACCAACTATTCGGGCTTTTTTTGCCATATCTATCTTTCAAAAGGACTTTTTCGCCTGATTTCTACGATTATTCGCAACTCATCATCTACTCCACTCCATGCAGCCCTCTTGTTTTTGCGCCCACCTTGACACTTGCCTTTGAGCATGGCACAGATACTCTTGCGCTACAGCACACACTTCTCACCCCTGCTTGCGCTTATCCCCTCCGACCTGCGCCTCAAAAACGTCCGAGATATTCCCGAAAATCTCCAACGTTTTTCAGAAAAAGTCCAACGTTTTTCAGAAAATCTCCCACGTTTTTGGGAAAAGCTCCGATGTTTCAGAAATACGTTGCAACCTCTCTGTCCACATCTCCCGCTCTTCTCACCTTCCACCTCGCCCATAACCGCTCCTTGCTTTCTGCTTCCTCATGCTTCTGTTGGCACTTTCCACTTCCCCTCCCAAAGGGGCTTACTCTCCCTTCAGCCCTCTTCATTAACATCTCTACACAATCCCCGTTTTTATCAAGGTTTTCCTACACGCGCACGCGCGTATACTGGGATTTACATCTTTTCTCTTTCACAGCCTTCACAGACATCCCTTATAACCTACTATAAATCAGCAATTAGCGCAAATACTTCGGACATTTTTTAACAATCGCGATATTATCAAGGATTTTCACCCCATTTTTATCCAACATCGCCACCGCGGGCGTACCCTCTTTTCTCCCTCTTTTTCCATCCTTTTTCTCCCCTTCTGTGAAGGTTGTGAAAGCAAAAAAGCAAATTTCCCAGGGAAAGCGCGCGCGTGACGCGCGCGAGGGGGCTTTTCGCCCCTTCCTCTAACACGCAAAACTTTAACCCCAATCGGTCATTAGACCGTTATGGTACGAATCGTAATTGAAAAGATAACTTCCTGTCATCTTTCATTTTCTTGTTGGCATCTTGTTTTGCGTTCGTTCTCGCCGTAGCCCACTACGCCTTCGCACTAACGGTAAACCATCTGCTCAACAATCTAATGAAGTTTGTTCAGGATCTAATGACCGATTTAGGTTAAACATTCCTACCGACAACATTTTTTAGCGCGATTTTTCTCACTTTTGCCCCTTTTCCTCCCACTATATAGGTAGACATCATCCGCAAAAGACATCCTTTTCATGAACCGTCATAAAAGCCTACCCACGAACCGACACTAATTCATCAAAAAAACACCTAACCCTTGTTTTTTACAAAATAATTTTTCAAATTTGCACATAATGGCTTCACCTTCCACAAACTTCCCTAAATACCCCTATCATGAAGACTAACCTTTTCCTTCTACTTCTTTGCACTCTTTCCATCTTCTTCTCTTGCAAGCAGGATTTGTCCGACATTAAAGAAGATTACTCCTTGGTCTTTTATCCAAGACATTGTGAGTGCATCACCACAAAAATTCTTTCTCACAAAGAAAGACTACAAAACTGGATTACTTATCATCCACAACAGGAGCTTCAGGCACAAGATGCAGACCTTTGGGTCGTTACTGGTACGGACTCCCTAGCACGAATACCCGCTTTCAAAATGAGCTACAGTCCAGCTTATTACTTAGATATCATGCAAAAAGCCTCATTCCCACTTGCAGAGAGGAATCGAAAACTTGAGCAACAACTTGATTATGACTATCGCACGGAAACCAGCTACTCTACCAGAAGCCAACAGCACACCAGAGCCAGTGACATGATGGTATCAACCAACCTTATATCTTGGGAATATCGTGTGACGGGAGTCAAGGATTTCAACATCGTCGCCACAACTCCGCTCTTCGGACAAGCTGCAGGAACATCTCTGAATCGTCATTTCATCATTTCTGAATTTTTACCAAAACAGATTATTTCCTATCGCACTCAGTCCTTGGTATGGGGCTATCGGTCAAAGAAGAATGTGGAAACCATTGCGAAATGGCTAGCTCTCCAACCAATGGCTCCCCCTGCCATCGTATTTCGCCTCAACGCCACTCCCCCGGAAGTGCCAGCGCACGTGAAATTCGTGTCGATACTAGAAACCACAGACGGAAAGGTGCTGAGAGATACCACGGAAATGTATCTTAGACGTTAGAGGGTAGACATTAGAGATTAGAGGTTAGACGCTAGAAATTAGAAGGCTCACGCGACCGGGTACTCCCTTTGGCTGCATAGTGCTAAGCTCTAAATCCAATGATCTAATGTCTACATTCAAACGTCTAAAGTCTAGCCTCTAAAGTCTAACGTCTAATATCTAACATAGTATGATGAAATATCTTTTCCTTTTAGCATGTGCATTAAGTCTATGCACTTCTTGCAAGAAAGAAGAAGTGCAGCTTCGGGACACAGGTCTTGGTTTCGAATATTATCCAAGACTGTGCAACAACATCGCTACGCTCGCTTTGGAAAACCACCAAGGATACTTCTGCGAGCCGATTCCAAAAGTTGGGCAACCAATAAAGGCACAAGACTTTCTACTATGTCTGTTCACAACTAATGGTCCACTTAAAGCACAGATAGCAGAATACCCCAATCTATTTCCAGAAACCTATTCTGAGATGGGGCAGAGAGACACCTCTAACTATCCCATTGCGCCAGGAAACAAAAAGTTGGAAAACCTGCTAGGGGATGATTATTACAGAGGGGTAGTCAAGACACGGAGCACCAATCAAAAAGGGCTAGATTGGTTCTTTATCAAACCTTGGGAATATCGCATGACGGGTGTCAAGGATTTCAACATCATAGCCACAACTCCGCTTTTTGGACAAGCTGCAGGGACATCGCTCAACCCCTACTTCTCTATCTTTGAGTTCCATCCCAAACAAATTATTACCCATACCACTCAGTCCTTGGTATGGGGCTACCGCTCGCAAAATAAGGTGGAAACCATTGCGCAATGGCTAGCTCTTAAACCAATGGCTCCCCCTGTCATCGTATTTCGTTTCAACGCCATTCCTCCCGAAGTGCCAGCGCACGTGAAATTCGTGTCGATACTAGAAACCACAGACGGAAAGGTGCTGAGAGATACCACGGAAGTAGAGATTAGAGATTAGAGGTTAGACGCTAGAAATTAGAAGGCTCACGCAACTGGGTACTCCCTTTGGCTGCATAGTGCTAAGCTCTAAGTTCTATAATCTAGAGTATAAGGTCTACATTCAAACGTCTAAAGTCTCTAATCCCTAACGTCTAACCTCTAATGTCTAACGTCTAATCTCTAACGTCTAATTTCTAACGTCAAATCCCTAATTCATGTACAAAAAAAGAAACGGCTGGCGGCTACTCTTAACCTGCTGGGGTCTACTCACCATGCTCACGGCTTGCGTGGAGGATTTAACCCTATCTCCCAAGGAGGGAACACGAAAGGTAGTGGTATCGTGTGTGCTGCACAACACTAAGGTGCAGAAATTACAACTCACCTACAGCCAACCTGTCAACGAAACTTCATTTTCAGAAGAAGTGGAAGTGGCTACCCCAACCCTCTACGAGGAAGACAAAGCAGTGGGCACTTTCTCAAAAATAGGATATGGGGAGTGGGAGTTGAACTATACCCCTCAACGCGGAAAGGCTTATCGGCTTGTTGTGGAAGTGCCTGGACATCCCACCATCACAGCAACCACTACCATGCCCATCCCCGTGGGCATCTACCATGGAGAGCCACGCAACAGAAATCGCACTAAGCCATTTCTACAAGTGAATCACACTGCTCCCTTTTGGATTTGTGCCCTATTCTCTAGTCTAGATGAGCCCCAATACTTTATCAAGCCTCCCAAATTGGAAGACGATCCCAAGGCGAGTTTGGCGGGCATCATAGCAACGACCCACAAAGATGCCGATCGCTTCACCCAAAATGAGACCGTAAATGAATATAACACCTTTGACGATGGCGCAGTTCCCTACGAGCAATACATCAGAGTAGTCCCCAACCCAGAAATTACTCGTGAGCATCCTTATGAATTTACAGTCGCAGAAAACGCAGGAGCTTTTGTATTCATCGTGATGCGCTCAGCCTCTGCAGAATATGATCGCTATCTAAAATCGATACTGGAGAAATTGAAGTTTTATGAAGACCCTGACGACCCTGCACGCTGGTTTGACGAAACGGTGATTTTCTCCAACATCGAAAATGGTCTGGGCATATTTGCCGCTTACTGGCAACAGGATTTCTATTACAATAACAATATTTTTTCTAGTGGTTCCACCCCCATTGTCCCATGATGAATAGATAAATCTTCTTGTCGACAACATTTTTTAGCGCGATTTTTCTCACTTTTGCCCCTTTTCCTCCCACTATATAGATGGGCATACGACACAGACATCACCCAACCCAACAGAATTTTATTTTACGTTTTTACCTCAAAAAACACTGATTTTATTTGGCAACCAAGAAAAAAGGATTAAATTTGCCACATAGAACAAAACAACCACAAAAAACAACACTATCATAAAACATTTCCTCCTCACTCTTCTAGCATGCTTAGCAATTGCTAGCTGTTCTGCTTTTGATGACGACTATTTCGCAGAACATTTGAGCAAAATACTAGTAAAAAAATCATCCACAACTTCAAGTTTTAACTTATGAGATACATTCACTTCGTCATATTGCTGTTGATAAGTTGCTTCTTTGGAGCTTGCCGAGAAAAAGAAGACATTCGTGAAGGCGGAATCTCCTTTTACTTTCATCCCAGAGAATGCCAAAGCATCACTACGGGAACGTGTGTTCTGACAGGTCAGAGATATTATGAATGGGAATCCCCCAATGTGGATAGTTCTGGAGTTGAAGCTAGTAACCTTGGACTCTGGATGATGACAGGCGAGAAAAACCTTTCAAAGTTGATTACAAAAGAACCTCATCGTGAGTTGTCCTACTTAGAAAGCCGCTATCAGGATGTAGCCTTTCTCACAGGCAAAGCACCTAGACTATACCGCTTGGAAAAAAAACTCCAGGACGATTATTTGGAAAAATGGGGAAACAGCAGGGGTTCACGATCTTCGGGATTAGACTTCGTATATGCTCTGCAATGGGAATATCGTGTGACGGGGGTGAAGGATTTTAGGATTGAGGCGATGTCTCCTCTCTTTGGTCAAGCGGTAGGAACGTCGCTGAACCGCTATTTTTCGACCCTTGAATTCCGTCCGAAACAAGTAATCAATTATCGCACTAGAGGACTAGTGTGGGGCTATCACTCAAAAAATAAACTAGAATCTATCGACAAATGGCTTTCTCTCCAACCAATGGCTCCTCCTGCTATCATCTTCCGCCTCAACGCGACTCCTCAAGAGGTGCCTGCACGCGTAAAATTTATCACTGTCCTCGAAACGACAGAGGGAAATGTGCTGCGCGACACAACGGAAGTAAATATTAGACGTTAGAGATTAGAAGGCTCACGCGACTGGGTATTCCCTTTGGCTGCATAGTGCTAAGCTCTAAATTCTATAATCTAGAGTATAATGTCTACATTCAAACGTCTAAAGCCTAGCCTCTAAAGTCTCTAATCCCTAACGTCTAATGTCTAACCTCTAATGTCTAACCTCTAACGTCTAATCCCTAATTCATGTACAAAAGAAGAAACGGCTGGTGGCAACTCTTAACCTGTTGGTGTCTACTCACCATGCTCACGGCTTGCGTAGAGGATTTAACCCTATCTCCCACGGAGGGAACACGAAAGGTAGTGGTGTCGTGTATGCTGCACAACACTAAGGTGCAGAAACTACAGCTCACTTACAGCGACCCTGTCAACGAACCGAGTTTTTCAGAAGAAGTGGAAGTGGCTACCCCAACCCTCTACGAGGAAGACAAAGCAGTGGGCACTTTCTCAAAAATAGGATATGGGGAGTGGGAATTGAACTATACCCCTCAACGCGGAAAGGCTTATCGGCTTGTTGTGGAAGTGCCTGGACATCCCACCATCACAGCAACCACTACCATGCCCACCCCGGTGGACATCTACCGTGGAGACCCACGCAACCAAAATATAACCAAACCTTTCACTCAAAGCAGTCATTCAGCTCCTTTGTGGATTTGTGCACTGACTTCGAGTTTAAAGGAAGCTCAATATGTGCTCAAAAAGCCCAAAGTTGAAGATGATGCTCAGGCTAGATTGATCAGCGTCATCGCGACCAACCACAAAGACGCAGACCGCTTCACCCAAGATGAAACAGTAGATAGGAGCAACACCTTTAATGATGCATCTACACCTTATGAAAACTACATCAGAGTGGCACCCAACCCGGCAATCACTCGCGATAATTCCTATGATTTCACGATTGCATACGGTGAAGCATGGGCTTCCTTTATTGTGATGCGCTCAGCCTCTACAGAATATGATCGCTATCTAAAATCGATACTGGAGAAATTGAAGTTTTATGAAGACCCTGACGACCCTGCACGCTGGTTTGACGAAACAGTGATTTTCTCCAATATCGAAAATGGTCTGGGCATTTTTGCCGCTTACTGGCAACAGGATTTCTATTACAACAACATTTATCCTTCCACCCCACTGCCCCATGATGAATAGATTGCGATACTACTTATTGACGATGCTGTGCTGCCTACCACTCACAGCACTGGCGGAACATTTCGGAGGAGTGGTGCGCGATGCACACTCTAGAGTGCCCCTGCCGAAGGTGGAAATCATGAACCTTCAAGGAAAGGTGCTGACACAAACAGACTCCATCGGACGATTTGAGCTAGAACAAGAAGCGAAGCAACTGGAAATCATCGCTTTCTTGCAAGGATATGCGCAAAAGAAAGTGGTGCTTCACACTGGCACTCCTCACGACATCTCTTTGTCTCCGCTGGGCAAGAGCCTTAGCACGCTCACTGTGACAGCGGTGCGCGAACGACGGGGCAACAATGCCTTCACCTACAGCACGAACGAGGTGAAAGGAATAGCCACCCTCACTGGCGAAACTGACGTGATGCGCTACATGCAAGTGCTGCCGGGTGTGGCGCAAGGCATGGAAGGCGGCATGGGATTTTATGTGCGTGGAGGGGGCAACGGCAACAACCGCGTGGAGCTAGATGGGGTGACGATTAGTGCTCCAACACACCTGTTCGGGCTTTTCTCCACTTTCCATGCAGACATCGTGGACAAATCGACTTTTCAGATGGGCGGTATCTCGGCAGCTAGCGGAGATTTGCTCTCATCGCTGCTGAAAATCGAAACTC
This sequence comes from Ihuprevotella massiliensis, assembly GCA_900095835.1. Classification (GTDB taxonomy): domain Bacteria; phylum Bacteroidota; class Bacteroidia; order Bacteroidales; family Bacteroidaceae; genus Alloprevotella; species Alloprevotella massiliensis. The sequence goes on along the minus strand of LT608321.1, from coordinate 1,865,654 downwards.
CCAAGCCTAATCTGGAGCGATATCAACTTTCTGCCTCCCTTTCTCCTCTCATGGTGGGTGCTTCGCTGCAAGGCTATCTCGTGAAGCACAAACTCTCCTTCCAACTGGCAGGAAGAACTGCCCTGCTTCGTCCTGAATATCTGCTCGCGAAGAAGATAGCTGGTGCGGAAAACGTGTCGGGCGACTTCGACCCACAAGTGCAAGATGGCTATGCCAAACTCTTTTGGGCGATTCACCCTAAGCACTCGCTGGAAATGATGCTTTATGGGAGTCACGACAAACTGAAATACGAGCCGGAAATAGATGAAGACGTGACGAGCAACAGCATCCATCTGGGCTGGGACAACAGTGTGGCAAAGTTGCAATGGAACTATCAACCCACCCTTGAGACGCGACTAGTGACCACAGCCTACTCCTCCAAGTTCACCAGCATTCAAGAACAGCGAGAGTTTACCATCAGAGGCTTGAGCGGCGGCATGGGACTGGGCTCGGAGAAGCACGAGCGGGCTATTCGCAGCCAGTTGTTCACCCGTTGGAGAAGTATAGCGATAAACGGAGGTGTGGATGTACGTGCGCTTACCTTCAAGCCTGCGATGCAGAAGACCTATCTGAACCTATATGATGCTGTCGTGAGACAAAGCGACTACCGCACCGCGCAATCTTCGCTCTTCACCGAAGCGGAATATCAAGACAATCGCTACAAGCTCAAAGGTGGGCTGCGCTACACGTACTATACAGATGCTGCAAAGCATTCATCACATCACTTGGATGTGAGACTGCAAGGCTCTACCTTCCTCACGCGCAATGCCGGTGTGGAAGTGACGTTCGACCGCCTCTCACAGTTTCAGCACAGTCTGGAAGGACTGCCGGTGGGCTGGGCACTCGACTTGATGGTGCCTGCTTCACAACAACTCCCCACGGAGGTGTCGCATCAATACTACGCTGGGGGATTCTGGGGCAACGACACGTTCTATGCCACCCTCGGTGGATATTACCGCCATCTCTCGAACATGACCAGCTATAAGAGTTTGCTCAATCTCTTCTCGGTGCACAATGTGTCGTGGGAGGAAGATGTGGCTACTGGAAAAGGGGCTTCTTATGGTTTGGAACTGTGGTTGGAAAAGCGCAAAGGACGCTGGACGGGTTCGATGGCATACACCCTCTCTCGCACCACACGGCAGTTTGCCGAAATCAATCGCGGTCTGCGCTTCCCCTTCAAGTTTGACCGCACACACAATCTCAACGTGCAATCGCAATATCTGCTGCAAGCGAGTGAACGACGTGAGCAGCGATTTCACACGGGGCTTTACTTCTCGTCGGGACACAACATGACCATCCCTGTGGCAACCTACTCCGCTGAAGATTTGCCCTTCTGGGAAACGACTAGTTCCTCTTCCACCCACAACCATCTCTATAGCTTCCATGCCAACTACCGCACGCAGATGAGTAAGGTCAATGAGTATCGCGTGGCGAACTACCTGCGACTGGATGTGGGGTACTCCGTATTGTGGAAGCGACGCACTTGGCAACACGAACTCACCTTCTCGCTCTACAATGTGTTGAACCGAAAGAACCCTTATTTGGTGTTTCACGAAGAGGACAGATGGAAACAACTGAGTCTGCTCTCTATCATTCCTTCCATTCGCTGGGAACTGCGCTTCTGAAGTGACTGAGAAGCGGGACAACCTCCTGCAAAAATGAGGATTATGCAAAGAAATCTGCGCTAGCTGGCGCAGATTTCGTATTTTTGCAGCAAACTCAACTACAACGACTATACAATTATAAGCGAATGACTGAACTTAACCAACCTCTCGACGACCAACTGCGCGAAATCAAACGCAGACTTCGTGCTGCCATGAACGGTGTGCTCAGCGGAACGATGCGCAAAAATGGAGTGGACTATCGCGTGAACTTTGGCGTGGATCAACCTCGATTGGCAGAGATTGCTACTGAAATCCCTCACACTTACGAACTCGCCGCTGCACTGTGGAAAGAAGACATCCGTGAACTCCGACTGCTCGCCATCATGACGATGCCACAATCGGACTTTGACGAAGAACTTGCAATGCTCTGGATGGAACAGTTGCGCTATGCAGAGGAAGCACAGGTGCTGGTGTTGCACTTGCTCCAACATCGTCCTTATGCTTCTTCGATGGCTTTCCGCCTCATCGCCGCAGATGCCGTGATGCAGCGCCTAGTGGGCTGGTTGCTCCTGGGACGCTTGTTTATGGCAAATCTTCGTCCTACACAGCGCGATGCCGACGAACTTCTCGACCACGTGGGCACAGAACTCTCTGCTCCCGATGGCGATGTGGGCGTGAAGCGAGCAGCTCTCAACATGCTCTATAAATTTATGGACTTGGGCGAAGCGGAAGCCGCACGCGGCGAACGCTTGCTCACACAATTAGGACTGTAAAGTGCTGTCTTTCTGCTTATATCTAGCACGATAGAACCACACAAATTTGCATTTTCCTTTTGTCTATTGGTATATTTCTACTATTTTTGCAGTGAATACGCCATCTCCTCATTTGTGAGGAGGGCAAAAATGCAGTCATCAACAACTGCAAGCAACAAAAACTCAAAATGACAAACGGTATAACGCATGCTGGATAGTGCCATTTCTCGCAAGGGAAATGGTGGCTTTTTGGTGTGTTACAGTCCGTTCCTCACTCGCAATAATAACAATTCATCAACAATTTAATTTCTTCAAAAACTTATGTGGTTAACTACTTCATCTATCGGAAGAAAGGTGCTCATGTCGGTCACTGGACTCGCCCTGATTCTCTTTCTCACCTTCCACGGATGCATGAATGTGGTGGCACTCTTCTCAGCTGAGGGCTACAACATGATTTGCGAAATGCTCGGTGCACACTGGTATGCCGTAGCAGCAACCGCAGGATTAGGTGTATTGATGCTCATCCACTTCGTCTATGCTTTCATCTTGACAGCACAAAACCGCAACGCTCGCGGTAACAGCCGTTATGCAGTCGTAGACCGTCCCGAAAAGGTGGAATGGGCTTCTCAAAACATGCTTGTCATCGGTATTGTTGTTCTCCTCGGTATCGCCCTTCACCTCTACAACTTCTGGGCTAAAATGATGTTCGTGGAGTTGGCACACGTTGGTAACGAATGGTTGGCGGCTGACGGCTACCACTGGATTCAATACACCTTTAGCAATCCTGTTTACTCCGTGCTTTATCTTGTATGGCTCTTCGCCATCTGGTTCCACCTCACTCACGGTATGTGGAGTGCTATGCACACTCTTGGTGCTAGCGGCAAGACTTGGTTGCCCCGCATCAAGTGCATCAGCTACATTTACTCTACTATCATTATGCTTATGTTTGCTGCTGTCGTTGTGAAGTTTGCTCTTGCAGCTATCCTCAATGGCACCACGCACTTCGGTTGCTAATCTGCCGTAAGCTTTTTCTCCCCATTTATCTCAAAATTCAAGCATTTCTCAAATGGCTATTTTGAATTCTCGCATCCCCGAAGGCCCCGTCGCCGAGAAGTGGACCAACTATAAAGCTCACCAGAAGTTGGTGAACCCCAAGAATAAACGTAAGCTCGATGTCATCGTGGTAGGTACTGGACTTGCAGGTGCAAGTGCCGCTGCTTCCCTCGGTGAAATGGGCTTCAAAGTGAAGAACTTCTGCATCCAAGACTCTCCTCGTCGCGCACACTCCATCGCTGCACAAGGTGGTATCAACGCTGCAAAGAACTACCAAAACGACGGTGACTCTGTATATCGTCTTTTCTACGACACCGTAAAGGGTGGTGACTATCGTGCTCGCGAAGCTAACGTGTATCGTTTGGCTGAAGTGAGCAACGCTATCATCGACCAATGCGTGGCGCAAGGTGTACCTTTCGCTCGCGAATACGGCGGTATGCTCGCTAACCGTTCTTTCGGTGGTGCTCAGGTGAGCCGTACTTTCTACGCTAAGGGTCAAACGGGTCAGCAGCTCCTCCTTGGTGCTTACTCTTCGCTCATGTGCCAAGTGCACGCTGGCACTGTGCAACTCTATACTCGCTATGAGATGCTCGACCTCGTGATCATCGATGGTCGCGCCCGCGGTATCATCGCTCGCAATCTCGTGACTGGTGAAATCGAACGCTACGCTGCACACGCTGTGGTGATTGGTACAGGTGGTTATGGTAACACTTACTTCCTCTCTACCAACGCTATGGGCTGCAACGCATCGGCTGCCATCGCTTGCTACCGCAAGGGTGCTGTCTTTGCTAACCCTGCTTACGTGCAGATTCACCCCACTTGTATCCCCGTGCACGGTGACAAGCAGTCTAAGCTCACGCTGATGTCTGAATCACTCCGTAACGATGGTCGTATCTGGGTGCCCAAGAAGCTAGAAGACGCTAAGGCTTGTCAAGAAGGTCGCCTCCAAGGCAAGGACATCCCCGAAGAAGATCGCGACTACTATCTCGAACGTCGCTACCCTGCCTTCGGTAACCTCGTGCCTCGTGACGTGGCTTCTCGTGCCGCTAAGGAACGTTGCGACAAGGGCTTCGGTGTGAACAACACGGGTCTTGCCGTTTATCTCGACTTCTCTCAAGCAATCAAGGACTTCGGCCGTAAGGAAATCGAAGCTCGCTATGGTAACCTCTTCGACATGTACGAAGAAATCACTGACGAGTCTCCTTACGAAACTCCAATGCAAATCTTCCCCGCTATCCACTACACCATGGGTGGTATCTGGGTGGACTACGAACTCATGACCACTATCAATGGTCTCTTCGCCATCGGTGAGTGTAACTTCTCTGACCACGGTGCAAACCGACTCGGTGCTTCTGCACTCATGCAAGGTTTGGCTGACGGTTACTTCGTGCTTCCTTACACGATTCAAAACTACCTCGCTGACCAAATCACCGTTCCCCGCTTCTCTACCGACCTCCCCGAATTTGAGGCTGCGGAAAAGCACGTGCGTGAACGCATCGATCGCCTCTTCGCTATCGGTGGTAAGCGCAGTGTAGACAGCATCCACAAGGAACTCGGTCACATCATGTGGGAATACGTGGGTATGGGTCGCACCAAGGAAGGTCTCATCAAGGGTCTTGGTCTCCTCAAGGAGCTCCGCAAGACTTTCTACCAAGAACTCCGCATCCCTGGCTCGAAGGAAGGCGTGAACGTGGAACTCGAGAAGGCACTTCGCCTCGAAGACTTCATCCTCATGGGTGAACTCATGGCAAACGATGCCCTCCACCGTGAGGAATCTTGCGGTGGTCACTTCCGCGAAGAGCACCAAACTGAAGAAGGCGAAGCTAAGCGCGACGACGAAAATTTCTTCTACGTGGGCTGCTGGGAATACCAAGGCAGCGACGACGTGGCTCCCGTGCTCTCTAAAGAGCCTCTCGAATACGAAATCATTAAGGTGCAAACTCGTAACTACAAGGCGTAATCTCACAAAACGCAATCGCATATTCGGCATGTCTAGGTCATGAGCCATGAGCTCACCTAGACATCGACCGAAAACGATGCGCAGATTGCACACTAAGATTTCCCCAACTCCCAAACAAGACATAGTCATGGCTAAGAATATTTCTTTCACCGTAAAATACTGGAAGCAGAATGGTCCGAAGGACGCTGGTCACTTTGAACAGCGCGAGATGAAGAACATCCCCGATGACACTTCCTTCCTCGAAATGCTCGATATCCTCAACGAGGAACTCATCAACGATGGTCAAGAGCCCTTCGTCTTCGACCACGACTGCCGCGAAGGTATCTGCGGTATGTGCTCACTCTACATCAATGGTACTCCCCACGGCAAGACGGCTACTGGTGCTACTACCTGCCAACTCTACATGCGTCGCTTCAACGATGGTGACGTGATCACCGTAGAACCTTGGCGTTCGGCTGCCTTCCCCGTGATTAAGGACTGCATGGTAGACCGTACTGCTTTCGACCAAATCCAAGCTGCTGGTGGTTACACTACTATCCGCACTGGTCAAGCTCAAGATGCTAACGCTATCCTCATTCCAAAGCCCGATGCTGACGAATCTATGGACTGCGCTTCTTGCATCGGTTGTGGTGCTTGCGTGGCAGCCTGCAAGAATGGTTCTGCAATGCTCTTCGTGGCTTCTAAGGTGTCTCAACTCGCTCTCCTTCCCCAAGGTCGCGTAGAAGGTGCTAAGCGTGCGAAGATGATGGTAGCGAAGATGGACGAACTCGGCTTCGGTAACTGCACCAACACGCGTGCTTGCGAAGCTGTTTGCCCCAAGAACGAAAGCATCGCTAACATCGCTCGCCTCAACCGCGAATTCATCGCTGCAAAGTTCAAGGACTAATCGATTGAGTGAATCACTCACAGCAAAAGAAAAACCGCCCACGACTGATGTCGTGGGCGGTTTATTTTGCGGAATAATACCGCACGAGAGAGACTCTACGATTCAACCCAAATCGGTCATTAACTGCTACGAATGCTCTATAGATTGCGCCACTCTATAGGTTGTCTCGCATCGCAACGGCAAAACGAAACATTCATACAAACAAAACATCCCCACCTATTGCGCAATAGGTGGGAATGTTTCGGTGAACAGATAAATTGTTTCTCATAATGCCTCATACAAATGAGGATTAGGGATTAGCCCATGCTATAGGTGTGGACGCTTGCTCCTTGTGCAGAAGGCAAATAGTTGATGCCCCACCAACACATCTGCAGCAGCACGAAAGAAACAATCAATCCCCAAAGTGCCGCACGACGATAACGATCTGCGCGCAAACGCACATGGATATACGCCAAATAAGCAAACCAGGTGGCAGCTGCCCAAGTTTCTTTCGGGTCCCAAGCCCAGTAATGTCCCCAAGCCTCTTTCGCCCAGAGTGCACCAAACAAGATGCCGACTGTCATAAATGCCCAACCTACATGAACTAGGTTGTCGCAAATGTCGAGTTCATGTTCAGTTATTTCGCTCTTTTTGAACCACAACAAGTAGGCTGCCATCAATGCCGCTGCACCGAGCATGGCATAAGCAAACATATAAACAATAACGTGCGGAGCAAACCATGGACTTTGCAGCGCAGGCATCAGCGTTTTGTTGTGTATCTCGGGATTTACCAAGTTGATGGTGGTGAACACCCCAGCCAACAACGTGCTGAAAGCGAGTATCCATGGATAGCGCCAACGAGAATAAATAATCAAGCCTGCTGTGGGAAGAAAGAAGGCATACCACAAACGCGTTTCGCCCATGGTGCGGAGGGGAGGACGCTCAAGCGAGAACCACATGCCGAGAATGAAAGCGAAATAGACGAGAAGTCCCGCAACGGTAAACAAATAGGTGGGAATGGGACGCTTCTTCCAAGCTGTCCACGCACCACCCAACCATAACAACAAGGCGGGAAGTGCAAAATATATAAAGGAATTCCAAGTCATAACAAGAGAATTTTGAGAAAAGAGCTACCCAACGCTGGATACAAACGCGCTAGAAATACATTTGATAGAAACATATTTGCGACAAACGCTCTAGAAACACTTTTGACACAAACAATCTAGATAAACATATTTGCGACAAACGTTCTAGCTAGTAGCATTGTTGGGGAGCCAGATACTGATATGCGCCGCACGCTATACCCCAAAGGGTTTAGCGGCGCTTTTGTGCTACGATGAAGATGAGTATTGCACCAGCCAAGAGCAAATAAACACCTACATATACGGCTGGCAGCCACGGATCTTTCACGAGTTCAAACGTGCTCGATTCGCTCCATCTACCCATTGATTCATCATAACTCAGTTGATAAATCATCCAATCGTCCACTTTCACAGGCTTATTCACCTCCACCGTAGCCACAATGTGTTCTTGCGACTTCGTGAAAACCTCAATTTGAGAAGCATAGCGTTCGGGTTCGCGGCGCGCCATCACCAAACTCAACTGATTGTTGAGTTTAAGTTCTTGGAAGGGGAACATATAACTACCGCAAGTCACCCAACCCACAATGGGTTTTCCCACTTCTTTATCGCCATTCATCGGTTGAGCTTCCACCAAAAGCGCAGTCACCGCTCCCGAAGAGCCCCAACCCACATATTTTATCGTGTCTTTTGTCACCACAGGAGCAGAAAGTGGCAGATTTTCGCGCACTCTGATGCGCCAATGCATCAAGCGTCCCTCTTTGAAATGCTTGTCAATCAACACGACTTCAGGATTCTTCTCTGGAATCGTCTTACCCGTTTTGTTGTTCACCAACAAGAGTTTAGGAGGATATTCATCGATGGTAAATTTCTTAAGTTGAATAGCCAGCGGAAGTTCCACAAACCCCTGTTCGTGTGTAGCGCGCCATTCGGGCATATCGGTAGTAGCCTTGAGTTTCACGCGCTCCATGTCGGCACTTCCCAATGTTGCCGACACGATGGCGATAAACAACCCAACGTGACAAAGCATAGATGGCAGTTCGCGCCAGCGAAAATGAGAAACTTGACGCAAGACTATCAATCCCACAATCGCTGCCAGCGTGAGATAGATGAGCACAAACGGCCAAAACGACAACATTTGTGTCAAACCTATGGGGTCTACAGCGCGCTCGTGCGCAGGCACTTGACGCGTCAGTCCCATTACCACCGTGAGGGCAGCAGCATAAAGCAAAATGGGCACAGCAGCTTCCACTCTGTGGAAAAACCCAAAGAAGCGCACTTTGTGGCGCAACACATAGACCAAACCAAGGCTGCAAAGAAACAGAAAGAGAAAAATGCCGTTGAGGGGAAAAGCAAAATCCGACCAATGAATCGGACCAACGCTAAATTGCAGGGCTAATCCCACCACAATAAGTCCGGCACCGAAGGCAAAGCCTTCTTTCATTTTCCAGAATTTATTGAACATAAGGAGCAAGAGAAAATAATCGTAGAAAATAGTTGTAGTAAAACCCAATCGGTCTTTGGGATAAATCATCTCTGTGCACAAAACCAACCTCTCCATTCATCATGGACACAGCCACGGCGGCACAGCAAAGCAGAGAAATGTTGAGAGTAAGCGCGGCGGCAGACGAAGAGGTCTGTCGCCGCGACATAAAGAGAGGTCTAATCGACTCAAACCGATAGCACGGAATTAGAGTTCAATGAGTTTGCCTTTTTATTTTGCTGATTGCACCCATTTAGGCACAACAGTGTTGAGGAATTTGGCTTTGTCTGCTTGGAGTTTTTTGCCGTCCAGTCCGATATAAGCCCACGCCTTTTCCTTGCTTGAGATGTCGGGCATGGGCACATCACCCACAAATCCATGCTTCGCCAACACCTTAGCCACAGCAAGACGAGCTTCTTGTGCATAGCCAAGACTTTGTGCCAAAATGCGTGTCACTTCTTGAGGAGCGTGGAAAGAAGCACCATGACTCGCCACTGCAAAGTCCCAACGCCATTGGCTCTTGCGGATGGCTTGGAGCGCAGCCTTCATCTCAGCTTCTGTGGCACCCTTGTCCCAAGCATATTTAGCTTCGATGTGCGCCTTTGCCAATTCTTTCTCTACACGATTGCGGACATCGTTGGCCATGCGCTGACGCTCATAGACGTTTTGACGCAATGTTTCAGCATCTTCGCGATGACAAGTTTGGCAAGTCTTGTCGATTTTTGCCAAAGGACTCACAATTTGGTGATCGGTGTATTTCACACCGCCTTCGCTCACATAAGGCATGTGGCAGTCTGCACACGACACACCGCGCTGTCCGTGGATGCCCATGCGCCAAAGTTCATAGTCAGGGTGTTGCGCTTTGAGGATGGGAGCACGAGAGAGTTTGTGGGTGTAGTCGGAATAGTTCATTTCGTCATAATACTTCTCCATATCTTCCACAGTCCAGCCCTTATCTTGAGGGAAAGTGAGATATTTGCCATCACCCTTGAAGTAGTATTCTGTGTGACACTGAGCGCACACCAACGAACGCATGTCTTGGTGCGACTGCTCGCTCACGTTCTGACCGCGACGTGCCCACGCTTCGTAGAGTGCAGGACGTGCAGGCTTCAACTTCATGGTGCGTGCATCGTGACAGTCGGAGCAACCAATGGTGTTAACAATTTCGTCACCCCATTTGCTCCAAGGAGCTTTGTAGAATTCAGCAATGCCCTTTTCGCGCATGATGCGAGGCACGTCGGGACCCTTACAAGTCCAGCAAGTACCAGGTTGCACATCGCTATTGCCGTTCACACCAGGTGCACCCGTGCGAAGGATTTCGCGCATATCTTCTATAGCATGTTTGTGACCACGAGGAGTGTTATATTCCATAGCGAAAGAATAACCAGCCCAAAGCACCACCATTTCGGGGCGTTGTGCAAGCACATCCACGCGCTGCGAACTATTGAACTCCCCTTTATAAGAAGTGTCGGCTGTCATTGCCCACGTTTGATATTCACGGGGGAAGTCTTCAGCAAACTTCTCGTTGGGAGAAACAATAGAATCTTCAAATATGTTTTTGCGATTGTTGTAAATGCTCACCACCTCAGCGCGACGCTCGAGGAGAGAGGAAACGATGAGCCCGAGAACGAAGACTGCAACCATAGAGCCTCCAAATAAGAGCCATCCTTGCCAGCGTTTCAATTGTTGTGCCATGATCTTGTATGTCTTTTTTATGTTTGTGTTATCCAGTTTGTTGTGTCCTTTTGCACCTTCATGCCTATTTCAGCATACCCTGTAACCAGTCGGGTACGGGAGATTTGGGAAGGGGCACTTCAGCTTCTGGAGTGGAAGAAAGCGAATTCATTTTGCCGTGTGCCACATCGCGATGACAGTCCCAGCAGGCTTTCCCTTCACCACATTTCGCATCCATATAAGTTATGCGTCCTGTGTTCACCAGCTCTGTGTTCAATGTGGTGTGACAACGCACACAGTTTTCCATAATCACCTCAGCACTCTCATCTATGGCTTGGATGGCTTGTCGCTCTTGGCGAGTCACAAATTTGTAAACGTGATTCATACCATCCTTCCCTTTGAAGAAATACTTTCGGAACACGTTGTCGTGCGGCACGTGGCAATCATTGCACGTAGTGTTTCGGGCGTGTGCTCCGTGCATCCACGTTGCGTAGTAGGGAGTCATAATGTGACAGTTCACACAAGCCGAAGGATCATTCCCCAAATAGGTGTGAAATCTGAGCAGATACAGGAAAAGTCCTCCTAACCCTACAAAAATTCCACCCACAAGCAGTAGAACTATCTTTTGACGATATCCCAAACGCGGCAGTCGTCGTAGCAATCTGTTCATGATGTTTTGATGTCTATGATTGTTTGTGTATGCTGTAAATATAAACAACTTTTCTCTAATCCCGCAAGTTTTTCTCCTCATTTTTGAGGATAACCTGCATAAAAAATATTTATTTATCGCATCAGACACATTAAAAACAAACAAAATCCCTACATATCAATTAGTTGCAAAAGAACACCTTTCACAAAAGACTTCAACGATTCTTCGCCTATCCTCTACATTATTTCTTCTCAACAACAAGAAATTCACTAAAAATTCACTAGATTTCATCCTACTATTTTCTAAAAGTCTGCTGCATAATAGCTCCCTTCATAGACTACGTCCTATCACTCCACATTTCCACCTTACTAAGTTACCTCACCAGAGAAAGTCTCTGCGCCATCTTTTAGGTAATTGCTGGATAATGCTAATAGACAGTTCCTCATTACCACACAAAACAGCTGCCACCACAGAGTAGTATCTATGTGGTGGCAGCTGCTCTTGATATTTAGATTACGATTAACCTACTAGAAAGCAATACATGTTGCCTAGGAAAGTGTATCGTTGATCAGTGTCTGATTCGTGAAACAAGAAGTATAACCTATGTAAATCTCCAACTTGCGCAAAATGCAATAGAAGTCACAGCTATTTAGTCTTCCGATCCATAATATCCTTGATTTTTCTACTCATGGCAGTGGCATATTGCATCATACCAAAGTCAGAGGGATGCACATAGTCTACCCAAGAGTCTGGATGTAGATTAAGTTCTGCTTGCGAGAGATAAAATAAGTTTTTGACGCCTTCTTTTTGAAGTTGCGCATAAGCCTGCTGCTGCGCCCGGTTACAGCGTGCACTCTTTTCACCTTCTGCTTGATAAGTCAAGACATTGCTATTGCCAGCATGTTCCACGATAAGAATGGGAACATTGGTCTTACGGAGGCGATAAACCGTCTCTTTCAAACGCTTGATAATCTCACCACGGTCGATGGCTCCCATGTTGGGCATACAATCGAGAATTACCAGCGAAGGACGTTGCTCGCAGATAAAGTTCACGACTTCAGACTCCAATTTTCCATTGCCCGAGAAACCAAGGTTGATCAAAGGATGATTGAGCGTTCGATGCACAATGTTTGCCCACGCCATACCCGGACGAGAGGCGCAAGCCCCTTGAGCAATGGAAGTGCCATAGAGCACGATGGCATTTTCTTTGACAGCAGGGACAAAAGAAAAGCTACTCTTTGCAGGTACACCGACTTCTAAGTGTGAAACCTCGTTATAGAGCGGCAAAAACAACTCATATTCAACTTCCTTCTTACCCTTGACACCTTTGTCCACCTTGTAATGATAGCGGATGGTATCCCCAAAAGAATAGTTGCCAAAGCAGAAGCTCTGGTCGTCGCGTCGATACAAGTCTACCCCCGAAACGCCCGTTGATGGCATGTGCGGCATATTTAGCGGCTGCGTCACGGTGTATTTCACACTTATCTCGGGAGCATCCGTCTTGAATCTGATGGACAGACCGGCGGACTGACAAGCCAGTTGCCACACCTTATCTCGCACCTTTCCTTCTGCTCTATTCGGAAGGCGGTGATAGTTGCCCCCATCTTCATTCCATCCTTGATTTTGGAGGTAAGAAGGCGACGTGGAAGCTAAAGGATTACGCCAAACTGTTTGAGCAAAACTCATAGTAACCGTGACCAAAGACACGAAGATTATCGACAAGATTTTATTCATGATACGTTAGTTATTACCTCTTGCAGATTTCTGCTACTCTGACACTTCCAGAGTAGTGACACTTCTGCAAACTTAAACGAAATAATTTAGGTGACCAAATGATGGATATATTTTTCACTAGCCGACAGAGGGTTTCTCTCTGCTCATACAATCTAGAAATTATCTACCATGCTACACCACAATGGTTGGCAAACACTGCTGTAATTTCCGCAAGAATGTTTGCCCCACCGCAGAGAAAGATGTATCTTTGTGGCAAACAAAAAAAACATTGAAGAAGCTCCTATCTTTACCACCCAATGTGGTGGCACAATTTCATAACGTAAGCGGACGTTCCGCTGAAGAATACTTCTGTACCTCCGACCCTGTCGACCAAAAACTCGGCAGCGGCGGAGGCACTACTTGGTTGCTCGAAGCTGCGCATCAAGCGGAAGCCACTAAAGAAATGGATTTTTCCACTTGGCTCGGACAAGAAAAGCGCATTCTCCTCCATGCAGGAGGACAAAGTCGTCGCCTACCTGCCTATGCCTCGTGTGGCAAGGTGATGCTCCCTATCCCCGTGTTTCGATGGGCTCGTGGACAACGCATCGACCAAACGTTGCTCGACCTGCAGTTGCCCCTCTACGAACGCATCATGGAGGCGGCACCCGATTCGCTCCACACCTTAGTGGCGAGCGGTGACGTCTACACCCGTGCCACCCAACCGCTGCAAGACATTCCCGAAGCCGACGTGGTGTGCTATGGATTGTGGGTAGAACCCACGCAAGCCACGCATCATGGTGTCTTCATGATGCCGCAGACCAATCCCACGCATTTGGATTTCATGCTCCAGAAACCTAGTTTGGATCAACTCAATGCGCTTTCTGCCACCCACTTCGCCTTGATGGACATCGGCATCTGGCTTTTGTCAGACCGCGCTGTGGAATTGCTCCGCAAGCGTTCGGTAGATGCGCAGGGACAACGCGTCAACTACGATCTTTATGGTCAGATGGGTTGCGCTCTCGGTTTGCATCCTTCACAAGCAGATGCGGAGTTGGCGCAACTCTCCGTAGCTATTCTCCCCCTCCCCGGTGGAGAGTTCTACCACTTTGGCACCACCCCCGAACTCATCGCTTCAACGACAGCTTTACAGAATGTGGTGAAAGACCAGCGCCTCATCCTACAGCGCGAAATCAAACGCCACCCTTCCATCTTCACCCAAAACGCCAGAGTGGAATACCACTTCGACAAATTGCAAGAAAACATTTGGGTGGAAAATGCTCACCTTCCCACTTCTTGGCAACTAGAGCGCGACCACGTCATCACGGGAGTCCCCGAAAACAGTTGGTCACTTCATTTAACTGCTGGACAATGTGTAGACCTCGTTGCGGTAGGTGAGCGCGGATGGGCGATTCGACCCTATGGTTTTGAAGACGCCTTCCGAGGTGCGATTGGACAAGAAACGACACACTATTTCGGTCGCCCCATGCCCGAATGGCTGGCTGCGCACGGAGTCACCGCACAAGACCTCGGAGGAGCAGAAATCGACCTACAAGCAGCACAACTCTTCCCCGTTTGTGAAGATTTTGCTCAAGTAGCAGAGCTTCTCACGTGGATGTTGGCAGAACATCCTGCCCAAGATTTAGCAGAAACATTCCGCACCCTCCCTCGTCTCTCAGCCGATGACATTGCCGCTCGCGCCGATTTGTCACGACAAGAGACACAGCGCTGTGCTTTTCGCCAAGAAAATCTAGCACTCCTAGCGTTGCACCACGACCATAGTGTGTTCTATCAAGTCGATCTCGGCGACATGGCACAAAAGTTTGTCCAAAGCGAACTCACTCTTCCGCCAGCCCTTCCCGAAGATACCCCCTTGATGCCGCAAATCCGTGATGCAATGTTCCGCTCACGCTATCTCGATTTGCGTGGACAAGACGGCAATGCACAAGAGCAACGCGCCTTCCATCTCCTCAGCGAAGGCCTCACTGCTTCGGCACTTCAACACCGCCAGTTACCCCAACTCGCCGTGCACCACGACCAAATCGTATGGGCACGCAGCGCGGTGCGCATCGACGTAGCCGGAGGCTGGACAGACACACCACCCTTTTGCCTCAATTCAGGAGGCAACGTGGTGAATCTTGCCATTGAGCTCAATGGGCAGCCCCCTTTGCAGGTATATGTAAAGCCCTGCTCCGACTTGAAAATTGTGTGCCGCAGCATTGACCTCGGAGCCATGGAGGAAATCACTACCTACGAGGAACTCTCAGCTTTCAACAAGGTGGGATCGCCTTTCTCCATCCCCAAAGCCGCTCTTGCGCTATGCGGATTCCTCCCTCGATTTGCCCAAGAGCGTCACGCCACCTTGAGAGAGGCGTTGGCAGCCTTTGGTTGTGGCATCGAAATCACCCTTCTCGCAGCCATTCCTGCCGGTTCGGGACTTGGAACAAGCAGCATACTTGCCGCCACCGTGCTGGGAGCACTCAGCGACTTCTGTCATCTCGGTTGGGACAAGACCACTGTGTGCAATCGCACATTGATACTCGAACAACTCCTCACCACAGGTGGGGGGTGGCAAGACCAGTTTGGCGGTGTGTTGCATGGAGTGAAACTCCTGCAAACTCAGTCTGGTTTCGACCAAACTCCCATCGCGCGCTGGTTGCCCGACACGCTCTTCACCGCGCCCGAACATCGTGCTTGCCATTTGCTCTACTACACCGGACTCACCCGAACGGCGAAACACATCCTCACCGAGATTGTGCGCGGCATGTTCCTCAATAGCGCCGAACACCTGCTCATCCTCAATGAAATGAAACAACATGCCCTCGACATGTTCGATGTCATCCAGCAAGGCAATTTAGCGGAATATGGCGCCCTAGTAGCGAAAACTTGGAGTCAAAACAAACGTCTTGATGCGGGTACCGAACCACCTGCAGTGGCAGCCCTCTGCCAGCAAGTGACCGACCTTTGCAGCGGCTATAAACTCCCGGGAGCAGGCGGTGGTGGCTATTTATATATGGTAGCTAAAGATCCCGATGCAGCCATCCGCATCAAGCAGTTGCTCACCGAGCACCCCTCCGCACCCTCTGCACGCTTTGTCGACATGACCCTCTCCAACCAAGGCTTGCAAATCAGCCGAAGTTAAGGAGTTGCGCATCCTCCCTGCGCCCTCTTGTAGCTACTGTCATCCCTGCAGCTTTGCGACTTTCTTCGTCGTAGAGTTGCAAAGTAGTAGTGCGTTGGCATTGTGACGCAATACCATGCGACAACAGACCTTCGGCCGCAACAAAATCACAGAGTGCCACCTCATCTGCCTTTGAGGATGCACTAACCCCCAGAAAATTAGCACATTTCCCACGCTTATTTTCTAAACATTCCCTAAATTATAACCTATTTGTGGCAAGTCTCTAGCATTTAGCACGCTTTTTGCTCCGTTCCTAACGCAACGAGTAAGCCTAGCTACTCCCCCTAGATTTGTCACTTAACATCAAACCTCAGAATATGACTAAAGATCTCATCGACATCATCATCGAAGCTATCCAAGATAAAAAAGGTCGCAACATCGTTGTGGCTGATTTGTCCTCTATCATCACCGCATCTACCGACGCTTTCGTGATTTGTACTGCCAACTCTCCTGCACAGATGGAGAGCATCGTAGACAACATCGAAAACATGGCACGCACCAAACTTGGTGAACGTCCTGGTGGTGTAGCCGGTCGTGCTGGTGCACAATGGGTGGCCATGGACTTTGGCAACGTAATGGTACACGTATTCCTCCCCGAAGTGCGCGAATTCTACGATCTCGAGCACCTTTGGAGCGATGCTGCGCTCACCGAAATCGCAGATCTTGACTAGTTTTACTAGCTTACTCTGTTTTATACAATGAAGACTCCGCACGTTTGTTTGCCACACATACACACGGTCTGTTTGCCATATAATAAAATAGCGCAACAAGACAGAGAGTCTCACTAGCACAAAAACGATTTAGCACTTTCAGCTTATGTCGCAACTAAATCCCCAACAACCGCAGAAGCCCAAAATGCCGCGATTCAATCTCAACTGGCTCTATTTCATCATCATTGCAGCCTTGGGAATCATCCTCTGGCAAGGCAATTCGCACCCAGGAAGTGCCACCAAAGAGGTGAGCTATTCAGACATCAAAACCTACATTGCCAAAGGATACACCAACAAGGTAGTGGTCGACAAGACGGATGGTGTGGTGGAAATCACCATCCTCCCCGAAAAGGCACGCGAAGTCTTTGGACAAAGTGTGCAACAGCTCGGTAAGTCGCCCTCCGTAAGTTCGCAATATCCTTCCACAGACAAGGTAGAAGACTACCTCAACTCGGTCAACTTCAAGGGAAAAATCACGTATGAGCAAAACGATTCTTTCTTCCTCAAAATTCTCTCTAGCTTCCTCCCCCTCCTCATCCTCATTGGTTTTTGGTGGTTCATACTTCGCGGTGCTGGAGGAGGTAGAGGCGGTGGCATCTTCTCCGTCGGCAAGAGCAAAGCCAAAGAATATAACAAAGACAATGCCGTACAAGTACTCTTCAAAGACGTAGCCGGACAAGAAGGTGCCAAACAAGAAGTACAAGAGATTGTAGACTTCTTGAAAAATCCTGCCAAATACACCGAACTCGGTGGTAAAATCCCCAAGGGTGCCCTTCTCGTGGGCCCTCCCGGAACAGGTAAGACGCTGTTGGCAAAAGCCGTAGCAGGAGAAGCTGGTGTTCCCTTCTTCTCTATGAGCGGTTCTGACTTCGTGGAGATGTTTGTGGGCGTTGGTGCAAGCCGCGTGCGCGACCTCTTTAAGAAAGCAAAGGAAAAAGCACCTTCCATCGTGTTCATCGACGAAATTGACGCCGTAGGACGCGCCCGTTCCAAGGGCGCAAGCTTTGGCGGAAACGACGAACGCGAAAATACCCTCAACCAACTCCTCACCGAGATGGACGGTTTTGGCACCAATTCTGGAGTCATCATCCTTGCTGCCACCAACCGCGTCGATGTGTTGGATAAGGCACTCCTGCGCGCAGGACGTTTCGACCGTCAAATCCACGTTGACCTCCCCGACTTGACCGAGCGTATTGCCATTTTTCATGTGCATCTTGCGCCCCTCAAGCTCCAACCCGGTCTTGACATCGAACTATTGGCGCGTCAAACCCCAGGTTTCTCTGGTGCCGACATTGCCAACGTCTGCAACGAAGCTGCCCTCATCGCAGCACGCCACGACCGCGAATCGGTGACCAAACAAGACTTCCTCGACGCAGTAGACCGCATCATTGGTGGTCTTGAAAAGCGCACCAAGGTGATGACACAAGAAGAAAAGCGCGCCATCGCCATTCACGAAGCAGGCCATGCTTCTGTATCGTGGCTCATCGAGCACGCCAATCCGCTCATCAAAGTTACCATTGTGCCTCGCGGACAGTCGCTTGGCGCTGCATGGTATCTCCCCGAAGAACGCAGCATCACCACCAAAGAACAGATGCTCGACGAAATCTGCGCCACCCTTGCCGGTCGTGCAGCCGAAGAAGTGTTCCTCGGACGCATCTCCAGCGGAGCACTCAACGACCTCGAACGCGTCACCCAACGTGCTTACGGCATGATTGCCTATCTTGGCATGGGCGAAGGCCTCCCTAACCTCTCCTACTATTCCAATCAGGAGCAGTTTACGAAGCCTTACTCCGAAGAGACCGCACGCCGCATTGACCACGAAGTGCAACAGCTCATCAACGTACAATACGAACGCGCTAAACAACTCCTCCGTGAAAATGCTGCGAAGCACAACGAACTCGCCGATTTGCTCTGCGAACACGAAGTGATTTTTGCAGCCGACGTGGAAAACATCTTTGGACCTCGTCCTTGGAAGAGCCGCGCCGATGTGATTCTCGAAGAGAGCCCTGAAGAAGCAGCCAAACTAGCTGTACTTACTTCCAGCGAAAAGGACACTGACGAAGAAAAGGTGGCAGACACCCCTCCAACACCTGCATCAACCGATGTCCCTGTGCACCCTTCCGATACAGAAGAGGCTTCTGAATCATTGCCCTACCAAGCTCCCACTACTCAAGAACAACAATGAAAAGTTTAGTCACTCGCACCATCACAGCCGTGTTTTTTGTTGCCGCCTTAGTAGGCTGCATGATTTGGAGCGAACTCTCCTTCACATTCTTCTTTGCTCTCGTAGCAGGTATGGGAGTTTGGGAGTTCTCCACCAACGTCAATCGTCATGCAGGAGCCTCTGTCAATGCTTTCATCAGCACAGCGGGAGCCATAGCTTTAGTGTTTGCTGTGAGCCAATGCAGTTCACGCACGCCCAACTATGCCTCTTTCCTCCCCTTCGTGGGCACACTACTCTATCTCCTCATCAGCGAACTCTATCGACGTGAGAGCAATCCTTTGAAAAACTGGGGCTTCGCCTTTGCAGCTCAACTGTATATTGCGCTCCCCCTCTCTATGCTCTCTTTCCTTGCCTATCGCTACAATGCAGAGTTGCAAGACGTGCGCTACGACTGGTTTCTCCCCCTCTCCATTTTCTTCTTCCTATGGGGCAGTGACAGTGGTGCCTACCTCGTAGGTTCGGCTTTGAGTCGATATTTCCCTGCCAAACTCTTCCCTCGCATTTCTCCAGGAAAATCATGGGTCGGCAGCATTGGTGGTGGAGTGCTCACCCTCGTGGTTGCAGCCGTGTTATGGCATTTCCGTCCAGAATTGCTCAACCTTCCCCAATGGCTAGGTCTTGGTCTGGTGGTATGCATGTTCGGCACATGGGGAGATTTGGTGGAAAGCCTCTTCAAACGCCAGCTTGGCATCAAAGACAGTGGACAACTCCTTCCTGGTCACGGAGGCATCCTCGATCGCTTCGACTCAGCATTACTAGCGATTCCAGCCGCAGTAATCTATCTCTCATTCATGGCGCCCCTATTGCAATAAGACTTTTCCTCACATTTGACTTTCAATCTCATAGCGACACCGCGCAACTCCTGCGTTGGTGTCGCTTTGTTGTGCTACATCGAGCTTTTCGTAACAAATCGATACTTCTAGCCCTCTCCCTAACTCCTCATAAGCTGACCCTATCACTCGTAATATAACAGACAGACAGAATTGTTATTTTTCCTCAATTTCCTAATCAGCGTAAATAAATGAGCTAAAGTTTGCACGCTAACTTTGATTTTCTGTTCCCGAATTAAGACAAAACAACGTTCACACCCGATGATACTATCAACTAAATCGAGCAGCGAAAAAGTGATAATCACCAAGAAAATAGCAAATAATCTCATTTTTTGATACATACAGTTTGCAGTTTCAAGGAAATATAGTAACTTTGCAATTAAGATGATAAGTAGGTAAATAATTTTCTCGCCCAAAATCATCATCAACATTTCTCGATACAACAATCACAGCCCGAGAACTATGGAGACTTTCTTTCAATCACACGCTTATCTCGTAGAGCACACCAATTCGCCTATACGAAGAGGTCTGATGGACACCATTGACTGGAGCTATCGCCTCATCGGCATTCGTGGGCCCCGTGGCGTAGGTCGCACACAATTCTTGCTCACCTATGCTAAGGAGAACTTTGACCCTCGTTTGCGTCAATGCCTCTACGCCAACATGAACTCTTTCTACTTCCAAGGTAGAAAGTTGGTGGATTTTGCTGCCGAGTTCATCAAACTCGGCGGACAAGTGCTATTGATTGACCAAGCCTTCAAACTCCCCAATTGGCGCGAGCAGATCATCGAATGCTACAATCGCTTCCCTTATCTGCGCATCGTCTACTCCACCACTTCTGTGCGCGGAGGCGACAACGACCACACTGAGCTCAACACCCTTGCACAGCAGTATTGGCTGCATGGTTTCTCCTTCCGCGAGTTCATCAATTTGCGCACAGGTGAGAACTTCCGCGCCTATACCCTCAAGGAACTCCTCGAAGACCATAAGTCTATCCTCAAGAGTATCTTGCCGAAGGTGCGTCCTTGGGAATACTTCCAACAATATCTTCACCACGGCTACTATCCTTTCTTCCTCGAAAGTAGTAACTTCACAGAGCAACTTCTCCGTGCGATGAACACGATGATCGAAATCGACATCCTCTTCATCAAACAAATCGAGCTCAAATATCTCGAGCGCATCAAGAAATTGCTCTATCTCCTTGCTGTGAGCGACACCACGGCTCCCAACGTGAGCCGTCTTGCCGAAGAAATCGGTACTTCGCGCGCCACGGTGATGAACTATTTGAAGTATCTCGAAGAAGCCCGTTTGGTCAACCTCATCTACAAAGAAGACGAGAGTTTCCCCAAGAAGCCTGCCTCCGTGCTCCTCCACAATCCCAACTTGCTCTATTCCATCTACTCTCCACAGATTTCGGAGCAAACCATCATGGAGACTTTCTTTGCTAACTCCTTGTGGCGTCATCACACAGTCAACAAAGGAAAGCGCGACAGCATCTACCGTATCAACCACAACACGGACATTCAAGTGTGCGACCGCAGCAAGCGCGTAAAAAGCGACCCCAACATCGTTTTGGCACGCTACAACACCGAAGTGGGACGCGGTGACAACGAAATTCCACTCTGGCTTTTCGGCTTCCTCTACTAATCTCAAGCCCCAAGTGCTCATGAGGCGCAGGTTATGCCCTGCAGCTCATCTCCCTTATTTCCCTACACTCACAACGTATACTCTCCTCCATGGGCAGTGCGCTGCGAGTGTAGGGCTTTTTTGTACCTCCTCCCATCCTCCCTCACCCCCACTGAGGAAGCAATCAGAGACTAGATGAAACAATAGCACTTCATTCCACCCTACCACAACCACAAGCTATGCCAACACACACCTTGACTTGCAAGGCTACCTCATCTATATAGGGATAGATGAGAGGCAAAAGTGAGAAAAAATCGCAAGAAAGTGACATTTTTCGCAGAAGAACCACCCATTTTAGCATATCCACATTGCAAATATACAGTATTACAAGCTTCATCTTGCACCGCGCGCCCAACTCCGATACGCTAATCTGCTTTGCCACATGAGAGGAAAAACTACGAAATGTTGATGTCCCTCACATCGTCTTGGAAAACATCGTCAAAATCTCCGCTCCTCGCGCGTAGGCGCGCGCGCACCCTACAGCAATTTTGCACTTTTTGCTTTCACAACCTTCACACACACGCAGATCGATTGCCCATTTACTCATTTATTTTCAAAGATTTATGGGATAAAACATCGGAGATTTTTCGAAAAAAGTCCAACGTTTTTGGACAAACGTTGGAGATTCTCTCAAAAACGTCGGAGTTTTTCCCAAACACAGCGCGAAAGCGCACTCTCTAGTGCGTAAATAGTCATTTAAGGGCAATTAGCAGTACAAAGTGCAAATGGCAACTTTCAATCCTATTTTCCACGTTTTTCTTCCCATTTTGGGCACATCGCAGCAAAAATGCAAATAGACTTTAAACGGAATAGTCTCAAATCACTTATTCACAGGGGGCTAAAAGGGAAAATGTGAAGGTTGTGAAAGCAAAAAGTATAATTTTACACGGCGCGTGCACGCGCGTACGCGCGAGAAGGCACAATTATAGACTTGTTAACACAGCTCAAACAAGTGATTTTTCCCTCCGAGCATAATAACCGTCCAAATTCAAGTTCTGGACGACGGAGATAAACAAAGTCATGTCCGACAATCGTCCACATAAAATGAAAAAAGCAAAAAAGACTGTCACAAAGCTGCATTAAAATTCAAACTTTTCTCCGAAGAACAGGAAAAGTAGACAGAAAAAACTGCAATCACTCACCCACGATATTGCAAAGCGCAAAGTGCAACCTAGAGAAACAAATTATAAAACGCTGATTCTATTGGGTAAACCAACATCTTTTACTACCTCTAAGTCAAGAAAACTCGAAACAAAGTGGTAACTTTGGCTGCAATACATTTTATATTTATTCAAACGGCACATTGAGAGACACCATTTCCCTCCAAGTTGTTAAAAGCACGGAGGAGTAACTCACTGCGCCAAATTCGTTATTTACCCACATTTTCTATGAAGAAAAGGCTCACATTGATGCTCTTCGGTCTGTTCCTTTGCATAGGGGCTGTGCTTGCACAAACACCCGTTTCGGGTGTTGTCATCGCAGCATCAGACAACCAACCCCTCTTTGGCGCGCGTGTCTCAGCCGATGGCGGACGCAGCTTCACTGCCACTGACGAAGACGGTAAGTTCTCGCTTACCATCAAGGGAAAAAATCTCAATGTCACCGTAAGCTATCTTGGCATGCAGTCGCAAACGCTCAAAGGCGCAACCGACATGAAAATCACCCTCAAAGACGCTCAGTCCTTGGGTGAAGTAGTGGTGACAGGTCTCACCAAGACCGACCGCCGAATGTTCACGGGTGCTGCAGACAAAGTGGACGCAGCGGCAGCCCGATTGAGCGGTGTGGCAGATGTGAGTCGCTCACTCGAAGGCCGCGCAGCTGGTGTTTCGGTGCAAAACGTGAGTGGTACTTTTGGTGCTGCCCCCAAAATCCGTGTGCGCGGTGCCACCTCCATCTTTGGTGCTTCTAAACCCCTCTGGGTGGTCGATGGCGTGATCATGGAAGATGTGGCGAATGTGGATGCCGACAACTTGGCTTCGGGTAACCCCGAAACCTTGATCAGCTCTGCCATCGCAGGCCTCAACGCCGATGACATCGAGAGTTTCCAAATCTTGAAAGACGGTAGCGCAACCTCCATCTATGGTGCACGCGCCATGTCGGGTGTCATTGTAGTGACCACCAAAAAGGGTAAGCAAGGACAATCGCACGTGAACTACACGGGCGAATTTACCACACGCCTCATCCCTTCTTATAGCAACTTCGACATTCTCAACTCACAAGACCAAATGAGCATCTATCGCGAGATTCACGACCGCGGTTGGCTCAACTTCTCCGAAGTGCTCAATGGTAGCGACTACGGAGTATATGGTCACATGTATGAGTTGATCAATACTTTCAACCCCAAGACCGGTCAATTTGCACTTGCCAACACGAAAGAAGCACGCGATGCTTATTTGCATCAGGCAGAAATTCGCAACACCAACTGGTTTAAGCACCTCTTCTCCAATGCCATCATGCAAAATCACTCTGTGAGCTTGAGCGGTGGTACGGAAAAGTCAAACTACTACGCCTCAATGAGTGCCATGCTCGATCCAGGTTGGTACAAACAAAGTGAGGTGAATCGCTACACAGCGAACTTTAACGTGTCACAACAGTTGCTCGAAAACCTTTCGTTCAACGTGATTGGTGGTGCTTCTTATCGTAAGCAACGCGCTCCTGGCACACTCGGTCAAGACGTTGACATGGTGGATGGTGAAGTGAAACGTGACTTCGACATCAACCCTTACTCTTATGCCCTCAACACCTCGCGCGTGCTCGATCCCCACACTTACTATGTGGCGAACTATGCGCCTTTCAATATCTTCAATGAATTGGACAACAACTACATCGACCTCAATGTGCTCGATGCAAAGTTCCAATTTGAACTGAAGTATAAGCCTATCAAGGGTCTCGAACTTGCTGCCCTCGGTGCGTTCAAATATGCAGCCACCTCTCAAGAGCACAAGATTACGGAGAACTCCAACCAGGCCTTGACCTATCGCGCGATGCCCAACTCCATCATCCGCAATAGCAACCGCTATCTCTATCGTGATCCTGACAATCCCTACGATCTTCCTATGACCGTATTGCCCATCGGTGGTGTTTATCACAAGAACGAAAACCGCATGAGCAACTACGACATCCGCACAACAGCTACTTACACACGCACTTTTGCTCAAAAACACACCGTCAATCTCTTTGGTGGTGCTGAATTGACCGACCTCCAACGCACCCGCAGCGGATTTGAAGGTTGGGGTATGCAATACAATTCTGGTGAAGTGCCCTTCTACATCTACCAATACCTGAAGAAAGGCATCGAAGACAGCAAGAGCTACTATTCTCTCCTCAACACCAACTGGCGTTCAGTGGCATTCTACACCAACATGAGCTACTCTTACCGTGGTCGCTACGTCTTCAACGGTACGTATCGCTATGAAGGTTCTAACCAAATGGGCCGCAACAGCAACGCACGCTGGATGTCTACTTGGAACCTTTCTGGTGCTTGGAACCTCCACGAAGAAGATTTCTTCTATCGCCTTCGTCCCCTCTCTCGCCTCACGCTCCGTGCGTCATACAGCTTGACGGGTACTCCTCCCGATCCTTCTTACAGCAGTTCTACCACCGTGTTCCGCGCTGGCAACCCCTTCCGCATTTATGGTGAAGACAGAGAACCCGTCATCGGCATTTCACAAGTGGGTAACGCCACTTTGACTTACGAAAAGAAGAACGAGTTTAACTTTGGTTTCGACGCTGGTCTGTGGCAAAACCGCATCGGCATCTCCTTCGACGTTTACACCCGTAACAACTTCGACGAAATGGGCATCATGGTGACCCAAGGTCTTGGCGGAGAAGTGGAACGCGCTGCCAACGTAGCCGAAATGCGCTCGAATGGTATGGAGCTCAGCATTTCTTCTACCAACATCAAAAAGAAGGATTTCTCTTGGACCACAAGCTTCGTTTATTCTTACACGAACACCGAAATCACCAAGCTCTTCAACAGTGGTAATGTGATTTCACTCGTGAGTGGTACTGGTTTCCCCAAGCGTGGCTATCCTGCTCGTGCACTCTTCAGCATCCCCTTCGTGGGCATCAACGACGAAGGTGTGCCCATGGTGATCAACGAAAAGGGACAAGTGACCACCGACGATATCAACTTCCAAGAGCGCACCAACACGGACTTCTTGAAGTATGAAGGTCCTACCGATCCTAAGTTCACCGGATCTTTGGGCAATATTTTCTCTTACAAGAATTTCCACCTCAACCTCTTCCTCACCTACTCTTTCGGCAATGTCGTGCGTCTCGATCCTAAGTTCCGTGCTCGCTACAACGACTTGGCGTCCATGACCCACACCTTCCTCAATCGTTGGGTGAAGACCGGTGACGAAAAGCAGACCAACGTGCCTGGTTTCTTGAGCTATCGCCAGTATACCACACACACCACGTTGCGCTATGCCTACAATGCTTACAACTACAGCACAGCTCGCATAGCAAAGGGCGATTTCGTACGTCTTAAAGAAGTGTCACTCACCTATGACCTCCCTGCACAACTGCTCAAGGGCAAAGCCGTGCGCAACATCTCGGTGAAACTCCAGGCTACCAATCTCTTCTTGCTCTATGCCGACAAGAAGCTCAACGGACAAGATCCTGAATTCTTCAATGCTGGTGGCGTATCTTCACCGCTCCCCAAGCAGTTCACCCTCACCCTCAAAGTTGGTCTCTAATTTCTACTTAGTAGAGCTATAATCGCTACTTCCAATGAAGAAGATTAAACTCAGCATATTTCTCCTTGCAGCAGTCAGTCTGATGACTGCGTGCAACGACTTCCTCAACAAGTATCCCGACAATCGCATGGAGTTGCGCACTCCATCTGATGTGAGCAAGCTCGTGGCCTCAGCCTATCCCGATGCTTATCCTGCTTACTTGCTCGAGATGTATTCGGACAATACCGATGAGCAAGTCCACGAAACATGGTCGTCACTCGATCGTTTCCAAGACCAAGCCTACGCTTGGGCAGACATCACTGAAACTGGGGTGCCCGATGTGCCCCAAAAACTATGGAACGCGAGCTACACCGCTATTGCGACTGCCAATGCCGCTATTGAGTTCATCGAGAAGCAATCGAACCAAGATGCTTACGAAGGACAACTCGGCGAAGCTAAGATTTGCCGCGCTTATGCCATGTTCCAACTTGCCAATGTGTTCTGCCGTGCTTACAACCCTAACACCGCAGACAAGGAATTGGGACTTCCTTATCCTTACACCGTAGAGAATGACCCTCGCACGAAATACCAACGTGGCACCTTGGCACAACTCTACAGCAACATCGAGAAGGATTTGACCGAAGGTTTGGCTTTGATCGCCAACAACAACTACGCTCAACCTAAATTCCACTTCACCCCTGCAGCTGCCAACGCTTTTGCAGCGCGCTTCTACCTCTATGCTCGCCAATATGAAAAGGCGATTGCTCACGCTGACGCAGTGTTGGGCGCTGATGCCACAGGTATGCTCCGCGACTGGGAGCAATGGCGCAAGTTGGGTGCCAACGACCAAGTGCAACCCAACGACTACATCAAGAGCAACAAAAACACCAACCTGCTTTTGCTCACGGGCATGAGCATGTGGGGCTATGTTTCTCGTCCTGTAGGCATCGGTAGCAAATACGCTCATGGCAAACTCCTCTCTTCTTCTGAGACCCTCGAATCAAGAGGTCCTTGGGGAGAAGGTGGCACTGTCTTGAACTACATGGTGACTAGCGGAAGCAATGTGTCTAAAGTGGCTTTGGGCAAAATTCCCTTGAAGCTCGACCAATACGACCCACAAGCTAAGACCGGTGTGCCTTATGCAGAATTCTCAGCTTTCAATGCCGACGAAACCCTTCTCGTTCGCGCAGAAGCTAAGGCCATGTTGGGACGCTATGATGCAGCCGTGGCAGACCTCAACACCTTGCTCAAGGTGTTCATCCGCAGCGAAGCGAAGTCTACCGAAGCCACTCGCACCCTCACCCTCAGCGGCATCCAGTCTTTCTACAATGCTTTGCGCTACTACACTCCTTCACAACCTACCGTGAAGAAGCAGCTACACACGGATTTCACCATCGAAGCCACAACGCAAGAACCTCTCTTGCAGTGCATCCTCCACCTCCGTCGTTTGATCACCATCCACGAAGGTCTCCGCATGCAAGACGTGAAGCGCTATGGCATGACTATCTATCGCCGCCGCGTGAGTATTGAAAATCGCGTCATCGAAGTGACCGACAGCATGAAGCTCAACGATCCACGCCAGGCAATTCAGTTGCCACAAGACGTCATCACCGCTGGTTTGCAAGCTAATCCACGCTGATCTATTCACCCTTCAACGACATCCACATGAAACTCTCCTATATTTACAGTAGTCTATTGGTGGCAGTACTCATTGGTGGCAGTTACACCGTGGCAGCTTGTTCCGATGACACTCCCAAAGGGAAGTCCATCTTCCCCAACACCGCAGTAGAGCGCAATGCTTTCGACAAGTGGTTGGTGCAAAACTACGCCAATCCCTATAACATCGAATATACTTATCGATTGCGCGATATCGACACGGAGACCAACTACAACGTGACTCCTGCCGATAGCGCCAAAGCTACGAAGCTCGCCATCATCTTCAAATATCTCTGGCTCGATGCTTATGCAGAAGTGGCAGGAGCAGACTTTGTCAAAGCCAACGCTCCCCGCTCCATCATCGCCATCGGTTCACCAGGTATCAACGCACAAGGTCTGCAAACTGCAGCAAGTGCGGAAGGTGGTTACACCGTGCGCGTCTATCGTGTGAATGACTTGGATCAAACCATCTTGGCAGATCAAGACCAACTCACCGAATACTACTTCCACACCATTCACCACGAGTTTACCCACATTCTCAACCAAAAGAAGCCTTATCCTGTGGCATACGATCAAATCAGCAAGGCGGACTATTTGGGCTCGGAATGGATTCGCAAAAATGAAATAGATGCGTTGCGCGCTGGCTTCATCAGCCCTTACTCCATGGAGAATGGAGGCGAAGACATCGCTGAATTGCAGTCTTATTACATCACCACCACTCCTCAGAAGTGGGAAGAAAAGCTCAATAAGGCAGGCAAGGCAGGACGCACCACCATCGAAAATAAACTCGAAATCCTCCGCAGTTATCTCAAAAACTCTTGGAACATCGATCTCGATCAACTTCGTGATGCCGTGTTGCGCCGCACGCACCAAGTGCCAACTCTCGATTTGAACCACCTCAACTAATTTGCCACATGCGAAAATATCTCTCTTCTCTGCTTTTGCTTTGTGCTACGCTCACGTGGCAATCGTGCTTACACGAAAACACCACGGTCTTTGAGCAGCCCGCACTCGAACGCCTTGAGGCAGCCGCTCAGCAGACTCAGCAAATTCTCGAATCTTCTCCCAATGGTTGGTTGCTGCGCTACTATGCAGGTCAAAGCTACAGTGGTCCTGCCTACAGCGTGCTCATGAAGTTTGACAATGGCAAAGCCACCGTAGTCAGCGACTACGACCAAGATAAGACCACCACTGCCCCTTACTCTATCGCCAAAGACCAGGGCGTTGTCCTGTCTTTCGACAGCTACAACGAAGCGATGCACATCTTCGCTCGCGTTTGGGAAGGTAGCGGTGCGCGCGGCATCGAGGGTGACTACGAGTTCTTGGTGCTTTCTACCTCCAACGACACCATTCGTTTGCGCGGTAAGAAGTGGAAGAACGACATGGAGCTCATCCGTATGCCCGAGAAAACGAATTGGACTTCTTATCTCACCAGTATCTACAACCTCAAGGAGCAGCTCACCACTCAATTCTTCGCCCTCCAACTGGGCAAAGACACTTTGACACAAGCTACGCTCAATCCGTTGCTTCACCGTCTGTCGTTCACCGTCGACAACTACACCTATGACGCACCTTTCACTTTTGCTCCCAACAGCATTGATCTCCTGCGCCCCATCACCTTGAATGGCAAGACCTACTCTTCGTTCACTTGGCAAAAGGATACACAGTCTTTCGTCAATGGCGAACTTAGCCTAGGTTTGATCATCCCCAAGAGCTATCGCAAGCGCGATGAATGGATTGG
This sequence comes from Ihuprevotella massiliensis, assembly GCA_900095835.1. Classification (GTDB taxonomy): domain Bacteria; phylum Bacteroidota; class Bacteroidia; order Bacteroidales; family Bacteroidaceae; genus Alloprevotella; species Alloprevotella massiliensis. The sequence goes on along the minus strand of LT608321.1, from coordinate 1,836,079 downwards.
CGACTGGCGCCTCAACTGTAACGCCTTCAGCTTGAGCAAAGCGGTCAATACTCGTCGTTACCCTGTAGTGCTCCACATCCTCAAGTATAGCGAGCGCCAGCCCGACTTGTTCGAAGCCAACCTCTCCTTCAATGGTCAGACTTATGGTCCGCTCAACTTGATTTACGATCCCGCAGTAGGTACGATTAAGTTCCCCGGAGGACAGATTCTCGCCGATAAATCCGGCACTTATCCTGGTGGTATCCTCCTCACCCCTGGTATTGTCAAGACCGGAACGCTGGTGCAAGAACCCGAAATCGGAGTAACACTCAAGTGGAATCCAGAACAAAACAAAGCTGATGTGGAATATGACCAAACCACACAAGGCACTCTTGACGCCTTCATGGGTATTGGTATCAACTACCAACAAGAACCAATGTTGGACGAAAAGGGTAATCCTGTGGTGCCCATCCTCATCGCTAATATCCGCGATGCTTCGCCCGTCAAACGCTAATCTGCTGGCGACGCTCACTCATCGCTTTCATCCACATGAGTAGTCTCCACTACTCTCCATACATAACTTCGACATGAAACATATAAAGCTCTTCCTCTCGTGCTTTGCCCTGCTCGGACTCGCAGTGGGATGCTCCTCAGACGAGAATCTAGACACTCCTGCTCCTGCGGTGGAGGTGCTCAAAGCTGAGACCTTCTTCCCTGTGCTCGGAGGAGAAAAACAAGTCGTTGTGGCTAAATCGCCTGCTAAGGCTTATGCCCTTAACGACTGGCTCAAGGTGACCACGGAAGACAAGGTCATCAAGCTCAGCACTTCCTTCAACAGCACACCGCTCTCTCGCAACACGCTGTTGGTGCTCAAAAATCAACAAGGGGATTCTACCAACATCAACATCATGCAAGAGGGCGTGAACTTCGGACTTCCTCAAGAAGCTGCCTACTATGGTGGTGATGAATCCTACAAAACCAACATTGCCGTGACCTCTAATGTAGATGTAACCTACACTTCTACTGCCGACTGGCTCACAGTGGTGCACGAGGGCAATCAACTTAAGGTGCAAGCTACGGCCAATAAGACGCATCGTCCTCGCACTGCCTACATCAAGGCGGAAGCACTGGGATTGAGAGATTCTATCGTGTTTGTGCAAGCCTCTCTCTCTGACGTGGCGGGCAAGTACACCCAACACTCACTCCATTTGAAAGACAGCCTCATGGTCGACACTACTCACCAAGTGGAAATCGTGCCCATCTCTGCCACGAGAGCTAATTTTATCATCAACAACATCTACAAATGGGAGATTGAGTTTACTCCTGGCAAGGGCTTCACGATGTCCAACGGTAAGATTGTGCGCGAAGAGAAAGACCCCAAAACGGGAGCTACGCTCTACGTTCAGAGCATGCTTGCTGTAGACAGCTACAACGATAAGTCGCAAACCTACATCATGGGTACACGAGACTTGCTCGACCTGCGCATTGGTGCAGACGGAAAATTGGAGTTCAAGCAGCACGAAAAGTTGGACGACACCCGCAACTGGGCTTCTTATCTTTTCGCACGCTTCAACACGAAGACGCCCGACCGCGGTTCATTTAGCGGCATCGTCACCGAGTTTATCAAGCCTCGTTTGGTGCGCAAGTAAGCGCCACACAGACTTCATCTTAGGATTCTCCGACATCATAGTTGGAGAATCCTTTTTACTTCAGTGTCCCATCCTCAACAAGACTTTGGGACTTGTTTTTTTCCATTGGAGGTTGGACATATTTTCCGCCTGCAACTAACTACATTTCGCACCTATCCACTCATAGGATTTCCGAGAAAGCACACTTTTCAGGAGACCAAAACGGACTTTCCCACGCCCTCTCTGCTGAGAGATAAATGTTCCTACTTAATTTCTAGGGACAATCCTATTCCTATTGCCTGAGAAATGCGTAACTTTGTAGCAAATATCCTTGACAATGAATAATAAGACTTTCAATAGAACTCTCGTCACTGCCGCCCTACCCTATGCCAACGGCGGTGTACACATCGGTCACTTGGCTGGTGTTTACGTTCCTTCCGACATCTATGTGCGCTATCTCCGTTTGCGCAAGCAAGAAGTCCTCTTCGTCTGTGGCTCTGACGAACATGGTGTGCCCGTGACCATCCGTGCACGCAAAGAAGGCTGCACCGTGCAGGAGGTAGTCGATCGCTATCACCAACTCATCAAACAGTCCTTTGAAGACTTCGGCATCTCATTCGACATCTACTCACGCACCACGAGCGACACCCACAAGAAAGTGGCTTCCGACTTTTTCCGCAAGCTCTATGATAAGGGTGAGTTTTTGGAACGCGAATCGGAGCAATACTACGACGAAGAAGCGAAAACCTTCCTCGCCGACCGCTACATCACGGGCGAATGCCCTCACTGCCACAATCCTCATGCCTATGGCGACCAGTGCGAAAAGTGTGGTAAAGACCTCTCTCCCACGGAGCTGATCAACCCTGAATCAAAGGTTTCTGGTTCTAAACCCGTTTTGCGCAAGACCAAACACTGGTATCTCCCTCTCGACAAACACCAAGAGTGGCTCGGACCTTGGATTGCGAGTCATCCCGAATGGCGTCCCAACGTGAGCGGACAATGCAAAAGTTGGCTCGACATGGGTTTGCAGCCTCGTGCCGTAAGTCGCGACCTCGATTGGGGTATTCCCGTTCCCGTGGAAGGTGCAGAAGGAAAAGTGCTCTATGTGTGGTTTGATGCCCCCATCGGCTACATCTCCAACACCAAAGAACTCCTCCCCGACACTTGGGAAAAATGGTGGAAATCGGAAGACACTCGCCTCCTTCACTTCATCGGCAAGGACAACATCGTGTTCCACTGCATCGTCTTTCCAGCTATGCTCAAGGCGGAAGGCTCATTCATCCTTCCCGACAACGTGCCTTCCAACGAATTTCTCAATTTGGAGGACGACAAGATTTCTACCTCTCGCAACTGGGCGGTGTGGTTGCACGAATATCTCCAAGATTTCCCTGGCAAACAAGACGTGTTGCGCTATGTGCTCACAGCAAATGCTCCTGAAACCAAGGACAACAATTTCACGTGGGCAGATTTCCAAGCGCGCAACAACAACGAACTCGTGGCGGTCTATGGCAACTTCGTAAACCGTGCACTCCAACTCACGCAGAAGTACTACGAAGGTGTCGTGCCTAGCTGCGGTGAACTCACAGAGAGCGACCTTGCTACCATCGAAGAATTCCGCGGTGTGAAGGCTGAAGTGGAGCGTCTGCTCGACACTTTCCGCTTCCGCGATGCACAAAAGGAGGCGATGAACTTGGCGCGCATTGGCAACAAATATCTTGCTGATGCCGAACCTTGGAAGGTCATCAAAACTGACCCCGAACGCGTGAAGACGATTCTCTACGTGTCGTTGCAACTTGTGGCAAACCTCGCCATTGCTTTCGAACCTTTCCTCCCCAATAGTTCTGCAAAACTCCGCGAGATGCTCGCTAATCCCGAACTCACTTGGGAACAACTCGGACAAACCGACTTGCTCGCTGCGGGCACTGTGCTCCCCAAGCCTGAATTGCTCTTTGAAAAAATCGAGGACGAAACCATCCAAGCGCAACTCGACAAACTGGCTGCCATCAAAAAACAAAATGAGCAAGATAATTATCGCGCCAACGATATCAAACCCACGATTGCTTTTGAAGACTTTGAAAAGTTGGACATCCGTGTCGGCACTGTCACCTCGTGCGAGCGCGTGCCCAAGATGAAGAAGCTCCTCCGCTTCGACATCGCAGACGGACTCGAAAATCGCGTCATCGTTTCTGGTATCGCGCAACACTACGAACCCGAGGAATTGGTGGGCAAACAAGTTTGCTTCATTGCCAACCTCGCACCTCGCACCTTCAAAAATGGACTCACCAGTGAGGGTATGATTCTCTCAGCACTCAATGCCGATGGCACTCTTGCAGTGATTTGTCCAGAGAAAAACGTACTCCCAGGTTCAGAAGTTGGCTAATCTGCATAGTTCTTATAACGCAGATAAATCACTCTTCTACAGATGCTTACGATACATCTATAGTTTTTCTCTATACCTCGATAAATCCCATCTGTTTGTTGGCTAAATTATAGTCCGTACTTTTGCATTGTCAAAAAGCAACACTCCGACCTCTTGGAGCGACTTAGCGACATCGGCCATTAGCCAACACAGACATAACTAACTATTTCTAAGGCATGAGCTCAGTTGTCCGAGATCAACACTCGACCACTGAGACTGCCTCTAAGAAATCTCGATTAAAACGAACAAAAACAAATACAATATGCAACCCATTATCAACGCACAAGCACCCGAATTCAAGATAGAAGCCTTCCACAATGGCGAGTTTAAGACCATTAGCAGCGCAGACCTCGCTGGCAAGTGGAACATTTTCTTCTTCTATCCCGCAGACTTTACCTTCGTTTGCCCCACAGAGCTCGTTGACCTCGCTGAACAATACAGCAAGCTCCAAGAGTTGGGCGTTGAAGTGTACTCAGTAAGCACTGACACTCACTTCACCCACAAGGCTTGGCACGACGCTTCTGACAGCATCAAGAAGATAAAGTATCCCATGCTCGCTGACCACACTGGCGTGATTTCTCGCGGTTTTGGTGTTCTCAACGAAGAAGATGGTTTGGCATACCGTGGTACCTTCTTGGTAAATCCCGAAGGTTTGATCAAGGTTGCTGAAATCCAAGACAACAGCATTGGTCGTAATGCAGAAGAACTCGTTCGCAAGGTAGAAGCAGCGCTCTACGTGGCTAGCCACGATGGCGAAGTTTGCCCTGCGAAGTGGAAGAAAGATGCTGAGACTCTCAAACCCAGCATCGACCTTGTAGGCAAAATCTAATATATAGAGATACATACGTTAATAGGTTTTCATTGATGGGTGTGGCATTGTTCAGGGCTTGAACTTTTTGGATGCCACACCCTTTTTCTATTTTCACCTACACATCTACCTTACACACCAGATATTATGATCGAACAAAGCCTTCTCCAGCAGGTCAAACAAGTGTTTGCCGCATTGGAATCTCAATATACCCTTCGTCTCGAAGCTGATTCTTCTCACGAGAGCTATGACGAGTTTAAGCAATTTCTCACCGATTTCGCTTCTACCTCCGATCATCTCACCCTCGAAGTTGTAGAAACTCCCGGCGCCCTCCGCATGGTGCTTGCCAAAGATGGAAAGGACACTGGCATCGTTTTCCGTTGCATCCCTGGTGGACACGAATTCACCTCTCTCCTCCTCGCGGTGTACAACGCTGACGGCAAAGGAAAGACGCTCCCCGACGAAGCCATTGCCCGTCGCATCAAAGCCCTCAAAGGTCCTATTCATCTCACCACCTACGTTTCTCTCTCTTGCACCAACTGCCCAGACGTAGTGCAAGCCCTCAATGTCATGGCTTTGCTCCACGACAACTTCACCCACGAAATTGTGGACGGTGCACTCTTCCAGGCTGAAGCTGACGCCCTCCACTTGCAAGGCGTACCAGCTGTGATGCACGAAGGCAAATTGGTGCATGGCGGTCGTGGCGAAATGGCAGGTCTCTTGGACGAACTCGAAGAAAAATTTGGCACAGAGACTGCTAATCTCGAAGCCATCCGTCGCAACTACGATGTGCTCGTTGTCGGTGGTGGTCCTGCCGGTAGTGCTGCCGCCATTTATTCCGCGCGCAAGGGATTGAATGTTGCCATCGTAGCAGAACGCATCGGTGGACAAGTCAAAGACACTGTAGGCATCGAGAATCTTATCTCTGTGCCTCAGACCACGGGTGCTGAACTTGCTGCGAATCTCGGCAAGCACATTGGTGCATACCCCATTGATGTCTTTGAGAATCGCAAGATCGAAAGCGCATCCTTGCAAAACAGCACGAAAGAAATCAGCGTAAAAGGTGGTGAAGTGTTCATTGCTCCTGCTGTCATCATCGCCACGGGTGCTGGTTGGCGCAAACTGGGTGTGGAAGGCGAAGCCGACTATCTCGGTCGCGGTGTGCACTTCTGCCCTCACTGCGATGGTCCTTTCTACAAAGGCAAGCGCGTTGCTGTAATCGGTGGTGGTAACTCTGGCATCGAAGCTGCCCTCGACTTGGCAGGCATTTGCAGCCACGTCACTGTGTTGGAATTTGCTGACAAACTCCTTGCTGACAATGTGCTCCAAGACAAAGCGCGCGCCACAGAGAACGTGGAGATTTTCACGATGTCTCAAACCACTGCTGTGCTCGGCGATGGTCAGAAAGTAACAGGTATCCGCGTGAAAGATCGCACTACTGAGGAAGAACGTGAAATCGAACTCGATGGTATCTTCGTGCAAATTGGTCTTGCTCCCAACACACAAGCCTTTGCAGAAGAACTCGAACTCTCTCCTCGTCGTGAAATCCAAGTGGATCGCACCTGCCGCACTTCAGTGCCTGGCGTATATGGTGCTGGTGACTGCACAGACGTGCCTTACAAGCAGATTGTTGTTGCCATCGGCGAAGGTGCTAAAGCAGCCCTCTCCGCATTTGACGACCGCGTGCGTGGCGTGATTGGCTAAGCCGATTTCCACAAACTCCCAAGATGTGACAAGCATCATGTCACATTCCTCCCCATAAAAGTAAACGCCATCTGGACTCTTCTGAATCCAGATGGCGTTTTTTTGTTTGTTTACTGCCACTCGCTATGAGCGAACAGCAGAGAAATGCTTAGGGAACGAGTACTTTCACGGTAGTACCGTTGGAGTAGCGCACCACATTCACGCCCTTAGTAGGAGCTGAAAGGCGGCGACCTTGGAGGTCAAAGCGTGCCACTTCCTTCACATCGTTTGAAAGCGTCACAGTCTTCACACTAGTCACGATGGCTGTTTCAGGCTTAATTTTACCTTCAAAGGCAGCTTTATAAGCCTCTAAAGCCTCAGCAGGGACGATAATCTTAGAGAGCTTGGGACACTTATTAAACAACTCAGCAGGGACATTGTTAGGAGGAGTTGTTCCTGTGAAGACCACTGTGGTGAGATTCGCGCAGTTGTCAAACACCTTATTTTCGAGATCGGACAAAGATGCAGGGAGAGTCACCTCTTTAAGGTTTGTATTTGCAAACGCATATTGGCGGATGATCTTCACCGTGTTGGGAATCACCACTTCTGTAAGACCAGAACTTTGGAAAGCATTACCAGAAATAACAGTGGTATTCTCAGGAAGAATCACTTTCTTGAGGGGCTCGCAGCGATAGAAGAGCTTCACACCGATTTCGTTGTCAGCACTGGGAGCATAGTAACGTGAGTAGAAACCAATTTTTTCATTGAAATAGTTCTTACCTGCTTCTTGTTTGATGAGTGCCTTTGAGAGATCGAGGGTAGCAGTCACGCCTTCTGATTCATAACCCTCGTAGTCGCGGCCACACATCTCACGCACAAGCTTGAGGTCTTCGCCATTAAGAGGACCTGCCACGGTGAGGTTCTTAGTCTTATAGCGATCAGCACTAGGAATCAGTGAAGAGAGTTCACCGACCTTAGTGGTGGTCACTGACTTCTGAGCGAAGGTGGCAGCAGACACCAAAGCTACGGCTGCCAAAGCACAGCCACGAAAAAGAGTAGAAATTTGCATGTAGTTGATAGTTTAGTGATAAATAAAAGTTGATATATAGGATTTTTTCAAGTGGTTGTTACGCTCATTAGCATCTATGAGGGAACACCAGCGATGAAAACTCTAACGAGTTTCAAAAGGAAGGACGAGTTTGTGCCCTTTTCCACGGAGCACCACATAGCGTTGGCGCACTTCTTCCACGATGAGCGTATGCTGTCCCTCGGTGAGTCCGCTATTGCGAAACTCATCGGGATAGCGCATGGTATAATTAAGCGTGAGATGCTCTCCCACTTTGGGATTGACGATAGCAGGGGTCACCTGAAGCGAGCGCAGAGCCGCATAAACTTGTGCATTATTGTTGAGCCACACACCCACTCCTTTGCGATGCACCACTGAGAGGGTGTTCATTTGGCGGAAGATGCTGCGAGAAGTCGTGCCGTAGATACCAGGGCGGTTGGCTTCTCCCTCACAGCGCACCACGACTTTCAGCAAAGTGGGTTTGCCCGTTGGGGGAACTATTTTCACTTGCGCCTCCCCTTCGTAGCGAGCGTCAATCTCCAAGATGTTCGTCTTTGCATTCCACTTGGTTGAAATCGCACCTTCGGGGTCTAACACTTCGAGGTCGGCAAATTCTCCACCGCCATTCACGCTGATAAACCGACTTTCATCGCGTGGAAACAGCCTTACTTCTTGATGGCTCACGCTCACTTCGCGATCCTCCACGTGGAGCGTGATGCGACGAATCTCATCGCCCGAATGAATGGTGGCGACTGTCTTTCCTGTGAGTTGACCTGTGATACGGAGCGTGTCTTCATTGATGGCGACTTTTGCCAAAGTACCGTCTGCCACATAGGCTGCATATTTGCCCGTACCACCACTGAGCAACACGATTCTTGTAGCTTGTGGAGAAACGCTCAAAGAGTCGGCATCGGTGGCTCCTACGCGGATAGGCGAAACGGGGACACTCGTGTCATCACAAGCCACAAACAACAAGAAGCAGCAGAAGATGGCGCCCCAAAGCAGGGAGAGTTTCGACAGCAAGTGCCGAGAGGGAAGAGAAAAATATCGCATTTTCTAAATGAGAATTCTGATTGGATGAAAGAATAAATCGAGGATTATTAGTCCACTTGCACCACATATTCCAGTGTCCACTCACGTTCGGGTGATTCTACCACCACAACACGCAGCACATGTTCGCCTGCAGAGGGGAAAACAAGGAAATCTCCATCGGGTTGCACAGCTTGGTCGTCAATCTCGTAAGTGATTTTTGCTGCATTTTCTGCCAAATCGCGCCAATAGAGGGGCAGACGACGAGGGCAAGTGCCATTCTCGCGGATGGTGTAGAGCTGGGGGATGCGAGTGTCATCATTGACTCCGCGGTCGAATTGCTGGGTTTTCACCGCGAGTTGCACTGTTTTCTCAGAAAGTTCCCCTCCCACTCGAGTAGCAATGGTGATGACATAGTTGGTGTTGGGCAGCAAATGCGTCAATAAGTATTGGTGTTCACTGGTGGTAGTCTTTACTTCACCATTCACACGCACTTCATATTGCGCTTTTGGTTGTTCCACAGGCAACCACGACAAAAGGATTTCGCGCTGCTGGGCTTTTGCTTTGAGATCGGTGGGAGGCAACAGGTTGTTATTCGCAGTAGGCTCGGCAATCATCACAAGACTGATGTCGTCCATTTGGATAAACCCACCGGCTGTTTGGGCTTCACCGTCATACTCTAGGTAAAATCCCACACCGGCATGGTCTGCTTGGCGAGGTGCCTCAAACACGAGTTCTCTCTTTTGCCAAGTTTCAGAGATATTCGTAGCAAGATCGGCAGCCGCCTTACGCTCATCTTTCTTCAGTTTTGCGCCACCACGCAACCAATCTATAGTGGTAACCACATTGTTTTTCATCTTTTGTCCCTTATACCAGTAGGTCAAACGATAGGTGGCTCCTCCTTTTACACGAAGATGGTAGGGATTGAAATCTGCATCTCGCGTATAAAAAGATCCACCATTCGGATAAAACGTCATAGCATACTCACCGCTATGCGCATCTTTCGTGCGTTTGGGGAAAAGTGAAGCATTGATGTACCAGAATTGTGGTTTGAGATAAGGGTCAAAATCTGCAGGAGGATTCTCCTCTTCCGAGTCATCATCGGCATCTTCGTTGTCTTTTGTCACTTCACCCGCTGTGGTTGTAGCACGAGTGGAAGCCACATTGATGGGGGTGGTTCCGTAAGCTTCAAAACCACCATTGGGCAGAATGTTTTGTCCCAACTGTGCAAAGGTTTGTAGGGAAAATCCGCAAAGGATCAGTACTAAAAGAGAATATAATCGTTGCGTCATATCAGAAAAGACGTGAGATTTTATAAATGTATATATGGGCAAGAGAGGAGATATGTGAGCGAAAATTGCAGGACACTAGCCTGCCCCCTACCGTATTGCCGGAGAGTGGACAGGCACTTACTTCAAGCCATATCGTTCCTTAATCTGTTTTGCCACTTGAAAGAGCACACCTTCTTGTGCTGTTGTGCCAAGCAGTCGTTCGCGCTCCCACATCCCTCCCTCGGCAGTGAGAGTGGCAATGAGGGCTTTCACTTCATCATAAGTGAAATAGGGCTTTCCCTCGGCATTACGGGTGAACTGCAAAGCATAGATGGCGCCAAGTGCTTGTCCTAAGAATGGCAAAGCGTGAGCAGGTTCTTCTTGCAGATTGCTCAAAGTGCGTGACCCCGTGAGCAAATGTAGAGCATTGGCAGCTGCCACCTTGGAAAGTTCAGACCGCACGATGCGCATTTGCTCCAGTGCATCGGTATATCGATATTCTGTCAAGGCTTGACGACCTAGGGCAAAGGCACGATACAGCGTGATGCGACTCTTCTTTAGGGCTGAAATCTCGGAGTTTTCCACCAAGGGCAACCAATACTGATAGTATCCCCAAGCTAAGTCCCAATGATGCTCGAGCGCTGTGTAGTTGCGACCAGGGAGGAGTTTGCCATTTTCGTGATCATTGCGAAGTTGTTCATTGAGTAGCACCGCCTCATCCAAGTGCACATTGAGGATTTGGTCGAGAAAAGCTGCACCACGCACGAGTTCTTGAAACATTTCTGCCACTACGACACCACGGTCATCGGCAAAGCACAGATTGACATCACCAATATGATAACCAACAAAGCCACCTTTGCCCTTCTCTGCACGTTGATTGCGCGTGGTGCTTGGACTTGTTGTGCCAAGTCCACTGAGTTTTCCTGTGGTCGTGAAGATTTGCTCCACATCACTCAAGACTCGCACGCTATCTGCTGCATGAAGTGCCGAACGACAAAGGATGTTTCTAGGCGACCATCCAAATTCTCCCTCGTTAAAATAGCCCTTCATACGCGTCATGTTGGCAGGGTACATGAGGTTGGCTTCCACCAAAAAACTCGAATAAACGTAGTCGAGTGGTTGTTTAACCAACTGGCACTCGAGAATGTCCACGCTACTTGTCCCATTTCTCTTAAAACTATAAGTGGGATCGGGCACAGGCGGATAGATATAGGACGTCTCTACCACTTCGTCGGAAGTCGTATCACAACTTTGCAGCGAAAAGACGCCAAGAAGTAGAAAAGGAAGAAGAGAATAGACGTTAGACATTAGAGACTAGACGTTAGAGATTAGACGTTAGAGGGTAGATAGTGGGGTTTAAGGCAAAACGATGTAGCCGCAGAAAGGATGCTTGATTTTTGCTATACCCTCATCGTTCTGGTGTTCCTGCACCTCCAAAGGACGCACGATGGTGAAGCCATCTTCAGAAACGGCAGAGATACTGGCTTTAATGGAAGATCCGAAAGGACCGACACCATTGACCAACAAATACATTGGATGGCCCGACTTTGCCAAGAAAGTCACACGGTGTTCACGACCATTGGTCAGATGTGTCTCAGCCGTAGTGTCACGTACTGAGGTGGCAATGGTGTGCAACTGCTGGTCTGCTCCAACATAGCGCACCACATAGCGACTGTTCACCTCATCTTTGCCCACTAGCGTGCCGCCGAAAGTAGTTTCTTTATAGCTACAAGTCAAGGTTACACGATAAGTACGCACATCTTCCTCAATCTTTACGCCAGGATAGACAAAAGCACTGATGGGCGCATCGGGATCGCCCAAACGAAGATTTTGGTCTTCATAAGAAATCCGTGGTCGCTCTGCTCCTTTGAAAGGAAAGAGTCGATCGTAGTCTTCCAGAGGCGCATCAAGTTCTGCTTTCTGACAACTGCCGAGGAATAGCGCGCTAAGGAGCAACAGGGGATATAGGATGTTAGACATTAGACGTTAGAGGGTCGCAGACCCTTTTTTGCTCGCCACGACAAGCGAGGCTCGATTTATAGAATTTAGAGAGGGTCACAGACCCTTTTTCGCTCGCCACAACAAGTGTGGCTCGATTTATAGAATCTAGAGAAGGAAAGCTCCTCTTTTTTGATGCAAATCGTAGGTAAATGCTAAGCAAATGCTCGTTATTTCGCATCCCAAATCTCGGCTTTCAATCCGGTGATTCGACCTTCAGGGTGCAAATGTCGGCTCACATAGCGTGTGCTACGCAACAAAGTGTCATACACTTCCACAAGTTCTGCTTCAAACTTGTTGCCATTGCGCACAAAATCATAGAACTGTATCTTCTTGTCATAGCGCAAACCAGCACGGAAAGTCAATCCTTGCTCCGTACCTACGTAGCCTGAGCCCAAACCTGTGATGGATTTTGGAGGATAATCGGGGATGGGATTGCGCTGTTTGACAAAGACAAAGAGATAATATCGCTTATCTTTGATTTCGCGCAACAGAGATGCGTTGGTTTCCACTGGACGTTTCACGAAGTAATCACTCTGGAAGTAGGTACGCCCTCCGCGATGAATGCGCAACTGAGGGTTGAGCATCCCTTCAAACCACTGACGGTTCTCCACCGACTTTTGGATAACCTCTGCCATGCCCTCAGGAGATTGGAGGGGAACCATGCGAATGTATTCGCGCGCTGGGCGCAAATGCTGTGCCGTGCGAAACATCAAGGCACCATCAGGGTCGGTGCCCATGAAGAGCCAGTCGGAACTTCCTTCAAAACGCTCATTGACTAGTCGGTGCAAATAGGAATAAGTCACAAAACTCAACTGGGTAAAGCTATTTCTGTTGATAGAAAATTCACTCACCTCGGGAGTTTTGGCGGTGTTTTCGGAGTAGTCTGCACGCATCTCCACCTTATTGTCTGCCGTAAAACGCATGGTGAAACAGTGTCCGCCATATCCGTAGCTTCCTCGGAGGAGCGACTGCGGAATATCTTGGTCGGGTTGGGTGTAGAGCAGTGAATCGGTGCGTGAGAAATAGAGAACTCTCCACCCATAAGGCGCACTGACGAGCCGTTGTTTCAGAGCATCTACGGATTCTTGCGCACGCGCTGTGGGAGAGATCTTAAAAACAGAATCATCACTATTGCAAGCGGCAAGTGTGCCGAGGCAAAGCAACAGTAGGAAGAGATACTTACGCATTATATAATATAGGAGTTGCTGAGAAAAATCCACTATCCACGATAGCTGCGGAGCTTGCGTGCGGTGGTGATTTGCCAACGGCGGAAGTCTACGCGCCACACTTTCTGCAAATAGTCCGTCACAAAGGCTTGTTTGCGGCTCAACTGCTGAGCTGCTACTTTAGCTTCTTCCGTGTAACGTGCCTGCACTTCAGGGTCGGCATCCGTGTCGGGCGTAGCTGCTTCTGTCAAAGCCTGTTGTACCTGCAAGGGAGTGGCACAAACCGTGGCACTGATCATTTCTGCCATGTCTTCTTCTGCTGAGACCATACCATGAATTGTGAGAAAACCGCGCTTGTTCGCCCAACTGTCAATGCCAAACTGTTGATCGATGGTGCGACCAGCTTGCCAAGGAGCCACCAACGAAGCCGTGCTTCCCGTGTAGCGATCGCCAGAGATGGCGGAGAACGCCACTCGGTCATAAGGAAGTTGTGCCAGGAGACGGCGAGAGAGTTGGTGAAATCCCATGCGTGCCAACAGATAAACCTTGTTAGGGTCGTCTGCAGAAAAGGCATTGCAATGCGTGAGCATCATCGTGGTGGGAGCTTGTGGCAAAGACAACCGCACCATACCATGAGCATCGGCATAGGCTCCTCCATAAAGCACCAAGCGCAATGGCGCACGACCGAGAAGAAAGTTGGAACGGTCTTGATCGGCAAAGGCGAAACTCTCTAAACACAAGGTGCGGAAGGCGCGCAACACAGGTTTCACCTGCTCCGTGCGTGGAGGATAAAGATAGTCGGTTGCTGCACCGCCATGATTTTCTTGGCGATACACCACCTCTATGCCGTAGGGCAAGGTGATGCTGTCACGAATCCAGCGATCGAGTTCCGTTGCTGGCACAGCACTTTGACGCGTAGCCACCACACTTGTGGAAGAAAGGGCATCTTCCCCACAACTGCTGAAGGCGGAAATGCCCAACACGAGGAGAGCAAGAGCGCAAAGTTTATGGCGCAAAACAGAACTATTAGAAAAAAACATAGGCATCGTCATCATTGGAATACTTCATTGCGTTCGCGCGGATTGGGAGCGAGTCCGCGTTCTTGCGCTTGAATGGGGATTTGCAACATCTTGCGAGGATCTTCCTTCTCAAGAGGGTGATAATAACTGCTCTTGTCGCTGCGTTTGAGCGCGAGATGGAAGCGGCGAATGTCCAACCATCGCAGGCCTTCTTGGAAAAACTCTTGGCGACGCAAGCCAAGAATTGTGCGTACCATAGCCAGTTGTTTGAGCGTAAGTCCATAACTTGGACGAATCTCGTTGTAGTGTTTTCGGCTTGTGTTGGTGAACACAGCGCGCTCCACAGAGGGCATGAAACCAAACTTCCCTTGCCAATAGTCCATCATGTCGTCAATCGCAGCAGAATAACGCTGCATCATCGCCAAGGCTTCCATGCGATTGAGCAACACCTCGTCAGTGGTGAGCAACACATTGGTGACATAGATGCCGCGCGGTTTGCTGCCCGTGCTTTCCACACTGGAGAGTTCGTCGAATTTGGCTTGATACACCCCATCCTTCACGGGAGAGGGTGAGGAAGAAAAGAGATAAGTGCTCACCATGTCCATGCGTGCATAGTCGCCTCCGCCTTCGATGCCAGCACGCGCAAAGACTTCGTTCATCGTGGTGTAGGTGGCTCCGTAGCGGTCGGTGGGTTGTTGGCGGGCATATCTCGACTCTGTAGTAGTGAGCAAGAGATTGGCAGGCTCTTCTGTGGCTGAATAACTGCGATAAAGTCCTGGATGATTGAACTCTAGGGTCTCTGCATATCGTTGCCAACTGCGAAGATGGCTCTTGGCATCACCACCTAAAACATAGTCAGCGTAGGCGATGACTTGCGCCCAGTCCCCTTTGTGGAGATAAAATCTCGAAGCAAAAGCGTAGGCGGCGCGCTTGGTGAAATGAAATTTGGGATGTTTGTAGTAATGATCGTCGACCAGTGTGATGCCGCGCTGGAGATCCTTCTCAATCTTTTGGTAGACCTCCGCCACTGTGCCGCGTTGATAATCTACAATGGCGTGCTTCTCTGGACGCTCCACATAAGGAATGCCAGGAGCATCGGAATTTTCACGATAGGGTTCTGCCCAAATGTTGACCAACATGAAGTGGAGATAGGCGCGCAACAAGAAGGCTTCGCCATACAAGGCTTTCACGCGAGGAGTTTTGGGATAGTTCGCCAGCAACTCCAGTGCTTTATTGGCTTGCGCTATACCTTTGTAGCACGATTTCCAGTAGTTGAGCGGAGTGTCAAGGTCGTCTTGCTGATCATCTTCCCAAAAATACATGGCTTCATTGAGGCGCGTGTGCACACCATTGGTGCGCAGCCCCACATTGTCCGTACGGGCTTCGAGGAATGCAAAATAACTGGCCTGTGGATAGGCAGCAGTGAGCAATTCTGCAATCTTTTCTTCATTGTCGATGCGCACATTGAGGTCGCTATCGGGCTGTTCGCTCAAAAAGTCTCCACAACTCACACCGGCAATGAGCCACAGCGCACAGAGCCAAAGAGAGCTTCGTTGGAAAACGTGGGAGAGTTTGGAAAAAATGTCGGACATTTTTGGAAAAACGTTGGAGTTTTTTGGAAAAACGTTGGAGATTTTCTGAGAAATCTCGGAGATTTTGTGTAGCCCCTTCGGAAACCCTTGAAATTCGAGCCTAGGGGGACTAGCTTCTCACGCAATAATCTGGCTTTAGAAACCTAGAGAGAGCGAGAGGGTCACCTGGCGCGGCGTGGGCAATGCCACACCACCAGAGCGATAATACTCAGGATCTTGACCGTGCAAACGAGGGTCGGCATAAATCAACAAAGGATTGGTGACATTCAAGCGCACGGCTGCTGAAGAGAGAGAGAGTTTCTTAGCCACGCTTTCTGAAAGACGATAAGCCAAAGCCACGTTTTTCAGACGAACGAAGGAACCATCTGCCACCATCTCCTGCGAATAGTTGTAAGTGTTGTAAGCACGCTCTATGTTTTCGCGTCCCACTTGTTCAATCAAGGCTTGCGAGGGAAGAACAGGCACATCAGTACGCAGTTCATCACTAGGATTCAACCAACGATCACGATAGCGCGTGGAGAAAACGTTGAGATCGGCAAACGAAGGGTCGAAGGTGGGATTCAAACGAATCTTATTGCCAGCCTGCATGGTGAAGAACACAGAGAGTTCCCACTGCTTCCACGAGAGAGTATTGGAAAGTCCGCCAGTGATTTGCGGTTCGATGGGACCATGATAGCGCAGATAAGTCTTATTATATTGCGTGTCGGAGAAATCTGCTCCTGCAATGTGGGAGTATTCGCCCGAGTTGGTGGGATAACGTCCAAAATGGAACGTAGGCAATCCGTTGATGTCTAGTCCATCATAGTTGAAGGAGAAAAGCGAACCGCGAGGGAAGCCCACAATGTTGCCGCGTCCGCGTCCAGCCACCATGTCGAAAGCGGTGGGAGCATTGAGCAAACGAGTAACTTCTTGGTGCATGGCACTAAACGTGAGACTGGTGCTCCACTTGAAATCGGAGGTCTTCACATTGATGGTGTGCAATCCTAGTTCCACACCCTGCGTGCGCATATCGCCAAAGTTGGCATACTTGTAGTATTGTCCGCCTACGCCCGACGTAGCCACGAGGTCGATGAGGTCATAACTGTTGCGCGCATAGAAATCGAGCGTGGCACTGATGCGATTATCCCAAAGACCGAGCTCAAGACCTGCGTTCCACTCCACCATCTTTTCCCAAGTGAGGTCGCGATTCTCCAAGTGGAGGATGCCGAGTTGGTTTTCTCTGTCTGCTAAATGCTGACGTGGGGTGAGCGCATTGCGATAAACAGCCGAAGCATTCACGGCGGCTTCGTTCATCTTTGCCGTGAGTCCGTAGCTCAAGCGCAGAGCAAGTTTCGAAATGGTGGGATAAGCGCGAAGGAATTCTTCACGATCCACATTCCACTTCGCACCAATGTTCCACGTAGGTAGCCAGAGAGTGCCGTTGCGTTGCCCAGAAGTATTAGCACTCTCGTAGTTGAGCACGCCATTCACCACATATTTTCCGGCAAAACCATACGTTCCGTTGAGGGAGAAGGTGACTCCGCGGTCGATTTGTTCGCGAAGACTAAAGTAACTCTCGCCTTCATCTGCCAGTTTTTGGAACATCAAGGGTGTGTGATACACTTGATTGCCGCGATCATATTGGATGCCGTAGCCGCTGAAAGGCGTGGATGTACGGAGAGCATGGCGAGCTTCGGCAAAGGCAAAGCCTTTCACGTCGTGCTGTCCAAAAGTTTTTTCATAGTCCACGGCGATGCGCGCCAACCAACTGTGGAGGGCTGCTTCGTTTTGATTGAGCAATCCACCTTGGGGAACGCCCACTTGAGGCAACAATTCGGGATGGTCTTTGTCGCGCACCAAATAGATATTCTCACGCGCCACCTCGGGCGTTTCGTTGGCGCGCATCGCTGCCAAGAGATTGCTTTGAGATGCCACGCGATGTGAAGTGGAAGTGTGGGCTTGTCGTGCAGAAACAAGGGCTTTCACCGACAAATCTTCGCGCAATTTGTAGTCCGCTTCCGCCTGCAATTTGAAGTCCACCACATCTATGTCCATCTTATTGTTGGCATATTCGTGGAGGATGTTGAAGGGTGCCCAGTTGTTGCGATAGAACGACAGCGTTCCATCGGGATTGTAGGGCGAAAGGGTGCGGCTCGTACCGAGGGCGTAAGAGAAAGGATTGATGTCGAAGTCTCGTTCAAACACCCCTTGTGCATGGTTCTTGCGCTGGGGCAAAGTGCCGGGCGCAGATTGTCCACGCAAACTTCCTTGTGCAGTGAGTGTTGCGGTGAGTTTGGGTGAAATGTAGAAGGTGTTTTTGAGATGCGCGGTGAGGCGATTCACCTTTTCGGGGAGTGTCCATCCGCCATCGTGGTAGAATCCCACAGAAACATAAGTTGCTGTGTTCTTGCCCCCACCAGAAAGTGAGATGCTGTGCTGTGTGGTGGGCGACAAAGTGAAGAGTTGGCGGAACCAATCGGTATTCGCCATTTCGCCACGTTGGAGAAAGGCGACACGCGCTTCGGGGGTATTGGGTTGCAAGAAGCTCCCTCTCGCCAAATCGTAGGTGCCCACGACATCATACCATTGACCAAAGATGCCGCTTCTGCGACCATAGCGAGAAGAATTGGCGTCGAAATAGCCTTTCTCTTCCATCTCTTGGTAGAGCGCCATGGTTTCTTGCGAATTGAGCAAGTCGTATTGTCCGTAATTCGGACGCAAGCGCACACTGTTTTCCGTGCTATAATTCACTTTGAGCGGTGTTTCGCGCTGCCCTTGCTTAGTGGTCACAACGATAACGCCATTCAAAGCGCGCGCACCATAGACAGAGGTGGCAGAAGCGTCTTTGAGCACCTGAATGTCTTGGATGTCGGCTGGATTGAGTCCGGCTATCGCTGAACCAATAAGGGTGACGGCATCGCCCGAAGCCAACTGATCGAGCGAGAGATGCACCAAATCTTCGTAGACGGCGCCATCGATGACCCACAAAGGCTGAACATTGCCCAAGATGGACGCACCACCGCGGATGTTGATGCGAGGGGCTGCGCCAAATGTGCCACTGATGGTTTGAAGATTCAGACCTGCCACGCGACCTTCGAGCATCTTGCTCACATCTGCCACGCCTTCTAGACGGATGTCTTGCATCTTCACGGCAGAAGCTGCGCCAGTGTAGATGCGATTGCGCACTTTCTGATAGCCCGTCACTACAACTTCATCCAAACTTCGATTGTCGGGTTTGAGCACAATGTCGCGTGTTTGTTCGCCATTGAGCGTGATACGCTGAGTTTGCATGCCCAAATGCGACACGAGGAGCGTGACTTTTCCGCTCATCTTGCCCAGACGGAGATGAAAGCGCCCGTCGGCATCGGTGAGCGCGCGGAATTTCGTACCTACCACTTGGAGGTGTGCACCTTGCAATGCCACTCCATCGGCATCGCGCACTATGCCCGAGAGCGTATGGTCCGCTTGGGCTTGCGCTGACAAGGCGGCGACGGAAACAATGGCACTGAAAAGTAAGCGAGAAGAAATGACGTTTGACATTAGTCGTTATGGAGTGAGAAAGTGGAAGTGTGAAGTGGAGAGGGAGAAATTGGAGTTAAGCTGTGCAGAACCATGTCTTGCAGGGTGCTACCTCCATGTTTTGAAGGGGCTTCCTCCCAAGCGAGACGCTACCTAAAGCCTAACATCGACTCCAAAATACACACCTAAGGGGTGTCCTACGCGAAGTCCTGATGGATGACGCGAAGCGAGATAGTGGGCATTGAGGAGGTTGATGCCATTGAGACTGAGCATGACTTGGCGACTCACGCGATATTTCGCTGAAGCATCTACGATGTAGTGGGCTGGGATGCGTTCGCGCTGGGCAATCTTCCCTTGTCCGGGCGTAGTACGCATATCTCCGTTGTAGCGTATGCCGAAGTTAAGTTCCCAGCTTGGGAGCTGGATGCCGAAATTGGCGTTGGCAGCGTGGCGGAAGATGTAAGGAATCTCATCACCTGCGTGAACATAGCCCCAAGCTCCGCTGGAAAACTCATTGTCCATGCGAGTGTGGGTGAAGGTGTAGGAGAGTTGGAGCGGGAATTGTGCTTTTCCCCATCGAGGTTGCGCTTGCGCCATAAATTCCAAACCACCCACGGTGGCTTTGCCCACGTTGAACTGTTCCAATGTGCCTTGTCCACCAGCTGCCAAGAGGTCGCTACCGAGCATGTGGTCGTAGCGGTTGTAGAATCCGATGGCTTCTACCTTGCATAGCTGCGTAGTCCAGCGCAGACCACTCTCAAGGTTGGTGCTGTGCTCGGCTTCTTGTTGCCACACGGCTCCTGGAGGGGCAAAACCGCGGTGCGCACCTCCGATGAAAGAGAGCGTGGGAAGGAGCTTGATATTCAGACCTACACCAGGCAACCACGCATGCGCGCTGTTGGGAGTTTCTTGGCGCACCTTGCCGCTGCGACGAGGATCCGCCTTCGTATAGTTTTTCTTCAACAAAGATACAGCTTCGTAGCGCGCACCTGCCGTGAGAGTAAGCACGCCCTTCACCCATTTCAAGAGGGAATAGCCCGACCAAGCGTGGGCAGAGGTGATGGCATTGGCTTGACTGCCAGGAAGTCCAGGCAAAAAGAGCGACATGCGCTGATTGACCATGCGATAGCCGTCATCTTGTTGGAAGCGGTCTTCGTCATCTTCATGGTAGCGGATGCCTATTTCTCCAGAAAGGACACCGTCCCACAAAGGCATTTTCCATTCGCCCTTGGCCTGAGCACCGCGCGAATGATACAAGCGATGGTTGGCACGGAGCATCAAAGCTTCGCCATCATAGGATTTCTCACCTCGCACCAAGTCAAAGGCTTCGCTCAAAAGGTCAGGATCGACCAAAACATCTCCGATGCTGTGCTTCTGACCCGACCACACTCCCGTGCGGACATCGTTGAGTTTGTACCAATTTCTGAAGAAGCGATTGTAATAGAGTTGCGTCGTCACCTTCCAACGATAGCCCCCATCGAGCACATAAGTGGCTGCCCACTGCTGATGTCGTGTGGTGAGATCGTCGCGCTGTGCAGCAGGATAGCGCAGATAGGGCGTGCGCGCAAAGTCGGCTTCGGTGAGCCCGAGATAAGTTTCGTCGGAATGCTCCTGCGCATAACCAAATTTGAGGGTCAATCTGTGGTTGATGCCATCTTCATTGGCGGTTTGCACGAGAAATTTCGTATTGAGGTCGTGGCGGCGGAAGCCCATTTCTTCATGACCTTGGGCATGGCGAAAACCATTGCTGCGATAGTGAAGATATTCTACGAGCCAACCGCCATATTTTCCGCCATTGCCCACGAGAGCATAAGCCTTACCGGTGGCAAAGCTACCGAAAGAGGCATTGAGACGTGCCGTAAATTTCTTAGGGATGGGGGTAGACACTAAGTTGATGGCGCCACCAGTGGTGAACGGACCATACTGCACTTGGCTACTTCCCTTCAAGACTTCGATGGCATACATGCGCGCCACGTTGGGGAAATAGTAAGCCGCGGGCGAAGCATAGGGAGCAGGCGCAATGGGGATGCCGTCTTCCATGAGAGAAATACGCTCACTACGCTCTGCTTTCGTACCACGCAAACTGATGTTGGGGCGCAAACCATAGCCGTCTTCTTCATAGACATTGACACCGGGCACACTTTTGAGCAAGCGGTTGATGTCGGTGTAGCCCATTCGTTGGATTTCTTGGGGAGAAATATAGTAGGCCGAACCTGTGCGGTTGCGAGCTTCAAACTTACTTCCGAGCATTTGCCCTGCACTCACCACTACTTCCGACACTTTCTGCTCACGCTCACTGGTGAGTGTCGAGTCTTGTGCAGCAGTTGATGCAGTGCGCGTGGTGTCACTGGGCTGATTTGGCATAGGCACAAACGCAGCATGAGCAGCACTCGTCAAAGGTAGCGCGCTGCCCATCCATAGCCAAAAGGAAAACTTATGAGAAAAGGGTGTCATAGATGCGTGGCGGTTTATCCGCAATCAATGCGTACAAACCGTTCTTGCCATTGTTTTTTACGGAAAATGCGGGGAAATGTTTTGCGTATGGATATATCGCAAAAGAACATTCTTGTTATGCAGTGCAAAATTACGACTTTCTGGAGTTTTCCACAATCACTATATCTAGGTATTTTGGTGAGGAACAGTACCCTTCTGGCTGGTAATTCTGTCATCTCTACTAGCCATTTCCCACAACTTTCACACTAGACCCAAAAATCGCCCTACTATCTGCGGTAGTAGGGCGATTTTTTCATTGGTTACTGACCAAGTGTCGAGAAGAAACCTCCTTTATTTCTTGGCGTAAGTATAGCGAAGGGTGTAGGTGGCAGGGGCTTTTTCACCAGCCGCTTGGAGTTGCAAAGTGGTAGTCACCGTAGTATATTGCTTTGGTGCAAAGGCACACTCAAGCAAAAGGGAAGTTTGGGGACGCTCCACGGTCAAAGTGCCTTGACGAGTCTCAGTAGCCTTGCTCATTGGCGCACATTCGGGAGTCACACCACACCAAGTGAAACGCTCGAAATCGGTGGTTGTCACCGTAGCGGTGTAGTTGAGCGGAAGTTTTGTGGCTTCGGCTTTCTTATCTCCGGCTGTATTGAGCACAATAACGGGAGAGGGAGAAGTGAAATCTGGGTGATCATCACCAGCTTTCACCTCCATTTCACCAGGTGCATAGTCGAAAACACGCTCGGTGGCCGCAATCACGATGGTGCTACCGCTGGGATATACTTTGCCTTGATAGGAGAGGGCAAGTTGGGGTTGCGCCTTTTCGGGGTGAGGAACGGGCTTTTCTTCATTGTCGCCACAAGAAACGAAGGCGAAAAGACTCAAAAGAGCAATAAGGATTTTGTTCATAAAATAAGAGTGGGCACAGCCCTTTTTGCGTAGCTTCTAACGTTGGGTCACAGAACTACGAAGTTAAACATGATATATCTTTGAAAGTAGTTAGATTATTCGGGAGTATCGGACAGCACTTTGGTAGTTTGCACTTCCAACACGCGACCTGTGGGGCGATGCTGCACGAAACCTACGAGATGGAGTCGCTCGGGCTGCACCAGAAGTTGGGGATATTTGGCTTGCAAACTGGGGGAAGTCGCCAAAAGTCCATAAGCGGTGGGCAAAGTGACGGTGTGTTGCCATGAAGTCTGGGAAGTTGCCTGATGTGCCACTGCTACCCCTTGTCGAGGAGTAAGGATTTGTCGCAACACATGGCGATGCACATAGTCGAGCGTGCGACGACCATTGGAGAGATATTGCAAGGAGTGGATACCGTCTTCCACGAGGAAGAGGGTGAAAATGCAATCTTCTAGCGATGCACTCGCAGCTACCTCAGTGGTCAACTGACGAGTGGTGGCATCATAGCGAGAGGTGAGGAGGATTTTGGCCTCGGTAGGCTGCGTCAACTGCTGTGCCACACGCGCACTCCACGAGGGGGGAAGCGACAACGCGCCTCCATCGACACTGCCCATGGGCCATCCAGTCACACCTGCCTGCTGGGTGAGCCATTCGCTATCGACATTGGACAAACCCAAAACGCTGCGCTCACCATTTTCCGCAAGATGACCGCCATGCACTGCGACAGCTACGACATGAGCGCCCGAAGCACCACGCTGCAAATGAGACACTTGCTCAGCTGCCTCGGGACAATTGACACAGCGCTGTCCTGTGTATTCAAGGAGCAACACATGTTTGTTGGGCACAATCGGAGTGGGCTGCGACCAGCGTTCTTCAGGAGCTAGGCTATTACAGCCCATCAGCGTGAAGAGGAGGGAACAAAGGAGGAATATATGGCGCATGGAAGAGAGGACTAAAAGGTGAGATTGTAGGAAAGTGTCCAACCGCGTTGGGCAGGAATGTAGCGACACACACCGCCAGCGCAGTTGTAGCCTGCGCGCGTGCGACCATAGCCCAGTTGCAAGCGGTGCAATCCCTCGGTGTAGGTGAGAAAACCTTGGAGATAGTGGACTGCCGACTCACGATTGAGGGAGGGTGAATAGACGTGCCCGTTATATTGATCGGTGAGGGTGAGCATCCACTTGTGGAAAGCAGAGACTTCTACAAGTGCACTTGCCCAATCGCCCTGATCTTGCTGCGTGTGGAGATATTGAAGTTCGGTGCGAATGCCCAAATTGCGTGACGCTTTCCACCGCAATTCTCCGATGCCAATGTGGCTGGTGATGAGACCGCCCTTGCCTTCTATCGCTGTTTTGTCGTAACGCTGATGGAGATAAGCGAGATGCAAGTGGAGCGGACGGGAAAGACGACGGTCGAGGTCTACTCCGATTTCGCGATAGAGGGTGCTACCCATGGCAAAGAATCCACGACTTTGCATGCCATCTGTGCCCATTAAACCCAAAGAAGCGGAAGGTGCTGTTCCTGCTAGGGGATTTGCTGTCGCAACGGATTCAAGACCAAGGGCGAAGATTTGCGAAGCGTGCCCCTTGAGTGTAGTGCCATATCTGCCCCCTAATGTGCTACGTTTGGGAAGATTGTAGGAAATCTCGCCTTGAAATGCCCATTCGCCAGGAACACTCTGAGTGGCATATGGATAGAGTGTAGTGAGTGCATAGGTGGGTTGTGGGGTGAAGGGGGGCAAATGGTTGAGCATGGAAGGCGAAAGACTACCACTACGCTGGGAGCGGAAACTCATATTCTCAGCTCGTTTCGCCTGAAACAATGCCACAAAACCGCGACGCGCATAGCTAGTGCTCACCAATAATGCACTTCCCAAACCATAGGTATAGCCATTGTCGAAAGAGGGATCTTGACCTTTGAGGGCATATTCTGCAAGCGCATTGAAACGACCTTGATGCAGCGCCAAACGCACATCGAAGGCATGCACCCAAGTGGGCTGAATCAACTGCTGTCGCAGGGGATATTCCTGCCCGGGCTGTGTGATAATGCGACTGAGATTGTCTTGTTTTTCCTGTTTTGCCACCCAAGATGCCCCAAGAATAAGGCGAGAAGAGGGCAAAAAGGACAGACGAGGGAGGGTCCACTCACCATCCAATCCGAAGATATTCGCGGGATTCGTACTCCAATAGTGGCGCTGACGACCGGCAATGGCTTTAATTTGCACATCGGCTCCGGCATCTACAGCGACACGGATGCCACGAAGGTGACTGTCGACGCCAAGAGTGGGGGCTTCGTAGGTACGCAAGATGAAGCCAGAGCCAAATTGTTCGTAGTAACTACCGAGGGTAACATCAAAACGTCCCATGCGCCCACGAAGATACGCGTAAGGTAGGCCATGCCCTGCGAAGTCTTTCTCAAATCCGGGGAGGGGCTGTTGCTGATATTCGTAGCGCAAACCTGCTTCCCAACGATCGTAGATGAGGGAGAACTGAGCAGCAGAATTGGACAATAAGCCATGGCGTGTGTCATCCGTCCCAATTGCAGCATCTGTTTGCGGTAGGAGTAGGTCGGAACGTACACTACCATGAAAGATGATAGGCTTCTTCTCTACTGACTGGGAAAGAGTAAGGGTGGAATCTGCCTTCAATGATGACTCAACACTTGGTGTCGCAACATTTCCCTTTGCCATAAAGGGAAAAGCACAACCACAAAGGAGGATAAATAGCGGCTTCTTCATGCTTAGATGGTGGCTATTGCTTCACGAGTTCTCTCACTTTCTCGATGAGGTGTTCTTCTCCTCCTTCGGTATATCCTGAACGAGAGAGTACAACTTTTCCTTGCCCATCGAGCACAAAAACGTGGGGAATGAGATTAACGCCCATGGCACGGCGGAAATTGCTATTGGGATCGAGCAAGATGTCGAAGTCCCATCCCTTGCCATCGACAAAGGGGCGCACTTTTTCGGCATTTTGTCCTTCGTCAATGCTGACAGCTATGACTCGCACACCCGTTTCGCGCTGCCAGTCTTCATAAACTTCTGAGATGGCAGAAAGTTCTCGGTTGCAGGGTTTGCACCAAGTGGCAAAGAAACTGATGATGAGGGGACGCCCTGCATTGGAGAGGGTGTCGGTTTTAACGGACTTTCCTTCGAGATTGCGCAGCATCACGGCAGGAAGTTGCGACTTTGCAGGGGATTGCTGTGCAAAAGTGGTGAGACCAACCAGAAGGAAAAGGAAAGTGAATAGGATTTTCTTCATAATGATGGGAGAAAAATAAAGGGAGATGGGAGAACGTGGAGGAAATCTCGGACTTATCAAAAATTATCTCAGAGACTTTCCCCAAAAAAGGCGGAGATTTATCAAAAAATGTCGGATTTTTTTCAACAAAAACGCCGGAGATTTTTTCACGTCTCTCGGAGAAATTGGGCTGAAGGCTTCACGATGGGGCAAAGGACCTTGTAAGTCCAGAGAAAGGGGATAAAAAGAAGAAACTGATAGTCGCACCTTTTGCTGAGAGAAGGGGCGAACTATCAGTTCTGTATGGGATGGATCCGGAACTATCCTACGCTGCCTTCGAGAGAAACTGCGAGAAGTTTTTGCGCTTCAACCGCAAACTCCATGGGGAGCTTGTTGATGACTTCTTTGGCATAACCTCCTACGATGAGATTAACCGCATCTTCCATAGGGATGCCGCGCTGTTGGCAGTAGAGAAGTTGGTCTTCCGAAATCTTTGACGTGGTGGCTTCGTGCTCTACGATAGAGTCGTCGTTGTCCACATCGATGTAAGGGAAGGTGTGTGCTCCGCAGGTGGAACTGAGCAAGAGGGAGTCGCAAGAGGAATAGTTGCGCGATCCGTGGGCTTTCTTCGCCATGCGCACCAATCCACGATAGGAGTTTTGGCTCTTTCCTGCTGAGATACCTTTGGAAATAATCGTGGAACGGGTGTTGGGGGCGAGGTGAATCATCTTGGTACCTGTATCTGCCTCTTGGAAATTGTTGGTCACTGCCACTGAGTAGAACTCGGCTTGCGAACCTTCACCTGCGAGAATACAAGAGGGATATTTCCACGTGATAGCAGAACCGGTCTCAACTTGCGTCCAAGACAGACGAGCATTCTTACCTCGAAGGTGGCCTCGCTTGGTGACGAGATTGAGCACACCTCCCTTGCCTTCAGCATCACCGGGATACCAGTTTTGCACGGTGGAGTATTTAACTTCGGCATCTTCACCGACAATGATTTCGACAATCGCAGCGTGAAGTTGATTTTCATCGCGCATGGGAGCTGTACATCCTTCGAGATAGGACACATAGCCAGCATCGTCACAAACGATAAGGGTGCGCTCGAACTGACCGGTATTGCGTGCATTGATGCGGAAGTAGGTGGAGAGCTCCATGGGGCAACGCACACCCTTGGGGATATAGACGAAGGAACCATCGGAGAACACTGCGCTGTTGAGGGCTGCAAAATAGTTGTCACGATAGCTTACTACCGTGCCCAAGTACTTACGCACGAGTTCAGGATTTTCCTTTACTGCCTCGGAAAATGAGCTGAAGATGATGCCTTTCTCCTGAAGACGCTCCTTGAATGTGGTCTTGACTGATACGGAGTCCATGACGGCATCGACTGCTACTCCAGCAAGTGCCATGCGCTCTTCAAGGGGAATGCCGAGTTTGTCGAAGGTTTTCATCAACTCTGGGTCAATTTCTTTCGGACCATCTTTCTTCTTGGTGGGGTCAGCGTAGTAGGAGATGGCTTGGTAGTCAATCTCAGGAAGATTGACGTGCGACCACTCTGGGGTTTTGAGGGTTTGCCAGTAACGGAATGCGGTGAGGCGGAACTCGAGTAACCACTCGGGCTCTTCTTTCTTCGCGCTAATCTGACGAATGATGTCTTCATTGAGACCAGCTTCGATGATTTCGGTCTCTACATCCGTGACGAAGCCAGCTTCGTACTTTTGTTGAGTGAATTCTTTGAGATATTCGTTAGCCATTTGGTGATGTGTCAGTTGTGTGTTTGTTGTGTTGGCACAGCGCATGGGACTTCTTAGAGCTTTCTTCGTAGGCTTTGCCCACACTCATGTGTCTTATACGCCATATTGACTACAAAATTACAAAAATGCACGCGATAGACCAAACAATTACTGGAGATTCTTCCATAAGGCTCAAGGCAGTTGCTCTTGACTATTAGCTGTTTACTATAGAAATAACAAACTATCTCTCTGCTATAAGGATAAAAGCTGAAGGAAAGAAGTACAAAAACACTTAAGTGGACGATAATTTAGACTAAGGTAGCAATATGGAAACACAAAAAAGCCCCGAGTTCATATTGAACTCAGGGCTTTCGTAAAATGGCGGCGACCTACTCTCCCGCGGGTGTGCAGTACCATCGGCGCGGTCGGGCTTAACTTCTCTGTTCGGAATGGGAAGAGGTGGAACCCCGTCGCTATAACCACCGGAAATATCTCTTGAACATGCAACGCTTTCGCATTCTCCTTGTAACTCTAACTTTAGTCTTCTTATTCAGAAAACAAGCAAACAAAGCAGCTTTAAGTGTATTCCACCAAAGGAATAGAAGTTTCGGGCAATTAGTAGTGCTCGGCTTTGACGTCACCGTCTTTACACCTACACCCTATCAACGTTGTAGTCTACAACGACCCTTATGAGGAAATCTAATCTTGTGGCCGGCTTCGCACTTAGATGCTTTCAGCGCTTATCCGATCCCGACGTAGATACCCGGCGGTGCAGCTGGCGCCACAACCGGTAAACCAGAGGTCAGTCCAACACGGTCCTCTCGTACTAGTGTCAGAGCCACGCAAATTTCCTACGCCCACGATAGATAGAGACCGAACTGTCTCACGACGTTCTGAACCCAGCTCGCGTGCCACTTTAATGGGCGAACAGCCCAACCCTTGGGACCTTCTCCAGCCCCAGGATGTGACGAGCCGACATCGAGGTGCCAAACCACTCCGTCGATATGAGCTCTTGGGAGGGATCAGCCTGTTATCCCCGGAGTACCTTTTATCCTTTGAGCGATGGCCCTTCCATACGGAACCACCGGATCACTATGCTCTGCTTTCGCACCTGATCGACTTGTAGGTCTCTCAGTCAAGCGCCCTTTTGCCATTACACTCTACGGCCGGTTACCAATCGGCCTGAGGGCACCTTTAGAAGCCTCCGTTACGCTTTTGGAGGCGACCACCCCAGTCAAACTACCCACCAAACGCGGTCCTCTCATCTGAGAGTTAGGAACCAGACAGCCAAAGGGTCGTATTTCAACAGCGGCTCCACAAACACTGGCGTGCCTGCTTCATAGCCTCCGACCTATCCTACACATCGACTGCCCAATTACAACGTTAAGCTATAGTAAAGGTTCACGGGGTCTTTTCGTCCCATCGCGGGTAATCGGCATCTTCACCGATACTACAATTTCACTGGAATCATGGTTGAGACAGTGCCCAGATCATTACACCATTCGTGCAGGTCGGAACTTACCCGACAAGGAATTTCGCTACCTTAGGACCGTTATAGTTACGGCCGCCGTTTACTGGGGCTTCAATTCAAACCTTCGACCGGAGTCTAAGCTCTCCTCTTAACCTTCCAGCACCGGGCAGGTGTCAGACTGTATACTGCATCTTTCGATTTTGCACAGCCCTGTGTTTTTGTTAAACAGTTGCCTGGGCCGATTCTCTGCGCCTCACATTACTGTGAGGACCCCTTATTCCGAAGTTACGGGGTCAATTTGCCTAGTTCCTTAACCATGAATCTTCCAAGCGCCTTAGTATATTCTACCCGACTACGTGTGTCCGTTTACGGTACGGGTATCTTTGCTGTTAAGCTTAGCGGATTTTCTCGGGAGTAGGATTACCTTCACTATTACATTGTCCGAAGACGCTGTATACTATCGACTTTCAGCTCAGATGGTGGATTTGCCTGCCATCCTCATAACCTACAATCTTTAACGAGCTATTCCGTCAGCTCGCGGAAGTGTCACTCCTCCGTCTCCACATCGCCAACAAAGATAGTAACGGAATATTAACCGTTTCTGCCATCGGCATCACCATTAGGTTGAACCTTAGGTCCCGACTGACCCAGGGACGATTAACGTTGCCCTGGAAACCTTAGTCTTTCGGCGAGAGTGCATCTCACACTCTTTATCGTTACTTATACCTACATTTGCTTTTCATGAAGCTCCAACAGAGGTTATCCTCTATCTTCAAGGCCGCATGAATGCTCCCCTACCGATATCATTTGATATCCCACGGCTTCGGCAATAGACTTTATACCCGATTATTATCCATGCACAGTCCCTCGACTAGTGAGCTGTTACGCACTCTTTGAATGAATGGCTGCTTCCAAGCCAACATCCTAGCTGTCACGGGGACCACACTTCGTTAGTTTAACTTAGCCTATATTTCGGGGCCTTAGCCGGTGGTCAGGATTCTTCTCCTCTCGGGCGTGGACCTTAGCACCCACGCCCTCACTCCCGGGCTTAGCCTGTGTGCATTCGGAGTTTGTCTGGACTTGATAGGCGGTGAAGCCCTCGCATCCAATCAGTCGCTCTACCTCACACAGGGAACGCCCGAGGCTGCACCTAAATGCATTTCGGGGAGTACGAGCTATCTCCAAGTTTGATTGGCCTTTCACTCCTACCCTCACCTCATCCAGAAGCTTTTCAACGCTTATTGGTTCGGTCCTCCATCCCGTGTTACCGGGACTTCAACCTGGACAAGGGTAGATCACTTGGTTTCGCGTCTACCACCGCCGACTATGCGCCCTATTCAGACTCGCTTTCGCTTCGGCTTACGTGCTTCATAGCACTTAACCTTGCCGACGACGGTAACTCGTAGGTTCATTATGCAAAAGGCACGCCGTCACACCATAAGGTGCTCCGACCGCTTGTAGGCGTACGGTTTCAGGAACTTTTTCACTCCTCTAAAAGAGGTGCTTTTCACCTTTCCCTCACGGTACTGGTTCGCTATCGGTCTCTTACGAGTATTTAGCCTTGGCGGATGGGCCCGCCGGATTCAGACAGGATTTCACGTGTCCCGCCCTACTCAGGATACCACTATGCTTCATACGATTGTCGAGTACGAGACTGTCACTCTCTATGGTCGCTCTTTCCAAAGCGTTCCTCTAACTGTAATTCTTGCAACGTCGTGGTCCTACAACCCCATATAGACCGAAATCTATATGGTTTGGGCTCTTCCCCGTTCGCTCGCCACTACTAGGGGAATCATTATTATTTTCTTTTCCTAGGGGTACTAAGATGTTTCAGTTCCCCCCGTTAGCCTCCCGCATTTGCGGGATAACAGGTCTTCAACCTGCTGGGTTGTCCCATTCGGAAATCTGCGGATCAATGGTTATTTGCACCTACCCACAGCTTATCGCAGCTTATCACGTCCTTCATCGCCTGTAAGAGCCTAGGCATCCACCGTACGCCCTTAATTACTTCCTTTTCCTTATTCTAGACGTTAGGAATTAGACGTTAGACCTTAGTCTTTGCTAATCCTTTCGTAACTAGAAGGTGGGAATATACTTAAAGCTGTACTTTCGTTTACCTTTGTTTCGTTACTTGGATGATTCTCTGTTTTCGCATCTCACCTTGCGATGGATGGAAACAAGAATCAACTTGTTGCGTGTTCAATATGTCAAAGATCTCTTGCTCTGTCATTATGCTTTGATGTCTTATCATCATTGCGACTGAGCAGTAGAATGAGTGGAGAATAACGGATTCGAACCGTTGACCCCCTGCGTGCAAGGCAGGTGCTCTAGCCAGCTGAGCTAATCCCCCAAATCTTCGGAGCGCGGTGCTCCGTTTGCAAGTAGTCCCAGGCAGATTTGAACTGCCGACCTCCACATTATCAGTGTGGCGCTCTAACCAACTGAGCTATAGGACTGGCAGAAAAAATCCACGCAAGTCAAACTACTTCAGAGCTGCTCGGCTTCATCTTTCTCTTATGCTTAGCATAACCTATTGCGAGAAGTATAGGTGACAATCTTCTAAATTGTACCATTTTCTTTTATTTCCATTCAAGTAACCAGGTAACTGAACTTCCAGAAAGGAGGTGTTCCAGCCGCACCTTCCGGTACGGCTACCTTGTTACGACTTAGCCCCAATCACCAGTTTTACCCTAGGCCGACCCTTGCGGTCACGGCTTTCAGGCACCCCCGGCTTTCATGGCTTGACGGGCGGTGTGTACAAGGCCCGGGAACGTATTCACCGCGCCATGGCTGATGCGCGATTACTAGCGAATCCAGCTTCATGGAGTCGGGTTGCAGACTCCAATCCGAACTGAGAGAGGTTTTTAAGATTAGCATCCTGTCACCAGGTAGCGACCTTCTGTACCCCCCATTGTAACACGTGTGTAGCCCCGGACGTAAGGGCCGTGCTGATTTGACGTCATCCCCACCTTCCTCACATCTTACGATGGCAGTATCCCTGGAGTGCCCAGCATTACCTGATGGCAACCAAGGAAAAGGGTTGCGCTCGTTATGGCACTTAAGCCGACACCTCACGGCACGAGCTGACGACAACCATGCAGCACCTCCAAGAGTGTCCGAAGAAAAATCTATCTCTAGATTCGTCACTCTTAGTTCAAGCCCGGGTAAGGTTCCTCGCGTATCATCGAATTAAACCACATGTTCCTCCGCTTGTGCGGGCCCCCGTCAATTCCTTTGAGTTTCACCGTTGCCGGCGTACTCCCCAGGTGGTATACTTAATGCTTTCGCTTGGCGGCTTACATTATATCGCAAA
This sequence comes from Ihuprevotella massiliensis, assembly GCA_900095835.1. Classification (GTDB taxonomy): domain Bacteria; phylum Bacteroidota; class Bacteroidia; order Bacteroidales; family Bacteroidaceae; genus Alloprevotella; species Alloprevotella massiliensis. The sequence goes on along the minus strand of LT608321.1, from coordinate 1,803,819 downwards.
CCGCGAGTATACATCGTTTACTGTGTGGACTACCAGGGTATCTAATCCTGTTTGATACCCACACTTTCGAGCCTCAGCGTCAGTTGCAGCCCGGACACCTGCCTTCGCGATCGGAGTTCATCGTGATATCTAAGCATTTCACCGCTACACCACGAGTTCCAGCATCCCTGTCTGCACTCAAGACTACCAGTTTCAATGGCTAACGATGGTTGAGCCACCGTCTTTCACCACTGACTTAATAATCCGCCTACGCTCCCTTTAAACCCAATAAATCCGGATAACGCCTGGACCTTCCGTATTACCGCGGCTGCTGGCACGGAATTAGCCGGTCCTTTTTCTGAAGGTACATACAATAGAGGACACGTCCTCTTTTTTATTCCCAACTAAAAGCAGTTTACAACCCGGAGGGCCGTCATCCTGCACGCTACTTGGCTGGTTCAGACTTGCGTCCATTGACCAATATTCCTCACTGCTGCCTCCCGTAGGAGTCTGGACCGTGTCTCAGTTCCAGTGTGGGGGACCTTCCTCTCAGAACCCCTACCGATCGAAGGCTAGGTGGGCCGTTACCCCGCCTACTACCTAATCGGACGCATCACCATCTCATACCGATAAATCTTTGGTTATATCACCATGCGGCAACATAACAACATCGGGTATTAATCTTACTTTCGCAAGGCTATCCCCGAGTATGAGGCAGGTTTGATACGCGTTACGCACCCGTGCGCCGGTCGCCATCAGAAGAAGCAAGCTTCTTCCATGCTGCCCCTCGACTTGCATGTGTTAAGCCTGTAGCTAGCGTTCATCCTGAGCCAGGATCAAACTCTTCATTGTAATATAATAATTTGTTTTGATTCTGTATAAAATCGCTCAGTTTCCTGTCTTGTTACTTTGGATTTGGAGTAGAAATTGACGGTACAATTCATTTTACCCGAAGCATTTCTGCTTCATTGTTGATTGTTCCTTGTACTTCTCTACAATCTGTTATGTAATCGTTTCAATGACTTCATGCAGCTCGTTTGCTGCTGTCAGGCGTTCAGGTTGTCAAGTCTCATCTGACTAAGCACGTTGTGTCTTAGCAAGTGCCCCTTGCGTCCCGATTGCGATGCAAAAGTACGGCAAGGTTTGCAAACTACCAAGACTTCCTACAAAAAAATCGCAGAAAAATTTTAGATAGTGCTATTTTGCCATCTAGACTACGCAGGATTATGCTGTAAAGCCCATTTTCCGCCCAAATCCCCCAGAACGATATTTGGAGCTTTTTGTCCCCTTTTGCCGTGTTTTGCTCCATCTCATCGTAAAAACGGGCTTTATGTCTCTTAAATACTTCCTTAACCGGCATCATTTCTCGAGCATTTCTCGGAGATTGTCAGTGAATGCTCGGCACTTCCTCAAAAAACGTTGGACATTCCTCGAAAAATCTCGGACGTTTCTCCAAAAACGTGGGAGATTTTCCAAAAAACGTTGGACTTTTTCCAAAAAACGTCGGAGTTTTTTTTCAGTCCCCTCCGAGAGAAGATTTCTCACAGCAAATAGGAACACAAATAAAGCAGGAAATGGAAGCGCAGCAAGCTTAGAAGTTCAACCTTTAATTGCGAGAATAGACTACTTTCAAGCATAAATACACAACTATAATATAACGCGCGCGCGAAGAAAGTTATTAAGATGTGGGGCTGGAAAGGTGATAATCGCAGCCAAAAGAAGTAGACACACTTGCGAAATAGGCATGTTTACCCTAGAGCAGACGTAGCTAGGAAGAATTACTTGAATCNGTAAGAAGTTTAATAATCCAGTCCATAGGAGAGGTAAAAAGGTTGCTAATTTGAGATAGCAAAAATAAGGATTTTGTATGAATAAAACAAATATATTCTGGGGGAAATCGCCTATAATACTGGAAAATGCAATTATTTTCAAACTTTATTCAGATAAGATGCGAGAAGTCCATGGACATAACCTCAAGGAATAAGAAAAGGCATAGAGATAACCATAGAAACATGGGGAAAAGGCATGCATTTCCTCTAGAGAAAAGAGGGAAAACATCTCGATTGAGGGAAAGATGATTGTCGAAGAAGAAGAGATTTAAGCAGAAAAAAGGCAAGACAACTAGAATAGATGCAACACACACTCTCTAATGACTCAGAAATGACAGAAAGTAGTTCGTAGAAAGATGCAAGACACACTCTCTAATGACTCAGAAACGTCAGAAAATAGTTCGTGGAAAATAACGCAAAGAAGCACTAAACTAATCGGAATTCGCAGAAATTCGCGTTAAAGCTCATACGTTTGCACCAACGGATAGAAGTAGGAAAACACAAATATCAGCAAGCACAACACGAAGCAGCGTAGAGAAGCAAATTGAAGTTTATAGAAACTACTTAAATATAGGAGCGTAAAGCAGAAACATCAGCAAGCACAACACAAACCAGAACTACTTCTGTATACGATGAACAATTTAAGTTTACAGAATACCAGTAGAGCAAAATCACAACTCTTCTGAGATTACACAAAGGATAGTGGGTATGGAAAAAGATCAGTAAGTATATTCAGACTAAAGTAGCAATATGGAAACACAAAAAAGCCCCGAGTTCATATTGAACTCAGGGCTTTCGTAAAATGGCGGCGACCTACTCTCCCGCGGGTGTGCAGTACCATCGGCGCGGTCGGGCTTAACTTCTCTGTTCGGAATGGGAAGAGGTGGAACCCCGTCGCTATAACCACCGGAAATATATCTTGAACATGCAACGCTTTGACATTGTCCTTGTAACTCTAACTTTCGTCTTCTTATTCAGAAAACAAGCAAACAAAGCAGCTTTAAGTGTATTCCACCAAAGGAATAGAAGTTTCGGGCAATTAGTAGTGCTCGGCTTTGACGTCACCGTCTTTACACCTACACCCTATCAACGTTGTAGTCTACAACGACCCTTATGAGGAAATCTAATCTTGTGGCCGGCTTCGCACTTAGATGCTTTCAGCGCTTATCCGATCCCGACGTAGATACCCGGCGGTGCAGCTGGCGCCACAACCGGTAAACCAGAGGTCAGTCCAACACGGTCCTCTCGTACTAGTGTCAGAGCCACGCAAATTTCCTACGCCCACGATAGATAGAGACCGAACTGTCTCACGACGTTCTGAACCCAGCTCGCGTGCCACTTTAATGGGCGAACAGCCCAACCCTTGGGACCTTCTCCAGCCCCAGGATGTGACGAGCCGACATCGAGGTGCCAAACCACTCCGTCGATATGAGCTCTTGGGAGGGATCAGCCTGTTATCCCCGGAGTACCTTTTATCCTTTGAGCGATGGCCCTTCCATACGGAACCACCGGATCACTATGCTCTGCTTTCGCACCTGATCGACTTGTAGGTCTCTCAGTCAAGCGCCCTTTTGCCATTACACTCTACGGCCGGTTACCAATCGGCCTGAGGGCACCTTTAGAAGCCTCCGTTACGCTTTTGGAGGCGACCACCCCAGTCAAACTACCCACCAAACGCGGTCCTCTCATCTGAGAGTTAGGAACCAGACAGCCAAAGGGTCGTATTTCAACAGCGGCTCCACAAACACTGGCGTGCCTGCTTCATAGCCTCCGACCTATCCTACACATCGACTGCCCAATTACAACGTTAAGCTATAGTAAAGGTTCACGGGGTCTTTTCGTCCCATCGCGGGTAATCGGCATCTTCACCGATACTACAATTTCACTGGAATCATGGTTGAGACAGTGCCCAGATCATTACACCATTCGTGCAGGTCGGAACTTACCCGACAAGGAATTTCGCTACCTTAGGACCGTTATAGTTACGGCCGCCGTTTACTGGGGCTTCAATTCAAACCTTCGACCGGAGTCTAAGCTCTCCTCTTAACCTTCCAGCACCGGGCAGGTGTCAGACTGTATACTGCATCTTTCGATTTTGCACAGCCCTGTGTTTTTGTTAAACAGTTGCCTGGGCCGATTCTCTGCGCCTCACATTACTGTGAGGACCCCTTATTCCGAAGTTACGGGGTCAATTTGCCTAGTTCCTTAACCATGAATCTTCCAAGCGCCTTAGTATATTCTACCCGACTACGTGTGTCCGTTTACGGTACGGGTATCTTTGCTGTTAAGCTTAGCGGATTTTCTCGGGAGTAGGATTACCTTCACTATTACATTGTCCGAAGACGCTGTATACTATCGACTTTCAGCTCAGATGGTGGATTTGCCTGCCATCCTCATAACCTACAATCTTTAACGAGCTATTCCGTCAGCTCGCGGAAGTGTCACTCCTCCGTCTCCACATCGCCAACAAAGATAGTAACGGAATATTAACCGTTTCTGCCATCGGCATCACCATTAGGTTGAACCTTAGGTCCCGACTGACCCAGGGACGATTAACGTTGCCCTGGAAACCTTAGTCTTTCGGCGAGAGTGCATCTCACACTCTTTATCGTTACTTATACCTACATTTGCTTTTCATGAAGCTCCAACAGAGGTTATCCTCTATCTTCAAGGCCGCATGAATGCTCCCCTACCGATATCATTTGATATCCCACGGCTTCGGCAATAGACTTTATACCCGATTATTATCCATGCACAGTCCCTCGACTAGTGAGCTGTTACGCACTCTTTGAATGAATGGCTGCTTCCAAGCCAACATCCTAGCTGTCACGGGGACCACACTTCGTTAGTTTAACTTAGCCTATATTTCGGGGCCTTAGCCGGTGGTCAGGATTCTTCTCCTCTCGGGCGTGGACCTTAGCACCCACGCCCTCACTCCCGGGCTTAGCCTGTGTGCATTCGGAGTTTGTCTGGACTTGATAGGCGGTGAAGCCCTCGCATCCAATCAGTCGCTCTACCTCACACAGGGAACGCCCGAGGCTGCACCTAAATGCATTTCGGGGAGTACGAGCTATCTCCAAGTTTGATTGGCCTTTCACTCCTACCCTCACCTCATCCAGAAGCTTTTCAACGCTTATTGGTTCGGTCCTCCATCCCGTGTTACCGGGACTTCAACCTGGACAAGGGTAGATCACTTGGTTTCGCGTCTACCACCGCCGACTATGCGCCCTATTCAGACTCGCTTTCGCTTCGGCTTACGTGCTTCATAGCACTTAACCTTGCCGACGACGGTAACTCGTAGGTTCATTATGCAAAAGGCACGCCGTCACACCATAAGGTGCTCCGACCGCTTGTAGGCGTACGGTTTCAGGAACTTTTTCACTCCTCTAAAAGAGGTGCTTTTCACCTTTCCCTCACGGTACTGGTTCGCTATCGGTCTCTTACGAGTATTTAGCCTTGGCGGATGGGCCCGCCGGATTCAGACAGGATTTCACGTGTCCCGCCCTACTCAGGATACCACTATGCTTCATACGATTGTCGAGTACGAGACTGTCACTCTCTATGGTCGCTCTTTCCAAAGCGTTCCTCTAACTGTAATTCTTGCAACGTCGTGGTCCTACAACCCCATATAGACCGAAATCTATATGGTTTGGGCTCTTCCCCGTTCGCTCGCCACTACTAGGGGAATCATTATTATTTTCTTTTCCTAGGGGTACTAAGATGTTTCAGTTCCCCCCGTTAGCCTCCCGCATTTGCGGGATAACAGGTCTTCAACCTGCTGGGTTGTCCCATTCGGAAATCTGCGGATCAATGGTTATTTGCACCTACCCACAGCTTATCGCAGCTTATCACGTCCTTCATCGCCTGTAAGAGCCTAGGCATCCACCGTACGCCCTTAATTACTTCCTTTTCCTTATTCTAGACGTTAGGAATTAGACGTTAGACCTTAGTCTTTGCTAATCCTTTCGTAACTAGAAGGTGGGAATATACTTAAAGCTGTACTTTCGTTTACCTTTGTTTCGTTACTTGGATGATTCTCTGTTTTCGCATCTCACCTTGCGATGGATGGAAACAAGAATCAACTTGTTGCGTGTTCAATATGTCAAAGATCTCTTGCTCTGTCATTATGCTTTGATGTCTTATCATCATTGCGACTGAGCAGTAGAATGAGTGGAGAATAACGGATTCGAACCGTTGACCCCCTGCGTGCAAGGCAGGTGCTCTAGCCAGCTGAGCTAATCCCCCAAATCTTCGGAGCGCGGTGCTCCGTTTGCAAGTAGTCCCAGGCAGATTTGAACTGCCGACCTCCACATTATCAGTGTGGCGCTCTAACCAACTGAGCTATAGGACTGGCAGAAAAAATCCACGCAAGTCAAACTACTTCAGAGCTGCTCGGCTTCATCTTTCTCTTATGCTTAGCATAACCTATTGCGAGAAGTATAGGTGACAATCTTCTAAATTGTACCATTTTCTTTTATTTCCATTCAAGTAACCAGGTAACTGAACTTCCAGAAAGGAGGTGTTCCAGCCGCACCTTCCGGTACGGCTACCTTGTTACGACTTAGCCCCAATCACCAGTTTTACCCTAGGCCGACCCTTGCGGTCACGGCTTTCAGGCACCCCCGGCTTTCATGGCTTGACGGGCGGTGTGTACAAGGCCCGGGAACGTATTCACCGCGCCATGGCTGATGCGCGATTACTAGCGAATCCAGCTTCATGGAGTCGGGTTGCAGACTCCAATCCGAACTGAGAGAGGTTTTTAAGATTAGCATCCTGTCACCAGGTAGCGACCTTCTGTACCCCCCATTGTAACACGTGTGTAGCCCCGGACGTAAGGGCCGTGCTGATTTGACGTCATCCCCACCTTCCTCACATCTTACGATGGCAGTATCCCTGGAGTGCCCAGCATTACCTGATGGCAACCAAGGAAAAGGGTTGCGCTCGTTATGGCACTTAAGCCGACACCTCACGGCACGAGCTGACGACAACCATGCAGCACCTCCAAGAGTGTCCGAAGAAAGATCTATCTCTAAATCTGTCACTCTTAGTTCAAGCCCGGGTAAGGTTCCTCGCGTATCATCGAATTAAACCACATGTTCCTCCGCTTGTGCGGGCCCCCGTCAATTCCTTTGAGTTTCACCGTTGCCGGCGTACTCCCCAGGTGGTATACTTAATGCTTTCGCTTGGCGGCTTACATTATATCGCAAACCGCGAGTATACATCGTTTACTGTGTGGACTACCAGGGTATCTAATCCTGTTTGATACCCACACTTTCGAGCCTCAGCGTCAGTTGCAGCCCGGACACCTGCCTTCGCGATCGGAGTTCATCGTGATATCTAAGCATTTCACCGCTACACCACGAGTTCCAGCATCCCTGTCTGCACTCAAGACTACCAGTTTCAATGGCTAACGATGGTTGAGCCACCGTCTTTCACCACTGACTTAATAATCCGCCTACGCTCCCTTTAAACCCAATAAATCCGGATAACGCCTGGACCTTCCGTATTACCGCGGCTGCTGGCACGGAATTAGCCGGTCCTTTTTCTGAAGGTACATACAATAGAGGACACGTCCTCTTTTTTATTCCCAACTAAAAGCAGTTTACAACCCGGAGGGCCGTCATCCTGCACGCTACTTGGCTGGTTCAGACTTGCGTCCATTGACCAATATTCCTCACTGCTGCCTCCCGTAGGAGTCTGGACCGTGTCTCAGTTCCAGTGTGGGGGACCTTCCTCTCAGAACCCCTACCGATCGAAGGCTAGGTGGGCCGTTACCCCGCCTACTACCTAATCGGACGCATCACCATCTCATACCGATAAATCTTTGGTTATATCACCATGCGGCAACATAACAACATCGGGTATTAATCTTACTTTCGCAAGGCTATCCCCGAGTATGAGGCAGGTTTGATACGCGTTACGCACCCGTGCGCCGGTCGCCATCAGAAGAAGCAAGCTTCTTCCATGCTGCCCCTCGACTTGCATGTGTTAAGCCTGTAGCTAGCGTTCATCCTGAGCCAGGATCAAACTCTTCATTGTAATATAATAATTTGTTTTGATTCTGTATAAAATCGCTCAGTTTCCTGTCTTGTTACTTTGGATTTGGAGTAGAAATTGACGGTACAATTCATTTTACCCGAAGCATTTCTGCTTCATTGTTGATTGTTCCTTGTACTTCTCTACAATCTGTTATGTAATCGTTTCAATGACTTCATGCAGCTCGTTTGCTGCTGTCAGGCGTTCAGGTTGTCAAGTCTCATCTGACTAAGCACGTTGTGTCTTAGCAAGTGCCCCTTGCGTCCCGATTGCGATGCAAAAGTACGGCAAGGTTTGCAAACTACCAAGACTTCCTACAAAAAAATCGCAGAAAAATTTTAGATAGTGCTATTTTGCCATCTAGACTACGCAGGATTATGCTGTAAAGCCCATTTTCCGCCCAAATCCCCCAGAACGATATTTGGAGCTTTTTGTCCCCTTTTGCCGTGTTTTGCTCCATCTCATCGTAAAAACGGGCTTTATGTCTCTTAAATACTTCCTTAACCGGCATCATTTCTCGAGCATTTCTCGGAGATTGTCAGTGAATGCTCGGCACTTCCTCAAAAAACGTTGGACATTCCTCGAAAAATCTCGGACGTTTCTCCAAAAACGTGGGAGATTTTCCAAAAAACGTTGGACTTTTTCCAAAAAACGTCGGAGTTTTTTTTCAGTCCCCTCCGAGAGAAGATTTCTCACAGCAAATAGGAACACAAATAAAGCAGGAAATGGAAGCGCAGCAAGCTTAGAAGTTCAACCTTTAATTGCGAGAATAGACTACTTTCAAGCATAAATACACAACTATAATATAACGCGCGCGCGAAGAAAGTTATTAAGATGTGGGGCTGGAAAGGTGATAATCGCAGCCAAAAGAAGTAGACACACTTGCGAAATAGGCATGTTTACCCTAGAGCAGACGTAGCTAGGAAGAATTACTTGAATCTTTTGAGCAAGAAACGTGGATGGGCTCGCAAAAACACTCCAAAAGAAAAAGTATGACGCAGGGCGGCTGGGTCGATGGCACCATTTTTCAGTTGCAAAGGTCCAGCATCAGTGATATAACCATTGGCTTTTGCCCCAAAAACATAGTCGCGAGACAAAGTTCGCACAAATTCCACACTCCAAAAGGCAGTGTTCATGTGAGAAAAACGCGCACCTTCGTTTTTTAGAGAAAGCGTGTTGAAGAAAGGACTACCGTAGAGTGTGACAAAATCTTGCGTTTTCCACCATCCGAGTTGAAGTCGGAGAGCATGCCACAGATTGAGCGAACCACTGACCCACATGGCAGCACCATTGTTGAAGGGCCACAGTTTTCCAGATTGCTGATAGGCGCCAAGTGCGTGCATCTCTAGTGCAGCCTCATTGAAAACACGATGATGCAGCGTTTTTCGCAACTGCAGCCCAACACTAGCATTGCAGAGTGTTTGCACTCCCAAATCCGTATCATCTTGTTCTCCTCCGCGGTGCTGCACCATCATTTGCACTGGCAAATCGAGCGACCATCCATGAGCATGTGGGTGGAGAAGATGCAGGATTTGCGACATGCCCACCGTGAAAGCCTCTTGATGCTTGTCCATCTCGTAGATGAAACTTTGCCAATCAATCCACGCATCCATCTTCCAGTGACGCGTGCGAATGATGGTTTGAAATCCTTTTTCGGGATCAGTGGTGAGTAGAGTCTCGGGGTTATAGAGCGGAAGAATTAGGTTATGATTTGCTCCCCCGTAGAGGTCACCCAACACAAGAGTGGCAGCTCCCATCTGCAGTGCCGCTCGAAAAAAGGGCAAAGCGTGTGCAAATCCTTGATAAGCATTGCCCTTCCAGGTGACGATGTCATGAAAGGCATAGTTGGGATAGTAGTTGGTGCCGTCGTAGCAGAGTGCGGTGAGTCCCAGCTGCAGATTCAAATTAGGTAGAGGTCGATAAGCGAGATACGGAGTAAGGCGCACTCCAGGGAGGGTGTAGCCTTTGGCAATGTTTCCGTCGAACTCGTTGTCTTTGAAGAAAGCAAGAGCATCAACATCAAGATAAAGCGTTTTGATTTCAACGGAGTCTGTGTCACAACGTGTAGTGAGTTGATGACACAAATCGGTTTCAGCTGTTTGCGCAAGGGCTACTCCGGAGAAAAAGATTCCCCCCAAGAGAAGAAAAAGACCACTCAAGCACGGCAGAGCGAGTGCGGACATGTATTTCATAAATGATACTATAGATTAATCGGCGAATCATCAGGTATTTGAGCGACAACCAATGTGGAATAAGGTACAATGACAAAGGCTGTTCAATGCAAGAGAATCGTAGTGTGGAGATTTCCCTCAAGTCGAAAAGCACATCTTTTGAAACTAGGTGGCCCCATGACAATGCGCGGATTGTTGCTAAATCCCCCTAGTTCGGTGGGGATGCCGATGAGATTGCGATCGATTTTTCCGTTAGCATTGGCATCTTGATAGACCGTGATGGCATAAGTGCCGGTAGGTAGTGAGAGAGAGACGCCCTGTTGCAGCGCAGTCGCCGTTGGCACACGCAGCACCTGCAAAGGTTGTTTGCGATAATGTTCAGGACTATCGTAGACGGAAAGGACGATGCGTCCTTTGGTGTCTTTCAGCCCCGTGAAGTGAACAACGAGTGTGGGCTGCGATGCAGGTGAGCCCTGTGCCTGAGCAGAAATCGCGAAAGAAAGCTCTCCTCCTCCCCAAGCAAGTAGGAAGAGAAGAACAATGACGAAGTGAAAAAGACGAAAAGAGCGTTTACCCCAAGAGAAGATTCGATTCATCAGAAACAGGAATTTCGAAAGAAAAGAAAATAGCAGTGCCGGCACCTAGGCTTCGCTCGTGGAATCCCCACCTTCCTCTATTGAGGAAGAGGTAGGCGCCTGCTTTTGCTCTAGCATATCACGTCGCGATTTGGAGAGTGTCACCAATGCGACACCGGAGAAAATCAGTGCTACAGCCAAAGCGTGGGTGAGGGTGAAAACCGCAAGTCCCAAGACGACACTGACAATCACTGCCACAATAGGCTGGACATAGTTGTACATACTCACCACCGTAGGTCGCAGCACCTGTTGTCCACGAATCATCAAGATGTAGGCAAGGAAGGTGCCCCCCACCACAACGTAACCAATCTCGCCAAGTGTGACAGCCGAGAGAGAAGACCATGGAGTTTGCCATACGTGCTGTGCAGTGAAGGGCCAGATGATACAGGTGGCAGAGAGAAACATCCACTTATTTACAGTGAAGATGTTGTAGCGTTTCGCCAGCCATCCGAAGACGGTGAGATAAATGGTATAAGAGATTTGCGCAGCAAAGCAGAGGAGGTCACCGCGCATGTCCCCCATGCTCAATCCAGCAACCGAAGCACTCCCGGAAGCAGCACGCACACTCGACATCACCAACAAGACTGCTCCACAACACCCCAAGGCTACCCCCAATGCTTTACGCAGAGTGATGGGTTCTTTGAGAATGATGGCGGAAAGCAAGAGCGCAGATATAGGCATGGTGGTGGTGACAATACCAGCATTCACTGGAGAAGTGAGACTAAGTCCGATGGTGAAGCAACACTGATTGCCTACGAGTCCAAAGACAGCTGCAAGACATAAGAGTGCAATATGTTTTCGGGAAATAGCTTCTCGGGGAGTGAAGAGAGAAGTCAACCAGAAAAGGATAGCGCCTCCCATGACCCGAAGCGACACGAGGGTGATACCATCAATGCCATTTTGCATAGCATCTTTGCCAAGGGGAGACATGAGTCCCCAACAGACTGCTGCACCAGCTAAACTGAGATGCGCTAAGAGAGGAGTACGATTGTTAGACATTAGACGTTAGAGGGTCGCAGCCCCTTTTTGTTCGCCACGACAAGCGTGGTTCAGAGCCTAAGAGTAGACATTAGTGCCATGCGGCAAAAAGGGTAGATGCGAGAAAGAAGACGTGAGAAGTGGAATTCTAGTCGTTAGAGCCGTGGAGAGCCAAAAAAAGCACGACAAACCTTTTAGGAATGTCGCGCTATAGTGCTAGAACGAAAGAAGCATTACTTCACTTCGAGGGCTGAACCAGCCTTGAACTTCACTACCTTCTTTGCAGCGATGGTGATCTTTTCCTTAGTAGCAGGATTGATACCTTGACGTTCGGGGCGCTCTGTAACAGAGAACGTACCAAAACCGAGGAGAGCCACCTTATCGCCTTCCTTCACTGCAGCAGCGATAGCATCAAGAGTTGCTTCAACAGCGGCCTTAGCTTGAGCTTGCGTCAAGTTAGCTTGTTTAGCCACTGCGCTAGAGAGTTCTGTTTTATTCATATTGAGTATGTTTTAAATGTGATTATTCTACTTGTGCTTGATAGAAATGCTAGAAATCAGCGTTTTTTCTTGCTGCAAATATATTGTAATATAGTGGGTTGCACAAATAAAAATGTCTTTTTTTGATAGAATCTCCCCAAAAAAGTGGATTTTATGGGGTTTAGATGCTGTTTTACAGCCAAAAATCGCTGAAGAATGCCATAAACTACCTCACGAAAGCCACCTTCGCTACGACACTTTGCGTGCCACCTTGGGCTGCGACATAGAAATAATATACCCCAGAGGCTGCGCGAGTACCTTGCATCGTGCGACCATCCCAAGTGAACGTACCTCCAAGGCTCATGCCGCGCGCCACTAAGCGACCATCGGCACTCGCCACGCGCACTTCAGCGTCTGCCACAAGGCCATCGAGGGTGATATTTCCTACATAATCTGGGCGAACAGGGTTGGGATACACACGAATATTGGAACTTTCGAGCGTTGCCGCAGGTGTAGACACACGCGCTTGATAAGAAAGCAAACCAGCACTGGTGCCAATCATCACTTCACCCGAAGTGGGATGACAAGCAATGCTCCAAATCTCATTGGAGAAGAGAGGAGAATTGGCGGTGGTGAAATGCTCTTCTACTGTGAGCGCATCGGGTGACAACAGGTATAAGCCATTGTCGAGGGTCCCCACCCACTTACGATTGGCACCATCCACAGCGATGGCAGAGACATTGGCTCCTGCCAGTAGATAGTCAGCAAGGTTGCTCCCATCTTTGCGAGGCACCTTGACTTGTGTGACATAAAAATCACGGCGATTCCATGTGTTGGGATTGTCTACGCGGAACAGACCTTGGTTGGTCCCTAGCCAGATGGCACTGTCGTGATCTTCGGCAATGGAAGTGGCAAAGTTGAAAGTGATGTTCTCACCATCCTGATTGGGAAATGAGGATCGGAAGGTCGCCACATCATCGCGCGTGTTGGTAGGTGTGCCATTATAATCCAAACAGAGGAAACCGCTATTGTAGTCTGCTGCCGTACGTCGTGACAGTATCCACAAACGTCCTTTGGAGTCAAACATGGTCTTTTCCAATGTCGGAGCATTATCTATATCTTTCAAATAGATTTTACCCCAAACGCCTTTAGGAGTAATAACATGGAGAGCTGTATCTGCACTACTATTGAGCAAAAAGAGATTGCCTTGAGGATCATAGATAGCCCCATCAGTACGGACATAGTTTTTGAAAGCAGCTGCATTGCTTTTCTCCGCAGAAACGAGTGCAGAATTGGTGTAGGTGTACTGCTTCGTGATGCTACTTCCATTATATAAATAGAGCCCAGTGCGCGAAGTAGTCACCGCATATTGTTGTGGATTGAGCGGATTGCGGTCTATACAAGTGGCATTTTCAAATTGAGCGCCCACATATCCAGCTGCGGCAGTGGGTGATTCTAGAAAAGTCCAGGATTTTCCATCATAAATCTCAGCCATTTGAGGATAGGATATAGCATCTAGTGGATCAAGACGTCCGCAAGCAATCAACAAATCTTCGCCGCGATAGCGCATGAAATAGGCTAAGTCGTAGCGTGGTCCAAATTTTCCAAAGCGCTGCGAGGCCTTTTCAATCGTCCAGTCGACAGCATCGGCAGGGCGACGCACAAAACCATTGTCGCTGAAGCCTATCCACCAACCTCCTTGCCCATCCGTCTCTGCATATTGTGCTTCAGTGGGAAGAGCAATGCGTGTGGCGGTGCTCGCTTCATCGGTCAGCGTGAAAACTTCGCCTTGTTGTTGCGCCACAATGCGGCCTTCAGCGTCACGATGGAGTTGATTTCCCGTAAATCGTGTGTCAATCTGACGAAAATCGCTAGCCGTCAAGGCAGCCGCGTAGGTTTTGACCGTTGCGGCATCCGTCGTTTGTGCACGCCAAATGCCAGAAGTCGCTCCAAGGCTTGCAGGAGCAACCGCATACAAGCCTGTCGAACTAGCCACTACCGCCGACACCTCATGCGTCAGCACATTCTGCCACAGAGATTTGTCGTTCAGATTTTGGCGTACTCCGATGCGCTGAAGCTTTCCTCCAGTTGCCACAAAAAGATGATCGCCCCAGCGAGCCACATCATGGCAGCTGCCCACAGCGAAATGTCCACGCACGAGAGCTTGTGCCACATCTACCCAGAGAAAACCTGCGTTGGTGGTGATGAAAGCATCGTCATCTTGCACGCGTAGTCTATCCACCATGAGTTCTTGCTGCTGATAGTTCGCCAAATGAGGGAGATGTACCACCTTGCCAGTTTGCAAACGGAGCAAATCGACATTGCCATCGGCATAGAGCAAGACAAGCGTTTTCTGTTTGTGCGAAAGAGCGATGTGCGCAATCGACTTACTCGCCAGTCCATGGGAGATGCGCGTGATGGGTGTTGTGGTTCGCGCCACGAGGTCGCAAACCAAAAGATTTTCTCCCATCAACGCATAGAGATATCGTCCATCGCGCACGGCTTCCTTCCCATCATAATAGGAAAGATAGGGTGTCCATCGAGAGAAATCAGCCGCTTGAGCGGTGAAGCTGAAGCAGAGGAGAAGAAAAAGGAAGAGTTTGTACAAATCTTTACGCATGAAAAACAGCAGGCTCACACCCAGTCTGCGGGGTTTGTGTTATTGGAATTTTGCCAGAAACTCGCAAAGTTGTGCCACGGCTCTAGCACGGTGCGAAAGGCGATTTTTCACCTCCACGCCGAGTTCTGCGAAAGTTTTTCCGGTGTCTTCGGGAGAGAACACAGGGTCGTAGCCAAAGCCATCAGTGCCCAAACGCTCAGTGGTGATATATCCCTCCACTTTGCCTTCAAACAGATATTCTTTTCCTCCTAAAATGAGGGCAATCGCCGTGCGGAAAGCAGCCTTGCGGTTTGTTTTCCCTTCCATTTCGTGGAGCAACTTAGTGACATTGGCTTCTGTGTCGTGGCGATCGGGATAAGCATATCGTGCCGTGTGCACCCCAGGCTCGCCATTGAGGGCTTCCACCTCCAACCCCGTGTCATCGGCAAAGACGTCGAGTCCATAACGCTCATGCACGAAACGTGCTTTGAGCAAAGCATTGCCCTCGAGAGTATCGGCAGTTTCGGGGATATCCTCATGGCAATTGATTTCTGCTAGGGATACGATTTCAAATTTGTCGCCCACAACGGCACGAATTTCTTCGAGTTTGTGAGCATTGTTGGTAGCGATGACGAGCATATTTGAGTTGATGCAATTAGAAATTAGCGATGATAGGTCAGAGGGTTGCCGCCTCATCTGAGTTGTCGCGTCCCTCCATTTGTTGTCTTTGCAGACTATCCCTCCAAGATGAGGACAGGATAAAAAGAGGGAGAAATCTCCCTATTGATAACGGAGACTTCTCCAAAAAAGTGTGTGATGCCGAGAAATATCTGCATTCCTTGCACCACGCTACAAGATTAGATGCGCGAATTGGCTTGGTCGCTTGCCACTTTGGCTTTCACCTTTTCCATTTCGGCACGTTTCTTTTGTTCGGCACTAACTTTCACCTTGATACGGTCGAAGCCATAACCGAAAACGCCACTTGCCAGAGTTTGACTCACGAAAGCATGAGGATCGACCGCGGTGATGATGCGAAAAATGGTGCTAGCTTCGCGCTTCTTTGCCAAGACCACGAGTACTTTGCGCTCCTGTTTCGTGTACCATCCTTGTCCGTTGAGCACGGTGACTCCACGATTCAGGCTATTGATTTCAGAAGCAATCTCCTCATATTTACTAGAGAAGATGAGGAATTGCACCGATTGTCTACCACTATTGACCACCAAATCGACCATAAGGGTGATAATGATGAGTGTGGTGTAGCCATATAATAGTTTCTCAAGGTTACTATTGGGCAAGAACAACGAAGCCGTGATGATGCCCACATCAGAGAGGAGAATGAGGGTGCCGAGCGACATATCACGATATTTGTTGATCATCGCTGCAATGACATCCGTTCCTCCAGTCGACCCATTGCGCAGGAAAACAAGTCCCATGCCCAATCCCATAATGCCTGATCCGAATACAACACTCATGAAGGCATTACTAGTGACGATGGGCAATCCCACTGCGTCATTAAATCCTGCAGGGAAGAGTTCTGGTTTAACCTCCCAAAGATAGCGCAAACCACCTTCCACCCCTGCAAGGAACACGAAGAGCACTGCGATGGCAAAGAACGTTTTCAAACAAAACTTCCAGTCGAGCACCTTCAAGGCCATTGCCAGCAAAATCACGTTGGCAATGAAAAACGTCCATTGCGGTTTGAACCAGCCTGTGGCATAAAAGATCAAGGATCCAAGACCTGTCGTTCCTCCCGGCGTGACTTGGTGAGGCACGAGGAAACAATAATAACCGATGGAATAGCACAACAATCCAAGAGAGATAATGATCAAATCTTGAATCTCGAGCTTCCAGTTGATTTTAAGATTAGACATCTTATTTAGACCTTAGGTATTAGATGTTAGAGAATAGAGGGTAGATGTAGACATTAGACGCTAGAAATTAGACTTTAGCCACTAGTCTTTAGAGAAGAAAGACTACCTTCTAGAGAGTAGACGTTAGAGGTTAGAACAGACAACAGGGCGTTGCATAGTCCATAACATCTAACGTCTTCCATCTCATCTTACTTGACTACAATATTCACGATGCGACCCGGCACCACGATGACTTTCACTACCGTCTTACCTTCGAGATGCTTCACGCTATGTTCAGACTCGAGGGCAGCTTTCTCGATATCTTCCTTAGAAGCATCAGCAGGGAAATCGAGGGTGAAACGAGTCTTTCCATTGAAGGAAATGCCGAGCGTCACGGTGTCTTCCTTGAGGTGCGCCTCATCAAACTTAGGCCATGTAGCATCGCACACTGTGGTGGTGTTGCCCAGTGCATGCCACAATTCTTCTGCCACGTGAGGAGCGAAGGGAGCGAGTAGCACTACGAGGGTTTGCAGCACCTCCTTGGAGTTGCATTTTTGTTGAGCTAATTCACCCACTGCAATCATAAAGGCAGGCACAGAGGTGTTGTAGGAGAAGACTTCGATGTCTTCGGTAACTTTCTTGATGAGCTTGTGGAGCGTCTTGAGGTTTTCCTTGGTGGGCGCCACATCAGTAGGCAAGAATTGCTCATCTTTGTAGAAGAGATTCCACAATTTTCTGAGGAAACGGAAGCAACCATCGATACCATTGCTATCCCAAGGCTTACTTTGGTTGATAGGTCCGAGGAACATTTCATACAGGCGCAAGGTGTCGGCACCATATTTCTCAACGATGAGATCTGGATTCACCACGTTGAACATCGACTTCGACATCTTTTCCACTGCCCAACCACAGATATATTTACCATCTTCGAGGATGAATTCTGCATCTTGATATTCAGGACGCCATGCCTTGAAGGCTTCAACGTCGAGTACATCGGCAGAGACGATGTTTACATCCACGTGGAGTGGTGTTACTTCGTATTGATCTTTCAAACCAAGACTCACAAAAGTGTTGGTGTCCTTGATGCGATAGACAAAGTTGGAACGACCTTGGATCATACCTTGGTTCACCAACTTCTGATAAGGCTCATCCTTGGGGCAAGTGCCAAGATCGAAGAGAAACTTGTTCCAGAAGCGTGAATAGATCAAGTGACCAGTAGCATGTTCCGAACCACCCACATAGAGGTCCACCTGTTGCCAATAGTTGACAGCGGCTTCACCCACCAATGCTTCATTGTTGTGGGGATCCATATAGCGGAGATAGTAGGCAGAAGATCCTGCGAAACCAGGCATCGTGCTGAGTTCAAGCGGGAACACCGTCTTGTGGTCGATGCGGCTGTTGTCGGTGACGCAACGATTCGCCTCATCCCACGCCCAGTGAGTAGCGTTGCCGAGGGGAGGTTCACCTGTTTCTGTGGGCAAGAACTTTGTCACTTCAGGTAACTCGACGGGAAGACAATCCTCTGGCACGAGATAAGGCATCTCGTTTTTGTAATATACGGGGAAAGGTTCACCCCAATAGCGTTGGCGAGAGAAGATGGCATCGCGCAGACGATAGTTGGTCTTCACACGGCCCAACTTATGTTCAGTCACGAAAGCCTTTGTTTTAGCAATCGCTTCTGTCACGGTCAATCCATTGAGCGAGAAACCATGGAGGGCTGTTTCGCCCACCCTGGGAGAATTCGTCACAATGCCTTCCTTAGCATCAAAGCTCTCTTCGCTCACATCGGCACCTTCGATGAGGGGCACGATGGGAAGATCGAAATGACGCGCAAAAGCATAGTCACGACTATCGTGAGCAGGCACAGCCATGATGGCACCAGTGCCGTAACCAGCCAGCACATAATCTGAAATCCAGATGGGGATTTCAGCACCCGTGAAGGGATTCACCGCATACGAACCGGAGAAGACACCGCTCACCTTGCGGTCGCTGATGCGCTCACGCTCTGTGCGCTTAGCTGTAGCAGCCACGTAGGCTTCCACTTCAGCACGCTGTGCATCGGTGGTGAGTTGTGCCACGAGCTCACTTTCAGGAGCTAGCACCATGAAGGTAACTCCGAAAATAGTGTCAGCGCGAGTGGTGAAGATGGTGAAAGTCAAATCGCTGTCTTTCACACGGAATTGCATTTCTGTGCCCTGCGAACGACCGATCCAGTTGCGTTGTGTTTCCTTGAGCGAATCGCTCCAATCGAGGTGTTCTAAGCTGTCGAGCATGCGACCTGCATAAGCACTCACGCGCAAGCACCATTGCTTCATCTTCTGTTGCACCACGGGGTGTCCACCACGTTCAGACACACCGTCCACCACTTCGTCGTTTGCCAACACCGTGCCAAGCGCAGGACACCAGTTCACCATCGTCTCACCGATGTAGGCAATGCGATAGTTCATCAAGGTCTGCTGCTGCTCCACTTCGTTCATGGCTTTCCATTCAGCAGCCGTGAATTGCTGAGCTTCAGTCTCAGCCACATCCAGTCCTTCTGTGCCCTGAGCTTCAAAGTGCGCCACCAATTCGCTGATGGGGCGCGCCTTCTGTGCAGCATTGTCATAGAAAGATTGGAACATTTTGCCAAATGCCCATTGTGTCCACTTGTAGTAGCTGGGCTCGCAGGTACGCACCTCACGACTCCAGTCGAAGGAGAAGCCGATTTTGTCGAGCTGTTCGCGATAGCGCGTGATGTTTTGCTGCGTAGTCACTGCAGGATGCTGCCCAGTTTGGATAGCGTATTGTTCAGCAGGCAATCCATAGGCATCGTATCCCATAGGGTTGAGCACATTGAAGCCACACAAACGCTTGTAGCGGGCAAAGATATCGGAAGCAATGTAGCCTAGAGGGTGTCCCACGTGGAGCCCTGCCCCTGAGGGATAAGGAAACATGTTGAGCACGTAGTATTTGGGCTTGTCGCTTCCAGTTTGCGCGTGATAGGTGCCTTCTTGCGCCCATGTTTCGCGCCATCTTTTTTCAATGTCTCTGAAGTTATATTCCATGTCAGTGGTGGATTGTATATGCGATTAGGATTTGACAGAAGTTCTATCTCCCACATTTCAAGACCATTATCGACTGTTGGTGAGAAAGCCAAGGCGGCGGCCAGCACCATTCCGCCCAACTTAAGAACTATCTTCCTGCAAAGTTACGCGAACGACAAAGAAAAAACAAGAAAAGCCGTATGTTTTTTCCACTTTATGCACGTGTAGCCACAAACAGAATGCGCAATTTTCTGTTCCCCCACCGACATTCATTATATAAAACCGCTGGAATACAATATTTTTTCGTAATTTTGTCCGCGAACTTTTATGAAGACAATTTCTTCGTTGCCTTCTTGATATTCAGGGACAAAGCACGAAAAAGCCCAATTATCTTTGCGCGCTCATTGAAAATGAGCTTGTAAGAAAAGCAAAATCCTTTCCCCCTAACTGGGCACTAGCTTTTGCCAAACTTGATTGATGAACAAAGGTTTTGGCACTAAGATTATTAACAAATGAGCAGAACAAACAGCAGACATCGATTGTAGCATTTTGCCCAAATGAATTTCCCCTCCTCTATGGGGATTAAACCGTCCCACCCCTCCCTCATCAGCACACATCAGCACATTTTATCAAAGAATATGAGACAGAACATATTTATCAGGATTGTATGGACACTCATCTTCCTGCTTTGCCACCACCTTTATCTTGCAGCACAATGTCCCGCCGACGTCACTCTCACTGCAAAGGTCACCAAATCTGTGGGTCCAAGTGATGGTTCATTCACCATTACCACCGCAGTCGTAGGGGCAAACAGTTCGAGTGTGACTTACAGTTTTGAGGCGATACCGCTCACCCCAGGCGCCTCTCACCCTGCTCCGACGAGCACCTTTGTCATCAACAACTTGGCGCCGGGCACCTACGATTTGGTCATGAAAGCCACTTGCGTTCATGACAATGACATCGTCATCACCAAAACCCTCAAAAATCTTGTAGTGCAGGGTGACTACGTCCTTCCCACCATCTCAGAAAGCAAACTTAAGCAAGGCTCATTCGACAATTGCCCCATGGGTATCCTTGCAGTCAATGTCCAAAATGGAGGTTCCACTTTCACTTGCACCATCAAGAGCGCACCTGCTGGTGTAGCCTTAGGAGAAGTGGCTTACTCCGTATTGCCGGGTGCAAATAAGTCATACGAATATATACTCAATGGCACTTATCCTGCTGGCACCTACACCATAGACGTCAGTGACCAATATGGCAAGGGACGCGAGATAAACATCACCTTGGAACAACTCACTGTAGCCGATCTGCCCACCATTGCACTACCTGCCACTTGGGTACACGAGAGCTTTCTCCCAGGACCAGACTGCAACCACATCTATTTCAGACATATAGGTCAATACAACTACCAACTCACCAAAGAAGATTTCAAAAAGTATTACGACAAGGGTGAGTTTGAAATGGCAATTGCGCCCACGGGTAAAACTCCAGTTCATTGGGCACCCATCACCATTCCCTCAATTTTCCACCCTGAACAACTCTTCGACATCAGTCCCTATACCATAAGCGACCTCCACACCCATGGCATATCTGTCTTTGTGAGACTAAAAAACTGCCCCACCATTAGCAACGAGCGTCAGCTCAAACTTAGCAAACCATCCTTTCAACACGTAGGCTCGCAAGCTCAGTGCGAAAAATATGGTTGGAGAATTTACGAACCCAATTTCCGTTTCCAAGGATTATGGTGCTACCCCGTGACACTCACGCTCCACGAAAACAGTAAAACGGGACCAGTAGTAGGCACCTATACTATCAACTCCATCAACGACGCAGTGACGATGCCAGTGGATTACAACAAGACCTGGTATGTGGAAGCCTCGGATGGCACCAACACCTGGGAGGCAATCACCTTTCCCGAAAGATTTGTGGATTATGTAAAACTTCAACGCCAAACTTTCTGCAACGGTTGGCGCAAGTTTTATAATCTCAACACCTTTGCCGCTTGTGTGCCCCTTGTGATCAAGATAGAACGCGAAAGCGATGGCTATGCACAGAGTGTGCAACTCATCAAAAATCGGACCGACTTCAATTACTTTGGTCCATCAGATACTCGCGGTTTCGACAAAGTGTCCGACATTCTTGAATATGGTGTCGACTATCGCATCAAAGTCTACAAAACCGACAGCACAACCCTCCTATGGTCTGCACCGACCACCATTCGCCAAGACGCACGAACCAATGCCGTCCAATTCCGTCGTTGGAACCCCAGTTCCTGCGGCAAACACACCGGTAGCTTATTCCTCCGTTTTGGAGACGATGGACAAGAACCTCCGCTCCGAGATGCTGACGGAAAGTTGGCGATGTCGTATCGCATTTTCTACCCAAATGGGAAAGAAGTACCAGGATACTACAGCACCTTCCAATCCTACACTGGCACGTATTTCAACACCACGACAGACCCCATGCCTCCCGGTGTCTATACCCTCGAAGAAACCAATCTCACTCTCCCCGAGGGCGACCCTTGTCGCGTACGCAAACTCACCACGACATGGGGAGGAATGTTTGACGTGAAAGACTTCACCTACACGTCAACAACAGAATGTGGAGTGTTAAGCCTCAGACCTCAAGGCAAAATCATGGACAAGGGGACGGTTTACGAAAAGAATGAAAACACCCGATTCTCCATCATTTCTGGTGTGAAAGGTGGCTACACGCCCAATTTCCTGGTGAAAGAAGGCTACCCCATTGAACTCACCAAGCCCGGCGACTATGTACTCGCCATCGGTACAGAAAACATGAAGCCCAACTGCTATCTTGACACCCTGCATGTACATGTGCAGCCCCTCAATTTTGAGGTGTCACGCCCCCACCTGAAGGCATACAGCTGCACGAATAGTGCAACTGCAGAGGGACACATCGAAGTGAAGGGTATCAAGGGTAAAGAGCCCATCACCTACGAACTTCGCGAGATGGATGGAACCACGGTGGTAAAATCAGCTCCTGACGATATCTCCCCCGATGGAGTGGCTCACTTTGTGGCTGGGGTCACTGGCGACAAGTTTATGGTCTACGCAAAGGATGCTTGTGGACAATTCTTCTTGGAACCCGTCACCGTGGTAAGTTCTCAAGGCATGCGTATTGTTCCTTCCGACCTCATTCGCGTCTTCCATCATAGCACCGTTCGTCTGCAATCCACCTACTTCTTCGACACATACGAATGGAGAGCGCCCGATGGCACGATCATCTCCACAGAGCAAACCTTTGACCTGGTGGATGCCCACCCCTCCCAAAGTGGACTTTATCACTTCACCAGCAAACTTCGTCATTGCGACTACCGCATCGAAGCAGACGTCAATGTGCAAATTCACCCCTATGCGGTGTTCGTCAACCCTCAACTCGTGTCATCGCCCTTGCGCAAAATCCAATAGGCGACAACACACCGCATAGGATAGAAATAACCTTGCTACATTCTTCTCAGAGAGTCCTCCGCGGAGGATTCTCTTTTTGTTTTCTGCCATCCCATACCGCAAAGCCCCCTTTATATACTGGGAAGAAATGGGGCGAAAGTGATAAAATCAGCGTTAAATGATGTCAAGACCTTGTGTTTTTCGTGGTTTGGTGCAGAAAAACCGATTTTTGTGCCATCCATCATGGGAGCATTTTCAGAGGGCAAACGTAAAGCCATCCGAGGGCGATGCTCTCACGCGTGCGTGACGCACATGTGACACGCGCGCCTTCCCTGGGATTTTGCACTTTTTGCTTTCACAACCTTCACCGAGAGACTCCACAAACCAGTTTTTTCCGTGCCTCCAACCATCGCCGGCACTCACGATGGGAGGGAGAAAAAAACGGAGATTTTCGGCGGAATCGCCCTCAACTGTTAAAGTTTGTCCGAAAGACACGCGTTACAAGCTAATTCACAACGCATTACAACGAAATCTGTGAAGGTTGTGAAAGCAAAAACATCAAAATCTCTGTATGCGCGCGCGAGGAGAGGATAGAATCCTTGCATTTAACATTCGTTTCAGGCTTCGATATCCGAAGAAAGGCGAGGAGTTTCCACCCCTGCACATCTTATCCTTTTTCGCCAGCCAATCGGTGGGGCATGATGCAAGACAGTTGAACACAAATTGTACGAAAAGAGTAGGCAAGAAGAAAAACAAAACATCGGAGATGACAGCAAAAACGTCGGAGATTTTCCGAAAAACGTCGGAGATTTTCCGAAAAACGTCGGAGAAAATCTGAAAAAACTCCGAGATTTTTTCGTAAAAATAGGAGAAAACTTTATCAAAACAAGCACTTCCTCTCCATGCATCAGTAGATAGAAAAGCATGAAAACTCAAGTATGGGCCATGTATCCAGCAACTTAAAAACAGGAAAATTGTAGCATAAATTGCTTGTTAGGCATAGCAAAAATAAAGTTGGAAACAGATTAAAGCTGACAAAAGGAAGAAATTGCATGAAAATCGAAGGAAAATACGCGCACTGTTTTGTCGTTTTATGAGATTACACTATATTTGCAAAATCGCCCCACGGCTTCAGCGCGCTTTAAGCGGAGCATAATTTCCACATTATTCGCTAGCCAGACAAGAGCGTCTGTGATGACTGGCAAAAGCTCAGCGCTGCAGTAGAAGACCTTTCGGAAAGCATACACCAAAGGGTGCACTTTCCAGTCTTAGAAAACGGGACATTACAGAACAACCCAGTTGCCGCTTCTCTGGCAGCTCCATTGCGACGACTTGCCTCAGGAAGGAAGCCTTCCTCTCACAACATCGGATGACACAAGCATCGCACAATCAACTAAGACAATTATACCAATCACCCATCCAACTTAAGCACATGAGGTTAGTATTAATTCCACTAAGCACCCTGCTGGCAGGCGCGAGCTTGACGGCAAGCGCGGCTCAAGCCTTGCCCCCTCTGCCCGTCGCACAGACTGCGCAGCAAAACGACCCAACGGGAAAAGTCATCAAAGGTCGCGTCATTGATGGCAACGGCGAGCCCCTCGTTGGAGCTACAATTAAGCTCAAAGGTGGCAACGGTGTATATTTCACCGACCACAATGGTAATTTTGAAATCATCACCAAGAAGAATCGTGAAGAAATCACGGTGACTTACCTTGGACACGTGAGCCAAACGCTCTTCGTATTCCCAGGCAACGAGACTACGATTCCTCTTGCAGCCGACAACACCTCGCTCAGCGAAGTCGTGATTACGGGTTTCGTGAACAAATCGAAGGTGAGCTTCACGGGTTCACAAACAACCGTACAAAAAGATCAACTGCTCTCGATGGGTACAAAGAATGTGCTGGAGAGCTTGCAGAGCTTCGTGCCTGGTCTTGTGATTTCAGAAAACAACTTGGCGGGTTCTAACCCCAACAGTCGTCCTGAACTCAGCATCCGCGGCCGCGCCACCTTTGATGGTTCTGCTAATATGCCCCTCTTTGTCGTAGATGGCACGGAGGTAAGTGCAGACTACGTGTATGACATGGACATGAACGACATCGAATCTGTGACGGTGCTCAAAGATGCTTCAGCATCTGCCCTCTATGGTTCGAAGGCTTCGGCAGGTGTGATTGTGATTACCACCAAAACCATGAAGCCTGGTCGTCTGCGCCTCAACTATAGCGGTACTTATCGTTTGTCGACTCCCGATTTGACAGACTACCACATGCTCAATGCCGCACAAAAATTGGAATTTGAGCGTTTGGCTGGACTTTACACCTCCACAGACCTAGAACGTCAATACCGTCTGGACAACGAATACAACCACTTGGCACAAATCGTGCGTAGTGGTGTCAACACTGACTGGTTGTCTAAGCCTTTGCGCAATGGTTTCTCACAAAACCACAGCTTAAGCATCGATGGTGGTGACGACTATGCACGCTACAACCTCGGTTTGCGCTATGCCACCGACGATGGTGTCATGATTGGTTCTAAGCGCGACCGTCTCTCACTCTTCTTCAAGTTCTCTTACAACAAGCCTGGTGCATTCTCAGTGAACAACTCTACCACTTTGATGACGGTAGACTCTGAAGATTCGCCCTATGGCTCGTTCTCTGACTACACGCAACAGAATCCCTACGAGTCGCCTTACAACGAGGATGGTTCGTTGCGAAAGAACTTGTCGAACTTTATCAACAATCCACTTTACGAAGCACAAGCTGGCAACTTCAAGAAGTCGGAAAACGTGAACATCCTCAACACTACAACGTTGCAGGTGTGGTTCTCCGATGCCTTCCGCCTCAATGGTGACTTCTCCTTCACCAAGGATATGACCACCAGCAACCGCTTCACTTCGCCTCTCTCTTTCAGCGAACTCACAAAGACGGATATGTCACAACGCGGTAGCTTGACCGAAAGTCACAGCAACCTCCTGCGCTATGCAGGTAAGTTGATGTTGTCGTACAACAAGAATTTGTTTGGCAAACTCTTCACGAGTGCCACTGCGGGTTCGACCATCGAAGCCAACAATGGCGACAACACTTCCTACACTTCCATCGGTTACTACTCTGCCAACCTTTCACACCCCTCTTTCGCAGCAGCTTATCAACAAGGCAAGCCTAACGGTTCAGACAATATCTACCGCACTGTGGGCTTCTTCGCCAACCTCAACTCGATTTGGGACAACAAGTACTTCCTCGACTTGATTTACCGCTACGAAGGTTCGTCTAAGTTTGGTAAGAACACTCGCTTCGCTCCCTTCTGGAGTGTGGGTGCTGGTTGGAACATTCACAACGAATCGTTCCTCCAAGGCAAGGGCATCGAACTGCTCAAACTCCGTGCGAGCATCGGTTACTTGGGTAACATCTCTTTCGAGCCTTACCAAGCCATCACCTCTTATAACTACGCTTCGGGCTACAACTACGTGAAGGGCATCGGTGCTATTCCAAAGACCATCGGAAACCCCGACTTGCGCTGGGAACGCACACTCACTTCTAACGTGGGTATCGACCTCACCATGTTCAAGGGACGTTGGGATTTGACCTTCGACGCTTATGTCAAAAACACCGACGACTTGCTCGTTAACGTGACGAAAGCTCCTTCTGTGGGTGTGACCACTGCACGCGAAAACCTGGGTGCCATCGAGAATAAGGGTGTGGAACTCCGCACTCGCGTGATGCCCATCAAGAATAAGAACTTGCAATGGTCGATTTCTGCCACTTACGCTTACAACAAGAGTAAGATTAAGCAAATCAGTAATGCACTGATGAGCAAGAATGAGGAAAACCGCAACGCAAAGGGCACTGCCCCTCTTCCCATCTACGAAGAAGGCGGTTCACTCACCGCTCTTAAGGTGGTGCCTTCTGCCGGTATCGACCCCGCTACTGGTCGTGAAATCTACATCAAGCGCGATGGTACTTACACCTTCGACTATGATGCTCGCGACAAGGTGACCTTCGGCGACGAAGCTCCTTGGGCACAAGGTAGCTTGAGCTCTTACCTCACCTACAAGCAATGGTCGGCTTCTGCTTCATTCGGCTACTCTCTCGGTGGCTTGGTCTACAACCAAACTCTCGCAACTCGCGTGGAAGGTGCAGACCCTAAATACAACGCAGACGAGCGCGTGTTTAACGACCGATGGAAGCAACCTGGCAACTATGCCAAGTATCGCAACATCGCTGACTACTCTACTCCACAACAGACGAGCCGTTTCGTTCAAGTGAACAATTACCTCACGCTCCAATCTCTCTCGGTGGCTTATGACTTTACACCCTGGCAGATTCGCAAACTCGGTTTGACCCGTTTGCGCTTGGAATTGCTCACCAACGACCTCTTCTATCTCTCTTCTATCAAGCGCGAGCGCGGACTTGACTATCCTTATGCCCGCAGCGTGGAAATGTCAGTGAGATTCTCATTCTAACCCCTTTGCCCATTACTGCAATGAAGAAATCACTCCTCAACTCAATATGTGTGGCAGCCTTTGCGCTGTCGGCAGCATCTTGCAACGACTTCTTGGACGTGCAGCCTAAAGGCACGCTCACGGAAGATGTCCAGTTTAATAGCGCACAGGGTTACTACGACGCTATGTATGGCGTATATAGTAAGATGGCTACCGCCAACCTCTATGGCGAAAATCTTTCTTATGGTTTTGTCGATAAGATTGGACAACTCTTTGGCAAACTCAATACGAGCGACAAAGACACCGAGATTCTGAAATACGACTATCAGAATGCAAAAGTGCGTCCCATCATCGACAACATTTGGACTTCACAATATGAAGGCATCTCGTATGTCAACAATATCATCAAGAACGTAGAGGCTACTTCTTTGCGCGACAGCCACCTCCAACTGGTGCGTGGCGAGGCCTATGGCTTGCGCGCATTCCTCCACTTCGACTTGGTGCGCCTCTTCTGTCCTGACTATGTGACGAATCCTAACGCACAATATGGTGTGCCTTATGCCGACACTTACGATTTGGCAAACAAGACTGTGCCAACGCTGAAGGGTACTTATGAGCGCATCCTCCAAGACCTCAACACTG
The DNA here is from genome assembly GCA_900095835.1 of Ihuprevotella massiliensis. GTDB lineage: Bacteria > Bacteroidota > Bacteroidia > Bacteroidales > Bacteroidaceae > Alloprevotella > Alloprevotella massiliensis. The sequence continues at coordinate 1,775,756 of LT608321.1, read as the reverse complement.
CTGAGAGCATCTTGGCGAATGACACCATAGTGAAGCCTATCATCGACGTGCGCACAGACTACGACCACGGCCGTACACGCCAGTTCAACCTCTATGCAGTCTATGCGACCAAGGCGCGTGTATATTACACCATGGGCGACAATGAGAACGCTGCGAAGTATGCAAAGAAGGTGATCGATGCGAAAGACAACTTCTCTCTCACCGAGTCTCGCAACTTTGAAAACGTGCGTCGTTTCCCTGCTGATAAGGAAATGATCTTCGGTCTCAACAACAAAGATTTTTCTCAAAGCATCTACAACATCTTCGTGGGATTGACCCAAAGAAGTGGTGTCTTCACAGAAGGACGCCGAGATGTGGAAACACTCTATGAAACAAAGACCTTCACTTCCAACAACATCGACGTAAGATACTCTGCTTTCTACCGCATGGAAGTAGGTGCTTCTATCTTCTTGCGCTATGTTGCCAACGAATCTGAGATTCGCACCAATCCGCTTCAAGGCTTTACCTTGATCCGCCTGCCTGAGATGTACTACATCCTTGCAGAGTCTTTGTATGACACCGACGCCACTGCTGCTAAGGCAGCTTTGGATGAAGTGCGCAAGAGCCGCGGTCTTCAACCCGTTGCCGATGCAAAACTCTTGACCAAAGACGCTTTCTTGCAAGAAATGCTCAATGAGCGTATGCGCGAAATGCCCGGTGAAGGTCAGGTGTTCTTCGCACTGAAGCACTACAACAAGCCTTTCAAGGCATTGGATGGCAGAACAACAATCGAACCTTCCGTAGCACGCTTCGTCTTGCCAAGACCTGATCGTGAAACAGAATTCGGTAACAAGCAACAATAATTGGTTTCCAAGGCAGCACCGTAAGTGCACCTCGCACTTACACGCTGTCGTGGACAACAAACCAATTGATAAAAACTTACCAACATGAAGCACTTTTTTCAGATATTGCTATTACCTTTGCTCGCAGTGGGAGTGTTAGGCTCATGCAACAGCATCGTTTACGACGAAGAATATAGCGCAGATGGATTCTACCACTCTCAAAATGCGGTATATTTCCATTATCCAGAGGCACAAGACACCGTGAGGTTCTACTCTTTTGCTGCCCTCCCCGTAGAGACGCAAGAATATGTGATGAAGATTCCCGTGCGCCTCGCAGGTGTGCCCCAAAATCGCACACAAAAGTTCAAGCTGATGGTGGACCCTTCATCCACGATGAAAGAGGGCGTGCATTACAAAGCATTTAACCTGGAACAAGAAATCCCAGCCGACTCGGTGAACGCTGTGGTTCCTGTGACTTTGCTCCGCAATGGTCTTTCTCCCGATAAAGACACCCTCAATCTTGTCCTCCGCTTAGTAGAGACTCCCGATTTGGCATTGAAATTCCCCAATGCTCAAAAGGTGGAAATACAAGCTACCAACGTGCTCACCGCACCTATCTATTGGCAATACTTTGAGGTTTACTTTGGTCGCTTTGAGCGTCGCAAATATCTCATGATGTTGGCCAACTATAACTCGGACGAAGCAGCCTTTTGGGAAGCGATGTCACGCGATAGCAACCAGTTCTTCTTGAACTTCATGAAAGTGTATCGCACCTTGATGGACGATCCCACTTACGACAAATCCTATCTCCCTGCCAATCCCTATAACCCCTACAAATAAAGCTCATGAAAAGATTTAATCAACTATGCTTCTTCTCGCTGGCTGCTGCAAGTATGCTGGGGGTATCCTCTTGTATTTCTGACGAATCTGTAGGTGTAGTCAACCAATTGTCTTACCTCTCAGTAAACAAGACATTGGCGGAAGAATACAAAGCCGACCGATGGGATACACTTCGCATTGCTGCACCCGAAGTGCACCAAAGCAATACGACTAAGCCACTGTCTTATCGTTGGGAAATCAATGGTAAGGTGGTATCTACTGAAAAGGATTTGGCATACGAATGTAAAGACTATACGAAGGACAAGAACAATCCTTTCCTCTGCCGCTTGACCATCTCAAACGAAGACGGAAGCTACTTCAAGACCTTCAAACTCCACGTGCAATATCGCTATCGCACTGGCGTTTATGTCCTTGCGAATGACAACGGAAAGTCAATCATCAGCTACATCCGCCCCGATAGCGCAAAGAGCGTCGTGGAACGCGACTTGCTCAGCAAGAACAATGCTGAGGTTACTTTTAGCGATGCGCCCACAGCTGCCACCATCATCGACTACTACGGTAAAAACGATATTTTCTTTGCTGCGGGTTCTCCCAGCCAAATCTATCGTTTAGATGGCAACACCATGCAATTGGTTTCTACTGCTAAGGCAGCAGGCACAGTATCTTATCTCTATGCTAACAAGTTGGGTTCGCTAAACAACGAGCAAGCTGGTGGTAAACTCACCGTCATCGAAGATGGAGATATCTCTGACATCAAGACTTCTGACCTTTCGTTGGTAGTCACCAGTAGTACATCTCGTGATGTTGCCATCGTTTTGCCCAACAAAAACTTGGCTCCCGCAGGATTCTCATGGGTTGACGTCGGTATCAACAACTACACAGGTCTGGCACTCTACGACAACAGCAAAGGTTTTGTTGTTTATGCACCTGATGCAAAAGTTTCTGCCAAAGACAATCTCCAAAAGACGAAGTTGATCTACAACGAACAATTCACTGGTCTTCAGCTTCTCGGCATGGTGCCTGTCAACAAGAACCACGATGTAGCGCTCTTCTTGCAAGATGCTGCCGCAGGTAAATACTACCACGTGTGGCTCTATCCAGGAAGTTACAACGCTCGCGTGACTCGTCAGAACTCAGAACCCGAACTCAAGCAAGCGAAAATTGAAGTGCCTGCTTCTGCCGGATTTAACGCGAAGACTAAGTTTGTAGCCTCACAGTCTACCAACCTCGTTTATTACTCTTCTGGCAACAAGGTCTATGCTTACAGTGTATTGTCAAAGGGTAATTTCCCCACCACTCCCGACTTCACTTGTGGAGAAGGCGAAGAAGTGGCAGCCATGGTGCTCAATGCTGACGAAAGCGAGCTCATCGTAGCCACTAACTCTACCACTTCCAAGCAAGGCAGTGTGTATTCCTTCAATTTGCACACGAACAAGGAAAACTGGCGCTATCAGAACGTCACTGGAAACGTGATTTCTTTGATGTTCAGAAAGTAAACAGCAAAATCAGAACGCTGATGGTTGGCTCATTCATATTCCCCAAGGGAGTTAGTGTAGTCCTTTGTGAATAGGTTCCCGCCTGCTGTTATATCTCACTTACAATCACACTTCATCAAGAGAGTTGCTCAGGCATCTCTCTTGAAGGGGTGGAGATTTTTGCGTTAATGCCCCTCTATAATTCTTATCCACTAAACAAGACCTATCAAACGATGAGGAAAAATCTTATTCCCCTCTTATTGGGAGCTGCGTTTGCCGTGATGGGTGCTTTTCAACCGTTGACGGCAATGGCCGACAACAAGAAGCCCGCTGCAGACAGCACTGCTGTTGCCACATCCACAGACAAGAAACCTGAAGCTCACAAGCCTTCTAAGAAAGAGAAGAAAAAAAGCAAATATGCTAAGTTCTTTGAAAACAAAAAATACGATTCTGCCAAAGGTAAGTTCATCTCCTTGTACAAAACCGATGGTAAGGTTTACTTTGAACTTCCTCTAAAATACCTGGGTCGTGAAATGCTCCTCGGAGCCACCATCTCTTCGGTGTCCGACCCCACCTATCTCAGCACAGGACTCAAGAATAGTACTCCGCTCTACCTCCGCTTTGAACTCCAAGATAGTAGCATCGTGGCAAAAGTGCCCAACTCTAACTACTTCAAACATGGACTCACGGAGCGCGAAAAGGATGTGCTCGCCCTCAACTATCGCGATCCTTCTTTCCAATCATTCAAAATCGAATGCTACACCCCCGATAGCACCGCTGTGCTCATCGACGCTACTTCGCTCGTGGGACGTGCAAATCCCTTGCTCAACGTGGTACCTGCGAAGTCGGGCAACTTCACCATCCGTGCTACTCCAAATTCGGACTTGACCTTTGTAAAGCAACTCAAAGCTTTTGACAACAACGTGAGTGTGAAGGTGGAACTCAACTACAAGATGAGTGCCTCTATCATGAACATCTACTACCTCATGAGAGACGTTCCCACCACGGTAGATGTCACCTATTCTCTCCTCCTCTTGCCCGAACACAAGATGACTCCTCGCATCGCAGACGCTCGCGTGGGCATCTTCTCTTCTCCCAAGTTTGACATCAACGGCAACGACGACCACACCCGCAGTGTGTATCTCGCTCACCGCTGGCGTCTTGTCCCCAAGGATCGCACGGCTTATCTCAATGGCAAGCTCACCGAACCTGTGCAACCCATTGTCTACTATCTCGATCCTACCTTCCCCGAGGCTTGGAAACCCGCTTTGCGCGAAGGTGTGCTCCGCTGGAACAAGGCTTTTGAAAAAGCCGGTTTCAAGAATGCTGTGCAAGTGAAGGACTTCCCCAAGGATGATCCTCAATTTGATCCCGACAATTTGGCGTACTCTTGCATCCGCTATGTCCCCAACACGGATGAGAACGCCTATGGTCCCTCTTGGGTAGATCCTTCTACGGGTGAAATCATCAATGCTTCTGTCATTGTCTACAACAACGTGGAAGATCTCCTCTACAAATGGCGCTTCGTGCAAACTGCCAATGTAGATAAGGCGGTGCGCGGCAATCGTTTGCCTGCCAATTTGCTCAACGAGTCTCTCGCCTATGTGGTGAGCCACGAAGTGGGTCACACCCTCGGTCTTGAGCACAACATGGCTGCTTCTGCTGCCTTCCCCACCGACTCTTTGCGCTCACGCACCTTCACCCAGAAGTATGGCACCACGCCTTCTATCATGGACTATGCGCGCTACAACTACATCGCGCAACCTGGCGACCGCGGTGTCTCTCTCTCTCCTCCCGAACTCGGTGTCTACGATCACTACGCTATTGAGTGGAACTATCGTTTCTTCCCCCAATATGATGGAGAGCTCGACAAAGAAACCGAAGCTATCGAAGCTTGGACCGACCAAAAGGCAAAGCAACCCTACCTCCGCTTCATGCGTCAGCAAGTGCGCCTCATCGATCCTACCGTGGTGGCTGAAGACCTCGGCAACGATCCTCTCAAGGCTACACAATATGGTATGAAGAATCTCGAGGGTATCCAAAAGAATCTCTCTAAGTGGATCACCGACGACGAAGATTCTCGCAAAAAGACGGCACTCAATCTTGCCATTGCTCAACAATATCACCAGTATTTCAAAAATGTGTTGAACCTCGTGGGCGGTACGATTGTAAACATCAGCAAGGAAAACTCTGGCATTCCTCGTTACCAAGTGTTGCCTAAGGCTCGCCAACGTCAAGCCTTCCTTTGGGCACTCAACGAAGCGAAGACTTTCACTCGCCACGCAGACCGCGCGGCAGAACGCAAGGAATACATGAGCGTGAGCTACTATGATCAGCTCTTGGAATTCCTCATCAAGGATCTCTTCGACGTTCGTGCACGTGTCATCATTGCACAACACCTCGACAGCAAGAGCTACACCCAGGGCGAGTTCTTCGACGATCTCTACCAAAACGTCTTTGCTTCTACCCTCGCTGGCCGCACGCCTAGCCACATTGAGCAATTGATGGAACAAACCTTCCTCAACCAAGCCACAAATATCGTGACTGGTGGTCCTGAAAAGGCTATTCCTTCGCTCCCCGCTGGTCTTCGTGGCTACAACAATGACGCTGCTGGTGCTTACTTCTCAGTCATCGAGCGTCTCGGCTACGCTCCTGCTGGCTTGAAAGACCAGTTGCTCAATGCTCCCCTCCAAGTAGAGGAAGAGCAAGATGCTCACTTCGGCAATCCTGCTGCTAATCCTTACCCCACCGTAAGCGTAAGCATGCTCGACAAGTCCGACATCTACTATCAAGTGGCCATCACGAAGCTCCAACCCATCTTGCAGCGTCGTGTGGCATCTATCACTTCTCCCACTCTCAAAGCCCACTATCAACTCCTTCTTGCCAAGATTGACAAGGCACTTGGAGTGAAGAAATAAGATGATCTTATGAAGAAAATCCTATACGGCACGCTTTTCCTCTCCCTCGCGCTGGTTGCTGCAGCACCAGCCGAGGCAGGAATCTTCAGTTTTCTCCACAAGAAAAAGAAGACCGAGAAGAAAGCTGAGCCCAAGAAAACACCTTATGAGAAGATCCTCACCGATCGCCCCATCCAAACGGCATCAGGTCCTCTCATGAAGCTCCACAAGTCTGATGGCAAACTCTATTTGGATATTCCCAAAGCGAACCTAGGCAAAGACTTACTTATCGGAGCCACCATCGCTTCTATCTCCAATCCTAGCTTAGGCAACGTGGGATTCCGCAACAGCAACCCTGTGCACTTCCGCTTTATTCAGAAAGACAGCACTGTCGTGATGGACATCGTGAACACAGAGTTGCTCACCACCGCTGAACCCACCAAGGAAATGGCTGCGAGCATCAAGCAAAACTACAAAAACCTCAGCTTCCTCAGCTTCCCCATCAAGGGATGGAGCAAGGACAGTGCAAGTGTGCTCATCGATGCAAGTTCCTTCTTCCTCAAAGACAACCGTTTCTTCCCCGTCATTGAGGGATCAAGCAGCGGCATTGAGGTGCAAGAAGAGCAACGCGACGACTTGACTCACATCAAAACCTTGAAGAGTTTCAAGAACAATGTGAGCATCCTCGTGGAGCGTAGCTACAAGGCTACCATTTCCGCTGGTCCTGCTTCACGCACCATCACCAACTACCCCGTCACTGCTGGCATCAACTTCACCATTCTCGCCCTTCCTGAGAAGCCCATGACGCCTCGTCTTTCCGACACGCGCATCGGCATCTTCCTCACCTCCAAAAACGTGCTCCACGAAGGCCGCATCGAACCTGCCACCTTCGCACGTCGCTGGCGCGTTGAACCCAAGGACGAAGCTGCTTTTGCTGCTGGACAGTTGGTAGAGCCCAAGAAGCCCATCGTCTACTACGTCGATCCTGCCTTCCCTCCCGTTTGGCGCAAAGCCATTGACGTAGGCGTGGTTCGTTGGAATGATGCTTTCGAGAAAATCGGTTTTAAGAATGTGGTGCAAGTGCGCGACTATCCCACCGATGATCCCGAATTCGATCCCGACAACCTAGAATACACCTGCATTCGATTTGTCCCCACTGGTGTGGAAAACGCCATGGGTCCTTCATGGAGCGACCCTCGTTCGGGTGAAATCATCAACGGTTCCACCTTCATCTATCGCGGTGTAAACAGCATCCTTGCCAACTGGCGCTTCATCCAAACGGCACAGATTGACGAAAGTGTCCGCACCAAGAAGATGCCCGAAGCTGCTTTGCAAAAATCACTCGAGTATGTGTTGGCACACGAAATCGGTCACACCCTCGGATTTATGCACAACATGGGCGCTTCCTTCTCCTATCCTGTCGATTCGCTCCGTTCTAAGTCGTTCACAGATAAGTATGGCACCACACCCTCTATCATGGACTATGCGCGCCACAACTACGTGGCACAAGTGGGCGACCCCGTGACCAACCTCGATCCTCCTCCCATCGGTCTTTACGACTACTATGCGGTGGAATGGGCATACAAGTATTTCCCCGAGCTCAAGGGTGATTTCGTAGCAGAAAACAAAGAGTTGTGCAAGCTCATCGAGAAGCACGCTCACGATCTTCGTTATCGCTACGGTCTGCAACAAGACAATCCCATCCTCGATCCCTCAAGCCTCACCGAAGATTTGGGCGACGATCCCATCAAGGCTGGAGATTACGGTATGAAGAACCTCAAGTTCATCATTTCCCACCTCGGCGAATGGATCAAGGACGACGAATCTAGCGAACGCAAAGGAAGCCTCTATCGCGAAGCTCTCAGTCAGGCTTATCGCTATGTCAACAATGTCCAAGTGAATGTGGCAGGTATCTACCTCCAACAGTCTAGCGAAAGTTCTGGCATCCCTCGCTATCGTGTCGTACCTCGCGACAAGCAGCGCGCTTCGGCACAGTGGCTCTTGAATCAAGCTCGTGACTTCTCACAAATGAGCAACCGCGAGTTGGAAGCTATCTTGCCCTATGCTGCCAATCGTCCCTTTGATTTGCTTGTCAACAACCTCCAGGCGATGGCCATCAATCAGACTTCGCGTTTGGCACTTAGCGCCTATCTCGACTCTACGTCCTACACACCAGCCGAATATGCTGAAGATGTTTTCAACAATGTCTTTGAGAAAACCCTCGCTGGTAAGGAAAACCTCACCGACCAAGAGATGCGTTTCCAAGCACTCTACGTCAAATACATCGGTGGTAACGTAGAAAGCGCCACTCGTCCTACAGCGTTGCAAGTGGGTCTTACCCAAAACAGCAAAGCTGATTTCGAAGCTAGCTTGAAAGGTGGTCTCGATGCCGCTCCTCTCACTCCCGAGGCTTTGCGTCATCAACTCCTTGCCACTAACGGTCATGTGCAAGACGCCAGTATCAAAGAAGCCGCTAACCTCTGTGGCACTTGCGTGCATGACAACACAGCTTCACAAGTAGGTTTCCTCAACTTTGGTAAGGGCTACGGTGAACAAGCTGACCTTTGGGGCAACATGGTCAACCGTTCTGCGGTGGTGCTCTTTGGTTATGCAGTCAAGACCCTCGAACTTCTCGAAAAGTCTGCCAAGACTGCCAAGAACCCCGAAGTGCGTGCGCACTATCAAAACTTGCACACTCGCTTGAAGAAGAAGTTTGATCTCTAATCTCCACAGCCTTTGGGCTAACTCTCTCCAAGGCTATGACCGATGCTCCACTGCATCTTCTCATAGCTCATAAAACAAAAGCGGACACCTCCATCCTATGTGATAGAGGTGTCCGCTATTTTTGTACCCTTATCGGATCGTGTAGCGCGTTTCTTGGTGTTGTTAATGACGTAGTCTCATGAAAGCTACTTCTTGCCCTCAGAGGGCAGAATAAGGTAGTGATAATTGCTACAGACTCTGCCTACTACTTGTAGCCATCATTAAGGCGTAAGCTCAGCAGCATCGGGAGTTTCCGTCTCGTCTTCGTTCATCGGGGCGGTATCGGGCTGCAAATCGGGGCGGATGTGCGGAGTGTCGAACCCTTCGGTCAAAGCCCGGCACACAGCATCTTGGAAGCGACGTCCCTCCGCTGCCGTGCGCACCCCTTGATTGATGATAGCGAAGCACAGTCTGTGACCATTGGCAGCCATGGCATAGCCCGTGAGCGAACTCACCCCTTCCACGGTGCCCGTTTTAGCACGCACATTGTCTTGGGCTGGTGTGCGACGACAGCGCGATTTCAACGTGCCATCACGCCCCATGATGGGCAGTGCTGTGGTGAGATGCGTGAACGTCTCCTCGCTCCGTGCGGCATAGCGCAACATCGCTACCAACAGTTCGGGCGACACATAGTTGTAGAGCGAGAGCCCACTGCCGTCTGCCACGAGATAGTCGGAGGGGGGCAAGCCACATTGCGCAATCACGCGCTGCACCTGCGCTGCTGCATCCTTGTGCGTGGCATAGGCGCGCTTGGACAAGGCTGCTAACTGATAGAACATCGCCTCAGCGCAGAGATTATTGGAGTCTTTGAGCATGGGACGCAGCACTTGGTCGATGCTGTGCTTGCGCTCTACCAGCAGTTGTACCCCGCGAGGCAGAATGCCGCGATGGATGTTGCCCTCTAGTGTGATGCCAGCGCGCTCCAACTGTTCATAGAAATGATCTGCCCAACTGTCGTTGCCGCGATAGAGCAAGGGCGTGAGAGGTTTATTCTTGTCGTCCCAACACCAGCCCCAACCCAAACTTGTCGTGTCTTTCAGAGAAACATCGAGCACGAGGTCGCCCGTGATGCGACGAATGCCGCGTTGGCGGAGCGCTTCCACAAAAGCGCGCAAGTCGTCACGTCCGAAGAGAGGGTCGAATCCTCCACGTGCCACGAGCGAACCTTGGAGCACACTGTCGGTGGGTGGTACAGTGCTGTAGAGTTGTGTGGAAAATTGATAGTCACCTCCCAGTTTATCCAGTGCCGTCACCGCCGTAACCACCTTCATGCTCGAAGCAGGGCGCATGCGCTGTTGATGTCCGTGGGCATAGAGCATAGAGTCAGTGGTGAGATCATAGACACAGAGTCCCAATTGACTGCGCTCCATGAGGGGCAGTTGTACGAGCGAATCAAGCCGCTGGCAGATGAGTTGGCTGAAGGCGCTAGTGGAGCGTTCGGCAGTGGTCACCGCACCGGTGGTTTGTGCCGAAACTGCCACTGCTGTGGGCAGACACAAACTAGAAAGCGCGAGGACTAAGAGAGAGAAAAGACGAAACATGAGCAAGAGGGGGGAGAATACAGCGAGAAGGAAGGGAGCAAGCCAAAGAAAAAGCATCTGAACTTTCGGATGCGTCTAATAAAAACGCCAGAGAGTTCAGATGCAAAAGAGGAGGAAGCCATTGTCGCGTGATGCAGCTATCGCAGAGATTCAGACATCATGGGCAAGGCAAGTCCGACGTTCTCAGAATTTATTTGATGCCGAGCTGCGACTTGATTTGCGCAGTGATGTCGGTAGAGAGCGCTTCATTGATGTGAATCATGCCTTGTGCTGCACTCTTGTCGATAGCAAAGACATATTGACCAGCTTTCACCACAGAAGAGATGGCAGCATTTACCTTGTCGAGGACAGGTTGCAAGCGCTTTTGTTGCTCTTGACGGAAAGCTTGTTCGTTATCTTGAGCAGTTTGTTGGATGCGTTGTTGAAGATCTTGGAGTTCCTTCTCCTTGCGAGCACGGATGTTAGCAGGAGTCTTGTCAGTCACTTCAGCTTGATACTTCTCAAACTTAGTTTGGAGTTCCTTCTGCATAGCCTCAAGGTCAGCTTGATATTGCTTGCCAATCGCTTCAACTTCGGTTTGCACCTTCTTGAATTCAGAGTAGTTGGTCACGATGTCTTGAGAGTTGTAGTGTGCCACTTTTTGGGCGAGGAGGCTCAAAGGAGCCACCATGAGGAGCATGAGGAGGATTTTCTTGAACATATTGCTATTTTTTGATGTTTCTAATTAGGTTTGGGGGAGCACCGTCCATCTAGTCCGCAGAACTTTCGGTGCCGAGTCAAACAACTAAGCACTTCTTTATCAGGGCTACCGGGATGCTATCCCACAATATTTGGGCAAAATTACGACTTTTAGTTGGAATAGCCTAATTTAGCTAGCACTTCATTACTAATATCTATGGCTGGTGAAGCGAAAATGATGCCAGCTCCTTCGCTAGCACGGTCGAGAATGAGCTGAAAACCTTTGGCTTGTGCCACAGCTTTCACGGCATTGTACACCTCATCTTGGATGGGTTGGAGCAAAGCAGTGCGCTTTTTTTGTAATTCGCCTTCTGGACCGAAATAGCGCTTTTTGAGATCGGCAGCATCTTTCTCCTTTTTCACGATAGCATCCTCGCGTGTTTTCTTTTGTGCTTCGGAGAGGAACACGGCTTCGTTCTGATAGTTGCGATAAAGGGTCTTGGCTTCGTTGTCAATGGCTTCGACTTCAGCTTGCCACTTCTTGGAGATTTGATTGAGCTGTTCGCCAGCACGCTCATAGGCAGGGATGTTGTGCATGATATATTCCATGTCGATGAGGGCAAACTTTTGTGCTGCCGCTCCCACACTTGTGGTAAGGGCAATAAAGAGGAGAAGGAGGAATTTCTTCATACGATGAGCAGTTTTGTGAGCTATCTAAGTATAATACGTTAGGTCTATCCCTCGCGCCAGCGAAAAGGAGGTGACCATTGTCGCGACAAATATAGTGATTCTCTTTCAGATTAACAAAGAAAGTCGACGATATATGGGCTTTCTTTTACTTTTGTAAAGAGATTCGGAGTTTTAATTGACGGGTTTCTGAACTTTCGTGAGATAATGCATTTCTGAAGGCACCGATTTGCGTATGGTATCCACCAAGATTTGGAGGATGGAATGGCGCACAAAGTCGGGACTTGTCACGATGACCACTTCACGAGTGGGCACGGGCACGGCAAAAGGATGCACCAGTTGGCGCTGCTCTGCCGAAAGTTGCAGGGTGCAAAGCTCAGGGATGAATGTCACCCCCACGCCGTTCTCCACCATGCGCATGAAAGTTTCGATGCTGCCCAAGTGATACGACCGCTGACTGCGACGTCCCGACTTGAGTTGACAATACTGCACGAGTTGATCGCGGAAACAATGCCCTTCGTCGAGCAACCACAGGGGCACTTCTCTCAAATCGCTGGTCTTCACCGACGGCAGATTTGCCAGGGGAGTGTCCTGAGCGGCATAGACGAAATACTGTTCATAGAAGAGGGTGTCGCTGACAAATTGGTCCAATCCTTCGATGTCTGCCAAGATGCCTGCGTCGATTTCGCCATTGGTGAGCGCAGTTTTGATGGCACTGGTCTTCATCTCCGTGATGTGCAATTCGACATCGGGATAGCGACGTGAGAATTCGGGATAAAAACGTGGGATGAGATAAGGGGCGATGGTGGGCAACACAGCGATAGAGAACGTGCCACGCGGTGTGTGCTGTGCCTCATCCACACAGGCTTTGAGGCGTTGTGCTTGCGCTAGGGTCTGACGCGCTTGCGCCACAATGGTCTCTCCCACAGGGGTGAGTGCAATGGGCTTGACGCGACGATTAAATATTTTCACCCCCAACTCCTCTTCGAGCTTTTGCACCATCGAACTGAGTGTGGGCTGTGTGACGTCGCAGGCTTCAGCGGCTTTGAGAAAATGGCGATGTTCAGCCACTGCCACCACATATTCTAGTTGTTGAAGCGTCATATATATAGGTTATTCATTAGAATTCGGACTTTAGCATCGGGCTAAAAGGCGAGCGATGCGCCATGCTCCTTTCCCTCCCCAGCTCACATAGTGGCGCAGCAAAGCGGCAAACAAGGCGGTAACCTCCTTCGGATGGGGCATGGCGTAGCGCATTGTGGCGAGCAATTCTTGTGCCGCCTGCGGTGCACCTTCCTGGAGGAGCTGACCTGCCACGATGTGCGTGCGATAGTGCAGTGCACTGAGGGCTTCTTGCTGCTGCGGATAACTCAAGTAGGCACCACTGTCACACAAGAGTTGAACTAGACTCAACAAAGGCGGAGCAATCTGCTGGGCTTTACTGCGATAACTGCTTCCTGTGATGCTGTCAGGATGCTGCACGATTTGGTGAAACACTCCCTCACACCACGCTGGATGAGGAGACGCCAAGAGCAAACGTAGCCCTAGTTCGTAGTCATCCCACAAGGAGAGGGCTGGATTCCACCCACCGATGCGACGCACCAAGTCGGTATGTGCCACAAAACTTTGGGTGGCGATGCAAGCCCCTAGGATTTGATCCACAAGCGTGGGCTGTGGTGTGCTCCAACGGATCACATGTCGCTCTGGCACTGCTGGAGTGTTGCTCGGAAACACCATCCGCGTGCGCGCTATCACCCACTCTCTCTGTTGCGCTAGGGCAGAGCGCATCATCTGTTCCAAAAAGTCGGGCGACATCCAGTCGTCTGAATCAAAGAAACTCACCCATTCGGTGGTGACGGCTTGCAGTCCTCGATTGCGCGCTGCGGCAGCACCAGGGGTGTCCTCAGAGAGCAAGAGCAATTCGCAATGGGGTTTTTGCTGCTGCATCCAAGTTGCCACCACAGCTTTGGAGGCATCGGTGGAGGCATTGTCCACCACAATGAGCTGTGCAGGGCGCAGCGTCTGCGCTAGGATGGAGTCGAGCGTGGCAAGGACACAATGCGCGCGATTGAACACGGGGACAACCACAGCAACTCTAGGGGAAGAAGGAGAGAGTGACATGGAAAAGAGAAAGGCAGCGTCGGTGAAAAAGAAAGTAATTGCTTTAGATTTCTAAGTCCTAAAGTACAATGAGTAAGCAAGTAAGCAGCGCAAGCAGAAAGCCTCAACACTTACGACCAACACGCATAAAAGAAGCGATAGCGAAAGCCAACGGCTTCCGCTATCGTGCGATGATTTAATATTCGTCTTCGTTGAAGAGGAAGTCTTCCTTCGTGGGATAATCGGGCCAAACGTCTTCGATGGTCTCAAAAACTTCACCTTCGTCCTCAAGTTCGTTGAGATTTTCTACCACTTCCATGGGCGCGCCCGAACGCATCGCGTAGTCGATGAGTTCTTCCTTGGTGGCTGGCCAAGGCGCGTCTTCGAGTTTTGAAGCCAATTCCAAAGTCCAATACATATCTGTCGAAATTGTTGAAATGATTTAGAGCGCAAAGTTAGCAAAACTTTCCGTATATCCAAATATTTGCACCACTATTTTCATTTGCCCCTCATATTCTTCCACAGATGCCTCCATTTTTCGCATCTTGGAGGGGGAGAAGACCTCAAAAATAGTTGACTACATAGTGTTGTCGTTGGAGCTTGGGATAGTAGAAGGCGACCCCAAAGCGGTATAAATCGAAGGATACGGTGCTAAATGCCGACTGCTGGAGCCGTTGCCAAGTCTGCTTGCGCGTCTCATCGGCATGGGGACAGAGCAAAACAAAGACTGCCGTGGGCGCTAACACTGCAGTTGGGGTGGACTTCGCAGAGGGTTCGACAGAAACGTCCGACGTTTTCAAAAAATTCTCCGACATTTTCTCAGAAATCTCCCACGTTTTTGGAAAAATCTCCGACGTTTTTTGGAAAAACTCCAACGTTTTTTCTGGATGCTCCAACAGATGGTCTGGATGCTCTGACATCATTACTGAAGGTTGCGTCAAATTAGCTGAGCCTTCCGTCATAGTCGCTGCGTGCTCTGTCGTGATCGTGCACAAGTGGGAGAGGACGTGCTGCGAAGGGCTTTCGGCAGCCATCCACAACACAAAGTCGAAGAGCTTGTCTATTGCTTGTTCGGAAGAAAGTGCCTTTTCCACAGAAGAAGCGTCGGGCAGATGAACAATTTGCGCAGAAGGGCGTGCCGCTTGGAGGTAGTGGATTTCGCGCTCGATGCCTTGTCCCACGACCAACATGCGCTGCGCACGCTGATGATTGGCGATGCGAAAGAGCAGCCGTGCATCTTTCACCGATAGCACGCCCTGCCAAGCCTCATGCTGCTCAGCGAGGGGAGCATAGGCATAGTATTGCGCCTTCTGAAGATACACCACATCGGTGATCCACTCAAAGGCAAAAGGCGAATGCACGCCGTAGCCTCGACGTTGACGAAAACGACGAAACCACCGCAAGATGCGAGGAAGAAGACAATAGGAGGGCAATATCATGGAATGAACAGTGAATAGAGAGCAAAAATAAAGGCAGGTTCTACCAATACCTTAGGGGGATATTCGTAGAACGTGCCTATATCACATCAGCGACGCACGCGACGGATGCCGGTGAAATCGCCACGCACGAGCTCAACATCTTTGGAGCGATCGGCAAAGGCGCCTTCTTGCACTTCGCAGTCTTCGGGCAGATAGACCTTGCGGAGCTTGGGACAACGCTCAAAAGCGTAAGACTCGATGACTTTCGTGCCAGGAAGGATGTACACCTCCTCGAGTTCGTCACAGCCAATCACGGTGTTTTTCTCCAAACGTGGCATAGGAAGGAGTTTTAGGCTCTTCTTCTGATTGGGCACATAAATCAGTTCGTCAATAACACGCTCCTTATTATTGAGATGATAACGATAGACCGCACCATCTTCACTACATAATTTCTTATTGTTGGGCGAAACGTGCACGGCTTCCACTTGATTGCCAAAACGAGAAAGGCCAACCAAGCCTTGTCCGAGCGAGACGATATTGTCGCCTAGATAGATTTGCTTGACTTCATCGGGCAACATCTTATGAGGATTGAAGCTCGTGATGCGGAAAGACTTGTGTCGCTTTGCATCATACTCGTAGCTATAAGGCACAGTGAGGATGGGGTCTTGCGATTTCACCTCAGCTACATTGAGATGCACTTCGTGAAAATCAAGGACGAAACCATCTTTCTCGAAGGCGGCAGGCGAAATCCAAGTAGTCTGCAAGTCGGCAGCATAAGCATCAGCAGGGTTCATGGGATAGAAATTGCCGTTGGTGGGATCTTCGATAATCCATTTTCCATCGACCAAGGCGGCAGCCCAAGCATGTCCACCATAGTAGTAGGTACCTTTACCCCCAAATAGATTACCATTGAGGCTCACCGAGGGGATGCCTTGCGAAATCGCCATCACGCGGAGCAGGTTGGCATACCCCTGACACACACAAAGCTTATTGCGGAAGACCAAGTAGGGCGAGTTGGAGTCTTTGCCTTCAGCAAGCTCTGCACCCTTTCCTTCCCTGTCGTAGGTGATAGACTTCACCAAATAGTCGTGAATGCGTCGGAGGGCTTCCGTTTGGTTTTTCGCACCTTGGGTGATTTCAGTAGCTTTTGCCTTGATTTCCTCAAACTGTTCCTTGGTGAGTTCGGGATAGTCTGAAAGTGTCAGTGCCACCTTGGGATCCATCGCCAATAAAATTTTGTTGGCTGCGGCTGTACCATTCACTGTTCCGAGGTTCGTGAGATTTTCACTCTTCTTATCGGGTGTGGCAAAATGCGCAGGATCATAGTCAAGACTTGTGGGCGAAGCCACATTTTGCGCGGTCAGTGTCTGGGACAACTGGGTGTCGATGGGACTTTCAGCAGTGCAACTTGCCAAGGCATAGAGCGCAACTGCTCCCAGCATGAAGTGTTTGATCATGATTTTATGGGTTAGAACATTAGAGGTTAGTGCTTGCAACAAACATCTCCCTTTGCAAGAGAGAAGAAACTTAAACCTCAATCGGTCATTAGACCGTAAAAGTGTTACAGGTAATGGAAAAGATTACGTCCTGCCATCTTTCATTTCCTTGTTGGCATCTTGTTTCTCGTTGGTTCTCGACGTAGCCCGCTACGCCTTCTAGCCAACGACAAACCATCTGCTCAACAATCAAATAAAATCTGTTCAGGATCTAATGACCGATTTGGGTTTAATCTGTCTCGCGACTTGTGGGGAAAAGTCCACGATGCTTCAGAGGAAGAATGGACGTTTGCGATTTGAGTTCGGGATATGAGATGCGATTATGATAGATTGTTTTGAGGCTCTCGATGAGGGTTTGTTTGGCTTGAGAGATGTCGCGGAAGGTGATGGGGCAATCATTGAAAGCACCATTCGCCATTTGCCCATCAATGATGCGATTGACCAGTTGGGAGATGGACTCTTCGGTGTGCTCCTTCAGACTGCGTGAGGCAGCTTCCACGGAGTCTGCCATCATGATGATGGCTTGTTCGAGCGTGGTGGGGTTAGGACCGGGATAGCGGAAGTCGGCTTCATTGACATGCTCCTCGCCAAATTTATTGACCGCTTGGACATAGAAGTAGCGCACAAGGGAATTGCCGTGGTGGGTCAAAATGATGTCGCGAATCGACTTGGGGAGTCGATATTTTTCTGCCAATCGCACGCCCTCGGTGACGTGCTCTATGATGATGCGCGCCGACTCTTGTTCGGGCAACATATCATGCGGATTGAGTGCCCCTTGATTTTCGGTGAAGAAACCAGGATTGAGCATCTTGCCGATGTCGTGATACAACGCACTGGTACGCACCAACAGCACGTCGCCTCCGATTTTGTCTGCCACCTCTGCAGCGAGATTGCCCACCTGCATGGAGTGCACGAAAGTGCCCTGCGCCAACTTTGCCAAACGGCGCAACATGGGGTTGTTGATGTTGCTCAATTCGATGAGCGTAACGGCAGAAGTGAAGCCGAAAATGCGCTCGATGAGATAGAGCAACGGATAAGTGAAGAGGAGTGCCACACCGCTGATGAAGATGTCGCGATAACGCTCCAGATTGAGTCCGAAGATGATTTGCTCCAGTCCCGTGTCGTGGTTAAAAACATTGAGTGTTGCCAACTCGTAGAAGAAGACAAAGAGGGAAGTGCCGACAGTGACGATGGCAGCTGTGCGCAGGATTTGCGAACGCTCAGAGAGTTCACTCAAAGAATAGACAGCGAGGAGCCCTGCCAAGATTTGTACGGGGATGAAGATGGGGTCACCATGACTCGAAAACGAGACAATGAGCACCGTAACAAGGTGTGCCATGAATGCCGTGCGCGAATCGGTGAAAATGCGTAGCACGATGGGCACCATAACAAAGGGGATGACGTAGACGGACGCCAAATTGATGCTTTGCACCAAGGATGCTATGATACAAATAAACGTGACAAGCGCGAAAATGAGGTGTATTTTGTGTGCCGACCTGAGATAAGCAGGGCGGAACATTCTGAGATACAAGAGCATCACTCCGATGCTAGTGAGGATGAGTCCAAAACGTCCGATGAAGAATAGGAGGACATTTTTCTGACTGTCGTTGCGCAGATTGAGTTCATCGTTGAACGACTCCACCTCCAACTGATGTTGACGCGTGACGATGTCGCCACGGTCAATGATTTTGGCTCCAGCAGGTTTGAGATAAGCGATAGTAGCGATTTCTCCTAGTGCTTCTTGGAGGGCAGCTGCGCTTTTTTCCTTATCGAGCGTGAGGTTGATGTTGATGTAATTGTCGAGCTGATTGAGAAGCGCTCCATCCTCTTCCAAGGATTTGTCGGAAAGGAGATATTCGCGTGCACTATTTTTCGTGAGTAAAAAACGACTTTCGCGCAGAGTGGAGGTGGTGCCCACCACGATTTGCACTTGGGTGTATTCGTCTTGCTGCACCTTGTTCATGTCTTCGCTCGAGATGATGCCCGCGCGGTAAACTTCTTTGAGCTTATTGACCGCATGTTGGATTTCTCCCGCACTGAAATGTCCGAGTTTCCCCGCACGACAATCCTGTTCAAATCGCTCGATTTGAGTTTGCGCCACATTGGGCATGAGCTCAAAATAAGGCGCAAAGGCCTTGCGTGTGCTATCTTTCTCTTGTTGGATGCGCTCCGAACCTTTCTTCACAGGGAGCTCAAAAGGCGCAATCAAGCGAGGATAGGGCCAAGGTTTGTTGATATCTACCTCATATCTGGTGACATCGGTTTTGGGTAAGGCAATGAAAATGGCCACCACGCTGATAAAAGCTGTGACGACGACATTGGTCAAAGACTTATTAGAGAGTTCTGTTATTTTGGAAAGTAAATTAGGCAAGCGCATAGGGAGTGATATAGAGCCACATGGCGATGTATGGGCAAAGTTACTACTATTTTTCGAAGAATTAGAGCCTCTATCGCAAAAAACTTAGTAAATTTGCAGTACATCCAAGCACTGTTTTTTGACAGTTGCTCAATGTTTCTCTCAAAAGCTCCTATTTCTCTATGCCACAACGCCAAGGACTGCAACACACTCAACAACAGCAACAGGTGCAAAACACCTCGAGTGCACAAGTTTTGCTCTCTACCATCGTAGAGATGCCCTTGGCTGACTTTGAAACTCGCCTACAGAATGAACTTCTGGACAACGAAGCTCTCGAGGTGAGCGAGCACGACAGCACAGACGAAGCAGAATTTATGGGAAATGACGCAGAAGACGGGCTCAACGATAGCGAAAGAGAAACGGCACGCCTAGAAGATGAACTCGGCGACTACCGCACGCTCGATGACGTGCCTGATACCCTGCGAGAAGCCTACAACAATCGAGGCGAAGACAACGGACGCGAACGCCAAATCAGCAGCGAAGGTTCGTCGTATGACGAACTTTATCGACAGATAGGCGAACTCACTCTCTCCGAACATGAGATGGCGATTATGATGTATCTCGTGGGATCGCTCGATGAAAACGGATTTCTCTCGAAAGATGACGAAACTCTCTGCGACGAACTTGCCTTTAAGGAGTATATCGACACGACTCCCGAAGAAATCAATCGCTTAGCCAAACTCTTACAACAGTTTGAGCCCAAAGGCATCGGCGCAAGAAACTTGAGAGAATGCCTCTTGCTCCAACTTCCGCCAGATGCTCCAGCACGCATCGTGGTGGATCGCTACTTCGACGATTTGATGCATTCGAGATGGCATCGGATTGCTTCCAAACTCTCTCTCACTGACGAGGAAGTGGAGCACATTCGCCACGACATCAGCCGCTTGAATCCACGCCCTGGTAGTGTGTTGTCCGAGGGCATCAATGCGTCTGCACCCACCGTGGTGTCTGATTTCCGCGTCACCATCGACCGCGATGGCACGCCCATTGTGCACCAACAGCGCGGACAACTCCCCGAACTGCGAGTGAGCCCTGCCTTTGCAGAAACACTGGTGATGCACCGCGCGGCAAAAGATCGCGCAGCTCAAGAGGGGAAGTCGCTACAACTGTCGCGCAGTCAAGAAGAGGCATTCATCTACGCTCGACAAAAAGTGAGCGCTGCCCAATCTTTCATCGACAGTGTGCGCCGCCGCCACTACACCCTTCAGGCGGTGATGGAAGCCATCGTGGAACTGCAGAAAGACTTCTTCGTCAATGACGACGACGAAAGTCAGATTCGTCCCATGGTACTCAAAGACATTGCTGAGCGCGCCCATATAGATGTGAGCACCGTGTCGCGCGCTATCAACTCCAAATATGTGGAAACAGACTACGGTACTTATCCTTTGCGCCATTTCTTTTCCACCCAATTCACCTCTGCCGACGGAGAAACCGTGGCGGCTCGCAAGGTGAAGGCGGCAATACAGGAAATTATTGCAGCCGAAGACAAACGCAAACCGCTCTCCGACGAAGCTGTGGCATCACTACTTGCCGAACGCGGACTGAAAGTGGCACGTCGCACAGTCTCGAAATATCGTGAACAACTGGGTATCGCCAAGGCTGGACTGAGACGATAAACCCCATTTGTTTCGCTCCATCCCATCGTTCTTCATAGCATCTCTCCGATATGTCCACCCCACACCAATCACTGCGCAATAAATACGCGCTACTTGCGGCTAAAACCATCTCATGGCTTTTCCATCCCTTCTACCTTCCCACGGTGGCAGTCATACTTCTGTTGGTCTTTAGCTATCTGAATCAGTTGCCCAACGCCTACCGCTTTGCCTTTGCGGGCATTGTCATCCTCTTCACCTGGGTGTTTCCCCTCATCGCCATCCGCATGTATCGCACCATCAACGGATGGACCAGCCACCAAATGAGCCAACGCGAACGCAGATTTGTGCCCTATATCATCAACATCGTCTGCTATAGTAGCCTTTTTCTCCTCATGCGCCTCTATCGCATGCCCTTCTTCCTCTCCACGGTCATCATGTCGGGCTTGCTCATTCAGATTGTCTGCGCACTGATCAACTTGAAAATCAAAATTTCCACCCATGCCGCTGCTTCGGGAGGCGTGATTGGCATGATCATCGCCTTCTCATTGGTGTTTCGCTTCGATGCAACCTTCTGGATTTGTTGGGCGATTTTGCTCTCTGGTGCCGTGTGCAGCAGTAGAATGATTCTGAAGATGCACAACTACAGCGAACTCTTGTTTGGCGTTATCGTAGGTTTCTTTTGCGGACTAGGCATCGTGGTGTTCCTCTAACGCACTTGCCCGCCTCCCTTGCGCTAGCATCGCCTGCTATCGTCCAGCATCCTTGGAAATCTTTACCTTCTTCCGCCACCATCGCTCCCCTGCACTGGCGGCATCCCCCTCCGCCATTTATTTCCCCCCAACCCTATAATTTCATTTTTCTTATGCAACCACTCGTAAGCATCATCATGGGTAGCACTAGCGACCTCCCAGTGATGGACAAAGCCGCTAAACTTCTCGACGAACTTGAGATTCCTTTTGAAATCAATGCACTTTCTGCCCACCGCACTCCTGCTGAGGTGGAGAAGTTTGCTCGCGAAGCTAAAGACCGCGGTCTTCGAGTTATCATCGCAGCAGCAGGCATGGCAGCCGCTCTTCCTGGAGTGATTGCCGCCAACACCACCTTGCCCGTCATCGGAGTGCCCATCAAGGGTATGCTCGACGGCTTGGACGCTCTCCTCTCCATCGTACAAATGCCTCCTGGCATCCCCGTGGCTACTGTCGGTGTCAACGGTGCTCTCAACGCTGCCCTTTTGGCGGTGCAGATGATAGCCCTTTCTGACGAAACTGTGGCACAAAAGCTCGCCAACTACAAGGACGGATTGAAGCAGAAAATCGTGAAAGCTAACGAAGAACTCGCAGCAACACAATACAAATTTAAGTGCTAAGCACTTGACCTGAAAAGGAAATGTGCCACAAAAGCTGAGCGCATTTTCAGAACGCAAATACAGACTCTGGTGACTTGCAAAAGAAGACACCAGAGTCTGCCTACATAGACACAACAATCTATCACTCTTCTCCCTATTTCATGGACCTTTTCAACTACTCCCCCCGAAGCAGCCACGCTGTGAAGGTGGGAAACACGACAATAGGTGGTGGAAATCCGCTGCGCTTGCAGAGTATGACCACCACTCTGACCACTGACACGGAAGCTAGCGTGGAACAGTGCATCCGCATCATTGATGCTGGTGCCGACCTCGTGCGCTTGACCACACAAGGGCTGCGCGAAGCGGAAAACCTTCGCAACATTCGCGCTGAACTCGACCGCAGAGGCTACCACACGCCTTTGGTGGCAGATGTACACTTCAACCCTAAAGTGGCGGATTTAGCCGCTACCATTATTGAAAAAGTCCGTGTCAATCCGGGTAACTACGTAGATCCTGCGCGCACTTTCAAGAGTGTGGAATATACTGACGAAGAATATGCCGCAGAACTCCAACGTCTTGAAACACGCTTCAAGAAGTTGCTCGCCATCTGCCGCGAAAACGGCACTGCCATTCGCATCGGGGTGAATCATGGTTCGCTCTCCGATCGCATCATGTGCCACTATGGCGACACCCCTGCTGGTATCGTGGAGAGCTGCATGGAGTTTCTCCGCGTTTGCATGCGCGAGAAGTTCTTCGATGTGGTCATCTCCATCAAGGCTTCTAACACGGTGATTATGGTGCAAAGCATGCGCCTGCTCGTGGATGCCATGAAGCGCGAGGGCATGTCTTTCCCCCTCCACCTCGGAGTCACCGAAGCTGGCGAAGGTGAAGATGGACGTATCAAGAGCGCGGTCGGCATTGGCGCACTCCTAGCAGACGGCATCGGCGACACCATCCGCGTGTCACTCTCCGAAGCTCCCGAACAAGAGATACCCGTGGCGTATAAACTCGCCTCTTATGTGTTGGAACCTCGTTCCGGACATCCACACATCCCTGCATTGCCTTGTGCCGAATTCAACTGGCTCGACCCACAACGTCGTCCTACCTGCTCGGTGCTCAACATCGGTGGTAAGCACACTCCCGTAGTGGTGTCTTACCAAGCGGATGCTTCTCTGCCTCAGCCTTCACACGGCAACGGCACCCCTCGTGCTGACTATGCTTATTTTGGTGGCAACCTGCCCCAAGACTGGAAATCGCGCGTGCCAGCTGCCATAGTGGATGCCCCCAACTGGACAGGAGAAGAAGGCACTTATCCAGCTTACGTGCCCCAATATCTCATGTTTGTGTCGGGCAATCCTGCTCCGCTCAAGTTCCTTTTCTTGAGCTACGCCCAACTCAACGATGAAGTGAAGGCTTGTCTCCGCGCACATAGCGAGATGGTGGTGATTGCCCAAAGCAATCATGCCAACCGTGCCGGTGAACTTCGTGCCCTTGTTCACGAAATGTGGAGAGAACGTCTCACCAACCCCGTCATCTTCTGCCAACAATATGGCGATACGGTGAAGGAGGACTTCCAAATCAAAGCCGCTGCCGACATGGGATTGCTCATGATGGATGGATTGACCGATGGCATCATGCTCGCTTCTCGATTGGCAGAACGCGATGAAACCGCCTTTGGTGTGCTGCAAGCAGGTCGCTTGCGCCAGACCAAAACGGAATACATTTCCTGCCCTGGTTGCGGTCGTACTCTCTATGATCTCCAAGAAACGATAGCGCGCATCAAGGCTTCAACCTCGCATCTCAAAGGTCTGAAACTCGGCATCATGGGTTGCATCGTGAATGGTCCTGGAGAAATGGCAGATGCTGACTATGGATATGTGGGAGCAGGTCCTGGCAAGGTGAGTCTTTATCGCGGAAAGGTCTGCGTGGAGCGCAACATTCCCACTGCCGAAGCTGTAGATCGTTTGTTAGCTCTCATTGAAAGCGACAAATCTAAGCAAAACGAAGGGACATCTTCACCAGAATCCTAGTCCTTTGACACATCAAATAAGGTGGACAACTCCCTAACGAGCGTTGTCCACCTCTCTTATTCCCCTCTCAACACTTCGTTTCGCAATGAAACACCTCCAACTTCCGCATTTCAGCATCTCTCAATATGGTGTGCTCCTATGGCGTCTCCTGCTTGCCTTTGCGATGCTCACTCTAGCACGAGTGATTTTTCTTTGGCACAATGCCGACTTGCTCCATCTTGAAGACCTTTCCTCCACACTTCTTGCCTTTCGAGGTGGGGTGCGCTTTGACTTGGCAGCATTAGTCTACCTCAATGCGCTCATGCTCTTATTGCACTTCCTCCCACAACGATGGACTAGTCAGAGATGGGGACAGCGTTTGCTGCGATGGACTTACCTTATTCCCAACATTTTGGGCTTGATGGCCAACATGACCGACGTGGTCTACTTCCGATTCACGCTCAATCGCACCACGATGGCGGTGTTTCGCGAGTTTTCCAACGAAAACCCTCTTCGCTTCTTGGGATTTCTCTGGGACTTCCTCCCCATCACCCTTCTCACCATTGGCATCATCGCTGTGTGGATGGTTCTAGACCATTTGCCTCGGGTCAAAGTGCTTCATTGGCAAGCACGCAAAGAAGCCTTGGTATCTAGCAGCTTGCTCGTGGTGGCAGCTGTATTGTCTATGGGGGGTGTCCGTGGCACATTTAGCGACCTCCGCCCACTAGCCCCACACAACGCTTCTCTTTATTGCAACGAACCTCAACAACAGGCTCTTGTCCTCAACACGCCTTTCACCCTACTGCGAACGGCAGGCAAAACTGCCATGCCCATTCACACTTATTTCTCTGAGGAGGAAGCTCAACGCTACTTCTCTTCCGAGCGCATTCCTACCACTGACGGCGCATGGAGTGGGCATTTCAAGGGTCGCAATGTCGTGATGATTATCTGGGAAAGTATGGCGAAAGAATGGGTGGGCGGATTAAATCGTCAGATACCCAACTACCCCACCTACACTCCTTTCGTAGACTCTCTGCTGGCTCATTCCTTTGTACTGACCGATGCTTATGCTTGCGGCACGCAGTCGGTCGATGCCATGCCTGCACTCTTCGGGTCTATCACACGCCCAGGTCAACCCTTTGTCACTTCGCCTTACGCAGGAAACGGATTGACGGCACTCCCTGAATTTTTGAAGCGCGCAGGATACTACACCGCCTTCTTTCACAATGCGCAAAATGGTTCGATGGGCTTTGATGCCTTCTCTCGAAAGATGGGTTTCGATGCCTATTTCGGTATGGACGAATACAACAACCCGAAAGATTTCGATGGAGGTTGGGGCATTTGGGACGAAGAGTTTTTGCAATACTTCGCACACAAG
This sequence comes from Ihuprevotella massiliensis, assembly GCA_900095835.1. Taxonomy (GTDB): domain Bacteria; phylum Bacteroidota; class Bacteroidia; order Bacteroidales; family Bacteroidaceae; genus Alloprevotella; species Alloprevotella massiliensis. The sequence continues at coordinate 1,750,297 of LT608321.1, read as the reverse complement.
CTCAGCACCTTCCGCCAACCCTTCTTTGCCACAGAGTTTACCATCAGTTCACACCACCCTTTCCACCTTCCCCAACGCTATGAAAAGGTGTTTCCACGTGACGAAGTACCTTATCACGCCTTGATTCGCTACACGGATATGTCGCTGCGCAAATTCTTCCAAACGGCACGCACGCAACCTTGGTTTCGTAACACGCTCTTCATCATCACCGCCGACCACGCCGTAGCAGGCATCAGACCAGAATACAACAACTCGGTAGGGCATTTTAGCATCCCTTTCCTCTTCTACGATGCTCGCGAAGAATGGGTGGGCACCTCGGACAATACTTTCCAGCAAGCCGACTTCCTCCCTACTCTCCTCGACCTCCTCGACTTGCAACAGCCTAAAATGATCAGTTTCGGGCACAATGTGTTCTCTCCCTCTGCCCCACACTTTGCCGTCAGTTCCGTTGGTCAGATGTACCAAATGATAGCTGGCGAATGGGTGCTCCATTTTGATGGAGAGAAGGTGCTCGGTTTCTACAACAAAACGAAGGATCCCCAACTCAAGCACGACCTTTCTGCCCAGCAGCTCCCACAGATGCAACGCATGTTGCCTACGCTCAAAGCCTACCTGCAAGATTTCACACACCGCATGAAGGACAACCACCTGCGACTGCGCTGAAAGAAAGTTGAGGTCACGACACAACAAAAGGCAGTGCCAAAACGTCTGTTTTGGCACTGCCTTGTTTTTTTGCTAGAATACGAAAGGGGGTAACCCTAATCAGCACGAGATACTTTCTGCACAACGGCACGCCCCTTTACAGTAACGCGTACGAGGAGGGCGGACAGTCCACGAGGGATACGCAAAGAGCAAGAAGCCTGATTGATTACAGTTTGCTGCAACACGCGTCCTTCAAGGGATATCGCCTCAACCTTCGCACCTTCTGGGGCAGCAACTTGGAGAACATCACCTTCCCAACGACAAGGATAGTTGAGGGAGTTTGTGGTAGGTACTCCTGCAATTCCACTCTTGATAGGAGCATCTTGCAGGATTTTCACATGCTCCACAACTTTGCGGTTGGACTGAGGGAGATAGAAGTGACAGTCCAACACGGCGTTGCGCGGTTTATCCTCTTCATTGGGGTCTACGATCAGTTGAATCTTGGTCTTGCCCTGACCTTGCCACAAAGTGCTACTGAACCACATCGTAGAGGTTTGGAGAGAAAACTCTGCAGGTGCATCAATTGTGAGCACGACGATGGTATCTTTAGCAGAAACATGGATGTCATTGGGAGAAATACTCCATTTTTCTTCAACCTTAGGTGGATTAACCGGTTCCACGGGCTCAACGGGTTTGGGATCAGGCTTGACGGGTTCTACTGGTTTGGGATCAGGCTTGACGGGCTCGACGGGTTTAGGCTCAGGCTTGACGGGCTCAACGGGTTTGGGGTCGGGCTTGACAGGCTCAACGGGTTTGGGATCAGGCTTGACGGGCTCAACGGGTTTGGGGTCGGGCTTGACAGGCTCAACGGGTTTGGGATCAGGCTTGACGGGCTCAACGGGTTTGGGATCGGGCTTGACAGGCT
>LT608321.1:1609500-1747231 GCA_900095835.1 Ihuprevotella massiliensis | reverse complement strand
TTGGGGTCGGGCTTGACAGGCTCAACGGGTTTGGGATCAGGCTTGACGGGCTCAACGGGTTTGGGGTCGGGCTTGACAGGCTCAACGGGTTTGGGATCAGGCTTGACGGGCTCAACGGGTTTGGGATCGGGCTTGACAGGCTCAACGGGTTTGGGCTCGGGTTGATCAGAGGAAGGGTCTGTGCCTTGTTGAACCACGGTGTAGTTGACAAAGGTAGATTCATCGTCGCCAATGAGCTCAAAACGAAGATGTCCCACTCGCGATTCCTTCTGCGGATTGTCTGCCACCGAGAGTCTGAAGGTTTTGCTGTTGTATCCCGACTTCAAATCAGTGGTGAGCCACGCAGCGTCACTGCTCACCAAATAAGCAGCCGTGGTGGTCATCTTCACTTCTATGGTTTGTGCATGATAATCGGGACGCCACTCTGTAGGAGCAAAACTGATTTGGGTGTTACCTTCGCTGAATTGCGCCACAATGGGCATACGCTCACGCAGCATGCGCACATTATCTTCCGTGGCAGAACCCAAAACTACTCCATTCCACACACTTTGAGGACCTGAGAATATTGGCACTTGTCCTCCCACGTTGTCGGCTGGTCCCGACATCACCGTGCGATATTGCGGACGGCTTGCACCAACGGCGTATTCGTGTTTGCCAGCATCCACCTGTTGCCGAGAGTGCTGACAACCAATGTTGTGTCCTGCTTCGTGAGCTGCTGTGTAACTCGTGGCTGCCATAGAAGCACGGACGGAGGAGAAACCAGCATCTATACTCTTTGCCTCCTGCGTTGCCAATCCCGAAGCTCCATCGTTGACGGGCTCAGAAAGCAAAACCACAAGGTCGGCTTTTGCCGCATCGCGCTGACGACGCACTTCGGCATGGGCAGAAACAAGTCCCAAACCTTGGTTGATGCTCTGCGCTTTTTCGGCAATCTCCATGTGACCTGCCAAACGAAAACGCCCTTCTACATGAGAATTGCGCAACACAGCATTGATGGAATCCACCACCTCTTGCGCATATTTCGCCATACCTCCTCGATGGGCTGCTACAGCCTTGCCCGAAGGATCGTAGACCACGAAATAGTCAATGATGGGCGCGGCTGCTTTGTCTTGTGGTGCACGGGTGAAGGTCGCATTCACAGGCAGAGAGTAACCAACAAAGGGATGCGCCTTCGTGGAGGATAGGAAGAAAAAACTCGTGACAAAGGTAAAAAGTAGAAGTACCCAACGGAAACGAAGGGACACATAACTCTGGAACAAGCCGTTAGAACGAAAGGACAAACAACTTTTCATATTAAGGATATGATCGTTAAGACAGGAAAATCAAAACGGGCAGGCAGGAAGAAACAAACTGGAAAAAGAAATAATCTGTGCCTTTAGGTCAGGCTCCAGCCTTTTCCGGTCTTCACCACGAGCCCTTCTGTTTGCAGATCTCCCAAAACGCGCGAAAGCGAAGGGCGCAGCACTCCCAAGGCTTGGGCAGCCGCTTGCACACTCTCCAGAGGTTGATGCTCCCGCAAATAGTCTAGCACGCGAGAGCGCAGATTTTGCAAAGCAAAAGCGCGGAGCTTCTTGCTCAAAAACTGCGTGCGGTCGGAGATATCGCTGATGAATCGACGCATCACCTTAGGCTGCTTCATCATAAAATCAAAAAAAGCCTCTTTGTTCACAATGCACATTTGACATTCTGTGACAGCTTCCACGGAAACAGGGAAGGTGTTTTCGGTGCCAAAGACGAAGGCAGACGCTAAAAGCATTGGTGCTTCCAAATGGTCGAGCGTAAAGTCGCGTCCCTCTTGCGCCATCTGCGTGCGCACCGTTCCGTGGGTCAAGAGGAAAATGGAACGCACCGCCATGCCCTGCGCCACAATGCGGTCGCCAGGAGCGAAAGTGTCAAAGCGATGGGGCACTTGTGAGAGCCACGCTTCGAGCAACTCGGGCGTGCAATCAGAAAAGAGGGGGATTTGCTGAAGTGCACTATACATAAAGGTAAAATATTTAAGGAGAAAGCATTAAAGAATCGCCCAAGCAGGTCGTAGTTCAGTGGAATCAGGAAGTAGGGCGAATCCTTCATATTCAAAGGATAGCCAGTCTTCTGTAGCAGTGACTCGGTTCGTGATGAGGTGTCGAGCCAAAGCACCGCGCATCATTTTGGTGTACACCACGATTGTCTTCAACTTGCCATTCGTCATCACTTGGAAAGTAGGCATAATCACCTTCACTTCCTTCGTCACACGTTTCCAGTCAAAAAGTTGTTTCATCTCGCCACTCGCCAAGAAGAAGAGCACACCATCATCGGCTTTCACCGCATCGATGAGCACATCGGTGAGGCGTGTGCGCCAAAACTGAAACATGGTCTGTCCGTCATGCTCGGGCAAAACCACGTTTCCTTCTAAACGATAGTTTTTGATACCATCGAGTGGACGGGTCAAACCATATAGAAAAGACGTCATCCAAAGGTGTTGCTGGGCATAAGCTAGGTCTTCGGACGAAAACTCTGCAGCACGCAGATGACGATACGCCATTCCCGTGTAGGAAAGCACCGCAGCTTGTGGAGTGAGTGCAGGAAAATCGGTGTATCGCTGCTTATTGAGGGCAGCAAGCTGCGGATTGATTTTGAGCAACTGCGACAATTCTTCCGTCGTCAGTTCGCTCATCTGCGCTGCATTGTGTTCGGCTTCCGCCAAAAACAGAGGCGTCGTGAGCGATGGCAAAGACACAGAAGGACTATCCGTCATATCCTTCGCAGGCGAAAGGAGAATTTGCATAATCTCTAGAGTTTAGTCAGGATACACCAAACGGTCGGGAGTGATTTTCGTGAGCACCTCATCGAGGTATTTGCGAGCTTCCCAACGCGCCATGTTGAGGTCCATGAGCTGATAGTTGCCACAGTCGCGAGGCGTAGCTCCTGGCACTTCACCCTCAAAGTTGGCAATAAATTCGTAGGTTTCCACCAATAGCGGCAACACCTCTTCAGAGGTAAGGTCACCACGAAGGATGAGATAATTACCCGTCATGCAGCCCATGGGTCCCCAATAAATCACACGCTCTGCCCACGTGGGGTGGTTACGCAAGAAAGTGGCTGCCAAATGCTCCATCGTGTGGATGGCATTGACGTGCAGTGCTGGTTCGCGGTTGGGAGCTTTCATGCGTACATCGAAGGTGGTCACAATTTCTCCGCCCACAGCATCTTGGCGACTCACATACACTCCACGATGCAAGGTGAGATGGTTTACAGTAAAGGAAGGTATCTTTTTCATTTTCAAAATAGTTGAAGAATAGAGGTTAGAAATTAGACGTTAGACGTTAGAAATTAGAAGTCCTTGAGATTTTCTAGTTCTTCTAGGGTATCTAGTTCTTCTCGTTTGCTAGAATATCTAGTCCAATAGCGTTAGCCCTCTAACGTCTAACGTCTAATCTCTAACGTCTTACTTCTAATCTCTAACCTCTAATTCCTAAAATAAAATGTTTGGTGATGTCGAAAGAGCGATGCGCCATTTCCGACCAGAAGTTCTCATATTGTGCCCAATGCTCGTCGACACCTGGCGTGTCGCTGATGATGCGGAAGCTCACAAACGGCACCTTCTCGAGGTGGCACACTTGAGCGATGGCGGCACTCTCCATGTCCACTGCCAGACCATCGGGGAATTGCGCTTTGATGTCTGCCAAAATCGCGTGATCGGTGATAAACTTATCGCCTGTGCAAATCAATCCTGTGTGGATTTTCGTCTGAATCGAAGCATCTTCCACCATCTCTCGCGCCACCGCCAAGAGAGGTTCAGCGCCGGCAAAGCGCGCAGGTAGCCCTTGCACCTGACCATAGAGGTTGCCTTCACCGCACCACACATCGTGATAGGTGGTTTCAGCACCCACCACGACATCCATCACCCCCAATTTTGCATCGATGCCGCCAGCACATCCCGAATTGATGATGGCTTCAGGGGCAAAACGTGCGATGAGTTGCGTAGCGCCTACGGCAGCATTGACCTTGCCAATGCCACACTGCATGAGCACAATCTCGTGATGTGCTAATTTACCAGTAGTATAAGTGCGACCATCCACCAAAATATCTTCGCGCTGCTCTAGCAAAGCCGCTATTTGCGCGTGTTCTTCGGACATCGCCGTGATAATTCCTAGTTTCATGAAGTTCTTGTCGTTGATTTCTCTTGCAAAGATAGTGTGTTTTGTCCACTTTTCCGTAACTTTGCGCGTATAAGTATAGATAGGTTCCTCTTTTCTCCCCTCATCGTCAGCACAACACCCGACATTTGGGAGGAAGCAGTCCCCATCCTCACACTGATAATACCCATTTTCAAAGACTATATGAAACAATTCTTCCTGCGTTATCGTTTAGATTTGCTCTTCGTCTTGAGCTTCATGCTCTTGAGTTGGGCATATTTCTTCACCCCGCTCAAAGAACACCTCGTGTTGGGTGGACATGACACTGTGGCTGGTATGTGGCAAAGCCGCGAACAAGCCCCACTTTTGGATGCCACAGGCGAAAAAAGCTGGTGGAGCAATGGCATCTTCTCAGGAATGCCCAACTACCAGATTTCGCCCACCTATGGTTCTTCGGCTCTGTTGGGCTGGGTGGGACGTCTCATCACGCTCCTCTCCACAGGTCCTCTGAGCTTTGTGTTTCTCTATCTCTTTGGATTCTACATCTTGATGCGCTCGTTGAAACAACGTCCGTTGGTTTCCGCCTTCGGTGCCGTGGCTTGGGCGTTCTCTAGCTATTTCTTCATCATCATTGCCGCTGGTCACTTGTGGAAAGTTGCCACACTCGGCTTCATTCCCCCCACCATCGCTGGTTTGGTGCTCGCCTATCGCGGCAAATACTTGTGGGGAGCTTTGGTTACAGCTCTGTTCACTGGTTTGCAGCTTTATAGCAACCACCCACAGATGACCTACTATTTCCTCTTTGTGATGCTCTTCTTGGTCATCGCTTATGGTGTGGAAGCTGCGCGCAAACACACTTGGGCGCAATGGCTCAAAGCTTCAGGAGCAGTCATTGTGGGGGGACTCATGGGCTTGATGATGAATCTGCCCAATATGTACCACACTTGGCAATATGCTAAGGAGTCAATGCGCGGCAAGAGCGAGCTCACCTTCAATCCTGCCAAGATGTCGAAGCAATCTGCCGCCGCTGCGGCACAAACTGGTGCAAGCGGAGCTGACAATGCCGAAGGCACCGAGCGTGCGACAAACGGTCTCGACCGCGACTACATCACCCAGTGGAGCTATGGCATCGATGAAACCCTCACCCTCATGATTGCCAACTTCAAAGGCGGTGGTTCGGCAAGTATCCAACAACTCGACAATGCCGATCAGCTCAATGGCTACGAAGAAACGCTCCAACACGCCGGACAATTGCAACAAGCGATGGGAGAAAATGCAGGTTCGTTGCCTGGCATCAATCAGTATTGGGGCAACCAGCCCTTCACCGTAGGTCCCGTGTATGTCGGTGCCATCATCTGCTTCTTGTTCCTCCTCAGCCTTGGTTTTGTGCGTGGTCCAATGAAATGGGGACTCCTCGCTGCCACCTTCCTTTCACTCCTCTTCGCTTGGGGTAAAAACTTGATGCCAGTGACGGATTTCTTCATCGACCACTTGCCGATGTATGCAAAATTCCGCACCGTTTCTTCCGCTCTCGTTGTAGCGGAGTTCACCATCCCTCTGCTTGCTATCTTGGCGTTGTCTGAGGTGATTCGCCGTCCTGAAGATTTATTGAAAACGCGACGCGGTCAATACTCCCTCCTCTTCGCTGGTGTGTTCTCTGCAGGACTGTGTTTGCTCTTTGCCGTGGCTCCTAGTCTGAGCAATCTATTGGCAGACAGTGACAAAGAAATCTTCACCCAACTGCAATCTGTGGGCGTGCCTGCCGACTTTGTCTCTAGCTACCGCGCAGCAGTCACCACCCTCCACGGCTCCATCCTTTCTGCCGATGCGTGGCGTTCGTTCTTCCTCATCGCCATCGCCATGACGCTCATCGCCATCTATGCACGTTACCCCAAGAAGCTCCCTGCGCCTCTCATGGTGGGTGCACTCCTCGTGCTCACACTTGGTGATATGTGGACGGTCAATAAGCGTTATCTCAACACCGACAGCTTCTCCGAACCTCAAGTCATGGAGGAAGGACTGAAAAAGACGCCTGCCGACGAAACGATACTCCAAGACAAATCTTTGGATTATCGCGTGCTCAATCTTGGCAATGGCGGAAGTCCCTTCAACGAAACCAGCAACCAAACAGCATATTGGCACAAATCTGTCGGAGGCTACCACGCTGCTAAGCTCCATCGTTACCAAGATCTCATTGATGCCTATCTCAATGCTGAATGCGTGGCACTCAACAAAGCCATTCAACAGCATTACAACGCCCTCCTAGCCGATAGCAATCATTTGGCGGCACGCGGCATCACCTCGCAGGCTGATCTCGTAAAAGCTGTGAGTCAAGAACTGCGCACCGACTCTGTGTCGCCCGTGCTCAATATGCTCAACACGAAGTGGGTGATTCTGGCTGGTGGACAGTTTGCCGTGGAAAATCCGGGCACTAATGGTAACGCCTGGTTTGTAGACCGCCTAGACTTCGTGCCTAATGCCGATGCAGAACTCAAAGCACTTGCTAAGACCGATTTGAAACACGCTGCAGTGGCGGACGAACGCTTCAAAACAGATCTCGCTACTTCTACGTTGGGCAACGGAGCAGTGAAGCTCACGCACTATCAACCCAACGAACTCCGCTATGCTGTGCAGAGTGAAAAGGGAGGTATAGTTGCTCTCTCCGAAATTTATTATCCTGGTTGGACTGCTACACTCGATGGTCAGGAAATCCCCGTGGCTCGCGTGAACTACGTGCTGCGTGCGGTGAAAGTGCCTGCAGGTCAACACACACTCGTGCTGACTTTCCGTCCTTCCTCTGTGAGTACCACAGAAATCATCGCTTATCTCACCCTTGCTCTCTTGGCTCTCGGATTTGCTTTTGCACTATGGCAGAGCTTCCGTTCACAAAAGGGCAAAGCTGAAGAAACAGCGTAAGCCCAACTTTCCTCCTTCATCCCGAAGCCATGCTCCTGCCGCTGCCGCCCACACTCATTGAGAGGCAGTGCACAATAGTAACGAGGCTTCCTAAACACAAGACTAAATTATGCGCAAATCAACTCTTTCTCGCCTTCTTATCGTGTTGATGGGCTTATCGCTCCTCACTCTTGGTGCTTGTCGCGAAAAGGAACCAGATATTCCAGTTCCAGGTAGTATCATATCGCCAGACATCATCATCGAAAATGGTGTGCTCAAAAAATGGCCCAACTATGATGTACCTGTTTCAGGAATCATCACGATTCCTGAGAGTGTGGTCGCCATCGACAATGGGGTTTTTGCCAACTACAAGGATTTGAAAAAGGTGAATTTCCCATCGGGCCTGAAAACTATCGGTGCCAATGCCTTCAAAGGTTGCACAGCCCTTGCCTCAGCTGCACTGCCGGAGACCTTGCAAAGCATCGGAGAACAGGCCTTCTACGATTGCACTAAACTCAAGACCCTGACAGTGGGCACACAACTCACCGCGGTGGGCAATAGTACTTTTGAAAATTGCTCTACCTTGCAGCAAGTTGAATTCCCTGCTGGAACCACCACCTTCGGCAAGCGCATGTTTGCTGGATGCAAATCGCTCAAGAAAGTTGTACTCCCTGACCATCTCACCACTCTCCCCAAAAGTACTTTCTTCAATTGCTATGAATTGACAGAAGTGACATTGCCCTCCCTACTCCAGCACATCGAGGGTGCAGTCTTCTGGCAATGTCGCGGTCTGAAGCAAATCACGCTTCCTTCCCAACTGCAGAGTATCGGATCGGGTGTTTTTGCGGGTTGTAGTTCGCTTACTTCCCTCACTTTCCCTGCTAGCGTCCGCCAAATAGGAGAAAGCCTCTTTAATGGCTGTGACCACTTAGAGAGTGTCACTTGTCTGTCGCCCAATCCTCCTTCATTCTCTGAAGACACGACAGACCCACTCAAATATTATCGTCAGCTCACTGTGCCAGCTGGCAGTAAAGCACGCTATGCCGCTACCACAGGTTGGAATCGTTGCAATCCCATCGTAGAAGCGCAATAATCCCTTACGAAAGCTCTGGAGTGCTCCTCCAGCTTCTCTAGTTTTACTCAGCCACACGCACACGAGGCTGTCTATCTTGAAAGGTGCCATTGTTTCCACTTCATGTGTCGCCTATCGCAAAACATAAGAAGCGACCTCCTATCGCAGGTATTCATTCATCGAAAATCACGATCTATGAATACCTGCTTTTTTGTACCACATCAAGAAGTTAGCAAAGGACAAACTCGCTGAAAAACTGTTCCAAACAAAAGCCCCACCACATCTGAACGATGCAGTGGGGCTTTGACTATGAGATGTCAGTTTAGCCACGGAAGAAGCGATTGAGTTCGCCCACCCAAACCACGAGGGAAGTGGTACTGATGATCAGCAACCAGTCCATCACAGAAATAGGAGTAACGCTGAACATTTGACCGCCAAAGCTCACAATGAAGAATTGACCGATGAGGATGACCAACAAGATGAGGAGGAAACCTTGGCACCCCTTTAGATGGAAGGCGGAACGTCCAGTGAGATGCGCACGAGCATTGAAGAGATTCCAGAACTGGAGCATCACGAAAATCGTGAAAATGTAGCTCTTCTCTGTGCGAGAAAGTCCTTCAGCACTGCCAAGGGTGAGGGTGCAAAGGTCGGAAAGAGAAGTGACATCGGCATGTTCAAACACATAGACCAGGCCAATGAGGATGAGGAAGAACAAAGCACCTGTGCCAATGATGTTACGCTTCATAGCGCGATCTATGATGAAGGCTTCGCGATGGCGTGGACTATCTTTCATCACTCCTTCAGAAGGAGGAAGAGAAGCCAAAGCCATAGCGGCAAAGGTGTCCATGATGAGATTCACCCACAACATCTGCGTCACAGTGAGTGGCGAATCTGTGCCCATGAAAGCACCAGCAAGCACCACGCAGCAAGCAGCCACATTGACCGTCATTTGGAAGAGGATGAAACGCTGGATGTTTTGATAGAGCGAACGTCCCCACATCACGGCTCGACCGATAGAAGAGAACGAGTTGTCTACGATGGTGATGTCACTGGCTTCCTTCGCCACAGAGGTTCCATCACCCATGGAGAGTCCCACGTGAGCGGTTTTGAGCGCAGGAGCATCGTTGGTGCCGTCGCCCGTTACCGCCACGACGTGGCCACGCTTTTGGAGGGTTTCGACCAAGCGTTTCTTATCGAGAGGACGTGCACGAGCTATGATTTTCAGTTCATCAACACGATTGTACACTTCTTCATCGGTGAGGGCTTCAAACTCAGGGCCTGTGATAATGGCGCGGTCGGAGTGGTGCTCGCCCCAAAGTCCGATTTGACGACCAATTTCGCCTGCGGTAGCAGCGGTATCGCCAGTGACGATTTTCACATCAATACCCGCTGACAGACATTCTTGAACAGCTTGTGGAACATCGGCACGCACAGGGTCAGAAATCGCCACCATGCCGAGGAAGTTCAAGCGTTCGGCTACAACTTTCTGATCCACAATGGTGGTATCGCCCTCATTGAGCACTTGATAAGCGAAACCGAGGGTACGCATGGCCTTGCGTTGATAGCCAAGGAGTTGTGCATCGAGGGTGGCTTTGTCTACATTGCCCGAGGTGGTGGCGCAAAGTCCATGCACGATTTCGGGAGCCCCTTTCACATAGAGCACTTTCTTACCAGGGAAAACTCCAGACTCCACAATGGTCGCCATGTATTTGCGCTCAGTGGCGAAAGGCAGTTCTTCGAGGGTGGTGGTGTTGCCACGCAGAGTGCGGTAGTCTTTGCCTTGACTGTGCAACCAGAGGAGGATAGCCCCTTCAGTGGGGTTGCCCAAGACACTGGGCTTTTCGCCAGAGAGGTCGAGCGTGGCTGTGCTGTTCACCGCCATTCCTTCGGTGATGAAGCCACATTCGTCTGAGTTGTCCAGCGTTTGTGTAGCAAGACCATAGAATTGTGTTTCGCTGACACTCATTTGATTCTGCGTCAACGTACCCGTCTTGTCGGTGCAGATGACGGTGGTAGCACCCATGGTTTCGCAGGCGTGCATCTTACGCACCAGATTGTTGCTCTTAAGCATGCGACGCATAGAATAAGCCAAACTGAGTGTTACCGCCATGGGTAAACCTTCAGGCACTGCTACGACAATCACGGTGACAGCTACCATGAAGGTGCTGAGGAAACTAGCTGTGAAATCGAGCCAATCGATGCTGCCGGTGTGATTCGCAAAATAAAGAGCGGTGCGTCCTACGAGAATTAAGAGAGCAATGGCGTAACTGATTTTGGTAATGAGCTTGCCCAGACGGTCCAACTGCTCATTGAGAGGAGTCTTCACGCTGTCGTCAATCTGTGCTGCTTCGAGCACTTTACCATTCTCCGTGGCATCGCCCACGGCAGTGACACGGCAGATGGCGTGACCTTCCATCACCTTCGTACCGCGCAACACGTGGTTAGAGGGGAAGGTGGCTTCTTCGTCAAACTCTTCGGGCACAGTCGTTTTGCGACACAGTGGTTCGCCCGTGAGGGTGCTTTCATCCACGCTGAGATGGGTGGATTCGAGGAGTTCGGCATCGGCAGGAATGTCTTCACCGGTGCCGAGCATCACGATGTCCCCCACCACGATGTCACATTTAGGCACTTCGGTGGTGTTGCCTTCGCGGATGACACGCACAGGCTCTTCGTCATTGACCTGATTGAGAATCTTAAATTCCTTGTCCGCTTGTTGTTCAAAGTAGAATGAGAGTCCAGTGGCGAGGAAGATAGCTACGAAGATACCGACAGGTTCAAAGAATACCGTAGCTTCGTGGTGCAGCCCAAAGTATTCATAGGCAGCGATGCCTAGTGAGCAGAACCCAGCAAGGAGGAGAATGATGATGATGGGGTCACCAAATTTTTCGAGAAAGAGTTTCCAAAGTGGCGTTCGCTTTGGGGGTGTTAAGACATTGGCACCATGTTTGATGCGACTTTCCTCTACATCTTGCGGAGAAAGTCCTGTGAGAGGTTGATGCTGTGACATTTTAGTTGTTTGACGTTGTATGCTTGTCTTTTGAAAATAGACGTTTCACGTTAGAAGGCTTCGCAGCCGTGCGAGAGTCTAGGTAGATATGGCTCGACACTGTGCGGAACAGAGCGCGCTAACGCTGTGGAGGATGAAGAGAAGTCTACATTTTAGTGTAGTAGTTCGTTGACTTTGTCTGCGAGTTCTTCGGTGGCGAAATCACGTCCGATGATGCGTCCTTGTGCATTCGTCAGGATATTGCCCGAAGGATAGCGCATGCCCAAAGTTTTGACGAGGGGATTCGCCAGCATGTTTTTGAGATAAACGACCGACTGGAGGGAGTCGTTTTTGGCGCGCTCTTCGGCTTTTTCCAACGATTCATCGAGGGCAAAGTTGATGATGCGCAGGCGATTGCCGCGAGCCGCCTTGAGTTTGCGGAGTTGCTGACGGAGATAGTAGTTGTGACTGTCCCAACTAGCGGAGAAAATCAGCAGGGTGGGTTGTCCTTTGAAGTCTGCCGAACGGAGCACCTGCTTGGATAGCGTGGTGACCGTGAAATTGGGGAGGATTCCTCCGACCGCCGTGCGAAGTTGTGGGCGCAAACGAGCATCAATGGCTGCCAACTGCTGGTTGGTGGGTTGGTGCTTCTTGAGCAAATCGAGAAGCGAGAGCGTGGGTTGTTCGCTACGATTTTCTACACGATCAAAATAATGATAGAGCAATGCGACAGAGGTCCACGACTGGGGATGGGTGCGGATGTAGGTTGCCGCACGCATTTGTGCATCTTTCTCACTGAGTTTGAGCACAGAAAGGCGAAATTCGGTGAGCAGTTTATTGTCTTCCGTGCCCACTACTTCCATCTCTTTCAGACGATTGGCATCGCCCGATAGCGTCACTTCTTCGCCTGGCTGCGCAATGAGTGTGGTGAACGAATTGTTGGGATAGACCAAAGTGAGCAGGAGCGGAACGGTGGTGGGACGATCGTAGGAGAAACTCCCGCGATTGACCTTGATGCTGTCGAGACTTCCGCCATCACCCTCCACGGCATCGGCAGGATAGACGAGGAGGGCAGCTTGGTCAAGACCTTGAATCTTACCCGACAGACGCGCCGTCTTTTTGTCGGGTCCGCAACTGGCGAAAGCGAGGAGCGCAAAACAAAGGGAGAGAAGGGGGAGTTTCATGATTATCTTGTGGATAACAATTTGCACACCAATGGGGAATGCAGCAACAGTCGAGAGAGCGCTGTGGCAGAAGACTAAAAATGCTGCTATAGAAAGTTACAGGAACGCAGACCGAAGCTGCGTTCCTGTGGAATCATACGATAGATTTGTGCTTAGCGATTGAGCGCAGCAAAGATGGCTTTGAGAGCGAGATCCATGCTAGCGAGATCGCGGAGATCAGCATTCTTAGCGATAGCAGCGCGGAGAGCTTGTGCACCTTGTTCCACTTGACCAGTGCGTGCAGCAAGCACAGCCTTGAGGTAGTCAGTGATGGCGTCAGCGTTGTTCACAGCAGCGAGAGTTTGTGCAGCAGCCACATAGTCCTTGTTGAGGATTTGAGCAAGGGCAGCACTATTGGTGTTGATGCCCTTAAGGTTTTGTGCAGCTTGTGCGTAGTTGCCACGAGCAATTTGGAGATTACCAAGCACTTCGTTGTAGTTGCCAGCAGTGAGCGCCTTGCCCAAGAGAGCTTCAGCATCATTCACATTGCCTTGACGGAGTGCGAGGAGAGCAGCGTTGGCATTAGCTTCAGGAAGACCAGCAGCTTGGTTGAGTGCATTTTGTGCATCGGTGAGATTGCCTTCGGCATAAGCCAACTGAGCAAGACCGTTGTAAGCACGCTTGTCTTGTGGGTAGAGCTGAGCAGCCTTAGTGAAGATGGCCTTACGCTCAGCAGCATCCTTGGTGAGGGTAGCAGCATAGAGGAGTTCTTCTACAGAGAGCTTAGAGGCATCAGCAGCGTATTGAGCGCGAATTTCATCATCGCTGCGACCAATCACGCGATAGTTCACAGTGAGGCGAGCACGACGAAGTTCGGGGAGCACCTCATTAGCGAGTTCGCGGAAAGCCACAGAGAGGTTCTTGATTTGTTGTTCGCGTTCTTCGGGATCCTTATACATAGAGAGGACGCGGAGAATCACTTCCTTGTCTTGGATGTTGCTAGCAGCTACGAGTTCTTGGAAACCATCCCAGTCTTCAGCAGTGTATTTAGCATCTACATTGGTGTTGAGCTTGGTCTTCTTGAGCTGATCGCTTACGTATTTTTCAGCGCTGCCCTTACGGTTTTCAGCAAGACCAGTGTTGAACTTCAAAGCACCATCGGGAGAAGCATAAGCAGACACTTCAACATTGTCAAGAGCAAGACCCTTTTGGTCTGCCTTGATGTCGCGGAGCACCTTGATGAAGTCCTTGACAGAGGTAGTGTTCAATTCGCTAGTGCGCACCTTAGCTTGGCTGATCAAATATTTGATTTGCGCATTTTGTTGGCGAGAGATTTCACGTTGGAAACCATCGGCAGCAGTAGCGGTGTTGGCAGAAGCGAGCGTGAGATATACGAGTTGTGAAGTAGCAATGACACCATCGGCCACCTTTACAGCGGGGATAGTCACCGCCTTCTTGCCCACGCGTGCCTCAAAGTTGAGGTAGAGTTCGCTGGAAAACATGGCAGGGTTGTAAGGGAAGTTAGCTTTCATCACATAGTTTCCCCCGAGTTTGTAGCTTACAGTTTGATCGTTGCCTACGACCTTTTCACCTTGGAAAGTGGCAGGTTGTCCCACTGCCTTGACGCCCGCATAGCGCAATTCGGGGATAACGGTGACCACAGCCTTCTTCTTCATATACTTTTGGGGGAAGCGGCCGTTGATTGTAGCAGGAACATCATTGCCCACAGTCTCCAGAGGAGAAGGAGTCACTGTGAAGTTGTCGGCAGAAAGTGCGCCCAACTTGCCATTGCAAGAGGTCAATGCTGCTAATGCGAGTGCTGCAGCAGAAACATAAAAGGTAGTTTTCATATCGTGGTAAGATATTAGACACAAATCAGAGAAAAGGAAGATGACTTACCTCCCATCTAGACTGAAATTGTGTATTGATGAATGATTTCAATAATAAAAAAGGAAAAAGGGGGCTTTATGCGTATAGAGCATAGAAATGCGACGCGCATCACTTTACACAATGCCACCAATACTCCAATTATCCTTTCCAAGCCTTGGGCAACTTAAAGCCGAGCAGGCAGTAGATGCCAATCGCCATGAAGGGGAGGGAAAGGAGCTGACCTTGGTTGAGCCCGATGAGGTCTTGCATGTGCAATTCCCAAGGTTCTTGCACCTCTTTGAAATACTCCACAAAGAGGCGGAAGGTGAAGATGGTGGTGAGGCAGAACCCGAAGAAGTAACCAGTGCCCACCTTGTTGGGATATTTGCGATAGAGCCACAATCCAACAAAGAAAAGGAGGAAATAGGCTATTGCTTCATAGAGCTGTCCAGGATGGCGGGGGAAGGATTCTCCGAGTTTTTCAAAAACAAAGCCCCAAGTGCCATCAGTGGCTTTGCCCACAATCTCAGAGTTCATGAGATTGCCCAGACGGATGCAGCAAGCAGTGATGGGAGTGGCAATGGCGATGTTGTCGAGCACCCGAAGAAGGGGCACTTTCGTCTTGCGCACATAGAGCCACAAGGCTGCCATAAGTCCTGCCGTGCCACCGTGAGAAGCTAAGCCTGCAAAACCGGTGAAGTGCCAGTGTCCCAAACCATCTTGTCGCATGGGAAGGAAGATTTCAAGCGGATGTTGCAAGAAATACTGGGGTTCGTAGAGCAAACAGTGCCCTAGTCTTGCCCCCAACAAAATGCCGAGAAAGCAATAGAAGAAGAGGGGATCGAACTTCTCTTGCGAAATCTTTTGTTGACGATAGAGGCGCAACACTACATAGTAGGCTGCGGCAAGACCAATTGTCCAAAAGAGGGAGTACCATCGCAAGGCGATAGGACCGAGATGCAGGGCAATTTGATCGGGATTCCAGTGGACTAGCATGTTAGACTTTAGACGTTAGACTTTAGACGTTAGGGGTCACAGACCCTTTTATGCTCGCCACGACAAGCGTGGCTCGGAGCGAAATAGACTCTAGAAAAACTAGAACTTCCAGGTCATCTAGAGTCTTTAGCACTTAGACATTGAAGAGGAAGTGCATGATGTCACCATCTTGCACCACATATTCTTTACCTTCGACGTGGAGCAAACCAGCTTCGCGCACGGCAGCTTCACTACCATATTTGATGAAGTCTTCGTACTTGATTACTTGCGCTCGGATAAATCCCTTTTCAAAGTCGGTGTGAATGACACCAGCACACTGAGGAGCCTTCCAACCACGCTTGTAGGTCCAAGCACGCACTTCGATTTCACCAGCGGTGATGTAGGTTTCGAGGTCAAGCATCTTGTAGGCTGCCTTGATGAGACGGTTGACACCACTCTCTTCCAGACCCACATCTTTGAGGAATTCTTGACGCTCTTCGTAGGTTTCGAGTTCGGCAATGTCGGCTTCCGTTTGCGCTGCCACAACGAGGATTTCAGCTCCTTCGTCCTTCACTGCTTCGCGCACACGCTCCACATATTCGTTGCCCGTAGCGGCAGAACCTTCGTCCACGTTGCACACATAGAGCACGGGCTTTGAGGTGAGCAAGAAGAGATTGCGAGCAGCCGTTTGTTCGTCTTTCGTGTCGAACTCCACGCTGCGTGCGTTCTTACCCTCGAGCAGAGCTTCTTTAATGGCAGAAAGCACTTGGTATTCCACCTTAGCATTTTTGTCGCTGCCCACTTGAGCGATTTTCTCTACGCGCTTGATGCGATTTTCCACCGTTTCCAAATCCTTCAATTGGAGTTCGGTGTCGATGATTTCCTTGTCGCGCACAGGATCCACGCTACCATCTACGTGCACCACGTTGCCGTCGTCGAAACAGCGCAACACGTGGATGATGGCATCAGTTTCGCGGATGTTGCCCAAGAATTGATTGCCCAAACCTTCTCCTTTGGATGCACCTTTCACCAAACCAGCGATGTCGACAATCTCCACGGTGGTGGGGATGATTTTCGTCGTCTTCACCAGTTCAGCAAGTTTTGCCAATCGTTCATCAGGCACAGTGATTACACCCACGTTGGGTTCAATGGTGCAGAAAGGGAAGTTGGCGCTCTGCGCCTTGGCGTTGCTCAAGCAATTAAAAAGCGTGGACTTGCCCACGTTGGGAAGTCCTACGATGCCGCATTGTAAACTCATTCGTTGTAAATCTTATATTTGGGGACAAAGATACGACTTTAATTCTAAATAATTTGTTTCTTTGCCTGATTATTCCGTGGAAAGAGGTGAAGAGTCGTGCCGAAAATGGGTAGAAATGAGGAGGGTGGATGGGAAAGAGCGAGATGGAGCTCTGGATATCGTCGAACCCTAACAGACGAAAGTAGGACTTCCTCCAAAAAAGCTCCGACAAAACAAAAAAAACGTGGGAGATTTCTTGAAAAACGTTGGACTTTTTCCAAAAAACGTCGGAGATTTTTTGAATTATCTCCGACGTTTTTGTAAACTTCTCGGACATTGTTCGCAAAACCTCTGAGGTCTCTTATAATGCCCTGAGACTATATTTGATGACTTTCCACCATGCGCACCACGCGTTCGGTGAAACGGTCGTCCCCCTCGGGATCATAGTGCTTGTTGAGGTTGAGTCCGAAGATGAACGAAAAACCTTGCCACACATTGGCTCTCAGCGAACCGATGAAGGCTTTGGCGATTTGATAGCCAGTTTGGTTACATTCACGGTCAATCAGTTTGACCAACAGACGTCCTTGTGAGCGAGTAAGTTTCTCAATCACAGGCTTATATTCTTTTTTCAAATCGGCTTCCACCTTGTCAATGTGTGCTTGTCGCTGATCCTTGGGCAGAGTTTGCACATAGTCATAGGTTTCGACGATGATGATTCTCACCGTTTTGGCATAAGGCAACAAGTATTTCACATTTGCCACCAGCCGATTATAGCGTTCCCGCTCCTGCGGATTATTAAACTCTATGGGCGGATATTTGTAGATGGTGGGCATGATGACATGGGGGATGCTATCCCCCTTGTAAAACGCCTTACCCACCTCCACGTCCATGGAGAGGGCAGCATTGAGTTTGCTCGTATCTTTGGGCATTTCGGGCACATCTTTCGGCACAGTCTGCGCCTGCACAGCCACTCCCAAGAAAAGCGTGCAACAAAAGAAGGCGATGCGTAATAGTCTGTTCATGATCTATTATAGCTAAACATTTTTGCGAAAATACAAACTTCTGCGGGGATTTGGAAATGAGTAACGATAAATAACGCAGAATAGCCGCTAGACATTAGAAATTAGACGTTAGCGCGTCGAAGAAATGGGGCGACAAGGATGCTCATGCTCAAACTGCAGGGCAAATCGCACATTTTCTTCGAGACACTAACGTCTAATTATGAGGAAATAAAATTTGGATGCGAGGAAGGCTCACATTATTTCATCACCTTCTTGCCATTGAGAATATAGACTCCATGTTCGGGCGCGCGATCTAGACGGCGACCATCGAGGCTATAGATGACATCTGCCTTTGCAGCACGTGGAGTGAGTCCGAGAGAAGTCACAAGAGCTTCCGTGCCAAACACGGTGGTGACACTGCCTATGGGGGTAGGGATTTGAGCGGTGAAATAGAGTTTCTCGCTATCTACCTTACCAGAAATCTTGATTTGGGGATTTGCCATCAAAGTGGGACCTTGCCACTTCACCTTGCTGTCGTCGCCTGGCACGATAGCTCCCTTGATGTCGCCAGCAAACTTGATGATGTTGCCTTCGACTGTGTAAGGGATATCCTTCAATTCGATGTTGCCGATGGCGAAATTGACAAAAAAGGCTTTATAATAAAAGTTGCGGATGGTGAGATTGAACTTGCCTTCTGCCGTGCGCTCCACGGTAGCCGTGTAAGGCTTGCCTGCGCCTTTGTCTACAGATAGCTGATCGGTGTAGTTCTTTGTAGTTTGTGCCATGCCTGCCATTGCAGTGAGGCTCACGAAAGCAAGGAGTAAAAGTTTCTTCATACTAAAGTAAGATGTTGATAAATTGAA
Organism: Ihuprevotella massiliensis; assembly: GCA_900095835.1. GTDB lineage: Bacteria > Bacteroidota > Bacteroidia > Bacteroidales > Bacteroidaceae > Alloprevotella > Alloprevotella massiliensis. The sequence goes on along the minus strand of LT608321.1, from coordinate 1,729,052 downwards.
TTTAGCTACGTCTAAAGTTCTGGATTTAGAAATTACGGACTGCAAAGATACAACCTTTTTATTACATTTTCTATTCGATTTCACTGCCGAACCACTCGAAATGTCGGTTTTTCACCCAAAACCATCCACAAACACTGAGCAAGAATAAGGGGAATATGCCGAAAAAATAGTACCTTTGCCGTGGTGCGCTCTTTTGCCAAACAGCATAAACGCTTATGCGCAATTCTCTTTCACTCATGAACAAATCATTTTTCTCCACCCCTCTTGTCGCTCTCTTGGGCTGCTTACTGCTCGCCTTTCCATTAGTTTCGTGCATCGACGACGAACAACCGTCTATGGAAGCGGACATCGAGCAAGTGAGCGTGCAAGGTGTTGCTGCGCAACGCTTGTTTAACAATGTTGCAGATGCCCAACGCACGGTGCTTTCGCAAGACACCGCCATCGTGTTTCACCTAGCGGATGGGGTGGAAGACGCCACGCTCGACAGCATTAAACTGGATTTCCGACTCTCACAAGGCGCTCATATTGCATTGGCTCCAGCACAGGAGGAGAAGTTTAGTGCACAGCGCGTGGTGCGCTATGTGGTGACTTCGGAAGATGGACGCTACCAACGTCGCTACACCATCCAATTCCTCCCTGCTCCCGACTTAGGTCCTGTGTTTAACTTCGACCAACCTCAGCTAGAAGCGGAAAACCAACAATATTATATATGGTCCCTCGAAGGCACCCAACACAACGGAAATGGTGGCGACACATGGGGCACGGGAAATGCTGGCTTTGCCTTGAGCAATAGCACGGCGAAACCTAGCGAATATCCCACCACAATCACCGACGATGCGCGCGCTGGTAAGGCTGTAAAACTCACTACCAGTAGCACTGGATTTCTCGGACTTCTGGTGGGAAAACCCATGGCAGCAGGCAATCTCTTTGTCGGTACGTTCAACCTGCAAAAAGCTCTATCGGATGCACTCGCAGCCACTCAGTTTGGACGTCCCATTCGCCGTATGCCTCTTCGCTTCAAAGGATTCTACAAGTGGCAACCCGGTGCACAATATCTCAACAAAGCGCAGAAAGCCGTTGCAGGTCCTGCTGCAGATGGTCGCGACCTGCCACAAGTCTATGCCGTCGTCTATCGCAACATTGACCACGAAGGCAAACCGCTTGTGCTCGATGGTAGCAACGTGATGACGCACCAAAATGTTGTCGCCATCGCTTTGGTTCCAGAATTTAAGGTGACAGGAGTGGAACCAACAAGTCCTTGGGCATCGTTTGATGTGGCTTTTGACTACAAAGAAAAGTTGTCGCTCGAACTTCTCGCTAAGCGTGGATATAGCCTTACGCTCGTGTTCTCTTCTAGTAAGAATGGAGCGCAGTTTGAAGGTGCACTAGGCTCTACTCTCATCATCGACGATTGCCGCATCGACTATCAATGATCGCTGCGAGAAACGGAGATTTCTCCTCTTCAACCCTCCATTCTATCACGGGGAATATCGTTCGACTTTTCTCATCACTCCTAACTTCTGAATTCCAATGTCACACCATTATATAGGGAGTCTGCTCTGTTTGGGACTGGCATTCGCCACATCCACTGCGGCTCATGCAGAAAGCACTGATTCCGTAACACCCGCCTCAACTTGGCAACTCACACCGCATCTCGGATACACCATCGGGGGCATGACGCCTATGCCCTTGCCGGCGGAAATTCGTGAGATACAGCGTTTCCACCCCACCGACGGATTGAGCTGGGGCTTTGACCTCTCACGTCGCCTTGCCCCACAATGGCGTGCTGCTGTGGGTCTCCACTATTTCGACCGCGGCATGCGCACGGAAGCACGTGTCAAAGCCTACGAGGTGAAAGTGGTGCAAGCTGGCAACACCCTCGAAGGCTATTTCTCGGGCATCAACCACACACGCGCTTCTCAACAAGGTTTTGCCCTGCCGCTTCAAGCAGAGTGGCAACCTCGCTCACGCTGGACTTTCTCCACAGGTCCTGTGGTGGAATGGTATTTCGACAGAAGTTTCACCGGTTCGGTGACCGATGGCTACATCCGTGTCGATCAACCCACTGGCCGCAAGGTGGAATTTGGTTCTTCTCCCGAAGAAGCGCCCACCTACGACTTTAGCGACGACATGGCGCGTTGGGGTTTCGGATGGCAAGTGGGCGCAGACTGGCAGGTATCGGGGCGTTGGTCGCTCTTTCTCCAAGCACGCTATGTCTTTACCAACATCTTCCGCCCTGGTTTCACCACAGTGAGCATGAAGCTCCATCCCACGTTTGTCACCACTGGTGTGGCTTATCGCGTGAATTGGTAAAATAATCTAAGGGACATTCGAGAAGAAATCAAGTGACACAAGTCCTCATTTTGGACTCAATTTCCACTTTTTCTTCCCGAACATCCCTCATAAATGAGAAAATATCGCAAAAAAATGGCAGTAAATTTGGTGATTCCGAATTTTCGTCGTAATTTTGCAAACGCAAACAGCAAGAATTGCAATAATGCGTCTTGCTTCCTCCAAAAAATCGGGGTGTAGCTCAGTTGGTTAGAGTACGCGTCTGGGGGGCGTGAGGTCGCTGGTTCGAGTCCAGTCACCCCGACTTAGGAAATTAAAGGCTTACTTTTCACATCGAAAAGTGAGCCTTTTCTTTTTTACAAATCCTGCAGATTTCTCAACGACACGCAGAAGCGCAAGCCGACCTTGCTCGTTTCGCTGAAAATCACTATCTTTGCCAATGATGCCACTGCGCATCAACTATAGTCTACGCAAGTGCACCAAGCCAAACGGGAAGTCATCTCCACAAGAGATACGCAAAGCCTCCCAAAAACATAACTTTTGCTACAAGCAACTCTCGCCAATGTCTAAAATTCTCATCACTGGAGCCTCAGGCTTTGTAGGATCTTTCCTCGTAGAAAAAGCCCTCGAATTAGGTTTCGACACATGGGCGGTGCTCCGCAAAACGAGCAGCAAGGAGTATCTCACCGATCCGCGCATCCATTTCATCGAACTCGATTTGGGCAATGACGCTGTGCTCACACAACAACTCAGCGAGCACGCTGCCGAGCATGGGGCTTTCGACTACGTGATTCATGCAGCAGGCGCCACCAAAGCTCCCAACGAAGCCGCTTTCCGTCGCACCAACACCGAAGGAACGCTCCGATTAGCGCGCACCCTGCTCGAGTTGCAGTTGCTCAAAGGACGCTTTGTCTTCGTTTCCTCCCTCTCTGTCGTGGGAGCTGTGGCAGAAAATCCCATTCGCCAAGCTGATGGCACCGTTGCCCAAGGGTTAGATCGCTATCGCGCCATCACCGATGCCGACACGCCTCAGCCCAACACCGCCTATGGTCGTTCCAAGCTTGATGCTGAGCGTGCCCTTGCCACCCTCGAGGGGTTGGACTATGTCACCCTCCGCCCCACAGGAGTTTATGGTCCTCGTGAGAGAGACTATTTCCTCATGGCAGATAGCATCAAAAAGCACATCGACTTCGCAGTGGGTTACACCCCACAAGCCCTCACCTTCATCTATGTTCGCGACTTGGTCGACGCTTGTTTCCTAGCGCTCCATCGCGGAGAGCGCGGTCGCAGTTATTTTCTCAGTGATGGAGAAGTCTATGACAGCCGCGCCTTCAGCGACTTGTTGCAACAAGAGATGGGCGTGAAATGGGTGGCACACATCAAAGCCCCCGTGTGGTTTCTCCATGCCGTGTGCCAAGTGAGCACATGGATTTCGAAATGCACCGGCAAGATGTCGACGCTCAACATGGACAAATTCCAACTCTTGCGCCAACGCAACTGGATTTGCGACATCACCCCCGCCCAGCAAGACTTGGGCTACGCACCACAATGGACCTTGAGTCGCGGTGTTCCCGAAGCAGTGGCTTGGTACAAAGCCGAAGGATGGATATAAATTAGAAATTAGACGTTAGAGGTTAGAAATTAGACGTTAGAAATTAGACGTTAGACGTTAGAGATTAGACCCTAGAGAGTCACAAATCATAACGTCAAAAGACAACGTCTAAGAAGCGTCTAAAAACGTCCAACAGCGAAGCACTCTAACGTCTAAATTCTAACGTCTTATCTCTAACGTCTAATCCCTAACGTCTAAAAAATATATGTCACATCATTTTCTCACTCGCGCAGCTCTTGCACTTTGCTTCTCTGCTGCTATGCTCCCCAGCTTTGCACAGAGTGGCGCCATCACTCCCGACATGCTCAGCAACTTCCGCAAGAGCGTGCCCAATAATCCAACCAGCAAGGCACTGCAAAATGCACTCATAACCTCCGGTGTTGCAGCTCTCGCCGCACGTCCTAACGTGGCGCAAGCCAACGACACCTATTTCTCCAACGAAGCTCCCTCTAAGGGAATCACCGACCAGCAATCCAGTGGTCGCTGCTGGCTCTTCACCGGACTCAACGTGATGCGCTCGCACATGATTCGTGAGCAAAAGTTGGGACGTTTCGAGTTTTCACAAAGCTACAACTCTTTCTACGACCAACTCGAAAAGGCAAATCTCTTCTTGCAGTCTATCATCGACAAGGCCAATAAGCCCATGAGCGATCCCACCGTAGACTGGTTGTTCCGCAATCCCATCAGCGATGGTGGCACCTTCACCGGTGTGCAAGACGTCATCAGCAAATATGGTGTCGTGCCTGCCGAGGTGATGCCCGAGAGCTACAATGCCAACAACACCAGTGCTATGGCAAAGGTGATTGCCCTCAAACTCCGCGAATATGGTCTTGCTCTCCGCAAAGCCTATGCAGCTGGCGAACGTGGCAAGAAACTTGAAGCGCGCAAGGCTGAACAACTCGCTACCATCTACCGCATCCTCGTGGCATGTCTTGGCGAACCTCCCACGCAGTTCACCTACACCCTCCGCGATGCACAAGGCAAGCCCATCAGCACCGACACCTATACTCCACAAGAGTTCTATCGCCGTTTTGTAGGCTTCAACTTGGTGAGCGACTACGTGATGCTCATGAACGATCCTTCACGTCCCTACCACAAGACCTACGCCATCGACCTCGATCGCCACACTTACGATGGTCACAACTGGACCTTCCTCAATCTCCCCATGGAGGAAATCAAGCAAATGGCGATTGCCAGCATCAAGGACAGCACACGCATGTACTACTCTTGCGACGTGGGCAAGTTCTACGACCGCAAGACAGGTATCCTTTCGTTGGACAACTTCGACTACGAAAACCTCTTCAACACCACTTTCCCCATGACCAAAGCAGAGCGCATCCAAACTTATGCTTCTGCCTCTAGCCACGCTATGACCCTCTGCGCCGTGGATTTGGACAAAGATGGAAAGTCTTTGAAGTGGAAGGTGGAAAACTCTTGGGGCCCCACCAATGGTGTTGCAGGTCACTTGGTGATGACCGACCAATGGTTTGATGAATATACCTTCCGCCTTGTAGTGCAGAAGAAGTATGTGCCTGCAGCTACCCTCAAGCTCCTCGAACAAAAGCCCACACTCCTTCCCGCATGGGATCCTCTCTTTAAGGGAGAAGAGTAGTTTTTGAGTAATAGACGTTGGAAAGTAGTATCTGTCTTCAAATGCAGACGGCAGAAACTACTTTCTAACGTCTATTTCTATCTATAGACCACATGGAGCATAACGTCACCCCCACTCTATCCTTGTCGTGCAGCAAGAAAGAGGGACAACTTCCCACTTCTTAACGTCTAAGCTCTCATGTCTAATCTCTAACGTCTAAAAGGGTTTCACCCCCTAACGTCTAATGAAACTCATCAAAATCTTCTGCAAAAATACAGGGCAGTACCACGAAGTGCCTAAAGGTGCTACCTTGGAAGAAGTTTACACCTCTTTAGGTCTTCAGCATCCCTGCTGCGTCACGAGCTGCAAGGTCAATAATCGTGTGGAAGGCTTGCACTACACCATCAACGATTCGCGCGACCTCGAATTTCTTACCCTCACCTCCCTCTCAGGTTTGCGCACCTACACGCGCAGCCTCTTTTTCGTGCTCTACAAAGCCACACGCGACCTCTTCCCTGGTTCTAACCTTCGCATCGGCACCCCCGTGGCAGGCGGATATTATTGCCACCTCGAACTCGAAGGTGGTGTAACCCCTGAAGTTGCTGCACAACTGCGTCAGCGCATGGCAGAAATCGTGGAGGCAAACATCCCATTCCGCCGCGTCACCGCACACACCACCGAGGCAATCGAAGTGTTTCGCTGTCAAGGGCTCATACGCAAGGTGCAGTTGCTAGAAAGCATCGGCGACCTCTACACCCACTACTACGTTCTCGACGACACTGTCGACTATTTCTACAGCGCACTGCTCCTCCGCACGGGACAACTCAACCTCTTTGACCTCGTCACCTATGGCGAAGGTCTCCTCATCCGCGTGCCTGATCCCAAGCAACCCGACCAACTGCGTCCCATGACCGAACAAAGCATGATGTTCGATGTCTTCCAAGAGCAGCACAATCGTCAGACCATCCTCGGTTGCACCACCGTGGGCGAACTCAACAAAGCCATTCGCGCCGGTGCTACCAACGATTTGGTCAATGTAGCCGAAGCCATGCAGGAGAAGCAAATCGCAAAGATCGCCGACCACATTGCCACCCACGACCACATCAAAGTGGTGCTCATCGCTGGTCCTTCCTCATCGGGTAAGACCACTTTTAGCAAACGCTTGTCGGTGCAGCTCCGTGCCTGCGGCAAACGCCCTGTAAGCATCTCGCTCGACAACTACTTTGTGGATCGCGAAGCCACTCCCCTCGATGAAAATGGCGATTACGACTTCGAAACCATCGAAGCAGTGGACCTCCCCCTCTTCAACAATCAGATGTCGCAACTACTCGCCGGCTTAGAAGTGGAATTGCCTCTCTTCGACTTCCCCTCTGGCAAGAGTCGTCCTAGTGGAAAATTCCTGCGCCTAGAGCCCGAGACCATTCTCATCCTCGAAGGCAACCACGCCCTCAACCCTCGCATGAGTGAGAAAATCCCTGCCGAAGCCAAATACAAAATCTATGCTTCTGCGCTCACCACCATCATGCTCGACGACCACAACTACATTCCCACGAGCGATAGCCGCTTGCTCCGCCGCATCTGCCGCGACTACAAATATCGTGGCTATTATCCGCAAGAGGTCATCCGTCGTTGTGCTTCCGTCACGGCTGGCGAAGAGAAATGGATATTTCCCTTCCAGGAACAAGCCGACACGATGTTCAATACCGCCCTCATCTACGAACTTGCTGCTCTCCGTGCGCAAGCCCTGCCCCTCCTCGAGATGGTTCCCGAAAGTGCCGAAGAATATTCCGAAGCCTACCGCCTGCGCAAGTTTATTTCCTATTTCACCCCCATGCCTCTCGATGCAGTGCCTCCCACCTCCCTTTTGCGTGAATTTATGGGCAGCAGCACCTTCAATTATTAGAAGATTATCAGCAGTTTAGGCTGCACAAATCAAGGAGAATCGTGCAATTCTATTGTACGATTTTTCTTTGCTTTAGTTCTATAATTCCGCGCAATCAAAAAAAAAGACTTTCACGCAAAAAAAAATTTGGGAAACCCTTGGAAGGTATAATCGGAAATAGTATCTTTGCAACGTGTTTTTCATAGTATTAGATTTAAGGTTAACAAGGTTGGGATACAGTGGTATCCCATTTTTTTTACCCTTTTGCTACTGGAAGGCGATAAAATCAGCGTTTTAATGAAGTTTTTCACACGAGCTTTTCCATCTTCTCTGTGTGGTTCCACACACCCTCTGTGTTTGCTTCATTTCACCCCACAACGCACTCTCATTTTCCCTCACTTCCCTCCATTATTTTGTAGCACTCACTCCGTTCGTCTTTGCGATGGGCAACTACACCTCTGCAGCACCTAAAACTACTCCTCGTTGATGGATAAAGCAGAGCAGAACTTATCTTCTTTTATTCAAATCACTTAAACACAAAACTTATGTCACGCAATCAAAACATTGGACTTCTCATTCTCCGAGTAAGCATTGGTTTTATGCTCCTCCTCCACGGTATCTTTAAGGTAGCAAAGGGATTTTCCGGCATCAAAGGCATGCTTGCAGGCATGGGTATGCCTGGATTTTTCGCCTACGGTGCATTGGTGGGCGAAGTTGTAGCCCCCGTGCTCCTCATCATCGGACTTCTCACGCGTCCTGCCGCAGCTGTCGTAGCGTTCAACATGCTCGTAGCCGTGGCGATGGCACACAGTGCAGCCATTTTCTCCCTCACCCCCATGGGTGGTTGGGCGATTGAGCTCCCCATGCTCTTCTTCTTCCCTGCCGTTGCCCTGATATTCACAGGAGGTGGCAAATACATCATCTCTTCTCACACCTGCTTGGACTAAGATTCCACAGCCATTTACGCCTTAGGGGATGCACCTTTGGCGACAACGATACGATTTTCCCCCTCTTTCGACCACTTCGAGAGAGGGGATTATCGTGTCTTCCCTGCTCAGCAGTCTTTCAACAAGGGCGAAAATGCCTAAATCACACGTGAAAAGACGTAGAAATCAACAGCTATGTCGGAAGAAATGAGTACATTTGCCTATTGCTACCTTGCATCTTCTAGCCCTTTGCTAGGCAAGGGCAATCATGATTCATTCCAAACACTCAGACGGCATGAAACGGAAATTAGTAGTTTTGACAGGAGCAGGCATGAGTGCCGAAAGCGGTTTTGCCACCTTCCGCGACAGTGGAGGATTGTGGGAAACACATCCCGTGGAGCGCGTGGCGACTCCCGAAGGATGGACTGCCGACCCCGACTATGTCAATGGCTTCTACAACGGCTTGCGTCGACAGTTGATAGCTGCCCATCCCAATCGCGGTCACGAACTGTTGGCTGCGCTCGAACGAGACTGGGACGTACATATCATCACCCAAAACGTGGACGACCTGCACGAGCGCGCTGGAAGCACCCAAGTGTTGCATCTGCATGGCGAACTCATGAAGGTCACTTCTTCGCGCGACCCAGAAAATCCAGCCTTCATCACCACCCTCACGCCGCCTCATCTGGAAGTAGCACCAGGACAATGCGCAGCCGATGGAAGTTTGCTCCGTCCCTACATCGTGTGGTTTGGCGAAGCCGTGCCCATGATTGAAGTGGCAGCCGACCTCGTGTCACAAGCCGACGTATTTGTCATCGTTGGCACCTCGCTCGTGGTCTATCCTGCCGCAGGATTGGTGCACTATGCGCGCCAAGACACGCCCATCTATCTCATCGATCCCAACGAGGTCAATGTACCTTCTTCCCATCGCTTCACCTTCATTCAGCAAGGGGCATCCGAGGGCATTGCACACTTGTGTAGCCTGCTCGCAGCCCACTGATTCGGGGTTCCTTTCCCCCCCCTACATTTCTAGACTCCCTAGCACATTGCTAACCCCAAAACGTCAATGAAACTCGTTACCACTCGCGACGGGCGCAACTATCTTGTGCCTTTCCTCCTAGTCACCTCCCTCTTCTTCCTCTGGGGCTTTGCCCACAGCATCTTAGACGTGCTCAACAAGTTCTTTCAAAATGAAATGCACCTCACCAAGACGCAGTCGGCGTTCATCCAAGTGGTGGTCTATGGTGGCTATTTCTTGATGGCACTGCCTGCAGGCGCTGTGATTCGTCGCTGGGGCTATCGTGCCGGAGTGCTCACGGGCTTGTTTCTCTATGGCATCGGTGCCTTACTCTTCATTCCAGGAGCCGAAATCATGGCTTTCCCTTTCTTCCTCTTCTCGCTCTTCGTCATTGGCTGTGGGCTCACCTTTCTCGAAACCTCTGCCAATCCCTATGTCACAGTCTTGGGCGATGCAGAAGCTAGTGAACAGCGCATCAACTTCTCCCAGTCGTTCAATGGGCTCGGCTGGATCCTTGGTCCACTCGTGGGAGGTTGGTTCTTGTTTTCTCCAGAAAGCGCTCCTAACATCGCTCTTCCCTACGCCCTCATTGGGGTGACGGTGCTCATCATCGGTGCCGTCTTCTGTTTTGTGCGTCTGCCCGAAATCAGCTCCTCCACTTCCTCCGAAACCACAGGTGAAGCGCAAAGCCTCACCACAAAAGATGCTACTCTTGACACACCACAAACCTCCACGCTGTCCGAGATTCGCATCCTTTCGCGCAAGAGTGCTTTCGTCTTTGGATGGGTAGCCCTCTTCCTCTATGTAGCCGCACAAACGGGTGTCAACAGTTTCTTCATCAACTACGCCACAGAGCACATCGCCATCACCGACAGCATGGCAGCCACCCTTCTGAGTTTTGGAGGCATGGGACTCTTCATGCTCGGACGTCTTGGTGGAAGTTGGGCGATGGGACGCATCCGTGCCGAACGTCTTTTGGCGATTTTAGCCATCATCGCTACACTCGCCACTAGTGCCGTGGTGCTGGCTCCTGGTGGTTTAGGATTTGCCGCACTTTTGGTAGTATATCTCTGCGAAAGCATCATGTTTCCCACCATCTTTGCCCTTGCCCTTCGTGGACTGGGCGCGCACACCAAAATAGCTTCCTCCCTGCTCATCATGAGCATCGTGGGTGGCGCAGTGGCTCCCTTGCTCATGGGCATCGTGGCAGATGGGCACAGCATGGCATTGGGCTTCGTCGTTCCTCTCGTCTGCTTCGTCGTCATTGCTGCTTACGCAGTGACTAGACATTAGACGTTAGACGTTAGAGGATAGAAGAACTAGAACCTCTAGAAAAACTAGCTCCCTCCCCCAGAAAAACTAGAACTTATGGCTCACAAAAAGAAAATGAACGCAGCTGCTCTTGCAGCCTATCGCGAAGAAAATATCAACTTTCTTGCCAACCTCGAAGGAAAGCCTGGCATCCAGAACCTCCGTTGTGGCGTGAAATATCGTGTCATCACCCCAGCTCCTCCAGCACCCGAGGGTGCCACAGAGCGCACTCTGCGCAAACTCCAGTCCACTCCGCAACCTCGCAGCGTGGTCACTGTGCACTACGAAGGCAAACTCATCGACGGCAAGCAGTTTGATTCCTCACGCAGAGGAAGCGGTGCACCCGCAGTGTTCCGGGTCAATGAGCTCATCACCGGTTGGCAAGTGGCTTTGGTCAACATGCACATCGGCGAGAAGTGGGAAATCTACGTTCCTGCCGAAGCCGGATATGGAGAACGCGGAGCAGGTCGCGACATTCCAGGGCATAGCACCCTGATTTTCCAACTCGAATTGATCGACATCAACTAATTTATGAACCAATATATCGAGGTGAAAGGGGCGCGCGTCAACAATCTCAAGAACATTGAGGTGAAGATTCCGCGCAATCAGTTCATTGTTATCACAGGACTTTCCGGTTCTGGTAAATCATCGTTGGCATTCGACACACTGTATGCCGAAGGTCAGCGTCGTTATGTAGAGAGTCTCTCGGCTTATGCCCGACAATTCTTGGGCAGAATGAACAAGCCCGAGGTGGACTACATCAAAGGCTTGCCACCTGCCATCGCCATCGAACAGAAAGTCACCAGCCGCAACCCACGTTCCACCGTGGGCACCAGCACCGAAATCTACGAATATCTCCGCCTGCTCTTTGCGCGCATCGGACGCACCTACTCCCCCGTGAGTGGCAAAGAAGTGCGACGTTGCAGTGCCGACGACGTGGTGGCAGCTGCTTTGCAACACAACCCTGGCACCCGATTCACCGTGCTCGCTCCCCTCAAGGAGAGAGACGACCGCACCTTCCAGCAACAAATGGAGGTGATGATGCAACAAGGTCTTTCGCGCCTCGACTGCGATGGAGAGATGGTGCGCATGGACGAAGCCATAGAGAGCGAAGCCTCGATGTTGCGCTACGAAACAGCCCTCCGCGAAGGACGTCTATTCCTCCTTCTCGACCGCCTTGCCGTAGATGCTTCCAAAGATGGGGTGTCGCGACTCACCGACTCTGTGGAAACGGCACTCTTCGAAGGCGATGGAGAATGCTTGTTGCGCTTCTATCCCGAAAAGAATTTGGAGCATTTCTCCACACGATTTGAAGCCGACGGCATCACCTTTGAAGATCCTTCCGACAATCTTTTCTCTTTCAACTCTCCCGTGGGTGCTTGTCCGCGTTGCGAAGGCTTCGGCAAGGTGATGGGCATCGATGAGCATCTGGTCATCCCCAATCGCTCCCTCTCCGTCTTCGATGGCGCAGTGATGTGCTGGCGTGGCGAAAAACTGGGTATGTGGCGCGAAGAATTCTTGCGCCGTGCTCAACAACACAACTTTCCCATCTTTGAACCCTACTACAATCTCACCGAAGAACAACGCGATTTGCTCTGGCATGGTGGCGAAGGCATGGCGTGGGAAGAAGGCGATGTGGATGTGTGCATCGATGGATTTTTCAAAGCCCTCGAGATGGGACAATACAAAATCCAAAATCGGGTGATGCTCGCTCGCTATCGCGGCAAAACCACTTGCCCCGATTGTCGAGGCAGTCGCCTACGTCCCGAAGCCCTCTACGTGAAAGTGGGTGGAAAAACCATTGCCGACCTCGTGAAAATGTCGGTCAAAGACCTCGCGGCATGGTTTGCTGCTCTAGAAGTCACGGAGCACGAAGCCCAAATCGCACAACGTCTGTTGTCTGAAATCAACAGCCGTCTGCACTTCCTCGAAGAAGTGGGGCTCAACTATCTCACCCTCGATCGCCTCTCCAACAGTCTTTCGGGTGGAGAAAGCCAGCGCATCAATCTTTCCACCTCCCTCGGCAGCAGTTTGGTGGGCAGTCTCTACATCCTCGACGAACCCTCCATCGGTTTGCACTCACGCGACACCGATCGCCTCATCCACGTTTTGAAAGAACTCCGCGATGTGGGCAACACCGTGGTGGTGGTGGAACACGATGAAGACATCATGCGTGCTGCCGATCACATCATCGACATCGGTCCAGAAGCAGGACGACATGGCGGACAAGTGGTGTGGAGCGGCGACTCTCGACACCTCGTCGAGAGTCGAACCGACAACAAAAAGCCTACTTCAGACGATTCGCCCCTGACAAGCCACACGCTCAATTATCTCCTCGGACGTGAGCGCATCGAACTCCCCACTTCGCGCAGAAAGTGGAACCGCAAAATCACCATCAAGGGAGCGCGTGAAAACAACCTCAAAGGCATCGACGTGGATTTCCCCCTCAATGTCTTCACCGTGGTGACAGGCGTGTCGGGTTCGGGCAAATCTACCCTCGTGCGCAACATCTTCTATCCTGCCATTCAGCGACACTTGGACGAAACAGCCGAACGCCCTGGCGAATTTGTGGCGTTGGAAGGCGACCTCGATGCTATTCGCGCGGTTGACTTTGTGGACCAAAACCCCATCGGACGCTCTTCGCGCTCCAATCCTGTCACCTATGTCAAGGCGTATGACGAGATTCGCAAACTCATGGCTGAGCAACCTCTCGCACAGCAGATGGAGATGAAACCTGCGTTCTTCTCTTTCAATGCCGATGGCGGACGATGCGAAGAGTGTAAGGGTGCAGGAACGGTGAAGGTGGAGATGCAGTTTATGGCGGATCTCGAACTTGAATGCGAAACCTGCCACGGACATCGCTTCAAGAATGAGGTGTTGGAGGTGAAGTTTGAAGGTAAAAACATCTACGACATCTTGGAGATGACGGTGAACCAAGCCATCGAATTCTTCGACAACTATGGCAAGAAAAAGATTGTCAATCGCCTCCGTCCCTTGCAAGATGTGGGACTGGGCTACATCAAACTCGGACAGTCTTCTTCTACCCTCTCTGGAGGTGAAAATCAGCGTGTCAAACTGGCTTACTATCTCGGACAAGAGCGCGCAGTACCCACGCTGTTCATCTTCGACGAACCCACCACGGGATTGCACTTCCACGACATCAGCCGATTGCTCCATGCCTTCAATGCTTTGCTCGAACGTGGACACTCCCTCGTGGTCATTGAGCACAATCTCGATGTGGTGAAGACTGCCGATCATGTCATTGACCTCGGTCCCGAAGGTGGAGCGGCGGGTGGAGAACTCGTCTTTGCTGGCACCCCCGAAGCACTGGTGGAAGCTGGCAAGGGATATACCGCACACTATCTGGCGCCTTTGATGAACCAAAACTCTACGCAGCATGACTAAAATCACCACTCGTCAGGGACTCATAGCCCTCAGTCCCATCTTCGTGCTCATTGGGCTCTTCCTCACGCTGAGCATTGCTTGGGGCGATTTCGACAAAGTGCCACTCGTGGTGGTCTTTGTCATCGCTTCTGCCTATGCGCTCTTCATCACCAACAAGAATCATGCTGCGGAAATGGCGGTGGAGAAGAACAATAAACCGCGCAAACTTTCTATTGCCGACCGTGTGATGGTCTTTAGCCGTGGTGCGGGGGATAAAAATCTGATGATGATGCTCTGGATCTTCATCCTCGCAGGAAGTTTTGCCCAAACGGCAAAAGACATGGGCGCTATCGACTCCACCGTAGGGCTCACCCTCCAACTGCTGCCTTCGTCGTTGCTCTTGCCAGGATTGTTCCTTGCTGCTTGTTTTGTCTCACTCAGCATCGGCACCAGTGTGGGTACGGTCGTGGCACTCGTGCCCATGACATCCGGCATTGCCTCTTCTTCGGGCATCACTCTTCCGCTCGTGGTAGCGGCTGTGGTGGGCGGTGCTTTCTTTGGCGACAATCTCTCTTTCATCTCCGACACCACCATCGTGGCTACACGCACGCAAGGGGTAAAACAGAGTGCGAAATTCCGCACCAACATCTACATTGCGGCTCCTGCTGCGCTCATCTGTTTCGCCATCTACTACTTCCTAGGCAACACCGGTGCTCCCATCACGCAGATTCCTGCCGTAGAGTTCTTGAAAATCCTGCCTTATCTGCTCGTCATCGTCGCTGCCGTCATGGGACTCGACGTGACTCTCGTGCTGCTCATGGGCAACATCCTTTCTGGCATAGTGGGCATGACCACGGGTAGTTTTGGTCTCGAGGGTTGGTTCGCATCTATGGCAAAGGGCATTGGCGGCATGACCGACACCATCCTCATTGCGCTCTTGGCAGGAGGATTGATGGAGGTGATTCGTCACAACCGAGGCATCCAGTTTATCATCAACAGTCTCACGCGTCACATCCACGGCAAACGTGGAGCAGAAGGCGTGATTTCAGCCCTTGTGGCAATCATCAACTGTGTCACGGCTAACAACACGGTGGCTATCCTTGCTGTGGGCAAGATTTCTAACGAGATTGCCGACACCTATGGGGTGAACAAGAGCAAGAGTGCTTCGTTGCTCGACACTTTCTCCTGTGTCATGCAGGGGCTATTGCCCTATGGTGCGCAGCTTCTCCTTGCTGCCAGCCTAGTCAAACTCAGTCCTTTGGAGATTCTTCCTCACATGTACTACAACTTCGTCCTGGCTGCCATTGCCATTTTGAGCATCCTCTTGCGCTATCCTCGCAAGTTTAGCTAACCTCCTCTGATACGGTCATCTTTGGTTCAGCCCCTCTTTTGGCTGCGCTTCAACCCACAAGGGTGTAAATCCACGTCTCGTGCGATTTGCACCCTCTCTTTGGGCTTAACCACTGAGTACAGAGCTACAATGCGCAAAGCCTTTTCTTGCGCAAGATGCGACAAAAGACAAAACACCACAGTGGTTCTGAGGAATAATTAGATTTTTTCGTTTTCATAGTTGGTTTTAATATCATATTCAAGACAAGAGGACTCCCTCATCGGGTCTCTGTTAACGGGGAGAAATGGGGAGAAAGGTTTTTCATTTCGCAAAGTTACGAAGTAAAATCGAAACAAATAAGCACAAACACGAAAAAGTTGCGTTTTTTTTCTTAGAGTGAAAAACAGGATCAGTAAGGAGGAATGTTCAAAAAAAGAAGAAGTTCTTTCCAGCACAGAGGAAGGAGGGGAAGCTACGTTTTTGCGTGAGTCAAAAACGGGAACGAAAGTATCTTCCAAAATTCTATCCATCATCTCCGTCTTTTCTTTCTATCTTTTCTATAACACCGTTAGGTGTGTTTTTGTTTGTTTGTTCGTTTGTTTGTTTGTTCGTTTGTTTGTTCGTTTGTTTGTTTGTTAAATGCGCGTACGCGCGCGAGGAAACGTGTACAAGTTCTTCATTTGCAGGATATTGCACACCTTCTAACAGCACGAAAAGACACAAGAAGAGAGAAAAACATCAAAAAACACGTGCAAGTTCTTCATTTGCAGGATATTCCACACCTTCTAACAGCACAAAAAGGCACAAGAAAGGAGAAAAACAACAAAAAACACGTGCAATATCTTCATTTGCAGGAACTTGCATGTCTCCTAACAGCACGAAAAGGCACAAGAAGGGAGAAAAACAACAAAAAACACGTGCAAGTTCTTCATTTGCAGGAACTTGCATGTCTCCTAACAGCACGAAAAGGCACAAGAAGGGAGAAAAACAACAAAAAACACGTGCAAGTTCTTCATTTGCAGGATATTCCACAAGTTTTAGAGGCACATTTTCGCTGTTTTTAGCCCGAAAAATACAAAAAAAACGACTTTACACACTGGAATATCGTGCAAATGAAGATATTCCAAGGGCTTTATTCACGGATTAGTAGAAGTGAAAGGTGAGTATTCTTTTTCTGGTTCAAATTCGATTTTTGCCCTCTTCAAGGAGCGTTTTTTTGTTCATTTCGCCCCTACTTTTCGATCCCCCAAAAACAACTTTTTTCCGTCTCTGCACTATTTTTATCCCCACCGAAACACCAGTATATTATTCACGAAATACCATTCCGAAGAAGAGAAATCGACAACAAAAGGGGAAGCATCGACAATACATGCATCAAAAGAAAGCTACGCATAAATAAGAAGAAAACAACACGTAAAACGAGAAGAAGCAACACGTAAAACGAGAAAAGACAACGCTCAAAACACAAAAAAACGTCGGAGATAATTCAAAAAATCTCCAACGTTTTTCGGAAAAAGTCCAACGTTTTTCAAGAAATCTCCCACGTTTTTTGAGAAAAGTCCAACGTTTTTCATAGGTTGTTTCGTAGTTGCTCTTTTCACTTGATAAACAAGCGAAACTGCGATTTCTTCGCCTTGTGAAAAACGAGAGATAAAGCCCAACAAACTGATTTGTAAGAAGTTTTACCCAACTGTTGGTTTCACAAAATAAATGGGTGCAATGGGCAAACGCTTTTTGTCCTCGTCAGATAGTTTGCTGTAATGCTCAACCCATAAAGAGATAAAAAGAGAAAAATCAATAAGGGTAACGGCTTTGTGAGAATTTCTTGCTTCATATTTGGCATCGTTCGTGAAACTACCCGAAGTGACCACCACTCCCGATTCACCTTCGTGAGAAAGTGTACCTCTGAGCTGACGCACGACATCGGCTGAAACAGGATTATTGGGATAATGCTTCACCTGAACCTTGACGCGTGGAAATTCCAGTCCGAGAGCATCGCGATAAGCTATAATGTCTACGCCACCATCTTTGCCCTTAGGAGCCACAAAAGGCGTGTAGTAGCCCATGCCACGGAAGAGCGCAGCCACAAGATCTTGAAATTCGTAAGGATTCAAAGCTGCAATGTAGCTGCGAAAACCTTCTTCTGCCTGATTACTGGCTTGTTCATAGTCGATTTCTGTTTCCACCACAGCATTTTCTTCCTCAATATCTTGAGGTGTTGACTCAGCTTTCTTCTTTTTTTCGAGCCATTCATTGTAACCTTTGTGGAGGGCATCGGAAAACTCTTTGACGCTTAACTTCATCGCTTGTTCTCCTTCGGGTGTAAGATGCCAAACTCCTTTGTTTTTCTGAATAAAACCCGACTTGTAAGCACCAATGGAATGGAACATAAGTTGATTGTACCAGCGTTCTGAACCGTCAGTCTTCATTCTTTCACGCTCATAGTCATCTTTTGGAAAGGTTTTTTCCATCGCGGCTTTGATATCGCGAATGTGCATTTCACCACCATTTTCTTGAATGAGTCGCATAGCACAAAGCACAGCTTCTGCTTTTCTCAGTTTTTTGGTCATCGTGGATTTATTGTTGAGGAAGGAAGAGAACTATTTGTGCGTAAGCCTGAAAAAGGGACATACGCACAAAATAAGGGGAGGAGAGGAGCGCACAAATTATGCTCTGGCTGCGAGGACAGCAGCGTAGGTCTTGATGCGCTTGATCATGGCAAGAAGACCATTGGCACGAGTGGGAGAGAGATGCTCACTGAGTCCGATGGACTGCACAAAATAAAGGTCGGTGTCACGGATTTCTTCAGCGGTGTGACCATTGACCACGCGGAGCAAGAGGGTGACAATGCCTTTCACAATGAGAGCATCGCTCTCGGCACGGAAGGTGAGAGTGCCATCTACATTTTGATCGCAGACAATCCAGACACGACTTTGGCAACCGTCGATGAGATTGGTTTCCACCTTCTCCGATTCGGGGAGAGCACCTGCCTCACCACCTAAGTCGATGAGGAGTTGGTAGCGATCCATCCAGTCGTCAAATTCGTTGAATTCTTCGATAATTTCGTCTTGTATTTCGTTGATTGTCATGAGTCTATGATAAAAATTAAAGAGGGTGTTACAGGAAAAACTAAGAAGAGAGAAGCCAAGGAAAGAGATGCCTTATTTCTCTTGTGAGAGAAGTTGGAGAAGGCTCTGTCCAACGGCACGCAGTGTAGCAGCATCGAGTTTGTCCATGGTGTCGTGGGTGGTGTGCCAGTGGGCAGGGAATCCGCCATTGGGGCTATAAGCGATGACATCGACAGTGGGAATGCCAGCAATGGTGTTCATGGGCAAATGGTCGTCGGTGATGAAACCGCCATTGTCGGGGATGAAGCAACTCTCAGCCCCAGCATAGCGAGCAGCGTCCCACAGGCGGACGGCTACAGACTGAGCATACTTCAGAGAATAGCCTTCAAATCGGAACTGATTGCCACTCCCCCCCACCATGTCGAGGAGGATGCCGAAGCGAGGACGATAGTTTTGCGCAGCGGCTTGTGCACTCCAATACTGCGAACCGAGACAGAAGGTGTTTTCGTCGTTGCGTGCTGATTCAGGAGCCCAATAGGGTGCACCATAGTCTTCGACGTCGAAGCAAACGAAGTCTATGCCAATGGCAGGATTGAGCTGTTGGAGATTGCGCGCTACCTCGAGCATCACTGCCACTCCGGAAGCTCCATCATCAGCAGCCATCACCGGTTGGCGATGCTTCGTGGAATCGGCATCTTGATCGGACCAAGGACGAGAATCGTAGTGAGCAGCGAGGACAATGCGCTCTTTCGCCTCAGGACGATATTGCGCAATGAGGTTGCGACAAGGGAGTTTTGTGCCGTCCCATCCAGTCACGGTGGTAGCTTGCACGGAGGTGGTGAGCCCAAAGCGTGCAAACTGTGCTAGAATGTATTCGCCACAAGACTTGTTGGCAGCAGACCCAGGAGTGCGAGGACCAAAATCACACTGTTTTTGGGCAAAATGATAGGCAGAATCTGCGTTGAACACCACGGGACAAACGAGGGAAGAATCGATGGTCGAAGCCGTGGTGTCGGTAGAAGATTTGCTACTCTTGCAAGCCGTGAAACAGAGGGCAGCAGGAAGCAAACAAGTGAGGAGAGAAAGAAGTTTCATTGCGTGAAGCTATTGTAAGAGAGTCGCAAAGAGAAGAGGGAGAACAGACCGGTGGTAGCCCATGTTTAGGCTTGTGCAGCAGCCTGCACTTGCGCCATGACGCGAAGGAAATTACCACCCCACAACTTTTCCAAATCGTGGTCAGTGAAACCTTCTGCCTGCAAACGGCGAGTGAGGTTGATGAGTTCGGAAGCCGATGCCAAACCAGGGACTCCACCATCGCCATCGAAGTCAGTGCCGATGCCGATGTGGTCCACGCCTGCCACCTTGATCATGTGGAGCATGTGTGCCACAGCGTCGTCGAGGGTGGCATTTTCCTCATCGGTGCGGAGGAAGCCGCAATAGAAGGTGCATTGCGCCACACCACCAGTCGCAGCGAGCGCACGGAGTTGGTCGTCGGTGAGATTGCGCGGATGATTGCAGAGCACCTTGGAAGAGGAATGACTGCAAACGATGGGGACTTTGGACACTGCCAAAGCATCGTAAAACGTGGATTCAGCAGCGTGGGAAAGGTCTACCATCATGCCCACGCGGTTCATCTCTGCCACGACTTCACGACCGAAAGCGGAGAGACCACCATGTTCCGCACCATTGGTGGCAGGGAATCGCTCTTTGTCGAGAGCATTGGGACGTGCTGAGTCGCAAATCTCGTTGTTGCCATTGTGGCAAAGGGTGGTATAGACGACACCGCTCTGACGATAGCGGGCGATGTTGGCTAAATCTGTGCCAAAAGCATAGCCATTTTCGATGCCTGGGAGGATGCTACGATAGCCAGCTGCCTTGTTGGCTCGCACTTCTTCGGGTGAGAATGCCATGCGCGCTGAGGGGCAATGCTCCACCATGGCGGTGAGACGGTCGAGGATGCCATCGGCTTTGGCAGTGGCTGCCAGATGAGCTTCGGCGGTGCGCTCTTTCTGTGCGAGATAAGCCACCATGATCGAAGCATCTAAGCCACCTTCTGCCATTTTGAAGGCATCGACAAGGATTTTTGGGTCGCGACGATTGAAGTCTATGTCTTGATCGAAAAACATGGGGGTGTCGCAATGGGAGTCGAGAGAGAGGTGGTGGTGGTGCCACTGGCGTGCGCAGTGATAGCTGGCACATTGTTGCACGAAATGACGGAAAAGCCGTGCGGAGTCTTCGTTGTCCATGCACTCAGGATGCCACTGCACACCAAGGAAGCTCTTGAAGGTGGTGCTCTCCATGGCTTCGATGGTGCCATCACTGGCAAAACCTACGGCACGGAATTGTGTGCCAGTGTCTGCCACTGCTTGGTGATGGAAGCTGTTGACGAAGATTTCTCTGCCAAGGAGTTGTCCCAAGAGGGAGTCTTCCAGTAATTGCACGCGATGGGTCGCCTCAGCACGAGGAGCGTTTTGGCTGTGCTTGAGCAATGCCGCGTCGGGACGCGCGGATGCCATGTCTTGCTCTACCTTTCCACCCAAAGCAGCAGCGAGCATTTGCATGCCACGACAGATGCCTAACATCGGGATTTGGTGGTCGGCAGCACGACGTATGAGCAACAACTCGAAGGCGTCGCGCACGGGATTGATGCCCCCTAAAGCAGAATGGGGTTCTTCGCCCACCCACAAGGGGTTGAGGTCGGCACCGCCCGAAAGCAAGATGCCGTCTACACGATGCAACAAGGCATCTATCGCTGTGAGGTCGGAAGTGGGAGGGACTACCAAAGGAGTGGCTCCAGCACGGAGAATAGACTGGTAGTAACCTTCGGCTAATTCACAACCTTTGTCTCCAAAATTGCCGGTGATGGCAATGAGAGGACGCTCAGGCGCAAGCTGTTGCGTGGCTTGGGCGTAGAGGGTTTCGAGATCGTAGACGTTAGACATTAGACGTTAGACGTTAGGCGTTAGACATTAGAGGTTAGAGATTAGACGTTAGAGGGTCATAGACCCTTTTTCGCTCGCCCCGACAAGCGGGGCTCGGTTCTTCTAGAGCTTCTAGTCTTTCTAGTTCTTCTAGTCCAACTGCGCAGCCCTCTAACGTCTAACGTCTAATCTCTAACGTCTAAAATATATTTAGAGTTTTCCTCCGTAGGGGATGCTGTCTTCGGGATATTCGTGTTTGCGCTTGGGATTCATGGGAAACCAGCCCTTGATGACGCGCTTGCGCTGATCGAAGAGTTCGCCGATACCCCAAAGGCTAGAGAAGCCCACGATGGCAGAAAGTGCTCCCCAAAAGAGACTGCTGATGAAGAAGGGCGCCAGTCCGCAAACGATGCCCACGAGAAGGAATATCCACCAAGGGCGAGTGCCGAAGTAGTATTCCGCTTTGATGACGATGGGATGAAAAACGCCAATGATAAGGAAGGTGCAAAGCCCTAAGAGCACCCCTTGCCAATAGATGTCGATGCCAAAAATAGAAATAGCTTCCATGAGAAAATAAGAGTTTAGTATAAGATGTGTAATAAATGCTTCTGAAGGATTACCAATGAGATAACCCACTCTGCATATAAGCAAAGAGGACGCAGCGTGATGCCGCGCTACGTCCTTTGTTCATAGTGATAAATAATACTTCTTTTCAGCCATCAAGAAGTGAGAATGGAGTGCTATTGCCCAAAATGAGCAAGCGATGAAGATAATATCCTCTCTCCTATCTCACTGATGTGTTGAATCGAAAGGGGGCGACAATTAGTCATCTACCTCATCCACGAAGTCAGCTACGGGAGGATAAATTTCCTTTTCGGGCTCTTCAAACTCGCGTTCGGTGCTGATGGGGATGGTGCGTTGAATGCTTTGTTCCAAAGAAATCATAGTTTCGGTAGAAGTGACCCCAGGAATCTCTTGAATCTTGTTGTTGAGCAAGTCGCGGAGGTGCTCATTGTCACGAGAATAGAGCTTTGCCAACATGGTGTAAGGACCAGTGGTGAAATGGCACTCCACGATTTCAGGAATTTCGTTGAGCTTCGCCACAGCGGTCTTGTAGAGGGAGCCACGTTCGAGCTTGATGCCGATGTAGGTGCAAGTGCCAAAACCCAAGAACTTGGGATTCACTTGATATCCGCTACCCACGATGATGCCACGTTGCACCATACGCACCACGCGTTGGTGGATGGCAGCTCGTGAAACACCACATTGGGCAGCAATTTCTTTGAAACTACGGCGAGCATCGACAGAGATTACTTTAAGAATTTTGCGGTCTAGAAGATCTGCTTTTTTCATGAAAGGATGAATTGAATATAAATCGTCACACTATGGCTCCATGACCATGGTATGATATTGCTAATATTATGTCGGACAAAATTACTCATTCTTTTTGACAAATGACCAAGTGTTTCGCCACTTTTTTCATAAATGTCTAGTCTTTTTCCTCAGAAATGAGGATTCTATGGCGAAATGTCACATCGGCTCTACTCTATGTCTTGCTTATTTGCAAAAAAAGTCTGTCTTTTCTTTCGTTCCTTTCGTTTTTCTCCCTAACTTTGCCCAAACTCCATAGTAGGTGTCCATTCCATCGGAAGTGAATGTCTACGAAGCATTTTATTTTAGCCCCTCTATTTTCAATTATTGCACCCATCACATTGGGCAGGTGCATCGATTTGTTTATGTGGATTGTTAAACTTCTCACTGAACCCTCTGCCATTCAAGCGGTCATCATCCTTTCGGCGGTATGTGCACTTGGATTGTCAATGGCTAAATTTCGATTTCGAGGCATTAGTCTTGGCATCACCTTCGTCTTCTTTGCCGGCATCTTGGCAGGAGCTCTTGGCTTAAAGCTCGACCCGCAGATGGTGTCGTATGCCGAAAGCTTCGGACTCATCTTGTTTGTCTACACCCTCGGTCTACAAGTGGGACCGGGATTCGTGACGACCTTCAAACACGGAGGCACGTGGCTCAACATCCTCTCCTTGGCAGTCGTCATCATCGGCACTATCATGGCAGTGGTCATTGCTATGACAGGCTGGCTGCCCTTTGCCGATCTCATGGGAGTGCTTTGTGGTGCCACCACCAACACTCCTGCCCTCGGTGCTGCACAGCAAACACTCAAACAGTTGGGACAACCCTCGGCAGTAGCCGCCTTGAGTTGTGCCGTCACCTACCCCATCGGCATGGTGGGCGTCATCATTGTCTTGGTGATCATGCGCGGATGGTTGCAACGCCACGACAAAGGCGAAGACACCGACCACGACGAAGAGGCATACATCACAGCCTATTGCGTGCGAAATCCAGCTCTCTTCGGACAAGACATCCACCAAGTGGTGAACCATTCGGGACACGCTAAGTTTGTGGTGTCGCGCATCTGGAGAGAAGGTAAAGTGATTTTGCCTAATGCCCAAACGGTGTTGGAAGAAGGCGACCGACTCCTCATCATCACCCTCAAATCGCAAGTGAACGTGCTCACCACACTCTTTGGCGAACACGAAGAACAGGATTGGAACAAAGACAACATCGACTGGAACGCGATTGATGCACAGCTCATCTCTCGACATGTGCTCATCACACGTCCCAGCATCAATGGTAAGCGGCTGCGCGACCTCAATCTTCGCCTCCTTTATGGCGTCACCGTGAGCCGTGTGAAACGCACCGACCTCAAACTTCTTGCCACGCCCGACCTTATGCTCCGCATGGGCGACCGCGTCACAGTGGTGGGCAACGAGGAAGGCATCGAAAAGGTGGTGGCACTCTTGGGCAACGAGGTGAAATCCTTGGAAGAGCCTAACATGGTGACCATCTTCCTCGGCATCGTACTAGGACTTCTCCTCGGTAGTGTGCCCATTCACTTCGGACTGAGCTATCCCATCAGCCTCGGTCTTGCGGGTGGTCCCATCATCATGGGCATCATCATCGGAGCTTATGGACCGCGCCTCCACATGGTGGCTTACACCACGCAGTCTGCCAACTTGATGCTCCGTTCGCTCGGACTCTCGATGTATCTGGCTTGTCTGGGTCTCGACGCAGGAGGTGACTTCTTAGCCACCGTCATGCAGCCTGCCGCTCTCAAAGGGATTGGATTTGCAGCCCTGATCACTGCTCTCCCCATGGCGATTGTAGCCGTGATAGCGGTGGTGTATCGTCGCAAATCCTTTGCCACCACTGCGGGCATGCTCTGTGGTGCCATGGCAAATCCCATCGCCCTAGGTTATGTGAACGACACTGTGGAAGGCGACCAAGCCTCTTTGGCTTATGCTGCTGTCTATCCGTTGGCAATGTTCCTGCGCGTCATCATTGCCCAAATCATCGTCATGCTCTGGTTTGGGTAGAAAGCTCAAAAAAAGGAAAAAGCCCTGCGCTTCAATATTCCCCCTAAAAACAAACCACAACGAGGTGTTGCCCAGTGCAGCATCTCGTTGTGGTGTATATATTCCAATACTTCTTTTGGGGATTTGATAAAGGGCAAACACCCTATTCTGTTGTCTTCCGATTGCGTGGAAAATACTCCAACACTTGTTGACGGAGGAAGCGGCTATCGAGGTGCGTGTAAATCTCGGTAGTGCCAATGTTTTCGTGTCCGAGCATCACCTGGATGGCACGCAGAGAAGCACCCCCTTCGAGGAGATGCGTGGCAAAGGTATGGCGGAAGGTGTGGGGCGAAACCACTTTGTCGATGTTGGCTGCTTGGACATATTGCTTGATGTTGTGAAACACCGTGATGCGCGAAAGGTGACGTCCGCGGCTAGAAGAAACAAACACAAAGTCTTCGTCCTCAGGTTTGACGGCAATGTTGGCACGCGCATCAAACCAGTTGTGGAGTTCGTGGATGGCACGTGGAGAAATGGGCACAATGCGCTGTTTGTCGCCCTTGCCCGTGACGCGAATGAAGCCTTCGTCGAGGAAGAGATCGGAGAGTTTGAGATTGCACACCTCGCTCACACGGAGTCCGCAACTGTAGAGCAGTTCCAAAAGTGCGTGATCGCG
Organism: Ihuprevotella massiliensis; assembly: GCA_900095835.1. Lineage (GTDB taxonomy): Bacteria > Bacteroidota > Bacteroidia > Bacteroidales > Bacteroidaceae > Alloprevotella > Alloprevotella massiliensis. The sequence continues at coordinate 1,703,670 of LT608321.1, read as the reverse complement.
CTGTCCTTCGGGCTTGGATTGGTCGATAGCCCCGAGGATGGCTTCCACTTCTTCGAGCGAGAGCACAGCAGGCAAGTGCTTGGGGATGCGCGGACTCTCCAACAACTCCGTGGGATCTTGCGCCAAGTGGCCATCGAGTTGGAGGAAACGATAGAAGGAGCGCACGCCACTGAGCATCCGCGCCATGGAACGCGCAGCGACACCCAAGGCAAAGAGATGTTGGGTGTATTCGTGCAGGAGGGGCAAGCGCACTTCAAGGACAGGTGTGTTCACCTCAGCAAGAAATTCCAAGAAACGCTCCACATCGCGCTGATAAGCCATGCGTGTGTTTTCCGAAAGTCCTTGCTCGAGCAACAAGAAGAGGCGATATTTCTCCACCAAAGCCGAAGTGTCGGCAACTTGGGGTTTAGAAAGTTCGGACGAAGAGTCGTTCATAAAGCTGATTATCAAAAGTTTTATCGCGCGCGTTTTGAGAATCACCTGCGATTTCGTAATTTTGCAGACAAATATACGACAATTTCTCCACATCGCTCCGTTGTGGTGCGCTTTTGTGCCGGCACACGCTAGGTAGAAAGTGCGTGGGATGAGAGCGAAGAAACGCATGGTAGTATGAAAATACTTGTAGTCAACGGACCGAACCTCAATTTTCTCGGTCGCAGAGAACCCACCATCTATGGCGCGCAAACGCTCGATGACATCATCCGTGGACTGCAACAGCAGTTTGCTGGAAGCGTGGAGATTGCCGCTTTCCAATCGAACCACGAAGGTGCCCTCATCGATACCCTCCAACAAGCAGCGATCGAGGGTGAGGTGGCAGGTGTGGTGCTTAACGCTGGTGCCTACACCCACACTTCTGTGGCGTTGCGCGATGCCATCAGTAGCATAGCTCCGCTGCCAGTGGTGGAAGTGCATCTGAGCAATGTGCATGCCCGCGAGGCTTTTCGCCACACTTCGCTCATCAGTGCCGTGTGCCAAGGCGTCATTGCAGGGTTTGGTGCCGATAGCTACCGCCTTGCCGTGGAAGCCCTTGTGCAGCAATGCTCGAAAGCTGGGAAATAATCTCAGCAGCAAAAGCGGTTTGCGCCCATCCTCTTCGATATCGCTCCACAACAGCCGCCAAGCACAGCGACATCTTCCCCTCGTGGGGCATCTTTCTCCATCCTTTTTGAACACAATCTCTCCAACATAGACATAACTCATGAAGAAACTCCTGATAGAAACATACGGCTGCCAGATGAACGTGGCTGACTCTGAAGTGGTGGCTAGCGTGATGCGCATGGCAGGCTACGAACCCTGCGAAGACATCGACCAAGCTGACGCTGTGTTTCTCAACACCTGCTCAGTGCGCGATAATGCTGAGCAGAAGATTATCCACCGTTTGCAAGCCCTCCACGCTCTGCGCAAGAAGGGACGCCGCCTCATCCTCGGAGTTCTCGGTTGCATGGCAGAGCGTGTGAAAGACGATTTGCTCGAGAAGCACCATGCCGACATTGTGGCAGGACCCGATGCCTATCTCTCTTTGCCCGACCTCATTGCGCAAGCCGAGGTGGGACAAAAAGCCATCAACATTGATCTCTCGCTCACAGAGACTTATGGTGACATCATGCCCGAACGCTTCTGCGGATCGAAGATTTCTGGTTTTGTGAGCATCACCCGTGGTTGCAACAACTTCTGCCACTTCTGCATCGTGCCTTACACCCGTGGTCGCGAGCGTAGCCGAAATGTGCAAAGTATCATCAACGAATGCTTGGACTTGCAAAAACGTGGTTTCAAAGAAGTGACCCTTTTGGGACAAAATGTCAATTCCTACAAAGCGAAGCGCGATGCTTCGGGCGACACCGAACGTCCCAACAGCGAACTGGAGGAATTTGAAGCACAAACGCGCGACAAAGCCATTGCCACAAAGGGCATAAAGTCTACGGAAGCTGAAGCGGACTACAATAAGGACTACGTGTTTTTCCCCGAACTCTTGCGCACTGTGGCGCGTGCGGTGCCCGATATGCGCATCCGCTTCTCCACTCCTCACCCCAAAGACATGAGCGATGCCACACTTCGTGTGATTGCCGAAGAGCCCAATGTGTGTCGCCACATCCACCTTCCCGTGCAAAGTGGTAGCGATGTCATTTTGAAGAAGATGAATCGCAAATATAACCGCGAGTGGTACATGAACCGCGTGAAAGCCATCCACGACATCATCGAAGACTGTGCCATCTCCACCGACATCTTTGCCGGATATTGTGGAGAAACAGAGGAAGACCACCAACTCAGCCTCTCGCTCATGCGTGAAGTGGGCTATGACTCTTCCTTTATGTTCAAATATTCTGAGCGTCCAGGCACTTATGCCTTCCGCAATCTCGACGATGACATCCCCGAAGAGACCAAGATTCGCCGTCTCAATGAGATGATTGAGCTTCAAAATGAGCTTTCGCTCAAAGCCAACGAGGCTTGGGTAGGACGTGAGGCGGACATTCTCCTCGAGGGAGTGAGCAAGCGCAGTCGCGAGGAGCTCTTCGGTCGCACCGAACAAAACAAGGTGGTCATCATCCCTCGCGCCAATCACCGCATTGGACAGACCGTGCGTGTGCGCATCTTGGCTGCTTCGAGCGCGACCCTCAAAGGCGAAGTGGTGGAAAGCCCCGAACAAGCATAACTAGAATAACTAGAAAGACTAGCCCTCTAGAAAAAGACAACGCTGGACAACTCCTTGTGGAATCGTCCAGCGTTGTTTCGTTTTATAGCTGTCCGTGTCTGAATGGCAAAATAAGTTTGTCCATTCGCCACTACCTCTTTGCTCGGATCAGCATTCTGTACTATCAAGTAACATGCATAACGGGATAGTTTTACAGATTTCAAAGAACGTTCTGTTCCAGATCCGATACTGACCATTTCGAGGATATCCTCGAAATGGTCTAAGGGATTATTAGTTCATTTTTATGAGGGATGCTGAGCTTAATAAACACTTACTGATTCTCCACACCGAACTTTACTATCCCGTCGATAAGCATCTTCTCGCTAGTGCCTAGAATGGCACGTTTAAGTTCTCCGTAACAGATTATTCTGAGGTTGATTTGAAAGGTAATGAGCAGTGCCCACTGTCCTCCTTAGTGCAATTCTAGGAGTTCGCGCACGATGGGTAGCACCACTCGGCTCAGCACCTTGTCGTTCAAGGAGTGTTCACCATCGAACACCACAAAATGCTCCTTGCCATAGAGTTTCACAAAATCCTTTTGGTGGTTCACTCGTTTGTCTTTATCGCCAAAGAGTCCCCACACCATTTGCTTATCTTCGGCAGTGATGCCCTTGCCCGTGTTCTTTTCGATGGCTTTAAACTCAGCCACCATCTCCTTGTCTACCTTGAAATCCTTAGCCCCGTCGGCACGCTTGTTGTAAAACTCGCGACGTCCCATGCCACCAAACGTCAATAGGCGCGACATCGACCAAGCCGGATTGATGAGCACACGCGGAATGCCGTGCAGTTGCTCGCCAAAGAGTCCACCCATCGACGAGGTCACCACCACATCGGGGCGTTCGTCTTCGATGAGCTGTGCGATGAGTGCCATTGCCTCTTGCGGCATCACAGGCAGGTCGGGAGCAATCACCGACACTCCATCGGCATAAAGCAGTTGGCGCAGCGTCATCACCGTGCCAGAATGGCCGCTTGAAGCGAAACCATGCAAGAAAAGTATCTTTTTCATTGGAAAAAATGCAAGAGAATAAAGTGTCCAGCGCGGCAAGATGTCCCACAATACTGACAGTTACCCAAACATTTAGGGACAACTGCTGCAGAGGACTTTCATCTGCCACCAGACAAACATAGCAATCGACAGATAGATGGAAGTTTATTCCACCTCAATCGTAGAAGTTCCGCCCGCACCTTGTTTCACCACCTTGATTTGTGGAGCAATCTGTGCGCGAATCTGTTCGGTGTGGCTCACCACTCCCACTTTGCGTCCTTGGCTGTCTTCGAGTGCAGCAAGCGCATCGAGCACCAATCCAAGGGAAGCCTCATCTAAATGTCCAAAACCTTCGTCGATAAACAAACTACCGATGTTCAAAGTTGTGCTGGAGAGTGAAGCCAATCCTAAGGCAAGTGCCAAGGAAACAATGAAAGTTTCGCCTCCCGAAAGGGAATTGACATAGCGACGCTCATCGAGCATATCATGGTCCACCACTTCGAGCGTGAGCGAACCAGGAAATACATTCAAATCATATCGAGGGGTGAGGCGATGGAGATGGAAGTTGGCATGTTGCACGAGGAGAGAGAAGGTGTAGCTCTGCGCCATATCGCGGAACTTTTTGCCTTCGCTCGAGCCAAACACAGCGTTAAGACGCGCCCATTCTTCGGCATTCTCTTTCGCCAGTGCCACTTTTTTGCTCTGCGCTTCCGACTCCTTGATGCTATCTTCGTGTCGGCACAATCGGTGCTTCACCTCATCTTGTTCCCTTTGCTTTTGGCGATGTTCCGCCTCCAAGAGTGGCAAACTTTCCGTCAAGGCTTCAGGCTGTTCGGCTTCGGCATCCGAAGGGCGGTTGGCTTGACCTTGCCAGTTGGTATAGGCTTCGAGTGCCTGCTGCTTCTTTTGTTCGGTGAGGAGATGACGGTTTTTGCAAGCCTCAATCTCCTGTCGCAGTGCTTGCCAGTCGCGAGGGTCTTGGAATATCCGTGCCAGTTCTTGTTGCTGCAAAGGCTCATTTTCGCGGTTGAAACGCGTGATTTCCATATCAAGCTCCGTACGACGCTGACGCAAATCGACATCCGCTCTCAGGCGACTTTGTGCCAAACTCTGTTGCTGTCCGATAGACTGCTGCAACTGAGCTTTGAGGGTGTTGCTGTTTTGTTGGAGTTGTTGACATTGCGCAGTGGCTTCGTCAATGTTGCGTTGCAATTTTTCTGCCAAACTTTGCGGTGTGTCCTGTCCAAACATTCGCACAATTTCTTCACGATGTTCCGCCAGTTGTTCGCGCAGTTGGCTGCACTTGCTGCGGCAATCGTTGGTCAGTTGCATTTGCTTTTGAGCTGTCTCCTTCAATGTAGCAATGCGCTGGCGCAACATTTCCAAGTCAGTGGTGTTAGTTGTGATTTTTTCGTTAAGCTGACGCCATTCATCGTAGAGTTCGCCCAGTCGCTTTAGGTAGCCTTCGATAGCGTTTTCTTCGCGCCATCCCGACAGAGTGAGCAAATCGCCGAGTGAACCATACAACGTTTCGATGTCCGTATTGCTTTTCATCATCAACTGATGAATGCGATGACCATTTTGGGTGCACACTTGAAGTTTGGCTTCTAAATCCATCTTCTTTTGCGACGACGCACCCAGAGATTCTTCGAGCTTTGTCAGCTTTTCGTTCACCTCATTCAGCGCTTTAGTGTGGAAACGACAAGAAGCCAAATCTTTTTCGCTTTGTTGCATCTGTCGCTTCACAGCATCGAGGAGCATCTCGATAGTCGTTTTGCGCGCACCTCGATTCACTTCAGCCGAACAGTCCACAAAGGAGGTGTCGAGGTCAGTAAACTTCTTCCAATTCTCCACAGAACTGCTCTGCTCTTGCTCTAGACTCTCCAGCAACTGCTTCTCGCTTTTTTGTTTCGACATCTGATCACGTCTTTCTTCTTTGAGCTGCGCGAGCAAATTTCTTTGCGCCTTGTAGTTGTTTTCGGCATCTAGATAGTCCTTTTTGAGTTGTTGTTGGCGTTCGCCCGACACCTGTTCCACCTCTGTGTGATAGGGATGGTGCGCACTTCCGCACACTGGGCAGGGCATGCCTTCTTTGAGCAGTTCGCGGAGCTTTTCCACATCCTGCACCTGCGCCAACACAAAGGCATCTTTCAGTTCTTCAAAGCGATTGAAACGCGATTGTTCCTCTTTTTCAGCCGCGAGAATTTCTGTTTCTTTCAGCTCGATTTGTCGCTTCCATCGCTGTTGATTCGCACGAAGCAGCGACATTTTTTCGTAACGATCGGTGATGGTTTGCCACGCTATTCTGGCTTCTTCCAACAGCATTTTACGTTGAATGTCGCGATTGTAGGACTCGTTGAGTTCCGCCTCCGAGATGTGCGCTATCGACTGCTGATGTCCCAAACGACTGGCACGCAGACTCGACAATTCATCTTCCTGTTCGCGCACCGTGGTTTTCACCTTATTCAACTGCTCCGTAAGGTTTTGTATCGTCTGATTCTCTTGTTGATACTCCTGCTCCCACTTCTCATAGTTATGTTTTTCTGCAACATATTGCTTGAGCTTCTCAATAATCGTCTGATAATTGTCAAACATTGAGCGGTGAACGTCCAATGCCTGACGACGCAAATTGTCTTTTTCCAGATTTTCTTTCAAACGATTTTCTTCGTGCAAACGAGTGGTCAAATCCACATTGGTTTGATCCTGAGCCAACACTGCCTCATCTTTTGCCTTTTCGGCATCGATTTGTTGCTTTTCGAGCGAAGAAATGAGCCCCTGCAAACCATATCCACGATCGATGTCGGGACGGCGCAAGCGCAAAGTCTCTTGAGCTGCCAATTTGCGCTCATCAGCTTGTTGCAAATCTTGTTCGGCTTGCTTGCTCTGCGCTTCTTCTTGAGTGATTTTTAGGGCAATTCGACTCTCTTCATCTTTGATTTTATCAATTTGGTTGGTCAGCTCATTGATTTGTTCATAAGCCGTGTGGAAGGGCAACACAGCATCATAGCGTGCCAAAGCCTTCTCTTGCTCACGCATGAGCAGATAGGCGCTATTGGCTGCCACATTTAACTTCATGGCTGCGTTGTATTGCGCTTTCAACTCCTCGTTCTTCTCATGCCACTGCAAGAAATGAGTGGTGCGCGCTTTGCGTTGCTCCAAATCGAGGAGGACACTCGCCAACTGTTGTTCGCGATGTTGCAATTCCACCACATCTTCCTCTGCCAAACGACCTTGCGACAAACCTTCATATTTGGCTTCTTCACTGCGCACTTCGCCCTCAGCCTCCTTGCTCATCTCGTAAATTTTCTTCGAGATGCTGCCATAGATGTCGGTGCCGGTGAGCTTTTCGAGCAACACACTCTTTTCGGCAGATTGTGCTTTGAGGAAACTAGCGAAACTTCCTTGCGCCAAAATCACAGTGCGTGAGAATTGTTGATAATCCAATCCTATCACACGCTCCACCGCCTCTTGCGTGTTTTTCTTGCCCGAAGCAATGCGCGTCACCTTCCCCTTGGGCGAAATCTCGTCCAAGTAGCGTTCCACCTCTCGGAAGGTCTCGTTGCGTGTCATGCTCACTTCCCAACCAGCTTCGTAAGTGCCGCCATTGGGCATGGAAAATCTCACACGTGCATAGCCACTTTGTGCTCCACGACGCAAATAAAAACGCGTGTCTTTGAGCGTTTTCACATTGTTTTTCAGCACATAGTCCTTCTGCTCTTTCGACACCTTGTCCACTTTTTCGTCCAAACGTGGTGTTTCGTCGTAGAGTGCCAAACAAATGGCGTCGAGCAAGCTACTTTTGCCAGCTCCAGTGTCGCCCGTGATGGCAAAAAGCCCCGCCGAACGCAGCGGTTCGGCAGTGAAATCTATGAAGTGTTCCCCTTCGAGAGAGGTGATGTTGCAAATGCTAATGGAATCTATCGTCATGTCGCCTATGAAATGTAGGATGCGAGGAGAAATATAAGGGAGGGAGCTTCTGGGCAAAGCCCGTGAATACTAAGCCTCTTGGAGCGCTTGTTGTGCCATTTGGAAGCGTTGCACCAAGGCTTCCGACATCTCGTTGCCAAACTGCGATTGGTAGCAGCGCTGTGCCAACTCTAGGGGGCTTATTTGCTCTAATTGTGTCTCGAGCGAAGGCAAAGTTTCTGTGGTTTGTGGTTCACGTTTTGCTGTTTCCGTGGTGACACGGCAGAAACGCACCGCTTTGTCTTCCAAGAGTTTGGCTATCTTGGCACGCAATTCGGGTTCGGGTTGTGAGAGTTGCACATGGAGTTCCAGATAGGGCCAAGTTTCGCGAGGGGTTGTGCCATCGTCTTTGGGCAAATCTGCCAAGAGCGACAGGAGTTTTTCGGGCGAAGCATAACCATATTTCGGTAGGGTGAGCAAATCGCACAAGGGGGTGTAGTCAATGGCACGCACCTCAGCGCGTCCACGCTCATCCACTTCCACCAGCATCACACTGCGTTTATAGTCCACCTCCGAGAAGGAGAGGGCTATCGGGCTGCCCGAATAGCGCACTGTCTCGAGGTCTGCCACTTCCTGCGCCTTGTGGATGTGTCCCAGTGCCGTGTAGGCATAGCGTTTGCCCAAATCGCCCACCTCAACACAGTCTTGACCGCCCACCACCAAACGCTCGCTGTGCTCCTGCTCATTGACAAAAGCACCCACAGCATAGAAGTGAGCTGCCAGCACCACGGGAAGTTTTTTAAACTCACTCGCTTTGTGACATTTGTCCATCTGCTGCAAATGATATTTGATGCCGCCTTCCACACTCAAATTGTGGGGATAGTCCATCGAGCGCAAGAAAGGCAGAGCATAGCACACCACAGCTGCCTCCGACGTGTGGCGAGGAGAAAGGGGAAGAATGTTGCGTTCAAAATCGATGTTTTCTCCCTTTCGCTGCACAGTGCCGCGCACATAGATGTTGTGCAGGCGCAGCAACTCTTCGGCAGCTTCGATGCGCGCTCCAGAATCGTGGTTGCCCGCTATCACCACCACCTGCATTCCTTCATTTTCCTGCGTGCATTGGTTGAGAAAATCAAAAAACAGACGTTGTACCTCCACACTGGGGTTAGGCGAATCGAAGATGTCGCCACTGATGATGAGAGCATCTGGCTCTTCGTGCTTCAGCGTTTGGAGCAACCATTGGAAGAAATGGCGATGCTCAGCCACACGACTGTGTTGATGAAAGACATTGCCCAAGTGGAGGTCGGCGGTATGGATGATTTTCATTGTAATCTTTGCGCGTGAAATATAATGAGATGGAGTATATACAGTATTGCGAAATTACGATTTTCTTGTCGCATAACCAATGTTTTTGTAGCAAAACATCTTTCCGTTCTCACACACGACAGTGATAGCGAGCAAGGGGCGTTTATAATCATGAAAAAATCTGCAAGTTCGCATCTTCAAAGGACACAAAACTTGCAGATTAGACTAAGTATTTAGATAAAATAGTGGTGAGTGCTTTTAGATTATAAAACCAATATTCCGTGGTGGTAGGTCTAAAATCCTTGAACGAAGCATCAAACACTACCTTTTTGACCACCATGTTAGAAGTAGAGTATGTTCCAGCACAGACAGGTTTGGAACTAATTGACTTCTCATCGATGTACCAAGTTTTACCGCTACGCGATTTACGATTATTGGTCTTCGCTCTGCAACACATAGGCTTCAACCTTCCTATTAGGATCAGTGAAATAGCCCGTTGTTGGATTTGCCATCGTGACATCCAACTTGCTAGCATCATACTTCACAACTCCCTTCAATTGAGTGCAGTCATAGAACATGTTTTGAGAATTATCACATCGCCATGTATCGGTGTTGAATATGGTCTTCAAACTAGAGCAACCAGAGAACATTTTTCTCATATCCGTTACCGCAGAGGTGTTGAAATTAGAAACATTGAGTTCTGTCAATCTAGAGCAATTATAGAACATATAGCTCATATCCGTCACCGAAGAAGTATTGAATTTGGAGAGATTGAGTGCCTTCAAACCAGAGCAATTATAGAACATAGAGCTCATATCCGTCACCGAAGAAGTATTGAATTTGGAGAGATTGAGTGCCTTCAAACCAGAGCAATTATAGAACATAGAGCTCATATCCATCACCGAAGAAGTATTGAATTTGGAAAGTTTGAGTGCCTTCAAACCAGAGCAATTATAGAACATGTAGCTCATATCCGTTACCGAAGAAGTATTGAATTTGGAGAGTTTGAGTGCCTTCAAACCAGAGCAATTATAGAACATAGAGCTCATATCCGTTACCGCAGAGGTGTTGAAATTAGAAACATTGAGTTCTGTCAATCTAGAGCAAAGCGAGAACATATAACTCATATCCGTCACCGCAGAGGTGTTGAAATTAGAAACATTGAGTTCTGTCAATCTAGAGCAACCAGAGAACATAAATCTCATATTCGTCACCGCAGAGGTGTTGAATTTGGAGAGATTGAGTGCCTTCAAACCAGAGCAATAATAGAACATTTCTCCCATATTTGTCACCGAAGAAGTATTGAATTTGGAGAGATTGAGTTCCTTCAAACTAGAGCAACCCCAGAACATCCAGCTCATATCCGTCACCGAAGAAGTATTGAATTTGGAGAGATTGAGTTCCTTCAAGTCATAGCAAAGCGAGAACATATAACTCATATCCGTCACCGCAGAGGTGTTGAAATTAGAAACATTGAGTTCTGTCAATCTAGAGCAACCAGAGAACATATCATACATATTTGTCACCGCAGAGGTGTTGAAATTAGAAACATTGAGTTCTATCAATCTAGAGCAAAGCGAGAACATTTTTCTCATATCCGTCACCGCAGAGGTATTGAAATTAGAAACATTGAGTTCTGTCAATCTAGAGCAATTATAGAACATTCCGCTCATATTCGTCACCGCAGAGGTATTGAAATTAGAAACATTGAGTTCTTTCAAACCATAGCAATTATAGAACATCTCACTCATATTCGTCACCTTAGAGGTGTTGAAGTTGGAAAGGTTCAGAGACGTCAAACTAGAGCAACGAGAGAACATAATACTCATATCCGTCACCGCGGAGGTGTTGAAATTAGAAACATTGAGTTCCTTCAAACCATAGCAACCAGAGAACATCCCCCTCATCTTCGTCACCGCGGAGGTGTTGAAGTTGGAGAGATTCAGAAACGTCAAACTAGAGCAACCTTCAAACATCGCGCTCATATCCGTCACTTCAGAAGTATTGAGGTTTTCAAGCCCTACAATATTAACGAGTGATTTAAAACCCGCAAACCATCGGGCGGTGCTAGTGGGACGGTAATCCTTGAAGGAATCTTCAAACACCACCTTCTGTATCCTCCATCCATAAAATGAGAAATTCTCATCGATACCCCAAATTTCACCTCTACGCGAACCACGGTCGTTATCATAGTAGAAGGTGAGGGTGGTTTCATCTTTGCTCTGCTCGACATAGGCGCTCTTCGCACTTAGTGGAAGAGAAAAAAATGAACACAACAGGACAATGAGCAGTACACGGAACTGTCGAAGATGGAAGATAGCTTTTGTCATAAGGCGAGACTTTTTGTTTCTCCACATTTTTCTTCACGCTAAGCGAGAACATGATGACGAGGAGGTACTAAACTGGAAATTGAACTTGTGGTGAAAGATAGAATACAAATTCTATCCAATCATTAGCAGGATTAAGGAGGGAAAATAGCCTTTATTCGGCATATTCGAATCTACACATCCTGATGATGAACGTTGCTGTTACAAAATTACTATTTTTTTCTTTGTAAAACTCTAATTTTCGCGCTGATAATTGTAGCTTTCTCTCGGTGGACTTGCACTTTCTGGCAGGTAGTTCAAATTGCAGGCTGATTTGATAGTACTGCCTACTTTCAAATAGAACAAAAAGAATGTCGGAGAAATCCTAAGAAATCTCCGACATTTTTTGAATTATCTCCCACGTTTTTTCTCTTTTCTAGGAGCTTTTAGTGCTGTGCTGCCTTGGGTGTCTCCAACAAGGGGAGGTAGGCGCCATAACCTTGCTTTTCCATCTCGGCTTGAGGGACGAAACGCAGGGAAGCACTGTTGATGCAATAGCGCAAACCGCCCTTTTCCTTGGGACCATCGTTGAAGACGTGACCTAGGTGGGCATTCCCCTTGTTGCTGCGCACCTCGATGCGCTGCATGCCGTGGGAAGAGTCTTTGATATTCTTCAAAAGATGGGCATCTATGGGCTTGGAGAATGCGGGCCATCCACAACCGGAGTCGAATTTGTCGGTGGAGAGGAAGAGGGGTTCTCCTGTGGTGATGTCTACATAGATGCCAGGACGAAACTCGTGGTCGTATTCATTGGTGAAAGGACGTTCGGTGGCAGCGTTTTGCGTGACTTGATATTGGATTTCGGTGAGCTTAGATTTGAGCGTATCTGTGGAGGGACGCTCATATTTGTGCTGCGTGGTGTCGGCATTGGCTTTGCGAGCTTCTGCAAAGAGGGCAGGAGAAACGTGGCAATATCCTCCAGGATTTTTGTCCAAATAGTCTTGGTGATAGTCCTCAGCTGCATAGAAATTGCGCAAAGGTTCGATTTCTACTGCCACATTTTTACCAATGGCTTGTGCCAACTTGGTGCGCTCGGCTATGAGGAAGGGACGAGTGTCGGGATCGGTGTAGTAGATGCCAGTGCGATATTGCGTGCCGATGTCGCCACCTTGGCGGTTGATGCTGGTGGGGTCGATACTACGGAAATAGAGTTGCACGAGAAGGGTGAGGGGAAGAACCTCAGGATTATAAGTTACTTCCACAGCTTCGGCGAAACCAGTGGTTTTGGAGCATACTTGTTCGTAGGTGGGATGCTCGATGTTGCCATTGGCATAGCCCACTTTGGTGGAGAGGACGCCACGGATTTGTTTGAAATAATGCTCGGTGCCCCAGAAACAGCCACCAGCGAAATAGAGAGTTGCAGTCTTGTTCATAGTTTGAGAAGAATTTGTGTCAGAAGTGGCGGAATTGTTGCTGCGACAAGCAATGCAACAAACTGCTACCAACAGAAGGAGCAGTCCGCGAAGTGGATTTTTCATAAGTCAGTTAGTGTTGTATTGTGTGATTAAAGTTACAATCGTCTACACGACGGATGTTTTATAAAAACAGCTCTCTGATGAGTGCGTGGGACTCACCAGAGAGCTGATCGCATAGAGGGAATAAAACCGAGATAAATCGCTTATGCTTGATGGCTTTCTACCCACTTGCGGGCATTGACGAAGGCTTCGAGCCATGGCGTGCAGTCTTCACCGCGACGCTCTGCAGGGTAGAATGGATTTTGCCAAGGGAGGAAGGCGCGTTCCAAGTGAGGCATCATTGCCACGTGACGACCATCTGCGCTGGCAATACCGGCTACGTTGTAGTCCGAACCATTGGGATTGGCAGGATAGCCCTCGTAGGAGTATTTGAGCACCACGTTGTAGTCGCTTTCGGGTTGGGGAAGTTGGAACTTACCTTCGCCGTGTGCAATCCAGATGCCGAGACGATCGCCAGAAAGACTCTCGAAGAGTACGCTGCGATTGGTTTGCACCGTAACACCTACGAAGCCGCTTTCAAACTTGTGGCTGTCGTTGTGGAGCATGTGCGCACGCTCTTTGTGTTCGGGATTGACGAGGTTGAGTTCCACCATGAGCTGACAACCGTTGCAGACACCGAGGGAGAGGGTGTCGGGACGTGCATAGAAGCGGTCGAGTGCTTCCTTCGCCTTAGGATTGAAGAGGAAGGCTCCAGCCCAGCCCTTGGCACTGCCGAGGACGTCACTGTTGGAGAATCCACCACAGAAGACGATGAAGTTGATGTCGTCGAGGGTTTCGCGACCAGTGACGAGGTCGGTCATGGTCACGTCTTTCACATCGAAGCCGGCAAGGTAGAGCATATACGCCATTTCGCGCTCACCATTCGTTCCCTTCTCACGGATGATAGCCGCACGAACGCCAGAGGATGTGCGACGATCGGGAGAAACTCCGAGGCTTTCAAACGTGCCTTGGAAGGAGGGATGGAAGTTGAGTTCGATGGGTTGCTCCTTGTAGTTGCGGAAACGCTCAGCTGCTTTGCCGTGGAAACTTTGATGCTCATCGAGGAGGAAGGAAGTGGAATACCACACATCGCGGAGATGATCGATGAAGAATTGGTATTCTGCACCGTCTTTCTCAACAAGGAGGTGACGCTCTTCGGTGGGCACAGCGAGGGCAGTGGCTTTCACGCCATGTTCTGCCAAGATAGCATTGAAACGCGCTTCGTCTTTATCTGCTACTTGCACCAAGACTGCGGGGTTTTCGGCAAAGAGTTGTTGCACGAGATCGGCAGCACCGAGGTTGTCGAGTTGCACCGTCAGACCACCTTCTGTGTTGGCGAAACACATTTCCAACAAAGCAGTGATGAGACCACCAGCACTGATGTCGTGACCAGCGAGGAGGATGCCTTCTTGCACCATGGCTTGCACAGCTGCAAAGGCAGAACGGAAGTAAGCGGCATCTGCCACTGTGGGCACATCGCTACCCACATATCCGAGGGTTTGTGCGAAGGCAGAACCACCGAGTTGAGGAGCGAGCGAAGAGAAGTCGAGGTGATAAATCTTGCTATTGGGCTCATTGACCACAACAGGACGCACCACTTTGCGCACATCATTGACCTCACCACCTGCACTCACAATGACGGTGCCTGGAGAAATCACCTTCTCTCCGTCAGGATATTGCTGTGTCATGGAGAGAGAGTCCTTACCAGTGGGGACATTGATGTGGAGCTCGCAGCAGAAATCGCTGAGGGCTTTGACACCTTCATAGAGACGCGCGTCTTCACCTTCTTGTGAGCGGCAGGGCCACATCCAGTTGGCGGAAAGACTCACGCTGTCGAGTCCTTGTGCGAGGGGAGCCCACACGATGTTGGTGAGCGATTCGGCAACTGCCATCACTGAACCTGCGGCAGCATTTGCCAAACCGACTTGAGGAGCATGACCAATGGCAGTGGCGATACCGGCTTTTCCGCGATAGTCCAAAGCCACCACACCGCAGTCGGCAAGAGGGAGTTGGAGTTCGCCTTGGCATTGTTGTTGTGCTACCTTACCGGTTACGGAGCGGTCCACTTTGTTGGTGAGCCAGTCTTTACAAGCCACAGCTTCGAGTTGGAGCACGTTCTCGAGATATTCATCCAAGAGGGCTGCATCGTATTGCGCAGTGTTATAGTCGCGCTTCACGGTGTTGTCGGTCATCACGGTCTTGGGAGAGTGACCAAACATTTGTGCTACGTCGAGGTCAAAGGGACGCACACCGTCTTTTTGTTCAAAAGCGAAGTGGGCATCGCCAGTAGTTTCACCCACCACATAGAGAGGTGCGCGCTCACGTTCGGCAATTTTGCGCACTTGGTCGATATATTCTTCTTCGATGAGGAAGCCCATGCGCTCCTGACTCTCGTTGGCTATGATTTCTTTAGCAGAGAGGGTGGAATCTCCGATGGGGAGTGCGCTCATGTCGATGGTACCGCCACATTCTTCCACGAGTTCAGAAAGACAGTTGACGTGTCCAGCAGAACCGTGGTCGTGGATAGACACCACGGGGTTGTGTTCTTCTTCGCAAAGCGCACGCACGAGGTTGGCTGCACGCTTCTGCATTTCAGGATTCGCACGTTGCACAGCGTTGAGCTCGATGCCAGAGTGATAACGTCCAGTGTCTACAGAAGAAACAGAGCCACCACCCAAACCGATGCGGTAGTTGTCACCACCCACGACAACAACTTTGTTGCCTTTCTCGGGAGTGCCTTTGAGGCAGTCGCGCTTTGTGCCATAACCCACACCACCAGCGAGCATAATCACCTTGTCGAAGGCATAGTTCACACCGTGTTCTGCGTGCTCGAAGGTGAGCACAGAACCAGCGATGAGGGGTTGTCCGAATTTATTACCGAAGTCGGAAGCACCGTTGGAGGCTTTGGTAAGGATTTGCTGAGGAGTTTGGTAGAGCCAAGGACGTTCTGCCATGTTGCTCTCCCAAGGACGACCACCGTCAAGACGAGGATAGGCAGTCATATAGACAGCTGTACCTGCGATGGGGAGCGAACCAACGCCACCTCCCATACGGTCGCGAATTTCACCACCCGTACCTGTAGAAGCTCCGTTGAAAGGCTCTACAGTGGTGGGGAAGTTGTGCGTTTCTGCCTTGATAGAGATAACACTCTCGATGTCGCGAATGACAAAGTAGTCGGAAGTGTCGTGGCGTGCAGGCGCAAATTGTTCCACCACAGGACCTTCTGCGAAAGCCACGTTGTCTTTATAAGCAGAGAGGATGCGATGGGGATTCTCCTTTGTAGTGCGTTTGATCATGGCGAAGAGGGCAGAAGGTTGCTCCTTGCCGTCGATGATGAACGTACCACCGAAGATTTTGTGACGACAGTGTTCGGAATTGAGCTGTGCGAAGCCAAAGACTTCACTGTCGGTGAGTTTTCTGTTGAGTTGCTTTTCTACACCATGGAGATATTCCACTTCGGCGGGAGAAAGAGCCAAACCTTCCTGCTCGTTGTAGGCTTCGAGATCATCAACTGTGCGGATGGGATCTGGGGTGTGGCTGATGGTGAAGATATCTTGGTGAAGACCTTCGTAAAGTCGTTGAAGCATAGGGTCATGATTAGCCGAAGCATCCCCCACGGGGAAGAATTCTTCAATGCGCAAAATGCCGCTGAGATTCATATTTTGTGTGATCTCAACGGCATTCGTACTCCAAGGCGTAATCATTTCTCTGCGTGGTCCTACATAGCAGCCCTCAAGTGCGGGGGCTGCATCAAGAGTGGCTTCGCCAAAAAGCCAGCAAAGTTTTTTCACTTCATCATCGGAGAGCTGGTGATCCACTTGTGTGGCAATGATGCTCTGCGCAGGTGTGCGGAAAAAAGAAATCATGTAAGCAGAAATGTTTGGGGTTATGTTGAATTACCTTGGCAAAGGTACGGATTTTTGCGCGGTTATCCAATATTCTTCTGCACTATTTCAGAGAAAGATAACACAGACAACTCCCACCGCTTTCTCAGAGCAGTGGGAGTTGTCAAAATAGCCTGATGCAAACGCACACAAGTGTTGTTTTTAGCAGGAGGCAAATGGCGAAATTTGCCTGCGAAAAGTGGATATTAGGCAGGGAAAAGCTTAGAATTCTTGTCCGAGGACGAAGTGGAACTGACTTCCACCAATCTTCTGACCATATTCTGTCTTCTTGAAACCATAAGCCCAGTCGATACCCATGAGACCAACCATCGGCAAGAGGATGCGCACACCCACACCAGCGGAGGTTTTGAGCTTGAAGGGGTTCATCTTGTTGATGTCTACCCACGCATTACCGGCTTCGGCAAAGGCAAGCGCATAAATTGACGTAGCTTCAAGCATCAACGGATAGCGAAGTTCGAGTGTCAAACGTGTATAAGCATAGGCGTTTTGCCGACCAAGACCATTGTTACCGGTGTTACCGGCAATAGCACCATTTTCATAACCACGGAGGGCAATGACATCGCTGGCATATCCATAGCCTCCGCCGCTCATGCCGTCACCACCCATGTAGTAAGTTTCAAAGGGTGACTTGCGATGGCGGTTGTAAGCTCCGAGAATACCGAAGTCGGTGCGAGTCATGATGACGGGCACGTGGCGCAAACTAGAGTTGAGCGCCGTGTAAGTACGGAATTTCAAGCTCCATTTGTGATATTCGATCCAGCGATATTTCTCTTGTGCTTCGCGATCGTAGTTGGCGCTCAGCACATTGGTTGCCAATCCTTCGTAGTTCTTTCCGTCAATCAACGAATAAGGTGGGGTGAACGACACGGAGAACGAGAAGTCCGAACCACCACGGGGGAAGATAGGATCGGTGATGCTGGAGCGCGCAAGGGTGAGCGCAAGGTTGATGTTGTTGCTCACACCATTGGTGATGAGGAAGTAGCGCCAGTTTTTCAAGCTATAACGCGTGTAGTTGAGCGAGGCACTGAAAGAGAAATAGTCATCGGGCCAGCGGAGACGCTTACCAAATCCGATGCTAGCTCCCAACATTTGCATGTATTTGTCGGGATCGTAGTAGTTAGCATAGTTGTAAGCACTAGAGTTCGTGCCATAACCATAGAGTCTATTGTAGTAGTTGGTACTGCTATAATAGCTAGAACTCACGTCAGTATAGCGTGAATAGAAAGCCGACACAGAGAGTTGGTTAGGACGCTTTCCGCCAAACCAGGGGTCAATGAAGGAGAGAGAATAGCTCTGATAATACTTTGCATTACTCTGCACCGACACTTGCAAGGTCTGTCCATCGCCTTGAGGAATGAATCCTGCGCGCTTGTAACCGTTGGTGCCAAAGAGATTTTGCATGGAGAAGTTGGTAAACTTCAAACTTGCGCGACCAATCACCCCTGTGGGTCCCCAACCGGCAGACACTTCTATCTGGTCACTACCCTTCGTCACGAGAGGATAAGTGATGTCTACCGTACCGGTGTTGTCGTCGGGACGAATGTTCTTGAAGATTTCACTCTGGAGCACTTCGTTGTCGAACTGCTTTGTGGCTGCCAATTCGCGCACAGAGCGTTGCAACGCTTCGATGGAGAAGAGGTCGCCAGGCTTCGTGCGGATTTCGCGACGAATCACGTGGTCATACACACGGTCATTACCCGAAATGCGCACGCGATTGAACGTGGCTTGTTTGCCTTCGCTGATGCGCATTTCTAGGTCGATGCTGTCGCCTTCCACCTTTGTTTCCACAGGATCGAGGCGATAGAACACATAACCGTTGTTGTAGTATTGCTTACCAATCGCATCTTCGTCTTCGCTGAGTCGCTTGTTGAGCAAGGTCTGGTTGTAGAGATCGCCCTTTTGGATGCGGAGTTGCTGCATCAAAGCGTCAGAGGGATAGACGGTGTTGCCCACCCAAGAGATGTTGCGGATGTAGTATTTCTTGCCTTGATTGAGATTCAAGTAGACATCCACGTGTTTGGGATCCACTGTCACCACCGAATCGCTCAGCACCAAGGCGTCGCGATAACCCAAACTATTCATTTTGTCGATGAGAAATCCCTTGTCTTCTTGATACTGCTCGGGACGGAATTTGCGTGATGCGAAGGTAATCCACTTTTTGAAGGTTGAGCGGTCGCTCGTTTTCTTCATGGCGTTTTTCAAAGGAGTCACCAATTCGGGGTCTACTCCCGTGATGTGAATCTTACGAATGAGGATTTTGTCGTTCTTATTCACGTTGATGTCCACAATCATATGATTGTCGGCAGTCACATCTTCGTGTTGCACCACCTCCACTTCGACATTCTTGTAGCCCTTTTCTTCAAAATACTTTTGAATGCGGAGTTTCGTGCGGTCCACGAGGTTGGGCGTCACCTGATTGCCCACACGCAGGGGCACACGTTGCTCCAATTCTTCGCGCTGCGACTTCTTCAAGCCGTTCCATCGCAATGCCGAAATACGAGGCTGGGCGGTGAGTTTGAAATGCAGGTAGATTTTGTCGCCGACAATGCTATCTGCCTCCACTTTCACGTTGGAGAAAAGACCTTGCTTCCAATAGTTCTGCACGGCACGCGAAATATCATCGCCAGGCACGGCATAGGTGCGGCCTACTTCTAGGTCGGCGATGTTCACCAATAGGTCGTTGTCATAGCCCTTTATGCCATCTACCACAAGTCCGCCCAAGACATATTGTCGAGGTTGGAGAGAATAGACGATTTCGGGCTTCGTCTGCGTGTTTTGTGCTGCGGCAGCCAAAGGCGCCACCGACAAAAGCAGACTTAAAAGGGAGGGGTGCAGATATTTCATAAACGGGATACGTTCGGGAGATGGTCTGTTGAGAGAAGCCTAGCGCGGAATGCACCACAGCATCGGCAGGATAGTAGGAAAGAGCAGCTCACTGTAGAGCCTATCTCTGGGAGCAAGACTAACCCTCGTGGGAAGTCACCTGCTCTGAAGTTTTGCCAAAGCGGCGCTCTCTATTTTGATAATCTGCGATGGCAGCATAGAGATGCTCCGCTGTAAAGTCGGGCCAATAAGTTTCTGTGAAGTAAAGTTCGCTATAAGCGCACTGCCAGAGGAGATAATTGCTCAAGCGCAGCTCACCTCCGGTGCGAATGAGCAACTCAGGGTCGGGCATAAAGCGCGTGGCGAGCTTGTCTTGGAACGCTTCTTCGGTGATTTCTTCAGCACGAAGTTCTCCGCGTTGCACTTGTTCTGCCAGTTGTCGTGCCGCCTCGGTGATTTCCCAACGAGCGGAGTAAGACAGGGCGAGCACCATGGTCATGCCAGTGTTGGCAGCCGTGTTTTGTTCACAGCGCGACAAGGCTTCGCACACAAACTCAGGAAGTCGACTGCGATCGCCTATGATCTGCAAGCGCACATTGTTTGCCATGAAAAGTTCTTCTTCGAGACTTTCGATGATGAGTGCCATGAGCGCTGCCACTTCGTGCGAAGGACGGTTCCAATTCTCCGTGGAGAAGGTGTAGAGCGTGAGATATTTCACTCCCAACTTAGACGCGGCTTCGGTGATGTCTCGCACCGTTTGTGCGCCCTCTTGGTGTCCCATGGAGCGTTCCATTCCACGGGCTTTTGCCCAACGTCCATTGCCATCCATGATGATGGCGATGTGTCGAGGGATTCTACTTTTGTCGAGAGTGTTCATAGGTCAATCAGCTTTGTTGCATGTGGGGCAACGGGGTGAAAAGTCGAAAGTGAGGGTGAGCTGCAGGAGTCCGATGTGGTCTTTGTTGCGGAAGAAGTCGCTCTTCAGTGCGTGAGGGGCTTCGAGTCCGTCCCAGGCATCAGAAAGACTAAAACGCATGCTCCAGTCGAGAGCAAGGTTGAGTCGAGGGCGAATCTTATATTTCAGCCCCACACCGATGGGCACTATCGGGGTCACAGTCCCCGATTCGCTACCATAAGCCGCGCCCAGTCCCAACTGCATGTAGGGCACTAGGCGGCGATAGCCTAAATAGCCACGATGAAAACCGTAGGGTAGAAAATGAATTTCATACACTGCCGCTAGGTCGAGCAATGTTCCACTATAGCTATAGCGCAGGGGCTGCTTGTCGACAGCGGAGGGAGAAGTGGGATAGAAGTCTTTCAATCCCGTGGTGTTCCCACCTATCGTATGAATGTTGATCGAGGTGCGCAAGGCTAAGCGAGGATTGTAAATCCATCGCACCGTGCCGCCAAAGGATACACCAGGATGACTCAACAAGGAGGGGTTGGTGTCGTCTAAAGGTTGCGACATACCCACACTCACGCCCCACTCTTTGGTGAAGAATTCTTCGTTTTGTGCTCGACTTTCGCTAGGGACCATCCAAAAGAGCCACCAGCACCCGAGGAAGAGAAGGAGAGTTCGTGTCATAGAGGTGAAAATTGAAAGAGAAATCAGATGGAATCTACACAAGTGTGTGTGTGAACCTCACACCTACACAGCCAGTGTCATCTGTATATAACGGCATTACTTCCCTTTCTATTGTGTCGCAGGGGCAAGTATTGCCCCGAGTGTCAATGTCGAACGAGGGTTTTGCCTCCTTCGTTTGCTCAGAAAGTGGTGGAAGTGGTATTCCACGAAAGGCGATGCAGACGAGCACGCCACACGCCATTGTCGGTGTGGATCCAGAGCTGTCCGCGAGCGTCTACTGCGGCTTGCATGCTGCTCACTGTCTTTGGGAAGCTAGCAGGCAATGCCAAGGTGGGATGACTCACCCACGTTCTGCCGCGATCGCGACTATAGCGCAACACTGGTGTGCCTTCGGTGGTGCGTCCTACCAAGAGCACTCCTCCATCATAAGGCAGCATCTGAGGATTCTCCAGCACGGGGGCAGTATATCCGCTCGTGATGGGAGGGGGCATCAATTCCCAACGGAATTGATAAGTGCCACTGGTGTCCCATTTGCGTGTCCACACGCGAACAGTTCCATTTTTAGTGCCACACATCACCCACTCTTGCAGATGATTCACATCGCGAGCCGCTAGCACGGTGCCGGCTATGTTGGCATCGGGCAGATAAGCTGCATCGGTGACATCTACACTATCTTTGGTCCAAGTGGTGCCATCGGTGGAGGTGAACACCGCTGTGCCTTGCACACGAAACAGGCGGCCTTCGCCTTGCCAAGTTCCTGCTGCAGGGAAGGTGAATCCTTGCGCAGTCCAAGCAGCTTCGGTGGGCTGTGTCCAGGTCACACTGTCTCCTTCTTCGCGGTGCACACGCACTTCGAGCGTGTAGTTGCGACGCGACACACCGTCTAGTCCATAAACATGGAGCGTACGTGTCTTTGTCAAATCCACCGCTGTGGTGGCGCTGAAGACTGTGTCGGACTGATTGAGCAGGCTCACCAAGCGTGCTACGCCACTCACCGTAAACGTCTGTGGTTTGACACTGCTCAGACTTGTGCCGTGAGGGAGCGAATCTTGGTTGTAGATGGTGTTGCGCTCCTGATCGATGGTGAAAGCATAGTTAATGCCAGCAATATTTTGCACATAACTGCTATCCTTTTTGCCATCGGTGGTGCGAACGTGCAGCGTGCGCTGCAAATTGCCCAGTCCAAAGGAAGTGACCACACAGTCTGTCGACACTTCTGCCGTGGTAGTGGTGTCGTCGTTGAAACATGCCGTCAATAAAGTAGTGCCCAACGTGAGGCACGCCATAGCAGGCAGGAGGGTATTCATTGGTTTCATGTGGCTACTTGTGAGTGCGTGAAAGGTGTCGTTTCGGACAATGTCCTACTTAGGCACTATATATCAATATGCAAAAATAGAAAGACTTTTCCCAACTCAGAAACAAAAATCTGATTTTCTCTCTTTTTTAGCGTTTTTCGGCTAGATTCTGCTGCATTGGTCTGCATATTTGTCCTTTTTCAGGCTTTTCGCCTTTCTTTCAGTGACAGCTCCTTTGCTGCTCTTGGCACCACCTTGCCACACTTGCCTGCTCCGCTCTCTTTATAGCGCACCATGAAGTGGCGAGGGTTCGGGTGCAGACCGTGCCCACTTGCAGGGGCACCCACTTTTGTAACCCCTTTCCGCAGAAGTCTGCTTTCACTGCCTTTATTTTTTTACAGCATCCTCTGTTATAATCCAGCAGGCGTCCTCCCCTTGATTCGTCGCCCACCACCGACCGCGCGCCGGGAGTTATCCACTTTTCCACACGCTTTTCTTTCTTCATCACTATATAAGTTCTTTTCTTTTTTAGAAGGAAAGAAGAGAAAGAGAATGACCTACTAAAAAAGAGAGAACAACTACTGGTGTATGTATAGACGTTGTGGAAAATGTGGATAAATACTTTGAGATAGCTTCCAATGCCTTAGTATGAACGAATTGTAGTTTTCCCACCCACGTGGATAAACCTACTTTTTATTGTGAATATCTCATGTAGAACTTTGGTAAAACTGTGGAAAGATGTTGATAATAAGTCTTTTGGTTCTTCCTTCAATGAGCTAGGTGTGAGTGAGAGTTATCCTTGGGTTATGCAAGGCTTTTCCACTGTTTTTCCACCTCTTTTTCCACGATGCTTTTACTTCCTTACAAGATTCATTTTCTAGTTGACATCTTGTTTGTCGTTCGTTCTTGATGTAGGTCGCTATGTCTTCAGACTAACAACAAACCATCTGTTCAGCCATCCAATAAAATAGGTTCAGGATATAACGACCGATTGGGATTTAATAATTGTAAAAAGCTCCTTCTCTCGCGCATGCGCGTACGCGCGCACCCTGCACTTTTGCACTTTTTGCTTTCACAACCTTCACAGATTTCCGTGTAATGCATTCTATTCTAGTGGATTATAGGTGTTTTATAAACATCTTTTTAATGTTTCACGCCATTCTGCGTGAAACATGGGCGAAAAGACCCCGTAGGAGAGGTAAATTAGGGTGGAAAAGCAGGTGGGTCAGCAATCAGAGCAGTTGAGGATGGTTACAGTGTTTTTTGGGGTTGTGGGAAGGGAGGATAAGAAAACTCGGAGCTTTTCTCGAAAAAATCGGACGTTTTTGGAAAAACGTTGGACTTTTTCTGAAAAATCTCCCACGTTTTTTTGCGTAAGTCCTTGAATTTCATTCGTTCTTTGAGCAGTAATAGCGGGTGAGTGTGAAGGTTGTGAAAGCAAAAAGTGCATCATCGCTGTAGCGTGCGCACGCGCGCGAGAAACTCGTTGTTGAGCTTACGCTGTTTTTGGAAATTCAGCCAACGGGTTTTGTAGGTGAACTGGGACTTACCCTCTCTTCTTTTGCGTCATCAAAGATTATTCTGCATTGCTGCACAGGTGAGCTCTGATTTTCGACCCACAATTCCACTATTCCTCAGATAGAGCGCAGTGAGGGCTGTGAAAGGCGGAAGAAACTATTCGGGAGAAAATCCTTTGTTTATATCATTATTGTAATGTCTATATAGCAAAATATTTTACTAGTAAAGAAAAAAGTGCAGTTTTCTGCATATTTTTCTCTCTTTGCCCCTTCATCCACCCCTATATGTGTAGGAATGTGGATGAAAAGAAAGTGGGGATATGAAGAGGAATAGACAGGAGCAGCGCAAAAAAAATGGACGCAAGTTATTTGCGTCCGAAGTCGGCAGGGATTTCGCCCCACTCTTGGGTTTCCCACTTCAATATTCGTGTGGTGATGCGACGCGCTTTGAGCCATTGTTCGGCACGAGCAATCATGTCGAACAAAGGAGCGGTGCGCTCTGTCTGTTCGAGCGTGGTTTTGCACTTCTTGTGGCGTACCCAACTGATGGCGGTGCGGCTGTCGCTATAGATGGTGATGTCTTTGAGTCCTTGTTTCTCTATCAGCGCGAGAGCGTGAACAATGGCAAGAAATTCGCCAATGTTGTTCGTGCCCAAGACAGGACCATAGTGGAAAATCTCTTGTCCTGTGCCTAAATAGATGCCGCGATATTCCATAGGACCGGGGTTTTTGGCACAGGCTGCGTCGACGACGACAGTGGAAAACCCCACCTTCTCCATCACATCGGGCGAGGGCATGAGGATGGGACGCTCTTTGGGAGAATGTGGGGAGAGGGCGGCAAGCGAAGTGTTGGCTTTTCGGAGGGCAGCTTTCGATGCCTTTTCTTCCGAGGTGGCACGCGAGGTGATGTGTTGCTCTGGTGCTTCTTGAAAGGCTTGTTGGGCAGCTTCGGCAGTGTCGAAGGCTTTGTAGCGCGCATTGGAAAAACCTTTCACTTGTTCGGCACAGTCGTTCCAGTTGTCATAGACACCTGGATTGTGACCTTGCCACACGACGTAGTATTTCGGCTTTTTCGACATAGGGTTGTATCCTATAAATGATGAACTTTAGGGGCTGTCATAGGGCTGCGCTCACGACCAGAAAGCGGCACCATAGATGCGAGAAATAAAATGGGCGGTGACGTGTTCGCCACCGCCCATGATAGAGATGCCTAGTGGCTATGGACTACATGCGCTCAGGCATTTCGATGCCGAGAAGCTCCATGCCGAGGCGTACTACCTTCGCCACGTTGCGAGAGAGGATGAGACGGAAATTGCGCTTCGCTGCATCTTCTTCGCGGAGGATTTGGAATTCGTGGTAGAATTGGTTGTAGAGTTTCACCAATTCGTAGCAGTAGTTGGCAATGCCTGAAGGAGAATAGTCTTCTCCAGCAGCTTCTACCACACCGCGGAAGTCAGCCAAACGCTGGATGATTTCTTCTTCCTTAGTAGAGATTTCCACATCAGTTGGCAATTCTTCGCTGAGGACGATGCCAGCGTCTTGTGCTTTGCGGAGGATGGAACGGATGCGGGCGTAGGTGTATTGGATGAAAGGACCTGTGTTGCCATTGAAGTCGATGGATTCTTCAGGATTGAACACCATGTTCTTGCGCGCATCCACCTTGAGGAGGAAGTATTTGAGTGCGCCAAGACCTACGATGCGCGCTACTTCTTGCTTTTCGGCTTCGCTCATGTCGGTGTTTTTGCCAGCTTCGTCCATGGTGCGACGAGCTTGTTCGATCATGCCTTCTACCAAATCGTCTGCGTCTACCACGGTGCCTTCACGACTCTTCATTTTGCCGTTGGGGAGTTCGACCATACCATAGGAGAAGTGCACGAGGCTCTTGCCCCATTCAAAGCCGAGACGATCGAGGAGGAGAGAGAGGACTTGGAAGTGATAGTTTTGCTCATTGCCCACCACATAGACCATCTTGTTGATGGGATAGTCGCGGAAACGGAGTTTGGCAGTACCGATGTCTTGGGTCATGTAGACTGAAGTGCCGTCGGCGCGGAGGAGGAGTTTTTCGTCCAAACCTTCTTTGGTGAAATCAGCCCACACCGAACCATCTTCGCGGCGATAGAACAGACCTTTGGCGAGACCTTCTTCCACCTTTTCCTTACCTTCGAGGTAGGTGTCAGATTCGTAATAGATTTTGTCGAACGACACACCGAGGGCTTTGTAGGTTTCGTCAAAACCAGCATACACCCATTCGTTCATCTTGCGCCATAGAGCACGCACTTCTTCGTCGCCTTGTTCCCACTTGCGGAGCATCTCGCGAGCTTCTACCATCAAGGGGACTTCAGCTTTGGCGCGTGTTTCAGCTTCTTCTTCGCTTACACCTTGAGCAATGAGTTGAGCTTTGAGCTCAGCCACTTCAGCACGGTAATGTTGGTCGAAGGCTACATAGTAGTCGCCCACGAGGTGGTCGCCTTTCTTGCCAGAAGATTCTGGTGTTTCTCCGTTGCCATATTTGAGCCAAGCGAGCATAGATTTGCAGATGTGGATACCGCGGTCGTTGACGATGTTGGTTTTCACCACACGTTGGTTGTTGGCTTCAGCGATTTTAGACACTGCCCATCCGAGGAGATTGTTGCGCACGTGTCCGAGGTGGAGGGGCTTGTTGGTGTTGGGCGAAGAATATTCCACCATGGTGAGGGGACTTTCGTCGTTGGGGAGCTGAAGTCCGTAGTGTGCATCGGCATCGATTGTTGCGAGGAGCTGCAACCATTGAGCTGGTGCAATGACGAGGTTGAGGAAGCCCTTTACCGTGTTGAAAGAGGAGACAAGGTCTGTGTTGGCGATGAGCCATTGTGCGATGTCTTCACCTGTTTCTTCGGGCTTCTTCTTGGAGATGCGCAAGAAGGGGAAGGTAACGACAGTGAGGTGACCCTCGAAGTCGGGACGTGTCTTTTGCACCTGCACTTGATCGGCAGTGATGTCAGTGTCGTAGAGGGCTTTGATGGCGTTGACTACGGCAGCAGTGAGCAATTTTTCGATGTTCATGAGCTGTATAGGAATCTTTTTTTGTTTGTCTATTTTTTCTCATTCTTCCACACGAGTGTGGCGGAAATGGGTTGGTGGTCTGAATAAGGGGCTTCTTCGTCAACTTTAGCCTGAACGGGCTCGAAATCTTTGGAACAAAAGATATGGTCGATGCGCACTCTGATGGCATTACGTCGGAAGGAGAAACCAAAACCTTGACCAGCTTCGCGGAAAGCATCGGTGAGTCCTAAACTTGCCACGCGATGGCGGGTGTAGGAAATGGGAGTATCGTTGAAGTCTCCACAAAGAATGACGGGTTTGTCTTTGTGTTGTGCTAAATAGTCTTCCACGGCATCCACCATTTCAGAGCGTTCCGTGGCACTGTGAGCTATTTTTGAAAACAGGGTCTTGGTGTTGTTCCACTGACTGCGCTTGTCTTCTTTTGATTTGCCGTGCATCATGTCGGTGTAGCCTTCGAGCGTAGGACCTGAGAGGAGGTTGGAGCGGAAATGACAATTTACGACAATGAGTTCTCCGCGTGGATGCTGCAAGCGATAGCCGTAGATGGCATTGCCAGGATAGGCAATGATGAGTTTTTGTTCGAGAATGGGATAGGCACTAATGATGCCTACCACTTCTTCTTGTGTTCCCTCATAACTTATATAGTGCGTTGGCGTTGGAGCAAAGCGGCTTTCTATCTTTTTGAGGTTATCGGGGTTGGCTTCTCCTTCTTGAAAACAGATGATGTCGGCGTGCTGATCAATGAGATAGCGCACCAGTTCGTCTTGCTGTTCCATACCTCTGCCAAAAAAGAAGGTGTTATAGCTCACCACTTTGATTTGGTTGGCAGTGGCAGTGGTGGTTTCATTGTCGATGAAGGGATGAATGGGACAATAGGTGTAGATGTGCTGTGCACAAACGCCCAGTCCTATCAAACCGAGCAACCACGTTTTGCGCGGCACAAAGAGCAATCCTATGATCCAAAGGAAGAGCGTGCCGAAGAGAAAAATCGGAAATGCTAAGCCTACGACTCCGATCCACTTGAAAAAACGTGGGTCGATGTAGACACTAGCGGCAGAAATCCATAATCCCAAAATGGAGATACCCAATGCTCCCGACAAGAGCATTCCAAAGATGTGCGCCATGGGGGAGGGGGTGGACGCATCTTTGCGTGGGTTTTGGGATTTTGAAAAGAACGGCATATATTCGGATAAATGGACAAGCAGTTTTCCTTAAGAAACAAGGAGAAGTTGCCCGTAGAGTTTGGATTTATCGTCGACTATTATTAAACAACTCTTGTTTTTCTGCTTCCGTGAGAGAGGCATAGCCAGAGCGGCGCACTTTCTCTAGGATTTCATCCATGCGTGCTTGTTGAGCACGACGCTGCGAATTGTAGGCTTGGTCGGAATTGGAGGGATTTTGTGGTGAAGCCCCGTTGGAGTAGTTGCCACCTTGGCGCTGTTGCTGAGAGGAGGAACCGGTGGAGAAGAGGTTTTTGAAAAAGTTTTCGACAGCGGCTCCGAATTTCTCAAAGGCTGTACGGATTTGCTGGAGAAAACCTCCATTGTTTTGCTGATAACTGCCGCTATTGGTGTTGTAACCTCCGCTTTGTTGCGTGCCGCGATAGTTGTTCCAACCTTGGAAGCCAGCTTGTCTGCGCTCCGTCTGCTTGCGCCAATAGCGGAAGATGAGCCAACCAAAGAACATACCTCCGAGGTGGGCAAAGTGGGCTACGTTGCCGTTGGACGTAAAGGCGGAGTAGGCTTCTATGGCTGCATAACCGATGACGAAGTATTTGGCTTTCATCGGGATGGGAGGGAAGAGGAGCATGATGCGCTCGTTGGGGAAGGTCAACCCAAAAGCCAAGAGTACGCCATAACAAGCCCCACTCGCACCGATGGTCACCCACTGGTCTAACAGAGAACTCATCGGCATGATTACGCCGTTCACATTGGCTGCATCATAGTGTGCCATGCCAGAGAAATAGTATTCTCCAAATTGCCACAACTCTTGACAGAAAGCAGCCCCAATGCCGCAGATGAGATAGTAGATGATGAAGCGTTTTTGCCCCATGGTTTGCTCAATGATGCGACCAAACATCCACAAACTAAACATGTTGAGCAAGACGTGACTCCACGAAGCATGGAGAAACATGTAGGTGAGTGGTTGGTAGATGCGAAAAGCAGGGGCAAGCACAAAGTGAAGCCCGAAGAGTTCGGTGAGCACATCACCATAACGCGTCGAAATCACCTGTTGCACCATGAAGAGGATGATGTTGATGAAGAGGAGATTGCGGGTGATGGGAGGAATATTCTTGAGCATAGAGAGAGGGAATAAGCGCAGTTTTGAAGGCTTCGCCGAGAGAGGACAGGAATTGCAGGACGGAATGAGACTATTCAGGGTAGATTTCAACCCATCTGTGAATGTATTCTGTTGATTTTCAAAGATTCTCAATCGAATAATCAGACTATTCCGTGCGATGTCAAGCGCGCATCAAAAAACTTTCTCACAAAAACAACATAGCTCGCGAGGCACTACGACGGGAAGTCGTAGCGCAACTCGCGAGAATGTATATAAGGAGATGAAATAATCTCAGTGACGGATTAGAAATCGAACTTTTCGATTTTCAAAAGCCCGAGCTCTTTGAGCTGAGCCACGTAGGTCTTAAACTCTTCGCTAGCAGCGTGAGCTTCGAGAGCTGCGGCATTTGTCCAAGTTTCGCAGAACATGAACACATCGCTACGAGTGCCGCTTTCGAAAACGTCGTAAGACACGCAGCCTTCTTGCTTTTGGCTAGCAGCGGTGAGAGCGAGAGCAGCTTGAAGTGCTGCATCATATTGGCCTTCGTTGGCTTGGAAAAAACAATTGATACGAATCATTGTTGTGTAAGTAGTTGAGTGTTGATATTAAATCCTGGAGGATTAGAAATAGTAAGTCGCCTGCACGTTGAAAGTATTCAGACGATAAGAAGGCAACACCTTTTGACCGGTCTTGATGTCTACAGAGTTGAGGATTTTTTCTCCCATTTCTCCGAGTGCTACGTTGTAGCCGATGCCGAGATCAAGGTGACCACCGAGCGCTACACCCGCACCAAAGTTCCAAGTTGTGGTGAGGTTGTTGGTCTTATACACAGTGTTGTCAATCAAAGTGGAGAGGTTCACCTTGTCACCATCCAATCCGTAGGAGAATTGAGGACCAGTGGCGAGATAAACTCCCACTTTTTGCACGGTGAGATTGAGCTTCAAGTTGAGCGGAATGTCCACAGACTTCAGCTTTTGCGTCAATTCGAGATTGCCAGCAGCGATTTTGTATTCGCGTTGGTTGTAGAGCAATGCACCTTCCACACCGAGGCCAGCAATCAAGCCCATGTAGGCTTTAGGACCGATGAACCAGCCCGAACCGTTCTTACCTTCGAGCGTGCGAGTCAATGTTGTCTTGTCGAAGGAGGCAGAAGAGAGATTATAACCTCCAGTTACACCGAAGCGAAAATCGCCAAAAGCGTTCGCAGAAAGGGCTGTGGTGAGGAGCACCACAAGTGTTAGCAAAGTCTTCTTCATAAAGCTTTGTTGATTTGTGTGGGAAATAGAGATTCTTCCCACGGGTTAAACATGAGCGGCAATCTCAGTTTAATGTGCTATGTGTGGTGTGTTTACATGTGGATGATGACACGTTCCACATAGTAGACCAAGATGCCTGCGAAGTAGCCTGCAGCAGCTACCCAAGTAATCTTCTTCATGTACCAGCCGAAGGAGATTTTTTCCAATCCCATCGCCACTACACCAGCAGCACTTCCGATGATGAGCATAGAACCACCCACACCGGCGCAGTAAGCTAAGAGTTGCCAGAAGATGCCGTCTTGTGCGAAATCGCCTGCAGCTTCGATGGGGTACATGTTCATGCAACCAGCCACGAGGGGCACATTGTCGACAATCGAGGATGCCACACCGATGACACCAGTCACCAAGAAGTGGTTTCCACCAGACACTTCGTTAAGCCATTGACCAAAAGCAGGGAGAACACCAGTTTCCTTCAAGGTCGCTACAGCAAGAAGAATGCCGAGGAAGAAGAGGATGGTGGTCATGTCGATTTTGTGAAGGATCGTTGCCACGCGTTGTTTCATGGTGCTGTCGCGATGCGCCTTGCGACGATAGAACACTTCGGTCACCGTCCAGAGCAGACCCAACACGAGGAGGATGCCCATGTAGGGGGGAAGTTCGGTGAAATTGTGGAAGATGGGCACAAACAAGAGACCACCTACTCCGAGAACAAAGATAATGTTGCGCTCTATTTTTCCGAATTGGTGTCCAACATGTGCTGCAACCGCGTTGTTATCATCGGCTGTGGCTAGATTGCCTTTGAGTTGGAACTGCAACAAAAGGGCTGGAATTACCATCGCCACAAGGCTAGGAATGAAGATTTCTTTGATTACACCGCCAGCGGTGAGGCTGCCCTTGATCCAGAGCATGATGGTGGTGACGTCGCCGATGGGAGAGAAAGCACCACCAGCATTAGCTGCAATCACAATGAGTGAGGCGTAGATGAGACGGTCGTTGTGGTTGTGCACCAATTTGCGCAACACCATAATCATCACAATAGTAGTGGTGAGGTTGTCGAGCACAGCAGAGAGGAAGAAGGTGATGAAAGCAATCTTCCAGAGAAGGGCGCGCTTAGAGTGGGTTTCGAGTGCATCACGCACAAAATTGAAGCCTCCGTTGGTGTCAATCACTTCCACCACGGTCATAGCTCCCATGAGGAAGAAGAGTGTCTCAGTGATTTCGCCTAAATGCTCGCGTAGGCTATGTTCCGAAACATATTGCGCTACGCTGCCATTTCCAATGCTTTGGAGCACTTCGGCAGAAAGATATTGAGCTGCGCCTGAGGTGTACAATACCCAGCAAATCACGCACATAAGCAAGGCTACAGCCGCTTTGTTAACTTTGAGCACATCTTCTAGTGTGATGCAGAGATAGCCCACAAAAAAGACGGCTACGATAATAGAAGTTAGCATAGAATGATATAAAGAAATGAGTTATAGATAGAATGCTAGCGCAAATTTCGCGAAAAAAATGGGCATAGGCAAAGTTTTTGCCAGCGATTTGCATGGAATCCCACGAAAATACTTAATAAAGATGAGGAAGTTTCGGTTTTTATCCTTATTTTTGCATAGTTATTCCAAGCTTATTCCTATGAAATCTTGGCTTCGTAGTTCAATGGATAGAACAACCCTCTCCTAAAGGGTAAATAGGGGTTCGATTCCCCTCGGGGCTACTAGCACTTTGTTTGTTTTGGTGCTTTCACGCTAGCTCATTTTTCGGAGTTTTCGTGGGTGACATCGTGAATGCAATGCAGAGTGCTGTGTGTGTTCATCGATATTTATCTACCACCATGTCTTCCTTTTCCATTCGTTCGTTTGAGCAGTTGCACCATCATTTGGCGCAGCTCCCTTCTCGTTGCCGTGTGGCAGTGGCTCATCCTGCCGATGCGCACACCTTGCAAGCCGTGCTCGAGGCTGTACAACTCGGTTTTGTAGATGCTTTCTTGGTGGGTGAAGTCTATGCCCCTTTGTTGGAAAATCTTTCCTCAGAAATCGCCGCTTGGGTGCACCACATTCCGGTTTCCGATGCTGGAGCTGCGATGCAACAGGCCGTGCAGATGGTACACGATGGAGAAGCGGATGTTTTGATGAA
This sequence comes from Ihuprevotella massiliensis, assembly GCA_900095835.1. Taxonomy (GTDB): domain Bacteria; phylum Bacteroidota; class Bacteroidia; order Bacteroidales; family Bacteroidaceae; genus Alloprevotella; species Alloprevotella massiliensis. The sequence goes on along the minus strand of LT608321.1, from coordinate 1,671,132 downwards.
AGGTTTGGTGAATACCGACGACCTTTTGCGCCATGTGCTCAACAAAACCTATGGTCTTCGCCAAGAAGGAGGAATTATTAGTCATGTAGCAGCTTTCTACTTGCCGCAGTTGGAGCACATCGTGCTCATGTCGGATGTAGCGGTGATACCCTCTCCTTCGCCCGAACAACGCCGCGCACAACTCACTTATGTCACTGCCCTAGCTCACCAGTTGGGCATCGAAACACCTCGTGTGGCTTTGTTGCATTTTTGTGAAAAGGTGAGCGAAAAATTCCCTATCACCCTCGATTATGCAGCTTTGAAAGAAGAAGCAAACAAGGGAGTTTTTGGAAAAGTCATCGTAGATGGTCCCCTCGACTTACTTTGTTCGCTTTCGCCCCAAGGACTTGTCGACAAGCATCTCACTAGTGTGCTCGAGGGGCAAGCCGATGTTTTGATTTTCCCAGACATCGAAACGGGCAATGCTGTCTACAAAACCCTCTCTTTTCTTGTGCCTAAGGCAGAAGCTGCCTCGATGCTCGTAGGTACCACCCATCCTGTGGTGCTCACCTCTCGTGGTGATTCGATAGCCACAAAAGTCAATAGCCTTGCTTTGGCTGCCATTCAGACTAAAAAGAACTAAAACCATGCGCATTCTAGTCATCAATCCCGGTTCTACTTCCACCAAAGTGGCGGTCTACGAAGACGAACGTCCGGTGTTGCTCCGTAACATTCGCCACACAGCCGAAGAGTTGCAGCAATACCCCACTAGTTTTGACCAACTTCCGCTGCGACAAAACAAAATCGTGCAAACCTTGGAGGAAGAAGGCATCCCCTTTAAATTTGATGCCATCGTGGGACGTGGTGGACTCACCCACCCCATTCCAGCAGGAGTGTATAGAGTCAATGAAAAAATGCTCCACGACACTCGCACCGCTCCACGTCAGCACGTGTGCAATTTGGGTTGTCACATCGCAGCCGCACTTGCTGCTGATCTTGACAATTGCTCCGCTTTCATTGCCGATCCGGTGATTGTCGATGAAATGTGTCCCGAAGCGCGCATCTGTGGCAGTCCCGATATGCATCGCAACAGTGTGTGGCATGCCCTTAATCAGCGCGCCACGGCTCGTCGCCACGCCCTCGCCATTGGTCGCCACTATGAAGACCTAGACCTCATCGTGGCTCATCTGGGAGGAGGCATCACCATTGGGGTGCATCATCACGGTCGCACCATTGATGTCAATAACGGACTCGATGGAGAAGGACCTTTCTCGCCTGAGCGTGCAGGAACACTCCCCACTGCCGACCTCATCCGTATGTGTTTTAGTGGAGAATATACAGAGGAAGAGTTGTTGCGATTTGTTGGAGGAAAAGCCGGTTTGGTGGCATGGTTGGGCACAAGCGACACCCGCGAGATACTTGATCGCATCGAAGCTGGTGATGAAAAAGCAAAGCTCATCATGGATGCTATGATTTATCACATAGCCAAGGGCATCGCTGCCCAAGCGGCTGTGCTTTGTGGTCGCTATGATGCCATTCTCATCACTGGAGGTTTGGCGCACGCCCACTACATCACCTCGCGTCTGCGCGAACGTGTGTCATTCATTGCGCCCGTGCACATCTATCCTGGTGAGAACGAGATGGAGGCTCTCGCAGAAAATGCCTTGGCTGTGCTGCGCAATCAGCGTGAAGTGCTGGAATATCAATAGCCGTTGCTCCCCTCTGAGCAGAGGGGTGGTGTTTTAACGCAATGTTCCCTCAATTTTGTGGATTTATCGTGAGGCAAACTTGGTCAGTTGTGGCGCATTCCGTAACTTTGCTTTGATGTGTGTGGCAGATCATGACTGCTCCATACATACCCTTTCACCCAGATATTTCACCCCAACAATATGCCTCAAAAACTACAAATCGAAGAAATGAACCGCCTTGATGTGGCGGCTTTCAAAGCAGCAGAGAAATTGCCCCTCATCGTTGTGCTTGACAATGTGCGTAGCCTGCACAATGTGGGAAGCATTTTTCGCACTGCCGATGCATTTCGACTCGCTGGTGTGTGGCTTTGTGGCATCACCGCAACACCCCCTTCAGTGGATATACACAAAACGGCACTCGGTGCGGAAGAGTCTGTGGATTGGCGATATTTTGCCACCACTGATGAAGCCATCGCGACCCTCAAAAAGGAGGGATATGTGGTAGCCTCTGTGGAACAATGCCACCGCTCTACTCTGCTCACCGATTTTCAACTCGATGACACGCAGCGTTACGCGCTCGTGATGGGGCATGAAGTGCACGGAGTGGCGCAAGAAGTGGTGGATGCTTCCGATCTCGTTATCGAAATCCCCCAAATGGGCACCAAGCACTCTATGAATGTGAGTGTGGCTGCTGGAGTGGTGATGTGGGAATTTGTGCGCCAATGGCGCGCACTCGGACATTGATCCTCCACACTTCCTTAATCTTTGCAGCACAGTTGTCAAGATAGTGGCAACTTCTGATATTTTCTCCCTTTAACCTCCCTATACCTTCACTTGTTTCACCTCGCTTAAATCCAAACTATGCTCTCCACTGTTCACACCATAGCCATCAATGGACTCGATGCTAGCCGTGTGCTCATCGAAATCAACGTCACCCCTTTTAGTCAACCGCGCGATGCGCTCTATGTCATGGTGGGACTGCCTGATAGTGCTGTGAAGGAGAGCAAGACCCGTGTGCGCTCTGCCATGGAAAACAGTGGATACAATGCGCGAGGAGCAGCGGATGTGGCAGTGAATTTTGCGCCTGCCGATGTGAAAAAGGAGGGGAGTGGCTATGACCTTCCGTTGGCAGTGGGGTTGCTGCACGCTTTTGGACAAGCCAAGGTGTCTCCCGAAGTGCTCAGTCGCTACATGTTTCTCGGCGAACTAGGACTTGATGGCGACCTGCGCCCTGTGCGTGGCGTGTTGCCAGCGGCTATCTTGGCACGTAAATTAGGCTATGAAGCCTTGATTGTGCCAGAAGAAAATGCGCGCGAGGCTGCGGTGGTGAACCAACTTAAGGTGTATGGTGCAAGCAAACTGCGCGATGTGGTGCAACACCTAGAAGGTACACAGCTGTTGGAACCCACAGAGGTGGACACGCGTGCGGAATTTTATGCTTCGCAAACGGATTTCCCCTATGATTTCAGTGAGGTGAAAGGACAACCTGCGGTGAAGCGCGCTTTTGAAGTGGCAGCTGCAGGTGGACACAATCTTTTGCTTGTGGGCAGTCCAGGTTGTGGCAAGAGCATGATGGCGAAGCGTTTGCCTTCGATTCTCCCTCCCCTCACACTCGCTGAGAGTTTAGAAACCACGCAGATACACTCTATCGCGGGGAAACTCGAGAGAGGGGCTACGCTTATTTCCACACGGCCGTTTCGCTCTCCACACCACACCATTTCAGATGTGGCACTCATTGGTGGTGGAGCCAGTATGCAGCCTGGAGAAATCAGTTTAGCGCACAATGGCATCTTGTTTTTAGACGAATTTCCTCACTACACCAAGAATGCACTCGAAACGATGCGACAACCGTTAGAAGATCGCATCATCACCATATCGCGAGCGCGCTACAACGTCACCTTACCCTGCTCCTTCATGCTCGTGGCAGCCATGAATCCTTGTCCTTGTGGCTACTACAACGACCCTTCGCACGAGTGTACTTGCACACCAGCTCAGGTGCAACGCTATCTCAGTCGCATCAGCGGTCCGCTGTTGGATCGCATAGATTTACAAGTGGAGGTGGTGCCAGTGCCTGTGAAAGAGCTGACCAATGCACCCGAAGGGGAACCCTCTGCCGACATTCGTGCTAGAGTGGTGGCTGCGCGCGAACGCCAGCGCGAACGATTTTCCAATAGTCCTGGCGTGCACTGCAATGCACAAATGAGTGCACGACAACTGCAAGACTTGGTGCACCTCGACGAAGCGGCACAAGATGCACTTTCTCTCGCACTCGACCGCTTAGGACTCTCGGCTCGCGCCTACGAACGTGTGCTGAAGGTGGCACGCACCATTGCCGATTTAGACGGTAGCGACAAGGTGCAGCGACAGCACATCGCAGAGGCAGTGAGCTATCGCAACCTAGACCGCTCCACTTGGGGTACATAATCACAAGGTTTCAATATAGAAAGAAGATAAATATATGAAAGTCAATGGTAAAACATGGCGACAGCGATGGTGCAAATGGCGCAGTATGCGCTGGACGAGAGTCATCTTCCACACCGCTGAAACCGCTAGTTCGCAAGATATATTCACGCACGTGGCTGCGCTCACCTATAGTACGGTGTTGTCTGTGGTGCCGCTTCTGGCTCTGGTGTTGGCACTGGGTAGAGGTTTTGGAATGCAAGACTACATAGAACTGCAGTTGCGACAAAATCTCAATACTTCAGACGATGTGATTGGACAACTGATGGAGTTTGCCAATTCCTACATTGCGCGCACACACGATGATGTGATGTTGGGTGTCAGTGGTTTTGTATTGGCATTCACCATCATTTCGCTGGTCAATAACATTGAGCGACGTTTCAATGCCATGTGGGGCGTGAATACTTCGCGCAGCCTGTTTGGCTTCTCCCTCGCCTATTTGGGGCTCATTGTCTTTCTTGCTTTTTCCATCTTCTTTTTGAGTGGTGTGTGGGTATTTATCCTCCAAATCCTCAATTATTTACCTCATCATGTGCTAGTGGATACTACAATGCCATTGTTGGTATTTATGCTCAAATCGTTGGTGTTCAGTGCCGTGTTGGGAGCAATGTTTCGATTCATTCCATTGGTGAAGGTGGAAGTGCGCCATATCTTATGGCCTGCGCTCATCACGGGCATTCTCTTTAGCCTGGTGCAAGAGTTTTACATTAAAGGACAGATGTTTCTGAGCAGTTATAATGCCGTGTATGGCTCGTTTGCAGTACTCCCCCTCTTGATGGCGTGGGTGTATGCCACGTGGACGATTGTCCTCATCGGGGTGTTGCTATGTCGCTCTCTGCAAGCTACGGAGAACAACGAGGACTTGTTTGATCAGAAGACTTATAATCACAGCTCACACAATCTGGTGGCACTGCGCATCATGGCTTTGATGGCGCGTCGATTTGTGGACAACGCTCCCCCGCTCATGGTGAAGGAATGGGCAGAGGTTTTGACGATTTCTACAGACTTTGCGGGCATCGAGTTGCAACGATTGGCGCAGGTAGGGCTCATTTTCCGCGTGATTACCACGAATGATGTGACACAAGCTCCGCTGCCTCCAACAGCGGTGTTTAAGGTTAATGTGGATGTACATCAACTCACGGCAGAAGAGGTCATCAAACGCTTAAATCAAGAAGGAAAGGATGTAGATATTCAACTCTCTTCTGCATCAATGCAGCAATATCGCAAGATAGTGGAGAACTATGGTGCTGAAATCGAGATGCAACGCAACATTCTTGAGCTTTGAGCTGCTAGGTCTTGGTTCGGCGATGGCTAGTGTTTAGCACAAAGATTGGAGGACGAATGGCAAAGGCTTTGTTTTTCCTTCCTCCTCTCCTTACGATATGTGCAGAAAAATGAAGTTGGGACGCGCTAATCTCCCTGTTTTGTTTTGTCTATGTGGTGTTTTACGACTGAACTTTTGAGTTATGTCTAAAACACCACATATTATTTGCGCAAAGGAGTCGAATTTCGTAATTTTGTGAGCCTTTTGACACTACCGATTTTGCGGCAACAGTGCAAAAGTCGCAGAATATATCAATAAAAATTTCTCATGCAAGACATTCGCAACATCGCCATCATTGCCCACGTAGACCATGGTAAGACGACGCTCGTGGACAAAATGCTCTTGGCAGGTAACCTTTTCCGTGCCAACCAGCAGACGGGCGAACTTATGCTCGATAATAACGACCTCGAACGTGAGCGTGGTATCACCATTCTCTCTAAGAACGTTTCGATTAACTACAAAGACACAAAAATCAACATCATCGACACTCCAGGTCACTCCGACTTTGGAGGTGAGGTGGAGCGCGTGCTCAACATGGCGGATGGTTGTATCCTCCTCGTTGACGCCTTTGAAGGACCTATGCCTCAAACGCGTTTTGTGTTGCAAAAGGCACTTCAAATCGGTCTTAAGCCTATTGTGGTGGTGAACAAGGTGGACAAACCTAACTGCCGCCCCGAAGAGGTGCACGAAATGGTGTTCGATTTGATGTTTGAACTCGGAGGTACAGAAGAACAGCTCAATTTCCCCGTGGTGTATGGTTCGGCAAAGAACAACTGGATGGGCGAAGATTGGCAGAAACCTACTGAGAATATCGACTATCTCCTTGATACTATTCTCGAGTATATCCCTGCTCCTGAACGCCTTGAAGGTACTCCTCAGTTGCTCATTACTTCGCTCGACTATTCTAATTACACTGGTCGTATCGCTATCGGACGTGTGCATCGTGGCACCATCACCGAGGGTATGAACATCACCATTGCGCACCGCGATGGAACGATGGAAAAGACAAAAATCAAGGAACTCCAAACCTTTGAGGGTATGGGACGCCAAAAGGCTACTGCTGTGTCGAGCGGTGACATTTGTGCGGTGATTGGTCTTGAAACGTTTGAGATTGGCGACACTATCACGGACTTTGAAAATCCAGAACCGCTGCCTACGATTGCGATTGACGAACCTACGATGTCCATGCTCTTTGCCATCAACGACTCTCCTTTCTTTGGTAAGGAAGGTAAGTTCTGTACTTCGCGTCACATCAACGAGCGTTTGGAAAAAGAACTCCAAAAAGACTTGGCACTTCGTGTGGAACAAGGTGCTGATACTGACCGCTGGATTGTTTCGGGTCGTGGTGTGCTCCACCTTTCTGTGCTTGTGGAAACTATGCGCCGCGAAGGTTACGAACTGCAAGTGGGACAACCTCAGGTGATTTATCATGAGATTGATGGCGTTCGTCACGAACCTATCGAAGAACTCATGATCAACGTGCCCGAAGAGTTCGCTTCTAAGATGATCGACATGGTGACTCGTCGCAAGGGTGAAATGGTGGCTATGCACAACCTCGGCGAGCGTGTGGACATCGAATTTATGATTCCCTCACGCGGCATCATTGGTTTGCGCACCAACGTGCTCACCGCTTCTCAAGGTGAAGCCATTATGGCACACCGTTTCAAGGAATATCAACCTTTCAAAGGCGAAATCGACCGTCGCAGCAATGGTTCGATGATTGCACTCGAAGGCGGCACTGCCTTTGCTTATGCCATCGATAAGCTCCAAGACCGTGGTAAGTTCTTCGTTTCTCCCCAAGATGATGTCTATGCAGGTCAGATTGTGGGTGAACACATTCACGAAAACGACCTTGTGATCAACGTGACGAAGGCGAAGCAACTCACAAATATGCGTGCTTCTGGTGCTGACGACAAGGCGCGCATCATTCCTCCCACCATCTTCTCTCTTGAAGAAGCACTGGAATATATCCGCGAAGATGAGTATGTGGAAGTGACACCTAAGTCTATGCGTATGCGCAAGATTATCCTCGATCACAATGCGCGCAAACGTGCTTCTCGCACAGATGCCTAAAATGCGTTGAGTTGCGTTGGAAGACTAGCATCTCTACCTCCAGCTTTGTGAGAGGTTAGGGGCAAGTATTTCGCAGCAACGCAACAAATGCAACAAGCAAAAAAATAAGCCGTAGTAGAAACGATTTCTACTACGGCTTGTTTTATAAAGTACTAGTGCTTGTATGATAAAGTCTTAGAGCTTGTTTCATCAAGTCTTCTTGCTTACTTCAAATAGGTTTTTCCCGAAGCATTGAGCAAAGGTTTGAGTTTTGCAAAAGGTATTTGCACTGTCGGCATCCCCACAGCGTAAGGGCCGATTTCATATTGTTGATACACCAGTTGCAATCCCTCTTTAGTGAGCCAAGGTTCGGTTTCGGGAAGGGGAAGATTGATCAGTTTTATTTCAGCATTGTCAGAGTCGCATGCACCAGAAAACATGAGAAGTTCTCCCAATTCTTTTTTATTTTTTGCATCAAAAGCTTTGACCAATCCTTTGATAAGGAGTGGATGAAGTGTATTCTCATCACTAATCATTGATTTATCAAACTTACGACCGTCACTCTTGCGGAAAGTGGCACCTGACAAGCTGCTACCACCATGTGCTCCTCCGAAATACCAATAAGAGCTGGCTTCGAACGTGATATACTTGTCTGTCTCATACACCTTGGTGATGCTGATATTATACTCACCATTGGTGATATCATCATCTTCTTCTCGCACCCAACGCTTCTGATAGTAGTTGAGCATTGCTTGCCCATCGTTGATATTGCCTTCATACTTTCCTCCGAGCCGTTCGTTCACCCATTCGTTGATGGCAGTAGCTAAGTGAGGATGCTCTTTGCTCTGCGCAAGAACAATGGATGTTTCATAAGAACAATGCTCGGTCTTCAAATTTTCAGAAAAAACCTTCAGCGATAAATCTTCAGCACTAGACATTTCCAATCTCTGACTATCGACAACTGTTGCCACCGAGTCAGAGGATACAGCGGTTTCTGCCGTTGTTTTTTGTTTGCAAGCGGAGAGAGAAAGCATACCCACCGCAATGGCTGTGTAGAGCAACTTAAATCTCATAGCGGATTTATTTAGGGGAGGTAAGTACGACCAGTGGTATTCAGTAGTGACTTAAGTTGTGAATAAGGAACTACCACGGTAGGCGTACCATAGCGTGCATGGAAAAGTTCATGAGATTGATAGGAAAGTATAAGCCCTTTTTTACTGAGGAAAGGCTCCATTTCTGGATATGGGATAAAATTAGGATCCTTTCCTTCTTCCTCAATGTAGTATTTTACCTCATCAGAAGAAGTTTCAATCGATTTACTCACACCTTTCAATAAGATTGATTGCATCTTATATTCCTTAGGAAGCATGGTGTAATCAAACTTACGACCATCTTTCTTGCGGAAGGTTGCAGCATGAGCTTCAAAGTCACCACGATTTATAGAAATAACATCAGACATGAAACGAAGAGTTACAAATTGGGGTGTTTCATATTCAACCCATACTTTATGAACATTACTTGCATAATCTGCGGCATCTGGTTCTTCCTCTTTCATCCAACGCCTTTGATAGTAAGCTATCATTGCTTTAGCATCGGTCACATCACCACGATATGTACCCCCAAAAACCTCATTCACCCATTCATTGATGGAATTAACCAAAGTAGTATTAGCTCCTTTTGCAAACACTACTGTTGTTGTGTATTCGTAGCGAGTTTTTTTCTTGACGGTGAGAGAATCTAGAATTAGTTCTGAATCTTCCTCAATAGGTTCTTCTACTGTCGAATCAGCTACCATGGTAGAGTCTGCGCTAGTGTCGGCACTTGGTTTAGAAGAACAGCTGCAAGATGAAAGAGTAAGTAGAGCGCACGCACTAAGCATGCTAATAAAAGAGTACTTCATATTATTGAAGTTATAGATTAGCAATGATTATTCCCACACTGCTTCGACGAATCGAGGGAGATTGAAGCAATCGTTGATGACGCGGACGGAGGTATAACCCATGCTCTCGAAGAGAGTGGCAACAGCCGCGGCAAAGTCCGTGTGTGTCTCTACGAGAAGACTACCCGAAGGACGAAGCGCGTGCCAGCCCAATCGCGCCAATGCGTGATAAAAGAGGAGCGGATTGTCATTGGGAACGAAGAGAGCCGAGTGTGGCTCGTGGTTCACCACTTGCGCTTCCATCGTTTGCGCTTCTTCTTCGGGGATGTAAGGAGGATTGCTCACAATAGCATCCAACGATTGTGGAGCAAGTGTGGGAGCATCAGCTTCTTTGAGCAAATCACGCAATTCAAAATCTACGCGCGCTCCTAAGGTTGTCGCATTCTCTTGCGCCACTTGCAAAGCCCCTTCCGAGATGTCCCAAGCAGCAACACGCGCCAGTGGGAGAGCTTTCGCCAAACTAATAGCAATGCAGCCACTTCCTGTGCCCACATCTAAGATGTTCGACAACGCACCACAGCATTTTTCGGTAGCCAGTTGCACCAAATCTTCCGTTTCAGGGCGTGGAATCAATGTGTCTGCCGTCACCTTAAAACGATGACCACAGAACAACTCAAATCCCACCACTTGTTGCACGGGCACGTGAGCCAAAAGTTGCTGCACATCACCGTCTATATTGGCTTCTTCTTCGGGGGTAAGGGGCAATTCCTCATTGAGCAACAACTGTGTGGTGGAGAGTCCGAAACGATCGGTCAGGTATCTAGCAGCGATAGCCCCAGCTTCCTGCACCTCATAGATACCGGACAACTTCTTTTGTAAATCGATTTGGAAATCTCTAGGCTTCATCTTTCCTCTATTATCTATCGTTTATTTCAGTGCATCCATGTGTTGATAAGCCTTCTGCATGAAAGCCTTCACCTTGCGCAAGCGGTCACCCTTCGAATCGGGCGTCACCTTCGACACATTTTGCGAATTGAGGTCAAAAATAGTCGTTCCAGTGCTGTCAATAAAGGTATATCCCTCTGGCCAAGTGTGGATGGCAAGCGGATAAGTGTAAGTTTGCGAGAGCACGTCTCTGGAGAACGTGAATTGACTATGGTCAATGCCCATTTGTCCTAAGAGCGTTGCTGCCACGTCCGTCTGGTTACAAAGTTTCGTCACCACACGAGGAGCACGCACCGCACCTCCCGTCCAGATGAGGGGAATGTGATATTTTCGGATATCGTATTCGTTGATGTCAGCAGGCCACGTCACTCCGTGGTCGGGAAGAATCACAATCAGCGTGTTCTTCCACGCTGGAGTTTGTCGGAAAGCAGCGATAAATTCTCCTATAGAATGATCCAGATATGCAAAAGCATTGAGCATTTTGTCGTTAAGACGTGCATAAGGCACCTCCCAAGGTTCATGACTAGAGAGCGTCAAGAGCGTTTTGAACCAAGGTTTGCCTTGTTTTTCCGAAGCATCAATGTTTTGACGGAGAATCTTCATCATCTCACCATCGCACACTCCCCATGGACTTGTGTGGCGCAGTTCAGCAGGAAAATCAGCATCTCCCAACACGCGATTATATCCTGTAGCGAGGAAATAGGAATTCATGTTGGTGAAGTTCTTATCACCCCCATAGAGAAACTCCGTGTCGTAGCCCACACCTTTCAAAGCCCCAGCGATAGAAGGCAACACGCGCGACTTGGCAGGCATCTTCATCACACTCGCATCGGGGAAAGAAGGATAGCCCGAGAAGGTGCAAAGTGTGCCGCGGTCTGTGCGGAAACTGTTGGCATAACATTGTGAAAAGAAGACCCCATTGGCAGCCAAACTGTCGAGATGTGGGGTGGTTTGGTGATTGCCTTCAGTGCAGCCTACCACACGTCCGCCGCAGCTCTCCATGAGGATGAGCAACACATTGGGGCGTTGCGTAGTGAGCAGAGAATCTTCGGGGAGAATCACACTCTTCGTGTTAAATTGCAGAGAGTTGTAAATCTTATCGGCTTCTTCTGGGCTGAAATACTGTGCTTGCTTTGAATAATCCTGTTCTTTCAACAAAGAATAGAAGAAGGAGAATACGGGGTTCACTGCAGCATGGTTGTGATATTGCACCGTGGAATAGTAGACCATACCCACGTTAGCGGTGGATCGACCCACACCACCGCGGATGCTCAGAAAGAGCAGCCCACCGATTACTGTCCACAAGAGGGAGATGGGGAGTCGTTGCAAAAGAAAATGGCTCACATTGCGGAGAGAAACTGCGCAGTGTGCACAAGAATCCGTGTGGCTAGCGTGCGAAGATAACTGTTGTGTAGGAGCCAGTCGCCAGAAAATCCAAGAAAGCCCAGCCACAATGGCTACAAAACCTGCGAATGCCAAGATGACAAAGCCCCAACCCAAACTTTCGGGGATACTCGAAGGATTATCCAAATAGGAAAGTGCCACGGCATCGAGTTTGAAGCCCCAACTCTTGTAGATAATCATGTCGATGATGATGATTAACAAGAAGATGGTGAGCAGAGTTGTGGTGTAGATGCGATAAAGTTTGCGCCCTACTTTTGCACTGGTTGCAGTGTTCCAAAAATGTCCCACCCAAGTAGCGAGCCAAATGGGAGCCGTAGCATACGCTGCTACGGAAAGATCGAGAGAAAGTCCGTGCCACACAATTTGTAAGAAATCGTCCATGGCAGGAAATCCATTATAGCTAAAAAACAGCAACTTGCCTACGAAGAAAAGGATGAGCCAAGCGCAGAAGATACGCACCAGAAAAAGGAGTTGTTTCATAGAATCGTATGTATTGTAGAGGGCAGGGGTTAGACGTTAGAAATTAGACGTTAGAGGTTAGAGGTTAGAGGTTAGAGGGCTAGCGCGGTTGGACTAGAAAAACTAGAGGCTCTAGAGAGCTAAAAGAACCGATCCCCGCTTGTCGGGGCGAGCGAAAAAGGGTCTATGCCCCTCTAACGTCTAATCTCTAACGTCTACAATTGCTGCATATCGTTGAGTCGTTTGTAGTAGCCATCGAGTTCGAGCAAAGTCTCATGTGTACCGCGTTCCACGATGCGACCTTCGTGCAACACTAAAATCTCATCTGCATTGCGAATCGTAGAGAGTCGGTGCGCAATCGCAATCGTAGTGCGTGTCGCCATCAAGCGTTCGAGCGCCTCTTGCACCAAGCGTTCACTCTCCGTGTCGAGTGCACTCGTAGCTTCATCAAGAATCAAGATATCGGGGTTCTTCAAGATGGCGCGTGCTATGGAGATGCGTTGTCGCTGACCCCCCGAGAGTTTTCCACCGCGGTCGCCCACATTCGTGTTGTATTCCTCGGGAGTAGCCATGATAAATTCGTGAGCGTTCGCCACTTTGGCAGCTTCTATCACTTGTTCGAGAGTCGCATTTTCCACTCCAAAAGCAATGTTGTTGAAGAAAGAATCGTTGAAGAGAATTGCCTCTTGGTTCACATTACCAATGAGTGCACGCAAGTCCGATAATCGCAGCTGGCGCACATCCGTGCCATCAATGGTGATGCTACCTCCCACCACATCGTGATAGCGAGGCACTAAATCCACCAGCGTACTCTTGCCGCTACCACTCTGTCCGACGAGCGCAATGGTTTGACCGCGTTTTACGGTGAAGTCCACCCCACGAATCACCATTTGTTCGTCAGGCACTTGAGCATCAGCCCCTGCTCCACCCTGTCCATAGGCAAAGGTCACATTTTGGAACGCGATGCAGTCGGTGAGATGACCTATCTTTACGGGGTGTTCTGGTTCGCGGATTGGATTTTCAGCCAAAAGAATTTTATTGACACGTTCCATCGAAGCCATACCCTTAGGGATGGAGTAAGCTGCGCGGGACAAATCTTTGAGCGGTTGAATCACACTATAAAGAATCACCATGTAGAAGATGAAGGTGGGCGCATCGATGGGACTGTGGTCAGCAAAAATCAACGTACCGCCATACCAAAGCACCAAGACGATAAGGCAGGTGCCCAAAAATTCGCTCACGGGGTGTGCCGAACCTTGACGAATCGCCACGCGTGAGGAGATAGAGCGGAAATCATTGGCAGTGGTGTCGTAGCGCTCTTGCATTTTGCGCTCTGCGCCAAAGGCTTTGATGATGCGCATACCTCCCAAAGTCTCTTCGAGTTGCGACATCGTTTCACTCCATTTGATTTGCGCATCCATGCTCGACTGCTTGAGTTTACGACCGATGCGTCCCATGCCCCAGCCCATCAAGGGGAGCACGAGAATGGTGAAAAGTGTGAGTTCCCAGGAAATGTAGAAAAGACTACCGAAATAGACCACAAGGAGAATCGGATTTTTCATCAGCATCTCCAAACTACCCATGATAGAGTTTTCGATTTCACCCACGTCACCACTCATGCGTGCGATGATGTCGCCTTTGCGTTCATCGCTGAAGAAGGAGAGGGGAAGGAGGGTGATTTTCTTATAAATCGAGGTGCGGATGTCGCGCACAATGCCCGTGCGCACTGGCACCATCGAAGCCACAGAAGCAAAGTAAGAAGCCGTTTTCAAACCTGTAGACAGCACGAGAAATAATCCGATGAAGAGCAACGCAGTACCCGCGCCATACTGCGCCACCAGTTGTGAGGTGTAGTAGTAAGCATTGTTGACTGCAATATCGGAAAAAGACATCCCTTCTTTGCCCCAATCGATGAAATGATAGACCTTCTGCTCAGTGTTGAAAAGAAGTTTGAGCATCGGGATGAGTGAAGCAAAGGAAAAGACGTTGAGCACCGCACTCAGCACATTGAAGAGGAGGGAGAGTCCGATGTTGAATTTATAGGGCGCAACGTAATGCGCCATCATTTTGAAGAATTCTTTCATATTTCAGTCGGGAACGCGTATTCCCAATTAGGCAAAATCGTATGAGTTCGAAGGACAAAAATACTCGAAAAAAACGAGATTTAGAGGGATTTTCTGCACGAAATGACGTTTCTAGGAGTTTATCTTCTCAGTTACATGCCAGTTACATGGTTATTATAGGCTGACTTTTCCTATTTACAAGGGAGGCTTTACTATACCTTTCTTTCTTTTATAGACTACCAGTTACATGCTAGTTACATGTTCTATGCCCAATAGGGAATATAGTTGTGCTTACATTACAATTAGTGGGGACACTTATTACCAGGAGGTTTCATCCCAAATCTCATCTCATACTTCTGAATCCGATTAGTCTCACATACCATCCTTATTCTTGAATATCACATCCTATTCTTTTGTATGATGAGGATTCATCGGTAAACTTTTGGGCTATATGTGATTAGAAGTTTCCATCAATCGTTTTTTCTGTAAAATAGGCCGTTGCCCCTATAAATACTGAGATGGCAAAGGAAATATGCCTTCACTTTCTGGATATTTTTCTATATTACTCGAGAGCCAGAGTTCAAAGATTTTGTAATCGTCAAAGAAACCATATATATACCCTCGCTTTAGTAAGTCTATATAATCTTTTTGAGAAACTACCAAAGGATTTCCGTTTCTCATTACTCTTGATTGTCTAATAAAAAGTTCTTTATTGTATGATAAGAAAATCGCTAAATCTGGATATATTATATTTTCTTTCTCTAAATCAACTTGCCCTATCAGTTTCCAAATCTTCTTTCTTATGGCTGTTTCTATACAGGATTTATAAGTCTTAAAACCAACAGAAAGAAGCTCACCCATATTGGCTGTCTTTTCCGAGAGATAATCAAAAATACCAAACTCGTATTGCCTCACCCTACATATGTAAGCAAATTTCCCATTTGGGAGCGAGATTTCATAGATTTTTCCGTATTTTTTACACCCTTGTCCATACTGATTGATTTTAATGATGTTTTTAATTATTGCTGTCCGGTAAAAGTTTTTTGATATGATAAAATAAGGCAGAAATCCTGCTAGAGGTTTTCATCCTCTTTTGTTGCTCTACTTGTTGTAAAAAAACTAGTAACCTGAGCAAAAGTACACATTTTACTGGATTACGGGTCTATAGTTAGGTCATTAAATTGCTGGACAAAGCCAAAATTCAACTAATAAGTCTCGAAACACCAGGGAGCGAGCGTTACGTTAAGCGTTTGACAAGGTGGAAACACCTCATCATTATGCTCTTTGGTGTTCTCAAACACTTCACTTTATTCTCTAAACTACCATTTGCATGAAACTATTAGACTAAGGTCTTAGAACTAGGTCGAAAGGATTCATCTGTGATATGAAGAACTCATGAAAAAACGATCCTAAATCCCAATAGGGATGCATAACTATGGTAAAATGCCCATACTTCCCACCGGATATGTTAGACACCGTAGTTTTTACAGATACCAATCTAAGAAAAGATCAAATGTGGCCCATTTTGCAATAGTCGTTAGTTGCATGGTGTTCTCAGGCGATCTATTTAAAGAAAACTGAAAGACTTCTTCAGACTGTTTGTTGTAAAAGAAACCAACCTCACCCTCAAAACTATCAAGAGGAATGAATTCTTTGGGTAATCCCAATCCATCAGAGGCTCTAAGAATATCTAGTTCATATGTTGAGAATAATAAAAACCAACAGATATGGTATAAAACAACTCCTTTGCTGGTGAATGTAGGACCATCTTCTGCATGGCTGTAGAATTGTCCTATTGTACTGTTAGGATCAATGCCTAAATCCCTGATAGCACTGATATACTCTTCGGAGGGGGTATCATACCACCACCCATTCTTTTTTATTTTGTTTACATTATCTAATGATATCATGATATTCTTCTAATGAACAGTTTGAGATTCCATATTCCCTACACGCCTTTTCTGTATTTTGGCTTCTGCTCATTCTTTCCAGTAGGTCTCTCGGTCTACATGAAACGTACTTCGATTTACCGGATTGTCTGGATGTGAATATAATTCGAGCTTCAACAATAGCCCCCTTACATAGAGAAGTCTAAACAGATCGTAGTCAAATCCTTCAGCATATTTTCCCAGCTTTGGTATTCTCGTTTTATCAGTGGAGACTCCCAGTTATAATCATATACAACGAAAATAGTTAATACAGAATTATAATACCCCACATCAATTAATATATTGCCATTTTTCAATTGTAGAATATCCTCTATTTGAAATTCTTTGGAAGGCTCTAAGAATGGATGTGCTGAAGATGAGTTTATAAGAGAGAACTTATACAGGTTGATTACTTCCTCCATGTCCTAATGTACTTTAGTGAGTTTTTTATATTCGGCTTCTGTTATTGGGTGTCCATGTATAACGTTTGTCAGCCCCGCTTCAAGGCGAATGGGATCTTGACTGATGTAGGCTCCTGTCTCGGGGGAGTAGTAGCAGAAGCGATTGTAAGCGAGTCTCGTCTCTTGGTCGAGGTACTGTCCTTGATGGAGAAAGGCATGAAGTCGACCTCTCACCACAGAGCCTATCCGCCCATAGATGCCCAGCTCTCTTGCACATAGCCCTTCTTTGTCATACGTCTCTATGGGTGTACCGAGAGCGGAAGGAGTGAGAAAGACACAACGTAGAATAATGGCATACGAGAAATAGGAGCAATAACCTTAGTCTTGTTTCACAGCGATTGACAAAGCTCTTACTCGGGCTATGTGTCAGTAAGTCGCTTGAAAAACCATTTACTATACCAGCTATATGCTCGCTCACAGAAAAGCTTTCAATTACTACATTTCGCTCCAATCGGGTTGATATTTTTCCTCAAAAATTACTCAATTAAGTACTAATCCTGCAGGGTTATTAGTATTTTTTTGTATCTATCTTTTAGATATTCACTTTTTGTTTCACTATATTTCAAACTGAAGTATTGAATCAATTCTGACTTATACATCATAGGTACAAAGTAAATGTATTCTTCGACCAAGTCAGTAAAGTATTCCGCAGAAGTCTTTTTAGGAGAGAGTTTAGGTATACTCATAAAATAGGCCCATTTATTCGGGAATTCCTCAAACATTTTCATCTTAGGGAGATGAAATGCTACAAAAAGAGCTACTCCCTTTCTTTGAATATTCGCTAACATAAGGCGATATATTTCCTCACTCTCAGGAAGCTTATACCTCCACATCATCATTCCAAGAGCAGATACTATACAGCGATTGATTTTACTGTTTTCCGCATACTTATTTGCTATTTGCACCAAAACACCCGCAAATTGAACATCTCTAAAAAGCTCCGTATAATAAGAAGACATTTCTTGCCTAGGCTGTTTCTCAAAATCAACAAGAAGCTTTTCGATCTCTTCGCTAGTTTGAGTTTCCCAATTCTCAATATGATGCTTCAGTTCGATTATTTTATCAACTCGAAGCTTAGTTTTGCTATTCATATTCTAGTAAGTAGTATTTATCATATGTCCTTTAGAATCAACTTCTGTTGTTTTCCCTGACTCATTTTTAAATCAATATCATCTTTAACCCCAATTCGGGATAAGCAAGGGCTATTGGGGGGCTTAAAATAGTTTCAATAAAAGTCCAAAAGAGGATTGCTTTTCGTGTGTTTGTTGTTGAAAACCAGATAGATAACGACAAAGCAATCCTCTATGAAACTTATCAGCAAAGTTACGAAAATTCATTGTGTTGCAGATGATTTCTGCAAAGAATATGAGTTGGAATTGAATAAAAAAGCACTTTCGCTTTCAAATCCCTCTATCAATATGGAGTTTGAGATGGAGGGAGAAGTAGAAGTGAAGCAGCTCACACTTTTCTAAAACATTCTTGCGTGAAACAAAAACTAGATCGAAAGAATCGTTGTGTGCTATAACCTGAGTAAAAAAGAGGTGACCTTAAACCGAATTGGGGTTTGTAGTCTTTTTGTTCCTAAGAAGTGATTTGTAAGGCAGAAAGATGGGTGAATAGCCTCACTTGTCATGGGTTTATGACTGTGAAAAACGTAGTGTTTGACTACTAAAAGATGTAATACATACTAGCAGTAGTAAAATTCATAGCTAGAATCTGCATTATTGTTGCGAGCGAAGGTGAAAAGCGACAGAGCCTTGTGGGAAGAGCGAGGAGAAATATGAGCTGTACTTCACGTGTACGCGAGCACGCATGCGCGTCGTGCGCGTATCACGCGCGCACATTACAGGGATTTTGCACTTTTTGCTTTCACAACCTTCACACAAGGGGATTGTTTCATCGCAATTCTAAGACGAAAAAACAAGGAGATAAAACAAAAAAACGTGGGAGATTTCTTAGAAAAAGTCCATCGTTTTTCGGAAAATCTCCCACGTTTTTTGGAAAAGGTCCAATGTTTTTGAAGAAAGGTCCGAGAAGTCTTTTTAGGGCTCCGAATTTATCGAAATAGCTCTGCGGAATCTTTGGAATCTTTGGAATCATTGGATTCATTGAAATCATCGAAATTCTCTCCGATAGTTGAGACTTTGTGCGCTAAGGATGGGAATAAATATATTTTTACATCCTCGTCTTTGAGGGGTGATTTAGCCCCTTCTAAGAGGATTTTTTGGCGCGAATTTCGCGTGAGATTTATAACTCTGTAAAAGAGTGTTTATAAATAGTCGATAATCCACTATGCAAGAATGACTTACAAAGAAATGTGTGAAGGTTGTGAAAGCAAAAAGTGCAAAAGTGCAGGGTGCGCGCGCGTACGCGAGGGAAAAAGAGAGGATTTTAGAGATGTTAAGGGGGAGGACTTTTCTTGCGTAGGGAAGGACTTCCCCACCCTTTTGAGTTATTGTCCGATGCGTTGATATTGCGAAGAAAAATCTACGCGAAAACGATCGCCTAGCGGACGAGAGGCATCTCGGATGCCGCACGAGACGATGAGGCTTACTTCGCTGCTGCAAGGTAAACCAAGGATGCGCTTTACGCGTTGAGCATCAAAACCCTCTACGGGACAAGTGTCGTAGCCCGCTTCGCTCATGGCGAGCATGAAAGTTTGTGCCACCAGTGCACAACTCTTGTGGAAGACGGTGTCCATGGCTCCTTCCGTCATTTGGCGAGGCACAGGACGGAAGCACCCAGCGAGGGTGGCAATGACCTTGCGCACCCCTCCCCAGAGTCCGAAGAAGCGACTATAGAGGAATGGAACCACCTTGGTGTAGTAAGAAGTTTGAAGGGCGGTATATTTCTCCCACTTTGCTTCGGGATAAGTGTGCTTGATGTTTTCGCGTTGGAAATCAATGTTTTGTTGGCAACGCTCTTTGTAGAGAGAGGGTTCTACGGTGAAGACGACCAACTGTTGGGCAGTGCTGATGGTGGATTGTCCAAGGCAGGCTGGAACAAGCTGTTGGATGACAGCAGGGTCGGTGATGTGATGCGCTTTCCACAACTGCATGTTGGAGCTCGTGGGAGCAAGCGAGGCAAGTTTGAGACACTCTTCGACACGATCGGCAGAAATGGGTTGTTGCGCGTCGTAATTGCGGATGGCGCGACGATGTTGGAGGATTTGTTCTAATGACATGATAGTTCTATGACTTCTATGATTGTAAGTTAGAGATAGCAAAAAAAGAGGGGCGGGACTAGGAAATGCGTAAAATTGTTGTATCTTTGTGGCAACAATCAATATTTACCTTATGAATATCTTCAAAACCATAGCTTGCAGCTGTTTGTTGAGTGGATTTTCTCTCACACTTGCAGCACAAAGCGTGCCCAAGGCGTCGTATGATGTAGTGCCGCTTCCCAAACAAGTGACTCTCCAACAACAATGGGGTGATTTTACGCTCACCCCTGGCACACGCATCGTTTGTGGTAAGTCGAAAGCTGACCAAGAAAATGCGAAGTTTTTGCAACAGTTTGTGGCAGATCGCACAGGACTAACTTTGTCCATCGCAACAAAACGTGGAAAGACACCTGCTATTGTGTTGAGCAGTGCAGAGAAGGGTATGGCTGCCGAAGGTTATCGTTTGCGCATCGACAGTAAAACGGTGAGCATTGCGGCTAGCACCAAGGCTGGTGCATTCTATGGCATCCAAACACTTCGCAAATCACTCCCCCACCTCAGTGAAAAGGAGCGTGCATATATGTCAAAAGATGGTAGAATCGCTTTGCCCGGTGTGGAAATCAACGATGCTCCGCGCTTTGCCTATCGTGGTACGATGCTCGATGTGGCTCGCCACTTTGCAACTGCCGACAGTGTGAAACGATTCATCGACATGATCGCTTTGCACGGCATTAACCGCATGCACTGGCACTTGACCGACGACCAAGGTTGGCGCATTGAAATCAAGCAGTTGCCCGAACTCACCAAAATCGGTAGCCATCGTTCGGCTACAGTGATTGGTAAAAACACTGGCAAATACGACGGTAAGCCTCATGGTGGATTTTACACGCAAGAGCAGTGTAAAGACATCATCGCCTATGCTGCTGCTCGCAACATTGTGATTATTCCCGAAATCGACCTCCCTGGTCACATGTTGGCAGCACTTGCAGCTTATCCCCATTGGGGCTGCACAGGCGGTCCTTACGAAGTGGGACAAATCTGGGGTGTGAGCAGCGATGTGCTCTGTGCTGGTAATCCCCAAACTTACGAATTCATTGACAAGGTATTGGGTGAAGTAGCTCAGTTGTTCCCTAGCAATTATTTCCACATTGGTGGCGACGAGTGCCCCAAAACACGCTGGAAGACTTGTCCTAAGTGCCAATCTTTCATCCAAAAGAATCAACTGCAAGCCGAAGGTAAGCACTCTGCTGAAGAGCGTTTGCAGAGCTATGTGATTCGTCATGCCGAAAACACCTTGGCGCGCTATGGCAAACGCATCATCGGTTGGGACGAAATCCTCGAAGGTGGTCTTGCTCCCAATGCCACAGTGATGTCATGGCGTGGCGAAGCTGGTGGTATCGAAGCTGCTCAAAGTGGTCACGACGTGATCATGTCGCCCAATACGTATCTCTACTTCGACTATTATCAAGCAAAAGATGCCAAACAAGAGCCTTTGGCAATTGGTGGTTATTTGCCTCTTGAACGTGTCTACAGCTACGAGCCCATGCCTGCTGCTTTAACACCCGAACAGGGTAAACACATATTGGGTGTGCAAGCCAACTTGTGGTCAGAGTATTTCAAGACGCACCGCCAAACCGAATATATGGCTTTGCCTCGTTTGGCTGCTTTGGCAGAAATCCAGTGGCGTCCACAAGGCACTCGCACCTATTCAGAGTTTTTGACGCGATTGCCTAAGCTCTTTGAGCTCTATGAAGAGCAGAATTACAACTTCGCCAAGCACTACTACGACATCATGCCCAACTACACGGCGATTGCAGGCGGCGGTATCCGTGCCAACTTGCAAGTGAATGAGCCTAATGATGCGATTTATTATACTCTCGATGGCACGATGCCTACACAGCAAAGCACGCGCTACACACAACCTTTGGATTTCAAGAGCGATGTGAAATTCCGTGCCGTAGCTTTCCACGAAGTTGCCCCTAATCAATATCAACGTAGCCACGTGGAAAAAGAAGATTTCCACTTCTCTAAATCCACTGCGCGCAACATCACCTTGGTGAATGAACCTCACGCCAGCTACAAATTTGATGGTGCAAAGACATTGGTTGATGGTCTTGTGGCGAGCAACACCAGCTACAACTCTAGCCGTTGGATCGGATTCCTCGAAAAGCCTATGGAAGCCATCATCGATTTGGGCGAAAACACGACAGTGAGTCAAGTGGCGTTCAACGTCTGTGTGGAAAAAGGCGACTGGATCTACGATGCTCGTCGCGTAGAAATCGCAGTTTCGGTGGATGGTGGTAAGACTTGGAACACCATAGTTTCCAAAGACTACGCTCCGCTCACACAAGCCGATCAGAATGGCATCAAACGGCACGTATATGATTTCGCACCTACTACAGCAAGATTGCTGAAGATTGTGGCACAACCAGAAACGAGCATTCCGTCTTGGCACGAAGAAGCCGCTGGAAAGCAAGCCTTCTTCTTTATAGACGAAATTACTGTGAACTAAGATACTGAAATATAGTGGACTTTCTCTTCGGAGAAAGTCCCTTTTTTCGGATGGCATGTGACCTATTTCTTGAGAGATAGGTCATTATACTTTTGAGTAACCATACAGATTATTCTACATAACTTCATGACACAACCTACACTAGAACAACAGATATTTCATCGCTCACGCTTGCTCATGGGCGATGCCCCTTTGCAACGCTTGCACGACATCCGCGTAATCCTCTTTGGCGTGGGAGGTGTGGGCAGTTGGTGTGCCGAGAGTTTGGTGCGATCTGGGGTGAAACACCTCACCATCGTCGACTCTGATCGCGTGAACATCAGTAATGTGAATCGACAGCTCATGGCAACCACCCAAACTGTGGGACAGGTGAAAGTGGAGGTGCTGAAAGAACGACTGCTCAGCATCAACCCTGAAGCTGAAATCACTGCCATCCAAGACATTTACAATGCGGAAAACTCCGAGAGTTTTCGGTTGAACGAATATGATGTAATCATCGATGCCATCGACTCTCTCGCAGAGAAAGCACACTTGCTACTCACGGCAAGCCGCACCGATGCCCTACTCTACTCCTCCATGGGCGCGGCTTTGAAGATGGATCCTACGCGCATCCAAGTGGCAGAGTTCATGAAAGTGCGCGGATGTCCGCTGGGTCGTGCGTTGCGCAAGAAGATGAAGCATCAGAAAGTGCGCCCTGCCAAGAAATTTCTCTGCGTGTATAGCGACGAAGTGCTGCCTAACTTGGGAGAAGCTGACGTGGATGGCTACGAGCCCACGATAGCGGAGAGCACGACGACGCAAGAGGGGCGTGAAGATCTGCTCTCGCATAATTGGAATGAACGCAAGGCGCAAATCAATGGCACGATGTCGCACATCACGGCTATGTTTGGCTTTATGTTAGCTGGCTTAATCGTGCAACACTTCTATGATGCAGAAAAGAAGGAGAACGAGAATCAGGGCTCTGTAAGCGTGAATAGTGGAGAAATAGAGGTATAAATGGAAGAATAGGAGTGTAAGACGCAAAAAATAAGCGCGTTGTTCGTTCAAACGAAACGAAATGATTACTTTTGCGTATCAGAATATGCCCCTATGCTTCCTCGACTTTTGCGCGATGGCGTGAGAGTGAGACGAACATAGTAGCACCCTCTTCAATAAGAATCAAAAACATCAATCCCCTTTTATGGAAAAACTCTCTTACGCCCTCGGCCTTCTCATCGGTCATAATCTCAAGGGTATGAACATCGACGGTCTTGTCACCGCAGAATTCACTCGCGCCGTAGAGCAAGTGCTCAAAGGTGAAAAAGCAGAAATGACAGAAGTGCAAGCACAAGGCATGGTGCAAGAATACATGAAGGAGCAACAAGAACTTGCTGGTCGTGAAGCTCGCGAAGCAGGTGAAAAGTTCCTCGCAGAAAATGCAAAACGCGAAGGCGTGACCACCACCGCTTCTGGTTTGCAATATGAAGTGCTCACCGAAGCTATCGGTCAGAAGCCTGTGGCTACCGACAGCGTGCGCTGCCACTACGAGGGTCGTTTGATTGACGGCACTGTGTTTGACAGCAGCTATCAACGTGGTGAACCTACGAGCTTCCCTCTCCAAGGTGTGATCAAGGGATGGACCGAAGGTCTTCAGCTCATGAACCTCGGTTCTAAGTTCCGTTTCTTCATTCCTTACGAGCTTGCTTACGGTGCACAGGGCGCAGGTGGTGCAATTCCTCCTTATGCAGCCCTCGTATTTGACGTGGAATTGCTTGGTATCAACGAATAATCAATAACGATTTCCCCTACCCCACGATCCTAATACTTCTTGAATTTGAGAGTATGCAAGGATAGAGGGTAAAGAATTTATCCCCTAGATAATAATAAAACAACAATATGAAAAAAGTACTTTTTGGCGCCCTCGTGGCTGCTACAGCACTCTTCAGTGCTTGCGGTGGTAGCAAACAATCTGCTGCTACTGGCGATTTGAAAGACGAAGTTGACAGCTTGTCTTACTCTGTGGGTCTTTCACAATCTCCTACCCCTGAGCAAATCAAAGAATATCTCATGCAAGCTGGTAGCGACTCTGCTTTTGTAGATGAATTCTTCAAGGGTATGAAGGAAGGTATGAGCATGGCAGACGATAAGAAGGCTTTGGCTTATCAACTCGGTATGCAAAGTGGTATTCAACTCCAAACTCGCCTTTTCCCTCAAGTGGAAGGTCAAGTGTTTGCTGGTGATAGCACTAAGCACCTCAGTGCGAAGAATGTGCTTGCTGGTATGATCGATGGTAAGAATGGTGTGTCTGCACTTATCGTGGGCAAGGATACCCTTCATCGTGAGCAGGCTGGCATGTACATGCAACAGAAGATGCAAGCGATGGCAGCTAAGGCTAATGAGAAGGTGTATGGTGCTGCTAAGAAGGCTAACGAAGAGTTCATCGCTAAGATGGCTAAAGCTGCTGGTGTAAAGGCGCTTCCTGGTGGTGTTTACTACAAAGAAGTGAAGGCTGGTACTGGTGCTACTCCTAAGGCTGACCAAATCTGCGAAGTAAGCTACGAAGGTCGCTTGATGAATGGTAAGGTGTTTGACTCTTCACAAGACAAGACAGTGAAGTTCCCTGCCAACCAAGTCATCAAGGGTTGGACCATCGCTTTGACCAACATGAAGGTGGGCAGCGAATGGGAAGTTTACATTCCTTGGAATCTCGCTTATGGTGATCAAGAACAAGGACCTATCCCTCCCTACTCTGCTTTGGTTTTCAAAATCAAACTCGTGAGTGTGTCTGATGCTCCTGCACAACCTGAGGCTCCTCAGATGCAAAAGGGCATGTAATCCCCTTGCTAAAGCATTTTCTTTTGAGATCTAGACGCTAGGACGTCTTTCTAGCCCTATCATCTCGCAATGATGCGCAGAGGAAACGGACTTCGGCTCTGTTTCCTCTGTCGCAATTTATAATAGTAACTATCATGCAGCTGAAAGGCTGAAGAATAATAGCAACTCTTTACATGAAATTTCGTTCTCTCCTCGTAGTAGCTTTGGCTGCTACTCTCTCCCTCTCTGCTTTTGCAGCAAAAAAGACCAAGAAGACCAACAAGAAGGTGGCACAACCCGTGATGATTAAGCCCGTGAACGGTGCTGACTTCTCTTATGCTGCAGGTGTGGCACAGTCTGCTAGCTTGGCTCAATACATTGCTCAACGTTCTGGTGTGGATTCAACTTACATGAAGGACTTTGTGGCAGGTCTCACCAGTGAATTTACTCCTGCAGAAGCTGCACAGCTCCGTGCTTTGGTGGCTGGTTTGGAAATCAAGAACCAATTGCCCCAAATCGTGCAAGGCATGAACCAACAAGCTACAGGTAAGGCTGACACTTCTTATGTGGACGCTACTGCCTTCACCAAAGGTCTTGCTGATGGTTTGATGCACAACACAAACATTTCTGCTGACTCTGCTAGAAAGATTGAGCAACAACAATATGATTTCTACACGCAAAAGGTGAAGACGAGCAACGCTGCCTTCTTGACACAATATGCTAAGCAAAAGGGTGTGAAGTCTACTCCCTCTGGTTTGCTCTACAAGGTGTTGCAACAAGGTGATGGCGCTATGCCTTCCGATACGGCTCAAGTGGAAGTGCACTACGAAGGTAAGCTCATTGATGGCACAGTGTTTGACAGCAGCTACAAACGTGGTGAAACAGCTACTTTCGGTTTGAACCAAGTGATCAAAGGCTGGTCTGAAGCCGTGAAGCTCATGAAGGTGGGTTCTAAGTATGAAGTTTGCCTCCCCTACAACCTCGCTTATGGTGAACGCGGCACACGTGGCATTCCTCCTTTCTCTACTTTAATCTTTACCATCGAACTGAAGAGCATCAAATAAAAAGAGATTACCTCATTTTTCGACTAATGATTTAGTCCGATTTATAGGGACCATTCTTTAGAACGATACATAGCTCCTGAGATTTCATCCGAAGTCTCAGGAGTTTTTTTGCGCTGTGAGGTGTTGTGTGTTCATGATGAGGGAAATATACCTCTGTCTTATTTTAGCTTGTTAGCGGCGATTTAAGCGGTGATTTCGCGAAAATGAAAAGAGGATAGGAGACTAGTATCATGTTTAGGGGGCTTAGAAGGGGGTAATTTCTTAGAAGTAGGGGTGCTATTTTATTAGAGGTCGATTTGTCATCTTAGAGGCGCTGTGACAGTTGTGGAGAAATTGAGGAGGTTAGAACTGGGTTGTCTTTTGAGAGGTGGACTCTATGGTCAGGGTTAGGGACAAAAAAATGGCGCATCCCACCGAGGTGAAATGCGCCATGAGGCTTTTGGAGACTAAAGATAGTCTATTAGAGCTGAGGACCAGCAGCAACGAGAGCCTTACCAGCTTCGTTGGTGGTGTACTTAGTGAAGTTCTTCACGAAGCGGCCAGCAAGATCCTTAGCCTTTTCTTCCCACTGAGCAGCGTCAGCGTAAGTGTCGCGAGGATCGAGGATTTCAGTAGCCACACCTTCGAGTTCAGTTGGGATTTCGAAGTTGAAGATGGGGAGCTTCTTGGTAGGAGCAGAGAGGATAGCACCAGAGAGGATGCCGTCGATGATACCGCGAGTATCCTTAATAGAGATACGCTTGCCAGTACCGTTCCAACCAGTGTTCACGAGATATGCCTTAGAACCGTTAGCTTCCATCTTCTTCACGAGCTCTTGAGCATACTTAGTGGGGTGGAGTTCGAGGAACGCCTGACCGAAGCATGCAGAGAAAGTGGGAGTAGGCTCAGTGATACCGCGCTCTGTACCTGCGAGTTTAGCAGTGAAGCCAGAGAGGAAGTAGTACTGAGTTTGGTTAGCGTCGAGGATAGAAACGGGAGGCAATACACCGAATGCGTCAGCAGAAAGGAAGATGACGTTCTTAGCAGCAGGAGCAGCAGAAACAGGGCGTACGATGTTCTTGATGTGATCGATAGGATAAGTTACGCGAGTGTTTTCAGTCGCAGTCTTATCAGCGAAGTCGATCTTGCCGTTAGCGTCAACGATAACGTTTTCGAGGAGAGCGTTGCGCTTGATAGCAGCGTAGATGTCGGGTTCGCTTTCCTTGTCGAGGTTGATAACCTTAGCGTAGCAACCACCTTCGAAGTTGAAGACACCGTTGTCGTCCCAACCGTGTTCGTCGTCACCGATGAGAAGACGCTTAGGATCGGTAGAGAGGGTAGTCTTACCAGTACCAGAAAGACCGAAGAACACAGCAGTGTTTTCGCCGTTGAGGTCGGTGTTAGCAGAGCAGTGCATAGCAGCGATGCCGCGGAGGGGGAGGTAGTAGTTCATCATAGAGAACATACCCTTCTTCATTTCACCACCGTACCAAGTGTTGAGGATAACTTGTTCCTTGCTAGTGATGTTGAAAGCTACAACAGTTTCAGAGTTGAGACCGAGTTCTTTGTAGTTTTCTACCTTAGCCTTAGAAGCGTTGTACACCACGAAGTCAGGAGTGAAGTTAGCGAGTTCTTCAGCGCTGGGCTTGATGAACATGTTGGTCACGAAGTGTGCTTGCCAAGCTACTTCAACGATGAAGCGAACAGCAAGACGAGTGTCCTTGTTAGCACCGCAGAAACCGTCAACAACGAAAAGACGCTTGTTAGAAAGTTCCTTCTTGGCAAGATCCTTCACCACGTTCCAAGCCTCTTCAGTCATGGGGTGGTTGTCGTTCTTGTACTCTTCAGAAGTCCACCATACAGTGTCCTTAGAGTTTTCGTCAACAACGATGAACTTGTCCTTAGGTGAGCGACCAGTGTAAACACCAGTCATCACGTTTACAGCGCCGAGTTCGGTTACTTGACCTTTTTCATAACCTTCAAGGGTAGCCTTAGTTTCTTCTTCGAAAAGTTGTTCGTAAGAAGGGTTGTGCACGATTTCGGTAGTACCGAAAATACCATGCTGGGTAAGATCTAATGCCATTGTGATAGATATTAAATAGAATAGATATATTTGTTTCCTAGAGGGAAGTGCATAAGTGGCAGTCGTGGCGTCTTTCAGGTATGTGCGCTCATTGCATTGGCGCGGTTTTGTGGCTGTGATGTGGTGAGCCTTTCGTGAGAAAGGACGCACAACTTCGGTCTATGCGACACAAAAATACGAAAAACTTTTGTGTGCTACCAACATTCTATGGCTTTTTCTTTCTATTATATGTTGTTTTTCTGCATTTTGAAGATTATCCTTCTTTTTTTATCGATTGTATATACAAAAAATCTCCCAAACCTCACTTTTTTGCCTTGGTGAGTTTGGGAGATTTATATGGATTATTCTATATCGCAAAGGATATATACATCCTGATTTTGAGCAGTATTCAACGAATTTCTAAGGTGCATCGATTGCAACATTAGCTCACTCCAAACGGTGGGTTTGGAGGATGTTTGAATGATGCTCAGTTTTGCTAATTAGATGCCGAGCTTAGTGCGGATGGCAGCAGGGATAGCATTCTTGTTGATCACGATGTTCATCGTCTTGTAAGCTGCATAAGGCTTAGAGATATACCAGAAACCCTTGTAAGGACCGTATTCACCCCAAGAGTTCTTCATCATGAAGTATTCTTTGCCGTGTTGGTCTTTGGCAAGACCGTAGATTTGCATGCCGTGGTCATCAGTAGTTTCCCAAGTGTCATAGCCCTTTTGACGCATTTCTTGCGTGATGGTCATTTCGCCTTGTCCGTCTGCTGCATTAATTTGTGCACCAGCTTTTTCGCCTGTCCAGCGAGATTGGTCGCTACCTACGCCAGCGCTTGACTTCGTGTTAGGCACAGTGGCTACGCAACGGTTCTTGCCAGTGCGGCGAGAGAAACCGTCTTCGCTCACGTCAGCACCCCAAGCAAAGGTATATCCATTGCGCACAGCGCTTTCCATCACTTCCATCAATTCGTTGATGGGGAGGTTATAGCTAGGAGCCCAACGCCAGTTGTCTTGTACTTCGATGATGAAAGTCTTGTAGAAAGGCACGTGGGTGAAAGAAGCCAAGCTCACATAGTCAGCAGGATCGAGTTTGAGGTAATCCTTAACGTAAGATTGGGGAGTGTATTCCTTGCCAGCCACCTTGAAAGTCTTAGGATATTCTCCGAAGTAGCCATCGAGCATTTGTTGAACAGTCTTCTTCCAAATGGGGTTGATTGTCTTCTTGTCTTTGTCGGTAGAAACGCTCTTCACGAAAGCTTCGAGACCGGGCCAAAATTGGCGGAAGTTGAAGAGGCTATCACCATAGGGGAGGTTAGGGTAGGGCATAGTGCCTTCGGGGGTAAGACCATAGTGCTCCATGGCGTAGATTACGTCATAGAAAGAACCACCCTGTGAGAAACTAGCATCACCGTGAGTGCGTACATTGCGGTCTGCACGATCCATGTAAGTGTGAGATACTACAAAAGATTCGCTGAGATCGACATCTGCAGGCTTGAGTTGAGGATTCTTCTTCAACGCTTCGCTTTCGAGGAATGCCAAAGAGGAGTAAGCCCAGCAAGTACCAGAGTTGTTTTGGTTTTTGATGCTTGTCACTGGATTGGCAACAACGGTAGTGAATACGAGGGTGTCCTTGGGAAGATCTTTCTTCTTGGGGGCAGCTTGTACTGCACCTGCCAAGGCAAAACCAGCGAGGGCGAGGGTAAAGAATTTCTTCATTAGTCTGTTATTGAGAGTTTATAAATTACGATTGTAATGTGAGGATGCTCCGAGGGTTGGAAAATCCTATTGTGTCAGTATTTCTGTGGCTCTATTATTGTTGATATAAGGCATTTATATAGCGTAATTTCACTATTTGTAGCGCTATTGCTACTACTCATAGTGCCTTAATATAGCTTACTATTCCACGATTACTGCATCTATCTTACTGTGCCAAGAAGGCTTCTACATCCTTAGCGTGGTAAGGCACGAGTTTTTCGCCTAAGAATCGGCAACCGGTTTCGGTGATGAGCACATCGTCTTCGATGCGGATGCCACCAAAATCCTTGAATTTTTCGATTTCGTCGAAATTGAGGAATTGCGCGTTGGTACCTTCTTTGCGCCAGAGGTCAATGAGGTCAGGGATAAAGTAGATGCCAGGTTCGTCAGTCACCACGTGACCCACTTCGAGTTCGCGCCCGAAGCGCAAGCTAGCGAGTCCAAACTGTGTAGAGGGGCGAGTCACGGCATCGTAACCCACATGAGCTTGTCCTAAAGCTTCCATGTCGTGCACATCCATGCCCATAGCGTGTCCCAGTCCGTGGGGTAGGAACAAGGCATGCGCACCAGCTGCCACAGCTTCGTCCACATCCCCCTTCATCAATCCGAGAGCTTTGAGACGTTCTGTCATCAAACGGCACACAGCAAGGTGCACATCCAAATAGCGTACACCAGGCTTTGCCACATCGAGTGCCAAGTCATGACAGTCTACCACGATGTCGTAGATGTCGCGTTGACGTTGGGTGAACTTTCCAGTCACTGGGGTAGTGCGAGTGTGGTCTGAGCAGTAGTGTTCACGCGTTTCGCAGCCTGCATCTACCAAGAGCAGACGATCGCCACCTAAAACAGCTTGTGAGGGGAAGCCATGGAGCACTTCGCCATGCATAGAAACGATGCTGGGGAAGGATACTTGACTACCCAAGGCAGCGGCGATGCCGTCGAGAGCACCCGCAATCTGAGCTTCCGTCACGCCCTTTTGCACAGCCATGCGCATAGCTGTAGTGTGCATCTCATAGCCAATGGCTGCTGCACGTTCGAGTTCTGCCACTTCTTCCGCACTCTTGATGTTGCGGAGCTTCACCACGGCATCAATCAGCGTTTGACTAGCTGCAGCGCGTTGTTGGTTGGGATGGAGTCCAGTGAGATCCATGAGTTGGATCATCAAGTCGTGGCGATAAGGAGGGAGGAAATGCACCTTTCTTCCTTGTGCTTTGGCTTGTTCAAACACGCTTTGCAGCGCACCCATGGGAGCTGTGTGTGTAATGCCGCTTTCTGCTGCCATGTCTGCCACAGAAGGCACAGGACCAGTCCAAATCACATCGTCAATGTCGATGTCATTACCCACCAAGGTTTCAGCACCGCTTTCGCAGTCTATCACAAGCGCCAATCCATCACGATGTTGACCCGTGAAATAGAGGAAAGAGCTATCTTGACGAAACTTGTAAGGGTTATTGGGGAAGTTGCAGGGGCTATCATTATTGCCCAAGAGCACGATGACTCCGCTGCCCACCAATTGGCGCAAACGGCTACGGCGTTCCGAGTATGTGGCGGTTGAAAAGAGCATAAGCGCAGAATTTAGAATAAATTATTTCCGCAAATATACGCTTTTTCGCGCGAATAGGGGGTTGATTCCGTGATAATCGTGTACCTTTGCACAAATTTTAATATACATCAACGACAGATGTTGTAAGGCAACGGTAGAAACAGCTGAATTTGTCGAAGATTTGAAAATATAGAGTTATGGCACAGACAGGATTGGTTTTAGAAGGCGGTGGCATGCGCGGAGTCTTCACCGCAGGCGTCCTCGACTATATGCTCGATGCGGGCATCATCTTCCCTTATGGCATTGGTGTTTCCGCTGGTGCTTGCCACGGTATGTCCTATCTGAGTCAGCAGCGTGACCGCGCGCGCAAAGTTTCGATTGATATGCTCGAGAAGTACCAGTATATCAGTTGGAAACATCTGTGGAAAACGCACTCTATTTTCGATCAAGAAATCCTTTACGACCGCATGGTCAATGAGATTCTCCCCTTCGACTACGACACCTGTTTTGCCAATCCCATGCACTTTGAGATTGTCACGACCAATTGTCTCACCGGTCGCGCTGAATATCACCGAGAAACTTCCGATAGCGATCGGCTCCTCAACCTTTGCAAAGCCTCCAGTTCCTTACCTTTCGTGGCACCCATTGCAAAAGTTGATGGAGTGCCTATGCTCGATGGTGGTATCACCGACCCCATCCCCATCGAACACGCAGTTGCTCAAGGCTTTTCGCACAACGTGGTAGTCCTCACCCACAATCGAGGCTATCGCGATGAAGGTAGCGATATTCGCATGCCAAGTTTTGTTTACAAGAAGTATCCTCGTCTTCGTGTGGCTCTCTCGCATATCAAAGAGGTGTACAACGATAAGATAGAACTCGTGGAGCGTTTGGAAGAGTCTGGGCGAGCGCTTATTATTTGCCCCGAACATCCTCTAGAAGTAGATCGTTTTGGCACGCGCACCGACCGATTGCAAGCTCTTTATGAAGAAGGATATGCTTGCGCCGAACGCATTTTGACTTCTGATTATGGGAAATCTTTCCTCTAAGCTCCTTTTCTCTTCCGTCCACCCTTCATGTCTCACACCCTTCATCTTTTCAATCCTTGGCACGACGAAGCACTGGCTGCCAATGTTCAGTACTATTCTCCTAGCTTAGCTGGACGAAAACTGGCACATGCTTTGGCGGAATTACCCCGCATTTGGGGTGAGGAAGACGATGAATGTTTGCAATTGCCCGAGTCGGGACGCGTGAAAGACTTAGTTCCTCCTGATTGGTCGCAAATCCACCACATTGATCCATGGGGATGGGACAATCATGTAGTGGAAATCTTCCAACGTCTGGAAGCTCCTGAAACCTTATTGCCCACTGCTGAGCAACTTTGTGAAATCCGCCATTTGAGTAGTCGTGTCAATGTCTCCGAGTTGTTAGCAAAAGATAGCGAACATCTTCTCCAAACTCGTAGAGGAACTACTCCTTTTAGTAGCACCTTTTGTCGTTCTATGGAGGAAGTCACAGCTGCTCTTGAGCCGTTGGAGGGTCGCGCCATGTTGAAAAGTCCGTGGAGCAGCAGCGGACGTGGCGTATTTCCCATTAAAGGCACGCTAGATCCAGTGGCAGAAGCTCGTGTGCAAAAGATTTTACAGCAGCAAGGGGGCATCGAGGTGCAATCTCTCCACGAGGTGTTGGGGAATTTTGCCTTTGAATATCACGCTCTTCCTGATGGAACCGTGGAATATGATGGACTTTCTCTCTTCCACGCAGCACCGGGTGGAGCATATTTGGGAAATCTTGTGGCGCATCCTGTCGTGATGGAACGCGAACTCTGTCGTTGGATGGCTCCTCACGCAATGGAGTGGGACATTGCCGAAACAGAGCTTCTCCAACTCTTACACCACTTACAATCCACTCTAGCACAATTACTTTCGCGCTGGTTGCGAGCACGCTATGTGGGTCCCCTCGGAGTAGACTTGCTCATCACTCCCACAGGCATCCATCCTTGTGTGGAAATCAACCTGCGCCGCACCATGGGACACGTGGCTGTGACTCTAGGAAAACAACAAACTCCTGACGCTCCTCTTCAACTCCTACAAATTTCTCTCGAAGGTTGCCAACTTGTTCCGCTCTCTTCTCCTGAGTCTTTAGGATAATCCATTTCTCTTCCATGACAATCCCCCACAAATCCTTGTTGATTTGTGGGGGATTGTTTCTTTTGTTAGACCAGACAAGCGAGGTGACTATTTGCGTTTCTTGGCTTTTTTACCCTTCTTCGCTGCTTTCTTGCCTTTACTAGATGCCTTAGCCGAAGCAGACTTGCCAGAAGATTTCGCGCGCTTGTTCGCCTTTTTCTTACCAAAACGCTCGGGAGTCAAACCACGCTGGTTGTGCAGCACACTGCGCGCTGCGCCTGACTGACTGTCGTAGGTGATCAAGCTGTCTTCCTCAATGATAGAGAAGTCCAGTTGTCGGCGTTCCAGATTGGCGTGTTCCACACGGAAGCGCACCTTGTCGCCCAGATTGTAGACTCTTCGTGTGCGACGACCCACCAAGCGATAGTTATCTTCGTCAAATTCGTAGTAGTCGCTCGACAAATCACGCAGAGGCACCATGCCTTCGCACTTAGAGAGAGTGTCTTCCACGTAGATACCAAACTCGGTCACTCCAGAGATGACGCCATCAAACTCTTGTCCGATGCGGTCTGCCATGAATTCTGTCTGTTTGTATTTGATGCTCGCGCGCTCAGCAGTGGCAGCCACCAATTCGCGCTCGGAGCAGTGCTCACAGAGTTCTTCATATTTTTTCGCACTGACAGAGCGTCCCCCCTCAGCATATTTTGCGAGAAGGCGATGTACCATCAAGTCGGGATAACGACGAATGGGCGAAGTGAAGTGGGTATAGTAGCGGAACATCAGACCATAGTGACCAATGTTGTGCACCGAATAGCGCGCTTTCATCATCGCACGCAGTGCCACCATCTCCACCACATGTTCTTCCTTCTTGCCTTTCACTTCCGCGAGCAGATTGTTCAGACTTTTAGAAACGTCCGTCTTAGAACCCTCGGTGCGCATCTTGTAGCCAAACTTCGACACGAAACCACGGAGTTTTTCCATCTTCTCAGCATCGGGCACATCGTGGATACGATAAGGCAACACCTTGGGTTGCTTTCCCTTCGGCACGATAGCCACCTTTTCAGCCACAGTGCGGTTGGCGAGGAGCATAAATTCCTCCACGAGTTTGTTGGCATCCTTGGCTATCTTCACATAAGTGGAAGTTGGGTGTCCCTTTTCGTCAATTTCAAAGCGCACTTCGGGGCGGTCAAATCCGATAGAACCTCCCTTGAAACGCTTGGCGCGTAGTTGCTTCGCGAGGTGATCGAGCTGGAGCACCTCCATAGCCCATTCTCCTTGTGGATTTTCTTTAGAACCATCCACAGCAGGGTGTTCACCAGGCAATGCCAAATCATCGGGAGAGGCTTGCCCATTGCGTTCAATGATGGTTTGTGCTTCTTCGTAGGTGAAACGGCGGTCGCTGCAAATCACCGTCTTTGCCACTTCTGCGCGCAACACGTCCGCTTCGTTGTTCATCTCGAAAATCACAGAATAAGCCAGTTTCTCTTCGTTAGGACGCAACGAACAGATGTAGTTGCACAAGCGTTCGGGAAGCATCGGAATAGTGCGGTCCACCAAGTAAACACTCGTGGCACGGCTCAAGGCTTCCTGGTCAATCACGCTATCTTCGAGCACATAATGGCTCACGTCAGCAATATGCACACCCACCTCCCACGTGTCGTCTGTGAGACGGCGGATAGACAGTGCATCGTCAAAGTCTTTTGCATCGCGAGGGTCGATGGTAAAGGTCGGGATTTGGCGAAAATCTTCACGTTTGGCGATTTCCTCCTCGGTAATACCAGGATGGAGTTTGTCTGCCGCACGTTCCACGTTTTCGGGATAGGTGTAGGGCAGTCCATACTCTGCCAAAATAGCGTGCATCTCGGTGTCGTTTTCGCCCTCTTGTCCAAGCACATCCACCACTTCACCACGAGGGCTCTTAGTGTCTTCGGGCCAATCCACGATTTTCACAATCGCTTTGTCGCCCGTTTTTCCACCATGGAGCAAGTCGCCAGGGATAAAGATGTCAGCACCGATTTGTCGTTCAGTAAGCAAGAAACCATAGCGGTCGTGCTCCACATGAAGACGTCCCACGAAGGTGTCTTTGGCGCGACGAATGATTTCCACTACTTCAGCTTCGCGTGTGTGGCTGCGACGACGTGCCACCATCGACACGCGCACCAAGTCGCCATCGAGAGCGTGGTGAGCATTAAGTTCCGTCACGAGGATATCCTTACCCCCATCACTAGGCACAAAGACATTGTGCCCATTGCGCTTGCGGCGGAACGTACCCTCGATGAGTTGTGCCGCGCGCTCTGCATGACGATAGTTCCCTTTCTGATCGGTGGAGAGGAAATCGTCCAACACGAGTTCTTTGAGCACATCAAGCACGAGCATTTTGGCAGGATGGGTGAGGGCACCCACCATGCTGAAGATGGTTTTCACTTCGAGTTGTTGACCTTGGCTGTTCTCGAAGAGTACCAGAAGTTTGTTGTGCACCTCTTTCTTGGTGAGGCGACTTTTCGTCTTTTTGGGCATGATGTTAGACGTTTAGGGTTATATCCTTATGAGGATTAATGTCTTGATGTCTTTGTTTCCTGCACGTTCATTTCTTTCCCTATCTCCGCAGGAGGGAGCATTAGTGTGTAGGAACTCGTGGTAAAAATCGTGGTGGCTTTGAGCACTACAATGTGATTTGTTCCACTTTTACGTCAGTGTCGGGCATAAAGATGGTGGCACTTTCGCGAAACTTGTTGGGCTCTTCTGTAGTGAGAAATTCTACGGCGCCGTTTTTCGTCAGTCGTGTTTCCATCTCTGGATGTCGCTGCAAGTAGTCGCACAGTGAATGTGCCACGTAGTCCCCTTGTGGCACCACGGTGATGCCGCGCGGCACGTGGCGAAGGATAGCAGGGAGCAGAAGAGGGTAGTGCGTGCATCCAAGCACTAGGGTGTCGATGTCGGGATCGATGCGGAGGATTTCGTCGATGCGTTTCTTCACGAAATAGTCCGCACCAGGGCTGTCAAATTCGCCATATTCCACCAACGGCACCCACATGGGACAAGCTAGTCCTGTGACCTTGACATCGGGGAAGAACTTTTCAATCTCCAAATCGTAGCTACGAGAGCGAATGGTGCCTTGAGTCGCCATGATGCCCACGTGTCGCGAATGGGTGATATCGCCTAGAGCTTCCACGGTGGGGCGTATGACGCCTAGCACTCGTTTGTCGGGAGCAAGGGTAGGAAGGTCATTTTGCTGTATGGAACGCAATGCTTTTGCCGAAGCGGTATTACAAGCAAGGATCACGAGTTCACAACCGCGATTGAAGAGTTCGCGCACTGCCTCTAGGGTGTAGCGATAGACCACATCGAAGGAGCGCGAACCATAAGGAGCTCGTGCATTATCGCCCAAATAGAGATAATCATATTGGGGCAAGAGTTGGCGCACCTGTCGCAATATCGACAGACCACCATATCCTGAGTCGAATACTCCAATCACGAGGTTAGACGTTAGAGATTAGACATTAGAAATTAGAAGTTAGAGGTTAGAGGTTAGGAGTTAGAGATTCTGCTATTCTAGTTTTTCTAGATTCTCTAGTCTTTCTAGAGCTTCTAACGTCTAACCTCTAATCCCTAACGTCTAATCTCTAATTTTTCTTTCACAAAGGCAGTAGCATCTTCGCAGAGTGCAGGATTGAGATAAGGCAAAGCCTTCAAATCTGCATCGAAGATAAAATCATATTTGCGCTCAGCACCTACCACACGGATGGCTGCATCCACCTTGTCTTCAATAGGTTGCATGAGGTCGCGTTCTGCTTTACGCAACAATTCTTCAGCTTGTTTACGGAATGCCAAACCACGTTCCATAGAAGTTTGCAAATCTCCTTGACGCTTCAGCAAAATAGCTTCTGGGAGATTGCGTTGGATTTGGAGATATTCCGAAAATTGACGGCGGAAAGACTCCTCATTGTAGCGCGCTTCACGCTCATACTTAGCACGAAGACTGTCGAGCTGGGTGCGAGCTTGCTTGATTTCTGGCAGTTGCTCCAAGATGGCAGAACGACTCACACTACCATAACGTGCTGCATTGGGAGAAGTGATAGCATCTGTTGTGGTGCTTTGTGCTACCATAGGAGTAGCCACCGTGCAGAAAATAAAGAGGAGAAAAGAGAATATGCGATTCATGAGCTGTATATTTTGTTGACCTTAATACTGCAAAGGTACTTTATTTTGCTAATGCACCGATGAAAATCAATATAAAACTTGCTGGGAGTGCTACAAATTTGTATTTTTGTATCGCTTTCGATGCGATTTTCAGCCAACTACTACTTCCTTAGCTTTAGCATACGGACAATGCAAACGAACTAACACAACGTTTGCAAGGGCTTGTCGCAACAAAGCTCACTTAAATACAAACCATTTTCCCAAGGGGCGATTGCACCCTAACTATTTTTTCAACCCACTAAAACTATATTTGTACTATGGCTACTATCAATGCCTTATTTGATTTCGCATCGCGTATTCTACTTTCGCTCGAGCGTCATTTCTACACCTACCTCCGCATCGCCATCTTCCTCGTTATGGCTTGGATTGGCGGACTCAAAGTGTGCCAATATGAAGCTGATGGCATCGTACCCTTTGTGAGCAATAGCCCTTTTATGAGTTTCCTCTACAACAATTCTTC
Organism: Ihuprevotella massiliensis; assembly: GCA_900095835.1. Classification (GTDB taxonomy): domain Bacteria; phylum Bacteroidota; class Bacteroidia; order Bacteroidales; family Bacteroidaceae; genus Alloprevotella; species Alloprevotella massiliensis. The sequence continues at coordinate 1,632,825 of LT608321.1, read as the reverse complement.
TAAGACTGCCATCAACCCTAAAAACGGTAAAGAAGTCAAAGAATACAACCTCCACAAGAACAAAGAAGGTGAAGTGATTGTGGAGAACATTAAATGGCACCAAGAGAATGGCACTTATGCATTCTCCATTGGTCTGGGACTCATGATTTGCACCATTGGTACCCTCGTGCTCCTCGGCATCTGGTCACCTCGTTTGGGCATGCTTGGTGGATTGCTCACCTTTGGTATGAGTATCGTCACACTCTCCTTCTTGGTCACCACTCCCGAATGCTGGGTGCCCAATCTTGCTGATGGCAACACCTATCCTCACGAAGGTCTTCCCTACTTCGTCGGTAGCCATGGTTTCCCCATGCTTTCTGGTGCTGGTCGCCTTGTTATCAAAGATGTAATCATGAGTGCAGGTGGTCTGCTCGTTGCAGCTGAAGCTGCTCGCCGATTCCTTGCTTCTCGACAAAAATAAGATATCATTCAACACTCCTAAAACAAAACTAGATTATGAACACTTTTGAAAAAGGCGTGGTGTTTTCACCTGCCAACACCGTGGAATATGCAGAGGGTAGTGTCGTTTCTCGCGAAATCCTCCGCAACAATGCCGGTACACTCACGCTCTTTGCCTTCGATGCTGGTCAAGGACTTTCTGAGCACACAGCTCCATTTGACGCCACAGTGACCATCCTCGATGGTGAAGCAGAAATCACCGTGGGTGGTGTGGTGCATCATCCCAAGGCTGGCGAAATGCTCATCATGCCTGCTGGTGTGCCTCATGCCCTCCAAGCAGTGCAGCGTTTCAAGATGCTCCTCACCATGATTCGTGGTTAGGCATCCCTCGCCTTTCATATCCTTATGTGCATTGCCCCATCATCGTTAGTCGATGATGGGGCGATTTTTCTTTTTCCTACTTTCCCTACTTTCCCTACCTTCTTCACATTCTTGTCCCGTCCTTCCTTTCTTCTAGCTATTACATCCTTCTCTTTAATTTCTTCTTTTTACTATCCTATTGTCTATTCACGGAGTTAAGTTTTTTCACCATCATTTTTACCCTCTTTCTTTCGAGATTTCTGGACATCCTCTCGCAAGGTTACTGCATGACTTGTAAATAGCTGTGAAATCCTTCTTCTCGCGCGTACGTACGCGCGCGCACCCTGCACTTTTGCACTTTTTGCTTTCACAACCTTCACACTTTTCTTTGTAAGACGCTCGTAAATAGTGGATTATCGACTATTTATAAACACTCTTTTACAGAGTGGTGACCACTGCACGAAATTCTGGGAAAAAAAACCTCGTGAAAGGGGAAAATCGCTCTCCTAAAGATGATAATGTAAAAATATATTGATTACCATCTTTAGCGCATAAAGTCTAAACTATCCGAGAGAATTTCGATGATTTCAATGATTTCAATGATTTTGATGATTTCAAAGATTCCGCAGAGCTATTTCGATAAATTCGGAGCCCTAAAAAGACTTCTCGGACCTTTCTACAAAAACGTGGGAGATTTTCCGAAAAACGTTGGACTTTTTCTAAGAAATCTCCGACGTTTTTTCTTTTATCTCCTTGTTTTTTTCGTCTTAGAATTGCGATGAAACAATCCCCTTGTGTGAAGGTTGTGAAAGCAAAAAGTGCAAAATCCCTGTAATGTGCGCGCGTGATACGCGCACGCGAGAGCCAGAAATCAGAGGTGTATTTGAACTTGTTCTTCCTCGTCTGAGGAGGATGCTATTTCGTATTATTGCTTTTTCATCCTTGGGTCATCAGAATTTTCAAAATTTCTTTGAAGATACAGTTCTGATGATATGTACCCATTTTGGCATTTTTGGGTACACGTTCTGATGATATGTACCCGTTTTGGCGTTTTTGGGTACACGTTCTGATGATATGTACCCGTTTAGGGGTACATCTAATCAAGATTTCAGCTTTATAGAGGTCGTCTTGTGTTGTGACTATGTTTTCTATTTCAGAGCTATCTTTTAAATATAATGATTAGTAATTTATTTAGCCCTTTTCTTAGAGATTATTTTCAGCGTGAATTTGATAATTCTGAGAAGTTGAGATAGCAAATGGGCTTAAAAGAAAAAAGTTTTGTCGCTTTTTCGTGGATTTTTCACTCTTTTGCCCTCTTTCGACCCATATATAGTAAGGGCTTGTTGACTTGTTTACTCCATTTTCGCATTTTACGAAAGAAAATTTGATAGATTTTGCTATGTTCACTTTGCTATTTTAGTGCTTTTTGCTATATTTGCGACCAAACCCATGAAATATTTAGACCTGCCAAGAGAGATTGCCTTTGAAAACAATACCAGAAAACAGCGGCATCCGCAATCCACTTGACCGTTCTATACTAATACCTATCCTCCTAACCAATCGAACATGAACAACAAGTTCCATCTCTCCGATTCGTTTGTACCTCTTTGGTACAAGCACATGGCGCAACGTGCGTTGCCCCTTACTTTAGGATTCTTTGCTGCTCTCAGCACGATGGCAGCTGCGCCCACGTCTTCCACAGCACCTTCAAGTGTGACTGTGCAACAAGCCAAGAAGCAAGTGACCGTCACGGGTACGGTGATGAGCGATGAAGGCGAAAAATTGTCCGGTGTCTCTGTGACTGTGCCTGGTACCCGTCATGCAGTGGTGACCGATGCACAAGGTCGTTATTCCATCAAAGTGGCTGCAGGCAGTTCACTTCAATTCTCTTTCATTGGCTATGAGCGTCAACACGTGGTGGCAACAGAAGGTAAGCTCGATGTTACCCTCAAACTGATGGATACCAGTTTCAATGAAGCTGTGGTCATCGGTTATGGTACCGTGCGTAAGGCCGATTTGGCTGGTTCTGTATCGGTGATGGACTCTAAGGCGTTCAAAGATCAACCTATTACTCGTGTGAGCGATGCTTTGCAAGGTCGTGTGAGCGGTGTGCAAGTCATCGGTAGCGGTATTCCTGGCGGTGGTGTGAAAGTGCGTGTGCGCGGTACAGGCTCTATCCACAACAGCAACGAACCTCTCTACGTGGTAGATGGTGTGGTGCGCGAATCAGGTTTGGATGGTATCAACCCTGAAGACATCCAAAACATGCAAGTGCTCAAGGATGCTTCTTCCACAGCTATCTATGGTAGCCGTGGTGCAAACGGTGTGGTATTGATCACTACAAAGAGCGGTAAGGCAGGACAAACCCAAGTGGTGCTTGATGTGTCACACGGTTGGTCACACGCTACCCACATGCCCAAGGTGATGGGTACGAAGGAATATGCAGAACTGCTCACTAAGTATAAGTTTAATGGCAATGCTCCTGCCGATTTGAAGCCCTTCCTCGATGGCACTAAGCCTGGTGTGGACTGGCTCGATATGGTATTGCGCACAGGTCAGACAGAAGACTATAAACTCTCATTGAGCAAGGGTAGCAAAGACACTCAGCTCTATGTGTCTGCAAACTACCTGAAGAACACCGGTGTGGTGGTTGGCACTGAATTCCAACGCTATAGCACGAAGGTGAATGTGCACACGCAAGTATATCCTTGGCTCGAACTTACTGCTGACGTGCAAGCTGCTCGCAATGAAGGAAAGGGTAGTGGCATGTTTGGCATGAGCCTTGAAAATCCATTGGTGCGCGCGCTCAACTATTCACCCTCTATGGATATGTATGAGGCAGACGGCATCAAGTTTAAGCGCGACCCCTACAACAGTATCTCTGCTGAAAACCCCTATGCAGTGTTGACAGCAGTGAAAAACAACATGATGGGTCACATGGTGAATGGTCGCTTCGAATTGAAGTTCAACATCGTGGACGGACTCACTTTCACTACCACCAACAGTGCTGACTATCACGACCGAAAAGGCTATGGATTCTCGCCTAGAGTGTTGAGTTTCGGTAAGACCTCGATGCACAATAGCGACAATTTCCATCTCATGCTTCAGAGTACCAATAACCTCACCTACAACCACAAGTGGGGCGATCATAGTTTGGTGGCTACTGCAGTGTATGAAGCTACGAAGAGCGAAACACGCATGATGCAGATTTCTGGTCAGCAGCTCAAGACAGACGCAGTGGAATACTGGGATGTGAAGAATGCAGCAGTGCGCGATGAGAATAACAATTACTCAGCTTATGCTCTGCTCTCTGGAGTGGGTCGTGTGATGTACAACTATGCCGACCGCTACATGCTCACCGCAACGTTCCGTGCCGACGGTTCTAGCCGCTTCTCCAAAAACAAGTGGGGCTATTTCCCCTCTATCGCAGCCGCTTGGTCAGTGACCAACGAGGAGTTCATGAAGCCCATGCGTAGCGTGGTCAACAACATGAAGCTCCGTGCTAGCTATGGTGTGATTGGTAACCAAAACATCAGTCCTTACTCCACCCTCGGTTTGCTCTCTGTGATGGGCTTCAACTTCGGTGGCAAGAGCGAATTCACAGGATATAGTCCTTCTTCTGTGCCTACTCCTGATTTGACTTGGGAAAAGACACACCAATTTGACCTCGGTCTTGATGTGAGCTTCTGGAACAATCGCATCGAACTCGGTGTAGACTTCTTTGCTAAGCACACTTATGACGCGCTTCTCCAACGCTCACAGTCACACTATGTGGGTGGTTTGCGCTACTGGGTGAATGCTGGTGAAATCACCAACACGGGTGTAGACCTCTCCCTCACCGCTCGCATCGTACAAACTAATGATTTCCAATGGACTTCTACTCTCAATGGTTCGTACAACAAGAATAAGGTGGTGAAACTCACTTCCGAAGAACCCATCCTCTATGGTAACTCGCCAGCAGCAGGTACGGTGGACGCTGTGAGCATCGTGAAAGAAGGCGAAGCTGTGGGCACATTCTATGGATATGTGTGGGAAGGCATCGACAAGGATGGTAAGGACAAGTACACCGACTTCAACAACAATGGTAAGTTGGATGCTGGTGACCGCCGTGTCTTAGGTAAGGCCAACCCTGACTTCACCCTCGGATGGAACAATAGTTTGCGCTACAAGCAATGGGAACTCAATGCGTTCTTCAACGCTGCCTTTGGTGCACAACGCCTCAACATTGCTCGCTTCTTGATGAATGCAATGCCTGGTGCATCTGCTTTCGTCACCGATGCTGACTATGTGAAGAATATGGGTGTGACGATGCCTCGTCTTGATGCTGTGGGCAACCAAAACTATGGTAACTCTAGCAAGTGGATTGAAAATGCTGACTATCTCCGTTTGGAAAACATCAGCTTGGCTTACAACTTGACGAAGCAACAAACGAAGTTTGCCGATGTTCGCCTTTCCTTTGGTGTGCAAAATCTCTTCACCATCACTGGATATAAGGGAGCTGACCCTGCTGGTTTCTCCTTCGGCAATCATGACTACGAAAACGGTGTAGACATGGGCGGATATCCCGCACCTCGCACCTTCACGCTTGGCGCACGCTTCACTTTCTAAGGGAGATGACTGCCTAGCATCTCGCACATGTTACATCCTACTAATCGATATTTCTCATGAAATCCAAGATATTTCTTGCGGCTCTCTTTGCCGCTTCCCTCTTCGGCACCACAGCTTGCTCTGATTTTCTCAACGAAGACCCTAAGGGTAAACTCGTGCCTGGTGGATATTTCACTTCGCAAGATGAGCTCAACATGAGCTTGGTGTCGCTCTTCACCAAAGTCACCGACTCACAGTCTTACACTAACATGATGTATCCCCAATGGCAGGGCGATGACATCACTGCCAACCCTGGTTCTAACAAGCAGGCTTGTGCGCAGTTGGATGCCTTTTCTCCCTCGGCTGACAACAAGGGTGTGGTGGCTGCTTGGAACAAGCACTATGACATCATCCACGAAGCCAACTTCATCATTGATAATGCGCAGCGCACTCCCACTTCAAAGGCAGAACTCGAGGTCGCTTTGGGACAAGCCTATTTCTGGCGTGCTTATGCTTACTTCTACCTCGTGCGCGTGTTTGGTCCACTCCCCATCAATCTTCACAACGAAGATGACCACGGCACCGCTGAACTTTCCTCTGTGGAGAAGGTTTATGAACAGATTCTCGCTGACTTGATGAAGGCAGATAGCTACAACCTTCCTGCTACCTACAAGGGCGAACCTCGCCAAATGTTTGGAGCAGATGTGTATGTGACTCAACAAGCTGTGAAATCTACTCTCGCTGCTGTTTACATGGCTATGGCAGGTTATCCTCTCAATAAGGGTACTGAGTATTATGCTAAGGCTGCTGAGGCTGCTGAAGCTGTGATTCAAGGTCAAAAGGCGGGTAAGTATAACACGAAGCTCGAAGCAGAATGGAAGGAAATCCACTCTATGGGCAACAATTACAGCCTCGAAACGATTCTCGGTATCAACAACTCTCCCAACCGCTCTTGGAGCCATGACTCTCAACTCACCAGTACGATGCTTTTTGAAAGTCTTGGAGGTTGGGGCGACGCATGGGGTGAAATTGCTTTTTGGAAGCGTATGCCCGATGGTCCTCGTAAGGCTGCTACTTATGATCCTAAGCTCTTGAAAGATGGTAAGCTCTACGATTGGTGGGCGACCACAGATGGCAAGTCTATCGCTGAGGGTAAGAAGAATGCAGTGGTGCCCGAATATCACCCCATGTTCTCTCTCTTCACCGTGAACGACGATGGTAAGGGCGGACAAATGCTGGCTCCCTATGACTATTCTGCTAAGAAGTGGAGAGGTATGCTCAATGGTCGCCGTCACCGCGTGATTCGCTACGCAGAAGTGTTGTTGTGGTATGCCGAAAGTGCTGCTCGCGCTGGCAAGGCTGACCTCTCTCTCGCTAAAGAGTGCTTGAAGTTGGTGCGCCAACGCGCTGTGGAAGCTGGAGAAGTGGACAAGGTGCATGGCGTGAACATTGATGCCATGACGGCAGACCAGTTGGCACAGGCTGCTTACGAAGAACATGGATGGGAAATCGCAGGACACTGGGTGTCTATGGTGACTCGTCGTGCCGACCAACTTCGCATGAATGATCTCAAAAACACCTTCGCAAGCCGTGTGGCTAACCAACCTATCGAAGTGGCACCTGGTTTTACTGCCACGGAAGCTGTGCCTGTGAGCGGAGCTTGGAATGATAATATGAACTATGTGCCATACCCTCTCCAAGAAACAGAAAAGAATTCTCGTTTAAAGCGATAATTTTCTCGAAAGCGAGCAGAAGAAGTCTTAGAGAAGCAGGGTTATCCCCGCATTGTCTTGAAGAAACCTTTCTTGCTCTGCCTTCATTGATAATCATAGATGCGAAGCCGCGTCAGAACCATCGGGTTTTGATGCGGCTTTTTATGGCTATGAACGTCAACAAAACGAAGCTAGCGAAGGAGGTTTACTTGAAACTAAGGTAAAAGTAGGGATAAAACAAAATAAATGTTATACAGTCTGTATGAAATCATCATATGTGGGTATTGTCTAAGAGAGAAAAATGTGAAACCTTTGCACCGAAAAATAAAGAAGGAGCAGATGATGCTCCTCGTAGATAGCGGAAAAAACATCATTTTCCTCATTATTACTCTTGAAAAATTTTAATTTGCGCTCATTTGAGTCGTTAGATTATGAAGAATAACTACGCCCTTTTCTTAGCCCTTAGTGGAGTATTATGTTCCACCTCGGCTTTTGCCACCTCAACTGTTGAGGCTACCCAACCTTTGCCCGCTAACACTACAAACACAGTTGCTGTTCCCACAACGCAAGCACCTAAAGCTCTGCCTGCTCACATTGTGGGACACGTGCGCAACACAGAGACGCAAGAGTTTCTCCCCCACGTGCGTGTGGAAGTGCTAGGTACTAAAATCTCTGTTACTACTGACGTGACTGGTCACTTCATGTTGAAGAATCTCCCTGTGGGAAAACTTCGCGTGCGCGTGGCTGTGCCTGGTTTTGAACCTCAAATCCACGAAATTACAACTACCTCTGACGCAACCCTCGTTTCTGACTTCGAGATTGTGCCTAACGATGTGAACCTTGGTGACGTGGTGGTTTCTGCCACTCGTAATGCAACTAAGCGCCGTTTGGCTCCAACTCTGGTGAATGTGCTCGATGCTAAAATCTTTGACCGCACACAGAGTTCTTTCCTTTCACAAGCTTTGAAATATCAACCTGGTGTGCGCGTGGAAGACAACTGCCAGAACTGCGGTTTCTCACAAGTGCGCATCAATGGTTTGGATGGTCCTTATTCTCAAATCCTGGTAGATTCTCGTCCCGTTTATAGTGCGTTGGCTGGTGTCTATGGTTTGGAACAAATTCCCACCAACATGGTAGAGCGCATCGAAGTGTTGCGCGGCGGTGGTAGTGCTTTGTTTGGATCGTCTGCTATTGCGGGTGTGATCAATGTTATCACGAAAGAACCTACGGCTTCTTCTGCTAGTGCTTCACACGAAATTCGTGGTATCGGCGGTTTGAACGCTTTTGAGAATACTACCAACCTCAATGCTACCTACGTCACCGACAACAACCAAATCGGACTCACCCTCTTTGGTCAGTTGCACCACCGTTCGCCTTACGATCACACCGGCGATGGCTACTCTGAAATGCCTAAGCTCGATGGTAGCAACGTGGGTATGCGTGCTTTCTTCCGCATCTCCGATTACTCTAAACTCACTGCCGAGCTGCACAATACGCGTGAATTCCGCCGTGGTGGCGACCGTTTTGATGAAGAGCCCCACAATGCGCATGTGGCTGAGCAATTGCGCCACAACAACCTCACGGGTAGCCTCAACTATAACTTCGTTTCAGCCGATGCTAAGCACCGTGTGAATGCTTTTGCTTCGTTCATGAAGGTGCAACGTGAGAGCTATTATGGCGGTGGTGAGAAGACGGTGGATCAATATCTGACTCAAATTGAAAATGATCCCACCAGCTTTACCAAGGACGACGCTGTGGAAATGCGCAAACGCATGATTAGCTACGGTCGCACTAATGGTTTGACCAACGTACTGGGTGCGCAATATGCTTATGACTTCGATAAGTGCTTGTTTATGCCTTCACAGTTCACCGTTGGTGTGGAGCATGCCAACGACAACTTGGAGGATAAGAGCGGATTCCGCAAAGAGTTTATCGAACAAAACGTGAACACCAACTCCCTCTACTTGCAAAATGAGTGGAAGAACAACATGTGGAGCTTCCTCCTTGGCGGTCGTCTAGACAAGCACAGCATGGTGAAGAATGCCATCTTCTCTCCTCGTGCTAATGTGCGCTTCAATCCTACCAAAGATCTCGTGCTTCGTGCCAACTATAGCGCAGGATTCCGTGCTCCACAGGTGTTTGACGAAGACCTCCATGTGGACAACGCTGGTGGCGACTTGATTGTTATCGAAAACGATCCCAACCTCCACGAAGAACGCTCTAACAGCTTCAGTCTGTCTGCCGACTGGTACACGCACTTTGGTGCATGGCAGCTGAACCTCACTGCCGAAGGTTTCTACACCGAGCTCCACGATGCTTTCTCGCTCGTGCAGAGCAAGCGCACTGACAAGTTTGGTAATGAAGAAATTGTGAAGACCCGCACCAACTCAGATGGCGCAAAGGTGATGGGAATGAGCCTAGAAGGTCGCCTCACCTTGCCTAAGGTGTGGTCGCTCCAAGCTGGACTCACCTATCATAAGAGCCAGTGGAATAAGGCGCAACAATGGAACGAAGATGATGCTTACACCACTCGTCGCATCTATCGCACGCCAGACGTCTACGGATACTTTATTTCTACATGGAATGTCACCAAGCAACTGGATCTCACCTTCACAGGTAACTACACTGGTAGCATGTTGGCTGGTCACGAGATTCCTACAGAGGAAGATGGTAAGACCTTGTCTAAGGATGCTTATCTCAATCAGCTTTCTTCCAACATCAAATATGACCGCGTGCTCTCTGGCGAAGGACAGACCAACAAGGCGGGCGAAGTGTACGGACCTCGCACCTTCAAGACACCAACCTTCATGGAATTTGGGGTGAAAGCGCAATACACTTTCCCTATCTACAAGTACTATAAGGGACAAGTCTATGCTGGTGTGCAAAACATCTTCAATGCTTACCAAGATGACTTCGATCTCGGTTACAACCGCGACTCAGCTTACATCTATGGTCCTATGGCTCCTCGTAGCTTCTACGCTGGTTTCCGTGTAAACTTCTAATCTGTTATACACTCAAACATCTAATCTGTTTCACTATAAACGCACCGACCGCGACAAACATTGATTCGTCGCGGTCGTTTTTGTTGTGCTATGATGGGTAGATCCCACAATGAACGAATAAGTCCGACATTTCACTGGGAGATGTCGGACTTATCATATTACGCTCCAATGAACGTTTGAGTCTGTTTTTTAGTGAGCTTCGAGCCAGTTGGTGCCTTCGCCGCACTCTGCAACGAGAGGAACTCTCATTTGGAACGCGCGTTCCATTTCTTCTACCACCAAGTGGCGCACTTGTTCCAATTCTGTGGGAGGAACGGAGAAGTTTAATTCGTCGTGCACCTGAAGGATCATGCGCGTTTGCAATTTTTCTTCACGGAGACGGCGGTCGATCGCCACCATGGCTAGTTTGATGATGTCGGCAGCCGTGCCTTGGATAGGCGCATTCACAGCATTTCGCTCTGCATATCCGCGCACGGTGGCATTACCAGCGTTGATGTCGGCAAGATAGCGACGACGACCAAACTGCGTGGTGATATAGCCTGTTTGCTTAGCGCGCTCTATACTTTCGTTCATGTATTCGCGCACTTTGGGATAAGTGGCAAAATAGTTTTCAATCAACTCCTTGGCTTCTCCGCGCGACACGCCCATGCGTTCGCTCAGTCCAAAGGCGGAGATGCCATAGATGATGCCGAAATTGGCTGTTTTCGCCTTGCGACGCTCATCTCTGTCCACCTCTTCTACGGGTTTGTGGAAAATGCGCGCAGCAGTAGCCGCGTGAATGTCCAATCCGCTGTTGAAGTCTGCCACCATGTGTTCATCTTCGCTCAGATGTGCCATGATGCGTAACTCGATTTGCGAATAGTCGGCACTGAAGAACACTTCTCCTTCTTCTGGCACAAAGGCGCGTCTGATTTCACGTCCGTCTTCCCCTCTCACAGGAATGTTTTGGAGGTTGGGATTGGACGAGGATAAACGTCCAGTGGCTGTGACTGCCTGATTGAAAGAGGTATGAATATGTCCCGTTTCGGGGTGAATCAATTTGGGCAATGCCTCAACATAGGTGGAGAGCAACTTCTTCAAAGCGCGATGTTGCAAGATTTTCTCTACGATGGGATGCTTATCTCTCAAAGATTCCAGCACTTCTTCCGAAGTGGAATACTGCCCCGTCTTGGTCTTCTTCACCTTCGCAGAGATTTGCAGTTCATCAAACAGCACTGCTCCCACTTGTTTGGGTGAAGTGATGGTGAATTCGTGCCCTGCAAGCTCGTAAATGTCCGTCTCTAACTGTTGCATCCTTTCGGTGAAATTGCGCCCTGTCTCTTCAAGCGCAGCTGTGTCTAAGCGTACACCATTGCGCTCCATGCGAGCCAGCACAGGCAGAAGTGGCATCTCAATATGGGTGAACACCGATGTCACCTCATATTTCTCCATCTCTTCTTTCAAGATGGGGTAGAGACGCAGTGTCACATCGGCATCTTCGCAAGCGTAGTCCACAATTTCTTTCGGTTCGAGGTCAGCCATATTGCGCTGCGTGCGACCACTACCGATGAGAGCTTCGATGGGAATGGTGCGATAGTGGAGATATTTCTCCGCCAGCAAGTCCATGTTGTGTCGCTGTTCGGGTTGCACCACATAGTGCGCCAGCATAGTGTCAAAAAGCGGACCAGACACTTCTACACCATAGTGTGAGAGCACCAATAAATCGTATTTGAGATTTTGTCCCACTTTCTCTATCGAAGGGTGCTCAAAGAATGGACGGAAGATGTCCACCATGCTTTGCGCAGCTTCTGTTTCACGTGAAACAGCTACGTACCAGGCAGTTCCACCTTCCAAAGCAAAGCTCATACCTACGAGTTGCGCCTGCATCGCATCTACAGAAGTGGTCTCAGTGTCGAAAGCCACTTGGGAGAATGTCAAAATATTTCGGCATAATTCTTGTGCGTCCTCTTCGCTTTCAATGAGATGGTATTGGTGAGGGTGGTCGGCAAGTGTGCTGAGATTCTCTTGAAAATCCAAAGTCGTCTCTTCGTCTGTGTGAGTGGCCGTGACAAAGGCTTGAGAGAAGAGGTCGGGTTCTGCTGAGGGGGCAGCTGCGGCTGGTGCATCTCCCGTGAGTCGTCGGAGGAAGGTGCGAAACTCGAGGTCTTCATAGAGTGCCACCAACGCCTCCTTGTTCGGAGTCTTACGCTGCATGTCGTCCCACGTCACGTCGATGGGAACGTCTGTGACGATGGTAGCCAAGATTTTTGACTCACGAATTTGCTCCACATGTTTCTCAACCTTCTTCTTAAGTGCTCCTTTCAGTTGGTCAGTGTGGGAGAGTAGACCTTCGATGCTCCCGAAGTCTGCAAGAAGTTTCACAGCGGTTTTAGCACCCACTCCAGGACAGCCAGGGATGTTGTCGGCAGAGTCGCCCATGAGTCCGAGCAAATCGATGACTTGTAAGGGATTCTCCACTTCAAACTTCGTCTTCACCTCTTCCACTCCGAGACGTTCGTAGCCTTTTGCGCCCGATTGTGGACGAAGCATACTCACATTGGGTTGCACGAGTTGGGCATAATCCTTATCGGGAGTGACCATCACCACCTCGAGTCCATCTTTTGCACCACGATGTGCGAGGGTTCCGATTACATCATCGGCTTCGTAACGAGGCACTTCTACCATCTTGATGCCATAAGCCGTGAGAAAGTCTTTGATCACGGGAACTGCCCAGCGGATGTCTTCTGGCGTTTCATCGCGCGTGGCTTTATATTCGGGAAACTGTTCGTGACGAAAAGTGCCGCCTGGAGGATCAAAGGCGACCGCCACGAAGTCAGGATTTTCCGTACGGAGAAGTTCTTCAAGAGTGTTGATAAAACCGAAAGCGGCTGAGGTATTTTGACCTTTGCTGTTGATGCGTGGCGAGCGTATTAAGCCATAATAGGCTCTAAATATCAGCGCGTAGGCATCGAGAAGCATGAGTTTCTGCATATTTCAAATAGTTTGAACTTCAAAAGTACGCAAAAGAATTGAGTAACTGCGCTTTTTTTTGTACTTTTGTCGGGTAAAAGTTTTACTCTTCACGTTTATTTCCCCTCTGTTTTGGGAAGAACGTTTTATCCCTCTCCCCCCAACAACACAAGACGCTCGCAATATGAAAGAACTGGAAAGCATCAAACTTCCGATACTCGCTGAACTAGAACGCTATGCTGCGTTGTTTGATGAAGTATTGACCCATGAAGAAGAGTTCATGAGTCAAGTGCTCTCTTATGTGCGTAGCCGTAAGGGCAAGATGATGCGCCCGATTTTGGTACTCCTCTTGGCGAAAGAGTTGGGTGCTATTGGCGAATCTACTTTGCGCAGCGCAGTCACGCTCGAATTGCTCCACACTTCTTCCCTCATTCATGACGATGTGGTGGATGAAAGCGAAGAACGCCGTGGAAGAGCTAGTGTACATCAAATCTATGACAACAAGATTGCAGTGTTATTGGGAGACTATATGTTGGCGCAAACTCTCGAACAATCGGCTCTCACTGGGAGTGTGCGTGTGGTTGAGGCGGTGGCGCGCTTGGGTGCGACACTAGCTGAAGGAGAAATCATGCAACTCACTGCGGTGCACAAAGCTGCAATTTCAGAGTCCGCTTATTTCTCCATCATCTCTCGCAAGACTGCTTCTCTCTTTGAGGCTTGTGGTTCATTGGCTGCGCTCTCTATGCACGCCAGCGAGGAGATATTGCAGCAATATCGCCGTCTTGGAGAGTTGATAGGCTTGTGTTTCCAAATCCGTGACGATATTTTCGACTATTACGACGATGCTACCATCGGAAAACCCCGAGGTAAGGATATGGCAGAAGGAAAACTCACCCTGCCCGTCATTGCGGCGCTTAAACTTTCTCAATCGGCTGAGGCGAAGGAAGTGGCGTTCCGTGTGAAACAAGGAGAATCTACGCCTGAAGAGCGCGAATGGCTCGTCGAATTTACCAAAGAAAATGGTGGTATCACCTACGCTGAGCAGAAGATGCAAGAGTTGAGCGATGAAGCGCGCCAGATTGTAGCAGGTTTCTCTAATGAGGCTGTCAAAAACTCTCTCATTTCCTATATTGATGTGGTAGTGGGTCGCAACTATTAAGTCGTTTCTTTTAAAGGTCTGCCGATTAATGCTTTCTTCTTCTGAAGATGCGGCAATGGTCACTCCATCATCACTCCAAGTATGACTTGGGACAAAAGAATACCGTGGATGATTCTCGAGAATCATCCACGGTATTTGTTTTTTAGGCAGTCTGTCTCAGTGATTAGTCAGAGAGTTTATCACCATAGCAGAGGTCGCCAGCATCACCCAAACCAGGCACGATGTAGGCTTGTTCGTTGAGGATGGGGTCTACTGCTGCAATCCAGAGCGTAACGTCGTCAGAAGGGAAGAGTTCCTTCAAACGAGCCACCCCTTCTTCGCAACCAATCACGGCACAGATATGGAGCTTTTTGGGAGTACCCTTGGTGAGGTAAGCCTGATAAGCGAGGTTGAACGAACCGCCAGTAGCCAACATGGGGTCAACCAGCATGAAGGTACTACCATCGAGGTTAGGAGAAGCAATGTATTCCACGCAGATTTCGATGTCGTCCTTGCGACCTTCCTTGCGGTAGGCACTCACAAATGCGCTATCTGCATCGGAAAATACTTCTAGGAAGCCTTCGTGGAGGGCAAGACCAGCGCGCAATACAGTGCCTATAACGATGCGATCGTCGATGGTGTTTACCTCGGCAGGGGCAAGGGGAGTTTGGAGCGTCTTGCGCGAATAATCAAGCGTTTTGGACACTTCATACGCCATGGCATGACCAATGCGACGGAGGTTTTGGCGGAACCAAGCGCGATTCTTCTGTACATCGATGTCGCGAAGTTCAGCAAGGTAGTTGTTGATGACGGTGTTTTGTTCGGAGAAGTTGATGACTTTCATATCTAGAATTTGTTGTAGCGAAGGAAAAGGATGCGTAGTAGTTCGTAAAAAAGGTGTCCCCTTAATGGAAACACCCATCGTGCACTGCGAGGATGTCTAGCAGAGCTACGGAATAATAACTAACGACGTTGTCGGCGAACAGAGATGGTTCCCGACTTACTAGAAGAAGTGGTCTTTGGTTTTGGAGCTTTGGCAGCTTTAGGAGTTGAAGTTTTGATAGAAGAACGGCGGCTACTGCGACGATTTTTTGTGGAAGTAGAAGATGGGTCTTCTATCTGGGTAGAGTCAGCAGACTGTGCAGCGTTGGCATCTTCTGCCAACTTTTGTTCTCGGCTGCCCCACATGTGTTGTTGGAAATCCTTGATTTCTTGTTCGATGCGTTCACGCACTTTCGTCTGTGCTGAATCGCTCTCAGCCATCTGCGCGATGGTCTTGTCTTGGAGATTCTTGGTTTGATAAATATCTCCGCGATATTGTGCCGTGTTGAAATAATCGTCGGCAGAAATCTCAGAGGCATTGTTGAGATTGCTAGCCATTAGCGAAAGTTTCGCCAAGTGAGGAGCGGCTTCCTCGTAGTTCACCCAAAAGAGAGGAGTGCTTTGCACCTGACCGTCACCAAAGTCACTGATTACAATAGGGCAAAGCGCCAGCACTTTCGTGCGGAAAGTACCAGTTTGTTGATCGAAATAAACACTCTCTTTGATATAGTAGCGTTTCACGTCCTCCGAAGGAAGGTCAGCGTCATTGACGCGAAGACGACCATCATTGGCTTCGTAGAAGATGTGGTTGTCGTCCATAATCTTCTTGCCCTTGATCACGTGCTTCTCATCGAAGTGTTCTATCGCATCAGGGGTGTATTCGTAAGCGTTTATCTTACCTCTGAGAATCAGATGAAAGAGATGAACGAAAAGATTCTCCCGTCCGGAGGAGGGAGTGATGGGGTAGTAGAGAGGAGCATTCGCATCCTCGTTGAGTTTGAGCATACGATACACATCGCGACGCCATGCCGCATTGTCGGGCATCGGAGCAGCAGTGGGAAACTCACGGATGCTACCACGCTGAGCCGCATTGCGTGTCTTATTGTTGGCTACTTTGCCATCCATGTTCGCTGCGTCATCAGCATTTTGTCCTGCGTTATTGCCAGTGGCTGCGGCTTCTCGCAAGCGCGCTGGAGGCTGCGCCACACTGTGTGCAGCGAAGAGAAGCAGGACGAGGGAAAGAAGTATTCTATACATAGTTATATGGGGCTAGGTATTCTAGAGAGACTAGATGAACTAGAAAGACTAGATGAACTAGAAGGACTAGAGAATCTAACGTCTAATTGATGATGACCTCTATCGAACCATTGAGTGTTCTTTCGATACCATCGGGACCAACGGCATGGACATTACTGATGTAGAAGCGTTTGCCACGTGAAAGACCGCGTATGAGTTCGCGTTGAGCCTCTGTGAAGTTAGCCCCTGCTGAGGGACGTGGCAACACGTTGCCCAAGCGGTCGAAGAACACGCATTCAAACGACTGAACGCGGAAGGGAATGTTTAGCAGACCATCGTCAATGGCTGCATCGAGTTTTGTGGCACCAATGATACTACCTTTAGCGATGCGACCACCACGGAATTGGTCACTGCCGATGGTGATGTAGGCTTGAGGATCGGGCAACTTGCGAACTTTGAAGGAGAAAGCACCCATGGTTTGAGTCTTGCCCCCCACTTCTCCCGTCACGGTGAATTGCACATCCTGTCCCACGTGGGCAGGACGTGCCACATACTTACCATTGCCGCGCGAAGTCAGCGAACCACCTGTCATTGAAAGGTGAATCTTATCGGCAGCGATGCCAGAAGCACTCACCGAAATAGGGTTGTCGTAGCCAGCATAGAGCACATTCATCAAGTCTGCTGCCACGGTAGCTCCTGTGGGAGGAGCAATGACAGTGTAGTGTTGTGAAAATTCGCGACGCACTATTTCTCCCGAAGCGTTGGGGAAGGTGATATAACCACGAAAATCATAGCTACCTGGTGCACCCACGCGGAAGTTGTATTTACCATCGGCAGCGATGCGACGACCATTGACGTAGATTTCAGGACGCTGGGTCGTATCCACCGCAGCCATGAAGATGTGAGAACGGAATTCATCACCAGGAAAGAGTGTTGTGGCTTCGGGTAACACATACGCATTGAGTTCGTTCACACGAATGTCCTTCACGCCAATGTTGGCAGCGAGCGTGTGTAGCACTTCACCTTCAGCTTTGCGCACATCACTCTGCAATTTGCTGAGCATAGTGATGGCAGCCACCGAAGGCATCGACTCAAACATATATTCTTGCCAATTCTTCCCCATGTTGTCCGTTGACTTCGGCACCTCAGTGGAGAGATTAGCCGCTACAATGGCTTGTCGACGGCGGTCGGTGATGAAAGCCGTCACGAAGTCGCGATAACGATTGATGCGTTCGTAGAGTTTATGTCCGCGACGTGATGTAGGATCGAGCATCACTGTCGCAGCACCATCGAGGTCTTCTTTGTTGCGCAAGGCATTAGGATTGCCATCAGCACCATCCACTTCGCGTGCAATCGCCCATTTCAGCGCCTCAACCTCTTTGCAAATGCTGTCGGAAGCAGATTTTACCGCCTGCGCTTTTTCCCAAAAAGGCTTCACCTTGGTGGGATTAGCACGATATTGTTGTTCAAAATCAGCCAAAATAGACTGGTTTTCGCGCTCTGTGTTTGTGGTAGTGCGCGACAAACTTTCGCCCACAAGGTCAAAACCTTTGAGTACGTCGGTAGACACATTGAGTGCCAACATAGCCATGAGCACGACATACATGAGGTTAATCATCTTTTGTCGTGGCGATATGGGACGTTTCTTTATAGACATTGTAGGCTAGAAGTTTATATTTGACGTGCTAGATGGAGAATACTTGAGAAATCGATTCATTATCCCTCGTTAGTAGTTGCCATAGGATTGCCCATGACATTGAGGGTTTGCATCATACGGCTGTAGATGCGATTCACCTCTTCGATCTTCGCAGCAAGTTGTTGCGTTTGGTTGTTAATCTCTTCGATGGTGGTCACTTGTCGTGAGATAGAAGCGAAATGGAGGTCGTACACCTTGTTGATACCAATGAGTGTGCGATTGAGATTCTCCATCTCTTGCGAGTCGCGAGTGAGTCGCGCACTCTGTTCGTCCACCTTCGCCAAGGTCTCGTTGAGGGTGCGGAGCTTAGCGATGTAATCTTCCGTAGCTGCTTCCATGTCGGGAGAAAGCACCGCTTGTGTACGGCGGAGCAATTCGTCGTTAGCCAAACGGATGATGTCGGAGAGTTGTTGTGCACTTTGTGCCACCGTCTCTTGACCTTCGGGAGCATCGTAGTGTGCTGCCACAGCTGGTGAAAGCGTAGCTGCCACTTCGGGCGATACACCAGCAGGAGTTTGTGTGGGAGCAGCGGTGGTTTGCGCACCTTCTGTTGAAGTTTGCATCGCTTGCAGAGCAGATTGCGCAGCTGCAGCCGCTTGTTGTGCAGTAGCGAAGGCAGCTTGTGCCATATTGTTGGCTGGTTGTGCTTCGCCTTGTGCCACAGCTTGTGTGTCTACTTCTATAGTAGAACCTTCAACTTGTGGGTCAGTTGCTGTTTGAGCTTGAGCTACTTGAGTTGTTGCCACTTGGGTAGCCTCAACTTGTGCTTGAGTTACTTGAGGTTCCCACAATCCTTCTGCGCGTTCGATCTCTTCGTCTGTCTCGAAATCCTTAGGCAATTCTTTGCCAATCTCTTTCTTGTCAAATGGACGGTCGAAAGCAGCGAGGAAGAACACCACGGCTTCCGTACCCATACCCAAGAAGAGCATGATGTTACCGCCTGGTAGGTGCGTGAGTTTGAAGAGCGCACCCAAAATCACGATGGCAGCACCCCAAGAATAAGCATAGTTGAGGAAAGTTTGTCCGGGCACACTGTCCATCCAGTGTTGCAGGCGAATGACGATATTGAGTTTGGACATCTCGTTTGTCGTTAGAGAGTTGACATTTGAAGTTGGTGAGCAGAAATCTTTGCAGCCAAAAGAGAGCGTGAACTTTCGTTGTTTTTTATGTTGCAGCGGTCTGCTTTATCGAAGCAGGAGGTTTCTGAGTCACTATTGGTTTATTTCCCTTTCTTGCTCGAAGCTGAGGCACTCACAGTTGCGGCTTTAGAGCGAACGCAGCGGAAGCCGATGTAGGAGCGAGGTTGGTTTTGATATTCCCAAGTGCGCCATGCCGAGCGGATGTAGGAGAGCGGGTCTTTCCACGAACCACCGCGCACACTCTTGCGCTTCAAGAAGTAGGGATCTTCTTTGGCGGCATCGTAGCGCAATTCGGGATTGACATCTGCCATCGACTGCATTCCAGCTTCGGTGAACACGGTGTTCGTCCATTCTGCCACGTTACCTGCCATGTCGAACAAGCCATTTTCGTTGGCTCCATACTGACCAGCGCGCGAAGTAATCAAGTTGCCATCTTCGGTGTAATTACCGCGGTCGGGCTTGAAGTTCGCAAAGAAGCAACCATTCTTGTCTTGCGTGGAAGCACCTTCCCAAGGATAAGTGTGACCCTCCTTGCTGCGTGCTGCATATTCCCATTCCACTTCAGAGGGTAGGCGGTAGCGTTGGATGTAGCGCGCTTCAGGTCCCATGCCGCGGAGCAAGTATTCCGTGCGCCATGCGCAGAAAGCCTGAGCTTGTTCCCACGTCACGCCCACCACGGGGTAATCGTTGTAGGCAGGAGAAGAGAAATAGTTTTTCAGATACGTCCCGTTGTTAGCATTGGGGAAGTCGTTCACCCAAACGGTGGTGTCGGGATACACGGGAACGATGTAGGTGTTTAAGAAATCATACAAAGACGAAAGTGGACGATTGATCGTTTCGCGCACAATGTCACCATTGTCGTTGATGTAGGCAGTGTCTTTGGAAATCATCACAGGAGCATCGTCTGTCTCAAAGTCCGTGTTCAAGTTGCGTTCTTTGGGGTCCAAACGATATTTGCGCAGTGCAGCCTTTTCATAGTCGAAAACCTCATAGCGATAGTTCATCTGGCGCACATCCAGCATCTTCGTGCCGTCGATGGGGTGTGTGCGATACACACTGTTGAGCGCGCGCTCTTGGTCTTCATTGGGCTTGCGCCATGGGAGCGGCTTGTTCCAGTTGAGATGAGGCTTCACGGGGTCGCCATATTTGTCCACCTCAATTTTGTAAGTCTCGTCGCCGCCATAGGCAGGATTTGCCATGCGCTCACGCAAGATGCTGTCGCGCACCCACTCCACAAACTGGCGATACATGGAGTTGGTCACTTCCGTCTGATCCATCCAAAAACCGTCCACAGAGATGTCTTTCTGTGTCGTGGGCAATCCCCACAAACTGTCGTTTTCGGTGAGTCCCACTTTCAGGTAGCCACGTTTCACCTCCACCATGCCATAAGGTGTGGGTTCGAGGGGAATGGACGAGCGTGAGCCTGTCACCTCTCCTCCGTTGCGCATAGCAAGCGAACTACCGCCAAAGCAGGAAGAGAGCATCGTGGTGAGCATGAGCAAACCAGCGAAGAAGGAAAGCGTATGTCGATGAATTTTAATCATATTCTTGTGAATTGAATAGAGAGTTGTCGAGGGTGGCATCGGTTTTACAACCACCTCACACTCTTATGCAAATTTCGTTGCTTTTTACCCAAGTCGATGGGAAGGCGATAAGCAATCACGATTTCATGTTGCCCAGCTCCTAGTCCCAGACCGGAGGTGTTGGCTTCGTAGCCATAACTGATGTCGATGCCTTGGAGCGTACCGCCCACAAAGAGTCCAACACTGCGCTGTGGAGCGTAATTGATACCTGCGAAAATCAGCCTGTTTTCAAACTTGTATTGTCCGCGCAGGGTAAGGTCCACTCGATAGTCGGTGAAATCGCTGCGCAACATGGCAGATGGAGTTATCGTGAATAACGGCGAATTGGTGCGAATATTGTATTGTGTAGCCACATTTAACACACCGCGGATGGGCAATTCGTGAGTCTCACCCAGTCGCACTGTGGGCGCTGCCAGATGGTGATAGGCTGCCGAAAGGCGAAAACCCTTGCGCTGATAGTACGAACCTACGGACAAATCGAATGCCGAACCATTCACTTGTGCTGTGGGAAAAGCTGGGTCATTGTTGTCGCCCAAATCAGCCTTAGAACCATCTATGCCTTCTTGAAGCATGTCCGCTTGTAGTCCGAGGGCAATCGTTCCTCCGCGCCATGGTTGGTGATAGGCATATTGCAGCGAAAAGCGTTTGTGCGAAAATAGACCGATATTGTCGTTGAGAAACATGGCACCCACACCATGGAAGGTACGCCCGAGGGCGAAAGCCATGTCTGCTCCAGCCCACATTGTGCTTCCTGCTTGCTCATAACCCATAGCGTGGGTTTGCACCGCTCCTTGGATGCTCAGTTGTGGTGATTGTCCCATAGCAGCAGGGTTCCATTGCGTTTCCATGCGCCAATAGTGGAGGAAAGCCACATCCTGCTGAGCTTGCACACGATTTGCGCCCATTCCTGTGAGAAGAACGAGCAGCACCATCGCCACGCGCATCCA
Organism: Ihuprevotella massiliensis; assembly: GCA_900095835.1. Classification (GTDB taxonomy): domain Bacteria; phylum Bacteroidota; class Bacteroidia; order Bacteroidales; family Bacteroidaceae; genus Alloprevotella; species Alloprevotella massiliensis. Next base: position 1,611,216 of record LT608321.1, on the reverse strand, counting down.
TTTGTGCTGAGCGAGGAACTTGTATCGCGGAGGGTTACCAATCATTTCCAGCTACAAAGTTACAACAATCACGCTGTGCCACCAATTTTTGCAGCCCTTTTATAGCAAAAAACACAGCTTCAGACTTCTTTTTTCCATAAAAGCAGAGGGAAATTTGGTATGTTGCCCAAAATATCGTACCTTTGCCGCGCTATGCCCGAAAGCTAGCCACTTTTTATTCATTTATCAAATCTACTCAACATGTACTTAGATTCTGCAAAGAAGAGTGAGATCTTTGGACAATACGGAAAGTCCAACACCGACACTGGTTCTGCTGAAAGCCAAGTCGCGCTGTTCTCCTACCGTATCAGTCACTTGACGGAACACATGCGCTCAAACCGTAAAGATCATGCCACTGAGCGTTCACTTGTGAAACTCGTAGGTAAGCGTCGTGCTCTCCTTAACTACCTTAAGGACCGCGATATCGAACGCTACCGTGCCATCGTTAAGGCTTTGGGTCTCCGCAAGTAATCCCGAACTTGACTTTTTTAGGTTATGGTATAGCTCCCATGCTCCTCGTGAGTGTGGGAGCTTTTTTGTTTGCACTTCCCTTTTGCAATGTTACCCCATATAGATATGGGAGGATATAGAGGCAAAGTGAGAAAAATCAGCGGAAAAGTGCACTTTTTTCTTGATATGCCCTCTGAAATGCTATTTGAAGGTTGCAGAATCTTTGGTTTTATGTATCTTGGCGCATAACCCTCGTCTTTTCTTGTCATGCCCCTGCTTTTCGATCCTTGCTCGTCCATGTCATTACTCGGCAGCAGTTTTCATTTTATGCACCTCGCATGGGACGATGCTTCCTGCGATGTAGTCGCTAATAGGGGTAGGGGTCATCGTTGGTCGCCACCAAAGGATTATGACTCCTCCAAAATGTGCCTTCTCGCGTGCGTGTACGCGCGCGCCCATCAGCGATTTTGCACTTTTTGCTTTCACAACCTTCACACGCTTCCGCTTTTTTACCACCGTTTGTCGATAGAAACGAGGGAGTTACGACAAAAAACGTGGGAGATTTTTTGAAAAATCTCCCACGTTTTTCAGATTATCTCCCACGTTTTTTTCTTTTGCTCCGACATTCTTCAAAATTACTTCAGATTTCACGAAAAACCTGTTGTTTTGTGCCGTTCCAGCTTTGGCAGTTTTTCTCGCCTTTTTCCCCTCTTTTTCTATATTTTCTCGCCTTGCAGTACGATATTCTAAAAGAATGTTTACAGAGTAGGTGTAATCACTTTTGTTTCAGTTGCTTGCACGACTATCTGTGAAGGTTGTGAAAGCAAAAAGAGCTATTTTGCAGGGTGCGCGCGCGTACGCGCACGCGAGAGACCTTGATTTTACGTTTGTTTACATCACAATTTCCCTCTGAGCATAGTCGTGTAGCTTTTCTTACTGTCAAGATAGAAGTGCAAAGCCTATTCCCTACCACAGCATGTTCGTAGTAAGTTACTTCCAAGATTTGTATTTGAGCACATTGCCTTCACGCCAAATCTTATGCTTAGTTCGACTGCGCAAGAATGAAGGTTTTTTGTAAATTTCGGTGTCTCCCTCTATTCCTGACCAATCATTTACAAACTCTATAGAGAAATTAGGTGCAGGAGTGTATTTGTAGGCAAAAGCGTAGTTGTCGAAGACTACTTTCGCCTTACCTTCCGACACCACAACAATCACTAACTCTGGTGC
>LT608321.1:896488-1607719 GCA_900095835.1 Ihuprevotella massiliensis | reverse complement strand
TCACGCCAAATCTTATGCTTAGTTCGACTGCGCAAGAATGAAGGTTTTTTGTAAATTTCGGTGTCTCCCTCTATTCCTGACCAATCATTTACAAACTCTATAGAGAAATTAGGTGCAGGAGTGTATTTGTAGGCAAAAGCGTAGTTGTCGAAGACAACTTTCGCCTTACCTTCCGACACCACAACAATCACTAACTCTGGTGCTTCATCTTGGTCATAATAGAACCATCCACCGAAGCAAAGAGCAAAGCTCTTGTCATCAAGGGGAATCTGCAAGAAGCGAGACTTGTCTTTATATAGCGTGATATTGCCACAATTATACAAGGGATCCCCTGTGTAGTATGAGAGGATAGTCTTTCCCTTATGCTCTATAGAGAATCCATTATAGTTTTCGCGGTTTACGCGAGAGTCGTCTACACTATTTAATTTGATGGTGTAAGTGTCTCCTTGAGAGTTCTTCACTGAATAAGTGTGAAGCGTGTATACTTTGTACTTGGGGTCATTCAGTGACACTGTATAACTATCTCTGATTAAAGGGCGAAAGACCTCTTTCACAGAAAAATCAGAGCTAGTTTTCCATTCAAAAATAGATTGAGATGTTTGTGCAAAGGTGGCTAGTTCTACGAGTGAGAACAAAACCAAAAGAATAGAACGTATCATAAAGGGCTAATTTGCATAATAGTAAAATTCAACATTTGGAATCTTAGATTTTCCAAAACCATCATTAAGGTAATAGTGGGTTCCGCGTCTACCAACTCCTGTGTCCATCATTGGAGGCATTTCTACACCCCAATGCTTGTTGTATTCCCCTGTTCCGGGGAGGATAACAACTACATGACCACTTTTATTCTTATTGGGGTTCTCCCAACCTGCCACAGCGTGTTCGTAGCAAGTTACTTCCAAGATTTATATTTGAGCATATTTCCCTCACGCCAAATCTTATGCTTAGTTCGACTGCGCAAGAATGAAGGCTTTTTGTAAATTTCGGTGTCTCCCTCTATTCCTGACCAATCATTTACAAACTCTATAGAGAAATTAGGTGCAGGAGTGTATTTGTAGGCAAAAGCGTAGTTGTCGAAGACAACTTTCGCCTTACCTTCCGACACCACAACAATCACTAACTCTGGTGCTTCATCTTGGTCATAATAGAACCATCCACCGAAGCAAAGAGCAAAGCTCTTGTCATCAAGGGGAATCTGCAAGAAGCGAGACTTGTCTTTATATAGCGTGATATTGCCACAATTATACAAGGGATCCCCTGTGTAGTATGAGAGGATAGTCTTTCCCTTATGCTCTATAGAGAATCCATCATAGTTTTCGCGGTTTGCCCGAGAGTCATCTACACTATTTAATTTTATGGTGTAAGTGTCTCCTTGAGAGTTCTTCACTGTATAAGTGTGAAGCGTGTAAACTTTGTACTTGGGATCATTCAGTGACACCGTATAACTATCTCTGATTAAAGGGCGAAAGACCTCTTTCACAGAAAAAACTGAGCTAGTTTTCCATTCAAAAATAGATTGAGAACTTTGCGCAAAGGTGGTTAGTTCTAAGAGTGAGAACAGAACCAAAAGAATAGAACGTATCATAAAGGGCTAATTTGCATAATAGTAAAATTCAACATTTGGAATCTTAGATTTTCCGAAAACATCATTAAGGTAATAGTGGGTTCCGCGTCTACCCACTCCAGTGTCCATTATTGGAGGCTTTTCTACCTCCCAATGCTTGTGGATTCTCCTGTTCCGAGCTGGACAACAACCACATGGCCACTTTTGTTCTTATTGGGATTCTCCCAACCTGCTACAGCATGTTCGTAGCAAGTTACTTCCAAGATTTATATTTGAGTACATTTCCCTCACGCCAAATCTTATGCTTAGTTCGACTGCGCAAGAATGAAGGTTTTTTGTAAATTTCGGTGTCTCCCTCTATTCCTGACCAATCATTTACAAACTCTATAGAGAAATTAGGTGCAGGAGTGTATTTGTAGGCAAAAGCGTAGTTGTCGAAGACAACTTTCGCCTTACCTTCCGACACCACAACAATCACTAACTCTGGTGCTTCATCTTGGTCATAATAGAACCATCCACCGAAGCAAAGAGCAAAGCTCTTGTCATCAAGGGGAATCTGCAAGAAGCGAGACTTGTCTTTATATAGCGTGATATTGCCACAATTATACAAGGGATCCCCTGTGTAGTATGAGAGGATAGTCTTTCCCTTATGCTCTATAGAGAATCCATCATAGTTTTCGCGGTTTGCCCGAGAGTCATCTACACTATTTAATTTTATGGTGTAAGTGTCTCCTTGAGAGTTCTTCACTGTATAAGTGTGAAGCGTGTAAACTTTGTACTTGGGATCATTCAGTGACACCGTATAACTATCTCTGATTAAAGGGCGAAAGACCTCTTTCACAGAAAAAACTGAGCTAGTTTTCCATTCAAAAATAGATTGAGAACTTTGCGCAAAGGTGGTTAGTTCTAAGAGTGAGAACAGAACCAAAAGAATAGAACGTATCATAAAGGGCTAATTTGCATAATAGTAAAATTCAACATTTGGAATCTTAGATTTTCCGAAAACATCATTAAGGTAATAGTGGGTTCCGCGTCTACCCACTCCAGTGTCCATTATTGGAGGCTTTTCTACCTCCCAATGCTTGTGGATTCTCCTGTTCCGAGCTGGACAACAACCACATGGCCACTTTTGTTCTTATTGGGATTCTCCCAACCTGCTACAGCATGTTCGTAGCAAGTTACTTCCAAGATTTATATTTGAGTACATTTCCCTCACGCCAAATCTTATGCTTAGTTCGACTGCGCAAGAATGAAGGTTTTTTGTAAATTTCGGTGTCTCCCTCTATTCCTGACCAATCATTTACAAACTCTATAGAGAAATTAGGTGCAGGAGTGTATTTGTAGGCAAAAGCGTAGTTGTCGAAGACAACTTTCGCCTTACCTTCCGACACCACAACAATCACTAACTCTGGTGCTTCATCTTGGTCATAATAGAACCATCCACCGAAGCAAAGAGCAAAGCTCTTGTCATCAAGGGGAATCTGCAAGAAGCGAGACTTGTCTTTATATAGCGTGATATTGCCACAATTATACAAGGGATCCCCTGTGTAGTATGAGAGGATAGTCTTTCCCTTATGCTCTATAGAGAATCCATTATAGTTTTCGCGGTTTACGCGAGAGTCGTCTACACTATTTAATTTGATGGTGTAAGTGTCTCCTTGAGAGTTCTTCACTGAATAAGTGTGAAGCGTGTATACTTTGTACTTGGGGTCATTCAGTGACACTGTATAACTATCTCTGATTAAAGGGCGAAAGACCTCTTTCACAGAAAAATCAGAGCTAGTTTTCCATTCAAAAATAGATTGAGATGTTTGTGCAAAGGTGGCTAGTTCTACGAGTGAGAACAAAACCAAAAGAATAGAACGTATCATAAAGGGCTAATTTGCATAATAGTAAAATTCAACATTTGGAATCTTAGATTTTCCAAAACCATCATTAAGGTAATAGTGGGTTCCGCGTCTACCAACTCCTGTGTCCATCATTGGAGGCATTTCTACACCCCAATGCTTGTTGTATTCCCCTGTTCCGGGGAGGATAACAACTACATGACCACTTTTATTCTTATTGGGGTTCTCCCAACCTGCCACAGCGTGTTCGTAGCAAGTTACTTCCAAGATTTATATTTGAGCATATTTCCCTCACGCCAAATCTTATGCTTAGTTCGACTGCGCAAGAATGAAGGTTTTTTGTAAATTTCGGTGTCTCCCTCTATTCCTGACCAATCATTTACAAACTCTATAGAGAAATTAGGTGCAGGAGTGTATTTGTAGGCAAAAGCGTAGTTGTCGAAGACAACTTTCGCCTTACCTTCCGACACCACAACAATCACTAACTCTGGTGCTTCATCTTGGTCATAATAGAACCATCCACCGAAGCAAAGAGCAAAGCTCTTGTCATCAAGGGGAATCTGCAAGAAGCGAGACTTGTCTTTATATAGCGTGATATTGCCACAATTATACAAGGGATCCCCTGTGTAGTATGAGAGGATAGTCTTTCCCTTATGCTCTATAGAGAATCCATCATAGTTTTCGCGGTTTGCCCGAGAGTCATCTACACTATTTAATTTTATGGTGTAAGTGTCTCCTTGAGAGTTCTTCACTGTATAAGTGTGAAGCGTGTAAACTTTGTACTTGGGATCATTCAGTGACACCGTATAACTATCTCTGATTAAAGGGCGAAAGACCTCTTTCACAGAAAAAACTGAGCTAGTTTTCCATTCAAAAATAGATTGAGAACTTTGCGCAAAGGTGGTTAGTTCTAAGAGTGAGAACAGAACCAAAAGAATAGAACGTATCATAAAGGGCTAATTTGCATAATAGTAAAATTCAACATTTGGAATCTTAGATTTTCCGAAAACATCATTAAGGTAATAGTGGGTTCCGCGTCTACCCACTCCAGTGTCCATTATTGGAGGCTTTTCTACCTCCCAATGCTTGTGGATTCTCCTGTTCCGAGCTGGACAACAACCACATGGCCACTTTTGTTCTTATTGGGATTCTCCCAACCTGCTACAGCATGTTCGTAGCAAGTTACTTCCAAGATTTATATTTGAGTACATTTCCCTCACGCCAAATCTTATGCTTAGTTCGACTGCGCAAGAATGAAGGTTTTTTGTAAATTTCGGTGTCTCCCTCTATTCCTGACCAATCATTTACAAACTCTATAGAGAAATTAGGTGCAGGAGTGTATTTGTAGGCAAAAGCGTAGTTGTCGAAGACTACTTTCGCCTTACCTTCCGACACCACAACAATCACTAACTCTGGTGCTTCATCTTGGTCATAATAGAACCATCCACCGAAGCAAAGAGCAAAGCTCTTGTCATCAAGGGGAATCTGCAAGAAGCGAGACTTGTCTTTATATAGCGTGATATTGCCACAATTATACAAGGGATCCCCTGTGTAGTATGAGAGGATAGTCTTTCCCTTATGCTCTATAGAGAATCCATTATAGTTTTCGCGGTTTACGCGAGAGTCGTCTACACTATTTAATTTGATGGTGTAAGTGTCTCCTTGAGAGTTCTTCACTGAATAAGTGTGAAGCGTGTATACTTTGTACTTGGGGTCATTCAGTGACACTGTATAACTATCTCTGATTAAAGGGCGAAAGACCTCTTTCACAGAAAAATCAGAGCTAGTTTTCCATTCAAAAATAGATTGAGATGTTTGTGCAAAGGTGGCTAGTTCTACGAGTGAGAACAAAACCAAAAGAATAGAACGTATCATAAAGGGCTAATTTGCATAATAGTAAAATTCAACATTTGGAATCTTAGATTTTCCAAAACCATCATTAAGGTAATAGTGGGTTCCGCGTCTACCAACTCCTGTGTCCATCATTGGAGGCATTTCTACACCCCAATGCTTGTTGTATTCCCCTGTTCCGGGGAGGATAACAACTACATGACCACTTTTATTCTTATTGGGGTTCTCCCAACCTGCCACAGCGTGTTCGTAGCAAGTTACTTCCAAGATTTATATTTGAGCATATTTCCCTCACGCCAAATCTTATGCTTAGTTCGACTGCGCAAGAATGAAGGCTTTTTGTAAATTTCGGTGTCTCCCTCTATTCCTGACCAATCATTTACAAACTCTATAGAGAAATTAGGTGCAGGAGTGTATTTGTAGGCAAAAGCGTAGTTGTCGAAGACTACTTTCGCCTTACCTTCCGACACCACAACAATCACTAACTCTGGTGCTTCATCTTGGTCATAATAGAACCATCCACCGAAGCAAAGAGCAAAGCTCTTGTCATCAAGGGGAATCTGCAAGAAGCGAGACTTGTCTTTATATAGCGTGATATTGCCACAATTATACAAGGGATCCCCTGTGTAGTATGAGAGGATAGTCTTTCCCTTATGCTCTATAGAGAATCCATTATAGTTTTCGCGGTTTACGCGAGAGTCGTCTACACTATTTAATTTGATGGTGTAAGTGTCTCCTTGAGAGTTCTTCACTGAATAAGTGTGAAGCGTGTATACTTTGTACTTGGGGTCATTCAGTGACACTGTATAACTATCTCTGATTAAAGGGCGAAAGACCTCTTTCACAGAAAAATCAGAGCTAGTTTTCCATTCAAAAATAGATTGAGATGTTTGTGCAAAGGTGGCTAGTTCTACGAGTGAGAACAAAACCAAAAGAATAGAACGTATCATAAAGGGCTAATTTGCATAATAGTAAAATTCAACATTTGGAATCTTAGATTTTCCAAAACCATCATTAAGGTAATAGTGGGTTCCGCGTCTACCAACTCCTGTGTCCATCATTGGAGGCATTTCTACACCCCAATGCTTGTTGTATTCCCCTGTTCCGGGGAGGATAACAACTACATGACCACTTTTATTCTTATTGGGGTTCTCCCAACCTGCCACAGCGTGTTCGTAGCAAGTTACTTCCAAGATTTATATTTGAGCATATTTCCCTCACGCCAAATCTTATGCTTAGTTCGACTGCGCAAGAATGAAGGTTTTTTGTAAATTTCGGTGTCTCCCTCTATTCCTGACCAATCATTTACAAACTCTATAGAGAAATTAGGTGCAGGAGTGTATTTGTAGGCAAAAGCGTAGTTGTCGAAGACTACTTTCGCCTTACCTTCCGACACCACAACAATCACTAACTCTGGTGCATTGTCAATACCAAAATTCCATCCACCGAAGCAAAGTGCGAAGCTCTTTTCGTCAAGAGGTATTTGTAAGAAGGGAGACTTGTCCTTCTCCAGTGTGATACTTTCGCAATTATACAGTGGGTCGCCAGGATAATAAGTCAGAATACTCTGACCTTTGTACAAGATAGAAAAACCACTGTATCCACCTTCTAATTTAGGGTCTGGATCATTTACGCTATTGAGGTTTAGTGTATAGTTCTCTCCAGATAGACTCTTGATGGTATAAAACTTGTGAGTATATATTTTCGACTTGGGAGACACCGAGTAGCTCCCTTTCGTTAGCGTGAGGTATGAATCCTTGCAGATAATTTCTGCATTAGTTCTCCATTCAAAAATGGATGGAGAACTTTGCGCAAAGGTGGGTAGTTCTAAGATTGAGAACAAAACCACAAGAATAGAGCGAATCATAAACATTAGTTTTTGTAGAATAAAATTCAACGTGGAGTCAGCTGATAAGTGCAAAAATAAGCTATTATTTTGAATAACTCTACTTTTGGTGTCTAAAACTTTAATTTATTCCTGGTCTGCTGTTGATGTTCTTTTGTATGCTCGCAATCTTTTTATCGGTAACATCATTTTATTGTCTTTGTATTCCTCACGGAGGCACTTGTGGTGATACAATCTCCCAGTATGATACAGAAAAGAGCTGTTCATAACTGTACATTTGCGGGTGATAATTCAAATATACAATATGTTCGGCAGTTTTCTTCTGTTTAAACAATATCACTCAAAATGTCAGATTAACCAATTAAAATTGCCACGCAAGGTGCAGCATCAAGTAGCGTGGGATGGTCAGTTGGGTGGTTTCCTGCCAATATGTGGCGGTGAGGAGACGCTCCGTGTTGTGCAACTGACGGAGCAGGTCGTAAGCCTCAAGGCGCACAGACCAATGCTTGCCGAAGGATTTGTTCAACGATGCGTTCCAGAGATTGCTGAAACGGCGCACCTGCGTGTTTTCATATCCTGAGCGCAGAAAGAAGGTGAAGTCCGAACTGGCTTGGAAGCCGAAGGGAAGATTATAGGTCAGTACCACGCCCGTTGTCCAGTCCGTGCCTTTGAGGGACTTTCCAGCTTGGGCTTTTGCGCTAAGGAGACTGATGCCAGCTTTGAGCGAGGCTTGCAGACTTTGAAGCCGCCATGTGAGGCGAGCATGCACCTTCGTGTTGAACGAATTGACGTGATTGAGCACAGCAGGAATAGGATGAGTGCCAAGTGTCGTTGCAAGGAAATGTTGCTGTTGCCATGTTCCTTCTGCTGTTGTGCCAAACACCCAACGATTGTCTGTGCCAAGATTGCAACTATAACCTCCATTGAAGCCCAAGAGGTAGTCACCACTGACATTTTCGGGGGTAAAGGTATAACTACCTGTTGCCAGATCGAGAACACTCGCCCAGACGATTTTGTTACGGTCTGTGCTCCAGCGTCCGTTGGCGTACCACGACTGTGCGTATCGTTGCGAACGCCCCGAGTAGTTGAGCTCTACACTGTGCGTTAGCGAGGATTTGAGATGAGGGTTACCCCGATAGCGCATTTGCGTGTCGTAACTATCGGTCAAATTGAAGAGTTGTGAAAGCTCTGGAGCTTTTCGGCTAAGGCGATAATTAAGATGTAAGCCCCAAGGAGACAGCCAAGTGAAGGACGGCTGGAAGAATGTGTAATGTGGATGCACAGAAGTGGTGCGACTATCGTGCGCGGTGGCGTGTTCAAAGCTGAGTGGAAGGCGAAGCATCAAAGCATGCTTGTTGATCCAAGTGCGCCATTCGCTGCGCACCTCATGCTTGTTGTTATGGTCAGCATAGCGATAGGAGTTATTCGCATCCATCGCCATCGCAGGCAAAGTTGTTCTGCCCATCGCTTCAGCCATGAAAATATCACGGCTTCGCTCATTATTGGTGTGCGAAAATCCATACGACAAGGTCCACTGCCATGCTCTCCAACGTATCTCGTAGTCAATGCCTGTGCTGAGGTTGTAAGTCTGCGTCGGAAGCGTTGCCGTTTTCTTCTCTAGCAGATTAAATTGTGCATCAGGTGTGAAGCGGTCCAAGTCTTCCCCACTGCGCGTTTTTCCATCAGCGAAACTGCCATCGGCACGCAACGTGATGCCGTTGCCCGTCCAAGGCGACACGAACTTCACTTTCAGACCAAGTGCTGCCTCCAACTGGTGCGAAGCATGATGACCCTTGCTGCGTGTGTCGCTCATCAGCAAGGGGGCATAGGTGGGAAGGCGCAAGGAGTCGAGCAGAGAAAGGGCAGGCACGAGCGCGGAAGTAGTTATCGCTCCATGCGTCAGCGCATCGTCATTCTCTTTGTAATAATTGAGCAAGGACGCCACCTCAATGAATGTTTTGCGAAGTGGTAGGACTAAGCGACCGTTGTATTCAAAGTTTCGTCGCTCCGATTCTCCTGTGGTAGCGTGCATGCTGTTGGTCGTTGTGCCGTCTGTGAGGAAATTGCGTTGTATCGCCGTATTCCCTATCGTTTCCCACTGCTGACCGCCTTTCACGGAAGCGGTAAAATAAGTTTTTGTTCGGCGGGAAGTCCAGTGGAAATCAGCACCGCCTTCTTGGTCTGTCAGCGGTTGTGTGGCGAAATCCTCAATGCTCCACGCATCGCTCTCCGTGGGACGTTGCGTGTCTCCCACATTGTTCAAACGCCCATAGACCGAAAGGCGTGAAATGTCGTTTGTGCGCATGCCAAACCCGCGCACATTGTAGCGGTGGTGCGTACCACCGCCAGCATCCATATTACCCAGCCAGCGCTCGTGAAACTCTTTTTTCAAGCGCACATCCATCACCAAAGGATTTTGCGACTTTGTCGTTGAATCGGGTGCCATCAAGTAGCTGTCTTCAGCCTCCTTGCGATACACCTTCACCTTGTTCACGGCATAGGCGGGGAGGTTGCGCAACGCCACAGTGGCATCGCCGTTGAAGAAGTCCTTGCCATCAATAAGCAAGCTGCTGACAAATTCGCCATTCACCATAATTTGTCCGCCACTACGCAAACTCACGCCAGGGAGCTGTTCAATGAGTTTATCCAACAACGAGCCTTCTGCCAACTGGAAGGCATCGGCGTTGTAGATAATCGTGTCGCCTTTGACCAGCATCATGATCTTGGATGCCCGCACCGTGGCTTCTTTGAGATTGATGCCACGTTCCAACGGCAAATCCCCCACTTCAAAGAGCGTCACTCGCTTCCCGTTCTGTTTCTCTGGAACGACAATCGGGTGTTGCAGCGTCATGAATTTAGCCTTGCTTATGATAAGCGTATAATTGCCTGCGGTAGGAACGCCAAGACTAAACTCAATGAGTACGTCGCCATTGCTGTCCACATTATAGAGCTTATAGTAATCTACGCTTTGGGTGCGCGAGACGGTGTCGCCCTTGGCATCTACGGCAACGATTTCAGCATGCTCTAGTGGTTGCAAGCTCAGGGCTTCGACCACACGTCCATGTATATAGATATAGATACTGTCTATACTTTCTTTTTGCTGCGCGGACAGAGCAGTATTACATAATAGGAATAATACGAGGGAGAAAACGTATTTCATTGGTAAGTATAATGTACAAGGAGTTGGTAAAAGACTGTTAGTCTACACGAATATTTTTGTAATATGTCTTTTGTAGACTTCCATAAGTGTTGATAATCTAAGGTTTTTCCCTAAACACACTGCTAAAGCCTTGTGTATTATTGCAAATGATTTGAGCCATCAGTTGTGTTTGGCGAAATCTTCGCATAAGCCTTAGTATTTGTAATGCAGGCTTCTTTTATAGTTTGTCCGATATAGGAATGAAGGTGCAAGTGGTTGATTATGAGCTCAACTATTACATCTATAAGCAAAGGTTATGAGTAATGTTTGTAAAAATAGTAGTTTTTTCTTCATACCAGACTACTATTAGATTGGGTAAAAGATGGAGTTAGATTAGGAGGTAAGAGAGTATATCTACGGCAAAGATAAGAGTTTTTTTGAAATATGAATAGATAGTAGTTGTGTAATCTTGAAAAATATTTCAGGGCTGATTGTTTTGTTGTGAAATAAGGTGTGTTTTTGGGCTGTGTGTCAAAAACTTTCTTATTTGTAGTCGCGCATACCTTGTGTTATAAGGAGAAGATGGGATTTAGGTAAAAAGTGACAATTACACGTACATAATAAAAGGAGTAATCAGCATTGTAGGAAATAATACTTTGCGTTGGTGTTGTGTGGCGCTGATTTACGATCTTTTCTCCTTATAGTTGGATAATAATATGGTTTAAGGGTTTAACCTAAACTATTCTTTTGGATAGCTCTGCTTTGGGTGTCTAAAACTTTGATTTTCTTCTGTATACTCGCAGTCTTTTTTGCAGCAGGCTTTTTTGGGGGATATACTATCTGATGAGTTTGTTTGTATTTTCAATCGCTTCTTTCTGCCACGAGGCAAAGATTTGCGATCTTTTGGTCTGAGTTTAGTTGTTTGTATATAAGCAATACAAAGACAATGAATCTCCAAGAGTACTCAAAAGGGGCTCTTTTTTATATCTTGCTGGCATCGCTCTTCGCGGCTACCTACCCAGACACGAGGCAAACCCACGGTATTTTTCATAGATTAGAACCTATGAGAAAACGACTGGTTTGTTGCACTTCAATTTTGAAAGCAAATGACTATGTTGGAAGCAAAAGGAAATCTAATAGATATTTTCCTTGACATTATGCTTTTTGTTTCTATGAGAATTGTTATATTTGCAATGTTATGAAGACCTTCTGACGAATTTAAGGAGAAGATACCGAAAATCTAAAGAGTCGGTAAAATAATAAACTTGGAGTATGGCTAAATCATTGAACGAGATAGTGCAGTTGTTGGGGAAATCCCAGTTATTAAGCCTGTAAGTACTGTTCTAAACAATGATATTTCCCAACATCAACGCAAATCTTATGAATAAAAAACTTGGCTTAGGGATACTTTCCCTCTTCTCATTATGTGGACTAGCACAAACACCAGCTGATAGCGTGCAAGTGCAGCAACTCAACGAGGCTGTAGTCAATAGTGCACGAATTGTGAAAAAGACAGGTGGCTATATTCTCTTTCCTTCTTCCTTACAAAGACAGCACACAACCAATGGGCTTGACCTGCTCTCTGCGCTACGTTTACCCGGTGTGAAGATTGATATAGTTGAGAAAAACATAATCAGTACGACCAGTTCGGGAAATGTGATTGTTCTCATCAATGGTGTTGAATCATCACTTGACAATTTGCAAACGTTGCCACAAGAAATGGTGGGGAAGGTGGAAATCTCCACTATTGTTCCTTCTAAATATGGAAGCCACGTAGCAGCTGTCGTTGATGTGCGTACGCATTTGGTTAATCATGGCTATGCCTTTGGCGCAAATGCGATGAATGCACTGACCACCAGTTATAACGACGATGGTGCTTGGGCTAAGTATTTTCACAGAAATGCTACACTAGGTCTGCAATATAATTTCAAGGCTAACGACGTGACCAAGGCTTTCTCAGAAAGTCACCAGAATTTCTTCTATCCTGACGGACATTCTCGTCAACGCTCAAAAACAGGAAGTTACGTAGGCAACGATTTCCGCAGCGATAACGCCGTGCTAACTTATGCTTTAGTAATTCCTAAGCAGCGAGTTGTCGATGTGAAAGGCGGATTCAGTAGTGAGCGATTTCCACAGCGCACGCTGCACGAGCGTGTGTGGGGAGATGCCGCAAGCGACCTTTTTACGCTGACACACAGCAAAGAAAATCGTACGCATCTCCGTGCCTATTACGAAGAAAACCTTTCTCCAGCCGATAAACTCACACTTTCTGCGGCTGGTGCGTGGATCAACAACCGCTACAAACGTGGACTGCGCACATCTCTCCTCAATAATGTTTATGATGTAGAGGGCGAAAAATACAGTTGGCGCGGAGAAGCCGACTTTCAACACACCTTTGCCAATGGACATACGTTAAATGTGGGTTATCAACACGCCAATTCTTTCACGCGCAACAGTTATCTTGGCACCAACAACGCATTGTTTCGCTTTCACGATGCCACACATTTTGCTTATGCGCAATGGAGTGGCAACTGGGATAAACTCTATTTTGCACTAGGCTTAGGAGGTAGCCGTGAGAACTTTGGTGAATCGCAAGAACAACACGTGTTTTGGACATTCCAGCCCAATCTGTCCTTGGATTATGTTTTTAATGATGTTTGGTCGCTCAACTATCGTTACGAACAAGTCTCCACGCTTCCTACGCTCTCCGAACTTTCGGCTTATCCTCATCAAGACGATGCCAACATATATTCCATAGGCAATGCAGGTCTACGTGGATTCAGCACCAACATCAACGCGCTCACACTCAGTTTTCAGCGTGCCAGCACCACGGCTTTTGCCTATGTGAACCACGAATATGCTCACCAGCGCATTGCCGAGCAAGAAGTGCAATGGAGAGATGAAAATTTCTGGATCAGTATTAACAATCATATCAACACACACCACTTAGATTTTGGACTTTACTTCTCGCAAGACCTGTGGAATCGTGCAGTCAATGTATATGTAGAACCGAAATTCTCTTGGGATAAATCGATTTATCTCCCCTCTGCTGCTCCTCAATCTGCCTCTTTTTCTAATCCTCCACGCACCAGCAACGGCTATTTCAATCTTCAGACAGGGCTCACTGCCTATTGGCGCGCTTGGAGTCTGACGGCATACTATCGTTCGGCTTCGGAGCAACTCATAGGTCCGATACTTGTGCACAAATATGCAGTGTCTGATGTGAAATTAGGCTATCAATGGCACAAGGTTTCATTGTCTTTGGGCTTGCGCAATGCGTTCTCCTGTGGCAAGACGATGCATCAAGAACGAATTTCTTCGGTGCTTCCTAGCACAAACATCATCGGCAATCTTGGATTTCGCAACATGCTCTATGTCTCTTGCTCATGGTCACTCTTCAAAGGACGTCAAAACAAAGCACGAAATATCAAAGACATACGCTCTAGTTGGGACAATGGGATTGTGAAATAGGTGTTCCTTAACTCCAAGAATTATAAAGGTTCATCCGATAAGGAGTAATAGTGGAAGTAGTTGATTCTTGATAACTCATTATTATCACTCCAAATTCTGGAAGACGCTGTTCTATTCCCTTCGGAGCGGATAGTGTCCGCGTTGGAATTCGAAAGAATTGGGCGCAGAGCGCAGGCGGAAGGTGTCGGCTAGTGCATCATACTGCTGCAACTGTGATGATGCGTTGTGGGGCAAAATAACGGTGATTTCGGGGGATAACCACGGATAGGAGGCGGAGAATGAAGCAGGGAGCTGCGATATGACCTCTTGTGCATAGTCGAAACCTTGTGGAAGGGTGGGAGCTTGCACAGAGAGTTGCGGACAAGGGGTGGGGCGGAAATGGTCGATGATGTGTTGCAAACTCATGCGTGTACCGTTGGCTTTGCCGTCTGCGCTATAGCCTGCGATGTGTGGCGTGGCAATGAAGGCTAGATCTAGGAGTTCACGGTCAATATGGGGCTCGTTTTCCCAAGTGTCGATGACGGCACAAGCCACTTTTCCAGAGCGAATCGCTGCCTTAAGGGCTTGCGTGTCGGTGCACTCACCACGAGCAGCATTGATAAACACGCGGCATTGATGGAGGGAAGCGAAGAATTCGGCATTTGCCAAATGGAAGGTGGCGTGCTCTCCTTCGGTGGTGAGGGGAGTGTGCAGGGTAATCACTTGACATTCGCGCGCTAGATCAGCCAGGGTGGCAGGTTCACCTTTGGGAGGGTCGCAGTGGAGGGTGCGAAATCCTTCGGCGCGGAGGGCGCGTGAAACGGCTGATCCCACGTGACCTACACCCACGATACCCACACAGGTGTCTTGGGGATTGGCAGAAAGATGACCAGCCAGCATGGCGCGCCAAAGACTATTGCGGACATATTGCGCCACACTCTCTGCATTGCACCCTGGGCAGTTGTGCCATTCGATGCCGGCTTGCGCCAGATATTCTTTGTCAAGGTGATCGTGTCCGATGGTGGCGGTGACTACGAGTTGCACCTTACTGCCTTTGAGCAGGGCTTCATTGGCATGTGTGCGCGTGCGTACGATGAGTGCATCGGCATCTTGCACATCTGCAGGAGAAATCTCCGATCCTGGACGATAAACACACGTGCCGAGCTGTTCGGCTAGTCCGTGAATAAATGGGATTTTATCGTCAATAACGAGTTTCATAGGCTATTTTATTAGATTCCCCTCGAAGAGTTCAGAGAAAAGTGGGTCTTCTCTGTCGGCTTCGAGGGGAATTTATGGTTTCTGTAAATGGAGTGGAGGAGGATAAACCCCTAAACTATCACGATGAAGTCTAGAGGAGGGTGACCTTAACCCATTATTCTCCACGTTGGCGCAAACGTTCGATGTTGCGCTGGTGAGTGTCAATCTTTTGTTTGTCGCTGCGTTGCTTGACAAGCGCGTCTGGTTTTTGTTTGTCTAAGCGTAGGGCAGTAACATCCCACGATTCATTCAAGTCCCAGTTGGCACGTACCTCAATTTCTTTTGGGAAATAGTACACCTCTTCTGGGTCGCGACGTGGTGACCAACTGCCCGTGGTCCACTTTCCATCGCCATTGCGGTCGAAGAAGCAGCGGAGGTAGTATTTACCGGGTTGCACGTAGTAGAACTCAGCACGGCCATTTTTCGTGGGTGCTTGTGCCACGGGTTTGCCATCGCTGCCCAGGAGTTGCACTACCGTAGATTCGTGGGCATTAGAGAGTGAAAGGAACACGGTGCCGAAGTCTTCGAGTTTAGCAATCGAGAACTTGTTGTCAGTGGCGAGATTGACGCGGCCATACAGACTGGTCATGGCTGCTGAGTCGATGACCAACTGATATTCTTGTCCCGGTCGCCACTCTGCGCGCAGTCGATAAGCCAAGATGTTATTGGGCACTGTGTCGAGCGCGTATGGTGCATCGTGATAGGTGCTGTCCTTCTTCAGCCGGAGATGCAGCTTTTTAGTGTCGAAACGCTGCAAAGGTTGGTCAAACTGAATGAGGATGTTGCGGTTAGGCACCAAAGAACTGCTCACGTCTGCGCGAAGTTGCAGAGCCACCATTGGTGGTTGTGACTTAGAGAAATCTCCACGCTTCTCACGCTTTTCACGTTGCTTGTTCCATTTCTCCAGTTCCTTGGCTTCGTTGGCAGCGCGCTTTGCAAAAGTCGTTTTAGGCACGAGTTCGAGGGTGTCGGTCTTCGGTAGCATCTGCGCCAGAGAGTCGTCCCAGTTGTCGTAAGTGTAGGCAAATCGCAGGGTGTCTTGGCGCAATAGCGTGGTATCTGCCAACCAATAAGTGAGGGTGTCGTTGCCGGCAGAAGCATTCACCACGAAGGCTTTACGCGCATCGAAGTTGAGGCCCTGGATGGTAGGGCGTTTGCGGCTAGGTCCAGTGAAGAAAGTGGTGAACCACTCCGGCACATCGCGCTGCGCTTTGAGGTAGTGGCGCGTATTGACATCAATCTTGAAGGCACGCACCACCAAATCATCGGGAGTGAAGTGCGTGTAGGGTATGATGCGAATGGAGTCGTAGCGCACAGAGTCCACCCACAGCGTGTCATAGCGCGTGTCGCGGAAAGCACCAGCGCGGAGATCGGTGTGGAGGAATCCCACCATTTCACTAGGTTGCGTGAAATGGAAGTCACCATCGGCATCTTGCAAGGCATAAAGTCGATAGTTTCTGTCGGGTGCTACTCCTTTGATGGAGAAAAATCCCGAAGCATCGGTGCGAGCCACGCGGTCGAAAGCGCGTAGTGCAAAGACACTGTCATGGTGCTGCTGGTAGAGACCTGCTAGGATGCCTTTGACCGGTTCGAGATCTTCGGCATTGAGCACATAGCCCGACATTTGCATGGTGTCGGTGGTCTGACCTGTGGAGAAAATGTAGGTGTATTGTCCGAGCGGATTTCCCTCATTGTTGTCGGTGATGGCATCAGAGAAGTCCACCGTGTAGGTGGTGTTGGGTCGCATCGAGTCGAGCAATTCCACGGTGATACGACGTCCCGACACCTTAATCTCGGGCGTTTCAATCTGCGGAGGCGACACGATGATTTTCTCCGTGGGATTATCCACCTTAATCAACTCGTTGAAGACCAGAGAGAACTTGGTGCGCTTGCCGTTTTGCAGTCGCTCCGGGGCAGTCATTCCCACGATGCGTGGTGGAGTCTCGTCATAGGGGCCACCATCAGGGCCAGCACCTTGGTTGGCGCAGGCAGCAATCAGACTTGTGAGTCCGATGAGAGCGAGGAGAAAGAGGGTGAATCTTTTCATGCGGTGAGCATGTTGAAGGTGAAAAATCAGAGAAGAGGAGTGCTGGCACGCGATTTCGGCTGTAGCTGCCATCCGAAGTGTTTACTCTATCCTAATGTGCGACGGCTAAACATTAAAAGCCAGGATCTGCTCTATGATGTCGCGCGTATTGCTCAGGCGGGGCACTTTGTGTTGTCCACCGAGTTTGCCGCGGCTCTTGAGCCAATCGTTAAAGAGATTGGGGCGAGCAGGCACGATTTCTAGTTCTTGTAGCGTAATATCCTTGTAGCGTTTCGCCTCATAGTCCGAATTGATGCGCTGCAAGGCTTGGTCGAGATGGCGTGCGAAAGTCGCTACATCCTCTGGAGCACGACGGAATTCGATGACCCACTGGTGGCGGCATTTGCCTTCTGCATCCATAAACACTGGGGCTGCGGTGTATTCGCTCACTTCTGCTCCTGTGGCTTCGCAGGCAGCTTTGAGACCTTGTTCGGCATTGTCCACCATGAGTTCTTCACCAAAGGCATTGATGAAACTCTTGGTACGACCAGAGATGATGAATTTCCAGGGGCGCACTTGGGTGAAGCGCACAGTGTCGCCGATTTGGTAACGCCAAAGTCCACAAGAGGTGGAGATGACGAGGGCATAGTTGCGCCCTGCTTCCACTTCCCAAATGGGGAGAATGGTGGGATTGTCGCTGCCAACTTCTTCGAGAGGAATAAATTCGTAGAAGACGTCGTAGTCGAGCATGAACTCCATGGACTTATCGGCAGAATCGGTTTGGAGTCCGAAGAATCCTTCCGAAGCATTGTAGGTTTCCATGTAGTGCATCTTGTCGGAAGGGATGAGGCGCAGGTATTGTTCTCGGTAGGGGGTGAAAGCCACTCCACCGTGGAAGAAAACTTCTAGATTGGGCCACACCTCGGTGAGGTCTTTTGCACCCGAAATCTCCATCAAGCGCATGAGCACTGCCATCATCCACGAAGGCACACCAGCTATAGAGGTAACGTTGGCGTGGAGGGTTTCTTGTGCAATGAGGTCGCGTTTTTGCTCAAAATCTTCCAAAAGTGCCACGCGCTTGGAGGGCACACGGAAGAGACGCACGAAGGGTGAGGCATTTTCGTTGAGAATCGCGCTCAAATCTCCCACGCGCGAAGTGGTGGAGTCGTAGTTGGGTTGGTGACTACCGCCAAGAATGAGCGATTTACCCGTGAAGAGTCGACTCTCGGGATTGTTGTGGAGATAGAGTGCCACTGAATCTCGTCCACCAGCATAGTGCAGTTGTTGGAGTCCTTGGTTGCTGACAGGGATAAACTTGCTCTTGTCGTTCGTGGTGCCGGAAGATTTGGCATACCAGCGCACTTTTCCTGGCCAGAGGATGCTAGACTCTCCGTGGCGCATGCGGTCGATGTCGGTTTTCAGACTCTCATAGTCGTTGAGTGGTACGCGCTGTGCAAAACTCTCGTAGGAGGTGATGGAAGTGAAATCGTAGCGTTCGCCATAGGCGGTGCGAGCAGCTTGACGAATCAAGCGTGCCAACACTTGGCGTTGCAGCATTTCTCCTTGTTCGGGATAGGACTGTATGGTGCGCACGCGGTGGGCGAAGAAGCGACGAACGAGAGGGGTGAGATTCATTGAAGCAAGAGTTTAGGAGAAGTGGAAGAAGACGGGCGAATCACTACAGATGAGTGTCTGTGGTGTTGCCGAGGGTAGCTCGCGATTGGATTAGGATTTCACGAGAAGATGGTGCAGCACGTGGTAGTCTTCGGGATAGGTGAGTTTGATGTTGCTTTGTTCGCCTTCCACCAAGGCAATTTCGACATCGGGAAGATAGCGAAACACCACACCGCAATCGTCTGTAGCTTGAAAGTTGGGATCGGTGAGGGCAACATCATAGGCGTGTTGGAGGGTGGCTGCGTGAAACCCTTGAGGAGTTTGCACACAGCGGAAACGAGCGCGCGAAGGCATGGCTGCAGTGGTGCCGTTTTTGTCTATTTCCAACAAGGTGTCTGTCACGGGTACTACGAGATTGACGGCAGCGTGTGTGTCGAGCGCAGTGCAAACGCGCGCAATCACGGCTTGACTCACAGCAGGGCGCACTGCATCGTGGATGAGGATGCGGAGCTGCTCCAAGGGTAGGTCGGTGACTTGCTCCAGTGCGCGCAGTGCATTGAGGGTAGAGTCCTGTCGCTCTGCCCCTCCTGCCACCACTGCACGGAGTTTGGGGTGCTGAGATGGGGGAAGAAGTTGACGCACCTCATCGAGATGCTGAGGATGCGACACGACCACTACGGCATCTATGTGTGGTGATTGCTCAAAAGCGGCAAGGCTATGCTCTAAGACGGTGCGTTCTCCGATGCGAACGAACTGTTTGGGACAGTCTGCTCCGTAGCGATGACCCGAACCTCCGGCAAGGAGAATGGCAACTTGTAGGGTTTTAGACATTAGAGGGTAGACGTTAGAGTGTAGACGTTAGACGTTAGAGCTTAGACGCTAGAGGAAGCACTGCCCCTTCTTGCTCGCCGCTACAGTCCTGGCTTGGAGCACTCGTTAAAGATAGACGTTAGTCGTTAGAGATTAGCCAAAGACGTGCTGATAAATCACGGGGGTAGCTCCAGCGTTTTGGTGAATGTAGTCGCCTGCTGCGCTTCCAGCTTGGGCGATGTGCGCAGGATTTTCCAAGAAGTCATCCATAATGACGGAGAAATCCTCGGCGTTCTCGATGCTTTTACATCCTCCATTAGCGATGAGTGCCATGGCTTCGGCAAATCGTTGGTGATTGGGACCGATGATGACAGGAATGCCGTAGACAGCTGCCTCGGGCACGTTGTGGATGCCTACACCAAAGCCACCACCCACATAAGCCACTGTGGCATAGCGATAGATGGAAGAGAGGAGTCCGTAACCGTCGATGATGAGTACGCGGTAATCGTCCACATTTTCCAATGTAGCTTGCGAATAACGTAGAGCAGGAGTGGTGAGTTTCTGCTCGATTTCCTGAATGTGTGCATCGTTCACCACGTGAGGAGCAATGACGAGACGAAGGTCGGGATGACGATTGACGTAGTCCAAGAGTATATCCTCATCGGGTTGCCAAGAACTTCCAGCGACAAGCACGAAAGGTGCTGTGTTGATGTCCTCTTTTGCACGCGTGAATTGTTCCACAAGTGGGAGAGGACGGGCATTGTTGCGGATGTCGATGACACGATCGAAGCGCGTGTCTCCTACGATGGTCACATTGTCTTGCACACCGATGGTGCGAAGGAGTTCGACAGAGCGTTCATTCTGCACGAAAAAGTGCGTGATGCGGCGTAGACAACGGGCATATTTGCGACCATACCAGCGGAAAAAGATTTGCCCTGGGCGAAAAATGCTGCTCACGCTGTAGATGGGGATGGACTTCTTGGAGAGGACGTCGATGTAGTTACGCCAGAATTCATATTTAATGAAGAATGCCATCTCAGGGCGTGCCAGTTTGATGAAGCGTCTTGCAGCGGTGGGGCTGTCGAAGGGAAGATAGCACACCACGTCAGCTCCTTTGTAGTCCTTGCGTACTTCATAGCCAGAAGGCGAAAAGAAGGTGAGAAGAATCTTGCGCGAGGGTTGTTCACGGCGTAGGCGTTCGATGAGGGGGAGTCCTTGTTCAAACTCTCCCAAAGATGCGGCGTGAAACCACACATATCGTGCAGTAGGGTCGATTTTCTCACGGAGGATGCGCCAAGTGTCGCGCTGTCCACGCACCATAGCGCGCGCCTTGCGGTGACCAAGGGCCGCCACAAGGCGCACAAGAAGGGCGTAGAGATAAATACCTAAGCTATACATGCAGTGTTATCCCAATTGTTCGATAGCAAAACGCAGACGGCGCAGCGTTTCTTCTTTGCCAAGGAATGCTGAAAGTTCGTACATATCGGGGCCTTTACCAGTGCCAACGAGGGCTACGCGCCAAGCATTCCAGGGTTTTACGCCTTCTGCTTCGCACCAAGGATCGATGGCTGCCTTTTGACTGTCGGCAGAAAAATCACTGAGTGCTTCGAGACGTTCTGCCACTTGTGCCATGACAGCTGCACTGTCCTCTTTCCAGTTTTTACGAACGAACTTATCTTCCTTGTCGAAGGTGGTAGGAGCGAGGAAGCAGAAGTCGCAGAGCGGCCAGAGATCAGCCACAAAGCTCACATTGCGCTTCTTGGTTTGTCCACTTTGTGCATCGACATACTCAATATTCTTGGTCTTGAGCATCTCAATCACAGCAGCCGCTTGCTCCGCAGAAGCAGTGATGTTGTGCTGAGCAAGGATGTCTACCAACTGAGGAGCGAGGGTTTCGGCAGGAGCGGCGAGGAGATACTCGCGATTGAACCACCAACCCTTCACGTAGTCAAACTTAGCACCTGCTTTGGAGCACTTGCTGAGGTCGAATTTCTCAATCAATTCGTCCATAGAGAGGATTTCCTGATCATCACCAGGGTTCCAACCGAGGAGGGCAAGGAAGTTGACCACGGCTTGTGGGAGATAACCACTTTCGCGATAGCCACTGCTCACTGTGCCATCGGCAGCATGCCACTCAAGAGGGAAGACGGGGAAGCCCAATTTGTCGCCATCACGCTTAGAGAGCTTACCATTGCCGGTGGGTTTCAAGAGAAGGGGAAGGTGAGCAAAGCGGGGCATGGTGTCTTCCCATCCGAAAGCGCGATAGAGCAGCACATGGAGTGGAGCAGAAGGTAACCACTCTTCACCACGAATCACGTGAGAGATGTCCATCAAGTGGTCATCTACGATGTTCGCCAAGTGATAGGTGGGAAGCTGGTCTGCGCTTTTGTAGAGCACTTTGTCGTCGAGAATCGTGGAATTGATGACCACATCACCGCGAATCAAGTCGTCTACATGTACATCTTCGCCAGGTTGGATTTTGAAACGTACCACATATTGGTCGCCACGTGCAATGCGTTGCTCCACCTCTTCGGCAGAAAGGGTGAGAGAATTGCACATGTTGCCACGTGTGGAAGCATCATATTGGAAGTTGGCTGTGGCTTCGCGAGCTGCATTGAGGTCTTCGGGAGAGTCGAAAGCGATGTAAGCCTTGTCCTCAGCAAGGAGTTGATCTACGTATTTCTTGTAGATTTCTCGACGTTCACTCTGACGGTAGGGACCTTTGTCGCCACCGAAGCTCACGCCTTCATCGAATTGGATGCCGAGCCATTTGAAAGATTCAATGATGTAGTCCTCAGCTCCTGGCACAAAACGCGCAGAGTCGGTGTCTTCGATGCGGAATACGAGGTCGCCACCATGTTGGCGAGCGAAGAGATAGTTGTAGAGCGCGGTGCGAACGCCGCCGATGTGTAGAGGACCTGTGGGGCTGGGTGCGAAGCGCACGCGTACTTTTCTTTCAGACATATTGAGGTGTGATATGTATATGTTGATGTGTGATGAGTCAAATAGAACGCTGATGGAGCGAAATCTGTGCAGCATTGGTGCAGTATCTCTGCTTATCAATGTCTTGCTGTGACTTTGTGGGAGATTTCTATTATTGCAGCAAGCGTTTGGTGAGCACCTGCACAGGTATCCAAACTGAGAGGAAACCCACTCCGATGACGGTCGCCAAGATGAGGGCGATGTCGGTGAGATGCACGCTGACGGGATAGGCAGGAATGATGAAATTCTGTCCGCTTCCAAACTTGATAATCCCGTATTCTTGTTGTAGCCAGCAGAGTCCTCCGCCAAGTGCTAAACCAAGCAAGGCTCCGAGGGTGGAGATGAACATGCCTTCGCGGACGAAAATTCCTCGGATTCGGCTGTGAGAGAGTCCTAGGTGACGTAAGGTCTCAGCATCATCGCGTTTCTCTATGATGAGCATGGAGAGCGAAGAGATGATGTTGAAACAAGCAATGAGGACAATGAAGGTGAGAAAGACATAAGCGATGAGTTTCTCCACGTTCATGATGTTGAACACGTCGGCTTGTTGCTCCATACGGTCGAGCACCTTGTAGCGATTGCCCACAATGTGGCGCAACTCTTCCTTCACAGCTTGGAGGTCTGCGTCAGGTTTCAACTTCAGTTCGAGGCGCGAGAGTTGACCGGGCTTTTCAAAGAGATCTTCAGCAAAGGTTTTGGAAGTGAGAATGTAGCTCTCGTCATATTTTCGCTGATTCACATTGAACGCCATCCCACTGCTGTGAAGGTCTTGCACCGAAAAGGACTCGATGGGGTTGGCAAGATTGATGCGCTCGCCGTCACGTGGGGCGCAAATCTGGAGTTGCTCAAAATCGAGTGTGCCAATCTGTTGTGCTAGTCCTTGACCTAGCACTCCATATTGCACGCTGGCAGCGGAGAGGACAAAAGGTTTGCGCTTGGGATTGACTAAGATGGAGCGGATGGCAGTGACTTTCTCAAAGTTTTTGTCGACCCCTTTGATGTAGACCACCAAAGGGTGACCGCGAAAGAGAATGAGTGCATTCTGTTCGAGCGTGGCACTGCTGGCGGCAACGGCAGGGTGTAGTTGCACTTTCTGAAGCACCATGTCATCCTCTGGTGCATATTTGCCCGTAGAGGGTACTACCACAATCTGGGGGTCGAAGGTGGTGTAGAGACTTCCGATGAGATCGCGAAAACCATTGAACACGCTGAGCGTGCACACCATGGCGGCTGTCGCCACTACAATTCCCCCCACGGCAATCGCCGAGATGAGGTTGATGGCGTTGTGACTCTTCTTGGAGAAGAGATAGCGGAGAGCAATGATGTTGGTGAGTGACATGGATGAAATCGCTTGTGATGCGCTGAAAAGCTGGCTATAGAGCAGCGTGGCACTGGTTTCTAGCCTTTGATGTACGGATGATTTCCTACGGCTGTCCTACGATGGGTAGCGAGCGGCGCAACTTATTGTTGCAAGAGTCGGTCGATGTTTTCGAGATAGTCCAAGCTATCGTCTACGAAGAACTTGAGTTCAGGGATGATGCGGAGCTGATGGCGCACGCGTTTGCCGAGTTCAAATCGAATGGCTGGGACATTGCCGTTGATGTTTGCCACAATCTCTTCGCTGCGCTCCGAGGGGAAGACGCTGAGATAGGCGCGGCAGATGCTCATGTCGGGGCTGATGTAGCACTTGCTCACCGAAACGAGCGTGCCTGCCATAGATTTTGTTTGTAAAAGGAAGATTTCGCTCAGCTCTTTCTGAAGCAGTCGCGATATTTTTTGTTGTCTTGTAGATTCCATGAGAATATGATTGATAGTATATGGAAAGAAGGGGAAACGATGGCAGAGAATCGAGTGGATACTACGCGATAAGTTTTAGCCTTAGCGCAATTACCGTGCATGGCGTGTGTGATGTTTGTACACTCAATGGGGAAATGCCTCGTGTGCTTTGTCCTATTCGATTCGCTGCTGGTTAGTCGCTCACCTTGCGAATGAGGGAGAGTCCATCGCGGAGGGGAAGAATGAGAGTTTCCACGCGTGAATCAGCTGCCATCTTGTCGTTGAAGGCGCGAATGCCTTCGGTTTGTGCGTCGTTGCGTTCGGCTTCTACCACATGTCCATCCCAAAGGGTGTTGTCGGCTAATAGGAAACCTCCTACTCGCATCATGGGGAAGAGAAGGTCGAAATAAGCACAATAGTCGCGCTTGTTGGCATCGATGAATGCTAAATCTATGGTGAGATGGAGCGGTGGGAGGAGTTTTTCAACTTCTCCGATGTGGAAGTGGATGTCAACGTTGGAAGACCACGGGGAGTTTTCTAGCCATGGGCGTGTGAAGTCCTCTTGTTCGTCATTGATCTCAAAGGTGTGGAGCACACTTCCGTGCGGCATACCAGCTGCCATCGACAGGGCAGAATAGCCAGAATACGTGCCAATCTCTACAACAGTCTGAGGTTGGTGCATCTGGCAGAGCATGGTGAGCAAACGTCCTTGGAGTGGACCACTCGCCATACGCGGACGAATGAGCTGCGTGTGCGTGGCGCGATAGAGTTGATAGAGATAGGGGTGCGCTGCAGAGGTATGACTCGCTACGTAATCGTCGAGAGCTTCGTTGACGTTGGACATGAGGGTGAGGACTTTGATGGGTGTCAGCATTGCAGTTGTGTCTTGAATAGACACAGAGCGTGCGAGTGTGCTGCGCCTTTCTTTTACAATCGAATGCAATAGACGTTGGTTTCTCTGCGCTCAAAGCCTTCCGACACATAGAGTGCATTGGCTGCCACGCGTTCTGGTCGGGAGGTGAGGTGGAGTGTGATGGCGCGGTGCTCAGCAGCGAGGTCTTTGGCTGCGCGGATGAGGCGACGCCCCAAGCCTTTGCCCCGATGCAATTCATCGACTACTACGTCCTCCACATAGGCTTTTGTGCCAGTGGGAGTGTACATCATGCACAGCGTAGCCATTCCCACCACCAGCATTTCGCCCGAACGATTGGCGTGCACCAAGATGAGATGGACATCGGGATGGTGAACGATGCGTTCCAGCGAAGCCCAGTCGAGTTTTCTACCTGGAGTGAGCTGTGGTAACAGACGATTGATGCTGTCTAGGTCAGAGAGTGAGGGCTCTGTGGGGAAAGCCAAATGATAATCTGGGGTGAGCTTATCGAGCAGTTGGCGGAAGGTTCCACCACCTTCGCCTGCGTATTCGCCATCAGGGTCAATTTCGACAAGGGGACGCAACACAAAGTCGCGTTCTGCCAAGCGAGGGTGGGGAAGTTCTAAATCGCGGTTGTGAATGTGGTGATCACCATATTGCAACAAATCGATGTCGATGGGACGATCAAAGTGCTCCCCTCCTTCACTCTTGCGCTCACGTCCGAGTTGCCGTTCGATACGTTTGGCAATTTGGAGAATGCGTCCAGGAGAGAGTTTTGTGTCGAAGATGGCAACAGCGTTGAGGAAGGCGTTGTCGGAGAGCATGTCCACGGGAGCTGTTTCGATGAGTGAGGAACAGCGGACAAGGGGTCCCACTTGCTGCGACATCAGTTGCACAGCTTGGTGAATGTTCTCCTCGCGGTCGCCAAGGTTGGCACCAAAGGCGATGTGTATGTGCATAGAAACTGATGAGGTTTTAATCAACAATGAGCATTACGTCGCCGAATGTGCCGAAGCGATAGCCTTCTTTCAAAGCCACTTCGTAGGCATTCATCACGTGTTCGTAGCCACCAAAGGCTGCAGTGAGCATGAGGAGTGTGGACTCAGGCATGTGGAAGTTGGAGAACATAGCGTCAGCCACCGAGAAATCGTAGGGAGGGAAGATAAACTTGCTCGTCCAGCCTTCAAATTCTTTGATGCGACCTTCTGTGCTCACACTAGCTTCAAGGGCACGCTGCACGGTAGTTCCTACGGCGCAAATCTTGCGTCCCTTCTCCTTTGCGGTATTGACCATCTCGCAGCACTCCTTGCGCACGAACATTTGCTCGCTGTACATCTTGTGTTTGGTGAGATCTTCCACGTCAGTTTGTGTGAAGTTGCCCAAGCCACAGTGGAGGGTGATGAAAGCAGATTCGATGCCCTTAATCTCCATGCGCTTCATCATGTTCTTGCTGAAGTGCAAACCTGCAGTGGGAGCGGTGACCGCACCTTCGTGTTTGGCGAAGATACATTGGAAACGTTCCAAGTCTTCGGGTTCAGAAGGACGCTTGATGATTTCATGAGGAATGGGAGCTTCGCCAAGTGCATAAAGTTGTTGACGGAACTCATCGTGATCACCATCGTAGAGGAATCGCAAGGTGCGGCCGCGGCTTGTGGTGTTGTCGATGACTTCAGCCACGATGGAGTTATCTTCTCCAAAGTAGAGCTTGTTGCCAATACGGATTTTACGCGCAGGGTCTACAAGAACATCCCAAAGACGAAGGTCGCGGTTGAGTTCGCGTAGGAGAAACACTTCGATGCGGGCACCCGTCTTCTCCTTGTTGCCATAGAGGCGAGCAGGGAAGACCTTGGTGTCGTTGAACACGAAGACATCTTCTTCATCGAAATACTCCAAGAAATCTTTGAACTCACGGTGTTCAATTTCCCCCGTTTTGCGATGGAGCACCAGCATACGGCAGTCATCGCGATGGGGAGCAGGGTATTCTGCAATCTTCTCTTGAGGGAGCTTATACTTGAATTGAGACAGTTTCATAAGTGAGATATAATTGGGGGTATGAGAAGTGCGGCACTCTCGTCATTGCTGTAGGCAGTGGGTGCACTTCTAGATGAAGAATTTTATTGAGGAAGTTCGGTTTCAATGGTTTGCTGTGCTAGCCAACCTTCGAAATCGTCGAGTTGCATGCAGTCTTCCACGCGGAAGTCGCCCACGCGAGTGCGTCGAAGCGAGGTGAGATGAGCACCACTGCCGAGGGCTTCACCGATGTCGCGTGCCAATGCACGGATGTAAGTGCCTTTGGAGCAGACCACACGGATGGTCAAGAACTTTTCTGCACCTGCCAAGGCACAATCCAGGAGTTCAAGTTCGTCGATGCGCAAGAGCTTCGGTTTGAGTTCCACTTCCTTTCCTTTGCGAGCCAAATCGTAAGCGCGCTTGCCATCTACCTTAACGGCGGAGAAAGCAGGAGGAGTTTGCCAAATGTCACCGATGAACTTCTTGAGTTGGGTTTCCACTAATTGGTGGTCGATGTGGCAAGTGGCGTAGGTGTGGTCTACGGGATGCTCCAAGTCAAAGCTGGGGGTGGTAGCTCCCAAGCGAAGGGTAGCGATATATTCTTTCACGCCAGCTTGCAACGTGTCGATTTGTTTGGTGGCACGTCCTGTGCACACCACCATCACGCCAGAGGCAAGTGGATCGAGAGTGCCCGCATGTCCCACTTTAATTTTCACTCCACCCATGGCGCGCGTGAGCAACCAGCGCACTTTTGCCACCAGTTGAAAAGAAGTCAGCCCGAGTGGCTTATCGAAGGTCAGGATTTGTCCAGTTAAAAAGTTCATGCAGGGCGTTGCGTTGCTGTTATTGTGCGCTGAGACGTAGAGATAGTGCGCTGAGAATGAATGTTAGTGCGACTTTGTGCAGCAGACTCCGCGTGAGGAGTTGCTGTTTTGCTTTCGTTTTCAGTCTGGAGTTTAACTCCGCAGAGGGGCAAAGCCAAAATCACTGCGCCAACTACGATGCGATACCATCCGAAAGCACGGAAACCATAGCGCGCAATGTAGTGGATGAAGTATTTCACTGCCATAAGTGCCACTACAAAGGCGATGAGACTGCCCAAAAGGAGTGTGGTGAGGTTGCCGTCCGCCGTGAGCACTTGCGTGCCTGTGAGGTGTTGTACCGTGCCATCTGCGAGGGTGATGTCTGCCCCATGTTTCATGAGGTCGTAGACTTCCTTCACAGCAGCCCCAAACATAGTTGGAACGGCGAGGAAGAAGGAGAACTCCGCTGCCATCTTGCGTGTGAGCTTTTGTTGCATACCGCCCACGATGGTAGCCATGGAGCGAGAAGTGCCAGGAAGCACCGCTGCAATGCACTGATAAAGTCCAATCATGAAAGCGCGACGATAGGTCACGGGTGTGTGCGAAAGGGCTTCTACTGCGGCTTTGTCTTTGGGGGCAAAGAGCTGATCGCAGAAAAGCATGAACACGCCACCAATGATGAGCATCACAGCTACCATGGTTACACTCTCTAGGTTTTGATCTATAACGTCTTTCAGCGTCAATCCTACCACCACTGCAGGCAATACGCCTACGATGAGTTTGAGGTAAAAGCGCCAAATGCGCGACCACCATTGCCCAAATCGTGATGTGTCTTGTGAGGCTTGGACAGAAGCTCCTTCTGCTGACGTTTGTTTTCCCAAGGCATCAGCCGATGGATAGAAAAACTTGCGCCAATAGAGCACCACTACAGCCAGGATAGCGCCCAACTGAATGATGACAGTAAAGGATTTCACGAAAGTCGTCATTTCGACGCCCAACAACCCTTCTGCAATCATCATGTGTCCTGTAGAACTAACGGGGAGAAACTCAGTGAGTCCTTCGACAATCGAGATGATAATGAGGTCTAGGAGATTCATGCTTCAGCAGAGGTTGTAGCGCAAGAAGTGGTTTGGAGGGGAGCGTCTGTCTCGAGGGTCACCACAACTTCCGCTTGTGTGTCGTTTGTGGTCTGAGCTTGTTGAGGATTTTCCGCCTCGTTCTTCGCCTTTGGACGATAGAGGATGGCAACAATCATGAAGAGATAACCCAAAAAGCAGATGATGGGAGCTACGACAGTGCGCGTGTTGTCAAAGATAGCGGGATTAAATTGTGTGTCAGTGCTACCTTTTCCGCTCATCAACACAAAACCGATGAGCACGGTGACGATGGCAACAGCCAAAAGATAGAAATTGATGGCTGAAAATGCGAATTGCTGTTTCTTTTGCATGGCGCAGAATTTAGCAGAGTTGTAGAGAATGAAAAAATGGTCAATGACAGAGCGCAGACCTCGCAAGAAGCGCGCAGAGTCTTGGACTAATAGGTTGAATCTAGCTAAGAAATTCAGCCCCTGATCAGGAGCGGAGGAAAATCTCGTTGGAGGATAGGGGTTGCAGTGTGCAGTCTTTGTAGAATTCTAATAGAGATAAGCCTCATGACGACTCATGCCCAAGTGCTTGTTCACGGAGAAGAAGGCACTGATGACGGTGAGAATCACACCAATCAAAGGTACGCTCACCAAAGTCACCAACATCACCGTGGGAGTGATGAGGGTAGAAATCTCTTTGTCCCAAGTCATCAAACCATACATGCCACCATAGAGCACAGCGTCAGCCACGAGTCCAGCCCAAAAGCCGATGTTGAAGGCTTGCCACAAGAAAGGACGACGGATGAAACTCCATTTTGCGCCCACGAGCTTCATAATTTGGATAGAGTGTCGACGCTTGGCAATGTTCATGCGCAGGGTGTTGTTGATGAGCGCAAGGCTCACAAAGCCTAGCAAAGCAGCCACCACGAGGAGCACGATGCTCACCTTGTTGATGTTGCTGTTGATGTTTTGCATCAAATCTTCGGGATACACCACGTCCACCACGCGTTCGTCGGCTTGCAACTTAGGCATAAACTTTTTGAGTGAGTCAGTGTCGGCGTATTCCGCTTTGAGCTGTAGTTCAAAAGAGGCGGGGATGGGGCTATAACCCAAGAATTCGTTGGGGTCGATGTTCAAAGCCTCGCTCTGCAACTTTGTCGCCTTTTCCTTAGAAATGTAGGAAATGCCGCGCGTGTAGGGCTGTTGCTTGAGCGTCGTTTGAAGATCATAGGCTTGTTCATGGTTGAGGCTGTCGGAGAGCAGCACCTCGACGGTGAAGTTCTCACGCAAGGCGCGACTAAGATTGTCTGCCATCGTGCCGAAGAATACAACTGTGCCCACGAGAATCAACACTAAGGTGGTGCTGATGCCGGCGGTGACGTATCTAAAACGTCCGTTGTTACGTGGTTTTCGCTTACTCATTGTGAGACGGTATGCAGGGTTTACCCCTCTTCTTGCAGAGAAAAGGGTAGAATGAGGGTAATTTGCTGCAAAATTACAAATTAAGTGGGGACTGCCACACTATAATTCTCTTTTTAACATTACACCTCATTCTCCTTTTTAGGGCTAAGATGGAGAAGTGGCTACGGCCTTGTTGAACGCGCTGCGTGCTTCGCAGGGAGGTCCACCTACTTCGATGGAGAATTTCTTGTTGAGGGAGCTTCGTCGAGCGATAGAAGAATGTGGAACATGCGTTGCTGTTATTAAACCAGCTGCAAGAGGTGATGCGCAGCTGCGATGGGATATAAAAAATCTCCCACCCCTCATGAAGAGGAGTGGGAGATGATATTTGGATTAGGCTTTCCTCAGTGATTGCACTGTGGACACTGGGGAAAATCTTTGAGGTATTATGCCTTAGCAGCCTTTTTTGCTTGACGGCGACCATAGATCTTGTAAGCGATAGGTGCAGCCATGAAGATAGAAGAAAGAGTACCTACTACAACACCGAGAATCATAGCAAACGAGAATGAGCGAATCGCGTCACCACCGAGGAAGAAGATGCAGAGGAGCACCAAGAGGGTAGTGAATGAGGTCATAATCGTACGCGTGAGCGTGTTGTTGATGGAGTCATTGAAGAGACGTTCGGGGTCGCGAGTGGGGTAGAGACCGATGTTTTCACGGATACGGTCGAAGACTACCACCTTGTCGTTGATCGAATAACCAATCACCGTGAGGATAGCACCGATGAACGTCTGGTCTACTTCCAATGAGAAGGGCAAGAAGCCCCAGCACACTGAGTAGATGCCGATGATGATGAAGGTATCCACTGCCAAAGCCACGATTGCACCCACTGAGAACGCCACGCTGCGGAAGCGGAAGAGGATGTAGATGAAGATGGCGATGAGCGAGAGAATCACACTGATGATAGCACCACGAGTGAGGTCTGCTGCTACGCTAGGACCAACCTTCTGTGCAGAGATGATAGAACCACCCTTGCGGTTGTCGCGATCCTTGAAGGTTGCGTAGTCTGCATTCACCAACTTGTTGTTGTGGAGCGCGCGCCAGATGAGTTGTTCTACTTCTTGGTCTACCTTTTCATCGTTTTGGTCAATCTTGTAAGAAGTTGAAATGCGGAGAGCAGGGTTCTGGGTGGTTACGATAGAGAGAACACCTACCGTACCTGTTTGACCTGTCTTGGCAATTTCGTCTTCTACTGCCTTCTTCACTTGTTCGGGATTTGCCTTCTGTTCAAATTCCACTACGTAGTTGCGACCACCAGTGAAGTCAATACCACGTTGGAGACCACGAGTTGCCAATGACACAGCACCTCCCAGCACGAGGATAGCCACGAGGATGTTCGTCTTAGAAGCCATCTTCATGAAACCGAAATTGGTGTTGGTGAGGAACTTCTTAGAGAGACCTGTTGTGAAGGTGAGATTGAGCCACTTGTCTTTGTCAAGGAAGTGTTCGTAAGCAATGCGAGTGAGCCAAACAGCGGTGAAGAATGAGGCTACGATACCGATGGCGAGTGTCAAAGCAAAGCCACGGATAGGACCTGTACCGAAGTTGTAGAGGATAATCGCAGTGATGATAGACGTGAGGTTAGAGTCGAAAATCGCAGAGAATGCGTTGCCGTAACCATCCGCAAGAGCTTGTTTGATGTTCTTACCTGCACGGAGTTCTTCCTTCGTACGTTCGTAAATCAATACGTTAGCGTCCACCGCCATACCGAGTGAGAGCACCATACCCGCGAGTCCGCTGAGTGTGAGTGCAGCTTGGAAGGAGGTGAGCACACCAAAGGTGAAGAAGAAGTTGAGGATGAGCGCCATGTTAGCGACCATGCCAGGGATCACGCCATAGAAAGCGCACATGAAGACCATCAAGAGCACGAATGCCACTACGCAGGCGGTGAAACCAGCTTGGATAGACGCAGCACCGAGGCTTGGTCCAACAGTTTCTTCTTGTACAATGTTGGTGGGAGCAGGCATCTTACCACTCTTGAGCACGTTCGCCAAGTCTTGGGTTTGTTGAGTAGTGAAATTACCGCTGATTTGTGACTGACCACCGTTGATTTCATTTTCGATTACAGGTGCGCTATACACCACACCATCAAGCACGATAGCCACAGGTTTCTTGAGGTTGTTGCGAGTCACAATAGCCCATTCGCGAGCACCTTCCGGTGTCATGGTCATGGAAACCATTGGCTTGTGGTATTGGTTGAAGTCGTCCTTTGCGTTTTCTACTACTTCACCAGCAAGTACAGCACCGCCATTGTTGCGACGAAGCGCATAGAGTTCATAAACGCCCTTTTCTGCGTTTACGCTCCAAGCAAGATTGAGGTCAGCAGGAAGGATTTCCTTTGCCACCTCTGAATGGATAGCCTTGTTGACTGCAGCAGTGTCTGTGGCGCGCACATAACCTACGATTGCAGATTTAGGATTACCAAGTTGCATAACAGCGAGGAGGGGGTGTTGCTTGAGCGCTTGTGCGCGAGCAGCATTTTCCTTACCGATACCATCAACCATTTTGTCTTGGGCGTTGCTGCCCTTGAGTGACGCCAAAGCATCTTTCACCTTAGTGTCAGTAGGCTTAGTGTCGGCTTTTGTGCTGTCTACTTTCGTAGAGTCTGTAGAAGTTTTGCCAGAGTTGATTTGAGCCAAACGAGTGTCGAGGGCTTGGAGAGCACCTTGCACTTCGCCAAGGGTGTAGGTTTCCCAGAATTCGAGGTTTGCACTACCTTGGAGGAGCTTACGCACGCGCTCGGGTTCCTTGATACCAGGCATTTCTACCATGATTTGACCCATTTGACCACGGCCCTCAAGGATTTGGATGTTGGGCTGAGCCACACCGAAGCGGTCGATACGTTGTTGTACCACTTGATAAGAGTTGCTCACTGCAGCCTTAATTTCCTTCTCGAGTGCAGCCTTCACTTGTGCGTCTGTGCTGCTAGGTGTGATACCATCGTCTTTAAGACGAAGAGAGAAGAGACCGCCGAGTTGGTTGGCACCTACTTCCTTTTGGTACTTGCTCACGAAGACATCGAGGAAGTTGTCTGAAGACTTAGCAGCTTCAGCTTGTGCTTCAGCAAGAATCTTCTTCACTTTGGGGTCTTCAGCACCACTGCCAGCGAGGTTTTTCACCACGTCGGGCACCGACACTTCGAGAATCACGTTCATACCGCCTTTGAGGTCGAGACCTAAGCCGATTTGGAGTGCTTCGCACTTCTTGTAACTTTGTCCCAGCCATACACCCTCGTCGCTTTGACGTAAAGAGTCGAGGTATGCTTTGCCAGCTTCTACGCCCATCGCTTCAGCTTTCTTCTCGTAATGGTTAGTTACGAAGCTGAAACTCAAATAGTAGACGCAGATAAGGGCAAGCAATACGGCGATTACTTTGACAAATCCTTTGTTTTGCATTTGAATTGAGGTTTATTTTATTGTTATTGATTTCCACTGAGGGGGTGATAAGGATGAACTTGTTGCTCGTCGACATCGTAAAACACCTCTTTCGTGTCTAGAGTCTTCGCCAAGGTACACTTATCAGCCTGCAAATATACCAAATTATTTTCAGATTTCTGTCTCGTTGGCTCGAAATCCGCGCTTTCTTCTCTCCTTTATGCTGTTTTCTCTAGTCTTTTGCTAAAATTTGCGCTAAGTTGCTTCGTTTTATATCGCCAATCTGGACCCATGATTGACTCACTTTTCCGATACCTCATTTTCTGCTTCTCGCGCGCACGCGTGCGCGCACATACTGCAATTTCGCTCTTTTTGCTTTCACAACCTTCACAGAAATCCGTGTAATGCATTGTGTGCAAGTGTGATATGTGGGTTTTTGCCCCTACTTTTTGTGACGTTTGATCGTCGGGGTAGGGTTTCTGCGAATAATCTGTTGTTTTGGACTGATTTTCTTTGTTGAGAAATGTGTTTTTTTTCGCCTTTTCTTTCCTTTTGGATAGAGGATAAGCGTGGTTCTTCGTACAGCGTTTATTCGCAATGGTGGGTAAAGGGTTTATTCTCGTAGCTATGGTAGTTGTTGTCTAAGCGGATTTTCGGAAAATATTGAGTTTGTAGACGAGGTTTCTTGTGCCGATGTTGTGATGTTTTTGAGTCTTCCCTTAAGAACTCCGACAGAACAGAAAAAACGTGGGAGTTTTTTCAAAAAATCTCCCACGTTTTTTGAGAATTCTCCCACGTTTTTGGAAAAAGCTCGGACATTTTTTGCGTGATTTTTGGTGATGTTTTGAAGCGCGTTAGCTGGTTTTTCTGTGTTTTTGGAGGTGTTTGAGTTGTCTGAACCTAAACGAATGTTATAAAAAGGGCTTACAATTCAGTCTGTCAGACGATTACAAAGAAAACTGTGAAGGTTGTGAAAGCAAAAAGTTATGTTTCTCTGTTACGCGCGCGCGAGGGATGGCAATTCAGCATGATTCTGCTGTCGTGTAAGGTCTATTAACAGTGACAGTTTGAGGAAATTTTTCACGGCACTGAAGAATGAATCACATGGGTTGGGGTTTAATATCTTGCAAATAGGGCAGCATGTTTTTTGTGGGGCTGATGTTCCTCTTGCGGCAGCGAGAAATGAAGGAGGGTAGGAGCAACGCTTGTTGTCATAGATAAGTCTACCATTTTCAGCATTTTTCATGACCGAATAGTGGGAAGTGAGATAATTACGGAACTGTGATGTGTTTATATGCTGTTGTTCCGTGTGTTGTTTTTCCCGTCTTTTTACGTACACTAGATTTTCTTGGAGTTATCTTAGTATGCTAATTGTCAAAAGGATATGACTTTCTGAGACCATTGGTCTTACCTCACTATCAAAGTTGATAGGTTTTACTAGAATTCGCGAAATAAAAAGACAAAGTAAAATTCTACAATAAGAGGTGGATTTCCGTTTTTCCGGTGAAATCGGCAATATGAGACAAAAAATGCGCGCACATCTCTCAGAAATGAGAAGTGTGCGCGCAAATGTTAGGATTTTGCCGTGAAAGAGTGGGGCAGAGGTCTTGAAGTTGTCTTACTTGCTTGCTCGTGGAAATTTGCGATTGTCGACCTTTCGTTTGTTGCGAGTTTCGCAGCTTTCAGATTGCGTTGTAAAAACGAGCAGTGCTGTGGAGAAGAACACTCACAAGGTTGCGATTTTTAGTAATTGACCGCCTTGCTGCTGAAAGGCGCGATGTCTTCGCCCACGATAGCAGAAGCGAGGAGATTTGCCAAACGGCTGGTGCCGATGCGGAAAAGACCTTGCTTGATGTAGTCTTCGCCAAGGGTCTCTGCCACG
The DNA here is from genome assembly GCA_900095835.1 of Ihuprevotella massiliensis. Classification (GTDB taxonomy): domain Bacteria; phylum Bacteroidota; class Bacteroidia; order Bacteroidales; family Bacteroidaceae; genus Alloprevotella; species Alloprevotella massiliensis. Next base: position 1,572,072 of record LT608321.1, on the reverse strand, counting down.
ATGGTGTAGAAATCGATGGCTTCATCTACGGTCTTGATGCCACCAGCGGCTTTGAAGCCTACAAGACGACCAGTTTGTTCCTTGTATTCCAAGATAGCAGAGCACATTACCAAAGCAGCTTCTGGAGTAGCGGCAACAGCGACTTTCCCTGTGGAAGTCTTGATGAAGTCAGCACCGGCATACATGGAGAGGATGGATGCTTTTTTGATCAGTTCAGCAGTTTTGAGTTCGCCAGTCTCGAGGATAACCTTGAGAGGGTGGTCACCGCACACTGACTTGAGCTCTGCAATTTCGTCGGCGCAAGTTTCGTAGTCACCACTCAAGAAGGCACCTACAGAAAGCACCATGTCGATTTCATCGGCACCATCAGCAAGTGCAAGTGCAGTCTCCACAGTTTTCACTTCGAGGAAGGTTTGAGAGGCGGGGAAACCACCGCTCACGCAAGCCACTTTGACGTTATCGGCTTGGAGATTTTGGCTTACCGTAGCAGCAAAATTGGGGTATACGCAGATGGTTGCCAAAGGTGGAAGGTCAGGATGTTGGTCGCTCCAACGGTTGACGCTCTCTGTGAAATTGAATACGCTCTCGTGTGAGTCTGTCACGGTGAGGGTGGTGAGTTCCACCGTGGAGAGGAGGGTGTGCAGCACTTCGGGGGTGTTATATTTCTCGCGGTTTTGTGAGATGATTTCGCGTACAGTGCTGCTCACCTTCTCGTCGCTAAGATGGAGCTCGTATTTTGAAAAGGCTTGTTCGTACTGGTTATCATCGTCATGATGGGAGTGACCGCATTGACAGTCGTTGTTGTGCTGTTCGTGCCCTTCGTGTTGGCAGCAGCAATCATGTTCGTGATCGTGGTGTTCGTGACCACATTCGCAGTGATGTTCAGACATAGTGATAGTATGTTATGGGTGTATGGATGATTATATGGAAGCAAATGGGGGAATTTATTCCTTGTTATGTGTGTCCATGAGGATTGTGACAGGACCATCGTTGAGGAGGGATACTTGCATGTCTGCGCCGAACTCTCCGGTGGCAATGGGTCGTTGCAAGCCCAGACTGAGATTTTCCACAAAATACTGGTAGAGGGGCTCGGCATGCTCTGGACGAGCGGCACGGATGTAGCTGGGGCGGTTGCCCTTCTGCGTTGCTGCCATGAGGGTGAACTGACTCACCACCATCACTTCTCCTTGGATGTCCACGACGGAACGATTCATTACCCCTGCTTCATCGTCAAAGATGCGCATTTTGAGGATTTTCTGCACGAGCCATTCGGCATCGGATGCTGTGTCGTCGTGCGTGATGCCAAGCAGCACGAGGAGACCTTGCTCGATGTGGCTGTATTCTTGGGCATCGATACTAACTTGTGCGTGTTTGACACGCTGTATAACAACTCTCATAGTTGCAAAGTTACGTTTTTCTTCCGATTATATCTAGTACTACTTAAGATATTATCTTTTAATGGAGGGAGTTTAGACTTCTTTCTCGCTCGTAGGAGTGGGATGTAGGGCTTCAAAGAGCTTTGCACCGCGCTTCTCTCCCAACACTTCTTGAAATTGTTCCACTGTTGTCGCGAGGATTTGTTTCACACTGCCGAAGTGTTGTATGAGGGTTTGCTTGGTTTTTTCGCCTATTCCTGGGATGTTGTCTAGAGCAGAGGCGGTTTGTCGTTTGCTGCGCTGTTGGCGATGGAAGGTGATGGCGAAACGGTGCACTTCGTCTTGCATCTGCGTGAGCACCTTGAAGAGGTAACTGTCGAGTTGCACGCCCACTGACACCGGAGGATTGCCAAAGAGTAGTTCGCGGGTGCGATGGCGATGGTCTTTCACCAGACCTGCTACGGGGATATTTAGTCCGAGCGCTTCGATTTCACCGCGAATAGCTTCCATTTGTCCGCGCCCACCATCGGCAATGATGAGGTTGGGCATAGTGCCGTCTTCCTCTTTCAGACGAGCATATCGCCGATGCACGACTTCGCGCATCGAGGCGTAGTCGTCTGGACCTTCCACAGTCTTAATATGGAATTTGCGATATTCCTTCTTCGCTGGTTTGAGTTTGTCGAATACCACGCAACCGGCGACAGCATCAGTACCAGAAATGTTGGAGTTGTCGAAGATTTCGATGCGGAGAGGGAGGGAAGGTAGTCCCAGTTGTGTTTGTATTTCCTTCATCAATCGCACTTGCTTTTGCTCGGGATTGAGTTTTTCGGCTTGTTTTAGGCGGTCAAACTTGTATTGTTTGACGTTCTGGCGCGAAAGATCGAGGAGGGTTTTCTTTCCTCCTTGTTGCGGCACGACTAGTTTGGCGTAGTCATCGGGCAGTTCCACCAAGAAGGGCAACACAATCTCTTTGGACTTTGATTCGAAGCGTTCGCGCATCTCCACAATGCCAAGGGCAAGGAGGTCTTCATCGCTTTCATCGAGTTTTTTCTTAAACTCGAAGGTGAAAGATTGGGTGATGGCGCCATTGACGACGTGGAGAAAGTTGATATAAGCCAATTTCTCGTCGCTTTCGATGGAGAAAACATCGATATCGTAGCTGATCTGCGACACAACTTCTGATTTAGCACGAAAGTTTTCGATTAAATCATACTTTCGTTTCAATATAGCCGCTTCTTCAAAACGCATTTCTTCAGAAAGTCGCGCCATTTCATCGCGAAGATGCTGGGCTACAGCACGGGTGTTTCCTTTGAGAATCTCTCGACAAGCCTCGATGTTGCGCATATATTCTTCGTGGGTCTGCTTACCCACGCATGCTCCCTCACATTTATGGATGTGGTAATTGAGACAGAGCTCATATTTCCCTGTTTTAACCCCCACTTCCGTCATTGGTTGATGGCACGGACGCGGTTTGTAGAGCTTTTGACACAAATCTAATAAGGCATACATTGTGGGCAGGTGGCTATAGGGACCAAAATAGGTGGCCCCTCTACGTTCGCGGTGTCGTGTCTTGAAGATGCGAGGGAGATATTCGTGGGAGATCGCGATGGAGGGGTAGGTCTTATCGTCTTTGAGTAGGACGTTGTAGCGCGGTTTGTATTGTTTGATGAGCGCATTCTCCAACAACAAGGCATCTTCTTCCGTATTCACCACGGTGTAGGTGATGTTGCGAATCTTTGATACCAAGATACTCGTTTTGCGATTTTGGTCCTTATTGAAGTAGGAAGCCACACGGCGCTTGAGATTTTTTGCTTTGCCCACATATATGATGGTGTCTTCCTCGTCGTAGTATTGATAGCTCCCCGGCTTCTCGGGAAGATTTGAAACAATACCTTTGAGTTTTTGCTGAAGCGCTTCTTGTTCTGCCTTGTTCATGGTGTTGTGGTGCTAAGAAAAGGCGACCTCGTCCTTGGAGTTACGTGAATGTCCAGGGAAGGAGGTCGCCTTTGTGGGTGAAATAAGGAAAACAATGCCTTTGCAACGAGAGGTAATTACTCGTTGAGTGTGAGCAAAGCGGTTATTTCTGCCTTGTTTCCGAGGAATTCTTTTCCTTTTAGTCCTTCCATGCGGAGCTCGATGAGGAAGTTGACGTAGATTTTTTTTGCGCCAAAAGAATCCACCAAGTCGATGGCGGCCTTCATAGAACCACCAGTGGCGAGCAAATCGTCGTGGATGAGTACGACGTCTTCCGATGAAATCGCATCGGTGTGGATTTCTATCACATCTTCTCCGTATTCTTTGAGATAACTCTGCTTGCGTGTCTCTCCTGGGAGCTTGCCAATCTTGCGGCACATCACGAACCCGACGCCAAGACGTTGTGCTAAAATAGCGCCCATCACAAAACCGCGGCTTTCGATGCCGACAACTTTGGTAATGCCTTTGTCTTTATAAAGGTGCACTAATTCGTCAAGGATTTCATTCAAACACGCAGGCTCGAGGAAAAGGGTGGAAACGTCTTTGAATTGAATGCCGGGTTTGGGGAAATCGGGGATGTTTCTCAGATGAGAGAGTAACAATTCTGTATTCATAAGTGTTTGATAATTCGCCAGGTGACGTTGTTTTGTTTCACGTGGAACGCAGGTGTTTTGCGATGATCTGCGCTGAAAAACGCGATTCCATCGATTTTCTGTTCCTTTATGATGGCGCTACTTAGAGTGAAACTAAAACTATGTGGCGTAAACGGTTGATTCTATAATAAATGATGCAAAGTTTTATCTTCCTAGTAGCACGAGGAGGACGGAAATATCGGAGGGAGAAACGCCTGGGATGCGAGAGGCCTGTGCCAAAGTCTCTGGATTCACCGCTGTCAATTTCTGGCGAGCTTCTGTGGATAGTTGTGTGAGGGAGTTGTAGTCGAAGCGATCGCGGATGCGGATGTCTTCGAGACGTTGCATTTTGTCTGCCAGTGCTCGTTCGCGAGCAATATAGCCATCGTATTTAATGAGGATTTCTGTCGCTTCCATCGTCTCTTCTCGATCCACATTGTCGGAGGAAAGCGGTGCAAAGAAGCTTGCTACGGCAGGAATGTCTTGGAGGCTCGAGAAGTCTTCCACTTTTAATTCTGGACGTGCGATGAGTTCAAACAATTTTGCTCCGTGATTGAGCGGCTGTGAACCGTGGCTTTCCAAAAGTGCATTCACCTCGCTTGGTTTGAGATTGCCAGATTTGGCGGCTTCTATCATACCTGCGATTGTGGCTTGTTTGTGATGGAATCGTTCCAAACGTTCGCGAGTGGCGATGCCGAAACGCTCTGCGTAGGGTGTGAGGCGCACATCGGCATTGTCTTGTCGGAGCAAAATGCGATATTCTGCACGAGAAGTAAACATGCGATAGGGTTCGTCCACACCTTTCGTGACCAAATCATCGATGAGAACGCCAATATAGGCTTCATCGCGTCCGAGGGTGAAGCGTTCGTTGCCGTTGCAAGAGAGTGCAGCATTAATACCAGCCACGATGCCTTGTCCACCTGCTTCTTCGTATCCAGTGGTGCCGTTCACTTGTCCGGCAAAGAAGAGACCTTCCACTTTCTTCGATTCCAACGAGTGGTGGAGTTGTGTGGGAGGGAAAAAGTCGTATTCGATGGCGTAACCAGGGCGATATACTTTCACATCGCGGAAACAGGGCATTTGTTTGAGCGCTTCGATTTGCACATTCATCGGAAGAGATGATGAGAAACCATTTAAGTAAAGCTCGTTAGTGTCCAAACCTTCGGGCTCTAAGAACAGCGGATGCGAATCGCGACCCTCAAACGTTACCAGTTTTGTTTCGATGGATGGGCAATATCTTGGACCGATAGATTGAATTTGTCCATTATAAAGCGGAGAGTCTTCGAGTCCTTGGCGCAAGATGCGGTGAACTTCTGCATTGGTGTTGCACGTCCAGCAGTTGAGTTGTGGTAGTGGTCGATGCTCTGAAATGAAAGAGAAGCGGTGAAAATCGTTTTCACCAGGTTGCAATTCCATTTCATCGAAGTGTACCGAACGCGCGTCGATGCGTACAGGAGTACCTGTCTTCATTCGAAGGCTTTCGATGCCGAGTTCGTTGAGTGCTGTGGTGAGGAAGGTTGAAGCAGGTTCGGCGCAGCGACCACCTGGTACCATCTTCTTGCCGATGTGCATCAAACCATTGAGGAAGGTGCCCGCTGTGATGACAACTGCACCTGCACGAAACTCCGCGCCCCAAATCGTTCGCAAACCAGCAATTCTGCCGTTTTCAACGAGGAGTTCGCTTACTTCGTCTTGCCACACATCAAGGTTTTCGGTGTTTTCGATGCGGTGACGCCATTCTGCGATGAAGCGAATGCGGTCGCATTGTGCTCGTGGGCTCCACATGGCAGGACCTTTGGAGCGGTTGAGCATGCGGAATTGTATGGCGGTGGCGTCTGTCACCAAGCCCATCTGTCCGCCTAGTGCATCAATCTCGCGCACAATCTGACCTTTGGCAATCCCACCCACGGCAGGATTGCAGCTCATTTGTGCTATTTTGTTCATGTCCATTGTGATGAGAACGGTGCGTGCCCCCATGCGTGCAGCAGCGGAGGCAGCTTCGCAACCTGCGTGTCCTGCTCCTACAACAATGACATCATAGTGAAATATCGTGTCCATATCCTGCAAAGTTAATGATTTTCGGGCAGATAACCGAATTCTATTCTTGAGCTCTCTACTTCAAAATAGACAACAGTAAATCAAACCTTCCCGATTTTTTTAGTTGTATGAAACTTATTATTCGATGAAATCGGAATTTTTTGAGGAAAGGGCGTGGAAATTTAATAATTCCAAAATAGAAGCGACTTACGTATTAGCAACAAAAAAGTGGCGCTACGAATTCTCGTAGCGCCACTAAGGATGGGTAAATTAAGATATGAGATGAAAAAGAAGGGAGAAAGCTGAGAAGCGGAGGCTTGGGAGCGATTTTGCCACCCATCCCCCGATTTTACAATCCAAACTTTTCGTTTAGCTCTGGACAGTCGGAGAGACGACCATTGATGATAGCAACAATATCGGTTTGAGCACGGAGAGATAGTACTTCCTTTTGGTAAGAGGGGTCTTTCTGTGCGCGCTTTTCATCAGCCAAGCGCACAATGTCCTGATGGAAAACATAGCGAAGGCCTTGTTTTTCGAGAGCAAGACGGATCTCGAATTTATCGCCGGGACGGAGCGATGTTTTGAAGCGCATGTTGAGTTGTGCCACTACCACGTCGATGCCACGTTCGTGGAGGTCGGCGAATTCGATGCCGAGGGAAGCAATGAAGCAGCTTCGGCAGTGTTCGTTGTAGTTCTGATAAACTGCATTGTTCACGATGCCCTGGATGTCGCATTCGTAGTCGCGCACCACCATGGGGAGGGTAAAAATAGGTTGCATATATTAGAAGCTATGAAATGATGAAATCAATGTTTGTGAGGGAGTTGTTGAAAATGGTGTCGCTCTTCGCTCGAGAGTTTTAGAAAAGCGATTTACGCTGTTGGATATAGCGCGTGCCAAATCTGCAACGCAAGCAGTCGTGTCGATCACAGTATTGCCATTTGAGTTGCAGCAATGCTTGGGAGTCAGCAGCATGTTCGGCGGTGATGCCTACAGCTTGCCACATCTGCACCACGTGATTGCGCTCCGCCCGAAGTTGCTCAAGCCAATTGATGGCTTTGTCCATGAGTGTCGAGTCTTGGTGGTGACGTCCGAAGGCAAAAAGAAGCGGGATGACGGCATTGATCAAAAGTAAATCTTGACTTCCTGTTGAAAGGCAGGGCGTAACTTTTAGAGCCTTTTTCTTGCTGTCTACTTCTTTTTCGCAAGAAACAGTGTTTACCTCGCGATTTTGCTCTTGAGAACATTCTAATCCGTTCTGGTATTTGTCTTTCTTTTTCGTGGTTTTTGCGGAGTTGTCTCCAAATTTATAGCGGTCTATCCAATAGGGTAGTGTGTTGAAAGATAGTATGTTGCGTGCGTCTTCTACAGAGGTGGATTGACGGATTCGTGCGAGTGAAAAGCGTTGAGATCCGTAGAGCGCAGCCAACTGAGCCAGTCGTACGTGCGGAAAATTCTGCGGACGGAGTCGTAGGAATTTCCATTCCAAGGGGGAAATAGGAGTTAGGGAGAATTTTTGTTGAAGAAAGCGATAGTCGCGCACTAGGGCTTGAAAGTGCGAGTCTTGTTCGGAGGGAGGGGTGCGCTCGGTATCTAGCAAACCAGCTTGTCCAAAGAAGAAAGCCTCAATGAGTTGTGCGTCGTCGCGGTGCTTCCCCGTGTGTTGAGGATCGAGAGTTACTGCCCATCGTTCGAAGGCATCCGTGTTTTTACCAAACCCAAAGGCGCGTGCTAAAACGATGAATGCCACGCGTTCCCAGTCGCCACTCGTTTCCGTTAGCCAACGGTCTATGCGCTCTGTTTTTTGTTGCAGTCGCTCGAAAGTCAATGCCGAGAGCCAAGCGTGTACCTCGAAAATCGGCAGTGAAGCCAACAGTTGATGACAAGGAGGATAATTGTCTTCTTCCATCAGTTCGTGATAGTTGTCTGCTACATGTTGGGGCACCTCAATCACCAGTTGCGGGAGGGCTCTTCCTGACTTCGTAGACACTTCTCTATCAGCTTCGCACACTACATGGAGAATCACATTGTCGTAGCGTGCATCAGTTTCGTGCTGATGGCGAAACCAGTCGGAAGATCGCAAATGAATCTCCACATTTCCCACCCAAAGTTGTGTGCCGATGCGTATTTTCGCATTGAAAAAATCAGGACCCGCATCTGTGTTGTGGAGTCCCACATCGAGCACTTCCACTACTTCTCCCTGTGTGGTAGCGAGGGAGGTCTGTGGAAATAGGCGGTGCTGCCAGACATAGTGTAAGAGTGCTTCCATGAGTGTAATAAGGGATGTACGGAGTGTTTTGGCGAATGTAACAATTTTTTCTTGAAATGACAAGTGCTAAGGTTTCATTTCGTGAGAACTTTTTAGAAACAATCGAGAATTATGCGAGACAAACGGTTGTGGAAGGAAGATGAGAGAGGCTTTCCTCATATTCTCGTGCGCTGTAGCAAGAGGATTGTAGGATTTTGTAAGGTTGGCGGAGATGGGTGAGTCGTGCGTCGGTTTGAACCTGCGAGACAGTTTTGAGGTGTGGTTATTGACGTGGAGAAGGTGGTATGAAAATCGCATATGCTCTTGTGAAAAATGGCTGAGAATGAAGAAGAATTTCAGAAAAAGGCCTAGAAAATAGGCGAAAGTGCGGAGAAAATTGTATATTTGCACGATAACATCATCGCGCGCTTGCAAAGGTGTCCTCCTCGAGAGGTGCTTTTGCTCTTTTTCCGTGCAGTGAAATGGAAAGAGTATTTATTGTGCAAGTGCACGCCCTTGTTCCTCATTATCATGCCAATTCACATTACGAAAGTCACTACAAAGGACGAACTCAAGCAATTTATTCGTTTTAACTACGAACTCTACAAGAACAACGCATACTCCGTGCCTGATTTGCTCGAAGATATGCTCGACACCTTCAATCCCGAGAAGAACGCAGCTTATGATTTCTGTGAAGCGGAGCTCTTTTTGGCGGATCGCGAAGGCATCCTCGTAGGGCGTGTGGCTTGTATCATCAACCACAAGGCCAATACTACTTGGGAAACCAAGAATGCTCGCTTCGGATGGATTGACTTTGTGGATGACCTTGAAGTGAGTGGCGCGCTGTTGCGTCACGCTGAAGAATGGGGAAGACAACATGGTTGCGACAAAATTATCGGTCCTATGGGTTTTACCGATCTCGATGCAGAGGGTATGCTCATTGAGGGTTTTGACAAATTGTCAACCATGGCGACCATCTACAACTATCCTTACTACCCCAAACATCTTGAACATCATGGTTATGTACGAGAAATTGACTGGGTGGAACGTAAAATCTACGTTCCCGTGAAGGGGCACGAAGCCGAACAAGAGCGCTATTTCAAGGTGGCACGTCGCATGGGCGAACGTTTGAATCTCAAAGTGCGTAAGTTTAAGAATGTCAAGGAACTTAAGCAGGGCGGGTATGTCTACAAAATCTTTGATGTGGTGAACAAAGCCTATGCACCGCTCTTTGGATTTAGCGAGCTCACCCGCAAGCAAATCGACAAATATGCCGATGAATATCTGAAACTCCTCGATTTGCGTTTGCTCACTGTCATTGAGGATGCTAACGGTGAACCCGTAGCTATGGGCGTGTGTATGCCCTCTTTGGCTGTTGCACTGCAAAAGGCCAAAGGTAAACTCTTCCCCTTCGGTTGGTGGCATTTGCTCAAAGCCTTGAAGGTGAAGAAGTCAAAGACTGTGGAATTGCTGCTTGTCGCCGTTCTTCCTGAATATCAAAACAAGGGCGTTAACGCCTTGCTGTTTGCCGATATCATTCCCATTGCTAAGGAAATGGGTTTTGAATACGCTGAAAGTAATCCTCAGCTTGAAACGAACCACCAAAGCCAAGATCAATGGAAGGGACTCGACAATGTGGTGCACAAGCGCCGTCGCTGCTTCCAAAAATCGCTGGTTTAATCGATATATGCGGTGAAAATCGATGAAATAATATGGACTCATCGGACAAAATAACCGCCTTTATCGCTACATTAGCTCGCATTTTATCTTATCTATTGTTTATTTTTCCGCTCCATGTCCGAACTTCTCGACACCAACGTACGCAACGCTTCCGACTACAGTGAAGACTCCATTCGCCATCTTGACGATATGACCCACATCCGTATGCGTCCGGGTATGTATATTGGACGTTTAGGGGATGGCTCGCATGCTGAAGATGGGGTATATGTCTTGCTCAAAGAGAGCATAGACAACTCTATAGACGAATTTAATGAAGGATTTGGTAAAAAGATTGAGATTGATATCCAAGATGACCTCACGGCATCTATTCGTGACTATGGTCGTGGCATCCCCTTGGGAAGTTTGATTCCTGCTGTATCGAAACTCAACACTGGAGGTAAGTATGATAACGACCAATACACCGCTTCTGTCGGTCTAAATGGTGTGGGTTTGAAAGCTGTCAATGCGCTTTCTAAGAAATTTATTGCTCGCACTCATCGCGATGGTCAATATCGCGAAGCCACTTTTGAGGGTGGACAACTCGTGTCTGACGTTTCGGGAGATACCGAAGAGGAAAATGGTACGTTTATCTACTTTGAACCCGATCCGCAGCTCTTCCTCAACTATCGCTTTCATGGCGAATTCATCGAGACGATGCTCCGCAACTACACCTATCTCAACACGGGACTCGCCATTTTCTACAATGGTCGTCGCATCATCTCGCGCAACGGTTTGGAAGATCTTCTCACCGACAACATGACCGCGCAAGGACTCTATCCGATAGTGCACCTCAAGGGAGAAAGCATCGACATCGCTTTTACCCACACGGGGCAATATGGTGAGGAGTATTATTCTTTTGTCAATGGTCAGCACACCACGCAAGGTGGGACACACCAAAGTGCTTTCAAAGAGCACATTGCACGCACCATCAAGGAGTATTTCGGTAAGAACTACGAAGTACAAGACGTGCGCAATGGCCTCGTGGCTGCTATTGCGGTGCGTGTGGTAGAGCCCATGTTTGAATCGCAAACAAAAATCAAGTTGGGTTCGCTGACGATGGCACCTGATAAGGACAAGAGTGGACAGCCTTTTGCGCTTAGTGGCGTGAGTGTCAATAAGTTTGTGGGAGATTTTATCAAGGAACAAGTGGATAATTATCTCCACAAGCACCTAGATGTGGCAGAAGTAATCCAACAAAAGATTCAGGAGAGCGAGAAAGAACGCAAAGCCATCGCTGGTGTCACAAAACTTGCTCGTGAGCGCGCTAAAAAAGCTAATCTCCACAATAAGAAACTCCGTGACTGCCACGTCCATCTCAATGATGCTCCTCCCAAACCCAAGCGTGGGCAGGATGAAGTGGTAGATTTGCGTTTCGACTCTAGCATATTCATCACCGAGGGTAATTCCGCCTCGGGTAGTATCACGCAATGTCGCGATGTCAACACGCAAGCCGTGTTCTCTCTTCGTGGTAAACCACTCAACTCTTATGGGTTGACGAAGAAGGTGGTGTATGAAAACGAAGAGTTCAACCTCCTGCAAGCTGCACTCAACATTGAGGACGGACTGGATGGATTGCGCTATAACAAGGTGATTATCGCCACAGATGCCGATGTCGATGGCATGCATATTCGTCTGTTGATGATGACCTTCTTCTTGCAGTTCTTCCCTGATTTGGTGAAGAAAGGTCACGTATATATCCTTCAAACGCCGCTTTTCCGTGTGCGCAATAAGAAAAAAGCTGAAAAAGCTGTGGCTGAAGAAGGTAAAAAGACCTCAGGAAAGGGTAAATCTACGGCAAAAAATGCCGATTCCACCGAAAATACTGCCGATTCTACGTCAAAATCTGGCAAAACCTCAGCAGGTAAGCGCAAAACTGGTCGCACCGAGTTTGAGACCATCTATTGTTATAATGAAGAAGAGCGCGTAGCAGCCATCGAACGCCTATCTCCCAACCCTGAAATCACACGATTCAAGGGGTTAGGTGAAATCAGTGCCGATGAATTCAAGAATTTCATTGGACCCGACATGCGACTCGAACCTGTGACGCTGCACAAAAGCGACAAAGTCAAGGAACTATTGGCTTACTATATGGGTAAAAATACGATGGAACGTCAGAATTTTATCATTGACAACCTTGTCGTGGAAGAAGACCTCGTGGAAGAAATCTAGTGATTGTTTCAGAGGTTAAATGATAGTTCTGTCGTTTTGCTACTCCGTAGCTTCGACTGTTTTGCTCTTTCATCGCTTTGTAGAGTTCTGTTTTTTGCAGTTTGTCAGTGTTTCTTAGGCTCCGTCTCATCAAAATATCGCATTCAAATCCCCTTGTTCCCCTATGCGCATCGCTATCTTTCCAGGAAGTTTTGACCCCTTCACCATCGGTCATGCCTCAATCGTACGTCGCGGGCTCGAAATGTTCGATAAAATCGTGATAGGGGTGGGGTATAATACCAACAAACGCTCTTTTCTCACTCCCGAAGAGCGCGTAGCCGCCATCGAAAAGGTCTATGCATCGGAAGCTCGTGTGAAAGTGGTGGCTTATGACGACCTCACCGCTGATTTAGCACGCAGAGAACAAGCTCGTTTTGTGTTGCGTGGCATTCGTTCGGTCAAGGACTTTGAGTATGAGCGCGACATCGCGGGTATCAACCATCGTCTTTCGGGCGTAGAAACGGTGTTACTCTTCACCGAACCTCACTATGCCGATATTTCTTCGACTATTGTTCGCGAGCTTTTAGCGTTTGGCAAAGACGTAAGCGAATTCTTACCCCAAGTGGCCTCTCTAGACTAGTCCGCATTCATCGGCTTTCACTAAGCTATTTTCCCACCTCTGACTCCTATATTTCCTTTTCTCATGCAGCAATATCGCTATTTTCCCACTTTTTTAGCTAGCCTTCTTCTCTTGTTGGCTAGTACTTCTTGGAGCTTCGCCCAGTCGCGCAACAAAGACGCCGACATAGACGTGACGCAAATCCGCAAACTTCAGATGGCGCAACTTGCAGTTACCCAGCTCTATGTGGACTCTGTCAATCAGAAAAAGCTCGTAGAAGACGCCATCAAGGGAATGCTCGACAAGCTCGATCCACACTCTTCCTATAGCAATCCAGAAGAGACCAAGAAGATGAATGAGCCTCTCGAAGGAAACTTTGAAGGTATCGGTGTGCAGTTCAATATCCTCACCGACACCCTAGTTGTGGTGCAAACCATCAAGAAAGGACCTTCTGAGAAAGTCGGAATTCTCAACGGTGACCGCATCATTTCTGTCGACGGACGTGCCATAGCAGGGGTGAAAATGCCGCAAGATAGCATCGTGAAGTTGCTGCGTGGTCCCAAGGGCACCAAGGTGCGCCTTGGAGTAGTGCGTCGTGGTGCTGCAGGTGTCCTCTATTTCGTGGTGACGCGCGACAAAATCCCCATGAACACCGTAGAAGCCACCTACATGATTGCCCCTGGAGTAGGATACATTCGTTTTGATCGCTTCGGTGCAACTACTGGTGACGAAGTAGAAAAAGCCCTCCAGACGCTGAAGAAACAGGGAATGAAAGACCTCATTCTCGACTTACAGAGCAATGGAGGAGGTTATTTAGGAGCTGCTGTCGATGTCGCCAGCCAATTCTTGCGTCCAGGTTCTCTCGTGGTCTACACCCAAGGTCGCAACCAACCTAAACAAGTGCTGAAAGCTGAAGGAGGTGGATTGTTCCGTCAAGGCAGAATTGTGGTCTTAGTGGACGAATTCAGTGCCTCAGCAGCAGAGATTGTCACAGGTGCTTTGCAGGACTACGACCGCGCTCTTGTGGTAGGTCGTCGCACATTCGGTAAAGGATTGGTACAACGCCCCATCGATCTCCCCGATGGTTCGATGATTCGTCTCACCACGAGCCACTATTACACACCCTCTGGCCGTTGCATCCAAAAACCCTATGAGAAGGGAAAGAAGGAAGAGTATGCGCAAGATCTCGAACAGCGTTACACTCACGGAGAACTCCTTCACAAGGACTCCATCCGCTTGGATTCATCGCAGGTTTATCACACTCTCATCGACAAACGTATCGTTTATGGAGGGGGAGGTGTGATGCCCGATGTGTTTGTTCCGATTGATACAGCACAAATCACTAAGTTCCACATAGCACTTCGTCGCAATAATCTCATCAACGAAGCCACTCTGCGCTATATCGACAATCATCGTAAGGCACTTCGTCAGCAGTATAAAACCTTCGATCAGTTCGAACGCGAATTCACTGTTCCCCAATCTCTCATCGACGAAATTGTTGCAGCTGGAAAAGCTAAGAAAATTACGCCGAAAGACGATAAAGAATTAGCAGAAACGATTGAAGATTTGCGTTTCAGCTTGAAATCTATCTTTATCAATGGCTTGTTTGAATCGAGCGACTTCTATCATTTTGTCAATCAAAAGAATAATATTGTTCAAGAAGCTCTCAAGCAATTGAAAACCAATCCCAATATACCCACCCACGTGCGGTAAATCACACTGACTAGCGTGAGTAGAGACTTCTGCCCTTTCCTGTTATCTGATGTTTCTACTCACGCTTTTAATGCATCTACGACCCATGAACTTATTTTCTAAATACTCCCATCGTGCTTTTCTGCCATCGCTTTGTCTGTCGGCGGCTAGCCTGTTAGGCATCAGTGCAGCGCACGCCCAAATATCCACCCTCCGCACAGGAAAACTCCCCAACGGTCTTACCTACTACATCAGCAAAGATGCAGGAGGGTCGCAAGGTACTGCCCATTTCTACCTACTTCAGAACGTAGGTGCTTTGTTGGAAAACGACAAACAACAAGGTTTGGCACACTTCCTCGAGCACATGGCATTCAACAGCACCAAGCATTATCCCCAAGGCGTCATGACTTGGTTGCGCCAGCGTGGATTGTATGACTTTGATGCCCGCACCGGACAAGATGAAACGCGATTCTCCATCAGTGAGGTTTCCACAGAAGCTCCCGGACTCACCGACTCCGTATTGCTCGTGCTCCGTGACTGGTGCGATGGTGTCAACATCACCGACAAAGATACCGAGAAAGAGCGCGGTATCGTCATTGAAGAATGGCGCCAGCGTAACACGGTGTCGAAGCGTTTGAGCGACAGTATTGCGAGTGTTGTCTACAATAATTCCCAATATGCGCAGCGCAATGTCATCGGTCCACTGCAATCTTTAGAGACACTGACAGCGAAAGATGTGCAACGCTTCTATCGCACTTGGTATCGTCCCGACCTTCAGTGTGTCGTCATTGTGGGCGACATCGACCCAGAAGTCTATGAAGCAAAGGTAAAGCAGCTCTTTGGCAGCATCAAGAAGCCGAAGAAAGCGGAAGTCCGTCCTAATTTCACCATTGCCGACCATAATGCACCGCTTTATTATCGTTTTGTGGATGCTGAGAACCAATCCCATTCCTATGGCATCTACCAACGTGTCGCCACGCCTACAGACTTGAAAGGCGAAGCTGCCACGAAGGAATTTCTCTTCCAGCAATTGTTCAACGACATCGCACCTAAGTATTTCGCTTATCTGCGCAATGACAACCGCGAAGATTTCATTGCCGCCTCTGTGAGCTACACACCACTGGTGCGCGGTTATGGCCAGTTTGCATGGGATGTTGTGCCCTATCGTGGCAAAGATGTCTCAGCCGTGCAACAAGTGCTTGTAGAGCGTGCTCGTTTGCTCCAACCCATCCCCGAGCGACTCTTTGAGAATGCCAAGCAATCGCTGTATGATGGCATGAAGCAAGCCTTAGATGACGAGCAAAACTTGGGTACTCCCGACAATTTCTTCGATCAATACCGTCGCAACTACCTCTACGGCACACCCCTCAAGGAACTTCGTGCACAGTTGCAGGAGAATATTGAACAATTGGTGGAGCTTGAAGTCGAAGACCTCCAAGACTGGTTGCAAGCGAAGATGGGCAACAACAACAATCTTGCCTTCGTAGCCTACACCGCTTCAGCACAAGAAGCCGCCATTTCCCAAGCTGAGGCTGAAAAGCTCCTCGCTACGACAAAGGCGGTGGGCAACGCTGCCGAAAAACAAAGCGATATCTCCGGAAATCTCATTGATTTCACCCTCCCGCAAGGGAAAATCGTGCGTGAACAGCGCCTACCTTCTCTCGATGCAGTGGAGTGGACGCTCTCCAACGGCATGAAAGTTGTCTATAAGTCGCTCCCCAAAGACTTAAAAGGCGAAGTGATGCTCCTTGCTGCTGCAAAGGGTGGGCACATGCTCGTGAAGCCAGAGGATTTAGCTTCCTTTTCTGCCATGCAAGGCCTCATCATGCAGTCGGGAGTCTACAAGTATTCTCGCAATCAGCTCGCCAACTGGTTAGGCAATCGCCCCATAGAAGTAAGCCTCACCATCAACGATTATCTCGATGGAATGCAGGCGCGCAGCAAGACCGATGAGGCAGATGCCCTCTTCTCCTATCTCTATCTGGTGTTGGCACGACAAAACTTCTCACAGCCCGTCTTTGACAAGTGGCTCCAGCGCAAAGAATACGTGTGGGCATCGCGTCCACAAGTGGGAAAAGAAGCTGTGGATCGTCAGATTCAAGAAGTCCTCTCTCCCATCACTCCCAAGAATCCACGTGAAGACAAGGCGTTCTTCTCCAAGATGCGATTCAACGATTTGGAACGCTTGTACAAAGAGCACTTTGGCAACGCTGCCCACTTCAACGCTTGTTTAGTGGGCGACCTTTCTGAGGCAGAAGCCAAGCGACTCGTCACCACTTATCTTGCAGCACTTCCTGGTGATGTCAAGCAACCTCGCAAGGACTTCACCCCTGCCGACTATGCCGCTCGCGACTTCACCAGTAAGGAGCGTGTCATCGACCGTAATTTTGTAGTAGAAACCCCAGGTGATATGGGCGAAGTGGAACTATCCTTCTTGCTCGATCAACCTAAACTCGACGAACGTCAGACACTCGCGCTCTCACTGCTCGAACCGCTCCTGCAAAATGTGCTCTTCGACGAACTTCGTGAGCGAGAACAAGCCACCTATAGCATTGCGGTTAATGCTAACCACGTGGAAGAGCCCATAGAACGTGCCACATTGTCCATCCACTTCTCCACTTCTCGTGAGAAAGCCGACCTTTTGAAGGCTCGCACCTTGGAAATCCTCCGCAACATGGCAGCAGGACACATCGACAACGATGCGTTCAAAAAGGTACAAATCCCCTTTATTCTCGACGAAGAGTCTGGTGATAAAGCAGCCGCTGGTGAACTAGGCTTAGGGGTTTGGCTAGCCCTTCTCAATAATTACGTTGAAACGGGTAAAGTGCCACAGTTGCCCCTCGCTAATGGCTCAAATAAAACCTCAGTAATCCCCAATAAGTCGGCTACTGCGCCTACATCTTCCGCTACCGCTCCCACAGTGCGTGTATCAGATGTGAAAGCCGCTGACCTCTCTGCCGTCTTGCAGCGTTTCCTCAATGATGCTCGTCAGCGCTACATCGTAGTAAAGAGCCAAGCTCCCGAAGATAAAAAGTGGGAACACGATTAAGTCTTATCTCTCCTAACCTAGTTATAAAGATATGTCACAACATAACTCACCCCTGCGTCTAAGTCTGGTCGCCCTCATGGGAGGTGTCCTTCTTGCTGGAACACCTGCAATGACCGCGCAAGCGCAGACCACCCCCACCACCATCACAGTTTCTTTCAAACAGAAAGATATGTGGACGGTGCTCAACTACATCGTTCAAAAGGGTGGTTATCAACTTGAGGGCGGTGATGCCGTACGCCAAGCAGGCATTGCCGTGACCGTGGACTTCGACGAAACAACACCCGCGGCTGCACTTGCCCTCCTTTTCGAAAATAAGCCCTTCCTCTACACCTTGGACGGTAAGCATTTGCGCGTAGTTCGCAACGCAGTGACAGCGGCTCCTACTGCAGCCAAAACCACAGGACAAGCCATTTCAGCACAAGCCACTTCAGGAACGACTACTGCACAGCAAACTGTTGCCGAAGGTTTGCGCGGCATCGTGCGTGATGGTGCAGGCCATCCCATCATGTCTGCCAATGTGCAGCTCAAAGGCACCAAGTTTGTGGCTATGACCCAAGAAGATGGCACCTTCGTCCTCCCCACCACCGCTAAGAGTGGAGAGTTGGTGGTATCTTCCATAGGTTATCAATCCTCTACGGTGAAATTCACCAATGGGGTAGTGCCTCGCGTCACCCTCAGAGAGACCTCACTTCAGTTAGGAGAAGCCACAGTTGTAGCGTATGGTGAGCGCAACTCTCGCGAATTGGTGGGTGCCGTGAGCAGCATCAAGGCCGAAAAACTCAAGGATGCTCCAGCGCCCAGCATCCAAAACCTCTTGCAAGGTCAGCTCTCTGGCTTGGCAGTGACCAATGTCTCCGGTTCTCCTGGTGGCACGGGGGCACGCATCAACATCCGCGGCATCAGTTCGCTCAACGACCAAGGTATCAACGACGGCACACCGCTGTTTGTCATCGATGGAGTACCCATTTCTAAGGTTTCCAGCGATGCCACTGGTGGTATCAATGCCCTTGCTGGCCTTGACCCCACGACCATCGAGTCTGTGGAAGTGTTGAAAGATGCTGCCTCCGCTTCCCTCTATGGTTCGCGTTCGGGCAATGGTGTCATCTTGATCACCACCAAGAAAGGTCGTCTCGGTCGCCCCGAATTTGGAGTCACCCTTTCACAGAGCCTTTCTTTCCTTCCTGCCACTCCCCTGCAAATGCGCGGTAATGGCGAACGCTATGTGCACAACCTCTTGGCGCGCCATCAGCGTTATGGCTACTACGACTATCTCACAGGCAACTATGTGTTGCCCAATGGTTATGGACAGTCTTATGGTCGCTCCCAATATGGCGATGGAGCCTACGACTACTTCTGGGGCAATGGTAATGTCCTCGCCGATGACGCCTCCGCTCCTGGAGCCGTGCAAGACTCACTCAACTCTTTCTACAACAATAATACCAACTGGTGGAAATACTTCTTCCAAGTGGGTAAGGTCACCTCGGGCAACTTCTACGCTCGCGGCGGCACCGACAATGCTCGCTATCTCGTAAGCCTTGGACTCTATGATGAGACAGGCATCCAAATCAACAGCGGATTCCAGCGTCTCAACTTCTTGACCAATTTAGATTTGCGCCTTTCACCGAAACTCAACTTCTTCACCCGTGTGAATTTGTCGTATGCCAAGCAAATTGCCATCAGCGGATCTAGCATCCAAGGTCTTGAGGTCGATCCCAAGCAGATGCCCACCGTCTACCCCGGAGCTGGCTCTGTGGCAGAGCAACAAACGGTGCAACGCATCCGCGATGTCCACGCACGTAACGGTATGTTCAACCCCCGTCTCACCTTGGGTGCCGACTATACCTTCTTCCCAGGACTGAAGTTCCAGACCACAGCTTCTGCTGATGCCTATTTCTCCAACAATCATCAGTTCCGCCCCACCTATTTGAACTTTAACAACCTCTCTTCTGTGGAGACTGCGCGCTCCATGGTGGTCATGATGCAGTGGGAAAACATCCTTACCTACAAATTCAAGGTTAAAGAAAAGAATAACTTCGAGTTGATGGGCGGTTTCACCACGACCTACGACCTCAATGAGAATATCAAGGGTAAGGCAGCAGGTGGACCTACCAACCGCATCTTTGAGATTGGCGAAGGCTGGCCTCAAGGGCGCGAAGTGGAAGGCCGCACCGAATACTTGCAACGTCTTACGACCAATCGTGAGGAGCAACAAATGATGAGTTACCTCGGTCGTTTCGCCTACAACTACGATCGTCGCTATCTCCTCGAAGCCTCCATTCGTTATGATGGTTCTTCCGTCTTCGGAAGCGATGTGCGTTGGGCGTCCTTCCCCTCTGTAGCAGCTGGCTGGGCATTTAGTCAGGAAGACTTTATGCGCGACATCTGGTATCTCTCCTATGGTAAATTCCGTGCCTCTTGGGGACGTAGCGGACAAAAGTTCCAAGAAGCCTACTTGGCACATGGTCTCATGGAAGAATCCAATATCTTCATGGGAGAATCAGGTTTGCAGCCTAGTGAAATGGCAAATAGCCACCTCACTTGGGAAAAGAGCGACCAGTACGACCTCGGTTTGGATCTCGAGTTCCTCAACAGCCGCCTCAAAGTTCGTGCCGACTACTACTACAAGTATTCTCACGATTTGCTCATGCAAGTGCCCACACCTGGTAATTTCTTCATCTCGCGTAGCACTTGGACCAATGCTTCCTCCATCTCCAACGAAGGATTAGAACTCGACATCACCGCTTCGCTCTACCGTTCTAAGGACTTCACTTGGGACTTAGGTTTCAACATCTCTCGCAACTGGAACAAGTTCCTCTCTTCCTACGATGGCAAGGACCTCAATGACAAGGTGCTCGGTCGTCCCATGTACGGCATCTACACCTATCATGACGAAGGCATCGTGCAAAATGAGAGTCAAATCCCCTACTACTACAGCCAAGAAGGTAAGCGCGTGCCCCTTTCGTTTGGTGCCTTGAGCCATCCGCTCCGTCCTGGTGGTCGTAAGATCAAAGACCAAAATGGCGATGGCATCATCAACAGTGGCGACCTCTACTATGCAGGTTCTGCACTTCCCATTGCACAAGGCGGAATCACCAACACCCTTACCTACAAAAACTTCACCCTCACCGTCCTCACCACCTACACCCTCGGCCAGCGCATGATGAATATGGTCAAAGGTGGAGCCTTCTTGTTCAACAAGAAGTTTGGAGTGGTGATGAACGACTTCACCAAGGCTAAGTTCTGGAAGCAAGAAGGTGACCTTGCCGACTATCCCTCACTCGAATTCTCCGACGATGGCTATGTGGGGCAGTTTGATGGCGATATCGATAGCAACATCGAAAAGGTGAGCTACCTTCGTTTGAAGCAACTCACTTTGAGCTACACCCTTCCTGCCAAAATCACCAAGGCACTCCGTCTCACAGAGGGACGCATCTACTTCACCGGCGAGAATCTCTTCCTCCTCACCAACTATTCTGGCCTCGATCCCGAAATCGTCAATCCCGCCACTGGTAAGGACAACGGCACGATGTATCCTCTGAATCGCAAACTCACCCTTGGTCTAAATTTCAAGTTCTAATGAAACAGCAGTTCCTACCCTATATTTTCTCCGCCGTCCTCGGTTTGGGATTGGTGTCTTGCGATTTGGATCTCACCCCAGAGAACGCAATCACCTATTCCAACGCCTTTGCTACGGAAAGCGAGTTGAACACCACCACCATCACCATCCATTTCTATCTCAACAATGCTATGGATGCGGTGCGTCCTCTCACGAAAGTGGGACTTCTCGCTGACGAATCGCAATATGACGACCAACTTCGCCAAGGCAACCCTCGCACCATCCTCGAGAGTTCCGCAGACTGGCAAGGTCTCTATCGCATGATTTTTGAGTCCAATCTTTTGCTCGAAAACATAGGTTCGACCAAAGGGCTCACCCAAGACCGCTACAACTACCATGCTGGTCAAGCCCATTTTGCCCTCGGCTTCGGATATCTCCAGCTCGCTCGTGCTTATGGCAAAGCCGTAATCCCGCTTGATGCCAAAGAAATCCGCGTTTACAGTCTATCCTCTCAGCAAGAAGTCATAGATGCCGGTATTCGCCATGCCGAGCAAGCCTACAACATGCTCCCTGTCTTCTCGCAAGTGCGCAACACGGCAGGAGCTAGTGTCACCTCCAAGCAATATGCCGCAAAGGGTAGTGCAGCCGCTTTGCTCGCCCATCTCTACGCATGGAAGGGAAGCATGGCAGACCTCTACGGAGCGTCTGGTGTAGATGCCAAAGCCGCCTACGAAAAGAGTGTGGAATATGCCACCCATCTCATCAATGGTGAAGCAGGCACTTATTCCCTCGTCGAAAGCCCCGAAGCCCTTTGCCAATTGCTTTCCAACCCCACTGCCAACAATCCCGAAGAAATATTCTCTTTGGTCTACGATAAGAGTCGCGGCAATGAGTCTACCACGAAAAACGATGTCGCCACCTCCTACGCCACTTGGCCCGTCAATGACACCAAACTCGAAGGTGACCTGGCGCAAGCCGACTATCGTCTCTATCGCTCCACGGTCGATAGACTCTATCCCGATGCCACCGACCTGCGTCGCACCGCCTTCTTCTACAAGCAAGACGAAGAGCACCTGTCGGGAGGCACAGACTATGCCGTACCTTACAAGTTCCGCAATGCCGTCTACACCATCGACCAAAGTTCGGAAGCGGGTAAGAACTTCTTGAGCATCGATGCCAACTATGTCTATTGGCGTCTAGCCGACCTCTACTTGCTCCGTGCCGAGTGTCTCAACAAACTAGGCCGCACGGCTGAGGCGATGGCAGATCTCAACGTGATTCGTGCGCGTGCTGGTGCTGCAGCCTATCCCGCCAATGGAGAGAGCGATCTGAAGCGTGCCATCTTCCACGAGCGCGAACGTGAGTTTGTGTTGGAAAACGACTCTCGCTATTACGACATCCTTCGCAATGGCTATGTCAAAACCGACCTCACCGGCAAGTGGACCTTGCTCACCAGTCAAGATTTTGCCGATGGTGCACTCAATCTCCCCATCCCCTATGGTGCACAGCGTGACAAAGACGGCAAGGTCATTAATGGACTCATCCTCCAACGTCCTTATTGGCACCGCTACAACAACTAGTTTCATGATCCTTCCGAAGGAATTAAATCCAGTCTTATGATACATCGCATCAAACAAGGAGCACTCTTCTGCTGCCTCCTCCTCATGGGGTGGCTCACCTCCTGCACCGACTACAACTTCGTGGAGACAGGACTTGCCAAAACCTACCACGACACCTCGATGCTCACCTATTTCAAGGGTGATAACTACAACTATAGCTATCTCGTCTATCTCATCGATCGTGCTGGTCTCAACGATGTCTTTGAAGGAAAGAGCACCTATGGTAGCCAAATTACCTTTATTGCACCTACCAACCACAGCATCCGTCGCTATCTCCTCAAGACCTATGCTGCCACCACTGCTAATGAAGAAACCACAGAAACCTTCAGCACACGTGGAACGTTCGATAAAGATGCCGCCACCGACAGCATGATCATGCACCTCATCGATTCTATCAGTGTTGATTCGTGCCGCAACATCGTGCTCTCTCACGTCATCCCCAATGAGAATCTCCAGCTCGAAGACTTCGTTCGTGGAACAAAATCCACCAGTGGCGAGGCTATCGGTAAGGGCGGTAAACTCTACACCATGGCTTCTGGCACGCAGTTGTGGATGTACACCTTTGCTTCCAGTTTTGGGGGCGTAGCTGGTGCAGGACCTTTGGGCTTGCACGTGGTGTCGCCCACTACTCAAGTGGAGCGTTTGGTGGCTTCTCACAACATCCGCACCAAGACAGGCACCGTCCATGCCCTGCAATACAATTTCACGCTCTTTGAGTTTTAATCCCCACTTCCTTTTGTGATATGAAAAGAATCTTTCTTTACAGCCTGCTCCTCGCAGGTCTTCTGAGCACCCCCGCGCTCACCGCTTGTCACGACACCACAGTGGGCTATCTCGACACGCAGTACGCTGCCTTCTCCACCAAAGAACTCGTGGTGTATCGCGAAGTGAGCGACGATAACGTCCACAGTCTTACACACGAATATCCTGCCCCTTGGTCGTCACAACGCATCCAAGGTGTGTCGGGCACCAATCCCGTCAACTTCTACTACCAGAGTGTCACCGTCAGCGACGGAGGAGATGCCGCTGCTTTCAACAAAGCCGTGCAAGATGGGCTCGTCACCGTGGGTGGTGGCACCATCAATCTCTTCCCTAAAGCCGTAGCGACTCTCCCCAATGGCCGCTACACGGTCAATCTCCGCGTGAGCAACGAAGGCTATTCGCGTGAACTCAACGGGCTCTTCACCTTTGTGGTCAAGGACAAGGCTGAAGAAGTCGCAGATGAGGCCACCACAGAAGAGAATCCTCCGGCAGAAGATAGCCCAGTCGAAAACTCCTAAAACGAAGTCGTATGAAACAGTTTCGTCTTTTCCTCCTCTCCCTCCTTTGTGCCCTAATCGCACTGCCTGTTATGGCACAAGAGTCCAAAGGCATCCAGTTTTTCAAAGGCACCTTTGCTGAGGCACTTGCCAAGGCCAAGGCTGAAGGAAAACCCCTCTTTGTCGATTTCTATGCTGTGTGGTGTGGCCCTTGCAAGAAGATGGAGAAACAGATATTCACCCTCCCAGAGGTGGGCGAATATTTCAACAAAAACTTTATCTCTCTCCAACTCGATGCCGAGAAACCCGAAAATGTGGACATCGCTAAAAACTACAAGGTGGAAGCCTTCCCCACATTGGGCATCATCGATGGTGATGGTAAGGCGCTCTCCATCAATGTGGGCTATATGAACGCCCAAGAACTCCTCGACATGGCGAAGACGGCGATGGGAGAAATCAAAGGTTTTGAGCAACTCTACAAGGAATATCGCCAAAACCCCAACGACCTCACCATTCAGCAAGATTTGCTCACCATGGCTCCCCAATTTCTCACCACGCAAGACGGCATGGATGCAGAAAAATGGGTGGTACGCGTGCGCAAAATCTATCAGAAGTACATCGAAACCAAGATGGCGGACAATAGTCTCATCAATCGTAAAGACTATATCATCATCGGTTATCTTGGCGGTGACGATGATGAAACCACCGATCGCCTTGTAGATTACATCAGCACTCACCTCGATGCGTGGTTGGCTGCCGTGGGAGAACCTGCCGCCTACTATGTGGTCGAAAAGAACGACGAGCGTATGCTCAAACTCGTTAAGAAAGGCGATGCGAGCTACAAAGACTATCTCGAAAAGATCCGCACCGACTACAAAAAGGCTTACGATGTGATTCCCGTTTCCAGCGTAACTCCCTACGACAAGTCGCGCGACTACTTCAATGCCCTCTTTGCCATCTACAAGAACAAGGACGTGGCAGAATATCTCAAGCTCATGCGCAAATATCTTGCGGGTCTTGGCAAGGATGCCAATGCTGCCGACTATGCCATGGCTGCACAGTCCCTCTACTATGCTGCCGACAAGAAGTTGCGCGCTGCCGACCACGAACAAGCCATAGAGTGGCTCAAAATAGCCATCCCTTCCGAGAAAGTGTTGATGAACAAAATCAACTATCTCGTGATGGTGGGCGACTCCTATCGCGAACTCAAAAAATATTCCGAAGCTGAGCAATACTACAAGCAGGCTTATGGTGAATCGCTCCAAATGGGAGGAGAGTTGCAACAAGCGCAACAAATGATTCAAGCCAGCGTGCTTCATAAGCTCTCCACCCTAGAGTTGCTCATGCGCTAAGGGGAAACGCTCTCACAGCCCTTCTTTTGCCCCTTTTTCGCCCTGCTCTTATGTTCCCCCTCTATTCATATAGGGGAAGCAAATAGGGCAAAGAGTGAAAATTCGGCGGAAAAGTGAAGAAAAAATTTTAGACACCCTTTGTTTTGCTATTTCTACATGACAAATCAGGGATGTTTTGTTTTTGGCTTTTCAGTTTTCGGTTTGCTGCTTGCACACCATCTTTTTAGGGATGAGACGGCAGTCTTTGCTCACGCGCGTGTACGCGCGCCTTCCCTGGGATTTTGTGCTTTTTGCTTTCACAACCTTCACACGAAGGGTTGTGGAGAGCCATCAATCTAAGGTGAAACAACCATGTTCTCTGATGTGCGTAGAGGAACTTTTTTGCCCCCTTGCGACGCACTTTTGACATGTTCTGTTAAAATATGTCCGAAAATATCGTGTTACTTATTGATATATAGTGGGTTATATAGGGTGTCTGTGAAGGTTGTGAAAGCAAAAAGTGCAAAACTCCTGTTGTGTGCGCGTACACGTACGCGCGAGAGAACCTATTTTAACATCTAGTAGCAGCCAGTTTTCTGCTTATCTTTGCCTTTCCCCTTCTTTGCGCAATCTTTCTCCTTTGAGAGCGTGTGCTGTCGGTCGTGACAATCATCTTACGTCTTAAAATCGGTTTGCACTGTTGCAACAGGAATTCTCCGAACAACATAGAAAAATGTCCGACGTTTACTCAAAAAACTCCGACGTTTTCGGAAAAACGTAGGAGATTTCTCCAAAAATGTCGGAGATTTTTTTTGAATTCTCCTATTGTTTGGGTGCGCTATGCCCCAGCTATCATATTTGAGGGGGCAAAGTCTATTCTTATGTCTTTCATGAAAAAGTTATTACTCTTGTTTTTTGAAAAGAAAAAAATAGAGATTTTGACAGATGTGACAGAAACTTTAGGCATTTATGCGCAAATGTGTTGGGATATACAATAGAAAATGCTATATTTGCACTGCATAATATCATAAAACGTAGTCATGAATACATTTCGAAAGTTATTTCTTTTGTGTTGGGCTGTACTGGTGTCGCTAGTGAGTCTGGCAGCCCCTTCTATGCCGAAGGTGAGCACAGCGCAAGAGGTGCATTGGTATCTCTTGAAGTTTACTAACAGTGGATTGGTGGTGGAAGCCTCCAAAGCCAATAATGGTGTGCATCTTGCTGCCATGACGGGTGTAGATGCTCAGTTGTGGAAGGTAGAAGGTTCTGCTGCTGCGGGGTACACGCTCACCAACAAGATGGGCTTGCAACTCTATGTCACCAACACCCAAGAAAAGGGTATGGTAGAAGCTGCCAAGCAACACGCCAACAACAAGTTCTCCATTGAGCCTTGCAAGACGGCGAACTTCACCTCTTCTTTCGAAATTCATCCTAAAGCCAACAGTGAAGTAGGGTTCAACCAATGGGGGGGAGCAGCTGCAGGTCATCCCATCGGACTTTGGGGTTCTAGCAAAGACCGAGAAGGCAACAATGCTTTGACCTTTGAAACTACTGCGGCGTTGGACGTTTATAAGAATCTTCCTCCTTTGGTGCCCTATCCTCAGAACATCAACATCCAAGAAGGAAAGAATCTTGACTTGCGCAACTTGAAAGTCATCACTTCACCCGTTGACAGTTTGAAGGGCATGGTGCACGAGTTTGCAGAAGAAGTGAAAACTCGTTTGGGACTCACCCTCTCTTTGCAATCTTCTCCTGCCGCTGCTGCAGACGGCATGGTGGCTTTGATCACCGACAAGAGCCTTGCTGGTGCTGAAGCCTATACGCTAAACGTCACCGAAAAGCACATCGAAATCAAAGCCGCTCATCGTGCTGGTTTTTTCTATGGTTTGCAGACTTTGCGTCAGCTCATGACCAAGGCTTTCTATCCCAAGAATGTGGCACAGAGAGACTGGAATCTCCCCGTGCTTAGCATCAAGGACAAACCCCTCTTGTCTTATCGCGGATATATGCTCGACATTGCTCGTCACTTCTTCGACAAAGATGAGGTGAAGCGCATCCTCGACATCATGTCGTTCTACAAAATGAACCGTTTGCACTGGCACTTGACCGACGACCAAGGTTGGCGCATCGAGATTCCCGAATATCCCAAGCTCACCCAAGTGGGAAGCCGTCGTAAGGGTTCGTTTGTGAGCGATGGTACTAACCCACAATTCTTTGACGACACGGAATATGGTCGTGGCATGTACTACACCCTCGACGACTTGCGCGAGATTGTGGCTTATGCTGCCGAAAGAAACATCGAAATCATCCCCGAAATCGACATGCCTGGACACATGGTGGCTGCGCTTGCTGCCTATCCAGAGTTGAGCTGCTACCCTAATCGCACCTACAATGTTCGTGTGACTGCCGGTATCTCCAAAGACGTGTTGAACATCGGTGACGATAAAGTCATCGACTTCCTCAAGACAGTGCTCGACAATGTGGCGAAAGTATTCCCTGGACGCTACATCCACCTTGGTGGTGACGAATGTCCCACCGACCGATGGCAGGAAAATGCCCTTTGTCAAAAACGCATCAAGGACAATAACCTCAATGGCGTTGGTGAATTGCAACCTTGGTTGGTACACGAACTCGCGGTTTATCTCAAGAAGAAGTACAACAAAGACATTGTGGCTTGGGACGAACTCATTGAGACCAAGACCGATAACTACTGGAATCGCCACAAAGGTGAAGTTTCTCCGCTCATCATGGCTTGGAACCTCGGTAGAGATGGCACAGGCCGTTGGACTGACTGGACCGATATCTTGGCTGCTTCTAAGGGTTTCCACTCTGTGATTGTGCCTTACAATGTGCTCTACCTCGACTGGATGCAAGTGACTGCCGACCAAGCGGATGTCAATGAAGGCTACCGCGGAGGTTGGGGCGATGGCAGCGTGAACAGCGTTGAGAAAATCTACAACTTCGATCCCTTGGCGCGCCTACGCTCTGTGGGTAAGACCGAATTTGGTCTCGGTGTACAAGGTAATATGTGGACAGAAACGACCAACAACAACGCAGAATTAGAATACCAACTCTTGCCTCGTTTGTTGGCTATTTCTGAAATCGGTTGGTTGCCTAACAACCAAAAAGATTGGTTGAGCTTCTTCTATCGTTTGCAACAGCACAGTGTTGTCTTTGAAGATCGCAAGATGACCTATGCTAAGCACGATTTCTTGAAAGAAGCCAAGACTCCTCTTCAAGAGAAGATTGACGAAGCAGAAAAGTTGTTGGCAGACACACACGCTGACGAAGTGGGCTATGTGTCAAAAGCTACTTTCGATGCTTTGAAAACCGCTGTGACCACTGCCAAAGCGGCTGCGGCATCTGACGAAGCACAACAACTTGAGGCGATGACCGCAGCGCTTGCCACATTCAAGGCTGCACCTATCACACAGCCCGTCGCTGGCAAGGTGTATCGCGTGAAGTCGGCTTCTACCTACTACAAAGCTAAGTATGCTGGTGCTACGCTCTATGCTGATGGTACAACTGCTGTGCGTGTGCACTACACCGATCAGCAAATGCCCGAAGAACTCTTCACTTTCGTAGAGGCTAATGGTGGATGGATCATGCAGTCTGTTCACAACAAGCAGCAAGTGACTGTGGGAACTTATGACCAACCTTTGCGTTTCGTCAAGAAGAATGCTACTCCCATCCGCATTGACCGCGCTGCAGTGCCTGCGCAACAATATGACTACGTGCCTGGTGCAGTGGTGTTGTCTAAAGTACAAGGCTACAACGCTACAGCTAATGGAAGTGTAGGTCGCTTCTACATCAAGTCTTTTGGTGGAAATCGCAACGATGACGTGCCTTCAGAGAATAAGGTCGTAGCTTTCGATAACCCCACTTTGTGCAATCCTGGTACATGGTACATTGAGGAAGCTGATTTCCAAAAGATGCTTGCTGCGCTCTTGCAGCGTTGCGACCAAGCTGTAGAAGATGTGGTGCCCAACGAAGAAGGTCAGCACACCCAGGTGGCTATCCAGCAGCTGCAAAAAGACCTTGCTCCTGCTCGTGATTTGGTGGCAAAACAAGCTGCTGTGTCGCAAGAGGTGTATGAATCTTATGTGAAGGTCTATGAGAAGTTCCTCACTGCTCCTAAGACTACGGCTGTAGATGCGCTCTCCACTGCTCACTACTACGTGATTCGCTGCGCACATCCGAAATTGTCGGGCTATGTGGCTCAGTTGAAGGACGGCATGGTAGTACCTGCTGCAGTTAATCCTACTGCTGTTTCTGAAGACGATCCCACTATCTTGTGGCAATTGGTACGTCAAGAAGATGGTAGCTTTGCAATCCTGAACAAGGCCTCAGACAAGAAGTTTGTAGGGGTTAGCAACGCTAGTTCTGGTGAGAGCGTCGTAGAAAACAATGTGGCTTATCCTTGGAAGTTGCGCTTCCGCAAGCAAAGCGACATCTCAGGTTTCTTCATCTTGGCTGATGCTTCCAATTATGGTTGGTATCTTCCCTTGAGTCCTGCGTCTACTACGCGCATCACTTTGAAGCCTGCCAATCAATGGAACAATTACTGGAAGCTTGAACCCACCACCATTCCTACTGGTTTGGAGCGCTCTCCTCTCTTCCAAGAAACGAATGGCACTATTTACGACTTGTCTGGTCGTGTCGCTTCTCCCCATCAGCGCGGAGTGGTGATTGATGCCGCTGGTCACAAGCAAGTGCGCTAATTTCACGCAACTCCTCCTGTTGAGCTCTGTTTTGCTGCATGGCAAGGACAGACGCCCAGCTCCTAATACAACGACAGCGTCAAAACTCAAAGGTTTTGACGCTGTCGCTTTTTTTTGTCTCTCTCTGGAGGATGTAGGCACAATAGGCTTATCGTACGTTAGAGCGAAGAAAAAAGGGAATTAAGGGGAATAATAGACGCGCATGGTGGTGGAGTGTGGCTTTCTTCCTCATGTTGCATGCAAGAGAGGGAGAAAAAAACTACATAATGCGCCGAAAAATGAGCATTTCCGCGCGTGGGGCGGCTTATTCTCCACAAAGTGCTTGGTAGACCGGTTCAAGATGTTCCGCTGCAAGATAGGCAAAGAAGATAATCATCAAGGTGCTGTGTCGGCGAAAGAGGGAGCGATATTCCGCATCTTTCTCATGTTTCTTTTTGCGCTCAAACTGAATGCGCTCGATGATGCTTAAGATGAAGCCGAGGGTGAATAGGGCAAAAAGGAGGTAGTGACGCATAATCTATAGGTATGTTAGGAAATAAGTGTGCTTAAGAACTATGTTTCGTAGCAAAGGTAGAAAAAATAGGTGATAGTGCCAAATGAATCATGGGGGTATGATGAGAAATGTCTTTGACGCAGCTTGATAGTGGGGTAGATGACTCTTTATGGACTTCTGAACTATGGCTTGAAAAAACGGCAATTCCCACTACTCACAATCCGTGAGTAGTGGGAATTTTGAGGTAGAATAGTGGCTAGTGTGCAACTAGAATCGATACGTAGCCGTGAGATTGATGTTGCGAGGTGCACCTGGGAAGGAGCGCAAACGGTCATATCCTGAGATATAGTATTGCTTATTGAGCGCGTTATTGAGATTCAGTTGGAGCTGGACTTCACGCACCTTATAGTAGAGGGCGAGATTTAGTAGCCCATAACCAGGATAAGACACGACATTCTCGCGACGTCCCACTTGTCCTTTACGCTCGCTCACTCCATTCAGACCAACGCCAATGCCAAGATGGCGCAGCATACCTGTGGGAACGATGAATTTTGTCCAGAGATTAGCAGAGTGGCGCGGAGTGCCTGGACGTTGTAGGTTTAAGTCTTTTGTTCCTTCTGGCGCTTTTGAAATCTCTGCTACATTGAAGGCATAGCTAGCCATAATGCTCCAATAGGGGAGGATTCGTCCAGAAACATCAAATTCGACACCACGAGAAAGTTCTTCCCCAATAGGCACCATGAGGTCGGGTTGTCCTGATACTCCAGCATTGTAGAGTGTATTTTTCTGACGGAGACTGAAGAGAGCTGCAGTGACGCTGAGGCGTTTGTTGAGATATTCGCCTTTGGCTCCCACTTCCCAGAGTTCGCTTTCTACAGGATCGAATGGTCCTCCTGAGGCTGGATTGCTCTGGACAGCCACGTTTTGAGGTTCGAAACCTCGAATCCATGTGGCATAGAGATTGGTAGAAGGGAGCACAGAATAGACCATTCCTACGCGAGGGGTAAAGGCGTGTTGATGGGTTTTGCTCTCCGTGCCATTATCATGTTGGGTGATGTCGGTGAACCACTCCATGCGCGCCCCTAAGAGCAGCTGAAGTTTGCGCCAGGTGAGTTGTTCTTGGAAATAAACGCCATTGGTGTATTGGTCGCTAGGACGCACATCTTTAGATTCGTAGATGTATTTGGTCACGTCTTGATAGCGATTGCCAGCAGAAGAATTGAGATTAAAGGCAGGAACATTGGTGCGTGGGTTGCCGTCTTTGTCTAAGAGATAGTCGTCGAGCTTCTTCGTATTGAAAGTTTTGGCTGTGCCTCCATTCTTGAGGAGATAGCCCCCTGCTTCGATGTAGCTAGAACCAGGTGCAAGTTGCGTATTAAAATGGTCGTAGCCCACCAAAACCTTGTGTTTTACTGCTCCTGTGGCAACATCCCATGTGAGATAATTGTTGAAATTGTTGTTGCGGAAGTGGCGTTGACGTTGTGTCACGCGCATGAGCACAAGAGAAGGGTTGTCTTTTCCGTCAGCCTTCTTCACAAAAGCGTTGTCTTGAGAGTGTTCCATCAAGTCCTCATCGTAAGACGAATAGAGATAGGTACTGTTGAAGAGAAGACCTTGGGCTAGTTGATGTGAGAGAGCAAAAGATAAATTAAGATTGTTCTCCCGCAGATAGTCATTGGCTGCAGACTGTGTGGCAGATATCGGACGAGAGAATAGACTACCATCTCCGAATACGGCGACTCCTCGATCGAGCTTACCTTGGTTGTTGACATAAGTCATGTCCACATTAAGCTGTGTGCGGTCGGAAGGTCGATAGGTGAAGGAAGGGGCTACGATGTAGCTCGTGAGTCCTTGGAGATTGCGGTAGCTATCTGTGTTTTCATATCCGAGATTAAGGCGATAGAGCAGGGTCTTTTTATTGTTGAGCGGACCGGTGAGGTCAGCATAAGCGCGTGAGGTGTTGAAGCTACCCGCAGTGAGAGACACCGATTTTCGAGCAACATCAAGTGGTTTCTTGGTCACGCGGTTGATGATGCCGCCAGGAGCAGCATTGCCAAAGAGGGCAGAAGCTGGACCTTTGATGACTTCTACACGCTCGATGTTGGCGAGTGAGGATTGACGCCACAAGCTAGTTTGCGTGCGCATGCCATTCACCAGGTTGCCGGAGTTGCGATTACCCGTTGCTCGGAAGCCACGGATAGAGAAATCGTTGTAGAAAGAGTAGGGATTAACACCACTCATGTTTTTCACCACATCATTCACGGTGATGGCACCTTGGTCGAGCACTAACTCCTTGGTGACGTAGTTGATGGATTGAGGCACATCTTTGAGCAGTGTCGCAGTTTTGGTGCCCACAAATGACACCGTATTTTTATAGGATTGTTCTCTACGTCCCATCACATCGACCGTGGGCAGGTTGCCTTCATGTTCGTGAAGCATGAAATCCACATGACGATGAGCGTCTTTATTGTCAGAAATTCCGAGAGTGATGGCGCGTTCTTGTGCCACATATCCCATGGCTTGTACGCTAAGGATATACTCACCAGCAAGGAGGTTGCCAATCTGGAAGAAACCACTTTTTCCACTATTCACTTTAATCTTTGTTCCTTTCACCGTGATAGAGGCTCCTCCGATAGCATTCCCATTGTTGTCGGTGATTTGTCCGCGCAATTCGAAGAGACGAGTGGTAGAATCGTGTTGTATCACTGAAGCGGAAGAAGAGATGGGGGAAACTGCAGAACTAAACGGTTTACTCTTTGTTTCGCTATGGGCAAGGGCATGGGAAGGCGTAGCCAAGGCTGTCACCAATAGTGCCACAGGAATGAGTGGGTAAGTCATAAGAAGTAAGTAGTTTGACGTAGAAAATTAGCATGGGGAGAGCGTTCTGTGTGGTTGTCTCCCCATAGTTCTGTGTAAAATCGATAAGGGAATGTGTCCTTTCCACGACAAATTAGCCAACATATTAAGGCTACTTTGCCATTTTAGATCAGTCACATCGCATGGTACACGTACCAAAGTGCTCACAAAATTACGTGCTTCCCCTTATTTTCGATGAAGAATTTACAATTTTTCTACACCAGTTTCTTATAAAATACTCACATCTAGTGATGAAATGAAGCTCATTTGCCGACCGATGATATTTAATAAATCTAGAGGGCTAGCTCATCTCTAGTTTTATTCCTAATGCTTGCTTTTGAGGTTGGGATCAATCGCCTCGATGTTGCGCTTTAATCCCTCGTATTTGGCGCGTTTCACGGCAGAACCTTTGAAGAGGGTGCGATATTCCTCGAGGGTGAGATGGCGCCAATCTTCCCAAGTCATGGCAAGGAGGGCGGGGGAGGGCTGGAAAGCCTCAATGTTGGTGGGACGCGCTAGTCGATTCCAAGGGCAGACATCGCCACAACGGTCGCAACCGTAGAACATTTCGCCCATTTGTTCGCCTGTGCCTTCGGGGAGTTCTTCTCCGCGGTATTCGATGGTGAGGTAAGAAAGACATTTGCGTGCATCTAGTCCTCGTTCGCTGAGGCATTGTGCAGGGCAGGCACGCAAGCACTTTGTGCAGGTGCCGCAACGATTCTCCACGGGCTGGTCGTAAACATCGGCGGGGAGCGTGAGAAAGAGTTCTCCAAGAAAGAAATAACTCCCAGCACCTGGGATAATCAACTGAGAATTTTTCCCAATCCAACCGAGTCCCGATTTCCATGCCCAGTAGCGTTCGTCGACTGGTGCGGTGTCGGTGAACGCGCGAGAGGTTTCCAGCTGTTCGGCTGCGTCAGCATATCCCGTTTCGATGAGATGTTGGCGGATATTGCCCAGAAATTGGAACAGACGCGCTTTCATCTCGTCGTGATAGTCTTTGCCGCGGGCGTAGCGCGCTAGGGGAATGTAGCGTTCTTTTTGCTTTTCTCTACGCGGATTTGGTGTGGATGCAGGGGAAATGGACGAGCGGTTTGTATTTTCTGCGTCTAAAGTGTTGGGTGAGGTGGTTGATGTTGCGTTTGCTGTTATGTTTTGTGCTGTCTTGTCTTCTGATGAGAGATAGTTTGGTGCGCTTTCTTCGGGAACAAAGGTATAGTAATTGAGCGCGACAGAAACAATGCACTGCACCCCTTCGACAAGTAGGCGCGGATCACGACGTTTGTCTTCATTGCGCTCGAGATAGCTCATCTCTCCGTGCATACCACTGTCGAGCCATTGCTGACGGCGCGCAGCATGCTCGTCATCCATGGGGAGTGCAGGAGAGATGCCGCAAGCAAAAAAGCCGAGGCGTTGTGCTTCGGCTTTGATGTATTCGGAGGAAAGAATCATGTGTTGTGTCTGTGTTGAGAGGGCGGTAGAGCGAACCGCTGAAGTGGAATGAGAAGGCATAGGAAATCGTGGTTGTCGGTTATGGGAAAACCTTGAATTCGTAGCCTTGTTTGAGCAACCATTCTATGGCGCGAGGGAGCGCATATTGGAGCTTCTCGTAGCTCTTGATGCTGTCGTGGAAGGTGATAATGCTACCGTTGCGTGCATAGTGACGAACATTGGCAAGCACTTCGCGACCATTGAGCCGGGTGGAGTAGTCGCGAGTGACCAAATCCCACATCACGACGCGATATCTTCTGGAGATGGCATGATATTGTGCCCATTTCATCCATCCGTGGGGAGGACGGAAGAGGTCAGTATGGAGATATTCGTTAGCTCGTTCGACATTGCGCACATAACTACTGATGCCGTGGAGATGCCCCGAGATGTGATTGAAGGTGTGGTTGCCGAGTCGGTGTCCGCGACGGCGCACTTCTTCAAAAATCTCTGGATATTTCCGGATGTTGTCGCCCACCATGAAAAACGTCGCTTTGACGTTGTATTGATCCAACACATCGAGCACCCACGGCGTCACCTCTGGGATGGGACCATCGTCAAAGGTGAGATAGACCGAATGGTCATTGGGATCCATACGCCAGAGAGCATTTGGATAGAGCCAACGGAGAAAAAAAGCGGGTTGTTCGATAATCATAGCGTGCACTCAAAAGAGGGGCAAAAATCGCTGTCAAGAAGATAGAAATCTGCCCCAGACTTGTGAGAGTCTGGGGCGAATTTCGGAGAGATTATTCAGCTTCGTCAAGCATGGCAGGCATAGCACTTTGCTGTTGCTGCATTTGCATTAGACGTTCGCGTTCCATCATACGCTGGATGATCACTTGTCCAGCTGGTGTGCGCTCGAGGTTGCGCAAGAACTTGTCGTAAACCTTTGCTTCCGGAGCCTTGATTTCTGTAAGTCCTTCGAGAGCTATTTGCAGCACTTCCAACTTCTGCATGAGTGTGTTGCCATAAGATGCGAGGCGGCTCTCGGGAAGGGTGCTTGCCCAATTCATGTATTGCATGGTGTTTTTAGCAACCGCGGTGAGGATACGACGTGCATCGGCATCACGACCAAGCTCGTGATAGAGCTGTGGCATGAGGAATTGGCGACCGTTGGGGCTAAAGCCAAGCGAGAAGAAGTCGTAAGGCACTTGTTGAGCAGGGAATACTTTTTCGCACTTGTTGAGCACTTCTAAAGCCTCCTTCTTACGACCTTCCTTAGATAATTGGGCGGCGAGTTGCACCATGCGCATACGGTGGGTGAGGCACATGCGCATAATCGTTTGGTCGATGTAGACTTTAGGATCAGCGACATTACCAAAGCGGAACTTCTTCATGAAGTTGTCGTACATGCGCTGCGTATCAACCATCTCATTCTTTGAAGAGAAAGGAGTGATGCGTGCGGCAAGTCCTTCGAGCATGAGGAACTTTTCGAGTCCTGCTTGTGAATCGCTACCTAGTGTCGTGCTCATGTAGAGGGGACGAGTCCAGTTGTGGTGAGCGAGCATCTCATACATCATGATATCATTCTTGTAGAGTGCGCGCTTGCCTTTGAGCGAAATCACCATCTTCTCGGGGATGCTGTCTTTGCCGTGGGGCAATTTCATGCCACTGCGCAAGACGGCTGCCTTATCCACTGACAACACGAGGGAGTCGGTGGGGATGATGCCAAACTCCTTGTTGCGAACGAAGTTGTCCATCACATAGGAGAGTTCAAAAGGATCGACCTTCTTGCCTTCAGCTGCAAATTGTTGCTTAAGTTCTTCCAACTTATCGTTCATCGGCTCAATGCGAACGAGGTCGTGACCACCCACATTGTCCACATATTCCCAACGATTCCAAGTGATGGGGAGGGCAGGGCTGTTCCAAGCTGGACGACGCATTTGGTCGATATACCAGTCGGTGGAGAGGTAAGAAAGGTTGCAGACACGAGCATCTGTGCGATTGCCTTCTACATCTTGGTTGTACCAAAGAGGGAAGGTGTCGTTGTCGCCATTGGTGAAGATGACAGGATTTCCCTTTTCATCGAGCGAGTTGAGGTAGTTCAAACCGAAATCGCGTGCGGCAGTGCGGCCAGAACGATCGTGGTCATCCCAAGTTTGGCTCACCATCTGCAGAGGTACAGCGATGGCAATGACAGAAGCAATGCCGACAGCTGCGAGATGAGGCACTTTTACACGGCGAAGACCTTCGACGATAGCGGCTACACCCAAACCAATCCAAATGGCGAACGCATAGAACGAACCAGCATAAGCATAGTCACGTTCGCGAGGTTCGCTAGGTGTTTGGTTGAGGTAAAGCACAATGGCGAGACCTGTCATGAAGAAGAGGAAGAAGACCACCCAAAACTGTTGGATACCTTTCTTTCCGCGGTAGGCTTGCCAGAAAAGACCCGCCAAACCAAGCAACAAGGGCAGACAGAAGAATACGTTATGTCCCTTGTTTGCTTTCAAATCATCGGGCAGGAGTGATTGATCTCCGTAGAGTGCATTGTCGATGAAGGGGATACCAGTGATCCATTGACCATGTTCCACTTCGCCATAGCTTTGAACGTCATTTTGTCTACCAGCGAAGTTCCACATGAAGTAGCGCCAGTACATGAAATTCACCTGATAAGAGAGGAAGAATCGGAGGTTGTCCATCTGTGTGGGCATTTCTCCTGTGAAGCTATAAGGCTGTCCCTCATATTCTCCCGAAACATCTACAGATTTTGTGTCTACACCACCGAGCCATTCGTTGTAGAGGCTGGCGTGCTTGCGAGAGTGCATGCGAGGGAAGAGCATCTTTTGTGCGCTGGGGAACACGGGTTGGGTCGTCACCTCCACCACATCATAGCGGTCAGGTTCGTTAGCGTTTTGCTTTTCGTGGCGTTGCACTGTCTCTTCCTTAGAATATCCAAGCGCTTGAGAGGTGTAGGCTTCTCCGTAGAGCAAGGGTTTTGTACCATATTGCTCACGGTTGAGATAAGTGCCGAGGGAGAAAATGTCCTCAGGAGAGTTTTGGTCCATGGGAGGGTTCGCCACGGAGCGGATGACGATTACCGCATAGGTGGAGTAGCCAATCATGAGCATGAGCATGCACAAGAGAGAGGTGTTGAGTGCGCGTTTGCGTACCACGTATTCTCCATCGCGCTTCCAGAAGAGGAGTGCACCAAGGAGAGACAATACCACAGCTCCAATGAGGAGAGGACCTGCGATGCCTTTGCCATAGAAGGGGATACCCAACATGGCGACACTCGCAAGGTAGAGAGAAACGGCAGTAGTGCGGTTGTGCTGTGTGGTGCTCCAAATGGCAGCACCTACCACGCCGATGAGGGCAAGGATGTAAATCACCAAACCGGTGTTGAAAGGTAGACCGACGGTGTTCACAAAGAACAATTCAAACCAGCCGCCGACTTTCACGATACCAGGCACTACACCATAGAGCACTGCGGCAACGAGCACCAAGCTCAAGCCAAGGGCAAGGAGCGAACCTTTGAGGTTGGCGTTGGGATACTTCTTATAGTAGTACACCAACACGATAGCGGGCAAGCAAAGGAGGTTGAGCAGGTGGACACCGATGGAAAGACCTGTGAGATAGAAGATGAGGACGAGCCAGCGGTCAGAATGAGGAGCGTCCGCATTGTCTTCCCACTTGAGAATCAACCAGAACACCAAGGCGGTGAACATGGAAGAGTAGGCATAAACTTCGCCTTCTACAGCAGAGAACCAGAAGGTGTCACTCCAGGTGTAAGCCAAAGCACCAGCCACACCACAGGCGATGATGGTCACCGTCTGTGCCAGATTTTCTACCACACCTTCGGTGCAGATGAGTTTGCGTGCCAAGTGGGTGATGCTCCAAAAGAGGAACAAGATGCAGAATGCCGAGAGTGTGGCACTCATCACGTTGATCCAATATGCCACTTGCTCAGGGCCAGAGGCAAAGAGGGAGAAGAACTTGCCCGTGAGCATGAAGAAAGGTGCACCGGGTGGGTGTCCCACTTCAAGACGATAGGCGGTGGTGATGAACTCGGGGCAGTCCCAGAACGAAGCCGTGGGCTCTACGGTCGAGATGTAGGTGAAGGCTGCGATGAGAAAAACGAGCCAACCTGTGATGTTGTTGATAAGTTTGAACTGTTTCATTGTGGCACGGATGTGGTTGCACCTGTTGCTAATAGAGATTACAGCAGAAGAAAGAGTAGTGATGCACTGCGTGTTG
Organism: Ihuprevotella massiliensis; assembly: GCA_900095835.1. Taxonomy (GTDB): domain Bacteria; phylum Bacteroidota; class Bacteroidia; order Bacteroidales; family Bacteroidaceae; genus Alloprevotella; species Alloprevotella massiliensis. The sequence continues at coordinate 1,533,060 of LT608321.1, read as the reverse complement.
TGGCTGTTGTTTATATCGAAGCTGCGAGCTACGCTACACTAGTGCAGTAACTATCTAATATCTTGCAAAAGTACAAAGTTTTTTTCGTTTTCCTCCCACGTTTGCGCTAGAATATCACTAGCAAAGTTATTTTCATCTGTTTTGAGGAGCATTCTTTCCCTTTAGGATTCTCGATAAGGGGAATTATCAGACAAAAAAGCAGGTTCGTTGAGAACCTGCTTAGGAGTTGTCCACCAACTCGTGCTTTAGAAGCGATAGTTCACGCCAACAGAAAGGCGAGCAACACTATACTTGCTGAAAAAGCCCGTGAGTTCAGTGGTGAGATTGATGCGATCGGCGAGCTCAAATTGTGCACCACCGCCGAAGCTTGCGCCCACAGTGGGGTGACTGTTGATGGCTACTTCTACACCAACGAGGGGATAGAACGTAACGAACTGATTGACGGGGAAAAGGTAGTGGCCATTGAGAGCGAGGTTCACGTTGTCGGGCAAGTAGCTGGGCATAACGCTCACACGACCTTCGAGACGAATGGGGTCGTCGAGGTTGTATTGAGCTTGCAAACCGACATAGAGGTCTCCGCCTACCATGACGTGAGCACCCAAACCAGAGAACTGGTATTCTTTGAAATTGTTTTTGGAGGCAGCCGCAGCGGGCGCGATGCTCAGAAGGGCGAACAGAGCAAGGAGAAGATTCTTTTTCATCTGATGAAATTTTGAAATGAAGAGAAGTGGACGGTCTGAAGTTTTGACGATGTCAAAGGGTTCAGTGAACTCCACCCAGAGAATTACTAATGATGACCGCGAGCACGATGGCGGTGATGGAGACATAAAGCCAGTCTTGCTCCACGATGAAGTCAAAAAGCGAAAGCACGACACGAGCTATTGGCGTGAGGATGAGTACTATGACCCCTACTTGCACGCAACTGGCTGCATCGTCATGGAGAATGCCTTGCCACAAACCGCCGAGTGTGGTGTAGTTGGTCTGTGCTGCTGCGCTGGCGATATCAAAATGTCGATAGTCGGGCACGGGATCTAAGCCATGCTCCATGAGATAATAGACGCCGCCAATGGTGGCAAGAAGACAAGCGAGAATGACTCCCCAACGGAGCGTGTTGCCTATGAGTTGTTGGATGTCCATATACGAAAGCTTTGAAACGTCTTGGGATTAGTGATTGAGTCCTCCCGTGAGTCCCATGTAAATCATGTTGATGGCAACAGCGAGAATGGCGTAGAAAAAGATTTTGCGAAGCAACTTTACATCCATCTTCTTCAGCAAGCGTGCGCCAGTAAGCGCCCCCAAGAGTACCCCAATCATCACTGGAAAGGCGATGCCAGGCACGATGTTGCCGCGCTGGATGTAGACCACTGCTGAGGCGCAGGCGGTGACACCAATCATGAAGTTGGACGTGGTGGTGCTCACTTTGAAGGGCACCTTCATGCAACCATCCATCGCGATGACTTTCAGTGCGCCAGAACCGATGCCCAAAATGCCAGAGAGGAATCCTGCTAAAGCCATCACCGAGAACCCACCTGCCACGTTGGTGAGCTGATAAGCCTGTTTGGTGCCATCTTTGAGGGGATATTCGCCATAGAGCTTGAGTTTTTGAGCCATGGCGCTGCCTTTCACATTGGTGTGGTCGGCATGTTTGCGACGTTGTGCGAGGGCTGTGGTGGTAAGTGCCAATCCGAAGATGATGGCAAGCACACTATTATTAAAATAAAAGGCTACGGCAGCTCCGATTACAGCCCCAATGGTGGTGGCAATTTCGAGTAGCATGCCCAAACGTATGTTGGTGATACCTTCTTTGACGTAGGCAGAGCCCGAACCGCTAGAAGTGGCTATGGAAGCCACCAAGGCTGCTCCTACGGCGTAGTGAAAGTCGATGCCAAAACAAAGGGTGAGTAGAGGAATCACTACCACACCTCCTCCCAGTCCGGTGAGCGAACCTAAAAGTCCTGCGGCATAAGCGCCAATGAGAAGGATGAGTGTAAAAACAAATACAGTCATGCTGTGTTGAAATCTTGTGGCTACGCTGTTGGAAGCGTGCGTGTTCGGTTGCAAAGTTACGATTTTGAGTGAGTTCGGTGGACTCTAGTGCGTTAAAAAAAGCCCCTTGCTAGACAGCAAGAGGCTTTTTGTCGTATAAATAACGCAAAATGCGTATTGTCAAAAGGAGAATCGTTGCCGATTAACCGATGGTGAGGAGGGTAGTGCCTTCGAGCACACTGTCGCCAGCGGCTACGCAAATACCAGTCACCGTACCGTCACAGTCAGCCGTGATGTTGTTTTCCATCTTCATGGCTTCGAGCACTACCACAGTGTCGCCCTTCTTCACAGCTTGACCGGCAGCAACAAGCACTTGGGTCACTACGCCGGGGAGGGGAGCATTGATAGGTTCGCCAGCGCCAGCTGCACCCTTGGCAGCGGGAGCAGGAGCAGCTTCTGCTTTAGGCGCAGCAGCTACGGGAGCTGCAGGTGCAGCAGCGGCTGCTACTTCGGGCAAATCGCCTTCAGTGAGGGGAGCTCCGAGGATTTCCACGTCGAAAGCCACGCCATTCACGTTGAGCTTTGCCACTTGGTCGCGGAGCGATTCGATGGTCACGTCGTAGCGCGCGCCATTGACCGTATAACTATATGTTCTCATTGCGGATTATCTATTGGAAAAAGGGTCTTGAGTGAACTGCAATGCGGGGTTGTTCCACGCAAAGTTTTGATTGGTGAAGGTGAGCACGTCGTGTTCTTCGTCGTGCACCTCCTCACATTCATACTGAGCAAGGGCAAGACTGATGAGACCTGCGTAGATGGGCATCTCCGCTTCTGTGGGTTGATAGCTTGCGCCATCTTCTTCCACCGAAACGATGGTGCCGCGGTGCTCACTCAGCGAGATGCGCACCGTGCGTCCACCAAAGTTATATTGAAATACTTTCATTGTCGTCTAAGAATTTAGAGCGGTTTGTCCCGATTAGAGCGGCTCGTTACCGTGCTTCTTGGCAGGACGGCTGTCGTTCTTGCTTGCGATTTGTTCGAGGGCGCGACATACGCGGAAACGGGTGTTGCGAGGCTCGATTACATCGTCGATATAACCTTCGGCAGCTGCCTTGTAGGGGTTGGTAAAGAGCTCGTTGTATTCCTTTTCCTTCTGAGCAAGGAAAGCTTTGGGGTCTGCTTCAGCCTTGGCTGCTTTAGCGCTGAGGATGGCAACTGCACCACTTGCACCCATTACTGCGATTTCTGCAGAAGGCCAAGCGTAGTTCACATCGGTCTTGAGCTGCTTGCTACCCATCACGATGTGCGAACCACCATAGCTCTTGCGGAGGGTTACAGTCACCTTGGGCACAGTAGCTTCACCATAAGCGTAGAGCAACTTAGCACCATGAGAGATTACAGCATTGTATTCTTGACCCGTACCAGGCAAGAAGCCAGGAACGTCTACGAGGCTCACGATGGGGATGTTGAAGGAGTCGCAGAAACGAACGAAGCGCGCTGCCTTGCGGCTAGCATTCACGTCGAGCACACCTGCATAAACCTTGGGTTGGTTGGCTACGATACCCACGCTTTGACCGTTGAAACGAGCGAAACCGATGATGATGTTTTGAGCGAAGTCGCGTTGTACTTCGAGGAAGTCACCATTATCCACCACAGCACCGATCACTTCATACATGTCATACGCCATGTTGGGGTTATCGGGGATGATATCGTTCAAGATATCTTCCTTGCGGTCGATGGGGTCGAGGCATTCCACACGAGGAGCGCGCTCGCGGTTGTTTTGAGGGAGGTAAGAGAGCAAGCGACGGATGAGGCCGGCAAACTCTTCTTCGGTCTTAGCACTGAAGTGTGCCACACCGCTCTTCTTGGTGTGCACGCTAGCGCCACCGAGGTCTTCTTGTGAAACGTCCTCGCCTGTCACGGTCTTCACCACTTTAGGACCAGTGAGGAACATGTAGCTCACGCCTTCGAGCATGACGATGAAGTCGGTCAAGGCAGGAGAGTAAACCGCACCACCAGCGCAGGGGCCGCAGATGCCCGAAATCTGGGGCACTACACCAGAGGCTTCGATGTTGCGTTGGAAAATGTCGGCAAAACCAGCCAAAGCGTTGATACCCTCTTGGATGCGTGCACCACCAGAGTCGTTCAGACCGATGCAGGGTGCGCCCATCTTCACGGCGAGATCTTGCACTTTGCAGATTTTCTCTGCCATAGTCTTAGAGAGCGAACCGCCATTGACGGTGAAATCTTGGGCATAGAGATACACCAAACGGCCGTTGATGGTGGCACTTCCGCACACCACGCCATCACCGTAGAAGTGTTTCTTGTCCATTCCGAAGTCGTGGCAACGATGTAGCTTAAACATATCGAGTTCTTCGAAGCTACCTTCGTCTACGAGGAGGGCGATGCGTTCGCGTGCCGTGGCTTTGCCCTTGGCATGCTGCTTGTCGATAGCTACTTCACCACCGCCGAGACGGGCTTTTGCGCGAAGCTCTACAAGCTGCTTGATTTTCTTTTGTTGTTCACTCATATTTTTAGTGCGTTTGTTTTGTAGTTGGAACTGCAAACTTGCCACCTTTCTGAGGTTGCTGCTTGGGTGTAGCTCAAAACAACAGAATGTGTGCAATGTTTGCGCAGCAAAATTACAGATTTATTTTGAGGTGACCAATGTTTTCTCCACTTCCTGTGCGATAAATGCGTAGATTTATCTTGCCCTCTTGGGCTGGTGGCTCATGCGCTGTCGGTGAGTAGGGGAACAAATCTCGGACAAACACAAAAAAATCTCCGACGTTTCTCAAAAAACGTCGGAGATTTTTCCAAAAACGTTGGAGATTTTCTCAAAAACGTCGGAGTTTTTTAGGGGAAATCTCTGAGGGAGGGGAAGGGTTGCTCCCTAAGTGGATGAAAAGCTTCGTGTGGTTACGACGCGATGAGCGTGGAAGCAGTGGAAACTTCACCAGTTTTAGAATTTCATACCGAGGCGAAGGGTGAGAGCTCCGTTGCTGTAGTAGTGGTAGACACTATTAAAAATATCTCTTTGGTTGTAAACGTAATAATCTCTAATGTTTTGCACTGAGTAGGCGAGACCCACGACAAAACGCTTGATTTGCACACCCGTGCCCAAGCTCCAGTAGGTGCTGTGGCTGTGATTGACTGAAAGTCCCGTCTTGAAGTCGATGTAGGGTGTCACGATGGAATGAGTGGGAATCTCAAAGCGTGGATTGATGACGAAGTTGACATCAGTGCGGTTGAAGTCGCTGTTGAAGTTGTCGTACCAATAAGTCATGTTGAGACCTCCGCCCAAATAGAAGAAATGGAAGAGCTGTGCGCCCAAAGTGGCGTTTATATCGAAATCTCCTCCTACACCGAGTTCTGCCAATGCGGCAATGCGGGGTGAGAAACTGCGGCGAGGGGCATAGCGTTTTTGGCGACCGCGAGGTGGTTCAGCTGTTGTAGTGGTGTTCCAAGTGGCAGATGTCTCTAAGGTAGTGGCGTCTGTGGTGGAGAAATCTGTGGACCCTCCGAGTGAGGTTGTGACAGGGGTAGCTTGCTCCTCGTTGGTGAGTGCCATTTGTGTTGAAGGTAGCACGTACTGTGCAGAAGCAGTTGCCGTGCCAAAGCAGGCGATGACGAGAGATATGAAAAGTTTGTTCATTTGTATCATTTGTTTTGTTGAATGAATCGTGAAGGTTCAACAAGGCTTAGTTTTTATGTCTTTGCGTAGGCTGAGATGCAACTTGCACGCAGTAGTAGCGGTTAAGCGAGCAATCTCTGATGAGCTTGTGCAGAAGGGCTTAGGTTTTGGAAAAAAGCTGTTCTCTCGTAGACTAACAGCTCCATGCTGATGCCTCCACAACCCATGAGAGATGGGTAAATTATTAGCTTTTAGAATTTTATGCCCAATCGGAAGGTGAATCCATCGTAGATGTAGTTGGTGTAATAGGTTCCTATGCAGCAACTCCCATCTAGACTGGTGTATTCTTCGTTGGTGACTTGTATGGTATATCCGATGCCAAGAATGAGATTCTCGAGTTGAACACCAGTGCTCAAGGCAAAATAGGGACCATGTTTGTGGGTAATGGCAAAGCCCGACTTGAGATCGATGAAGGGTGTCACGATGGAGCGCGTGGGAATCTCAAAACGAGGGTTGATGATGACGTTGAGATCGAAGCGATCGTGGTCGCTGACGAATCCATCATGCCAATAAGTAACGTTGAGACCTCCACCCATATAGTAGAAAGGTAGGAGCTGCGCCCCCACAGTGGCGTTGATGCCTATGTCGCTTCCGAGACCGACTTCTGCTAAGGCGGCAAAATGTGGTCTGAATCTGTGGAGTGAACCACGGTAATAGCGACTGCGTGGCGTTTCGGCAGTAGTTGTGCTGCTCAAAGTGGTCGAGGTAGGCAGTGTGGTCGCATCGATGGCGGAGGGCTGGGGAGTGAATTCGAGAGGACTTGCGGCAAGTGCTCCAGTAGCTTCGTGCGTGAGCGCTGTGGCTAGGGGTGTAGGCACATATTGTGCGGAAGCAGCCATAGTGCCAAAGCAGGCGATGATGAGGGAGAAGACGTATTGTTTCATGATGATGGTAATTAGAGGGATGAGGCAAGATTGATTACAAGAAAGGACCGCTGTGGAGCTAGCCTTCGACGACAAAGGTATAGAAAAAAACGGGAAATACTCGGGGATTATCACATAAATTACGCATTTCCCAGAGGATTTCTTAGGCAAACACCTTGACTTCTAATCTGTTTGTCCTTTTTTCTAAAGGAACTCCGCGGATTGCACTAGGCGATAAAGCCAGCTATGGACAGTCCTTTTACGATGAAGAAGCCACCCAATACTAGCCAAATATAGAGCACTAAGGCAAGTACAAAAGGACGCCAGCCGGCTTGTCGGAATTTGTCGAAACTTGTTTCGCAACCCAAGGCGGTCATTGCCATGGTGAGGGCAAAAGTGTCGAGGGTGTTGATGGTGGTGGATGCAGCAGTGGGAAGCGCGAGGATAGAGTTTACCCCGATGGCAAGAAGGAAGAGGAAGGCAAACCAGGGGATGACAATCTTGCGCTCTCCAGGGGTAGAGGAGTTGCTGCGTGAGCGCGCAAACCATCCGAAACTCAACAGCACAGGGACAAGCATAATCACGCGAATCATCTTGACGATTACTGCCACATCTGCCACTTCTTTGCCCATGGCATTGGACGCTCCCACCACGTGTGCTACTTCATGCACAGTGGCTCCTGTGAATAATCCCATTTCGCTTGTGGAGAGTGGGAAGACTCCATTGCGGTATAAGACGGGATAGAGAAACATGGAGAGGGTGCCGAAAAGCACTACAGTAGATACGGCTACTGCTGTTTTGTATGCCTCGGTTCTGAGCGTGGCTTCTGCTCCCAACACGGCTGCTGCGCCACAGATGGCACTACCGGCAGAGGTGAGCAAGGTGGTTTCGCGATCCATCTTGAGCCATTTGCCCACGAGGATGCCAATGATGAGGGTGCCGCAGACGATGATGAGGTCGAGTCCTATGGCTGGCATGCCCACTTGTGCGACATCAGCGAGCGTGAGACGGAAGCCAAAGAAGATGATGCCGATGCGCAAGATGCGTTTACTACAAAATTTCAGCCCACTGCGCCACGATTCGGGAAGAAATCGCCCAAGCGTGTTGGCGAAAAGCATACCAATGAGGATGCCGATAATGAGGGGGGAGAGAGAAAGATGCTGAAAGAAGGGGAGAGTGCTCAATGCAGTGGCTATTCCTGCAAATAGAGCGACGAGGAGAATACCTGGAATAGAAGGGAAAGAGGAGGCGAATTTCATACGATCGAGGGAGGCGCAAAAGAAACTCGGCTTGAGTGCAAGACCCAAGCCGAGTATGTAGAAAGTTATATGCTGCAACTCCTAGCTAGACATCTAGTAAGGAGTAAGGCTGAAAAAGCTTAGTGCAGCAAGCGGCAACTTAGGCTTATTTCTTACCTTGGTTGGCTACTGCTTCTTGGAGCTTCTTGATTTCTTCGGGATCGCCGAGGAAGTAGTCCTTTACGAGGTTGAGATCATCGTCGAACTCAAATACATAAGGAAGAGCAGTGGGGAGGTTGAGGCTGATGATGTCCTTGTCGCTGATGCCCTTGAGGTGCTTGATGACACCGCGAAGGCTGTTGCCGTGAGCAACTACGAGGAGGTCGTCTACCTTCTTGAGGGTGGGGAAGATAACAGCAGTCCAGTAAGGAAGTGTGCGACCGATGCAGTCCTTCAATGACTCTGTGCGGGGGAGTTCAGCATCAGCTACTTCAGCGTAGCGAGCTTCGTACTTGGGGTTGCGTTCCTTGTCGTCTTCAGCAATCGCATCGGGAGCGATGTCGAAGCTACGACGCCATACAAGCACTTGTTCCTCACCATACTTAGCAGCAGTCTCACTCTTGTTAAGACCTTGGAGCATACCGTAGTGCTTTTCGTTCAAGCGCCAGCTCTTTTGTACGGGGATCCAATCCTCGTTCATGGAGTCGAGCACGTTGTTGAGGGTCTTGATAGCGCGCTTGAGGTAGGAAGTGTAAGCCATACCGAATTTGAAGCCTTCCTTCTTGAGGAGTTCACCAGCCTTGCGAGCTTCGCCCATGCCTTTTTCGGTGAGGTCTACGTCTGTCCAACCCGTGAAACGGTTTTCGAGGTTCCATTGGCTTTCGCCATGACGGAGGAGTACGATTCTTTTCATAAGAGTAAATATGATGTGTTTATGAGATTGTTGCAATCAAATGTCTCAGAATAGCTGAGAGATGAGGGAGTGTGGGGAGCTTTCTCTCGAGACAGACGAACCTAGTGGACTACTGCACTCGATACCACGTTGCAAAGATACTGCCAACGGCGGACATAGCCAAGATGTTTTGCGGATTTTCTAGCACATACTTTGCCCATTTACTGTACTTCGAGTGTGAAGGTGCTGTACGTGTGTGAGTGCTTTCTACCCATCTTTAGCGGAGGGCGAGCGCAGCATCTTCTGCGGCTTCCATGATTTCACGTTCGCCAGGTCCTTTGTCGTTGATGCCCACAAGGTGGAGCACGCCATGAACGAGCACACGGTGGAGTTCGTCGTCATAGTTTTTACCCAGCATCTCGGCATTGGTGCGCACGGTATCGAGGGAGATGTAGAGGTCGCCTGCTAGCACTGCTCCTGCACTATAATCAAAGGTGATGATGTCGGTGTAGTAGTCGTGCTGAAGATACTGCCGATTAGTGGCGAGTATCTCTTCGTCATTGCAGAAGATATAGTTGATTTCTCCCAGTCTGCGATTGTGCTGCGCAGCGACACGGCGCAACCAGGCTTCTTCGGTGCGCACGTCTAGGGCAGGAAGGGGGAGGCTAAGACTGTTGAATGTAATCATTGCAAGAGGGTTGGAGGTGCTAGAAGGGCTAGATGCTCTAGAAGGACTAGGGACTTTAGAAAAGCTAGAGCCTCTAGAAAAAACTTGCTCCGCTAAATTCGCGTTGCTAAAACAACGTGGGTTCCGCTGCGGCTGGACTGCCGTATTCTGGGGTGCGGCCGAGATGGATGTAGGCTTGTTCGGTGACTTCGCGTCCACGAGGGGTGCGGCGAATGAAACCTTCTTTGATGAGGAAGGGTTCGTAGACTTCCTCCACGGTGCCAGCGTCTTCTCCAATAGCGGTGGCGATGGTGCTGATGCCCACAGGGCCACCCTTGAATTTGTCGATGATGGTGAGCAAAATCTTGTTGTCGATTTCGTCAAGACCATATTTGTCGATGTTGAGAGCTTCGAGAGCGTAGCGGGCTATTGGGACATCGATGCTACCATTGCCTTTGACTTGAGCGAAGTCGCGCACACGGCGCAAGAGGGCATTGGCGATACGAGGTGTGCCACGCGAACGTCCTGCAATTTCTGCAGCAGCTTTGGGGTCAATCATCACGCCCATCAGGTGTGCCGAACGCTGAATGATGTCTTTGAGTGTGGACGAATCGTAATACTCCAAGTGGAGGTTGATGCCGAAACGTGCACGGAGGGGAGCGGTGAGCAGACCACTGCGTGTGGTAGCTCCTACGAGAGTGAAGGGATTGAGGTCAATCTGTATGGAACGTGCCGCAGGTCCTTTGTCGATCATGATGTCGATGCGGTAGTCTTCCATGGCAGAATAGAGATACTCTTCGACTACGGGTGAAAGACGATGGATTTCGTCGATGAACAAGACATCGTTAGGTTCAAGCGCGGTGAGCAATCCAGCCAAATCTCCAGGTTTATCGAGCACAGGACCTGAGGTGAGCTTGAATCCCACCTGTAGTTCGTTGGCAATGATATTGGAGAGGGTGGTCTTACCTAGCCCAGGAGGTCCGTGTAGCAAGGTGTGGTCGAGGGGTTCTCCGCGACGTCGTGCGGCTTCCACGAAGATACGCAAGTTTTCCACCACCTTGGTTTGCCCCGTGAAATCGTCGAACGATAAGGGGCGCAAGGCATTTTCAAACTCGCGCTCTGTCACTGTCGGTGTATGTTGCTCGGATCGGATGTCGAAGGTGTCTTCTGTCATACTGCAAAGGTAATGATTTTTTGGGGGATAGGCACAAAAAGGGTGGTGCAATCGCAAAAGTTGGCGATGACACCACCCGAAAGAGTGAGGATTTGAAAGAACGTAACATGAATGCTCCTAAATTGTGCTTATGCATCCAAGAGGGTTGATGAACTGTTCTTCCTTTAGTGCTGTTTTTGCTACAATCCCCAAGCCGAAAGCGTCAAGTTGCTTTCCACACGCTGCTCCACATTATCGGGGAGATTGTGGAAGAAGTTGATGCCTGTGAGCTTTTCCAGAGCCGAAACACTCACGGCGTGTTTGCCCATCTCGTTGGCTTTGCCTGTTTTGCCGTAGTTTTTATGTTCCATCCAGAAACCGATGCTGCTATACACGCCATTTTTCACCTTGAGCAGTGCCATGAAGTAGTGGTGAGGAATAGGCATTTTGCCATTGGCAGCGTAGCCGTAGGACGAAAGAGGAGACAGTGCGCCACCTTTCACCACGTAGAGGGTGTCGGCAAAGGAGGAGTTGCGTCCTAAATCTTGAACGAGTGATTCAAGACCAGTCCAGTATTTCTGATTAAAACTGGCGAGTTGCGGACTCATATTACCCATATAGAAGGTTTGGTCGTTAGCTTCGCGAGAGAACAGACGGTCGGCAGAGGCTACCAAATGACCGTGGTCATAGCCACGTCCGAAAGAGAGGTCGCTTGGAATCGCCCATGCAATGGGGAGCTTGGGGTCGATGGGATATTGAGGTTTGTTTTTATAATCCTTACGTCCCACGGTCTTTGGACGCGTTTGAGCGTCAAAACGAAAGGCAACCCAACGTGAGTGGAAAGACTGTGGAAGATAGGCGTAGGCATAGTTGACGATAGAGTCTCGCCCATGGGGATTGACCACCCGATGCACAATGAAGAGTTCGCCATTTTCTCCTGTGAGTGCAGGCATTTCTAAGCGTGCTGCATCTGCGCGCCCTTGTGTATCTAGCTGTGGAGAAGGAGTTGGCGTAGGGTTGTCGGGCTTGCCGCTGGGATCTTCTGGCTTCGGTTGTGGATTGGGTCGTGGTTGTTCTTTGCCACCACCCCAATTGATATTGGGATTGTCTTCTTTGTCGCACGCAGTGAAAGTGAGACAGAGGGTGCAGAATAGGGGAAGGATGAGGCGAAAATATCGAGTCATAGTGAGTCGGTTTGTGCTGTTCTGTGGTTGCATTTTCGATGTAAGCGGAGGTTTTGCTGCAGGCTTGTCTGCAGTTCCCAGAAAAAGGCACGCAGGTGTGCCATTGCTTCAACTTTTTAAGGTCGTTGCATGGCACATCTGCGTGAGAGAGGGGAATGAGAAGAACTTATTTCTTCACCAAAGTTGCGCTGTCAAGCAAGAAAGCAGGCTTTGTCTTTGGAATCATCACTACGAGACTGAGGGTAGTGGTTTGCTTGAGCTCGAAGGTGTAGCTCACGAGAGTCCATTCTGAAGTAGAAAGGTTGTCGTGATAGCCCTTTTCGTAGTTGTAGCTCTTGCTGTCAGCTTTGCCGTCCTTTACAGGTACGAAGCCCAAACGGCAAGAAGAACCTGCAACGGTGCCACGCACATAGATAGAGAAGGTGTAGGTGCCAGCCTCAAGAGTGATGTCATTTGAACCCAAACGCTTGTTTGCCTTATCGTCTCCGCTCACTTGTACGGAAGACTTGCCTTCGTGTGCAGTGGCACTTTGTTGCAAAGTAGCGTTGCCAGAGCCAGAAGTGGGTGACCAGTGGTCGGGCTTACCATCTGTCCAAGTTTCAAAACTACCATTTTGAAGAGCCTTATCAGTGGTAGGTTGTGAAGGGTTTTCTGGGGTCACAGGCTTCTCTGGTTGAGGTTCTGGAGCAGGAGCTTGTGTAGCCTTGCCAGTAGCCACGGTGAGGTTCTTGATTTCCCAAGTAGAACCGCTTTCGGCATTGGTGTTGTAGCGGAAAGCGATGCGTACCTTCTTACCCACCCATGCAGCAGGGATATCGAGGTCAGCTTTGGTGAAAGTCTTCCAGTCGCGACCTTCCGTCCATTGTTGGTTCAAGAGTGTCCAACCTTCAGCTGCCTTTTGAGCATCGTATTTGTCGGTGATCAAGAGTTGTTGGTTTTCGTCGCCCTTGTTGTAGCGGAACACGTACTCAAAAGCTACGTGAGCTTCCTTCACATTGGTAAGGTCGATTTCAGGGCTTACGAGGTAGTAAGTGCCAGCAGTAGTCTTCTTCGTTGCATTGTCGTAGCCAGAAGCCTTGGCAGTTTTGAAATCAATCTTCCATTCGCCAGCACCAGCAGTGGTGACTGTCGTGAAAGAACCGAGGGTAGTGGTGAAAGTTTCGCTGAGCAATGTGCCGTCTTTGGGAGTGGTGGGATTGGCAGGATTGTCAGGTTTAGAAGGGACTACAGGCTCTTCAGGTTTCACATAAGGAGCTTCCACTTTGGAACAAGCAGTGAAAGCGAGGCTGCATGTAGTGATAGCAACCAGAAACAGCACGTTCTTTTTCATGTTGATTAAATAAGTTGATGGTTATGTATGACACTGAACTACTGGATGTCTTTTACATCGCGGAGTTGTAACTGCCAATTAAGATAATACGTCATGACACCTGTATAGGTCTTTGACTCTTCTGGTATGGGGAGATAGGAGATGGCATTGCGCACAGAGGTGCGAAGTGACACGTAGTCCGACTCTTGTGCATAGTCTGAAAGGAGTTGCAGACGGCGGTCTACACCAAATCCTGCATCGTAGAGCGCTTTGGGAGCGAAAATCTTAGGCAGAGGTTCGGTCTTGCCTGAGAGTTGTCCTGTAGCGGCCTTATTTTTCTCGTTGCCCATCACTTCTTGGATGGTGCCGCGCACCGACACGAGGAGAGGATTCACGAGATAAGATTGATTTGCGCGGTTGCTCAACCATGCCACACCCTCTTCTGTGGTAAAATCTCGAGGAGTGAGTTCGGGAGCTTGAGGATTGGGCGCTCCTACCAAGGCGATGTTGGTGGCTACATCTTCCAAGAACATGGGACCAAGGCGTAGGTTACCGCTTGAAGTGTAGTAAGGACGGCCCACTTTGGGTGTCTTACTGTAGTTGCCGATATAGAGGTTCTTGAGGTTTACTCGGATGCGCTGCCCCAGGGGGAAGTAAGGATAGAGTTGTGAACTCTTGATGCCGAGTGTGATGCACTGATCGTCGAGCGCGCCAGGTTGAGAGCCGATGTGGCGCACAACGAGCGTTTGGTAGAGATTGCCTGAGATGTCGTTGGCTACTACCACACCTTCAAACAAAAGGTCTTGTTTGACTTGTTCGAAAGTATTGTTCTTGCCCAGTACATTGCTGAATTTCTGCTTAACACTCAGTAGGTTGGTGTTGGTTGCAGGAAGTGCGGTCGCAGTAATCTGAGGTTGGTGAGTAGCATCTTGATTGTCCGTGCATGCCGCGAGAGAAATCATCACTGCCATGGCACAAAGGAGCGCTGCCGTGCGAGAAGTCTTTCTCACGAAGGGAGCGAAGATAGCATATATGCGATTCATGATGAGCTATGCTTTAGAATTTGAAACCGAGGTTGAGGAAGAAGTTGAAAGCATTGGCATAGTAGTACTTCGAATTGCGAGAGAACTTGTATGCCTTGCCTTCGCCTTTGGTGTAAACACCGCCATTCTCTCTGTAGTAGAAGTCTGAACGATTCTGTTCGTAGCCACCTGTGCGGAGGTTCGTGTTATTGTTGATGTTTTGGAGAGAGAGGTTGATGCTCAAGCTACGACCATGTTTCATGCGGATGAAACGACCAATAGAAGCGTCTATCATGATGCCGCCCTTAAACTTCTCCTGAGCTGCTGCGTAGCTCGCCACTTCATTGCCTTGTGCATCGAAGAGAATGCCGCCATCGCGCTTCACTTCTTCTTGAGAAATGTCAAAGGCAGGGCGCCCTGCACCGTCAGTGCCAGTAGCAGTGTAGAAGTGTCCATCTCCAGCATACGTGCTGTTGAGGCGACGATAGGGAGAGAAGTTCACATACACACGGTCGTAATAGTTGGCAGAAGCCTCAAAGAACCACGCTCCGAGGTTGTAGCGTGCACCCACGCTCAGAGCGGTGAGGGGAGTGTTGCCCACGCGCATGTCTTTAGCCACAACCCGCAGGGGCATGGTTTGTTTCGTTACAGGATTCACCACGGAGTTAAGTTTCTCCAGTTCTACGGGATTCATACCCTCATAGCTCACTTGAGCATAAGGATTGTTATTGTAGTAGGCATCGCCCACAGAAGCCATCACATTAAAGGAGAGATTTGTCGTAGCTTGCCAATCTAGGGCGGCTTCCACGCCATAGTGTTGCTTCTCCACATCGCTCATGGTGAGATAAGTGAAGGTAGATTGCTGGTCATTGTAGAAAGCCGACTGTTCCACTTGGCGACCAAAGCGAGCATAATATCCGCTCACCTTACCAACTACATTGCCAAAACGGAAAGCATAGCTGAGGTCTGCATCATAAATATCCTCGTTGGTGAGGTTGTTTACGAAATTATTTTGTGCACGTGCTGCTACAAAAGCATTGCGTGAGAGTGGAGCTTGTGAAGTAGCACCAAGACCGATGGCAAATCGGTGGTTGCGTGTGAGATAGTAAGCCAATTCTGCCTTACCGCCGCCACCAAGGAATTGGGCAATGCCGCTCTTGCCAAAACTATTATTCTGATAGCGACCATTCTCCATCAAACCTTCGCGCTCGATAGTCGTTCCATCCACCTGACCGCTCAGGTGTATGGTCCAGTGGAGCGTAGAGTATTGATATTGTCCCCAAAGGTTGGCTTTGCGCACATTGGTGTTGTAGTCGTAGCCAAAGCGATCGTTCTTTTGAATCTGACGATTGGGGTGACGAAGGTCGTTTTGTGCCTCAGGAGCTTGCGCACCATAGTCGTTCACCGCAAACTTATCGATGTCGGTGTAGCGTTCGCCGCCCAGGAGATCCGCCATCGTCTTGTAGTGCATGCCGTGTGTGCTGTTGAGTTGCACACCAATCGCAAACTTTTGACGAGAGTTAATGGCGTGATTGAACGTACTGCTCAGTGCGAAGACATTTTGGTCATTGTGACGACGCTCTAAATAGTAGAGTGCATCGCCGCCATTGGCGTTCTGCTGACGGTTCACGAAATACATTTCGTCCCAGTTCACCTGACGCGCAGCCTTGTTTCCTGTCCAGCGGTTGTAGAGCAACTCCCATTGTTCGTAGAGGAAAGGCTCTTCGTCTACATTGTGCTCCGCACCTTGCTTGGGGCTACGGCTGTCTTTCCACACATTGCCCACACTTGAAGGGAGATTCTTGTAGTAGTCTGGACGTGGGTCCGCTGCATTGCCGTTCCAGCCGAGTGCCGTGTTGCTATACATGCTGTAGGAGTGGCCCAAACTCGTGGTCCACTTGGAGGTATGCTTGTCATTTTCCCAGTCCCAGGTCAAAATTGTCGTAGGTGAAAAGGCATGTACTATGCGGCTGTTGCGCACTTGTCCTCCTTGATAGCCCCAGTTGGGATTATAGTAGTGTGAATTGGCCAACCAATAAGCCTCTTCCGTCGAAGCCCCTTGTTGCGCACGGTCGGTGGGAGCACCATAAGTGACGAGCGAAAGGGCATGATTTGTGTTGAAACGCTTTTCTGCAGCCAAGAAATAAGCTGCAGAATTGTAGTAGGTTCCCTCGATGTTGCCACGAGTGGCTCCGCGATAGCCCACACTTGCCGCCCACGCCCAGCCATTATCTTGCAGACCAGAGGCGTAAGTGAAGAGTGCACGACCCACATAATTGCGGTTGGCAGCAGAGAGAGAAATTTTGCGACCTTGTGCAAACTGCGAGGCGCGTGTGTTGTAGCTCTGTCCACCTCCGATGCCCACAACACCAAAGTTGGCAAATTCGTAGGCATCAACGCCTTCGCGGTTGCGCGTAGCATCATTCAAACCGCCGAGTGACGAATAATTGAAACGTCCCATCTCCACATCGTTGAGGAGCAAGCCGTTCATATAAGTCTGTTCGTAGCGATTGTCGTAGGCACGCACGCGGAAACGCATCGGGCTAAAGCGGAATCCCACCTCGTTAAGGAAGGGGTCGTTTTTAGCTACGATGGAAGAAATCGCTTGCGAAGCGATGACTTTTTCGTTGAGTTGTGATTCTGTGAAAGTGAAATCGGTGTTTTCATCAGGTTCACCAACAGCGTCGGTGACCACCGATTGGGCGAAACTTGCAGCGCCAGCCACGCACCATGCACTCACCAGCAGGAATACTCCTTTTTTCATGTAGTGGGGAGGGTAAATTGTGAGGTTTGTCTTTGCTATATCTCGAGAAATAACCACCATCTAGGGGCGCTTCTCGTTGAAAAAAACTGCGAGGTGCAGCGAAAAATGTATAGGGCAAAGATAAAAAAAAAAGCGATATTGGCAGGCTCTCTGCTCATATTTCGCACTTTAATAAGGCGTTTTTTAATGTTTCCTCAGATTTTCAGTAATTTCGGAGCCTGCAAACTGCGTGTGTTCCAACAATCTTGCGTAATTTTGCTGCGTAATCTATTCCTTTACTTCACAATGAAGCAATTTATATTGGCTCTTTTTGTCCTCATCTTTGCAGGACAGCTCAGCACTGCGGCACAAAAGAAGCTACTCTATGGAGTGGCTTTCTACAATGTAGAAAACCTTTTCGACACCAATCACGATGCTGGAAAAAAAGACTACGACTTTCTTCCCACAGGATCTTACCAATGGACAGAAAATAAGTATCAGTCTAAGCTCCGCAATATGGCACAGGTCATCAGCGAACTGTGCACTGAGGTGGGAACTACCCAATGTCCTGCTGGCGCAGCCGTAGTGGGTTTGAGTGAGGTGGAGAATGCACGAGTGCTCAGCGATCTTCTTCAGCAACCTAGTTTGGCAAAGCGTGGCTATAAAGCCATTCATTTTGAAGGTCCCGACCGTCGTGGCATTGATGTAGCCCTCCTTTACAACCCTAAAGCTTTCCACCTTGAAAGCGCGATGCTCATACCTTTCGTTTATCGCGATTCTCTTCAGCCCAATGTCGATTTGGGCTTCTATCAGGGAGCAGATGGCAAGATTCAGCCCTATTCCAACAAGAATGGTGAACTCATTGGCGATACCACCTACATCACCCGCGGTTTCCTCACTGTGGGCGGTAAATTAGGGGGAGAAAAATTCTATTTCATTGTCAATCACTGGCCCTCTCGTGGTGCGCAAAGTCCTGTACGTGAGCGTGCTGGTTATCAAGTGCGCAAACTGAAAGAAGCACTCTTGGCACAAGATCCTGGTGCGCGCATCGTCATTATGGGCGACCTTAACGACGATCCCAACAATGCCTCAGTAGATGCTCCCGAATCACTCGGAGCCAAGCATAAGGAGTCGGACATCACTTCGCCCGACGATTTGTACAATCCTTGGTGGGATATGCTTTACAACAAAGGCATTGGTACGCTTTACTATCGTGGCAAGTGGAATCTCTTTGATCAAATCATCTTCTCTGCTGGTCTTCTCGATAAGTCTCAGCCTGAGCGCTTGCATCTGCTCACCAATGCTGTGTTCTCGCGCGACTATCTTCTTCAGCAGGAAGGTAAATATAAGGGCACTCCTAAGCGCACCACTGCTGGTGGTGTATGGCTCAATGGTTATTCCGACCACCTTCCCACGCAGATTTTCTTGGTAAAAGACGCAAAATAAAGTGCGCCCTACCTTTAGGCGGCAGCAATAGGAGTCGAAACTTTGGTTGATGTTCAGACTTTCGTTGCAATACCTCGCTCTAAAGACTGGTGCAATACAGACACGAGCATAGCGGAGTTAAAGATAACAAGAACTGCGCTCTCTCGTAATGTCGCATTTCTAATGACTAACGCCTAAATATATTATGGCACAGAAACCCTCGATTCCTAAAGGTACCCGCGATTTCGGCTTTGTCGAGATGGCACGCCGCAACTATATCTTCGACACTATCCGTAGTGTCTATCGTCTTTACGGATTTTCGCAAATCGAAACGCCTGCCATGGAGAATCTCTCCACCCTGATGGGCAAATATGGCGAAGAAGGCGATAAACTCCTCTTTAAAATTCTCAATAGCGGTGACTTCACGCGTTCTGTTTCTACTGAGCAATATGAAGCCGACTCCGCAGCAGCCCTCGCTGCCAAGTTTTGTGAGAAAGGTTTGCGCTACGACCTCACCGTGCCTTTCGCACGCTATGTGGTGCAACACCGCGAGGAACTCCAGCTTCCCTTCAAACGCTTCCAAATCCAACCCGTATGGCGCGCCGACCGTCCGCAGAAAGGACGGTATCGCGAATTTTATCAGTGCGATGCCGACGTAGTGGGTAGCGATTCTCTCCTCAACGAGGTGGAATTGATGCAGATTGTGGATGAAGTGTTCACACGATTTGGCATCCGTGTTGCCATTAAAATCAACAACCGCAAGCTCCTCACGGGTATAGCAGAAGTGCTAGGTGCAGCAGATAAAATCATTGATATTACTGTAGCCATCGACAAACTCGACAAGATTGGTCTCGACAAGGTGAATGAAGAATTGAAGGCTGCCGGACTCTCTGCCGCACAAGTGGAAACACTCCAGCCCATCATTTCTCTCTCTGGCTCAAATACAGAGAAAATCGCTACCATGCGCCAAGTGTTAGCTGCGAGCGAAGTGGGCTTGAAGGGTTGCGATGAACTCGAGTTTGTGCTCAATGCACTTGACGGTTCTTTGAAAAATGTCCTTGAACTCGACCTCACCCTTGCTCGTGGTTTGAACTACTACACCGGTTGCATCTTTGAGGTGAAAGCTCTCGACGTAGAAATCGGTTCTATCACGGGCGGTGGTCGCTACGACAACCTCACGGGCATCTTCGGTCTTCCCGGACTTTCTGGCGTGGGCATCTCTTTTGGTGCCGACCGCATCTACGATGTACTCAATCAGCTCGAACTCTATCCTGCTACCACCGCAGCAAGTGTCGACCTTCTCTTCATCAATTTCGGTGAAAAGGAAGCAGCACACTGCTTGAAGTTGGCACGCGCCACTCGCGAAGCAGGCATTGCCACCGAGGTGTTCCCCGATGCAACGAAGATGAAGAAACAGATGAACTATGCTAACGCTCGTCAAATCCCCTTCGTCGCTCTCGTGGGAGAAAGCGAAATGGAGCAAAATCTCATCGCGCTCAAGAATATGACTACGGGCGAACAGCAACAAGTGTCGCTCGAACAACTCATTCAGCTCATTCAAGCTCAATAATTTCAAACCTAATCTTTGTCGCTGCAAGGGAGAACTCTTTACCTTTGCAGCGACAATTGGCACAAGATATTGCATGATCACTGCAGAACAACTCAAAGCTCTCCAAGACCGTGTGGAGCAGCTCCATCGCTATCTCGACATCGACGCTAAGACGATGCAGCTTTCCGAGGAGCAAATTCGTACCCAAGATCCATCGTTTTGGGACGACCGCGCTCGCGCTGAGGAACAAATGAAGCTCGTGAAAGGGCTAGAAAAGTGGATCAATGGCTACAAAGAAGCTAAGTCTATGACAGATGAATTGCAGTTGGCTTTTGAGTTCTACAAAGACGAGATGGTGACTGAAGAGGAAGTGGATGAGGCTTACACTCGTGCGCTGACGTCTATCGAAGATTTGGAGTTGAAGAATATGCTTCGCCAAGAGGAAGATGCGATGTCGTGCGTCGTCAAAATCAATTCTGGTGCTGGCGGCACAGAGGCGCAAGACTGGGCTTCTATGCTCATGCGCATGTATCTCCGCTATGCTGAGGCGAATGGCTACAAAACCACCATCGCTAACCTTCAAGATGGCGATGAAGCCGGCATCAAGACCGTGACTTTCGAGGTGGAAGGCGATATGGCTTATGGCTTCCTCAAGAGCGAAAATGGTGTGCATCGTTTGGTACGTGTGAGTCCATACAATGCCCAAGGCAAGCGCATGACCTCCTTTGCCTCCGTTTTCGTCACTCCTTTGGTGGACGACACGATTGAAGTTTATGTAGATCCCTCCAAAATCAGTTGGGACCTCTTCCGTTCTGGCGGTGCTGGTGGTCAGAACGTCAATAAGGTGGAGACCGGTGTGCGTCTGCGCTATCAATATGTCGACCCCGAAACGGGCGAAGAGGAAGAAATCCTCATCGAAAACACCGAGAGTCGTAAGCAGTTGGAAAACCGTGAGAATGCGATGCGTTTGCTCCGCTCTCAACTCTACGACCGCGAACTGCAAAAGCGCAAGGCAGCGCAAGCTAAGATTGAAGCTGGTAAGAAGAAAATCGAATGGGGCTCGCAAATTCGCTCCTATGTCTTCGATGATCGTCGTGTGAAAGACCACCGCACCAACTTCCAAACTTCCGATGTGAATGGTGTGATGGATGGCAAAATCGACGGTTTCATCAAAGCGTACCTCATGGAATTTGCGGAAAATCCAGAGTAATATGCAACTGCTCCTTCATCGTCACATCCATTGCGGATAGTTGCCGGGAAGGAGCGGTTTGTTTCGTGGAATAAACGCCCTCTTGCGTACGCTTGCGCGCGATGTAAAAGGTAAGCGGTTTCTCTCTCATTCTGCCCCTTTCTTTTTGACTACATGATTATTTCTGCTTATGGCTCTCGAAATAGAACGTAAATTCTTAGTCGTTGGCGACTATCAGTCCGCTGCTACTCGCCAAGTGCGCATCACACAAGGCTATCTTTCGGTAGACACTGGTCGTACCGTGCGCATCCGTCGTTGGGGAGATTGTGGATACCTCACCATCAAAGGCGCTTCCACCGACAATGGTCTTTCGCGCTTGGAGTGGGAAAAAGAAATCACCCTCGAAGAGGTCGAATTACTCCTTCCCTTGTGTCTGCCGGGTATCATCGACAAGACGCGCTGGCTCGTGCCGTGTGGCGAATTTACCTTTGAAGTTGATGAGTTCCATGGTGACAATGCGGGTTTGGTCGTGGCAGAAATCGAACTTCCCACTGCCGATGCTGTTTTTGAAAAGCCCGATTGGTTAGGGCAAGAAGTGACGGGCGACAGACGTTACTATAATAGTCAGCTCACCAAAGTCCCTTATTGCAAGTGGCACATTGAGAAATAGAACGCTATTCTACAATGAAGCGCAAACAAGCGATGTTTGAAGATGAGGTCTGGATAGGATTCCAGATGCCAACTTCTTCAAGCATCGCTTGTCTTTTTCCGTTTGTTGGTTAGCGTGTGCGTCGAGTGGTGAGAGAATAGACCATTTACCTCCACTCACATAGGGATACTTCTGCTCATTTTTTCCAAAATCGGTGGGTGATGTCTTCGCTTTTACCGTTTATGTCATAGCGATACAGTCGTTGGTTGGTGGAACTGCTGCTCAAAGGTCCCAATTCTGCTCGCCACGCTCCTATCTTAACGTAGGTGGGAGGAACATATTCCGCGAAAAAAAGAGGCAGTTGGTCGCGACCGCTGTACCATCCTGTGTGGAGGTGAGGATATTCTTCCCGAATCGTGGCTAGTAATGCCAAAACACTTCGTGGGTCGTTGTCGCCTCCCATGAGCGAAAGGCAGGTGATAGTGGTGCCATAGTGTTCAGCTAAGGCACGCAGACGGTCGAGCGTGAGTTCTTCGCCATTATCTCCCCACAGATAAGTGCTGTGACATCCAGGGCAAGCACAAGGACATCGCGAGAGATTGATGGCAAGGGTGACTTCGTCGGGAAATTCTTGGAAAACGATGTCGTGATTGACGTATTTGAGCATCTTATATTGGGGAAACTGCGAGAGGTGAGCCCAGCAAAAGGGTGGGAGGTCTGAGAAAAGTGGAAGATTTGCCAAGGCAAAAGGCTGGTCCTCCTATACAATAAGCCGCGCTAGGAAAGAGCGCGGCTTATTTGTTGGAAATCAATTCCTTCATCGTGAGATGAGGAAGAGTAGTCTTTCACGACAGGTCAATTATTTCTTAGGCATCACCGCATAATATCTGCGTTCGGCTTCGCGCTGGCGGTCGATAGAGAAGTTAGACACGCGCTTCAGATAGCCGATGATGCGAGTGAGGTAGTCCACATCTTGGCTTTCGCAGTGTGGGCACTTCGAGAGATAACGCTTGTCGATGTGTCCGCAACTGTTGCAGAGCGTATTGGGGATGTTGAACGTGAAATAATTGCAGCCCTCTTGTGCGGCAACGCGGAGGAGATGACGGTATTGCGCTTGGGAAAGGTGCTCCTCGAGGTTGCAGTGCAGTGCACTTCCGCCGGTGAGGTGGTCGATGTAGCGACGCCCGTGGAGGCGGAACTTCTCGATGGGATCGATGTTCTTGTTTTCTACCACATAGAAGTAGCTGTTGTAGCAATCGCGAGGCACATAGTAGCCATCTTCGCGGTCCCAACGTGCATGCTTCACGCCTACGTTTTCGGCAGGAATCATTTCGCAGTTGAAGAGCAAGTCTTTCGTGCGGTATTTCTTGTTGTAGTGCTCGATGAGCGAGAGGATGCGTTCCACAAAGTTAGCATACTCCTCGTTGTCGCTGATGGTGATGCCCAAACTTTCTGCAGCTTCCACAATGCCATTCACACCAATGGTGAGATATTGGCGCTTGATGTTGATGTAGCCAGCATCGAAGAGGGGGAGCAAGCCACGCTCGCGCATCCAGTCGAGATTTGCATTGTATGCCATTTGCACCTTGTGCATGAGGTCGATGATGCTGTCGAGATATTCCACATAGTCGCGACCTTCGCGTGTGGCTTGTTGCACACAACGGTTGATGTTGATGGTCAATACAGACTTAGAACCTGTGCTCACACCACCCGCTCCGAGGGAGTAGGAGAAACCATTGTCTTGGATTTCGTTGCGCAGGCGGCAGCAGCTAGCGAGCGAGTCGGCGTTGTCGCTCATATAGGTGAAGAAAGAGTGTCCCTTCGCATACATTTCTGCGGTGAAATCGCCATATTCTTTGTCGATTACATCGCCGTCTTTGCAGAGCAGTGCCATCGTTTCCACAGGGAAAGTCAAAACGGTCTTCGTGCGTTCGGCATTAAACCAGTTCATGAAGCGTTTTTGCAACCATGAGAGTGGTTCCCAGTGAGGACGAGAGCCGTCGGGGAAGATGAATTCTCCAAAGAGCGATTCAAAATAAGGACGGTCGTAGTAGGAGATGTTCCAGAATACAGACTGGAAATTGCGCGCTCCAGTGGGTTGGTTGATAGAGTAGACGATTTGCTCAAAGCAGTCTGTGATGACCTTGTCGAGGGTGCGATGACGCTGTGAGAGATCCACCACCTCTTCTGCGCGGAGATGGTAGTTTTCGCCATATTCCTTTTCGAGGAAGTGGCTCATATACATCAAGAACTCCACAGTTGCAATTGCGCCGCTGAGCATGGAACTTACGATGAAGACCATGTTGATAAATCCGCCGCAGAAAGATTTTAGATTGGTAGGTGCAGAGGAATTGCCACCGATGGACTTCGTGCCGTTAAGCAACCAGGGGTACATCGTGATAGAGGCACAGTAGTTTGCCAAAGACGTTTCGTCGTTCTTGTAGATGAAGTGGTGGTTGAGCAAGTCGAGGTAACGATCTGCAGCCTCTTTGCCATACATTTCTTTGAGACGGTCGCAGAGCAAACGACGGTTGAGGCGGATGAAGTCGCCCTTGGGAATTTCTCCGATGAGGGTCGCCAGGTTCTTGTTTTCTACATTGGCGTTAGAATCGAACTTAGAGCCAGTAGCTGCATTGGCGGCGTTGCAGTAGTCCACCAAGAAGCGGAGTTTTTGCAATGTTTGGCGATCTTCAGTGTGCTGATTGCGATAAACGATAAATGCCTTTGCAGTGGCGAAGAAGCCCTCAGCCATGAGAGCCATTTCCACTTGGTTCTGAATTTCCTCTACACTCATGTTGTCTGTGAAGAGCAAACGACGAATGAGCCCCTCCATTTGTGTGGCGCTGAGTGAGGTGCCAGTTGCGGCAGCTGCTTTGAGAATCGCGTTTTTGATTTTGTCGAGCGAGAAAGCCTCAGGCTTCCCATTGCGCTTGGTGATGGTGTGAGGGAGAGAGTACATGGCAGGAGCTAGAGATAAAAAAAGATTGTCGTTATATCAGGTAGGAGCAAGCTGATTGCATACGACCTTGGCCGTAGATTAGGAGAGAATCAGACTTTTTGAGATTACTGTGGATAGAATTTCCTCTTCGCGTGGATTTTCATGGCAAAAGTAAGGGGAATTTTTGAATTCTCCAACTATTTTGCAGACTAAATTTCAACAAAAATCTCTTTCCTTTTGGAAGTGCTTAGAAATCAATAGGTTTTCAAAATGGAAAACTTTTGGTAGATGTGATTTGCTGATGTGTGTTGAAAATCAGTGTATTATGATTTTGTTTAGAAAACTTTCGATTTTAATAGTTGTCTGTCTTGTGCGATAATGGATAACTTTGTCGTGCTCGATGGAATGTTATGAATTCTTGCGAAAGCGCGCGGAGAAGCGGGCAAAAAAGCCCGTAGAATGGAGCAAGAAACGCAGGGAATAAGCCCAAGAAATCGCAAAAAACAGTGTTCCGAAACCATAGCGAAGGAAGGGGACCTCTAATCCCAGTGAAAACCATCCCGCGAAAAGGAAACCACTTTGGACGAGTGTGCGCTGAAGGGTGTCGCGCGACATCGAAAAACCGAATTTATGGGCATAAATCGCCCAAGTCACCACCAGATAAAGAGCATCGGCGATAGAGAGTGCTGCGCCGGCGCCGGCATAGCTCCAAAGGGTATAGCAAATCGCCATCGAGGTAACAAAGAAAAGGGTGTAGGAGCTTTCTACTAAGAGGTAGAGGCGGCTGCGGGCATGCGCTAGTGCCAGATAACCGATGGGCACGGCAATGGCTTTGAAAAAGAGATAAGGTAGGGCATAGTGAGCCATGGTTGCCGCGGTGGCAAAGGCTGAACTATAGAGTAGGCGGACGAGCCAAGGAAGCAAGGCAGCAAAGAGCAGGATGCTAGGAGTAGCCAACTGCACCAGTACGTCAATCTGTCGGTTGACGGCTATATTTTGATGCGTACGATCGATGGTAGCGGCAGAAAGGCGCGGAAAATAGTCGGCATCCATTGCCGTAAAGAGCAAGCGTGAGTAAGAAACTGTGAGTGCAAAGCCAGCAGCATAGATGCCCACCGCCTCTAGTCTTTGTATAGGTTCGGTGAAGGGCGAAAATCTCATGATGATAATGCGTACTATCCACTCGCCACCCATCATGATGAAGCCTGCAATGGCATAGGCGAGTCCGAGTTGTACGATTTTCCATCCCCGTTTCAAGAAACTCCACGAGCGCAACTGCACGCGGTAGGGCACTACACGATGGCTCATGTGGAGGGTCAGGAGTAGTTGCCCCAAAGCAGAGAGACAAAGTGCAGGAAGCACCCCCGACAAGCCCCACAACAGATAAGCGGCTGTGGTGATGAGGAGCGTTGCCAAGGCAGTGAGGAGGGAGAGTAAGGCGATGCTTTTCACGCGGCCCAGCCCTTTGAGAATTGCCATTTCACCCCCACTCAGTGCACTCAATGCCACGATGGGCGCCACGGCTGCGATGCTAAGCACATTGCGCCAGTCGTCCCACAAGAGGGCAGAGGCTAAGGGAGCAAAGAAGAGCGTCACCACAAAACCTAGACATGCAGAGAGCATGGCCCAACTGCGCACGAGTGTGGCGTAATATTGGATGGCACGTGTGTGCCCAGCACTGTGCAGGCGTGCCAGATGTTGTACTGCGCTAAAGGCAATGCCGAGGTTGGTGCTCGCCCCAAGAAATTCTGCCGTGCGGTTGTAGTTCTCAATGAGTCCCATTCCGGTGAGTCCCAAGAGCACAGCTGTGATTTTATTGCGCACAATCGAGATGAGTGCATAAATCACTTGCACACCACCAAAGAGTCCCGTGTACTTGAGTACGCGAGCGATGGAGGCTTCGTCACGAAGATGACTTTTTTCCTCAGGATTTTGAGACATTTCGTCACGTTGTTGGGAAGTGGAATCAGACATAATAGGATTTTGAGTAATCATCGAGCCGCCTGGAGTAGGGGAA
Source organism: Ihuprevotella massiliensis (assembly GCA_900095835.1). Taxonomy (GTDB): domain Bacteria; phylum Bacteroidota; class Bacteroidia; order Bacteroidales; family Bacteroidaceae; genus Alloprevotella; species Alloprevotella massiliensis. The sequence goes on along the minus strand of LT608321.1, from coordinate 1,506,542 downwards.
CTTCGAGGATAGAATAGCATTCAGCCCAGTAACAAAACGGTTACTGGGCTGAATAATTGTAGCAAATGAGAAGAAAAATTGTTCTTCTCAGCGTTGATAGCGATGATTTACTTCAACACACCGAGTTCTTTGCCCACCTTTACGAAAGCCTCGATGCAGCGATCGAGGTGTTCGCGAGTGTGACCAGCAGAAATCTGCACACGGATGCGTGCTTCGCCCTTAGGCACTACGGGATAGTAGAAACCAGTCACGTAGATGCCCTCGTCTTGCAAGCGAGCTGCGTAGTCTTGAGAGAGTTTTGCATCGTAGAGCATCACTGCGCAAATAGCACTTTGTGTTGGTTTGATGTCGAAGCCAGCAGCCAACATCTTCGTGCGGAAATATTCCACATTCTCTACGAGATGGTCGTGAATTTCGTTGCTTTCATCGAGAATCTTGAACATTTCGATGCCAGCGCCCACCACTGAAGGGGGAATAGAGTTAGAGAAGAGGTAAGGACGGCTGCGTTGGCGGAGCATATCGATGATTTCTTGGCGTGCAGTGGTGAAACCACCCACAGCACCACCAAATGCCTTACCGAGTGTGCCAGTGTAGATGTCTACACGTCCGTAGGTGTTGAAGAATTCTGAAACACCACGACCAGTCGCACCAACGACACCAGCAGAGTGACTTTCGTCTACCATCACCAGCGCGTCATATTTTTCTGCGAGGTCGCAAATCTTGTCTACTGGTGCCACATTACCGTCCATGGAGAACACACCATCGGTCACGATGATGCGGAAGCGTTGCTCTTGCGCAGCTTGGAGTTGGCGTTCGAGGTCTTCCATGTCGGCGTTGGCATAGCGATAGCGCTTAGCTTTGCAAAGGCGCACACCGTCGATGATAGAAGCGTGGTTGAGTGCGTCGGAGATGATGGCATCTTCTGCAGTGAGCAGCGGTTCAAACACACCACCGTTTGCGTCGAAGCAAGCAGCATAGAGGATAGCATCGTCAGTCTTGAAGAAGCGAGAAACGGCAGCTTCGAGTTCTTTGTGCATATCTTGTGTTCCGCAGATGAAGCGCACAGAAGACATACCATAACCACGGGCGTCCATTGCATCCTTAGCTGCCTGGATGAGGCGAGGATGATTGGAAAGTCCAAGATAGTTGTTGGCACAGAAGTTGAGCACTGTCTTTCCGCCCACGTTGATCTCGGCTTGTTGAGGTCCTTCGATGAGACGTTCGTTCTTGTAGAGGCCAGCTTCGCGGATAGCAGCTAGCTCAGATTGGAGGTGTTGCTGAAATTTACCGTACATAGTTTGAGATTGGGCGGAACACTCCGTCGCATGGGTTGATTAAATGATGCGACAAAGGTAGTGAAAATCTCTAGATATCCACCCCTTCTTCGCGTGAAAATATTGCATGTATTGCCGTTTTTACGACAAAACCGACCTTCTTCTGCATAAATCCTGCATATTTCCTAAGAAAGGGTGGTTTTCTGAAAAAAAATGCCGTATTTTCTTTTGTATATCTATAGGCAAGCTGTAACTTTGCCTTTGCAAAATTGATAACTTCGCCGCTCCTTCTGTGCATTTTTAGGCAGGAGGTACGACAGTCACTCATAACCTTCTCACGTTTATCTCTTATCCATTTCAATGAAAAAGATTTTGGTCATCGGTGCCACTGGGCAAATAGGCTCAGAACTCACCATGAAACTGCGCAGCATCTATGGCAATGATGCTGTGGTGTGTGGCTACATCAAGGGTGCTGAGCCCCAAGGTGTCCTCCTCGAATCAGGTCCTGCAGCCATTTGCGACGTCACTGACGCTGCTTGTTTGGATGCTGTGGTGAAGAAGTATCAGATTGATGCCATGTTCAACCTCGCTGCCCTCCTTTCTGTTGTTGCCGAAGGTAAACCCCAGTTGGCTTGGAAAATCGGTGTAGATGGTCTTTGGAATGTCCTCGAAGTAGCGCGTCAAAACGGTTGCTCGGTCTTCACTCCCTCTTCCATCGCTTGCTTCGGTCCTGAAACTCCTGCCGACAACACTCCCCAAGACACCATCCAGCGTCCTCGCAGCATCTATGGTGTCACCAAGGTGACCACTGAGTTGCTCTCTGACTACTATTTCCGCAAGTATGGCGTTGACACTCGCTCGGTGCGTTTCCCAGGACTTATTTCCTACGTCACTCCTCCTGGAGGTGGCACCACAGACTACGCGGTAGACATCTACTATTCTGCAGTGAAGGGCGAAAAGTTTATCTGCCCCATCGGTGCTGGCACCTACATGGACATGATGTATATGCCCGATGCTTTGAATGCTTGCGTACAACTCATGGAAGCCAACCCCGATCGTCTCATTCACCGCAATAGCTTCAACATCGCAGCCATGAGCTTTGAACCTAACCAAATCCTCGCTGCTATCCAAAAGCAAGTGCCTGGATTTGAAATGGAATACCAAGTGGATGCGCTCAAGCAATCTATTGCCAACTCATGGCCCAACAGCCTCGATGATTCTGCCGCTCGTGCAGAGTGGGACTGGAAACCCCAGTTCGATCTCGACACCATGACCACAGATATGCTCAAGAACCTCCGAGCCAAATTAGGGTAACCCCATAACATTCATAATGTTATTTGTTTGTTAGTAGCAACGCAGCTCCTTTTTGGGGCTGCGTTGTTTGCGTTATAACGGTCTAACGACCGATTTTGGTTTAAGTTTTCGGCTTTGCCTAAAGATTGATGTGAGCAGTGAGGGAGATGGACAATGGACGGAGATGATAAATCGTGTGAACTTCTTCTAGTTCCTCAAGCGAATGCGTAATCAGTGAGCGCGTGTTAGAGAGATTATCTCCGTTGAGTTGTAGTTCTATCCCCTTAGATAGCTTAAATTTCAGTTCTCCTCCTATAAAATAAAAGTCTTTCTGCTCAGTTCCTAAATGATTATTATGTGTATGACTCATGTGTAGCTTTAGAAACATGCGCGAAGGCCAAAGCCTCAGATGAAGGTTTGCGCGTTGTTCTAAATCACTAGTAGTGAAGGTGTGGAAAGTAGTCTTCGAACGATGGTGTTGCCATGTGGCATTGTAGTCCATACGACAGCCATTGAAGAGGTCAAAACTGAGCGCACCTCTCAGCACATAACTGGTGGTGTGGTAAGTGAGGAGCGATGATTGCAGTAGCATTTCCCTTTCTCCTCGACCGCCAGTAGCAGATAGTTCGCATTGTAGCGTTTGCCAATCTATATCTTTGCGCCCATAAGCCGTAATTGAGTATTGATGGCTATGATTTGGTCTGTAGGCAGCTTCAACCACCGTATGCGCCTGCGCATCTAAAGTAGTGCCATAGGCGATGTTGCTCCACATGCGATTCCAGTTTCCCTTGAGATGGGCAAAGAGACCATTGAAAAGATCTTTATAAGTTATGACAAACTGCGCACTTGCCTTGTGATTGTCGTGGAGTAGTGCACGATAGCGAGACAAATTCTTATAATTCTGCATCACATTGGCGGTCAATAATCTATCCCAACTCGTTTCTTGTGCAGTATAGTCTGCTTTCGCGTTGAAAGTCGTCTCGTTCGTAACCTTCCATAATAATGACCATGAAGGTAGAAATCTCGCTTGCAGACGATGTGCATCAGTGATTTCTTCGACTATCTGGTTATTGTCTAAAGCCGTGTAGTGAAAGGTAAAGGGAAGTTTCAGCGTAGATTGAAAGCTCCCTTTGGTGTAGTTGAGCACTGGTCCAACACCCACGATGGTCTGTAAGTGAGTCAAGTGTCCATGAGGAGCGATGAGCGCATCGGGGTGTGATAGGGAAGTGGTGGCTGCCGTATAGGTTGCATCAAAATGCGCCGTCCCAGACAATGTCCAATTTCGGGTGCGAAGGTTTTGTAGTAGTTCCACTTTGTTAGACGTGAAAATTGTGGTTAAATCCACGTCCTGTCTTGCCCGCATGTCGCCGCCGATGGTGAGTGCCTGAGGAGATGATGAAAAGCTCTGGGTGGAGTTCCATTCAAATCCTCTTCCCTTAGAGGTGCGATGCACCCAGCGTGTGCGATTGAGCAGCCCAAGTGATCGATAGTGCAGCGCTTGTTGGATAGCCGTAGCTTTCTGAGTTCCTAGAGATAGTGCCAGAGAATTTCGATACTCTGACAGAATATCCCCTTTCCCTTCTTCCCATTGTCCTAACAAGGAGAACGAGTTATAGAGAAAGTTGCGTTGGAGGTTCTTCTCGTAGGTGAGTTGTAGATCAGCCGTGTTTGTGTGCGTGCGGTCGGCTATGTTTTCACGGAGCAACAACTGTGAGGCATCAGGCAATAGATAACGAGTTTGTGCGAAAGAACTCCCTCTCGATAGGTTGTAGCTATAATTGAAATTATAATAGATGGTTGCACTGTCTGTGAGCTTTGCCAGATTGTTGAGATGTAGCCCATGTTGGTAACCCAACCAGCTATTACCAATGGCAGGGGTAGCGTGTTTCACCAAATCCATCATGTGCCGGTTAGTGTTAGCTGAAATCCCATAGTGCGCTAATGCAGCATCGAGTCCATTGCCCATGTTGTCGCCGCTGTATTGCAAGAGGTGTTGCTGAGCTTTGCCAAAGTACATAGCTCGTGCGGTTCCCTTCCACAGCATTCCCTCAGCGTAAGCCCCACTCCCTACTTCGACCGATTGGCTCCAAATGCCTTTGGCTTTATTCTTGAGTTTTAGGTTGATGGCTGCATTCGCAGAGGGCATTTGATCTTGTAGAGCATGAGCATGTTCGTGATTCTCCAACACCTGTACCGTCGCCACATCTTCTGCCTTGATGCTTTGTGTAGCAAGGTTGTAACGACCTTGCAGCATATCTAGATTTTCAATGTAGAAATGGTTGATGGGAGTGCCTTGGTATTTTATATTGCCATTGTCTTCTATGGTGATGCCTGGCAGCTTGCGGAGCACATCAGCGATTGTTCGATCATAGTCCTTGAGATAAGCCGAAACTAGATAGTTGAGAGTATCTCGATTACCACATATTTTTTGCGATTTCACCACTGCTTCTCGCAACTTGATGTCCTCTTTCTCGACTGAAAAATCGAAAGTTTGTGTCTGGTTTTTTATGGGAGACAGCTGCCTCTTAATGCCAAATCCAGTCACCTTAATCAAGAGCTCACTGAGCGAGGTTGTCGTTTGTAGTTGATAGAATCCTTGTTTATTGGTCATTGCATAGGCTACGACCGATGAGTCTGAAGGTTGGAGCAGCGCCACGATGCTTCCTTCCACAGGAGTTTTCCCGCAGCGCACAACCCCCTTTATACTTGTGGGGAGGGTCTGAGCAAAAGCTGTGAATTGACTTAAAGTCAAGAGCATCGCCAACAAGAGTCTTTGCATCGTACCTAATCAGAAGTCTAGAGGTTGAAATTGGGCAGGTTTCATGTCTATGGGCAAAGAACCTATCATCATAGTACCATTCATAACCGTAATACTTTCTATTTCTTCTGCTTTGATGTAGTAAGCTGGGTTACTAAGATAATTCGGGTTGCCAAACAATCGATTGCGCAGTTGGACAAATTTGTTGCGCCCACATTTAATGCTGCGTTCTGGCACAATATAGCTCATCTTCTCCTTGACAGCCTCTACTTTGCGACACTCAAAATGATGAATACCATCGTCTGATACAGCCCGCAAAATCAATCCTGGTAGTCCTTGGAGTCGCCAAGGTCCGAAATGGCTGGGGAGTTGCTCTGCAAACCATGCCATCCACTTTCTTCCACCATATTGGGCTTCAGCTTTTTGGCAAATGTAGCCACAAATCGTGTCGCGATCAGCAAGAAGCTGCCACTTCATGGATGGCATCTTTTCAGTAGTAAGATATTGGTAAGGAGGGATAGTTTCCACCGAGGTCATTTGTCCTTGTGGGTAGTTTTGCCAAGTGGTGGGTACATACAGCAACTGTTCGCTTTTGTCGTTCTCACCCTTGTGCCGCTTGTAGCCCATGGTGCAAGCTAGGTGTTGAGCTATTTGGGTCGTAAGCCCATGTTTCACTTCGACTTCTCTTCCCTGAGCGTTGAGGGTATGACAGGTATAGTCATAGTCTGCCACCAGTAGAGTGTGCGCTATGCTATCCTGAGATTGTCCATAAAGCCACAACGAAAAGATGAAGTTGATAGCTAAAAAGATAAATTTCTTTTTCATGGTAAATCCGTTTTTCTGCAAGGTTTTTTGAGGGCGATTGCCCGTCTAGGTAATAGAGGGCACAGAACGAAGCGTATCATTGAAGATATGCGAGAACCATCGATAACAATCGGGAAATGAAAGGGTTACAGCGAAATCACGGGAAATGCACCACAAAACGAAATGATACATGGCGTTACATTTGGGTTACATTTGGGGGCGAAATGATGGGCGCGTTGCTGCAAAGATGATACGTGTAGGCACGTTTGCGTTACATGAGGTGGCACAATGGTGCGATGGAGGGAGAAAAGGGCGCGAGAGAGGCTAAAAAGGGGGTTATTTGGGATGTTTGAGAATGGAGTGGCTGCGTGGCTGCTCCATTTGTTGTATATAGATGAGATTGCTAGTGTTTATCGGAGGAGTTAAGATGTAAGGATGTGTGCGTGGTATCGTGTTTTTGCCCTGTTTTACGCAGTCTCACAGAGGTTGATGAAGGGTTGCGCTAGGATGGCATTGAAAAGCCGTCAGAAGGTCGTTACAATGGCTTTCTGACGGCTTTTTTGTGGGATTATTAGGGTGTGAAGCAATGATCACTTGGGAGGAAAAAAATAGGGGTGGGGTTACAGGTGGGGTTACAAAGTGGGGTTACAAAAATATAGAAGTGGGGTTACAAAGTGGGGTGTTATGAGGTAGTGAGTGAGGGGGGGGAATATACGCTATTCTAATTGTAGCGTATATAATTGTTGTGAGTTGTATATGAAAATATATAGTCGTTTTTTCTTCTCTCATCTTATATATATGGGAATATCAAGATGTTAGCTTGACTGTCCTCTGGAAATAGGTCGTCTAACTGGGGTGGATACACTGTTAGGAGGCGGAGCGGATAGACCCTATGACCTTGAATATACGCAGTATGCGAGATATAGAATACTCTTGCTCGTCATACTCTTCGGTATTGATTGGGATGAGTCTCAGAGTGTCGGGTGAAGACCCTCGTCTTACGACCTTGACGGTTCGAATGTCTCCCATATCTACAGCATATACTTCTCCGAATTGGATGGTGTCTAGCGTACATTGTTTTAGTGCTATTATATCACCATTGTTTATTCTTGGGGACATGCTGTCTCCAGATAAATTACACCAGAAGTCAGCATGATTATAGGGCTTGAAATCGATAAAATAACTAGGTGTAGCGTGATGGTCATTGAATATCTCGTTGAAGCCTCCTAGAAAGTCAACGTCATAGTAAGGTAATCCTGCCGTTATTTGCTGGCTTAATTGGGGTATACCGTGTTCTGTATGTTTGTAGTCTATGCTTCCAATGCCCGTCAGAATCCAATCAGAAGACACACCAAACTCCTTTACAGTATTCTGAAGTGCCGAAACTCCAACATTGCTTCTCCCTTTGGATATTTCTGTCAAAAAGGAGGCGCTTACACCGATTTTTTTTGCAAAGCTCTTCTTATCGGTTACTTTTCCATGCTCTACAAGCCACTCGTATGCTTGTAAAAAACGCTCTGCTACATCTAAATTTTTCGCCATAATTCAGTATTCTGAAAAGAAAATCCAGAATTTCCTTGGTTTATAATACAGAACTCTGTATCTTTGCAGTGTGTTCAATTTGCACACGCCCCAAAGATACACAAAAATGGCGGTGTGAACAAAGAAAAGCACATAAACTAATATATCTCTAACAATTGTTCAAACAAAATGGAACAGAAAATTGTGAAGCGTCGTCTTGTTGTAGGCGCAGAAGTAGAAAGCTATCTAGCTAAAGTATTCGGCTGTAGCTATCGAATGATTAAGAAGGCTATGTACTTGAGTGAGAAATCAGACCTCGCTCGTCGCATCCAAAAGGCAGCTCGCGAAAAAGGTGCTTATGTTGAACTTTCAGCCCCCGAGTGTGACACATTCCATTTTAGTGATGGGAAAATGGTGCAGGTATTTGGCAATGGCGCAGTCCTCGAAGTTGCTATGCAGACAGGACATTGCATCGTTACTCATCACGACAAGGTCGTGAAAGAGGTTGAAGTATTGACCATCCCCCAGCTAGAACAATTGCAGCACGAGATAGCTCAATTGAAGTAGTAACCGCCCAATGGGCAAAACACAACAACAATGGAGTATTACAACAAGCAGCTATGCATATCAGCGCGAGAGTTGATAGATAAGGGGATAATCTCCTCATCTAATTACAAGCAACTCTCAGCTCGCGGTCGCATCCAAGTGGTGCGTCGTGGCGGTGGTGCTGCTGGTTGTTGCGCGCTCATCGCAGTCGATAGCTTGCCCACTGCTTACAAGACTAAGCTCGATGCACTCTACCCTGAGAAACATCAGATAATGCTTGAGAATTGGCTGCGGAGCAACTATGAGGTAGACCAACGAGCGATGGCTTACTACTCAAGCAAGGCAGAATGTGGTATTGACCTACCAATTGAGAAGGTCAACGAGTATGTGACCAACGCCAGCGTGCTAAACTGCGCCATCTACCTCTACAACCACACAGCAACGACGAAGAAGCTCTTTAAGGAGAAATTCAGTTGGGAGCGCATGTGTGCAGTGATTGAAGGACTGCGTGACCTCTATGGTCACACACTGCCCAGCAGCACATTGCGCTTCAGGAAGAAAGCCAATGAGTATAAAAAGGAGGGTTACAGCAGTCTTATTAGTGGCAAGTTTGGCAACCAAGCAGCGCGCAAGGTAGACCACAAGACCGAACAGCTTATCATTGGCATAAGCTGCCTCCCCAATAAGCCCTTCAACTCGAACGTAGCCGAGATGTACAACCAGTTTGTCTGCGGTGAGCTTGAGGTCTATGACCCCGAAACAGGCGCACTCTTCGACCCCGAGGACTTTGTGGACAAGGATGGTAACCCTAAGGAGCTGAGCGAAAGCACTATCAGCAACTACCTCAACCGCCCCAAGAACCGCCTCCTCATTGCCAAGGCTCACAACAGCTACACCACGTATATGCACGAGCAGATGCCCCACATGCACCGACATGCAGGAGAATTTAGCCTCTCTCAGATTACGATGGACGACGTGGACTTGACTCGCAAGCTCAAAGACACCAAGCAGCGCATCCATGCCTACTACGCTTACGATGTGGTCAGCCAATGCGTTATCGGTGCGAGCTACGCGCGGAAAAAGGACGAGCGACTGGTGCTCGACTGCTTCCGCGATATGTTCCGCTTGATAGACCGCCAAGGTTGGGGCATGCCAGCAGGTATCGAGGTCGAAAATCACTTGATGACCCAATACAAGAGTGGATTTTTGCAGGCTGGTGTAGCCTTCCCATTCGTTCGCTTTTGTGCAGCTCAAAACTCGCAAGAGAAGTATGCAGAACCTCTCAATGGTGCGAAAAAGCGTAGCATCATCCACAAGAACCACGAAGGTATTGGACGATTTTACGGCAAGGGCAAGTGGCGGACTGAGGCAAAGAAGGTGAGCGATGCCACCAACGAGCTCTACGAGGATAAGCAATACTACACCTACGATGAACTTGTAGCCGACGACCGTAGGGACTGTGCAGAATGGAACGCAGCCTTGCACCCCAACCAGAAGAAGTACCCCAACATGAGCCGTTGGGACGTGCTAGTAGCCAATATCAACCCCACGCTCCTACCGCTGGATAAAATAACCTTGGCGCGCTATATTGGTGAGCGCGTAGAAACCAGTGTCAGACGTAATTCCACCGTGCGCGTGATGGGCGAAGATTGGTGGTTGAGCAAGACAGAGGTGCTTGAGCAGCTCGCTCCTAATGACTACAAGGTATCCGCCTGCTATCTCCCCGATGAGGAGGGACGACCTACGGAAGTCTACCTCTATCAAGGTGACCGATACATTGATACAGTCGAGCGCGTAGAGACTTACAACCGCGTGATGGCAGAGCAGACCACCGAAGATCATGCCAAATTTGCCAAGCAACAACAAAAGGTTGCCAAGTTTAGCAAGTACGTCGAAGACAACGCCATCCCTCAGCTGGGTATCATTAAGCCCGACCCGAATTTTGGCAAGTCCGACTCTATCAAGCCCCTGCTAGATATTGATGACCTCATCATCCCCACTCCTCCAGAGGAGGACGACCACTACCTCCCACCGCCTGCCACGGACTACCGCGCACGAGCGTTGGAGAGCTTATAACATCCCTCACAGCCCCTTATAATAGCATACAAATATGATTACAACGGAGTACAAGCATAAGATTATGGCTGCCATCACAGCCAATCGCGCCAACTATCCCTCGGATGCCAAGCACGCAGCTGCCTTGGGTATGACCACCTCAGTATATAGTGCCGTCAAAAAGGGTCAGACCGACCGCGTGCTGAGTGATGGCGCATGGGTGAGTATAGCCCGACGGTTGGGTGTAAACCTACGCGGAGAAGTAGAATGGCAAGCTGCTAAAACTGCCACCTTTGAGTTTGTAAGCGCGCAACTTGAGGCATGTCAACGGTCTAGCCTTAGCGGTATCCTCTGTGACCTCCCTAATATCGGCAAAACCTTCACCGCGCGCCACTATGTAAAAACCCACCGCAATGCTGTTTACATCGACTGCTCGCAGGCTAAGACCAAGCTCAAACTCATCCGTAGTATTGCCTCTGAGTTTGGGGTGACGACAAGAGGACGATACTCCGACATCTACGATGACCTCGTCTATTACCTCCGCAGTATTGACCGTCCCCTTATCATCTTAGACGAGGCTGGTGACCTACAATATGAGGCTTTTTTGGAGCTGAAGGCCTTGTGGAACGCCTCAGAACGCTGCTGCGCATGGTACATGATGGGCGCAGATGGGTTAAGAGCTAAGATAACTCGTAGCATTGAGTCTCAAAAGGTAGGATATACCGAGATGTTGAGCCGATATGGTGACCGCTACGCACGGGTGACTCCCGATGATGGCAGAGACCGCGAAGCCTTTTTGCGCGAGCAAGCTAGAGTCGTAGCGATGGCAAACGCTCCTGAAGGCACAGACATTGGTAGCATCGTGCGCAAAACAGCTGGAGGATTGCGCAGAGTCTACACCGAAATCGAAAAAATGAAACTACAACAATCTAATCCCAATGAGTAAACGAGCATACAGCCCAGAGGAAGTAATCAAGAAGCGATATAAGGTGCTGGATTGGGATGGCAAGTGGGCAGCAGCCTTTGGTCATCCTACAATAGGTGAGATGTGGTTTGTCTCTGGTCAAAGTGCATCGGGCAAAAGCAGCTTCACCATGCAACTCGCACGGAAGTTTTGCGAATATGGTAAAACGCTCCTTTGCTCTTACGAAGAGGGCATTAGACAGAGTCTTAAAGAGCGACTCGAGCGATTTAGGATGCACGAGGTGAGTAGACGATTTAACATTATCATCTCCGACACCTATGATGAGCTGGTGGAACGTCTCTCTAAACAACGCAGTCCAGAGTTTGTCATCATAGATAGCTTCCAGTACACAGGATGGACATACGCACAGGCGTTAGGATTGACGGAAAAGTACCCCAAGAAGACCTTCGTATTTATTTCGCAGGAAGACCGAGGAGCACCATTAGGTAAACCAGCCATCCGATTGCGCTATGCCGCAGGCGTTAAGGTGCGTGTAACGGGCTTCAAGGCTTACTGTCAAGGACGCTTCAGCGGTGAGGCTGGAAGTTATTACCCCGTATGGGAAGAAGGTATATTGAGAATTGAAGCAGGAACCTACAATGAGTAATCAGAAGAACCCAGAAATCTACCTCATGCTCCTACCCAACGACCGCGTGGCTGATGTGCTTGAGGATTGGTTGGCGAGAAATCTAGCTTGCAATCTCACCCTTCGAAGAGCCAAGACAAAAGGGCATACGGTGATTGAAACAAGTGATGTGATCTTTGCTGCACGCATCCAACAATGGCATGGCTGCCAAAAAGTACATATCATAAAAGAAGAAAGGCAATGAGAACAATCAAATTTAGAGGACGTGACAGCCTAGGAAAGTGGCACATAGGGAACCTGTCCTATCGTCACGAAGAAAATCAAGTACTAGAGAGTAAAGAATATGAAGAGTGGTGCATCTACGAGCAAGACCAGTGGAACAGAAAGCATGAAATAAACTCCTCAACCATCGGACAGATAGTTTGCGAAGCAACCGCAGAGCACCCCGAGATTTGGGAGGGGGACATCATAGAGATTTGTGGAAATGACCCCACGTTAGCACAAAGAACCGTTGTTGAATGGCATAAGCCTCAAGCGGGATTTGTTGTGCTATTGACTGACCCAAGTAACAGAGACATGGAGTATTACCCACTATCTTTAGTCCTCTTAGGATTACAGGGAGAAGATGCATTTGCGATAAAAGTTATTGGAAATATCCACGATAACCCCGAACTTATCACAAAACCATTTGCGCAACCTCACGAAAAAGCTCAAACAAATTGAATTATGGGAAAAGACAGAGCCACCGAGTATTGGGACTACGAAATAAAGTGCGCAGCGGAGGACTCCGCCAAAGCACTTGCGGAGTATGAGCAAGCCAAAGAAGAAGAGTTTGAAGCCTTCCACAGACTCAAGGCAGAAGATAACAACGCAGACGCGGAAATAAAGAAAGAAGCGCACGAAATCCACAGACGGAAGTCTCTCATCCGTTCGCAAAAGTGGGAAGCTTTTTTGATGGTGTCAAAATGGGAATGTGAAACCAGAGAAGCAGCCGCGAGTTACAAGAAGCGGAAAGCAGCGAAAGAAGAAAACAATCAAAACCCGAAGCAATGAAACAAGACTACGAAGAAAAATTCTACGAAGCCGTCAAGGAAGTCGCAAAAGACCTCCCCCTCCAAGAAGCAGCGCGGATTTTTATCTGTTGCCTAATCCGAGACACCAAGCCCACGCAAGACGCGACAAGCATCATTCTAGAGATGACAAATTTCGACATCGAAGTGAAGCTAAAGTTCCAAACAGAGGGCAAGTAAAATAGAACAATACCCCCCAACAACCATGAGTAAATTAGTACAACGCCTAGCATTGCACCCCACACGCTACGACCTCGGACACGAGGAACATTACCTAGCTCGAGGATTTGTCTGCCCCACCTGCAACGGAACTGGCTGTCTCGGAGGCATAGCCTTCAATGAAGAACGATATCCTTGCAAACGATGCCAAGGCAAAGGACAGCTCCAAGCACGCATCACCGTAGAGTGGTCGAGCGATGAACAGAGTCAGCCCTTATTTACAAACCCATAAACCATTACGTTTTTGAATTGTTATGTTGATATCGGGGGCGCGTGGTACGTGAGTATAGTCCGCCCCACCTTTTCCAAGGGAGTGTAACGGCAGAGTGCTGCCGACGGAGGTGCAAAAAATCTTTAGCAAGCTCGCACCGCAGGTTCGACTCCTGCCCTCCCACTCTACAATCTATTAGCCAAATTATGAACTACTCAAGATTTTACAGCCTGTTCGCCAAGCTCCCCAAATATGGGGATGATGACGACCAAAAAGCCCAACTAGTCAGCGAGATAAGTCAAGGGCGCACAACCTCACTACGTGAGCTTAGCCAGCAAGAGTATAACAGTCTTTGCTCTCTCCTCGAGGAGCGCATGAGCATCCGTGATAACCTCCGCAGACGACGTAGCGCGCTACTCCGACAGATGCAGCAGATGGGCATCAAGACTCACGATTGGCAAGTGGTCGACCAGTTTTGCCTACAACCGCGCATCGCAGGTAAGCCTTTTCGCTATCTTAGCCTCGCTGAACTTACGGCACTCTCGCGAAAATTACACGCCATAGACCACAAAAGACCAACGCAGAGCACAGAGCCAAAGGTTAAGATGCTCTACTATAAACCCTCAATTAACTCACAACAACTCCCCTCCTAGCACCATGGAAGAAGACCTCAAAAATTATCTAGAAGAACTCAAAGAAGAGATACGCATCGAGATGCAAGACCACACCTTGACCCAGCGTGCCAAGTTTTACGAACGTCTTGCCGATTGGGCGTATCAACGTCAAGAAAAAGTATTACAAGTCCTTTAACCCTAATCCCTATCTCCTATGATAAGTCTAGTCACCGCCAAAGTAATGCGCTCAGATGAAGCGCGAAACAGCAACGTCGCCAAGAGTGAGAGATACCTAGTTGAGCATACTCCCGAAGAGAGTGCAGGTGTCGTGGTTGCTAACTGGCTAGAATGCAGCAACGCAATGGTAGAAATAGAGAGTGTCGTACGCCAAAAGAATACAACGCTCCGCTATCAGAATCCTGAACCACCAGCCATCTACAAGGTCACTCTACATGAATATCAACTCACCGAGAAAGGCAAAGTCAAGAAAGTCCCTCGTAGAGTGTATGTCGAGGGAGAAGACCTAGAATGTGGACTAAATGCCACTATCAAAGAAGAAGGGCTGCATGAATCACAAGACCCCTCGACGGAGGTCGTATCCATCTGTAAAACCAATATTGTCGAATTTATAACCTCCCCACAATGGAACAAGTAACCATGACCCCCGAAGAGCGCGCAGAATTTGAAGCCTTTCGCGCTGAAAAAGAAAAGAAGGCAGCAGAAGAAGCACGCAAGCAAGCGCGCGTAGAGTATGCAGAACTAGTAGATGCCGAAGTTATCAAAGCCGTGGAAGAGCTTGAGTCTCTCAGCCAACAAATCAAAGCCACCAAGGAAAAAGTGTACAATGATTTTTCGACGGTACTGGATATGAAGAGTGAGGTGATAGGCATACCTAAGGACAATCAACGCAGCCACACCTTCACGACGAGTGACAGCCGATGCCGAATTATCCTAGGCGTGCACACGGTAGACGGCTACCGAGATACCGTGGAAGATGGTATTACGATGGTCAAGAACTACATAGAGAGCTTGGCAAAAGATGAAACCACGAAAGCACTTGTATCGGCAGTCCTCCGCCTATTGGCACGCGATGCCACAGGGCAAATCAAGGCATCTCGCGTGCTCCAGCTCCGTAAAATGGCAGATGAAGTGGGTGACGAGAAATTCTGCGAAGGTGTACGCATCATCGAGGAGAGTTACCAACCCACAGTGACCAAACAGTACATCAGGGCTGAGAAAAAGGATGACAACGGAGCTTGGCAAAGCATCCCCTTAAGCGTGACGGAAGTGTGAGAAGCTAACGTCTAACATCAACCAATTATGCAGCACCGAAAGGGAAGAAGTTATATTAAGCGTGTCTTGGAGATACAAGCTATCTACGATGAGTGGAGTCGTATCGGACTCTCCAACCGAGAGATTTGGCGACGGCACATCTATCCTAAGTATTGCATCTGCGAGCGCACCTTTAACAACATTATCAACCGACAAGTCGAAGAGGACAAATTGCCCTCTTCGGCTTTGCTGCATACCCCCGAACAAGGATTACCCTTATGGCAACAAACAAAGACTTCCGCGAAATAATCCGTCATATCCTGCAAGATGTGCGAGTAGAACTAGATGATGCTTTTGACCGCAACTTTGAGCGACAGGCTTTTTTTTCGGAAAAATGGGCGCGCGCTAAGCATCCCTCTAAGGCAGGACGACATGTGCTGGTGGACAGTGGTGCGCTCCGTCGCAGCATCCGTGGTAAGGTAAGTGCAGGTAAGATCACTTGGGAGAGTACGCTGCCCTATGCTGCTATTCACAACGAAGGTGGAGAAATCGTTGTCACAACCAAGATGAAGCGTTTTTTTTGGGCTAAGTACTACGAAGCCAATAAGGGCATGGGCAGGCGAAAAAATGGCGAGCTGAGGGCGAATAAGCAAAATGTACAATTAGGCGCGACAGCGGAATTTTGGAAGCGCATGGCACTTATGAAAGTAGGTAGCACCATCACCATTCCCAAACGACAATTCATTGGCGCATCTCCTGAGGTGGAGCGCATCGTGGAAAGTATTATCGATGAATGTCTAGATGAGTTTTTCAAACAGTACGAACTATAATATAACAGCATTAGAATATGGTCAGAAAAGAAATCTACCAGCGCATTGTAGAGCAATTGCGCACAGCATTAGGTGGTGAAATCAAGCACATAGACTTGTGGAATCACAACGTGGAATTTATCGAGCAGGAGCAGCAATGGTCTCGTCCTGCAGTGTTTGTTGAGTTTGGTGCAATCAATTGGCAGCGACTTGGCGGACAGCCCAATGCGATGCGTGGTGAAGGCACGGTGTCGCTGCACATCGTCACCGATTGGGTGGGTAGCACGGCACTAGGTGAGGACACAGACGACTTTGCAGCCTTCGAGTTGTCAGAGCGCATTTGCTCCGTTGTTAGAGGGTTACGAGGTGAGCACTTCCACGGCATGGAGCTTATCACGACCCACACCAACCACAACCACGAAGAGTTGCTGGAGAACATTGAGCAGTTCAGGTTCATTGTAGTGAAAGAGTCAAATAATCCCTAACAATTAAATGATATGAAAAAAGAAATTAAAATTGGGAGCTTCTTCCGCGGCAACGAAAAGTACGGTGAAGAACTCATTAAAGCTTTTAAAGATGCCGGGGGTGAGAATATTGTGGAGTACAATGGTCGTGATGAAACCCAAATCTATTACCTGACAGAAAAGTATCAAATCTCGCGCGCCCAGACCGAAGTCATTCACCACCTCTTCTTAGCGAAAAGCCCAGAAAATGAAATCACCATCGACGACCTGCGCGAAGATGAAGATATGACCCGCCCGCAATTCCCGAGCATCTTCAAGGTCGTGCCCTGCATTTCTTTCACGCCACTCATCTCACCCGAAGACGGTGAGGAATACGCCTACATCCTCACCAAGGAACAGATGAAAACGATTGACGAAACTTTAAAGGAACTCTTGTGAACACTGTAATCACCCGATTTTGAAATAAAAATCACGTCAAGACAACAAAACTCCGCAAATCATTTGGTGGTTTGCGGAGCTTTTTCTATCTTTGCGTCATCAAGATGTCGCTGTTAAAGAGCGCGATAACTTCAAGCTTAGCCTTCTTGATAAATCAGCTGAGTGTAAATTACTCAGCTGATTTGTTTATTATAGTGGTTAGATAAGAGTTAAGTTCTTTGGTATCACTGTTTTTGAAGTCCTTACTCATTATTAGAGTCGCTTTCTCTTTGTATAGAATATAGCACTCTATTATTGCACCAGAAACAAAGTCTTCCCTTCTACCACTTATTTGTTTTGCAAGCTTTTTGCTGCGTAAAGGAAAACGATTCATATGTGCATTGAGGTCAAGCACCACAATTTTGCATGTTTGCTCCTTAGCTTTTCTGAAAGCATTTCTGACACCTTTCTCGCTTTCAATACCCTTTCTATCGGCTCTTACGCCGTTAATGAGATACTCGGGATTCTTACGTCCATCTGTTATGTGTTCTCTTATCTTGATATGCATATCGGGAAAATTTCGAAGTAGTATACGAGCTGCCTCAGTGTTGAGTTTTATCTCATTTTGGTCGGCTTGCTTACTTATCAGTAGGCGTCTTCCAAACTCTTTGTCTGTGATGCACCCAGCACTGTCCATGCAGTCACGCAGCAAAGCACACCCAGCACAAAGCTCATTGGCATCCGCCTTTCCAAACTTCCCTTTTGCCAAGTCGCAGTCGCTACATCGCTTGATAGTGTAAGGATTGTAGTCGGGGAACACCTTGCGTTGCTTTCCTGGATTAAAACGAAACATCTCACTCTTGCCCTTACTCTTTTCCTGCTGCTCAGCTAGAGCCTTGGTGCGCTTAGACAGCTCATCCTCTGACGTCTGCTCGTGTGACGACTTACGTACCTGCACCGCCAAACAGCGACAATTCCATCCATTGGGTGGATAATGCGTATCCCAAAAGGGATGTGACACGGGTAGCGTAGTTCCATTGAGCGCAGCGTGCTCTTCGCGAACGTGACTATCTCCTACCGTGCGATATTGCAGGTAGTATCTATCCCCATCCCTTTCGTATTGTTCCCACTTGGCAGCCATCTCTGCAGAGGCAGTAGCAAAATTGTACTCCGCTCGTAGGTAGTTGCGGTTATAGGTTTCGTCCACCTTTCTAACGTCGTTGTAAAAGCGGTCGAACGGCTTTCTTTCTCCGTGTTCGTCAAGCAAGGACGGAAAGGCTTCATGGAGTTCGTGGAAAGCCTTCATGCCCGAGAAAATCCAGTCACTTTTTTGAAGCGATAAGCGCATACTATCACTCATCTTAACCTTGTCAAACGTACTATCAAGCACAGCAGCGTGAGCATCGATAAAATCTAATACCTCACTCTCACGCAAAACCTCCACATCTAGCATCGCCCCCTCTTGTCTGTAGAGAGCGCGCATCATCCCCTTGAACTTTTTCTTTAGTTTTTCGCGGTCTGCCTCGGGGACATCCTTACGCCCCATCTCAAGGTGAGACGAGCATCCACAGCTACATCCCTCTCCATGGTCGCAGGTGAGTAGCGCGCGATACCGAGCATGCAGCCCCTCATAATCAGAGGGGCTTAGTCGAAAAAAGGTTGCTTGGTCTTAGCTTGTGCCTGCAGTGTCTCCAGCCAGACTTGGCGCGCATCTACCTCGTGGGCAGACTTACCCTCAAGTTCTCGGCTCAATCGGGTCAGATAGTCGTGCAGGAGCTTCTTGTTCTTCGCCTTGTCCTTGTCTTTATCGTCGTCATTGTCTCCGCCTCCCAAGGGGTCGAAACCACCACTGCGACGTTCGCCTACAGGCATACCGTATTTTTCCTCGAAGTACGAACCATCCACCTCATAATTGTTGAGTACCATCTGCTCATAAGCGATTTGTTGCTCAGGAGTATAGTCCACAGAGTAGTCCCACTCGAACGATAAGCCCTGCACGGGGAAACCATGCAGCACCATGCGTGGCAAGAGGCGATTGTTGATAATGTCGCGCAGCATGTCGCAGTCCTGTTCGATGAGGTTTTTGAACACCTCAAGGTGAGTCTGTGACTGAGAAAGGGAGCTACCGTCCTCAATGGTCATGGTCTGTTGTAGGATGAGCTTAGATAGCTCAGAGTTGGCGCGGTCGATACGTCGGTCATAGACGTTGTAAGCATCGCCACGGCTATTTTCGACAACCTCAATCTCTGTACCCTCTTGCACCACCGCCCACAAGGCAGCCCCCATGCCCTCCATCATTTTTTCCATTTTTGCACGCTCCTTGTCGTCACGCGTGGTGGTTTTTGCTATGCGCATGGGCATACCAAAAATCTCGCTGAAGGTGTCCCAAAATCCGAGAGCATTTTTCTTGGGGATGGTCTGTGTGGCAGCCTTGAGATAGAGTCCAAGGTCATCAGCACTACCAACTTCTATGTACCAATCGCGCAGGTTGTCCGCGCGGTAATCAACCCCAGCCTTAGCATCCTCACCCACTTGGCGCACGACTACTCCGTACTCAGGAAGCACGTGCTTACGAGGTATAATCTTAGTCTCTGTGTACATCCGCTTGCCATCCTCATTAACGATGACATCTCCCAACTCAATGAGAGTATATCCCCAATAGATGTTGCTCAAGGCTTGCGTGATAAATTGCTTAAACCAAGGGGCATCAAATAACTTTACAGCCTCCTCATCTGCCGTGCCATCTGCCTTTTCGAGTTTGAAGGAGCGCGCGAGGACAAAGCCTGTGCGCTGTCCCACACAGCCCGATAGGTGCAAGTCTACATCTACATCTCGATATAAGTCGTAGAGTCGTGCGCGATTAGGGTTATCTACATTGATAGCCATCTGCCAAGCCGACCGCCAATCTTTCAAATCCTTGCGTGTGAGTGCATCTGTCTGTCGTTGCATCTCTACTACGGTGCGCTTTAGCGCAGCACGGTCACTGCTCTTGGCGAGGTTATAAGTGCCATAAGCAGTGTGTAATACATTATCTTCTTGTGGGGCAAACCAGCCCTTAAATTTGGATACTAAGCTCATAATTACCAGCTATAATGTTGTTTTTTTTCGCAGCCATACGAAATACTCGATGGGCTGTTGTCTACTCCGTTGCTACCACTACCTGCCAAAGGGAGGTCGGGGAGGATAAAGCCCCTTGCTACCCCCTCTAGCCACTTAATGGCGCGCTCATATCTCTCCTTACGCACCTCCGCTCCCATGCGCTGCTGTGTAGAGGCAGATAGGTGGTAGAGTGCAACGTCCACCGTGTACATCACGATGAGTCGATTGCGTGCCTCCCCCTCTGCAGCGTAGATAGCCTCGCAGTCGTATTTGGGTCGGAGATAAGAGCATATTTCTTCCTTTGCCTCGGCTTCCGCGTTAGCTATGTTGGCAGCATCAATGCGTGAGAGTACGCCTAGAGCAGCTTCGCCAATGACCACCTTATAGTCTTCCTGATTGACAAACATATCGTCTTATATTAGAGTTACCATACTTTGTTTTTTGCCGATGGGCGCATCCCCATCTTAGGCTCATACCGCTGTTGTCGGGTGTGCTTTTGGAGTATCCAAATAGCCCCCTCGTCAGCATCGGGCGCATCATCGTGGACAGAGCTACCGCGCTCCAGAGCGAGCGTTTGGTCAATGCCTGTCTGCATGTCGATGTTGTCGCGCAAAGCCTCGTTGTACCACACAAAGCCACGCTCCCACAGTGGAGATACGGCTTCAATGCGCTGTATCTTGTCGGGTTTCTTTCGATAATCGCCCATGATGGGGAGTTGATAGCCACGCACCTCACCCTCTGCCGTGAACTCATCTAAAATGATGTCCTGCATGAAGTTAGCCTCCATCAAGAACGGCACTGCCACGCCCTCAGGCAAACTCTCGTAGAGGTCGTAGAGCCAGCGCACCATGGCATTGACACTATCTTGGCGCACCCAGCAGTTGATAAGGTGCAGCTCGTTGCCAATCTTTCCCCAAAGGCGCGATGCCTTGAAGTCATTACCGCGCGATTTGAAGGATGGATCAGTGTAGCACACAAGCGCATCGTACTTGTCGAGCTTGGGGAGTTTTTTATACTGAATCCACTCTTGTTTGAAGATGCTCCCCTCCATGATAGGATTATGCATCATCTCTTTCTGCCAAGAGCGGTATCCGGCAAAGGCTGCATATTCCGCAGCTTCTTCCTTTGTCCATTTCTCTGCCCACACAGGGTTACCGTCACGGTCTACAGCCTTAATCTCAGAGACATGGACACTCTTAGTGGCTGCTATATTGGCAAGTACAGAAGTTTTTGAAATTAAGTTGCCGACCATGATAAAACGACCACGACCCACGTCGAGTGAGCCAAACAACGCCTCCTTAACCCAGTCAGTCAGCTCACGCACGCGTCGTGGATTTTTGCAGAGCTCGTCATCGTCTAAGTCATCAATGACGATGTAATCGGGGCGTGACTCCTTATAACGTAGACCACGTGGAGATTGTCCGCGACCACGTGCAAAAAAGGCAATATCCCCTTGGGTCACAAACTGACCATCCTCCCATGAGCCAACATTTTTGAATTGACCGAAGTCAGCTATCAATCGCTGGTTATACTCTAGCTCTGCTTGCAAGTCGCCTAACAACGTCTTAGCAGCATCCTCACTCTTACCGACAACCACCATTACATGTATAAGGGGTTGAGGTTGTATCATCATCCAAATAGGCACAAAAATGTCAAAGTGGGTGCTTTTGGCGTGACCGCGAGGCCATTTGAAGACCGCCTTAAGGTTGGGTGTTTCTTTTACCTTTTTCGCAGCTGCATTGTGGAAAGGTGCGTTGTGGATGGTGCGCAGCACCTCCCCTGTGGTCTTGTCGCGCAGGGTCAAAAAGTGAGGAAAGTAGTACTCGCAAAAGGCTGCATAGTCCTTCTGCAGGCGCGCGATACGCTTGTCTTTTTCGACTGCTGTTTCCAGCGTACTGGCTACTGCTGTTTGGGACTGTACGCGCTTACAATGCTCCTTCCATTCTTCAAGGGCTTTCTTACGTTCGGCTTGTGTCATAAGGGGATTATAATAGGGTTCGAGTGTGCTTATAATGTTGAGCTACTGCGACATCATCTCCACGATATACTTGTCTTGGTAGGTGTTGAAGAGTTTGAGCAGCTCAGGTGTAAGGTTTTTGTCTGTCTGTGAGCGGAATACTAGCCAATTTGAGAAAGCCATGAAGGACTCAATGGTATCTACCACATTTGCCTTTTTATCCAACTTGTCTATGACGGAGGCTAGTTTGGCGAGCTTATCGCCCAGTCCAGAGATGAGGGTTGGGTTGTCACTCTCATGTACTTGCTCTATGAGTTTGTCTATGGTAAGCAGGAGCTTATTGACGAGTTCGGGTCGGGTGATATTTTTGGCTGCACGCTGCTCCCTCCACCCCTCAGCTGAACACCAGCGAGAGATGGTCACGCGTGTCATCCCTATCTTGTCCGCTATCTCTGCTTGCTCCATCCCCGAGAGATAGAGCGAGCGAGCAAGCGACTTTTTCTTATCGTTTTCTGTTTTTTTCATGCGCTGTAAATGCTTGATTATAGTGCAAAGTTGCCCCTTTTTTGTGGGGTGTAAAAAAAAGGTTTGCAACCGTTGCATATATCTGTGCAAGGGTTGCAAACTTAATTTTTAAGGGTCGAAATAACGCAGTAATATTGCACCAGAAATCCCGCTCTCAAAGGGCATAATCATCAAATCAACCAAAAGACAATGGGCAAAAATAATACCTCTAACCGAGTCCGACTGACCAATGACTCTCTCAACTCTTACGGCACGAGAGTTTTGACCGATGGCTTGGACATCGAGCAATATAATCGCAACCCCGTGTTGCTCTGGATGCACTATCGTGGTCAAGTCATCGGTACAGTCACCGACCTCAGGAGAGAGCATGGAGAGATTACGGGGCTACTCAATTTCGATGAAGCCTCCGAGCTTAGCCAACGCTGCAAAAAGCAATGGGAGTTTGGCTCTCTGCGCATGGTGAGCGTTGGCATCGACATCTTAGCGTGGGACGATGACCCCAATCTTGCAGTGGAGGGTCAGACCATGGCTACCATCACCAAGAGCAAGCTCACTGAGGTGAGCGTGGTAGACATCGGTGCTAACGATGATGCCATCCGTCTCAACTATCAAGGACAGCAACTCAACCTCTCGGCAGGCGGAGCATGCCCCCTGCCGTCACTATATAATCAATCTAACCAACCTCAATCAACCTATCCTACCGAAATGGACACCAAAGTATTAGCCCTCAAGTTGGGCTTGCCCGAAGGGGCAGATGAAACGGCTATCTATGCCAAAATCGATGAAATCAAAGCCACCAGCACAGAGGTCGAAACCCTCCGTGCCGAGAAAGAAGCGGTCATTCAGCGTGAGGTCGAAGCCCTCGTTGATGGCGCAGTCGCTGAGAAGAAAATCGAGCTGAAAATGCGCGACCACTTCCTCCAACTTGGCAAGTCTGTCGGTGCAGACAATCTCCGTACCACCTTGCAATCCATGTCACCACGCGAAAAACTCTCTGCCACACTCAACTCCTCGGGTCAGGCTGTCCAGCCCAAGACCTATGCCAAGCTCAGTGATGTGCCTAGCGAGGAGCTCATGCAGCTGCGTGAGAGCGACCCCGACCACTACAAGCAACTCTATAAGGCAGAGTACGGTATTGACTGTGAACTCTAATTGCTAACCTCAAAACCACAAAATTATGCAGAAAATAATCCTACAAGCTGTCACGGCTCTCTTGCTCAACACTCTATCGGGAGCCACCATTGCCCTGCTCTTGGGCATCCCTCCCATTTTGGGAGCCATCCTTGCCGTTGCAGGCAGCGTATTGCTCTCCATCTATCTCCCTGCTAGCAAGTATCCCATCCTCCGTGCTGGGGTCTTGAAAGAAATCTGGACTGGCGAGCTGGTGAAGCAACTCCGTCGTTTGGAAGGAGCCACTTGGCTGGATGGCATCCCCGATGCCTCTAGCTTAGCCGAAAATGATGTCATCCACCTTGTAGATGTCGGTGTCGACCCCGATGTGCTCATTAACAATACATCCTATCCCATCGAGGTGCAAGAGCTTAAAGACGGAGATATCGCGCTCAAGCTCGACAAGTTCCAGACCAAGGCTACTCCCGTCACCGACGATGAGATGTACGCAAGCTCGTATGATAAGATGGCGCGTGTCAAAGAGTCTCACGCTATTGCTATCAGCAATGCCAAGTTTGTCAAGGCTGCCCACGCCTTTTGCGCCCAAAAGCATACACCACAAACCCCAGTGCTTAAGACCACTGGCGAAAAAGACCCAGAGACAGGTCGTGTCAAGATGGTCATGGCAGACGTCATCAATCTTAAGCGTGCACTTGACAAGTTGGGTGTACCAGCAGCAGGTCGTCGCCTAGTGCTTTGCTCCGAACACGTCAACGACTTGTTAGTGACCGACCAACGCTTCAAGGAGCAGTACAATATAGACCGCACTGATGGTAGAGTTGGACGTCAATATAGTTTTGACATCTATGAGTTTGATTTCAACCCCGTCTACACCACGGCTGGCGTGAAGAAGTCTGTAGGTGCGAAGGCTGAAACGGGAGAGTTCCAGTGCTCTTTTGCCTTTTTTGAGCAGCGCGTCTTCAAATGCACTGGCTCCACGAAGATGTATCACTCCGAGGCTGGAACAGACCCCCAACATCAACGCAATCTGATGAACTTCCGTCACTACTTCCTCGCTATGCCCAAGAAGCAAGATGCTGGAGCAGTGATCATGAGTGCACACAAACCCTAATGCGCTATGGCTGAACTCAAATATCTCGTTATCCACTGCACCGCCACTCCCGAGGGGAGGGAGGTGAGTGCTGCCGAGCTGCGCCATTGGCACACCGACCCCGTGAGTAAGGGAGGGCGTGGCTGGAAACAAGTGGGCTACACCGACATGTTTCATCTCGATGGCAGCGTAGAGCGACTCGTTGACAACAATGAGGATGCCAACGTCGACCCTTGGGAGCTGACCAATGGTGCAGCAGGCTTCAACTCCGTGTCACGCCACATTGTCTACGTGGGTGGACTTGCCAAAGACGGCAAGACTCCCAAAGACACACGCACTGCCCTGCAACGCTCCGAGATGGCACGCTACATCCGCGAGTTTCACCAACGCCACCCCAAGGTGCGCATCGTGGGGCATCGCGACCTCAATCGAGCCAAGGCTTGCCCCAGCTTCGATGTGGGTGCGTGGCTCAAGGTTATTCTCTAATTACTAACATCTAATCTCTAATGTATAGCAACCAATGATCGACTCCCTCCTCACGCTACTACAATGGCTCTTGCCCACTGGGAGTGTGGGAGCGGTCATTGTGTGGCTCACCAGCAAAACTCTGCGCCAAGCACGCACAGCCAAAGAGGTGCATGACACCTACAAGGCTATGTATGAGGACGTGCAAGGCACACTCATCAACCTACAGCATGATAACTCCCAACTCCACGACGCCATCCTCCGCCTTGAAGCTACCATTCGTCGCGCTACGGAGTGTCGCTATTACGGCACTTGTCCTCTGCGCAGCGAGTTGCAGCAGCTCAAGGCGCGTGACAGCGACTTCCAGCTCGTCCACCCGAGTGGTGGCACAGCACGCGGACAGCCTGCGCACCGCAAACTCTGTCCTACAGACGACCATAGTGAGGCGAGAGGGAGTGAGTGCGGACAGTCTATCGATGACGATTCCGCTGACCAACCTCCGTGACCTCCCCCAAGGGGCTAGCTACACACAGCGCAAGGGGCGCGCCCAAGTCACCATCCGCACCCTCCACGACACGCTCTATCTCGATGCATCGTGCGACAGCCTGCAACAGCTCGTCACCTACTATCAGCAGCGCAGCAACTCCTATCAGCGCACCGCAGCGCGAAATGCCCTGCTGGCAGAGCAGACCTTGCAGAGTTATCACCAAGAGGTCAAACGCACATCAGCCTCGTGGTGGGTAGCCCTCGTGCTTGGCATCGCACTTGTGGCAGTGCTGCTCTACTACATCGCCATCCGCAGCCATCTGTTTAGCTGGCTCTAACGTCTAATCTCTAACGTCTAAACCCTACAACCATGTCTGACTACAAACTAGGCACTGACCTCATCCTCTCGCTCAATGGCAAGCCCATGGGCTACTCCGCCACGTGCAAAATCTCCAACTCGACCGAGACGGGCGAGCGCGTCACCAAGGAGCGTGGCGAGGGACGATTCAAGGAAAAATACGTCAAATCTGTCTCCGAGCAAATCACCACTGAGGGATTTGAAGTGACAGGCTCTCGCACGCCCTATGCCGACCTCAAGAAACTCATGCTGGAAGGCACGCCCGTCAAGCTCACCTACTGCTTCATGGGAGAAACCGCTGCCTACTCTGGCACTTACATCATCACCTCTCTCGACCTCGATGCACCTGCTGGAGATGACGCCAAATACTCCCTCACGTTCGAAAACTCTGGAGCCGTAGCACCTGAGACCCTCACAGCCAAACAAGAGCGCACAGCAACAGTAGCCAGTGCTGCATCCACACCTGCATCCACACTTGCATCCACACATGAATCCTCCGAAACCCATTCAGCATAACGTCTCATCTCTCTAACGTCTAACATCTAATCTCTAAAAGCTATATGAATACTCTCACTCTTGATGGCAAGACCTATCCTTGCCGTGTCACCATGGGCGCATTTGTTCGTTTCAAACGCGAAACAGGGCGCGACGCATCACAGCTCGATGCCACAGACACTGCCGACAACCTCCTCTTCCTCCACTGCTGCCTACTCTCTGCCTGCAATGCCGACAAAGTGGAGTGCAACATCGACTTCCTCACATTTGCCGACCTCCTCGCTCCCAGCGACATGCAAAACTTCTACGCCGACATGGCTAGCACGGCAACCGACAGCGAAAAAAAAGAGACACCCCAAACGGAGACACCCGAAACCTAGACATAGACCAACTGCTAGGCATTGCACTTGGAGCCATGGGCATGGCGCGCTCCGATTTTGAGGGATGCACACCCACGGAGTTCCACGCTGCACACACCGCATGGACGCAACACCAACAACAGCAGCAGCGCACCTCGTGGGAACAAACACGCATCCTCGCTCTCTGCACGCTCCAGCCACACTCCACCCAATCGCTCACTCCTACAGAGGTTCTACCCCTGCCATGGGACAAGGAGCAGCTCCCCAGCGAGCCCCAACTCTCGCCACAAGAGCGCAAGGCACGCTACGAAGCTGCCCTTGAGCGATATGGAATGTCCGACAATGCCTAACGTCTAATTTCTAACGTCTAACTTCTAATCTCTAACGTCTAACATCTACCATCCCCATGGACAAAACCGTGAAATTTCGCGTCGAGATAGAGAGCAACGGGCAAAAGGTCCTCCACTCTGTCACGGCTAGCACCGAGGAGCTGCGCAAAGCCATCGGGGACATACCCGATGTGGCGCAACGTGCCACCTCCTCTCTCTCCAACATGGGCAGCTTTGCCCTTGCCCTCAACTCCTCCATCGAGGTCGTGGGACGTCTGCAAAATGTCATCTCGGGCATTGCCCAAGACTTCAACGCCTTCGACAAGGGCATGCGCGCTGTCAACACCATGGCTGGAGAGAGCAAAGAGGGGCTTTCGCTGCTCACGGGGCAAGTGGAGCAGCTTGCCAACACCATCCCCCTTGCCAAGGAGGAGCTGGCATCGGGGCTCTATCAAGTGATCTCCAATGGTGTGCCCAAAGACAACTGGATTGCCTTCCTCGAGCAGTCGTCTAAGTCTGCCGTCGGGGGCATTGCCGACCTCGGGCAGACCGTCACCGTCACCTCCACGCTCATCAAAAACTATGGTCTGGAGTGGAGCGAAGCTGCAGCCCTGCAAGACAAGATACAGACCACTGCCAAGAATGGTGTCACCTCCTTTGAGCAGCTTGCCCAAGCTCTCCCACGGGTCACGGGTAATGCTGCCACGCTGGGGGTCACTGTCGATGAGCTCATGGCGAGCTTTGCCACCCTCACTGGGGTGTCGGGCAACACCAACGAGGTGAGCACGCAGATGGCTGCCATCTTCACCGCGCTGGTCAAGCCCAGCTCCGAAGCCACCGAGATGGCACAAGCCATGGGCATACAGTTTGACGCAGCAGCCATCAAGGCAGCAGGGGGATTTCAAAACTTTTTGACTAACCTCGATGGTACGGTCAAGGCTTATGCCGCTGCCAACGGCATGATAGCAGAAGAAATCTACGGCAAACTCTTTGGCTCAGCGGAAGCTCTACGCGCACTCATCCCCCTTAATGGCGAGCTAGCAGATACGTACCGCAATAACGTGGCTGCGATGGCGGACTCAGGTGGGACAATAGATGCCGCTTTTGAGAGTATGTCAGGCTCTGGAGAAGCGGTCACGCAGATGCTTCACAACCAACTCTCCACTATGTTCTCATGGGTAGGGTCTGTAGCATCTGCCATTCAGCCCTACGTCACCTATACTGCGTTGGCAGGTCAAGCAACCTCTGGCTTGATACTTTTCGCCAAAGGTGCATACATGGCTTCAAAGGCTGTGTGGGCATTCACCGCAGCCAAATGGGCAGACGTTAAAGCATGGGTAGCATCTACTGCAGCTACGATACGCTCTACCGTAGCTTCCTTAGCGTCTCGTGCCGTTAGTATACAACTCACGGCTGCAATTATAGCAAGTGCTGTGGCACAAAAAGCAGTGGCACTTGCTAGTAAAACATGGACAGTTGCTCAATGGGCTCTCAACGTAGCCCTATCTGCAAACCCGATCGGGATTGTTATTATGGCTATTGCTGCTCTCGTTGCTATTGTTGTGTTGGCTTATAAAAAGAGCGATACCTTCCGTGCTATTTGTGACAAGGTTTGGGGTGTGGTAAAGAAATTGGCTGGTATCATTAAGGATGCCCTTGTCAAAGCCTTCAACTGGGTAATTGAGAAAATCAAGATAGCTTGGGAATGGCTCAAGAAATTCCTGGGACTAGACGATACAAAGACCATAACAGTCGAGACCAAGACAAAAGATAGGGGAAGTGGCAAGAATGCCAATACAGATAAATTTCAACCTCCAAAGACAAATCCTCCTAGAAATGCAATAGGGGGACATAGTGGGGGTGGTGGTCATGCTAATACTAATACCATCAATAAACCATCTGTAGGTCTTATTGCTAAGACAGAGGATAAACTTGAAAAAGCTCGTAATGCTTTGCGCGAAGCCACCAGCGAGGAATCCATCAAAGCTTTACGCGAAGAAATCACTCAGTACGAGAAGGAATTAGATAGACTTAATAAAATTGGTGCAGGTGCTCAGCAAAAGGGTATAAAGTCAGATGCATCTACGCTCAAAGACATTTCTACAAATATAGATATCCTTACTGAGCAACTTCAAACAGCCAATCTAGAAGAAGCTGCTGTCATCAATAAGCAGATTAAACTTTGGCGTGATAAAGAGGATGCTATCAAGAATGCTGGTCTCGTTACGAAAACTACCATAAACGAAGAGGCTAAGACACTCGAACAGATTAATGCGAATATTGATATCCTTACCGAACAGCTCAAAACAGCGACCTTAGAACAAGCTGCTGATATCAACCGCCAAATCAAAAAGTGGGATGAGCTAGGCAGAAGTATCCGCAATGCTGGGCAAGAAGCCGTCTTTAATGGGGCTGCTTCCACACTCAAAGATATTAATAGCAATATTGATATCCTCTCATCAAAACTCCAAACCGCCTCTCTTGAAGAAGCTGCACGAATCAACCGCGAGATACAATTGTGGGAGAAGAAGGCAAAAATCATCAAGGATATGGGGAAAGCTGGTGAGAGTGTAGGTAAACAACTCCTTTCGGGCTGGGGAAGCGTCAAGAGCGTGGCTAGTGGTATAGACAACATTACAACGGCTCTCGAAGGCAATGATAATGCTTGGAAAAAGCTCACTGCTGTTGTCGATGGCGTAATAAGTATCTTCCAAAATGTAGCCACTATCACGCAACTCATTACTACGCTTACTACAGCTCAGACAGCAGCTACCACGGCTGGAACGATTGCCAAGGAAGGACATGCTGTGGCTACCACCACTGCTGCAACTGCATCTACATCAGGAGCGACCGCATCGCTCACCGCAGCCACCGCAGCAGGAACAGAAGCAGCAGCAGATACCACCGCAGCAGCAGCGAAAACACTTAAAGCGCATGCATGGATGCCTTTTGTGGGTGTAGCCATCGGTGCTGCGATGGTAGGTGCCTTACTCGCTTCAGTGGTGAGTGCCAAAAACTCAGTCCCTAAGTTTGCCAATGGTGGTATCGCCTACGGACCGACCCTCGGTCTCTTTGGTGAGTACGCAGGCGCGAGTACCAACCCCGAGGTCGTAGCTCCCCTCGACAAGCTCAGAAACCTGCTCGACATCGACAGCCGAGGAGGAGGCGTGGGTGGACGCGTGGAGTTTGAAATCAAAGGACGCAATCTTGTGGGTGTCCTGAGAAACGAGCAACACCGCAGCAAGAGAAATCTATAACAACATCAATCATTATCCCCCATGGCAAAGCACACCATCCATAAAGGCCAATTTGTCTCGCAGGCCAACGTCGTGTGGCGCGCTGAGATATGGCGCGAGAGCAGCCAAGCCCCTGCCACGGTGGGGGAGCTGCGCTTCGATGCCTCGGAGGGCGTGAGCATAGAGTGGGGTGAGGTCTCCAAAGAAGAGCCTCTCTGCCCATCGACCGCCACTCTCAAAGTAATCTCTCCTGCCGATGGCACGTATCAAGACCTCTACACCATCCAAGCAGGTAGCGTGGGGGTGAGGATTTACCGCGAGGATGCCCTCTATTGGGCAGGCACGCTCGATGCAGAATTCTACGAGGAGCCTTATGAGATGCGCGACTCCTATGTGGTCTCACTCACCTTCTCCGACCTCGGCCTGCTCGACCGCGTGCCACTCCCCCTGCGCGGACTCATCACCCTCAGAGACGTCATCGCCACCGCCCAGCGCAGTGCAGGCCTCGACGCCCTGCAGCTCGACACCACGATGGTGTCGTTGCAAACCGCACAAGGGCAGCCCCTGCCCATCGACGTGGTGGCGGTGAGTGCCGACAATTGGCGCGACGAAACGGAGACGTATGCCACCCTCAAGCAGGTGCTCACCGACCTGCTACAGCCTCTTGCCCTGCGCCTCGTGAGCCGTGGCGGACGGCTCTACCTCTACGACCTCCACGGCCTCTACACCACAGCCCAGCGCGAAAAGATACACTGGATGAGCGACAGCCAAACGCTCAGCGTGGACAAGGTGGTCAACGACTGCACCCTCACCTTCTCGCCCAATGCCGAAAGCACCCTGCTCGATGGCAGCATCACCTTCACCGACCCTGCCAGCATCAGCAACATCAGTGCAGCGCGCATCTACGTGCATCCCGTAGCCCACGCGCGCAATGTCACCCTGCTCCAAGACTTCGCCCTCTTCCTCGGGGCTGGCAAGGGCTTGGCCTACATCAACCCCTCTGCGCGCTACTTCTCGCGCTTGGCCTTGGGTGGGGGCAGCCAAGACACGGGCGTGGCGTGGACAATAGCCCAGCAACGACTCAAAGACGTCACCACGGGTGATTCGGTCTTTGGCAATGCAGCTGCGCAGGCCGACACTACCGCCCCCCGACTACTCAACGACGTGACCCACGGCAACGGCTCGGTGGTGATGCGCTCGCATCGCGTCTATGTGCCACCCAGCTCCTCATCCGACTACATGCTGCGCCTCACACTGCCCATCTTGGTCGATGTGCGCTACAACCCCTTCCACGATGCTTCGCCCCTCAACGAGACCGAGCGCAACGTCTACAATCGCTTCAAAATCCTCACGGGCTGGGCTTTCATCCCCATCGCCCTCAATCTGCTCGACGCGCAAGGCCAAGTGTTGATGCACTACACCAATCGCGGTCTTGCAGAGTCGGCAGGCATCCCCTCCTCTCTAGGCTTGGGAGGGACGTGGGAGTCGGGTGTAGGGACGGTGGGCGATGCTTGGCTCGCCTACTACGACATCAAAGACCCCCGAGAGAGCACCGCCCTCTCGGGCTGGGCAAGCAATCGCCCCTGCATCGGGCGTGCCGACAACGAGCAGCGCACCCTGCTGCCCTTGGCCGACAACGCCAATAGCCATGCCTACGACATCCTCGACCGCTTTGGCGTGGGGCAGCCCATCCCCTATCCGCCCATGGGAGGCTATCTTGAGGTGACCGTCTACGATGGCATCCGCTGTTACGACTATGGCGAGACAGGGGGGTGGGAGCAAACTCTCTTGTGGCGACAAGACCAGCTCCACAGCAAGCTCCGCTGGATGCTCTATAAAGCCCCCAAGCTCGAGATAGCGCGCTGCTATGGCAACTTTGGAGCTGCAGAGCTAGATGATGTGCAGCACCGTGCAGTGGTCAACCCCGATGCGCGTGAGCACATGAGCCTAGACTTGGCTTGTGGCACGCATCCTGAGACTGCACCCTCCGCGCGTGGATTGCTCTATTATTATAGTCGTCCCGAAGGACGTCGCTCGCAGTTTGGCGCAGTCCATACTCTCATGCGCGCAGGCGACAAAGGCTCGCCCGAGCGACTATTGCTTAACACCATCTTCTCACAATTCTCCACGCGACACATCAAGCTATCGGGGGAGTGCGCTATCTCTAAACCCCCTCTCTCCCTCTTCACCGAGGGCTGCCAAGGCGACCGCGTGTTCATCTCCACTGGTACGACTGCCAACCTCATTGAGGACACGCAAGAGTCTACCTACGTGGAGCTCACCCCCGAGAGCTTCCGACCCTCTAACGTCTAATCTCTAACGTCTAACGTCTAATGTCTAACGTCTATACCCTCACCCAGCACCTCACCCCACGTGCCACTCAAGGCACGCGAGGAGGGCATGTCACCTCGATGGGCAACTCCGCAGGTCAGACAGACGGCAGTGGCACACCATTAGAGTGGCATAAGCACAACAATCTATCGCTATTACAACGCTTTACGACCGACAACGATGGTTACCTCTACTTAGCTGCTGCCCCGACCAGCGACAAACCCAACGAGGGGGCAGAGGGGCAAGAGTCAAACTCATCCAGCCAGCCCTATAAGATTAGAGCTGGATGGGCAGATGTGGCAGGAGATGTGGATAAGTCCTCTCCTATATGGAGCAAGTTTGACAATTACCTCTCTAAGACACAAGACGACACCGCAAAAGGTCATATCACCTATGATAAGGGATTGACCGCAAAAGGCAAAGCCCACCTGCAAGAGGGGGCAGTGTTTGGAGCTTTGCCTACCTACTACGTCGATGCTGAGGGACGCGCTCACTTGCGCGACCTCGCCATCGATGAGCATCTAGACGTCCCCGAGCTGCGCTACAATCGCACCAACGTCCACATAGGCTACGAGCTGCAGTCGCCAGCTGCTGGCATCATTGAGCGCGTGGAGCGACTCACCGATGATGTGGGCAAGGTCTATCTCAAGCTCCAAGAGGGCGAACTCGCCACAGTGGAGGTGGGCGACCTGCTCACGGGCATTTATCACGCCACCACAGCCCAAGGGGGCGCAACCAAGGACTCAGACGATGGACGGCTCAACCTCACCTTTGCAGGCTTCGCCACCACGTATTTCAAGGTGGAGACAGTGGACAGCGAGCGCAAGTGGTTTACCTACTCGCTGCGCCCCAACACGACCTATCACCCTCAACCTCACATGACCTTTGCCAGCCGTGGCTCCGTGTCTCGCCCCGAGCGTCAGCACTTTGCCGTCCACACGCGCACCTACACGCGCTACTTGCGTGGGGTCAATCAGTGGGACATCCTTGCGAGCCACGTGGCGATGCAGCAGGGAGAACTAGACAACCTCCATGAGCTGGGCTACCCCAGTGAGATATCAGGGGTCGGACTATTTGCCGATAATGTCTACCTCACGGGCAAGGTGGTGATAGACGGCAAGCTGCGCGACTTTAGCGATGTGGTACATGACCTAGATGGCAAGATTGCTGACAGTAGGCTCTACCTAGAGTACAGCAAGGACGGCAAGACCGATTGGCACGCGCCTGCTCAAGATGGTGACCAATACCTTCGCCAACGCAAGGGTGAGCATGGAGCGTGGAGCGATGCCGTACGATTTGCAGGTAAGCCCGTACAGCGTTTCTTCATTGACTGCGTGCGTGGTAGCCAATTTTATCGCGCTGGGCAAGGCTATGTTGGGACATTTCGCGCTGTCCTCGAGGAGGACAATGTAGACATCACCGACACTGTCCATCCCTCACGCATTAAGTGGACACGCGAGAGTGAGGGAGATGATAACTATTGGGCTCTCCAGCATGCTCACCTCGCACGAGAGATAGAAATCACCACCAATGATCTTGCAGGACAAACGACGCTCATTTGCACCCTATATACCCCCAACGGGGAAACCGAATCAACTCACAAACAATCCCTATAATCCCTATCACTATGGCAATACAAGCAAAATCGCGCCTCACGTTTCATCAGTTGGTCGATGGCACAACCGTATCATTTACCCTATCCACCTCCCAAGGCAGCACCCAAGTCAAAAGCAAAGACCCCGTGTCCTTCCTTCCTGACTACACTAAGACTGCACAGGTGATTACTCCCCATCTTGGCATCCCTGGACTATCGGGCAATCAAGTCAAGGGAGCTTGCACGTGGTATGTCAATGGCTCACGCGTGACAAGTGGACAAAACGGCATGACTATCGCTACGACTGCGCCCTACGCGCTGACCATTGGGCAAAATATGACGACTGCCACCACGCGTGTCACCTGCGAGTATGCACACACCGACCCAACGACGGGACTGAGCACCCAATTGCAAGCAGAGATCACTCTGTCGCAAGTGGAAAATGCAGGCACTATGATTATGGCTATGATACTCCCTCTTGATGGCAATATCTTTGTCACCGAAGGCGGTGCTAGCAAGCAGCTACGCTTCGAGGGACGGATGCTCCGCGGTGGTGCTGAGGACACAACCAACGTACAATACGATTGGCACATCCAAGGGGTTAATGGTCAGTTCTATCCCATTACGGCTGCGACTGCTCCAGCAGGTAGTGGATTGCCCTCGGGTAATCTCTTTGCCAATTGGACAAGCAAGACCATCACGGTAAGCTCTGATGCCATCCTCAACATCGGCACAATCAAGCTGATAGCCAAGGACACCGATAGCACTTCCTCAACCTACAACAAGACGGCAGAGGCTATCCAGAGTGTACTCGACACGACTGACCCCTATGATATTCTGCCTGATGCCAAGCAAGGCACGCATCTTAGTCGTGGTAATGCGATGGGACTGCCTATCGAGCTTATCGTTCGGCAAGGTTACAAGCCTATGGCGGAGGGCTTCTACGTGGGCAAGACCTTAGGATTTTACCGTCTCACGGCTGCAGATGCCAAGGATAACACTTGGTCTCCATCTCAATCGGACTTTGTGGGATGGACTATTTCGAGCAATGAGGTCAAGCGTACCTACTCTTCCTCCTCGGGACAGACCGCAACAACAGCCAACCGCACCATCCGCATCAAAAATGACCACCTACTCACTGCTAGTGGTTCTGGGACGACTTTCGAGTTCTTCTTAGACTTCTAGTTCTAATTCCCCCCCCTCCTCAATATGCGACACGCCAAATCAAGACTTACCATACACCAACTTGTCGATGGTCAGAATGGCAAAGATGGACTCACCCCACAGCCCAACCTGCTGCGCGATGCGCACCTCCCTCAAACACTCATTTCGTGGAATAAGAACGCCACCAACGGTGGTTCCATCAACTATGAAGGCATCGTCACTCCTCCCATCACGGGGGTACATGTGTGGTCGGCATCAGCCGTAGGACGAAATGAAAGTTATGGCGAACTCAACCAGAATCTTTCGGTTGTTGCAGGACGGACTTACACATTCTCGGTGTATGCAAAAGGCGCAAACTGCGGTTGGTTTGTTGTCTGGCCTATTGGAGTGCACAAACCTTTTCTTGAAGCCAAACAAGTGGAAGAGGAAGGTCTCTCCGATGGCTGGAAACGATATGCTGTGACTTTTACAGCCGATAAGAGCGGTAACACGAATGCTTATCTGCGTGCATG
Source organism: Ihuprevotella massiliensis (assembly GCA_900095835.1). Taxonomy (GTDB): domain Bacteria; phylum Bacteroidota; class Bacteroidia; order Bacteroidales; family Bacteroidaceae; genus Alloprevotella; species Alloprevotella massiliensis. Next base: position 1,470,534 of record LT608321.1, on the reverse strand, counting down.
GTATCAAGGCGGACAGCGTCTGACGGGTAAGGTGTACTTCGCAGCTCCCAAATTGGAGGAGGGAGGGGTTGCTACCCCTTGGATGCGCGCGCAAGCCGATTATAAGGGAGAGGATGGTGTCGGAGTGTCCTCTGTGGTCACTGAGTATGTTGCCAGCTCGTCCGCCTCATCCGCTCCATCCTCGGGTTGGAGTACGACAATGCCCACATGGCAACAAGGGCAGTACTTATGGACACGCTCTCGCGTAACTTTTTCTAATGGGCGTATCACTACGACAACTCCGCAGGTAGACAGCGCGTGGAAAAAGCTCTCAGACCTAGCTTGGGAGCAGTCACACATGGCTTATCTCAAGCAGGTGTTTGAGCAGCGCGCAGGCATCGAGGGGGGCTTGCTCTTTGGGGCAATGCTCCAGATGCGCGATGCGCCCAAAAAAGGTGCATCGGTGGGCGATGTGGCGGCTTACTTCAATGGTCTGCGTTCGGTCAAGGTGGGCAATGCTCCACGCCCTGCGCTTGCGCTTGGGGTGAAAAACTTTGGCACTTCCGAAGAGGCGGAGTCGGTTGCCTTCAACTTCGACGGCAGCGGACACATCGGTGACCTCGAATTCAATGGCACGGGGTCACTCGTGACACGTGGAGAAGATGGACAAGTGCTGACGGAGTTTACCCGAGGACAGCGATGCAATGTAAGCGAGCTGGTTGGGAAATCACAGCACACGGTTTATATCAGTTCAGAGACCATCAATGTGCATGGAGATGGAATTGAGACTGGTAGAAGAACCTTTACGATTAGTTCTCCCTATGGACGCGGTGAGGTGGCTATTTCTGTGCGATGTATGGGAGACTACCGAGAAGGTGAGGATGAACGTGGAAACCCTTATGAGTTTGGAGGCTGGGCTCGAGCATTAGAAACAAAGGTCGTCCTGCAAAAAAGGCAATCTAATGGGGTTTACACTGATTTTCTCTTCGCCTACACTTACTCCTCTCGCGAGCTACAAGATAGTGGAAATGGTGTTTGCAAGTTGGAGAATCTTCCAATGGGTACATATCGCTGGTCGGTAGAATTAATAAGCAAAATCTTTCGGAATCCCGACACGAGTGTTTACATCAGTTCTTCTACTTACACTGAAGGTCTCATCAAACCCTTTAACGCCATTGCTGGTGATGGCATCATGTCTTTCTTCTCTTCGGAGCAATACACTTTCATCAAAAATGGAAAGCTCACGATTAAGGGGGACATGGGATTTCCGAGTGTTGTTGCGTGTGGGAGAGCTGGAGCAGATGGAAATTTAGTCTCCCAATGGGGCAAGGTTACGCGTGTTTGGCGAAAGTCACAAGGTGAGTATCTCATCTATCATACGATTGGGCATACCAACTATAGCATCGTGATTACTCCTCTCGGCAATGGTCACCTCATGCAAGGACAGCTTGCTGCGCATACGGGAGATGTGGCTTGGTGCTTTATCAAAGATATCCAAGACGGCTGTCGTATGGTGAACACGCAATTTACCTTTGCCATCTTGGCATGGTAGAAAACAAAAATCGCCCCACGCATCATTTCGATAACGTGGAGCGACCAACGGAGCATTAAAATAGGGACTAGTTCTTGCCTGCAGCTTTCAAACGCTGCCACTGCTTACCAGTGATGGGGCGGAACTTATAGGCTTCGTGGAACAAGCGATACACCTCGGTGTAGTTGCTGTCAGCATAAGCCTTGTAGATTTTCTTTTCGGCTTCACGCAGCACAGAGTTGGGGACGTAGGCGATAGTGTCGCGCTCGCGAAAACCATGCTCATTAAGGCGAGCATTAGGCTTCTCTTTACCGAGGACGAGTACATCGTAGCCTTTGAGGAAAGTCGGATATAAACCTTTTGCCGTGAGGATGTCTTCGCTGTACATCAGGAGGGCAGGCGTAGCGGAGACAGTGTCTCGCATGTTGTCGCCAAAAGCACGCTCACCATGGACATAGTAGGAAGGCTGCCAAATGAGCGAGGTGTCGGGCTGGTAGAAGTAGGTTCCTGCGAGTATTACCCCTTGCTTGGCTACTTCAAGAGCCGTGAGCAAACGCTCGCCGTCTTCGGTGTACTCCGCCTCAGCTGCGCGGACTTTCACGCCTTGCGCTGCTTCAATGCGCACCAGCTGGTCGGGGAGTATTTTGCCCTTGGGATTGTTCACCTCGGGGCTATCGCTGCCACATGCCATGAGCAGTGGCGCAGTCAGTAACATGAGTAGTAATCGTTTCATATAGATATTCATTGAGATGTCGCGAATATACGCATAATTCTCAAGTCCACAAAACAGATACACCACAATCTTAGCGACGGGGTAAAAAAAGCCCTCGGTCGCATAATAAAAGGGCTTCTCACACTCCTTTAATTATAACGCCTAGACAGCGCACACGCGACCGAGGGTAAACCTCGTCTTGTGAGCACTGCCTAGGCTTTATTAATTTCAAAGGATATGTGAGAAGTATTGCAAAGATACGACATTCTCATCATTCCGCAAAAACATTCGCATACAAACGGCATTAGGATGCCATTATAATACTATTATTCATCTAATCAAATCTCAAATCAATGCAACAGTACAATGCTGCTCCTCTCCCTTTTCAAGGTCAAAAGCGCAACTTCTTGCGCATCTACCGCGACCTGCTTGCCACACTACCCGATGATGCTATCTTTGTTGACCTCTTTGGAGGTAGTGGTCTCCTCTCCCATGCCACGCGCGTGGCTAAGCCCAATGCTACGGTGGTCTACAACGACTACGACAACTACCGCCAGCGCATTGCTGCTATCCCCACAACCAACGCACTACTGGCACGCATCCGCCCCCTTGTGGCTAATGTCGCTCGACACGCGCGCATCCCTGATGAGACGCGCCTTACTATCCTTGATATACTGCAACAAGCCGATAAGCAAGGATATGTGGATTATATCACGCTCTCGTCCTCGCTCCTCTTCTCGAGCAAGTATGCGACCTCCTTAGATGGATTTATCCGCGAGCAGCTCTATAATAACGTGCGACGTAGTGATTACTCTGCTGAGGGCTATCTTGATGGCATAGAGATAGCATCAGTCGACTATCGCGAGCTCTTTGAGCAATACAAGGATAATCCTCGCGCTATTTTTTTGCTCGACCCTCCATATCTCTCCACTGATACCACTACTTATAATATGTCGTGGTCGCTCTCTGATTATCTAGATGTGCTCACACTCCTCAATGGTCACCGCTTTGTCTACTTTACGAGCAGCAAGTCTCAGATTTTTGAGCTATGTGACTGGCTGGGACGTAATCCATCGCTGGGTAACCCCTTTGTAGATGCCGTCCGCCACGAGCATGTTGTTGCGCTTAACTACACTGCTGGCTACACAGATATCATGCTTGCCAAGGTGTCCTAACCCTCAGAGTTTGGCAGGATTCTCGCCCTCACTCTCCATACATCTCTTAATATGGCGTGCAGAACTCTTATACTAAGCTAAGTAGTTGCTATTCAGTTTATTTATTCCGCGAATGAACTTGCGTGTCCCACCATTAGTACGCATCTTTGCACTGCCACCAAGGGGAAGCCCCTAGAGTAGTGGAAAGACGTTTAACATTCAAATTTTCAATGCATTATGCTTACCGTTTACAACCGTACTTTTGTGACCCGCGACGCTCAGTACTCCTTTGCTCGCCAACTCCAAGTAGACCTTGTTCTTAAGGTGCTCAGAGCTCCAGAGCTCTACGCTGCAGCTGATTTCTACGCTAGCTTCTTAGAGGAGTATACCGATGAGTTTATGCCTGATTTCGAGCACGATTATGAGGACGAGGATGGAGAGCCTTGCAATGCCTTCCGCCATAATCCAGAGGCGGTGTGGGATTACATCATAGAGGATGTACTCGACCATTTGGGGTATCTTGACAGGATAATCAACCCCGATAGATAATCCAGCCCCAACGAGCAAGGAGGACTGCCTAGTAGGTAGCCCTCCTTTTTTTGTTGTTATTCTGTTAAGCTCGGGAGGAAAACAAGTGACAACTGTGTTAAATCTAATAGTTTCGCGAAAAATAGGGGCGTAAAATTTTGCGGTATCAAAGTCTTGCCATATCTTTGCAATGTAATCGAACGGGTAACACCCCAAGGTTGCACAAGACGTTTATTTATTCACCTCAAAACATTTATCATCATGTTTACTAAATCTCTTCTCGATTTTCCTCAATTCGTTGCAGCTAACTCACAAGCCAATACCGAAGGTTGGGCTGAAGCTGCTAGCCTCGAAGTTGTTGCTATGAGCGATGCAGCTAAGGCTATCCTTTCCCAAGTGGTCCTCGAAGTCACTGGCGACGAGGAAGCAGCAGAAAAGGCTGCTAAGTTTGGTCTCGTGACTCGCAGCGAGCTCTCCACTGCAGCTCACAATGGTGATTCTGCAGTCATCTACCAAGATGATGAGCTCACCCAAATCGTCAAGGCGATGGCTGACAAGCTCGGTAATCCAGCCTTTGAAGCAGTTGCTCCTATCGAGTTCTTCGGTTTCGCTGAGGGCAACAAGGCAGCTGAGTGGGACATCTGGACGCTCGAAGGTTACGAAGAGGACGGAGAAGTCGTAATCGTAGAAGCCTAATCAAAACTAACTGGGGAGCGACTTGAAAAAACCGCTCCCCTCATTTTACTTTAGTCAAAGCGAGAGACCCAATGAAAAAAGAGCAAATAGTAACTAGTAATGAGGAGTTTTGTACTTTGCTTCAAACTATCCGCATCGATAAGGAGATGACCGTCACAGCTCTTAGTGAGATACTTCGACAACAGACTGGTAAAAAAGTAAGTACAACCGCTATCCGACGTATAGAAGCGGAAGACACATCCCTCAGTTTGCATACTCTATTTGGTGTGCTTAAGGCATTAGGGGGTGAAGTTATCGTACGTTGGGAAAAAAAGTAGCAATTTAATTTGGTCACCTCTTGGAGATTTTATATTTTCGCGGTGTAAGATGCTAGCATCTTGCATCACCCCAGTTTTGGGGTGTGAATTTAAACGTCTCCGAGGTAGTCATACCTCACTAGCCACTCATTCGTGAGTGGCTTTTTTTTGCTCCGTGACATACTTATGATGGTCAGCTAGTGGTCTAGCTTAATGTCATTGTAATAATGCCCCTATGCCGTTGTAATGACAGCAGAGGGGCATTGTAATATCGTATGGGGTGGAGATTTTAAGGATACGCTTCGTTTTCAGACAAGCAACTTTTCGTTTTCCTTCGATGCAACTTTTCGTTTTGCGGATTATAGTAAAGGAGTACAACACGTAGTGCTGATTTATGGTTGAGTGATAAAGTCTCCAAGGCAAAGATAATCTTTTCAGCTTAAATAATGATTGTCTTGCTCTTTTTTTTAGAAAGAATCAGCGCAGAACATCTAGGTGGAGAGACTAAGGGACATCAACATGGTTAGGAGATTTTCTCGAAACATGGCGTCAAACTGTTGGAGATAATGAAGAAAAACTCCAACGTTTTCTGAAAAACGTCGGAGAAAATTTGGAAAATCTCCCACGTTTTTTGAGAAATCTCCCACGAAATTTCAAAAATCTCCGACGTTTTGGAGCAGGGTAAAGACAGGGAGTAAAAGACAGAATCTGACGATTTGTGAAAATCACTCTCTCGCGCGTACGCGTGCGCGCACACTACAGCAATTTCTCACTTTTTGCTTTCACAACCTTCACAGAAATCTTTGTAACTTCCTTATAGCTAGTGATATACAAGTAGTTTTCGGACGTTTTTTAACAGTGTGAGCTAGAAGTAGTCCTTTTCTGCCCATTTTTGGGGTGAAATAGAGGGGGAAATGATAGGAGTGTTGAGAAATCTAAAATCCGAGGTTTGGGAGCGGTGGTGTGAAGGTTGTGAAGGTTTTTTGTTCAAAATCCCAGGGAAGGCGCGCGTACGTGCGCACGTGAGCAACGCATTTCGCCAAACTACGTTTTGGGGAGAAAGTAGTTAGATGCAGAGCTTGACCACTTGATGCACGATAAAGTGTTACTTTAGTTTTTATTTTGGTAAGTAGATATTGCAATATCGATTGTGCTCAAAATTTTTTCGTCACTTTTTTGCCGATTTTTCTCACTTTGGGGACATATCTACCCCTATATGTTTAGGGGGGATGATAGACGAGGCAGGCAGTAGGAAGGCAAAGGGGCAGCCAAAGTGCAGGAAATGACCGATTGGGGTTTAGAAAGTGGAAAATTCTAGGGAAGAGGGCAGAAAAATCCCCCATGACTGGAAAAGTCCAATCATGGGGGAAACAAACTCAATCTGATATATTCGAAGGGAAAGAGTAGACGGACGCTATTCTGCCGTCTTTTGGTAGGCTTTGATGCCGTTGTTGAGGAAGTCTACATATTCCGAGATATTCTCGTTATAGCTACGGCTAGGACCTAAGGGCTGACCTTCACCATCGAGGACAATGTAGAAGGGTTGGGCATTCGCACCAAACTTGTTGCGTTGGAGATAGCTCCAACGGTCACCCACAGTGCGGAGCGTGGTGATTTTACCATTTTCTTCTACTTCGATGGGCGCAGGAAGTGCCGTCTTGTCGTCGACATAGAGTGAGATGAGCACATAGTCCTTGTTGATGAGGTCGCGCACTCGAGCATCGCGCCACACAGCGGTCTCCATCTTGCGGCAGTTGACACAGCCAAAACCGGTGAAGTCAAGGAGCACAGGTTTGCCCGTTTGGCGAGCATAAGCCATACCCTTTTCGTAGTCGGTGAATTTGGCTTCTACCTTCACCACATCAAGGTTGAAATCCTGTGTGCTCATGGGAGGAGCAAAGGCGCTGACAGCCTTGGTGGGCGCACCCCAGAGCCCTGGAATCATGTAGATGGCGAAGGCGAGAGAGGCGATGCCCAGGAAGAAGGAAGGTACGCTAGTCTTTCGCTCTGTTTCATCGTCGTGGGGGAACTTGATAAATCCGAAGAGATAGCAAGCCAAGAGGGCGAAGAGGGCAATCCAAAGGGCAAGGAAGGTTTCGCGATCGAGCAAACGCCAACCGTAAGCCAAGTCAGCTACGGAGAAGAATTTGAGAGCGAACGCCAATTCCAAGAACCCGAGGGTCACTTTGATCTTGTTCATCCACGAACCGCCACGGCTGGTCTTCTTCAAGAGGGTGGGGAAGAGGGCGAAGAGGGTGAAGGGGAGTGCCAATGCGATGGCGAAACCGAGCATACCGATGGTGGGAGCGAGTACTCCACCGCCAGAGGTGCTGACACCCACGAGGAGGAATCCAATGATGGGACCGGTGCAAGAGAAGCTCACCAAAGCCAAGGTGAACGCCATGAGGAAGATACTCAGCAAACCGGTGGTGCTGGAAGCCTTAGAGTCGATGGCGTTGTTCCACTTGGAGGGGAGGGTAATCTCAAATCCGCCTAAGAACGAAGCACCAAAGGCTACGAGCATGGCGAAGAAGAGAAGATTGAAGATGGCATTGGTGGAGAGGTCGTTCAAAGCTGAGGCTCCGAAGATGGAAGTCACGATGACACCAAGAGCCACGTAGATGATCACAATGGAGAGACCATAGGTGAAGGCATCGCGAAGGGCTTTGCGACGATCGCCACTGCGCTTGAGGAAGAAGCTCACCGTCATGGGGATGATGGGCCACACGCAGGGAGTGGCAAGTGCTATGAGACCGCCGATGAATCCGAGTCCGAAGATGACCCAAAGGCTTTGGTTCAAGTGATTGCCATCACCAAAAGCCTTGAGCGCTTCGATAGAGGGCTCGTAGAGTTTGCGGAGCGTAGCGCTGTCGAGTTCGGCTACACTAGCTTCGTTGGCAGACAATGCTGGTGTCTGTTCTGCACTTTCTCCAGTTGCAGCGATGGTGTCTACAAGACCGTCGATGGGATCGACATCAGCGGCTTTTGTTGCTGCTACTTCCTCTTCTGTTGCTTTTTTTTTATCAGCATCGGCAGCCTTCGCAGGACCGTCAGTGCCTTTCACGGAGCAGTCTACGCTGGTGGGAGGCAAGCAATTTTCGTCGTTGCAGGCGCCATATTTGAGATAGCCTTTGAGGCTGTAGTCCTTTTCGAGGAGTTCCACACGCTGGGTGAACTGCGCAGTGCCTTCGAAGTAGGTGACGGGCATTTCGAAGATGGGGTCTTGTTTGTGCTTCAAACCAGGACCTTCTTTGATTTTGCCTACGAGACGAACACCTTTGAGGTTGTCTGTGCCGAAAGTGGCAGCAGTGGGACCACCAGGACCGATGTTCGCGCCATAAACGTGCCAACCTTTTTCCATTTTGCCTGTGAAGACAATGTCAATTTCAGTGGGGCTAACGCGCTTGTAAGACACGCTGAAGCTCACCTGTGCTGCTACGGAGAGCACGCCGGCGATGAAGGTGAGCAAGAGAAGGGTGAGTTTATGTCTCATCTTGTAGTTTTAGTGGGATGAATGAGAAGTTGTCTGTCGTTCTAGCGAGAAGAATGAGCGTTCAACTAGTGAAATCAGAAAAGTGGCTCTCAAGATTATTTGAGGAGTTCAGCCACCTTAGCTTCGAGTTCTGCACCACGCAGACCGAAAGCCACGATTTTACCTTGTTTGTCGATCAAGAGCGTAGCAGGGATGCTGCGGATGCCATAGAGCTGTCCTGCTTCGTTTTGCCAGCCTTTGAGGTCGGAGAGTTGGGGCCACTTGAGTCCCATGCTAGCGATGGCACCCGTCCAAGCTTCTTTGCTTTCGTCGAAGCTCACACCTACGATTTCCAAGCCCTTGCTGTGGAAGTCTGCATAGAGTTTTTTCACGTGGGGCATTTCTCTGCGGCAAGGTCCGCACCATGATGCCCAGAAGTCAACGAGGGTGAGCTTATTTTTCTTGACAAAGCTAGAAAGCGATTTCACAGCACCTGTGGGAGTAGCCATCTTGAAGTCGGTGAAGTCCTTGCCAGGAGCGCGGAGAGCTTCGAGTTCAGCTTCCTTGTTGAGTTGCGTCATGATGGGTTTGAGCAAGTCGGTCTCAAAGCAAGCAGGTTTACCAGCCATGAGTTCTTTGATGTCGCTCTCTTCCATCACACCGAGATATTGGTAGACGAGGGCAGCGTTGTAGAGTCCTTCGGGATGGTCCTTGACGCTTTGCTTCACGATGGAAGAGATTTTGCCGAGATCTTGGAGATATTGCTCATAGAGTTTGTTGAACTCAGGAGTTTCGGTCTTTCCTGCCTGCTTGAGTGCCATGAGTTCGCGTGTGTAACCCAACACTTGGGGCACGATAGGGGTGATTTTGCGTTGCGCTTCGTTGAGGAGATGGTTTTCCGAAGTACCGCTTACGGTGCTGCTGGGGAGGTCTACTCTAACATCTCCATTGAGCACAACAGCGATGGCGTTGTCAAATCCTTCTTTTTCGGTGATAAGGACAAAGGGTTTGTTGTCTGCGGTGCCAGAGAGGGAAAATTGTCCGTTGGCATCCACCTTAAGTGAATCAATGCCTGAACCTTGAAGATTTTTATAATATACGGTCTTTACATTCGGTGAAGCTTTTCCTTCGAGGTTAAAGCGTTGTGCGAAACTAGTGCCGAAAGCCGACAGTAAAGCGAGGGTGCAGAGTAATTTTTTCATGCGTGTGTTGTGGGAGGTAAAGGGTGAATGAGCCGTGTTTCTCAAGGGTGTAGACCATCAAAATAAGCAATGAGGATCGGAGTCGGTGAGAACGCACGGAAAAAATGTGACGTTTCGCGAGGGAAACGCACTACTATAGTTGCAAAAATAATGATTCCTAGTCACAGGAACAAGAATTTTGTATCTTTTCGCGCAATTTCTGTTGTGAAATTACTAGTTCCACCACTTAACGTGGCGTGCGCGAACTAAACTCGAAAAGGTCATTAGAAGGAATAGTACTACTCGTTATAGAAAATCTAGCTTCCTGTCATCTTTTCCATTACCAGAAACACTTTTACGGTCTAATGACCGATTTGGCTTAAAAACGAAAGTAGCCATCTTCCACTGAAGACGGCCATCTTTCGAACATAGACATAACAATTTAAATTCTTACTCTGACGGGCAACAGGCTTGATATGAACCAAGCGGCCTTGCTATCAGATTGCACTGCAAAGGTAGGGACTTTTTGCACCTTGCACAATACTCATTTGCAGTGATTTTGTGTAATGACTCCCGTGTGCTAAGGTGAAATCATTAGTTCTAATGAGTAAAAACTTAACTATTGCGGTATTTTGCTATTTGAGAGTGGCAAAAGGGGGCGTAAAACGGGGCGATGGGGATGAAGTATCATCATTTTATTGATGTCTTTCTGTGGAGATGTGCCGAATCGCTAGGGCACCGGTGGTGTGAAATGTCTATTTTGAGTGACTTTTAGGCGTTCTACATACCTACTTTTGTGAGATAAGGGTGCAAAGCGTACCTACTTTTGTGGGTGGCTTGTGCTGAGAGGTCGTGCGGAAAAGCATCAAAGTGGTGAAAATGCCGAAGCAAATTCACCACTTTGTTAGGAGTTATCGACCGAAAAATTGCATCCAGTCGTCTTTTTTGTATTGACTGTCCTGACGGTTGTTGGAAGACTCGTAGCCACCCTTACCTTGTTTTTTGCGTGAGGGCTTCGCGTCGTAACCACCGCGGTCGGACTTGCGGCTGCCTTTTCCATAAGAATTGGCACCACGATCGGAATAGCGATTGGATTTCTCGCGACTTCGATCAGACTTTTCGTAACTGCGGTCTGATTTTTCATAACCGCGGTTGGACTTGCCACGCTTGCCATCGCGACCACGCAGACGTTGGCTGGTGTCGGCATCGCAGCGGTCGGCATCATCTACCACCACACGACGTTCGCCTACCTTGGCTTTCGCCATCTTAGCCTTCACCAATTCGGCATCGTCCTCGGGCACTTCAAAGAAGGAACAAGTGGGCAGGAGGTCGATGCGACCAATCTCCACTTTACCCTTGACATAGCGATTGACGAGGTTGATGATTTCACGTGCGAAGAAGTTGTCTTTCTTACCAAAATTGAGGAAGAGACGCTTGTAGCCTTCTTCTGCTTCTTGCACGCCGCCACCTTGTTTGGCGCGCTCTTTGCGCTGTGCACGACGTTCTGCAGCGGCTTCTCCCTTTTTGTCGGGACGGTCGGTGGGCTGCACGATTTCGGGTGCGTTGGCATAGTAGGAGAGGAAGCGACCAAACTCGTTTTGCACAAGACGCTTCACGAGTTCTTCCTTGCTCAACCACTCAAGTTTGTGCATCACTTCGAGGAGGAAAGGTGCAATTTGCTCTTCGTCTACCTCGGTATGTTCGAGTTCGTCGATGACTTTATAGAGTTGCTTGCTGCAAATCTCTTGAGGTTCGGGGAGGATGCCGACTTCAAACTTCTTGCCAATGACGCGTTCGATGAGGCGCACTTTCCCTTTTTCTCGGATGTGGATGATGGAGATAGACGTACCTCGTTTGCCAGCACGACCGGTGCGGCCAGAGCGGTGGGTGTAGTTTTCGACATCATCGGGCAAACCGTAGTTGATGACGTGGGTGAGTTCGTTGACATCGAGTCCACGAGCCGCAACGTCGGTAGCCACAAGGAGTTGGGTGCGGTGTTGGCGAAACTTCTGCATCGTCAAGTCGCGTTGGGCTTGTGCCAAATCGCCGTGCAGCGCTTCTGCGCTATAACCATCTTTGATGAGCTGGTTGGCAACCTCTTGGGTTTCGAGGCGTGTGCGGCAGAAAATGATGCCATAGATGCGAGGATAGTAGTCGACAATGCGCTTGAGAGCTGCATATTTGTCTTGTGCCTTGACGAGATAGTAGGTGTGATTCACGTGTTCAGCACCTTCGTTGCGGCTTCCGACTACAATCTCTTGGTAGTCTTTGAGATAGCTCTTGGCGATGCGCTCTATCTCTGGTCCCATGGTGGCAGAGAAGAGGAGTGTCTGACGCTCTTCGGGGAGGGCGGCAAGGATTTCGTCGATGCTGTCGGTGAAGCCCATATTGAGCATTTCGTCGGCTTCGTCGAGGACGATGTTGCGCACGCTGTGGAGCTGTGCCACCTTGCGGTGCATCAAGTCGATGAGACGACCAGGAGTGGCAACAATGATTTGACAACCCTTCTTGAGTTGACGGATTTGTCCTTCGATATTTGTACCCCCATAAACGGCTACGACGTGGAGACCATCAATGTAGCGGCTGTAATCCTTCAAATCATCCGCAATTTGCAGGCAGAGTTCGCGTGTGGGGCTGAGGATGACGACTTGGGTGGTGCGGTCTTTGGGGTTGATGTTTTGCAACACGGGAAGACCATAAGCAGCGGTCTTACCTGTGCCAGTTTGTGCCAAAGCGATGACGTCGCGGTGACGATTGCTTTCGGTTGGGACATCGGTGTTGGAGTCGGCATCGGTAACCCTGTCTGTTACGGCTTCGATGCTTTCTTCAAAGCTGTCTGTGGCATCTGCACTTTCAGCGTTGAGCACTGGTGCTGCTTCGGTGTCCATGGGGGCATCGTTGGCAGTGGGTTCGCTGTCGTTGGCAGCAGGAGTAAGTGTATTTGGGAATGAGGGGGTGTGGAGGAGGACGGGAATCACAGCCTCTTGGACGGGAGTGGGGTTTTCGTAGCCCATCTCGCTAATCGCGGTGAGGAGTTCTTCTCGCAAACCGAGTTCTGAAAAACTTTTCAAGGAATAAAGGGGATAAAAAATGAGAAACTGCGGTGTTTTTCCATAAGAAAAAAATGTCGGAGCGTATGATCTCCGATTTCACCCAAACATTCTCCGCCGAGTGGGGGAGGGGAGCACTGCAACCTGGCTCTGCTCTGGAAGAAAAAACACCAAACTTGAGAACAACAATAAGCGATGGGGCGCGTTAGCCATATTGATTCCAATCAATCCTGCGCAAGAGTCGTCATTTCTCCAAAAAAACATGGAGCTTCTGTGGCTGACCTAGAACTGCGCAACACCATTGTTGTCTCGTCCGTTTGCTCATTGTCGTGCTTTACACGCTACAAAGATACGATTTTCTGCCGAGATACTCCGCTTTTGTAGGTACAATCTCTTGATTTTCATTCTTTTTTCGTAGCTTTGTAGTGCTTATGCTATGTCGGCTTTCGCTTTTGTTTTAATTTCTACTCTGTGTAAAATGAAGGAACAACGGAGTTATCTGCATTTTTTTTAGCTTATTTTGCCGAATCCTTCGTGCGGTGGGGCACTGCCTGATGGAGGTATAGCTCTTTGTGATGGTCATGTTACTCTTTTTCGCTTGCTATGGAATATGAATCCCTTACTCGTGCTTTGCAATTAGTGGAGATTTTGGCTGAGGGTCAGTTTTTGACCGTGGCTCAAATGGCAGAACGCAGTCGCCTGCATCCCAGAAGGGTGTATCGATTGTTGGAGACTTTTCCGCGAGTGGGCTTGACCCTCGAGCGGCAGAGTCATAGTTATCGTTTGCGCGCTGATGCTCCTTTTCTTAAACGCGTAACATCGTTTTTGCACTTTACGTCCGATGAGGTGCTCACGCTTCGACAGATTCTTACTGCTGTGCCGAATAGTTCGGTGCAGGCGCGTTTGCTGCGCGAGAAATTGGAGCGTTCCACGAGTGAGAACTTGTTTATTCCTCCCGATGTGGACGAAGTGACGGGGCGCAACATTCGCACGATGTTTGAAGCCATCGAGGGGGAACGCATTGTGGTGCTGCGTGGTTACCGTTCTTCGCGCAGTCAAAAGAGGGATCGCTATGTGGAGCCTTATGCTTTCTTGCCGGGCAATCGTGATGTGCGGTGCTTTGAAATCAGTACGCGCACGAACAAAACCTTTAACCTCTCCCGAGCGGAAGAGGTGGAGCTGGTGGATTTGCGTTGGAGTTATCGTGAGGAGCATCGTCCGCTGTTGGTTGATTTGTTTCACTTCTCTGGAGAATGTACCACAAGGGTGGCGTTGCGTCTTGGGGTGCTGGCAAAGAGTGTGCTGCTCGATGAGTACCCGCAAGCTGAGCGTCGCTTGACGCAAGAAGACGACTCACATTGGTTGTGGGAAGATGAGTTCTGTTCGATGAAAGGTGTGGGGCGTTTTGTGATGGGGCTCCTCGAAGATATTGAAATTGTCGATGCTCCCGAGTTGGAAGATTACATTCGGGAACAGATTTCTCAAGCAGCTACGCGATTTATAAAGTAGGCGTGAGGAGGAAATCCGTCTTTTTTGAGAGGTGATATAAACTCCTTCTGAGAATTAAAGCCAAATCGGTTATTAGATGATGAAATATGTTCAGGGTCTAATGACCGATTGGGGTTCAATATGTATCTTGTGAGATGAGAGTTGTGTCCTGTGAGATGAAATAGCTTTCTTGTGAGGCAAGATATATTCCAAAAAACCTCAGTGTGTCTGAAATCTTGAGAGATAAAAACAAAAAAAGCCACTCCCAAAAGGAGTGGCTTTCTAATTCTATTGAAGAAGTCGGCAACTTAAGCCAATTTGCTCACGTGAATCATGAGGCTAGACTTGATGTTAGCGGCCTTGTTCTTGTGGATGATGTTCGTCTTAGCGAGCTTATCGAGCATCTTCTGTACTTTAGGAAGAAGTTCAACTGCTACAGCTTTGTCGGTAGTAGCGCGGAGCTTGCGAACTGCGTTACGCATAGTCTTAGCGTAGTAACGATTGTGCAAGCGACGAGTGGCGGTCTGACGAATTCTCTTTACCGATGATTTGTGGTTTGCCATGTGAAATGGAGTTGTTTGATTGATTAAAACTTAGAATTGACTGCCGGCACTCTTCAGCAGGAGGAATTTAGAACGTCTCACGACGGTGCTGCTTCAGACGTAGCCATTGCGAACGTAAAAGAATTGGGGAATTCTTTGCAGAACTCCCCACTTCGATTACTTGGTAGTCCCTAGGAGAGTCGAACTCCTCTTTAGAGAATGAAAATCTCTCGTCCTAACCGATAGACGAAGGGACCGTGCGTTTGGGTCAGCGTCGCATCTTGTAGTGTGCCGTTGTTTCCCGATTGCGATGCAAAGGTAGAGACTTTTTCTGAAACAACCAAGTCTTTCTCTGATTTTTTTTCGTTTTTCGTCGATTTTTCCTCATTTTCCTCGATTTTTGCCCTAAATCACCCCTTTTTCTCTGGGATTTTCGCCCAAATCAACTTTTCAACGTAACTTTGTCTGGACTGAAAAAAATGCCCTTTTGAGGGTGAATGACGAAGAAAAATATGATTATCCACGACGAAATACTCATTTTCCACACACTTCGACATCGCGACGACCAACTTATTGTGGAAGGTCTGGCGCGAAATCATGGCAGAATTTCCTTTGTCGTGCGAATTTCTCATGCGCCGCGCGCTAAAATAAGACATACCATCTTTCAACCAATGGCAGTGTTGGAGGTGGAGTGGGAGGAGAAACCTCGAGCCAAATTGATGAAACCGCTCTCTGCACGAGTGTCGCAACCTTGGCGTTCGCTACATACTTCTCCAATTAAAGCTACGCTCACGCTTTTTCTTGCGGAGTTTCTGATGCAGGTTTGTCGCCATGAACAGTCCGGTGAACTGTTTTTTGATTATCTCCTGCATAGCCTCACATGGTTGGACACCGCGGAAGAAGGATATGCCAATTTCCACCTGCTCTTTCTCATGCGTTTGGCGCAATTCTTGGGCATCTCTCCCAATACTGCTGACACTTCATTGCCCTTCTTTGACCTTATGGCAGCTGAGTTCGCCTCTCGCGCGCCCGCGCACGTATATTATATATATGGGGATGAGGCTAGAGCTTTCGAGCAGCTTTTGCGCATGAACTTTTCTACGATGCATCTCTTTCGACTCACACGAGTGCAGCGCAATCGCATCTTAGAACTGATTCTCACCTACTATCGTTTGCACATTCCCTCTCTACCAGAGTTGAAGAGTTGGGAAGTGTTGCGTGAGTTTTTTACGTAGATATTCGGTCTAAAATCAAAGAAAGATTTGCGACAATCGGCAGAAAGCCGTATTTTTGTCCCTAAATCCATCATTAAAAAGCAGATAATTCAGTATCATCATGAAGATAGCACTCATAGGATATGGCAAAATGGGCCACATGATTGAGGACATCGCAAAGAAGCGCGGTCACGAAATCGTGTCTATTATCGATGTGAATAATATCAACGACTTCGATAGTGATGCTTTTCGCTCGGCGGAAGTTGCCATCGAATTTACCAATCCCACCGCGGCTTACGACAACCTCCAGAAGGCTTGGGCGCAAGGCGTGAAAGTGGTGAGTGGAAGCACCGGTTGGCTCGCTGCCCACGAAACAGAACTCAAAGCCGCTTGCGCAAACGAGGGTAAAACTCTGCTCTGGGCATCGAATTTCTCTCTCGGAGTAGCCATTTTTGGTGCGGTGAATAAGTATTTGGCTCACATCATGAACCAATTTCCCGACTATGATGTGACGATGACGGAGACACATCATGTGCACAAATTGGATGCTCCTTCTGGCACTGCTATTACGCTGGCAGAGCAAATCGTGGATTGCATGGATCGCAAGAAGACCTGGGTGAAGGGTGAAGTGCTGGAAGCCGATGGCTCTGTCACGGGAAGCAAAGAAAATGCTCCCGAAACACTGCGCATTGATGCCATCCGCCGCGACGAAGTGCCTGGTATTCACACTGTCGAGTACGATTCTCCTGCCGATTGCATCCGCATCACGCACGATGCGCATTCGCGTCAAGGCTTCGCCCTCGGTGCTGTTCTTGCTGCTGAATATGTGGCTAAGCACGAAGGTTGGCTCACTATTGATGACCTTTTCAACTTCTAGCATATAGCGTGTGATTCTTGCCTAGCGTGTTGTGCAGCGTGCAAAATGTTTTTTGTAGCATGCTCGATGTCGCTGGCGAAGATTCTATATTCTTTATCATTTCTATCCATCATAAATCCTCGATTTATGTTCACAATGCCAAAAGCAACGCGCCGTCAATGGACGCTCTTTGGAGTGGTCACCGCGCTTTATCTTCTTTTCCTCCTTTGGGTAGGTTCATGGTGGGGACTTCTCGTAGTGCCCTTCATTTATGATCTCTACATCAGCCGCAAAATCAACTGGGGTTGGTGGCGCAATAGTCCTGATCCCATCGTGCGCATGGTGATGAGTTGGGTAGATGCTATTGTGTTTGCACTCGTAGCCATCTACTTTATCAACCAATATTTCTTTCAAAACTTTGTCATCCCCTCTTCTTCGCTCGAGAAGACGTTGTTGACTGGTGATTATCTCCTGGTGTCTAAGTTGAGCTATGGTCCGCGCATCCCACAAACTCCCCTCACGATGCCACTCACTCAGCACAATCTTCCTGCATGGTTAGGAGGTGGAAAGAGTTATATCGAGTGGCCACAATGGGACTACCGTCGTGTGAAAGGTTTGGGACGAGTGGAAGTTGGGGATATCGTGGTGTTCAACTATCCTTCGGGTGACACAGTAGCCAGCAACTTCCAGAATCAAGACTATTATGGGCTTGTTTATTCCACCGGTGCGCAGGCACTTGGCATCAACGAGCCTAGCGACTCGCTTTCTCCTCAAGAGCAACGCGCAGCCTTCGCCAAGATCTACAGCATTGGACAGCAGATTTTAAAGCAAAGCACCGAGATAGGGGAAATCATCTCCCGTCCTGTGGATCGACGTGAGAACTATGTCAAACGTTGTGTTGCGGTGGCAGGTCAAACTTTGCAAATCAAAAACAACGATATCTACGTCAATGGCAAGAAGCAAGCGCGACCTGAAAACATGCAGCTTGTATATAATGTACGTTTCAAGCAAGCACCCAGTGTGGAATTCTTGAAGGAAAATGGCGTCACTCGCGAAGATCTTTCTCGTGCTGGTGAGGGACAAGTCATCAGCATGCCACTCACAGCTCAGCTTTACAAGTATTTTGAGCAACATCCCGAAATTGCCACCATCGAAGGCAAAGAACCTAGTTGGAATCATTGGCTCTTCCCCCTCAATATGGCGAAGAATTGGACCACTTCCGATTACGGTCCCATCTGGATTCCTAAGAAAGGAGAAACGGTGCAGTTGTCGCTTGCAAATCTTCCCTTGTATGAGCGCTGTATTGCCGTTTATGAGGGCAATAAGTTGGAAGTGAAAGGCGATAAAATCCTCATCAATGGCAAAGTCGCTGCAAACTACACCTTTAAGCTTGACTACTACTGGATGATGGGCGATAATCGCGACCTTTCTGCCGACTCCCGATTCTGGGGATTTGTTCCTGAAGATCACATCGTGGGAAAACCCCTCATGGTATGGCTTTCTCTCGATCCAGATTATGGTCTTATGGACGGGAAAATCCGTTGGAACCGCACCTTCAAGTGGGTAGGTGGTATAAAATAGTTAGAAAGTATAATTTCAACTCTTGCTCCATCCCATGCTAGGGTGTGCAAGATGCTCTTTGATAGAGTGAAATATAGAAATGGGATGCACCGCCTATCATACAAACAGGACGTGCATCCCATACTTATTTATATAAACCTATAGAATATGTCTCCGATTCCGTTGCTCACTTCGGCTTACCTCGCTCCGGTGCATTATTATACCAAGCTCATCTCTGCCCCCTTTGTGGTGGAAGAACGCAGTGACCACTATGTGAAACAGACGTTTCGCAACCGATGTGTCATCGCCACGGCGGATGGCATGCAGTCGCTCACTATCCCTGTGCAAGGATGCAAGGAATTAGGTGGAGATCATAAGACCCCTACGCGAGAGATGCGTATCATCGACCACAATCGATGGCGACAGCTTCACTGGAATGCACTTGTGGCAGCCTATGAGCGCACCCCCTTTTTTGAATACTATGCCGATGACTTTGCTGCAATCTATCAAGGAGAATACGAGCGCTTAGTAGATTTCAACGCAGATTTGCACCACTTAGTCTTGCGTCTGCTCGATATCCATCCCAAGATTGTGGTGAATGAAGGAGAATATCTCTTGTTGGATGCAGAAGGGAGGTTGCAAGAAGCGAGTACCTCAACGCAAGCCACGTTGCAATTTCGGGATGAACTCGCAAAGCATCTTGCACCTCTCTGTGAAGGAAGCAAACAAGACGCCGCCGTTTCTCCTCGTACTCCAGTACTTCCCTCGTGGAATTATCAGGATTATCGGGAAACCATTCGTCCCAAATTGGATTTTCGTGGTGATCCCTCCTTCCATCCTCATAGCTATTATCAGATATTTTCTCAGCGTCATGGGTTTCTTCCCAATTTGAGCATCGTAGATCTCCTCTTCAATATGGGACCAGAAAGTCGAATCGTGCTGCGCAACTCCATCTGTTGAGGAGAAAAAAGGTTTATGTAGAGCAGAAAAAGGGCTTGTGTAGAGTCGTTTAAAGGCTAAAATTTCAACCCCATCCGACAAAATAGTCGCAAACGACAGAAGTTTGCGATTTTTTGTAGGAAAACATTTGGGGGAATGGAAATAAATTTCCAACTTTGCAGTGAAGGTTATGAGTTGCCATCGCGGGCACTCCCCTCTATCTCAACATAAACTTAACAATTTAACGATAAGACAACTATGCAAAAGTATCTTTGCGAGCCTTGCGGCTATATTTACGATCCCGCTGAAGGAGATCCCGATTCAGGCATTGCACCTGGCACAGCTTTTGAAGACATTCCAGAAGATTGGTGCTGCCCCATCTGCGGTGTTACGAAGGAAGATTTCGTACCCTACGAAGACTAAACATAGCCTCCATCGGAGGTAATTCTACATCATTCCCCGATTTGTTACGGCAAGTTGGGGAATGGCTTTTTCAGAAGATAGATTCTCTAGAAAAACTAGAGATTTTAGAAGTACTAGAGGTTTTAGAAGTACTAGAGCTTTTAGAAGCACTAGGTCCTCTAGAAAAACTAGAACTTCTAGAAGCACTAGCTCCTCTAACGACAAATTATTTTATCCCGAGCCACGCTTGCCGTGGCGAGCAAAAAAGGGTCTGCGACCCTCTAACGTCTAATCTCTAATCTCTAACGTCTAATATGAATATCGGCGACAAACTTCCCGAAATCCTCGGTGTGGATCAAAATGGTCAAGAAGTGCGCACCAGCGAATATGCAGGTCGCAAAGTGATTCTCTATTTCTATCCCAAAGATCAAACTCCTGGTTGCACGGCTGAGGCATGCTCTCTTCGCGACAACTACAGCGAACTTACCCAGATGGGATATGAAGTGATTGGCGTAAGTGCTGATAGCGCTGAGAGCCACCAGAAGTTCATTGCAGCTCATGAGCTACCCTTCCGTCTCATTGCCGATACCGACAAAACCCTCATCAACGCCATGGGAGTGTGGGGAGAGAAGAACCGTTATGGCAAAATCACGGTTGGACTCTTGCGCACCACCTTCCTCATCGACGAAGAAGGAAAGGTGGAAAGCATCTTCACCCCTGGTCAGATTCGCACCAAAGAGCACGCTGCACAAATTATTAAGCGCGTGAAAGGCTAGTTATTACCTTTGTATCGCCTATGAACTTGTGGATAAAACAAGTATCTAGCGCGACGAATGTGAATAATATGCTTATAGAACTGGACAAGCAGTAGGCAAAAGTTCGCTATTTGAGCACGATTTTGCCGTGTGGACTTGAAAAAATGCACTAATACGCGTTTTTTCTCCCCCAAAACTGCTATGTCCAGTTTTTTTTTTATACCTTTGTCCTTAGATATGTCTTGCTAGCACGCAGGATAAAGTGTTTGCGATTTGCAAAACTTTGGAAAATGCGCCCTTGTCACATATCTATTTCATCAAGCGAACCACAATTAATCGTTTAATTCTTAATTTAATCATTCAATGAAACAGGTTTACAAATTGCTCGCTTCGGCTGCCGTTGTGCTCGTCGGTGTGACAAATTTGTCGGCTCGTAACTGGTCTCCCGGCACTGACGCTGTGACCCAGATTGAAGCTGGCAAAAAGTATGCCCTGCAAGGTATTGTTTCTGCGACTGGTAACCAGCGTTATCTCCAAGGTACCGCCTTTACCGAGAAGCCATACCTCTCTCCCGACGGAGTCTTTGAGTTTGTCCCCGCTGGCGAACTGAAGGATGCAGAAGGCAACCAAGTTTACTACTTGGTAGTTCCTAGCAAGACTAAGGATCAGTACATTTCTGCTCCTGGCACCAGCACTTTCTACACTTCTTCTACCAACCGTGCGTGGAAGGTTGTTGTAAAGGCTGGCGTAAAGGCTGACAGAGAATACAGCTACAGCTGGAACACCACTAAGGATAATGGTGAAGACACCACTATCGTGCTCAAGGGTAAGGACGCTTACGTTCGTGAGTCTATGGAAGAAAATGAGGGTGTCAACAAGTACGACTTGAGCACTTTCACCTTCGCAGAACGCAACGACGGTGTTGTCATTGTTACTTACCAATCAAAGAACCCCAAGAAGAAGGAAAAAGATGCTGAATACAACTTCTTCCTCACCAACGAGGCTGGTTCTACTTCTGTAGGTAAGGGTACTAACTACAACATCAACCTCTGGAACATCTTCGAAGTGGAACAAAACGACGCTAAGACTTCTCTCAGCAATGTTTTGGACGCTACTTTCGGTGAAAGCTTCGATATTGCGGCTTTGGTAGACAAGAGCAACAAGGACGCTTACGTTTTGGGTAATGACATCGGTCAATACGACGAAACTAAGTACAACAAGCTCAAGGAACTCTACACCAAGGCTAAGGCTGCAGTAGATAGTGAATCTGGACTTTCTGACGATGAATTGGACAAGCTCGCTGAAGAGCTTCCCAAGGCATTTGCTGAGTTCAAGCAGTCTGGTAAGCCCCTTACTGAAGGTTACTACATCGTAGAATCTTACCGTGCTCATAAGGAAAGCGGTTATGATGGTGGTGCAATCTATGACGAAGGTGCTGTGAAGAACGGTGCTAAGAATCTTCTCTGGACCTACAGAGGCGGTGCTACTACCTACAAGCAAGGTGAAGCCCTTGACCACAAGTCTTTGAAGTTCATCTGGAAGGTTGAGAAGGACGAAGCTAACCCTGGTTACTTCTTCTTCAAGAACATGCAAACAGGTCGCTACATCGGCGAAACTCCTGTCCAAGGTCCTGGTGAAACTGTTCAAATGAGCGATTCTCCTAATGCTTCTTACAATATCGTTGCTAACCGCAACCAAGCAGGCTTCTTCACTTTCTATTCTCCTAAGCTTTGGAGAGGTAAGGGTGCTTACTGGGGTGGTAACTACCCCACAGATCGTTGGGAATTCGGTGGCTTGCACCCCGGTGGTGACCACGATCGTGTTGTAGTATGGGATTGGCAAGCTCCAGCTTCTGCATTCTATGCTCGCACTATCACTGAAGACCAAGTGAAGGCTATCCTCAGCGTAGCTCAACAAGGTATCAACAACGACAAAGCTAAGGGTCTCGTGAACCAAGCACAAGCTGCCCTCGATAAGGGTTATGCTTATATGGCTGTTAATGAAGCTGGCGAACGCCTCGAAAAGGCTAACTCTGGCGACTACTCTACTGAAGAACTCGGTCTCGTGACTGACGCTGAAAAGCTCAAGTCTCCTATGGCTGACTCTGAAGAAGGTAAGAATATCGGTGTTCTCCTCGACGGCGATGCTACTACCTACTTCCACTCTTCATGGCATGGTGGTGAAGGCGCTTGGAAGGGTGCTCACTATCTCCAATTCCAACTCGACGAATCTAAGAAAGATCTCTTCCTCAAGTGGGTGAAGCGTATCAACTCTAATGGTAGCATCAACGACAACGGTGCTCCTGCTAAGGTTACTCTCTGGGGTGCTAAGGACGATGCTGCTCTCAGCAAGGATAAGGCTAACAAGCTCGATGCCGATGGCAACGAAGCTACTGATGACAGTGGTAACCCTATCGTGAACTTCGACGCTTGGAAGACCAACGAAGGTTGGGATTCTCTCGCTGTTGCTAACTTCACCTATCCTTATGACATCACTGTAAACGACGCTACCAAGAAGAATGCTGCTGGTTATGCTTTCTTCAGCGTACCTGCTGGTTACAAGAACTTCCGTTTGGAAGTAGTGACTCGTGTGAACAATGGCGACAAGCCTAACGGCAACGCTTACTTCCACGCTTCTGAATTCCGTGTTTACGAAGGTAAGTTTGACCAAGTGAACTCTCTCATCGCTTCTGTTCCAACAGCTGACGTTGATGCCCTCAAGGCTGCTATCGCTAAGTTGAACACTGAAGTGAAGGCTGAAAAGGCTACCAAGGAAAGCATCGATGCTCTCCAAGCTGCATACGATCAGTTCCTCAAGAACTATCCTGAACCTAAGCGCGTGACTGACGCTCTCGCTGAAGCTCAAAAGCTTTCTAAGGCTTCTGTTGAAGGCGAAGCTGTAGGTTATTACAAGGCTGGTGCTAAGACTAAGCTCGATGAAGTTATCGCTTCTGTAAAGGGTAAGCTCGACGCTCAAGTGAAGACTAAGGCTCCTAACGTAAACCAAATCAACGATTACCTCGCTGAGCTCAACGCTGGTCTCACTGAGTTTGCTAAGCAACTCATCATGCCCGAATCTGGTATCTATCGCCTCCAAAGCGCTTCTGCTGAAAAGACTCGCGAAGGTCGCATCATCACTGCTGTAAACTCTTCTCGCCAAAGCGCATTGAAGATGTGGGGTCGCGTACTCGATCCTAACAGCAAGGGTAACTACAAGAACGAAGACGGCTTCGAAGCTGTTCTCGGTGCATACTGGGATGTTCAGAAGGTTGAAAACGGTTACACCCTCAAGAACGTCTACACAGGTCTCTACGCTGCTCCTAAGTCTGGCGAAGCTACTGTAACTCAAAGCGAAACTCCTTATGTCTTCAGCGTTACTTTCGCTAAGACTCCTGGTTGCTTCAACTTCGTAATCAAGGCTGACGACGCTGTATCTAAGAAGATCTACGTAAACGCTGAGTCTGACAACCTCGTTCTCTGGAATGCTGCTGAAGGTCAAGACAACTCTGCCTTCAAGTTCCTCCCTGCTGCTGATGGTCTCAAGAAGGCTCTTAACAATGAAGAAGGCTTCCGTGTATACATCCAAGCTAAGGTACCTCAAATCGTAACGCTCCCCGTGAACGCTGAATTCGATGCCGCCAACTCTGGTGCTGAATTCTACACTGTACTTGGTCAAGATGCTGAGTTCAACATCCAACTCAAGAAGGCTGAAAAGCTCGTCGCTGGTCAAGCATACGTATTGATTCCTACTGCTAGCAACGAAAAGAACTACGTTACTCTCTATGCTGCAGAAAGCTTGAATGAAGACTACACTAAGCTCAATCCTACTCACACTGCTGCTGAAGCTGTGAATGGTTTGACTCCTGTTTTCGAAAACACTCGTTTGCCCGAAAACAATGGTATCTTCAACGACGATCGCACACTCGTGCTTCTCTCTGTTCAAAACGAATCTGTAGCTGCTAACACTGGTTTCTTCGGTAAGATGCCTGCAACCACTGTAACAGGTGATGCTCAACTCTTGGCTGAAGGTACAATCACCACTCTTGGTCGTGTAGTTGTTCTCAACGGCAAGGCTGACAAGGCTGGTGTTTACACACTCTCTGGTGTTCGCGTGAACAATGCTAACCACCTCCCCGCTGGTGTTTACATCGTTAACGGTAAGAAGCAAGTTGTGAAATAAGTCAAGCCCAATGCTGACTTCCTCACACTGACGAGTTAATCTCGTACATATCTGCACCCCATCTCTATCTTAGAGGTGGGGTGCTTTTTTATACCCTTTTTCTATGCTCCGATTTTTCATCTGCTTCGACAAGTGATGCGAGCACCTACCCACACTTCTTCTTCTTAAATCCAAAAAGGTCATTAGAGTCTGAGTAGATCTTATTGAATTGTTGAGATTCGTACAGTTCAAAAAGTGGAACAAGCCCTCGAAAGTTCCACGAATAATTGGTAATTTTGCCAAGGCTTTGCTACATACTTTTGTGGAGCGCAAAAAAGCAAGGCAAGTGAGACTGACGAGCGGTGGTGAACCCTCTGTCGCCAGTATAACTATTACACACTGACTTTCTTTTAGCAATACTAAACTTCATGTCTTTTTTTCATAGATTGTTTCTCAAGTCATCAGCCACTTCACAAGAAGGTGGAAGGACGAGACATCATCGTCACCGTCGTCTGCACTTGATGCACAAGTGGGGTGGGCTATTTTTCACCTTCTTTCTCATCGTCTTTGCGCTGTCGGGCATCGTGCTCAATCATCGTGCGGCATTGAGCGAAGTGGATGTGCCTCGAGCGGTCTTGCCTCCCAGCTATCGCCTGCAACACTGGAACCTTGGTGCCGTGAAAGGTACACTTCGTGTTTCGAGCGACAGCCTCTTGCTGTATGGTGAAAATGGGCTTTGGCTCACCGACTCCAATCTCACGTGCTTTGCGCGGTTTGAGCGTGGAATGCGCCCAGGAGCCGACAACCGCTTGGTGGCGAATGTGGTGCGCACTCGCACTGGACAGATTTTCGCTGTCACCACTTTCGATGCTTATCAGTGGAATCAAACTGCCCAATCGTGGGAGCGACTCACCGAACGCTTTGCACCATCCGATCGCATGACAGATGCAGCAGTGAAAGGCGACACATTGGTGCTGCAAAGCCGTTCCGAACTCTTCCTCGCTACAGCCCCTTACAAGCATTTTGAGCGCATACATCTGCAAGCTCCTACCAATGCTGAGCTCGGGCGCTTCACCTTTCGTACACTCTGGATGCTCCACAGCGGAGAGCTTTTCGGGGTTTGGGCGCAATATCTTGTCGATGTTTTAGGACTTATCCTCATTGTACTTTGCATCACTGGAGTGGTGCTTGCCTTCTTCCCGAAGTTGTTGAAGCGACAGCGCAAACGCCAGTCAAAAGGCAAGAGCGGGCTGCGACGCATCTTCAAATCTTCGCTACAACTTCATAATAAGTTGGGAGTTTATCTTCTGGCTTTTCTCCTGTTGCTCACCGTTACGGGAATGTTTCTCCGTCCGCCACTCTTGGTAGCCATAGCCAGACATCGGCATCAACCGCTTGCGCTCACACATGAAGACAATCCCAACCCTTGGTGGGACAATCTGCGCATGATTCGCTACGACTCTCATCACAATCGATGGTTGTTGCAGACCCCCTTCGGCTTTTTCACCACCTCCGATCTCCATAGTGCACCTACTAAGTTGGACCACGAACCTCCAGTGGGTTTCATGGGCACCAATGTCCTCCTGCAGGAAGACGCCGACCATTGGATAGCCGGTTCTTTCAGTGGACTCTATCGTTGGGATGCACGCACCGGCGAGAGTTGGAATCTCTACACCGGACAGCGGTATGTGGCACCGAAGCATCAGGGAATTCCCGATTTCACTTATTCCGTGTCGGGCTATTCCACCGACTTGGGCGCACGTCCTGTGGTTTTTGACTACAATCGCGGAGCAGAATATGCGCTCGGTGGTGCCCAAAAAGCGGCAGTGGGCGACGACGGACAAGGGGCCGTGTGCTATGAGCGAGCGGATTTCAGCGTGATGCCCGAACAAGTGCAAGATGGTCGTTTGTCCCTGTGGAGAGTGGCTTTGGAAACGCACACAGGGCGTATCTATACCTTCCTTCCCAACCTCGTAATTCAGCTTTTCATCTTCCTCTCTGGCGTGTTCTTGCTCACGGTGCTCATTTCGGGCTTTATCATCTGGCGTAAATTCCATCGTTTTGCAAAGTCAAGATGAAATATTAAGTAGAAAAATAGTGGAAATCCATTTTTTATTCCGAACTTTGTAGCAGAGAATGTGGTGATTATTTGATTTCAGCTAGTGGCAGAATAAAAGTCTTATCACAGCTGTTCTCCTATAATTACCCTAACCCCAATACTCATCACTCCCCAACATCCTTACGTATGTCTTTATTCTTAGCTTGCAGTTTGCTTTTTAGTCTCGGTGCATCCGCGCAAACCGCACCCGCTTCTAGTGACCACATGCCAGGATTCGCCTATGATCTAAAGGTGAAAACCCCACTCGGCACTGAATGGCAAAACCCCACGCAGGTGGCACTCAACAAAGAGCGTCCCCACGCCTGGTTCTTCTCTTTTGCTGACGAGCAAGAAGCACTCAAAGTGCTCCCTGAAGCCTCTTCGTTCTATCAAAGCCTTAACGGAGAATGGAGCTTCCACTGGGTGGGAAATCCTGAAGAACGTCCCGTGGACTTCTACAAAACCAACTACAATGTGAGTGGTTGGGACAAGGTGCAAGTGCCTATGAACTGGAACATCGTAGGTATTCAGAAAGATGGTACGCAGAAGTACGGCATGCCCATCTATAGCAACCAGCGCGTCATCTTCCAGCACGAAGTGGCTGTGGGCGACTGGAAAAAGGGCGTGATGCGTGAACCCAACAAAGATTGGCTCACCTATAAGAACCGCAATGAAGTGGGTTCGTATCGCCGCACCTTCACGATTCCTCAAAATTGGGATGGTCGTGAAGTATATCTCAATTTCGATGGGGTAGACTCCTTCTTCTATCTCTACATCAATGGCAAGTATGTGGGTTTCTCTAAGAACTCTCGCAACTTGGCTTCCTTTGATGTGTCGCCTTATTTGGTGAAGGGAGAAAACGTGATTGCAGTGGAAGTTTATCGCCACAATGATGGCTCCTTCTTGGAAAGCCAAGATATGTTCCGTCTGCCTGGTATCTTCCGCAACGTAGGTTTGGTGGCAAAGCCCAAGGTGCAAGTGCGTGATGTGGTGGCAATCCCCGATTTCGATGCCAACCTCGTGAATGCTTCTCTAGACATCAAAGCCTCTTTGAGCAATCTCTCCAAGAAGAATCTCAAAGGCTTGCGTGTACGCTATCGCCTCTTTGAAAAGGAACTCTATGGCGAAAATACCACTCCTGTAGCAGGTGTGAATGTCGTAACTGCTCCTGTCGAAGTGCGCAAGGGTGGTGAAGCCACTGCTGCCGTGAAACTCCAAGCTGGTGCACTCGTGAAGAAGTGGAGTGCAGAAGCGCCTTGGCGCTATGTCCTCGTGGGTGAGCTGCTCGATGCGAAAGATCAAGTGCTCGAAACCTTCTCTACCATTGTCGGCTTCCGTAAGATTGAAATTAAGAATACTGCTGCTCAAGATGACGAATTTGGCAAGGCAGGTCGCTACTATTATCTCAATGGCAAGCCCATCAAGATGAAGGGTGTGAACCGCCACGAAACAAATCCCGAGCGTGGTCATGCCATCACTCGTGAGCAAATGGAGAAGGAAGTGATGTTGATGAAGCGTGGTAACATCAACCACGTGCGCAATAGTCACTATAGCAACGACCCCTACTGGTATTATCTTGCTGACAAGTATGGTATCTATCTCGAAGATGAATGCAACATCGAGAGCCACCAGTACTATTATGACAAGGAGTCTTTGAGCCACGTTCCCGAATTTCGCGATCACCACGTGTCACGCAACCTCGAAATGGTGCATGCTACGGTGAATCATCCCTCTGTGTGCATCTGGAGTTTGGGTAATGAAGCCGGTCCAGGCAAGAACTTTGTCGATGCTTACAATGCCATTAAGGCTTTCGACACGAGCCGCCCTGTGCAATATGAACGCAACAATGACATCGTTGACATAGGTTCTAACCAATATCCTTCCATCGGTTGGATGAACTACGCTGTTCAAGGCACTGACAAGGATATCAAATATCCGTTCCACGTGTCGGAATATGCTCACTCTATGGGTAATGCTGTCGGCAACTTGGTGGACTACTGGAAAGCGATGGAGAGCACCAACTACTTCATGGGCGGTGCCATCTGGGACTGGGTAGACCAAGCTATGTACAACTACACTCCCGACGGCACTCGCTATTGGGCGTATGGTGGTGACTTTGGCGACAAACCCAATGATGGCATGTTCTGCATGAATGGTGTGATGCGTCCTGACCTCACTCCTAAGGGGCAGTATTTTGAAGTCAAAAAGGTATATCAAAACGTCGATGTGCGTGGCGTAAAGCCCGAAGAAGGCGTCATCGAAATCTTCAATAAAAACTATTTCACTGACCTCTCTGGCTACGACATCCGTTGGTCGCTCTATGCTGATGGACAACCCGTAGCGGAACTCACCAACCAACCTCTTTCTTCTACACGACTCACGCTCGGTGCTCGTGAACGTAAGAACTATCAGCTCAACTTCAAGGGCTACCAGTTTGACCCTTCAAAGGAATACTTCCTCAAAGTGCAATTCCTCCAAGCCGAAAAGAAGCCTTGGGCTGAGAAGGGTTATGTGCAAATGGAAGAACAAATCGCAGTGAAACCTGCTGCTGCACAACCTGCCATGGCTAGTGTGGCGAAGGGTCGTGTGGCTGCACCTGTGGTGGAAGGCAATTTGCTCCGCGTGAAAGGACAAGGCTACGAACTCACCTTCGACAAGAACACTGGTGGTCTATATGCTGCTACTTACAATGGAGCAACTGTCATCGAACCTGGTCATGGTCCTCGTCTCGACGCCTTCCGTGCGCGCACAGACAACGACAACTGGATGGACGCTAAGTGGCCTAAGCTCGGACTCCACAACTTGAAGCACAAGACTACGGCATTTGCACAAAACATCACCAAGGAAGGCAATCTCCAACTCATCTTCACTGTGGAGAGCCAAGCACCTTATGGAGGGGTAGACAATTATTCTAACCGTGACCGTGATAAGGACGAAGTTTACAAGATTGTAGACGACAAGTCTAAGCCTTTCGGACCTAATGACTTCAAGTTTACCACGCACCAAATATATACCATCTATGCCGATGGTAGCGTGGAACTTGAGAGTGCTATCTCTTCCAACATGCCAAAGGCAAAATTGCCTCGTTTGGGTTATGCCTTTGAAATGCCTAAGGAATACCGTCACTTCACCTACTATGGTCGCGGACCTGTCAACAACTACGCTGACCGCAAGACGGGACAATTCATCGAACGTCACGAAGGTATCGTAGGAGAACAAGACATCATGCTCCCCAAACCCCAGTCTATGGGTAACCGCGAAGACGTACGTTGGTGTGCACTCACCAATGATGCCGGACAAGGAGTAGCCTTTGTGGCAGATAGCACCATGAGTGCTTCGGCTCTGCCTTGGAGTCACCTCCAACTCATGGGAGCCGCTCACCCCTATCAGTTGCCTACTTCCGATGGTACTTACGTGCACCTCGACACTAAGGTAGCCGGACTTGGTGGTAACAGCTGTGGACAAGGCGGTCCTCTCTCTCAAGACTGTGTACCTGGTAGCGCTTACCGTTTCGGATTCGTCATGCGTCCTGTGACAAACGACAATCTCAATGCAGCAGTTAAGGTGACACCTGCTGGACAACAACCTCTCAGCGTGCTTCGCAGCCCAATGGGAGAAGTGAGCATCACCTCACCCGATGCCAACCGCACTGTGCTTTACACCATCAATGGTGGAAAGGCGCAAGTGTATAAAGCGCCCTTCAATCTGCGCGATGGCGGTACCATCAAGGCTTGGTTTAAGGATAATGCAAAACTCTCTGTGGAGCAAGTGTTCTCCAAAATAGAGAATGTCCCCCTCAGCGTAGTCTTTGTGTCCAGCCAAGAGACTGGAAGTTATGATGCCGATTTGATGGTCGACGAAGACACTGACACCTTCTGGCACACCATGTACTCTGTCACCGTGGCGCAATTCCCCCACTGGGTAGACTTTGATGCGTCTGCTGTGAAGACGATGAAGGGATTTGTCTATGTGCCTCGTCAAAAAGGTGACAATGGTCTCATTAAAGACTATGAAGTCTATGTCAGCGAAGACGGCAAAAACTGGGGACAACCCGTGGCAAAGGGTAGTTTCCCCAATAGTAGAGCCGACCAACGTGTGATGTTTGCACAACCCGTGAAAGCGCGCTACATTCGTTTCAAAGCACTCAATAGTTTGAACGGACAAGACTACGCTGCTGCCGCTGAATTCCGTCTTTTGGCAGAATAAACTTAGCAATGTGAGTCCAAGACTCCTATTTACACTAATCTCTTTTGCAGCCCTGCACCTTCACAGTGCAGGGCTGTTTGTGTCTTATCGTGACCCTCCTCCTCCATCTAGGAATCTGGTAATGGAAAAGATTTCCTCCTGTCATCTTTCATTTTCTTGTTGGTGTCTTTGTTTCTCTTTTTTTTCGACGTAGCCCGCTACGCCATTGAGCAAACGAGGAACAAACTGCTCAACAATCCAATAAAATCTGTTCAGGATCTAATGACCGATTGGTGTTTAAGAGGGGTTCTTGAGATAGAAAATAAAAGTTGATTTTGTAATATCCATATAGCTACTTTGTCTGTTTGGTGCTGGTTAAGGGGAGAGAATGTCAAACAGCTCTAGCAAAATGACAGGAAAACCCTCGCGAAATCGTGATTTGTGGCCCCAATTTGTTAAAACACGAGATAGAAAAGCAAGAAAATAGTCCAAAGACTTGTCTTTCTGCTATCTTTACTGTAAATTTGTGCCTTAAATAGTGTCATATTAAAGAGGTTTCTTCTCACTCTACAACATCTCTTGCGAAGTTGAGATTTGCTAAAACCTATGAACCCCCTCTTTAATCCTGCACCCTGTTCCCATCTTTGAACATTTCAAAACCACAACTCCTATATGAAAAGCGTCTTCAAACTAGCTTTGCTCGCTGCGGTGGCTCTTCCTGCTGCCTTGCAAGCTCAGCCCGTTGTCGATCGTAGCAAATACCCTGACTACGATCCAACTGTTCGTCCAGACCGTACGCTTCGTCGCTATGGTCTTGCACATAAGGTAAAAGGCACTGACGCTCCCCCCGTGAGCCAACGTCCTGCTTATGTGAACAATGCTGCAAACATGTATTTCCCACCCATCTTTAGCCAAGAAGGTGGTTCTTGCGGCTCTGCATCACGTATTGGCTACATGTTCACCTACGAACTCAACGCCTACCGCGGCACAGATGCTTCTAAGTTTGAAAATCAATATCCCACCCACTTTGTTTGGTTGCTCACCAATGGTAACTCTGGTAAGGACCAATTTGTTCAATTCGTAGGTGTGCCTTCTGCTAAAACCTATGGTGGACGCATGAACTCTGCACTCTTCGGATGGAGAGAAGAGACCAACAACGACTTCGGTTGGATGACGGGCTATGACAAATGGTTTGAAGCCATGCACAATCGCATGTATCAGCCTGCCCACATTCCTAACAACTTGGGAACAGAGGAAGGTCGTGAGCAAATGAAAAACTGGTTGTGGAACCACAATGGCGACTCAGACTTCCATGCTGGTGGTATCGCTGGTATTGGTGTCGCTTCTGCTGCCACTCTCGTTCGCATCGGCAATACCTCTGCCAACCAAGCTGCTGGTGTTGTCGGACAACAATACGTAAAATATTGGGGTGTAGGTGTGGACCACGCACTCACACTCGTAGGTTACGACGATCGTATCGAATTTGACCTTGATGGCAACGGCAAGTATGGTGAAAAGGACAAAGACGAAGTCGGTGCTTGGATCATCGCCAACTCATGGGGTCTTTGGGCTAACAACGGTCTTGTATATTGCCCCTATGCTAACGCATTCCCAGCACACACCAAAGAAGACTCAAAGGGCGTGCGTCACCAAAGCGGTGGTTTCTGGCAACCCGAAATCTACCACGTGCGCAAAGACTATCGTCCTTTCCGCACCATCAAGGTGAAGATGGACTATTCTCGTCGCTCTGAGCTTCTCTTGCAAGTCGGTGTTTCTGCAGATCTCAATGCCAAGAAGCCCGATGCAGTCATCGATCTCCATCACTTCCGCTGGGCTGGTGACGGTCGCGGAGGTGACATCGGCACTGGCGAAAAGGATCAAAAGGAATTGCCCGAAATGCCTATGTTGGGACGTTGGGCAGACGGTAAGTTGCACACCGAACCCATGGAGTTCGGTTACGACCTCACCGACTTGAGCGCAGGTTTCGACCGTTCACGTCCTTTGAAGTACTTCTTCATCATCAACTCCAAGACCAAATCTGGACAAGCTCGTAACGCTAAGGGTTCTGGTCACCTCTACAATGTCAGCGTTCTCGACTATGAATTCGACAAGGAAGGTGTAGAAACTCCCTTCGTACTCGAAAAGAAAGAGGGCGAAAACAGTGTAGCGATTGACAAGGGTACAATTGCGATGTACAGCACCATTGTATATGGTGAGCAATTCTTCGCACCCACCAACGCTAATGTAAGCAACAACAAGTTCACTTGGTCTGCACCTCAAGCCAACGGCCACAAAATCAAAGAATATAAGGTGTTCGTCAATGGCACCCTTCGTGGCACTACCCAAGAACTCTCTTATCCCGTCACTGACGCTGGTAGCTACGGCGTAACTGCGGTTTACGAAGGAGGTCACGAAACTTCTATGGTTTCTGCCATCTCTTCTGTGGCTCGCCAAGAAAAGAATGTGGCTGTAGATCTCAAAAAGACCGGCTTCACCATTCCCGATGTCTTCAAGGAAAGCTTCCCTGATTGCACCATCGAGTTCTGGATCAAGCCTCATTCTGTTAGCGACTGGAACCAACAAGGTGGTCCAGGTTGGGGCACCTTCATGTGCCACGCCAATGCTGATGGCACCTACACTGCTGGTTGGGATGCAGTAGGCAATGCTCGTGCCAATGCTGCTAGCGCCCTCCGCGTGAACAAATGGAGCCACATCGCTATGGTGGTTCAGAAGTCCAACTTCCGCCTCTATGTCAATGGAGCACACAAGGCCTCTGCACCTAGCGCTGCTGGTCATAGTGGTCTCGGTGGTTTTGGCAACCTCGTCTTCGCAGGTGGCAGCAACGGCCAAGATGCAGTTTACGACGAAATTCGTATATGGAACAAGGCACGCAATAATAACGAATTAAGCAGTGCCCACACGACTGAATTCAGTGGTGAACTCATGCCACAAGGACTTATCGCCTACTATAAGGGTGATATCATCATGATCGATGGCAAGCCCTACTTGCGCGACTGCGTGGGTGGACACCACGCTCCTATCAATGGTGCTGGCTACGAACAAGTCAACTCTGACCAAACCTTCAGAGAACCTTCAGGCCGCAACTTCACCTTCTCTGGTACTTCCATCGCTGGTGCAAAGACTGTGGAAGCTGGTCAACCACTCTTGCTCAAGGCTAACTACCAAGACCAGACCAAGGAATTGGAGTGGAGTGCTCCTGACGCAAATGTAGAGAAATATGCTGGTACGGAACTCACCGTTGTCTTCCCCAAGGAAGGTACCTACAAGGTAACTCTCACCGTGAAGGACGGCGATAAGTCTAGAACTGCTGAAAAGGAAATTACCGTAACGCCTGCTGCTGCTTGCAGTGCAGATTTCGTGGCTTCCCTCACTCAGGTTCCTGCTGGTCAACGCGTAAGTTTCAACCCCGTTAATCCTGTGGCTGGTTACCAATATGCTTGGTCTATGCCCGGTGGTAACGTATCTGCTTCTAACGCTGTTTCTGCTGGTACTACTTATGAAACTCCAGGTAAGCACGAAGTTACACTCACCGTTACTTCTGCAACTGGTGAAGTGAAGACTAGCAAGCAAGTGGTGAACGTGGTGAATGTTGCTCCTGAAGCTGCATTTAGCATCAATAACCCTGTAGTCCTCAAGAACGAAAAGGGCACCATGACCAACGAATCTAAGTTCCGCCCCAGCCAACTCGAGTGGATCTTCAACAGCGGCAAGAATGTGCTTGTGAAGAAGGTAGAACTCAAGGATAAGCAGGACAACGAACTCCCCTACGAAGTGAAGCAACCTGGTGTTTACGATGTAACCCTCAAGGCTAGCAACGAAGTAGGCAAGAGTGAAACTACACAATTGCGCGGTTTGACCGTTGTCAATGCTGACTCTAAGAATGGTCTTTCCTTCAACCACATCGGTGCAAGCGTGGTATTGAGTAAGCAACCTATTGCTAAGGATACGAAGAACTTCACCATCGACTGGTGGATGAATCCTGCGAAGCTCTCCGACTTCTGCTGCGGTATCGGTGACCTCGATGCTACTTTCCAAATCAAGACTGACTATCGTGGTCGCTTGCAAATCAGCAAGAACGGTCTTACTGTTCTCACCAACGAAGGAACTGTCAAGGCAGGTGAATGGCACCACTATGCAGTTTGTGTAAACAATGGTAGCAACGTCAAAGTGTATTGCGATGGCGAACAAATCGCTACTACTGGTTACCTCTCTGGTAGCCAAATGCCTAACCTCTCTCGCTTCACCATTGGTAACGAATCTGCCGACATGAGCGGTCAAATCGATGAATTCCGCGTTTGGGAGAAGGCGCTTCCTGTGTCAACACTCCGCAAGTATGCCAATGTTCCTCTCGAAGGTGAACTCCTCGACAAGGCGAAGTCAGAAGATAAGTTGATCCTCTACTACAACTTCAATCAAACTTCTGGCAACGTAGTGGACCAATCTGGCAACGGCTATGAAGGTGTTCGCAAAAACTTTGGTCCTGAAGGTGACGCATGGGGTCTCTCTCGTGGCGTCTTCAGCTTGAACTTCGAAGACACTATGGAAGATGTGAGCAGCGAACTCAAAAACAACCATGCTCGCTTCGATCACACCAACAAGAAAGTCAATGGTTCTAACTCTCGCTGGCTCGAACTCAAAGACTGGCTCCTCGAAAATACCAACAAATCAGGTAATGTCACTGCTGGTGCTCACTATGACAACATGAAGGGCGGTGCCTTCACCGTTACTTCTGGTTGGGATGGATTCCCCGATTTGAAGGATCACAAGGTGTACCAAGTGCTCCACCTCAAGGCTGGTGCTTATGCGCTCACTACTTCCTTCGGTCAGCATGGCGAAAGTGCAAACTGCTTCCTTGTAGCTGCTTTGGGCAATAAGTTGCCTGACTCTAACCAACTTGATAAGTCCTTGGCTAGCACTCCGCTCAATCCAGGTCCTATGGGAGCTGAAAACACGCTCAACTTTGTCCTCACTGAAGATACTGATGTAGCTCTTGGTATTGTAGCCAACATGATTGGAAACAAGATTTTCTGCATCCACAACTTCAAGTTGGTACGCAACAGCGTTGAGACCATCACCACCATCGGTGGCGTGAAGACCAACGTACAAAACACCAAGACTGAAGGCACCTACGACCTTTCTGGTCGCCGCGTAGAAAAGACTGAAAGCGGTCAAATCTACATCCAAAATGGTCAACGTGTAGTGGCTCAGTAATCTCGTACTCTCCCTCTTCTCCGTTTGGAGACGAAGGAAATGATGAAATATCAACGGACACATCCTCCAATGGATGTGTCCGTTTTTTTGTGTCGCATCCTCATTTCCTCGCCAAAAATCCCTTAGCGTAACCGATGTTACGCTTTTTCGTTGTGACCCTTCGTATCTTTGCAACAACTAAACAACTAGTCTCGGGTTTCCTCTTTTTTATACTAGGGAAACCTATCGCGAATACTTCGCAATTTTCCATTAACCAACACAAGATGAACTCTCTGTTCTTCTGTCGTTCATCTTTTCTAAACACAATCCAAGAGGGTGTGCCCAAGATGTTGGGTGCACCCTCGGCGGTTTTTTCCTGCCTTCTTGAAGAGAAGCTCACCCCATTCCGTGTTCTCCATGTTGTCTGCCCCCTATAAGTATATGGGAGGATATGAGGCAAAAGTGAGGTAAATCGCTAAAAAACTGCAGAAAAATCTTTTGGTATTCTTTGTTTTGTAAGGTGGATATAGCAAAATATGGATTGACTGTATTGTTTTGGCTCTAGGTTAATTTCTCTTTTGTCTTTGCACTAGGCGCTGATTGCTGGTTGTTCCTGGTCTGCTCCTTCCGAAATTCCTTGCGTGCCTCTGTGACGCAAAAAAAGTGTGGTCTCGCACGCGCGTATGTGCTCGCGTACGCGCCCGCACCACAGGGATTTTGCACTTTTTGCTTTCACAACCTTCACACTAGCTCTAGCTTTGTCACCTGTTACGGTCTAGAAATCATGGAGATACGCCCTAAAACGTTGGACTTTTTTCAAATTTTCTCCCACGTTTTTCCAAAAAACTCCGACGTTTCTTTGAAAGGCTCCGACATTTCTGTTTTTTCTTCCCCAATCTCCTGGTGAAATCTTCGTTTGCTCATACTCCCTTTTTTCCTATTTTCAGCCTCTTTTCAGTCGCTCAATAGAGATTTCTGAAAATATGTTTAAAAATACGCGGTAATATATTGGTTGATAGCTACTCATGGAGAAATCTGTGAAGGTTGTGAAAGCAAAAAGTGCAAAAGTGCAGGGTGCGCGCGCATGCGCGCACGTGAGAGAGGATAGTGTAACCTTTCTTAACGCGAGTGAGATTAGAGAGTAGGCTGCGCTTACACGCCAACTGATTGTTCATACCGATGTTTTGTAGGAACTCTGGGCTATAAACATGCGCAACCGTAACTGATGTTACGTTTTCCTCCTACGGTGCTTTGTATCTTTGCAGCGACATAAACTAACATAGACATAACTTATGGACCCTAAAATGTTTTGCTTTCAGTGCCAAGAAACGGCACACAACACAGGTTGCTTGATCAAGGGTGTTTGTGGCAAAGAAGCCTCAACTGCTCGTTTGCAAGACCTCCTGCTCTTTGTAGTTCGCGGTATTAGTGTAGCCGAAACACTGCTTCGCCAACGTGGTGAGGCTATTCCTGCCGAAGTGTATCATTTCAATACGGATGCTTTGTTCTGCACCATCACCAATGCTAACTTTGACGATGACAGCATTGCTGCGCGTGTGGAGCGTGGACTAGAACTGCGTGACCAACTTGTGGCTCGTTTGCAACAACTCGGAGTGGAATTGCCCACTACTGACGCGCTCACTTGGAGCGATGTGCGTGACAACTTTGATGCTAAAGCCGCAGAAGTGGGTGTTTTGGCTGAGACTGATGCAGACAAACGCTCTCTCACAGAATTGATTATTTATGGTCTTAAGGGAATGGCGGCTTATGTGGAGCATGCCGAACGTCTTGGTTTTGAGGATATCACCATCAATCACTTCAC
Source organism: Ihuprevotella massiliensis (assembly GCA_900095835.1). Lineage (GTDB taxonomy): Bacteria > Bacteroidota > Bacteroidia > Bacteroidales > Bacteroidaceae > Alloprevotella > Alloprevotella massiliensis. Next base: position 1,432,705 of record LT608321.1, on the reverse strand, counting down.
TTGCGACGCTTTGGCTGCGCTCACTGTGGGCAATCTTGATGTGGCTGCCCTCATCGACCTCACCTTGCGCACTGGTGAATATGGCGTGAAGGCTATGGATGTACTCGACCGTGCCAACACGGGCACTTACGGTCATCCTGAAGTGACAGAAGTCTCTATCGATGTGCAAGACCGTCCTGGTATCTTGATCAGTGGTCATGATCTCAAAGACCTAGAACAACTGCTCGAACAGTCGGAAGGGCAGGGCGTAGACATCTACACGCATGGCGAGATGCTTCCTGCGCACTACTATCCAGCTTTCAAGAAATACAAGCACTTTGTGGGCAACTACGGTAATGCGTGGTGGCAACAACGTGCAGAGTTTACGACTTTTAATGGTCCGATTCTCTTCACCACCAACTGCATTGTGCCTCCGCTTCCCAATGCTACTTACAAGGACAAGGTGTTTACCACTAACGCAACGGCTTTCCCAGGATGGAAACACATTGTGGCAGACGCTGAGGGACGCAAGGATTTCTCTGAAATCATAGCTTTGGCAAAGACTTGTCCTGCTCCAAAACGCCTCGAGACAGGTAAAATCGTTGGTGGCTTTGGTCATAACCAAGTGTTTGCACTTGCCGATAAGGTGGTGGAAGCTGTGAAAAGTGGAGCCATCAAGAAGTTTGTGGTGATGAGCGGTTGTGATGGTCGTCAAGCAGGTCGCGACTATTATGGTGATTTTGCGAAAGCCCTTCCACAAGACACGGTGATTTTGACTTCTGGCTGTGCAAAATATCGCTACAATAAACTCGCTTTGGGCGACATCAATGGCATCCCTCGTGTGCTCGATGCTGGTCAGTGCAATGATAGTTATTCGCTCGCACTCATTGCATTGAAATTGAAGGACATCTTTGGCCTTGAAAGCGTGAACGATTTACCCATTGCCTACAACATTGCATGGTATGAACAAAAGGCGATTATTGTGTTGCTAGCGTTGTTGTATCTTGGTGTGAAGAATATCCACGTGGGTCCCACGCTTCCTGCTTTCCTTTCTCCCAATGTGGCGAAAGTGCTGGTAGAGAACTTTGGCATTGCTGGCATCACTGATGTAGAGAACGACATGAAGATTTTTGGCATCGAACCAGTTTCCCAATCCACCTGCTAAATGTCTTAAGATGGTGCATCGCTCCATCTAGAATGAATCATCCCCATTGACACCACTAGGGTCAATGGGGATGCTGTGTTTCTGCCTACATGGTCACCTTGATCTTGACAAGGCTAGGACTATTGTTCGTCTTTACGGTGCCTAGCAAATCCATCGTTATGGTGCCTGGTATTTGCTGGCCAGTGCTGCGATCGTATTGTACTTCACCTTCAAAGGTGAAATTATTCTCTGGGTTCATTTTCAAGACGCCTTTACTCTTTACGGTCAGAGTGGTTGGTGTAATCTTCGTCAAGCAAGATTCCGCTTGCATCTCCTTTTTGTTGTCTTTGATGTTGTTTTTCCAGGTGTCACCTTCGCCAATGGGGGTGCTGGGGAACCGTTGAATCTGGCTGTTAAGCTCCATTTGCTCTAATTGCGAGGAAAATTGTCCCAACAACTCTTTGGGTAGTCCTTTGACTTCTACATTTTTCACGGCACCATGTTTATCCGTTTGGTTGGTGATCGTGATTTGAGAAAACAGCTCATTGATTTTTTTTAACATAGCTTCCATTTCTGCACTTTGGGGCATATCTGGAAGAGAAATAGCGAGGTCGGTCATGTTGATAACCATAGTATAGACTTCATTTTCCAGTGAAGTTGCCTTGATATGAGTTGTCATACTCGTTTCCAGTTTTTGGGAATGGTTGGTGGGATTAGAGTCTTCTATCGTAGAAGTCATGTGATAGGTGAGGGTTTTGCCCAATTCTGGAGCGAAACGGTAGGTGATTTTTTCGCCTGCGACGGCGAGGAGGGTGCCAAGTGCAAAGACGAGGCAAAAACTAAGCAATCGTTTCATCATGATGTTAAGATTTTAGGATGAATAAATAGGGTTAAAGGAAGGGAAAGAACAGCCGATGCTCACTGAGAGCTTGTCTGACTTTCCGAAGAGATTAGGGATAAACAATTACTCACCAGAGCAGACCTTAAGCCTGTCCGGTGAGTATTTTACGGATTTCATGCAAGCGATTGAGGGCTTCCATGGGAGTAAGATTATTGATGTCGAGATGGAGTATCTCATCGCGCACGGCAGTGAGCACAGGGTCGTCGAGTTGGAAAAACGACAGTTGGGTGTTGGGTGCTGCCACGTGTAGACCTTCGGTGGGTGTTTCGGCAGGGGCAGAGACATTCTCGCGGTCATCGGCACGGTTGGCTTCGAGATGGTGAAGGATGCTTTCGGCTCTGCGCACGATATCGCCAGGCATACCAGCTAAGCGCGCCACGTGGATACCAAAGGAGTGTTCGCTACCTCCGCGTGCGAGTTTGCGGAGGAAAACGATGCGATGATCCACTTCGCGCACTGACACGTTGTAGTTTTTAATGCGTGCAAAGCGATTTTCCATCTCATTCAACTCATGATAGTGCGTGGCGAAGAGCGTGCGCGCATGAGCGGTGGGGTTTTCGTGGATGTGCTCCACAATGCTCCAGGCGATGGAGATGCCGTCGTAGGTGGAAGTGCCGCGACCAAGTTCATCAAAGAGCACGAGAGAACGCTCCGTGAGATTGTTCATGATGTTGGCAGCTTCGCTCATTTCCACCATAAACGTACTCTCACCTACGGAGATGTTGTCGGAGGCTCCCACACGGGTAAAGATTTTGTCGACTAATCCCACACGTGCGCTGTCGGCAGGAACGAACGACCCCATCTGCGCAAGGAGGGTGATTAAGGCTGTTTGGCGCAAGAGTGCACTCTTACCTGCCATGTTGGGACCCGTGACGATGATGATTTGCTGACTCTCGGTGTCGAGCAGAATGTCATTGGCGATGTATTCTTCCCCCACGGGCATCAAGGTTTCGATCACGGGGTGACGTCCAGCTTTGATGTCGAGGGTAGTGGTGTCGTCCACAATGGGGCGCACATATTTTTGCGTTCTAGCCAAATGGGCAAGGGAGTGGTAGCAGTCGAGGTCGGAGAGGGCTTGGGCATTGTGTTGGAGTGCTACGATACATTCCGCTGCAGCAGCGACCAACTGACCATAAAGACGCGTTTCGAGAATGAGAATCTTATCTTCCGCACCGAGGATTTTCTCCTCATATTCTTTGAGCTCTTGCGTGATGTAGCGTTCGGCATTGACAAGTGTCTGTTTGCGAATCCACTCTTCGGGTACAAACTCTTTGTAGGTGTTGCGCACCTCCATGTAGTAGCCGAAGACGTTGTTGAATCCGATTTTCAAACTTTGGATGCCGGTGCGTGCGATTTCGCGTTCTTGGATTTGGAGGAGGTAGTCTTTGCCCGAGGTTTGGATGTTGCGCAGTTCGTCGAGTTGTGCATCGACGCCTTCGTTGATGACTCCGCCTTTGTTCACCAATAGTGGTGGGTCAAGGCGCAGTTCGCGCTCGATGCGCTGGCGCAGTTCGGTGCAAGGCGCGAGTTTTTCTCCGATGGCGCGAATGCTCTCTTGTGGCGATGATAAACACACGTTTTTGAGCACCATCACCGTTTCCAAGGCGGCACGGAGTTGTTGCATTTCGCGAGGATTGATGCGTCCAGTGGCTACTTTAGAAACGATGCGTTCGAGGTCGCCCACCTTGCCGAGTTCCATCTCGCAGAGTTCGCGAAATTCGGGTTGGCGGAAGAATTGTTCTACACTGTCGAGGCGCGTGTTGATGTCTTTGACCGAACGCAAGGGGAAGAGCACCCATCGACGCAGTTGGCGCGCTCCCATTGGGGTGAGGGTGCGGTCGAGCACTTGGAGGAGCGAACGTCCATCTCCGTGGTTGGTGCTCACCAATTCGAGGTTGCGAATGGTGAATTTGTCGAGGCGCACGAAACGTTCTTCTTCGATGCGTGTGATGCGCGTGATGTGGTCGGTGTGGTGGTGCTGCGTTTGGTCGAGATAGGTCAAGATGGCTCCGGCTGCAGTGATGGCTGCGTGGAGATGGTCGATGCCGAATCCTTTGAGGTTTTTGACGTCAAAGTGTTTCAACACCTTGTTGCGCGCAGAAACATCGGCAAAAGCCCAGTCGTCGAGTTCAAACACAAAGTATTTTCCAGCGAAGAGATTGTCGAATTTCCCCTTCAATCCGCGTTCCACCAAGATTTCTTTGGGCGAAAATCCTGCAAGAAGTTTGTCGATATATTCCACATCTCCTTCGGCAACCAGATATTCTCCCGTGGAAATGTCCAACAAAGACAGTCCCACGCTTGCGGCTCCGAAGTGAATGGCTGCCAGGAAGTTGTTTTCTTTGCTAGCCAGTACGTTGTCACCTAGTGCCACACCAGGGGTCACCAATTCGGTGATGCCGCGTTTCACGAGTTTCTTGGTGAGTTTTGGGTCCTCGAGTTGGTCACAGATTGCCACTCGGTGTCCAGCGCGAATAAGGCGCGGAAGATAGTTGTCGAGCGCATGGTGTGGAAATCCTGCCATAGCAATAGAACCCGACGAACCTTTTTGGTTGCGTTTGGTGAGGGTGATGCCGAGGATTTGCGAAGCCACCACCGCATCATCACTATACGTTTCGTAGAAGTCGCCACAACGGAAGAGGAGAATCGCATCGGGATTCGTCGCCTTCATATCGTGAAACTGCTTCATCATCGGGGTGAGTGGTTCTTGCGCCATAAATATATCGTTGTTTACAAAGACTTGTTGCCTTGTCAGGGTTGTTGAGATGGAGCAAAGTTACAAAAAACCAGTGGTTTGAACAAATACAAAGAAGTTGGCTTCGGGTTATCTTGCGTCCCTTTGGAGTTGGCTGCTGAATATGGAGAAAAAGAAAGCGGAGTTGCACCAGAAAATACTGGTACAACTCCGCTGGAGGTTGTTACGTTTGCTATCAGCAGTGCCTGTTTACTTGGTGAGATTCACAGGGGTGAGACGCAAACGGAAAGATTGTGGGGTTTGGGGCACCCAGAAGGGCTTGATGGTGTCTACACCACCGCAGGAGGCATTACCCACACCGCGATAAGTAGCATCCATTTGCAGCACGAGATAGGGACGTTTCTTCAATTCCCAAGTGTGTTTGGCTTGTGCTAAGTCTTCTTCGCTAAAGGGGAGGGCAGAGAATCCCACTTCACCTTCGGTTTCGATGCGTACACCCTGACCCTTGTTGTCGGTGAAAGTGGCTTCGCGGAGTTCATAGCGATAGCCCGTGCTTTGGGGTTTCATGTAGCGTTCCATCGAGGTGAGGGGAGTGGTGGAATAGCGTCCCACGGTGACTCCATCGCGACGGTCGTTGTAGTTTTCCCAAGGACCGAGTGCCCAATAGTCAATGTGCTGGAGCGTGCTGTCGAGACCGACTTGGAAACCGGTGCGACGGAGATCTCCGCGCTTAGGATCGAACTGCACGTTCATGTCTACCACATTTCCACCACGGAGGGTGTAGACAATCGTCATATCGCTCAAAGAACCTGTGCGCTTGGTGAGGATTTGATAACCATCAGCCGTGCGAGATGCTGAGATTTTTCCTGCTGCGGTCATACCATTGCTGGCGTTGGACTGGCGGTCGTTCTCAATGAAGCGGAAGTTGGTGTAGTCGAGATTGAGACCTTGACCGAGGATTTCGCGATTTCCCCAACGAAGACTCTTGAGTTCGGCTGTCTTCGCGTCGAAAGTAAGTTGCACTTGGTCGGCAGTGTAGGAAATTTCATTGCCGTTGCGCACTTCTTTGACTTCTGCAGCGAGAGATTGTGCTTGAGCTAAGGGAGCGCGTTGGGTGAGCATAAACTGCTTCATCGCTTCTTCGTGCATCTTCTCACTCCAGCGTGTCGCTGCGCGGCGGAAAGCATAGAGATTGAGCATCCATTCTTCGCCATTTGCTGTAGCTTTCGCAAGTTTCACCTTGGGAAGTGTGAGGGTGAGCATCGCACTGTCGCCAGGAGCCACAGCGGGGAGTCTCATCTTGCGTGTGCCTTGCACATATCCATTGCGCAGGGTCGTCCAGTGGAGATCAAAATCACGGAGATTGGTGAAGGCATATCCGTTGCGCACCACCACTTGTGCGGTGTTCTTTTGCGTATCTACGCTAGCGAGACGGAATTTAACGAATTGGTGTGCAGCTTTCACCTCTTTGAGTTTGGCACTCTCCTCACGAGTACCCGGAAGAATACCATTGCTCATGAAGTTTCCTTGGTGAGGTCCTGGATAGTCATAGCCAGTGTGGAGGCGATAGATGCCTTGTTTCATCTCCTTCGGATCGTAGATGGTCTGGTCTACCCAGTCCCAAACGGCAGCACCGATGCAAGAGTTGCTGGCTTCAATGGCATCCCAGTAAGCACCAAAGTTACCCATAGCGTTACCCATGGCGTGCGCATATTCGCAGATGAACATCGGCTTATCCATGTTGTTGGTGTATTGGCTCATCCAGTTCATGTCGGGATACATCTTGGAATACATATCCGAGAAGCGTTCTCCACCAAAGGGGCGACGGATGCGTGTGCCTTCGTAGTGAACAGGGCGTGTAGGATCGAGCTTTGCGGCATGATTGTAGCAAGCACCAAAGTTTTCGCCGTTTCCTCCTTCATTACCCAAGCTCCACATGATGACAGAAGGGTGGTTGAAGTCGCGCTTCACCATGCGGTCAATGCGATCAACGAAGGCGGGCACCCAACTTTTGAGGTCGGAGATGCTTTGGTTAGCGTGGTCTTCGAGGTCAGCTTCGTCGCAGGTGTACAAACCATAGTAGTCGTACATCGCATACATGCGCGCATTGTTGGGGTAGTGTGAGGTACGAATCGTGTTGATGTTGTTTTGTTTCATCAACAAGATGTCGCGGAGCATTGTTTCGTTCGTCACAGCACGGCCGAGTTTGGGATCGGTGTCTTGACGATTCACACCCTTCAAGAAGACGCGCTTACCATTGATATAGAGGAGTGAGCCTTGGATCTTCACTTCGCGCATACCCACTTTGGTGCTCCATGCCATTTCTTCTTGTCCTTGAGCATCGCGTTGTACGAAGCGCACGGTGTAGAGGTTGGGAGTTTCTGCAGTCCACAAGGCAACATTGTTGAGGTCGAGATTGAGGGTGTATTGACTGAAGGTGGAGTCTTTGTGCGCTTCTGCGGTGAATTGCAATAAATCTTTCGCTACAAGTTTGCCCTTGGGGTCAAATACCTTCACATCCAGTTGCTTATCTTGCTTTTCTGCACTTGGATTTCTCACATCGAAGTTGAATTGCAAGGTAGCATCTTTGTAGTTATTGCGCAGAGAAGTGGTGATTTGGTGATCAAACACGTAAGCTGTGGGCACGTTGAAGAGATAAACATCGCGGAAAATACCCGACATGCGGAACATATCTTGACATTCCAAGTAAGAACCATCGCTCCAACGGAATACTTGTACCGCAAGACGGTTTTCACCTTCGCGAAGATAAGGCGTCACATCAAATTCGCTCACATTGTTAGCTCCTTGACGATAGCCCACAAAGTGACCATTCATCCAAATCATTGCAGCACTGTAAACGCCAGCAAAGTGAATGATGGTGCGTTGTTTCGACCATCCTTTGGGTAAATCAAACGTGCGCACATACGAACCCACAGGGTTGATGCCATAGTTCGCACCCCCATCGTTGTATCCTGGACGCGCCATGATGTAAGGTGGCGTGTTGGCGTGAGGATATTCCACATTGCAGTAGATAGGATGGTCATATCCTTGCATCTCCCAGTTGGAAGGCACAGGAATGTCGTCCCATTTCGACACATCGAAGCCTTCTTGGAAGAAAGTTGTGGGACGAAGTTTGGGTTCGCTCACCAAATTAAACTTCCACGTGCCGTTGAGCGAAAGATAACGCTCACTCACGGGCACAGACCACGGAGTGTTGTAGAAAGTCTTGTCTTTGAGCATCTCTGCTTCGCTCGCATAAGGCTGATAAGTGGTGTGTGCAGGCAAGCGATTGAGTGCAAAGACGGTTTCATCTTCCCACCAAGGAGATTTGATTTTAGGCTTGTTCACCTCGTCAAAAGCCACCCAAGCTGTGGAATCTTTGAGATTGAGCGGTACAATTTTCATGACATCTCCGCGCAACGCAAACATCTTCTCTTTTTTGTTGAAAGAAGCAATGACGTAAGCATCTTCTTGTCCAGGAACAGGTAGGATGGTGAGTTGAGCATTTCCGGGATTTCTCAGCGAAGCCGGCCACTGCAACAAGTAGTCAATCGAAGCATTGTTGCCCCCATCGTCAAAATGTTGCACAAAATAAGCATTTTCCACCACGCGGCGGTTGAGATCGAGCATTTTCACCGACCAGTATTGACCGCGATGCGTAGAGTCTTGAGGTTCTGCCAAGATGGGGCGACCATTTTCAGCCACTTCTCCGTTACCCAACACAAAGCCTGGTTTGTTGAGAAGACGCAAACGATAAGTTTGTTGATCATCAAATCCCGAAACACCTGCCGCAACAGCGCGGAGTTGAGGTTGTTTGCCTTTCAAACTCGCCAAATCAACGAGGTGGAAGTGTCCACTTTTGTCCAAACTGACGGCTTTGTCGCGACGTGTTGCTGGCACAAGCACCACACCAGCAGGCGATTGTTCGATGCTCCACAACTGATTCTCATCAGAACCATTGATTTCTCCGGTTTCCACTCGGTTACCATTGTGGCGCAAGGCTTGTTGGGTAAAGGGATTAAGGATGCGCCACGAACCAGAAAGCGGAGCAATCGTCCAGTATTGCTGTGTGCGTTGTGCATCTGTTGACGCGGTGATGGCTGTTGTACCCGTAACATCGAGCACGCGTCCTGAAGTTGTGGCTTGGAGACGGTAGAGTGCCCCCTTGCGCCAACTAGCAGTTTGCGCCATCATCGGGAGCGAAAATGCAATAAATGCGGCTCCCAAACAGAGTTTGCTGAAAAACTTCATTGGATTTTTTAGAAAAGGTGAGAGATTATGTGACAAAGATACGCAATAATCCCGAGATAATCGTCTAAAAATCCCAACCAATGCCGATTTCTGCAAAGTCGGCTTTTAATTTATGCGCTTTTATCCCTAGGCTCAAGGTAAGTCCACGGTGCTTCAAATCTTTCGAAAGGTTCCCAAAATGATAGCGCAGTCCGACTCGTTCGTAATAAGGGGTCTCATCGGTGGAAGGCAGTCCCCCAGTTTCGCGCAAAAGATAGTAACCCACATGGACATAGCTCGACAATCTTTGATAGTAACTCTCGTGTTTCAATGCTATACCCAAAGAAAGTGGAGCATATTTTCGCCCTTCTCCGTGACGCGGAGCATAATTGCGGAGCTCATCGACATAAGGCAAGGCGAAAACGTCCAACCCTGCACCAACTGCCCAACGGCGTGCATAGCGACGCATCACATCGCCTTGGAGATTATAGACGAAATATCGTTTGAAGTGATCAGTGCGATAGTCGGGTGACGTGGGTGACGTCTGATATTGCGTGCGTAACCATTCTTCGAGCAGCGTGCGCATGCCTAAATTTCCTTCTAGATGAACAAACCAATGGGGGCTAAACTGGCAGAAATAAGGGGAGGATTTGGAGAAAACCCCCGATTTCATCGTATTTCTTTTGTTCGCATGCTCGAAAACAGCCGATTTCATCGCACCCTTTCTCAAGGAGGTATGCTGAAGCTCATATTGCAATGCGAGTGTGGGTTGCCACATATTCGCTCCTTTGTTGGGACGATAGGTAGCTCCATTACTCACGTGTCGAAATGCCAAATCCGCGCGCAGAGAAAAGCGTGAGGAGAGACGTAGTTCTCCATAAAGACTAGCCCCAAAATGAAAAAGCAAAGGAGAACCCGTGAGTTCGTTGTCGGCATTATTCTTCTTGTTATAAGGGCGAGTGTTGAAAGCCAAACCTTCTTCGATAGAATATCCCCATTCTCCCCACGAACTACGTTGGAAAGGTCGCGAAAAACTCCCCACGAGTGCCAAAAGATGTCCAGGGTGCGAGGCATAGTCCACGGGTTGCAGTTGCCCCCAAGCCGAGGAAGCTGGCTTTTGCATCGTAGCGCGTGAGAGATTCGCCCATTGTAGCGACAATCCCCACGTGGGATAGTGGTAATCGTGCGCAAAAATATCGGTGGAATCGGATAAAGTGCGATGTCGCAGGGAGAAAATCACGTTGGAGAGGGATGTTCCGCTTGTCCAAGCGCGCTGATATTGGTCCATCACAAGCACATTTCCCAGCGAGCCTCCCACTTCCACGGCATCAATGCGTGAAAGTGAAGAAGTGTAGGGCTGAGGGGGCAAAGGTTGCTCTCCGATGGAGTCTACATTTTGCGCCCAGAGGGGCAGAAAAGACGCGACAAACCAGCTACCTAAAAAGAAAAAATGGGAAAAACGCATGGGCGGTATTCAAAGAGTTTGAAGTAGAATATCGATCTTTCAAAGCAAACTATGCTTTAACGAACGACAAAGTTACTCAATTCGTGGGAGCTAAGCTTCGTGTTCTTCTCAGAAAATCGTAATTTTGTGGAGATTACAAATTCTCACAACGGAGGCTAGTACTTGGTCTCTTGTTCGCGCTCTATTTCTTCTCCCAATTATTCCATCATTCCTCTCATGTTGCTCGCTCATTGTGCCCTCTTCATTTCTCTCTTTGGATTGGCTACTCCTACGGTTCAACCTGCTGCAAGTGCTCAACCGAAGTCGGTGACCGAACAACGGATGGAACAGCAAGGACTGGTAGACATCACAAAGGTGATTCCCGGCATTTACGTCAGTCTCATGTATGCTCGTGCAGACAACTTTGTAGGACGTGTGATGTATCGTGATTTGCAACGCGCTTATCTTCTTCCCGAAACAGCAACAGCGTTGCAGAAAGCCCAAGTTGCTTTGCAAAAAGCGCACCCCGAATTGAGTTTGAAGGTCTATGATGCCGCTCGCCCCATGTCGGTGCAACAGCAAATGTGGAATATGGTGGCTGGAACTTCCAAATCTATCTATGTCAGCAATCCGAAAAATGGCGGTGGTTTACACAATTATGGATTGGCAGTAGACATCACCCTCTGTTGGCGCAACGAGGTGCGCAATGCTCAGGGAAAGCTCCTCCATGCCGCAGGCGACACCACAGGGTTGTCCATGGGAACGCCCATTGACTATCTCGGAAAACTTGCTCACGTGCGCGATGAAACCGCGCATTTTAATCGTGGATGGCTCAAAAAAGAGCACATCACTCGCAGACAATGGTTACGCACAGCCATGGAAGCTGGAGGTTTCAAGGTGTTACCCACAGAGTGGTGGCATTTCAACTTCAAAACTCGCGCACAAGCCAAAGCGCACTACAAAGTGGTGCAATAAAAATAAAACTTCTCCCTCTTTTATTACCCTAAACTGCTCCGTGACATGAACCCAGATTTTTCGGCTTTGTTACTAGAAACCTCCGATTTCATCGCAGCGCATCGGCATGAACGGCCCGATGCGGTGGCGCTTCTATTGGCTAATCAAGGAGAGAAATTAGGTTTTGACAAAGAGACATCGGCATTTATCGTGCGACAAATTGAAGGTTGGCAAAAACTCTCCGCAAAAGTTCCGCAGTGGGCTGAGATTCCAACCCTCATCTATCCCCCTCGCTTGTCGTTAGAACAATGCAGCAGTCAGACTGCTGCCGAACATAAAGCCCGATTGGTAGAGGAAATTGTAAACAACCACAAGACTTCCGAAGCACCTTTCACGAGGATGATTGACCTCACTGGCGGACTTGGAGTAGATTTTTCTTTCATCGCTCCTCTGTTTCTCGAAGCCACTTATGTGGAGCAACGAGAAGAATTGGTGCAACTTGCTCGTCATAATTTCCCTTTGTTAGGATTGTCGCACGTAAACTGCCTTTGTGGCGATGGAGTGACGCATCTTTCCACGATGAAATCGGTGGATTTTGTCTATCTTGACCCTGCACGGCGTGACGAAAATGGTCGCAAAACGGTGCGCATCGAGGACTGCACCCCCAATGTGTTGGAGCTGTTGCCACAGTTGCGCGAGAAGGCGCGATGTTTGTTGGTGAAACTCTCTCCCATGTTGGATGTACATCAAGCCATCACCGCACTAGGATGTGTGACTGAAGCCCATGTGGTGGCAGTGGATGGAGAGTGCAAAGAGATTCTGTTGTTGTGCGATTTGCAAATGCAGCAAGTTCAACAATGCTCTGCTCCTACATCAGCCACGGACGAAAAGCCACAAAACGCAACGCGCTGGATTTGTACCAGTGAGAAAGGGACATTTGCCTTCACCCAGCAGGAAGAGCAAACAACTCTCTGCCCAATGGCGACACAAATTGAAGGATTTCTCTACGAACCCGATGCAGCGGTGATGAAGGCAGGAGGATACAAAACATTCGGTGTTCGCTTTGGGTTGCAGAAACTCCACCCCAACACCCAACTCTATGTTGGCGCGCAAGCAAACCTCACCTTGCCGGCTCGCTGTTTCCGCATCGTAGAAGTGGTCGGTTTCCAAAAGAAAGCTCTCCGCAGCATTAGCAACTTGAAGAAAGCCAATCTCACTGTGCGCAATTTTCCTAATTCTGTGGCAGAACTCCGCAAGCGCCTCAAACTAGCGGAAGGGGGCGATCGTTATCTCTTTGCTTGCACCACTGCACAAGATGAAAAAGTCATCATTGTGACCGAAAAAGTGCCTGCGTCTATGCCCACTGTATAATAGATTCTTCCTTTTTTGAGACTGAGTGAGCGATTCTCCTCTCATTTTCTTCCAAGTATCCCAAAGATATCTACTTTTTTCTTGTATAAGCATGTTGTTGTTTCTGTCTGTTTGATAATGGTTTATTGAGGACCGACAGTCTCTTCTCAGCAGAAAATGCACTTTTTCGAGAAAAAAATAGCGATTTCTTGTAACTTTTCCAACCCCTTGTCCGTCCTACCTATAGAGGCATGAAAGAAATAGACTTCCAAAACGATTTGCTGCCGCTAAAGAATAAACTTTATCGCCTGGCGCAGCGCATCACCCTCGACAGCCTCGAAGCTGAAGATGTGGTGGAAGATACACTCGTCCGTGTCTGGGAGCGTCGCAAGTCGCTCACGGATGTGGAGAACTTAGAAGTCTACTGCTTGACTATCTGTCGAAATTTAGCCCTCGACCGCGCAGAACGCAAAGATGCGCAGCACGCGGCACTCGATGCTAATGTTGATGCACCAGCCGACACGACGGCGCTCCCCGATGCTCAATTAGAAGCTGATGAGCGACTCGCTTTGGTGCGTCGAACCTTTGAAACGCTGCCAGAGAAACAGCGCACCGCCTTGCAGTTGCGCGACATCGATGGACACAGTTACCAAGAAGTGGCAACGGCGATGGATATTTCCGAAAGCGATGTGAAGGTAACCCTACACCGCGCCAGACAAGCACTCAAAGAAAAGCTCAGCCATCTGAGATTTCACCTCTAATTCTCACAAGAAACTCCTCATTATGAACTACAAGTACATTGAACAATTGATTGAACGCTACTTCGCCGCTGAAACTTCAGTAGCCGAAGAACGCATTCTTCGCGCATTCTTCGCGGATTGCAATGTGCCCAGTCATTTGCAGCAATACACTTCTCTTTTCCGCTTCGTAGCCGAAGAGTCTAAAGCTCCTGCAGTGCTTGGTGAAGAGTTTGATGAAAAGCTCATTGCTCGCCTTCGTGCCAAGGGAGATATGCCCGAGGTGCATGTGCGTGCCATCAAGATGACCCTCGGTGCTCGCCTACGTCCTTTGTGGCGTGCAGCAGCAGCGGTCACCCTTCTTGTTGCCATCGCTGGCACTGCTGAAGAAGCCATCGACAAAACGACAAGCATCCCCATGAACTTGCAAGCTGTGGAAGCCACGCACGGTGTAGACAGCACGGATGCCGAGCACAATCCCTACCGCCAAGTGCAAGAAGGGCTAAAGATGGCAGTTACCAACGATACACTCCCTCAAGTGTCGCCAAGACCTTGAGCACCGATACGAGATAGACTGACGCGCCAATTGCTTATTAAAACACCCTCCTGAACCCTTTGGTTTCAGTTCTCTCTCCCTCTTCGTCCCACAAAAACGATGACTATAACGCTCGTTACTGACGAACGATCACACCAGGAAGTAGCCTCGCTACTTTCTGGTGTGTCGTTTTATGGCACTTCTCAGCGCTGGTCTCATAGTCCTTCAAGCCTTAGTTTACCACCATTCGCTAGTGATTGCGACTTCCTCTGCGTTCATTCCCCATCAGACTCTTGGGGTTTTCTTCCTTTTTCATTCATCACAACCTAACCCTCTTCATACCTCTCTCATGTGTGGAGGCACAGTGAGGGTGTCTTTCACCTGCCTTCTCTCTTGTCTATCCCTCCCTTCTTTAACCCCAATCGCGGTTCTGGAGCCGGACATCATAAAAAAAACGCCTCGGACAGACCACTTTAGGTCTGTCCGAGGCGTTATCTATTTACGCTTAAAAGGCGCGGTTCATTAATTGAGGATTGACAGGAGCGTAGCAAGGATGAATTATCGCACGAGCCTGGTTGGAGGTGACCACAAAACCGCAATTATCTGTGACTTGACAGCGCACCCAGACCTGCATGAGGTCTGGAACGGCTGGAGGCACAAAAGAAAGTCGCTGATTAGTTTGCCCCACTATCGTTTGCCAGGTAGCACCATTGTCCTTACTCCATTCCCATTGGTAGGTGTAGGGAGCCTGACCATCTACAAACTGTGCCACTTGGAAGGAAATTGGTTCTTGCCAACACACTTCTTGTTGCTGCGCGTTGAGTTGTGCAGCAGAAAACTGTGGAAGCACTTGCACCTGCACCGTCGAGGTGAAGGGTTTACCATTGTCGCAGTTGTTGTCTATGACCGTCAGTTGATAAGTACCAGCGTCTGACTGCTGCGCATGAGGAATCATCAGCGTGCGTTGGTTCTGTTCAGGGTGAGTGAATGAAGGGTCACCCACTTTCGTCCAGTGGAAAGTCACGTCTTTGATGTTGTAGGTGAACAATTCTATGGGTTCTCCTTGACACACCACCGCCTTTTTAACAAAGGCACGTGCCACGTCTTTCAGTGGACGCATCACGTCTTCATAGAAGAAGTATTGTTGGCAAGCATCTTCTATCTTCACAATGTAGGCTTTCACGCCCAAATTGCTGAATGCCACTTGTTCACCTAAGGGCTTGTTGGTGTACGAACTCACCAGCGTACCCAGTTTGTTAGGCTTAGAAGCGTCCATTTCATAGAGATGGTAGCTGTAGGGAGGTGTACCATCATATGCTTCAATCTGAATTGTACCCGCTGTGTTGGGAGAGGTCTCTGCTGCCTTGCCACAATAGTAGGCAAGGGTGCTATTGTTCTTGAGTTTGGGATTAGGCACGGAGAGGTCAAACTCCACGATATTGTCTCTACAGAGGTCGACGAAGGCTCGGTAGTGTCCTGTTTGCGTCGTATAATAGGGCTGGTCACGCTCGAGGTTCGCCACCGGAATCCACCCACCATCGAGTTGCTGACGCTCCAAATACACCTGTTTAGCATTATTGTCACTGTAGCCTGGATAAACAGGCTCAGTGTATGTGCCATCTCGTGGCGTGATGGCAAAGTTCGTGCATTCGTTGCTCACGTCGATGCGCAAAGGATCCTTTCGTTGGAAGCCACCCGCAAAGTCGAAGTAGTAAACCAGCGGTGTGTCTGTGGTGGAGGTAGGATCCATGTCGATAGTCACCTTATACTTACCAGGAGGATAGGAACCCTTGGGAAGATAGAAGTAACCATCAGGACTAAACTGATAGATGTGGGTATAGGGTAAAGCAGAGGCGTCTACGTCCACGGCTTCAAAACGCCACACAGAGCCCACGGGCCATTTCTTTGTTCTTCCGTCATAATAGCCTTTTTCCCAGTCTATCCATGGACGCATCACGTGATTGCAGATTTCAATCTCATATCCATACATGAAAAGCTTTGTGGGCAGCGTGCGGATGAACTTTTGAGGAACGGCAATGGGTTGCGTAGAGGTCATGTTCTCAAAGAAATCTGCCGTGTATTCTTCCCCATAATTGAGGCAAGGTACATTAACTTCTATCCTGGCCATGCGCTCTTTGTAGACGACATTGCCATTGTGGTCCTTGATTTGGAGCACGGGCAAACAGTCATTTCCCAAGTTGCCAGAAAAAATGGTAACATCGATGCATTTGCTTTGATACACATCCAGATTCGGTCTAAATCCGATGTAAGGCGGCTCCTGATCCACACGGAACTCTTTGCTACCAATAACTTTGCCGTTGGCTTTAGCGGTAGCCACAAGGTCGATGCTATAGGGCCATTCCGTTGTTGCCCCAGGCTTTAAGCTATCAAAGGAACGTACGACTTCTCCGGTAGCTTTCTTGGTCACCACGATTTCTGCATTACAGAGTGCGCCTTCTACGATGAACCAAGGGCACCACCCCGACCATGTCATGCAATTACGATGACTAATGTAGTTAGGGGCCCATTCTATTCGTTTCAAAACAAGGTTGCTAGAGTAAGCCTTCTGACCCACTAAACAAACATATTCTGGGCGATCCGCGTAGCGCAATGCGATTTGGTATCCACCTGCGGCATCAATGGCTTCTGCCTCTGCCGTGGTAATTGGGTATTTGCGGCTATATACCGTCTGGGGGTGCCATTGGGTGAAGGGTTTACCAATGGGCGCAAAGGACAATTCTAACTTTTGGGATTCAAAATAGAGGAAGGATGAACGAATCCAACTACTGTTATAGTCGATCGACATCTTCGGAGCACAAAAGTCTAATTCGCTGGAGGGAGGACAAAGCACACGGAGTTCCTTTCCGTCAAATTTCAAGCGAAGTGGTACACCAAGACAACCGTCAAAGATGTTGAGCACATAGTCACCGGCGGGGTATTCGCCATCCAGCATCACCACATTGGCTTCTGCGGTTGGGGTGAAGTTGATGGGTACATTGAGCGTAGGAGGATAGAGTGGTGTATATCCTGCCATGGGAGTGTAGGATTGCACACTGATAGTGGTGGTGGCAAGTCCTTTACCTCCTTCCAACTTCAGCGCTATCTTACCTGTGCTTAGGTCCTTACCTGTAGCCACATCAATCACGCTGACGCGGGTATAGTAATCATTGACCGCGTAGTCACGTTCTGGCGTGGGTGGAGGAGTGGGAACGACGAAGTTGATACGTTCTTCAAAAGGCAATCCTGTGGTGGTGTTGACAGCCGTAATAAGGATGGTGTAGTTGTCGGCGCTGAGGGCATTAAACTCTGGTGTATTACTTCTATTTTTGAAGTGGCTGCCAAAGTTCTCTTCCAACGTATAGTTCACGTTGGTCAGATGGGTAACGTCCTTCTTCGGTACTATACGAATTGCAGCATCCTTACTGCAGAATACCTCTTTCGTCAGCTCTACAGCAAAGAAATTTCCTTGACCCAGGGTCTCTACGGCACTGGGTGTTGTTTGTGCCCAAAGTTGTGAGGGCATGCCCAACGTAACTAATAGGCACAGAGAGAGCAACCAGCTACAAAAATAGCGGGTATTGAAAAACCTTTGGGGTGATTTTGAAAACGAGGTGATTTTTCTTTCTTGTTTTAAAGAAAAATAGAACAATGCTTGTTGTATTGAGTTCATGAAAAGTGTTGTTACAGTACATTCTACAGTTATAATGGCGAATTTACGAAATGTATTGTTGACAACAATTTTTTTTTGTTAAAGTACATCAACGGCAAGATTAGGAAAACTGTATGGCGCAGTCTAGTGTTTTAGAACGAATGTATGATGCCATTGTTGTCTTGTAGTTGTGCTTTAACTTACCTGGGGGGGCAGTGCATGCCTTGATCGGAGTAGAGTAAATACCCTCTTTCTCTACTTATTAACGTTGTAAGTCACCCAAATAAGTCGGAGAAGTCTGAAGAAATGTCGGAGTTTTTGGGAAAAACGTGGGAGATTTTGAAAGAAATGTCGGAGATTTTTGGAAAAACGTGGGAGTTTTTCTGTGCTGTCTCGCACCAGCGCTTTTCGACTGATGAGAGAGTCTTGGAGAGGAAACGCGAAGGAGTGTTAATTGGCTCCGCTCACGCGTACGCGCGCACGCACACTACAGCAATTTTGCGCTTTTTGCTTTCACAACCTTCACAGATTTCTCCGCAATCGCTTGAAGGAGAGTGGATTACAGCTAGTTTTCGGACAAAAATTAACAGAAAGAGGTTGGAAGGAGGGAAAATATCCAGAAAAAGTATGAGAATCCGGCATTTTCTACTTGTGTTTTTGTGTGGATGTGAATAGAAGTCAAATTGTCCATTTAATGTAGGGGCGGTGAAGGTTGTGAAAGCAAAAATGCGAAATCTCCAGGGATGCGCGCGCGTACGCGAGGAAAATGACGGTTGAAAACGAGCTAAAAATGGTGGTTGTCGTTAGGAGCGAAAACGAGCAAGCAGTTGAGGAAGGTGTTCTCCATCGAACACAAGAAATTTGTGTCGTTTCTGCTTGTTTTGACAAGTCTACTTTGCGAAAATGTGGGTGGGCAAAGAAAATTCGTCACTTTTTTAGCAATTTTCCACTCTTTGTGCCCTTTTCTTCCCCTATATGATTAGGGGGCGTGACACAAAGAGTGGAAAACAAATGATGAGAGGAACGGAAGTGGGGAGGTCGTTCCGAGGGGTGAGCTAAGGTTGCGCAGATCTAAGGTTGTGTGGGATTGACGATGCGTGCGGAGATGATGCGCACATCAACGCGAGGGCGGTCGTTGCGGTCGGTGTTGACTCCTTGAATCTTCTCGATGACCTCAAGTCCCGTGAGCACTTCACCAAAGACGGTGTATTGTCCATCGAGGTGAGGAGAACCACCGCGCGTGTAGTAGTCGAGCGCCATGTTGTCGGTGATGAGCCCATTTTCGCCCGTTTCTGCATCCACATGCTCACGCACGTTGGCAAGCTCGTTGGGTGTCCAGCGTTTGCCCCAGACCACATAAAACTGTGTGGCGCTGCTACGGCGACCTGGATTCACATCGCCACTTTCGCGTGCTGCTGCCAAGGCACCACGACGATGGTAGTGAGTGGGGGTGCGAAACTCGGGAGCGAGGGTGTAGCCGCGGTCGGCTTCTCCCAACATTTGTCCGGGTTGTGCGTGGCGTGAGGTAGAATCACCTGCTTGAATCATGAAATTGCGGATGACACGATGGAAGAGCAAGCCATCGTAGTAGCCTTCGCGCACGAGTTGAGCGAAATGACGCGAATGGATGGGGGTGTCGCGAAATAGACGCACGCGGAAGTCGCCCATGGTGGTTTTGAACTCTACCTCAATGTCTTGTTCCAATGGAGCGGTGAGGCTAGGCGACTGGGCAAATGTGTGGGAAGCGATCAGGAGCAGGAGAAAGAGAAGGACTTGCTTCATGTTTGGTGCTGAATAGAGTTATTCTTTGGTGAATTCTTCTGCCGTGATGGCATTAGGAGCTTCTGTGATAACTTGCGTATCCTGGAGGTCTTTGCGTCTGATGGCGCGGCTGGCTGAGAGGATGATGCCAATGTAGGCTCCTGTGATGATGGTGGAGGTGCCTCCCTTGGAGATGAGGGGTAGGGGTTGACCAGTGACGGGACCAAGCCCCACTGCCACCGCCATGTTGATCATGGCTTGTCCGACAACCATCATGCCAAATCCCATGGCTACAGCCGCAGGGAATATCCTACTAGATTGGGTGGCGATGCGTCCACAGCGATAGAGTAGCCATAAGTAGAGGACGATGACTAACAAACATCCGGCAAGCCCGAGCTCTTCGGCAACGATGGCGAAGATGAAGTCGGAATAAGCAGCGGAGAGATAGTCGCGCTGGATGGAACGTCCCGGGAGTACGCCGGTGCCATGGGAACGCGCTACAGCAATGCGAGCATTGACGACTTGTCGATTGCCATCGGTGACTTCAAAGTCTTTTGGGTCGGGAGTCATCACAATCTTCTTGTCACTCGAAACACGAGAGCGCCAAGTGGTGACACGCTGCATGTAGGAATTTTGATAAATTGCTGCATTTGGGTCTTTGGGGAGAAGACTGATGACCATCACTGCAACAGCAAAAATGATGGCAAGAAATCCATATAGTTTCATCATCGCTTTACGCGGTGGACGAAAGAAAATGAACATGGAATTGATGGCGAGAAAGATAATGGCAGCTGTCGAGAAGTTTTGTGAGACAATGAGTCCACAGTGAAGGCAGGTTATTCCTACGATGCTGTAGAAAGCCCCCTTGGAGATTTCGCCATCACCTTTCTTGTTCGTTTTAAGCGAACTGGCGATAATGGCAGCTGCCGTAATGACCAGTACACCCTTTGATAGTTCTGAAGGCTGGAAGTTGAAGAGACCGAAAAAACTTACCCATCGTGCGCCATTGTTGAGCATTTGTCCATTTAATAGTGCATATGCGAGCAGAGGAACACAGATGAGATTGCCAAAGATCATAACTGCTTTGTAGATGCGGCAAGGGAGCAGGTGAAGTAACCATGCGGTAACTATTGCCATCAGAACAAAGATAGCTTGCTGGATAATGGGTTTTGCAAAACTTCCTTCCTTCAATACGAGATAGGACGCTGCACTGGACACCTCTACAACAGAAACGATGCAGAGCATGAAGAAAATGGCCCAGATGACTTTGTCGCCATGTAATAATTGGAGCTTCATGAAAAGGGAGTTTAGCGTTGACGTACGAGGTTTTTGAATTGATCGCCGCGATCTCCCATATTTTTGAAGAGATCGAAGGAAGCGCAACAGGGTGAGAGGAGCACGGTGTCACCCTCTTGAGCCAACTTGGCGCAGGCTGCCACACAGTCTTTCATGGATCCGGTGTCGGCAATGGCGATGCTGTGTTCCGCACAGAGGGTGTCGAAGACTTCGTGCAAGGGAGCATTGTTGGCTCCTAGGAAGACGAGCGCGCGGCACTTGCTGGTGATGAGGGGGAAAAGGGTGGAGTAGTCGTTGCCCTTGTCGAGTCCGCCCACGATGAGTACTACAGGGGTGGTTTGTGCGTCGAGTGCTACGAAGCAAGCATCGACATTGGTGGCTTTGGAGTCGTTGATATAGTGCACTCCCTGGAAGGTGCCCACGCGTTCTAGGCGATGTGGCACGCCCGAGAAGTCGCTCAAGCAGCGTGTGAGGGTGGTTTCATCCACACCAGCAGCGAGGGCAGCAAGAGCAGCCGAGAGGCAGTTGCGGAGATTGTGCTTGCCTGGTAAGGAGAGTTGTGAGAGGGCGATTTCAAAGGGACGAGGTTGTTCAATCTTGAGTTGCGCACCTTCGGCAAATCCGTAAGAGTCGTTGCCGCTTTCGCCCTGTCCGTAGCCCACGATGCCTTCGTGTTTGTGATCGGCAAAGGGTAACATACGTTGTCCGTGGTTGTGCGCTGCAAGCTGGCTAGGGATATATTCATCGTCTGCCCAATAGATGAAGCAGTCGTCGGCAGTTTGGTTTTGGGTGATGCGCATTTTAGAGCGAACGTAGCGCATCATTTCAAAGTTGTAGCGGTCGAGGTGGTCGGGGGTGATGTTGAGCAACACGGCAATGTTGGCACGGAAGTCGTACATATTGTCGAGTTGGAAAGAAGAGATTTCCAATACATACCAGTCGCGATCGCCCTTCTCTTCGATTTCTGCCACCTGGAGTGCGAGCGAACGTCCGATGTTGCCTGCCAATCCTACGTTGAAACCTGCTGATTCGAGGATATAATAGATGAGTGACGTTGTGGTGGTTTTGCCATTTGAACCAGTGATGCAGAGCATCTTGGCATTGGTGTAGCGCGCGGCAAACTCGAGTTCGGAGAGGATGGGGATATTCTTCTCTCGCAGTGCCACTACCATAGGGGCATCGTCGGGGATGCCGGGGCTCTTCACCACCTCATCGGCATCGAGGAGGTGTTCGGGCGTGTGTTTGCCTTCTTCCCACGCGAGGTGGTGGGCATCGAGCATCTCTTTGTAGTGTGGACGAATGGTGCCCATGTCGGAGACAAAGACATCATACCCCTTTTGTTGGGCGAGGATGGCGGCACCAACACCACTTTCGGCGGCACCGAGGACAGCAAGTTTCATAGTTTGAAGGGGTTTGCAGGGAGAGAGTTATCGAATCTTGAGGGTGATGATGGTGAGTGCGGCTAGGAGGATGGTGGTAATCCAGAAACGCACGGTGATTTTCGATTCATGCCAAGCACCACGGGGCCAGTTGCGGAAGATGTATTGGGAAGTGGGGTCGAGCTGGCTGTCGAGACGTCGGAAGGTGTCGTGGATGGGAGTGCTCTTGAACACACGGACGCGTTTGCCCTTGCGCTTGAAGAACTTGAACACCTGAGTCTGGACGATGACACTCAGACTTTCGATGAAGAAGATGCCACAGAGGATGGGAATGAGGAGTTCTTTGTGGATGATGATGGCAAAGACAGCTATGATACCTCCGATGGTGAGCGAGCCTGTGTCGCCCATAAACACCTGCGCTGGATAGGCATTGTACCACAAAAATCCGATGAGGGCTCCCACCATGGCGCAGATGAAGACCACTAACTCTTGGGAGCCAGGCACAAACATGATGTTGAGATAGGAGGCGTATTCGATGTGGCTCGACACATAGGCTAATATGCCGAGCGCAATACAGATGAAGGCGCTATTTCCTGCCGTCATTCCGTCCATTCCGTCGTTGAGGTTAGCACCATTGGACACTGCGGTGGTGACGAGAATCACCATCAATACGAAGACAATCCAGCCAGCGGCTTGTTTGTGTTCTCCAACAAAACCGACGATGTCGGCATAGTCGAGATAGTTGTTCTTGAAGAAGGGGATGGTGGTCTTGGTGCTCTTCACGGCTTCGCTCTTGTGCACAATTTCCACTTTGTCGCCCACGCGGCCGCGCTCCACATTTTCGCGAATCACTGCATCGGGACTGAGGTAGAGGGTGAGACCCACCACTAGCCCCATGACGACTTGTCCTAAGATTTTCCACTTTCCTGCCAAGCCGTCTTTATTTTTCTTGAAAATTTTGATGTAGTCATCTAAGAAACCGAGAAGTCCAAACCACAGAGTGGTGACAATCATGAGGATGGTGTAGATGTTGCGCAGTCGTCCGAGGAGGAGAGTGGGCACGAGGATGGCGACAATGATGATGATACCTCCCATGGAAGGAACACCAACTTTCTTTTCACCAAAGGGGTCGATGCTGGCATCACGTGCGGTCTCGCCGATGTTGCGGCGGCGCATATAGCGGATGAATCGCTCGCCAAACCACATGGAGATGATGAGGCCGAGCATCAGTGCCAACAAGGCGCGGAAGGAGATGTATCCCCAGATGGAAGCACCTGGGATGCCAAATTGTCCGAGAAAACGAAAGAGATAGTAGAGCATTGTCCTATACTATAAATTGAGGTGCATCGGGAGATGGGATGCACGTTAGGGTAAGGGGTGATGGAAAGTGGGTGTTTAGGCGATGCCAAAGGCGGAACGCACTTCTTCGTGGTCGTCGAAATGGTGCTTCACACCTTCGATTTCTTGATAAGGTTCGTGTCCCTTACCTGCCACGAGGATGACATCGCCTGCTTGTGCCAAAGCTGCAGCAGTGCGGATGGCTTCGCGGCGGTCGGTGATGGCAAGTGTCTTGGCACGTGCGGCTTCATCTAAACCTGCAAGCATGTCGGCAATGATGTCTTCTGGACGTTCAAAACGAGGGTTGTCGGAGGTGATGATGACGCGATCGGAGCGTTTTGCAGCTTCTTGCGCCATGAGCGGACGTTTGCCCTTGTCGCGGTTGCCACCAGCACCACAGACAGTGATGATTTGTCCTTTGCCGTTCACAATCTCTTGAATAGCGGTGAGAACATTCTCAAGAGCATCGGGCGTGTGAGCGTAGTCGATTACGGCGCTGCAACCTTTTGGGGAGCGGATGGCTTCAAAACGACCATTGACAGGGCGAAGGGTGGAGAGTACGCGAAGTACTTCGGCTGAATCTTCTCCCAACATCACGGCAGCACCATAGACCCCGAGGAGGTTGCTCACGTTGAAACGCCCCACAAAAGGTACGCTCACTTCGCTGCCGTTGATGTCGAGCAGCATGCCTTCGATGCTTTCCTCCACAATACGACCTTTGTAGTCTGCCATGCTGCGTGTGCTATAAGTGCGCACTTGAGCTTTGCAGTTTTGTACCATCACTGCGCCATTGCGATCGTCGAGATTGGTGATGGCGAAGGCAGATTTGTCCAAACCATCGAAGAACATCTTTTTCGCATCGCGATAGTTCTCAAAGGTTTTGTGATAATCCAAGTGGTCGCGAGTGAGATTGGTGAAAATACCTCCCACAAATTTCAGTCCTTCAATGCGATGTTGGTGGATGGAGTGGGAAGAACATTCCATGAAAGCGTATTCGCACCCAGCTTCCACCATGTCGGCAAGGAGCTTGTTGAGTGAGATTGGGTCGGGAGTGGTGTGAGTGGCTTCCACAGCTCGGTCGTCGATGTAGTTGCACACGGTAGACACAAGTCCAACTTTGTAACCAAGTCCGCGGAAGAGTTGATAGAGCACCGTGGCGATGGTCGTTTTACCATTGGTGCCCGTAACTCCCACGAGTTTCAAAGGTGCTTTTTGAGTCGTCTCTCCCTCTGCAGTTGCTACGTTTTGCGCCACATCGGATGCAGAAGTGGAGGAATCATTGACGAATCTTCCTGTGGGGTCGCCATAGAAAGTAGTTGCGAGGACGCCCACCACTTGTTCGGTGTTGGCAACACGAACAAAGGTCACATTTTCGGGCATATTTGTGGGGAAATCTTCGCACACCACCACAGCGCGTGCACCTTGTGCCACAGCTTTTTCGATGAAAGCGTGACCATCTGTTTGTGTGCCCTTGACGGCAACAAAGAGATGATTTTCTGAGACTTGACGAGAGTCAATGTCGATGCCGCTGATGTCGCAGTTTAAGTCGCCATGGCTGTCGAGCATCTCCACATGGCTAAGAATTTCTTTTAGAATCATGGATGCTGAGTTCTATATTGGGGTTTCGTGCGTGAGCACGTTATGCTTGTTTTTTATTGGATTTCTTAGAAGTGTCGTTCTTCTTTCCAGTAGCAGTAGCCTTAGATTTGGAAGAGTTGTCCTTCTTTTTCGGCACATCCTCTTTCTTCTTGGGAGTGCTTTCTTTCTTTACCGCAGCTGTCTCCTTTTTGTCCTTGGAGGAAGTGTCTTTTTTCTTGGGAGTTTCCTGCTTTTTGGAAGACTTTTCTTCCTTCTTGGTCGTCTTGTCGTCCTTTTTCGGTTTCTCCTTTTTCTTCGACTCTTCCGTTTTTGTAGAGGACTTCGACTTAACCTCTCCCTTTTTCTCAGACGAGGAGTCTTTTTTCTTGGGAGAATCTTCCTTCTTTTTGGAGGAATCCTCCTTTTTCTTTGCTTTATCTCCCTTATCAGATGATGAGGATTCTTTCTTGTCGGTTGAAGACTGCGACTTTTTGGAAGCGTCTTTTTTGTTGGAAGCTGGCTCCTTGTTAGTAGCAGAGGCTTCTTTCTTCTTTTCTGTAGAAGTGTCCATCTTTTCAGCTCTTTTCTCCGTCTTTTTCTCAGAGGAGACAACAGTCGGTGTCGTGGACTTCTTTTGTGGAGTCACTTCTTCATTGGGAGGAGAAGGTTGCTCAGACGCGGAGGTTGCACTCTCCACGGAAGCAGACATTTCCTCCGATTCTTTCCAGTCTTCAGGGATTTTGTGCTCCATCGAGAGCGCAATTTTCACCACCATTCCTGGTTTGATGGGAGTCCCTGCTGGGAGACTTTGTGCCACCACACGTCCCATGCCGGTGACTTTCACCCTCACGCCCATACGTTCTAGGCGATAAACGGCATCGCGCAAGCCATATCCGATGACAGAAGGCAGTCCTTTGGA
The DNA here is from genome assembly GCA_900095835.1 of Ihuprevotella massiliensis. GTDB lineage: Bacteria > Bacteroidota > Bacteroidia > Bacteroidales > Bacteroidaceae > Alloprevotella > Alloprevotella massiliensis. Next base: position 1,406,816 of record LT608321.1, on the reverse strand, counting down.
CGTCGTTTCATTGTTGAGCGTGATAGTGCCTTGGTGAGTTGGCGCACCCCATGCGAGACCTTCTGACGTGCGATAGTTGTTGCGGTGAGGCACTCGCAGTTCGTTAAGCACTTGACTGAGCATCACCAAATTACCATTTTGCATCATCGGGGGAACAGTGCGAAGGGCTGTAGTGTCAATCGCAGCTTTGTAGTCCGTTTTTCGATTTTTTGCCATCACACCTTCTGCCACCTTTTTAAACACTGGGCAGCAGTGGATACCCCCATACGCTGGGGCACCCTTCTCGATGCAGACAATCATCGAATATTGTGGGCGATCGGCAGGGAAATATCCTGCGAAGCTCACGAGGTAGTTGGAGGCAAAGCCGCCTTTGCTCCAGATCTGTGCCGTACCCGTCTTACCGGCTACGGCAAAGTACTTAGAGTAAGCCAGTTTACCCGTACCCGTGTTCTTGCCCACCACACCTTCTAGACAGATTTGGATATTGCGTAGCACATCTGGCTTGCACATTCGTTCGCGCAACACCACAGTGGGATATTTTTGTACCACTTCATCGCCACGACGCACCTCTGTCACGAAGCGGGGGGCGACAAGTTTTCCGCCATTCGCTACACCATTATAGAACGTGAGGGTAGAGATGGGCGGAATTTGTGTTTCATATCCGATGCTCATCCAAGGCAAGGTGGTGCCATACCAGCGATCGGGGTTGTCTCTACGATAGCGAATGCGAGGTTTTTTGTAGCCTGGGATAGGGATGTGAAGATCCTCCATAATACCGATGCGCTGTAGTCCAGATACAAATTGGTCGGGATTGCTCGCATAAGCGTTGTCAATGAGCGTACTCACCCCCACATTTGACGATTTCTTGATGATTTCTGGCACGGTGAGCACACCATTTCCACCTTTTCGCCAGTCGGAGTCGCGCATCTTGCGTCCGTGCATCTCGCGAATACCGTTTCCTGTGTTGCAGGTGGTGTTCATGTTGATTTTACCATCGTCCATTGCCACCATAAATGACATTGGTTTGAACACCGACCCTGGTTCCATCATATTTGTCACTGCGCGCGGATCAATTTCGGCGTAGTTTCCATTTTCAAGACGTGAGAGGGAAGAAATTGCTTTCACGTTACCGGTTTGCACCTCCATGAGAATACACATACCTGCTCGAGCACCGATAGCGCGCAACTGGTTGCCCAGCACCTTTTCGGTCAAGTCCTGCATGCCCACATCGATAGTCGTCACTACATCGCAGCCATCCACGGCAGGGGTGTCCACGAGATTGATGTATCTGTTCGCCACTTTTTGGCGATGGTATACGCCGGGTTTTCCGCTCAACACGGAGTCAAAAGCTAACTCCAGACCATTGAGCGCTTCGTCGTTTTCGCTGCGCAGATTACCAATCGTGCGAATTGCCAAACGGCCATAAGGATTTTTGCGGCGGCGGAATTCCTCTGTGGTAAATCCGCTCTGTCCAATGGGAAGATTGAGCAGCGGCACTTTCTTCAGTTCCGTCAGTTGGATATACGTCACTCGTTTGGGATAGAGTGAGATATTGTGACTCTGTTTTGCGCGTCCTTTGAGGATGGCAGCGCGTGTTTTTTCAATATCCAGGTCAGGGATGATGCGTTTCATGCCTGTGAGCATGCTGTCCATCTTGGTGGTGAGGATAGAGTCGCGAATGATTTGGTCTTTCACGCGTCGTGCCGAGTCAGGTTCCCACGACATAGGGTCGAGATAAAGACGATATTCGGGCAAAGAAGTCGCCAGCACTTGTCCATCTGCCGAAAGAATGTTGCCGCGTGTCGCTGCCAGGGGTTTGAAACGGCTTTCAAACTTCGTGCTCACAGCCATCCAATAGTCATGTTGCACGAACATGATGTATGCCGTCTTCCCCAGTATGATGAGACTAGCGACGACAAACAAAGCCAAGACAACACAATAGCGCTGAAAGGCCAATTTGATTATATTTTGGGGGATTTTTGTAGGCATAAGACTCTGTGCGAGCTATAAATCGGTTGGGGGGAGGGAGAAGTAGTGGCGAGAAACGCGGGACTTCAATGAGAACGGGGATAGGCAACATCCGTTCACACAGTTTATTCATCATCAGTAACGGGCAACTCAAAGGGAGCATCCGTGGAAGCCTGGATTGTGGAGTCTTGCAGTTGGCTTTCAATCTTAGAACCCAGTGTGCGTTCGCGCAGTTCACTCGAGCGGGTCAAGGCTTTATAGCGGCGGTCTAGTAGTTCCTTGTTGAGTTTGTCGTTCTCAATCATTAAGTTGCGATGGTGATATCCCAAACTCACATAGGCGATGAAGAAAATCATGATTATCACCACAAAAAACCAGTTGCGTCGCAGGAAGGAGAGGAACGAAATGCCTTGCACCAAATCTTTCAGCACCTGTTTGTCAAACTTCACATCATCATCAATAATCCACTGGCGCCAACTTTGTGCGCGCACTTCTTCAGGGCACTCCTCGTTGGAGTGTCCTTTTTTTGTGTCTTTCCCAGATTGTTTTGACGAATCTTCTTCTGCTGGTGCTTCTTCTAGGGCAGTTTCAGCATTGTCTTCAGTGGTTTCCGCCTCTAGGGGTGCCACTTGAGGTTCGTCTTCGGGAACGATGATGTCGAAATCAACTTCTTTCATAGGATTTTTGTCGAGGGTCAAAACTCCAAATCTTTGTGGGTGAAGAAGAAAGGGAGGGTCTTATAGTTTTTCAGCGATGCGGAGTTTTGCACTTCGGCTACGTGGGTTAGCCAGTTGCTCCTCTTCAGAGGGGATAATCACCTTGTTGTTTACGGGGCGCAGAGGCGAAAGGCGGTTTCCATAAAAATCTTGTTCCACCTTGCCCGCAATGTTACCCGAACGCATGAAGTTTTTCACCATGCGGTCTTCTAGACTATGATAGGTCAGCACCGAAAGACGTCCGCCAGGGCGCAGCACGCGGAGTGCCGCTTGCAACATCTCTTCCAGCGCGTCCATTTCGTGGTTCACTTCGATGCGCAGAGCTTGAAACACCTTTGCCAAGTCTTTCTTCTCACGATCGCGAGGCATGAGCGGTTGCACCACTTGCAGCAAATCATTGATAGTGCTGAAGGCGCGTTCTCCGCGCTGTTTCACTACCGCCGCTGCCAGTCGACGACCATTTTTCAGTTCTCCATAAATCTGAAACACCTTTGCCAGTTGCTCTTCTGTGGCAGTGTTGAGCACCTGGGCTGCAGTGTTGCCACCGCGCACGTTCATGCGCATGTCGAGGGGAGCATCAAATCTGAACGAAAAGCCGCGTTCTTCCGCGTCGAAGTGGTGGCTCGACACACCGAGGTCAGCCAACACCCCATCCACTTTGCCCACTTGGTCATAAAATCTCATCCATCGTGAGAGGAAGCGGAAGTTACTTGCTACAAAGGTCAGACGTTCTTCGTGTTCTGGCACATTTGCCACTGCGTCTGCGTCTTGGTCAAAACTAAAGAGACGACCATTTTCACCCAGACGAGCAAGGATCTCGCGACTATGTCCACCACCACCAAAAGTGGCGTCGATGTACACGCCATCAGGACGCATGTTGAGGCCATCTACAGTGGGATGGAGCAGCACAGGAACGTGATATGTGGGACAGATTGTATGCATTTCGTTGTGATAGTCTTATAGTAGCAAGCAAAGTTACTAATTTCTCTGCACTTTTATCCTCTATTTCTCTCTTTTTTTTGATACTTTGAAAGATTACTTTAGGGAATGAAATCTAATCTATTGATTGTCAGTGATAGTTGCTCAAAATAAAATGTGTGCAAAAAGTACCTTATGGCTTATTTCTTGTTGCAAAATTCGCCTAGGTCAATGTGCTGTGTTGACAAGTCCTGCAGAACTGTTTAACTCTGGGAAAAGTGGCTCTGTAATGACGATAGCGACGGCAGAAAAACGATATCGAAATGAAGGGAAGTGACGACAGAAATTATTGCAATGTAGTGGGGGACCGACGAACTTTCAGTGGCAGAGGAAGGAGGCACCTATTCTTCTGTACCAGTAGTGAGAGAAACTTCCATAAGGGGGGCTTGAGTAGTGAAAGCAAAAACAGCAAAATCCCAGGGAAGGCGCGCGCGTCGCGCGAGGGGAAGCAGGGTGGTCAACATCTGTTGAGCATCCATGTGTCATCGTAGGAAAAACTAGCCTGAAAGCCACAGCAGGGCAAAACGAAGTAAAATGAGAGAAAATAAAAAACGCAGGGTTCTGAAACTGTAAGTGGAGATTTCTCAGGAAACGACCATCGACAGAGTATGCCCCAATGTGGGAGAAACTTCCGAAAGTCTGAGTGAATGCTCTAATGTGTGAATGATTTTGCCATGATGTATGAAAAACTTCCTCAATGCCTGAGGCTTTTCTCTCAGAAAAGCTGGTGCGATTGGGGGATAAATCGAATGTGGAGGTTGTGCCATGGGCGATAAAATGTAGTTTTGTGTACTTATTTGATAGGTAGGTATTACAAAAAGCGGTGGATGCAAAGTTTTTTTGTCGGTTTTTTGTCGATTTACATCATTTTCGTTGGTTTTCTATCACTATAATTATGAAGGCTCATGCAAGAAGCCTGTCCATAATTTGTAACTTTGCGCCCATGTTGTCCATCCTTCTAAGTCTACTTTCTCTGTTGTCCCCCTCCTCTCCGCTCGAAGGGAGAGATACTCTCCGGCAACTATCTCCGGTGGAAGTGACGACTGCGGTTAGCCCATCGCAACAGATGGCGACCCACCAGCAATGGGGGATGGATCATCGTGACTGGCAGCGACAAGGCGCTACCCAACTCTCCGAAGCCTTGCGGAGTTTGCCCGGTGTGCAACTGCGCGACTATGGTGGGGCGGGGGCACTCGTCAGTTTGGCTGCCCGCGGACTTGGGGCAGCACACACCGTGGTTACCCTCGATGGATTTCCTGTCACCGACTTCACCACTGGAGCTGTCGATGTGGGGCGGTTTCGATTGAACGATATGTCGCAACTGCAATGGACGATAGCCGATGCTCCCGCTTTGCTCACGAGTGTGCGCACCCTTGGCACCGCGCATCTCGCCCTCCGTTCTGCCACCTCCTCGCCGCGTCTAGGAGTGGAGTGGGGCAGTTTTGGACAAATCGCTGTCGATGGCGCTACACATCATCGCATCGGAGCCCATGCTCTCGAAGCGCATGGCAGTTATGCTCGTGCCGACAATGATTTCCCCTATCGCATCACTAATGGTGAAGGCTATGAATATGGGCGCCGTCCTCGCAGTCCATGGACTCGATGGCAGGGGAGCGCACATTGGCTCTGGCAAACCCCACAGCACAGCACCCAACTGCGATGGCATCATCAGCACCACGTGCAAAGACTTCCCGGAGCAGTGACGCTCTACACCACCCCCGAAGGCGAAGATTGGCGCACTGAGCGCTCGGCACTTCAAGCCTCGCATGCCGCTCATGGTGAGCGTTGGGCGTGGCAGTGGGCAGGGCAATATGCTGCGCATCGACTGCAATATGTCGACCACGGCGAGGAATACCCCGATGCAGTGCGCGAAGAGCATTATCGTGAGCACGAACTCTGGAGCACACTTGGGGCACGCTATGATCTTTCCCCCTCGTGGCAGGTGGCTTATGCCGTCGATGCCACCCACACCACCTTGCGCAGCAATATGGCACGCTTCGATTGCGTGGCACGCACCGCGTTGCAGCAGAGTCTCTCGCTTCGTTATGTGCGTCGCACCACGATGTTCACCTTGCGCGGCTTGCGTCACGACTTCTTACACACTGTGCAAGGGCGCATGGAGAACGCTTCCCCCTTGCTGCCGTGGGAGTCCACAGCTGTTGCCACCGATGCGCATTCGTGGACGTGGAGCCTCGCAGTTGCCCAGCAACTCTGGCAGTCGTCTTCCACACGCGGCACACTGCGTGGTGTGGCACAAACCCTCTTCCGCATGCCGAGTTTTACCGAAAACTACTACCACCACTATGGCAATGCTAACTTGCGTCCCGAGCTTACACAGCAGTTTTCTGTAGGTTTGTCGGTTGAAAGTCGTCCCACTTCGTCTACCTTTGTCTGGCAAGGCAGTGTCGATGTCTATCACAATCGAGTGTTGGATCGTATCTTGGGCATTCCTGCCAACCAAACCGTTTGGCGCACCACCAATCTAGACCGTGTGCGTGCTGTTGGAGTGGACCTTTCGGGGCATATCTGGGCGAAATGCGCTTCGCGCCATACCCTAGAGCTGTCGGGCAATGCCTCTTTCCAGCGCGTCACCGACGAAAGCCAACGTGGGGCAGCTACTTATGGGCTGCAGTTGCCCTATATCCCCGAGTTGACCGCGCATCTAGCTCTTGTCTGGAGTAATCCTTGGTGCGATTTTTCGCTCACTAGCGACTTTTCTTCTGCTCGCCATGCCACTGCCAACCATTGGAAATCAGCGCGCTTGGCTCCTTATACCACACTACACACTGCAGTTGGGCGTACTTTTCGGTTGGGGGCATGTAGATGGCACATCCAATGGGTGATCAACAATCTCACCAATACCCACTACGAACTAGTGCGTGGTTACCCCCTTCCCGGGTGTAGCGTGATGTGGCGCAACACCTGGACGTTTTAGTCCATTCTGTTCTCTACCGATGAGTAGGAAAGGGAAAGAGTGTTCCCTGAAAACCAAACAAAGACTTATTGCATATTATTCTCACAAACAAAGTTTTAATGAAACAATTCAAATTCTATGCTGCCCTTTTTGTGGCTGCCCTGAGTTTCGCAGCGTGTTCGGACAACGAAACTCCCGAATTTACTCCCTCCCCTGCGACGGCATTGGGCGAAGGTGTGTTCATTCTCAACCAAGGTAACCAATATGCCAAGATTGATGGCAGTTATTCGTTCTTCGACTGGGAAACCAATGTGCTGAGCAATAGCGTGTTCAGCACGGTCAATGGTCGTTCGTTGGGCGCCGGTCCACAAGACGGTGTGGTCTATGGTTCAAAACTCTATGTGACTTTGCATGGATCAAACGCTGTACAAGTGATAGATGCGAAAACGCACAAGCTGATTCGTACCATCAGCACCCCTCAACCTCAGGGACTTGCAGCTCATGGAGGCCACGTCTATGTGGCGAACAATACGGGTCGTGTGACGAAAATCGACACCCTCGATTTGCAAGCCAAACAACAAGTAGAAGTAGGTCCTAACCCTGTGGATTTGATGGTGCGCAAAGGCGTGCTCTATGTGAGCATCAGCGATGGTTACAACCTGAAAAATGGTGCAAAAAATGGCAAGCGTCTTGACAAAATTGACTTGGCGCGCTTCCGCAAGGTGGGTGAAGTGAGACTCCAAGCCACAGAGCCTGCCACTCTCGAAAATGGTCGCATCCAAACCACCATCACTTGGGAGGGCGTGAATCCCACTCAGATGACGATGGACGAAGACGGCAATCTCTTTGTGGTGTGCATGGGCGATTATGCTCAGATTCCTGCTAAGGTGTGGAAGGTGGACAACGAAGAGAAGGTGAGCGTCTTTGCCAAGGGTAATTTGGCTGCGGCACATCGTCACTCCCTCTATGTGATCAATAGCACTACCGACTGGAAAACCGGCGAAGTGGATGTGCAGTGGGATGTGCTCGAAACGCGTACGGGTAAGGTGCTCGTGGAAAAGTTTGCACAGAAGAATTTGCCTCTCGATCCCATCGCCATCAATGTGCATCCTCGCACAGGTCGCGTGCTTGTGACCTCTCGCGGTTCGCTCGATGCCAAAGTTAAATACACTTCACCAGGTTATCTCTACACCTACACCCCCAAAGGTGATTTGCTCAATCGTTCGGTGGTTGGCATTGAACCCTATGCCGTGGCTTTTCGCTAAACAATGACCTCTCCTCGGAGCAAAGCAAAATTCAGTTGATATATTCTCCGAGCTTGCACGGTCGTTTCTGAAATTTCCTTTTTCAATCGAGTGCAAAACAGCACGTGTCTTCTGCGATTTTCAGTTTTGAAACGCAAGACGCGTGCTGTATTTTTTCACTCAAAATGGGGGGAGAAAGGAGGGATTTGGCGTGCGGAAATAGCGCTTCTCTATATAAAAGATGAGTAAAGGGGCAAAAAAAACACTTTTTTCTTGTAATATCTCACTATGTGGCGTAATTTTGCAGCAAATAAAAATGCTATGCAAAAGAATTTAGTCATTGTGGAGAGCCCGGCTAAGGCCAAAACTATCGAACGCTTCCTGGGTGAAGACTTCAAAGTGATGTCTAGTTTTGGGCATATCCGCGACCTAGATAAGAAAAACGACGGAGTGGACCCCGACACCTTCCAGCCGCACTACGAAATTCCTGCCGACAAACAAAAGGTGGTGAGCGAACTTCGTGCAGCTGCCAAGAAGGCGGAGACGGTGTGGTTGGCATCCGATGAGGACCGCGAGGGAGAAGCCATCTCATGGCACCTTGCGGAAGTCTTGAAATTGGATCCTGCTACGGCACGACGCATCGTTTTTCACGAAATCACCAAGCCAGCCATCCTCGATGCTATTGCACATCCGCGCACCATCGATTTGAATCTCGTGGATGCGCAGCAAGCACGTCGCGTGCTTGACCGTGTGCTTGGCTTCCGCCTCTCTCCCGTGTTGTGGAGAAAGGTGCGTCGCAACCTCTCCGCAGGACGTGTGCAGAGCGTCACGGTGCGGCTCATCGTGGAGCGCGAGCGCGAAATTGAGGCTTTCCAAGCTGAAAGTGCTTTCCGCGTGACCGCCTTCTTTGGTGTGCCAGGCGAAAACGGACAGACGGTGGCACTGAAAGCAGAATTGAACCATCGCTTTGCTACGATAGAAGAGGTGAATGCTTTCTTGGAAAACTGCAAAACAGCAGATTTCCGCATCGAGAGTCTCACCACCAAACCCACGAAGCGCACCCCTGCGCCTCCGTTTACGACCTCTACGTTGCAACAAGAAGCAGCCCGCAAATTTGGCTACGCCGTGGCTTCGACCATGCGCATCGCACAAAAACTTTATGAGTCGGGATTGATCACCTATATGCGTACCGACTCGATGAATCTCTCTACGCTCTGTCTCGACACGGCTGAGCCTGTGATTGCAGAGCGCATGGGAGCCAACTATCACAAACGTCGCAACTACCACACCAAATCAAAGGGGGCGCAAGAGGCACACGAAGCAATTCGTCCCACAGATATGTCGAGAGAAGACATTTCGGGTACGCCACAGGAACGCCGACTCTACAACTTGATTTGGAAACGCACGCTTGCGAGCCAGATGGCAGATGCACAGTTGGAGAAGACCACTGCGCTGATCAGCGTAAGTGGCTCTGAATATCAGTTTGCCGCTACTGGCGAAGTCGTGAAATTCGACGGTTTTTTGCGCCTTTATCGTGAGAGTGTGGAAGAATCGGAAGGCGATTCGGAAGAAAGCGGTTTGCTTCCTCCCATGACCGAGGGTCAACTGCTCGTGCGTCAGACGATCACTGCACAAGAACGTTTCACGCAAGCTCCTGCACGTTACAGTGAAGCCTCTTTGGTGCACAAGTTGGAAGAATTGGGCATCGGACGTCCGTCTACGTATGCGCCTACCATCTCTACGATTCAAAAGCGCGAATATGTGGCGAAGGGAGAAAGCGAAGGAAAACCTCGCTCCTTCGCTGTGGCAACTTTGGAGGGAAATGACATCTCCACAGAGACGCGCACCGAAAACTTCGGCAGCAATCGCGGAAAACTCGTGCCTACCGACACGGGTATTGTGGTGAATGACTTTTTGCTCAGCCACTTCCCCGAATTTATGGACTATAATTTCACCGCAAAGGTGGAACACGACTTCGACCGCGTGGCAGAAGGGGAAGAAGAATGGACGAATATCATCCGCTCATTCTGCGAAACTTTCAATCCGCAAGTGGATCGTGTGATGGCAGAACGCACCGAAACTCGCGTGGGTGAACGACATCTCGGCACAGAGCCTGAGAGTGGACGCTCAGTGAGTGTGAAAATCGGTCGTTTCGGTCCGATGGTGCAAATTGGTGGTGGAGAAGGCGATGAAGAAACTCCCAAGTTTGCAAGTCTAAAAACAGGACAAAGCATCACCACCATCACTCTGGAAGAAGCACTCGAATTGTTCAAACTCCCTCGCACTGTGGGAGAATTTGAAGGCACTACGGTGACGATTGGCGCAGGTCGCTTCGGTCCTTATGTGCTGCATGCGAAGAAGTACACCTCGATTCCCAAGGGTGAAGACCCAATGTCGGTGACACTGGAACGCGCAATCGAACTGATCGAAGAAAAGCGTGCGAAAGATGCGAGCAACCATCTTCGCTCCTTTGACGAAGAACCCGAATTGGAGGTGCTCAACGGACGTTATGGCCCTTATATCAAATATAAAGGCAATAACTATCGCATTCCCAAAGATCGCCATGCTGAGGCGGCTTCACTCACGCTCGAAGAGTGCATGAAGATGATCGAAGCCGAAGGCGAAAAAGCACCTAAGAAGGCGGCGAAAACGTCGTCGAAGACTGCCAAGACTACAAGTAAGACTGCGTCAAAGACCACAAAGTCTGCGACAAAGGCAAAGAAGACAACTTCGACCACCAAGAAGGCAACAAAAGCTCGCAGCACCAAAGCGAAGACAGAAGAATAAATGAGGTGTATCCCTCCTCTAAAAGTAGCTGCAAATGAAGTGTATCGTGCTCGTAGGCTATATGTGCGTGGGTAAAACCACCGTAGGCCGACAACTCGCTAAACGACTAAACTGCGGATTTTACGATTTGGACTGGTATATCGAGGAACGATTCCACAAGAAGATTCCAGTCATCTTTGCCGAAGAAGGCGAAGAACGTTTCCGTGACTTGGAGCGTCGCATGCTCCGTGAGGTGGCTGAGTTTGAAAACATCGTGCTCGCTTGCGGTGGGGGTACTCCCACACGCTTCGACAACATGGAATTCATGAACGAAGTGGCGCAAACCATCTACCTCGAAGCGCAACCAGAAACCATTCTTGCGCATCTGAAGGTGAGCAAAGGCACGCGCCCCCTGCTCCAGGGCTTGACTCCGGAAGAGACCGACCACTTCGTGCGACAGCAACTCCAAGAACGCAGCCCCTATTATCAAAAGGCGCACCACACGGTGAATGTCGATATTCTCGACTCGTATGAGAAAATCTCAGATGTGGTGGAGATGATTGTCCAACAACTCAATCTCTCAGCTTAGCTCACGGGCATTTGCTGCAGCTCTGCTACCTATTTTATATAAGAACCCCACTTCCCCCCTATAACACTACTGACAGACGATGAGAAAATGGCGTATTGAAGACTCCGAAGAACTGTATAACATCAAAGGATGGGGCGTGAACTATTTCGGTATCAACGAGAAAGGTCACGCTTTTGTGCGTCCGCGCAAAGATAATGTGGAGATTGATCTCTGCGACATCGTGAATGATCTCACGGAGCGCGACATCACAGCTCCTGTGCTCTTGCGTTTTCCCGATATCTTGGACAATCGCATCGAGAAGACCGCCGCTTGTTTTGAACAAGCTGAGAAGGAATATGACTATAAAGGTGAGCATTTCATCGTCTATCCCATCAAGGTGAACCAGATGCGTCCCGTGGTAGAGGAAATTATCTCCCACGGTAAAAAATACAATCTCGGATTGGAGTGCGGATCGAAGCCCGAACTTCATGCGGTGCTTGCCACTAACATGGACTCGGACTCCGTGATTGTGTGCAATGGTCACAAAGACCAAAACTTCATCGAACTGGCGTTGCTCGCTCAGAAGATGGGTAAGCGTGTGTTCTTGGTGATTGAAAAGCTCCACGAGCTGGAAATCATCGCACAAGTGGCAGAGCGCATGGGCGTACGCCCCAATTTGGGTATTCGCATCAAACTCGCTAGCCGCTCTACGGGTAAGTGGGAAAGTTCTGGTGGTGATGCTTCAAAGTTTGGCTTGAATAGTGCCGAATTGCTCACGGCATTGACCCGTTTGGAAGAGAAGGGATTGAAAGATTGCTTGCAACTCATCCACTTCCACATCGGTAGTCAGATTCCTAAAATCCGCTTGATCAGTACTGCGCTTCGCGAGATGGCACAATATTATGTGCAACTCCGCAAGATGGGCTTCAACATCGACTTCGTGGACTGCGGCGGTGGTCTTGGTGTGGACTATGATGGTACACGCTCGTCCAACTCTGAGAGTTCGGTGAATTATTCCGTGCAGGAATATGTCAACGACATTGTTTACATTCTCCGCGAAGCTGCCAACGAAAACGAGGTGCCACATCCTAATATCATCACCGAAGGTGGTCGTTCTTTGACAGCTCACCACTCTGTGCTGATTTTGGAGGTGCTCGAAACCACCGAAGTACCGCACATGGCAGAGGATTTCCATCCTTCAGAGCATGATCACAAGTTGGTGCACGATCTCACCGAGATTTGGGACAAGCTCTCCACGCGATCCATGCTCGAAGACTGGCATGATGCTGAAGATATTCGCGAAGAAGCACTTGGATTATTCCGTCACGGACTCTTGGATCTCCGCACACGTGCGCAAATCGAAAGCCTCTATTGGAGCATCTGTTCGGAAGTGGCAGAGTTGGTGCACCACCAAAAGCACGCTCCCGACGAATTGCGCAAGTTGGATAAGATGATGTCGGAAAAATATTTCTGCAACTTCTCACTCTTCCAATCTCTTCCCGACCACTGGGCACTCGACCAACTCTTCCCCATCATGCCCATTCATCGACTCGAAGAGCGTCCCACGGTGAGTGCTTCTTTGCAAGACATTTCTTGCGACAGTGATGGTAAGATTTCCACCTATGTCAACTACAACCAGCAGACCAACTACATTCCGCTCCATCGCTTTAAGCAGGGCGAAAAGTATTATATAGGTGTCTTCTTGGTGGGTGCTTATCAAGAGATTTTGGGTAATATGCACAATCTCTTCGGTGACACCAATGCAGTGCACATTTCGGTCAATGCCGATGGCTACACCATTGACAAAACGATTGATGGCGAAACGGTGGCTGATGTGCTGGAATATGTGCAATACGATCCCAAACGCTTGGTGCGCCGCCTGGAATCTTGGGTGACACGTGCGGTGAACGAGGGTAAGATTTCTGTCGAAGAAGGCAAGGAATTTATCTCCACCTACCGCGCTGGCTTGTATGGTTACACCTATCTTGAGTAATCTCATCGAGCAACTGAATTAAAGACTCCGCACAAGCTCAGGTTTGTTGCGGAGTCCACCTTCTTTTTACCATATATCATGGAGAAAGTAGGCAAGGAATCTCCAACCTTTAACATTATGGGCATGATCAAAATAGAGCCTTCTTGGCGCAACGCCTTAGCGGACGAATTTACAGCCCCTTATTTCGCGCAGCTCACTGAATTTGTGCGCCAAGAATATGCGCAAACGACTTGCTATCCTCCTGGAGGGCAAATCTTTGCTGCCTTCGATCTTTGTCCTTTTGATCAAGTAAAGGTGGTCATCATCGGACAAGACCCCTATCATGGGGCAGGACAGGCAGAGGGACTCTGTTTTTCGGTGGCATCAGGAGTGAGAATCCCGCCTTCGTTGCGCAATATCTTTAAGGAAGTGGCGGATGATCTGCAACAACCTATCGCTACAGATGGTAGTTTGCGTCATTGGGCAGAGCAGGGAGTGCTTTTGCTCAACAGCACCCTCACCGTGCGCGAAGGCAAACCAGGTTCGCACTTTGGCAAAGGCTGGGAACAATTCACCGATGCTGTCATCGATAGGGTGAATCGTGGTCGAGATCATGTGGTCTTCCTCCTTTGGGGGCGCAAAGCTCAGGAGAAGGCGAAGAACATCGACACGCAACGTCATCTCGTGCTCACCGCTGCGCATCCGTCTCCTATGGCATTAAATCACGGTGGGGCTTTCTTCGGCTTGCATCATTTCTCGCAAACCAATGCTTATTTGGTGCAGCATGGTCTTGCACCCATCCAGTGGTAAATCCTGATTGCTGAAGATTTACTACTCCAGTGCGGCTTTCTCTTCGTTTCGTCTTTAGAGGTGAGCATCTGCTCTTGCATATTCACAGACTTACCCTCACTTTTACAGACTTTTTCCTTTCATTCATAGACTAACCTACTCATGCTTCCCATTCTTCAAGTGGGCGATGTATTGCTTTCGCCCGATATTCTCACCGAACATTTCTGCTGCGACCTCGAAGCCTGCGGCGGTGCTTGCTGTATCGAGGGAGAAGCCGGTGCTCCGATCACACCAGCCGAGGTGAAAGATTTGGAGCGTGTGCTACCTGTGGTGTGGATGGAACTGGATCCAAAAGCGCGCAAGGTGCTCAACAACCAAGGGGTGGCTTATCGCGACGAAGATGGCGATTTGGTCACGAGCATTGTCAATGGCAAAGACTGTTGTTTCACCTGCTATGATGAGCGCGGCATCTGCTTATGTGCCACCGACCGTGCGCATCGAGAGGGAAGAATCGATTGGGCAAAGCCTATCAGTTGCTACCTCTATCCCATTCGTGAACAACAGCTCTCCAATGGCAATGTTGCGCTCAACTATCATCGTTGGTCAGTGTGCAAGCCAGCAGTCAAACTAGGCAGAGAATTGAAATTGCCTATTTATAAGTTTTTGAAAAATCCGCTGATTCGTCGTTTTGGTCAAGCGTGGTATGATGAACTTTTAGCGTTAGTTGAAGCCTTGAAAGCCGAAGGCATGCTGCCTAAGGACGAAGAATGAAAATGAAACTTCCGAACTTGGAATAGAAATCTCGGAGAAAATTGAAAAAAACGTGGGAGATAATCAAATTATCTCCCACGTTTGTGTTGAAATCTCCTTGCCATTAGTGATAGATTTCCTAGATTTTCATGGCTATCCCAAACAACAAGTGGATGGCTTGAGATAGCAAGCGCTAGCAAACCCTCTACTCGTTAGTCTTCTTCAGTGGAGATGGGGACTTTGTGCGCATTTTTCACTTCGCCAATGACGAAGATGCTATGCAGACTACCGATACTATCAATCTTGCCTAGCTTATTGAGCACAAAATCTTGGTAATGCTCCATATCGCGCACATAGATTTTCATCATGAAGTCGTAGTCGCCCGAAGTGTTGTAGCACTCTGTCACCTCGTCGATACCACGTACTGCCTCCATGAAAGCGCGACTGTGACTGCTGCTGTGTTGTTTCAGCTTGATGTTACAGAGAGCGATGATGGTGTTGCCCACGCGTTTGGGATTCACCACAGCCACATAGTTTTCGATATAGCCTTCACGCTCCAAACGCTTCTGACGCTCGAAGGTGGGAGACGCTGAAAGATGCACTTTATCTGCCAATTCTTTGACCGTGAGTTTGGCGTTACGCTGGAGTTCTTTCAAAATCTGGATGTCAATATCGTCTAGTCTTTCCATTTCAATAAGTGGAATTTGTGTAGAATATTATTCTGTGTGAGATGGGTTGTGGTGGCAAAAATAGTATATTTTTCCGAAATGAGCAAGAAATTTGTCTAGTTCAAGTCAATCTAATACCTTTGCACCATCAAACAGCAAGAAAGATGAAAACTTGTGAGCATGAGTATCTCAGAAAAGCCCCCTTTCGTCCTTGTGATTCACATAGCCCACCAGTAAAGTTTTCATGATTCCCTCACAGAACTTCACCTTGTGTCATAACTACACAGAGCGATTTGATTGCACGTCATCATTTTGACTTGAGACAAGGGATGAAGACTAAAAAAGACAATCGTATGAGTAAGAAATTTGCCCCACACCGCGCCGACATCGTTGGCAGTTTTCTCCGTCCTGCTCGCTTGCATGAAGCTCGCGCTCGTTTTCAACAAGGCGAAATCTCCGCTGCTGATCTTAAACAAGTGGAGGACGAATGTATCACAGAACTAATTCATAAACAACTCGATGCAGGTCTTGAGGTTATCACCGATGGAGAATTTCGACGTAGCTACTGGCACCTTGACTTCACCTGGGGATTTCAGGGCGTGCGACACATCGAGTTGGAGCAAGGCTATTTATTCCATGAAACAGAAACCACCCGTGGTTCTTGCGAACTAACTGGAAAAATCTCTGGTGAGCACCATCCCTTTGTGGAGCATTTCAAATTTGTGAAGCAGTTTGAGCGTTCTGGGGTAGTGGCTCGTCAGACAATTCCAGCACCAGCACAATTCTATGCCGAACTTTTCCGCGGCAAGAATACAGAAAACACGCTCAAAATCTATCCCAATCAGGAAGAGTTGGTTCAAGACATTGCAGCTGCCTATCGCACCGTTATCCAGGATTTGGCGGCGGCTGGTTGTCGCAACATCCAGTTGGATGACTGCACTTGGGGAGCCTTCTGCGATCATGGCTATTTACATGAAAAGATAGGCAATGATGCTGATCCAGAGCAACTCAAGTCCGTGAGTCTTCGTCTGAATAATTTGGCGTTAGAAGGTCGTCCTGAGGGAGTGACCATTACGACTCATGTGTGTCGCGGTAATTACCATTCCGACTGGGCATGCAGTGGTCCGTATGATGCTGTGTCGAAGACTCTCTTTGGTCAAGAGAAGGTGGATGCTTTCTATCTGGAGTTTGATGACGAACGTTCAGGAAGTTTTGCGCCATTGGCAGATGTGGCAGAAGGTGTGGATGTGGTGCTTGGATTGATTACCAGTAAGCGTCCCGAACTCGAAGATAAATCGACGATTATTCAGCGTATTCATGAGGCAGCGCAATATGTGCCTCTGGAGCGTTTGTACCTTAGCCCTCAGTGTGGTTTCGCATCGTGTGAGATTGGCAATAAACTCACAGAAGAAGACCAGTGGCGAAAAATAGCTTTGGTGCAAGAAATAGCCAAAGAAGTGTGGGGGTAAACCAGACAAAGATTGTTGGAATTTATAGAATGACAAGGAGCTTCGTGAGAGGCTCTTTGTCTTTTTATGTGGATATGCTGAGCAGAAATACGCTAAAGGAGGAGGGAAGGAAGAAAATATCATCACATCTAGTGAGAAATAGGTTCAAGATTGGGTTATTTCAAATAAACTTCTTATATTTGCACTATAAAATTCACTACATGCAGTGATTGTGGTAGCAAAGAAAATGTATTACCTTTGCTGCTGATATTAGTAACCTCTCAAAAACTTACGACAATGATTGGAATTTTCTATGGCAGCACTACTGGTAACACCGAAGCTGCTGCTCAAGACATCGCCGCAGCACTCGGCACAGACGCTGTTTTCAACGTTGGTGAAGTAGATGCAGCTTCTGTAGCTGACTACGACACCCTCCTTCTCGGTTCCTCTACTTGGGGTGCTGGTGATTTGCAAGACGACTGGTATGACTTTCTCGATGCTTTGAAGGCTCAAGACCTCAATGGCAAGAAGGTAGGTCTCTTCGGTTGCGGTGATTCCGACGGCTATGGCGATACTTTCTGCGGTGCTCTTCGTCAAATCTACGATGCACTCCAAGACTGTGGTTGCACTTTCGTAGGTGCTTATGAGCCAGAAGGCTACCAAGTGACCGATAGCGAAGTGAATGTAGACGGCAAGTTCGTAGGTCTCTGCCTCGATGAAGCTGACGCTGACAACAACGCTGCCCGTATCGCTGCATGGGTAGAACTCGTAAAGTAATCTTTTCGACACATACTCAATCTAAATTTCATATACAAGATGAAAATTGAAAAAATCGTAGCACGCGAAGTCCTCGACTCTCGCGGTTTCCCCTCTGTAGAGGTTGACGTAACTCTTGAAAACGGCGTTCTCGGCCGTGCTTCTGTGCCCTCTGGCGCATCTACTGGCGAAAACGAAGCTCTCGAACTCCGTGATGGCGATAAGGCTCGCTACGGTGGTAAGGGTACGCTCAAGGCAGTTGAAAACGTGAACAAGGTGATTGCTCCTGCTCTCGTAGGTCACTGCGTGCTCGACCAACGTGGCATCGACAGCCTTATGCTCCAACTCGATGGCACTAAGACTAAGTCTAAGCTCGGTGCTAACGCTATCCTCGGTGTTTCTCTCGCTGTAGCTAAGGCTGCTGCTGCTGGTCTCGGTCTTCCCCTCTACCGTTACATCGGTGGTACTAACACCTTCACGCTCCCCGTGCCCATGATGAACATCATCAACGGTGGTGCTCACTCTGATGCTCCTATCGCATTCCAAGAGTTCATGATTCGTCCTGTAGGTGCTCCTTCTTTCCGTGAAGGTCTCCGTTGGGGTGCTGAAGTGTTCCACGCTCTTAAGAAGGTGCTCCATGATCGCGGTCTCTCTACTGCTGTAGGTGATGAAGGTGGTTTCGCTCCTAGCCTCAATGGTACTGAAGATGCTCTCGACACTATCATCTCTGCTATCAAGGCTGCTGGTCTCGAACCCGGTAAGGACGTAATGATCGGTCTCGACTGCGCTTCTTCTGAGTTCTACGCTGATGGCGTTTACGACTACACTGAAAAGGAAGGTGCTAACGGTGCTAAGCGTAGCCGTGAAGAACAAGTGGCTTACCTCACTGAACTCGTGACTAAGTACCCCATCGACTCTATCGAAGACGGTATGGCTGAAAACGACTGGGAAGGTTGGCAAATGCTCACCAAGGCTATCGGCGACCGTTGCCAACTCGTAGGTGACGACCTCTTCGTGACTAACGTTGAATTCCTCAAGAAGGGTATCGAACTCGGTTGCGGTAACTCTATCCTCATCAAGGTTAACCAAATCGGTTCTCTCTCTGAAACTCTCGACGCTATCGAAATGGCTCACCGCGCTGGTTACACTTCAGTAACTTCTCACCGTTCTGGTGAAACTGAAGATGCTACTATCGCTGACATCGCAGTAGCTACCAACTCTGGTCAAATCAAGACTGGTTCTTTGAGCCGTTCTGACCGTATGGCGAAGTATAACCAACTCCTCCGCATCGAGGAAGAACTCGGTGACCTCGCTGTTTATGGTTACAAGCGCATCAAGAAGGCTTAATCCTTTTTGATTCCCTACCATTGCAACACTGATTCTTCAACTCTCTCTCTTCAGAGTTGCAATGCTTAGCGCGACATTTTTTGCGCTTTCTTATGCCAGCTGTCAACTTTTGACAGCTGGCTTTTTTTATAAACTTATTTGGCTGTTTGGATAGAAAGTATTAACTTTGCTCATTGAAAAAAGATACTTTCTCTTTTGGACTTGTAGCTCAGTTGGTTAGAGCAACAGACTCATAATCTGGAGGTCCTTGGTTCAAGCCCAAGCTGGTCCACAACAAACAAACTGCATCCGTTTCAATCTATTTGAAATGGATGCAGTTTTTCTTTGATAGAAGATTGGGACAATGAAAAAGGGAATCTAATCTATGGCTATGAAAGAGCAGTTTCTCTTCTATGTTCGTGTGAAAGAATTTGAGGTAGAACAGGTTTATGTTAGAGCCTTTTTTCTTCCAAACAACCAGGGTGAGAGGTGCAGCGCATCTAATGCTTTGCAGACTGCAAGAGCGCCTAGTATGCAGAGCGGCAAAGATAAGGTGAGAAACAGCACGCGTGAGGAATCGAATGTAAGATACGGGATGAATATCTTGCACACCATTGTGAAAATAGGAGAGAAGAGAAATAGGGCAAGCGAATTGCGCCCTAAAAAGAGTGCGGCTTTTCTGATGCATTGTAGAAGATGTGGGAAAACCGCTAATGTTGCAGAGATAACCAAGTAGACGGTTGCTAAACCTCCCAAAGATCCTTTGCGGAAAGTCTCTGGATAACAACTCAACCATAGGAGGGCAATGAACGCCAACCATGAGGGACGAAAGACTTGTAGAAACGTGAGTTTACTCTGACGAATGATGATACCCAAAAGGAAATACAAACTCACGTCCCATGCCACGAGTTGCACGAATGCTAAGCCTGCCAAATAGAAGCCAAGCAGAATAAGGCGCGAGATCGTGTTGCATCCTTTCTGTTGCCAAATGATAAAATATCCTATGCCGCAGAGAATCAGGGTGTGTAGATACCAATAAGGACCGAGAGGGTGCACGAAAAACTTGTCGGCAAAGGAGGACACTGTGAGATGGTCTATGCCATCGCGCACGGGCAAGAAGGAGGACAGTACAATGTAGCTCGATTCTAAGACCAGATAAGGCACGGCCAACCAAAGAAGGGTACGTGCAAATTTCCGTAATGGTCGATCCACCCTCATGAGATAGCCCGATATGAGAAGAAATCCCGGCATGTGGAAGGTATAAACCCATTGTTTGAGGAGTGGATATTCATCAGCAAAATAGGCGAGATGAAAAGCCACCATGAGCAATACGAAAAGACATTTGAGGTAGTCTAGCTCCTCGATGCGTGAAGTCTGCAAGAGCGAGTTTTTCTCTATGGGTGGAGTAGTGGAAGATGCTGTGGAAGTGGGTGATATTATTGTGTTCATGCCGCGCTGTTAATCGTAAATATGTTGCAAATGTACTGATAAGTTTTGGTTTGGTGCGTCCTTATTTATGAGATTTTCAAGAGATGAGACCTTGGCAAAGCAATATAAAGCTGAGGAAAAGGATTTATTGCTAGATAAACTCATTATAGAATAGTTGAAAATTGAAAGATTTTATGTACCTTTGCTTTGCAGAAATAGCATTTCTCATAGTTTGGCATCATCTGTTTGCACAGATGTTTCCAAACGTGATGATGAATGTAACTAAGAATGTCGTTTCATCTTTAATTTCTGCTCCCTAGAACCCCCAACTCCTCAATCCTTTCCTTCCCCATGACCGACATTGAAATCGCAAGATCAACACCGCTGTTGCCTATTGCAGAAGTAGCACAACAAATTGGTATCGATGCAGAGCAGCTTGAACAATATGGTAAGCACATTGCCAAAGTGCCCCTCTCGCTCATCGATGAATCAAAGGTGAAACGCAATCATCTCATTCTGGTCACTTCTATCACTGCCACGAAGGCTGGTATAGGTAAGACCACTGTAAGCATCGGTCTAGCACTTGGTCTCAACCATATCGGCAAACGTGCTGTTGTTGCGCTTCGTGAGCCTTCTCTCGGACCTTGTTTTGGTATGAAAGGTGGTGCCGCAGGAGGTGGATATGCACAAGTGTTGCCCATGGAGAAAATCAATCTCCACTTCACGGGCGACTTCCATGCCATCACCTCAGCGCACAATATGATTGCGGCTTTGCTAGATAACTATATCTATCAGCATCGTGCTGAAGGTTTCGGACTCAAAGAAGTGCTGTGGCGCCGTGTGCTTGATGTCAATGACCGTTCGCTTCGTCAAATCGTTACAGGTCTTGGACCTGCTACGAACGGTGTTGAGGCGCAAGCCGGATTTGACATCACTCCCGCTAGCGAACTGATGGCGATTCTCTGCTTGGCAACCGATGAGGCAGACCTTCGTCGTCGTATAGAGAATATTCTTCTCGGCTATCGCTATGATGGTTCACCTTTCCGCGTGAGTGACCTCGGTATTGCTGGCAGTATCATGGTGCTTTTGAAAGATGCTCTCCAGCCCAATTTAGTGCAAACTACGGAGAATACCCCAGCCTTTGTGCATGGCGGACCATTTGCTAATATTGCCCATGGTTGCAACACCATCATTGCTACCAAGATGGCGCTGTCGCATGCCGAATACACCATCACAGAAGCAGGATTCGGTGCTGATTTGGGAGCAGAAAAGTTCTTCGATATCAAATGTCGCAAGTCAGGTTTGCAACCTTCACTCACTGTCCTCGTGGCTACCGCACAAGGGTTGAAGATGCACGGAGGGGTTGCCCTCGATGCTATCGCGCAGCCCAACTTGGAAGGTTTGAGAAAAGGCTTCCCCAATTTGGATAAGCACGTGCGCAACCTCCGTAGCTTTGGGCAAACTGTTGTAGTAGTGTTCAACCGCTATGCCGCCGACACGGACGAAGAAATGGCACTCTTGCGCCAACACTGTGAGGAAGATTTGAAAGCCCCCTTCGTCATCAACCATGCCTACATGGAAGGTGGAAAGGGAGCAGCAGAAATGGCGCAAATTGTTGTAGATGCCATCGAGAATAATCCTTCGCAACCACTTCGATTCCCCTATGCAGATGAAGAGGGATTGCAAGAAAAGATTACCGCTGTAGCTACGAAAATCTATGGTGCAGGACAAGTCACCTTTGCTCCCATGGCTTTGCGTAAACTCAAGCAAGCTACTGAGAATGGAATGTCACACTTCCCAGTGTGCATTGCCAAGACACAGTTCTCTTTCTCTGCCGATGCCACCAAGTATGGTGCTGCAGAAGGTTTCGATTTCCACATTCGCGACATCGTCATCAACGCAGGTTCGGAGATGATTGTGGCTTTAGCTGGCGACATCATTCGCATGCCAGGTTTACCCAAATCCCCTCAAGCCCTCAGAATCGACTACAAAGATGGTGAAATCACCGGACTAAGTTAATATAGATATCACTCGCTATGCGTATCGTCATCAACCCTAAATACCAATACCTTTCTGAATATCTCTCACACATCGATGAACATTTTGAGCGTGAGGGACGCGAATTACATCGTGGTCGCAATATGCTTCGTACACTTCAAGTGGATGGACTCACTTTGGTGGTGAAACGCTATGGTCGTATGCCACTCACTACGCGCCTTGCTACTAAAATTTACAAGAGCAACAAAGCGAAGCGAGCTTATGTTTCGGCACTCATGCTCAAAGAGCGAAGTTTTGATGCTCCAGAGCCTGTGGCTTTTGTCAGCTATCGCCAGAATTGGCTCAATGCCACTTACTATTTTGTAAGTCTTCGCTCTGAGTATCGCCATTCTATGGAGGATATTCCTTCTTTAGAACCAGAAATGTTGGAAGAGGTGACGTCTGACTTTGCGCGTTATGCGGCAAGATTGCATACCAATGGTTTCTTGCATCGTGATTTCTCTGCCGGAAATATCCTTTTTGATCGAGTGGGCGACCGTTATCACTTCACTTTGCTCGACACCAATTCTGTGAAATGGGGCAAAGCAGTGACGGTGGAAAAGGGGTGTGCCAACTTTGCTCGATTGGTCGGTACTCCCATGTTCTTCGAGCGTTTAGCGCACCATTATGCCGCTTTAAGAAAAGCCGATTCTGCACAATGTTTAGCTTGGATTTTAGAGGCTTGCGATGAATATCGCCGTCGTCCTCACCCCCATCACAACAATATCACGGGCATCGTAGAAGCCTAGTTGTTGAAGGAAAGCAACTACAGCAACCCTTCATTCTAATGCAAAAAAATCCTCCTCAATCATCGAGATTGAGGAGGATTTTTTGTTTAGTCTCGATACAGAAGTTCGAGTTTCATCCACGCTTCATTTGCCATGGCATCAACCGTCCACGCCCGTATCTTCAATGTTTAAGCGTCAATCGTTGCATATTTTGCATTGCGTTCGATGAAGTCGCGACGAGGCTCCACGTCATCACCCATGAGCATAGAGAATACGTGATCAGCTTCAGCCGCATTTTCGATCGTCACGAGTTTGAGCATACGAGTTTCAGGGTTCATGGTCGTATCCCACAATTGCGTAGGATTCATTTCACCAAGACCTTTATAACGCTGCAAAGTGATGGAGTTTTCACCCTTCGTGGGATCACCATACTTTTCGATGAAGGCGTCTTTCTCGCGATCATTGTAGCAATACTCTTCCGTCTTACCCTTGCGGCAACGATAGAGCGGAGGCATAGCGATATAGAGGTGATTTTCGCGAATCACTTGTGGGAAGTAGCGATAGAAGAGCGTCATAATCAGAGTTGCAATGTGCTGACCATCGACGTCAGCATCCGCCATAATCACAATCTTGTGGTAGCGGAGTTTGTCGATGTTGGCTTCCTTAGAATCCACTTCGCCAGTTTCACCCTCCTTCTGAACGCCAAAACGGATGCCCAGTGCTTGGATGATGTTATTGACTTCGTCACTCTCGAAAGCCTTGTGCCACATCGCCTTCTCCACATTGAGGATTTTACCACGGAGAGGGAGAATCGCTTGTGTTGCACGGCTACGTCCTTGCTTGGCAGAACCACCTGCAGAGTCACCCTCGACGAGGAACAATTCGCATTCTTCAGGCACTTTGCTAGAGCAGTCGGCAAGTTTACCGGGAAGTCCACCACCGCTCATGGGGTTCTTGCGTTGCACGGTCTCACGAGCTTTGCGAGCAGCCACACGCGCCGTAGCAGCGAGAATCACTTTGTCCACAATCAGCTTCGCTTCCTTCGGATGTTCCTCCAAATAGTTGGTGAGTGCTTCACCCACAGCTTGGTTCACAGCACCCATCACCTCACTGTTACCGAGCTTCGTCTTGGTTTGACCCTCAAACTGAGGTTCTGCCACCTTCACGCTGATTACGGCAGTGAGACCTTCACGGAAGTCTTCACCCGTGATTTCAATCTTCGCCTTCTCAATCTGCTTTTGAGCTGTCTCTTCTGCATACTTTTTCAACACGCGAGTCACCGCAGAGCGGAAACCAGCAAGGTGAGTACCTCCTTCGATGGTGTTGATATTGTTGACGTAAGAGTGGAGATTTTCCGAATAACTAGTGTTGTAGACAATCGCTACCTCCACAGGGATGCCTTCCTTCTCCGTGTTGATGTAGATCACATCAGGGATAAGTGGAGTACGCATCGCATCTTGGTAGCGCACAAACTCGCGCAGACCTTGTTCTGAGTAGAAAGTCTCGCTGAGTGGCTTACCATTTTCATCGATTTCTCTCTCATCAGTGAGAACGATGGTGAGTCCCGCGTTGAGGAAAGCCAATTCGCGCATACGATTGGCAAGAATGTCGTAGCGATAGGTCGTAGTGGTGAAGATTTCTGGATCTGGCCAGAATTGTTGTCTCGTACCACGGCGATCCGTTTCGCCCACCACCTTCACTTCATAAAGGGGTTTACCTGTGTTGTACTCTTGTTGGTAGATCTTTCCATCGCGAAACACCTGCGACTTCATGTGCGTAGAAAGTGCATTCACGCAGGAAACACCCACACCGTGCAGACCGCCGGAAACTTTGTAGGAGCCTTTATCAAACTTACCACCAGCGTGGAGCACTGTCATCACGACTTGCAGCGCGCTCACCCCCTCTTTTTCGTGGATATCCACAGGGATACCGCGACCATTGTCTTGCACAACGATAGAGTTGTCTTCACAGATGGTCACCTCGATGTGGGTGCAGTAGCCTGCCAAAGCCTCGTCGATAGAGTTGTCCACTGTTTCGTAGACCAAGTGGTGCAGACCTTTTTCGCTGATGTCGCCAATGTACATGGCAGGGCGCTTGCGAACGGCTTCAAGCCCTTCGAGCACCTGGATATTTGATGCGGAATATCCCGCTGGTTTTTGTTCTTTTTCTTCCATACAAATGGGTGGGTTATAACGGAGCAAAGTTACAAAATAATTATGAGATAGCCAATTCTAACCACGTGTTTCTCATGCTCATAAAATGGAGCTGCGAGATTTCTTAGGGCTTTTCGCCGCCATAGAATGTGCATACCCAGTGAGGATGCCTTTCTTATTACAATTCTCTATGAAAAAAGCTGCATTTATTTGGATATTTCCTTCGGGTTTATTAAATTTGTGCTCAAACCCCTGCTGTTTTCACCTGCTATATCCACATCATACTCAGATGCTTCGTGTTGACTCGTTGGTGAAGTCTAGTTTTTCTCCTGCCATAAATCCTTATATGACTATGAATCGTTTTCATTCCTCCTCTTCTTTGACGGCTTTATCCCAATCTTTGGGGATAGTCCTCCTTTTGCTCGCTTCGCAGCTCGTTAGTTGCGGCACCATCGATCTACCCGATGAACCTAAACCTATTGAAAAACCCCACAAAGTGACCATCCACACGCGTGCTGTCACTCCCGAATCGGTGGCTCTTCCTATTGAAGTGGTGGCTTTCTCCGAAGGTGGTCAATACGTGTCGCATCAACGACTCACCAAGGCGGAAAATAAGCTCACCCTCTCTCTGGCAGAAGGGCGTTATCGTCTTGTGGCTTTTTCGGGAGTGGGAGCCTACACTCTTCCTGCCGAGGGAGTGACGCCCAAAAGCCCCATTGCTCAGAAAAACATTGCACCTTCAGGGGAAGAAAATACCAATGCTGCGACACTGACCGATAAAGCACTCACGGGCAAAGCCTTGATGCGTGGAGAAGCCGAAATTGAAGTGGGAAAAAAGCGCAACACAGTCGACATCCTGCTCGGTCACACCATGAGTGCTGTGGAGTTTCGCTTGTCGCAAATCCCCGCGGATGTAGAGCAAGTGCGTGTGCGACTTTCTTCAGTTTATGGCGAAATCAACTGGGATGGTCGTTACGCCCAACCCACCACTGCCACGCTCTCTGCCCACCGCACTGACAACAATGTGTGGACCACTGATATTTGTTATGTTTTCCCCACATCGGGGGATAATACCGTTGCCACGATTTCGCTGGTGAATCACGACGAAGAGCGCAACTATGCCTACAACCTTCGCCAACCTTTGACGGCAGGCACTCCCTATCGCTACTTTGGCGCTTTCAAAGCCGAAGCCAAGCACATTGCTTTGGAGGGAAATCTCACTACCACCGAGTGGCGCCCGTGGATAGAACAAAACTTCTCTTTTGGGGCTACGTTGGTCGATGGGCAACCTGACCATCCCAATACTCCAAATCCTGAACAACCTAACCCCAATCCCACAGATCCAAATCCTTCACCTGACAAGCCCTCGCCACAACCTCCTCACGAAGACACGCCCAATACTGGGAATTTGCAAGGATTTCCCAAAGTCGGCACCCTGTGGAAGGGCAAATTTCTCGTGGCTGCTGTGCGACTCATCACAGCCGATGAGGCAGATGTGATGTTGCTCAGCAAAGAACAGTTGGAAAATGCCGAATCAGCCTATTCCACACAAGGCAATGCAGAGGATGCTCCTCGCTATGCAAGCAGTTATCTAGAAGATGGGGAAGGTGGTTGGAGCGTTCCTACGAAGGAAGAAGCCCAGGTGTTGGCAAATAACTTCCATGGCGATCGTCTCAATGCGGTCAATGACGTGCTGAGAAGTGTACGCGCCACAGAAATCTATGATGTTATTGGTAAGTCCAAAATCCGATATCTTTGCGATGAAGGGCGCACCTCCTTCATGTTTGTTGAACACACCTCCTTCCGCAAGGGCACTGCCACAGGACAATCTTTCGTCGTGCGCCTCATTAAGCACGTTCGGGTCAGAAAACAATAAGTTCTGCTGCTATGTTCGCTAGATTCAGGGCCTAACCCAAGCAGTCCCTGTCATCAACAATCAACCTTTCGCGTGATAAGCAGTGGAATCTGCGATTACTTCTGCTTGTTGACTCTTCCTCTTACATAAAAATCAAGGTGAAACTCAATAGTTTGAGTTTCACCTTGATACTTTTTATCTGACGTCTGTCAGCTTTCTATTTCTTCCTGAGCAGTGCTCTGGCTTGTTCTAGGATGGTGTCGACTCCGCGTTGGTAGTCTTTGCGCGTGATGCTCACAGGGATGTCTGGTTCGATGCCAAACTCCGTGTGTTCCATCTTCGTGTTGTAGATAGGACTTGCCGAAAAACGGATGCTCCATCCCCCAGGAAGTTCTGAGGAGAAAGGAAGTCCCGAACCGCCACCCGTGTGGTCGCCCATAAAGGTCACGTTGGGCAAGGCTTTTATATACATCACAAAGGCATTGGCTGCACTGTAGGTGCGACGATTAGCCAACACCACGATGGGTTTCTGCCACCGAAGCCCTTTCCCTGGTTTTAGGATGATGGGTTGAGGTTGAGAGAAATCGGAGTGTCCAGGTCCAGTTTTGTGAGAAATATAGCCCACGGTCACTTCTTCGTTGGTAAACACCGAAGCCAAAGTCTGTGCAGCGGTGAGTAAGCCTCCACTATTGCTGCGCACATCGACAATCAAACCATCGCAGGTGGCGAGGTAGCGCATGATTTCGTGGAGATTTCCAGCACCGATTTCGTTGTTAAATGAGGCGCAGCGCACATATCCCACATTGTCGTCAAAGACCTTGTATTGTAGTCCAGAGGCAAGTTGATATTCTTCTGCAGTGCCGAGGGCGCGGCGCAACAGACTGTCACTGAAGTTCACCGGATACGCCTCATACCAGCGAGTGTAGCGCGCCGTGTTTTGGGGTGACCAGAGGTTTACGTGCCCATCGCGCAACTCGTTGCACATCTTGCCCAGCACCTGAAACAGTGCTTGTGGCGACATCGAGTCCGACACCTGCGCAGCATAGCGTTGGTGCACCTCGTTCCAGTCCAACCCATATTCTTGCTTCTTATAATCAAAGAAACAATAGTGGCGGTCGAAGATGCGCCACAGTGCCTCAAAGTCATCTCGAGGAGCGGTGGAGAATCCTTCAGAGGTGACGCAAGAAGCGCTCATGAGCAGCGTGAAGCCACAGAAAAGATAGGCGACGATTCGCTGGATGCGTGCAGAGAGTAAAGTCATCGTTTCAGGAATTGCAGCGTTTTGGTGTAACCAATGAGAAAGGTGTGGTGCCAAGCATGGCGATCGAGATGGTGCGCAGTGCTTTGTCGAATGTCCGCTTTGTATCCCAAAGTCAGACTACTTGTCCCGAAAGGTATGGAGATGGTCGAAAGCAATCGCATCGAGGGAGCATTGAAAGGATGCGAAAACATGACATTACCATTCGTATGTCCCAGATTGAAGATCTCGTAATACGACTGACCATAATTGGGCGTGAAGAAAGCACCCATCAGTGGGATGTCGCATTGCGTGCGCCATGTCCAGTGTTTCTTCCACAAGGTGAATTGTCTCATCGCTACTGCAGAAGCCGACAAGTCGACTGCCATGCGCATTTGTCCAGGGTTGTTGCCATTGCGCGTGTTGTACGTACCGCCGAAATGCGCCCCCAGCAAACCGCCGAGAGAGAAATTCCAAGTGGGTTGTACCATCACGTGGTAGTGCTGACCATAGTTGAATTGCATCTCTCCATCCCAAGTGGTTGCATTCCCCACTGGATTATAGAGATGCGAAGCATTGAGGTCAAAATAGGTCATTTGGCTCCAGCGTCCTTGTGCACGTCGCATCGTTCGTTCGCCTATTCGGGTAAATCCTAAAGTGCTACCCTTATAGTCCAAAGGCGAAAGATAACTGTCATAGACATGATTGTAGCCCACGCCCAAAAGATACGTCCGCTCCACCACACCCGAAAGGGGGGCGCGTTCGGGAGAGGTTGCAACTTGTTGTAAGGATGCAGCTAGAGAAGCGGTGTTTGCCTCTGGTATGTTCGATAAATCCTTATTTTCGGCTGCGAGCCACAGCGGAAGGCAAGCCCAAAAGGTGAGGAGTAGAAGGCGCATGGGGTTGGTATTTAGGGAGAAGAGATTCGTTGCCATAGGCATCCATCGCCACAACGGCATAGGTGTCGTGCAGCAGGCTAGGCAGCGCAGGGGTATAGTCAAAATGAGTGCTACGGAGATGGTGCGCCACCAGTTGTGCACCCTGTTCGGTGAGGCGGTATAGGTTGTAGACCACGGGCGTATTGTCCGCAACGGGTTGCCATGAGAAGCGCAAAGTTTGTCCCACGATTTGAGATTGCCACTGCGGACTCGCAGGAGCGATGCTGTCTAGCCACGTCATCGCAGGTGACAAGGCAGGTTGTCGATAAGCATCAGTCACAAAGTCCAGTAAACCTTTGACATTATTGAGTAGAAAACGGCTGCGGAAGTAAGCCTGACCGCTCATACCCAGTTGTCGGGTGAAGTTGATTTGTCGCATCACGCGCATCACGTCCCAGTCTTTCTCACTAGGATCCAGAAAATAGATGCCCAATCCTGGAATCACAGGGCGACCGCTCGACTGTTCGTGCCAGTTCACTGCAAAAGGGTAGAAATGTTTCCCATCGAAATACATCATCGGGAAGAGCATGTCCATCCAGCCCTCGCGGAGCCACGCTTGCGCATCTTGGTTCACCGCATCGCGAGCGTTCCATCCATAAGACATGTGGAGGGGAAGATCGGCATATTTGCCTATCGGAGAACAAGACATCTTCACCCAAGGGCGCACACTGCGCACCGCCTCTGCCACCTTACGCACCGTTCGTGTCACATTGTCGCGCCGCCATTGTGCTTTGGGTTGACCGTGTCCGTAGTGCGCATAGGTCTTGTTGTCGTTAAAGGGGATTTCCTTTTCAGGATAACGGATATAATCTAGGTGGATGCCGTCCACCTCATAGTTTTCCACAATTTCTCTCGCCATCGCAGCGATGTGTTCTGCCGTACCGGGGCGACCTGGATCCATCATCCATTTGTCGCCAGCGCGCACACAGAGGTCGGGACGTCGCGCAGGGAGCGACTGTTTGCCCAGTTGTTTCGCCAAAGCTACCGAGCAGATGGGATAAGCCACTAAATAGGCGTGCAATTCCATGCCACGGCGGTGCGCTTCTTCCACGGCAAACGCTAAAACATCGTAAGGCGGAGCCACGCCAGGCGTGCCCGAGAAAGCCCCATCCCAAGGTTCGTAGCGCGAAGGATAAGCCGTTGTAGAGCGTAGGCGCGTTTGGAAGAGAATAGTGTTGATGCCCGCACGTTGCAACTGGTCGAAGGTCTGACACAAGAGTTGTTTTTGCTGTTCTGCTTTGTAAGCCGTCTGCGCATATTGATGTCCGGGCCAGTCCATGCCACCAAGAGTGCAAAACCATACGGCGCGCACTTCGCGTTGAGGAGAGGGAACGATGTAACGCTGCGCAGCAATCGGGAGTAGACTGCTGAATGTGAGCAACATCGGGACGATAAATCGAGAGAAAACTCGCATGTAGTAATATAGGTTCTTAGCGTTTTATTTCAGTTTCTGCAACTGCACTGGCAATTCTTTGTGGGGAAAACCAGCGTGCAGCAACTTCTTCACCGCTTCTTTGGCTTTGGACTTCATGCCCAATGCCAACAGCATCTCTGCGCGCGCCACTTGGTAAGACAACTTTTGAGGGTTCTCCTTCACCAATGTGTCCCAGTCAGCCAATGCAGCCTCTTCATTCCCCATTTCGTGATGGAGTTTGGCGCGGGCTTCTAGCGGTTCTTCGTAATTTTCATATTGAAGCACGGCATTGAGGTAGAGCAAGGCTTCATCGTCGCGCTTCAGTGCGTGCAAAGCCTGTGTCAAGGGGAGTAGAGCTTCGCTGGCATTAGCTTCTATTTTCAGGGTATGCTTGTAGGCAGCGACAGCCGATTCGTACTCTTTGAGTGCGAGGTGACAATCCCCCAAGAGGGTATAAGCATCCATTTCTTCGTGGGGCGACAGTTCTGGGTTGTTCTGCAAGAATGCCTTTAGGCTGTCTGCCGTAACTTGATATTTGCCCAAACGATAGAGCGTATTGTACTGCCAAAGGTAAGTTTCGTTGATGAGCGATTGCAAATTGCTTTTGGGAGCAGCCTCAAGGGTGGTCTTGACATTGCCTTTCTGTGCCAACTGCTGCGTCAATTCAGCGCGCACCTCACGCAGTGTGCGTTCGGCATCGCGCCATTGTTCGCGCCAATAGTAAATCTTGGCAAGGTTCAAGCGCAACACCGCATTGCTCTCTGCTTTAGGTAGCAAGCGAAGCGCGTGTTCAAGTTCGTGCTGTGCTTGTGGCAAAGAGTCGTTGCGCAATAAGAAGAAAGCCTTCTTCACCGCTTCATTATACGCCAACGAGTCTTGCGTAGCCAGCACGCGATCGCGCGCCATGATGCGCTGTTTGCTCATCGGGTTCTCGTTGGGAGTAGCCTTTGTCACGCGCCCCGTGTGCAAATCGATGGCAGTTTGTGCCTTGGCAACGGTGGAGCATCCGCAACTGAGTCCTAACAAAAGTAGGACGATAAGCGAAAGTCTGATTTTACACATGAGATATAGGAAATGAGGGATGAAAAATGGATATTTCACCTAATCCAAATAGGCGATGATGAGGAAGATTATTCCTCTTCGAGTGCACCTTGGAGCACTTCATCGATAGTCGAAAAAATCAAATCCGCTTCAAACCCACGTGAAGCTGCATATCGCACGAGTTTCTGCGAAGCAGCAAACACCGCTTGTTTGTCGGAAGCATCGAAGCGAAGAGAGCGCAATTTGCTCGCTATCACCGCACGGAGCGCCTCGCGATAGGTATCGGGTTCGATCATTTCTGCAAAAGCCTCGGTGATGTCACATTGTGGGATGCGTTTCAGTCGCAGAGCTTGTTGCATCTTAAGTCGTCCCCATCGGTCGTAGGCTAATTTGTCGTGCACAAAAGCGCGTGCATAGCGTGCCGAATCGATGTATTTCTCATCCTCTAGGGCATCGAGCACGAGTTCGCGGTCAGCGGCAGAGAGGGGTGTCTCTCGGAGCTTCTGTTCGATGTCGAAACGGCAACACTCGCGCCGTGCACATCGGTCGGTTGCCCACGACCAAGCCGTGTCTTTATCGGTAATCTTCATGCTGAGAGAGGAGAGAGTGGGAGAAAAAGGAGAGGGAGGTTTATCGTTTGATCAAGGTGCGTGCCACAAACCATGCGTGCTGCGCAATAGTTTTGGTGGTGCCGAAATGGCGTTTCATGATGTGGAAACGCTCTAGGAGTGAGGCGCGGTGATTGCGTGTGGTCATCCCTTCTGCCAAATAGTCTGCCACGACGAGGTGCGTGTTGTGGAGGGGAAGTGCCAAGGTTTCAGCGCGCTGCATGATGCGGAGGCACCAATCGTAGTCAGCCGAAAAACGATAGGACAGATTGTAGTTGATCTCACGTCCTAAGTCGGTGCGCACGAAGAAGGCTTGGTGACACACGAGCATCCCTTGTTGGAAATCCTGCCATCGCAACTGCTCGGGAGGAGAAAGTCGGCGATGACGCAAGAATTGTCCATCATTGTCCACCAAGTCGGTGTCGCCATAGAGCACAGCCGGAAGTTGTCCGTCAGGATATTTCGCAGCCTGGATGCTCCGTGCGATGTCGCTGAGGGTGGTGGGGGAGTGGAAACAGTCGCCTGCATTGAGAAACAGCACGTAATCTCCTGTTGCCAAGCGCAAGGCTTTGTTCATCGCGTCATAAAGTCCCTTGTCGGACTCAGACACTACCACCAATTTGTGGGAAGTCGATATCTCTTCTTGTTGCTTTTCCCAAAGGTGCAAGTGATTGAGGGTCGCATCTTTTGATGCGCCATCGATGATGAGATGCTCCACAAAGGGATAGTCTTGCGCACCCACTGAATGAAGGGTGCGCTCTATGGTCTCGGCTGCGTTGTAACACACCGTGGCAATGGTGAAGGAGATATTAGACATTAGACGTTAGACGTTAGACGTTAGAGATTAGACGTTAGAGGGTCGCGGACCCTTTTTGCTCGCCACGACAAGCATGGCTCGGGGTACTTAGACCAGTTAGACGTTAGAGGGTCGCGGACCCTTTTTAGACGCTAGCAGTTAGACGTTAGAGGGTAGACATTAGACGTTAGTGCCTCCATACCCTTGGGCTTGACTGTGCTGTGTGGAGGTTGAAAATACTATTTCCCCTCGTAGATGGCGAGATATTGTTGCGCCACACTCTGTTGAGAGTAGCAGCGGTGCACCTTGTCGAGGGCTGCTTGTTGCAGCGTTGTGGCATCCGACTGAAGCACCCAGTGCAGTCCATTTGCTAAATCTTGCGTGTCTTGTGCGCGCGCCACATAACCGTTGGAGTGATGATCAATCATTTCGGGAATGCCGCCTGCTGCAAAACCTACGCAAGGGAGTCCGCAAGCTAAGGCTTCCATGATGGTGTTGGGCAAATTGTCCGACACCGAGGGAATGACAAAGAGGTCGGCAGCATTGTAGGTCTGCACGATGCGTTCCACTTCTTCGGTATATCCCACTGGAAAAACTGGGACATCAAAAGACGAGATGTATTGTTCGGCTGCCCCACCGAGGATGAGCAGGGCAGTGTTGTGGCGATAGTCGGGATGCGCTGCCAAGAGTTTTTGGAACGCCTCGATGAGGTAAGGACCACCTTTGCGCACATTGGTGATCTGTTGTGCCACGAAAAGCACGATTTTCAAATTTGGATCAGTGGGAAGTCCTAAGGCTTCGCGAGCTGCTCTGCGGTCCATGGGACGAAACACCTGCGTGTCGATGGCATTGGGGATGCTCACCACGCGATGTCCTTGTGAGAGAGAAGCCATTCGCGCTTGTGTCGCCAACCATTGGCTGCAAGCTACGAAGGTGATTTTTCCTTTTCGGTAAACTTTCTCTTTCTGTTTCCACACTTGGTGCGACAAGTCTTTGCTGCTGGGATGAGGCAGTTGGGGGCAGTGTCCGCATGCGTTGTGAAAACCGGTGCACTCTTCGGCATAGTGGCAAATGCTCGACACGGGCCAGAGGTCGTGCATCGTCCACACCACGCGTTTGCCACTCTGGAGAATGCGTTGCAAACTCTTGAGAGAGAGCCAACCTTGGTTGATCCAGTGTAGGTGAATCACATCGGCAGCCTTAAACTCAGGGCGTGCGGTGATGTCTGTGCCCACATTGGCGATGTCGATGGCAAAAAGTCCTTTGCGCGAGAAGCGGAGATGAATGAAGATAACGAGTCGTTCCCATAGGAAGCACCATTTGAGCCACCATTTGCAGTGGGGCGCATGCACGAGCGTATCGCTGGTGCTGCGGTTGCGCACCAACATTTCTGCCTCCACACCATTGGCGCGGAGGGCATCCATAAGGCGGTGGGCGGCAACGGCTGCTCCGCCAGTGGATTCGCTAGTGTTGACGATGAGAACTTTCATCCAAGTGAGAATAGTATATCGGACAAAAATAACCAAAAAAGCGGATATGACCAAATCAAATGCGGTAATCATGTAAGTCAGTAGGTCAGAACGTGGGCACCGTGCCGTTGTCCTCCTACTTATGTATGGGAGGATATGGGGGCAAAGAGAGAAAAATCGGCAGAAAAGTGCATTTTTTTCTTTGGATATAGATGATATTGCTATGTGGAAGTTGCAGAATCTAGTGTTTTTATTCTCGTTTTGTCGAGCGTCCAGCACAATAGGGACAATCTCCCGATTCCGTCTAATGTCCGAAATAGAGATTAGAAATTAGACGTTAGACGTTAGAGCCCTGCGGCGAAGATGTCTAACGTCTAACCTCTTACGTCTAATGTCTAAGTCCCCCGATCCATGCTTGTCATGGCGAGCAAAAAGGGTCTGCGACCCTCTAACGTCTAATTTCCTCGTACACGCGTGTGACGCGCGCGCCTTCCCTGGGAATTTTGACTTTTTGCTTTCACAACCTTCACCGAAACGAGTTTTTTTTCATGATTTTTGTGCCGAGAAAGAGCTGGAGGGAAGTCTATTTTTAATGCCGATTTGACCTATATTTTTCTGGATAAAAAGGTGGATTGTTAAAATATGTCCGAAATATACGCGTTATCTCTTGTTTTTGAGTGGGTTATAAAGAATTCTGTGAAGGTTGTGAAAGAGAAAAGAGTATAATCCCTTGTTACGCGCGCGCGAGGGAACTTGAAAACCTTGATGTTTTGATGAGTTGTCGCAAAATGTTAATTGCTTCGAGTGTGCCTTTCCAGGTCTATTCTATAAAGCTCCCAAGTTCGTTCTAAAACTTCCCACGTTTTTGAAAAAATCTCCGACGTTTTCCAGAAAAACTCCCATGTTTTTTGGAAAATCTCCCACGTTTTTTGCCGAGCATCTTGAAGAAATCGTTACATTTGTCGTGAGTATTTCCATAGCACCGTTTATGTTCACCCTAACACAATGTCTACTGATGATGTACCGCAGGTTTTTCCGCTGGTGTTTATACAGCGTTCTTGTCGCACTCTGGACGATGCCCCTATCGTCTAGGGCGGTGGCTTTTCGTTATGTCAAAAATTTCATGGTGATGGAGAGTACTTTGTTTTATCAAGACAAAGTGTTGCCCCATGAAGTGGGCGTCTCTACTACCCTGACACATTGTCTGATGGATTCTGCCTATGCCGTGAATGTGCTCAAGGTGGATGTTGCTCATCTAAAGTCGGCAGTAATGAATAAGAAAGAAGGAGGATACTATTCTTTGCAGTTAGACTCTTTGAATTTCTGCGGTGAAACTTATCGTAATGTCATGTTTGTGGTGACGGAAATGCAGCAAAAGTTCAAAGGAAAGGTGCCTGAGCTCGTGCTGGGCAACAGCATTCTGAGCCATCGCGCTTGGCATGTTGATTTGCAACGACACACTTTCACTCCATGCAGTCCTGATCGGTATTATAGGAAAATCCGTCTGAAATGCTCAATCGGTAAGGGGGTGGAATATGGTTTCGTTTTTCTGAAAGCAAAGGTGGGAGGACGGAAGGTGCGCATGCAATTTTCGCTCAATAAAGGGCTACATCTCTTACCGCATGGGGTGTATGGTTTTCCTTGGCAATCTCTGACCAGAGAAGGAGGGAGCTTTGATCGCCCCCTCTCTTCGGAGACTGTGCCTCTCTATAAGGACGTTCCTACCCAAATCGGGGATTTCTACTTCGTCGCGGACTATAGGCTAGGATATCCAGGCGAAGACAAGGTGGGTACATTATATCTCGATGCTTTAGAAGGCAAATCCTTCGTGTTGAACTACCCCAAAAAGGTGATAGAAATTTTGGAATAGGGGCTATTGCTGATTGACTTTACGCTGGTTGCCCCTACGGAAAATATCTCCTCTTTTTATTCCTAATACAAGAGTATTTGCTATATTTGCAAACTATCAGATGGTATTTATAGAATGTCCAACTAATAGAATTCAAGAGGTGCTTATCGAGAAAGGGATTAAGCAAACACGGCTTGCTGAGAAACTCTGTAAATCGTAGATTTCTATGTTGCAACCGTCGATAGCCAAGCCTAGAATTGCTATTTCATATAGCAGAGACCTTGCAGGTTCATCCAAAGAAATTGATTAACACCCCAGATGAGTAACTTTATTATGGCAGAGCATAAAGAATCTATTCGTTTTTTCAACGACCGTGAAGTTAGGGCGGTGTGGGACGAGGAACACAGTAAATGGTGGTTTTCTGTGCTGGACATCATTGCTGCGATTAACGAGCAAGATGATTACCAAAAGACGAGAAACTATTGGAAGTATCTCAAAACCAAACTCAGAAAAGAAAATAGTCAGTTGGTTAGTGCTACTAACCAACTGAAACTAAAAGCCTCTGACGGGAAGTTTTATAAGACAGATACGTTTGATGCAGAGGGTATTTCCCTTCTGGCAAAGCATATCAACAATACCAAGGCAACAAACTTTCTTGACTGGTTCCTCTATAGTGATAACACCCTTGACGGACAGAGCAAGAAAAAGGCTTATCAGCTTTTTGAAAGTGGCATCTTAAAGACTGTAGTTCCAGGTACAATCAAATGTTTACAACAAATACACGCTTATCTCTTTGGAGGACTGTATGACTTTGCAGGACAAATCCGCACCAAGAATATTTCAAAAGGTGGTTTTACCTTTGCTAATTGTATGTATTTCCCTGAAACCCTGCAAACAATAGAGCGAATGCCCGAAACTACTTTTGATGAGATAATGGACAAATATGTTGAAATGAATGTAGCGCATCCATTTATGGAAGGCAATGGGCGTAGTACTCGCATTTGGCTCGACCTCATGCTGAAGCGTTCTCTCAAACGGTGTGTGGATTGGAGTCAGATAGACAAGAACGACTATCTCAATGCTATGCGTGAAAGTGTTTCTGATAGTACATATATCAAGGCTTTAGTAAAACCTGCACTCACCACCAAGATTGACGACAGAGAAATGTTTATGAAAGGTATTGATTACTCATATTATTATGAACAGAGTAGTTAAGTGATTACTTAAGAAGTACCACTATCCGCAAGAAGCAGTTGCCTACGCATTAGAAAATGTTTCCGAACAATGTGAGCAATGGACGGATAATGAACCAGATATTTATTCCGCAAATTAGCTAAAATATATATGATCCACGAGGGAGGTATACTGTACTTTCAAAAGAATCTACCATTATGTGCGTTGGCTGTAGACTTAGTACTGTTATTCTAACCCTTTATAAAGATGTCCCTTGGAAGGGATGTGTGGAATGTGGTTTCGTTTTTCTGAAAGCAAAGGTGGGAGGACGGAAGGTGCGCATGCAATTTTCGCTCAATAAAGGGCTACATCTCTTGCCGCATGGGGTGTATGGTTTTCCTTGGCAATTTCTGACCAGAGAAGGAGGAAGCTTTGATCGCCCCCTCTCTTCGGAGACTGTGCCTCTCTATAAGGACGTTGCTACACAAATCGGAGATTTCCACTTCGTCGCGGACTACAGGCTAGGATATCCAGGCGAAGACAAGGTGGGTACATTATATCTCGATGCTTTAGAAGGCAAATCCTTCGTGTTGAACTACCCCAAAAAGGTGATAGAAATTTTGGAATAGGAGCTATTGCTGTTGGCACTTTTGTGGTGTTTCATGGGCTGTTTTTATAGCACCACACGAGGTATTTTGACTGAAACCAACAGCATCTCTGCAAGGTCAAGGGTGACGCTGCAGAGATGCTGTTGTTTTTGATGTGGAATGAGGGCTTTTTAGCCACCTATAATTCGATGTGGAACTATCGCTAGAAATATCCTCCAAAGGAGACACCCATCATAAAGGCGTTGAAACCAATGTGCCCTTCCATCTTGCGGAAGTTGAGACCTACATACGAGTGCTTCGTGCAGAGATATTGCAGGCTTGCACCGAGGTTGAGAGTGGGGGTCAGATATTCTTTGTTTTCATTCGTGTGTCCTTGCACCAGAGCCAGACCGATGGAGGT
Organism: Ihuprevotella massiliensis; assembly: GCA_900095835.1. Taxonomy (GTDB): domain Bacteria; phylum Bacteroidota; class Bacteroidia; order Bacteroidales; family Bacteroidaceae; genus Alloprevotella; species Alloprevotella massiliensis. The sequence goes on along the minus strand of LT608321.1, from coordinate 1,368,219 downwards.
GACCACGCGCACTCTATCTTTGGAAAAAGAATAGCTCTGAAGGTCGAGCGACAAATAGCGTGGATTGTATTTCCATTCGTACCCGAAGCTGGCACCAGAAAGTTCCAAACCCAGGCGTTTGTTGAAGGTGTATCCTAACGTGAGCGCAGTGGCAGATTTTGCATCCCGTCCATAACGTGGATTGTTGTCGAACAGCACAAATTCATCCACGGAAAAATAGAACTTACCACCTTTCTGCACATCGGCAAAAGACTGCGCAAATCCGCTGAGGGAGCATAGGGCGCAAAGCAAAGTAAGGAACAGTTGTTTCATTTGCGATAAGATTTAGTAAAACTTAGATGCGGAGATATGGTTAATATCTCTTTTAATTGAGGGAGATGAGTAAAAAACTCTGCTGCAAACTTATCATTTCTTATTGAAACGACCAAATGAAAGTCTACTTTTTTGTTGAAAAGTTTGTATTTCTGTCCTTTTTTCTTCTTTTTTGAGCTGTTTTGCTGCTTTATAGCGTGATTTCTTTGTATCTGTCTTTTTTTTTGATGTGTAAAGTAGATGAATGGAATGAGTGGAAAACGTCTAAAAGCGTTGTACAGGAATGGAGGACTGTATGATGGACGAAGTAGCAGGTCAAAGCGATTACTCTGATGGTTAAGGACGTCTGCGACAGTCTTGATAAGCATACTATCAAGTGCAGAAATGTAGGAATATGCTTTTAAGTAATCTGTGATTATGAAGATAGCAGAACTGCTTTATCAAAAATATTTACTCCTAGTTTAGTAACAAACGTAGAGATTGTTCCTTCTACTATGACAGTGTCTGCGACGATTATCTTGTGAAAACGTCGCAAAATATGCGGTATTTAGTCATTCATTAGGCTGTTCGGTGTAGCTTCTCTATTTTTGTCGCAGAATATGCGACGTTTAATGCCGCATTTTGTCGCACATAAAACACTATTATGAGATACTGGAACGTCTGCAGCGCAGCGATGGTGATATCACGGAGTGGCTGGTCTGGTATATGATGAAATTGGTTGATGCGTTGGACGAAGCAGAAGCCATTGTCTCCACCATCTTAAACAAGAGCTTTTTCTGGCAGAAAGTATCCTCCGTAGCCATGACAGAGCGACAGACGCAGATGCTCAATCTCTTTCTTGACGGCTATGAGGCGAAGATAACTTCAAAGACTTGGGCTTCGTTGGCAAAGTGCTCCAAAGACACTGCTATACGCGACATACAAGATCTTGTGGCTAAGCATATCTTGGTAGAAGACATTCCTGGAGCCAAGCGTCCGAGCTATTCCATTGTCTGCGATGCAGAAGACCTAACCCAGTTCTTTACAGATGTGCAGATAACTCTAAAGAACGGCATGCCTTATCTCACTGCCCAGTTCAAAGGGGATAGGATATGTGAAAGAGTATTGCCACTCGATGCAGAACGCTATCAAAAAGGAGAGCTTCCACTCCCCAATCTACTCAACAAGTACTGCTCATATTTGATGGCGAATGCCTAAGAGGGGAGCAAGCCTAATCACCTAGTCTTCTAATCTGGATATTGGCAAATCCAAGGTCAGAAGACTAGTTTTTTGTAAAAGGAGAGTAGCTTTTCTTTTATTTGTTTAGGCTAATATTGGAGGGTATGAAAGAAAAACTTGAAAACTTTTTGGGTTAACACAAAAAAAGTGTAATTTCGCGCTGACAGGCTGCGCAACGTCTAGTGAGTGCATTTGTGCAGCATGGGCTTTTCACAGACCACACTCTCTCATTTTCAATACTTATTATACCATGACAAAAAGGCTGCTAACCTTCTTCCTCTTCTTCATTTTCTTTTTCGGGAACACCTATTCGCAAAAGCTAGTAGGTGCTCGAGTTGTAGATTATATTACAAACATAGACATCGCAGCAGATTCACTAATAAAAGTGGAGCTACTTGCTGCAGATAGTAGTTTTATTGCTGAAGGCTGGGCTGCACGAATGGGTTATGAGCCCAAATACAAAACTTATGCTGAAGCAATAGTTGAACGTGAAGGTTCTTACATCATGCGTGTAAGCCATCCCGACTATTATACCCTATACGCTCCTATACAGATTAAATTTTATCGTAGAGAAAGCAAAATTCTTCTCGGCAAGCTCGCTCTTAAACGTAAACTAAGAGAAAATACAACAGAGTTGGGTGAAGCTCTAGTGACTGCAACAAAGCTCAAGTTCTATTTTAACAACGATACTTTAGTCTACAATGCTGATGCTTTTATCACTCAGCAAGGTTTTGTGTTGCAAAACATCTTACAGAAAATGCCAGGACTTACCATCAACAACGATGGTGAGATTCTGTCCAATGGAAGAAAAGTAGAAACGCTTTTGCTCAATGGTAAAGATTTCTTCAATAACGACCGAAAGACCTTGCTTGAAAATCTGCCAGCTTTTATGGTGAAGCAGGTGAAAGTGTATGAGAAAGAAAAAGATACGACATCACTCTTTGAGCGCGAGCGCGAACTCAAAGGTTTGGTGATGGACATTCGACTGAAACCAGACTACCACTCCAACTTTTTGTCCAGCATAGATGCGGCAGCAGGCACGGACAAACGCTATTATGGACGAGCATTAGGACTTAAGATAAATGATTTTCATCGTTGGTCAGTTTTTGCAGGAGCTAATAATACCAACCACAACGAAGAGCTAACCCGTAACGGTCAGTTCTACAATATCGACAATGGTATTGGGCAAAAAGATTTCTATAATGCGGGTGTTCTCTACAATGTTGATGAGCGTGAAGGACGCTATTCATTGGAGGGGAAGGCACGCATACAATGGAGTAAAGAAGATGTAGATTTGAAGCAAGTGGTTCAGCAATTCTACGATAAATATCATATTTTTCAACTCGGTACATCTAGCAGTAGTAGTAGAAACTTTTCTTTTCAAACAGAGCATTCTCTCTCGTTGTTTTCTACTACTCCATGGAGATTTACCATCAAACCTTCGTTCTCTAAGGTCACATTGAAGAATCACTCAGAAAACAGTGGTGCGTCATTCGACCGCAATGTCAGTAACCTCCTAGGTAAATCTTGGAGCGATAGCATTCGTCTATTTTCTCTTGGCGAAACGCTCAACGCATACGGTATTAGTCATGCTAATGTATTGGCTTTTGCACCAACCACAATAACCAATGCAAAGCTCGAAATAGAGAAAAGTATCGACATACCACACACTGACGATAAGCTAACCTTAAACGTATCAGCCTATCGAGCACGTACCGCGCAAGAGACTTTTTCGTTGCGGCATGTAGATTATATACGTAATGCACAAAAACAATCCCAACATCAATATCGAAACGAGGACAATGACAAATGGACATGGACTGCGCAAGCTAATTACCTTCTCCGCTGGAGCGATCATCATAGTTTCAGTGGAAAGCTATCCTACGAACGCGATCAATTAAATTCTAGCGACCAATTTTATCAACTACACCATTTGCCTGGATGGACGCTACAATCTGATGTAGAGAAATTACCTAATAATGATCTTTTACAGCAAGCAAAAGACTCACGCAATAGTAAATCATACCAAGACTGGGGAAACAACCTTGTAGGGGAACTAGATTATATGCTCCAAAAAGGCAAGTATGACTTAAATGTAAGTATTCCTCTACGCTATGTGCATCGAAAATTGAACTTTTTTCAGAAGAATAATGACCAAACCGTCTATCGCTCTCAATTTTTCCCAGACGTAAATGTGCGTTTTGCTACTTGGCTAGGTGGACAAACAGGCTATAATTATAGTTTTAGCTATGAACTTAACCATGAAATGCCTATGATGCTGCTTCTTGTGCCACAAACAAACGATATAAATCCGCTATTAGTGGTACAAAGCAACCCAGAACTCGATAATATCACTCAACACAAGATAAATGGCAGATTCTATTGGGCTCCAACAATGAGACACAATCATACGGTGAACATGAACTACATCTACACCGATGGGCTCACCTCTTCCATGTTGTTATACAATGAGCGTACAGGGGTAACAACATCCAAGTTTAGAAGCGTCAACGGCAATCAGCACCTGCAAGCCTCTTTGGAAGACGCAGTGTACCTAACTCCCAGATATACCCATAAACTCACCAATAAGATTTCCTTCAACTACACGAAAAGTGTAGAATACAATGGTCTATCGCTTCAAGAAGCTGACAAACCAAGCACGGTGCATAACTATTTTTTCATTGAGGAAATAAACTATTCATTTGCTATTCCAAATACAAAGATACGCGGTGAACTAGCTCCGTATGTTCATTATCATCGTTCGGCTTCTATTCGCGATAATTTTAAGCCACTACATGCTACAACCTTCGGTTCTCATGTAAGCGTTTATGCGGAACTTCCTTGGTCAATGCGTTTGCAAACAGACTTACGCACCATTAGCCGCCGAGGATACAACGATGAGTCAATGAATGACAATGAGTTTATCTGGAATGCGAACCTCACCAAGGCTTTTTCCAATAAGTTCTCTATAAGCCTTGAGGCTTTCGATCTACTTGGACAGCGCAAGAATGTAGTACGTTTTGTGAATGCACAAAGTAATACAGAGAGCATATATAATAATCTACGTCAGTATATTATGCTCCATCTTACGTTGTCACTGAACAAGCGTTAGAACATTTTGGGGTAAACGAAAAATCCTCCCATTCTCAAGTTGAGAGTGGGAGGATTTTGTATGCGTGTGGCACAACTGCTCATGCAGGGATGAGCGGTGCGCAGGAACTATTTGAGGAAGTCATCAAAATAGCGAGTGATGCGCTCGTGGAGGTGGAGCATGTCGCGACCAGACATGTTGTGACCTTGACCAGGATAGACAAAATAGTCGGGTTGTGTGCCTGCATCTTCGGCAGCGCGGAGGAACATGAGAGAATGTTGCAAAACGCAAGTGGGGTCGTTGTAGCCTACGATGATTTGCAAACGACCTTTCAAGTCTTTGGCGCGATTGACGAGGCTAGCAGCTGCGTAGCCTTCGGGATTGGATTGTGGCGTTTCCATATAGCGTTCGCCATACATCACTTCGTAGTATTTCCAGTCGAGGACAGGACCACCAGCTACACCGACTTTGAAGACGTCGGGGTGGGTGAGCATGAGATTGGTGGTCATGAATCCACCGAAGCTCCAACCGTGGACACCTAGGCGATTGGCATCGACATAGGGCAGCGAAGTGAGTTTTTCCACACCCTTCATTTGGTCTTCCATCTCAATCTTGCCGAGATGGCGGTGGGTGCAGCTCTCGAAGTCGAAACCACGATCACCAGAACCGCGGTTGTCGAGGATGAAGAGGACATAGCCGCGATTTGCCATGTAGTATTCCCAAGGGCGAGCTTGGTAGTTGAACGACTCCTTGACGTTGGTGGCGTGAGGACCGCCATAAACATAGACCACAGCAGGATATTTCTTTGTGGGGTCGAAGTCTACGGGTTTCACCAAACGATAGTAGAGTGGGGTCTTCCCATCGGCAGCGAGGATAGAGCCGTTTTCCACCTCAGGCATGGTGAAGTTGCGCCATGGATTTTCGGCATTGAGGAGGCTGGAGAGGGTTTCTTTCTTCTCGGTGCTCTTGATGTCGATGTGGCGGTAGTCAGTAGGTGTGCTCCAAGTGTCGCGGAGATAGCGACCGTTTTCAGAAAGGCTAGCGCGGTGCAAACCTACGCCATTGTCCAACAAAGTGCGGCGACCGGTCTTGAAATCGACAGCGTAGAGGTTTTCACGGATGTGTCCGCTCTCATTGGTGCGAACGATGATGCTGCGCTTTGCGGTGTTGAATCCGAGGAGGTCGAGCACTTCAAACTTGCCCTGCGTGAGTTGGCGGAGCATCTTGCCGTTGGTGTCGAAGAGGTAGAGGTGGTTGAACCCATCGCGTTCGCTTTGGTAGATGAACTTGTGGTCATCCCAAGGGAGGAAGGTGAGGGGATTTTGGGGTTCTACGAAACGTTCGTTAGTCTCGGTGTAGAGCGTCTTGAGGCGTTTACCCGTGGTGGCGTCATAAGCCACGAGGTCGCAACGCTTTTGGCTGCGGGGTACCTCCATGATGTAGAGGGTTTTGCCGTCAGGACTCCAAGAGAGGTTGGTGAAATAGCGGTCGGTGACGTCGCCCAATTCCAACCAAACGGTGCGGTCTGTGGCAGGAGAGAAGATGCCAACAGTGACTTTGTGCATCGCCATACCTGCCATGGGATATTTGTCGGGGTCGGGTTGAGCAATGCGCACTTCTGGGCTCACCAAAGTGTTGACTTGTGGATAGTCTGTCACCATGGACTGGTCCATGCGATAGAATGCAAGTTGGTCGCCCTTGGGACTCCAGAAGGTGCCTTTGTGGATGCCAAACTCATCGCGGTGAACAGAAGTGCCGTAGAGCAGTTCGCGGCTGCCATCGGTAGACACTTGATGAGTGCGACCGTCGGAGGTGGTGACAAAGAGGTTGTAGTCTTTGGTGAAAGCGAGGGAACGAGAGGCGTTGCAAAAGTCTTGATGACCGATGCCTCTTTGGAGTGGAAGTGTCCAGACGATGGCTTTTTGCTTCCAGTCGTAGGCTACAATAGCCTTGGCAAGAGTAATCTTGGCTACGGTCTTTGTGCCTTCGGGGAAGGTGGTGCCGATGAGGTTGCGAGCTTTGCCATAGCGAGCAGTGTCGAGGACGTTATTAAGGGCAGCGAGATCGAACAGCACCTGTCCGTCTGTGCCAAGCTTTTTGCCTTTAGCATCGAGGGTAAGGCGCACATCGTTGACATTGGTTTGCACTAAAGCATCGCCCCACCATGTGGTTTGAACGGATGGGGGTTGGAGATTCCAGTAGTTGGTGCCGCCCCACATGAGGTCATCTAGAGTGGGACGTTGTTTGGTTTGTGCCATAGCGGTGAGGAAGAGAAATGGCAGGAGCAGAAAGAAAGTAAATTTGTATTTCATGCCAATGAGATAGTGAGTTAGCGAGGGCGGTTAGAAAAATCGTTCATTCCCACAAGCTGATGGAGCCAACTTGTGGGAATGATGTAGGGGGAAGGACTTTAGTCTTCACGACGTTTGCGGAGATTTCCACCGCGATTAGGGTGAGAGAAACCGCCTTCTTGACGGGGCTTGCGGTCGAAACCACCGCGCTTGTCGTAGCTTCCTCGTCTTTCACCTCGGTCACCACGGTCGCGATCACCGCGGTTGCGGTCGCCACGTCCTTCAAATCTATCGTCGCGACGCTTGAATTCGCGGTTACCGCGGAAGTCGTCACCTTCTCTGCGTGGAGCACGAGAGAAAGAACGGCGGTCGTCGCGTTGCCCACGAGAGCGATCGTCGTCGCGGCGTTCAAACTTGCCGCGTTCACCGCGGTCGCCACGTGCTGCGCGCTCTTTGGCTGCACGAACGCCTTCAAAGGCACTGTGACGTGCACGGAGGGTGCGGTAGGTGGCTGCGAGTTCGGGGTCGTCGGAGAAGTCGAAACCTGAGCGGTAGTCGCTGTCTTCATAGCGAGGACGGCGATCTTCGTAGCGGTCTTTGCGGTCGAAGGATTTGCGGTCTCTATCGAAAGGTTTGCGGTCTCTATCGAAAGGTTTGCGTTCTCTGTCGAAAGGCTTACGTTCTCTGTCGAAGGAGCGTTCACCACGTTCGGAGAAGTCGCGGTCGTCTTCGTCGTTGAAGCGTTTGCGAGAAAATTCACGCTTGCGACCATCGCGGAAGCGGCCCTTTTCGCTCATGCGCTGACGTTCTGCATCGGTCTTCACCTCGTTGCCTTCTGCGCGGAACTGGTCGAGCTTGCCGTCGAAGGTGACATACTTGCGGAGTTCGCAGTCGAGAGAACCATTGTTGAGAGGTACGCGGAAAGAGGGGCGTAGGCGCATGTCGTCGAACAATTCTTCCTTAGAAGAAATCACCCACGCATCGCAACCTTGGCAGTCTTTCTTGAGTTTGGTGCCGAGTGTGCGGTAGATTTGTGAGAGGTCTTCGGGACGAAGACGCTCACCATAGGGAGGATTGGTGACGATAATCGCTTTTTCGCAGCCTTCGGGAAGAGCGAAATCGCGGATGTCGCGCTGCTCGAGTGTGATGAGATCTGCCACTCGTGCAGCCTTTGCATTGTCTTGTGCAGCTTCGATGGCGCGAAGATTGAGATCGTAGCCGTAAATCTTGTGATTAAACTCACGTTCGTGGCTGTCGTCGTCGAAGATGTTGCTGAGGAGTTCGGGATTGAAGTCTTTCCAGCTTTCAAATCCAAACTTACGGCGGAAGATGCCAGGATAGATGTTGCGTGCCATGAGGGCGGCTTCCACTAAAATTGTACCCGATCCGCAGAAAGGATCGATGAAATCGCTGTTGAAGTCCCAGCCACTCATCTTGACCAAAGCTGCTGCGAGCACCTCGTTGATGGGAGCTTCCACCGTAGCTGTGCGATAGCCACGGATGTGGAGGCTTTCTCCGCTGGAGTCCAAAGAGAGTGTGCAGCTGTCTTCTGCAATGTGCATGTTGAGGCGGATGTCGGGATTGGCAACGCTGATGTTGGGGCGTTTGCCCGTATTTTCCATGAAATAGTCGACAATCGCATCTTTGACCTTGTAGGCAACAAACTTAGAATTGCGGAATTCGGTGCTATAAACGGTGGTGTCTACAGCAAAAGAAGTGTCAAGATCGAGAATTTCGTTCCACTCAATTCCCTTTACTGCCTTGTAAACAGCTTCCGCATCCTTGGCGCGGAAGTGGAGAATGGGCTTCAACACTCTGACTGCCGTGCGGAGGCAGAAGTTGGCACGGTACATCATTTCTTGATTACCCGAGAAAGAGACCATGCGGCGGCCGATTTGCACGTCGTCGGCACCGAGTTCGATGAGTTCCTGTGCCAAAACTTCTTCTAGACCTTGGAAAGTTTTGGCGATGAGTTCAAAAGTTTGTTGCATTAAATGGGCGGTTGTTGCAGATAGACTGGCGAATATATAAGCTAGTAAGGAGCAAAATTACAATTTTGTGGCGACTACACCAAAGAATCGGCGCAATATACGCGCAAAGAGGGTGCAATCTCTAAAAAAATATAGAGATTGTACCCTCTTTTTCTCATCAGTGTTGCACTGAGGTCTGTAGAATGCGGCACTCGCGTTAGCCTTGTTGGAAAGCGGCAAAGATGGCTTCGGCAGTCTCTGCCATTTTTTCTGGTGCAACCTCCAATTTGGGTTTGCGAAAATCCATATCACCTTCTTCTTTCAGAGGGATGAGATGGATGTGTGCATGTGGCACTTCAAGTCCAATCACAGCCATGCCCACTTTGCGGCAGGGAAGCACGGTCTGGATGGCGCGCGCTACACCTTTGGCAAAGACCTGATATTCGGCAAGGAGTTCATCATCAAGGTCAAAGATATAGTCTGTTTCTTGACGTGGAATCACCAAAGTGTGGCCGAGCGCTACGGGGTTGATGTCGAGAAAAGCGTAGAACTTGTCACTCTCTGCGCATTTATAAGAGGGGATTTCGCCAGCGGCGATTTTGGAAAAGATACTCATATCAGTTAGCTATAATGAGAGTTGGGATATCTGTTGAAGGTGGCAATTTGCTACCTCCAAAGAGAAGTCCGATAATTTGCGACAGCGTATAAATTATTTACCACCGTCTACTACTTATTTGCAGCTACCTACAATTTACTTGCGACCGCCTACAACGCCTTGTTGAGGAGAATTGGGGAGTATGGCTGCATCTTGTGCACTTGCATCTGCATCTTGCACGCTGCGCAGACCATTCCATGACCATCCATCGTAAGGATCATCAAAGTCAGTGAGGGCATAGTTACTCCAGAGTCCATAATTCAACTTGCGAAGGTTGAAACGGAAGCGGCTGTCGCCTGCGTAGCCCGTGAAGTAAGAGTTGTTCAAAGTGTAGTCGTAGATGGCAACATTGAGCGCAGGTTCTCCTGGATAGCTAAGATAGAGGACACCATTGCGCACCTCCCACACAAAGCGGTGGTAGCGTTGACGGATGGGACCATAATTGTAGAAGTCAATCTGTTTTCCCGTACCGCTAGTTCCATAATAGTAATCACTTTGGAAGAGGATGTAGGTGTTGCTTGCGTCAAACTGCACACCACGACCTGTGTAGGGGTTAGTGGCTGTGTAGAACATGCCGAAGTCGCCTTGCCATTCTCCTGAGATTACATTGGCGCGTCCGCGATCACCACGTCCTGTGGGGTAGTAGGGGTCATATTCGTCGTTGATGTAGATGTCGCAAGCCGAAAAACTCATTGCGGCGAACACGAGCATAACGAGAAAAGTGGGGAGAGAGTAGATTTTCTTCATAAGATGCAATGGATAAGGGCTACTCTGAGATTGCTTTCCAAAGATGCTCCCTATTGTAAAGTTACAGTTTGTCGCTTTCAAGGATGGCATTCGCTAGAGAATAGCAAGAGAAGCTGGTTTGTTTAGGAGCAAATGTAATTTATTTGGTGCATTCTGCCAAACTTTTGCCACATAAAAAACGCTTTCTCGCATCTAATTTTACATTTTAGAGGAGAAAGCGTTGTCTTAAGTTGGTGAATTATCCACTAATCTCTGTGAGAAGAGGGGAAAATCGCCAATAGTGTTGCACTCCATTGGGAGTGTTCTCGTTAATCAACGGGAAGTTCTTGTTAAACAACAGGAAGTTCTTGTTAATCAACGGAGATTTTGAGAATCTCAAGCTGAATCACACCGCGAGGAGTTTGTGCGTCTACCACGTCGCCCACCTTGTGACCAAGCAAGGCTTGTGCGATGGGAGTGGTGCTTGAAATTTTTCCTGCGCGAAGGTCTGCTTCACTTTCGGAAACAATGGTATATTTCATCACTGCACCAACCTTCACATTCTTCATCTCCACAGTAGAGAGGATTTGCACCACGTCGGTGCGAATCTTTGACGTGTCGATGATTTTAGCGGTGGCGATGGTCGCTTTGAGTTCATTGATTTTAGTTTCGAGAATCGCCTGCGCTTCTTTTGCCGCATCGTATTCAGCATTCTCGGAAAGGTCGCCCTTATCACGTGCTTCTGCAATAGCAGCAGAGGCAGCGGGACGGTCGATTTGCTCCATGTGTCGGAGCTGAGCCACGAGCTTGTCGTAGCCTTCTTGGGTCATATACGCCATGTTGATGTGATATGTCTATCTTATGGGTTTCTAAATAGGGAAGCTCTTCCCACGGTTGGGAAGGAGCCTCTAATCGGTAGGAAGAAAAGGCTTATGCCTCTTGGGAGTTGTGAGCAGCAGTGGGAGCTGACTTGCCCCCTTCCTTGCTTTCTCCTTTCGCAGTGTTGGAACGGTTGCCACCACGACGGCGATTGTTTCCACCGCGACGTCCACTGCGCGAACGATTGTTCTTGCGCTTTTCTTCGGGGTTGCCAGTCTTTGCCGCTTCATTTGCCTTTGTTGCATTAGCTTCGTTAGCTTTTGAGGCACTGGTTTCGCTAGATGGAGTAGTGTCCACTACCATGAAATCATCAATGTCTACATCGAGTTGGAAGGTTTCAGCCAATTCTTGTTGCACCTTCTTCACTTGACGTTGACGCGCTTCTTCCTTGCGCTTCTCCGCTTGCTCTTGGAGCTTGCGTTCTGCCTTCTGAGCGCGGTGGCTCTGTTCGGCTGGGGGCAGAGTCGTGTTGGTGAAGTCAGCCGCGCTTTGTCGCTTGTTTTGGCGACGCGCGCGCTTCTTCTCTTGCTCGGTACGCACACGAGGAGCAGGCTCTTCGGTGGCGTTGGTAGCTTCCTTGTTCTCTGCTGCTGTATGCTCTTCGGAGTGCTCAGTAGGCTCTTGGGTCACTGCTTCCACAGCTACAGTAGGTTCTTTCGTTGGCTCTTCAGTGAGGACAGTTGCTACCGCATCTGTCTTCAATTCTGGTGAGGGAGCTACAGCATCACGGAAGTTTTGAGGAACAGCTTCTGTTGTTTTTGCCAAATTAATGGTCATTTCAGGCACCACTTCTTCCTTTTCAGGAGTGGGTTCTGCGTTCACCTCTTCATGCTCTGTTTTTTGAGGAGCCACTGGAGCCTCTTTTACTGAGTTGGTAGATTGTTCCGTAGTGAAAGAACGAATCTCCTCTGTAGAAATAGGAGTATCAGCAGGAGTGATTTCGCAAGCGTGGTCGGCTGCTTCTGTCCACTGATCCAGCTCTTGTTGTAGGTCTTCAAGAGGTGCCTTCGGAGTCTCAGCGACAGGCTCGGTAGCCACAACTTGTGGTTCTACTATTGGGTTTTGCTGCTTTTCTTCGGGCAAATCCACAAACTCGACTGTAATGAGTGTGGGTGTTTCTTCTTGCTTTTGAACCTTTTCCTTGCTTTGATTCACAGCAGGAGTTGCCACTACTTCTTCAGCCGTTGCCTCTGTTGTTGAGTTAGGTGTAGGCTTTACAACTTGCTTAGCACGGGGTTTTTCTGTAGAGAGTGTGGGGGCATTCTTTTCAGCTTCAACTTTAGTTTCTGCTAGGACTGTCACCACTTTAGCTACTTTTTCTGTGGGCTTTTCAGTAGCTTGTTGAGGTGCCTCTACCTTTACTTCAGACTTTTGCTGAACCACCGCATGCTTGTTGGATTTCTGTTCACAAGTGGCAGCTTTCTGTTCGCTACGTTCTTCTTGAATTACGGGTTGAGTTGCGCGTTCTTCGCGTTCGCTCTTACGCTCCGAGCGTTGATTTTGCTGCTCTTCGGTTGTATTTTTACGCTCCTTACGATTGAGCTTAGAATTGTCGCGCTCATTCTTACGCTCCTCCTTGTCAGATTTGCGTTCATTGCGCTTTTCTTCACGAGCCGCATTTTCGTTCTTTCGCTGGTTGCGCTCTTCGCGTTCAGCGTTGTCGCTGTTGCTCTTGCGTTCGTTGCGTTCAGCTTTCTCGTTTTTGCGCTCATTCTTGCGCTCGTTGCGTTCGCTACGATTGCTGTTGCGTTCATTCTTCGCGCCACTGCGTTCTTTGGCTATTTGCTCGTCGATTTCAGAGATGTGAGGAAGGGCAAAAAACTCCTCCGCTCCCATAGCAGTGCGCTTTTCTTTGGCACGGAACATTGCATCCAAGAAGTCTGCATCACGACGCATCTGGGTGAGTGCGTCTTTTGCTGCTGCTTGGTGACTCTCTTTTTTAGAAAATCCCTTGCCTTCTCCAGCAGGGATGCCTTCAATGACCACAGTGGTGTGGAAAGATGGGCTCGTGCTGTTGGAATTGTTGGAGATGTTGTCGACAAAATCGAGGTGGATGCGATTTTTCTGCTTCCATTCCAAGAGTTTACTCTTGAAGTTCACCTCCTTATTTGCCACCGTGTCGAGGTCGAGCACAGCACCGATGATGCGCTTCTCGATAAATTGAAACGCATAGCGGAAACCGCGGTCGAGATAGATGGCACCCATGAGGGCTTCAAAACTGTTACCTTCGAGGTAGGAGTTGTGTGTGCGGCCGTGTGTTTGGCTTTGGATAAGGCGATCAATGCCTAGTTCTTTCGCCAGTTTGCCGAGCGATTCGCGGGAAACGATTTTAGAGCGCGTGTTGGTGAGAAATCCTTCGCGCTTGTTGGGATATTGTCGATAAACGATGTGGCTCACGACTGTTTCGAGCACGGCATCGCCGAGAAACTCTAGACGTTCGTTGTTGAGGGGCTTGTTGCCCGTCTTTTTAGAGCGGTATTCGTGTGATTTATGGGCAAAGGCTGTGCGGTACAAATCGATATTGTGCGGACAGAACCCCATAATTTGATAGAGGGCGGAGCGAAACTCTTTGTCTTTGCTAAAAAAGAGTCTGGCTCTGTCGAAAAGATTTTTCATACTGAGTTGAAGTTGGACGACACAAAATAATTTTGTACGCTTAACCGATACGAGGTATCAGCCAAGCGTACAAAGAATTATATCAAAAGTTTGTGCGATGTGTCGACCAGACTGTGATTAGTCTTGATACTTCTTCACGATGCAGCAGGCATTGTGGCCACCAAATCCGAATGTGTTGGAGAGGGCAGCACGCACAGTGCGTTGTTGAGCCTTGTTGAACGTGAAGTTCATGTTGTAGTCAATGTTTTCATCGCGGTCGTCCTCATCGTGGTTGATGGTGGGAGGGATGATGTCGTTTTGCACTGAGAGGCAGCAAACGATAGCTTCCACAGCACCAGCAGCACCGAGGAGGTGACCTGTCATAGACTTAGTAGAGGAGATGTTGAGCTTGTAAGCATGCTCGCCAAATACCTTGCTGATAGCTTTTACTTCTGAGGGGTCGCCCACAGGAGTAGACGTACCATGCACGTTGATGTAGTCGATGTCTTCGGGGTTGAGCTCAGCATCTTGGAGGGCGCGTTGCATCACGAGACTTGCACCGAGACCTTCGGGGTGAGAAGCGGTGAGGTGGTGAGCGTCGGCACTCATGCCAGCACCAGCCAATTCGCAATAAATCTTCGCACCGCGAGCCTTAGCGTGCTCGAGTTCTTCGAGAATGAGAATACCAGCGCCTTCACCCATCACAAAACCGTCGCGGCTTGCGCTGAAGGGACGGCTAGCGCGTGCGGGATCGTCGTTGCGGGTAGAGAGCGCGTGCATAGCATTGAAACCACCAAGTCCACCAGGGCTGATAGCAGCTTCAGCACCACCAGTGACCATCACATTAGCTTTGCCCAAACGGATGAGGTTGAAGGCATCAGCAATGGCGTTGGTAGAAGAAGCACAAGCCGAAGTTGTGGTGTAGTTTGGTCCGTGGAATCCATATTGGATGGAGATGCGACCAGATGCAATGTCAGCAATCATCTTGGGGATGAAGAAGGGGCTAAAGCGAGGGCCCTTTTCTTCGTGGGTGCGTGCGTATTCGCCGATTTGTTCTTCGAAGGTGTGAATACCACCGATGCCCACTCCGAGCACCACACCGATATTGTCCTTGTCGATAGTCTCGAGGTCCATTCCACTGTCTTTGACAGCTTCCATTGCTGCTACGAGTGCATATTGCTCATAGAGGTCCATCTTGCGGAGCTCTTTGCGGTCAATGAAATCTGCTGCCGCAAAATCCTTGATTTCGCAGGCAAAATGCGTTTTGAACTGAGAGGCGTCGAATCCTTTGATAGGTGCGGCACCGCTTACACCCTTGAGAAGGTTGTCCCAAGTAGATTGAATATTGTTACCAACTGGGGTAATTGCACCAAGACCGGTGACTACTACTCGTTTAAGTTCCATTGTGAGTGTGAGTTGAGGTAGTGAAGAATGAACTTCTACGCTGGATGGCGCGGAAGTCAGTCTGCGCTGACGCAGTAAACTTAAATGTGCTAATATGTAGGCACCACATGGAGCCTGTACACATTAGCACATTCAATCTGCAAGGCGGTCGTGCGTGGCGACCTCTCCTTTTTGGCGCAGGCTAAGATTACTTGGCGTTAGCTTCGATGTATTCGATAGCCTGACCTACAGTAGCGATCTTTTCAGATACTTCTTCAGGAATAGTGATGTTGAATTCCTTTTCGAGATCCATCATGAGCTCTACTGTTTCGAGAGAGTCAGCACCGAGGTCGTTGGTGAAGCTTGCTTCGTCCTTAACGTCAGCTGCGTCAACGCTGAGCTTCTCAACGATGATAGCCTTTACTTTTTCTGCAATTTCAGACATGATTGTTATTGTTATTTTTGATGAGTAATATTATCAATTATCGTAATTACGGCTGCAAAGGTAAGCCTTATTTTCAATACTCACAAATAATTAGTGAGGAAAATGTATGTTTTTTGCGCAAATACCCCCTGTTTGTGCATTTTTTGACCCCTTTTGGGCGATTTTCTTGCTGGTCGATGGTTCGAAAGAGTGCACAAACCTACTCAATGTGCTATGACAAGGGTGGGTGAGGACTTAACGTACAGCGATGCACTCGATTTCCACTCGAGCATTCTTGGGCAATGTCTTCACTGCTACGGCTGAACGAGCGGGGAAAGGAGCAGAGAAATAAGTGGCATACACTTCATTCATCGCTGCGAAGTCTGCGAGGTCTGCCAAGAATACAGTTGTCTTCACCACATTGGCAAGGGTGAGACCGGCTGCTTCGAGCACATGCTTGAGGTTGGTGAGCGATTGATGGGTGAGCGCTTGGATGTCGCCTGCAGCAAATTCGCCTGTTGCAGGGTCGATGGGGAGTTGTCCACTGACGAACACCATGCCACCAGCTTCGATGGCTTGAGAATAAGGACCGATGGCGGCAGGAGCTTGGTTAGTTTGGATGGGAGTCTTCATTGTTGTGATTTGTTGTGGAGAATTTTCCTCCGTGAGACAAGTGCAAAGGTATGAAATGTTATTGGAAACACCGCGTCTCTATCCTAAAAAACGTGTTTCGGTCTTTCGGCTAGCGATGGTTGTGGGCTTCCCCTTCCTCCTGTTCATGAGCAGGAGCCTGCGGTTCATGGTGCACTGCTGAAAAAAAGTTTGCGTGACTGCGGAGTGTCCACAAGACCTGCTAGAGAAACCGAAAGATTATTGGAGTATCTTGGAAAAATGTCCGAGTGTCGTGAGGTAATGTCCGAGATAAATGGAAAAACGTCGGAGTTTTTTCAGAAAACGTGGGAGCTTTTTCCGAAAACGTGGGAGCTTTTCTGAAGAATGTGGGAGTTTTTCTGAATGTTATCGGAAAGCCTTTGGAAGATGTGGAGCACAACTGTTGGAGTGCTGCGGCGAAGACAGAGTTAGTTTCTCGCGCGCGCGTATAACAGCGATTTTGCACTTTTTGCTTTCACAACCTTCACAGAATTGTTTGTAGTGGCATGTCTATCAGAGGATTAGGTGCTTGCTTTTCGCGTGAAATTTCAGGTGTTGCACTTCCTCTGCCTTTAGGTATCGTTGTGGAAATGTTAATAATTGTCCGAAAGATGCGTGTTGTTCGCTGTGATAGAGTGAGTTACAGCGAAATCTGTGAAGGTTGTGAAAGCAAAAAGTCGAAAATACTGTATGTACGCGCGCGAGCGCGTGCGCGAGAAAGCCTGTTTTAAGGAACGTTCACCTTCACTTCTTCCGCTTGCGGTGCAGTAAGACTAGAATTGGGGAAATTTTCTTGGGGAGTTCCCTCGAAGGGCTATCCAAAGAATAGATAGCAAATGCCGATGGCGGCGAGGATGCCAGCGAGGTCGGCGAGCAAGCCAGCCATGACTGCGTGGCGCGTGTGGCGGATACCTACGCTGCCGAAGTAGACGGCAAGAATGTAGAAGGTGGTGTCGGTGCTGCCTTGGAAGATGCATGACAAGCGACCCACGAAAGAGTCGGCACCGTGGGTTTGCATCGCATCGACCATCATGCCACGTGCGCCAGAACCCGAGAGAGGTTTCATCAAGGCGGTGGGCAGCGCACCCACCCATTGTGCATCGAGTCCGCACTGAGTGACGCACCATTGCACGCCACCGATGAGGGCATCCATGGCACCACTGGCGCGGAACACACCAATCGCCACGAGCATCGCCACTAAATAGGGGATGATGCGCACGGCAGTTTCAAAGCCCGACTTGGCACCTTCCACAAAAGTTTCGTAGACGTTGATTCGGTGGCGCATTCCTGCGATGAGGAAGGCAATGATGATGGAAAACAAAATGACGTTGGCAGAGGTGGTGCCCACGAGGTTCATCATGGTTTCGTCGAGCGAAGCCATGCCGTAGATGATACCTGCTACGACTATGCTTGCTCCTCCGAGGGTGAGGAGGAGAGTGCGGTTGAATAGGTTGATGCGCTGATAGAGGGCAGTGATGATGATGCCAGCCAGTGTGGAAAAGAAGGTGGCTAGGAGGATCGGTATAAAGACATCGGTGGGGTTCGCAGCTCCTTGTTGAGCACGATAGACCATGATGGAGATGGGAATCAGCGTCAATCCGCTGGTGTTGAGCACCAAAAACATAATCATCGCATTCGTAGCGCGCTCCTTGTTCGGATTCAGTTCTTGCAATCCTTCCATAGCTTTGAGTCCGAGCGGCGTGGCAGCGTTGTCCAGTCCCAGCATGTTGGCAGAAAGATTCATAAAGATGTTGCCCACCACGGGGTGCCCTTCCGGAATTTCGGGAAAAAGGCGTTTGAAAAGTGGTCCAAGCCATCTGGCAAGCACAGCCACGACACCGCCCTTTTCACCGATGCGCATAATGCCCATCCACAGCGACAACACTCCCGTGAGTCCGAGAGAGATTTCAAAAGCCGTCTTGGCAGTGTCAAAGGTAGACGCCATAATGTTGGGAAACACTTCTGTGTCGCCAAAGAAGAGCAATTTCACCACTGCAATGACAAAAGCGATGAGAAAAAATGCTAACCAAATGTAGTTGAGTACCACTGGAATGAAGAATTAGAAAGACGTTATTGGGGAATTATACCTTGTAAAAGAGGGCGCCATCGAAAGTGATGGCTTCGTCGTTGAGAAGTTGTGCGATGGCTTGCTGCACGCGGTGCTCGTCGAGGTGGGCAAACTGGAATTCACTGGCTGCGTGTCCTTGTCCGTCTGCTAACACCTGAAGCAGTTGTGCGCAGAGTTCCTCGTTGCTGGTGGTTGAGAGTGGATGGTCTTGGCACACGTCGCAGAGACCGCAAGGCGTGGAGTCCGTCTCGTCGAAATAGGAGAGAAGCAGTTGGCTACGACAAGTGGTCGAATCGGTGCAATAGGTGAGCATGCTGTTGATGCGGTGTTCATATTGTTCCAGACGCTTTTCGTAGACTTCGGGCGTGAGTGCCAATTTTTGTCCATCCACCCGAGGCGTGAGATAGGTCACTGTAGCCACATTCTTGCGAGGGATGTAGTGAATGATGCGCTCAGCGTTGAGTGCTTTGAGTGCATGATAAACTTGATGCTCGGTGAGATCGCACTTTTCGGCAAGGGTGGCTTCTTCGATAAAGATGTAGTCGGAGAAAATACCAGTGTATTGGCGCAAAAGTGTGGTGAGCACCTTGTCGCCACGGCGTGCACGGAGGTGAATGCGGTAGAGTTCATCGCGCTGCACAATCATCATGATGCGCGATTTGGTGTCGTGTTTGTCGGTGTAGGACAGATAGCCGGCGCGCTCCAAGATGGTGAAGGCATTGACCACGGTGAGGGGGAAATGCTTGAACTTGGCGCAGAATTTTTCTAAATCAAATTCGCGCACTTTGCCCTCGGCTTCGCCCTCTCCAACTTGCAGGAAATAGGCTACATCTTCGTAAATCTCGCGCACCTTGTCTTTGGCAGGGAAGGTTTGTCCTATGCGTTGGGAGAGACTTCGGGTGTCACGGGCATTGAAGAGGAGGATGGAGCGAGCTGGTGCACCATCTCTGCCAGCGCGTCCAGCTTCTTGGAAATAGGCTTCGATGGAGTCGGGAGGGTCGAGGTGCACTACCAGACGCACATCGGGTTTGTCGATGCCCATGCCGAAAGCATTGGTGGCAACCATCACACGAGCTTCGTCGCGCTGCCACGACTCTTGGCGAAAAGCCTTGTCGGCAGTGGGGAGTCCTGCGTGGTAGTAGAGCGCAGAAAGTCCTGCGGCTTGGAGGGCGAGGGCTGTGTCGCGCGTGCCGCCACGCGAACGGGTGTAGACGATGGCAGAACCTTCACTTTGTTCCAAAAGTTGGATTAAATCTCCTAGTTTGTCGTCGCTCATCTGCACGATATAGGTGAGATTGGGACGCGCAAAACTCATGCGGAAGACGCATTTCTCTCGAAAGCGAAGTTGTTGTTGAATGTCGTCTACCACGAGATTAGTGGCAGTAGCCGTGAGAGCGAGGATAGGTTTTTCTGGTAGTAGTTGGCGGATTTCCTTGAGTTGGAGATAAGAAGGGCGGAAATCGTAGCCCCACTGTGAGATGCAGTGCGCTTCGTCCACAGCGATGAAGCTCACCTTCATGTAGTTGAGCTTGAGCTGGAAGAGGTCGGTGTGCAATCGTTCGGGCGAAAGATAAAGAAATTTGTAGCGTCCGAGGATTACATTGTCCAGTTCTTGGTTAATTTCATCGCGTGATAGCCCCGAATGGATGGCAGTGGCGCGGATGCCCTTGCGTCGTAGGTGTTCCACTTGGTCTTTCATCAGCGCAATGAGCGGAGTAATGACCAAACACGTGCCTTCCATCATCATGGCAGGCACCTGGAAGGTGAGACTCTTGCCACCGCCTGTGGGCATGAGACCGAGCGTGTCGTGTCCTGCCAATATGCTGTCGATGATGTCGCGTTGGATGCCGCGAAAATCTGGATAACCCCACACGCGCTGCAGCATGATGCGTGGATCGGTGGGAAGTTCGCCAGACTCGTCTGTGCCGATGGTGGCTACAGAAGGGAGTGCGGAGGAAGGTGGCACGTAGTCTGTCGGCATTTCTATGGGCGCACCCAGCACCTCCTGCAGTTGTTGGTCAAGTGCAGAGAGAGAAAGTTCTTCGAGAGAGGAGTTTTCGCTCATGAGGTGAGGAGATGAATAGAAGTTGCCAGAGATTTTCTCGTGTCGCGCAGAGAGATAAGCTCGACTGACAGTCAAGAGGCACATAGGATGTGGCGCAACAGGAGGTGATGGTGTGTGAGAATGAGTAGCTATTCGCAGGGACGAATGTCCTCAATCTGCAGTTGCACTTCACCGCGTTTGTGGCTGTTTTCTTCGATGGCGTAGCAGATGTCGAAAGCGCGACGCGTCTTGATATAGCGGGCTTGCGAACTCTGTCCGAAGGCGATGCCGTTCATGATCGTGTTGGACTTGTTGTCCACCAACTCGAGTTTGATGTGTTCTTGTCCGCGACCGACTACTTTGGAGGTGCCATAGTCGTAGACGCGGTGGGTGCAGAAGAGGGGACGCTCATTGCCTGGACCGAAGGGCGCGAATTTGCGCAGCTGTTGATAGAAATCGAAGTTTACATCTTGGAAATCTAAGACAGCGGTGATGTCAAGACTGGCTTGCGTCTGTTCGTCGAGGATATGTTGGGTCACATATTCTTCAAATCTTCGGGTGAACTCTGCCACATTCTCCGCAGGGAGTGTGAGTCCGGCAGCATAAGGGTGACCTCCGAAATTCTCTAGCAAATCTGCACAGCTGTGAATGGCTTTGTAGACATCAAATCCAGTGACGGAGCGAGCAGAACCAGTCGCCATGTCGCCCGTGCGTGTCAAGACCACGGCAGGACGATAGTATTGTTCGGTGACGCGAGAGGCTACAATGCCGATGATGCCTTTGTGCCACTCTTCGTTGTAGACCACGATGGCACGACGTTCTTCTAAACCTTCCATCTGACTCACTTGGTTGGTGGCTTGTTCGGTCATTTGACGGTCGAGATCCTTACGCGCTTCGTTGTAGAGATTGATGTGCGAGGCTTGTTCTAGAGCTACTTGGTAATCTTTTTCCACCAGAAGTTGCACCGCTTCTTTTGCATTTTGCATGCGACCAGAAGCGTTGATGCGTGGTCCAATCTTGAAGATGATGTCGTTCATCGTGAGTTCGCGATCGCGCAGTCCACAGACTTCGATGATAGCTTGTAGACCGATGGAAGGATTGGAGTTGAGACGTCGCAAACCATGGTGTGCCAGGATGCGATTCTCGCCCATGATGGGAACGATGTCAGAAGCGATGGACACGGCACAAAGGTCGAGAAGCTCATGGAGTCGGTTGAATTCGATGCCATTGTTGGCAGCAAAAGCTTGCATGAACTTGAATCCTACGCCACAACCTGAGAGGTGGGTATAGGGATATCGGTTGTCGCGACGTTTGGGGTTGAGAATCGCCACTGCAGGAGGGAGTACTTCGTCGGGCACGTGGTGGTCGCAGATGATGAAGTCGATGCCAAGTTCCTTGGCATAGGCTATCTCGTCGACGGCTTTGATGCCGCAGTCGAGCACAATAATGAGGCGCACGCCCATTTCTGCCGCAAACTCCACCCCCTTGCGCGACACACCATATCCCTCGTCGTAGCGATCGGGGATGTAGTAATCTACTTGGGAGTAGTGGTGGCTAATGAATTTATAGACCAATGCCACTGAGGTGACGCCATCGACGTCGTAATCTCCATAGACCATGATGCGCTCCTTACGTGCGATAGCCTCGTTGAGACGCTCCACAGCCACCTGCATGTCGTTCATGAGAAAGGGGTCGTGGAGGTCTGTGAGTTGGGGGCGGAAGAATCGCCGTGCTTCAAAAGGAGAATAGATGCCACGATCGCGCAGCATCTGACCAAAGACGGGATGCACACCCACTTGTGCAGCGAGGCGGGCGGCTTCGTTGGTTTCTTCTAAGGAAGGGGTGTGGTAGTTCCACTTATATATCATGGGGCAGGAGCTTTTGTGGAGAGCAGTTCTCCCTGTGTGGAGATAGAAATCAGTTGGAAGCTATTTTTACCTTGACTCTGAATGAGGAAACATACTTCGTAAATGAGGGGTCTCTTCATCTTTGGGTGATGCCCATTCTTCTTGAAACAATGAGGTGGAGGTTTCTAGCAACTGAACTGATAGACGAAATGAGCCGTATTTCGGCACGCTAAGTTAGTGATTTTTTTTGAGTTGTTGGTCGAAAATAGAGAGGTTTTTCCAGATAAAAAGCAAACCCACCCTTGTAAAACTGTTTACATGGGTGGGTTGTAAGGAGGGTGAGGAATGAACCTTGTGAGTTAGGGGAGAAGGGTTAGACTGTTTAGCTCAAAAGTTCTTTCACCTTGGTGCTAATGGCGCGACCATCTGCTCGTCCTGCCAAGCGTGCAGAGGCTACTCCCATCACTTTACCCATTTCTTTGGGAGAAGTGGCGCCTACTTCTGCGATGATGTCACGAAGTGCAGCGGTGAGTTCTTCATCGGTGAGCGGTTTGGGGAGGTAAGTTTCGATGACTGCTACTTCTGCCAATTCGCCTTCTGCAAGGTCGGGGCGATTTTGTTCGGTGTAAAGTTGGGCAGTATCGCGACCTTGTTTGGCAAGTTTTGCCAAAATCTTCATCGCAGCCTCGTCGGTGAGTTCACCATTGTTGCCAGGTGCGGTTTTGGCTTCGATGAAATACTTCTTGATGTTGCGCAACGCTTGGGTGCGCACTTTGTCTTTGGCCTTCATAGCGGCCATGATGTCTGTGCTGATTTGATCGAAAAGCATAGCAAAATAGTAGATTGATGGTGAATCAGTGAAGAGAGTTACAGTCTTTTTTTGTGGGACTGCATTTACTCAAGCATAATCTCGATGGGATGACTGCTTCCTCCGATTTCGTGAAGTTTAACTAGGTCATTGTCTGTGCGGCGCACTGTGGCACGTGCCTCAAGTTGGTGCACCAGTTCTTCGTTGTCCAACTCTTCATCGGCAAAGATGTAGATACGCGGACGGCGGCGCGACTTTTCGTTATTGGGATCGTAGTAGCGTCCTCGACGGTCGTCGCGAATCTTTTCTTGTTCGCGAGTTTGAGGAGTATCTTCTTCCTCTTTCGGCTTTTTGTGGAAACCAGAGGCAATGATAATCACCTTAACTTCGTCTGTGAGTCGAGGGTCTTCTACAAATCCAGGCTTAAAGTCAGGATTGGTCTTGAAGCCTTTCATGAAGTCGTCTACTTCATTGAGTTCTTCAATCATGAGTGCGTTGCCCGTGCTCTCAGGAGGACTGAAGATGGCAAGGCGCAACGAGAGACTCTTTTGCACATCCGTGTCGTTGAGAAGGGGAGAGTGGAGTGCACTTTGGATGGCTTCACGCAGTCTGTGTTCTCCTCTGCCTTCGCCTGTAGCCATAATCGCAGCCCCACCTCCTCGAAGACAGGTGTCGACGTCTTGGAAGTCGAGATTCATGCCGAAGAGTCCTTGGCGACCGCGCATCTTTATCACCTCTACGATGGAGTTTACCGCGTTGGTGAGTGTTTGGTCTGCCTTGCGGAAGGCGTTGAGCACTGAAAAATCGGAATATATCTCGAGCAATCGCTGATTGTTGATGACCAACAACGTATCTACTTCTTGTGCAATGCGTGCTACACCATCAAGGGCTTTGTCGATTTGCTTCGGCATTTCAAACTTGAAGGGGATAGTGACGATGCCCACGGTGAGGATGCCCAGTTTCATGGCTTCGCGAGCGATGATTGGCGCAGCTCCTGTGCCAGTGCCACCTCCCATGCCCGCCGTGATGAAGAGCATGTTAGTGTCGGTGCCGAGAGCCTTGATGATTTCATCCACGTGCTTCTCCGCAAGTTCAGCACCCTTCTCAGGGCGTCCGCCAGCTCCTAAACCAGGACCAAGCTGCACTTGGTGAGAGATGGGAGAGTCTTCGAGTGCTTTGGAGTCGGTATTGCACACGATGAAGTGTACTCCTTCGATGCCTTCACGATACATGTTGGCGACAGCATTACCACCGCCACCTCCTACACCGATGACCTTGATGTTGGCAGGGAGAGCCGGTGCTGTAGGAGGCAATTCTATATCGAGAGATGAGGTGTATAATTGTTCAGACATATAGTGTGACGGCGTTAGGTGAGATAGATGAAGCCTTGCGGTGAAGTACTTGTAAGGTGAATGCTGGAGAGGCTACAGCTGACGGAGGAGTGGAGATTAGCTTTCGATAATCTCCATACCTTGTGTCTTGCTGCGGATTTCACTGAGCTGTTCTTTGGTACGGCGGCAAGTGGGAATGGCTTCAACGAGAGATACAAGTTCTTCGTTCTCCAAATCTTCTGGTTCAAAAAGATAAATCTTGTAGAAACGTGGTTGAACACCCTTTGGATTGTTCGTTTGGTAGTATTGACCACGACGTTCTGCACGTTCGTTCTCCTCTTGAGCGTTGCGTTGTTCTTCTTCAGAATTCTTAGCTGCAAGGTGTTCTTCCATGCCTGGGATGGCATTAACGTCGAAGCCAGTGGCAAGAATCGTCACTTTCACCTTCTTACCCAAGGTGCGGTCGATAGATACCCCCCATTTGGTTTCGACATCCTTGCGGAATTCCGACATAAACTTGTCCACCTCGTTGATTTCTTCCATCATCAACTCTTGAGGTTCGTTGTCTTCGTCTGGGAGATCGTTGAAGGAGATCGAGAGGAGAATCTTTGTCGAACTCTTGATGTCGCGGTTGTTGAGGAGCGGAGAGTTGAGCGCATCTTCGATGGCTTCTCTCACACGGTTTTCACCTTCTCCATATCCTGTGCTCATGAGGGCGATACCCCCTTGGCGCAACACGGTGCAGACGTCTTGGAAGTCAAGGTTGATGATACCATGCATCGTGATAATTTCTGCGATGGATCGTGCAGCCGTAGAGAGTGTAGTGTCCGCTTTTTCAAATGCCGAACGGAAGGTAAGGTCTGGATACACCGTGCGCAACAATTCATTGTTGATTACCAAGAGCGCATCTACCTCCTTAGCGATAGCATCTACTCCATCGAGCGCTTGGTCAATCTTCTTGTTACCTTCAAATTGGAAGGGGATAGTGACGATACCCACTGTGAGAATGCCGCGCTCTTTGGCTTCGTGTGCAATCACGGGGGCTGCGCCTGTACCAGTACCACCGCCCATACCAGCAGTGATGAATACCATCTTGGTATTAGCATCTAGCAAAGCGCGGATTTGGTCGATACTTTCATTGGCAGCCTGACGAGCACGCTCGGGGCGGTTGCCAGCGCCAAGACCATCTTTTCCCAGTTGCACCTTGTAAGGTACGGGAGAATCCTGTAGCGCTTTGGAGTCGGTGTTGCAAACTGCGAAGTTCACCTCCTTGATCCCCGTGCGGTACATGTAGTTTACGGCATTTCCACCGCCACCACCCACGCCAATCACCTTGATGATGCTGGGAGTTGTAGCAGGATTGCCCATGTCTAGAATCATGTTGTCGCTGGGAGCTTCGGAAGCTGTCTGAGGCACATCGACAGAGCTTGTCGCGGTCTCAGAAGTTTCGTTAGTATCTGGAAAAGAGACTGTGGTGTCAGCTTCAAAACCCATATCGATGATGGGAGTCTCTTGGAAGTTATCGTTATTCTCACTCATAGGGGTAGGAGAGTTTGGGGGAAGGTTCTATGATGAAAAGGAGGAAATAAACATAGCATCGAGCATCAAGCGGAGTGTATCGAGTGGTTTGCGTCAAACTTAAGGGATTGTGCAGCTTATACAAGACTGTATGTTTCAAACGATGCCCCTTGAGCAGTCTGTATCCAACAATCCTTCTCAATCTGTGTGTGCTCCGAACGCAGAGAAGCTAAGTTGTCTAGTATGTTAGTCGTTGTCGCTGACCAGTGAAGAAAGGTATTTTACTGCGCGCTTAAACCAGCTGTCCTTTTTGGGCTTTGGTTCCTCTTGTTGTTCCGGTGTTTCTACAGCAGGAGTTTCGGGAACTTCAGGAGTTGCGTCCTGTGTTTCTTCGTGTTCTTCTGGGAACAACAAAGGTTGTTGAGGAGTCACGCGTTCGCCACCGTTGCAGTTGATTTCGCCGGTTTCGATAATCGCCAATCCCACGTTGTACGTTCCGCTTTGGTTGAAGCGGCTGTCGTCAGCAATCACGCTCAAACGAGGAGGTGTGTTCACGATGCGGATGTTGAGGTCTTTGAAATGTTGCTCAAATGCCTTGTTGATATTGCGCAGTTGGGCAGCTCCGCCAGTGACAATCACGCCATTAACGAGTTTGTCCAAATCGATATTAGCACGTTTGGCTTGTTCTGCCACGTTTTGTACGATTTCTTCCACACGAGCCTCGATGATTTCAAGCAGATTCTTCTGGCTATATTTGCGACCGCCCTCGAGAGTGATGTGAGACTCTTCGCTTTCTTCCAGGTTTTGGAAATCAGGATAACCATAAGTACGCTTCAATTCCTCAGCACGATTTTCGTCGCAGTTGAACACTTTTACGATGTCCTGAGTAATGTTGTCGCTACCCAATGGAATCACAGCTAGATGACGCAACAAACGACTCTTATACACCGCCACAGTAGTGGTTTGACTACCCATGTCCACGAAGATGCAACCCGAGTTGCGTTCTTGTTCCGTAGGAATCACGTTAGCCAAATCTGTAGCAGAAACAGTGAGTTTAGCAATCGTGATACCGGCACGACGGAAGCACGTTTCGATAGTTTCAATCACTGTGCTATTGCAAGAGATGTTGAGGAAGTCGGCACGGATGTTATCGCTTTGCATGCCCACGGGTTCATTGGTCACCATCGAACCCACGCGATATTCCAGAGGAATAGCTTCCAAATAAAGATGATCATTGCTGCGTGTCTCTTGGTTGTGTTCGAGCACCATGCGCACCACGTCAGATGTAATGGTTTCGCGTGAACTGAAAGGTAGGGTCACGCTGTTGGTGATAGAGCGAATGCCCATGCAGTTGACCGATACATAGAACTTTCCTATGTTGCAGTTGATTTTCTCTTCCAGATGTTCTTTGATGTTTTTCAAGCAGTTGGTCATTTTCTCCAAGTTGTAGACACGACCTTTGCTAATGAACTCTGAGGAAAGGGTGGAGATGAAGGAGAGCACCTTGATGCTACCGTCAGCGGTCTTCTGACCTACGATGCCAGTGGTTTGGAACGATCCAAGAACAATGGCTGCAATGAAGCTGTCTTGTGGCATAGGAAGATAGTTTTCTTATTATCGGTTGTGGAAGAGTTTTTATTTTGAGGTCCAGTGTCGAAGCACTGAAGCAAGAGTAGTCTTTGCTGGACTGAGCTGCCAAAGAGACGGTTGGAGGAATGAGCAGAGATTAGGGCTCTTGTTTGATGCCAATCACCTGATTCTCATACGCTACTGAGATAGCTTGGTAGCGGTTCCAGCCCACGTTGGGCAACACCTTTTCATAGAAAGCGCGAAGGTTGTTGAGTTTTTGGTCAAAATTTTCCGCTTTTCCGAGGTGCACCAATGCATTGCCCACACGGAGCACCAAATCGATGTCCTGATTGGGCTGTACTTGGATTTGCATCACCTGATTGTTCCAAAACTCGTCTTGACTGAGCAACATTCCTAAAGGAAGCAGGCTTTTTTTGACAAAAGTATTGGTCACCTGACCAGTCACCACAGGCAAGTCCGCTTCGTATCCGCGAGCTGCCATGGGATATCCCTTGCTGTCCACGTAGTAGTCTTCGCCATTGTCAGCGATGATGCGCAGCAGCGGTAGGCGTTGCACCACAAACACATTCACGTTTTCGCCAGGCGTCTTCATGCAAATTGCCTCGCGGATAAACGGATCTCTTTGTAGTTTGTTTTGAATCTGAATCAAATCTACATCCTTCATCGATCTGCCGATAGGATAGAGGTTCGCTTTGCGCAGCATCATGTCAATATCTTTTGCGGTGATGAGCGTAGCTTGCGCGCTGTCGGCGATGACAATGTTGAGGCTTCTGCACTGCTTTGTGTCTTCGCGCGTGATGAAAGTGAAAAGCGCGAAAATCAGATAGGCAGTCATGCCAAAAAGCATCAGAAGTTTGAACAGTGGACGCATGAAAAGGAAAAATCAGAGCTTAGAGTTGAGAGAAGGCTGCGTAGCCTATGGACTGTGCGACAGCCATCACGAGTGCCGAGTCACTCTGCGTGGAGACATCTCGTTAGGGAGCAATAGCTATGCTTTTGTCGCCTGCTTTTTGAGAAGAATCTCTGTGAGTTGAGGGCAATAAGTGTCGGCATCACCAGCGCCAAGCACCACTAAAACGTCGAAGTCACCTTCAGCAACGATTTGTGGTAACTCCGTGAGGTGCGCCATACGCTTTGTCATCTCGGGACGCAGGCGGTCGAAAATGAGTTGTGAGTTCACCCCTTCGATGGGCAATTCTCGAGCAGGGTAGATGTCGAGCAAAATCACTTCATCGAGCAGTGAGAGCGCGTCTGCGAAATCTTTGTAGAAATCGCGAGTGCGTGTGTAGAGATGCGGTTGGAAAATAGCCGTAATCTTGCGACCATCGAAGACCTCACGCAGCGAAAGGATGCTTTGCTTAATCTCCGCAGGGTGGTGTGCATAGTCGCTGAGGAAAACGCAGTCCTCATTTTTAATCTTGAAATCAAAACGGCGATCCACCCCTTCAAATGTGAGCATTGCTGCGCGAATCTCTTCGGCAGAAACTCCAGCGAGCTGTGCCAAGGCACAAGCTGCAATACCATTCTCGATGTTGATGCTCACGGGCACACCGAGTTCGATGTCTGCGATGTTGCCCAAGGGCGACACCAAATCGAAGACGATGCGACCACCTCCGATGCGGATGCGTTCGGCATGGAAGTCCCCTTCGGTGCGGCTGTAGTCATAGCGACGCACACCCGCTTGGAGACGCTCTTCAAAGCGCAAACCGCGGTGCACCACCAAAGCTCCTCCGGGTTGGATGAGCGAAGTGTAGTGGGCAAAGCTCTCCAGATAGGCTTCTTCAGTGCCGTAGATGTCCAAGTGGTCAGGGTCGGCAGAAGTAATAGCTGTGGCATAAGGACGGAGGTGATGGAAGGAGCGGTCAAATTCGTCCGCTTCGATCACCACATATTCGCTTTCAGCCGAAAGCAGATAGTTAGTGCCATAGTTTTTGGTGATGCCCCCCAAGAAGGCATTGCATCCCACATGACTTTGGTGCAGCAGGTGCGCCGTCATTGCCGAAGTGGAGGTCTTGCCGTGTGTGCCTGCCACACAAAGTCCCTTCATGGACTGGGTGAGCGTGCCCAACACCTGTGCGCGCTTGTGGAGTTCAAAACCATTTTCGCGAAACCATGCCATTTCTTGATGATCGGCAGGGATGGCAGGTGTGTAGACCACCAATGTTTGTTGGGGATTGCGGCAAGGTGCCGGAATTAATTCGGGATTATCTTCAAAATGAATCTCGATACCTTCAGTCTGGAGAGCATCGGTGAGTGTGGAAGGAGTGCGATCGTAGCCTGCCACAAAAAGACCTTGTTGGCGAAAATAGCGTTCGAGTGCACTCATGCCGATACCACCGGCACCTAAAAAGTAGACAGCGTTGAAATTCATATAGAGTAGATGGGATGAGATTCGTAGTGTGAAGTTATGGGAGATGTGTAGCTCGCACAGACACAGTCAGCTGTGTACTTTAGGGTGCGCGGACTATGCCTTCTGTTGTGCTAGAGCAATAGCAAATTGTGCGATGTCGTGTGCCGCATTAGGTTTGGCAAGCTGGAGTGCATTTTCCGATAAGCGTTGGAGTGTTGCCGTGTCGCGCACCGTTGCCACCGCTTGTTCGAGGAGGGTGGTGGGAGCATCTGCGTCCGTGACATAGCGCGCTGCGTCTTTGTTTACGAGAGCCAGAGCGTTGTGTGTTTGGTGGTCTTCAGCCACATTGGGAGAAGGCACGAGAATCGAAGGTTTGCCCAGCAGGCAAATTTCACTGATGCTCGAAGCTCCTGCACGGCTCACCACCAAGTCGGCAGCAGCATAGGCAGCGCTCATGTCGCTCACAAACTCTGTGACGTGGAGATGAGCAGGTGGGGTGGTTTGTGCCAATCGTTCTTGGATGTTTGCACTATAAAACTTACCCGTTTGCCACAAAATCTGCACGTCTTTTTGTTGTGTCAACCATTCCAGGTGGTTCAGCACACTCTCGTTGAGCGTGCGTGCTCCAAGGCTACCCCCGATGATGAGAATGGTCTTCAAGTCGGGACGCAGTCCAAGCTGTTGGCGAGCCGCTTCGGGAGAAAGGTTGTGGTGCAAAAGATTCTGACGCACAGGGTTACCCGTCAGGACAATGCGCTCTGCAGGGAAGAATCGCTCCATACCTTCATACGCCACGCAGATTTTCTTTGCGCGCTTGGCGAGGAGTTTGTTGGTCACCCCAGCATAGGAATTTTGCTCTTGTAGCAGGGTGGGAATGCCCATTTTGCCACACATGTTGAGAGTCGGACCACTGGCATAACCGCCCACGCCGACTGCCACCATGGGCTTAAACTCCTTGATTACGCGCTTAGCGATGCGCTGCGAACGCCATAGTTTGAGCAGCACGCCAAAGTTTCGCCACAATCTTTTGCGGTCGAATCCGGCAATGGGCAGACCAACAATGCGATAACCTGCGGCAGGCACGCGCTGCATTTCCATGCGACCTTCCGCCCCGACAAAGAGAATTTCTGCTTCGGGGTGTAGGGCTTTTATTTCGTTGGCAATGGCAATGGCAGGGAAGATATGCCCCCCTGTTCCTCCGCCACTGATGATGACTCTCAATTCGTTCATGTTCAGAGACTTTTCAGCAAAACGAGCCCAGTAAGGGCAAGTTAGTGTCAATATCTGAGCAAAAGTAACAAATAAATTCCGAGTTTGCCCCTCTTTTGTAGAAAAAAGTACCAAAAAAAATCGGAAGTCGTTAGTTTGACTTCCGATTTATCAATTTTTACATCGTAAAACCTCTATTGGGACGTTGAGAGGATTCTTTGTATTATTTCACGATGATGAGGTAGTAATTCTTCTTACCTTTTTGTGCGAGGAGGTATTTGCCATCGAGCAAATCATCTTCTGTGAGTTCGCGGTCGAAGGCTTCGAGCTTTTCCTTATTGATGCTTACGCCGCCACCTTGGGTGAGTTTGCGCATCTCGCCTTTAGAGGGGAAGGCTTTGGTGGTTTCAGCCAAGAGGTCTACGGCTTTTGCACCTACCACTTGGTCGCGGTTCACTTCAAACTTCTGCACACCGTCGAAGACCGCCAAGAGCGTAGCTTCATCGAGCTTGAGCAAGTTTTCCTTAGTAGCCTTGCCGAAGAGGATGTTGGTGGCTTCCACTGCCATTTCGTAGTCTTGCTGACCATGCACGAGCACAGTGACTTCTTGACCGAGGCGCTTTTGCAAGTTGCGGAGACCAGGATTTTGACGATGCTCTTCGATGAGGCTGTCAATTTCTTCCTTGGTGAGGTCGGTGAAAATCTTGATGTAGCGTTCTGCTTCCTCGTCGCCCACATTGAGCCAGAATTGGTAGAAAGCATAAGGCGTGGTGCGGTTGCGATCGAGCCAGATGTTGCCTTGTTCGGTCTTACCAAACTTCTTGCCGTCTGCCTTGGTGATGAGGGGGCAAGTGAGGGCAAAGGCTTCATTGTCAGCACCCAATTTGCGACGAATTAATTCCGTACCGGTGGTGATGTTACCCCATTGGTCGCTACCACCCATCTGGAGTTTGCAGTTCTTCTCTTGATAGAGGTGGAGGAAGTCGTAGCCTTGGAGCAATTGGTAGGTGAATTCTGTGAAAGACATGCCTTCGGCAAATTCGCCATTGAGACGACGCTTCACGCTGTCTTTAGCCATCATGTAGTTCACGGTGATGCACTTACCGATTTCGCGTGCAAAGTCGAGGAAGCTGTAGTTCTTCATCCAGTCGTAGTTGTTCACCAACTCGGCTGCATTGGGGGCATCGCTTTCAAAGTCGAGGAAGCGTGATAATTGTTCCTTGATGCACGCTACATTGTGACGGAGAGTTTCCTCATTGAGCAAATTGCGCTCAGCACTCTTGCCCGAAGGGTCTCCTATCATGCCAGTAGCACCACCCACGAGAGCGAGGGGCTTGTGACCTGCTTGTTGAAGATGGCGAAGCATCATCACACCACAGAGGTGACCAATGTGGAGAGAGTCGGCTGTGGGGTCGATGCCCACATAGGCCGTCACCATTTCTTTTTCAAAAAGTTCGTCGGTGCCTGGCATCATTTGGTGGAGCATGCCACGCCATTTGAGTTCTTCTACAAAATTCATCGATGTATTTTTGCTTTTTTTGAATTGTCGATTCGCCAATGCTCCAGTTGCCTCTGTCTGTGCAGTAGCTTCCAAAAGCATGTTGTCATGTGCAAAAGTACGACTTCTTGCGCGGTCTACCAAAATTTTGAGGCAAAGTGTTGAAAAGTAGGCAGCATCAGTCGCGTACAAGGCGTCGGCAGAACCCTATGAGGGGCAATGAGGCTATGGTCACCCATATTCCCATCAAGAGATAATACACCCCTGGCATATTGGTGGGGAAGATGACTGCAATGAGGGCAACATTGGCATGAAGGTAAGCCACGACTTCGCGCGGCGTGACGCGGGTGCCCAAGAGTTCGGTGCAGTTTTTCGCTAAAGTGATGAAGGCTTGTTGCTGTGCCAACCATTTGATGAGGGAAAAGCGCAAAATCATGAGGAGGAAGGCTGCACTGGAGTCTAATTTTTCGGTGCTGCGACGCACTGTAGAAGGAGTGACAGAAGTTGTAGGGTTCATGGTGTTGGTGTCGTTCTATGTGAGTATTGTGATGTTTTGATGGTGCAAAGATAGGATGTCTTTGTGACGCTGTGTGTCAATCATGAAGTTGCGTCGTTAAATCTTCGTAGTTTTTAGCGCACCTTCGTGTTATTCTTGCTAAGAAAACTCAGAGGTGAAAATGGGAATGGGACGAGCTAGGGAAATCATGGGATTTGGGTAGCTCCTCAACCGCCCTCGCGCGTGACACGCGCGCGCATCCCCTGGAGTTTTGCACTTTTTGCTTTCACAACCTTCACACGCAGTCCGATTTTCTCCGACGTTTTCGAGAAAACGTGCGACTTTTTTTCTTTTTTCTCCCACGTTTTTTGAATTATCTCCGACGTTCTTTTTCAAAGCTCCCACAAAGGTGGATGTGTGAAGGTTGTGAAAGCAAAAAGAGCGATTTCCCTGTAATGCGAGCGCGTGTCACGCGCGCGTGAGAAAACATTAGACGTTAGAGATTAGACGTTAGAGATTAGACATTAGACGTTAGACATTAGATGTTAGAGATTAGATTTTAGACGTTAGAGGTTAGACATTAGATTTTAGACATTAGACTTTGGGAATTAGTCGAGCAGTTAGAGAGTGGCTATAAGGTGAAAGAGGAACTTACTTGTCGTGGACGTAGAGGAGATTTTTCTTGTAATACTGTTTTGTTGATATCTTTACATTGCAAAATAGTGGGTATGTAAAGAAAAAACTGCACTTTTTTGCCGATTTTTCTCACTTTGGGTATTTTGCTTCCCATGTATTTATAGGGGGCATGAGATTGAAGGGCCAAAAAAACAGGGTGTTTGATAAAGGGCAAACTGCTGCGTTATTTTCGACATTCAGCTTTGGTCACGTACTTCAGTACGCTCCCTTCAGCCTCCATCTTAATGTCTTGCATTTTATCCCTTTATCAAACACCAAAAGGAGATGCTGCAAAAACGAGTTTTGCAACATCTCCAAACTAATTAGAAAGTATGAAACGATCGTGTTACTTCACGATAACCTTGTGGCCGTTGATCACGTAGATACCAGCAGGGAGGCTGTTCACGTCGTCAACACGCACACCGGAGAGGGTGAAGGTACCCTTCGTCTTGCTAGCAGGAGCAAGGACACCAGTCTTGATGAGGGTGATGATTTGGTTGGCTGGGATCACGAGGTCACCATTTTCGGTAGTTTCGGGGAGCTTGCCGAAGTAACCTGCGTTAGGAGCAGCCTTGTCGCCCTGTTCTG
This sequence comes from Ihuprevotella massiliensis, assembly GCA_900095835.1. GTDB lineage: Bacteria > Bacteroidota > Bacteroidia > Bacteroidales > Bacteroidaceae > Alloprevotella > Alloprevotella massiliensis. The sequence goes on along the minus strand of LT608321.1, from coordinate 1,334,002 downwards.
AGAGCACCACTTTCGTGCGGTCGGGGCTCAACAGACCATTGTTTTCGCGAAGAGGAGTAAAGTCAAATGTACCATAAAGACCATTCACAGCTTCAGCGGGCTTGTTGGTTGGCTTGAGGTCGTTGAGTGTCTTAGCAGTGGTGAAGAGGAGGGCAGTGCCCTTGTTGTTTGCACTAGGCTTGAACACATAACCTTGACCAGCCTTGAGCTTTCTGTCTGTTACAGCCTTGAGCACAACGTCCTTAGTGTCTGCCTTCTGACCGATAACGGTGTAGAAGTTACCATTTGCGTCTTCTTCAGTGAACTCAGCGTCGATGGGGAGAGTCACAAATTGGAGGCCTTCCTTAGCAGCAAGTTGGTAGGTGAAGCCTTCTTCGAGCACGTTCTTGATTTGTTCGTCTGTAACAGGATGGAATGAGAACGCAGAGTTGTCATTTTCCTTTGCAGCAAGCCAAGTCACGATGGTCTTAGAAGATGGATCTGCATTGACGTAAGGATAGTTGGCTTCAGTGGGATCGGTAGATACGAAGCGGAAAGCACCTGGGAAGTTGATGAACTCCACCTTGAAGACATAAGGAGTCTCAGAGAGCATCATGGCGCGTTGTTGCTTCTTATCGTCGCGAGAGAGGTAGAGACCATTGAAGATATTGCGGAAGGTGTAGCCACCACCGTCCACCTTTTCTACTTGCCAGAAGTAGTCGAGGTGTTGCTTGCGGTCGGGAGTATCTTCAAATTCACCATTTACAGTGGCAGAAGGTTGGCGACCTGCTATGCACACTTGGTCGTTGGTGGTGGTAGAAGAGTTGCGCACAGAGAGTACGTTGTGATAAACCTTCTTGTTGCTAGATTCGCTCTGGATGATGTAGATGCCACTACCAGGTACGCGGAGCTTGCTTTCGAAGGTAGTAAGTGCAGCGTTGAGTTGTGCAACGATGTTGTTGATTTCCTCTACGTTGGCAGCCTTCACATCGGTAATAGCCTTGAGGTCAGCGAGCGCCTTATCGCGAGCAGCCTTGAGGGCTTCCTTCGCACCATCTTGGTAGTAACCCAGTCCTTCGCCTTCTTGTGCCTTGTCGAGACGGCCATTGATGAGGTTGGCAACGTCGGTGACGCGAGTGACATCGGGATAGTTGGAGCGGAACTTTTCGTAAGCAGCCTTGAACTTTTCGATGGTAGCTTCAGAAGCTGCCTTCTTATCGAGTTCAGCTTCGGCAGTCTTGATGACGTCTTGGAGAGCTTGCATCACGTCGGCAGGAACACCAGCGTTGGGTGAGTTGAGCTTGTCGTATTCACCCTTGTAGACACGAAGTTCGTTGGCATAAACAAAACCGCTTGGGTTGTTGTCCATTCGATCTACAATCTCAAGACGGAGGTACTTGTACTCTTCGTCGAAGCCGAGAGCTGCGAAACCAACTTTGCGACCGTTTTCTGTGCCGTCAGCGGCGAGCATCTTGGTAGCGTAGTTGAATGTGCCAGAAGTGAGGGGCACCCAGCCATCCTTCTTCCAAGCGTCGTAGTCGTATTGACCTTCGATGGGAGCGCCAGCTGCATCCACTTTTTGCACCTTGCCCTTAGCTAGTGCACTTTCGTCCTTTGCACCCCAGAGGATAACCTTCTTGGGAGCACCAGAGGCTGCATTGGCAACGAGACGTTCACCCCATTTCACTACGATGCTTTTGACAGGGTTGTCCAATTTGAAGTTGAAGAAGTGGTGTGCGTTCCAAGCATGTTCGCCACCATGCCATGTGGTGTGGAAGAAGGTGCCGAGGTCTTTGTCGAACAATACGTTGATGTCCTTACCTTCCTCGGGGTCTGCCATGGGGCAAGAAATCTGAGCTTCAGAAGTTACAAGACCATCGAGTTCGTTGAAGTCACCCTTGAGTGCAGATTCGAGCTTCTTGCCGTCAGAACCAACAGGGAAGTAAACATTACCATTGATGATTTCTTCCTTCGCCTTTTCCACGAGAGCCTTGAGCTCGATGTTGCGCTTGGGTTGAGCGATGAGTGCCTTGAGTTGTTCCACTTCTTCCTTGCTGATGGTGCGAGTGTGCCAAGAAGATGCTTTGGCAGTAGCGCCCCATACTACAGTGCTGTAGCCACTCACTTGCGCGTGAATACCACCATTGTTGACAAGTTTGTCTGAAGTGAAGGTGAGGTAACCAGGTTCGTCAGCATTAGCACCGATGGAGAATGCTGCCTCTGGTTTTTCGGTCATCGTAATGTTACGATAGTAGTTAGGTTGTGGACCGATGTAGCGACCAGTTTCGAGGTTGCGGAAGTAGAACTTGCCTTCTTCGCCAGTAGCGATAACTTCCCACACGAACTTCGCCAAGTTATAGCTAACGGGGTCGTTGTGATGATATTCTACTGCGTCGTTTTCCTTACCAGACCAGCTGAGACCATTGGCACCAAAGGTTACTGCACCTTGGTCGTAGAGTGCTGTGCCGTCGTAGCCTGATTCGTTTTCACCACGCCAGTTGGTGATGATGTAGTAACCTGGGATGAGGGGATTAATCGCCGTTACGAATGCATTGTAAGTGGGCTTGAGCTCATCGATAATCTTGTAGATTTCTTCGTCAGACAATTTGGTAGTACCTTCGGTCACTCCCTTTGCCTTGTTCCACAATTCTACCAAGGTCTTGTGCTTCTCGGCATCGTATTCACCAGAACCGCTACCGATGCGATAGTTCTTGAGCACTTCTTCGAGCGTCTTGCCTTCGGGCACGATCTCTTGCATTGCAGTTTCGAGAGCTTCATTAGCAGACAACTTGATGGCAGAACGAAGAATCCATGCATTTTGGTTGTAGTCTGTGCCGATAGAAACCTTGCCACCGCTCAACAAGAATTGGTATTGAGCATATTGGTTGTTGGGGTCGAGAGATTGTGCAGAAGCAATGATCAATTCACCAGGAGCTACGCTTTCGGAGATGTAAGTAGCCTTCTGAAGATTGAGTTCATCGCCATCTACCTTTGAACGCCAGATGTAAGCATCGATACCCTTGTACTTCACGGGATCTTTGTCGCCTTCAACGTAGTCGTAGGATTCTTCTGGATTCTTTTCTTCCACTTCCACAACGACCACCTTCCAAGCGCGTTCCACTTGTTTGGTGTAGAAAGAAGCTGAACCAGGAAGAGCTACGTATTCGCCATTTTGGCACTTGATGTAGTAAACTTCAAGACCGTTTACTTTTTCGTTAGCCTTCTCAAAGGTGAAAACGCCCTTGTCGTTAAAGCCAGATGCGCTGTTGATGAATCCATCACCGAAAAGGTAGGCTGCAGTTCCTGCTTTGGCAGAGGCTGCACTTTGGAATACATATTGTTTGCCTGCTTCGATTTCTGCTGCAGCAACAGGATCTTCGCTGACGCTTACAGACCAGTAGTCAGCAGCTGCGTTGATGGAACCCACTGAGGTGAGTACGCAAGCTGCCATCATTGTTTGGTAGATGTGTTTCATGATAGAGTATTTGAATGATTGTTTTATTGAATTCGTTGAAGTGGGGCGAGTGTTCGCCACTTGAATAACGGGGGCAAAGATACAAATGATTTTGTAACTACAAAAAAAAACGGAGTAGTTTCTGTGTATTTTGCAAAGTTTATATTTCAAATTTGCGGTGAAGATATAGGCGTTTTCTAAACAAAGGCAAAGAAAAGTCCACCTCTCAGTGAGAAGTGGACTTGAAAAGTAATGTGTAGCTAGCAAAATGTGCGATTTTGCGCGACACCGTTATTATTTCTTTTTCATCACCCCTTCGGGGAGCATGATGATGGTGGCGCGGTTGCGGTCACGAAGGAGGACACCATTGACAAAGGCTTTGATGTCGGCAGAGGTGACGGCGTCGAGGGTTTCGAGATAGTTCTTGCGACCATCTTTGCCCCAGTTGTTCTTGGCTGAAATCAAACCTTGCCAGTAGCCATTGCGACGTTGGGCTTCTTCGTATTCCTTGTGCTCAAATTGCTTCACCTCGTTCAATTCCTCATCGGTGACACCGTCTTTGGCGATTTCATTGAGGCCCTGATCCATGAGAAGGAGCACAGAGTCTACCTTTTCGGGGGTGAAAGGAGCGAACACTTGAAGAGCGTAGATGTCTTTCGCACCGTAGCTGAGATTAGCATCAGCCCCCACGTTGTAAGCCATACCGCCATCTTCGCGGATAGACTTGAGATAACGCTTGGTCAAGATAGCACCGAACACATTGGCCACTTGAGCTTCCTTCAAGCTGTAGGGGTGGTTGCCTTGCCAGTACTGAATGAGCATGGCTTGAGGGGTTTCCATCTTGCGCTCGAAGCGATTTTCTACGACACCCTTGCGAGCATCGAGATTGAGCTTGGTGTAAGTCTCGCGCTTCTTCACTGCGGTGAGGGGAGCAATGTATTGTTCGGTGAAGGCACGGAGAGAATCTTCGTTGATAGCACCGGTGAAGTAGAAGTCGAAATCTCCACCCTTGTCGAAGCGCTGAGCATAGAGTTGCTTGATCTTTTCGTAGTCAGCCTTGTCGAGGTCAGCGAGTGTGAGCTGTGCCTTGCGGGGGTTGTTGCCATAGAGGGTGCGACGAATAGAGTCGCCAAATGCCTTCTGAGGATTCTTATCAGCGTTTTCCAAAGCGGTGCGAAGATTGTTGAGCACTGTGCGGTAAGCATCAGGGTCGTTCATGGGCTTTTGGAAACGGAGATAGAGGAGTTCGAAGAGGGTGCGCAAGTCTTTGGGAGTGGCGCTACCAGAGAGACTTTCACTGTAGTTGCTCAAACCTGTAGAAAGGCTGACTTGTTTGCCGGTGAGTTTCTTCTCTAACTCGGTGGCGTTGAAGTCGCCCCAGCCTACACTTGACATCACGGGATCGATGAGGCGAACGTTGGCGAGATCTTTTTCTGCGAACTTGCTAGTACCACCGAAACTGCTAGCATGGAAGAGGATTTGAGCATCGTTGAAGTCGGTCTTCTTGAAGAATACGCGAGCACCGTTGCTGAGAGTCCATTGTGTGTAGCCGAAATCGGCAGCGTTAGTCTTCACAATCTTACCCTTCTTAGGGAGTTTTTCCACGAGAGGACCAGTCTTCACATTGTCCACGTAAGCTTCGATTTTGGCATTAACGCCAGCTTCGATCGCCGCTTTCATTTCTTCGACGGTGGGCACTTTCGTGTTGTCGTTCTCGGGGTACATACCCAAGAATACGAAGTTCTTCTGCGTGTCGGCAGTAAGCTCTTGAATCACTCCATTCACTGCCTCAGCATTGATCATGGAAGCAATCATTTTGTAGGCGTTGAATTCGTCTTCTACGCTGGGGATACCCTTCTTTTCCAAGAAGTGGCGCACGTATTGTGAAGTGTAGAAATTGTGCTTCTGCTTGGTGCGGTTGTTGTAAATCACTTCAAGTCCGCTGATGATGTTCTCAGAAGCACGCTTCACTTCCGATTGGCTGAGTCCGAACTTGGCAGCGCGTTTTATTTCTGCCATCACAGCAGTCACAGCAGCAGCATCTTGTCCGGGTTTGGGAGTGAGGCTCACAGAGAAGCAGTCGGCAGTCTTGGAGAGCAAGTAGTTCTCATAGCTCACACCAGCATTGAGGAAGGGGCAGTCTTCCTTCTGGGCAAGTTCGCTAAGACGAGCATTGATGCCTTGTGTAGCAAGCGCCAAGATATAGTCTTGCATGATTTCGGCAATCGTACCGCGCATCTCTTCGGGCATGGGGTCGGTCTTGAACATGAACGAGAGAGAAGCCACGGTCATTTCCTTGTCCTTGTCGATGACATAGATGGGCTGTTCGTTGTTGGGCACAGGATAAGTTTCGTATTGCGCTGCGTTGGCAGGCATCACCACGGCACCAAGGATAGATTTCACCTTAGCTTCCACCTCATCTACGTTGATATCACCTACAATCACGACCCCTTGCAGGTCGGGACGATACCACTTCTTATAGTAGGCACGGAGAAAATCGGGTTCGAAGTTGTCGATGATTTCCATCAAACCAATGGGCATGCGGTGACCGTACTTGCTGCCAGGGTAGAGTTCGGGCAGGCGACGCTCGAGGATGCGCATCACAGCGCTGGAACGCATGCGCCATTCTTCGTGAATCACACCACGCTCCTTTTGGATTTCTTCCTTTTCGAGGAGCAAACCGCCAGACCAGTCTGCAAGGATGAGGAGACAAGAATCGACATTGCGACCTTTCACGGGCACATTGTCAATGTTGTACACAGTTTCGTCAGTAGAAGTGTAGGCGTTGAGGTTTTCACCAAACTTCACACCAATACTCTCGCAGTATTTAATGAGTTGGCCATCTTTTGGGAAGTGCTTCGAACCATTGAAGGCCATGTGTTCGAGGAAGTGTGCCAAGCCACGTTGGTTGTCATCTTCTTGCACCGAACCCACCTTTTGGGCAATGTAGAAGTTTACTTGTCCTTTGGGCTCTTCGTTGTGGCGGATGTAGTAGGTCAATCCGTTGGGGAGCTTGCCGATGCGCACCTCTTTATCCACGGGGAGAGGAGGGAAAGCATCCTGTGCCACCACGGGAGTGACCACTAGAGCCACAAGACTCAGGAGGAATAGCTTAATTTTTTTCATATATACATCAGATTATAGAATGAATGCGTGTCTTATAGCTTGAGAGAATTTGAGGCAAAGGTAAGCATTTCTCGCTAGTTTGCAAAGTTTCGTCGTAGACAAATAAAGAATTTGTAGACATTTGTTTTCAAACCTTTATTCGTATGGATAACACAAAAGCCTTCCCGTTAAAATAGAGGGAAGGCTTCGCGGATGGGAAAGATATTTTTGCTTTTTGAGGAGGCGGCTCCCTATTATTCTACGTACATGCTTTCTATTTCTGCTGCATAGCGATCATACACCACGCGACGCTTGATTTTTAACGTGTTGGTGATTTCGCCTTTCTCCATCGAGAGGGGTTCTGGCAGGAGTACAAAGCGCTTGATTTTCTCATAAGCTGCGAGATCTTGTTGCAGTGTTTCGATGTGTTGCGCCAAATACTTCTTCACGCGCTCATCGTTGCAGAGTTCTGCACGGGATTTGAAAGTGATGTCTTGCGATGCTGCCCAGTCTTCCAACACCTTATAGTTGGGAACAATGAGGGCAGAGACGAATTTGCGCTGGTCGGCAATCGCTACCACTTGATCAAAATGACGATCGATGGTGAGCTTTCCTTCGATTACCTGAGGAGCGATGTATTTGCCGTTGCTCGTTTTGAAGAGGTCCTTGATTCGCTCGGTGATATAGAGCTCGCCGTCTTTGATATAGCCGGCATCTCCTGTGCGGAACCAGCCATCTTCGGTGAAGGATTTGCGCGTTTCTTCTTCTTTTTTGTAATATCCTGGGGTTACGGAAGCCCCGCGCACCAAAATTTCATTGTTTACTCCGTCAATCTTCACTTCGACACCGGGCAATGGACGGCCGATGCTTCCCATAGTCACGGGTTTTCCTGGTTGGTCGCAACTCACTGTAGCACAAGTCTCTGTGAGGCCATAGCCTGCCAGCATGTTGAAACCTGCGGCGTGGACGAAGCGTTCTACTTCGGGAGAAATCGTAGCACCGGCAACGGGGAAGATGTTAGGACGCGTCAACCCGAGGGTCTTGCGGAGCACGCGGAGCAGGGTTTTGTCGTAGGCTGCATACTTCATGCGTAGCCCGAGGGGCGGTTGCTTGCCTTTGGAAATGTATTTCTCCCAAACTTCGCCACCCACTTTGAGTGCGTCTTTGATGAGGTTGCGTTGGATGGGACTTCCAGACTCCATTTTTTCGAGTACGCCTTGGTACACCTTTTCCCAAAAACGCGGAACGGCACTCATGCAAGTGGGCTGCACTTCGCGCATGCTGCGCTGGATGTCGAGCGGACGGAGGTTGATGGCAAGTTGAGCACCGCAACTCAAGCACAATTTAGCCCAAGCTCCTTCAAATACGTGACTGAAGGGGAGGAAATTGATGACCACATCATCGGGAGTAATCTTGAGTATTTTGGTGTGTGCTTCCAGTGCATGATTATATTGTGAGTGCAGCAGAATGACTCCTTTGGACTGTCCGGTGGTACCACTTGTATAGAGGATGTTGGCAACGTCAGAATCTTTAGCATCGTTCACACGACGTTGTACCTCAGCTTGGTAGCGTGGCTCGTTGATGCCCAAACGGAGGAATTCATCGAAGCTCATAGAGATGTTGTCACTGGGATGACGTTCTACCTTAGGATCGAAGATGACGATGTGTTCCAGTGAGTGGCAAAGGCTCATCACGCTCCAGGTGGTGTCGTATTGCTGTTGTTCACCCACAAAGATTACGCGGATTTGTGCATCGTTCACCATATATTGCACCTGGGCTCCAGCTGTGGTGGCATAAAAAGGAACGAGAGCGGCACGGGAACGAAAACAACCAAACTCTACAAAGAGGCTTTCTGGCTTGTTTTGTGAGAACACAGCCACATTGTCTTGCACTCCAATGCCTAAAGCCACAAGTGAGCGCGCAGATTGATCCACGCGGCGAGCAAAAAGGTTCCAAGAAATACCCATCCACTGTTCGCGATCGTAGTCGCGATAGCTGAGGGCGATCTTTTCGCCGTAGACTTCGGCTGATTTCTCAATGAGTTGGGAAAGATGACAAAGGATTTGCATAATGTGGTATTGTGCGATAGGAAAGAGAGGGTTACTTGAAGGCATAGATCACTGGTGAGTGTGGAGAGAGGGTAGAGTTCTATTTTCCATCACTCCCGACAAGTGTTATCACTAAAAACCAATAAGTTTCCCATGATAGATGGGGCAAAGTTAGTGTTTTATTTCGTATTACATGTTGAATCTCTGCACAAATGTTGCTAATTTGCGCAGAAATATTCTCCCTTTTTTCGGTTGGTATATCGAAAATCACCGAAAAGGAAGGCGAAATTTAAGGATTGTAGTCTCAATATATTCGGAACTTACTGTGTTTTTCTGTGCTTCAGGAGCAAGGAGGTGAAGACAGCTGGGAACTAGATGTTAGGGCAGAGCATCTGTTTCGAGGTGACGATGGTCAGGAGGAGTGAGAGCAAAGGCTCTTTCATTGTAGTGTTGTCCAAAGCTTAAATCAAATCCTGCTTTGAGCAGTTGTTGAGCTAGGGCTGGTTTGCCGCGAAATCCATGAATCGTCCATACTTGTTGCGGACGCAAAGTTTTGCGAGCTTGGAGGATGAGGTCGAAAGCACGAACTACATGGAGCGTCATGGGGAGTTGACGTCGCTCAGACTCTGCCACTTGTGCACTAAACACAGCCCATTGCAGCTCGAGACTCGCACCGCGTAAACGGTCAAAGCCGCATTCTCCTATTTGCACTATTTGTGGCAAATCCCAAAGTTGCGACAAACTAGCTTTGTATTCTTCAAAATCGAAGTCTTCGTCGAACGTCCACCATGGATGGATTCCGGCAGCGTAAAGTCCTTGGGGATGGAGCTGCTGAGCGCTTGGATAAGTTGTCCAGACTTTCGGATTGCGCACGATGTCTTGCGGTAAACTCACAATGCCAGTGCCGGGAGGAATGTCAAGACGATGGGTGTGAAAATCAAAATCCATGGGTTAGAAAATATGAAATGTGCAGAAACTCCTATATAAAAGCGCAGTGCGACGTTGGGAAGAGAGCGGTTTTACCTTGTTGTTAGAACAGTTGTTTTACTGCACGAGGGGATTCTGCAAGACTTATTTGTTGCATTTGCAAAAATCTATAGTGTGCGCTATCTGCTTAATCTGCGAGCTGTGCTTAAGGCACGGGATCGTAGCCATGTCCTCCCCATGGATGACAGCGAAGGATGCGACGCACAGCGAGATACATCCCTTTGAGAGGACCGTGCTTGCGGAGCGCCTCGACTGCATATTGCGAGCAAGTTGGGGTGTAGCGGCACGAAGGCGGAGTGAGAGGGGAGATGAATTTCTGATAGAAGCGGATGGGAAGAATGAGCAGTCTTGCCATCGTGCGGGAAATGGTATGCAATATCATAGTATGACAAGGAATTATGTGGCTGCATTTGAAAGTTTAACGTCTGCTGTGTCAGCCATCGTTGAGAGGTTTGAGGTCTCCTTAGTAGTCGCATTGATTTTCTCTGCAACGCGGTGAAGGAGGTTGACCAGACGTTTGTGCACCAGTGCGCTGTCTTGAGGTTGATCTGCCACCCACACAAAACCTAGATGAATAGCGGTGTTTTCCGGTAGATTTTCCCAAAGAATCTCTTTATTAAGGCGGTAGGCTTCCCGAATCTGACGTTTGGCGCGGTTGCGATCCACGGCATGTCTTAGTCTTCGCTTAGCTACAGAGATGAGCACCTGCACTTGTGGTCCTTTTCCCTCGTAGGGATGTGTGCGCACGATGGCGCGGAGTGGAAAGGATACGACAGACCGAGCTCCTGCGGTGAAGAGTTGGTCGATGTCGCGTTGGAGACAGAGATGTTCGGCTTTGGGAAACTTATGACGCATAAGGAGTGTGAGATGGCACCCATGGACTAGGGTGGTGAGAACTGTCGACGAGCTAAGACAGTATGCAATGATTCCTAAGAATGGATACAATGCTTTCTATATAGAATACAGACTTCCTATATAGAATACAGACTTCTAAGATTGGATACAGGGGTCTCTACTCAAAAAACAAGAGCTTGTGTGTCATCCTCAGGACAGTAAAAAACAAAAGGTGGTCACTAACCCACGATTGTGGGGCAGCGGACCACCGATATGTCAGGAAGCAAAAACTTATTTGCTATTTTCTTCGCGGATGAAGTTGCCAAGGCTTTCGGCAATAGAACCGCTGACTTTCAAGTCGACTCTCAGACCAGCCTCTTCGATGGCCTTAGCAGTGGCATCACCAAAGCAGCCTAAGCGGATGTCGCCTTGATTAAAGTTTGGGAAGTTACTGAGCAAACTCTGCACTCCTACGGGAGTGAAGATGAGAATCATGTCGTAATTCTTGAATGTGTCCTCATCGAGTTTAGCTTGCACGGTGCGGAACATAGCGCACTCAGTGTGCTTAATCTTCTTCTGGTCAAGTTGTCCTGCTATTTCGAGAGAAGTGCCTTCGGAAAGAGGGAAGAGATACTTCTCGGTCTTGTGCTTCGCCATCACGGTGAGCAATTCAGGCCAGTGACCGCTTGTGCCGAAGAAGACCTTACGCTTGCGATATTGCACGAACTTTTGAATGTAGAGAATTACTTTTTCAGAGATTCCGAAGTACTTCATGTCTTCGGGGAGAGTGACACGGAGTTCCTTGCAGAGGTGGAAAAAATGTTCGATGGCATTGCGTGAGTTGAACACAATGGCAGTGTGATCGAGGATATTCACCTTCTGGCTACGAAACTCACGAGCTTCTAAACCTTCGACCTTCACGAAGGGTTGGAATGTGAACTCCACGCCTAAGTTCTGAGCAATGTCGTGATAGGGCGATTTATCTGTGGCAGGTGCGGGTTGCGAAACAAGAATTTTCTTGATCATCGTGAAAGGTTAGAGTGATATTTAGCGGAGAGGCTATATAGGTTTGTCTATAATCGCTTACAAAAGTGTGGCATTTTGATAAGCCACGCTGACCAAAGCCCCTCCGAGTAGTACGTAAGGTACAATTTCTAAGGCGCAAAAGTACAAAATAATGAGCAGATAGCCTACCGCACCATTGAAAAATGTGCGGTAACACTTATATAATAGTAGCATTTTGATAATCGCCATAAGCAAAATGTAGGCAATTATGGCTTCTTGATATGCTAAGTCGAAGAATATCACCAAGAGTGTGAGGGGTAACAGCAATGCACCTGTGGTGAGTATCGAAACGAGGTAGTAGTTGTCCCAAGCACTGTTGCTTTCGCGGTCGAAAAACACATGATTGACGCACCGATAGAGGAGTAGTTTAGCGCCATAATACCCCAAGACGATAAGGGTAGAGAGAGAAAGTAGCAAATATGGAGAGACGCCTTCGAATACTTCTGGGAGCATGGCTTGTACAAACCCGAAAAATAAGAGACCTTGTAGAAAACTAGTTTGCAAGACCAGAAAGAAGCGCCCTCGCAAAATGGTGTCGGCACGGTCAATGAAGAGATTGGCGCGTGTGCGGTGATAGAAGAAATCTTTGATCGATGTGCGGAGAAATCGCCATGATGCAGCAATCACCCAAGCCATGATGACAAAGCTCAGTAGCAGTACCGAAGTGACAACATCGTCATTGCGAAGTTCGTAGTCGATGGGCATTCCTGAGACTCCTTGATGCGCTTGAGTGGTGTGATAGTGATCTGCCACCAATTTCCGCATTTCGGGTGTGAAAAGTTGCCAATATTTTGCTTCGTATGCGCTATCGGCAGGCATCGGAAACCGCTTCTCAATTTGTTTCTTCGGCTGTGGTGGTGGAGGGAGCAGAGAAAAACGCCCATTAAACTGAGCTTTTAGCGTAGAATCTGCTGGCTCCATCGTCAAACCAGGGGCATCATCAAGGTTGCGCACTCTAGCAGAGGGAAGCGCGCTGGGAGAAATCGTAGAAAGACTGTCGATGGGCATGATGAAAACTATCGATGTTTGACGAAAGGAAAAGATGACTCAAGCAAAACTACCTACGCTCGTTGCTGAAGTTTGGATGAAGTTATGAAGGTCTGCTCATGGTAGATGGAGTTTCTGCTTTACAAAGCAGCAAATCGTCGAATGGAAGCATCCCAAAGTGGCGTTTCTTCACAGAGTTTCACCGCTTCTTCGGGAGTGGCAGCCACCTTCCAGATGTCGCTATGCACACGGCGCATAAATTGCTGATCGATGCAACGTTCGAGTTGTGAGAGCAACGGGTCGAAATAGCCTTCCGTGTTGAGCACCACGATAGGTTTAAGGAAGAGACCTAGCTGTTTCCAAGTAATCACCTCCAAGAGTTCTTCGAGAGTGCCCACACCACCAGGGCAAGCGATGCAAGCATCGGCACGATCTGCCATCATCGTTTTGCGCTCGTGCATGTTGGGAGTCACCACAAGTTCCGTCATTCCTTTGTGTTGCCACGATTCGTCAATCATGAATTGAGGAATGATGCCAATCGCCTTTCCTCCCTTTTCGACGCAAGCATCGATGGTCGCGCCCATGAGTCCAGTGCGCCCTGCACCATTGATGAGAATATGGCTACGCTCGGCTAGGATTTCCCCTAGCCGAGCGGCAGCTTGTGTGTAAACTTCAGGCACTTGTCCCGAAGAGGCAGCATATACAGTGATATTCACGTTTGTATGTCGGTTTTAGAGGGTTATACACCCTGGTTATTCGCAGCCTAAGGCGTTTTAACCCCAATCGGTCATTATGGGGCTAATCGTCAGCGAGTTGTTGTGAAACAACTTTCTGCGACTTAGGCAAGTCCGAATTCCTGCTTAATATCTGCTACGCGATCGAGCTTTTCCCAAGTGAAGAGTTCCACCTCGAGTGTACGAGCTTCCTCGCCCTTGGGTTGGAAAGTCTTCGTGATTACGCGGTTGCTGCGTCCCATGTGCCCATAGCGCGCAGTTTCCTCATAGATAGGTTGGCGAAGCTTGAGGTTCTTCTCAATGTCGTGAGGACGGAGTGCGAAGAGTTTCTTCACGCGCTCTGCAATTTCTCCATCGCTGAGGTTCACATGACTCTTGCCATAGGTGTCCACAAACACGCTCACGGGTTCTGCCACACCGATAGCATACGCCAGTTGCACGAGCATTTCGTCAGCCACTCCAGCCGCCACCATGTTCTTAGCGATGTGGCGCGCAGCATAAGCCGCAGAGCGGTCTACCTTCGAGGGGTCTTTTCCAGAGAAAGCACCACCACCATGAGCACCCTTGCCACCATAAGTGTCTACGATAATCTTACGTCCCGTAAGACCCGTATCGCCATGAGGACCACCAATCACGAACTTACCGGTAGGGTTCACGTGATAAGTAATGTCGCTTTGTTCAAAGAGCGCCTTCACTTCGGGAGTCGTCACTCGCTGTTCGAGCACACGAGGAATGAGAATCTCAATTACATCCTTGCGGATTTGCGCCAACATTTGTTCGTCAGCAGCAGCTTGACTACCAGCTTCTTCGGCAGAGATAAAATCATCGTGCTGCGTGCTTACCACAATAGTATCGATGCGCACTGCACGGTCGTTGTCGTCATATTCCACTGTCACCTGACTCTTAGAGTCGGGACGGAGATAGGTCATCACCTTACCTTCGCGACGGATGTCAGCCAGCACAATGAGAATGTCGTGTGCCAACGAAAGGGGGAGAGGCATGTAGCGATCCGTTTCGTTGTTGGCATAACCAAACATCATACCTTGGTCGCCTGCACCTTGCAGTTCGGGAGCTTCGCGCTCTACACCACGGTTGATGTCGTCACTCTGGTCGTGGATGGCAGAAAAAATGCCACAGCTGTTGGCATCAAACATATATTCCGCCTTGGTGTAGCCGATGCGTTGGATGGTGCGGCGAATGGTGTCTTGCAAATCCACATAAGCCTCCGACTTCACCTCACCAGCCACCACCACTTGTCCGGTAGTAACGAGGGTTTCGCAAGCCACTTTAGAGGTAGCGTCGAGCGCAAGAAATTGGTCAAGAAGTGCGTCTGAGATTTGGTCAGCTACTTTGTCGGGGTGTCCTTCCGACACTGATTCAGAAGTAAAGAGATATGACATGATAAATGTGTAGTAGTGAGGGGAGTTAAAATAAAAAGTCTGATTTGCGGTGAATACAAACAAAAACGTCTGCCCATCGCGATAGCGAAAGCAGAACGAAACAAATCAGTGTGTGCGAGAGAGCAAGAATAAAATGTAAAGTGTGTCCCGAAACCGTAGGATTCTATGTGGGGAGTGACTTGTCGTTTTAGCATTTTTTCTTGAGGTTGCAAGCAGTCAAATCTGTCCTCGTTCGTGTTTCGACGGCAAAGTTACAACTTTCTTCGCATACGACCAAAATGAATGGTCTGTTTTCTTGTTCAATAGAATAGATTTACTTTCTTTATACTGTGCAGATTAGCTCTTGTCCTAGGTGGATGCACCCTCTATCTTTCCTTCTGTTGGGAGTCTTCGCAGAGGGACGATGTGTAAAATCGCATTTTGTGCTGAAGAAATCCTCATTTTCTTTTGAATTGTCGAAAGACTGTCGTATATTTGCCTAAAATATACCCAACAACATCAACGTAAAAGAACGAAAACGATATGTTAGACGTAAAGCAACTACTTGCTGAATGCGAGGAACGCATGGAAATGAGCGTGATGCACCTCGATGAAACTCTTTCGCACATCCGTGCGGGCAAAGCCAATGTTCACATCCTCGACCAAGTGATGGTTAACTCCTATGGTTCTATGGTGCCTGTGAACAATGTAGCTGCAATCACTACGCCCGACTCTCGCACCATCGCCATCAAGCCTTGGGACAAGAGCATGTTTGCTCCCATCGAAAAGGCCATCATTGATTCTAATGTAGGCATCATGCCTGAAAACAATGGTGAAATCATTCGCCTTGGCATCCCCCCTCTCACTGAAGAGCGTCGTCGCGACCTCACCAAGCAATGCAACCAAGAAGGTGAGGAGTCTAAAATCGCTATCCGCAACGTGCGTCGCGATGGTATCGACAAACTCAAGAAGAGCACCAAAGATGGTGTGCCCGAGGATGTGGCTAAAGATGCTGAAAACGACCTCCAGAAGCTCCACGACAAGATGATCAAGCGCATCGAAGAATTGCTTGCCAATAAGGCTAAGGAAATCATGACGGTGTAAGTCTTTCTGGCTCGATCGCTTTATTTCTATGGTAATCTATCAGACCCTTCGAGCCTAGTGCGTCGAAGGGTCTGTTTTTAATTTTGCACAATTTGGCTCACACATCTAAGTCCGCTTCCAAAAAGGCTAAGTCCGCTTTGAAGAAATCACAAGCGAATGCTCATTCATCCATGTCTGTCTCTTCGTCATCAAGCACTGCCGACAACCTCTCCACTCAGCCGCTACACGGCATTGTAGTGCGCAACACGGGGAGCAGCTACATGGTGCGTACCGAGGAAGGCAATGTCGTGGAATGTCGCGTGAAAGGTAACTTCCGTCTCAAAGGCATCCGCACCACCAATCCTGTGGCAGTAGGAGATGGGGTGACCATTCGTCCTGCTGCCGAGGGAGAACTCGCTTTTATTGTCGCCATTGACGACCGCCGCAACTACATCATCCGCAAGGCCTCCAATCTCTCGAAGCAGAGCCACATCTTGGCGGCGAATATCGACCGTGTGTTGCTGCTCATCACTGTGGCACGTCCCGAAACCACCACCACTTTCATCGACCGCTTCTTGGCTTCTGCCGAGGCTTATCGCGTGCCGGTGACATTGGTATTCAACAAAGTGGACGATCTCAACGAAGAAGAGCGCGCCACCTTAGACTATCTTACGTGGATCTATCGCGACATTGGATACGAAGTGTTGCAGCTCTCTGCGCTTCACGGACAAGGTGTGGAACAACTTGCGCCTTTGCTCACCGAGAAGATTACTCTTTTGGCAGGGCACTCTGGGGTTGGCAAAAGCACCCTCATCAATCGTTTGATTCCTCATGCTGGCGCGCGCACTGCAGAGGTGAGCGAAGCCCATGGCACGGGGATGCACACCACCACGTTCAGCGAACTTTTCGATTTGCCTTCAGGCGGTGGACTCATCGACATCCCTGGCATCAAAGGATTTGGTACGTTTGACATGGAGCCGGAAGAAATCGCTCACTATTTTCGTGAAATCTTCCGCATCGGCAGTGGTTGTAAATTCAATAACTGCAAGCACACTCACGAACCTGGATGCGCGGTGCTCGAAGCCATCGAAGCTCACCAACTTGCCCCCTCTCGCTACACCTCCTACCTCTCCATGCTCGAAGACAAGGAAGAAGGGAAGTATAGGGATTAGACGTTAGAATTTAGACGTTAGAGTCTAGATGTCAGCACTTCAATATTCGACGTAAGACTTTAGACGCTAGACGCCTGAATCACGCGCTCACCCATTGCGTGGTTTCGTCTAGCGTCTAATTGTATCTGAAGGTCTATTCCCTAAGCCGCTAACGTCTACCTGCTACTATTCCTATAATCAACAAGACCCGAGCCACGCTTGTCGTGGCGAGCAAAACGGGTCCGCGACCCTCTAACGTCTAACTCGTATGCTCGACAAACAACTCCTCAATCAACTATATCTCAAAGATACCTCGTTTGTCAATCTCATGACACGGCGTATCTTCAATGTGCTCCTCATCGCCAACCCCTACGATGCCTTCATGCTCGAAGACGATGGACGTATAGACGAGAAACTCTTCAATGAATATGCCGCACTCTCCTTGCGCTATCCTCCGCGCTTCACGCAAGTGAGCACTGAGGCTGAGGCATGGGCGGAACTGCAACGCAATTCTTTCGACCTCATTATTGTGATGCCTGGCACAGACAATAGCGACACCTTCGACATTGCCCGAGGCATCAAGCATCAATTTCAGCACATTCCCCTCGTGGTGCTCACCCCCTTCAGTCACGGCATCACCGCGCGCATCGAAAATGAGGACCTTTCCGACTTTGAATACGTATTCTGTTGGTTGGGAAACACCGATTTGCTGCTCTCCATCATCAAGTTGATTGAAGACAAGATGAATCTCGATCACGACATCGAAGAAGGGGGTGTGCAACAGATTATTCTTGTCGAAGACAATATCCGTTTCTATTCCTCTGTTCTGCCCGAGTTGTACAAATTCGTGTTGCAGCAGAGCATGGAGTTTGCCACCGAAGCTCTCAACGAGCACCAGCGCACCCTTCGCATGCGCGGACGTCCGAAAATCGTATTGGCGCGCACCTACGAAGAAGCCATCGACCTCTACGACCGCCACCCCAACAACGTGCTGGGCGTCATCACCGATGCGCGCTACCCCCGTGGCGGTGTTGTGGATCCCCAAGCTGGGGTGCATCTGCTGGCTGAGTTGCGCAAACGCGACCCCTTCCTTCCGCTCATCCTCGAGTCGGCAGAGTCGGAAAATGCCCTTCAAGCCAAAGCCTACAATGCCGATTTCATCGACAAAAACTCCAAGAAGATGGCGGTGGACCTCCGCGAAGTGGTGAAACAACGATTCGGTTTTGGTGATTTCATCTTCCGCGATCCGCAAACTCACCAAGAGGTGATGCGCGCTCACAATTTGAAAGAGATGCAATCCGCCATTCTCAGCGTACCAGCAGAATCCTTACTCTATCACATCACCCGCAACCACGTGTCGCGCTGGTTGCGCAGTCGCGCCATGTTTCCTGCTGCTGAGTTTGTCAAACAACTCTCGTGGCAAGAGCTCCAAGACATCGATGCCCACCGTCGCGCCATCTTTGAAGCCATTGTGGACTACCGCCGCATGAAAAACCGAGGAGTCGTTGCTGTGTTCCGTCGCGATCGTTTCGACCGCTACTCCAATTTTGCGCGCATCGGAGAAGGTTCGTTGGGAGGCAAAGGTCGTGGTCTTGCCTTCATCGACAACATCGTGAAGCATCATCCCGAACTCAACCAGTTTGACAATGCCACCGTCATGATTCCCAAGACCGTAGTGCTCTGCACCGACCTCTTCGAGGAATTCATGGACCACAATAATCTCTACCAACTTGCGCTCTCCGATGCCGACGATGCCGTCATCCTTGATGCCTTCCGCCGCGCCACACTTCCTGCAAGTTTGGAGGGCGACATCCTCACCTTCATTGAAGCTACCAGCAGTCCCATTGCCGTCCGCTCCAGTTCGTTGCTCGAAGACAGCCACTATCAGCCCTTTGCAGGTATCTACAACACCTACATGGTGCCCCTGTTGGACAATCGTCACCGCATGCTCTCCATGCTCTGCGATGCCATCAAGGGAGTGTATGCCTCTGTTTTCTTCAAAGACTCCAAAGCCTACATGCAAGCCACGCGCAACGTCATCGACCAAGAGAAGATGGCAGTGATATTGCAAGAAGTTGTGGGACGACAATATGGTGATCGCTACTATCCCAGTATATCGGGTGTAGGACGTTCGTTGAACTACTATCCCATCGGGGACGAGCGAGCCGAAGAGGGCATCGTGAGTCTAGCCCTCGGATTGGGAAAATATATTGTAGATGGCGGACAAACCTTGCGCATCTGTCCCCATCATCCGGGAAAAGTGTTGCAGATGTCGGACACTGAAATGGCATTGCGCGAAACGCAAACCAGATTTTATGCCCTCGATCTGAAGAATATGGGTGAGAATTTCTCCGTAGACGATGCTTTCAATCTCTTGAAACTCTCTGTGCGAGAAGCCGACAAAGACGGTGCGTTGCAATATCTTGCTTCGACCTACAATCCCACCGATCAAGTCATCTATCCAGGTGTGTATCCCGATGGACGAAAAATTATCAGTTTTGTGGGAGTTTTGGAGCACGATGTCGTGCCCCTGCCGCATCTCTTGCGCGAAGTCTTGCGCCTCGGACAAGAGGCGATGCGCCGCCCTGTGGAAATCGAATTTGCTGTGGAAATCGATGCAGCCACACGCAGTTGTGTGTTCTATATGCTGCAAATCCGCCCGATGGTCGATGTGAAAAGCGATGTCCATATCAATCTTTCTGAAATTCGCCCTGAAACCATTCTGCTGCAAAGCAACAACGCCCTCGGTCACGGACAAATGGACGACATCACCGATGTCGTTTATGTCAAAACAGACGGCTACAATGCAGGAAATAACCCCTTGATTGCGGAAGAAATCTCGCGCATCAATGCCAAATTCCTCGATCGAGGCGAGCACTATGTCTTGGTGGGTCCAGGACGTTGGGGGTCGAGCGATTCGTGGTTGGGGATTCCGGTAAAGTGGCCCAATATCTCAGCTGCACGAATCATCGTTGAGGCAGGATTGACCAACTATCGCGTGGATCCTTCGCAAGGTACCCACTTTTTCCAAAACCTCACCTCCTTCGGGGTGGGCTATTTCACCATCAACGACTTCAATGGCGACGGAGTCTACAATCGTGCAGTCCTTGATGCCCTCCCTGCTGTGGAGGAAACAGCTCACGTGCGCCATGTGCGCTTTCCACATGCCCTCTCCATCAAGGTCGATGGCAAGAAGAAGTTGGGCTATGTGCTGACCGAAGAGTAGAGTAGTGGTGTTGGTTGTGCTGCGTTCTTGTGTCGGTGTCTCCCTAATAGTATATGGGAGGATAACTAGGCAAAGAGAGAAAAATCGCCGAAAAAGTGACATAAAAAGTGATATTACACCTTGTTCTGCTATGTGCATTTGACAAATGTGTAGTTTTCTGCGGTTCTTTTTGAGAGCGTGCCAAAGCACTTGCAAGTTTGCGTGGCATCTGGCTGTGAGGACTCCTCTACTTGTGCTGAGGCACATGGGTGGGCAAATCCATCGATTTTCACCTTCGGCAAATTTGTCTCACAAATGGCTCGTTTTTTGTCGCAATTACTGCGTAGAGTTTTCGCTTTTCATCAGTGCCCTCTTCACGCGCGCGCATCACAGCAATTTTGCACTTTTTGCTTTCACAACCTTCACCGAAAGGGAATGAAAAAACGTCGGAGTTTCCTTGAGAAAAGCTCCGACGTTTTTCTTTTTTTCTCCGACATTTTCCGAAAAACGTCGGACTTTTTTGGATATTCTTCCCACGTTTTTGAAAGTTCGCTGTTGTTTGCTAGCATGGCACTCTGTGAAGGTTGCTTTTTCTCCCTTTTTTCTTGTCGAAAAACCGTCGTTTCCCACTACCACGTGTGAAGGTTGTGAAAGCAAAAAAGCAAGAATCCCAGGGAATGCGCGCGCGTGTCACGTGCGCGCGAGAAAAGCCGATTTTTTCTGAGTAAAATATGATGTCCAACAAGAAATCTTGACTGACATGAAATTCCCCTGATTTCTTCCTCCACTTTTGCACCATTTTAGTCCAAAAAATGAGCTATGGGCTTTAGCGATGAAACTGGCAGAATTAGTCCGTGGCCTTTACGTAGAAAATGCGTTTTGTTTTATTCTGTAATGTGTGGTTGTCAAAATAAGTGGTATGAGTAGAAAAAACTTCACTTTTTTGCCGATTTTTCTCTCTTTGCCCCTTTTTCGACCCATATATAAACAGGGGGCTCAACGAAGGGCTAAGGCAGAAAGTGGAAGATTGTGAGCAGAGATAATCGATATTTGTGTGTGCTGCTGTGTTCCTCCATCGAAGGTTAGGTTGCCGCTTGTGACCTCACGGTAAAAGGGGATATGTGTTTTTGAGCCATGTGTGTTTGCTCACAAGTTCTGGTATGATTAGAAAAAGTGCCCTGATCCTTTCCCGATTAGGCACAAAAAAAGGAAAGCCTTTTGGGCTTTCTCGTCGTCTTCTGCGTTGTGCGTAACCATTTGTTACGACAACTGGTGAATAAAATTTCAATCCATCGCTCTCGACTTCCCCGAATTGGGAAGACGGAGATGGAAAAATGAGAATCTATCTCTTGTAGATTTTTGAAGCTTTCCTTATTCGATTTCCGAATATTCTGTTGCTTCTGGTGAATCTCATTTTACTTGCGCATTGAGTGCACGCAGTTGTTGGTTGAGGGCTTGTGCCATAGCACCATTACCCATGGAGCGGTATCGGTCGATGCGATACATCAGCTCGTCGATCATCTTTTGTTGTTTCATAATGTTCTAATTTAGTTGTGCAACAGCTCATGTTGTCAACAACATTTTGCTGTTTGTTAATATAATGTTCTGTTTTTGTGGTGAGCAGTAGTGCTCTGATTACAGGTGCAAAAGTACGACTGAAAACGAGCAAATGCAAGTTTTTTGAAGAAAAAGTGTCGTTCAAGCCATTTCTCACCGGCGAATTGACAGGCAAACTTAGCAGGAACTATGGACAACTTGCCACCATCATGGTGACAAACGCCGACAGTGTCTGAACGATTCTTCCAAGCCCCACAAAACGTCTGCAATCTCTACATGTCAAACGCTGAAATCCACAGTTGGCATTTTGGATATATCCGATTATTCACCCTGATTACTGCAATTACATACGAAAAACTGGGCTGTTCATTCTTATATATACCAATAAGGTAGTTGAGAGCAGATAAAAGAAATCCAGTGTTTGAAACGCATTCTTTCAAACACTGGAAATATAGTTAACTGGCTTGGGAGTGTGAAGTTCGGCTCGCCACTAGAAGATTCTCCACCGAGGGACAAGTCTTCAGTTGTGGGTGAGTGTGGGGGACATCATGCAGCAAGTAAGCATTTGTCCTCAAAACATACCCACCACGCGCTGGAGCGCTTTGATGAAGCTGTCCACTTCCTCACGCGTGTTGTAGAGACCGAAGGAGATGCGTGCCATGCTCTCCACGCCACAGCGCGCCATGAGCGGTTGTGCACAGTGGTGTCCCGTGCGGATGGCGATGCCCAGACGGTCGAGAAGCGTGCCTAAATCCATGGGGTGGATGTCGCCCACATTGAACGACACGACAGAAGTCTTGGCAGCGGCTGTGCCGAAAAACTTCATGCCTTCCACCTCAAGCATACGAGTCATGGCATATTGGGTGAGTTCTTCCTCGTGCGCTGCAATTTTGTCCACCCCAATAGCAGAGATGTAGTCCAGCGCAGTGGCTAAAGCATGCGTACCCACATAGTCGGGTGTACCGGCTTCAAACTTATAGGGGAGACGCTCGAAAGTGGTGTGCTCAAAACTCACACGCGCTATCATTTCTCCACCACCTTGATAAGGAGGGAGTTGGTCGAGCAAGTCTTCTTTACCATAAAGCACGCCAATGCCTGTGGGACCGTAGATTTTGTGTCCACTGAAGACCATGAAATCGCAGTCCAAGGCTTGTACGTCAACAGCAAAATGTGGCACACTCTGAGCACCATCTAGCAACACTCTTGCTCCAGCTTCATGAGCGATGCGGATAATCTCCTGTGCAGGATTTATCGTCCCTAGCACATTGCTCACGTGACAGATGCTCACCAAGCGAGTTTTAGGCGTAAAGAGTCCGCGATAAGCCTCCAAATCCAATTCACCCGCCTCATTCATCGGCACTACTTTAATCACAATACCTTTTCGCTCGCGTAGCAACTGCCAAGGCACGATGTTAGAATGGTGCTCCATCACAGAAAGGATCACTTCGTCGCCTTCTTTCAGGAAGGCTTCTCCGAAGGAATATGCCACAAGGTTGATGCTCTCTGTGGTGCCACGTGTGAAAACGATTTCACTCGTGCTGCGTGCATTGATAAACTGACGCACGGTTTCTCGTGCAGCTTCGTGCAGCTCTGTAGCTTGTTGCGAAAGATAGTGAATCCCTCGGTGCACATTAGCGTTCACCTCCGCATATTCGCGCGCAATGGCATCAATCACACACTGCGGCTTCTGCGTTGTGGCAGCATTGTCAAAGTAAACAAGCGGATGCTTGTAGACCTCTCTAGAAAGTATTGGAAAATCTTGACGATAGGTGTACATAGAAATCATAAATCATAGCGATGCGTCACAAACTGATGCGATGATGAACATCCATCTTGGCTGTGCGCGTGCATCAGTTCAAAAGAAATTCCGCACCGCAGCGGCTCAACCCGGTAGCGGTGCGGAATTATATTTAGTTCATTTGAATTGTGCAAGGGAGCAATGCCACTTTAGGAGTGACAATCTTGGCAATGGTGCAACTCACCACGGAAACGAAGTTCCACAAGATGCGACAAGCGCTCACGGAGGGCTTCAATGGGGATGCGTTGCAACACATCGTTCACGAAGGCATGTTGTAGCAACAACTTGGCTTCTGCGAGAGGAATACCGCGTTGGCGCAAGTACAAGAGCGCACCTTCATCGAGTTTACCAATCGTAGCGCCATGGTTACAACGTACGTCGTCAGCATAAATCTCCAGCATAGGAAGGGCATGCACGTGTGCCGTAGGCGACAAACAGATATTGGCACTGCTCTGTTGTGACAGAGTCTTCTGAGCATCGGGACGCACCATCACTTTTCCGGCGAACACAGCAGTGCTATCACCGTCGAGCACATACTTGTACATCATATCGGACGTACAATTCTCTGCCACGTGATCCACAAGGAGGGTATTGTCTACATGCTGCTTGCCATCGGTGATAGCCATACCGGCTGTTTGGCAGTCTGCACCTTCGCCCAACAAGCGAGCGTTGGTCATGGTGCGAGAAATACCAGTACTGAGGGCTAGATTGTTGAGAGAGAAACGACTTTCCTTCTGTTGTTCTACGTAGATATTGGTAAAACGGCTGTGACCTTCGCGTGTCTCTTCGAGATTGTAGATGGATACAGCGGCTTTGTCATCCAAATATACTTCAGTGACTTGGGTGGAAAGACTGTCTTTTAATCCCTTTGCGTGCTCGCAGACTAGAATATCCGCAAAGCTATCGGCTTCTGCCACTACGAGGAGGCGGCGATTCGCCATGATGGGTTGCTTTGACTGCGTGTGGAAGACGATTTGCAAAGCCTTATCGAGCTTAGCCCCAGCCGCAAGATGGACTAAGATACCATCTTGCACGAGTAAGGTGTTGAGCAAAGTCAACGCATCGTACTCCGTGCGCTGCACATTCTTGTGGGCATTGGCTGGTTCTTGTTGCGCTGCCTTGTGATAATACTTATCGAGGAGCTCAGGGCATTGTGCAGCAGCTTGTGCAAAGGAGAGCACGGTCACTCCCTCGGGGAGTTGTTCTTCCTCCGACATCGGCATCACCACATCGTTTACCACATACAGAGCATAAGTGGGAAGTCCTGGAACGCTGCATTTGCAGAGCTTTTTAGCCTGAGCACCACCCAAGAGACGTTTGATATTGATGCCAAAATCGGGAGCAAAGGCGGCATCGGCATTTGTATATTTGTAGCGCTCCACCTTCGTGTTGGGGAGCTGACGATCTTGCAAAAGTTGCGCTACCTCCTTGCGACGCTCATTGAGCACAGCACAACTGTGTTGGTCGATGAGGTCGTGGGCATCGCGATAAAGATCGAGATATTGTTGAAGACTGGACATAAGTTCAGAAGAATTAGTTGAGGTGTGAAGCAAAAAACTTTAGGTTATTAGGCATCAGCACAAATGAGGCACGGCAAGAGCAGTACCTATTTTTGTCTTATTGCGCCAATTCTTCTTTGATCCAGTCAAAACCGCGCTTTTCAATTTCGTAGCCGAGTGAAGCATCGCCTTCTTTCACCACCTTACCATTGACAATCACGTGCACAAAGTCAGGCTTTAGATAGTCGAGCATGCGTTGGTAGTGCGTAATCACAAGCGCAGAAGTCTCAGGTTTGCGGAGCTGGTTGAAGCCCTCAGCCACAATGCGGAGCGCATCAACGTCAAGACCAGAGTCCGTTTCGTCCAAAATGGAGAACTTGGGTTCGAGCACTGCCATTTGGAAGATTTCGTTGCGCTTACGTTCACCGCCTGAGAAACCTTCATTGACACCACGGCTCATGAAGTGAGCATCGAGTCCCACGAGCTTACGCTTTTCGCGAAGCACCTTGAGGAAATCAGAAGCAGAGAGGGGTTCTTGACCGAAGTATTCACGCTTAGCGTTGATGGCAGCGCGCATGAAGTTGGTCATCGAAACACCTGGAATTTCGATGGGAGCTTGGAACGACATGAAGATACCTTCGTGGCTGCGTTCCTCGGGTTCGAGTTCGAGAAGGTTTTTACCGTTGAAAATGATTTCACCTTCTGTCACATCAAACTTAGGGTTACCCACAAGCACATTGGAAAGTGTGGACTTTCCTGAGCCATTGGGTCCCATGAGCACGTGCACCTCACCATCGTTGATTGTGAGGTTGATGCCGCGAAGGATTTCTTTGCCTTCTACAGAAGCGTGAAGATTGCGTATTTCGAGCATGATTTTGTAGAGCTGTTTAGTTTTTTCCAGAAGAAAGCTCAGAATTCAAGCATGATGAGCTAGAAATCATAACTTTCTCCTTTGCCACTTTGTTTGATTGAGGACAATCTCACTCTGTGGCTTATTATATAGTTGTGTTGTTGTTTGCTTTGTACAATGTCGCTTTCATCTTGCGGATGAAGGACAGATTAGGGGTGCCAAAACTGCTGCAACTGCAAGTCGAAGATGAGCATCGAACCTGCTGGAATAGAAGTTTGAGCTGCATTGCCGTAGCCCGACTTGGCTGGGATAAAGATACGCCAGCGGTCGCCTACGTGCATTTGTTGGAGAGCGGTGGTGAAACCAACCACTAAGTTGCTCACGGCAAACTTAGAAGCTGTGCCGAGAGTGGGGTTAAACACATCGCTTTCAAGTTTAGAAGGACCGCTATAGTCAAAGAGTTTTCCCGCAGGATTAGCCGAAGTGGGCATCAAACGTCCCATGTAGGCCACGCGCACAGTGTCGGTGTAGAGGGGGCGAGGTGCTTTGAGAGCTTCAGCAGCAGAGAGTTGACTATTCACCACACGCACCACCAAACTGTCATTGGCAGTGGGTTTTCCTCCCGTGCCGAGTGTGTAGTTGCCAAACACGCGCCAAGGGGTATGTTCTGTCCAGGCATCGCCATATTGTGCTTTGGCTTGTGCAATAGCCGTGCGTGCTACACGCATTGTATCGGAAAAAGCAGCAGCATTACGTGCTGTCCAATTTTCGTAGACGGGGTCGGAGGGTTCATCGCTAGAACAAGCAGTCACTGCCCAACCGCAGCCCACAAGAAGGAGCACAAAACAAGCACGGAAAGTTTGAGTCATCAAGCCCCAACTTCCCGTATATCCAGCACGAAGAGCAGACATAAGAGTAGAGAAATTTGCGCGATTCATAGAAATCCTTGACTAACTGCGCTGCACCCACCTTGCCAATGCAGACAAGGTGGGGACAACGAGAGATTATTTAAGTTTCTTGAGCAAAGATGTGATGGACACCTTGTCCTCAATCAAAGCACGGAGGTCTTCGATTTTCACACGTTCTTGCTTCATGGTGTCGCGTTCGCGTATGGTCACGCAACCATCATTGAGTGTTTCGTGGTCAACGGTGATGCAGAAAGGTGTACCGATGGCATCGTGACGACGATAGCGCTTACCGATAGAATCCTTTTCTTCGTAAGCACACTTGAAGTGGAAACGCAATTCGTTCATGATTTCGTGTGCCTTCTCGGGGAGTCCGTCTTTCTTCACCAAGGGGAAGATTGCCAACTTCACAGGAGCGAGGGCAGCTGGCAAGCGGAGCACCACGCGGCTATCACCACCTTCGAGCTGTTCTTCTTCGTAGGCATGGCTCATCACACTGAGGAACATGCGGTCTACACCGATAGAAGTCTCGATGACATAGGGAGTGTAGCTTTCGCCCAGTTCGGGGTCGAAGTATTCAATCTTCTTACCGCTGAATTGGGCATGCTGTGAAAGGTCGAAGTTGGTGCGAGAGTGGATACCTTCTACTTCCTTGAAGCCGAAAGGCATCTTGAACTCTACATCACTTGCTGCGTTAGCATAGTGCGCGAGCTTCTCGTGGTCGTGGAAGCGATAGTTTTCAGCACCAAAACCGAGTGCTTGGTGCCAAGCCATACGAGTTTCCTTCCACTGGCTGAACCATTCGAGTTCAGTGCCTGGCTTCACGAAGAATTGCATCTCCATTTGTTCAAATTCGCGCATGCGGAAGATGAACTGGCGAGCTACGATTTCATTACGAAAAGCTTTACCGATTTGTGCAATACCGAAAGGAATCTTCATGCGACCGGTCTTTTGCACATTGAGGTAGTTCACGAAGATACCTTGTGCGGTCTCAGGACGGAGATAGATGGTAGAAGCACCCTCAGAGGTAGACCCCATTTCGGTCTTAAACATGAGGTTGAATTGGCGCACTTCAGTCCAGTTGCGAGTACCGCTGATGGGGCAAACGATTTCCTCATCCAAGATGATTTGGCGCAATTCTTCAAGGTTGCTATCATTGAGAGCTACCGCAAAACGCTCGTGCAAAGCAGCGCGCTTAGCAGCGATTTCGAGCACACGACCATTGGTGGTGCGGAATTCTTCTTCGTTGAAGGCTTCCTTGAAACGCTTGCGACCCTTAGCCACTTCTTTCTCAATCTTCTCGTCATATTTTGCGAGTTGATCTTCGATGAGCACGTCAGCGCGATAGCGTTTCTTAGAATCCTTGTTGTCTATCAAGGGATCGTTAAATGCATCTACGTGACCTGAAGCCTTCCAAATGGTGGGGTGCATGAAGATGGCAGAGTCGATGCCCACGATGTTTTCGTGGAGCAAGGTCATAGATTGCCACCAGTATTGCTTGATGTTATTTTTGAGTTCAACGCCGAGTTGACCGTAGTCATAGACTGCGCCCAATCCGTCATAGATTTCACTGGAGGGAAATACAAATCCGTACTCCTTGCAGTGGGAAACTATTTTCTTAAAAACGTCTTCTTGTGCCATGTGTTGTAATTATCATTTGACTATTTGGTGCAAAGGTAATGATTTTCTTTGAATTGCCCCCATTTTCTATGCGATTTTAGGCAGTGGCTCACCACTAGTCACTGCCGTTTGATTGATAAAGTGCAGTGTTCTCCATACAAATATCGATTAGATTTTTTTACAATGCTCGTTTTCCCACCTCGACTCCTTCATTTCTCCTCTCTTTATAGTAAGGGTTGATATAAGGGAGAAGAGTGAAAAATGCGGCGAAAATGTGAAGGTTTTTCTGTTGATGTTACTCTGTTAGTTCTCTCTATGTTGCAAAACAATTTTATATTACGCTCTTATAGTCATGGTGAGAAATTATACTTTATACTGTAGAAATCAGAAAACCGATAATCTTAATCAAGGTGTTTTCATCTTGATGTTTCATTGTGATGCCAATCGTTCTATTCTACTTCAGAGATGAGCATAATAAAAATGTCCTCACACTCCGTTGGGAATGTGAGGGCAAATGGTATATTATCCTATGCTGCAGATGCAAGTTATAGACAAAATGCAGCTAATAGGCTGCTAAAACGCAGCTTATAAGGTAAAAGCAGCCTACTAGGTTAAAAAGCGAATTAGTCGCGTTGTTCACGACGGGGGCGACGCTCACCGTCTTCGCGGCGAGGACGACGTGCAGGACGTTCTTCCCAACCCTCGGGCTTCTCGGTCAAAACCTTGTGAGAAAGACGGAACTTGCCAGTCTTTTGGTCGATTTCGAGGAGCTTCACTTGGATTTTGTCACCTTCCTTGATGCCAGCGTCTTCAACGCTTTCAAGGCGGTTCCAAGAGATTTCTGAGATGTGGAGCAAACCTTCCTTAGAAGGCATGAACTCTACGAAGCAACCGTAAGGCATGATGCTGATGACCTTAGCGTCGTACACTTCACCTACTTCGGGGATAGCTACGATAGCACGGATCTTAGCAACAGCTGCGTCGATGCTATCCTTGTTAGGAGCAGAAACTTGAATCTTACCTACGCCATCCACTTCTTCGATGGTGATGGTAGCACCCGTTTCTTCTTGCATACCTTGGATGATTTTACCACCAGGACCGATAACGGCACCGATGAATTCCTTAGGAATCTCGAAGGCTTCGATGCGAGGCACATGAGGCTTGTAGTCTTCACGTGGGTGATCCATGGTCTTCATCATCTCACCGAGGATGTGTTCGCGACCAGCCTTAGCTTGTGCAAGTGCCTTTTCGAGGATTTCGTAAGAAAGACCATCGCACTTGATGTCCATTTGCGTAGCGGTCAAGCCCTTGAGCGTACCCGTGGTCTTGAAGTCCATATCACCGAGGTGGTCTTCGTCACCAAGGATGTCGGAGAGAACGGCATATTTGTCTTCACCTGGGTTCTTGATCAAGCCCATTGCGATACCAGAAACAGGAGCCTTCAAGGGTACACCAGCATCCATGAGAGAGAGTGTACCAGCGCAAACGGTAGCCATAGAAGAAGAACCGTTAGACTCGAGGATATCACTTACCACACGTACAGTGTAAGGGAAGTCTGCAGGGATTTGCCCCTTCAAACCGCGCCATGCCAAGTGGCCGTGACCGATTTCGCGACGACCTACACCGCGTTGAGCGCGAGCTTCACCGGTAGAGAAGGGAGGGAAGTTATAGTGAAGGAGGAAACGCATGTAGCTCTTATCGAGTACATCGTCCACCATCTTTTCGTCAAGTTTCGTACCGAGGGTTGTGGTAGAAAGGCTTTGTGTTTCACCACGTGTGAAGATAGCGCTACCGTGAGGACCGGGGAGAGGATTCACCTCGCACCAGATAGGACGGATGTCAGTAGTCTTACGACCATCGAGGCGCACACCTTCGTCGAGGATGCAACGACGCATAGCGTCCTTCTCAACATCATGGTAGTAACGATCGATGAGTGCATTCTTTTCAGCGAGTTCGTCTTCAGTGAGCTCTGTGTGAGCCGCAGCGTAAGCCACCTTAAATTCTTCGCGAACAGCTTCGAAAGCGTCGAAACGATCGTGCTTTTCGAGTGCAGACTTCGTGATGTCGTAGCACTTTTGGTAGCAGTCGTTCTTCACTTGTGCGCGGAGGTCTTCATCGTTCACCTCGTGGCAGTATTCGCGCTTCACGTCCTTACCCAATTCCTTAGAAAGTTCCTTCTGGATTTGGCACATAGGTTTGATAGCAGCGTGCGCCACTTTGAGGGCTTCGAGGAGAGCGCTTTCGGGCACTTCGTCCATTTCACCTTCCACCATCATGATGTTTTCTTCAGTAGCCGCAACCATGAGGTCCATGTCGGCACCCTTGAGTTGTTCGAAGGTGGGGTTGATCACAAATTCTCCGTTGATGCGAGCCACGCGCACTTCAGAGATAGGACCATCAAAAGGAATGTCGGTGCAAGCCAAAGCAGCAGAAGCAGCGAAACCGGCAAGTGCATCGGGCATGTCCACGCCATCAGCACTGAAGAGTGTGATGTTCACAAACACTTCTGCGTGATAGTCAGAGGGGAAGAGGGGACGGAGGGCGCGGTCAACGAGACGAGAGGTCAAAATCTCGTAGTCGCCAGCACGGCCTTCGCGTTTGGTGAATCCACCGGGGAAACGACCCACAGCGGAGTATTTTTCTTTATAGTCACATTGGAGCGGCATGAAATCGGTGCCGGGGGCAGCGTCTTTGGCACCGCAAACGGTAGCGAGAAGCATGGTGTTGTTCATGCGCAGCATCACTGCGCCGTCCGCCTGCTTCGCGAGCTTACCGGTCTCAATGCTGATGGTACGTCCATCAGGCAGGGAGACAGTCTTTGTAATAACGTTCATCTTATACTTTTATAATGGATAATTTCGTCGGGATTGGTCCGCTTAGTTGCGTCCATGTGGTGTGACAAGCCGGAGCACTGAAAATCTTCGCATGCACACAGGGGCAAATTTACTAATTTAATTTGATTTCGAGGTACTTCCCTCTGTGATATTTACAAGTACGCTTTGCATTTTGCGAACACTTTTCAAAAACATCCGATTTCATCGGGAGAGGAAAAGTCATTCTTGGTGCCCTTTCTTCGCGGGATTAGTGATAAATCAGCGTGTATCTCGCTTCGGGACGATAAATCTCTGCGGCAAGCTGTTGAAGTTCTTCTACTGTTATCGCACGAATTTTGTCGTATAGGCGCGCAATGTTGCGATAGGTGCCAAAGTGAGCAAACTGTTTTGCCATAGCCAGGGCAGCACTCTCGGAATTGTCGCCAGAAATACCAATCTGTCCGCAGAGTTGTTCTTGCGCAGCACGAAGTTGGCGAGTGGTGAGCGGTTGGTGAGCCAGTTTCGCGAGTTCGCGTTCCACGAGTTTGCAACAACGCTCCACGTCCTCTAGGTCGCAACCGAAATAGACGTTCCAGAATCCAGTGTCAGGATAGGTGTTGAGATAGGCATCAATGCTATACACCAAACCGCATTTTTCTCTCACAGCCATGTTGAGGCGTGAATTCATGGCAGGACCACCCAATATGTTGTTCAGCAAAAGAAGGGTAAAGCGTCGGTCATCATTACTACCAAAGGTGAGACCACCCATCATCACGTGCGCTTGGTGAGTGTCACGTTTGACGCGGCGCACACTCGGTGCAGCTGGTTGAATCGCGCTTATTTCTTCCTCTTTGTTTTGAAAAACCTCGATTTCATCGCGCGTTCTCTCTACTTTCTCTTGTTGAGTGTCGCAAGAAACTTCGGTGAAATCAGCATTTTTTGAAGAACTATCTTCGATGGAACCGACCATTTTACAGTTGTTCCATTTTTCAAGTTGACGAATCACGGTGCGCATCTCCACTTCTCCATGCACGTAAAACACGGCATTTTGCGGAACGTAATGCTCTTTGGCAAATCGCACCGCATCGGCAGTGGTGTAGGTGCGCAGGCGATCGGGATCTCCCAAAATGTCGCGACCTAAAGGAGCGTCACCATAGACTAATTGTTCAAATTCATCGAAAATCAATTCAGCGGGGCTGTCGCGATAACTATCGATTTCATCGATGATTACTTCCACTTCCTTGTCGATTTCTGCCTGCGGATAGGTGCTGTGGAAAACAATATCAGTGAGCACATCCACTGCGCGTGAGAAGTCCTTGCGCAGCACTGTGGCAGAGTACACCGTTTCTTGTTTACTTGTGAAAGCATTGATTTCACCTCCCACGCGTTCCAAATAGTCATTGACTTGTCGGGAGCGACGACGTGAGGTGCCCTTAAAACTCATGTGCTCGATGAAGTGCGCCATACCACTGTCGGCTACATCTTCGTGGCGAGTGCCCGTGCACAACACGTAGCCGCAGTGGAGCACTTCGGAGGGGTGATAGTGCACCACTACGCGGAGACCATTTTCTAAGCGGAAACTCTTCATGAATATAGGGATGTGAGAGGGGGATAAACCCGATGAAATCGGAGAAAATGAATTGTTTTTTGGTGCAAACACCAATTTGGAACTAATCTTAATTGGGGAGAAGTCACGAATGCAAGAGAGAAAACTTGACTCGCTGTTTCAGCTTCTTGAGATTTAGTGCTTGCGAAAATACTTACCTACTACAGGCAGTGAGGAGAGCGGAAAATCCGTACGCACAATATAGGTGAGGAAGATGGCGATGAGCACCGTATTAAAGGCAATTCGCGCAACATTATTATCGATGAAATCGGCAAAAAACACCATTCCAACGTAGAGCACTGCAGTGAGTGCAACATAGCGGAAAATGCTTTTGAGCGGATAATTGATGGGGTAGTACTTTTGTCCTACGAAGTAACTCAAGAGCATCGCGACACTGTAGCCTGCCACGCCAGACCATGCGCAAGCCATGTAGCCATATTGTGGAATGAAATAGAGATTGCAAGCCACCAGCACCACACAGCCAGCGGTGGAGAACCAAGCCCCCCAAATGGTGCGGTCGGTGAGTTTATACCAGAAAGAGAGGTTGAAATAAACGCCTTTGATGATTTCTCCCACCATCACCACTGCCACCGTGGGAAGTCCTTCCCAGTAGTCGCGTCCCATGAGGTATTTCAGCACGTCGATATACGCCATCACGAGCAAAAAGGCTGCCAATGTAAAGATGATGAAGTATTTCATCGTGGCAGCGTAGGTGGCGCGATTATCCCCCGATTGGTCATTCTTTGCGGCTGCAAACACAAACGGTTCGTAGGCATAGCGGAAGGCTTGTGTGATGAGCGCCATGATCATGGCAATCTTCACCGCAGCGCCATAAATGCCGAGTTGCACGCGTCCTTCTGTACCAGGCACGAGCCATGGGAAGATGATTTTGTCGATAGTTTGGTTCAAAATGCCTGCAATGCCAAGCACCAACATGGGCCAAGAGTAAGACAGCATTGGACGGATGAGCGAGCGGTCCATGCGCCAGCGCACGCCAAAGAGCTCTTTCCAAAATCCAAAAGTGATGAGCCCTGTGCAGATGAGGTTGACAAAAAATACGTGTCCCACTTCGATTTGCCAACTAGGCATCACGTGTGGAAGAACAACGAAGTAAAGAAGATTGAGCAGGATGTTGAGCGCGATAAAGCTTAGTTTGAGGGCGGCAAACTTGAGAGGACGCTTCAGATAGCGCAAATAGCAGAAGGGGACTGCCTGAAAAGCGTCGAGAGCCACGACGGCTGCCATCATCATCACGTAGTTGTGATGGTCGGGATAGCCCATTTGTGTGGCAATGGGGTCGATGAACGCCCACGCTAAAGCCATAAACAGGATACCGATGCTTCCGACCATCGCCAAAACCGTGGTGTAAACGCGCTCAGGGTCTTTCTCCTCATTTTTGTTGAGAAAGCGGAAGAGCGTCGTCTCCATGCCAAAGGTGAGAATGACAAAGAGGAGCGCAGTGTAGGAATAGACGTTTGTGATGACGCCGTTGGCTCCAGTGCCTGCAGCAAATACGTGTGTGTAGAGTGGAAATAAGAGATAGTTGAGAAAACGCCCCACAATGGAGCTCATGCCGTAGATGGCAGTGTCTTTGGCGAGCGATTGTAGTGATGCCATAGTCCGTGACGGAAAAGAAAAGGTGGAAGACTAACAAAAAGAAGTAGGGGTATAAACACAAAAACGCGCTAATCGTCAGCGTCGATAACGCAGCCAATCAGCGCATTTTGTTGGGTCACCGGGATTCGAACCCAGAATGACAGAACCAAAACCTGTAGTGTTACCATTACACCATGACCCAATTGCGATGCAAAAGTACGAACTCTTTTTGAAACATGCAAGAGTTAGGGCGAAAAAAATGCGAGAATAGTGAGTTTTTTCTGTTTTTTTGCCCGAAAACAAGCTTTTGAGGCTGATTTTGGTGGTAAATGCGCGATATTTTGCGATGTCGGCAAAAACGAAGTGGAGAAGAAGCAGTCAAGATTTCTATCGAATGGCGAGTCTTGCTGGAGCGCTTGAGCATCTTTCCTCAAAAATCTCCAAGGTTGTTCACTTCCTTGCTTCGCTGCATCGTTTGATTTTGCTGTACCCTCTATACTATATGGGAAGATATGGGGGCAAAGAGAGAAAAATCGGCATAAAAGTGACAAAAAATTTTGATGTGTACTAGAAACTGCTTTCTCGACTTTGCAAAACCTAAGGACAACATTTCAGTTTACCTTTGTCCTCTCTGTAAATCCCCCAGATTACGTGCGTGGGTGTTTCTTCTTAAACTTTCCGTCAGTGTCTTTCTTCAAAGCTGCTGACCCTCTATGTAGTTCGTCCTCTCTTGTGAATGTCTACACGTCTGTTCCTAGATACCCTCCTTTTACCCCAATCGGTCATTAGACCGCAATAGTGCTCAGAGTCTAATGACCGATTGGGATTTAAGGTTGCGGCGAACTCTATGTGGAAGCCTTAGCCCTCCGTGCATGCCCGTCTGCGCGTGTGCTCGCGTACGCACATGCGTGTGTGCGCACATTACAGCGATTTCATGCTTTTTGCTTTCACATCCTTCACAGATTTCTTTATAATCAGCTTGTAATGAGTATTATATCCCTGTTTTTGCTCTCTTATTATCGCCTTCTCCTTCATTCCTCCTTTGTTTGAACTGTTAAAATATGTCCGAAATACACCTGTAAATCCTTGTGTCACAGTTTATTGTAGCGATTTCTGTGAAGGTTGTGAAGGATAAAATGCGAAAATCGCTGTAGTGTGCGCGCACGCGTACGCGCGAGAGGTATGATTTTAGATTCGTTTACACTCGCCTGTTTGGACTTCTTTCACTCCCCCTTTTCGCGTTCATTGCTTTTTTCCTAGTTGCTCCAAATTTCGTGCGACTTTTTCTAGAAAATCTCCCACGTTTTCAGAAAAACGTGGGAGAAAAATAAAAATATCTCCGACATAATTTTGTCAATGTCGGAGATATTTGTAATGATAAGATTCTTTCGCCTACCCTCTAGGCAGGGTTGCCATGTCCTTCACGTCTAGCAGTGCTCAGTTTCTAGGCTCTTTCTTATCTCAGGTTGTGAGATAGCATCGGCAACATCTATAGTATATCCACACGCCAACAGAACGATACGCTCATTAGTGGATTATTTTATGGGCTCGATCTCTTGCCTGTTGTTTAATCTCTGGTGTGATGTAAGTTGCTAGGCTCTTGATTAAATAAGCTATTGCCCCGATGTCGTCTGTTAGTCCAACTACGGGGATGAAATCAGGGATAGCATCGACAGGGAGTATTAAGTAACCTAGTACTCCAAGTACTTTCATTTTTTCTGATGTGGGGAGATTGGGAGATTTAGCTAGATAATACAGAAGGCAGACATTGTAGATGGCTTCTTCTCCCAGTTTGCTACTCCATTTTTTTACGGTATTCCAGAGGCTTCCTTCTGAATACTCCTTTTCGTACTTTTGGTAATCTTCCATAGTGGTAAGCGTTGAAGATAAGTAATCAATAGATTTCTTGAACATTTGTGACCTTAATCACCTGGTCTCGGTGGTGAATTTCATTGGGGTGATTGAATTTCTTGGTGTTTTTAGGGGTAGAAAGAATGATGTGTTTGAGAGTACTTAATATGGTTGCAAATCTACGAATAAAAATGAAGAAACAGAATTACAGCACTATTTATTTTGTGACTAGAACACATGCTTCTCCCTCTTCTCAGAAAAAAGACAGGGTGTTTGGTAAAAGGATAACTCCTGCGTTACTTTCAATTTTCAGCTTTGGTCATGTACTTTTGTATGAACCCTTCAGCCTCCATCTCAATGCCTGGCATTTTATCCTTTTATGAAAAAACAAAAAGAGGTGCTGCAAAAACGAGTTTTGCAACACCTCCTATGTTTATAATACTACATCATCGAAAATCGGTGTGCAGTGAGGTAAACCTACAAATTAGAGGTTAGGATTGATTTTGTTCCATTCAGATACGGGAGGAACAATGTTGAGTGTCACGAGTTCGTCGCGCATCTTGCAGAGGTGTTCGTAGCTAGCATCGAGGGCAGCCACTTCGTCAGCAGTACCCACGGGCATCTTGTAGCTGCAGCCGTTAGCATCGAGGACAGTGTCCATAGCCATCATGATGTTTTGATACTTTTCGTTCTTCACGTAAGTACCAGCAGGGTAGCGGAAGGTTTCGCCGCCCATCACGCTGCGAATCATTTCTACAGAGAGGTAAGAAGGGCTTTGGAAAGAAGAGCGACCGCGGAGCTTGATGATAGCAGCACCACCTTGTGTCACGTCCTTGCGCATTTGAGCCCATTCTTCTTCGGGGAACTCAGCAGTGCCGATGATGTCAGAAAGTTTGCGACCAGCGATTTCAACAGCAGAACCGAATACTGCCATTTGTTCACCGTGACCACCGTAAGTGGCGCAACCCTTCACTTCGTTTTGCATCACGCCGAACTTCTTAGCGAGAGCGCTTTGAAGACGAGTAGAGTCGAGCGCAGCGAGCGTAGTCACTTGACCAGGCTTGAGGCCAGAGTAGAGGAGAGTCACGAGACCAGTGAGGTCAGCAGGGTTGAAGATGATAACCACGTGCTTCACGTCGGGGCAGTAAGTCTTGATGTTCTTACCGAGTTCTTCAGCGATTTTGCAGTTACCAGCGAGGAGGTCTTCACGAGTCATACCTTCCTTACGGGGAGCACCACCAGAAGAGATGATGTATTTGGCATCCTTGAAGGCTTCAGCTACGTCGGTAGTAGCAGTGATGCGAGCATCGTTGAAGCCGCATTGGCGCATTTCTTCAGCCACGCCTTCGGGAGAGAATACGTCGTAGAGGCAGATGTTGGAAGTGAGGCCCATCATGAGCGCACTTTGTACCATGTTGGAGCCGATCATGCCAGCTGCGCCAACGATTACCAATTTTTCGTCAGTTAAAAATGCCATTGTTGTTGGGGTTATATAGATGAATAGATGTTTATTCTATTGATATGTCGGTGAACTATGGAGCAAATTTACTCATTACTTTTGGATTCGTGGAGTATTAGCGTAACTTTTTTCGGGGGATTTCTGAAAAAAATGAAGTGGGGATTTGAAAAAAACGAAGCTCTGCTTGCGTGTGTTTATAATTATTGGTAATTTTGCAGCGAAAAGTAAGCAATATACTTGATTTTTCTCCTTCCTTTCAAAAATATCTCTTATGAACGCTTCAAAAGTTCTCGAAGACCTCAAACATCGTTTCCCCAATGAACCTGAGTATCATCAGGCGGTGGAAGAAGTGCTCTCCACTATCGAAGAGGAGTACAACAAGCATCCTGAGTTTGACAAGGTGAATCTCATCGAACGTCTCTGCATCCCAGAGCGTGTCTATACTTTCCGTGTCACTTGGATGGACGACCAAGGCAACATTCGCACCAACATGGGTTACCGTGTGCAGCACAATAATGCCATTGGTCCTTACAAAGGCGGGCTGCGTTTCCACTCTTCGGTGAATCTTGGTATCCTCAAGTTTTTGGCTTTCGAGCAAGTGTTCAAAAATGCGCTCACCACACTCCCTATGGGTGGTGCAAAGGGTGGTTCAGACTTCTCTCCCCGTGGCAAGAGTGCTGCCGAGGTGATGCGTTTCTGTCAAGCCTTTATGCTTGAGTTGCACCGCAACATTGGCGCAGACTGCGACGTACCTGCCGGTGACATCGGTGTGGGTGGTCGCGAAGTGGGCTACATGTTTGGTGCTTATAAGAAATATACACGTCAGTTTGAAGGCGTGCTCACGGGCAAGGGACAGGAATTTGGCGGTAGCCTCATTCGTCCTGAAGCTACGGGCTATGGTAATGTCTATTTCCTCCAACACATGTTGGCGACTCGTGGCGAAACACTCGAAGGCAAGACCGTGCTCATTTCGGGTTCGGGCAATGTGGCGCAATATACTGCAGAGAAGGTGCTCCAACTCGGTGGTAAGGTGCTCACCCTCTCCGATAGTGATGGTTTTGTGTACGATCCCGATGGCATTGATCGCGAGAAACTAGACTATGTGATGGAATTGAAAAACCTCTATCGTGGTCGCATCCGTGAATATGCCGAGGAATATCCTAACGCACAATATTTTGAAGGACAGAAGCCCTGGGGCATCAAGGCTGATATTGCTCTGCCATCTGCTACCCAAAACGAACTCGATGGCGAACACGCCAAGATTTTGGTGGCGAATGGTTGCATTGCCGTGAGCGAGGGTGCTAACATGCCTTCTACTCCCGAAGCTATCCATGTGTTCCAAGAAGCTAAAATCCTCTATGCTCCTGGTAAGGCAGCCAATGCAGGCGGAGTTTCCGTGTCTGGTTTGGAAATGAGTCAAAACTCAGCGCGTCTTTCTTGGACTGCCGAAGAGGTGGATGCTCGTCTTCACCGCATCATGGAAAGCATCCATGAGTCGTGTGTGAAATATGGCACAGAAGCCGATGGCTATGTGAACTATGTGAAAGGAGCGAACATCGCTGGTTTCATGAAGGTGGCAAAAGCCATGATGGCACAAGGCGTGATTTAAATGCTTCATTAGACTCCGTATCACTCTTTGATAAAACAAAAAATCCGTGGACGAATATCACATCGTCCACGGATTTTTTCATGTTGTAAGGAGTTTGTGTTTAGAGTGAGCGGGGATTAGAACCAAAGGCTACCGCTCTCTTTGTCTACTTCTCCCAAGATTTGTTCAAACCACTCGTTGATGGCTTGAGGGATCGAAATCTTGTAGGCGCGAGCCGTAGAAGTGACAAGACGTTGTTCGTCAGCATTGAGCTTGTCGAAAGGTACTCGGTCGAGCTTTTCCCAAAGTCCAGTCTCTTCACGTGAAGCAAAGACGATGAAAGGAATCTTGAATTGTGCTTCCAGGTGACCCATTCCGCGCTGTCCAGCACGAGGAGCCACAAAGCCCGATGGAGTGCCGTCGAGGAATTTCGCGTTGCCTTCAAAGTGGTAGAGGCTGATGTTCAAGTCAAACTGCTTGCGCTCGCGTTTGAACTGGAAGAAGCCTTTCATACCAATTGGATTTTCAGGAGCAAAAATCAGGTCGCGCCCCACGGTGTCGGCACCGGGTAACAGCGTATCAGGTCTCTGCTTGAACTGCCCTATAAGTGCATTGATGTCCTCAAGGCATTCTCCATCACAAAGTTTGCTGAAGAAGAGAGAGCCCAGGCTGCTTCCATAACTGAATGCCTTGCCGCTACTTCCACGTCTGTCCAACACGGATTCGGTAAGTTTTTCAAAGCCCAGCTTTGAGAAAACGTCCATAATATGATAAATTCCACCGAAAGAAGTGATACTCTCGTTTTTAATTGCTACCTTTGTTATGTCAGTTTTTTGCTTACTTGTTATGTTTGCAGCACCAAGATAGGTGAAATTTCTAACATATCCAAGTGTTTTGAAAGCTTTGTTTCTCAGATACTTGGAGTTCTTGTAAGAATTTATGCTGCGGAATTAAGGTAATAAATTATTGCCTCATACAAGTTCTGCAAGAGATAGGAGAATAGGAAGTAATCATTCCAATCATTTGCACTTACAAGGATTCAAACCCAATATAAAAACAGTAGAGTATATAAATGCTCTTCCTGAAGTAGTTGTTATTGGATAACGAAAATGAAAAAAACACTCCTTATATTGATTATTTTATCACTTCCCTTGATATCTAAGGGGAGTGATAACCTTGTTGCTGTTCTTTACTTAAAAAACGGCAGTTACGTATCATCTGATAGCGTATATACATTTCTTAATTTAGATGGAACTCTGTTTGATGAATTAAAATCAAGGAATGGCAATGAACCAACGTGTCTGAAAATAGATAGGGATAATGCGGTCTCATATTATCCGGATTCAATGATTTACGTCTTCTTTTGTAAATTATCACCAACCAGAAAGGTCCTTGTTAAGGTTGGTAATGATTGGAAAATATTAAAAACAAATAGTCCTTTTACAGTCTTACCTACGAAGAGGTATCTTTTATCCTTAGATATTCAGTTAAGAGTTGGTGATATTTTATACGATAAAAGAGATAAGGTGAAAGTGAAAAGATGTATAACACGTCATATTATTGACACAAGAGGAGATTACGTCGCAGTTGAAATAAAGAAAAAGAAGTTGTGGTTTCGATGGAAGAGACATTATCAAGTGACCCCTGATAGATTATTGTATGACTCCTCAATTCCGCAGCATTATTCCTTGTGAGGTACTTTTATGTATTGAAGTGACATTTGCTATTAGATATATTTGCATGACAAAAGGGTGATGTAACAGAGGAACTTAGGAGGGTTTTTGGGATAATACCATTTGTTTTTTCACTACAATAATAAGAACTTTGGTGCTTACACACAACTTTAGGACACCATCGAAATCCTGCTACAGTAGACTCCGTAGTACTCTTTGATAAAACAAAAAATCCGTGGACGATGTGATATTCGTCCACGGATTTTTTCATGTTGTAAGGAGTTTGTGTTTAGAGTGAGCGGGGATTAGAACCAAAGGCTACCGCTCTCTTTGTCTACTTCTCCCAAGATTTGTTCAAACCACTCGTTGATGGCTTGAGGGATCGAAATCTTGTAGGCGCGAGCCGTAGAAGTGACAAGACGTTGTTCGTCAGCATTGAGCTTGTCGAAAGGTACTCGGTCGAGCTTTTCCCAAAGTCCAGTCTCTTCACGTGAAGCAAAGACGATGAAAGGAATCTTGAATTGTGCTTCCAGGTGACCCATTCCGCGCTGTCCAGCACGAGGAGCCACAAAGCCCGATGGAGTGCCGTCGAGGAATTTCGCGTTGCCTTCAAAGTGGTAGAGGCTGATGTTCAAGTCAAACTGCTTGCGCTCGCGTTTGAACTGGAAGAAGCCTTTCATACCAATTGGATTTTCAGGAGCAAAAATCAGGTCGCGCCCCACGGTGTCGGCACCGGGTAACAGCGTATCAGGTCTCTGCTTGAACTGCCCTATAAGTGCATTGATGTCCTCAAGGCATTCTCCATCACAAAGTTTGCTGAAGAAGAGAGAGCCCAGGCTGCTTCCATAACTGAATGCCTTGCCGCTACTTCCACGTCTGTCCAACACGGATTCGGTAAGTTTTTCAAAGCCCAGCTTTGAGAAAACGTCCATAATATGATAAATTCCACCGAAAGAAGTGATACTCTCGTTTTTAATTGCTACCTTTGTTATGTCAGTTTTTTGCTTACTTGTTATGTTTGCAGCACCAAGATAGGTGAAATTTCTAACATATCCAAGTGTTTTGAAAGCTTTGTTTCTCAGATACTTGGAGTTCTTGTAAGAATTTATGCTGCGGAATTAAGGTAATAAATTATTGCCTCATACAAGTTCTGCAAGAGATAGGAGAATAGGAAGTAATCATTCCAATCATTTGCACTTACAAGGATTCAAACCCAATATAAAAACAGTAGAGTATATAAATGCTCTTCCTGAAGTAGTTGTTATTGGATAACGAAAATGAAAAAAACACTCCTTATATTGATTATTTTATCACTTCCCTTGATATCTAAGGGGAGTGATAACCTTGTTGCTGTTCTTTACTTAAAAAACGGCAGTTACGTATCATCTGATAGCGTATATACATTTCTTAATTTAGATGGAACTCTGTTTGATGAATTAAAATCAAGGAATGGCAATGAACCAACGTGTCTGAAAATAGATAGGGATAATGCGGTCTCATATTATCCGGATTCAATGATTTACGTCTTCTTTTGTAAATTATCACCAACCAGAAAGGTCCTTGTTAAGGTTGGTAATGATTGGAAAATATTAAAAACAAATAGTCCTTTTACAGTCTTACCTACGAAGAGGTATCTTTTATCCTTAGATATTCAGTTAAGAGTTGGTGATATTTTATACGATAAAAGAGATAAGGTGAAAGTGAAAAGATGTATAACACGTCATATTATTGACACAAGAGGAGATTACGTCGCAGTTGAAATAAAGAAAAAGAAGTTGTGGTTTCGATGGAAGAGACATTATCAAGTGACCCCTGATAGATTATTGTATGACTCCTCAATTCCGCAGCATTATTCCTTGTGAGGTACTTTTATGTATTGAAGTGACATTTGCTATTAGATATATTTGCATGACAAAAGGGTGATGTAACAGAGGAACTTAGGAGGGTTTTTGGGATAATACCATTTGTTTTTTCACTACAATAATAAGAACTTTGGTGCTTACACACAACTTTAGGACACCATCGAAATCCTGCTACAGTAGACTCCGTAGTACTCTTTGATAAAACAAAAAATCCGTGGACGATGTGATATNGGCTTGAGGCCAGAGTAGAGGAGAGTCACGAGACCAGTGAGGTCAGCAGGGTTGAAGATGATAACCACGTGCTTCACGTCGGGGCAGTAAGTCTTGATGTTCTTACCGAGTTCTTCAGCGATTTTGCAGTTACCAGCGAGGAGGTCTTCACGAGTCATACCTTCCTTACGGGGAGCACCACCAGAAGAGATGATGTATTTGGCATCCTTGAAGGCTTCAGCTACGTCGGTAGTAGCAGTGATGCGAGCATCGTTGAAGCCGCATTGGCGCATTTCTTCAGCCACGCCTTCGGGAGAGAATACGTCGTAGAGGCAGATGTTGGAAGTGAGGCCCATCATGAGCGCACTTTGTACCATGTTGGAGCCGATCATGCCAGCTGCGCCAACGATTACCAATTTTTCGTCAGTTAAAAATGCCATTGTTGTTGGGGTTATATAGATGAATAGATGTTTATTCTATTGATATGTCGGTGAACTATGGAGCAAATTTACTCATTACTTTTGGATTCGTGGAGTATTAGCGTAACTTTTTTCGGGGGATTTCTGAAAAAAATGAAGTGGGGATTTGAAAAAAACGAAGCTCTGCTTGCGTGTGTTTATAATTATTGGTAATTTTGCAGCGAAAAGTAAGCAATATACTTGATTTTTCTCCTTCCTTTCAAAAATATCTCTTATGAACGCTTCAAAAGTTCTCGAAGACCTCAAACATCGTTTCCCCAATGAACCTGAGTATCATCAGGCGGTGGAAGAAGTGCTCTCCACTATCGAAGAGGAGTACAACAAGCATCCTGAGTTTGACAAGGTGAATCTCATCGAACGTCTCTGCATCCCAGAGCGTGTCTATACTTTCCGTGTCACTTGGATGGACGACCAAGGCAACATTCGCACCAACATGGGTTACCGTGTGCAGCACAATAATGCCATTGGTCCTTACAAAGGCGGGCTGCGTTTCCACTCTTCGGTGAATCTTGGTATCCTCAAGTTTTTGGCTTTCGAGCAAGTGTTCAAAAATGCGCTCACCACACTCCCTATGGGTGGTGCAAAGGGTGGTTCAGACTTCTCTCCCCGTGGCAAGAGTGCTGCCGAGGTGATGCGTTTCTGTCAAGCCTTTATGCTTGAG
Source organism: Ihuprevotella massiliensis (assembly GCA_900095835.1). Taxonomy (GTDB): domain Bacteria; phylum Bacteroidota; class Bacteroidia; order Bacteroidales; family Bacteroidaceae; genus Alloprevotella; species Alloprevotella massiliensis. Next base: position 1,289,964 of record LT608321.1, on the reverse strand, counting down.
TTGCACCGCAACATTGGCGCAGACTGCGACGTACCTGCCGGTGACATCGGTGTGGGTGGTCGCGAAGTGGGCTACATGTTTGGTGCTTATAAGAAATATACACGTCAGTTTGAAGGCGTGCTCACGGGCAAGGGACAGGAATTTGGCGGTAGCCTCATTCGTCCTGAAGCTACGGGCTATGGTAATGTCTATTTCCTCCAACACATGTTGGCGACTCGTGGCGAAACACTCGAAGGCAAGACCGTGCTCATTTCGGGTTCGGGCAATGTGGCGCAATATACTGCAGAGAAGGTGCTCCAACTCGGTGGTAAGGTGCTCACCCTCTCCGATAGTGATGGTTTTGTGTACGATCCCGATGGCATTGATCGCGAGAAACTAGACTATGTGATGGAATTGAAAAACCTCTATCGTGGTCGCATCCGTGAATATGCCGAGGAATATCCTAACGCACAATATTTTGAAGGACAGAAGCCCTGGGGCATCAAGGCTGATATTGCTCTGCCATCTGCTACCCAAAACGAACTCGATGGCGAACACGCCAAGATTTTGGTGGCGAATGGTTGCATTGCCGTGAGCGAGGGTGCTAACATGCCTTCTACTCCCGAAGCTATCCATGTGTTCCAAGAAGCTAAAATCCTCTATGCTCCTGGTAAGGCAGCCAATGCAGGCGGAGTTTCCGTGTCTGGTTTGGAAATGAGTCAAAACTCAGCGCGTCTTTCTTGGACTGCCGAAGAGGTGGATGCTCGTCTTCACCGCATCATGGAAAGCATCCATGAGTCGTGTGTGAAATATGGCACAGAAGCCGATGGCTATGTGAACTATGTGAAAGGAGCGAACATCGCTGGTTTCATGAAGGTGGCAAAAGCCATGATGGCACAAGGCGTGATTTAAATGCTTCATTAGACTCCGTATCACTCTTTGATAAAACAAAAAATCCGTGGACGAATATCACATCGTCCACGGATTTTTTCATGTTGTAAGGAGTTTGTGTTTAGAGTGAGCGGGGATTAGAACCAAAGGCTACCGCTCTCTTTGTCTACTTCTCCCAAGATTTGTTCAAACCACTCGTTGATGGCTTGAGGGATCGAAATCTTGTAGGCGCGAGCCGTAGAAGTGACAAGACGTTGTTCGTCAGCATTGAGCTTGTCGAAAGGTACTCGGTCGAGCTTTTCCCAAAGTCCAGTCTCTTCACGTGAAGCAAAGACGATGAAAGGAATCTTGAATTGTGCTTCCAGGTGACCCATTCCGCGCTGTCCAGCACGAGGAGCCACAAAGCCCGATGGAGTGCCGTCGAGGAATTTCGCGTTGCCTTCAAAGTGGTAGAGGCTGATGTTCAAGTCAAACTGCTTGCGCTCGCGTTTGAACTGGAAGAAGCCTTTCATACCGATGGGATTTTCAGGAGTAAAAATCAGGTCGTCGCCCTTCTTGCCAATGACACGTGAACCGCGAAGTGTGGCAGCTGGAATGGTTTTTCCATCCACGGTGGTGGCTTTCAAAATGCCATCGGTGGGATTAGTGTCCATGTAGATGTAGTCCATCAGAGAGTCTGTGACGTTGTCATATTCTTGAGCTTTGCCATCGAAAGTGGGGCGCACATTGCTGGCTTGGAAGAAGTGCTGATGCGCTTTGCTTTCGCCATTTTCTGCGATGGTGCTTGTGATGTCTTTGCCATCCTTGTCGTAGTATTTGATCCACAAACCATAAGGATAGCGATATTCGTTGGAACTCATCACGCGAAACACGGAGTCACTGCCTTCTGCCAACTTCCATTGGTTGCCTTCGCGCACATAGGTGATGTGCTGCACCGCCTTTTTGTAGAGCATGCCCTTGGCATCGGCATCTTGGTGGAAGGCTACACCATGGAAATGACCACCAGCCAGGGTCAGTTGTACTTTGGCAGGCGCATCTTCGTCCTCGTGAGGAGTTTCTGATTTGCCGTTGTCTGGTTGAAGAGGAGTATTGTGCTGGGGGCGAATCCAAGTTTCGTCTTTTCCGCAGGCTGCAAAAGTGAAGCCGCAGAGCAAGACCATGAGGAGAGAGAGAATCTTCTTGTTCATCTTGATATTGTGTTATAAAAGTTCGTGATTATTTTTGTGTAGAGGGTGCCTGAGTCACAGATACGGGGAAGCGCATTGCCACATCCCAAGCATCTTCGCTACGTTGTCCAGGTGTGGGTGCGTAGAAAGGAGAGATAGTGTGGTTGACGCGATTGTATTTTGAAATACGAGCGTGCATAAGGCGCGTGTTGATTTCAAAATTGCGTACTTGTTTGAAGCGGAAATAACCCTTAAATCCGATAGGGTTGTCTTTGCCAATCCAGCGCACCCCATTGTTGCCCATTTCTAGTGACCATGGATCTGTGTCGCCATACACATAGTCAAACACAGCATTGGATTTGACTTCTTTATGCTCGAGCATGCCGTCGGCGGTCTTCACATTTTCGGCTGTGAAGAAGTGTTGGTGAATTTTATCTTGTCCGTTTTCTACAAACTGATACGTAATATCTTTGTGTTCAAGATCGTAGTAGCGGATGTCGAGACGGTAGACTTGTGTGGGGTCTTCGCTAGCTTGATACACCTCAAAGCCTGCATTGCTGCCTGCCTTGGGAGCCCAACCAATCTCTTTTTGGAGGGAGTATTCGATGGTCTGACGACTACGTTGTGGCATCGTGGGATTGAGCTGTGGGGTGAACACTTGATTCACGAGAGTGCCGGGAGTGAGCGTCAATACCACACTGATGGGGTCACCGTGGTCTTTACTTTTGCGTTCATCTACTGGTTCGCGCACAGTGGAGTTGCAGCTGACAAAGGCTATGAATAGCGCAAACATCAGCGATAGGAGAGAGAAGGATTTGTTCATATTCTTGTGCAATGTTAAGAGGGGTAGCCTCGTTTGTATTCAGATTCTAGTGGAATGTTAGAAATCCCAGGTGAGCATCAAGCGCACATCTCGTCCGAGGTCGTGGGCATAATAGCGGAAACGATTGGTGTATTCACGATAGGTGAGATTGAAAATATTGTCGGCCGTGAGGAGAATGTGGAGGTGATGTCCATTGCGCATCACGAAGTTTGCACTCAAGTCGGCACCCCAAAGTTGATAGGCAGGTGGGGTGTGGTCAATCAAGTCGGCTTTTGCATCAAATCGTGTCTGTTTGGCAACAAAGCGGTGCGTCACCTTGGCATGGATGTCGTGGAGGTGTCCCAGATTGCCGAAATGATAAGCCAAACTTTGCGTGGCGCGGAAAGAGGGGATGTAGGGGAGAGGACGATTAGTCTTTGTTTCATTCGCCCATACCATGCTCGCACCTAAGGTGTAATGGAGTTTCGGAGTGATTTTCGCAGAAAAATCGCCATCAATGCCACGGAAAAAAGCATTGGCGCTGCGATATTGAAACACGGGATAGGCTCCTGACACCATGGTGATGACTTCTTGCGTGGGCTCATCGTAGATGTAATGGTCAATCCATTGCAGATAAGCATCCACTGAAGCGGTGATGTGCTTAGAGGCATAACGCAAGGAGGTTACCCATTTTGCGCTCACCTCGGGGCGGAGTGTGGAGTCGCCACGGGCAAATAGACCACTGGATTGTTCCACGCCATAGCTGTACAACTCATGCACGTGAGGAGCGCGCCAGGCTGTGCCGAAATTGGTGAGTACATCGAGTTGAGGCAACACATGATAGTGCGCGCCAGCAGAGTAGGTGAAGTTGGGGTAGCGGGTCAAGTTGCCATAATTCTCCCCATAGATGTTTTTGCCGCGTGCATCAATGGTTTGGTGATCGGCCCGTGCTCCAAGTTCTGCGCCCCAATCGTGGCCCGTGTATTTCTGAATGCCGTAGACCCCGAGGTTTTGTTGAGTGTAGTTGGGGATGATGGGTACTACTCCGGTGCCTGGTTCGTTGTAATTGTCGATTGTGCCGTAGAAAGCCCCGATTTCGCTAGACCAGTTGTCAGCGTAAGTGTGTTTCCACTGAGCGTCGGTCTGAAAGTTGTTGAGGCGCAAATCCAAGGTGGGAACCATGGAACGATAGTTTCTGCGCTGATTGTATTCGCGGCGGTCGTCGTGCTGCCAGGCGGTTTTTATGGACAATCGGCTTTTGTTGGCGAAGGTGTAGCGCCCTTCCAACTTTCCCACGTGGTGCATGACCTTTTGGTGTGGATAGTCGATGCTGCGCGTCCAGGGATAGAAATTGACAGGCTGTCCTATTTTGATACGCTCGCGCAAGAGTTCTTCATCTCCCATCTGTGCACTGAAGAGCACGCCCACTTGGGTGGAGTAAAAACTGTAGAAGCCTTGCAATTCTAGACGTGAGTTGCGCCAGCCCAACGCAGCGGATGCGGTGACTTCTCGCATGCCAGTATTGTTAAGAAGATAGCTACCAGTGCTGCGGTCGCCACCATTGACATAAGTGCCTTGTGCTCGCCAAGCCGCATCGCCGCCGAAGAGTGGAAAACTTTGACTCAAATGCTGGGTCACGGCATATTTTCGTCCATTGCTGCCGTAGAGTCCACTCAATTTACCCATGATTTTTCGTTGACCATAGGGTAAGGGCTGAGCATCCATCAAGACGACACCACCAAGAGCTTCCGAACCATAGCGCACGGCTTCTGCACCTTTCACCACGGTGACCCGACCTGCCGCACTGGCGTCGAGCTCGGGCGCGTGATCCACGCCCCATTGTTGTCCTTGCTGGCGCACTCCATTGTTCATAATCAACAAGCGGTTGCCATACATGCCGTGCACCACGGGTTTGGCGATGGTTGATCCTGTCTGAATCATGCTCACGCCACTCACTTGTTCGAGCATTCCGGCGAAAGTGTTTCCCAGATTTTTGGCAATGTCAGCGGTCCCAATGGTGTTTGCCACTGCATTTTGCGTGTGCATCACGCGTTGTCCGCTCACCACAGCTTCGTTGAGCTGGTTGCTCATGGGGAGTATCTGCACACGCAGAGGTTGGTGGTGGCGCACTTCCTGCACGGCAACTGCCAAAGGATAGTAGCCGATGGCACGAAGCAGCAAACTGTCGCCTTTGAGTTGAGAAGACGCGATGTGCAATGTGCCGTCGCTAGCAGAGGGAGCAATGTCTTTGTGTCGCGCCACGCTTACTCCCATCACGGGAATACCATTATCGGCATCCAGCACAATGATGCGGAAGAAATTAGAATTTTGAGCAAATGTAGGCAATGCGGCAGATAGTAGGCACAGCACAACCATCAACCACAAGGCGAAATTCATGGAGAAAAATCGCTTCATAGAGAAATCCTAAGTCATCGTCTCACACTTCGGACGGTAGCTGAGGACGCACGAAGAAATGATCCCTCAGACGAATGCCGAAGCCGCAGAAACACCTCGCGAAAGGAGGGGTATTTCTGTCATGAGAACACAAAAAGAAGAAAAATAGAGGAAAGAATTTGCCTAAAAAAGGGCAAATTGAGGACTAGACCAGAGGCATCTCATCTCGACAAAGGGAGATGGCAGTGATGAAAATCTAGTCTAAGTCAGTGTTTTAGCCTTGTGGAGGTCCACGAAGTTGGGGAGTGGCCACGGCAACCGAGCACACCGCATCGGCTTGTTGCAGGTAGGCAACACGCACGGTGGGAGCATAGAAAGAGAAAGCCGTGAAAGTGGGAGGGGTGAAGGGCGAAATCAAGAAATGGCAGATGGCGCAATCGTGACCATCTGTGCTGTTGCCTTTCCCCTCATCTGAAGAGTTTTTCTGATGTTGCGCAAGGTGTTTGCGCTGGTTGTCATGCTGTTTTTGCGTGGCTTGAGCATTTCTGTCCTCAGCCGTCGAAGTAGAAGGGGCATGCAGGGTGCGTGCCACTAAATTGCATTCCACCTTGTCCAACGAAGTCCCATGCTGGTGAAATCCCTTCACCAACACTTGAGGCAAAAATGACAATAGCATGACCCATGCCATCATCATAGCCTTGTATTTTCGTTTGAACATTCGTAGCATGATAGGGGCAAAGATAGAACGAATTTTTGAAAATGGCAAGGGGGGCAGCAAAAAGTGTAGCCGTTTTTCTGTTTTTCTTGCAATTCAGCAAAGAGAAGTTCCTATATTCCTCCTCTTGGATTGAGGAAAAACAAATCAATCCAGTCTAAAAGGCTAGACTGGATCGACATCAAAGTAGAGGGTTACGTTGCGAAATTGGGGGAGAGCGATGAGTCCATCTCGATAAGCACTAAGCATTTGGCGAACTTCAGAAGCGCTTCGTGAGGAATCTATCTTCAAGAGTATTTTGCGAATGTGGAGCAGTTGCACATATCCCACGTGTGGACGGTCGGGACCGAGGAGGTCTTCGCCAAACTGAGGCTGCAACCACGCTGCCAACTGGCGTGAGGCACCTGCCACCACACGTTCTTCGCGATGTTTCAGATAAATGGCGATGAGACGCACCACAGGAGGGAAGCGAAACTGATGGCGGTTGCGCATCTCTTGTCGAAACATCGCACCATAGTCTCCTGCCACTATCTGTTGCACCACCGGAAGTTTGGCTTGTCGTGTTTGGAGCACCACACGTCCTTGTTTGCCGCGTCTGCCAGCGCGACCTGCGACCTGTGAGAGCATTTGAAAAGCACGTTCGTGGGCGCGAAAATCACATTGATTCAGCAGTTGGTCTGCGTTGATGATACCTACCACGCTCACTCCTCCAAAGTCCAATCCTTTGGTCACCATCTGCGTGCCTACCAAAAGATTGGTTTGTCCGTGTTGGAAATCGCGAATGATGCGCTCGTAGGCAGAGCGAGAGCGTGTGGTGTCGAGGTCCATGCGTCCCACTTTGGCTTGGGGGAAGCAAGTTTCGATGGCAGCTTCAATCTTTTCAGTACCGGCTCCCATGTCGCGCAAGTCAGCCTGCTCACATTGTGGACAGTGGGTGGGAACATCATAGTGTGTGCCACAATAGTGACACACCATTTTGTTCATCTTCAAATGGAGGGTCAGCGGTACATCGCAGCGTGTGCAGTGAGGCGACCATCCACAGCTGCGGCATTGGAGCACCGGACTATAGCCACGGCGATTAAGAAACAGGATAGCCTGTTGTCCTTGTTGGAGAGCGGCTTCTATCTCGTCGCGCAGTCGAGGGGAGAAGGGCGTAGGCATGAGGCGTTTGCGGCGCAGTTCAGCCACGTCTTCTATCACGATTTCGGGCATCGCCACCTCGCCAAAGCGTTGGTTCATGACTACATAGCCATATTTTCCCTCTTGGGCGTGGGCATAAGTCTCTACGGAAGGGGTGGCAGTGCCGAGGAGCACCTTTGCCCCTGCTTGATGCGCCATGAGGATAGCGGTGTCGCGTGCATGATAGCGCGGTGCAGGGTCTTGCTGTTTGTAGCTCGATTCGTGCTCTTCGTCTATAATCACCAAACCTAGGTTTTGGAAGGGAAGGAACAAGGAAGATCGAACACCGAGAATGAGAGGAAAAGGAGCATCGGAAAGTTGCTTTTGCCACAACTCTACGCGCTCATTATCGGGGAACTTGGAATGATAGACCCCTAACTGCTCTCCAAACACGCGTCCGAGACGGTCGGTAATTTGAGTGGTGAGCGCAATTTCGGGGAGGAGAAACAATACTTGTTGTCCGCGCGCAATCGTTTCTTTAATCAACTGGATGTAAACTTCTGTTTTTCCGCTAGAGGTGACTCCATGCAACAAGACAACGTGGTGTTTTTCCCACAAAGCTACAATCTCATCGTGCGCTTTTTGTTGTGGTTCGCTGAGAGGGTGGTGCAGGCTTTCGGGGAGGGCCTTGTGCAGTTTGAGACGTCCCACCTCCACATTGTATGTCTCGAGCACTCCGCGCTTCACGAGGGCAGGAATGCCAGTCGTAGAATCACCAAGCTGTTCTTGGAGCAAATGGCGCTGTACTGGTTGCAACAAAGAGAAGTTTTTCAGGGTCGTGGCACTGTCCACGCCAGCCATGTCGAGAAAAGCAAGGAGCGCCTCGCGTTGACGTTCCGCACGCTTTAGTTGATTGTCCAGTTGTAAGAGGGCTTCCTCCGAATGATAGGCATCAGCCAAACGGAGCATCGGGGTGGTTTTGCTCTTGAACGATTGGCTCACGCGTTCTTCTACCTCAATCAAGCCGTTTTCGATGAGTCTTTTAGCTGCTCGGGTGAGTCCTGGAAGCGGCAGTGCCTTTCGCACTTGGAGCAAACTCTGTGCTTTGGTGAGTGCACGAAGGAGGGCTTGTTCCGTCTTCGTCAGTTGCTCATCATTTGGGTCTGCATCTTCAGTCGCCACAAGAAGCGTTTCACTTTCGAGTTTTAAGCCAGCAGGTAGGGCAGCTTTCATCACTTCGCCAGGGCAGCAGAGATAGTATTGCGCCATCCAGCGCCAAAGCTCAATCTGTTGAGGTAAGAGTAGGGGCTGTTCATCTACCAACTCTTCTATATCCTTTATTTTTTCGGCTTCAATGGTGCTGTTTCCATCATGTAAACGGATGACAATTCCGGTGTAGCGTTTAGATTTTCCCAACGGCACCACTACGCGTGAGCCTACGACAAGATTTTTCCCCAACGTGGGGGGAACGCGATAGGTATAGGCACCCGGAACAGCCAAAGGAAGTACGATGTCTGCGTAGTGTGACATGGGAAGAGTGGGAAACTATTTGAAATCTAATTCGAGTTGAGCTCGATCGCCTAAGAGGTTGAAGGTCAAGCGATGGAAGGGAGTCGTGCCGTGTTCGGCGATGCCCGCACGATGTTGGCGAGTTGGGTAACCTGCATTGTGGTCCCAGCCATAGTGAGGGTGTTGTTGGTGGAGCTTCGTCATATAGTCGTCGCGATAAGTTTTCGCTAAGATAGAAGCTGCTGCGATGGATAGATATTTTCCATCACCTTTCACGATGGTCGTGTGGGGGATAATAGCCGGTTCTTCTGTTGGGGTTGATACCTTATCCGTGTGTTGCACTCGGCAGTCGTGATAAGGTTTGAAACGATTGCCATCGACGATGATGTATTCGGGGCGAAGGGTGAGCCCATCTAGGGCACGGTGCATAGCGAGAATGGCAGCATTGAGGATGTTGATGCGGTCTATCTCTTCAGGATCCACTTGTGCTACACACCAAGCTAGCGCATCTCGCTCAATGACCGCGCGCAGTGCATCACGTTTCTTGGCAGACAACTGTTTGGAATCATTGAGTAGTGAGTTCTCATAGTTCGGAGGGAGAATGACAGCAGCTGCAAAGACGGCGCCCGCTAAACAGCCGCGGCCCGCTTCGTCGCAACCTGCTTCGATGAGACCTTCTAAGTTGAAGTGAGATTGTAGCATAAAATCATCATGTTCTTCTTTATAAATCTCCAAACAAGCTGGAAATTTACAAAGAAGAACGATTGAAGCTGCACATCAGAAGGTGCAGCAATGGGGAAGAAGGGAGAAAAGGGTGGAGCCTAGAGCACAACAGCAGTACCTGTGGCGACCACCATGAGCATGGATCCGTTAGCACCTACGGTGTTGTAGTCAATATCAACACCAACGATGGCATTCGCTCCCATGCGAGCTGCTTGTTGTTCGAGTTCGCGAATCACCGTTTCTTTGCCTTCGCGGAGCACCTTTTCGTAGGTGTTAGAGCGTCCTCCGAAGAAGTCGGTGAGGTTAGCCAAAATATCTTTGAAAAAGTTGGCACCAATGATTGTTTCAGCGCTGATGACCCCAAGGTATTGGCGAATGGGCTGACCATCTACTTGATAAGTGGTTGTGATGAGCATGGAATCTAGAGTTTAAGTAATGATTAAAAATTAGGATTGGAGGTGTACTCCTATTGCAAAGGTAATGAATTTGGCGGAAACGAGCTTGTGTCTACCTCAATTTTTACATAAAAAAGAGCAACACTCTTGCTAGAATGTTGCTCTTGAATGGGGAGCTCTGAAGCGGAAAGGAACTACTTACTTGAGCATGTAATGGATGCGCACTTTAACACAACGGTTAAGTTTTGCGTTGAGGCTACGAGTGCTATGGTCTTGTACGTTGCGGATGGTGCCATCGAGATTGTTCACGAGGAAAATCTGAGATGCCACTTGTTGCAAGCGATCTTTGCCCTTCAACCACGCAATAACGGTGTTAGCGCGATTGTGAGACAAGGCATTGTTGCGTTGCATGCCCACTTGTGCTGCATCGACCCCGTAGGAATTGTCTTGGCTAGTGGCGAGACCTTCCGCTTGAATCATGGTGATAGTTCCCTTCTCGAGGATGTTCTTGATTCGTGCTACAGTGGCTGCATCGGTATATTGAGCAATATATCCTTCGTTGCTCATCATGGCTGCATAGATATCTGCAAAGCTCACTAATTCATCGCCATTTTCCACTTTAAGATATTGACGTACAGTGCCGAGACCTGCATGAGCATTGAGCTGATAGGAGTTGGTTTCTTTGTAATTTTCCTCGCTTGCTAGACGTTGCTTCCAGGCTTCATTGTCGATGCGGTATTGCCACACATTGTTGCCATCGAAGATAGGGGCATAGAAATAGCCTGCGTGGCGTTGATAGCTCACCATTTCATCAGGCTGGAGGCTGAGTGAGAGGGGCTTCGCAGAGAGTTCATAACCACGGGGCACATAGTTGATGGCGAAGTTGCGGTTAGCAGGTTCGGTGGGAAGGTCTACAAATGCCAGACCGTTGGTGTTGGCATTGCGATTGAGACGAGCGTTGACCGCAGCATTGTCGGCAAACTTCTTCTGCGTGTAGATACCGCCTGCCAGATAGTCGATGGCATTTACTGAGGAAGTGGGCACAAGAGGAGCGTCATTGCGCCCCGAATAGTTGTTAGGATAGAAGACATAGAAGGTCAGTGTGCTGTAATTGACAGGATTCATGCCTTCTGGCACCTTCACAATCTCTATTCTACGTTCGCGATAGTCGGTCTTATAAATGGTTTGACCGGTTGTGTGCCAAGCATTGCGCTTAGTTCCTCCAAGATAATAGGTGAATCCTACTGCAAGTCCAAGATTGGCATCGATTTTCTTTGCGCTATAGTCGCGTTGGCCGTATTCGAGGTCAAAATTTGTTTGATAGATGAGGGCTCTTGCTTTGAAGTCAAGAGAGACATTCTTCTTTTTATTGAAGAAATGGCTGTATTGGAATTCTGCATGAGCGCTCCATTCATTGTTGTTACCTCCTGCATTCATGTGATGCACGGCGCCGAGACCTAAGTTGAGCCAAAACTGATTCATGAGTTGGCTACTGTTGATTCCCTCATAACCTGCAATCATGCGTGAGAGATTGAAGACGCTGTTGATGCTGAAGTCCCACCAATTGGTCTTCATCTTTTGATATTTCTCTCCTTTGTCGTTGGTGAGCACATCACCGACTAGATAACCATAGCCTGGGAGGGCATATCCACGAGAGGAGCTGCGGATGAATTCTGCCTTGAAACCGAAACCGGGGGTTATCCATTTACCGATACCTAAGCTGAAATCTGGAGAAAGAGTACCAGAGAAGTTGCCGAGTTTGGAATGATCTCCCCAAAAGCTGTGTGCACCACCAGTGGCAAAGAGAAACCAATTGTCGAGTATGCCATTGGTCATGATTTGTTTGGGAGTAGAGACTGAGTCGATAACCACACGTGTGGTGGTGGACACGTTTTCAATGGTGTCGCGGCGCACTTCTTGGTAGTTTTTGTAATCGTCAGTTTGTGCCATTGCAGTAGAGCTGCAGAAGGCTACAGCTAATAATACAAAGGTAGAAAGCGTGTATTTCATTTTGATAAGATATAGAGTTGTTGCAGAGATGATTAGGATTGGCAAAGATTTTTATACTCAGGATTCTGAGGAACGTATTCTGGCACAATTGACTTGAGGGTCTTTACGGTCTTTGCAGCGTCGTAAGACTTCGCTATTTCTATAAGCGAGAGAATGTCTTGTTCTACTTTGTCGAAGTTATACTCGCGCACTTTTGCTATTTTGATGCGCTCGTGGCTGGTGGGAAGCACCTGTTCTTCGTCATTGAGCACCTCTTCATAGAGTTTCTCTCCTGGGCGTAGTCCGGTGTAAATGATTTTGATATCGGATTTTCCGCTAAGCTTAATCATACGTTTAGCTAGCTGGTTGATTTTGACGGAGTGGCCCATGTCAAAGACATAGATATGCCCTCCTTTTCCAATCGTGGCAGCTTGTAACACCAACTTGCAAGCTTCGGAAATGAGCATAAAGAAGCGGACAATATCAGGGTGTGTCACATAGACTGGGCCGCCATTGCGAATTTGCTCGCGGAAGGCTGGGACAACAGATCCATTTGAACCCAATACATTACCAAAACGGGTGGTTACAAAATTGCAACCTGCAGTATTACGTGGGGAGTTGTGGAGACTTTGGCAATAAATCTCGCAGACACGTTTGGAACATCCCATAATATTAGTGGGATTGACAGCCTTATCTGTGCTCACCATCACAAAAGTTTGTACGCCATATTTTACGGCAAGGTTGGCGAGTTTGATGGTTCCATCGATGTTATTGAGTACACTCTCCGTGGGATTGTCCTCCATCATCGGCACATGTTTGTAAGCTGCGGCATGAAAGATGATTTCGGGATGATTATGTTTGAAAAATTCCTCCAATCGATGATGGTGGCAGATATTGCAGACCACAGTTTTACAAGGAATGTTGGAAAATTCTCGTTGCATCATCACACGCACATCATGCAAAGGAGTCTCTGCCATATCTAAAAGCAACAAACTCTTAGGAGAGAATTGTGCTAATAGACGAACGAGTTCTTTGCCGATACTTCCTGCAGCGCCTGTGACCAGAATGTGCTTTCCTTGCATCTTGGTGCGGATAGCGTCCATGTCCACCTCTATCTCTTTGCGTGGTAACAAGGAGGATAGTTCGATATCAAGCAGGTTGCTATTGGACAATCCATAGAGACCAGTGAGGTGGTTGCGCTTTACATAACCCTCAAAGTTGATGCGAACCATGATGCGTAAGCATATCATGAGCACCATGGATAGCAAGCACTGTAACAACAAATCGCGCGATCTTATCGTTTGTCCTATCGAATCGGTGTGAAAATTGATGCGTAGGAACATGATGATGGCAAAGCCCAATAACAGAGCTCCACTGATGCGAAGCACATCCTTAGGCATCACTCGACGGGCGGGAGCTAGATAGGTGCGGAAAACACGAAATCCGACAAGATAGGCAGGTAGATAGGCCATCAAAGTGAGCAAAACAGGCAATACACTTACCCCTTCCAAGCTGTGGTTAGCATAGAAGGCAGCAATTCCTGCCAAGAGGATGAGGACGCAATCGGCTATTAGTAAATACCAATAGGGGAGTGCATCGTAAGAAAGATACCAACGAATGAATTTGTTCAGCATTAGCCTTGGAATATGTTTATCCCTTTGGGGAAATTGTGCTTATAATAGTGCTTGATGCAGGAAACTGCTGTTTTTTGTGTTTAATATCTTGATATATTTGCAAAAATAAGATTTATATTTCAATAAAGCAACGATAATCGTTGCGAATTCTCAACAAATGCATCTTTCAAGCTGTAAGAACTCTGAAGATGTTTGATTCCTTATGTCTACTTTATTTTTTGAGATGTGCTTCTTTTTCAAGAGTTGACCTGCAGATGTCCACAATGCGTTGCAAATCTTCTTCTGTGACCCAAGGACCGCTAGGGAGACATAATCCGCGCTTGAACAAATCCTCACTGACTCCATTCACATAAGCAGGCGCATTTTTAAACACAGGTTGGAGATGCATAGGTTTCCACAACGGACGGCTCTCGATTTTTTCTTCTGCAAGTGCTTCACGCAAAACGTCGGTGGAGCAGGGAGCGTCCTCCGAAAGCGTGATGGTATTCAACCAATAGTTGCTGGAAGAAGCGGTGTCGGGATTGGTATGTAGGGTGACGTAAGGATGGTCTGCAAAGGCTTTTGCATAGAGATTAGCAAGATGCTGGTGATGTTCGATATGCTGGTCGAGCACTTCCATTTGTCCGCGACCAATACCAGCGCTGATGTTGCTCAGACGATAATTAAATCCGATGTGTTCGTGTTGGTAATAAGGATAGTTTTCGCGGGCTTGCGTCGCAAAGAAAAGTGCGCGCTGCTTCTCCTCCGTAGTTTTGCAGACAATAGCGCCTCCACCTCCAGTGGTAATCATCTTATTACCGTTGAAACTTAGGATACCATATTCACCGAATGTGCCACAGCGTTGACCCTTGTAGGAAGAACCAAGGGCTTCTGCTGCATCTTCCACAATGGGGATGTCGTAGTGTGTGGCTATTTCCATGATTTCTTCCATCTTAGCAGGCATACCATAAAGGTGCACCACTACGATGGCTTTGGGTTTCTTACCGGTTTTTGCCATGCGATCCTCGATAGCTTCGCGAAGCAGTTGAGGCGACATATTCCAAGTGTCTGCTTCGCTGTCGACGAAGATTGGTGTTGCACCCTGGTAGGTGATTGGATTAGCAGAAGCTGCAAATGTGAAACTTTGACAAATCACTTCGTCTCCAGCTTTAATGTCTAAGAGCACCATGGCAAGATGTAGCGCTGCGGTGCCTGCTGATAGCGCACAAACATGAACAGCAGGAGTTGAAGCACTGCCTTGTTGTAGGAAGTGTTCTAGGTCTTCTTCAAAACCATTGACATTGGGTCCAAGAGGCACGACCCAATTGGTGTCGAAGGCTTCTTGAATATAGCGTTGTTCTCCACCTCCCATGTGGGCGAGGCACAGATAGATAGGAGCTTTCATAATACAGTTTGGATGATAATGCTTTATCTCCCTAGTAGGAGCGATGGTGCAAGTATTTGAGATTGATTTTTACCTTATCCGAAAAGATAACTTCGTTGTAGTGTGAACCGATTTACTGTTTTATCTAGATTTGTTATAGGGAGTTTATCTTGTTCTCTTCGATTATGTGCCAAATCCAGTGGAAGTGGTGCTTGATGAAGAGTAGGATACCAGTCATGATAGCAGTTGTTGATAGTAACACTTGAGATTTTTCCACACCAAGGGTTGTGCAAAATGTTCCTGCACATGGTGCAGTGCCGCAACACCCATTGTCTTTCGGTGAGGAGAAGTCCACATCTCCATCATGGCTCGAGCAAGAGCGACACTATCGTGGGGCGGAACGATGAAACCATTCTTTCCATGAGTAATGATCTCTCGCGAACCATTGATGTCGGTGACGATGCTAGGTAGAGAAAACGCCCCTGCCTCAAGCACTACATTGGGAAATCCCTCACGATAGCTTGGAAACACCAGAGCCTGTGCTGCTGCATACATCGGACGAACATCCGTGTGATGTGGCAGTAGATAGACATTGGGTAATGTTTGAATGAGTTGTTCCGTGGCTGTGGGAAGTGGATCGAGGTGACTTTCTTTGTTTCCCACTAGAAGCAATGCTATTTTGGAGAAACCCTCCACACCACTTGCGAAATTCGCGGAGGTTTTTGAAAGATTCTCCGAGTGCTTCTCCGAAACATTGAAGTTTTTCCCTAAACTCTCGGAAACAACTTTGAAAGCCTCCAGCAATTCAGCGATTCCCTTGTCCCGAACGATTCTTCCCACAAAGAGAAAAAGAAAGGTGTCGGAGGAGAGGGCCAATTTCTCTCGCAGTCCCTTTGCTGCCTCATTGACTTCTGTGGAGGGGTGATAATAGTTGAAGTCAATGCCTCTCACATTCCCCTTACCCAATATCTTGAGCGGTTTGTGGGTGATGCCTTGTGCTTGCAAATCATTGGCGACCCCTTCCCCTTCAGCGTTGAGATGTGTGGCACAAGAGCAGAGCAACTTGTCCATTGCTATAAGAATCTTTCGTTTCAGTCCCTTGGCAGTGGGCCAGATGAGACCCGTGAAAGTGTGAAGCCGCACCGGAACTCTAGCCAACATTGCAGCTATCATTGCCAACAGACCAGCTTTGGGAGTGATGCTGTGCACCATATCTGGCTGTTCTCGTCGAAAGAGCCAGAATAGTTGCCACAGCGCCCATAGATCGTGGAAGGGTGCGATGTGGCGACGCATAGGTACTGCTATGGCACGCACATTTTCTCGTGCAGCTAGTTCGTCGAGATCCTCACCAGGCGAAGATACAGCCACAATCTCATAGTCGTGCGACAAATCGCACAACAGCCCTCTACAGAAGACGTTGAGCGAAATGGGAACGGTGGAAATGCGGATGATTTTCTTCATGAATCTTGCCTTATAAATTTTGATACACTTGCCAATACGCCTCGATCATCGTGGAGATGTCGTATTGTCGAGCGCGTTGTAAGCCCTTCTCAATGGTCTGTTGGCGGAGGGTTGCATTTTCTTCCAAATCTAGGATAGTTTTGGCTAGCGCTTGTGCATCTCCTTGCGGAAAGAGTAGCCCTGCATCACCCACAATTTCCCGCAATCCTGGCACATCACTTGCCACAACTGGGCGACCAGAAGCTAAACCTTCTAATGATGAGAGAGAGAGCCCCTCATATCTACTTGACATCACAACAATGTTTGCAGCCTTAAGCACTGCATCCACATCTTTGCGATTGCCAAGGAAATGGACACGCTGTGAGAGTAGCTCTTTCTCTACGAAGTCTTCGACCATCGTTCTGCGTTCCCCATCTCCTGCGAGAAGGAGGTGATAGTTGTTGGGAAGCAGATGTAGCGCACGAATAACTGTTTCGTGGTCCTTTTGTGCGCGGAATGCAGCTGCCATCACCAAGCGTTTATATTGGCTATATTGTTCTATTATATCGTTTGCTGGGAAGGCTTCTTGAAATTTAGTAACCACAATACCGTTGTTGATGGTCAGGCAGTGAGGTAGTTGTGGGAGGTAGTCTATTAAAGCTTGAGTGGTGCTTTGACTCACGCCTATGATTTCAGCGTATCGGCTGTACATCCAGCTATCAAGCCTTCGAAGCCAAGGGATATTTCTTCTGGTGTTTGTTGTGTTGTGCTCCGTTGTGACCAGTTTGGGGGCTTGTTTCATTCCCACACTAGCGATTGCCACAAAAAATTGGCAAGGAGTATTGTGGGTATGGATAACATCAAACTGACGCATCAAACGGCGCAAAGCAGGAATACAGCAAGGAGAATGCATCGCTCTGACACTCATGCCTAGCGCGTGAATCGGAATTCCTAGCGCCTCTAAAGCAGAATAGAAGTCGGTCTGTGTTCCATCCAGTACCGCCAGTTCCACTACCAACCCTCGTTCTCGTAATCTAGGGAGTAAATCCACCATGAGACGCTCCGCACCACCGGTGCGAAGAGAGGTTATCACGTGAAGTACTTTTAGTTGTGACGGCATATTGACGCGATTTTTGGAGTTATAGCTATGAAGGTTTCTTGAACTGATAGGGACGAAGAACAACAAACTCTGGAGAATGTACGAATTGCCAGCCCTCTCTCAGTCCTTTTATCACCTGCGCAGGAAAATCCCACCTTCTCAAGAAAGGAGTAGCCAGCAGTATGAGAAGAAATTGATACGTCATCTTGAGAGAGAATCGCAAGAGCATAGCCCCCTTGGCAAAGCGATTCGTTTGCCAGAAGCATCTCCACCAGATGATAAACTGTGCCTTCGTGCGGAGTTGCAAGCGATTGGATTGTTGTTTATAGCGAGCACTTGAAGTCTTGCCATCCATGTGTTCGATGTCTACGCCATAGTGAATACCTAATTTGTATCCATTGACCACCAGTTTGTAAAACTCTACAAGGTCGTCTCCATAGGAAAAACCTAGGTCGTCTAACCACAACTCATCTTCTAGGTGCAATTTGAGAAAAGTCTCTCTTTTCCACATAGCTGCAGGTCCAGCACAGCTATCAGAAATATAAAAAGTAGGCCGTGGATGGTTATTATAAGAGAAGGCACCCGTAGAGAGTACTCGAAAGGCATAGTTGTCGTTCCAGTTAGGGTAGACTCCACCTAAGAGGAATGCCTTCATTTTTTGCACCCAACTCATGTCTTGATTGCGAAAGGTGTCAGCCCCTACACAGTCTGCTTCTTGTTCTGAAAGTGTTTGCACGAGATTTTCAGCTGCATTTTCTCCTAACCTTACATCATCATCTAAGAGTAGTATACAATCGCTAGAGATTTCTTGATAAGGAAGTATGCGCTGCTTAGCCATTCCCTTGGGGACAACTACATATTCTTCTTTGCCTATTCTGTAGTTGGGGATGTCGTATCCTTCAGCAATATATACCACCACTCGTTCGGGAGCAAGGGTTTGTGTGTTGATACTTTCTAGGAGTATGCGATATTTTTCTCCACCAGTCCCCAATGTGCGAATGGCTATAGAGTAGGTTAGTGGCGATTTTTCCATAAGATGAAGCAAAAGAGTAGGAATCCCAAAGGAGACATCAACAAGGTGAGAAGAGGTTTAGGAGAGTCTTTCAACCAATGCTTGTTGCGAGCAATGAGGCAGCTAGACACATAGTGAATGTTGAGCCGAAGAAGGTTGCGAATAGATTTTGATCCTACTGTCATTTCTATTTGTCGCATCTTCATGAAACTCCATGGTGAACGGTAATATTGTTTATAGATGTTTGCTGCCATCCCAGTTGGTTGGTAGTCTACAAAGCAAAGATTATCGTTGATGACGAGCAAAGGAAGCGAGTTTGCCGCTTGAAAGACCATACTATATGGATTAAAGTCTTTTTCTCCATGAAAGTCTTCTTCGATTATTGCTGTTCGAGTTAAGTCGGAGCGCATCACTTGTTTGGCATCTCCTTTATATAACCCTTTTTCTGAAATTTCATTGAGTGACACCTCTTGGAGATTTTCTGGGAAATATCCCCCTATGGGTTGCTGCTTGTCAGCATAAAAGTCTAACCCTATGATACCAGCGTATTGTTCCCCACCACGTTCGTTCCACATTTCTAGAATCAGCTCCACGGCATTCTCTGGCATAAAGTCATCACTATCGATGCAAACATTGAGCGGAGAGGTGATGTTGGCATAAGCTGTATTGTAGCCCGTGTAGAGTCCCCCATTTTCTTTCCAGATATAGCGGATAGCGATGCGCTGTTCTGCTATGTATTGTGCTATGACTTCGCGTGTGTTGTCGGTAGACCCGTCGTCAATGACCAACCATTCGAAGTCTTGGCAAGTTTGTTGGCAAAGACTTTCATACACGCGCCCGATGAGGTGGGCGCGGTTGTAGGTTGGGGTGAAGACGGTGAGAGAATATTCAGCCATAATTGATGAGTCAAAGAGAAGTTCTTCCTACCAATAGAAGAATTGCATAAAGGCGGTGAAACCTACGTATGCCATGATAATGAGACCAATGTTTTTATCTTGGTTGTGCCAAATCTTGAGCATGAATAGTGGATAGGCTATGAGAACCGGATAGAGGAACCAAGAAAGGTAAGCAAAGCGGTTGGAGAACGCAGCACGGATGAAAATCACCCAAAAAGCATTGGTAAAACAATAGGTTGAGAACAGCACCGAATACCAATTGTCGGTGATGCGCTTCTTGACGATGGAATAATATCCCAGTGCAATCGGCATCGCGCTATACAACAAAAAGTCCCATCGGAAGCCGTAAGACGAGAACTGGATACCAACTTCCCCTTGTTCCGCATTTGTATAGTGGGATAGTCGTTCATCGAAGCTTAACTGCTCGATGAAGCTGGTGAGACTATTGCCCAAGAGTAAGGAGGCTACGATGGATAGTGTCCAAAGGTATATTGCCCATTGAGGGCGTTTGTAAACCAAGAGGCTCAAAGCAAAGGCAGCGATAGGAACACCCACACTGTGGTGGATACCATAAGCCAAGAAAGCCAAAAGGATTCCGATGATTTTTTGATCCTTCAGATACAATGCAAATGCCAACATCGTGAAGTGGCAAGCGAGTCCATTACGAATACCATTGGTGGCAAAGGAAAAGAACATGAGGGAAGCGCCAACTAAGACCAAAGAAGTCAAAGGCTTCTTGGGAATGAGAATGCGCATCGTGGCAAACGCAGTCAAGGTGTAAAGTAAGGCGATGAATACGAAATAGTGTTCCGTAGTGAGATGGAGTAAATGAGCTATCGCCTTTAGACTATCCCAAAACCATTCTGTTTGAATATCAAAATCGATGAGATGTCCACTAAAGTTATTATACATGTTTGCATAAGCAATCATGTCGCCAAAGTAGTAGGCACTAATAGGCCGCATGCCGATCCAAAAAGCAACAATAAAAGAGATAAACCATCCCCAACGTGATGATTCAATGGTGGTTATGAGCGTTTTCCCCTGTGAAACACGATATCTCAAGGCGATAATTGCTCCCCACAAACAGAAGAAGCCAAAGAATAGTGGATGATAAAGTGAAGCGTCCATTATAGTGCTTGAGGATTTTAAGCTTTATAGTTTTGAATGAGGCGATAGAGCCAAGTGCGGTGCCAGAGTCTTGACAGCCAAATGTAGAAGGAACTTTGGTTGCTCCAGGTGCGATCGTAGCGGTGAATGGTGCGCGTGTTTATGCTGAGCTTGATTTTTCCCGTAGCATTGTCCATTGGGTCGAAGTAGTCTGCAGGGTAAATAGACACGCCAGCAACTTTTTGGTAACGATTCTCAGGGATAAAGCCATGTTGCTTGAATATCTCAGTCATACCACGTACCACCAAGCCTACTTCTAGCAGTGTCTCTTTTAAGAGAGTTGTTTGCTTGTCGTAGTAATCGAGCATCTCTCGGATAATAGGGTGTTTAGGCTCTACTGCCATCACTAATCCAGGGCTAACCGTAGGGGGAAAGGCTTTCTCCATCCCCATAAAGGCCCCCTTCTCTAATAAATCTTCCAATGAGGCAATTACTTCAACATCAGTGTCAAAGTACATTCCTCCATGCTCTTCCAATATTTTGTAGCGAGCAAAATCACTGACATAAGCAAATTTCCCTGCAGCGTATGCTTCACGAGTGTAGGGGTGAGCATTGACATCAAAATTCAGCTCGTTCCATTCGCGAATCTCACAATTGGGCAACCATTTTTTCCACGATGCAATGCAACGCAATGCAGAGGGAGGCAATGGACGCCCTCCAAACCAACAGTAATGAATGATAGATGGAATCATAAATCAGTTCTTAAATATAAAAAGTTATTTCCAGCCATGCTGTTGTAACTTCTTTTCAATGAAAGCTGAGGTGATTTGAGGATAGCTCAAGCGTCCCTCTTTAAGATGATAAAATAAGGCTTTGAGGCGTTTAACAATCGATGGAAAGTAACTGCGCATCTGCAAGGGATGCTCCATCCGCTCGTTGGTCTTGTACCATGGAGCTTGAAAACGAGGGGCTATTTTGCTTAGTTCCTTATACCAGGGTGCACATCCTGCATAGTGAATGATTCGTGGTTGGTGGTAAGCCTCAGCCGCCTCTTCTGTCTCGTAAAACGCATCGTATAGGTAGTTTTTAGCTATGATGCCCCATTGTGCTGGTAAAACGAGAATATTGTTTTTAAGAACCGCGTTGATGGCATCTTGATCAGGGCATCCTAATCTTCGAGCATTATCTATCGCCCAAGTTATAACCTGTTGAGCTGTATTATTTTCCCGCCAATACCGCAAGTTCATTAGCAACACACCGGAGCAAACGTAGGTATAATTGGGGGGGAGTCCTAATCTTCGTTTCGTTGCAGAGATAAAATTCTGCTGATCCTTCACAGCCCCCACTGCTTTGTTTTCGAGCGATATCGTAAACAACTCCTCTATCGGCGCTGTTACTAACGTATCAGCATCCAAATATAGCACTTTGTCTATGTGTTCTGGCAAAAGTTGTCCTAGAAAAACCCGATACCAAGCATGTAGAGTAAAGGGCCCTGTTGGGATGTGAGTTAGTTTTTGCTGATCTATTGGATGATAGCATAATTGCCAGTTGTGACGTTGCGCAACAATTCTGCTGAGATAGTCATAGTTCTCAGAAGAGAGTTCTTCTGAAACAATATGAAAGACAAACAGACTATCGCTGGTGTGGTGGTCCACAAAGCTCTGTAGGGTGATAGCTACAAGAGGGGTGTAGTTGTCACTGATACAAAAAACAACGTGCATATCTGACATAGAAGTAGTATCGTTATGAAAGAAATAAAATGCTATCTACCAATCATGAATTGTCCCCATTTGAATTGATAGAGCAACCACGAGAGAAGGAAACTTCCCAAGATGCTGCAGATGGTTGTAACAAGGTAGAGTGGTAGGAAAGGAATTTCCGTGACGATTGAAAAAGGAAGAGAGCGAAGGGCTAGAATCAACAACCAGTGCACCAGGTAAACTCCAAAGGTGAGTTGGGATAGTCGTTCGATGATGGGCTGATACTGTTGCAGCTTTTTACAAATTGTAAGGGAATGAGCTAGCTGCATCCAGAAGATACATTGTGCTACGACGAACACAGAAAGATACCAAAAGGTTTGGTAGAAATTGATGGGCAGTTGCAATAACTTTACCATCGTAGGTGTCCCCCAAGCTAGTAGCAACGCCACTATTGAATAGCGTGTAAGTTGTGATGCATACTTGGTGAGATAGCTACCTAGAAGGTAGTAGCCGATATAGCCTGAAAAATAGTAGAAGAGACTAGTCACACCTTCTTCTATCGGAAATATCTCCTTAAACCAAGGTAGGCAGAGGGTCCCTCCCCATAGCATTAAGTAGAAACGCTGGTGTTGTCGACTACTCGATTCTAGCCATGCTTGGAGTATTGGTGTTATGATGTAGAGTCCTAGTAGTGGAAAGATAAACCACAAAGTAGGGTTGTTCATTTTAAGAATGAAGCGGAAGGTAGTCCATTCTGTCCAAGGTCGCCCTTGTAAGATGACTTCCATGATGCCATAAAAGAGATTCCACAAGAGCACTGGTAAGAGAATCTTTCGTAAGATATTATTGAAATATCTGCGAAAATTGGAGATGGGACGAGATAGTCGCAAAGCACCTGAAAGCATAAAGAATAGTCCAATACAAGGTGCGGTAGCGTAGCTTGACACCGCCAATATCATCCCATTAGGATTAGATGAGATAGGTTGCGCATGCATCATGATGACCATCAGGCAAGCCAAGATGCGGAGTAAGTCAAAACTGAGATTTCTGGTCATTAGTTTATACGCTATAATATTTTTATCGGCTGATTCCTGATAACGTGTCACATCTCATGAGGGGGCTACTCAGTTAAGAGAGCAACTGGTAAACTTTCTCGACCTCCGCAGCGTTACCATAATCATGTGTTTGCAGATAGGAAATCATTTGTTCACGGGTGTCGGTGTCTCGCAGGGCTACGCCTATGGCTTGAGCTGTGCTCTCTGGTGTATCCATAGGAACGATGAGCCCATCTTTGCCTGGTGTGATTTGAGAGGCTGCTGTAGGGTACGCTGTGACCATGACAGGTTTACCTAGAATCTGTGCTTCGGTGACCGCTATTGATTTCCCCTCGTAGCGCGAAGGTTGGATGTACCAGTCACAATGGGCAATATAGGGATAAGGGTTGGCTTTTTTTCCAAGCAGATGTATGTGGTCTTCCATCTGTTCTTGAGCAAGTGCGCTTTGAATGAGGCTATCATCGCCATAACCTATGATAAACCACTCGATGTTCAATCCCTGTTCTCGAAGCAAACGACAAAGTAGTGGGATACTCTCGAGGTTTTTGGGGTAAGAGTAGCGTCCAATAGTGAGTAGGCGAATGGCGTCTTTCTGAAGAGACATATCCTGAGGACAATCCCTTTTTGCTCGTTGTCTGACGAAATCAGAGGTCAGTAGATTGTCTATGCGGAGCAATTTAGGGCTGAGACTCGGAAACACTGTACTAAAAGTTTGACTCACGTGGTCTGAAATGCTCACAATGTGGTCAAAACTAGCCCAAATGGGGAGTTCCAGTTCGGCATTCACGTCAATCGTACTATAGTCCGTGTGAATCCAAGCGATTTTTTTTCGTGCGTTCACCTTCTCTTTCACAATATCGTGTGGAGTGAGATAGGAGATTGCCAAATCGTATTCTCCAAGATAGTCAAGGGAGGGGAGAATCGGAGTGACATATTTGCCAATGTATCCGAAAATGGCACTACCATCTTTAGGCTTCTTGATATGGATATATTGTCGTATCGCCCATTTCGCGCGCAGTCTTGCCCACACCATCTTCCATTCTCCTGCTAGAAGTGCCTCCTTTAGGGGACGCTCGATGTAGTGATAAGTTTTGGGAGCCTTGATTTGATGCACCCAATCTGGAATCAACTCCATCATTTCTCCACGAGGGTCGTAGACCAATAAGTCCACCTCGACGCGATTGGGGTCGAGAGCCAAGAGGAGATTGATAAGACTGGTCTCTACTCCTCCTATTTCAAGGTAGTGGATGGCGATGAAGATGCGCATGTTGGATGATGTCTTAGTTTACCTTTGCGTCATGATGTCATTTTTCCGCAATTATCCTTTTTATTGTGAGCTCTTATTATAGAGAAACTCTTTGAAGTTTTACCCTTTTCTGAGTCTTCTTTGTAGATATTTCAGAGATGGATTGTGAGGTCGTCCTTGAATCCATCTAAGAATAAAAAACGCATGAAGTATGATTCTTATTTTGAGTGAATTCCTTCTTGTTGTTGGTATATTGGTAGAGAGGGTATTGGCAACCTCCCACCAGTCCTCGCGGTAAGGGTGCATAGGTACAGTCATATCCCAAGGTGCGCAGGCTGCATAATGTACTATTTTAGGTGAGAAAAGACTATTGTAAATTCCTTCCTTTTGTGATGAACTATAGTTCTTGTAATCCACCAGATTGTGGTAGGTAATGTTGTATTCTAAGGGAAGTTCTATAATCTCATTATAAAACAATACATTAATTGCGTCTTGGTCAGGAAATGCTAGCTTTTCAAAGTTCGTTTGTAGAAAATCAAAAAATCTTTGCCGATTGTTGTTTGCTCTCCACATAGATAAGTCCATAAGTATAACCCCCGAATTGTAATACTTAGAATGACCTAGATTATGCTTGTAGACATAGTTATAGCTTTTAATTTCTGTCTCTCTTACCATCGCTGTTGAGTGTCTTTTCATGTCAAAATGAAAAAGCTCATGTATTGCACCTTTAAAGAGTACATCAGTATCTAAGTACAGCACCTTTTCCACATCCAACAGAATATCGGGAAGTTCGGCTCTTAGTATAGTGTAAATAGGGTATCTAGATTTTGAATATCTAGTATAGGTTTCAACGTTAATCTGATGTACTATTATTTTGACATCATCCCGGTCTTGGATAATAGAGCTAAAGAATGAGGTACAAAACACCTTTTCACTATCAGTAATTAAGTGAATCTGCCATTGTGTATCTGCTTGTTGAGGATTGTATAGGCAAAAACTTTTTAAGGTGACAGCGAGATAAGGAAAGTAATCCTTGTTAAGAGTGAAAGCTAGATGATAGGTATTAGTGTTCACGATAGATCTTATTTTTATAGATAAAATGAATGTTGATTATTACTTTTCACAATGAATGATTCTTTATCTGTTATTTTTACTCTATCATTGAAGGAAAGTCATAGTACGAAAGCCGCATTAGTTTTTGTCGAAATAGTCTATTCTTCACTCTACATAGGAATTGCCCCAATAGACTCTGTTCCCATTTCAGCTGTTGCCATAGATGGGGAGCATATTGCTTTATAATGTCGCTATATTGCTGTTGCACGTAATTCTGATACGCTTCGAAGGCTTGAATGGTTGGAGTGTCGAGAGTACGCTTAGCAGCTGCGAGGTGTTGAAATACTTGTCGCAGATATTCTGGAACCACCCAAGCCAAAAGTTTTTCTCGATGGGTACTCTGCAGAAATTGGATGCGCATCTCATAGGCTTCCAGCAGGTCTTTTCGACGGATGGAGAAATGCCCAGAAAGTCCTGTGTTGCGCTGACGATAAAACCATAGGGGCTGAGACATACAAACCACTTTGGAGCAGCGTGCCACAATTTCGTGCATCACAAAGGCATCCTGTGCTACGCGACCGGGAGGATTAGGACAGGCTAAAGCAATCTCTCTTTTCATCACTTTTGCCCACAGAAAGTTGTTGAGTAGGGGATGAGGCTGACACAGAGCTTCGAGTGCTGTTTCAGTGTTCAGCATCTGTGGAGCATCTTGCGGAGATTGTCTGCGATTGTCGTAAAGCAGATGTTGCTCATAAGCATAGAAAAATCCACATTGCACAAGATCTGCCTGCGCTTGCTGTGCTGTTGTGAGCAACTGCTGCAGTGCTTGAGGAGCCAACCAGTCATCCCCATCCAGATAAGCCACATATTCGCCCTTTGCTTCCTGCGTACCCACATTTCTTGCCACACTCACTCCTTGTTGTGGTTGCATGATGAGTTGCCAATTTGGGTGCTTTGCTACATAAGTCTTAGCAATCACAGCCGTTTGGTCGGTGCTTCCGTCATCCACAAGAATCACTTCCATGTCGTCTTGTGGTTGTTGTGAAACACTTTCCAAAGTCTGGTGCACGTATTCTTCCACATTGTGTAAAGGAAGAATGAGACTTAGCATAGGTGGAGTGGCATTCATACGAAGAGAGGAAGGATAAGATATGGAACCATCATTGGCAGAAGTTCAATTTCTGGTGAATACTCTTTGCACAACGGCTTTCGCCTTTTGTATAACCATGCTTCGTTCTTCTTTCGTAAGAAGGAAGAAATAAGCAATTAGAGTTAAGTTGAGGACATAAGCAACGCTGCTTGTTAGTAATTGAAGAATGCCAGAAGAAATAGCAGTGAAAATCCAATAGGGAATGATAGCAGCGAAAATAATGCCCAAAATGGTAATGAGAACTGCTATAAATATCCGTTTTAGGGATAAACGGGGGATATATCGTTGAGTAATGATTGTCGGAAGAAGAATGTAGATAAATTGTCCGAGGGCAAGAACAACGAAGCCTCCCGTAAAAATGTGTACGCTACTATAGGTGATATAGACAGCTGCAAATTGAAGCAGAAGAAAAATACCACTTAGCATTGAGTAGATCCGAATTCTCCCAGTTGCTTGTATTGATTGATGGAAAGGCGATTGCAACACGTATCCAAAACTAATGAGTAATAAACAACGTAGTACAAAAGGTGCAAAATCAGGAACAGAGCCCAACCATAAGGAGAAGAGTGTTTCTGCGTTCATCATTGTAGGAATTGCAATGATGGCGAGAATGAGTAAAGAGAAGCGCATCGAAGTTTTGATTACGCGTTCCATTTCTTGGATATTTCCTTGTGCGTATTGTTTCGTGATTTGAGGGAAAAAGGCTGTTCCAAAAAGTCCCGAAAATGATCCTACGGCGCCGTGTACAGTTGTGGCAACACTGGTTGTTGCATTGTAACGTACCCCAAAGAAGATATTCACCAGGTAGTTACGAGATTGTTGGTTAAGAAGTGTACAAGCGTTACCGAATAAGTTCCATAAACTATAGGAGAGAATAGGCTTCAGAATACTAAAATTGACGCCTTTGAGCAAATGTGACTCTGGGTGTTTACGCAGGCAATAGATACGATTTAATACAGGAACAAGAAGAGCACCCGTTGCAGCAAGTAGACTATAGAGGATGAGTTTGTCTACAGGGGCATATTTCACTATAAGTGCTGAAATTAATCCGAAGAACGTCCCTGCTAAGCTAAAATAGGCGTAGATGTTAAATCGTTCGTTGGCAACAAGTATCGCTGAATAAGGTACTTGGGTGATGTCAAAGAAAATCGTGGCAATAGAGCACTGCAATACAATCAAACTCGCAACTTCTCTTCCTTCGGGTATGTTCATCTGATGTTGAAGGAGGTAGATGCCACCAATTTCTGCTAATGCTACGAATAGAAGGGCAAAGAGGAGATGCGCCCAAAATGTAGCTGTAAAAGTTTCGCGGATGCGTTTCTCGTCTCCTTGTCCAATTTCAAAGGTGAGAAAACGAGAGGTGCCAGAAGCAAGAGCCGCAGTAATCACCGTGAAAGCAGGTACAAGTCCCCCCACAACAGCGTTGATACCATAATCTTCTACTCCAAGTGCATTGTAGACAATGCGAGAAGTAAAAAGCCCCACCACAATGCCTATAGCAGAACGCAACATGAGAAGTGTTGCATTCCATGTTGCGCGTTTGGCACTAAATTCCTGTGTGGATGAAGTAGAAGACATTTATTGTAAATTTAGAATGAAGGCACGCAGAGCGTCGTGACTAGGAATTCCGCAAAGCTGCGGAATTCCTAGTGGGACTTATGAGAGAGGACTATCTCTTTCCGTATCCGTAGCCACCATAGCCGTAACCGCCATAGCCATAACCATATTTGTGGTAGCCATAACGACCGAGAGCATCGGTGGTACCGTTGAGGACAAGGGTGAGATTGTGGAATTTCTTTTCGCAATACCAGCGTTCGATGTCTACGAGGAACGAGCGTTCCATCAAGCCTGCACGTACGGCAAAGAGGGTGAGGTCGGCTACTGGATTGATGATTTCGGCATCGGCAACGATTTCTACCGGAGGACAGTCCATGAAAATCAAATCATATTCTTCACGCACAGCCTCAATCATTGCCTTAAAACGAGGAGTTGAGAGCAATTCCGCAGGGTTGGGAGGAATCACACCACTGGGCAAGCAGTCCACTTGTCCGAGAGGAGTGATAATTTCGTGCCAATCGTCAATCTGTCCAGAGAGGTAGTTGGAAATACCCATTTGTGGGTTGCCCACATATTCGGAAAGAGAAGCCTTGCGGAGGTCGAGGTCCATGATGAGCACACGCTTTCCCTTGAGTGCATAAGCTGTTGCCAAGTTGGCGGTGATGAAGGTTTTCCCACTTCCTGGATTCATAGAAGTGACCATCACCACTTTGTTTTGTCCATCGAAACCCATGGTGAATTCGAGTTTCGTGCGCACAGTGCGGAAAGCCTCGTTGATAATGTCGCGCTGTTGATCAGCCACCACCAAATTAGGTTGCTTGATAATCTCTTCTTTGCGCCAGCGTTGCCAGAAAGGACGTTTCTTGCCCTGGAAGGGAAGTTCGCCCACCAAAGGCACGCTCAATTCTTCGAGATCCTTGCGACCGCGCACCGTAGTATTAAACCCTTCGCGAGCAAAGATGAGCCCAGCGGGAATGGCCAAGGCAATGAGGAGAGCCATGCCCATCACTCGCTTTGATACTGGAGTGGGAGGAGTGCCGGTGACATGAGGCGTCTCGATGATTTGCGTGTTGTAAGCTGTGAAAGCTTGTGACAACTCATTCTCTTCTCGCTTTTGAAGCAAGAAAATGTAGAGAGATTCTTTCACCTTTTGTTGACGCTCCACCGAGAGGAGGTAAGACGCTTGGCGAGGATTTGCAGAAATTTTGCTGGTGGCTTCACTGTGACTAGCCTCAGTGGCGCGCTGTTGCGTCTTCAGCATGTCCAATTCATTGTCCAATGACTGGATGATACCGCGACGAATCGAACCTAGTTGTGTCTCCAGATCCATCACAGTAGGGTTTTGTGCAGAAGAAGTGGCGAGCAAACGATTACGCTCCAAAAGTTTGGAGTTGTAGTCGTTAATCTGCGATTGAATCGAAGGGTTGTTGATACCCGAGTTGGAGGGCAACACCTGATTCTCATGGCGGCCATCGGTGAGATATTCGCGCACATGGCGTGTCATGTACGTTTGGGTAGAGAGTTCGCGCGCCTTGATTTCCGCTTCGTTGGCTTGCGTCATCGCCATTGCTCCCGATTGTTCTACGTCGGGGAGGAGATTAGCCGATTTATAACCCGCAATGTTTTGGTCCACATTGCCCAGTTCGCGCTGAATCACTGCCAAACGATCTTTGATAAACTCATTCGTGCTCACTGAAATCTGGTTGCGATCTTTCACCCAGTTCTCGTTGTACACAGAAATCAGCATGTCTATGGCATCTTTGGCGCGCGCCGTATTGACATCGCTGTAGCGAATGTCGATGATGGTCGAAGCTTTGTCGCTCAACTGCACGTCAAATCGAGAGCGCACGATAGCAGCGGTGGTGGACATTGGAGAGCGTCTCACGTCATATTCGTCGGTGAGTCCTTTGTGATAAGCATTGGTGGGCACGATGTTGAGGAGACCCACAGGAGTGGCGCAACGCTTGCCCACGTGAGCCAGTACACTGCCATCCATACTTTGGCCATTGCGTACGAAATCTTCGAGCAACACTTTCCCATCTGCCATGAGCGTGAGCGAAAGTGAAGCTGTTTGCTCCTCACTTATGTTGAGAAATTCCACTTTTACAGGGAGTTGTGTGCCATAAATCACCTTAGGGTGAAACATCCCTTTGTGGGTATATTCTACATCGAGGTTGAGTCGTTCTGCTACGGTGCGTGTGATGGTGACACTGTTGAGTGCCAGCATCTCATTGGTCATTTGGGCATCCACACCACTTTCCACACTCATGCGGCGCGCCAGCAGTTCATCGGGGGTATGGCCCTTGTTGCTGTCGGGCTTGATGAGAATAGAAGCCGATGCCACGTAAGTTTTAGGAGTGCGGAGCAGGTGGTAAGTTGCTGCGCTCAGACAAACGAGGAGTGAGAGCACAAACCACTTCCAGTGTGCTAGACAAAGGTAGAAACCATCGCGCACCAAGAACAAAGCACTGTCGGAGTGCGCCTTAAGTGTAGACGATGCAGGAGTGTAATTTTCAGAAGGATTGCGTTGCATGAACGAATATCTTATTTCTTGATATAGAGAAGTACAGTTGTCAACAAGGTGATGGCAGAGAACCAGAAAGTTGGTGTACGGAGCGTGTTGGCATTGTTCACCGATTCGTTGGCTCTCTTCGTATTAGGTTCGACATAAATGATGTCGTTTTGTTTCAAGTTGAACACCGGAGAAGCATACACACTCTCCGTGTTGGTCAAGTCAATGCGATAAGCCGTTTGTTTACCATTGACATTGCGCATCACCAGCACATTGTTGCGTTTGCCATAGATGGTCAAGTCGCCAGCTTGTGCCAGTGCATCCAGAAGAGTCATGTGGTCGCGGTCGATAGGTTTACGACCAGGCATCGCCACTTCTCCCAGCACCGAATAAGTCATCGTAGCAAAGTCTACCACCACCACTGGGTCGCGAACTACGCCACTCGACACCAAGCGATATTTGATTTGGTTGGCAAGTTCAGCGCGTGTGAGTCCAGCCACAGGTATCAGTCCGAATTGGAGCATATCGATTTGTCCATTGGCATTCACAGTGTAGCTGGCTTTCGTGGAACCACCAGTGGCGTTGGTGACATTGGGCATATTGTAGATTTCCACCACCTTCGGGTCACGGCCATGGATACTAATGCTCAACTGATCTCCTGGTTCGAGGCGAATGTCCTCAGGATTTTGCAAGGTGATGGGCGTTGTGGTAGAGATATCCTGCAGATAGGCAATGTCTTTGATGGTATTACAGCTGGTGGCCATCAAGGCACACACAGCAATGATCCACACGTGAAGGCGGCTGGCAGAAAGCAATAAGCCATGGCGCAAGGCACCCTTGAAATAATTGTTGTTAAAGGAGTAAGTTGTCATACAAAAGAAATTTCACCACAGCATGACGAAGTTGTGGTGTAGGTGACAAGTTTAGAGTGGAGGCTTTACAATAAAAGTTTTTACGTATTACGTGTTTGTTAAGCTATGAGGGCTTATTTCTAATACGCTTACTGCTGGATTTCGCTCCTTTTTTATGGCAAAATCCGTTGTTATCGTAGTATAGCGCAAAGAAATCAGGGGGCTGGGCAAGCCCAAGTACGGAAGACTGCACAAAACGCCGCTTTTTGCGGGGAGAGTATGTGCGGTGCTTTTCGATGCTATATCGCAAAGGTATAGAATTTTGTTGGTTTGCACAAATAGAAGTTGAGATTTTTCTAAAAAATCGTGTTTTTCTCCTGAAATTTGAATAGTCCAAAGAGGAATCCTGGTGGAAGGACGTTAGACCTTGCTTTTTGCCGTTAGAAAACGTGGAGATCTTTTTTGTTTTTCTCCAAGAGAGTTGGAAAAACGTAGGAGAAAAACAAAAAAACGTGGGAGTTTTTTGGAAAAAAGTCCAACGTTTTTGGGGAAATCTCCAACGTAATTTTCTTGTTGTGGGCAACTTCTTCTCGGACGCTTGGTGAGGTGAAAAGCTGAGTTGATGGATTTGTATTGGGTGAAGTGTATAAAAATCTAAAACCCCCTCGTTTTGAGGCTTCCTCGCGCGCGCGTAACAGGGATTTTCGTCTTTTCTCTTTCACAACCTTCACAGAAAACGCTGCAAGTCGCAGTGTGTCAGTTTATAACGTGACTCTTTCGGACAACTTTTAACACCATCAGTGAACCTGTGTCAGAAGTCCATCGTTTTTGCGTCGATTTTCCAAACGAAAAATAGCCTCTTTGCAGTAGCTTCTGTGAAGGTTGTGAAAGCAAAAAAATGGAATTCCCAGGGAAGGCGCGCGTGTGACGCGCGCACGAGAAAACCACCCCCCGTTTATGATGCTTTGAGGATTCCAGAGACGAAAAGCCTGTCCGTCACTCTTGTGAGGAACTTTACGGATTGTTAATGTCTTGTTCTGTAAAGTGTAGATGTCAAAAATGATGGTGCCTAAAGAAAAAAGTGCAGTTTTCTTCCGATTTTTATCACTTTGCCCTCAATTCGACCCATATCTATTAGGGGGCTGTGGTGGCGGAGGAGCTGTCCACAAAAAAGTCGCACCGAAATTGGGGGAATTTCGATGCGACCGAATGAAAGTTTGTGCGTGATGCACAAAGGAGCGTGATGTACAAAATGAGCGTGTAGGGGATTAAGCCACCTTTTCGAGCTTCTTCATTTGAGAGAAGATGAAGAGGAATGAGAGGAGGCAGAGGGCGGCAAGTACACCCCATACATAGACGAGGGGAACAGCACCCCAAAGCATAGCAGGGATTACGGTGAGGAAGTTACCGATGGCAGTAGCCACGAACCAACCACCCATCATCATACCCTTGTACTTGGGAGGAGCCACCTTCGATACGAAGGAAATACCCATAGGTGAAAGGAGAAGCTCAGCAAAAGTGAGCACGAGGTAGGTATAAACCAAGATTTGAGGGCTCACTCGATTCACTTGTTGCCCAGCTTCGATGGCTGCTTTTTGAGCATCGGGTGTTTCCAAACCGATAGAGGCAGCGAGAATGACGCAGAAACCAATGGCAGCAACGAGCATACCATAAGCGATTTTGCGAGGAGCAGAGGGCTCGAGACCTTTCTTGTTCAACCATCCGAAGAGCGCAATGCTAACGGGGGTGAGACCAACGACAAAGCAGGGATTGAATTGTTGGAAGATAGGTGCGCTCACTTCTACTGATTGATCACCAACGGTGAGTCCTTTGAAGATGACAAAGGCAGCACACAAGAGGGTGATGGCAGTAGCAATGGTGCGACCCTTGAGGGTTTTGCTTTGCACGACTGCAAAAGAAGCGTAGATGGCAATGATAATCATCACCAAGTTGGTCACATCGAAGAGGAGGGATTCAACACCGGTAGAGCTAGTTGCCACAAAGTCACGCGCGAAGTAGGTGAGTGTCAAACCATTTTGGTGGAAAGCCATCCAGAAGAAAATCACCACAGCAAAAACGAGGCAGAGTGCCACGATGCGCGCTTTGGTGTCTTCCTTGCTCAATTCGGGTTCTGCAGCGACTGCGGCGTTGTTGTCTTTTGCTGGAACAGCAACGTGTCCGCCTTCAACATGACGGAAGGTGCTGCGAGTGGCAAAGTAAATCAAGATAGAGATGATGAGTGAGATACAAGCCACGCCAAAGGCAAAGTGATAGCTGTCTGCCTTGTTGAATCCATTGGCTTGAGCATACTTCATGATTTCAATGGCAGCAGTGGGTGCAAAGAGGGCACCGATGTTGATCGCCATGTAGAAGAGCGAGAAAGCAGAGTCGCGCTTGCTAGCCATTTCGGGAGAGGCGTAGAGGTCACCGACCATCACTTGCAGATTTCCCTTGAAGAGACCTGTGCCGATGCTGATGAGCGCAAGTGCACCGATTACGGCACTTACGGCTACAGAGCCGCTGCCGAGGGGTACAGCCAAGAGCACGTAGCCAAGGAACATGATGCTGATACCGATTTTCACCATTTTGCCGTAGCCAAACTTGTCAGCGAGAATACCGCCAACGAATGGCAAAAAGTACACGAACATCAAGAAAGTAGAGTAGTAAGTACCGGCAAGACCAGCACTCCACCCAAAGTTTTCTTGGAGGAACAGCACGAAAACGGCTAGCATGGTGTAGTAGCCGAAGCGTTCGCCAGTGTTGGCGAGGGCAAGGGCGAAGAGCCCTTTGGGTTGTCCTTCAAACATGGTAAGGGAGTTAGGGGATTATTAAATGATTGGATTGAATTTTTGTGGGAGTAGCGCGAAAGTTGCGTACCAGCATCTGCGTCTGGTTTTGGCATGCCTTTCCTTACTGTCTCTGCTTTTGTGCAGCTGCCAATTCCGCTTGGAGGAAGGGGGCAGTAGGTCCTTTGCCTTGTTTCACCACAGCTTCGGGAGTGCCTTCTGCGACGATGTAGCCACCACCGCGGCCGCCTTCGGGACCCATGTCGATGATATAGTCTGCCACTTTGACCACGTCGAGGTTGTGCTCAATGACAATCACCGTATTACCTTTGTCAACCAACTTGTTGAGTACGTCGATGAGCACACGGATGTCCTCAAAATGAAGACCTGTGGTGGGTTCATCGAGAATGTAGACGGTGTTGCCCGTGTCGCGCTTGGAGAGTTCGGTCGCTAGTTTCACGCGCTGGCTTTCTCCTCCCGAGAGGGTGGTGCAGGATTGACCGAGTTTCAGATAGCCGAGACCGACTTCTTGCAACACTTTGATTTTGTGCAGGATATTGGGCACGTTTTCAAAGAATTCTACTGCCTGATTGATGGTCATGTCAAGCACATCGGCGATGCTTTTGCCTTTGAAGCGCACTTCGAGTGTCTCGCGGTTGTAGCGTTTGCCGTGGCAGGTTTCGCAAGGCACATACACATCGGGAAGAAAGTTCATCTCGATGGTTTTGTAGCCATTGCCGCGACAGGTTTCGCAGCGACCACCTTTGACATTGAAGGAGAAGCGACCGGGCTTGTAGGCACGTATCTTGGCTTCAGGAAGATTGACAAAGAGGGCGCGGATGTCGTTGAACACGCCTGTGTAGGTGGCAGGGTTGGAGCGCGGAGTGCGACCGAGCGGACTTTGATCCACAGCCACCACTTTGTCGATGTGTTCCAATCCTTCTATCTTGTCATAAGCGAGGGGCTCGCGGAGAGAGTGATAGATGTGTTGCGAGAGCAGGGGTTGGAGGGTGTCGTTGATGAGCGTGGATTTTCCCGATCCAGACACTCCCGATACGCAAATCAGTGTGCCGAGGGGGAAGGTGGCAGTGACATTGCGCAAGTTGTTGCCTTTTGCTCCGATGAGTCGGAGTTGTTTGCCGTTGCCTTTGCGACGTTGGGGAATCGCAATGAAGTTATCGCCATTGAGATAGCCTGCGGTGAGGGTATTGCTCTGGAGCATCTCGGCTGGTGTGCCTTGAAACACCACTTCTCCGCCTTTGCGTCCAGCTCGTGGACCGATGTCCACCACATAGTCTGCAGCGAGCATCATGTCTTTGTCGTGTTCTACCACCACCACTGTGTTGCCCGTGTCGCGGAGTTGTCGGAGCGAATGAATGAGGCGCACGTTGTCGCGTTGGTGAAGTCCGATGGAGGGTTCGTCGAGGATGTAGAGCACATTGACCAACTGCGAACCAATCTGTGTGGCAAGGCGAATGCGCTGACTCTCACCACCAGAGAGTGTCATCGATGCGCGTGAAAGCGACAGATAGTCCAAACCTACATCGAGGAGGAAAGATAGTCGCGTGCGGATTTCTTTGAGGATTTCCGTGGCTATCGCGAGCTGTTTTCCGCTCAGATTCACGGACACGGCGTCAGCCCATTCTTTGAGTTGCGCTACATCCATTGCGGAAAGTTCGGCGATATTCTTGTCACCAAATTTGTAAGATAAGGCTTCGCGGTTGAGACGTGCGCCATGACATTCGGGGCATTCTGCGGTGCGCGAGAATTGTTCTGCCCAGCGTTGCGATTCGGCAGACATTTCCGCATCTGCCATCTGCTGGATGTATTTCACCAACCCACCAAATTCGGTGTAGATGTCGTCGCCTGTTCCTGCGATACTTTTGGGGATGCGCAAGCGTTCGGTGGTGCCATTTAAAATTTCATCCAACACTTCTTCCGAGAGATCTTTAACGGGGGTGTTGAGTGTGGCATCGTGCTGTTCGAGAAGGGCTGCTATCGCCCAGAAAATCATTGCGTTCTTGGCTTTTCCGAGGGGAACGAGTGCGCCTTGTTTGATGCTGAGTGAGGAGTCGGGACAGACTTTTTCCCAGTCGATGACGTTCACTTGTCCTAAACCCTTGCACTTGGGACAAGCCCCTTGTGCAGAGTTGAAAGAGAAGTTGTGGGGCGCGGGTTCGCGATAGGCTAAACCTGTGGTAGGACACATGAGCCGCTTAGAAAAATAGCGGATGCTGTTGTCCTCTGCATCGAGGATGAGCATCAGTCCTTCGCCTTGTTGCAAAGATTGGCGCACGCTTTGTTGCAGCCGCTCCTCATCTTTGGCTTGCACCTTCAAGCGGTCTATCACCACTTCGATATCGTGGTTTTTGTAGCGATCCACGCGCATACCCGATTCAACGGTGCGCAGTTCGCCGTCGACACGTACATTGAGAAAGCCTTTTTTGCGAACGGACTCAAACAACTCTTTGTAGTGTCCTTTGCGCTGCTTGACGAGGGGAGCCAGAAGATAGATTTTTCGTCCCTCATACTGCTGGAGTATGAGTTCGAGAATCTGTTCTTCGGTGTATTTCACCATCTTTTCTCCACTCAGATAAGAATAAGCATCGCCAGCTCGAGCAAAGAGCAGGCGGAGGAAGTCGTAGATTTCCGTGACAGTGCCCACCGTAGATCGCGGATTCTTGTTGGTGGTCTTCTGCTCGATGCTGATGACCGGAGATAATCCTGTGATTTTGTCTACGTCAGGTCGCTCGAGGTTGTCGAGGAAGTTGCGCGCGTAGGCAGAAAATGTTTCAATATATCGGCGTTGTCCTTCGGCATAAAGCGTGTCGAAAGCCAAGGAAGACTTTCCGCTTCCGCTCAAACCCGTGATGACAGTGAGCGCATTGCGTGGAAGGGTGACATCGATGTTTTTGAGATTGTGCACACGGGCTCCCAAAATCTCAATATTGCCGTCCTCAAGCGTGGGAACGGCAGAAGTGAAAGAGGGATTGAGGGAGGAAGAGGACTGCGTAGGATTCATGCTAAAGTCTGTGTGCTGAGTCGTTTGTGGAGGATATGGCGTCTAGCCAAACGCTGGTGAGCGTGCAAAGGCTAGTGCTAAAAGCTATTTGGCGACCGCATCGTAGCGGCGCAGGAGGTTGATGGTCTTTTTGAGGTTGTATTTTCTGCCATCGGCTCCGCGAGCAGTGACGATGAGATAGTAGGCACCTTCGGGGGCATCCGCACCACCAGATTTTCCATCCCAACCTTCGGCAGGATGGCTCCAGTGAGCCACGCGTTTTCCCCATCGATTCACCACATCGGCGCGGAAGGCAACAATACTTTGATACCCCTCTTTGGCTTTGAAAATGTCGTTGATGCCATCGCCATTGGGGGTGAAAGCATTTGGGAATTCAAGTTTACTCTCTGCAATGTTCAGCGCAAAAGCGTCCTCTTGTGCATAGCTGACGGTATCGTTGTTCAAAACAAAGGAGACAAGTAGGCGCACGCGGAAGTTGCCACTCTCAAGGAAATCATAAGTAGTGGCTTGTTCGTAGCGGATGAGAAAGGGGGTTGTGCCATTTTCGCGTGTAAACTGCCATTCGTAGAGTGGGGTGTAGTTGCCCAAATCTTTGGTGGTTGCTTCAAAGCGCACATGAAGTGGGGCTCCCCCATCGTAGCTAGTTTCTTGCACTTCCTGACCCTCAGCATTGGTATAGGTCATTTTGGGGGTGACAGAGGGGGTTGCCGAGGTTTGTGCATGCCCGTGGATGCCTGCCAGAAGGAAGCAGACCAAAGCAAGACACCGAGCGAGGGTGCGACGGAGAGAGGAAGCAAAGAAATTTAGCGTCATTTGAACTGGCTTGTTCATGCAAAAATACCAATTTGCAGCCGAAGAACAAAAAAAGTGGTCGATTTTCTTTGTATTTTGCAGATTCTGCCGTAAATTTGCACCAACGAAATCGCGCCTGTGGCGAAATTGGTAGACGCGCTAGACTTAGGATCTGGTGTAGCGATACGTGTAGGTTCGAGTCCTATCAGGCGCACACGACAACAGCCCCCTTCTGAATTTCAGAAGGGGGCTGTTGTTTGATATTAGCTGCGAGCAAGGTGCGCACCAGTTCGACTACCTTTTCTCTCCAAAGAGAAGCAGACGGAGGAAGGGAATCCGGCAGAGGAATCGGTAGACTCCCCAGCAGAAAGGGATGAGTGCAAGTGCTGTTGCGACTTGTAGCAGATGATTCTGAGAAAATCCCTCCACCACTTCGCGTATCACAAAGAAATGCGTCTGCACTACGTAAATAGGGAGGGTGATTGTGCCTGCCCAGACTGTGGTTTTTAAGAAAGGTTGTAAAGAAACGAAGCGTTCTATGCGAGTATAACTCCCTTCGATGAGGAAAAGTGTGGCGCAGATTCCTCCAAATCCATTGGCATAGAGGAGAAGATAGTGCAACATGTTGGTGAGTTTGGAAGGGGCATAAGGCAACATGTAGATGGAGTGAGAGAAGTCCCACATGGGCAAGACGAAGCACCAAAGCAGGCTGCCTGTTGCGAGGAGGAAAAGTCGAAGAGAGTGAGGAAGTTGAGTTAGTTTACGATAGAGGTGTCCCAATAAAAAGAAGGGGAGCATGAACTTGGCATACATGCTGAGTGGATAGTAGTGCCAGAAAAAGACGAAAGCGTAGGCACCCATCCAGAGCAAAATGCGTAAGAAACGAAAGGGAAAGCAGGCAACGATGCGAGCAAATACTAGAAATAGCCACAGGACATTGAGATACCACAAGGCTTGCGCATCCCATTGGGGTATTCGTGTACTAATGCCTAATGAGATGGGAATCAGTAATAAAGCAGAATAGAGGAGGCTATTGACCAGGCTGGGAATCAATAGCTGACGCATTTTCTGTTTTTGCCATTTCCAAAATGCTATTTGATGGAGGTTATTTCTTAAAAAATAGCCGGAGATGAACATAAAAAGCGGCATGTGAAACGAATAGATGCCGATAAAGAGCAGGTTGTGTTTCCAGTCTGGGTCCATCCATTGAATGGTGTGGCCAAGTACCACGAGAAAGATGGCTATACCACGCAAAAAATCCCACTTCCTCTCGCGAGATGAGCGAGAAGAAGTGGGATTGGTTTTATCTGTTTGTTGCATATCCTTAAGGGAGCATCAGGGAATTGCGGTCTGAAACGACGTAATTGTGCCTTTCAAACCCGATGTATCTGCGTAGCCTTATAGGGCTTTTGTAGCTTGAAGGAGCCATTCTTTATCTTTTTCGTCTGAAAGCAGTGGGAGCAATTTTGCACGCACCACCTCATGATAAGCATTGAGCCACTGGCGCTCGGAAGGTTCGAGCATTTCCACCACGATGGGACCTAAATCAAGGGGACAGAGTGTGAGGGTCTCAAACTTGAGGAAGTTGCCAAAGGGCGTTTGCTGCGCTGGTTGTGCCACGAGGACGTTTTCGAGACGCACTCCAAATTTGTCAGCGACATAGATGCCAGGTTCGTTGCTCACGGTCATGCCCACTTGGAAGGGGACTTCCGTGGCTGCACGTCGGTCTTTGCGAATCTGGTGAGGACCTTCGTGCACGCACAAGTGGCTACCCACTCCGTGTCCAGTGCCGTGTCCGAAGTCGTACCCCTCGCGCCACATAGATTGACGAGCTGCAAAGTCGAGAGCTAGTCCTGTCGTACCTGCAGGGAAGTGTGCCATGGAGAGTTGAATCATGCCTTTGAGCACAAGGGTGTAGGCTTTTTTCTCCTCATCGCTTAGCACTCCGAGGGGAATGGTGCGCGTGATGTCGGTGGTGCCGCTCACATAGTGTGCGCCACTATCCAAGAGTAAGAAACTTTTGTCGGCAAGTTGGGCATGATCTTCGGCAGTGGCTTCATAGTGCACGATGGCTCCATTGCCGGCATATCCTGCAATGGTGGCAAAAGATAGACCGCGGTATTCAGGATGCTCAGCACGAATTTCTTCCAATCGTTCTGAGGTGCTCCATTCTGTCTCTTGGTTGATGCTACCGTCTGCCACTTTTTCGTCTAGTTCGCGATGGAAGCGCACCATGGCTACACCATCGTGTTGCATGGCACGGCGGAATCCTGCAATCTCTGCCTCGTTCTTGTGCGCGCGCCAAGAGGTGATGGGTGAAAGACCTTGTTCGGGAGTCCAATGTCCTATGCACGCCTCGGAAATTAACTCTGCAAAAGCATAGTTGATGTTGAAGGCATAGAGGAAACTGTGCTCGTTTTGAGGGGCTTGTTGGAGGAAAGCTGTGACCCCATCGTAAGGGTGATAGGTGGTGTTCACACGTTGTAGGTAGTCTTTCACCGAAGGAGTGAGATGCTCATTGGTGATAAACAAGTGCACATTTTCTGCTCCTACGATGAGGTAAGCTAAGAAAACGGGGTTATAAGAGATGTCTTCGCCACGAAGGTTGAGCAACCACGCAATTTCAGATGCATCGTTGGTGATATAGTATTGTGCGTGCTGAGCTCCGATGAAGGTTCTCAAGCGCGCTATCTTAGCTTC
This sequence comes from Ihuprevotella massiliensis, assembly GCA_900095835.1. Taxonomy (GTDB): domain Bacteria; phylum Bacteroidota; class Bacteroidia; order Bacteroidales; family Bacteroidaceae; genus Alloprevotella; species Alloprevotella massiliensis. Next base: position 1,249,307 of record LT608321.1, on the reverse strand, counting down.
GATGCTTTCGCCTGCCCATTCTTCGGGTTGAATGTAGATGGGATGAGCTGGAAGTGCTGGACGGTCTGTCCATACTTCATCGAGTAAATCGATGTTGACCAAGAAATCTGCGAAATCGTAGACCAAGTCGATTTGTGGTTCATACGATACGCTCATGAAATCAAAGCCAATTTGTGGTGAGCTCTCTACGTTTTTGAAAGATAATCTCTCTTCCTCTTCCAAGGTATATCCTAACACGTCTTTGATCCACTCTTGTTCGCTGGGCACTCCTTCGACACCCATGCGCATGAGTTCGATGCCACTGCCTGCAAGTTCTTTTTCGGCTTGAAGGAAGTAGCGCGAATCTGTCCAAAGTGCGGCTTTGTCGTGCGCCACTACGAGCGTTCCTGCGCTTCCGGTGAATCCGCTGAGCCACTCACGCCCTTTCCAGCGATCTGCTACATATTCGTTGTTGTGAGGATCGGAGGTGGGAACAATGTAGATGTCGATATTGTGCGCTTTCATCGCTGTGCGGAGGGCTGCGATGCGTTGGGCTGGAAGAGTGTGGGGAGTCATGGGAAGGAGATATAATAAGGATGAGAGAATTATGAGATAACCTTCTTAAACGCTTATAAAGGAAGCTAAAAGGGAGCTGAGAATAGATTGAAGAATGGTTGGGACTATCAAAACGTAGGGGTGATTACTACACCCTGCCAGCTATTCTGAAAGGTTGTCTGCGTGGAGTAATGGGCGAATGCTTTCGAGCAACTCAAACAATTCGTCCATTCTTTCGGTGCGCAACATTTGGATGCGTGTTTGTCGGAAGTTGGGAATGCCTTTGAACAAGGGAGTTGCTGCCAAATGGCGACGTACGTGGAGAATGCCTCGATATTCGTCGATGCGTTCCACACTTTGACGCACTTCCTCTTTGAGGACATCCAACTGCCAGTCGGGAGACATGGGAGCATAGTCACTCTGCACAGCTGCGGAAACATCGAAAGGAGTGCCGTCGAGTGTATCGCGGATTTCTTTGAATATCCAAGGACGACCGAAGGTGGCGCGGCCTACCATCACTGCGTCCACGCCATATTCCTCAAAACCGCGGAGGGCATCTGCGCCAGAGGTGATGTCGCCATTGCCGATGATGGGGATGTGCATGCGCGGATTGCGTTTCACTTCGCCAATGAGCGACCAATCGGCTTCTCCTGTGTACATTTGGCAACGCGTGCGACCGTGAATGGTCAGCGCTTCTGCACCACAATCTTGGATGCGCTCTGCCAAATCGACGATGATGCGGTGTTCGTGGTCCCAGCCTAAACGGGTTTTCACCGTGACTGGTACACGACTGCTCACGCGATCCACGACTGCGCGGATGATTTCTTGCATCAGTTCGGGAGTTTGCAGCATGCCCGAGCCTGCGCCCTTTCCGGCTACCTTCTTCACTGGACAACCGAAGTTGAGATCCAAAATGTCGGGCTGTGCTTTCTCCACCACAATCTCTGCTGCCTCTGCCATTGCACCGGGATCGCGACCATAAATTTGAATCACCACAGGACGTTCGTCATCGCAGACGGTGAGTTTTTGTAGAGATTTGTTGACCATGCGCACCAAAGCGTCGGAAGCCACAAATTCTGAATAGACCATTGAAGCCCCGAGTCTGCGACAAAGCAGGCGGAAACCGATGTCGGTGACGTCTTCCATCGGTGCCAGAAGCACAGGACGATGACCTAGGTTGAGATTTCTTATTTGCATTCTAGATGTTAGAGGGTCACAGACCCTTTTATATTCGCCACGACAAGCGTGGCTCGAGCATTAGAAATTAGAGATTAGACGTTAGAGGGTCACAGACCATTTTGTACTTGCCACGACAAGCGTGACTCGAGCCTTAGGCGTTAGAGATTAGACGTTAGACCTTAGTCCTTATCTCTTGGTGCGACCAAATAGTTTTTTGAGCAGCGAACCTTTTATGAGCAAGCCTACAGCACCGAGTACAAACATCAGCGCGCCGATGCCCACTTGTTGGGGGATGGGCCAGCTATCGCCAAAGTGTTCAAGAGCCGGGATGCGTATTGTCAAGAGTGCTATCACATTGTTCGCCAAATGTGCAGCCCAACAGAGGCGTAAATCTTCCGTGCGAACATAGAGATAAGCCAGCGCAAAGCCCAGAATAAAGGCAGGAACTCCTTGTTGCAAGTTGCCATGAACGACAGCAAACATCAAAGAGGAGAGGATGAAGGCGCCAATGTTGCCAATGTGCTTTTGTGTAAGGCGCAAGATACCAGCACGATAAGTCAATTCTTCGGCAAGTGTTCCCACGATGGTTACGGAGAGGATGCCCCAAATGTTTGTAGTAAGTTGGCGCAAAAGTGCCACCGAATTACCATCGTCCATTTTTAGAGGCTGAAGCATAAGACCTAGTCCTAGGCTCATCACCACAAACGCACCCGTGAAGTGGAGAATGGGCATCCCAGAAAAGCCAAAGTTGGCAGATTTTCCGCTGAAGAGTTTGATTCTTGCCCATCCCGTGAAATGGAGTAACAATACGTAGGCAAGTTGTACAATAAAGAAGGAGAACGCCATCGCTGGGATTGTGATAGCTAGTAGTTTTCCCTCTATACCTGGGAGGTTGAACTGTGCCCCGTGAAAGACTTGAATCTGAGAAAGACCCAAGGCTAGGAAGGGGATGATCAGTTGGAGAGAGAGAAACAAGCAGAATAATCCTGCAGACTTTAGGAAATCTTTGGTGATTGGGGCCATAATGATGCTATAATAGTTGTGGAAATATTGCAATGTTTTGTTGATTTACAGTGCTTTGCTGAGCATCTCACGTGTTTTCTCGGCATCTTGTGCCAGTTGAGCTTTAAGATGCTCCAAACCTTCAAACCGTTTTTCATCGCGTAAGCGACCGATGAATTCGAGCGTCAATGATTCGCCATACAAATCTTCTTTGAAATCTAGCAAATGAGTTTCAAGACTGATTTGTGTGCCGTTGTTGAGGGTGGGACGACGCCCGATATTCGTCATTCCTGCGAAGCGTTGTCCACGCCATTCCACCCACGTGGCATAGCTTCCCAAATGAGGGATAAGTTTTGTTGGATCAATTTCCAAGTTAGCCGTGGGGTAACCCAACTTTCTGCCGTTTTGGAAACCATGAACCACCGTGCCCGACACCTTGTAGGAGCGTCCGAGTAGGAGATTGGCTTCTGTCACATTGCCCTGCTCGAGAAGTAAGCGAATGGACGAGGAAGATAACTGAAGTTCCGCTTCCTCTTTGTCGCAAAGGACAACTTCAATTCCTAAATCTGCACCATAGCGCACATAATCTGCAAATTCTTCATCGGCTTTCGGACGACCAAAACGATGATCGTAGCCCATGAGTAGAAATTCCGCTCCCAATCCCTCATGCAAGACGATTTGCATAAATTCTTGTGCAGTAAGTCGTGCCATCCCCGGAGTGAAGTTTAGCACAGCCACTGCGTCAATGTGGCAATCTCCGATGAGTTCTATCTTCTCTTGGAGTGTGGTGAGTGAAGGAGGAGCAGCGATATTGCGCACCAACGAGCGTGGATGTTGCGCGAAGGTGACCACGAGTGTGGAAAATCCTCTTTCGCGAGCAGCAGTGTGCAGCGATTGCAGCACATGTTGATGCCCACGGTGCACGCCATCGAAGAAGCCCACAGTGCAAGCGACCTTTGCCGAAGAGAACGTGCAATCGTGTTGCGAGATGTCTTCGGACAAAGTAGGAAATGCTGCACGATTCAGCACAAACACCTCAGCTATGGGAACAGAAAAATGCAGAGAATCAATCGCGTAAACGTCCATTGTCATCAAAATACTTGAGCCATTTGCCACCAGCAGGTGCAAGCAGAGCTTTCCACCCAAAGGCTTCGGCAGCTTCGCAGTTAGTTTCGCTGTCGTCAAAGAACAAAATCTCACTGGGTGCGCAGTGGAGAACGTCGGTCACCTTTTGGAAAATCGCTGGATCAGGTTTCTGTTCGTGTAGTTCGTAGGAGAGAAACAAACCGTCAAAGAAGTCGTTGACAGTATGTCCTTCCCACGTGAAGAAATCGCGTAGACTCTGCGTCCAGTGTATCACGTTGGTGTTGGATAGCGCATAGACTTCGTAGTGCTGACGAATCTTGAGTAGCAGTTGCAGTCGTTCTGTAGGAATGCCTTTGAGATAAGCCTCCCACGCTGTGCGAATTTCGTCGTCGGTCAAGGCTGGGTTGTTGGCAATTTTGCGGATTTCATTGTAGAAATCGCTGAGACTGATGTCGCCATTTTCCAACAGAGCAAACACACCACCTTGACGAAATGTGCCAATGTAGGGACGAATGTCCACTCCCAAACGGTCGAATGCTGCGATGGAATCGGACTTTTCTAAATCCACCAACACTGCGCCGAAGTCAAATACGAGTTTCATACACCTGTTTAATTGTCGGTCTTCACTAATTTATAGAGTTTATCGCTAGGACGCACCTTTTCGCTCACGGGGAAAGCCACGGACATACCCTTAGTTGCCTTCTCCACAGGACCGTTGTCGCCGTGCATAGAGGTGACATCAATGTACACCACTCCTGTTGTAGGACCAATCACCACGAGTTTGTCACCCAAGTTGATTTCGCCAGCTTCCACCAAGAATTCGGCAACCCCAAGTTTAGAGAAATACTTCGTGCCCTTCGCCACATATTCTTTCTTTTCTGTAGCGGAAGAGCCATTCTTGTCTGTCCATTCTCCCAATTTCTTGCCTTGGTAGTAACCATCCCAGAAACCGCGGTTGAAGACTGTCGCCAAGCGTTCATCCCATGCTTTCACCTTCTCTTCTGAGTAAGTGCCGTCTTGCACCGCCTGAATGGCTTCTTTGTAGCACTGCACCACGGTGTAGACATATTCGGCTGAGCGCGCACGACCTTCGATTTTGAACACAGACACGCCAGCCGCCATCATCTTGTCGATGAAACCGATGGTTTTCAAGTCCTTTGGACTCATGATGTATTCATTGTCAATATCGAGCTCTACTCCGGTTTCCTTATCCTTGACCGTATATTTGCGGCGACATTGCTGCATGCACTGTCCGCGGTTGGCAGAGCGTCCTTGGTTGTCGAGCGAGAGATAGCACTTTCCGCTCACCGCCATGCAGAGCGCGCCATGGCAGAACATTTCGATGCGAATGAGTTCACCATTGGGACCCTTGATTTGGTTTTCTTCGATGAAATCGGCGATTTTACGCACCTGCTCCATGTTCAATTCACGCGCCAACACCACTACATCAGCAAAGGCAGAGTAGAAGCGCAGAGCCTCTTCGTTGGAAATATTGAGTTGTGTGGAGAGATGTACCTCTTGATTGATGGTGCGGCAATAGCTAAGCACAGCCACGTCTGCCGCAATCACAGCAGAGATCTTTGCCTCTTTCGCAGCATCGCAAATTTTGCGCATGAGAGCAAGGTCTTCGCCGTAGATGATGGTGTTCACTGTGAGATAGCTTTTAACACCCTTCTCTTCACATTGCGCGGCGATGTCGTGCAAGTCCTCGATGGTGAACTTGCTTGCGGAGTGCGAACGCATGTTGAGCGATTCGATGCCAAAATAGATGGAGTCGGCACCAGCTTTGAGGGCTGCGGCAAATGCTTCACGTGAACCCACGGGTGCCATTATTTCGTATGTCATAGTTGTTTTGTCTGTGTGAAATGGAGTTGTAGTCAATGTTGAGTTGTTGTGTTGTTCTTGCGGCAAATAAATGCGCAAGATATGACAAGCAAAGATACAGAAAAAGCGTGAGATGCTCGCCGTTTTTTGACTGAAAACCTCCCACGCGACTCAAAATCTCTTGATAGTTGTGTGCTGCACTTTGCGATTGTCCTCATTGCATACAATAATGTAGTGGGAGAACTAGTAGTTGAATGGAGCGCAAAGGGAGCCTAGTCGAACAGTCGGCTAGGCTCCCTTTGGAATAGAGAAGATGTGGACAAACCACACCAAAGATTTTCAAAATCAGACCAAGTAGCGACTATCGCTTCTTGGCATTTGCCATTTTGGCGGAATTTTTCACTCGATAGCGAGGAGCGGTCTTCTTAGCCACCAACTTTTGAGGTTGTTTAGCGGAAGAGTTCTTCGCCAATTCCTTGCGCTTTTCAGCACGTTCTTGCCATTGCGTCATCGTGTAGTAACGTCCAGTAGTAGGATCGAGCAATTGCAATTCTGGAAGAGTGGGCATTGTTTTCTCCGTCTTGGTGGGTGCATTAGCATTCACCACAGGAGTCACTTCTACCGAAACCACGCCAGCTTGCACCATGTCAATTTGTTGGGCTGCAGCTTTGGAGAGGTCGATAATGGTGTTGCGACGGTAGGGACCGCGATCAGTGACTTTCACTACAACGACTTTTCCATTTTTAGGGTTGCGCACGTGAAGGAGCGTTCCGAAGGGCAGCGTGCGGTGAGCGCAGGTCAGAGAATCTTTGTTGTAAGCCGAACCGTCGGCTGTGCGACGACCGTGCCAGCGGTCGCCATAGTAAGTAGCGTTGCCCACTTTGGTGTGCTTCTCGTCGGTTTGACGCGCGGCGAAAGCACTGCTTGCTAGTGAAAGCGAAGCCAAGAGGGCTACAGCAAATGATTTAATATGCATTGTTTGTGATTTGCGACAAGGCACATCCTTCAAACTTCCAAGGAAGTTGAAACAATGCGGTCGCTCAAGTCGAAACTCGAGGAGCAGGAGGTTCCGTGGCAGGGAGAACGGCTCCGCCATTTCGTGCGAAATGGTTGCTCGGCCTTGCCATATTAACTCCGCAAAGGTACAAAATAAGGTCGCCCCTCCCAGAAATTTATGGAAAAAGCGACCTTGAGAATGTTAAAACTACGAATTTTGCTAGTTTAGAAGTAGCAAAATAAGCTCAAATATCGGTGCTGTCGGTGGAAAACTATCTTTAGAGAAGACCTCCATAAGGCGGAAATATCAACTGCACGATAAGAAAACTCATAGGATAGTGGCTAATTTCTAGCGTTTTACCTCCACTTCCACAGCCGAAGAGTTTCCCACAAATTCAGGAGCGAAGGTGCATTGCACCGTTGCCACACCACCGCTGAAGGCTCCAGCGCGCATCACCACCATCTCATCGTAGAAGGTGTACTTGCCTTTTGCCAAATGCTCAAAGAAGTATTCGTTCTCTGCATCGCGTACCATGCGATAAGCGGACAATCCATTCATCCAAGTCATCCCCGAGAAGGGATTCTTCGACTCTAGGGCAGCTGGACGAGTGGATTTCAGTGCCACGTGGTCGAAGTCACGCTCAGCTTTGAGGGTATAAACCCAGCGCACGTGATCTCCCACTTTGAGCGTGAAGAGAGTGTTCTTCTGCTTGCCCGAAAGTGTCTTCCACTTGCCATCGCGCAGCACTTGCAGGCTGCGTTGGAGCATAAATCCGCTACCTTGTGCCGCAATCTCTTCTGGTGAAGCCGTATAAGTAGCCTCCACCGCTCCCCAAGTGGGGGATAGACCGAAAAATGTTCGAGTGGTGAGCAGTGAATACGCTGCATCTGTGGTAGCACGGGAATTATTCCATACTTGCGTGCGCTTCGACTGCAAGAGCCATAAATACATCTCATTGATGACTTCTTCTCGATCGAGTGACAAAGGTTTGAGCTCCTCGCCGGAAGTCTTTTGCAATGCCTCGAGCGTCATCACTTGAGTGGGAATGCGATAGGAAGCATATCCGCTGAGTGCACGCTGAGTGTCGAAGTAACGTCCCATCTCGGGCGATGCCACCGTGTGCTCAATGACACTTTGCAAGGCAGTCTTCGCAAGCTCTTTGTATTTCGTTTCTGCCAATATCTGTGCCTGCACCGCTTTGCCATACATCGTGTAGGCATACACATCGTCTTTGCCCATCTGGTTGCGCCAATAACGAATGGTTGGCGTTTCTTTATTGTCAAGCAGGTGGCACAGATAGAGATAATTGATTTCAGTTTCTCCTACGTAAGGTTGCAATTTTTTTTGCTTACACTCTGCCATGCGATTCGTCATTTCTTTGTCAAGAAACTTCATCGCAGCTTGGAGCAGTGATCCGTCCAGAGGATAGCCGGTTGAGGGTCTATTTGCACGCGCTAAGAGAATGGCAATTTGTGAGGTGATGTAAGGCGAAGCCTTCATCCCTGGATACCAGCTCCATCCCCCTTCGCTCGTTTGTTCAGCTTTCAGACGGTCGTAAGCGGATTGACGATAAGCCTGTAGTTCACTATCGGAGAGTGACACCAAAGGACGAAGTGCATAGCTCATGGCATATTGGATGCCGTAAAGGTTCACCGCCTGATCGTAGGCGGAGCCATTGACCACTTGCATCCATTTCGGCACTAAATCTGCCACTTCTTTGTAGACATCTCTTTCCGCTGCCACCTCTATTTTGGCATCCTTGTGGTTGCCCAAACGCGCCATCAGAGCAGCTTTTGCCTTTTCGGTTTTTGCTGTTATGTCTTCTCTGCCGCGTACCATGAAAGGTTCTGCCACCGTCACGGTGATGTCGCGAGGGAGGATGGGAATTTCATGCTCCTCCCCATCGGAGAAGTTTTCAGCCTTTGCCATCATGCGCACATCTATGCCGGGACAACCCATAGGCACTTCCCACTCCCATTGTTGAGTGAGCGATTTTCCAGCTTCCAATTCATAGGGTTGAGAGAAACTTTGGAGCGTTTCTCGAGTGCTTGCGTCGATGATGTCCAAATAGAGATTGCCTTTTTGAGACTGCTCACTCCTATTATATAAGGATACGGGCCATTGCATACGGTCGCCCTCTCGGAGGAAACGTGGAGTCGCCACTTGCGCATTGAGCTGCTTGCGTGCCACCACCTTGTCAGTCAGTGTGCCAGAGTTGAGCGTGCGGTCGAAGGCAAAGGCGTTGAACGTCCATTCGGTCAAACTACTGGGGAGGATAAAACTGATGCTTGCCTTACCCTCAGCATCTGTGCGAAGCGTTGGATTGAAGTAAGCCGTTTCTGCAAAATTTTTGCGAACAGCGTTAGCGGCATCAGCACTATCCCCGTTTTGCTCTGCTTTCGCTGCTCTATTTGCTTTGAGCGGCATGGATCGCGCCTCTTGCACCCTACCACCATCCATGACAGATTCTGCAACGGGCATGGCATAGTCAGCACAGACTATAATACGATCACGGCGTAATTGGGGGTCCAAATAATAATCAAACAAACCACCGCGCCAAGTTACGCTAGGTTGCTCTTTATCGTAGGAGGGCTCGTAATAATAGCGCGGATAGAAGGAAGGCATTCCCACATTGGGGTGATACCAATCTCCAGAAGGCTCTTCGCGCGGAAAGAGATATTGAAATTTCCACGGGTCTTTCTCGGCTGTTCCATCTGGATTGAGGAAGGCATCGAGCGAAGCATCATACAATCGTGCGATGACATTCGCATCAGCAGGCTTGCCGTCTGGGTACGTGACATGCAGTTGCCACTCTTCATATTGTCCAGGAGTGAGTTGCGAGCGAAAAGTGCTCCACGAAAGTTGCAAACGCTTGTCGGGATGTGGACGAGTCACGGTGATGGTTTTCGTGTGAAATTCGCCATCTTTCAAAAGATAGAGATAAGCCGTCACCGCATCACCCAGATTGTCTTTCTCCTTCCATTGGAAAGTGTGGGTGTATCCATCTTTGACTGCCAATGATTTGCGCTCGATGACACCGCGATTAGTACTCACCAAGCGGAGGAAAAGGCGACCACTACCATTGATGGTGAGTTGGGCTTCGTCTTCAGCATCATTATATTTCACCTCAAAGAGCGGTTTCTGCTGTTGCTCCTCTTCAGTTTCTGTTCGTGGAGAGATCCACTGGTTGAAATTCGTGCTTTGCACCTCGCCATCAGGAGCCACCACCTCCACCGAAAAGTTGAGGCTGAGTGCAGACTTATCTTCAAATGTCCAATCTACAGGGATAGAAAAACGGCCATTTTCATCCGTCTTTGTCTCTCCACTGCGATTTTTCAACGAACGATCCATCCCTCCCTTGTTTCCGCTGTGGTAGAAATACCAGCTGTCGAAATTTAATTTCCACTTAAGTACTGCATTCGCTACGGGAAGTCCAGCGAAGGTCTCTGCCACTCCTTCAAATCTCACGCTGTCTGAAAGTGCAAGTTTACGAGTGAGGTCATCGAGCTTCACCGAGAAATTCGGACGCTTGTATTCTTCTACACGGAAACTTTTAGCGTTGTTTACCGAATGTGGGTTGCCATTGTCATCCACCAAGGCAAATTCTACCTTGAAATGTCCAGGCTTGCAGTATTTGGGGAGCATGAATCTCGTGCTCACCACCCCCATCTCGTCCGAAATCAGCGTTTGTGCTTTCACCTCTTTGCCATCGGTGTCGAGAAGTCGTGCTTTCACACGCGCATTGGGGAGCACCTGATAGGCATCTTTGTCTTGCGAGTAGAGTAGGGCAGAGGCTTCCACCATTTGATTCGGGCGATAGACTTCGCGATCGGTGTACACCTCAATCGAGTGTTCCAATTTTAGATTGAGCGGAGTGTGTTTGCGCTGCATCCAGAAGGGGAGTTCTGCTATTTCGGGAAGCGCATCCAAGTCGGCTTTGTTGTTGATTTCTTCGCCAGAGCGTTGGTCCACCACGAGATATTCCGGAGCATCCTGGTGTCGGCTCGCACTGTTGAAGAGCAATCGTTGTCCGCGCGACACGTAGCATGGCGCCAGTCTGTCGTACCATCCATCCACGGTGAGGCGCATCATATAGAGTCCCGACTTCGGAGCTTGAAATGCAATCGAGTCTTCGCGTTCTTCGTAAATAGGAGCAGGAGAGGGGCGCAGCTGTTTGGTGAAAAGCGGCACTTTTGCCCCATTCTTTTTCAAAATCTGTTGAAGACGCTGTTGTACATGGTTGCTCGCGTCGGCTTTCTCCAATTCTGTGGCAGAAATATTCGAGAGACGATAGAGTTGCACGCTTGCTTTCTGCACGTTGCGGAACTTCACAGGGAGCACCACCTCTGTTTCTGGGTAGAGCGCACGTCCTGCTTGCACCGCTTTGCTGTCAGCCCACGACACTTCAAAGGTGGGGTGCGTCTGTTCGTTGATGAAATTCTTCAACTCGTGTGCATAGTCCACATACTTCTTCGTGTATTCTTGTGCCAATGCTATCACTTTAGGTAACTGCATCTCGAGATTCTCCTCATCACTCACCATGAGATGGCATTGCCACACAGCCACCTCGCCAGCTTCGGGGAGGTGACCATAGCGCGCCAGCACTTTTTCCACCGCTTCCAAAGCGGCAGCCTGTGAAACAAAGGTACATTTTCCCCCTACGTCAGTCTTTTCATCGTTATCCAAGGAAAGTGTTGATGTGAAATTCTCTAGATAAGAGTCCCCTTTCGCCTGAAGGATCAGAATCTCAGCCTGCAACGCAGCACGCTCTTCTTGATTCTTGAGGAAAAGGTCGCGCGACTTTTCGAGCAATGCGACATATTCTGTAACACTGAAAGGAGGTTTGGAGTGATAATTTTCGATTTCAAATAAATCTTGGAGTAGCGCCACCAGCAGTTTGTGGTCTATCCTTGTTGCTGCTTTGGGAGAAACATTGAAGAGCGCCTCATAATCCTCTATTTTAGCAGTTGCCAAGGTGGGGATATCCTGAAAGGCAGCGCGGAAATGCTCGAGTGAACGTGTGAGCGGCGTTTTTGCCTGCTCGCCAGCTTCTTCGCCTCCTTCAAGTGCTTCATTGAGTACTTCTGCTTCGTTGTCTACCGATTCTTCACCAAAGATATCCTCCACAGAAGATTCTTGGTTCAGCACCTGACCTAATACGGAATGCCACAAAGCACGAGGCACAGGGTGCATCTCAGCAGCGCAAAATCGTTCCATCTCTTCAATCACCTTTTGAGTGCTATCGGGCGATATTTCTTTTTCCAGCTGATAAGTGGAGAGCATCGCAGCTATCAGTTGTGGAGTGTCATGGGTTTCCAGTGCCTTTTGGCGAATCGCATGGATTGCTTTGAGTGCACTTTTCGGGAGATCCTTTCTGCGGTGTTGTTCCACATTCTTCCATAATTGCTTGAAAGTTTGCGTAGTTGCATCCTTCTGTGGAGATGTATTTGTAGTGCGCTCAGCTTGCACTTGAGAAGCCCCCAACAATGAGGAGAGTGCAAGGGCGATGATGTTCTTTTTATCCATAAAGTAGTGGGATTATCTCGAGAGAGGTTCAGAAGTTCTTGGGAGTGCGTGGGACCAATTAGTAAGGAGTGTCTTCATGGCAAGAGGGAATTATCCCAGAAATACAGACCAGATAAGTTTAGAGAAACTCCTTCGTCCTACCGACAAAGTTAGCAGAAACCCACCGAAGTACCAAAGTATTAGGTGGAAAAGTGAATAGTATTTTCCGAAAAAATATATTTTGTGCGCCAGCTACTTTGTGGACTGTCTAGAAATTAGTACATTTGCTGCACACAACAACACAACCCACTAGCACACACTTGACTATGAATCATCAAATGCAAGCGCATCTGCCACAAATCGATTTGGACAAGATGCAAGCTGTCTTGGACATTGAAACACGTTTCGTGACCGGACAAATCACTCTCGAAGAAGGCCGCAAAGAAGTGGCAGAGCGTGTGGGGAAAATCCGTCCCTTCCACCTCGCTTTCATCGAACAAACACTCATCGAACACACCGACGAAGAGTGCATTCGCGAAAATATGGCGCAAAAAATCCAACTCTTTGAAGGATACATGGACTATTCTCGTCCCGATGTGCCCGAAGATCATCCTCTCTCTCGCTATTATCAAGAGAACGAGGAAATGAAGCGCCTCCTCCTTGCCGTGGAAGACTTGGTGCAATATCCCGTCATCAAGAATCAGTGGTTGGAGCTTTTTGACCAAATTCGCAAATACCCCATCCACTATTCGCGCAAGCAAAACCAGCTCTATCCCCTTTTGGAGCAAAAAGGCTTCGATCGTCCCACCACCACGATGTGGACATTTGACGACATGGTGCGCGACAACATCCGCGATGCCTATAATCTCCTCGAAGCAGGCAACGAAGAAGAGTTCATCAAGTCGTGCAACAAACTCATCTTCTATGCTCGCGATTTGATGGAGAAGGAAGAAACCATCCTCTATCCCACTTCTTATGCCATGATCACGGCAGAGGAATTTGAATATATGAAAGAGGGTGATTTGGAAATTGGATACGCCTTCTTCACCCCTGCGGAGAAGCGTGTTAAAGGCACAACCGTTGCTGGAAAATCTACCGACACTTCTGCATCTTCCGCTCCCGAAGCTGCTGGCTTTGCTGCCGATTTGCAACAACTTCTCTCGAAATACGGCTATTCTGCTGGAGGAAGCGAAAAACTCGATGTCACCACGGGTAAACTCACCTTGGAGCAAATCAATCTCATCTATCAGCATCTTCCCTTCGACATCAGTTTTGTAGATGAAAACGAACTCGTTTGCTTCTATTCCGACACCGACCACCGCATCTTCCCACGCAGCAAAAACGTCATTGGTCGTCAGGTGATGAATTGCCATCCTCGCAAGAGCGCTCACGTGGTGCGTGAAGTCATCGACAAACTCCGCAGTGGAGAACAAGATAAAGCCGAGTTCTGGATCAACAAGCCCGACTTCTTCATCTACATTATTTATGTAGCGGTGCGCGATGCCGAAGGCAACTTCCGCGGAGTCATCGAAGTGATGCAAGACTGCACCCACATCCGCGCCCTCGAAGGTTCGCAAACCCTCCTCAAATGGGCAAGTGATGAAGGCATTCCCACGGAAGCTCCCACCGACAACGCAGCAGCTCCCACCGCGCAGCCCTCATCCACTCCTCCTGCTGCCATTCAGGTCGAAGCAGAAGACACAGAAGAGGTTGCCAGTGAAGGTCTTCGCTACACCGCATCGGGAGAAGTAGAAATCACCCCCACCACGCGTTTGATGGATTTGTTGAATCGTTTCCCCGAATTGCGCAATCGTCTCACCGAAATCTCCTCCCTCTTTGCCATGCTGCGCACACCTTTCGGCAAATTGATGGCGAAAAAAGCCGATGTGCAAAAGATGAGCGACCGTTCGGGCGTTCCTCTCGATAAACTCATTGCAGGACTCCAACGCATCACTAGCGAATTGCTTGCCAAAGAAAAGCAAGCCTAAGCGCGAAGCTGGAATACTAGAGCACGCATTTCCTGGGAAATCGGGGAATGCGTGTTTTTTGTTGATGAATGCTTCAGTTGCTCAGGGAAAACAACTCTGAAAATGTTAAATCGGAAGAAAAAATGTCCCATTTTCAGAGTGATAGTTCTCTAGATTTCCATGATTATTGTAACTTTGCACGTATGGAATTTATCATAGAAACCATTGATAGCATCAACACCACGGCACAAGAATTTGTTGCCGCGGTAGACCTTCGTAACAAGCGCCGTAATGTCTTTGCCTTCTATGGCAAGATGGGCGCAGGAAAAACTACTTTCATCAAAGCACTCTGCGACGCCCTCGGTGTGGATGATGTCGTGAACTCGCCCACTTTTGCCATCGTCAACGAATATCACAGCGCAGTGTTGGAGGGACCTGTTTTCCACTTTGATTTCTATCGTATCAAGCACGTGGAGGAGGCCTTCGACATTGGCACCGATGATTACTTCTATTCGGGCTATCCTTGTTTCATCGAGTGGCCCGAACTCATTGAGCCCCTCCTTCCCGACAACGCTGTGCGTGTCGACATTGAGGAAATGCCAGATGGTCGTCGCAAGGTGACCGTCGATGTTTAGTCTTTCCGCTAGTCTGCTCCGATTTTATTCATTCATCACACATATTTAGCCTAATCTATGCACCTACTTTCCCGTTGCTCCGCAGCATTGCTGTGCTGCTTGTTGGCACTACCCCTTAGTGCACAAAGCACGTCTACTCCAAGTGCACCTGTGGAGGCGTATACCCTAAATCTCAGTCAAGGAAGTGCCACCACAGCTCAGGTACGTCTACTCCCAGCAGAACTTAAGGCTGGTCTTAAAACCCTTGTGCTCACTGGCACTTTGAGCAGCGACCGCAATGGTGACTTTCGTCAAATCCGCGATCTATGCCCCAATATTGAGGTGCTCGACCTCAGTGCAGCCACTTGCACTGAAATTCCTGACAATGCTTTCTTAGGACATCGCGGACTACGCAAAGTAGTGTTGCCCAATGGGGTGAAACGAATCGGCCGTCAAGCCTTCTTCAACTGTAAGAATTTGCAAGAAGTTGTGCTGCCAAGTGCTGTGGAAGTCATCGAAGATGGTGCTTTCAACGGTTGCACTGCCCTCCGCAAACTCGACACCTCTCGTGCCACATTGCGCAACGTAGGATTTGCCGCTTTTGAAGGCGTGCCTACTGCCCATTTGCCCCAACCCACCTTCGACCTTTGGGCAAAGGCTGCTCAGGAGAAATACTCCCTCATCCCTTATCCTGCCCAGTTGGAGGTGCAGAAGGGAAAGCCCCTCATGGTGAGCAAAATCGGTAAAGTAGAAGCTGCGCCCGAACTAGCAAACGAAGCTGCCTATGCGCGTCGCATCCTCCGCGATCGTGCTGGACTCAATGTGTTGCGTGGCAGTGCCAAGGTGCAACTCCTCCTTGATGCCACGGTGCAAAATGCCGAAGGCTACGAACTGATTGCCAGCAAGAAAGGCATCGTCATCAAGGGAAGCACCCCTGCAGGCGTGTTCTATGGATTGACCACCCTCGATCAACTCCTTACGGCTCAGCCCCAATCGCTAGAACCCGTGAAAATCGTCGATGCTCCTCGCACTCGTGTGCGTGAACTCATGGTCGATCCTGTGCGCACCTTCATTCCCTTTGCCGAACTCAAACGTATGGTGACCGAGATGGCGCGCTATAAATACAACGCCCTCCATCTCCACCTCGTCGATGACCAAGCTTGGCGCATCGAAATCAAGAAATATCCTCGTTTGGTGGCAGAAAGCAGCATGCGCCCTGCCATGGACGACATGTTATACACCAGCCCTGGTTTCTACACCCAAGATGAGATGCGTGAACTCGTGGCTTTCGCAGCGCAGCACCACGTCATGGTGATTCCTGAAATTGAAATGCCAGGACACGAAGTGGCTGCCATTCATGCCTATCCTCAACTCACCGTGGGCAACAAGAAAGTGGATGTACGCACCACCAGCGGTGTGTCCAACAACCTCCTCAATCCTGCTTCTGAGTTCACCTATCAGTTCCTCTTCGATGTCTTCGACGAACTCGCCACTGTTTTCCCTGCACCCTATGTGCATCTTGGAGGAGATGAGGCTGGAAATCCGCCACTCGATGATTGGACCACTGACTCTGCTTGCATCGCCCTCAAAGAAAAACTCGGCATCACCACGCGCGACCGCTCCGAAAACTGGAAGTTGCAGAAGTACATGTTCGATCGCGTGATTGCTCACCTCCGCGACAAGCTCGGTAAGACTCCCATGTTCTGGTACGAAACCGACTTCAAGGAAATTCAACCCGGATGCGTCACTTTCGCTTGGCGTCACGGACTCACCAAAACTGCCATTGACGCAGCCCGCGCCAACAAGGCTAAAATCATGCTTTGCCCTGGTGAGCACTGCTATTTGGATTACCCCATGGACAAAGGCGACTTGCCCGAAGTGAACTGGGGAATGCCTGTGACGAGTCTCAAACGTGTCTACGAACTTGACCCACGTTGGGGACAAGATGACGAATTTGAGCGCGATTTTCTCTTTGGTGTCACTGGTACGCTTTGGAGTGAATGTATGCCACAGCCCGAGCGCGTGTACTACCAAGCCTTCCCTCGTGCAATGGCACTAGCAGAAGTGGGCTGGACACCACAAGCGCGTCGCAACTACGACCACTTCTTGCGTCGCCTGCAGTTGATTCAAGCCGATCAACTTCGCCGCGGTTATCCCTCTTCCAGTCGTTTCGCTGGTTATGACCAACTCCGCAAGGAGGAGGCTCCTGCTACCAACAGCAAATAATGCTGGTTAGCCGTTTTTAAGCTATCAAAGCCAGTGCACATAAGTCCTTGCCCTTGTGGCAAGCCTTAAAACATCTGTGTCTGCTTTCTGTTTTTTTCCATCCGCCTCAATGCCCCACGGTGTTGGGGTGGATGTTTTTTAGAGGTTGAGGTAATCCTCTAGGGTTTGTAAATATGTTGGGTTGGCTCTTGCCGTGAAAGTAGATGAGTAGGTGAGGGGGCTCGCCCTATGCAGAGCGTATAGCGTTGATGATGCCCCCTATCAGTATATGGGAGGATATGCGCCCAAAGTGAGAAAAAATCGCAGAAAACTGCATTTTTTTCTTTGACAGGGTGCGATTTTGTTATGTGTGGTTGTCAGTTTGCGGGTGTTGTACACCTCCGTTCCTAGTTTTCAATGGGATTTGACTTTAGCGGAAGCGCCAGTTTGAGATTGTTATTTGAGGTTATTGGCGTGTATTGATCAGAAAAAGGAGATGATGCCTCTTTGTTTGGGGTGATTTCCTCGTACGCGCGTGACCCGCGCGCGCATTCCCTGGACTTTTGCACTTTTTGCTTTCACAACCTTCACAGCACCCTTCGTTTGGGGAGATAAATGGAGGATGAAAAAACGTCATTTGAAAGGGATGAAAATACCGCAAAAGGGGGTGAAAATCGCTTGATAACTCGTGGAATGTTAAAATATGTCCGAAATACGCACGTTATTTGTTGATAAATAGGTGATTACACGAAAATCGGTGAAGGTTGTGAAAGCAAAAAGTGCAAAATCGCTGTAGTGTGCGGGCGCGCGCACGCGCGAGAGGGATGCTTGAGAGTCTTTTTAACAGTGGGTGATTCCACTCGTTGGGAGAAGTTAGTTGGCGATGCTGTAATCTCCTCCGACGCGTCTAAAAAAAAACTCCCACGTTTTTGGGAAAATCTCCCACGTTTTTTGAAAAAAGTCCGACATTTACTGGTGAAACTCCGATGTTATTTTTTAGCCCCTTGAACTGAGGTGTGTCACATCCTCGCTTTCGGAGAAAACATGGGTGGAACTTTTCCGAGTCTTGTTTCTGTGACGCGATAGAGCAGCCCATGTGAGGGCATTGTTTTACAAAGTTCAGATTGCCTCTTTCTCCTTATTTCTGGCTTTTTATCCGAACTTGCGAAGGAAGAGGAGAGCATAAAATCTGAAAAGCAGGGAGGCACGCTGGCAAAACGACGGATAAGGTGGTTGTAACTTGTGATTTTATGCGCTATGCCTGCTATGGCTCGTAAATTTTCGTTATCTTTGCAAATTGGAATGCAGTACGCATGTCTGTGGAAAATTCCTGCTTGTGCGTGCTCTGCGCAATGGGCAGTGTCAGTAGCCCTGCTTTCCAAGGTCAAAGGATCGACCGTGCCATTCCAGAACGTATGGACCACAGAGAAAACGTGGACGAGAGAAAAGGTGAATCGGCGATACTCCTCAGACCCTCGAATAATCCAAAAGCGGATATGAAACAAATAAAACTCCGAAAAGGAATCTATTCTTCCCCACTTGCTTTTGTGTGCAATATGCTCTTAGTTTACGTGTTGTACACTGTGTGCCGTCTTGTGTTTTTGTGGAGCAATTGGGAGAGTTTTGCCACTGGTTTTGACAAATTGGAGCTCAACCAGTTGATTGTTGGCTCGCTCCTGTTTGACACTTCTGCCATCCTCTATACCAATGCCCTATATGCGTTGCTCCTCCTCTTGCCGCTGCACTACAAAGAGCGCAGACCCTGGAAGCGTGTGGCAAAATGGGTGTTTGTCGTGATCAATGGTTTGTGCATCGCCATGAACCTTGCCGATGTGGTCTATTTCCGATTTACTGGTCGTCGCACCACAACGAGTGTTTTCCAAGAATTTAGTCATGAAGGCAACCTCCTTTCCATCGTAGGAAAGGAAGTGGCACACCATCCTTTTCTTCTTTTGTTGGGCATTGTCCTTATCGCCCTCTTGTGGGTGTTGTATGTAGAGCCGCGTGCCTATCGTCCGCAGTTGCGTCCGCGTTGGAAATACTATGTGGTGCAGGTTGTGGCGATGGGTATCTTTGTGCCCCTCTGCATCGGGGGTATGCGTGGCGGATTCACCACGGCAGTGCGCCCCATCACACTGAGCAACGCCAATCAATATGTGAACCAACCAGCGGAAGCGGCTTTGGTGCTCAACACCCCCTTCTCGCTGTTGCGTACGCTCACCAAGAAGTCTTTTGAAAATCCTCAATACTTCACGGCTGAAGAGTTGGATCAAATCTATTCGCCGCTCCATACCCCTCGCGCAGGACAAGGAGAGATGTTGCGCAAAAATGTGGTGGTGCTCATCCTCGAGAGTTTCGGACAGGAGTTTGTGGGCGCGCTCAATAAAGACTTAGACGGTGGAAAATACAAAGGTGCCACCCCATTTCTCGATTCTCTCATCGCGGTGAGTACCACCTACGAACAGTCGTTTGCCAACGGGCGCAAGAGCATCGATGGCATGCCTTCGGTGCTTTCGAGCATCCCGATGTTCGTAGAACCCTTCTTCCTCACTCCGGCTTCGCTCAATCATTTGAGTGGACTGGCAGGAGAACTCAACAAGGAAAGCTATTACACGGCGTTTTTCCACGGAGCTGCCAATGGGTCGATGGGCTTTCAAGCCTTTGCTAAGTCCACCGGATTCAAAGACTATTTCGGTCGCACCGAGTTTAACGAAGACAAGCGTTTCTGTGGCGATGCTGACTTTGATGGCACTTGGGCGATTTGGGACGAGCCCTTCTTGCAATACTATGCGACGAAGATGAATGAGATGCGCGAGCCCTTCATGACTGCTGTGTTCACGGCTTCTTCACACGCCCCCTTCAAAGTGCCTGAGCAGTATGAGCGCCAGTTTCCCGATGAAGGACCGACGGTGCTTCACCGCTGCGTGAAATATAGCGATATGGCGTTGCGCAAATTTTTCGCCAAAGCGCGCACAATGCCTTGGTATAAGAACACGATTTTCGTGCTCACTGCCGACCACACGAGTCTCTCGAGCCACCCAGAATACGGTACTCCCGTAGGTACCTTCCGTGTGCCCATCATCTTCTTCGATCCTTCTGGACAGATGCCAGCAGGCCGTCACGAAGGAATTGCAAAACAAATCGACATTATGCCCACCATATTGGGCTATCTGCGCTATCCTCATCCCTACATTGCTTTTGGCAACGACCTCACACAGGTGGCAGCGACCGACAATTATGAAGTGGCTTACCTCAATGGTGTTTACCTCTTCGTACAAGGCAATGAAGTGCTCCTCTTCGATGGACAGAAAGTGACCGGTTTGTATGATTATAAGCACGATGTGATGATGCAGCACAACTTGATGGGCAAGTCGGCTCGACAAGGGGAGATGGAACGCAAGTTGAAAGCGATCATCCAGTCGTATATGTCGCGTATGATCAGCGACGAAGTCACGATTAAAAAATAATATGAGTCGTCCCATGACGTTGAAAAAGAAAATAACACTAGGTAGTTTAGCACTCCTCTTGGTGGGACTCACGGTGCTCGCCATCGTGCGTTGGGAGGTTTGGTTTGGCAATCCTCCCGAAGCTCCTTATGTGCCGAAGGCAGAACCCACACGCGTGCTCCTCACCTTTGGTGATGATGGCGAGATGTCGCGCAACGTGAGTTGGATGTGTGACACTGCGATTCATGAAGCTCACCTAGAACTCTTGCCCGATGGCACTGATCATCCCATGTGTGTGAAGGCAGAAGGGGAAATCTTCGAGTCGCGCAGTGGCAAAGCCGCCTATTATGTGGCGCGTTTGAAACAGTTGCAAGACGGTTTGTGCTATCGCTATCGCGCGGTGACCAATGGCAAGGCGTCCCCTTGGTATGAGTTTGGGGTGACGGATCCTGCGGTGAAGAAAGATGTGTCGTTTCTCTTCTTCGGCGATGTGCAAGATAGCCTCAATGGGGTGAGCAATCGCTACATCAGTAAGGCTTGGGCGCAGCATCCAGCTTCAGATTTCGTTGTTTTTGGCGGAGATTTGATAGAACGTCCCACCGATGCCTACTGGGAGGAGACTTTTCGCAGCATCGATGGCGTGGCTCAGACCATTCCGGTGCTTTGTGCAACGGGAAATCACGAATATCTCAAATATCCCATCCGCAAGTTGGAGCGTCGCTTCTCACTGGTGTTTTCTTATTTCCTCAAATCGATGGAAGGCGAAAATCAAGTGTACAGCCTCCGCTATGGAGATGTGCAGTTATTTTTGCTCGACTCCAATCGAGAGTGGCCCTACTTGGCGGAACAAGCCACGTGGTTGCGCAAAAAACTCGCAGAGAGCACAGCGCGCTGGAAGGTGGTGGTGCTGCACCATCCCATCTATTCCATCAAATCTAAAACGAACGATTTGCTCCAACGTTGGGAATTTGCTAGTTTGCTGAATGAAAATGTGGACTTGGTGCTGCAGGGACACGAACATGCCTATGCGCGCATGACGCAATGGGAAGGGGGCAAGCGCATTCCTCCCATCTACACCGTGAGTCACTGTTCTCCAAAGTTCTATCGGGTGCAATTTGACGATCGCTTCGACCGTTTCTGCACAGGAACGCAGATTTATCAACATATCGTCCTCCACGGCGACACGCTCTCGATGAATGCCTACGATGCGCGTACGGGAAAACTCTATGACCGTGTGGATTTGGTCAAGGGAATGCACGATCATCCCACCATCATCGACCGTGGAAAGGATATTCCCGAAATTTTGGATTTCACACCGAGACCCGGAAATAAGAAAGATGCAGCCTTTGCCGAACGCATCCGTGCGTATAAGGCAAAAAAGGAATTAAACCCCAATCGGTCAATAGACCGTTATAGTACGACTCGTGATTGAAAAGGACCGATTTGGGTTAAATAATACGACGATTTCACTATGAAGTGTCTACATATAATCACTCCCGTCAAGGATAGTATCGACAGCACGCTCGAAACGATGCGTGCGGTGCTGGATAGTGCTTTGACGATGCCCTACACCTACACCATCTACAATGACAATTCGACGCCAGAAAACACTGCGCGCCTCCATGCTGAGGCGGAGAAAATGGGCGTGAAGGTGGTGGATTTGTCGGATTTGACGGATCATCCTTCTCCCAATTATCTCTTTGTCTTGCGTCGTTGCCAACAAGAATGTTTGGCTGCCGATGCGGGTTTGCTCATCGTGGAGAGTGATGTCACCGTGAAGCGCGACACCTTGCAAGGCTTGGCAGACGGAGCTTTGGCACGAGAGGATTGTGGCATTGCAGCTGCTGTGACGGTGGATGAAGCGGAACAGGTGAATTATCCCTATCTTTATGCCAAAGGTTGGAATGGGGTGGTGGACTCTCGCAAGCACTGCTCGTTTTGCTGTTCACTGCTCACTCCGAAACTGTTGGCTGCCTTTGACTTCCAGCAACTGGACGACACGAAAAACTGGTTCGATGTGACGATTTCGCACGAGAGTTTGGCGGCTAAGCTCCACAATTATCTCTTCTGCAATCTCACCGTTTTGCATCGCCCTCACGGCAGTCGTCCGTGGAAACAACTGAAATATAAGAATCCACTCAAATACTACTGGATCAAATGGACGAAGGGATTCGACAAGATTTAAGGGCTGCCGACCTGCCTTTGGTGTCGGTCGTTGTGCCCCTCTACAACATGGAAGAGTTTGTGGGCGACACTTTGCGCAGTGTGTTGGCATCGACTTATCGTCACCTCGAAGTTATCGTGGTGGATGATGGTTCTTCTGATGCTTCAGCCTCGATAGTGGCAGAAATCGCTGCGCAAGATTCGCGCGTGACTTTGCTGCATCAAGAGAATGCGGGACCTTGCCGCGCTCGCAACAATGCGGTGGCAGCTTCACATGGACAATACGTTCTCCCCGTAGATGCCGACAATCTGCTGGTATCTCAGTTCATTGCGCAGGCAGTATCCATATTAGAGGCGCAACCTAACGTGAAAGTGGTGTGCCCGACGATGGAATTCATCGGAGATAAGCAGGGACCGTGGCGACTTCCCGAATTTTCGCTCTCACTCCTCGCTCGTCGCAACCACATCGACACTTGCGCGCTCTATCGCCGCACAGACTTCGACCGCATCGGTGGATATTGTGAGGAAATTATTGCGCGCGAAGATTGGGATTTCTGGATTTCTCTGCTCAAAGATGGCGGTGAGGTGGTGCGACTGCCCGAAGTGGGGTGTTATTACCGCGTGCGCAAGCAGTCGAAGCGCATCAGAGACCGCAAACTCAAAGCACATGTCACTGCTGTGCTCAATGAGCGTCATGGGGCTTTCTTTGAGGAACAGCTCGGTGGTCCGCTGCGCAGGATGCGCTCTTGGTCGCGCTGGATCAACTTTCTCACGCGTCCGCTGCGCTATCGCAAAGTGGTGACTGCTCCTGCGATTGCTCCCGAAGTGAAACGCTTCGTTCATCAACTGCCTTGGAGATTTGCTCATGAGGGGCGCGAGATTTTCAAAAATCGCAATGCCATTCGTCAATACGAACTCGGAGAAGACTCGGTGGTGGTGAAACAATTCACGCTCCCCATCACTTTTAATCGTGTGGTCTATCGTTGGTGGCGCAAGAGTAAGGCGCAACGCTCCTACGAATATGCCATGCAACTTCGTGCCCTTGGTGTGGGTTCTCCAGAACCTCTCGGTTTTTGCGACACGGGCTCGCTCTGGCAAGTGGGATATTGCTATTATGCTTCGCGCACTTCTAAGTTGCGCTATAACTATCACGATGCGGTGAATGGAAAACAGCCCGACGAAGAATATGTTTTGCGCACTTTGGCGAAAACCGTGGCACGAATGCACGAAGGAGGTTTTTGGCACAAAGATTTATCGGGGAATAACATCCTCTGGGATCGAGTAGACGATGAAGGAAATCCATTAGATGTTGCAGTATCTTCACCCCAAGATTATAAGATTGCAATCGAACTCATTGATCTCAATCGTATGCGTCTAGGAAAAGTGTCGCTGGTTTTGGGGTGTGCTAACTTTCAGCGCATAGGAATGTCTGAAAAACATCAGATGCTGGTGGCAGAAGCTTATGCTGAGGAGCGAGGATTTGATGCACAACTCTGTTTTCAAAACATTGTTGCAGCACGGAACCGCTTGCTCGGACAATAGGGTGGTGAGAGGGCACTCTTCGTTTTTGAACAGTTTGGCTCTATCTTTTAGGTGAATATTCTGTGACCTTTCCACTTTTCTCCAGTCCACTGCATTTTTGCGTCCTGATATTTCCTACTTCTCATCCTAGATTCTACCATCGTTCTCTGTTTTCCACAGGCTACTTCAACGTAAGTTTCTCTGAAATCTAATCTTTTCTTTATGCCACTCAACACTTTTCATGTTGCCTTTGCGAGTAATGATGCATACGTGCCATATCTTGCTGTGACTTTGCAAAGTTTGCTTAGTTACCAAGTCCAAGTCGAAGGACGAGAATGGCATGTGCATGTTCTCACCGATGGCGTGTCTGAAGGCAACATCCGAATGCTGGAAGAAATAGTGGGAAACAGAGCCGACTTTCAACTAGAAGTGCATGTAGTGTCTACAAGCAGTTTTTCCGAACTTCCAGATGTTGGATATTCCATTTACACCTATCTGCGTTTTCTTTTGCCTACTGTGCTTTCCTCTGTGGAGAGAGTTTTGTATTTAGATGTCGACCTTTTGGTTCATGCTGATATTTCGGAGCTATTTCTTGCTCCTCTCGACACTGCCATAGCAGCGGTTCCCGAGTTTTGGAATAAGAAACATCGTAAAAAATGGCAGCTTCCAGAAGATACCTTCTATTTCAATGCAGGAGTGTTGCTAATGAATTTGTCGATGTGGAGAGAAAAAGATTACGCAAAAAAACTTATAGAGTGGTGCGAAGCACATCAAAAACAGTTGAGTTTTCCCGATCAAGATGCGCTCAATGTGGTGCTGCAAGAAGACGTGTCGTGGCTTCCACTGCGTTATAATGTGATGTATAATCATCTAGAGCGCACAGCCTATTATAAAAAAGCGCGTTTCCAGAGTGAGATAGGTGAGTGCTTGTATCATCCAGCCATTATACACTATGCAGGCTGCGCACCTTGGTTTGACGACAAGCGCAAACATCCTTATCATCATTTGTGGTGGGAACAATCTGCACAGATGAACTTACTATACAGTTCTCGTAGCAGTTTGAGTGGATGGAGAAGACAAAAGTTCTTTCTCAAACAATTTTTCTACAAACTCATCTCGCGTTATCCATCTTTGGAAAAGTTGCAGGCGCAGTATCAGCAGGTGTTAAACTCCTCGCCGTTGAAGCCCTTCGGTTCTTAGTTTTCAAGGTAGATATGAAGCATGCTTATCTCATTTTAGCTCATCACGAACCAGAGGTTCTTCGCTTATTGCTTACGCTGCTCGATGATGCGCGCAACGACATCTATTTGCACATTGATGGCAGAGCGCAGCATCTCTATGAACAATTTGAGCATTGGCAACCCCAATCGGCTCGTTTCTTCATACTTTCTCAACGTGTGAAACCCGAATGGGGACAAGTGAGCATCGTACGCGCAGAATTATTGCTTTTTTCGGCAGCTTTGCAACAAAAATCGCCTTATGCCTACTATCATTTGCTTTCAGGGGTGGATCTTCCTTTGAAATCGCAAGATGAAATTCACGCTTTTTTTGCGAAACATCAAGGAAAAGAGTTTCTGCATTGCGGATTTGACGATGCCTCCATGTGTGTAGCTTTTAAGCGAGTCAGTCGTCACTATCTCTTTTTGCGAGCTTTGTGCAAACGTAAGAAGGCTCTCTCTGAGGTGTTCAAGAAAATCCTAAGTAAAAGTGTCTTAGGTGTGGAGAAAATTGCTCGTTATCGTCGTTATTCTCTCAAGCAGAAGTTCTATTACGGTTCGCAGTGGGGTAGTTTTACACACGACTTTTGTGAATATCTGGTGAAACACTCTGATGAAGTGTTAGATACCTTTAGTCACACCTTTTGTCCTGATGAGCTCTATAAGCAGACGGTGATTATGTCTTCACCTTTTGCTGAACGTCTTTATGCCAAAAATGCCGTATCCAATGAATGTACACAGCGTTTTATAGATTGGTCGCGAGAAAAAGACGGGCATCCTCACATCTTTGATAGTGAAGACTATGATTTGTTAGTGAATAGTCCCTATATGTTTGCACGCAAATTTTCATCTCATCATCCGCAACTCCTCAAACTTTGGTATGATAGGTTGTCGAAGAAGTAATAATGGCACAACGTTTACCCGAATACAAAAACATTCCCTAAGAATATCTCCCAATATAAAACAACACTCTTGCAAAATCACTGGATATTGCAAGAGTGTTGTTGGTTTCTCTAAGAAACTTGCTCTTTATCGACTGATTGTGAGTTGTTCAATCAGTTGTTCATATTCCTTTGCTGCAGCTTCAAGAGAGTAACGAGCCGCTTGAGTACGCACGCTTTCGCTCATTCTTTCTCGTAACTCATGGTTTTGTGCCAGTTTCACCAAAGCTGCTGCAAAAGCGTCAATGTCGAAAGGAGGAATGATAACCCCATTCTCCCATTGAGGCGCCATTTGTTCGCGCATTCCATCGCAAACATCAAACCCCATGGGCACTACTCCGCACATTTGCGCCTCAGTAATCACGAGTGGCCATCCTTCAAAGGTGGAAGTCAGACATAAAATGGCTGCTTTATCCATGTATGGCGTAGCATCCTCTTTATAGCCTTCAAAAGTAATGCGCGGCAATGCAAGTTTCTGAGCGAGAATTTCCAAGTTCTTACGGAAAGGTCCGTCCCCCACAAATTTGAGTTCCCAATCTGGGAGTTGCTGATATGCTTTTTCCCACACCTGTAATAGTCTTTCAGGACGTTTGTCCGCAAATTCAATGCGTCCCACAAATAAAATCACTTTGTCTTTCTGAGACGACGGAGACGCCACGAGTTTACTGCCATTGTGCAACACCTTGATTTTCTCTTTCAACGTCTTGTCAAAAGAAAATGTATCCAATAATGTTTTTCGATATCCCTCGCAGAGCACAGTGTAAGCATCAACTTCGTGAAGACGAGTGAGGTAGCGGCGAAATTGTCTTTTCTTGTAGACCTGAAAAACGTGTATTTTCCAGAAATCGTGAAACATCCAGCGCAGCATACGACCAGGACTTGTCAAAGCCAACGCCTTCAGTTTGCTGATTTTTGCAATACTTTCCCAGAAAGGAATGCTGTGTAGACTATAGATGATTTTACAACCAGACGCTTCACGTAGTTCTTTCGTGTAGCGATAGTAAAAACCTGGGATAAAACAAAGTTGTATATTGCGTTCTCTGAGCGATTTGATGAGAAATGGCAGAGCTTCTGCTTCTGTTTTTCTCATCTTCTGGTTGGGTTTATGGGGGATTTCTATCACCTCATAATCCAAAGAACCACGAGTGGTGGGGGCCTTGTAACAATATAAAGTGATGGGATGCCCATAAGCCGCCAGCTGTTCCACAATATCAAGACAAATCTTTCCGGTACCACCGCCGGGAAACTCGGCATTAAAGAAAAAAGCAACAGGCGTTTTTATCATACTAGATGATGTTATAAAGTTGTGATGAATCCGAAAAACTCATCTATCATTGTGGTGTTTCGTAAACCCAAGGTTCACTGAGTTGTATTCTTTCTCTGACGCTCATCCCACTCCTTCTTGGTACGTTTCCAGCGGTTGTGTGTCCAGAGCCAGAGGTGAGGATGCGCTTCGATACTCGCTTCTAAGGCTTGTACATAAGCATCGGTGATAGGGAAGGGCGAAGGCGTTGCGGTCTTCGCGTCATCTGCTCCGTTTGCTTCATCCGCTCCGTTTATTTCAGAGCTATCTTGGAAACCAGCCTTCAATTCTATGAGTTCAGCGCGATATTCTCCGCGGTGGGGACGAGTGATGTCCAGATAATAGTAGCGTGCACCCACTTTTTGTCCAATCTTTTCCGCACCCGTGAAGAAGGAAGTCTCGTGGTGCAGAAAATCGCACCAATGGTGCATCGCTTCCCACTTCGGAGATTGATCCGAAATAAAACCAATCATCCCCTTCTCTTCGTTTTTCTTCCACGATAAAATCGTGCGAAGCGTCTCTTTCATCGCGATATTTGTAGCCCCCATTCTACCGCGAACGTGTAAGAAAAGCTCGTCCATGAGCGGACTGTGGAGAGGATGGTAAATTTGTCCGAAATGGATGCCCCCATCGCTCCAAAGCGGAAGTGAGGAAACCCATTCCCAGTTGCCAAAGTGTCCCAGATAGAGAAACACAAATTGATGCTCTCCATTGCGCAACTCCCGAAGCACCTCATGAAGATTGACAAAATCCATACGGCGGTAGAGCTCCTTGCGCGAAATTGACATCAGTTTGAGCGTTTCCACGACATAGTCGGCAAACCAGTGGTAGAAATCGCGCTCTATCTGGGCACGTTCTTCCGCAGACCGCGTAGGGAAAGCCTCAGCCAATTGACGTTGCACGAGTGCGCGCCGATATTTCAACACATGAAACACCAGCGGAAAAATTAGCACATCGGCAAAAAAATAGTGCAGTCGGAGCGGCAATAGTGAGCAAAGCCACCAGAGTGCACGGCAGAGAGGGAGTAATCGTTGCACGAGTGCAAAGTTAAGCATTTTCTCCGAACTCCCTTGGGTTCACACCGCTAATTTCCCGCTCCACAAGAGGCTAAACAGCGGAATCCTAACTAAAATACGATAAAGCCGTGGTAAAATTCCTGGCATCTCCCGAAAAATCAGTAACTTTGCCTAGAGGCAGAATGCCCTTATCTCCAACGACGAAACGATAACCACTAACGATGCAGGAAGAACAGCCCATTAACGACGCAATGCAATGCCCTAACGCTGAGCCCAACGCCACAGCAGAAGACACCAACACCGCGCTCCACTCGGAAGACGCGGAAGTCGCCGTGGATTTTGACCCAGCAGAGATGAAACAAGATGAAACAGTGAATGTGCACCCTCTCACCGGGATGTACCAAAACTGGTTTCTAGACTATGCTTCCTATGTGATTTTGGAGCGTGCTGTGCCGCATCTCTACGATGGTCTCAAACCTGTGCAGCGTCGCATCCTTCACACCATGAAGCGCATGGACGATGGTCGCTACAACAAGGTGGCAAACATTGCTGGTGAAACCATGAAATTTCACCCCCACGGTGATGCCTCTATCGTAGATGCTCTCACCCAGATGGGACGTCAAAATCTCCTCATCGATTGCCAAGGTTCGTGGGGAAATATCCTCACGGGAGATGAGGCTGCTGCTCCGCGTTACATCGAAGGACGACTCACCAAGTTTGCCCTCGATGTATTGTTCAATCCTAAAACTACAGAGTGGAAACTCTCCTACGACGGACGTAACAAAGAACCAGTTGCCTTGCCCGTGAAGTTCCCCCTTCTTTTGGCGCAAGGAGCAGAAGGTATTGCGGTGGGATTGAGTGCAAAAATCTTGCCCCACAACTTTGGCGAACTCTGCCAAGCTGCCATTTCCTACCTGAAAGGTGAGGATTTCACCCTCTATCCCGACTTCCAAACTGGTGGTCTCATCGACGTTTCTCGCTATAATGATGGACTTCGAGGAGGAGCGGTCAAGGTGCGCGCACTTGTGGAAAAACGTGATAGCAAAACCATTGCCATCACCGAGCTACCTTATGGTAAGACAGTCGATAGCCTCTGCGAAAGCATCAAGAAGGCAGCTGACAAAGGACGCATCAAAATCCGCCAAATCCAAGACTTCACTGCTGAGAATGTGGAGATTCTCATTCACCTCGCACCCGGTGTGTCGAGCGATAAGACCCTCGATGCGCTCTATGCCTTCACCGACTGCGAAGTGAGCATCTCGCCCAACTGCTGCATCATCGACAAAGACACTCCCCGATTCGTCACCGTCAAAGAAGTGCTCAAGAGCAATGTGGAAAACACCAAGGCTCTCTTGAAGCGCGAACTCGAAATCCGCCGTGCAGAACTCCTCGAAAGCATGATGTTTGCGTCGCTCGAGCGCATCTTCATCGACGAACGCATTTATAAGGATAAAGCCTACGAGAATGCGGCGAACATCGATGCTGCTTTAGCGCACATCGACAGCCGTCTCGAACCCTTTAAGGCTGATTTCGTGCGCGAAGTGGTGCGCGAAGACCTCTTGCGTCTCTTGGAAATCAAGATGGCACGCATCCTCAAGTTCAACAAAGCCAAGGCGGATGAACTCATTGCCCGCATCAAGGCAGAACTGGCGCAGATAGAGCACGATCTCGCGCATCTCACGGAGGTCACCATCGATTGGTTCACCACCATTTACGACCGTTATGCAGCCGAACACCCCCGCCGTACGGAGATTCGCTCGTTCGACACCATCGAAGCTGCCAAAGTGGTGGAAGCCAACGAGAAACTCTATGTGAACCGTGCCGATGGCTTCATGGGAACCTCTCTGAAGAAGGATGAGTTTGTGGAGAATTGCTCCAACATCGACGACGTCATCATCTTCTATCGTGATGGTACTTACAAGGTGACGCGAGTGGCTGAGAAGGTGTACATCGGTGAGACAGAACGCTCCAAAGCTGAGAAGAAGAAAGCCGAGATTGTACACATTGCGGTCTTCAAGAAGAACGACCAGCGCACAGTTTATAATGTGGCTTATCGCGATGGAAAAGACGGTGCCTACTATGTCAAGCGATTTAACGTGACGAGCATCACCCACGATCGCGAGTATGATGTCACCCAAGGCACGCCAGGATCCAAAATCCACTATTTCACTGCCAATCCGAATGGAGAAGCCGAAGTAATTAAGGTGACTTTGAAACCCAATCCCAAACTGCGTCGCATCTTTTTTGAAAAGAGCTTCAGTGAATTGGCTGTCAAAGGTCGCGGTTCGCGTGGTAATCTTCTCACGCGACTTGATGTGCACAAAATCACGCTCAAATCTCATGGTGCCTCCACATTGGGAGGGCGCAAGGTGTGGTTTGATCACGATGTGCAACGTCTCAACTTCGACGAGCGTGGCGACTATTTGGGCGAATTCCACAGCGACGACTTGGTGCTTGTGGTGCTCGATAATGGCGATTTCTACACGACCAATTTCGACCCCAACAATCACTACGAGAGCACTGGGCTCATGCGTGTGGAAAAGTTCGACGAAACCAAGGTGTGGACGGCTGTGCTCTATGATGCGGACAATGACAATAATCTCTACATCAAGAGATTCAATTTTGAACGTGCCTCGCAGACGCGTCACCAAAACTTCATGGGCGACAACCCCAACTGCAAGTTTGTGGCACTCACCGACCAAGCCTTCCCACGTTTCCAAGTGAGCTTTGCGGCTCCCGACGATTTCCGCGAACCCCTTGTGGTGGATGCAGAAGAGTTTATTGCTGTGAAAGGATTCAAGGCGAAAGGTAAGCGCGTGACGACCTTTAATGTGGCGAAGGTGGAGCAGCTCGAGCCCACTCGATTCCCCGAACCTCCGGCTGAGACAAATGATTCTGCGGAGGAGGACGATGAATTGCAACAAGATGCTCCTACCCCTGCACAAACGGAGACGGACATCATGGACGACCTGACGGGGCAACTCAAGTTGGGATTTTAGTTACCCCCGCGCTCTCTTAAATAGAGTGACCGCTGAAACTCATGAGTTTCAGCGGTCACTTTATGTTTTGAGGCTAAGGGGCTATTTTCCTGCTCTTCTATGGAAGGGAGGAGCCGTCGCACCAAACAATAATCCCAAATCGGTCATTATCCAAACTCTTGTCCTAGACGAAGTTGGGCAGCGTCGGCAAGTTGTCGCGTGTGAGCAGGTTCGTCGGTCGGTGTAATCATGAGCATATTGCCCTCGAGTGCCACCACATAGCCCTCGAGTCCGCGCACCACAGCGCCGATGCCTTGCGGCAGATGCACCAAAGTGTGGCTCGTGCCTTGGAAAATCACACCAGCACCACCCACGGTGGCGTTGCCATCAGCATCTGTGTCTTGTACCTCCTTCATCACGGGCCATGAACCCACATCGCGCCATCCGAAAGAGCATTCTTGCACCACTGTGGGCAAGTCGCGATCGAGGAGCACAGCGTCAATGCTGTTGTATTCCGCAGCAGGGTAGTAGCGTTGAAGTGCCAGCTTGGCTTCCTTTTCTGAGAACTCCACCGCGCTCAGCCCGATGCCGGGTAGGAGTTGAGGCACGTGGCTCGCCATCGTTTGCACGTGCCAGAGGAAAAGCCCTGTGTTCCACAAGAATTCGCCGCTCGACACGAAGGTCTTAGCAAATTCAATTGGTGGTTTTTCGGTGAAGGATTTACGCATGAAGCGTTTTTGGTCGATGCTATTGCCCTTTTGTAGGTAGCCATAAGCCGTGTTGGGAGTGGTGGCTTTGACGCTCATCGCCAAAAACTGAGGATGTTCACGCACATAGTCCAAACCCTGCAATAATTCTTGCTCAAAGGCAGCCTCGTTGGTGATGAACTGGTCGGCAGGCGAAGCCACAATGCAGGCTTCGGGATCGCGCTGACTGATGTACCACGATGCCCAAGCTGCGGCTGGTGCCGTGGACAACTGGGCAGGTTCTGCCAAAATTTGAGCGTCTTCGAGTTCGGGAAGTTGCGTTTTTACCAATGGCACATAGTCTGTGAAGGTAGAAACGTAGATATTTTGAAGGGGAATGAAGCGTGCGATGCGGTCGAAAGTCAGCTGCAAGAGCGTGCGTCCCACCCCGAAGAAGTCGATGAACTGTTTGGGGTGTTGAGCGCGGCTCACGGGCCACAATCGACGACCTTGACCGCCTGCCAGTATGATGCAATAATCGTGAGTTCTCATGGAAAAATGATGTAAATTGAGTACAGCGAATATAACGATAAAGCATGAAATAACGAAGAGAATAAGGGAGAAATACATGGTGTGATAAAGTTTTTCGTGTAAAGGTTTGGTGGATAGATAAAAAAGTAGTACTTTTGCATCACGTTCGCACTACAAGTGCTGAATGATGCTCCGATGGCGGAATCGGTAGACGCGTCGGTCTCAAACACCGATAGGGAAACCTGTGCCGGTTCGACCCCGGCTCGGAGTACGATAACCACTCTTCAACGAAAGTTGTAGGGTGGTTTTTTGTTGTGCCTACCCTCATGGCACCCTTCTATATGTGGGTTGAAGGAGGTTAATTCAGTCGCTTTTTATCGTAAAGAATGTTTCGATATTCTGTTTCTTAAGCTCTTTTAGCTTTGTGGCGGGTTTAGCGAGGTTTTCGGGGGAGATTTGGGGTGTGCTTAATGTGTTTTTCTTGTTTTCGTGCTTCTGGCGCGAAAATAGAGAAAATAAGTACTTGCTTGAGCTCCGAGTTTCCTCGCATACGCGCGCGCATTACCAGCAAACATACACTTTTTGCTTTCACAACCTTCACCGATGGGCATTGAGTTTCCATAAAATTGACTGACAAACCACACTCTTTCGCCCTCCAATATGGCACCTTTCATAGCCTCTACCAGACGGACTTTGGTGCTCATTTGAAGAACATCGTTCCTAATACCCTCGCATTGCGTTGTATTTCAGTAGACTACACCCGTTTTTGTGAAGGTTGTGAAAGCAAAAAGTGCAAAAATGTAGGGTGTGCGCGCACACGCGCACGCGCGAGAGAGGTGCAAAAGACGAAAATCTGGAGCACTCAAAATGGTTCTCGGAAGTGAGAACAGATTTCCTCCGAGAA
This sequence comes from Ihuprevotella massiliensis, assembly GCA_900095835.1. Classification (GTDB taxonomy): domain Bacteria; phylum Bacteroidota; class Bacteroidia; order Bacteroidales; family Bacteroidaceae; genus Alloprevotella; species Alloprevotella massiliensis. The sequence goes on along the minus strand of LT608321.1, from coordinate 1,215,688 downwards.
GCTAACTAAAATGTCGGACGTTTTCCAAAAAACGTTGGACTTTTTCCCAAAAACGTCGGAGATTTTTCTCAAAACGTCGGAGATTTTTTTGAATATCTCCCACGTAATTTGAGCGTTCTACAAGATTCTATAGAAAACCACACAAGGTATCCTATACTCACAACCAACATTTCCCTAAAGAACTTTGTCCTGTCCGTTTATCCCCTTCGGTACAACAGAAATTGAAGTACTAAGAAAATAGAGGTGGTCAAAAACGATAGCGCAACCACAGTCCTCCATGCAACGACAAAGTGGGAGCAGCATCGAAGCCTGAAGTGTTGGATGAAAGTGGGCGACTCCAGTGGTGGGTCAGCGCAAGACGAGCAGAGAGCGCCCAAGCGCGAGATGGGGTCCACGACGCGACAGCCACTCCGGAACAACCTTTTCCATAAAAACTCGGAAAAGCTCCGGTGCTTGGCAGTTGCGGTTGGTAGACAAAGAGTCGCGCGTCAAAACGCTCAGCAGAAAACACCCCCACAAAGGCAGAGGCGTGCCAAACAGTCTGGGGAGCATAGCGCAGACGCAGCGAAAGCATTGCCCCAAGGTGGGGAGTGCTCGAAACTTGCTGTCGCGTCATGGCACCATCAAGGTTGGTCTGCCACATCCACGCTCCAGAGCTATACTGATGTTGTAGGCGGAGCGACTGACGCATCACCCACTGCAGCAGAGGTGCATGCTGTGGAATGGTTTGTTGCTTTGACGTGAGGCGATAGCGCAAAGCCCACTGTTCCGCACGATGCGGAGCGTAGGTGAAGAGAGTTTGTAGCACCAGTCCGGAAGACGGAGCGGAAGCGCGCCAAGTGGGAAGAGGATGGTGGTAGATCTGGGCAAAACTTTGCCAGTGGAGTTTGCGCCAGCGCGCAGTTTCGTAGCCAAGAAGCAGCCCCATTTCATTTTGCACTTTGCTGCCCTGTTGAAAGGTGCGAGCAGAAGGCGCAATGTTGTGCCCACTGAAGTGTCGCAGTTGGAGCAGCAGGATGTCGGACGCAGTGAGTTGACAGCGCAAGAAGGCAGCAAAGGCAGTTCCTCCAGACGCATCTAGTGTTCCCTCGCTTTGCAGACTCCATCGGCGCGCATAGTGGGCAAAGTCCACACTCATCGCCAACGCATTGTTTCCGACCATGGGAGAGGGCACACCGCGCGCGGTTTTGTTTTCTGGAAAAGGCTGAGAAAAGTGATTCCCCAAAATGCCAACACCCCATTCAGTTTGTGGCTGTTTCCACGCAGCATGCGCCCCTAGTTGATAGTGCCCTAATGTGCTGCGATGGGAGAGCTCTAGTCGATTGCGGTGGTAGCCGTTTTCATAGATAGACTTCACCTCTCCGTCTTCAAAACTCGCATCCAATGCGCGATAACTCGCAAAGGCTGTCCATTGCCAATGTCCCGTTTGTTGTTGCCAGGCTGCTCCGCGCAGATAATGCGTCTCATCGGTGGAGGTGTTGGGGGTGATGCGCGTGAGATGTCGCGGAAGATCTATAAAATAAGGTTGAATGAAGCTGCCAAAACGATGTCCAATGAGGAGTCCTTGGGCAAACTGGACATGATAGTCGCCCAAGATGATTTGGCGCTGAGCCGAGATGTTGTGTTTTTCGATAAAGAAGGAGGTATGATCAAAGGGCAGATTGCGATAGGCGGCAAACGGTTCTCCGATGTCGTGATCGAAGGTGAGGCCAGCTCTCCACGGTTCGCGCGACTGCACGCGATAGCGGAGTGTGTTGCTCCAAGGGAGTCCGAGAAAGCGGTGCTTTTCATCGACGGGATGACGAAGATTACCACCAAACAAAGGCGAACGGGGAAGGGGCAACTGGGCACGATATTCGAGAGTGTGGCGTGCTGCCTGCCACTGTTGTCGCCAATCGGGCTGCGCACGCAAGGTGTCTCCCACTTCAACAAAAAGACTGAGCCAGCGCAGCTGCTGCGCCTCTATGCCATGCACCATCATGAGCTCGGAGGGGGAAGCAAAGGCGCGCAAGCGACTACGATAAGCCAACAATGAGTCCACCTGCGCTGCAGTGAGCAAGGAGAGATCGAGGAGTTGTTGGCGTGTGGCAAGGTTGATGTTGAGGGGATGCTGATGCTGATCTTCGAGAAAGTCGAGCGTCGTGCCCCCGCGGTCGATGGGGGAAGGGCTATCCTCATCCACCCCTCGGCTTTCGAGATATTCTTCCACAAATTGATCCCAAGAAAGAAGGGGCATTCCGCGCACGATGGTCTGTGCAGGCAGGAGAAGCGTGCAGCATAATCCTAAAATGAGAAGGAGGGCTTTCATAGTCAGAGCGCGGTTAATAAAGGAGATATCAGAGGTAAGGGAGGAAATGGCGTCTTTACGAACTAGAATTGTGCCAGGCAAAATAAGCGCACCCTTCTTTCGCGCAGCGATGAGCGAGAAAGAAGGGTGCGCGAAGCAAATGTGGAAAGAAGTAGTTGCTTAGAAACGAGCAGCAATACCGACAGAGAGATTAGCTTGTGAGTAGTTGCTTGAAAGCACTTGTTGGCGTGCTTCAGCATTTACAAACACATTGTCAGTGAGGAAGTATTGCACACCACCACCGAAGTTAGCACCAAGAGTACCTTCATGATTGTAAACTGTGGTGTTATCGAGAATGCCGAGCTTAAGACCCCAGTTTGCGTAAGAGAAACCAACGAGGGGATATACGGCAAACTTAGGTGAAAGGCGGAACACGTAGTGTGCGTTGGCATTGATATCCCAAGCGTAAATGCCATTTGAAGGGAAATAGTAGCCAAACGAACCTTCGAGACGGATGTTGTCCGTGATGAAGTGCTGATACTTAGCACCGACACCAAAGTTGCTGTTGTTAGTACCCAAAAGGAGGTTGACACCCAATGCCTTTGAGTTGGTTACATCGTAAGAGGCATTACGAGTGGTGCGTTGAGCCTGACCTTGCACAGCGAATGCAAGCAGAGCAGCGAAAAGTAGAGTTTTTTTCATCTGATAACTTATGTTGGATGATTCGAAATAAAAGCGCACCCACCTCCGCAAAGGGCTGGGTGGGTGCTGCAAATATAGTAAAACTTTTTGAATATCACGTCTTTCTGTACACAGATTATGCTTTACAGGACTTATTTATCCGATTTCTAACATACGTGCGCCCTCTGGAAGGGGGAAATGAGCATCGTGACTCACCACCACTATTGCACGATTTTGGTGCTCTTTGAGTAGCGTGTCATAGAGTTCTTGACGCGTGGTCGAATCGAGGTGGGTGTCTGGCTCATCGAGGAGCAATAACTGCGGCGAACTCACCAAGGCGCGTGCCAAAAGGGTGCGTTGCCATTGACCTCCGCTCAGGGAGTCGATGGGACGGTCGGCAAGTTCAATGAGATTGAGCGACTCGAGGGTGGAAAGGGTCGTGGCGCGCTCCGATGCTCCGAAGGGTTTCCACCAAGGCATGCTGCATTGCAACCCACTGCGCACGGTCTGAAAGACGGTGATGGGGAATTGACGGTCGATGCTGCGATGCTGAGGAAGATAGCCCGTGGTGAGTCCTTCTGCACGACGGATTTTGCCGCTCGTGGGGGTGAGCAGGCCGCTGATGATTTTGAGAAGGGAGGTTTTTCCCCCACCGTTCTTTCCACGCAAAACGATGAAATCTCGCTCTTCGATGGAGAGTGAGAAGTGGGAGAGGATGTCGCGACGACGATCGTAGGAGAAACTGACGTCGCTGAGGGTGATGAGGGTGGACATTACTGAGGAGGCTGTACGAGGGTTCGAGCGATGTGGAGCATTTGTTTGTCCCACTCGACAGAAAGGGGGGCGATGCTGACGATGCGTGCGCCTGTGCTTTCGGCGATGCGACGTGCGGCACGGCCTGCATGCTCTTCTTGGATGAAAATCACTTGCACATTGTTGCGCTGCGCTTGCAGGATGAGTTGCTGCATACGGTCGGCAGAGGGTTCACGACCATCTTGTTCTACCGCGACTTGCTGGAGGCCGTAGTCACGAGCGAAGTATCCCAAAGCGGGATGGTAGATCATAAAGGTGCGATGGGCGAGTGGACGGAGGATTTGACGGATTTCTCCATCTATCGAATCGATGTGTTGCACCAAACTGTCGTGGCGATGCTGATAAAACTCGGCATTGGCACTGTCTACTTGGCAGAGAGCACGCAACACATTGTGAGCAATTTGCTTGCCCGAGGTAGCTGAGATCCAAGTGTGTAGATCAATGCCTTCGATATGCCCCTGAGGATGACTGTGACTATGGTCGTCTTGAAGGAGGGCAATGCTATCGGAGCTGTTGACGACCAATAGGTTAGGGGCATTTTCTGTGAGCTTTTGCAAACGTGCTTGTTCAAATCCAAGCGTGCCGATGCAGAAATAGGCGCGGCTGTCGCTGGTTTGCACCACTTGTTGGGGAGTGAGCTCGTAGGTTTCTGGACTCGCTCCGGCAGGAACGAGGGTGTTGACTTGGAATTTTTCGCCTCCAATGCTTTGCACAAAGTAGCGCAAAGGTTCGATGCTCACCGTGATGACGGGGCGATCGCTAACCACGTCACGACAAGAACCAAAGAGGAAGGGCAAAAGTAGGAGAAAGAAGTGGTGGAGTCTGAAACGCATAAACCAAGGGGTAGATTTACAAAAAAGATTGTACTCCTTCGGTGGCGATAATCACCAAACAATAGCGGAGAAATTTACCTAAAGTGAGCATGAGGAGGGTGAGAGGCAAGTTTACTCTCAAATAACCGAGGGCGATGGTGATGAGAGATCCAAGGATGGGTATCCAAGAAAGGAGCCCTCCCCAATATCCAAAACGATGAACATAGCGTTTGCCACGCTCTAACGCTTGTGAATTGACGCGAAGATAACGCTCTATCATGTCTTCACGTCCGAGACGTCCGATGCCGTAGTTGGTGGCAGAACCGAGGGTGTTGCCAATGGTACTAACGATAAGCAGTTCTAAAGGGGCTACTCCCGCTGCAACTAGTGCAGACAACACAACTTCAGAGGCTAGAGGTAGGATGCTACCGGCAAAGAAGGCGGCGATAAACATGCCCCAAAGCCCGTGTTCAATCAAAAAGTGGATAATAACGTCCATAAATCAAGGTAGTTGGCAATGCCAAGTAGGAGAAAGAGAAGCAGCCAAAGGATGAACCACAGATTCATGCCGCGACCTTTGGCAAGCGCAAAGTAGTGTCCGACCAAAGGGGCAAGTGTAACCAAACATAACGGCAAAGTGGTGTTGAAATGCTGCGGCAAAGCGAAATGAATCAACGCCAGTGGCAGCACTTGCAATAGGAGGAGATAGTAGTATTGGCGCGTGCGGATTTTATCATTGTAGGCGGTGCGCAAGAAATGCACCAAACTCACCACGCTGATGAAAAAGAAAAGTCCACTCCCCACCCACTGCGAGAGGGGAACGTGGCTGAAATCTGGCAATGCAGTCAGTTGACTGAAATCCCATATCGCAAGATAAGGAGCTAACCATTCGCGCGCAAACAGAAAAACTGGGAGCAACAACCAATAAGGTAGCGACAATCCTAGTAATGCTGCCATAGCGGATTTGCTGGTGAGCGCACGAAGATGACGTTCGGAGGAGAAGAAGAGAAACGGCACCAGCAATAAAAGCGGAGGAAACGCAACACTTCCCAATCCAACGAGGAAGAATACGTGAAAAAAGTAGCCTTGCGGTGCATAAACTCCATAAGTGCGGAAAAGCAGGAAGTAGGCACCGAGCAAACAAGCCGCAGGAAAGAAGTGAATTCCTAGAGCATGGAGCTGAGGAAACGCAAGATAGACATAGAGGAATGAGATACTGATCATGCGCGATCGCACACGTATGAGCTGATACTGCGTGTTCCACGCTATCATGACGTAAGTCATCATTCCTACTGCCGCCAATCCTCCCCACAACGCTACACTCTGGATGTCGGGAATCATCCAGATGACGGAAGCAAGCACTACCAATATCGGTAGAGAAATCATGCTTTCTGAAACGCGAATGCGAAATGACTGTGAGCGCATGGGAAGGATTAGGGGGGAGGGGCTGTCGAGTAGTGGAATTATCAGAGCTGCAAGGAGCTTCCGAGAAATCACAAGGAGCTTCCGAGAAAATTCACTGAAAATCCGAATAACTGCTCAGTATATTCTGTTGCGGAAAAGGATTTACAAATCAAATCCAATGTCGCGACGGAAATACTTCTTCTCAAATTGGATTTGTTCGGCACCACGCATCGACTTGGCAAGTGCTTCTTCGCGAGTGGCTCCGTAAGAGCTCACAGCGATGACACGACCGCCAGCAGTGACGAGTTGTCCGTCTTTGAGCGTCGTACCAGCATGGAAGACTACACTTCCTTCTACTTCAGCGTTTGAGATGGGGAATCCTTTGTCGTAAGCCTCGGGATAGCCACCGCTCACGCACATCACGCAGATAGCTGCACGTTCGTCAAAGGTGATTTCACGTTGATCGAGATTGCCTTCTGCTACACCTTCGAGGAGGTCTACCAAATCGCTCTTGATACGGAGCATCACACTTTCGGTTTCGGGGTCACCCATGCGGCAGTTGTATTCAATCACCTTGGGTTGTCCGTCGCAGTTGATGAGTCCGAAGAAGATGAAGCCTTTGTAGACAATCCCCTCTGAGCGCAAACCTTCTACAGTGGGACGAATGATTTCGCGCTCCACTCGTGCCATCCACTCTGGCGTAGCGAAGGGGACGGGAGTCACCGAACCCATGCCACCGGTGTTGAGTCCGGTGTCGCCTTCTCCAATGCGCTTGTAGTCTTTTGCCTCGGGGAGAATCTTATAGTGCTCTCCGTCGGTGAGCACAAACACAGAGCATTCGATGCCAGACAAGAATTCTTCAATCAACACGCGACTTGAAGCATTGCCAAACTGACCGCCGAGCATTTCTCTGAGTGCTTTTTGAGCTTCTTCGAGCGTGGGGAGGATGAGCACACCCTTACCAGCACAGAGACCGTCGGCCTTCAACACATAGGGAGCGGAGAGTGTTGCCAAAAATTCGCAACCAGCTTCCACTTGTGTGCCATCGAAGGTTTGATAAGCTGCGGTGGGAATGCCGTGACGTTGCATAAAGGCTTTGGCAAAGTCCTTTGAACCTTCGAGCACTGCGCCTGCCTTTGAAGGACCAATGACAGGGATGTGTGCCGTAGCCGAGCGAGAGAGGAAATCATCGTAGATACCCTTCACCAATGGATCTTCCGGACCGACAACCACCATGTCCACTTGCTGCTTCACGACGAAGTCTGCAAGGGCATCAAAATCTGTGGCAGCGATGTCCACGTTTTCGCCTACACTGGACGTGCCAGCGTTGCCTGGTGCAATGAAAAGTTGCTCAACTTTAGGACTTTGGGCGATTTTCCAGGCAAGTGCGTGTTCGCGACCACCGGAACCAAGGAGAAGGATCTTCATGAGAGGAGGGGTGTTGTGAGATGAATGTATAAATGAGGAATGAGAGATTGCGTTTATTTGCGCAACAACTTGTGGTATCGGTCTTTATCGAGTAAAATCTCTGTAGAGAGCGTCAATTCTTTATCATTGCGCAGTTTGTAAGCATAAGCACCTTGCAGCCCATAGTGCGAGGAAACGATCGCGTATTCCAACAATTCGCGCACCTCCTTCTGCCAGCGACGCAAGTCGGCTGCCACGTTTGGAGCAAGTTTCGTGGACAATGCTTTCAACTCGGTCTGAATGCTGTCGCTATATCCCTCATAGTCTGCCCATTTCTTCAGATAATCCAGCATGCGCTTCGTCTGCGTGTTGTAGGTGAAGGAACTTTTTTCCATGAAAGATAGGAAATCTTGGAAATCTGCATCAGAGATATTGAATGACGCTGCAGGTGCCAATTCGCGATGGGTGTTGAGGTATTTCACCACATAGTCGAAAAACTCCTCAGAGAGAGCAAGATCATCGAGCATGTCAGGCAGCGAATCGGGGGTCACAGCCACATCGGGGGTGATGCCACCACCATCTTTCACCAAGCGACCGTTGCTCGTCTTGAAAGTTTTGCAGAGCGAATCGGGCAAGTGCTTAGGTTGTCCATCAGCGCCACGATTTTTGAAATCATAAGCCTGCACACAGCGTCCAGAGGGGATGTAATACTTTGCCGTGGTGAGTTTGAGCATCGTGTTGTAAGGCAATTCTCGTTGCGACTGCACAAGTCCCTTACCATAGGTGCGCTGTCCCACAATCACTGCGCGGTCATAATCTTGCAGCGTACCCGAAGTGATTTCAGCAGCCGAGGCAGTGCCGTAATTCACCAACACCACCATGGGGATGTCTGCATCGAGCGGAGCCTGTTTGGTTTTGAGAATGGCATTCTGTTCGGGATCCTTTCCGCGCATCTCTAGCACCTTTTTGCCTTTGGGGATGAAAAGATTCACCACATCTACAGCCTGATTCATCAGTCCGCCACCATTGCCGCGCAAATCCAGCACCAGACGTTGTGCTCCCTGCGTTTTTAGTTGTTCAATGGCTTGGCGCAAATCATGAGTCGTATCGTCGCGATAGCCCGTCATCACCACATATCCCACATGGTTGGGCAAAAGTTGCGCAAAGGGCACCGAAGGTTGTTTGATCAACTGTCGCTTCAATCGGAAGCGCAACAACTTCTCGTGCATCGGACGCTTCACGGTGACGGTCAGCGACGTGCCAGCTTCTCCACGCAGTTGGTTGGAAATCTTGCTAGAATAGTCCGATTTTGCTTGTTTTCCACAGACCCCCACCTCTTTATCATTGATTTTCATGATGATATCACCAGTGCGCAAACCTGCTGTCTGAGCAGGCATTCCCACATAAGGTCCGTCAAAGACGCAGCGATCGCTCCCTTTGTGGTAGCGAATCGGCGACCCTATGCCGGCATACTTTCCGGTGGTGAGGGTTTTCAGTTCATCGGTGCGAGAAGCTTTGTAAAATTCGGTGTAGGGGTCAAGGCAATTGAGCATATAGCGGATAGCATCACCCGTCACCTGCTCCGCATCGAGCGTATCTACGTAGTTTAGTTCCAATTCTTCGTAGAGCGCATTGAAAATGTCCAAAGCCTTTGTGGTTTTGAAATTGTCAGACTCCTGCGCTTGGAGTGAAATCTGCGCCCCGAATCCGAAGAGGAGGGTTATAAAGAGAAAAATTCTTTTGATCATTTTGTGTCGGTTCTGCACCCACGTCACGAGGCATTGGCGAATTTGCTTTCGCGCACGCACGTGTGTGACTACAAAGTTACGGCCTTTTTGAGAAATAGCTGTGCAGTGAGGCTTTGAAAATAGAGTTTTTTCGACACTTCCCCTTGCGCTTGCCACTTCTATGCTCTGTTTTGGCGCAATTCGGCCCAGGTTTCAGTGGACAACTGCGTCCCCATCACTTGGATCACCGCAGCTGCACAGCGTGCACCCATCTGCAAACAGTGCTCCAACGAAGCACCTTTCGCATGCTCATAGAGGAATCCACCAGCAAAGAAATCACCTGCACCAGTGGTGTCTTCCACCTTTGCCACGCGCTCAGCAGCGACGCTTACCTTTTTGTCGCCTGCCACCGCAACGGCTCCATCGGCTCCGCATTTCACCACGGCAATGGCACAAGTGCGTGCCAACCACTCGGCAGCAGCAGCCCCAGTTGCCCCCGTCATGGCTTGAGCTTCTTCTTCATTAGCAAAGACGATGTCAATCTTAGGCAAGAGTTCAGCAAAGAAAGCACGCTCTTCTTCCACAATGTTCCACGATGCCAAATCCAGACACACCTTCACGCCATTGCGCTGCGCCAATTCCACAGCACGCAAGATCAGTCCATGATTTTGCACCAAATAGCCTTCAATAAACATGTAGTCGACAGCCGCAAAGTCGTCTTCGTGCAAATCCTCAGCACTTACGGTTGCCGCTGCCCCAAGATAAGTAGCAAAAGTGCGACGTCCATCGGGAAGAATGAAGGTGGTGGCAACACCGGTGGGAATATCTTCTGAAATAGTGGTAAGGGGCTTCACACCAGCCTCGGCACACGACTCTGCATAAAACTTGCCATTGTCGTCCTTACCCGTGCGACCGATGAAACTAGCATCACCTCCCAGAGCAGCGACACAATGCACCGCATTGCTTGCCGAACCACCTGTTCGACACTCAAAAGGCACATTTTTGAGCTGTTCCACGATTTTTTTTCTACGGTCAGCATCTATCAGCGTCATGCCATCTATCGATACCCCTAATTGCTTGATTATATTTTCGTTATCTATTTTATAGAGGGCGTCAACTAGAGCATTTCCTACGCCTAAAATTTTCTTCATGCAATTTTTTCTTGAAATTTTCTCTGCAAAGATAGTGCTTAATTCGAAATAAAGTACTACTTTTGCACTGCAAACGAGAAATAAGGACGCACTTTTCAAGGTTTCGTGCCAATAAAACTCCAGTTTTCTCTTCGCAAAAGACCTGCTTCAGTAGCTCAGTTGGTTAGAGCACCTGACTGTTAATCAGGGGGTCGTTGGTTCAAGCCCATCCTGAAGCGCCACTACCAAGTCTGCGGTAGTAAAATAAAAAGACACCTGCTTCAGTAGCTCAGTTGGTTAGAGCACCTGACTGTTAATCAGGGGGTCGTTGGTTCAAGCCCATCCTGAAGCGCAACGCGCAACATTCGAAAGAGTGTTGCGCGTTTTTTTTGTAATCATCACCCAATCATCTTAGACACAACTACACTGAAACTAATGTGACGTGATACCTCTTTGAAAGTATCACGTCACATTTTACCATACAGTGGCAGGACTTCCGGGATAGGTGGTACCTATCCAAAACTCAGAATGCGAAAAAATATTGTTATTGGCAGTCCAAAAGGTCGCTTTCTGCGTTTCTTCTTTGATGAGTTTGCCATTCAAATACAAACTTCTATTATCCACCTAAAATTCTACTTATCTAGAAGTGCCCATAACGATAGTCGCACATTCAAGAATTTATCTCCCACGTTCTTAAAATTATCTCCCACGTTTTTTGGAAAAAGTCCAACGTTTTTTGGAAAACGTCCGATGTTTTTATTGGATGCTTGGAGAAGTATGAATCTCACTTCAGAGGAGTGTTTTATCGTGCTCCAGATTTTCGTCTTTTCCACCTCTCTCGCGCGTGCGCGTGCGCGCACACCCTACATTTTTGCACTTTTTGCTTTCACAACCTTCACAAAAATGGGTGTAGTCTACTGAAATACAATGCCATGCGAGAGTATTAGGAACGGCGTTCTTCAAAAGTGCATGAAAGTCCGTCTGGTAGAGGCAACGATAGGTATCGTATTTGGGGGCGAAATAGTGTGGTTTGCAAGTCTTTTTTATGAAAACTCAACGCCCATCGGTGAAGGTTGTGAAAGCAAAAAGTGTATGTTTGCTGGTAATGCGCGCGCGTACGCGAGGAAACTCACCCTTTATTTTTCTTCATTTGAAGTGAGTCGCTTGTACAGGAGAGGGTAGTAGCGCCTTCTTGATTATTTTCATCACTTTGAATGCTGCTTTTTTTTAGGTGTATCGTGCTTTATTGTAAGGTTTAGTTTGCATAATCTGGTGCTTCTAAAGAAAAAAGTGCACTTTTCTTTGATTTTTTCTCACTTTCGCCTCTTATCCTCCCATATAAAATAGGGGCGCAAAAAAATCTGCGTAGCCCTGAAGGACTGCGCAGATGAGCATTGATTCTAGAAAGAGAGAAAGATCGAAAGGAGGCTGACTAGAGAATTGTGATGTTGGGGAGGTGTTCGGCAAAGATGCGTTGAGCATTCTCCTTACGCTCTTTAGAGAGTGGGTCTACACCTTCAAGTGGATATTTCAGACCCATCTCCTGATATTTGTACGACCCCATCACGTGATAAGGCAGCACTTCCACACGCTCAATCACGGTGTAGGGCTCTAGATATTCTGCCACGGCATGCAGACGGTCGTCTCTATCGGTGATGCCTGGCACCACCACGTGACGCAACCAAATGGGTTTGCCAATTTCTTGGAGATAGTCCAAAAAGCGAGCATTGTTTTGACGCGTCACACCGATGTATTCTTTGTGGATGCTGTCGTCCACGGTTTTAACATCGAAGAGAATGAGGTCGGCTTCGGCTGCTGCACGGCGCGCTGCTTCGTTCCATACAGAACCCGCTGTGTCGAGCGCGGTGTGGATTCCCTCTTCGTGACAAAGTTTGAAATAAGCTTCCACAAACTCAGCTTGCACCAAGGGTTCTCCGCCTGTGCAAGTGACTCCTCCGGTGCGAATGAAGTTTTTGTATTTTCGCACCTCTCTCATGAGTTCTTCTGGGGTCATCTCGTATTTGGTTTTGGCAGCAATTTCCCAAGTGTCGGGATTGTGGCAAAATTGGCAACGCATGGGGCACCCTTGTAGGAAGGTGACAAAACGGATGCCAGGACCATCTACAGTGCCCATGGATTCGAGAGAGTGTATGCGTCCAATGATGGGAGAAGGTGTACTCATGATGAGGAAATAGGATGAAAAAGTGTGGAAGGATTGAGGCTATGCTCAAAAAGGGCAAGACACCCAATGCCGGGGCAAGCCGCAGCGATGAGTGTCTTGCTGAGAGAGTTCTCGTAGGGATTGCGCAACGAGGGCGCAATGTTGATTAGCAGCTAGCGCTAATGGTACGAGAGATAACGTCGAGTTGTTGTTCGCGAGTGAGCTTGATGAAGTTCACAGCGTAACCAGAAACGCGGATGGTGAGCTGAGGATACTTCTCGGGATGCTCCATTGCATCATAGAGAAGATCGCGGTCAAATACATTCACATTGAGGTGTTGACCACCGTCGGGAGTGAAGTAACCGTCCATGAGGTTCACGAGGTTAGCTTCGCGGCTCGCTTCGTCCTTACCGAGAGTGGCAGGAGAGATAGCCCAAGTGTAAGAGATACCGTCGTGAGAGTGTTGGAAAGGCAACTTCGCTACAGAAGCGAGAGAAGCAACAGCACCCTTAGTGTCGCGACCGTTCATGGGGTTAGCACCAGGAGCGAAAGGCACACCAGAAGGACGACCGCAAGGAGTAGCACCAGTGTGCTTACCATAAACCACATTAGAAGTGATGGTGAGCAATGACTGTGTGGCGATAGAATCGCGGTATGTGTCGTGCTGACGCATGTAGTTCATGAACTTCTCGGTGATCATCACAGCGAGTTCGTCAGTAGCTTCGTCGTTGTTACCGAAAGGCACGTAAGAACCTTCTTGTTCGAAACCTACTGCAAGACCGCGTTCGTCACGGATCACGCGCACCTTACCAAACTTGATGGCAGCGAGTGAGTCGGCAACGATGGAGATACCTGCGATACCGCTGGCACGAGTGCGAATGATGTCGCCATCGTGGAGAGCCATTTCGAGTGCTTCGTAGCTATACTTGTCGTGCATGTAGTGGATGATGCGGAGGGCGTTGCAGTAAACGCGAGCCAACCAGCTCATCATTTGCTCGAACTTAGCCATTACCTCATCGAAATCGAGGTATTCGCTAGTGATAGCAGGGAAGAGGGGAGAGATTTGCTTGCCGTTGAGTTCATCGACACCACCGTTGATGGCATAGAGAAGGCACTTAGCAAGGTTGGCGCGAGCACCGAAGAACTGCATTTGCTTACCGATGCGCATAGGAGATACGCAGCATGCGATACCGTAGTCATCACCGTAGTCAGGACGCATGAGGTCGTCGTTTTCATACTGGATAGCAGAGGTAGCGATAGACATCTTAGCGCAGTACTTCTTCCAGTTTTCAGGAAGGCGAGTAGACCAAAGCACAGTGAGGTTTGGTTCGGGGGCAGGTCCGAGGTTGGTGAGGGTGTGGAGGATACGGAAGCTGGTCTTGGTAACCATGGTGCGGCCGTCCATGCCCATACCACCGATAGATTCAGTCACCCATACAGGGTCACCAGAGAAGAGAGCGTTGTACTCAGGAGTGCGGAGGAAGCGCACGATGCGGAGCTTCATCACGAACTGGTCGATGAGTTCTTGAGCTTCTACTTCAGAGAGCTTACCAGCCTTGATGTCGCGTTCGATGAAGATGTCCAAGAAAGTAGACACACGACCGATAGACATAGCAGCACCATCTTGGTCCTTGATGGCAGCGAGGTAAGCGAGATATACGTATTGTACTGCTTCGCGAGCGTTTTCAGCAGGACGAGAGAGATCGAAACCATAAGCTTCACCGAGCTTGATGAGTTCCTTCAAAGCATTGATTTGCTCAGTAGTTTCTTCGCGGAGCTGAATCGTCTTGTCGTTCATCTCTTGGATTTCGAGACGATTGAGATAAGCTTGCTTGTCAGCGATGAGGTTGTCTACACCATAGAGAGCAACACGACGGTAGTCACCGATGATACGACCACGACCATAAGCGTCGGGCAAACCAGTGATGACGTGGCTGTTGCGGCAACGGCGGATGTCGGAAGTGTAAGCCGAGAACACACCTTCGTTGTGAGTCTTGCGATACTTGGTGAAGATTTCCTTAGTCCATGGATCCAACTCGTAGCCATAAGCGTTGAGTGCATTTTCTACCATGCGCACACCGCCCTTGGGGAAGATACCGCGCTTGAGGGGAGCATCGGTTTGGAGACCTACTACGACTTCCTTATCCTTGTCGATGTAGCCAGCACCATAGGTGGTTACGCTTTGGGGAAGACGAGTTTCTACGTCGTAGAGACCCTTCTCGCGTTCTACCTTGAACATTTCGCTCAATTTGTCCCAAAGGGCGAGCGTGTTCTCTGTAGCGGGGGCGAGGAAGCTGTCGTCGCCTTCATAGGGAGTGTAGTTGTACTGGATGAAGTCGCGTACGTTTACTTCGCGCTTCCAGATGTTACCTTCGAAGCTACCTGCAATATCGGTCAGTTTCATGATGGTTGTTGTTTGGAGTGATTGTTTGGTTGAGATGACCTCCCTCAGTAGTGGAAGAGATGGACAGTAGTGAAGAGTAAACGCCAGTTTTTCTGAGAAAAGAAGGCGGTTAACCTGAAAGAATATGCAGACAAGTGCTGCATTTTTACACTGCTGTTAGGTCTGTTTCTGCACTGCTGATGGAGATCCATCGCGGGTTATTTATCTCAGACGACACAAAAATACGATTTTATCCCTATATCATGCAAGTATTTCGTAGAGAAACTGCAATAAAAATAGTGTTAAGAGGCTGGATTGTACTCATGGATGCGCAAAATAGGGGGTGCGTGCGCAAAAAACGGCGCGCAAAATTTCTTTCACCTCCAAATTGTAACATCTATACTTTGCAAAATTGAAGGAAAATTTGGGTGAATAATTTTTGGATTGTAATGATTACAATTTGATTTTTGCCAATTGCGTGGAGAAAAAACATAGGGTTTCTCAAAACTGCGCGTCAAAAAGACTTTACTTTTAGGAGTGGGGTATAAAAAATCCCCTGCATCTGTGACGATGCAAGGGATGAGAAGTAGCCGCTCTGTTGAAATATCATGGAATGATATATATACATAGCGAGGGGTTCTAAAGTTTAGGCTTCGGAGTCGTTTTTGAATACCAAACCCTCGGCTTGTTTTTCCACCAAGATGGGCTGAGCGGAAGAAACGGTGCCACCCAGGATGGCGCGGGACAAATCGTTGAGGAGATATTGTTGGAGTGCGCGCTTCACAGGGCGTGCGCCAAAATCGGGATCGTAACCCTCTTCGGCTAGGAAGGCTATCGCATCGTTGTTCACACGGAGGGTGATGCCTTGTTCTTCCAAACGGCTAGCAATGGTCTTGATGTGGATGCGCACAATCTGCTCGATTTCGTTGCGAGAGAGGGGGTGGAACATGAGGATGTCGTCGATGCGATTGACAAACTCGGGGCGTAGTCCAGGAATGGGCGTGCCATTAGAAGACAATCGAGGTTGCGTGAGCTGATTCACCAATTTCTCTCGAGTGGCTTCCGAAATATGGTGTTCGCCTTCAGCGTTTGTACCGAAGACTTCCGTTTCCTTACCCGTGAGCAAGTTGGACGTCATGATGATGATGGTGTTTTTGAAGTTCACCGTGCGACCTTTGTTGTCGGTGAGGCGACCATCATCGAGCACTTGCAAGAGGATGTTGAATACGTCGGGGTGTGCCTTCTCAATCTCATCGAAGAGTACGACAGAGTAGGGTTTGCGGCGGACAGCTTCGGTGAGTTGACCACCTTCGTCGTAACCTACGTATCCCGGAGGAGCACCAATCAAACGCGTTGCAGAAAACTTCTCTTGGTATTCGCTCATGTCGATGCGCGTCATCATGTTTTCGTCGTCGAAGAGACATTCTGCGAGTGCTTTTGCCAACTCCGTCTTACCTACACCCGTTGCACCGAGGAAGATGAACGAACCAATGGGACGTTTGGGGTCTTGCAAACCAGCGCGACTACGACGCACAGCATCGGCTACGGCGGTGATGGCTTCGTCTTGTCCGATGACACGAGCGTGAAGTTCGTCTTCGAGATGAAGCAACTTCTCACGTTCGCTTTGAAGCATACGCGTCACGGGGATGCCCGTCCAACGGCTTACCACATCTGCGATGTCGTCGGCGGTGACTTCCTCCTTGACCATGGCTTCTGCACCTTGACGTTGTTGGAGTTGTTGGTGAATTTCTGCAATCTCCGTTTCAAGTTGTTGCAACTTGCCATATCGAATCTCAGCTACCTTGCCATAGTCTCCTTCACGCTCTGCGCGTTCTGCCTCGTATTTGAGGCTTTCGATTTGTTGCTTGTGAGCTTGAATCTTTGCCAGCAACTCGCGTTCGCCTTCCCACTTACCTTTCAACTCATGTTCTTCTTCCTCGAGCGATTGAATCTCTTGGTTGAGAGCGGTGAGTTTAGCTTGATGCGCTTGTTCTGCAGTCGCACCAGCTCCGTTGGCAGCAGGAGCATTTTGAGCAGCCACCTCGGCTTCGCGGCGAATGGCTTCACGTTCGATTTCGAGTTGTCGCAAACGGCGTGAGATTTCGTCGAGCTGTTCTGGTTGAGAGTCGCGCTCCATGCGGAGTTTTGCAGCAGCTTCGTCCATCAAGTCGATGGCTTTGTCGGGAAGGAAACGGTCGGTGATGTAACGATGAGAGAGGGTCACCGCAGCAATTAAAGCATCGTCTTGGATGCGCACGTGGTGGTGATTCTCATAACGCTCTTTCAAACCACGAAGAATGGAGATGGCATCTTCGGGAGTGGGTTCGTCTACAAGGACAGTTTGGAAGCGACGCTCCAATGCCTTGTCTTTCTCGAAATACTTTTGATATTCCTCAAGTGTAGTGGCACCGATGCTGCGGAGCTCACCACGGGCGAGCGCGGGTTTTAGGATATTGGCAGCGTCCATTGCACCTTCACCCTTGCCTGCTCCGACAAGTGTGTGGATTTCGTCGATGAAGAGAATGATATCTCCGTTGGCAGCAGTGACTTCGTTGACAACGCTCTTGAGGCGTTCCTCAAATTCACCCTTATACTTCGCACCAGCAACGAGGGCACCCATGTCGAGTGAGAACAGTCGTTTGTTGCGCAAGTTTTCAGGAACGTCACCGCGAACGATGCGTTGTGCTAATCCTTCCACAATCGCAGTCTTACCTGTGCCAGGTTCACCGATGAGGATAGGGTTATTCTTCGTTCTGCGTGAAAGAATCTGAAGTACACGGCGGATTTCGTCGTCGCGACCAATCACAGGGTCGAGTTTTCCATCGCGGGCTTCGGACACCAAATCGCGAGCATACTTGCTGAGTGCTTGATAAGTGTCTTCGGCTGAAGCAGAATCCACCTTCTTACCTCCACGCAATTCCTTGATTGCAGCCGTAAGTGTGTCAGTCGTCATGCCCGCATCTTTTAGCATCTGGGCAACCACGCTAGGTGTGTTGAGCAAAGCCAAAAGAATGGGCTCAAGTCCAGTGAATTGGTCTCCGTCTTTGCGAGCAATGTCTTGTGCTGTATTGAGCACCTTGTTGCTGTCGCTGTCAAGATAAGGTTCGCCGCCCTCCACGCGAGGCAGGCTTTGCAAGTGGCGTTCGAGTGTTGAAGCAAGTGTTTGGGCATTCACTCCAGTCTTTCCGAAGAGAAATTGGGTGATATTTTCGCCCACTTCCATAATGCCATGCAGCAAGTGGGCAGGTGTGATACTTTGTTGGCGCAATTCCGAAGCACGTTGCACTGCATGTTGCAAGGCTTCTTGTGCTCTGATGGTAAAATTGTCGAATGTCATATCTTATATTGTTTTTAATCGTGAATAATAATATCGGAGATTTGTCGCTTGCGCTGCGACTGCACGCTAGTATCTAGTGTCAACTTGGTCATTTTCATCGTAGCCTTATAAATAGGTCTGAAATGACTTCGTTATCTCTGAGCAGAACTTTTGGTAAATCACTCCACCGCTCTATTGCTTGATTGCATGCTCTATTTTATTGCATTATCATAGTAGAGCAATGTGCTTGATGTAGCGAAGCTGAATTCTTCATGTAAGAGCATTTTGCTTGATGTAGCGAAGCTGCATTCTTTATATACTATATAATATAGTAGAGCTACATTCTTACTCCAGCAGAGTATTGTTCTTATTCTTATTGGCGTGCTTTGGAAGAATCCTCGACGCCCCATAGAGTGCAATAGTTTTGCCAACCGCGTAGGTATAGTCGCAAAATTCGATTGTAGTGCCGTTTTGTCGTGAATAATCTGCAGTTTTGTCTGTAATATCCTGATATTAAGAGTTTTGTATGACAAAATTGCAGAGTGTTTTTGTGATGCTTCGCAATGTAATTATAAAATACTCAAGAAATTCTCGCGAAAATTCAAACTTTATTTGGCAAATTGCTATCTAGATATTACTTTTGCAGTGGAAAACGACCGAATCTCTGCTTTCAGCTTAATGCTTTTCTTCTTATTTCTGCGAAGACTTGGGCAAGTAATCTCTCTCCATAACGAGAAGTTTGTTCTCAACGATTGAGAAAATAGGTGGAAACATAGAAATCTAGAAGCGGAATTCTGAGCAATATAGTAGCGGCTTCCCAATATCGAGCCACAACCGCTTTAGATGCTAGAAGTTATCTCCTTTGCCATCGGTCAAATGTATCATCTATATAATAATCAACTATTATGGCTTTTATCGAAACACTCCAAGAATATCTCAAAAAAGAAGGCTTCTTGCCCGAACTCACCGAATTCGGTCTTCAGTTCAAGTATGAAACACTTGACTTCGTAAGTTTCAAGGACGAACAAGACGAGCTTTTCCTCAACCTCTTCTTCCCCCAAATCTTTGAAGTCAATGATGAAAATCGTCAAGATGTTCTTGCTGCTCTCGATCAAGCAAACAGTGAAGTCAAGGTTGCGAAGGCAAGCGTACGTTTCGGCAACGCAGTTTGGGTAGGTGTTGAAATGCTTCTCTCTGAGAACTTTGATCTTGGTGACATCGTTCCACGTTCGCTCAACATGATGATCTACTATCGCGACGTATTCTACCACCACTTCTCTCAAACTCCTTCTGGCAAGGCTGCTATCGAAGCTGCTCAAAAGGCTGCTCAGTAGTCCATCCTAAGTTTGGGTTCATCATTCCGTCTAGCGATGTCTAAATCATCGGCGACAAGGTGAGCCATCGTGTCGAAGCAACTCAGGTGACGTCTTCACCTCCTCTTAAATATCATCCTTTTGTGCTGAGTCATCAGCGCAAAAGGTGTATGTTTTTGTTGCTTTTACTCTTCTCACTCTCCCACTCAGCTATTTCAAAGCACTATTCATACTATGACTCTCATTAAATCCATCTCCGGATTCCGTGGCACCATCGGCGGTCGCGTCGGAGATACCCTCAACCCCGTTGACATTGCTAAGTCTGTTGCTGCCTACGCTAGTTTGCGTGAAAAAGTAGTAAGCCGCAAGTATCGCCGCAAGATTGTGGTGGGTCGCGACGCACGCATCTCAGGCGAAATGGTCACTCACGTAGTGTGTGGCACTTTGATGAGCATGGGTTTCGATGTGGTCAACATTGGTTTGGCATCTACTCCCACCACCGAATTGGCAGTCACCCTCGAGAGTGCTTGTGGTGGTATCATCATCACCGCATCTCACAACCCTCGTCAGTGGAATGCACTCAAGTTCCTCAACGAACATGGAGAATTCCTTCCTCCTGCTGAGGCTAGCGAAGTAGTGCGTTGCGCCAATGCAGACTGCTATGAGTTCGCTGATGTGGACAATCTTGGTTGCGATATCCAAAACTACAGCTACGACCAACGCCATATCGAGCTTGTTAAGCAACTCGAGTTGGTTGACGTTGAAGCAATCCGACGCGCACACTTCACCGTAGCTCTTGATGCCGTGAACTCTGTGGGTGGTGTCATCATCCCCAAGCTCTTGGGACAACTCGGTGTGACACAAGTCACCCAACTCAACTGCGAACCCACTGGTGATTTCGCACACAATCCCGAGCCCCTCAAGGAGCACCTCACCGAAATCCGCAACCTCATGCGTAAGGGACGCCACGATATCGGTTTCGTAGTAGACCCCGATGCCGATCGTCTCGCCCTTATTTGTGAAGACGGCACCATGTTTGGTGAAGAAAATACCCTCGTGGCGGTTGCCGACTATGTGCTACAGCACACTCCTGGTAACACTGTGAGCAATCTCTCTTCTACTCGCGGTCTTCGCGACGTTACCGAAAAGCATGGTTGCAACTACACTCCCGCTGCCGTAGGTGAAGTGAATGTGGTGACCAAGATGAAGGAAACCGGTGCAGTGATTGGTGGTGAAGGTAACGGAGGTGTTATCTATCCTGCTGCTCACTCTGGTCGCGATGCTTTGGTCGGTATTGCGCTTATCTTGACTCATTTGGCGAAGCTCGGTTGCAAAACTTCAGAGTTGCGCGATAGCCTTCCCCAATACTACATCTCTAAGAATCGCATCGACCTTTCTCCCACCACCGACATCTTTGCACTGCTCCAGAAGGTTAAGGAAATCTACAAGAACGAGCAAATCACAGATATTGATGGTGTGAAAATCGACTTCGCAGACAAGTGGGTGCATCTCCGCAAGTCCAACACGGAGCCCATCATCCGTGTTTATGCTGAAGCCCACAGTCGTGAAGAAGCAGATGCTTTGGCACAGCAGATTGTGGACATGGTCTACACCATGACCCAACAATAATAAGGCAACAACACAATAGCTATGTCCCCTCTGCCTCAAATTGAGGGAGAGGGGATTGCTTATAAGCCTGATACATTCCTCCAACTCCCAAGGAACATATTGAATCTATGAAGAAAAACCTTCTTCCTCTTGCAGCGCTACTGCCCCTCTGTGCTGCGGCTCAGCAACGCTACAACATCATCTACATCATGACGGACGACCACACCGCGCAGATGCTTTCTGCGTATGATAGTCGCAACATTCAAACTCCCAATCTCGATCGCATCGCACAAGATGGGGTGAAGTTTACACGTTCGTTTGTTGCCAACTCCCTCAGTGGTCCCTCTCGTGCCTGCATGCTCACAGGTAAGCACTCTCACAAGAATGGTTTCACCAACAATGAGCATGGTATCTTCAATGGTGCCCAACAAACAATGCCCAAACTCTTGCAAAAGGCAGGTTATCAAACTTCCATCGTGGGAAAGTGGCACTTGGTGAGCCGCCCCACCGGTTTTGACCACTGGGACATCCTTCCTGCGCAAGGCAACTACTACGATCCCGACTTCTACAATGCCGATAGCTCCTATCGTGTGAAGGGGTATCTCACCAATATCATCACCGACAAGGCGATTCATTGGCTCGATGAAGAACGCGATCCCAACAAGCCCTTCGCCCTCTTTGTGCACCACAAGGCTTGCCACCGCGATTGGTTGCCCGAACTCAAATATCTTCGCGAATATGAAGATGTCAATTTCCCACTTCCTGCCAATTTCTACGACGACTATGCAGGTCGCGAAGCAGCTGGCAAGACAGAAATGGAGATCGACGACCACATGACGCTCGACTACGACTGCAAGATCATGCCTCGTGATGGCAAGGGTTCACACCTCTTTCCCTCCTATTTGAGCTTCTTGGGACGTCTTAACACGCAGGATCGTGCGAAGTACGATTACTTTTACGACAGCATCAGTGTCGACTTCCACAAGCGCAATCTCAGTGGCAAGGCACTTGCTGAGTATAAGTTCCAACGCTACATGCGCGATTATGCTAAGGTAGTGAAGTCGCTCGATGACAATGTAGGTCGTCTGCTCGATCACCTCAAAGAGAAGGGATTGCTCGACAACACCCTAGTGGTTTACACCTCCGACCAAGGTTTCTATATGGGGGAACACGGATGGTTCGACAAGCGCTTCATGTATGAAGAATCATTGAACACCCCTCTCCTCATGCACCTTCCTAAGGGACTTCAAGCACGTGGTGACATCAACGAAATGGTGCAAAACATCGACTATGCACCCACCTTCTTGGAACTTGCTGGTGCTCCCATCCCAGCTGACATCCAGGGGGTATCTCTCGTGCCTCTGCTCAAAGGACAGCATCCTAAGAACTGGCGCAAGAGTGTCTACTACCACTTCTACGAATTCCCTGCTGAACACAGTGTGCGTCGTCACTATGGTGTGCGTGGTGAGCGCTACAAGCTCATACATTTCTACAACGACAATGATGCTTGGGAACTCTACGACTTGAAAAATGATCCCACGGAGATGCACAATCTTTATGGTGATCCCAAGATGAAGGGGGTAACCAAAGAAATGAAGAAGGAATTGCTTCGTTTGCAAAAGCAGTATGACGATAGTATTCGCTTCCAACAAAAACTCTAATCGAGTTTTGAAGATAGTCCAAAAGTGGCACGAGACTTCCGAGTTTCGTGTCACTTTTTTGTTTTCCGAGTGAGAGAATTGTGATTGTTTCATAGTGTGCATGGATAAGGTAATTTAGTGAGAACGAAGAAAATAGGGTAGGGAAAGCAAAAGAGAGAATTGAACCGCACAAGTTGTCCCAGCGTCTTGCCACTCTTTACGCCTTCCTCTAAAATTTCCAGTTTGAGAGGAAAGACGATGACAGTGCGTTGTCATCCCCCTATAATATATGGGAGGCAAAAGCCCCAAAGTGAGAAAAAATCGCGAAAATCTGCAATTATTTTTTGATATGCGGTTATTTCTGCAAAGTGTGGTTTCCAAAATGTGGGTATTCTCCACTTGTGCTGCGTCAGTTGTAACTCAGCTGTGGGTGCTTGGTGTTGACGTTGAAATCAAAAGTTCAGTCCTACGAAGCGCAGGCCGTGGTCTTCGTAAATGCAGCCGAGGTGTTTTTTACTCGTTGTTGAAGAACCAGAATTAGTAGCGAACCCTATCAGAAGGGTAGGTCGGTACTTAACTTTTGCGTGAATCCTTTTGCTGTTCTCTGAAATCGATGGAGCCTTCACTTTCGAGAATGCGTTTTTCGCGCGCGCGTGTCACGTACGCGCCTTACAGAGATTTTTATCTTTTTGCTTTCACAACCTTCACCAGACTCCACAATCTTTCCCCAAAAAAGGAAGGAAAACCTCCCAATTTCGGAAAGTCGTTTTTCATCTCTTTTTGCCATTTGTTCTCTCTATTCTTGGAATATTTGCGAACGATGTTCCTAATACCCTCGTATCTTGTTGATTAATAATTTTCTATGCGTGATTTTGTGAAGGTTGTGAAAGCAAAAAGTATGAAATTGCTGTAGTGCGCGCGTAACGCGCACGCGCGAGGGCATGACTGTTAGAGATTAGAAATTAGAAAGTATTGGTTCTAGATGCTAGATAATGAGTTATGTCCCCTTTTTGTCTTATTTGTTGCGATAGAAATGAGGTGTGGAATGTCAAACTGAATTTGTTTACTGCCTAGGTTGAGCGGTAGTTGCTTTGAAAAAACTCCCACGTTTTCGGAAAAACGTTGGAGATTTTTCTGATTTCCTCCCACGTTTTCTCAAAAAAGTCCCTTGTTTAATCCAAATCGCTCATTTGATTCTGAACAAATTTCCTTAGATTGTTGAGCAGATTGTTTCTCGTTTGTTAGAAGGCGTAGCGGGCTACAGCGAGAACGAACGAGAAATAAGAGATCAACAAGGATATGAAAGATGACAGAATGTTATCTTCTCCATGACGAACTGCACGATAACGGTCTAATGATCGATTAAGGTTTAATGGTGAACCTCCGTAATCACTCTCACTACCAGAGAGAAAAGACATTGCAAAATGACACTGGCTTTTGGACTTCTTTCCTCGAAAAAGTTGGAGATAACTTGTAAATTGCTTGGTCAAGTCGTCAAAAATGACTATCTTTGCCCCGTTCGTGTGGAAAACTTCATTTCCCGAACTTCAATCATCCCAATAATTAAACCTGTTGTGGGGTGTTTGTTGTTAGGAATTGCGAACGTATGTGTAACCCCTGAAAAAATAAGGAACACAGTGAAGTCAAAACATATCATTGCCACGATTGCAGTGGTGCTTACCGGATGGTTGGCATCTTCGCAAATCAATGGTGTACAAGCAAAATATGAACAAGACGTGGAGGATTACCAAGCGGTAGTTGCAGGCGACACATTGCCCCTGCAAGCTCGCATGGAAAAAGCTAGTCCTCGTCAAAGCATTATCGATCTTTCCAATGCAATCCAGCATTTCCGTAAAGAACATCTGGCAGAGGCAGTCCCCATTAAAGAGGTGGTGTCTGGTGACGCTCAAGGTATTGTGGATCGATTGCTCAATACAGCATATAGCTATCTCGGTGTGCGCTATCGAAGCGGACAAAGTGGCCCTGATGGCTTCGATTGCAGCGGATTTACCAGCTTTGTCTACAAACAAAACAACCTCAGTCTTACGCGTTCTTCGCGTAGCCAGTTCACCGAAGGCCAGCCCATCGCTATGGTAAGCGATCTTCGCAAGGGCGATTTAGTGTTCTTCGGCGGTCGTAGCGGCCGTGGTGGCGTTGGTCACGTAGGCATCGTTACTGAGGTGAACCGTGAGGCTGGAAGTTTTAAGTTTATCCATGCCAGCATCTCGTCGGGTATCAAAGTCGATTCTTCTACAGATGCGTACTATAGTCGCCGCTATGTCGGTGCTCGTCGCATTGTTCAATAATTTATCAGAAACTTCTAACTGAGTCTTCGCACATTGCGAGCTTAGCGATATAGAAAGGAGGGTTCGTTCCTAATAGAAGTTTTTCTCCCCTAAAGGGTAGTTGCAGTGGAGGTTAGGTCCATTAGCACTGCTATCGCACGAGAGAATACTTCCCATCATTACAATCACCACATTATATTACGTTTTTCGGTTAGTTTTGCCGTGTGATACGAGCAAAATCAGCCAATTCTGAGTCAAAGTCGTAAAAAACTACTGCAAGAAAGTCTTGTAACTCAGAATTTATCTGTACATTTGCACCCCGTAACTTGTGCGAATCACAAAATCAATAATAATAATACACCACAACAATGATTGTAGTACCCGTTAAGGAAGGCGAAAACATTGAACGCGCCCTCAAAAAGTTCAAGAGAAAGTTTGAAAGAACTGGAGTAATCAAGGAACTCCGTCGTCGTCAGCAGTTCGACAAGCCCAGCGTACGTAAGCGTTTGGCTATGGAACATGCAGTTTACGTGCAACAATTGCACCGCAACGAGGACTAATCCTCTCCTGCTCCTTTGATATACGCGTTGTCTCTGTTGATGAGATGACGCGTTTTTCTTTTGTGAAGATCTCTTTTACGCCCTCTTCGTTTAGTTTGTCTACACAACGCTTGTCTTTAAGACAATAGCGAATCTTTTTATCGAGTAGGTACGATAGATGGAGTAGGGTAGGGAGAAGGTGATGGTCTGTAAAATGCAAAACGCTATGTCGGAAAACAACGAGATGCAACAGTGGATGAGCGATTTCCTCCATTATATGCAGGCGCAACGAGGATGCTCGCCTCGCACGCTTATCACTTATGAGATAGCATTGAACGATGCCTATCATTTTTTGTGCGCTTTTGCGCCCGTAGAGAGTTGGCAGGCTGTGAAGACTGAGCATGTGCGCCATTGGGTGGGAAATATGGCAGAGCGAAAATACTCCACTAATACCATTAATAAGTCGCTTTCTGCTTTGCGATCCTTTTTCAAGTATCTGTTGCGCGAAGAGCGCGTAGAGGTTGATCCAGCGCGTTTGGTGAGTAATATGAAGAGAGGAAAGCGGCTGCCAACTTTTATTCGCGAGAGTGAAATGGATCGCTTGTTTGAATATTATCCCTTTTCAGATGACTATATAGGACATCGCGATCGTACATTGCTATTATTGCTTTATCACACCGGGCTGCGGGCAGCTGAGTTGTTGGCGCTTTGTCCCGCAGATGTTGATTTGTTGCAGAAGCAACTTCGGGTAACTGGTAAGGGAAACAAACAACGCATTGTGCCTTTTGGCGAAGAACTGCGAGAAACACTTGAGCAGTATATCGAAGAGCGAGCTGCTTACTTTGCAGATACTCCACATGCGCCACAATTGTTTCTCAATCCACAAGGACGTGCTTATACTTACGCAGCGTTGCGCAAAATGGTACATCAAACACTATCGGCAGTCACCACTCAAACCAAGAAAACCCCGCACGTGTTGCGGCATAGCTTTGCGACAGCTATGCTCGCCAATGGGGCACGACTGGAGGCAATACAGCAATTGCTTGGTCATGAGAGTGTTGCCACGACGGCTATCTATACCCACACCACATTGTCAGAGTTGCAGCAGCAATATGCGCAAGCGCATCCGCGGCAGCGCAAATGAAGCAGCTGCTAGCCAAAGAAAAGATTTGCAGAAAAAATAAAGAAAAAGTTTGGAGGTTTGCGTGGAAGTTCTTATATTCGCTGATGAAGAAAGGTGCTTCCAACTTCGCACCAATAATCTAGTCCATTAACCTATAAAGAAAAGGAGGACACCATGGAATTCAAACTTAAAACAAACAAATTCACAGCCACTGATAAGCTCATGGCATACGTGGAAAAGAAAGTGGCTAAACTCGAAAAGCACGAAAATGTGCAACATGTAGAGTTTACCCTTGAAGTGGTAAAGCCCGAGACTGCAAAGAATAAGGAAGCTCGTCTGAATGTCGTTCTTGCTGGTCGTACCATTCATGCGGAAAAAACGGCTGATACTTTTGAGGAAGCGGTAGATCTTTGCATCGATGTAGCTCGCCGCGAGCTTGCTGAAAATAAAGAAAATCATAGTTGACGCGAAAAAAAAGCGCAGAAAAGTTTGTAGGTTTCAAAATTATGCCTACCTTTGCACTCGAAATCGAGACGACGCTCCGATGAGCACTTGTAAATCTCGATTTCGTCTGGGTAGTTACCAGAGTGGCCAAATGGGGCAGACTGTAAATCTGCTGGCTTACGCCTTCGGTGGTTCGAATCCATCACTACCCACGCCTGCTAAAGTCAGGTTGCCCGCTAAAGTCGGGCTCTGCGGAAATAGCTCAATTGATAGAGCACTAGCCTTCCAAGCTGGGGGTTGCGGGTTTGAGCCCCGTTTTCCGCTCTAATATAAGGGTATGCTGTTATAGCTCAGCGGTAGAGCACTTCCTTGGTAAGGAAGAGGTCGTGAGTTCAAGTCTCACTAACAGCTCTCTAGAGTGAGATTGGGGAGGGTTCTGCTCTTTTTCTCCAGTCTTTTTCAGTATCTGATTTCTAACAATCTAACAATAACTACAATGGCAAAAGAACATTTCGAGCGTACCAAGCCGCACGTGAACATTGGTACTATCGGTCACGTTGACCACGGTAAGACTACTCTTACTGCTGCTATCACTAAGGTGCTTGCTGATGCTGGTCTTTCTGAAGCTAAGTCTTTCGACCAAATCGACAACGCTCCTGAAGAAAAGGAACGTGGTATCACTATTAACACTGCTCACGTTGAATACGAAACTGCGAAGCGTCACTACGCACACGTAGACTGCCCAGGTCACGCCGACTATGTGAAGAACATGGTAACTGGTGCTGCGCAAATGGACGGTGCTATCATTGTAGTTGCTGCAACTGACGGTCCTATGCCTCAGACTCGTGAGCACATCCTTCTCGCTCGTCAGGTAAACGTTCCTCGTCTCGTTGTATTCCTCAACAAGTGCGACCTCGTTGAAGACGAAGAAATGCTCGAGCTCGTTGAAATGGATATGCAAGATCTTCTCAGTCAATACGATTTCGAGGAAGATACTCCTATCATCCGTGGTACTGCACTCGGTGCACTCAATGGCGATCCTAAGGGTGTTGAAAGCGTAATGAACCTCATGAACGCTGTTGACGAATGGATTCAAGAGCCTCCTCGCGATCGCGATAAGCCCTTCTTGATGCCTGTTGAAGACGTGTTCTCTATCACTGGTCGTGGTACTGTTGCTACTGGTCGTGTAGAAACTGGTATCGTTAAGGTTGGTGACGAAGTTCAAATCCTCGGTCTCGGTGAAGACAAGAAGTCTGTTGTAACTGGTGTGGAAATGTTCCGCAAGCTCCTCGATCAAGGTGAAGCTGGTGACAACGTTGGTCTCCTCCTCCGTGGTATCGACAAGCAAGAAATTAAGCGTGGTATGGTTATCACCCACCCCGGTGTTATCAAGCCCCACACTACTTTCAAGGCTTCTATCTACGTCCTCAAGAAGGAAGAAGGTGGTCGTCACACTCCATTCGGTAACAAGTACCGTCCTCAGTTCTACCTCCGTACCATGGACTGCACCGGTGAGATTATTCTCCCCGAAGGCGTTGAAATGGTAATGCCTGGTGACAACGTGGAAATCACTGTACACCTCATCTACGCTGTAGCACTCAACGTAGGTCTCCGCTTCGCTATCCGCGAAGGTGGCCGCACAGTAGGTTCTGGTCAAATCACCGAAATCCTTGACTAATCCAAGTCTAGCATAGCTGACTTAGTCACACTATACTAAGGTCTCCGGTTCTTCGGAGCTGGAGACCTTCCTACGGGAATAGCTCAGTTGGTAGAGCACTGGTCTCCAAAACCAGGTGTCGGGAGTTCGAGCCTCTCTTCCCGTGCAAATAAAAAGAAAAATGAATCGGATTATCAAATACTGCAAAGATTCGTATTCAGAATTAGCGCATAATACCACTTGGCCCACACGCCGGGAGTTGACGCACAGCGCAATTGTAGTGCTCGTTGCTTCCATAATCATTGCAATTGTGGTCTTTGCGGAAGATTCGCTTTTTGAGACGATTATGAACTTTGTCTACCAACGAAATTAAACTCATCTTATGGCTGACGAAAAATTCAAATGGTACGTTATGCGTGCCGTAAGTGGAAAGGAAGCCAAGGTGAAGGAGTACATCGATGCTGAAATTAAAAATGGTCAGCTCGGTGGTTTCGTGGCGCAGGTAATGATCCCGACAGAGAAGGTTTACCAGATGCAAGGCTCTAAACGCGTTGTGAAGGAAAGAAACTATCTGCCGGGTTATGTGCTTGTAGAAGCACACCTGGTGGGCGAAATTGCTCATATCCTCAGAAGCACTCCCAACTGCCTTGGATTCCTAGGAGGAACGGATAATCCCGAACCTCTTCGTCCAAGTGAAGTAAATCGTATCCTCGGTAAAGCGGATGAACTCGAAACCGAACCGGCTGAGATGGTCATCCCTTACGAAGTAAACGATAGCGTGAAGGTGAAGGACGGTCCTTTCAGTGGATTCTCTGGTGTTGTCCAAGAAGTCAACAAAGAGAAGAAGACTGTTACGGTGTCCGTTATGGTGTTCGGCCGTGCACAACCGCTGACACTTGGTTTTATGCAAGTCGAGAAGGAATAATAGATTCGGTTACGCAAATCTCTATCCTCTCAAACTCAATCATCAATAAGTATAATCACAATGGCAAAAGAAATTGCTGGACAAATCAAGCTCCAAATTAAAGGTGGTGCTGCTAATCCAAGTCCTCCCGTAGGTCCTGCTCTCGGTTCTAAGGGTATCAACATCATGGACTTCTGCAAGCAGTTCAACGCCCGTACTCAGGAGAAGGCTGGTAAGGTTCTTCCTGTTGTAATCACCTATTACACAGACAAGAGCTTCACTTTCATTGTAAAGACTCCTCCTGTGGCAATTCAATTGTTGGAAGCTGCCAAAAAGAAGAGTGGTTCCGCTCAGCCTAACCGTAACAAGATCGCTGAAATTACTTGGGATCAAGTTAAGGCTATCGCAGAAGATAAAATGCCCGACCTCAACTGCTTCACTGTTGAGTCTGCTATGCGCCTCGTTGCAGGTACTGCACGCAGCATGGGTATCACAGTTAAGGGTGACTTCCCCGCTTAATTCATAACAATCCAATTTCTGAACAATGAGTAAACTTACTAAAAATCAAAAGTTGGTAGCAGGGAAGGTTGAAGCAGGTAAGGCGTATTCACTCGCTGAAGCTTGCAACTTGGTAAAGGAAATCACCACTACCAAGTTCGACGCATCCCTCGATATCGACGTTCGTCTCGGTGTAGACCCTCGTAAAGCTAACCAAATGGTTCGCGGCGTTGTAGCCCTTCCTCATGGTACTGGTAAGTCTGTACGTGTGCTCTGCCTTTGCACTCCCGATCAGGAAGCTGCTGCAAAGGAAGCTGGTGCTGACTATGTAGGTCTCGACGAGTATATTGACAAAATCAAAGGTGGCTGGACTGACATCGATGTAATCATCACGATGCCTGCCATCATGGGTAAGATTGGTGCACTCGGCCGTGTTCTCGGTCCTCGTGGCCTCATGCCTAACCCTAAGAGTGGTACTGTAACCATGGACGTTGCAAAGGCTGTTCGTGAAGTTAAGTCTGGTAAGATCGACTTCAAGGTGGACAAGGCTGGTATCATCCACGCGTCTATAGGTAAGGTTTCTTTCGATACTGAGAAGATGATTGGCAATGCCAAGGAATTTATCTCTGCTATCATGAAGTTGAAGCCCGCTGCTGCTAAGGGTACCTATGTAAAGAGTATTTATCTTTCTTCCACCATGAGCAAGGGTGTCAAGATTGACCCCAAGTCAGTTGAAGAAGCCTAATTTGTTATCGCATCATGAGAAA
This sequence comes from Ihuprevotella massiliensis, assembly GCA_900095835.1. Classification (GTDB taxonomy): domain Bacteria; phylum Bacteroidota; class Bacteroidia; order Bacteroidales; family Bacteroidaceae; genus Alloprevotella; species Alloprevotella massiliensis. Next base: position 1,184,789 of record LT608321.1, on the reverse strand, counting down.
AGAAGATAAAGCCCTTATCATCGAGCGTCTCGGTGAACAACTTAAAGAATATGCACACTTCTACCTCGTTGACGTAACGGGCTTGAATGCTGAAGCTACTAGCAACTTGCGTCGCAAGTGCTTCGCTGAAGGCATCAAGATGGTAGTCGTAAAGAATACCCTTCTCGAAAAGACTTTCGATAAGGCTGAAGTAGACTACAGTCCCCTCGTTCCCGTTCTCAAGGGTACAACGGCTGTAATGTTCTGCAACACAGCTAACGTTCCTGCTAAGCTTATTAAGGAAGCTGGTAAGGCTACAGGTATTCCCGCACTCAAGGCTGCTTACGCAGAAGAAGGTTTCTATGTAGGAGCAGAACAACTCGATGCCCTTTGCGCTATCAAGAGCAAGAACGAGGTTATCGCAGAAGTTATCTCTCTCCTCCAAAGCCCTGCCAAGAATGTTGTTTCTGCTCTTACCAGCGCAGGTTCTACTATTCACGGTGTGCTTGAAACCATCGGCAAGAAGAACGCTTAATTCTTGCGCATAGCTCACATTAGCTATAGCTCAAATTGCCCTCAATCTTTTTCTGCTGCACTACAAATGTCAAATGCAGACGGAAGAAGTTGAGATTTCACACAAAACTCAAATCAATAAATACATACAATTATGGCAGATATCAAAGCCCTTGCAGAAGAACTTGTGAATCTTACTGTAAAAGAAGTAAACGAACTTGCAACTGTCCTCAAGGAAGAGTACGGTATTGAACCCGCTGCTGCAGCTGTTGCTGTTGCTGCTCCTGGTGCAGCTGGTGCTGCTGCCGCTGAAGAGAAGAGCTCTTTCGACGTTGTTCTCAAGAGCGCAGGTGCTGCTAAGCTCCAAGTCGTTAAGGCTGTGAAGGAAGCTTGCGGTCTCGGTTTGAAGGAAGCTAAGGACCTCGTTGACGGTGTTCCTAGCAAGCTCAAGGAAGGTGTAGGTAAGGAAGAAGCTGAAGCACTCAAGAAGGCTCTCGAAGAAGCTGGTGCTGAAGTAGAACTTGCTTAATTCAAGTCTACCCTCCCAATAGGGAATACGGTTAAGGATCCTCTGGTAGAGGGTTCTTAACCTTTTTGTGTCTTATCGCGAAGTACGTCACTTTGATGTGCTTTCAAGGACTTTCTGCTTCTTGTGATTGTCTTTGGAAGAAGCTTACAACGTCTTGATTGTTTGTTAGTTTGTTTGTTATCATCCTGTCAGTTGTAGTTTTCACGAAGCACAGATGTGTCGTTCTTTCGTAAGACAAGGTCTCAAGCGGCTGATACCTGCTTGAGGTCACCAATAATAATTTAAGATAAAGACTTCTAGAATGTCGCAAGTAATCAATAATCGTGTCAACTTCGCGTCGGTAAACAATCCGATGCCGTATCCCGATTTCCTCGACGTCCAGTTGAAATCATTCAAGGAATTCCTCCAATTGGATACTCCTTTTGAACAACGTAAGAACGATGGCTTGTACAAAGTGTTTGCTGAAAACTTCCCCATCGCAGACACTCGCAACAACTTCGTCCTTGAGTTTTTGGACTACTATATTGATGCTCCCCGTTACAGCATTGAAGAGTGCTTGGAACGTGGTCTCACCTATAGCGTGCCCCTCCGTGCAAAACTCAAGTTGTTCTGCACTGACCCCGATCACGAAGAGTTTGAGACGGTGGAACAAAGCGTCTTCCTCGGTCCAATCCCCTACATGACCGACAATGGTACGTTCATCATCAATGGTGCTGAACGCGTTGTTGTGTCACAGTTGCACCGTTCACCTGGTGTATTCTTTGGATCGAGCGTACACGCTAACGGCTCTCAACTCTATAGTGCACGTATCATTCCTTTCAAGGGAAGCTGGATCGAGTTTGCAACGGATATCAACAGCGTGATGTATGCTTACATTGATCGTAAGAAGAAGTTGCCCGTTACTACGTTGCTTCGTGCCATCGGTTATGCTAACGACAAGGACATCCTGTTGCTCTTTAATCTTGCAGAAGAAGTTAAGGTCAACAAGACCAACCTCAAGAAGGTAATCGGCCGCAAGGTTGCGGGTCGTGTTGTTCGCACTTGGGTAGAAGACCTCGTAGACGAAGGCACTGGTGAAGTTGTTTCTATCGAACGTTCTGAGATTATCGTAGATCGTGAAACCACATTGGATGAAGACAACATCGTTGACATCATCGAATCTGGTGTAGATACAATTTTGCTCCACCACGAAGATGCTTCAAACAGCGATTACTCTATCATCTTTAACACGCTCCAAAAGGACGCAACTAACTCTGAGCGCGAAGCTGTGATGTATATCTACCGTCAGCTCCGTAACTCAGACCCTGCTGATGAAGCAAGTGCTCGCGAAGTTATCAACAATCTTTTCTTCTCAGAAAAGCGTTATGACTTGGGTGAAGTAGGTCGCTACCGCATCAACAAGAAGTTGGGACTCGACACAGACTTCGATGTTCGCGTATTGACTCGTGAAGACATCATCGAAATTATCAAGTATCTCGTTGAGCTCATCAACTCTAAGGCACAAGTAGACGACATCGACCACTTGTCTAACCGTCGTGTGCGCACCGTTGGCGAACAACTCTCCAACCAATTCTCTATCGGTTTGGCACGTATGAGCCGCACTATCCGTGAGCGCATGAACGTTCGTGACAACGAAGTCTTCACTCCCGTAGAGCTCATCAACGCAAAGACCATTTCCAGTGTGATCAACTCGTTCTTCGGTACGAACGCTTTGTCACAATTCATGGACCAAACCAACCCCTTGGCTGAAGTAACGCACAAGCGCCGCCTTTCTGCACTTGGTCCTGGTGGTTTGTCTCGTGAGCGTGCCGGCTTCGAGGTGCGTGACGTACACTACACTCACTATGGTCGTCTCTGTCCTATTGAAAGCCCTGAAGGACCAAACATTGGTTTGATCTCTTCTCTCTGCGTATATGCTAAGATCAACGACCTCGGCTTCATCGAAACCCCTTATCGTGTCATCGAAAACAGTGGTGAGAAGGATGCTGAAGGCAACGATATTTATAAAGTAAATCTTGACAACAGCACTGCAGTGTATCTCAGTGCTGAAGAAGAAGAAGGCAAAATCATCGGTCAGGGTAACGCACCCTTGAACGAAGATGGCAGCTTCATCCGTAAGACGGTTAAGAGCCGTCAAGATGCTGACTATCCCGTGGTTCCCCCTGCGGAAGTGCAGCTCATGGACGTAGCTCCTCAGCAGATTGCCTCAATCGCAGCAGCTTTGATTCCCTTCTTGGAGCACGATGACGCTCACCGTGCACTCATGGGATCTAACATGATGCGTCAGGCTGTGCCTCTCATTCGTTCCGAAGCACCTATCGTCGGTACAGGTATTGAGAAGCAAGTCTGCGAAAACAGCCGTACGATGATCACCGCAGAACGTGATGGTGTAATCGATTACGTTGATGCCACTAAGATTGTTATCACCTACGATCGCACCGAGGACGAAGAGTTTGTAGCCTTCGAACCTGCCACTGTAGAGTACAACATTCCTAAGTTCCGTCGTACCAACCAGAACATGACCATCGACCTTCGTCCAACTTGCGACAAGGGACAACGTGTCAAGGCTGGTGACATCCTCACCGAAGGTTATGCTACAGAAGATGGCGAACTCGCATTGGGTCGCAACCTCCTCGTTGCTTATATGCCTTGGAAGGGATACAACTATGAAGATGCTATCGTGCTCAACGAACGTATGGTGCGCGAAGATATCCTCACCTCAGTACACGTCGATGAGTACTCCCTCGAAGTGCGCGAAACCAAGCGCGGTATGGAGCAGCTCACCAACGACATCCCCAACGTGTCAGAAGACGCTACCAAGGATCTCGACGAAAATGGTATTGTTCGTGTCGGTGCTCGCATCGTTCCTGGCGATATCCTCATCGGTAAGATCACTCCAAAGGGAGAAAGCGACCCCACTCCAGAAGAAAAGTTGCTTCGTGCCATCTTCGGTGAGAAGGCAGGCGATGTGAAGGACGCTTCTTTGAAGGCCAATCCTTCTCTCTCTGGTGTTGTTATCAACAAACGCCTCTTCAGCCGCGTTCACAAACTCTCTCGTGCAGAAAAGCTCAAAGACAAAGAACGTCTTGAGAAAATTGACAATAAGTTCGATAGCGAAACCAACGAACTCAAGAGCATCATGCTCGATAAGCTCGTTGCCCTCACCAAGGACTTCACCTCTCTCGGTGTGAAGGACAACATCGGTGCAGAAGTTATCGCCAAGGGTGCTAAGTTCTCTAAGAGCCTCTTTGCGACTCTCGACTTCACTGCGCTCGAGTTGGAAAACTGGACGGGTGATGCTCGCATCGACGGCATGATTCGTGCACTTGTCATCAACTATCTCCGCAAATTCAACGAGATGGATGCCAAGCGTATGCGCGAAAAGTATGCCATCACCATCGGTGATGAACTCCCCAGTGGTATCATCCAGATGGCTAAGGTCTACATCGCTAAGAAGCGTAAGATTGGTGTCGGTGATAAGATGGCAGGTCGTCACGGTAACAAGGGTATTGTCTCTAAAATCGTGCGTCAAGAAGATATGCCATTCCTCGCAGATGGTACTCCCGTCGACATCGTGCTCAACCCCCTCGGTGTGCCTTCTCGTATGAACATCGGACAGGTGTTTGAAGCCGTACTTGGTTACGCTGGTAAGAAGCTCGGTCTCAAGTTTGCTACCCCCATCTTTGACGGTGCACACCTCGAAGACCTCTGTGAATGGACCGACAAAGCCGGTCTTCCCCGCTACTGCGCAACTCAGCTTTATGACGGTGCCACCGGTGAAGAATTCGACCAAAAGGCAACCGTTGGTGTGACCTACATGCTTAAGCTCGGTCACATGGTAGAAGACAAGATGCACGCACGTTCTATCGGACCTTACTCTCTCATCACTCAGCAACCTCTTGGTGGTAAAGCACAGTTTGGTGGTCAGCGTTTCGGAGAGATGGAAGTCTGGGCAATCGAAGCCTTCGGTGCTAGCCACGTGCTTCAAGAAATCCTCACCATCAAGTCCGATGATGTCACCGGCCGTTCCAAGGCTTACGAAGCTATCGTTAAGGGTGATTCCATGCCAACTCCTGGCATCCCCGAATCACTCAACGTGTTGCTCCATGAGCTCCGTGGTCTCGGTCTCAGCATCTCGCTCGACTAATCACAAGCATCTTTCTCACCCACATATATTTCAGTTATGGCTTTCAAGACAGACAGAAAGATAAAAACTAACTTCACCAAGATTACCATAGGCTTGGCTTCTCCTGAAGAAATTCAGGAGAACTCCTATGGTGAAGTATTGAAACCCGAAACCATCAACTACCGCACCTACAAGCCCGAGCGCGATGGACTTTTCTGCGAACGCATCTTCGGTCCTACCAAGGACTATGAGTGCCACTGCGGAAAGTATAAGCGCATCCGCTACAAAGGCATCGTCTGCGACCGTTGTGGTGTGGAAGTGACCGAGAAAAAGGTGCGTCGTGAGCGTGCTGGACACATCCAGTTGGTCGTGCCTGTAGCACACATCTGGTATTTCCGCTCTCTTCCCAACAAGATGGGCTATCTCCTCGGTATCCCCACCAAGAAGCTCGATCAAATCATCTACTACGAACGTTATGTTGTCGTACAACCTGGTGCTCTTGCAGATGATTTCGCAGTCAACGATTTGTTGACCGAAGACGAATATCTCGATGCTTTGGCTAAGCTCCCCCGTGATAATCAATATCTCGAGGACAGCGACCCCAATAAGTTCATCGCAAAAATGGGTGCAGAGGCGATCCTCGACCTTTTGCAACGCATCGACCTCGACAGCCTCTCCTATGAGCTCCGCGACCGCGCCAACAGCGATGGTTCTGTAGCTAAGAAGAACGATGCCCTCAAGCGTCTCCAAGTCGTAGAGTCTTTCCGTGCCTCTAAGGATCGCAACAAGCCCGAGTGGATGATCATGAAGATTATCCCCGTCACTCCTCCCGAGCTGCGTCCCCTCGTTCCCCTCGATGGTGGCCGTTTCGCCACTTCCGACTTGAACGACCTCTATCGCCGCGTGCTCATTCGCAACAATCGCCTCAAGCGTTTGCTCGAAATCAAGGCTCCCGAAGTCATCCTCCGCAACGAAAAGCGTATGCTTCAAGAAGCAGTGGATAGCCTCTTCGACAACAGCCGCAAGAGTAGTGCAGTGAAGAGCGAAAGCAACCGCCCCCTCAAGTCCCTCTCCGACTCATTGAAGGGTAAGCAAGGTCGCTTCCGTCAAAACCTCCTTGGTAAGCGTGTCGACTATTCTGGTCGTTCCGTTATCGTTGTAGGTCCCGAACTCAAGATGGGAGAATGTGGTCTTCCCAAGCTCATGGCAGCAGAGCTCTATAAGCCCTTTGTCATCCGCAAGCTCATCGAGCGCGGTATCGTGAAGACCGTGAAGAGCGCGAAGAAGATTGTCGATCGTCGCGACCCCATCATCTGGGACATCCTCGAACTCGTCATGAAGGGACACCCCGTGTTCCTCAACCGTGCTCCATCGCTTCACCGTCTCTCCATCCAGGCGTTCCAGCCCAAGATGATTGAAGGTAAGGCTATCCAGCTCCACCCCTTGGCATGTACTGCATTTAACGCCGACTTCGACGGTGACCAAATGGCAGTCCACCTCCCCCTCTCCAACGAAGCCATCTTGGAGTCACAAATGCTCATGCTCCAGAGCCACAACATCCTCAACCCTGCCAACGGTGCACCTATCACAGTGCCCTCGCAGGACATGGTGCTCGGTCTCTACTACATCTCTAAGCTCCGTCCTGGTGCGAAGGGCACTGGTCTCACCTTCTACGGACCTGAAGAAGCCATCATCGCCTACAACGAAGGTAAGGTTGCGATGCACGCCCCTGTCAAAGTGTTGGTAGACGACATCAATGAGAATGGTCTCCCCATCCGTCACTTGGTGGAAACTTCTGTAGGTCGTGTCATTGTCAACGAAGTCATTCCTAGCGAAGTAGGTTTTGTTAATACCATCATCTCTAAGAAGTCTCTCCGCGACATCATCACCAAGGTCATCAAGTGCGTTGGTATGACCCGCGCTTGCGAATTCCTCGATGGCATCAAAAACCTCGGTTATCGCAAGGCATACGAAGGTGGTCTTTCGTTCAACCTCGACGATATCATCATTCCTAAGGAAAAGGCTGAAATCGTGAAGGCTGGTAACGACCGCATCGAACAAATCATGGGTGACTATGGTATGGGTTTCATCACCGACAACGAGCGTTACAACCAAGTTATCGACACTTGGACCAAGGTGAACAGCGACATCAAGAGCACCCTCATGAAGCAAATGACCGAAGCCGACCAAGGTTTCAACGCAGTCTTCATGATGCTCGACTCTGGTGCTCGTGGTAGCGCCGATCAGATTGCTCAGCTCGCTGGTATGCGTGGTTTGATGGCGAAGCCCCAAAAGGCAGGTGCCGACACCCGTTCTACGATTGAAAACCCCATCCTTTCTAACTTTAAGGAAGGTATGTCCGTGTTGGAGTACTTTATCTCTACCCACGGTGCGCGTAAGGGTCTTGCGGATACCGCTTTGAAGACTGCCGACGCAGGTTACCTCACTCGTCGTCTTGTAGACGTGTCACACGATGTCATCATCAACGAAGAAGACTGCGGCACCCTCCGCGGACTCGTTTGCACCGCATTGAAGAATGGTGAAGAAATCGTTTCTTCCCTCTCTGAGCGCATCCTCGGTCGCGTTTCTGTTCACGACATCGCACACCCCGAAGATGGACACATCCTCGTGCACAGTGGTGAAGAAATCACTGAAGCCATCGCAGCAGCTATCGAGGCTGCAGGCATCGAAGAAGTGGAAATCCGTTCCGTGCTCACCTGCGAAAGCCGTCATGGTGTCTGCATGAAGTGCTACGGTCGCAACCTCTCTACCTCTAAGATGGTACAGAAGGGTGAAGCTGTGGGTGTCATCGCTGCACAATCCATCGGTGAACCTGGTACACAGCTCACACTCCGTACGTTCCACGCCGGTGGTATCGCCGGTGGTGCTGCTGCCAACGCAACTATCGTGGCTAAGAGCGACTGCCGTGCTGAATTCGACGAACTCCGCACTGTAGACGTGATGGGTGACGACGGCACTCCCGGCAAGGTGGTTGTTTCTCGACTCACCGAAGTTCGCTTCATCAACGAGAATACAGGCATCGTCCTTTCTACCCAAAACGTACCTTACGGCTCACAACTCTTCGTCAACGATGGGCAGAGCATCTCTAAGGGAACTGTGGTGGCTAAGTGGGACCCCTTCAACGCCGTTATCGTTACCGAAGTGGCTGGTCGCATTGTCTTCGAAGACGTGCGCGAAGGTGTCACCTACCGTGTCGAAGAAGACGAAGCTACTGGTCTCCGCGAACGCATCATCATCGAATCTAAGGAACGTGGTGTAGTGCCTACTGCGCACATCGTCAACGAAAGTGGCGAAACGCTCCGCACTTACAACTTCCCCATCAACGGTCACTTGTCTGTCGAAGACCAACAAGTGCTCAAGGCGGGTGACGTCATCGTCAAGATTCCTCGTGTGGTCGGTTCTGCTGGTGACATCACCGGTGGTCTGCCTCGTGTGACTGAGCTCTTCGAGGCGCGCAACCCATCCAACCCCGCTGTCGTTTCTGAAATCGATGGTGAAATCACCATGGGTAGCATCAAGCGCGGTAATCGTGAAATCATCGTGACTTCTAAGCTCGGTGAAATCAAGAAGTATCTCGTGCCTCTCTCCAAGCAAATCTTGGTACAAGAGAACGACTACGTTCGCGCTGGTACGCCTCTCTCCGATGGTAGCATCACTCCTGGCGACATCCTTGCCATCCAGGGTCCTACCGCCGTTCAGGAATACATCGTCAACGAGGTGCAAGACGTTTATCGTTTGCAAGGTGTAAAAATCAACGACAAGCACTTTGAAGTTATCGTGCGTCAGATGATGCGCAAGGTGCAGATCAACGAAGCTGGTGACACCCGCTTCCTCGAATCTCAAATCGTCGACAAAAACGACTTTGCAGAAGAGAACGATCGCATCTGGGGTAAGAAAGTCGTTGTGGACCAAGGCGATTCTGAAACAATGAAGAAGGGTATGATTGTAACGGCTCGTAAGCTCCGTGACGAAAACTCACAGCTCAAGCGCCGCGACCTCAAGCCCGTAGTTGTTCGCGATGCCGTGCCTGCCACCTCTACCCAAATCCTGCAAGGTATCACTCGTGCAGCCCTCCAGACCAAGTCCTTCATGTCAGCAGCATCCTTCCAAGAAACCACTAAGGTGCTCAACGAAGCTGCTATCTCTGGTAAGACGGACTACCTCGAAGGTATGAAGGAAAACGTCATCTGCGGTCACCTCATTCCTGCCGGTACTGGTCTCCGCGAGTTCAACCGCATCGTTGTGGGTGACATGGACGACTACCAAACCTCTGAAGAGAAGTCTGAAGACTAATCTCTCTCACATTTCGCCCCTTGTGGGCTAAACCTCCCGACACTCCCCACTGAGTCCTCCACTTGGTGGGGAGTGTTTTTGTTTTTCCTCCCTTTCATCGACCGCTGCTCCTGCGTCTTGTCACGCCTGCCGTTGTTCCATTTCACTGCAATGAAATGCAGGAAGAGCATCACAGCTCGCGCCGACACGGAGTAGCCCCTTCATCCTTTTCCAACTATGACCCTCTCTCCCCAACATGATCCGATGGGACAAGCCGTGCTCGACTATTTGCAAAATGGACAGGCAGAATCCATCGCGGTGCATTCCACGATATTTGACGATGATGAGATTCCTGTGTCGCATCTCTTCAGAACTTTCACCGAGATGCCGCCCCTAGAGCGTGCTGCGCTGAGCCATGCTTGCGGCAGAGTGCTCGATGTGGGTGCCGGAGCCGGATGCCATGCTCTTGCCCTTCAAACCCAAGGGCACGAAGTGGTGTCTATTGATGTGAGTCCGGGGTGTGTGGCTGCCATGCGCCAACGCGGATTGCAGCAAGTGCAACTGGCAGATTTCTTCACCGATGATTTTGGCAAAGACTATGATACCATTTTCATGCTCATGAACGGTCTGGGCATCTGCGGAGGTCTCAACGAGCTCCCAGCCTTTTTTGCACGCCTAGATGAACTGCTGGCTCCTGGTGGTAGCGTCATCACCGATGCTTGCGACTTGTCCTACATCTACGAAGATGAAGACGGTTTTCTCGACCTCACTGGGGTGGAAGGCTACTATGGCGAGGTGGACTATCGCATGAGCTATGGAGCAATGGAAGGCGAACCCTTTAATTGGCTCTACATTGACCGCGAGACGCTGGTGGCAGAAGCTGCGCGCCATGGTTATAGCGTCGAAGTGCTTCGCGAAGACGCTGATAGCACTGCCTATTTGGCGCGCATCACGAAGAACTGAGGGCAAGTCCTCTGGTGAGGAAGTATATGGTGTTGGCTTAGTGCCGTGAAAGAAGATAGAGTGGGGGAGCGCGGCTTCCTCACTTTTTTGTGAGCGGTGTTTTTCTGCCTGTGGCTCCCTATAAGTATATGGGAGGATATGAGGGCAAAGTGATAAAAAATCGCAGAAAACTGCATTTTTTTCTTGAGCCATAGTGTAAAATGATAGGTAGAGATTGCAATATGTAGTGATAATGAGTTTTATTGCCAGCATAGAGAGTGAGTTGCGAAATCAGCTGAGCAGCATCCCTCGCTTGCCTCTGCGCTTGCATCCTCTGTCATGACACCAAGTCAAAAGGGGACATTTGCCCGTCACCACGTGTTTTTCATGCGTTTTCTCAATCAATTTTGTTTCTCCCTTAGCTTTCATTGTTTGAGGGGCTTTTCCCTCACGTTTTTTGATGCGGTTTCTCACGCGCGCGTACATGCGCGCCTTCCCTGCGATTTCCACTTTTTTGCTTTCACAACCTTCACACGTGTCCTGTTTCAAACTCGAAAAATCGGGTTGCTGTAGTCACGGGAAACCAGTGCCGAAAATCTCGAGGCTATGTCCCTTTTCAAGGAGGAACTCGTTGTTTTGTTAAAATATGTCCGAAAAGTGCTTGTTACGACTTGATACAAAGAAGGTTACGCGGAAATCTGTGAAGGTTGTGAAAGCAAAAAGGCATAAATTGCAGGGTGCGCGTGCGCGCGCCCGCGCAAGGGGAGAGGATTGCAACACTTTTTAAGGCTGTGTTTTCGCGCTTCCTTGCCAGGCTTTCCAGAGGAGAGATTTTCTAGGTAAAGTATTGCAGCGGAATGCTCCATGCCGCTTGCTCAATCGTCCGTCGCTTAGAAATAAAGCTCCGTTGTTCAGAAAAAAAACTCCCACGTTTTTTGAAAAATCTCCATCGTTTTCGAGAAAATCTCCCACGTTTTTGAGAAAATCTCCATCATTTTTTTAGTCCTCTCCTACGTATTGAGCTACACTTCTTCTGAAGGGGAGAGAGCAATCATGAATTTCTGAGGTTTCAAATTCGATGTGTTGAAGCGAGGAAGCCCTTTATGATTGACATCTTCAGAATTAATTCGTCTTCAGCGCAGCAGTATTCGTTGGGAGCCAAAAAAATCCCACTCATCGCAGGATGAATGGGATACTTTTATCGTTCAGCGCAGTGCTGACTACCGCATCAAGGACGCAATTAAGCGTTGCCTTCGGGCAAACCGAAAGGAGTAGCAGTGCGGCCAATGCCTTCGGGTTGAGCAGCTTCAGGAGCGCCACCAAGTTGAATCGTGCCAAATTGTTGCTCGTAGTTCACTACATTTTCTTGAAGCGCGAAAAGGAGACGCTTAGCGCTTTCGGGAGAGAGGATTTGGCGGTTGTTCACGCGAGCTTGGGGCAAACCGGGAAGAGCTGCCACGAAATCGATGACAAATTCTTGGTTGCTGTGGTTGATGATTGCCAAGTTGCTGTAGTTGCCGTTGGCTACTTCGGGAGTCAGCTCGATTTGGAGCTGTTGAGGAGCTTGTTCTTGTGCCATGATGTGGTCAAGTTATTAGGATGATAAATGTGAATTCTAGTAGGGTGACAAAACTTCCGAACGGCACAGCCTCTAGTGCGTGCATTGCGCGTTGGATGTCGTCGAATTGTAATTTTGCAATTTCAGTGCCAAAGCGAAACACTGTCATTGCATGACAAACAATCATAAGCAAATATAGCACGAAACAGCGAATTGAGCAAACGAAGTGCAAGAAATCTCTGTAATAATTTGGATTTCTCTTAATTACCCCGTAATTTTGCAAATGAGGAATTGTGTCCCTATGTGCCGTGGCAACTATGGCGCTTAGATATGACGACAGTGTACTTGTTTTGGCTCTTCCTCTCACCCAGAAATGCGTGATGGATGTAGTAAACTCCTTGACGTCATAGCGCATTTGCTTGAAGGGTGTGAGGCTATGTGCAGGCGATGCGCTATGATATCCTCACAGAAGCCTTGAAAGAAGGCGATATATAGAATTATAGTTTTATGAAAAGACTGCTCTTTACCCTGTTGGCTGGCACGACACTCGTTGGTGCACGTGCGCAATACACCGCTTTCCCTAAATTTTCGGACAACTGGTCTGTTACTGTAGCAGGGGGAGTCGTGCATCCCCTTATTTACGAACCTCAACCCAAACTCCTCACACCAACTCTCACAGTAGGGATGAAGAAACAGCTCACCTCGGCTTTTTCTCTCGGTGTGGACGTGGATTATGTGTCTTGGAACAACAAGCTCTCTCTTACACGTTACGAGCGTTCGCAAGTGCATCTGGTGGGTAGCCTGAACTTGGGCAATCTCTTTGCTGGAAGTGTGGGACGACCCCGATTGTTTGAAGTCGAAGTAAAGGGTTCTGCCGGATGGGGACATATTTTCAATAAATCGCGCCGCAACAGTTTTGATGCCAACTATTTGGTGAGCAAGTGGGGTATAGATTTTACTTGTAATTTTGGTGCCCATCGACGTTGGGGCATCGGTGTGCGCCCTGGTGTGCGTTTCGACTTACGCAATGATGGGGCAGTAAATTATGAGAGTTTTAATGCTAATCGCGCAGAGTTTGACCTCTCTCTTGGAGTCACTTATCGTTTGGGGGCAAAGCGGACTCTTGCCCTCTGTCAGCTAGTGCCTGCACCTATTGCGCCTGTTGCTCTGGTGAATGAGCCTGTGGTGTCTGCACAGGTGGCTAACGCTCCAGCTGTGGTGAATGCCCCAGTGGAAACTCCCACCCCTGTCGTGTCCACTTCTACTACTGTTTCCAACGCCCCTGTTGTTCCAGTTGAGACACAACCCGTGCTTGAGGCGGCAACAGCTGCTCCCACTACGCTTGATGGGTTAGCTTTAGGAGTACCCATGACGGATGATAAAAAAGTGATGCAATTCTTCTTGAAAGAAATGGCGAATCGCGATGTGCTCCTCGCTACCCAGAAGCAGCGCATCGCGCAACTCGAGTTGCTTTTGGCAAAAATAGTCGCCAATCCTCAGACGATGCCCTTGATTGCTCCCATAGCTGAGACCACTCCAGCTACCACAGCCACTGGCGTGACAACATCACCAGCTGTGACTTCTGCTCCTGCGACTGCACAGACTACGGCTAAAGTAGTGCATAAATTAGAAACTATCATCAGCTTTGGTGTGGGACGTGTCGTGGTCGATGCACCTCAGTTTCCTAATGTGGAGCGTGTGGCAGCTTACTTGAAGTCCCACCCTCGTGCGCGTGTGGAGGTCCGCGGATATTCTTCTCCCGAAGGTCCGCTTGCTACCAACATACGCATTGCAAAGCAACGTGCGGAAGCCGTTAAGAATCTGTTGATTGCACAATATGGCATTTCTAAAAATCGCATCGATGCAGATGGCGGCGGAGTAGGTCATCTTTTCCGTGAATCCGAATGGAACAGCGTGGCAATTTGCACCGTCTTTGAAGATTAGAGGGTGAGATTTTATTATAAAACTTTCGATTCGTGGTGTTGTACTCATCCTTGAAGTTTTGTCTTTTTTGTTGCTCGAAATGGCAAGAAAGGGGATAAAATAGAGAAAAATCAACATAAAACAACAGAGAATGACCATATATTTTGGTCATTCTCTGTTTTATTTGTAACTTTGCTCCCGATTAGAGACTATACGCAAGGTGCTATAGTTTTCTTATTCTACAGCGTGTAGAGTAAATTGAAAAAGCTTATCTATCGAATAATCAATGACTAAATCTTTGACTCTTCTCACTTCTTTTCTTGCTCCATGCACGAATGGTGTGTTGCGTAGTTTTATCGCAATATGCCTTCTTGGTGTAGGTGCGCAACTTCCTGCGCAGACTAGAGTAGCTTCAGAAAAGGTCACAAGTAACCTCCATCAGCGCGTGAAACTTTTGCGTAGCGTGAATGGTGGTAAACTATATTTTCAATTAGCTCCTGAATTGCCTTCGCGTGTGGAGCGTGAACACTGGCCCATTATCTTCTACACCACTCTTAATGACGAGGGTGAAGAGGTGCAGGTGATGGAGAATATGACTTCCTATACATATATGGAGGTCGATATCCCTGCTGGAAAGAATGAAGTAAAAGTAGCTGGTGAAGATGGAATCTGGGGTGTTGAAGCGTTTAAAGCGAAAATTAACGCCTTGGAACTCGAGACTCCTGCTTTGCGTTTGCTCTCAATGAGAAACAATGAATTGCATACACCAACAGAAGGTGCAGGGCGATTCATTCTACCTACTCTTCCCAATCTCGAAAACATAGATGTCTCTCACAATAACTTGACCAAGTTGGACTTGAATGGGAGTGCATCTTCTTTGAAGCGTGTGATTGCCTTGGGTAATGGCTTGGTGAATGAAGATTATAGTAATTTGACCAGTCTTACCGTTATGAGTCTTCAAGGTAATAAACTGGAACACATTAAAGTACCTAGTACATTTGTTGCCCAGCAGCAAATTTTCAGTGCATCTCGTTGGCAGAGAGAAGAACCGGGCCAGCGAACGGATTATGAAAATGATTTAGCAAATCTTGATATTAATAATTATGATGCTGACTTTTTCCAGAATTTGAAGTCGGAATTAGATCTCTCAGTGAATAATTTGAAAATCTCCACTTTGCCAAAAGTGCCGGTTGGGTTAGATATGGCCCTGGATGGTAAAATTGGATATACAAACCGTCCTAGATTTAATGTTGCAGCACAGCGTCGCTTTGTTATTCCTCAGACAGAGTATAAACTGCAGCAAGAGATTGATTTAAGCTCTGAGCTAAAAGCTTATGCTCAAGATGGTACTGAGCATAAAACTCAGTACATTTGGTATGTCGAAAAGAATGCAGGAACTGACGCATATGTAGAGGTTGATCCTGCAGACTATGAGGTCGTAAATGGTGTGACGAAATTTAAGCGTGGCTTTGGACGTGATGCTAAAATTTTTGCGATGCTTTATAATAAGGCATTTGATACTTCCGTCAGAAGGCCAGAACAAACTTCTACTGATGTCTTTCAAGTCGGTTTGTCTAGCTTTGAACCTAATGCGTCAGCAGGTAATCATGCTAATGGTTACATGTACACCACCGAGCAGCCAAGTGGTAATCCGTATGTTATTCAAGAATTAAGTCAGGTTGGCCCACCGCTTGTGTCGTCTTATGAAGCAGAATTGGTTGGTGCTATATTCTTTAATATTACCCCATATCCTTTCTATAGAACGGTAGTAGAAGATGCTAGACCCACTCAAGGTGGTGATAGAGCTCGCTTTTATCGCACGAATGTGATTACGCTGAAGGGTAACTATTGGTATGGCTTTGAAGACAATGTTTGGAATAACGAGAAAAACTGGACGATGCGCTATGTGCCACCAACCACAGAAGATGAGTATGCAGCATTGACCGATAAGTCTGAGGCAAACGTAGAATTTGCTACTGAAGATAATTATGGATCCAATGCCATTCGTGATCTTTGGACTGATGGTGTTGGTCGTGTAGTTCAGAACTATATCAACTATTCGCCTAAGGCTTTGGCTGTGCAACCTACTACACAGTTAATCATTAAGGATGAGGTTAAAGGCCGTGAGCTTTATGATGGTGATTTTGGACAAGCTATACTCCGTGTAAAGGGAGGATATGACTTTATGTCAAGTAATGGTACGTTGATTGTTGAATCGCAGAAGCCTGCGGAAGCAGATGTTGAGTTCGCAACTAGAAGTCATAGCAGAGGCAATGGTTTGCTCCGCGCTGGCTGGCAATACTTTGGTGTGCCTGTAGACGAAGTCGATGATGCTGACTATAACACGAAGTCTAATGTCTTTGGCGATGAAATAGTGCGTAAATATAATCGCACACTACAGGTTCCTAATAGCGATGAAAAGTGGGAAGCTCTAGCATCTAATGAATTGCTGATACCTGGCGTAGGTTATGAAATTACCACTGCAACTCCCAGTCGATACACCTTTAAGGGTAAGTTGATTTATGGAAATGACACTGATGTTGATGGTTCTGCAATCTATAACTTCCCAATCGATGGTTCGCCTGTTGGCACAAACTACAACGATATCAACATCCTCGGCAATCCATTTACCGCTGCAATGGATATTTCGAAGTTTAAATATGAGGATGATAACAAACTTGTAAAAACGTTCTATCTGTTTAATACAGGTTCACGCGAGAATTGGCTTGCGCGTGATGGTGCTAACACTACAGGCGATAGATCAGGTCAGTACACTGCGGCTATTCCTGCTGGATTGGCAGGCTATGTAGAGGATATGCCCTCGGAGATTCCATCTCTCAGCTCATTCGCTGTCAAGGCCAATGCTCAGACAACAATATCCTATCGTTATAAGGATGTTATGCAGTCGGAGACGGCAAACCGTGCTCGTCGCAGAGATGTTGAGGGTTCACACCTGGCTTCGCTCATGGTAGATGTAGCTTCTGAGAAGTCTATGGACAGACTCTGGCTCGTGGAGCATGAAGAGGCTACTGATGCCTTCGATAATGGTTTCGATGGTGAAAAGATGCTCAGCGCAGGTGCTGCACAACTTTATGCCGAAGAAAGCAAGAATCTGCAAGTGAAGACCACCAATCGCTTGAAGCGTACGGATCTCAGCTTCGTTCCCGCGGATAAGGCTGGACGCTACGAACTCAAGTTCCATCTCAAGGGCTTCAAGGCTAGCGATGAGTTTGTGCTTCTCGACAAGCGTACAGGTGAAGAAACCCCCATCAACGATGGTGATAAGTATAGCTTCGTGGCTGATGTCAACGATAAGCCACAGCGCTTCGCCATCCTCCGCAAGGGTAGTTCTATGGATAGCGCTGCTGAAGCAGGATTCACTGTGGTAGCAGATGCTCAGCGCAATATCGAAGTGGTGAATGCAACCACCGAAAGCGGTGACGTTCTCGTGGTTGATGCGGCTGGTAAGTCCATCGCTCGCTTCACACTCGCAGCTGGTGCTCGCAAGAGTGTCCAAGTGAACATTCCTGGTGTTTATGTCGTAAAGGCTGAAAATGCTCAAAGTCGTTTGTCACAATCTGTACTTGTTCCTTAATCGAACAAAGATGATTGTTCAAATGCTACAATAGAAAAAGCGTGAGTGCTGACTCGTTCAGTACTCACGCTTTATTTTGTTGTCTGCTGCTGGGGAAGATGTCTTAGTTGGTCAAAGTCTTGAATAGTGTGTGTTGATGCAAGTGTGATGGATGTGGTGGTGTGTTCAGGGAATGGCTGGTTTGAAATCTCCACCCGCGGAAATGGAGCGATTGTCGAAGGAAATGTGGAATATGCAAGAGCGCGTGTAATAAAAGACTATAAATAGTTGGCTACGCCAGAAAAAAACGCTAACTTTGCACCTCAAAGGGCTTAGTATGCACTAAAGCCTGGTGAAAAAGCAGTGCAATCTGCTCCTAAAACTCGCAACAAAATCAACAATATAAACAATTAAAAAACAAACAAAATGCCTACTATTCAACAACTTGTACGCAAGGGTCGTTCAGTAGCTGCCGAGCAATCAAAGTCTCCAGCTTTGGAAAACTGCCCCCAGCGTCGTGGTGTTTGCGTGCGCGTTTACACAACCACGCCTAAGAAACCAAACTCTGCTATGCGTAAGGTAGCACGTGTGCGCTTGACCAACGGTAAGGAAGTCAACTCTTACATCCCAGGTGAAGGTCACAACCTCCAAGAGCACAGCATCGTTCTCGTTCGCGGTGGTCGTGTAAAGGACCTTCCTGGTGTGCGCTATCACATCGTTCGCGGTACTCTCGATACTGCTGGTGTAGCAAACCGTACTCAACGCCGCTCCAAGTATGGTGCGAAGCGTCCTAAGGCTGCTAAGAAATAATCAGCCTTAATTGATGGTGCGAAGAGTAATCAGTTGCGGTGCTCCTACTAAATTGAGCAATGCCACAACGATGAAGGACTGCTTTGAATAAGTGCAACACTCGATGATACTCATGCGCAGTGTTTGCCTTAAGCATTCAATTCGTGACCATTTAGCGTATTTATTTTACAACTAAGTATTGGTTGGCAAAGGTTGAGTAAGCTCTTCATTGATGTGCACTCATTAAGTTTGATAAGCGTGCACTCCGAAGGTGCTGAAGACACATTGCAGCCTCTTACAAAACCAAAAAACAAAACTCATGCGTAAAGCAAAACCAAAGAAGCGCCTGATCCTTCCTGATCCCGTGTTTGGCGACCAAAAAGTATCTAAGTTCGTAAACCACCTCATGTATGATGGTAAGAAGAACGTGAGCTACGAAATTTTCTACTCTGCTCTCAAACTCGTAGGCGAAAAGATGAGCGGCGAAGAAAAGAGTGCACTCGAAATCTGGAAGACTGCTCTCGATAAGGTAACTCCCCAAGTGGAAGTAAAGAGCCGTCGTATCGGTGGTGCTACTTTCCAAGTTCCTACAGAAATCCGTCCTGATCGTAAGGAATCCGTTTCTATGAAGAACCTTATCTCTTTCGCTCGCAAGCGTGGTGGTAAGACTATGGCAGACAAGCTCGCTGCTGAAATCATGGACGCTTACAACGAACAAGGTGGTGCTTTCAAGCGTAAGGAAGAAATGCACCGTATGGCAGAAGCTAACCGCGCATTCGCACACTTCCGCTTCTAATTTAGCACATCGCACAATAGCATACAAACAAAATGGCAAAGCAAGATCTCCATTTGACGCGCAATATCGGTATCATGGCGCACATCGATGCCGGTAAGACCACCACGTCTGAGCGTATCCTTTTCTACACTGGTAAGACGCACAAGATTGGTGAAGTGCACGAAGGCGGCGCAACCATGGACTGGATGGAACAAGAGCAAGAACGTGGTATCACGATCACTTCTGCTGCTACCACCGCTTTTTGGAACTTCCGCGGCACTCAATACAAGTTCAACCTCATTGACACTCCGGGACACGTTGACTTCACCGCTGAAGTAGAACGCTCACTCCGTGTGCTCGATGGTGCTGTCGCTACTTATTGCGCAGTAGGTGGTGTTGAACCTCAGTCTGAAACTGTTTGGCGTCAGGCTGACAAGTACAACGTACCTCGTATCGGTTATGTGAACAAGATGGACCGTTCTGGTGCTAACTTCTTCGAAGTAGTGCGCCAAATGAAGGACGTCCTCGGTGCAACTCCTTGCGTTATCTCTGTGCCCATCGGTGCTGAAGAAAAGTTCAAGGGTATCGTTGACCTCATCCGCATGAAGGCTATCCTTTGGCACGATGAGACAATGGGTGCTGAATATGACGTAGAAGATATCCCCGCTGAACTCGTTGACGAATGCAACGAATGGCGCCAAAAGATGATCGAACTTGCTGCAGAGCAAGACGAGACTCTCATGGAGAAGTTCTTCGATGATCCCGATAGCCTCACTGAGGAAGAAGTGGTTGCTGCTATCCGTAAGGGTACGCTCGCACTCGACATCGTTCCTATGACCTGCGGTTCTTCGTTCAAGAATAAGGGTGTACAAACTCTCCTCGACTATGTCGTAATGTTCCTCCCTTCTCCACTTGATACTCCTGCTATCGAAGGTGTAAACCCTGACACTGGTGAAACTGAAACTCGTGAGCCTTCTGAAGATGAAAAGACTTCTGCGCTCGCGTTTAAGATTGCTACTGACCCCTACGTTGGTCGTCTCACCTTCTTCCGCGTTTACTCGGGTAAGGTAGAAGCTGGTTCTTACGTTTACAACGTACGTTCTGGTAAGAAGGAACGCGTTTCTCGCCTCTTCCAAATGCACTCTAACAAGCAGAATCCTGTTGAAAAGATTGGTGCTGGTGATATCGGTGCAGGTGTAGGTTTCAAAGATATCCGCACTGGTGATACCCTCGCTGAAGAAGGTGCTCCTATCGTACTCGAATCTATGGATTTCCCCGATCCCGTTATCGGTATCGCAGTTGAACCTAAGACTCAAAAGGATCTCGATAAGCTCTCTACTGGTCTTTCTAAGCTCGCTGAAGAAGACCCCACCTTCACTGTGAAGACTGACGAACAAAGCGGTCAAACTGTGATTTCTGGTATGGGTGAGCTCCACCTCGATATCATCATCGACCGTCTCCGTCGTGAGTTTAAGGTGGAAATCAACCAAGGTAAGCCCCAAGTAAACTACAAGGAAGCTATCACGAAGACTGTAAACCTCCGCGAAGTCTACAAGAAGCAATCTGGTGGTCGCGGTAAGTTCGCTGACATCATCGTGAACGTTGGTCCAGTAGATGAGGACTTCAAGGAAGGTGGTCTCCAGTTCGTGAACAAGGTGACTGGTGGTAACATTCCTAAGGAATTCATCCCCTCTGTACAGAAGGGCTTTGAGAACGCTATGAAGAGCGGTGTCCTCGGTGGCTTCCCCCTCGATAGCCTCAAGGTTGAACTCCTCGACGGTTCTTTCCACCCCGTTGACTCTGACCAACTCTCCTTCGAAATCGCTGCTCTCCAAGCTTACAAGAATGCTTGCGCACAAGCAGGTCCTGTACTCATGGAGCCCATGATGAAGCTCGACGTTATCACTCCTGAAGAAAACATGGGTGATGTGATCGGTGACTTGAACAAGCGCCGTGGTCAAGTGGAAGGTATGGAAAACAGCCGTTCTGGTGCTCGCATCGTGAAGGCTACTGTACCTCTCGCAGAAATGTTTGGTTATGTGACTGCGCTCCGTACCATCACTTCTGGTCGTGCAACTTCTTCTATGCAGTATGACCACCACGCTCCTGTTTCTAGCGGTATCGCTAAGGCTGTACTCGAAGAAATGAAGGGTCGTGTAGATCTCATCAAATAATCCTGATTGAGATTTTAATCCTAAAAACAACTTTCCGCACTCGGCAGGTGGGATAGCGAACGACTCTTATCCCACCTCCGCCGATACGGAGCAAATTCAATACAACAATGAGTCAAAAAATTCGTATCAAGCTCAAGAGCTACGATCACACTCTCGTAGAAAAGTCTGCTGAGAAGATTGTTAGCAACGTAAAAGCTACTGGCGCTATCGTTAGCGGTCCAATTCCTCTCCCCACTCGCAAGCGTATCATCACTGTGAACCGCTCTACCTTCGTTAACAAGAAGAGCCGCGAGCAATTTGAGGTTTCCACTTACAAGCGTCTCATCGACATCTACAGCTCTAACCCCAAGACTATCGATGCTCTCATGAAGCTCGAACTTCCTTGTGGTGTTGAAGTTGAAATCAAGGTGTAGTCTTACGCTTGAATCAGCTTGAACAATGAAGCTTATCCGCAGTTCCTCTCCAGGAGCTGCGGATTTTTTTGTCTTTCTACACCTCCTATTCTTCTTGAATACTTCATCCTCTGGTTCGATGTTCTTGGCTTCCTCACCAGCTTCCTCTCCAACTTCTTTTCAGCTTCCCCAGCTTCAACTTCGTTTTATCGTTCTTGGTGTGAAGCATTGATGCTTCACAACAAGTAGCTCGTGCGTATAAATGCCTGTCCCATTCGTTGTCCCATTTGTTCTCTCATTTTGTCATCTCATTTGTTGTCTCCTTTGCTGTCTCATCTGATGTTTCATTTTCCCGCCTCATCTGATGTCTCTTTACCCGTGTTATGTCGTATGCAGCGCGCAAAGTGAGAGAAAAAGAACGTAACCTGCTGATTTTCGTCGAGAAAACTTGTACACTCCAGAGAAAAGCCGTAACTTTGCCGTGCTTTTCCGCTCAACCGCTGCAAGGCGCACCGAAAGCACCCTAATCCGTACGAGTTGCGCTCTTTTGAGAGCAAAGTCAGCTCATAGGATGAACGGCTTCGGCGCAGTAGAATCCGAACATGTTGGGCTGGGGCGATTAACAATTTCAAAATCAAGCATTACACAATGGCTGATCTCATTAAAATTGCTGAAGAAGCATTTGCTACTGGCAAGCAACACCCCTCATTCAAGGCTGGTGACACTGTAACTGTAGCTTACAAAATCGTCGAAGGTAACAAGGAACGCGTACAGCTCTACCGCGGTGTTGTCATCAAAATCGCAGGTCACGGCGAAAAGAAGCGTTTCACTGTGCGCAAGATGTCTGGTACTATCGGTGTAGAACGTATCTTCCCCCTCGAGTCTCCCGCTATCGAGAGCATCGAAGTGAACAAGGTGGGTAAGGTTCGTCGCGCTAAGCTCTACTACCTCCGTGCCCTCACTGGTAAGAAGGCTCGTATTAAGGAAAAGCGTACCGCTACTAAGGCGTAAGACGTCTCGTCCTAAGCGACTTTCACTCCGCCGCGCTTTCAGCTACCTTGCGCTAGCATTAAAAGCAAAGCTATCGAGTGAAGAAAATCACAAAGTCCGCGTCCAAACTCAGGTTTGGCACGGACTTTTTTGTATCTTTTCGGGTATGGCTGTGCCTAATTGAGGCAAGGATATTTGCCGAAAAAGAAATCCCCTGCCACGTCACTTCCTAGAGTGATTGTGGCAGGGGAGAGTTTTCATCAGAGAAAGCCGTCATTAAGGTTGAGCGAGAAGTACTTTGTAACTGCGTTGTGCCACTTTGAGCAGCAATACTTGCGGCATCTGAGGGAAGACTATTCGTAGTGGTTCGCCATAACTTTTCACTTGATGAAGCAGACGACCTTGCACGTCTAGTATGCGCAACCATTGTCCACTGGGCACTTGTTTGACGACTAAGGTATTGCCGTCCACCCTCACCTGAGGTGCGACATCAGCCGCCACCGCTTTTTTAAGAGCAGTGGGAGGCACAATTTCGATGCGACAACTTGCTTCTTGTTTTGAGCCATCCCGTGCTTGCGCCGTTATCGTAGCACTACCTGTTTTTAGAGCTTCAAAACTACCTGCTTCCAAGTGTTTCAATAGCAGTGGGTCAGAAACCGACCATAGCAAAGTTCTATTTGTCGCATTCTTGGGTAAAACATCAGCGGTCACCGTGAAATGTTCGCCAACAGCTACGGTATCTTTCTCGAGTTTGAGCGAAATCGCTTGAACCAAACGAGGTTTCACCACCACTTTACACTCCGCTGTGATGCCGCTGCCGTCCACAGCTTCAGCACGAACGAGGGCTTCACCCACTTTCTTCGCTAGAATGACTCCAGTGTTGGAGAGAGAAATCGCATCACCGCTCACAAGTTTCCAAATCACGTTGCGATTGGTGGCATTCTCGGGCATTGCAGTAGCAGTGAGCGTAAAGGAATCCCCAACGACGAGGACTTTCTGCGTGGCATTGAGCGAAATCGCCTGTACCAAACGAGGTTTCACCACCACTTTACACTCCGCTGTGATGCCGCTGCCGTCCACAGCTTCCGCACGAACGAGGGCTTCCCCCACTTTCTTCGCTTGGATGACTCCAGTGTTGGAAAGAGAAATCGCATTACCGCTCACGAGTTTCCAAATCACGTTGCGGTTGGTGGCATTCTCGGGAGAGAGTGTAGCAGTGAGCGTGAAGGAATCCCCAATGATGAGGACTTTCTGCGTGGCATTGAGCGAAATCGCCTGTACCAAACGAGGTTTCACCACCACTTTACACTCCGCTGTGATGCCGCTGCCGTCCGCTGCTTCCGCACGAACGAGGGCTTCTCCCACTTTCTTCGCTTGGATGACTCCAGTGTTGGAGAGAGAAATCGCATCACCGCTCACGAGTTTCCAAACTATATTGCGGTTGGTGGCATTCTCGGGCATTGCAGTTGCCGTGAGCGAGAAGGCATCGCCAATGATGAGCTCTTTCTGCGTGGCATTGAGAGAAATCGCCTGCACCAAACGAGGTTTCACCACTACTTTGCACTCTGCTGACACTCCGCTACCATCCACAGCTTCCGCACGAACGAGGGCTTCCCCCACTTTCTTCGCTTGAATAACTCCAGTGTTGGAGAGAGAAATCGCATCACCGCTCACCAGTTTCCAAACTATATTGCGATTGGTGGCATTCTCAGGCATTGCAGTTGCCGTGAGCGAGAAGGCATCGCCAATGATGAGCTCTTTCTGCGTGGCATTGAGCGAAATCGTCTGCACCAAACGAGGTTTCACCACCACTTTGCACACTGCTGTGATGCCGCTGCCGTCCGCTGCTTCCGCACGAACGAGGGCTTCTCCCACTTGCTGAGCCGTGAATTGTCCAGGTGCAGCAGTTGGTTTCAAGATATTCTCAGGCGTGATTTTCCACTTCAGCGTAGCATTAGTTGCGTTCTCGGGCAATACCTTAGCCGCGATTTGCAACGATTCTCCCACAACAACCGAAGAGGCAGAAGGATTGAGTGTGATTTGTTGCACCTTCACTTCCTTTGGAGTTTCAGGAGTTTCAGGAGTTTCTGCCACTTCACGCTCAATGAACTGCTGTCCGCCATATACTTCTCCGCCTTGTTGCACCCTCCACGTGCGAATGGTCATGTTGCCTTCTGTCGTCTCAGAAAAAGTGGGTTCAACAGCAGCATTATTCACCTTCGCTGTGACTTGTGGAGCTGGAGGAAGTGGAGCATCGGCAGCAAGTTTGAGGTAGTTGTTCGTGGGAAGACCTTCAAAAGTAACTGGAGATTTCACCACCTCTATACCTCCATCCACTAGCGCATTGTTGCTGAGGTCATAATACTGGAAATCGTCGTCGATGGTTTCTAGGCGAATCAAACCCTTACCCGCAAACCAGATGTTGAAATAGGTGGAGAACTTCTCCATCAACTTTTGAGGAAGGTACACCTCGCACTCCCCATCGTTGGCAGTGCTAGGCACCAGAACGTGAGAGAATGTCTCGCCAAAATCATCGGACATCACGACACGCACCTTGCTACCTCCCTTGAAGAAGGTCTTATCCACCGACCATTTCAGCGTGAGCTTCTGCCCCATGGCATATTGCGACGCAATGTTGGAAGTAATCTTGAAAGGAGTGGCGTTGACCACTTTGACCTTCGCGATGTAGCCATCATAGAGCGGTGCTTGTTTCTTTGCTATCGCCTCTTCCACAGGGAGCGCATCGCTCACACTGAGCCAAAACTGATAGTTGCCTACGGGGATTTCGTCAGAATTGGCAATCATACTTGCTCCACCATAGCGACGACCGAAGGAGAGTTTGGCATCGTGCTGCGGAGGAAAAACGGGGAATGTGGCAGGGTTTCCGGAATGGCAGCCAAATTGGTTGAAAGCATAGAGCAATGAAGACTGTTCGGCATCGGTGGCATAGACGGGAATGGTGAAAAAGGTGCCTTTGGGGACACGATATTCCGCGCGCATCTTCGAGCGATCTATGCGCGGCGCCGTGTTGGTGGGAGAGGTGTGCTTAGCAGCGGCTGGAAGTTTGAAGTCACTAGCCTTGGTGACTGGGTGCATCATACGCAGACTCTCCAAACTGATGAAGTCTTCTTTGTAAGGATATCCATAACTCATCATGGATTGTCCTGATTTGGGCTCGGTGCAACGACCCACTAAGCCTGCGCCGCCGACAAAGGGATGGTCTGCCCCGAAAAGGTGGCCGAGTTCGTGACCGATGGTAATCATTTCTTGTGAATTGACAATCGCCCATCCTTTGCGATCTTGAAAATTCACTCCACCAGGACTGGCTAATCCTTGCAAAGCACCACCTTCTATATAATTCACTACAATGCCGATGTCGTAGGCATCAGATCCGATGGCTGCATTGATGAGTTTTGTGCCCGCGTCATAAGCATACGAGCCCTTATAAGACTTCTCAATCAGTCGCTCGTCTTGCACGATGGTGAAGCGCACCCCCAAATCGCGCACGTAGATATTATTGAGAAAAGTCTCGAGTTCTTTCCAGAAGGCTTTGACTTTAGAAACATCTTGATTGAGTTGCTCCGATCGAAAGCCTTCATTGGCCATGTAGACTGCCAAGCGATATTCGCGAAAAACACCATCACTAATCGTGGGGGCGGTGGTGGCATTGTTCACCCCACGCACGGCAAAGACGGAATGTGAAGTAGAGGAGCGTTGCTCCGCTGAATCATCGTTGGGAGTTGAAACATTCACCCCACAAAAGCAACGAGGTTGCTGCGAAGGGAGAGTAATTGCGCGCTTCTGTGCCGTTGCCGGGGAAGAAAATCCGAGGGTAGTAAAAGCCACTCCGACACAAAACCGTGAGAATCTGAAGAACGTGTTCATAGAAGAGAGAGTTTATTAGATACAAAGTTAGGGAATTATCACGAAGAAAGGGCGAAAAGCAAGATATATATGCAAAGAATAGGAGCATAATTCCGTATAAATTCGTAATTTAGCAGTCAGAATCAAAATAATCTCTGAGAGAAAACCAACTTCATCTCTTGTTGCGCTTGAATGGTCTGCAAAGTTCTCTTTCCGCAGACGGAGAAAGTGCTGTGCAAAATGACGATTTTCAGGAAAATCTCAGACTATCTCATACTTCCACATGAAGCAAAAATCTTCTCTACTGCCTCAGGCTCTGGGGTTGGTCACCTTGGTGGGTGGCATGACGGCAGCACCTGCCATGGCGCAAGCTGCCGCCTCAGATGCAGGTGCAAACACTGTGACCGCAACGGCGCAAAACAGCCAGCAGACTACCGCGACCCCTGATCGTTCAGGCAAAAATTTGGTTTCGGCTCGTAAAGTCAACGATACCACCATTGAGTTTGTCAACAATCAGCAGCAGCGCATCACGCTCGACTTCTACGGCAATGGCATTTTCCGTCTATATCTAGACCCTGCTGGTCGCGCTCCTCACAACCCTGAAGCAACTCCTGCTGCAGACATTCTCGTGGAAAATCCGCGCCGTGGTGTAAAATCGCTTGATTTGAAAGGCGATGCCAATAACTTTACAGTGACGACTCCCCAAGTGACCCTCGTGTTCGACCGTGCCACGGGTGGTTTTGTGGTGAAGAAAGCCAGTGGTGAAGTCGTGTTCCAATCGCTCACCGCTCCTAGCTTCGACAATGATGGCACGCACCTCACACTTGCCAATCATGAAGGCGAATACTTCTATGGAGGTGGTGTGCAAAATGGTCGTTTCTCGCATCGTGGACAAGTGATTGCCATTGAAAACACCAACAACTGGGTGGATGGTGGCGTAGCTTCTCCCACGCCTTTCTATTGGAGCACGAAGGGCTACGGCATGATGTGGCACACTTTCAAACCTGGTCTTTATGACTTTGGCAACACCCAAGGCAATGTGGTGAAATTGCGCCATGCAGAGCAATATCTCGATGTGTTCTTCATGGTGGCAGATCGCCCCGAAGCCTTGTTGAGCAGTTTCTACCAACTAACCGGTAATCCTGTGCTGCTCCCCAAATTCGGTTTCTATCAAGGTCACCTCAATGCCTATAACCGCGACTATTGGACAGAAGCGAAGGATGGCCGTGGCTTCATGAAGATGGAAGATGGCAAGACTTACAACGAAAGTCAAAAGGACAATGGTGGCATCAAGGAGAGCTTGAATGGCGAACTCAACAACTACCAGTTCTCGGCTCGCGCTGCGATCGACCGCTATCTCAACAATGATATGCCCTTGGGCTGGTTCCTCCCCAACGATGGATATGGTGCGGGCTACGGACAAACCTCAACCCTCGATGGCAACATTGAGAATCTCCGCCAATTTGGCGACTATGCTCGCAGCAAGGGTGTGGAAATCGGTCTGTGGACACAAAGCGACCTTCACCCCAAAGACAGCATCGAAGCTCTCCTGCAGCGCGACATCGTGAAGGAAGTCGGCACAGCTGGTGTGCGTGTGCTCAAGACAGATGTAGCCTGGGTAGGTTGGGGCTATAGCTTCGGACTCAATGGTGTAGCCGATGTGGGTCGCATCATGCCTAAATATGGCAACAATGCGCGCCCCTTCATCATCTCTCTCGATGGATGGGCAGGCACTCAACGCTATGCGGGAATCTGGAGTGGTGACCAAACCGGTGGTGACTGGGAATATATCCGTTTCCACATCCCTACTTTCATCGGATCTGGACTTTCTGGACAACCCAACATCACTTCTGACGTAGATGGTATCTTCGGGGGTAAGAACATTCCCGTGAATGTGCGCGAATTCCAATGGAAAACCTTCACCCCCATGGAGTTGAACATGGACGGATGGGGTAGCAATCCCAAATATCCTCACGCACTCGGTGGCAAGAGCATCGCGCTCAATCGCTGGTATCTCAAACTCAAGAGCGAGCTTCTGCCTTATACCTACACTGCAGCCGCTGAAGCGGTGAATGGTAAGCCCATGATTCGCCCCATGTTCATGGAAGAAAGCAATGCCTACACACTGGGTAAGCGCACACAATATCAATTCATGTATGGTGACGCCTTCCTCGTGGCACCCGTTTACCAAAACACGGCAGCTGACGAACAAGGTAATGACCGCCGCGACGGTATCTACCTCCCCAAGGGAAATTGGGTGGACTATTTCACGGGCGACCTCTATGCTGGCGGACGCATCATCAACCACTTCGATGCTCCGCTCTGGAAGCTCCCCGTCTTGGTGAAGGCTGATGCCATCATCCCCATGGCAAATCCTAGCAATACACCTGCCGAAATCAAGAAAGACCTTCGCATCTTTGAGATTTACGCAGAAAAAGGCACCACCGCTGGTTTGTATGACGACGATGGCAAGACTCAAGCCTATCTCGAAGGCAAGCACGCCAACACCCCACTCAAGACAACGGTGAAGAAACAAGTGTTGACTTTCGACATTGATTGCACTATGGCACGTTTCCCCGAATTTGTCAAGATGCAACAAACGGAATTGCGTATCAATGTGTCTAAGGCGCCTAAGAAACTCACTGCCACCGTGGGAGGTGCTAAGGTGAAATTGGTGCAAGTGAACACACGCGAGGAGTTTGAACAAGGCACCAACGTGTGGTTCTACGATGCGAAGCCTAATCTCAACCGCTGGGTGCGCACTGGTGAAGAGAGTGTGGGCGAAGTCATCAAGAATCCTCAAGTGCTCGTGAAACTTGCAGCTACTGATGTCACAGAAAACGCGGTGAGTGTTACGGTGAAAGGTTTTGAGTTTAAGACCCCCAATCGCCTTCTCGTGCACCACGGCAAACTTGCTGCGCCTCGATTCAACAAGCAACAAAGTAAGGCTCAGGCCTACACGCTCCAACCTGCGTGGGATGCGGTAGAAAATGCCGACTACTACGAAGTGGAACACGATGGTCAAATCTATTCCACTATCCGCGCTCTGAATCATCTCTTCGACGATTTGGCACCTGTCACGAACTACTCGTTCCGTGTGCGCGCTGTCAATGCCGATGGCGCAAGTGAGTGGACAGATTTCCAACTCTCTACGGTGAAAGATCCTCTCGAATGGGCTGTGAAGGGTGTGAAAGCTACCACTTCGGTGCAAAACCAAGGTGGACAAGGCACGGACAAACTCTTCGACCGTGATTTGAAGACGATTTGGCACACTTCATGGAGCAACAAACAAGCCACACCCTTTGAAATGATTGTGGACTTGAGAGGTGTCAATCAACTAGAGCGATTTGAATACATTCCTCGTGAAGATGCAGGCAATGGAACGATTCTCTCGGGTGCGTATTCGCTCTCTACAGACCGCCAAAACTGGTCTGCTCCCGTGGCATTCAACTGGGAGAAGGATGGTGAAACCAAGACTGTGAAGTTCGGCGAGGGTGCTGCAGCTCGCTACATCAAACTGAACATAGAGAATGCTGTAGGCAACTTCGGTTCTGGTCGTGAAATGTATGTGTATCGTCGTCCTGGAACGGAAGGTGTGATGCAAGGCGACATCAACCGCGACAAGCGCGTGGACGAAAATGACTTGACTTCCTACATGAACTACACCGGTTTGCGTCGTGGTGATGGTGACTTCGACTATGTGGCGATTGGTGACATCAACAATAATGGTTTGATCGATGCCTACGATATCTCCTGCGTGGGTGTGGAACTCGATGGTGGTGTGCGCAATTCTTCCGACAAGGTGCGCGGACAACTTGTGCTGACTCCCAACGTGAAGACCTACAAGGCTGGCGACGTGGTGGAAATCAAGGTTTCGGGTAAAGACCTCCACTATGTGAACGCGCTCTCCTTCGGGCTCCCCTATAAAGCGGATGAGCTCGAATACAAAGGCATCACGCTCAAAGGCATGAAGGATATGGTGAATCTCACCTACGATCGCCTGCACACTTCGGGACAGAAGGCGCTCTATCCCACCTTCGTCAACCGCGGTAACAACTTCTTGCTCGAAGAGGGCAATCCCGAACTCTTCACCATCAAGTTTGTGGCTAAGAAAGCTGGTAAGTTCAACTTGAAAGCTGTGGACGGTCTGCTCATCGACCGCAACCTCGGCACCGTTTCTTTCTAAAAACGCTAAGACAGCGGGTGTGTCAAATTTTGACACACCCGCTTTTTTTGTGCCTTCAGGCACGAGGTGCGATTATGAATGCGCCAGTTCTGCAGAGCAAAAGTTATTTTCCGAAGCTGCAAACAAGCCCAATCACGAAGGGGCTGAAGCGGGCGACAGCTGTAGTGCCCCACTGCGATAGTGCAAGGTCGGATTGTTTCTTGAAAATGTAGGAGAACGTTGAAATAATGTCGGAGAATTTTTGGAAAACGTCCGACGTTTTTTAGAAAATCTCCCACGTTTTTGGAGAAACGTCCGAGATAATTTCTTTTTTGTCGGACCTTTTCTCGAACCTTTTGTCGAAGGCTTCGAGAGGGAAGAAATGGCAGATGAAAGATGAAATATTTTCGTTTGTGAAAAATGTGTGTTGAGGTGCTTCTCGCGCGCACGCGCGCACGCGCATTACAAGAGTTTTGTACTTTTTGCTTTCACAACCTTCACAGAAATCTCTATAATAAATTGATACACAGTGAATAAGAATGGTTTTTCGGACAAAATTTAACACTGGAGCGATGAAATGCCTTTGAAGGACCCCAAAAGTGGAAAAAGAGAGCCCGAAGAGAGACAAAAGAGAGGGGCAAGAAAAAGCCCCAAAATCGTACGAAATTGGGGCTATCGGTGAAGGTTGTGAAAGCAAAAAAACGAAATTGCTAGGGATGCGCGCGCGTACGCGAGGAAAACTGATGCGAAACGACCACCCTTGTGGAGCTCTTTTTGGGGGAACTATAAGTCGATTGCGCGAATAGAACAATAAATAGGTTTGTTTTGTAATGTTAATCTGGCAAAATGAGGGGAGTCTGAAGAAAATCTTCACTTTTTACCCTGTTTTTTGTCCATTCGCGCCAATTCTTCCCATATATATTTAGGGGGGGCAAGAAAAAGCAGAGGGATTATTCCCCCTGCTCTGACTCGAGTGTTTCTTCTGCAAAGCATTCGTCTTCCACAGCTTCTTCCAAAATGTAGCGCTGATAGTAGGCGAGCATGAGCGTGGTGAGCGGAAGAGCGACCATCAAGCCGATGATGCCAGCGATATATCCCCAAACTGAGAGGGAAAGCAAGACTACGGCAGGTGATAAGCCCATGATTCGTCCCATGATGCGAGGGGTGAAGATAGTGTCTTGCAACACTTGCACGACGATGTAAACCACAATGACGAGAGCCATCATGCCCCAAAACGAATGGCCGGTGTCTGCCATTTGCAGTAAAGCCAAGAGAGCGGCTGGCAAGATGCCGAGCACCTGAATGTAGGGAATGAAACTAAGGACACCCACGAAGATGCCCATGCCCACTGGCATGGGGAGGCCGATGAGCCAGAAACCAATGCTAAACATGACGCCATTGCTGATAGCCACTAGCACTTGTCCGCGGAAATAGCCTCGCATATTGTGCGCCACGTCGTTGGATAATTGCTCGAGGAACGCGCGTTGTGAGCGTGGCACATATTTGAGCCATACGGTGGAGTAGTGGTCGTAGTCGGTGAGCAGCAACACCAGATAGAGCAGGGCGAAAGCAGAACTAGCCAGGCTCACCACCACGTTGGCAGTGGATTGCACCACATTCCAAACATGGGGTAGGGAGGTGCGCACCATTTGCAGCAGATTATCTTGTTGCAGCATCTCCTCAAGTTGCAGTGACCCAATCCACTGTTGTAACAAATGCTGTAACCACTCCGGCAGCTGAGTGTTTTGTCCGCCGCTTTGGAGATAGCGCAAGAGGGCATCTTTGATGTGGAGCACACCCTCGATGAAGGGAGGTATGATGAGCCACAAGGCTCCCACCGCAATGGCAATGGCTAGGATGAGGGTGAGCACTACGGCTACAGAACGCGGACGAATGTAGCAACGATCGTGGAGAAATTTGACCACGGGGGCTAATACCCACGCGATGGCCCACGCTGCAAAGAAGGGAAGGAGAACTGCGCTGAGCCAGTTGAGGCCAGCGACAAAGAGGGCAAGTAGAGCCACAAAAAGTACTCCGCGAATGAAACGATCAAATGTGATTTCTTGGCGAAATAATTGCATAAAAAAAGGGGGATTGATGAGACGACAACGACGACCTCAGCATACGTCAGAAAGGAAGGGTGCATCTTTGACAAAGTCTCATATCATGAAAAGAAAAGGATGCTGCAAAGATAACACTTTTCGAGTTCGTTGGTCAAGTTTTTGGCAAATAATTTGTTGCAATGAGGTGAAAGTACTATTTTTGCAACTAGCAACTCCTAGAAGTAAACCTATAAAATGAGCCTGAAGTAGTTGAAAATGAATGGAGCATCCACCCTGGGATTCTATGGTTGTGGTGCTTCTCTACCTCAGCATTAGCCCGTGGCTCCTCTTCTCTTGGGCAGAGCAAAGACTTATATTGCATCACTTACAAGCTCTGCTGGTCTGTCTGAAGAAAACGATTCTATTCCCCCACCATCATGTTGTATCTTGTTCCTACGCCAGTTGGCAATTTGGAAGACATCACGCTTCGTGCGCTGCGCATCCTTAAAGAGGTGGATGTGGTCTTGGCTGAAGACACGCGCACCAGCGGAATCTTACTCAAGCACTACGACATTTCCACTCCACTGGTGAGCCACCACAAGTTTAATGAACACCAGACGGCTGCGACGCTAGCGGCGCGCATTGTGGCGGGGGAGACCATGGCACTCATCAGCGATGCCGGCACGCCTGCTATCTCTGACCCTGGGTTTATGCTGGTGCGTGAAGTGGTGAAACAAGGTGGCGAGGTGCAATGCTTGCCCGGTGCTACAGCTTTCGTGCCTGCCTTAGTGGCGAGCGGACTGCCTTGCGAGCGCTTCTGTTTTGAAGGATTCTTGCCCCAAAAGAAAGGGCGGCAGTCAAAGCTCCAAGCTTTGCAGCGCGAGGAACGCACGATGATTTTCTACGAAAGTCCTTATCGGGTGGTGAAAACTCTCGAACAAATGGTGGAAGTGTTTGGCGCAACGCGTCTTTGCAGTGCGTGCCGCGAGATTTCAAAGCTCCATGAAGAGAGCGTACGCGGCACTTTGCAAGAGGTGTTGGAGCATTTCCAAACCACTGAGCCCAGAGGCGAGTTTGTGCTCGTCGTGGCAGGGGCTCCCGACTCGGAGGTGGGTGACGCAGAAACGACAACGTCACACCGCACCAAACGAGCGGTTGTGGAGCGCGACCCCATCACAGGGCAACCACTCCAGACTTCTCCTACAGCGCCCACCGATAAAGCTGAATTGCGTCGCAGCAAGCGACATCGATGAGCACTGATCATTCCTTTTATTATTGACATCAACTAACACCTAAGCGTATGAAGAAAATAGCATTTCTCCTGATCGCCGTATTCGGTATGACTTTCATTTCGTGCAACACGAAGAAGGATAAGGAAACGGTAGCTGAACTCTCTGCTGCTGACTCTTTGCAACAGATTGTTGCGCAGAAAGATAAGGAGCTGACGGACATGATGACGACCATGAATGACATTCAGGACGGCTTCCGAAAAATCAATGAAGCCCAAGGTCGTATCACCACAGAACGTCGCCAAGGCGAGCGCAACAACCGTGCTCAAATCGTGGAAGATGTGAAACTTATCGAGAACACGATTCGTCTTAACAACGATTTGATCAGCAATCTCCGCCAACAAGTGAAGGCTTCTAAGTCAAACAATGCGGACCTTCGCAAGAAGATGGAGGCTACCGTGGCTGCTTTCACTGCTCAAATCGCTGATTTGACCAAGCAAATGGAGGAACTCCGTGCGGAACTCTCTAAAAAGGATATCCAAATCGCGGAACTTGGCGAACAAAACGCTAATCTCCAAAGCAATGTGAACGAACTCAGCGTGCAAAATGAAACAAAAGCACGCACTGTGGCATCACAAGACCGCGAACTCAATAGTGCTTACTATGTGTTTGGTACAAAGAGCGAACTGAAGGAACAAAACATCCTCAAGGGTGGTGAAGTGTTGCGCAACAACAACTTCAACAAGGATTATTTTACCAAGATTGATATCCGTGTGGATAAGGTGATTCGCCTTTACTCTAAGAGTGCTCGCTTGATGACTACTCACCCCGAAGGTAGTTATTCGCTCGATAAAGACGCGCAAGGTCAATATACGCTCCGCATCACAGATCCTACTCGTTTCTGGAGTGTGAGCAAATATCTTGTGATCACCGTGAAATAAGGCTTTCTAGCAAAGCTTCTTTCGACATTAAAAGATAGTTTATGCCTATTCCCACGTGGGGTTCTACGTAGGGATAGGCATATTTGCACCTTTGCGAACTAGGCAAAGGTATTGTCTCACTTATAATATGAATATGACAATGAAAAGATATTCTCTGATTTTTTCTTTCCAGCATGTGGTGAAAAATCTCGCATTAGCGTTGATGATTCCTTTCCTGATGAGCAGTTGTGTGAGCTATGATAGTTGGAACCGTACAACGACTGGCATGAGCCTTGGTGCTTTCTTTGGTTCTACCGTGGGAGGGATCCTCGGAGGTTATCGAGGTTCGGACATCGGTACACTCGTAGGTGGTGCGGCTGGGGCTGCTATTGGTGCGGCTACGGCAGAAAAGAACGCGCAGCAGCGCGAACAGGTGTACGATCAACGCTATGGTAGTCAACGCTATGATGGCTATCGCACACAAGATGGCAGATATGGCAATGAGCAAGTGGGCTATGGTCGCTACAATAATGGCAGTGATGTGTATGCTTCGTTCAACGGCATAGAGATTTCTAACCTCACTTTCTCTGACTACAATGGAGATCGTGCCCTTCAACCCGGTGAACGTGCACAGATTTCTTTTGATCTTTACAATAATTCTGGTCGCACACTCTATAACATTGCGCCAGTGGTATCTTGCGACTATAAGCGTGTGAACGTGTCTCCTACGGCTATCATTGGCGAGCTTCCTGCAGGACGTGCCATGCGCTACCAAGCTGAGGTCGTGGCTCGCAACAATGCGCGCGATCGTGAACTAGTGTTCCAAATCGCACTCCCTGATCCTCAAGGGCGTCTTTACCCTGTCAAAACTTTTAGTATCGAACTTTTTAAACGTAGATGAAATTTTCCTCGCATTATTCAGCAACACTCCGCCTAGGACTTCCCATTGCCATTGCGCAACTTGGCACGATTATCTTAGCTTTTGCCGACACCATCATGGTGGGGCATTATAGCACACCTGCGCTCTCGGCAGCATCGTTTGTCAATAGCTTGTTTAATCTGGCTACCATGATTATTTTAGGCTATAGCTACGGATTGACGCCCTTCGTTTCGGCAAAGTATAGTCAGGGAGACAAGGCTGGAGTGGGTGCGATTATGCGCCGAGGGCTCATGATGAATCTCTTCTTTGGGGCAGGAGTGCTCTTTTTCTTTGGTGTCCTGTATTTCCTTCTTCCCTATCTCAGACAGCCAGAGGCGTTGCTCCCACTCATGCAGTCGTATTACATTACGCTTTGGGTGTCGCTCTGGTTTGTGGTGCTCTTCACAGCAGCGCGCCAGTTCACCGACGGTATCACCTATACCAGTTTAGCGATGTGGCTCATCTTGGCAGGAAATGTGATCAATATCGTGCTGAACTATCTGCTCATCTTTGGCATAGGTCCATTTCCCGAATGGGGGCTCTTTGGTGCGGGGTTCGCTACTATGGTGAGCCGCATATTGGTGGCAGTGGTTTTGTTGGCAATTATCTTTTGGGGTAAGCGTTTTGCTGATTTCCGCCTTCCACTCTCGGCTGATAGCCTCTCGCAGTTGCCCTCGTTACGCGATATTCATCGCAAGTCGTGGCCCGTGAGTTTGCAGATTGGTTTGGAAACTTTCTGTTTTGCTGGTTCGGCTGTGATGACAGGATGGTTGGGAGAAATTCCGCTCGCGGCTTATCAGATTCTCATGACTTTAGGCACGCTGGGATTCACCCTTTACTATAGTTTGGGGGCTAGCATGAGCATTCGTATCTCTTACTTCCTGGGACAAAATGATAAGGCTGAGGCTTTGTTGGCTGGAAAAGCGGGAAGAAATTTGCTTTTGCTCAATGCTACTTTGTCTTCGATGCTGTTTTATTTTGCCGGTAATGTGATTGTTCATCTCTTTACGCGAGATATGGCTGTGATTTCAGCTGCACTTGCCCTGCTAGTGCCGCTGGTGGTATACCAATATGCTGATGCGCTGCAGATTTGTTACGCTAATGCGCTGCGCGCTACGCAACATGTGTTGCCGATGACGTGGAGTTCTGCGGTGGCTTACCTTGTGGTAGGCATGCCTGCGGCGTATTTGATGGGCTTTACGCTGAAGGGCGGTGTGGAAGGTATCTTTTATTCATTTGCTATCTCGCTGATGGTGGCTGCGCTTCTCTTTGCGTTTTTCTATCATCGATTTATGAAGGCGAAAAACTAGCAAGTTTGGCGTAGTTTAGGCAGATTGGAAGAATGTGAAGCGAAATAGGCAATGTTTGTTTTGTTTGTTTTGATGAACGAATAATGTATTGTGTAGTTGCTTTGTTTGTTTTGATGAATGTGATGCGCAATGTTTGCTTCATCTCTTCCGAAAATCAGGGTTATAACGAAAAATCCCCATTTGCATGACGCAAATGGGGATTTTTGTGTGTGGTATTTCGGATTAGAAACCTGCGAGTTCAAGCACTTTGGCAACGGCTTCGTCAAGACCTGCGGTGTTCTTACCACCTGCAGTGGCGAAGTGGGGAGCACCACCGCCACCACCTTGGATGAGGCGTGCGGCTTCTTTGACGAGATTGCCAGCATGGAGCTGACGACTTGCAATGAGGTCTTTGCTCACCATGACAGTGAGTAGAGGTTTGTCATCGTGTTTCGAACCGAGAACGAGGAAGGTGTTTTCGGGCAGCTGTCCTGACACTTGGAAGGCGAGGTCTTTCACTGCGCCTGCTTCTACGTCCATGGGGAGAACTTGTGCAATGACTTTGACACCATCAACTTCTTTGGCGGCTTCGATGAGGCGACCTTTGAGTTGTCCCACGCGTTCGCGAACGGCAGCTTCCACTTGCTTCTTCAAGTCGGCGTTTTCGTCGATGGCTTTTTGCACAGCGGCTTTCACATCCTTAGCATTGTTGAAGAATGCGCTGACATCGCTGAGAATGTCTTGTTGGAGATACATGCTTTCTTCTGCTGCTTCACCGGTGATGGCTTCGATGCGGCGGATACCTGCCGCAACACTGCTTTCGCTCACGATGCGGAAGAGACCGATCTTACCAGTTGCACTAACGTGTGTACCACCACAGAACTCTACGCTATCACCAAATTGTACGACACGCACAGTGTCACCATACTTTTCTCCGAAGAGTGCGATAGCACCCATGTTCTTCGCTTCCTCAACGGGCACATCGCGGTGGTCTTGGAAGGGGATGTTTTCGCGGATACGACCATTGATGATGCGCTCGATTTGACGAATTTCTTCGGGAGTCACCTTTTGGAAGTGAGAGAAGTCAAAGCGAAGGCTACGATCGTTATTGAGCGAACCCTTTTGTTCTACGTGAGTGCCGAGGACTTCGCGGAGTGCTTGGTCGAGCAAGTGAGTAGCGGTGTGGTTGGCTTCAATCTTGTGACGACGATCCACGTCAACACATGCCATGAATTCTGCTTCGGGGTGCTTGGGAAGTGCCTTGGTGAGGTGGATGGGAAGGTTGTTTTCGCGCTTGGTGTCGAAGATTTCCACTGTTTCTTCCTCATTGATGAGCACACCAGTGTCTCCCACTTGTCCACCCATTTCAGCATAGAATGGCGTGTTGTCCAGTACGAGTTCGAAGTAGGTTTGCTTCTTTTGTTGCACTTGACGATATTTCAAGATACGGCAACCATATTCGGTGTAATCCCAACCGTGGAAAGTGGTGTTGCCTTCTGCCAAAACCACCCAGTCGCCTGTTTCTGTGGCTGCGGCATTGCGCGCGCGCTCTTTTTGTTGTTGCATTTCTGCATCAAAACCAGCTTCGTCCACGGTGAGACCGGCTTCAGAACAGATGAGTTCGGTGAGGTCGAGGGGGAAACCATAGGTGTCGAAGAGGGTGAAGGCTTCTTTTCCTTCCACCACTTTGTTGCCTGCTGCCTTCGTGGCTTCAATGATATTTTCCAAACGGTTGATACCAGTGGCAAGGGTGCGGAGGAATGATTCTTCTTCTTCGCGAATCACCTTGGTGATGAGTTCTTGTTGTGCAGGAAGTTCGGGATATGCACCTCCCATCTCTTGTACGAGGGTGGGAACGAGGCGGCAAATGAAGGCTTCGCGCTGGTTGAGGAAGGTGTAAGCGTAGCGCACTGCACGACGCAAGATGCGACGAATCACATAACCTGCTTTCGCGTTGGAGGGAAGTTGTCCGTCTGCGATGGAGAACGCGATGGCGCGCAAGTGGTCAGCAATAACACGCATTGCCACGTCGGTAGCTTCTTCTTTTCCATAAGCAAAACCAGAAAACTCTGCGATTTTGCGGATGATGGGTTGGAAAATGTCGGTGTCGTAGTTGGAGTTTTTACCTTGAAGCACACGCACCAAACGCTCAAATCCCATACCGGTGTCGATAACCTTGTGGGGAAGACCTTCGAGAGAACCATCGGCTTTGCGATTGTATTGCATGAATACGAGGTTCCAAATCTCGATTACCTCGGGGTTGTCTTGATTGACGAGAGAAGCTCCAGAAACTTTGGCTTTTTCTTCTTCGGAACGTCCATCGATGTGGATTTCTGAGCAAGGACCACAGGGACCGGTGTCACCCATTTCCCAGAAGTTGTCGTGCTTATTACCGTTGATGATATGATCTTTGGGGAAGTAGCGTTCCCAGATAGCCGCAGCTTCGTCGTCGCGCTCGAGCCCAGCTTCCTTGTCACCTTCAAAGACAGTGACGTAGAGATTTTTGGGATCAATCTTGAGCACTTCCACCAAGAATTTGTAGGCGAAAGTGATGGCGTCTTCCTTGAAGTAGTCGCCAAATGACCAGTTACCGAGCATTTCAAACATCGTGTGGTGGTAGGTGTCGTGTCCCACCTCTTCGAGGTCGTTGTGCTTACCACTCACGCGCAGACACTTCTGAGAGTCGGTCATGCGGCGGCATTTGGGTTCTGTGTGTCCAAGGATAATGTCCTTGAACTGGTTCATACCCGCATTGGTAAACATGAGGGTGGGGTCATCTTTAATCACCATAGGAGCGGAAGGCACGATGAGGTGTCCATGCTCCTCAAAGAAACGCTTATAAGATTCGCGTATTTCGTTTGCAGTCATCATACTGTTTTCTAAACTATTTGGGTGCAAAGGTACGATTTTTTGAGCGAAAATCGAGCGATTCTGCCACGAATTGTGGCGGAATCGCTCGATGTATGAGAGAGTTGAGAGGAAATGTCTCCTAAAGGAGCTTATTGTTGATGGGTGTATCCACCATTATTGGGTTGTTGGTATCCACCATTATTGGGTTGTTGATATCCACCATTATAGGGTTGTTGATATCCTCCGTTATTGGGTTGTTGGTATCCATAAGGTGCTCCTTGANCGACGATCCACGTCAACACATGCCATGAATTCTGCTTCGGGGTGCTTGGGAAGTGCCTTGGTGAGGTGGATGGGAAGGTTGTTTTCGCGCTTGGTGTCGAAGATTTCCACTGTTTCTTCCTCATTGATGAGCACACCAGTGTCTCCCACTTGTCCACCCATTTCAGCATAGAATGGCGTGTTGTCCAGTACGAGTTCGAAGTAGGTTTGCTTCTTTTGTTGCACTTGACGATATTTCAAGATACGGCAACCATATTCGGTGTAATCCCAACCGTGGAAAGTGGTGTTGCCTTCTGCCAAAACCACCCAGTCGCCTGTTTCTGTGGCTGCGGCATTGCGCGCGCGCTCTTTTTGTTGTTGCATTTCTGCATCAAAACCAGCTTCGTCCACGGTGAGACCGGCTTCAGAACAGATGAGTTCGGTGAGGTCGAGGGGGAAACCATAGGTGTCGAAGAGGGTGAAGGCTTCTTTTCCTTCCACCACTTTGTTGCCTGCTGCCTTCGTGGCTTCAATGATATTTTCCAAACGGTTGATACCAGTGGCAAGGGTGCGGAGGAATGATTCTTCTTCTTCGCGAATCACCTTGGTGATGAGTTCTTGTTGTGCAGGAAGTTCGGGATATGCACCTCCCATCTCTTGTACGAGGGTGGGAACGAGGCGGCAAATGAAGGCTTCGCGCTGGTTGAGGAAGGTGTAAGCGTAGCGCACTGCACGACGCAAGATGCGACGAATCACATAACCTGCTTTCGCGTTGGAGGGAAGTTGTCCGTCTGCGATGGAGAACGCGATGGCGCGCAAGTGGTCAGCAATAACACGCATTGCCACGTCGGTAGCTTCTTCTTTTCCATAAGCAAAACCAG
This sequence comes from Ihuprevotella massiliensis, assembly GCA_900095835.1. Lineage (GTDB taxonomy): Bacteria > Bacteroidota > Bacteroidia > Bacteroidales > Bacteroidaceae > Alloprevotella > Alloprevotella massiliensis. Next base: position 1,143,812 of record LT608321.1, on the reverse strand, counting down.
AAAACTCTGCGATTTTGCGGATGATGGGTTGGAAAATGTCGGTGTCGTAGTTGGAGTTTTTACCTTGAAGCACACGCACCAAACGCTCAAATCCCATACCGGTGTCGATAACCTTGTGGGGAAGACCTTCGAGAGAACCATCGGCTTTGCGATTGTATTGCATGAATACGAGGTTCCAAATCTCGATTACCTCGGGGTTGTCTTGATTGACGAGAGAAGCTCCAGAAACTTTGGCTTTTTCTTCTTCGGAACGTCCATCGATGTGGATTTCTGAGCAAGGACCACAGGGACCGGTGTCACCCATTTCCCAGAAGTTGTCGTGCTTATTACCGTTGATGATATGATCTTTGGGGAAGTAGCGTTCCCAGATAGCCGCAGCTTCGTCGTCGCGCTCGAGCCCAGCTTCCTTGTCACCTTCAAAGACAGTGACGTAGAGATTTTTGGGATCAATCTTGAGCACTTCCACCAAGAATTTGTAGGCGAAAGTGATGGCGTCTTCCTTGAAGTAGTCGCCAAATGACCAGTTACCGAGCATTTCAAACATCGTGTGGTGGTAGGTGTCGTGTCCCACCTCTTCGAGGTCGTTGTGCTTACCACTCACGCGCAGACACTTCTGAGAGTCGGTCATGCGGCGGCATTTGGGTTCTGTGTGTCCAAGGATAATGTCCTTGAACTGGTTCATACCCGCATTGGTAAACATGAGGGTGGGGTCATCTTTAATCACCATAGGAGCGGAAGGCACGATGAGGTGTCCATGCTCCTCAAAGAAACGCTTATAAGATTCGCGTATTTCGTTTGCAGTCATCATACTGTTTTCTAAACTATTTGGGTGCAAAGGTACGATTTTTTGAGCGAAAATCGAGCGATTCTGCCACGAATTGTGGCGGAATCGCTCGATGTATGAGAGAGTTGAGAGGAAATGTCTCCTAAAGGAGCTTATTGTTGATGGGTGTATCCACCATTATTGGGTTGTTGGTATCCACCATTATTGGGTTGTTGATATCCACCATTATAGGGTTGTTGATATCCTCCGTTATTGGGTTGTTGGTATCCATAAGGTGCTCCTTGACCATTAGGATTTCCCCAATAGTTGCCGTTATTTCCTATACCTTTAGGGTTAGGACCATATTGGTTCTCGCCTGGAGTACTATCCGTGCAATAGAAAACAAGGAGCACAATGCCAGTGATAACGTTCACATAGGGAATCATTCCAATGAGCATTAACCAACCACTTTTTCCGGTGTCGTGTAGACGGCGTGCTGTTACAGCCCAAGTGGGGACCAATAATCCCAGACAAGCAATGATACCGACAAACGATAGCAGAGCACCAAGTATAATAAGTGCAGAAGGTGACCCTGAGGTTGAATAGTCTTGAAAAGCCCCACCCGCAACTAATAGAATAAGACCAATAAATATGGGTAAAAAGACGAAGAGAAAATGGAAGAGGGTATAAAACCAAAACTCAGAACGGCGAGCACGACCGTTGAAGTCGGCATAGTGCTGAAGACAATAGAGGAAATACTTCATAAAAGGATTATTTAAAGGGTTTATTGTTGAGATGAATGTTTAAGCACTTCAATTATTTCTTTTCCTTGAGGAGAATACCATTGTTAATGAGTGTATCCACCATTATTGGGTTGTTGATATCCACCATTATTGGGTTGTTGATATCCACCATTGTTGGGTTGTTGGTATCCACCATTATTGGGTTGTTGATATCCTCCATTATTGGGTTGTTGGTATCCATAAGGTGCTCCTTGGNTTTTGGAAGTGAGAGAAGTCAAAGCGAAGGCTACGATCGTTATTGAGCGAACCCTTTTGTTCTACGTGAGTGCCGAGGACTTCGCGGAGTGCTTGGTCGAGCAAGTGAGTAGCGGTGTGGTTGGCTTCAATCTTGTGACGACGATCCACGTCAACACATGCCATGAATTCTGCTTCGGGGTGCTTGGGAAGTGCCTTGGTGAGGTGGATGGGAAGGTTGTTTTCGCGCTTGGTGTCGAAGATTTCCACTGTTTCTTCCTCATTGATGAGCACACCAGTGTCTCCCACTTGTCCACCCATTTCAGCATAGAATGGCGTGTTGTCCAGTACGAGTTCGAAGTAGGTTTGCTTCTTTTGTTGCACTTGACGATATTTCAAGATACGGCAACCATATTCGGTGTAATCCCAACCGTGGAAAGTGGTGTTGCCTTCTGCCAAAACCACCCAGTCGCCTGTTTCTGTGGCTGCGGCATTGCGCGCGCGCTCTTTTTGTTGTTGCATTTCTGCATCAAAACCAGCTTCGTCCACGGTGAGACCGGCTTCAGAACAGATGAGTTCGGTGAGGTCGAGGGGGAAACCATAGGTGTCGAAGAGGGTGAAGGCTTCTTTTCCTTCCACCACTTTGTTGCCTGCTGCCTTCGTGGCTTCAATGATATTTTCCAAACGGTTGATACCAGTGGCAAGGGTGCGGAGGAATGATTCTTCTTCTTCGCGAATCACCTTGGTGATGAGTTCTTGTTGTGCAGGAAGTTCGGGATATGCACCTCCCATCTCTTGTACGAGGGTGGGAACGAGGCGGCAAATGAAGGCTTCGCGCTGGTTGAGGAAGGTGTAAGCGTAGCGCACTGCACGACGCAAGATGCGACGAATCACATAACCTGCTTTCGCGTTGGAGGGAAGTTGTCCGTCTGCGATGGAGAACGCGATGGCGCGCAAGTGGTCAGCAATAACACGCATTGCCACGTCGGTAGCTTCTTCTTTTCCATAAGCAAAACCAGAAAACTCTGCGATTTTGCGGATGATGGGTTGGAAAATGTCGGTGTCGTAGTTGGAGTTTTTACCTTGAAGCACACGCACCAAACGCTCAAATCCCATACCGGTGTCGATAACCTTGTGGGGAAGACCTTCGAGAGAACCATCGGCTTTGCGATTGTATTGCATGAATACGAGGTTCCAAATCTCGATTACCTCGGGGTTGTCTTGATTGACGAGAGAAGCTCCAGAAACTTTGGCTTTTTCTTCTTCGGAACGTCCATCGATGTGGATTTCTGAGCAAGGACCACAGGGACCGGTGTCACCCATTTCCCAGAAGTTGTCGTGCTTATTACCGTTGATGATATGATCTTTGGGGAAGTAGCGTTCCCAGATAGCCGCAGCTTCGTCGTCGCGCTCGAGCCCAGCTTCCTTGTCACCTTCAAAGACAGTGACGTAGAGATTTTTGGGATCAATCTTGAGCACTTCCACCAAGAATTTGTAGGCGAAAGTGATGGCGTCTTCCTTGAAGTAGTCGCCAAATGACCAGTTACCGAGCATTTCAAACATCGTGTGGTGGTAGGTGTCGTGTCCCACCTCTTCGAGGTCGTTGTGCTTACCACTCACGCGCAGACACTTCTGAGAGTCGGTCATGCGGCGGCATTTGGGTTCTGTGTGTCCAAGGATAATGTCCTTGAACTGGTTCATACCCGCATTGGTAAACATGAGGGTGGGGTCATCTTTAATCACCATAGGAGCGGAAGGCACGATGAGGTGTCCATGCTCCTCAAAGAAACGCTTATAAGATTCGCGTATTTCGTTTGCAGTCATCATACTGTTTTCTAAACTATTTGGGTGCAAAGGTACGATTTTTTGAGCGAAAATCGAGCGATTCTGCCACGAATTGTGGCGGAATCGCTCGATGTATGAGAGAGTTGAGAGGAAATGTCTCCTAAAGGAGCTTATTGTTGATGGGTGTATCCACCATTATTGGGTTGTTGGTATCCACCATTATTGGGTTGTTGATATCCACCATTATAGGGTTGTTGATATCCTCCGTTATTGGGTTGTTGGTATCCATAAGGTGCTCCTTGACCATTAGGATTTCCCCAATAGTTGCCGTTATTTCCTATACCTTTAGGGTTAGGACCATATTGGTTCTCGCCTGGAGTACTATCCGTGCAATAGAAAACAAGGAGCACAATGCCAGTGATAACGTTCACATAGGGAATCATTCCAATGAGCATTAACCAACCACTTTTTCCGGTGTCGTGTAGACGGCGTGCTGTTACAGCCCAAGTGGGGACCAATAATCCCAGACAAGCAATGATACCGACAAACGATAGCAGAGCACCAAGTATAATAAGTGCAGAGGGTGACCCTGAGGTTGAATAGTCTTGAGAAGCCGCACCCACAAGTAATAGAATAAGACCAATAAATAAGGGTAAAAGGGCGAAGAGAAAATGGAAGAGAGTGTAATACCAAAACTCGGAACGGCGTGCACGGCCCTCGAAGTCGGCATAGTGCTGAAGACAATAGAGAAAATACTTCATAAAAGGATTGTTTAAAGGGTTTGTTGTTGAGATGGCTGTTTTAGCACTTCAATTATTGCTTTCCCTTGAGGTGAATACCTTGTTGATTTGGATGTCCACCATTATGGGAAGCCTATTGATCTGGATCTGCGTTGTTTTCTTCTTTGGGGTTCGGACCAAATCTATTTACCCCTTGTTGGCTGTCTCTGCAATACCAAACCAGTAGAAGAATTTCTGCAGCTATGTGACAAATGATGGAGACGAACAAGAGGATTGAAAGCAGCTTTTCTTCCCTAAAAATAGAGAAGCCACGCATATCTGCGCCCCATATGACATATAAGCATAGCAGATACGCGAAGGTCATTACAAAACCATACATAATGAGTCCAGTAATGATGGTCAATAGTTGCCACCAACCGCTTCGATTCGTGTCGTGTAAGCGTCGAGCTGACACAGCTAAATTAGGAATAAATAAGGCAATAGGATATACAAATCTTAAGAAGCCCAAATCTATTCCTATTACTTCTTTTATTGCTAAAACGATAAGGTAAATACCAATTTCAATCAGAAAGTTGAAGAGCTGAAAGTACCAATACTCAGAACGACGTGCACGGCCGCCGAAGTCGGCATAGTGCTTAAGACAATAAAGGAAATACTTCATCAAATAAATTCTTTTCTAAGAAAAGACTACTTATCGTTGGTAGTGGCTATCCCCGCCATTCGGGTCCTTTTCGTAGTTGTCCCCTTCTCCATTTTGGGGTGTTTGAGGTGTACTGCCGTAGGGTGGTTGTTGGGGTGCATCACAAGGATTCTGTTGCGCACCATAAGGAGGTTGCTGCGGAGCATTCATCCCTCCATAAGGCTGCTGTCCGTAAGGAGGTTGCTGCCCACCATAAGGATTCTGTCCATAAGGTTGCTGTTGAGGATTTCCAAAGCCATGCCTCATCATTTCTTTGGGATTAGGACCATATTTGTTGGTGCCTGGTTGACTATCGGTGCAGAGCCACACTAAGAGGAAAATACCAAAGAAGAGCGAAAGGAATAGACAAAGAAGAATGCCCACAACGGTTATCCATGGAATATCCTCTGGGCGAATTTTGTTCATCTCGTAGAAAGAGAACTCTGAAAAGATTTGGACAAACAACACCACAAAAAATACGACGGTCAAAAGGATAGGGAGATGGTAAGATAAAATCCACCATCCACTTTTTCCTGTGTCGTGCAATCGACGCACCGTCACTGCTAAGGAAGGAATGAAAACAGCCAAACCGTAGATATTGCCGATGAGTACCACCCAAATCATATCATCGTTGACCCACAGCAAGCTTTGGGACATAATGTTCAGTGCGTTTGAGATGACGAAGTTGAAGAGCACAAAGAACCAAAACTCTGAACGGCAGGCTCGTCCACTGAACTTTGCATAGTTCTTAAAACAATAGATGAAATAGTCAAAGGGCTTCATTCGGTTCTATTTTTATTTTAGGGATTAAAAAGTCTGCTTGATATAGTACAGCCTAATCGAGAGGAATCGTAACCCCCAAGTTGATGTTGTTGGCACGGCTGCTGAATAGACCATCTTCAGAGAAGGCTCCGGAGAAGTAATCTGTGCCTACAAATACTTGGAAATGTGGTGCTTGCACGGTGAGCATGGCGCCGAAATTTATGCTGTTTTTTACGAGTGTGGTGCTCACACCCAGTTCGATAGGAGCTATGGGATGCCATGCAGCACCGAAGGTAAGTTGGTCGAGACTGAAGTTGCCTTCAAGATGCTTCGAATAGAGCACCCCCACATTCAGGTGTTTCGCGAAAGGAAGTTCATATTTCGCCCCTAAGTTGAGCGTGCTTTTAAGAGCAGATTTTTTAGTCGTTTTGCCACCGTCACGGAGCGAAAGGAGTTCTTGAAGGTCGTCCTTAAATTGCTCCACACCATCTTGTAGCATTTTGCCGTTTTCGTCCTTTGTGTTACGGAAACCCTCAAACGACCAAGTACGATAAACATCATTGTTGAGGGCATAAGCCTTCGTGTGATTGATGAAGCCCAAGTCTGTGAGTGAGGCATTCACGGTGAGTCCCTCGACACCATGCACCTCATAGATGACACCAAGGTCAGCACCAAGTCCCCAGCCAGTGATGCCAGGAGATAAGTCTTCAAGGCCATCGAAACGCCCTTTCTCGTTGAAAGTGGGAGGAGTGTTGAGCACAGCCAGTGTGCCGCGTGTACGTCCCGACACTGACCAGCCCAAGCCAGCCTGCTTCACGTCCAAATTGTCCGCTTGGATATCTGCATACCCCACTCCTATCAAACCTTTTACCTTTGCGCCCACCGTGAAATGGTTGCCCACATTGTGCGCATGACCGAGTGCTATTTCAGCATAAGTTTGGTGGTTGAGCGCCAAATGGTCAAGGTAATAAGCATTTCTGTCGTTTGACTCCTTGGCATAGTGGAAGAGCTGGTTAGGCAATTCCAAGCGAGAAGAGGATCTAAGGTTTATTTCAACCAAATTGGTTCCACCAAATCCATTCACAGCTATGGAAAAAATGTTTTCGTTCAAATCCACGTCGAGCGATAAATCTTTAGTACCCAGTCTGCTGTAGAATTGTTTGGGGGTTACCTCTGTGTTCATAAAGGTGTCATATTCCTTTTTTCCTGTAGTGGGGTCGGTCACTTTATAGACGAAAGCATCCGTGTTGTGGCTGCTGATGGTGCTCGCATAGATATTGCCTAAGAAGGGGAACACCAAATAGGGATTATCCTCGAGCAATGCAGGGTTAATCTGGTGGCGGAATTTAGAAGTTTCCATGAAGAAACCAGTACGAGCTGTTTGTGCTGTAATTGAATTGACAAAGCAACTAGTACTTCCCAAAATGAGCAATATAAAAGCGAGGAAGCGGAGCCAATTTTTCATCATAGTTTTATAAGTGATAAGCAAAGGTGATAGTCGATTCTTTAGAGCGATTGCAAAATGGCTGTTTTTGCAATCCTTCTGTTTCGATGGAGAAAGGGCATAACAGCTTTGTATAGAGGAAATCAACATCACCAGCCCGTTGTTGTGGACAGAGATAATTTTGAGCGGTTCTAAGGAGGCAATAATTTTTCATCAAGAGCGATAGAGTTTACCTCTGTGATCCGCTGCAAATGTAGAAAGAATTGTTCAATCTAACAAATAAAATGCAGACAAACGCAAATTTTTTTTACATGAGTATCCAGATATTTGCATCGGTGGTGCGAGAAAGTAGGTCGTAGCTAGCCCCGCACTCATTACTAGTGCGCTCTCTATATATATGGGATGAATTGCGTTAATTGGCGCACAATAGAGATTAAGAAATGTTGTAACGCCGATTTTGTTAAGTACTTTTATAGGTTGGCGGTGATTTGGGCAGTGAATGAGCGCGCCATGGGAGGTTATGCGTGGGACGAAAACTGGACGGCTGAAAAAAGGAGAATGCGAAGGGGTGAGAAAATCCTCGCGTACGCGCGCGCCTTCCCTGGGATTTCGCACTTTTTGCTTTCACAACCTTACCGATGAGGCTTTTTGCCATTCATTTTGCACCTCGAACTGATGCTTTTTTGTGGGACAAAAGCGGTTTTTTCTAGGGAACCTGGACAAGGACTTCCAAAAATATAGGACATTTCTTTGAAAACGTGGGAGATATTTTGGAAAAAGTCCAATGTTTTTGGAGAAATGTCCAACGTTTTTGGAGAAATGTCCAACGTTTTAGCACCTATCTCGGAAAAAGGCTAAGCCAAAAAGCCTTCTATCTTCTTGATAATGTTTTTCTTACAAAGAAAACTGTGAAGGTTGTGAAAGCAAAAAGTGCAAAATCGCTGTAATGTGCGCGCGTAACGCGCGCACGAGAAGAGCGGATACTAGAGGTGAGCCATAGAGCACGAAAAACGAACACCGCGCAAAAGGGCAAAAATCCCTTTGCGCGGTGCTCAAAACTTAAATAAGCACAATAAACCCCTGAAATCAACATCTTTTACACTCCATTATGCTCCATTTAACGCAATTCGTTCCCTATAGATGAAGGGGGCAAAGCGAAGGAAGTCTAGCAGATTGCTCTCATCGGCTCACCGTCTGGCAGCAGCATTGTCGGTCGTGGGCATGGAGCTGCGGTGGTGAGCATGAGAGGAGTTGTGCGTCTGCCACAGTGACTGGATTACTGCAAGCAGGGTTGCAGAAGTAGACCCACGCAGAAGCTGAGGGCAAAGAGGAGAATGTTGCGGGAGGTGGCGCCCAAAAGCGCATTGAGTGCGCGACCATGGCGAATGCGCTTCAGCTCTTGCCAAGTGTGTAAGTGAAGAGGTAGGAAAATTAAGGGCACAAACACAGGCAGATACTGCACCCAGACGTTGCTAAAGGAGGTGGGCAAGTGGTAGCAAAGTGCAAAAAGGAGCAACAGAGCTCCCACACCAAGCAAGAGATAAAACGCAAGTGTGTAGCGTTCGCCTAAATAGACCACCAGAGTGCGCTTATTTACCCGAGCATCGTTGTCGCGATCGCGAAAATTGTTGATCACCAGCAATAAATCCACCACGAGTCCAATGCTCAACCCTAGGAGGAGCGCAGGAAGGGTGAGGTGATCGGTGAGCAAAAAGTAGGTGCCACCCACTGGAATCAAACCAAAGAAAATGAGCACCATAACATCCCCTAGCGCCAGACGGCTCAAGTGAGTGGTGTAGAGAAAAGCACCTGCCCCACAACTTACCCCCACTAATCCTAGCCACAGCGCCAGTTGGGCGAAGTGGTATTGCGAAGCGTGGGCAAAGAGGACTAAGCTGCACAGTCCTACTGCGGCAGCGAGAACGAGGGTGAGGGTTATGCCTCGCTGCATGGCTTGTGGAGTAATCCAACCTTGTGCACAGGCGCGTTCCGGACCGAGTCGGTCTTCTCCATCGCGTCCACGGCGGAAGTCGATGAGGTCATTGATGAAATTTGAAGCGATTTGCATCAATCCAGCAAAAGCCGCGCAGAGCACCGCCAAAAGTGGCGCTGCAGCATGGGGAGTGTCGCTGGCATAGGCTAGAGCAGTGGCTGTCACCACCGAAACGAGTGCGCCCGAGAGGGTCTTAGGCCGAGCTGCCAACCACCACGCGCGCAGAGAATGAGGAGCACCTTGTGAGTTCATACAGCGAAGATAGAAGTTTTGCTTGGCGTAACCAAGAATAATTGCTACTTTTGCCCTTAAATCAACCAATCATTATGCCTTATCACGAACACTTTCCTCGCAGAGGCCGCATCGAAGTGGTGTGCGGAAGTATGTTTTCTGGAAAAACAGAAGAACTGATTCGTCGCATCAAGCGTGCACGAATTGCACAGCAGCAGGTGAAAATATTCAAACCCTGCATCGATACGCGCTACAGTGACGTAGAAGTGGTGTCGCACGATGCGCAGTCCGTGGCTTCAGTGCCTGTGGCATCGGCTGCCGAACTAGTAGCTCTGGCTCAAAATGCCGATGTGGTGGGCGTGGATGAAGCGCAGTTCTTTGACGAAGGTCTGGTGGAGGTGTGCAATACTTTGGCGAATCAGGGTAAACGCGTCATCGTGGCAGGGCTCGACATGGACTTTCGCGGTCAGCCTTTTGGTCCGATGCCTGCGCTCTGTGCCGTGGCAGAAGATGTGACCAAGGTGCATGCTGTGTGTGTGCGCTGTGGCGAGTTGGCGCAGTATAGTCACCGTTTGGTGGCAGGCGACAATCAGGTGATGCTCGGCGAGATGCAAACCTATGAGCCACTTTGCCGCCAATGCTATGATCGCTGTTGCGAGCATGCCGAGGAGTAGTCGGTGCGTGAGTAGCAGGGATGAGTGTGTCGCTGCACTGTTGATATTTTATGGAAAGTTGCAGACCCTTGTTTGAAAAAAACGTCTGCGAACTTCTGTCATTTGTCTAATGTCTAAATAAGAATAGGATATGAAACACTATCTTTTACTGCTACTTCTGTTGCTGGGCTTGGGTACAGCGCAAGCGCAACAGTTGCAAGAGGAGCAACGCTCAGAGCGTCAATTGGTATTTGCTGATTTCCGTGATGCCAAAGTGCTCCAAACCTTTGGACGTTTTGTAAAGGCAAAAGCCAATATCCTTTATAAAAATGCTGCCCTCTGCTACGTTGATGAGAAAGATGGCAAGGTGTATCAAGCCAGCAATGCCAGTATTATTGGCGTTGAATTTGATAGCATCCGTTATCAGAAAGTCGATAAAGTGGCGATGGGGCGTGTGATTGCCGAACGTGGTGGCAATAGTTTGCTCTGTGTCACTACCATCGACATGGAAAAATATAAGGAAATTACTGGTGGAAGCACGGATTTACCTTTTGTCTCTCTCGATTTAGGTGGACTAGCTCGTGAAACATTTATCGACATGAGTGGTGGCGAACAGCAGTCCAATAAAGGTTACCCCTTGAAACATACCTATTATTTCAGTTTGAAGGGACGCATTGTGCCTGCTCGTGAGAAGACCATCAAGAAAGAAGTGAAGCCCGACATGAAGTTGGCTTTCAAAAACCTGATGGAAGATCGCTGGTGGAGTTGGAATGATGTACCTTCTTTGAAGCAACTCTTCCTTTATTTCCCTGAATAGGGATTTGTAAAACACAAGCGCAACTAAACATGTCAACTATTCTTTTTCCATCCCCAATCTTTGGACCCGTGCAGAGTCGAAGGTTGGGCGTTTCGCTCGGCATCAACCTATTGCCTTCAGATGGCAAACTCTGTACCTTTGATTGCATCTACTGCGAATGCGGATTTAATGGTGATACAAAGCCCAAACTCCGTATCCCTTCGCGTGCAAAAGTGGCGCAAGAGTTGGAGCAAACCCTGCAGGAGATGGAACGCAACGGACGTGGTCCCGATGTCATCACCTTTGCTGGTAATGGTGAACCCACCATGCACCCCGACTTTCCTGGTATCATTGAGGACACCATCGCGTTGCGCGATCACTATTTCCCAAAAGCTAAAATCAGTGTGCTGAGCAATGCCACCTATTGCCATCTGCCTGCGGTGCACGAAGCCCTGCGAAGAGTAGACAACAACATTTTGAAACTCGACACCCTTTCCAACGAATACATTACCCTCGTCGATCGCCCTGTGTTGAAATACGATGCTGAAGAAATGGTGGAGCGACTTTGTGCTTTCGAGGGCAAGGTGCAAGTGCAGACCCTATTCATGAGTGGTGAATATCAAGGACAGTCTGTAGACAACACTGCCGAGAGTTTCGTTGCTCCATGGCTAGAGGCTTTGCAGCGCATTCGTCCCGAAGCGGTCTACATCTACACCATCGATCGCGATACTCCTGCGAAGGGACTGAAAAAAGCCTCACCTGAGGTGCTCGATGCCATCGGTGAGCGCGTGAAGGCGCTCGGTCTCTCCTGCACCGTTTCCTATTAGTCATTGCTGAAAAACAAGATAACCCCATGAAACTTTCCCAAGAAATTGCGCCTTTCTTTGCATCGCGTGCCGATCGTTGGCGCAGCGAGGGATTGTTTTGTGCTTTAAGTGGTGGAGCTGACTCTGTGGCACTGGCGTTGGTGATGCGCGATTTGCAACTGCCTTTCACGGCTTTGCACTGCAACTTTCATCTTCGTGGTGCGGAGAGTGAGGGTGACGAAGCCTTTGTACGCGCGTTTTGTGCGCAACATGGCATTCCACTTTTGGTGAAGCATTTTGATGTGGAAGAACAGTGCAACCAGACGGGCGAAAGCATCGAAATGGCAGCGCGCACGTTGCGCTATGCTTGGTTTGCCGAACAAGGCGGCTATGTCTGTGTGGCACATCACGCCGATGATCAAGCAGAAACCCTGCTGCTCCAACTCATTCGTGGCACGGGGCTGCGTGGCTTAGCTGGTATGGCTGCTGAGCGCGACCGCGTGTGGCGTCCCTTTTTAATCTTTTCGCGCGATCGCGTTTTAGACTTTTTGCAGCAGCGTGGTGCAACCTTTGTTGAAGATTCCACCAATAGCGACACCCACTATCGTAGAAACTGGGTGCGTCATGAGCTTTTACCCCTGTTGAGAGCGGTGAATCCCTCGATGGCTAACACCTTGTCAGAAACAGCAAGCCACATGAGGCAGGCGCTGTCGGTCTACGAACTTGGTTTGCAGGCAATAGCCACTCAGGTGGAAGACGTGCAGTTGGAACCTCATCCCTTGTGGGGACGTGATTTGCGACGTTTTTCGGTCGTTGCGCTCCAAAATTTGGGAGCTGCAGGCGAACAGTGGTGGCGAGAGCTTTGTTGGCAACATGGCTTTTCTACCGATGAGGCGCAGCAAGCCTGGCAAGGGCGAGAAGGTTTGTGGATTTCGTCCAAGACCCACCAGTTGTGCAGGAATGGCGCGTGGTTGGAATTGGCGAATCTAGATTTTCCACTACCTATACTTCGGATAGAACGTCTAGTTTCCTCATCGCCTTTCATTCCAAGCCGCGACCCTTATTGCGCAACGATAGATGCTGCATCTGTAGACGGTGAATTATATCTGCGCACTGTGACTGTGGGTGACCGTTTTTCTCCTTATGGCATGCGGAAGGGGAGCAAGTTGGTGAGTGACTATTTGACCGATCGTCATCGTTCCCGTATTGAAAAACAGCGGGCTTTGGCTGTGTGCGATGCCCAAGGTATCGTGTGGCTGGTAGGCGAAACGATTGCTCACCGCGTGGCTTTGTCTGACTCCACTGAGACGGTGCTGCAACTCACCCTTCAAGCAGTGAAAACACTGGAAGAGCAGAGCGAAGGGCAGTGATGTGGTATCGAAAAAACAGTTTCCCGGAAAAAACTTTGCATTATGGGATAAAATTTTGCTTTTCGTTCGTCTATTCTAGTGCTTTTTGCTAACTTTGCATCACAACTTAATGGTCAATTTCATCATGAAACCCACACTATTTCTCCTTGCTGCCGGTATGGGCAGTCGTTATGGTGGTCTGAAACAACTTGACAAGCTCGGACCCCAAGAGCAAACCATCATGGATTATTCCATCTATGATGCCATCAATGCTGGTTTTGGCAAACTCGTTTTTGTCATCCGCAAAGATTTTGAAGAAGATTTCCGCAACATCGTTCTCACGAAGTACCAAGATAAAATTCCTTGCGAGTTGGTGTTCCAAGCACTCGACGCACTTCCCGAAGGTTTCACTTGCCCCGAAGGTCGTGAAAAGCCTTGGGGAACAAACCACGCTGTGATGATGGGTGCTGGTGCGATTAATGAGCCTTTCGCTGTGCTCAACTGCGATGACTTCTACGATCGCGACGCTTTCCAAGTGATGGGTAAGTTCCTTTCTTCACTTCCTGAAGGCAGCACCGGCAAATATGCTATGGTGGGCTTCCGCGTTGGCAATACACTCTCTGAAAGTGGTACTGTAAGCCGCGGCGTTTGTGAAGTAGATGACAAGAATCTCCTCACGTCTGTAGTGGAACGCACTAAGATTGAGCGTCACGATGGTGTGGTGCAATACTTGGATGAAAAGGGCGAATGGGTGTCTATCCCCGACACTACTCCCGTTTCTATGAACTTCTGGGGCTTCACTCCCGACTATTTTGCACACTCTGAAGAATTCTTCAAGGCTTTCCTCTCTGATCCTAAGAATATTGAAAACCTGAAGAGCGAGTTCTTCATTCCTCTCATGGTCGATCACCTCATCCGTAAGGGTGTTGCTACTTGCGAAGTGCTTGACACTACCTCTAAGTGGTTCGGTGTGACTTATCCCGAAGATCGTCCTGAAGTAGTAGAGAAGTTTGCTAAGCTCGGTGCAGATGGTGTTTACCCTGAAAAGATGTTCTAATAGAACTTTCTGTCTTTGTCTTCGGACAAAGAGCAGACAATAAAATATAATTGCTGCGCGACTACTGAAAAGTGGTCGCGCAGTTTTTGTTTGAGAGTGGCATTGCATCTGATGCTGTGTCCATATCTTGGGGTTTCCTAGGCAAGAGTAGCTCGATCTTGCTGCAAGTCGCGATAGGGAAGTTGAGGTTGTTGTGAGTTTTTCGTAAGGAAGACAACAGCCAAAGGATGCCACAAGGGGGGATGGAGAGAATCTCAACTGTAGACAACAAAATGCGCCTCATGGTTCAAAGCTGAGTTTGAACGATGAGGCGCAATATGCGTTAAGAGAGTGTAGCGTGCGCAATTCTATGCGGCAGCTGCGGGGTTTCTCTTATTTGGCAGCTGCGGGTGCAGGAGTTTGTGCAGCAGGAGCAGCAGTGCCTTGTGTGGCAGGAGCAGCTTGATTAGCAGGTGCAGCGGGAGCTGCAGGCGCGGGAGCAGCAGTCTTGATGTTGTTCACATCGAAAGTGCCATCCGTGTTTTGGTGCACGAAGAAGCTAGTAGCAACACTGAACACCACGAGGAGAGCAGCAAGCGTCCAAGTTGCTTTTTCCACGAAGTCGGTAGTCTTGCGTACACCGAGTACGGAGTTTGCACTTGAAACGTTAGAGGCGAGACCACCACCCTTAGATTCCTGAATGAGCACCACAATGGCGAGGAGAACAGCGGTGATGACGGCCAAAATAACAAAAAGCGTGTACATGATGGGATTATGATTTGTATTTATTGTTGATTGCTAATTTGCGCAAAAAGCGTATTTGATCTGCAAAGTAAGCACTTTTTCTTGGATTATTCAAGTGAATTTGGGTGAGAATTGCAATTGCGTGCTCATATCGCCCTTGTTGGATGCAGATTTTTGCCAAAGATTCGGAATAACAGCCTTCTGCCACAAGACATTCGTCGAGTGTTGCTGGTTCTGCTTCGGGTGGGTTGGTAGTAGATGACTCAGGCTCAGACAAATTGATGCGATCTTGAGGAGGCACCGACATGAACTGTTCGATGAGCGATTGAGTGCGGTCGGTAGGTTGCTCCAAGGGGGGAGGGGCTTCGACGCCATATTGCACAGCTACTGTGGCGGCTATCGCCTCTTGCTGGAAGAGGTAGCTCATGTAGTCTGCCGAGGGGTCGGCAGTAGGCATCCGTTTGGAGGAGTCCTGACCTTCCTTTTGTTTGTCCAAAAAGCCATCAATGAGCGCTGCCATGCGGTCTTTGGCGGGTGCCGCTGGTTTGCGAATGGGTTTTTGCGGAATTTCGTAATCTTTTGCCTTCGCTAAATCGAAGAGCGGTTTGCGGTCGGGGAGCAGGACGGCAGCTTTTCGGAGTTCGTGCTCATAAGATTCGTGCTGAAGTTTGTGAGCATTTTTCACCAAGAGCAGGCGTGCTGCATGATAGTAAGGATATTCCTCCACCAACTTGCTGAGCTGGTGAAACGTCGAATCGTCGAGGGCTTCGGGATGTTCGAGGTAATAAGCAATATCCATTATTTCGATATGTGAGGCATACCACTTGAAGTGGCAAAGGCAAAGAACTGCCAGTGAAAGTTGGGAATGAGCGAGGGAGAGCAGCGGTTACCAGTCGGCAACGGTGGCATTGAAAATCTGATCGCAGATGTCGCGAATCAATTCGGTGACCAATCGTTCTTGCACTTGTGAGAGTTGCAAGTTGGCATTGTAGGGTGCCGTAGCAGAGAATTGTCTTTCCCAGCGTTGATTGGTCTTTTTATTTTCAAAACGGATGTTTACCGTTAAGCGCAGTTGCACTTGAGAGGAGAAACCGTCTGCCGAAATAGACTTGTTGAATTGGTCGTATCCAGTGATTTCACCTGAGATGTGCATGTCGCCATTACGTTTAACAAGGCGCAAACGAGTTTGGTTGACATATTGGTCTTGCAAGCGGTTGTTGAACATGGCTTGCATTGGAGCCCAACCATAGGGGGCACGGTTGGCGATAGGGTCGATTTGCAAGGTCTTGATCAAATCGTAGTTGAGGTTTGTGCCTGTGAATTTGTAGGACACACTACATGCTGCCAACACGATGGTGAAGAGAGCTGGTAAAAGAAACGCCCAACTCCGAAGTAAGGGACGAATGCCACGCGAGAGTTGTGAAATGATGCTCATAGAGAGTCCGTGTTATAAGTCTTCAAGACCGTATTCCTTAATTTTGCGATAGAGTGTACGTTCGGAGATACCAATCTGATCGGCTGCTTGCTTGCGATGGCCATTGTATTTGCGGAGCGCCTGAATAATCAAGTCGCGTTCCACATCGTTTTTTGTACGCAGTGGAGCCGTTGGGGTAGAGGATTGCGTTTCTTCCTCCACGATTTCTTCCGCGTTGTCTATTATTTCGTGGGCAATGACGGGGGTGTCACGATGGTACGACAAGTAGGATGGAGTGGTGCTGGGTGGGTTGTTGGCATTCCATTGCCCTTGTTTCAGTTGTGCTACCTCGGCTTTTAGTTGCTCGATGTCGTGACGTAGGGTGAGAATCATCTGCAGGATTGCATTGGTGTCTTTTCCTAGTCTGGCGTTGGCATCCGACTGTTCGAGTGCTGTGTGAGTCCCACTCACCGTGATTTGCGTATGCTCTGTTTGGAAGTTGATGTAGTGGGCTAAAATCTCAGGTGTGATTTCGCGGACATCCTCTGTGACTGACATGGTTTCTGCCACATTTTTGAGTTGGCGAATGTTGCCAGGCCAAGAGTACGATAGAAGAGCCGAGCGTGCCGCATCGTTGAGACGGATTGGGGGCATCTGGTATCTTTCGCTCATCTCAAGAGCAAATTTGCGAAAGAGCATGTCGATATCGTTGCCTCGTTCACGCAGAGGGGGGATGGCAATGGAGACGGCTGCTAGTCGATAGTAAAGATCTTGTCTGAACTCTCGATCGGCAATGGCTTGCTTCATATCGACGTTGGTGGCAGCCACAATGCGCACATTGGTCTTCTTCACTTCACTCGAACCTACAGGGATGAATTCCCCAGTTTCGAGGACACGCAAAAGACGGACCTGAGTCTGAAGGGGAAGTTCGCCCACCTCATCCAAAAAGAGAGTTCCACCATCGGCAGCAGAAAAATAACCTTCTCGACTGTCAACGCTTCCGGTGAAAGCGCCTTTTACGTGTCCGAAGAGCTCGGAGTCGATGGTTCCTTCAGGAATCGCACCGCAGTTGAGCGCCAAATAGCGTTTGTTCTTGCGAGGACTTGCATCGTGGATGATGCGTGGGATGATTTCCTTACCCACACCATTCTCACCTTGTATGAGTACTGACAAATCCACGCGTGCCACTTTGAGTGCGGTTTCGATGGCACGATTCAGAGCCTCGCTGTTGCCAACGATGCCATAGCGGTGTTTGATGGATTGTAGTTCTTTTTCGGTCATAATGAGAAGAGAGCTTTGCTCGATGTGGGTCTGTACTCCTTTATTATATATAGATGTAAAACACTAGGGCGAATTGCCAAACATATGGATAGTACCTCTATATAATAGGCGGAGGAGTATAGGTGATTTGCGCTTGTGGTGCCCCCCTTAAGCGTTGAGGCGGTCTAAGCCAAGGAAATAGAGATTGCAAATTTACGAATTTATTTCCATGTGTATCTGCGTTTCTCTGTTTTTTCGTACATTTGCAGGATAACAGTTGGTTGTTTTTACTGCTTGGTTAGTCTAGATAATTCAGAGCGGTATTGTGAAATAGATGGAAGAATGAAAACATTATTAAATTCGCTGTTTGTTATTTTCTTTTTAATTGCACCGTGTGCAAGTGTTGTCAGTTGTATTGGGGAAGATGAACCTAATCAGCAGGTAGAAGTTGTGCAGGTGGGGGATAGGGTGCCGGAATTTGAGGTGCTACTCTCTGATGGACGTCGCTTTTCTACAAAAATATTAGGGGAAGGCGTGAAAATTATTGTCTTCTTTGATACGGGGTGTTCTGATTGTCAGGCTTTTTTGCCAGAATATCAGGCTTTTGTGGATGAACTCCGATTGCAGGATGATAAAATGGAGGGGGTGTCGGTGCAGTATTGTGCTTTGGCGCGTGATGAGTCTATGGCGTCGGTGAAGGATTATTGGGTTAAGCACGGTTTGACTCTTCCTTATTATGCTTCCGGTGGTCGCAACTTGTATCATCGTTTTGCGCGTGCTGTTGTGCCTAGAGTGTATGTGGTCAATTCGCGTGGTGTTGTAAGGGCTAGGTTGACTGATAATCCCGTGCCCACGCGTGAGGTTTTACGTCAGGCTGTGAAGGCTGCTGTCTGGCAATGATAAAAGAGTGCACTAGTAAAAGAGTTTGTCTTGAAAAGAGTACGCTAAATAAAGTCTTTGTGCAACTTTTGATTAGTTTCGCATTAGAGATTGTTGTGGAGGTGCATTTTTTGAGATGAAAATTGTTGCTGATAATTAAAACTCAGTACGTTTTGCAGCAAACTGATGGGTGTTTAGGTGAGCAATTCGGATAATTAATATTTCCTTTGCGATGTCTAGTTGACGTTGTGAGTGGAATAATGGTGCAAGGTGAAAAATAGAAGAAAAATGACTGAAAACTAGTTTGTTTGCTTGGTAGTTTCAGAAAAAGTTCGTACCTTTGTACCGCAAAAGTAAGAGCTGTGCGCTCTTCTGCGGCTTCAAGCCGTGATAATCAATCGGTTATACGACTTAAACTGAATAATAACCATTCGCCCCGCTGAGGTAGTGACTGAGGCGGGCTACGAAATCAAAAATCAATAAAATTCCAAATGCCAGGATTATTAGGTAAGAAAATCGGAATGACTTCCGTTTTCGGTGCCGACGGCAAAAATGTGCCGTGCACTGTAATTGAATGCGGTCCTTGCGTAGTAACTCAGATTAAGACTGTCGAAAAAGATGGTTATTCTGCTGTGCAAGTTGGCTTTCAGGATGTAAAGGAAAAGAATGTTTCTGCTCCTCTCCTTGGTCACTTCAAGAAGGCTGGTGTTACTCCCAAGCGTCACTTGGCTGAGTTTGTTTACGAACAAGAGCTCAATCTCGGTGAAGCTGTGACTGTAGAACTCTTTGGTGAGAATGACTTCGTTGATGTTGTCGGAACTTCCAAAGGTAAAGGCTTCCAAGGTGTTGTGAAACGTCACGGATTCGGTGGTGTAGGTCAGTCTACTCACGGTCAAGATGACCGCCTCCGTAAGCCAGGTTCTATTGGTGCTTGCTCTTACCCTGCAAAGGTGTTTAAGGGGCTGCGCATGGGTGGTCAAATGGGCGGTAAGCGCGTGACTACTCAAAACTTGAAGGTTATTAAGGTAATCCCTGAACACAACCTCCTCTTGGTGAAGGGTAGTGTTCCTGGTTGCAATGGTTCAATCGTAATCGTAGAAAAGTAAGACATGGAAGTTAGTGTATTGAATATTAAGGGTCAGGACACTGGTAAGAAGGTGACTCTTAACGACAGTGTCTTCGGTGTTGAACCTAATGACCACGCAATCTATCTTGATGTGAAGCAATATCTTGCTGCACAACGTCAAGGAACTGCAAAAACAAAAGAACGTAGCGAACTCTCTGGTTCTACTCGTAAGCTCGGCCGTCAAAAAGGTGGTGGTGGCGCACGTCGTGGTGACATCAACTCTCCATTGCTCGTAGGTGGTGCTCGCGTGTTTGGCCCTAAGCCTCGTGATTATCGTTTTAAGCTCAATAAGAAGGTGAAGCAATTGGCTCGCCGCTCTGCTTTGAGCTACAAGGTGCAAGAAAATGCGCTCGTAGTAGTGGAAGACTTCACTTTTGAAGCTCCCAAGACTAAGAACTTCATTGCTTTGCTCAACGATCTTAATCTCGCAGGTAAGAAGGTGCTCGTTGTAGCAGCTGGTAGCGACAAGAATCTCTATCTCTCTGCTCGCAACCTTCCAAAGGCAAAAGTTGCTGTTGCTTCTGATATCAATACTTATGGTGTGCTTGATGCCTCTGTTTTGGTACTCACCGAGAGCGCAGTAGCAAAGGTAGAAGAAGTACTCGCTAAGTAATCATCTCATTAAACAACGAAGTAATGGCATTCATTATTAAACCCATCGTTACGGAAAAACTGAACGAGCTTTCAGAAAAGCAAAATAAGTTCGGTTTCGTAGTGAAGCCAACTGCCAACAAGCTCCAAATCAAAGCTGAGGTAGAAGCACGCTACGGTGTGACGGTTACTGACGTAAACACAATGGTTTACGCTGGTAAGAGCAAGTCTCGCTATACTCGCGCTGGTCTCCTTCGTGGTCGCACCAACGCTTTCAAGAAGGCTATTGTCACTGTGAAGGAAGGCGAAGCCATCGATTTCTATAGCAATATCTAAACAAAGAAATGGCAGTACGTAAATTTAAGCCCACGACTCCGGGCCAAAGACACAAAGCTATCGGTACTTTCGAAGAAATTACTGCATCAGTACCGGAAAAATCTCTCGTTAGCGGTAAGCGTGCTAGCGGTGGTCGCAATAACGTCGGTAAGATGACTATGCGTTATCTCGGCGGTGGTCACAAGCGTAAGTTCCGCTTCATCGACTTCAAACGTGAGAAAGATGGAGTTCCCGCAGTGGTAAAGACTATCGAGTATGATCCTAACCGTTCTGCTCGCATCGCTCTTCTTTATTATGCTGACGGTGAAAAGCGTTATATCATCGCTCCCAATGGATTGAAGGTTGGCGATCAGCTCCTCTCTGGTGCTGAAGCTGCTCCTGAAGTAGGTAATGCACTTCCTCTTCAAAATATCCCTGTGGGTACTGTGATCCACAACATTGAGCTTCGTCCTGGTCAAGGCGCACTTCTCGTTCGCTCTGCTGGTAACTTCGCTCAGCTCACTTCTCGTGAAGGTAAATACTGTGTTATCAAGTTGCCTTCTGGAGAAACTCGTCAAATTCTCAGTGCTTGCAAAGCTACAATCGGTAGCGTAGGTAACTCTGACCACGCTCTCGAATCTTCTGGTAAGGCAGGTCGTAGCCGCTGGCTTGGTCGTCGTCCTCACAACCGTGGTGTTGTGATGAACCCTGTAGACCACCCCATGGGTGGTGGTGAAGGACGCCAAAGCGGTGGACACCCACGCTCTCGTACTGGTCTCTATGCTAAGGGTCTCAAGACACGTGCACCTAAGAAGCAGAGCAACAAGTACATTATCGAAAGACGTAAGAAATAACAGCACTAAAAGAATCGCAATATGAGTCGTTCTCTTAAGAAAGGTCCATACATCGCAGTTTCTCTCGAGAAGAAAATTCTCGCCATGAACGAAAGTGGCAAGAAGAATGTGGTGAAAACTTGGGCTCGCGCTTCGATGATTTCCCCCGATTTCGTGGGTCACACTGTCGCAGTGCACAACGGTAACAAGTTTATTCCCGTTTACGTGACTGAAAATATGGTAGGTCACAAGTTCGGTGAGTTTGCCCCCACCCGTAAGTTCGGTGGTCACGGTGGCAACAAGAAGAAGTAATCCACTTCTCACTTGATTACCTCACACAAATCAATCCATTCCAATAAATCAACATCTCAATCTCTAAATAATGGGAGCTAGAAAAAGACTCGCCGCTGAAGCTCGCAAAGCGGCTCTCAAAACCCAGTATTTTGCAAAGTTGAATGATTGTCCTTCGTCACCCCGCAAGATGCGCTACGTAGTAGACTTGGTGCGCGGCATGGAAGTGAATCGTGCACTTGGCACGCTTCGTTTCAGCAAGAAGGCTGCGTCTAACGACGTGGAGAAGCTCCTTCGCTCTGCCATCGCTAACTGGGAAGCAAAGAACAATCGCAAGGCCGAAGAAGGCGAACTCTTCATCACGAAGATTTTCGTTGACGGTGGTGCAACCCTCAAACGTATGCGCCCCGCACCTCAAGGTCGCGGCTATCGCATCCGCAAGCGTTCTAACCACGTGACTGTGTTCGTGGGCACTAAAGAAGAAACCAACGACTAATTAGAATAAGAAATGGGACAAAAGATTAATCCTATCGCCAACCGACTTGGCATCATCCGCGGTTGGGACTCCAACTGGTTCGGTGGTTCTAACTTCGGTGATAGCATTCTCGAAGATAGCAAGATCCGCGAATACCTCGATGCTCGTTTCAAAAACTACATCGAAAAGCCCGGTCGCAACGCTAGCAAGAAAGAATTTACCAGCGTTTATGAATATGTTTCTCGCATCGTTATCGAACGCACACCCAAATTGGTGACTATCACCGTGTGCACTAGCCGTCCTGGTATGATTATCGGACAAGGCGGTAAGGATGTAGAACAACTCAAACTTCAACTTCAGAAGATTACGAACAAGGATGTTCAAATCAACATCTTCGAAGTGAAGAAACCTGACCTCGACGCTAACATCGTAGCTAAGTCTATTGCTCGTCAAGTTGAAGGTAAGATTGCTTACCGCCGTGCAATCAAAAAGGCTATTGAAAACTCAATGCGTGGTGGTGCTGAAGGTATCAAAGTACAAATCAGCGGTCGTTTGAACGGTGCTGAAATCGCTCGCAGCGAAATGTACAAGGAAGGTCGTACTCCTCTCCACACTTTCCGTGCAGACATCGACTATTGCCAAACTGAAGCCCTCACTAAAGTGGGTATCCTTGGTATCAAAGTGTGGATCTGCCGTGGCGAAGTTTATGGCAAGCGTGACCTCGCTCCTAACTTCACAGCTGAAAAGGAAAATGGTCGTCGTGAAGGCGGTCGCCGTGAAGGTCGTGGTAACTTCCGCAACAAGAGAAATTCAAACCGTTAATCGATTCCGTTTAGAGCATTATGTTACAGCCTAAAAGAACTAAGTACCGCCGCCCTCATAAGGGCCGCAGCAAAGGCAACGCCCAGCGCGGTAACCAACTCGCTTTTGGTAGCTTCGGCATCAAGAGCCTCGATACGCACTGGATTACCGGTCGTCAAATCGAAGCTGCACGTATCGCTATGACGCGTTACATGCAACGTGAAGGACAGAGCTGGATTCGCATTTTCCCCGACAAACCTATCACTAAGAAGCCTGCCGACGTCCGCATGGGTAAAGGTAAGGGTGACCCTGTAGGTTTTGTGTTCCCCATCACTCCTGGTCGCATCATCTTTGAAATCGAAGGCGTTCCCTTCGAAGTGGCAAAAGAAGCTCTCCGCCTCGCAGCGCAAAAGCTCCCCGTAACCACTAAGTTCATTGTTAGACACGACTACGACAAAAAAGCTTGATTATGAAGATTGCAGAAATTCGTGAACTGAAAAGCAAGGGCGAACTCGCAGAACGCCTTGCAGCTGAGGTTGCAGCCTATGACACTTTGGTGATCAACCACAGCATCTCTCCCCTGGAAAATCCTGCACAGATCAAGACGCTCCGTCGTACCATCGCGCAGATGAAGACTGTGTTGAACGAAAAGTAAATCGGTGACGAACTAAAGGCTATGCTCATGCTATGCGTTGCTGCGGCTGATTGTTGAATTGCTGAGAAGTTGGCACTACAACGAATAGACAGTGAACATAGCACTGAAGTTCAAACCAACAAACTATACACAATCCAGAATGGAAAGAAATTTAAGAAAAACTCGTCAGGGTGTTGTTGTGAGCAACAAGATGGACAAAACCATCGTCGTTGCCGCAAAGTTCAAAGAGAAGCACCCTATTTATGGTAAGTTTATCTCCAAGACGAAGAAGTATCACGCTCACGACGAGAAGAACGATTGCAACGTTGGTGATACCGTGCTCATCATGGAAACCCGTCCCTTGAGCAAGACCAAGCGTTGGAGAGTTGTAGAAATCGTAGAAAGAGCTAAGTAATCATGATCCAGACAGAATCTAGATTGACCGTTTGCGACAACAGCGGTGCTCGTGAAGCACTCTGCATTCGCGTACTCGGCGGTACGAAGCGTCGCTACGCTTCTGTAGGTGATGTGATTGTCGTTTCTGTGAAGAGCGTCATCCCATCCAGCGATATCAAAAAGGGTGCTGTTTCAAAGGCACTGATTGTACGTACGAAGAAAGAAATCCGTCGTCCCGATGGTTCTTACATCCGTTTTGATGATAATGCATGCGTTCTCTTGAACAATGCAGGTGAGTTGAGAGGTAGCCGTATCTTCGGCCCTGTGGCTCGTGAACTTCGTGCAGTAAACATGAAGGTGGTTTCTTTGGCACCTGAAGTACTCTAATCCCACACCAATTAAGACTAACATCTCACATGAGTAAGTTACATATTAAGAAGGGTGACACCGTTTGCGTGCTTGCAGGTAAGGATAAGAACAAGACCGGTAAGGTGGTTCGCGTCCTTGTTGACAAACAACGCGCTATCGTGGAAGGTCTCAATATGGTTCAAAAGAGCCAGAAGCCCAGCGCCCAGAATCCTCAGGGTGGTTTCGTGAAAACGGAAGCTCCCATTCACATTTCCAATTTGAATGTGGTTGACCCTAAGACCGGCAAGCCCACTCGCATCGGTCGTCAGCGCAACGCTGAAGGTAAGCTCGTCCGCATCGCTAAAAAATCAGGAGAGGAGATTTAGTAATGAATACCGCACAACTCAAGAAAGAATATAAGGAGCGCATCGCTCCCGCGTTGATGAAGCAGTTCAACTACTCTTCTTCTATGCAGATTCCCGTCCTCAAGAAGATTGTTATCAACCAAGGTCTTGGTAGTGCTACTGCTGATAAGAAAATTATCGAAGTGGCTATCAACGAACTTACTGCTATCACCGGTCAAAAGGCCGTTGCTACAGTTTCTAAGAAGGACGTTGCAAACTTCAAACTTCGTAAGAAGATGCCTATCGGCGTGATGGTTACTCTCCGTCGTGAGCAAATGTACGAATTCCTCGAAAAGCTCGTACGTGTGGCTCTCCCACGTATCCGCGACTTCAAGGGTATCGAAAGCAAGTTCGATGGCCGTGGTAACTACACTCTCGGTATCCAAGAACAAATCATCTTCCCTGAAATCAACATCGACTCTATCGATCGTATCTTGGGTATGAACATCACTTTCGTGACTTCTGCTCCCACAGACGAAGAGGGCTACGCTCTCCTCAAGGAATTTGGTCTTCCTTTCAAGAACGCTAATAACAACTAATCAGCGATATGGCAAAAGAATCAATGAAAGCACGCGAAGTGAAGCGTGCCAAAATGGTTGCTAAGTATGCTGCTAAGCGTGCTGCTCTTAAGGAAATCGTTAACCACAGCGATGATCCCCAAGCTGCTTTCGAAGCTGCTCAAAAGCTCCAACGCATTCCTCGCAACGCTAACCCCATCCGTTTGCACAACCGTTGCAAGATCACGGGTCGTCCAAAGGGTTATATCCGCCTCTTCGGTCTTTCTCGTATCCAATTCCGCGAGATGGCTTCAGCAGGTCTTATTCCTGGCGTTCGCAAAGCATCTTGGTAAGATGCACTCTCAATTGAGACCAACAAATATTTAACACTGTCGGGAAATTCCCGATAAATTAAACTCTCAATAAATGACTGATCCTATAGCAGACTTTTTGACCCGTCTTCGCAACGCGATCCAAGCTAAGCATCGCGTAGTTGAAGTACCTGCGTCAAACTTGAAGAAGGACATCACTAAGATCCTCTTCGACAAGGGCTATATCCTCAACTACAAGTTTGAGGAAGTAGGGCCTCAAGGCACTATCAAAATCGCTCTTAAGTACAACCCCGCCACTAAGGTGAGCGCAATTAAGAGCTTGAAGCGTGTTTCTACTCCAGGTATGCGTAAGTATACTGGTTATCGTGACATGCCTCGCGTAATCAACGGACTTGGTATCGCTATCATCTCCACGTCCAAAGGTGTTATGACAGACAAGGAAGCTGCTGCCCTCAAGATTGGCGGTGAGGTTCTTTGCTATGTATACTAATAAACAGAAGGAACAAAATGTCTAGAATTGGTAAATTGCCGATTAACATTCCTGCAGGCGTAGAAGCTACCCTGAAGGATAATGTAGTGACCGTTAAAGGTCCGAAGGGTGAACTCTCTCAGGCTGTTGATCCCTCTATCATTGTCACTATCGCAGATGGTCAAATCACCTTCGCTATCGATGAGAACAGCGAAGTGGAACAAAAGCAAAAGCAAGCGTTCCATGGCCTCTACCGCGCCCTCGTCAACAACATGGTTGTTGGTGTGACTGAACAGTACAAGGCTGAAATGGAACTTGTGGGTGTCGGTTATCGTGTAGAGAATAAGGGGAATCTTATCACTTTCTCTCTTGGCTTCACGCACCCCATCTTGATTCAGCTTCCTAAGGAAATTTCTGTGGAAACTAAGATGGAGCGTAACAAGAACCCTTATATCTGCCTCACTTCTTGCGACAAGCAGCTTCTTGGCCTCGTATGCGCTAAGATTCGCTCTTTCCGTAAGCCTGAACCTTACAAGGGTAAGGGTATTCTTTACGTCGGTGAACAAATCCGTCGTAAGTCTGGTAAGTCGGCAGGTGCTAAGTAATCTCTAATCACGACACAAGATTATGACAAAAGTAAAAGAAGCAAGACGCGTAAAGATTAAGTATCGCGTTCGCAATAAGATTTCTGGCACGGCTGAGCGTCCTCGCATGAGCGTTTTCCGTAGCAACAAGCAAATCTACGTTCAGATCATCAATGATGAAGTAGGCAGCACGCTCGTTGCAGCTTCTTCTCTCGGTCTTGAAGCTTGCCCCAAGAAGGAACAAGCATTCAAGGTGGGTGAAGCAGTAGCCAAGAAGGCTCTTGAAGCAGGTATCACTACTGTAGTTTTTGATCGTAACGGCTACCTCTACCACGGTCGCGTGAAGGAAGTTGCTGAAGGCGCTCGTAATGGTGGACTCAAATTCTAAAGATTATGGCAAACAGAGTAAATGCAAACAATGAAGAATTGAAAGATAGACTCGTTGCTATCAATCGTGTAACGAAGGTTACAAAGGGTGGTCGCACTTTCACTTTCGCTGCTATCGTAGTAGTTGGTGATGGTAAGGGTGTTATCGGTTACGGTCTTGGTAAGGCTGGCGAAGTTACTGCCGCTATTGCTAAGGGCGTAGAAGCTGCCAAGAAGAACCTCGTTAAGGTGCCCATCATCAAAGGTACTGTTCCTCACGAACAAGCTGCTCGCTTCGGCGGTGCTGAGGTTCTCATCCTCCCCGCTTCTGAAGGTACTGGAGTGGTAGCCGGTGGTGCTATGCGCCCCGTGTTCGAAAGTGTAGGTATCACCAACGTTTTGGCTAAGTCTAAGGGTTCTTCTAACCCCCACAACTTGGTAAAGGCTACCATCCAAGCTCTTGGTGAAATGCGTGATGCACGCACTGTGGCTCAACATCGTGGTGTTTCATTGGATAAAGTTTTCAGAGGATAATCACATGGCAAAGATTAAGATTCAGCAAACTCGCAGCCGCATCGGCGCGCCCGTAGATCAAAAGCGTACTCTCGATGCGCTTGGTCTCACTAAGCTCTACCATGTTGTAGAACTCGAAGACAATGCTTGCACTCGCGGTATGATTCGCAAGGTTCACCACTTGGTAACAGTAGTAGAATAATCCAAAACGTAACGACATTATGAAATTACATACTCTCAAACCTGCCAACGGTTCTACCCAAACGCGCAAGCGTATCGGTCGTGGTCCTGGTTCTGGACTCGGTGGTACTTCTACCCGCGGTCATAAGGGTGCCAAGTCTCGTTCTGGTTACAGCAAGAAGATTGGTTTCGAAGGTGGTCAGATGCCTCTCCAACGCCGTCTTCCTAAGTTTGGTTTCAAGAACATCAACCGTGTCGAGTATAAGCCCATCAATCTCAACACCCTCCAAACTCTTGCCGAGGCTAAGAACCTCGAGAAGATTGGTGTTGCAGAGCTTATCGAAGCAGGTTTCATCAACGGTAAGTCACTCGTAAAGGTGCTTGCTAATGGTGAATTGAAGGTTAAGCTTACCGTAGAAGCTCACGCTTTCTCCAAGGCTGCTGTAGCTGCTATCGAAGCAGCAGGCGGTACGGCTGCTCAACTCTAAATAACGAAATTCTAAGAGTCGAATGAAAAAAATAATCGAAACACTCAAGAACATCTGGCGCATTGAGGACTTGCGCGTGCGCATTCTCATCACCATCCTGTTCGTAGCCATCTATCGTTTTGGTTCGACTGTGGTTCTCCCCGGTATCGATTCAAACGCGTTGGCTAATCTGCACAAGCAGACGGAGGGCGGCCTTATGTCGCTTCTTGACATGTTCTCTGGTGGAGCATTCTCTCAAGCGTCAATCTTTGCTTTGGGTATTATGCCCTACATCACAGCTTCGATTGTTATTCAGCTCTTGGCAGTTGCAGTTCCCTATTTCCAAAAGATGCAACGCGAAGGTGAAAGCGGAACGCGCAAGATCAATCAGTACACACGCTTTTTGACCCTTGCCATCCTCACCTTCCAAGCTCCTACTTATCTCATCAACCTCAAGGCGCAGACGCAAGGAAGCGGTGCGTTCTTGATGGGTGATGGATTGGGATTCATGGTCATGTCGACCATCATCCTCGCAGCAGGCTCTATGTTTGTATTGTGGCTTGGAGAACGCATCACCGACAAAGGTATTGGTAATGGTGTCTCAGTCATCATCATGATTGGTATCATTGCCCGTCTCCCAGCGGCATTTGTTGAAGAACTCACCTCTGCTCTTTCTGGTGCAGAAGGTGGTGGTCTCATCAAGTTCCTTGTAGAGATTATTGCTCTTGTCGCAGTGATGGCTTTCGCTATTCTTTTGGTAAAAGCGGTACGTAAAGTTCCAGTACAGTACGCTAAACGCATTGAAGGTCGCAAAAATCAGTTTGGTGGTGCGCGTCAGTACATTCCTTTGAAGCTCTTTGCGGCTAACGTGATGCCGATCATCTTTGCTCAGGCCATCATGTTTATCCCAATGATGCTCGTACAGTCGCTGAACGTGCAAAGCCCCATTTTGCAACAATTCCTTCATAACAATAGCGTTCTTTACAATGTAGTGTTCGTATTGCTCATTGTAGCATTCACCTACTTCTATACGGCGATTACAATGAATCCCGTACAGATGGCAGAAGATATGAAGCGTAACAACGGTTTCATTCCAGGCATCAAGCCAGGTAAGGATACTGCTGATTACATTGACAATGTGATGTCACACCTCACTTTGCCAGGTTCACTCTTCATCGCTGCAATTGCTATTCTCCCTGTCTTCGCTCAAATGAAGCCATTCGGAGTGCACCAAGCATTTGCACACTTCTTCGGAGGTACGTCGTTGCTCATCCTTGTGGGTGTTGTGTTGGATACCATCCAGCAAATCGATAGCCACATGTCAGTGCGCAACTACGACAGAATGCTCAATGCAGGACACACTCGCAACCGTTCAAACGTATAAGGTCCATAGAATCTCGTCAGATGATTTATCTGAAAACTGAAGAAGAAATCGAGTTGCTGCGTGCAGCCAACCAGTTGGTCAGCGCAACACTCGCAGAAATAGCTAAGGTTGTGAAGCCTGGTGTGACGACTCTCGAGTTGGACGCTCTGGCAGAGCAATTCATCAGAGACCACGGCGCGATTCCTACTTTCAAAGGTTTCCCCGCAAGTTTCCCTGACACCGATCCCTTCCCTGCATCCATTTGTGCTTCGGTCAACGAAGTCGTGGTGCACGGTCTTCCCACGGCAGAGCCGCTCAAAGATGGAGACATCGTTTCTATCGACTGTGGCACTTTCCTCAACGGATTTTGTGGTGACTCCGCCTACACGTTTTGTGTAGGAGAAGTTAGTGAAGAGGTGAAACGCCTCTTACGCACCACAAAAGAGAGTCTTTACAAAGGCATCGAAGCTGCTCTCCCCAATCACCGCATTGGTGACATAGGTGCGGCAGTGCAGAGTCATTGTGAAGCAGAAGGATTCGGAGTCGTTCGCGAATTCGTCGGTCACGGCATCGGTCGTGAAATGCACGAAGAACCCTCAATTCCCAACTATGGTAAGCGAGGCACGGGTAAGCAACTCAAAAATGGTCTCTGCATCGCCATCGAACCCATGATCACTTTGGGTAGTCCTGAAATAGGTATGCACCCCGATAAGTGGAGCATCCTGACTCGCGACAGAAGTATGGCAGCGCATTTCGAGCATACCATCGCCATTCACAATGGCAAAGCTGATATTCTTTCTTCGTTTGAAGAAATCGAACGAGTGGAAGGTAACCTCTATTAGAACATCTATGGCTAAACAAACTGCAATTGAACAGGACGGAACAATCATCGAAGCTTTGAGCAACGCGATGTTCCGTGTAGAGTTAGAGAACGGTCATCCCATTACCGCTCACATCTCGGGTAAGATGCGTATGCACTACATCAAGATTCTTCCTGGTGACCGAGTGAAAGTGGAAATGAGTCCTTACGATTTGTCGAAAGGCAGAATCGTATTCCGATACAAATAAAACATCATTCAAGATATGAAGACAAGAGCATCCTTGAAGAAGCGCACTGCTGACTGCAAGATTGTACGTCGCAAGGGCCGCCTCTATGTGATTAACAAGAAAAACCCTAAGTTCAAGACACGTCAGGGTTAATCCAACAGACAAAAATAAAATAAGTATATGGCAATAAGAATTGTTGGTGTTGATTTGCCTCAAAACAAGCGAGGCGAAATCGCTTTGACCTATATCTTCGGTATTGGTCGTAGTAGCTCGGCAAAAATCCTTGACAAGGCCGGGATCGACAGAGACATCAAAGTAAAAGATTGGACGGACGACCAAGCCGCCAAGATTCGTGAAATCATTGGTGCTGAGTTCAAGGTTGAGGGTGACCTCCGCTCTGAAGTACAGCTCAACATCAAGCGTCTCATGGACATCGGTTGCTACCGTGGTATTCGCCACCGTATTGGTCTTCCCCTCCGTGGCCAGAGCACGAAGAACAACGCTCGTACTCGCAAGGGTCGCAAGAAGACCGTTGCTAACAAGAAGAAGGCTACTAAATAATAAGTAAACTTATGGCAAAGAAAACTGTCTCTGCAAAGAAGCGTAACGTGAAGGTTGACGCGCAAGGTCAGCTCCACGTACACAGCTCTTTCAACAATATCATCGTTTCACTCGCTAACGGCGAAGGTCAAGTTATCTCTTGGTCAAGTGCTGGTAAGATGGGCTTCCGTGGTTCTAAGAAGAACACTCCTTACGCTGCCCAGATGGCTGCTCAAGACTGTGCAAAGGTAGCTTTCGACCTCGGTCTCCGCAAGGTTAAGGCATACGTTAAGGGTCCTGGTAACGGTCGTGAAAGCGCTATCCGCGCTTGCCACGGTGCTGGTATCGAAGTAACTGAAATCGTCGACGTTACTCCACTCCCACACAATGGCTGCCGTCCTCCCAAGCGCCGTCGCGTGTAATTAAAGACAACCTGAGCTTCTCTTCCGCAACATTGTAAACTGTGCACCCTCGAGTGACTGGATCATGCGGCTTAGTGCTTCGATAGTGGATTTTCAGTAGTATTCACATCGTT
This sequence comes from Ihuprevotella massiliensis, assembly GCA_900095835.1. Classification (GTDB taxonomy): domain Bacteria; phylum Bacteroidota; class Bacteroidia; order Bacteroidales; family Bacteroidaceae; genus Alloprevotella; species Alloprevotella massiliensis. The sequence continues at coordinate 1,112,394 of LT608321.1, read as the reverse complement.
AGTACGAAAAAGGAAGAAAGCAAACTAGAACGATTTCATCCCACCGCATACTGGAGCATTCCAGTTGCAGTGGCTGAAGTCGCCCTAAGATAACGATAACAATTACAAAGTAAATCAACCAATATGGCAAGATATACAGGTCCTAAGGTTCGTCTTTCTCGCAAGTTCGGTGAAGACATCTTCGGCAACACTACCAAGCGTATGCAGGGTCGCAACCAAAACGTGCGTCGTCGCAAGACCTCTGAATACGGCATCATGCTCGCCGAGAAGCAAAAGGCTAAGTTCACCTATGGCGTTCTCGAAAAGCAATTCCGTAACCTCTTCGATAAGGCTGCAAAGGCTAGCGGTATCACCGGTGAACTTTTGCTTCAAGCTCTCGAATGTCGTCTTGACAATGTCGTATATCGTCTTGGTATCGCTGGCACTCGTGCTGCTGCTCGTCAGCTTGTAAATCACAAGCACATCACAGTAGATGGTCGTGTGGTAAACATCGCTTCTTACAGCGTTAAGCCTGGTCAAGTGGTTGCTGTTCGCGAAAAGTCTAAGTCACTCGAAGTGATTGCTGACTCTCTCGCTGGATTCAATCATTCCAAGTATCCTTGGGTGGAATGGGACGAAGCTACCAAGTCTGGTAAGCTCCTCCACAAGCCCGAGCGCGCTGACATTCCTGAGAATATCAAGGAACAGTTGATCGTCGAGCTCTACTCTAAGAACTAATTCATAATACGATTTTTCATGGCGATATTAGCATTCCAAAAACCCGACAAAGTGGTTATGCTCGAAAACGATTCCAAATACGGAAAATTTGAATTCCGTCCTTTGGAAACAGGTTTCGGTACCACCGTCGGCAATGCTCTACGTCGCATCCTCCTCTCCTCGTTGGAAGGTTTCGCCATCTGCGCTATCAAGATTGATGGAGTAGAACACGAATTTGCTTCTGTCCCTGGTGTGAAGGAAGACGTAACCAACATCATTCTCAAGTTGAAGCAAGTTCGCTTCAAACAGTTAGTAGAAGAATTCGAGACTGAGAAAGCAAGTATCACCATTTCGAACTCTACGGAGTTCAAAGCAGGTGACATTGGCAAACAATTGTCCGGTTTTGAGGTCCTCAATCCCGAGCTTGTAATTTGCCATTTGGATTCCAAAGCCACGATGACGATCGAAGTTACGATCAACAAGGGTCGCGGATATGTTCCCGCTGATGAAAATCGCGAGTTCTGCACCGATGTCAACGTAATTCCCATCGATTCTATTTACACTCCCATCCGCAACGTCAAGTACCTCATCGAGCCCTTCCGCGTTGAGCAGAAGACCGACTACGATAAGCTCGTGCTTGAAGTTACTACGGACGGTTCCATCCACCCAAAGGATGCACTGAAAGAGGCTGCAAAAATCCTCATCTATCACTTCATGCTCTTCTCTGATGAGAAGATCACCGTGGACGATGCTCCCGATGCTGATAATGAAGAGTTCGATGAAGAAGTATTGCACATGCGTCAGTTGCTCAAGACGAAGCTCGTCGACCTTAACCTCTCTGTCCGCGCTCTCAACTGCTTGAAGGCTGCAGACGTAGAAACCCTCGGCGAACTCGTTCAATACAACAAGAACGACCTCTTGAAGTTCCGCAACTTCGGTAGGAAATCGCTCACCGAGCTTGATGATTTGCTCGAGAGTCTGAATCTGTCGTTTGGAACCGACATTTCAAAATACAAATTGGACAAGGATTAATCCCGAGCATTCGGAATGATTAGTCAACTATCCCATTAAACAACAAGTACCCAAATGAGACACAATAAGAAATTCAATCATCTCAGTCGTACTGCTTCTCACCGCGCTGCTATGCTCTCTAACATGGCTGTGTCGTTGATCAAGCACAAAAGAATCACTACGACTGTCGCTAAGGCCAAGGCGTTGAAGAAGTACGTCGAGCCCCTTATCACTAAGTCTAAGCAAGACACCACCAACTCACGTCGTGTTGTCTTCTCTTACCTCAAAGATAAGTTCGCCGTAACTGAGCTCTTCAAAGAAGTCAGCGTCAAGGTTGGTGATCGTCCTGGTGGTTACACCCGCATCATCAAGACTGGTTTCCGTGCAGGAGACGCAGCGCCCATGTGCTTTATCGAATTGGTTGACTACAACGAGAACATGGCCAAGACTGAAAAGAAGGCTAAGCGTACTCGTCGTTCTAAGAAGGCCGCTGCTGAAGAAGCTCCCGTGGCTGCTGAAGCTCAGGTCGAAGCTCCTGTTGCTGAAACAGAGGCACCTGCAACTGCAGAGTAATTTTACACCACATACTTATGCCATCCTCACTCCTCACAAAGGAGTGGGGATTTTTGTAGTTTTATACACGATTGGGAGTTGTTTGTCTGTTCCTCGCTCTCCATCTTTGGTCTTGTCCAGGCATTGTCCGAAAAAGTGTGTAAGTTTCTCTATTCTCCCTCCCTTTTGTTAGGCTAGCCCAACAAAAGGGAGGGCATTTTTGCAATGAACAATTACGTCGATTATTTGATGTACCAGTCATCAAATTGACCCTTAAGCCAAAAGACTACGTTCGTGAAGGCATAAGGCGTTCAGCATAGCTTCAACTAAAGTGTTAAAACAACCTCTAGAGGCGAGAAATATGGAAACTAATTCCTATATTTGTAGCGTCGTAAGCTCTATTGTTCTTGTTTCTTTTAAGTTCACCACAAAAATAAGAACTTGCCGCTTGACTCTACGTACCGAGCAATTTCGCCATCGCTCGGTATCTTTTTGCTGATTACTTGGTATCTTTTAGCAATAAATCAAGTACATTGTGTTATTGGTTCAAGAAATCTCTCACGTAAGCGAATTCCTCCGACTCCAGAAGAGGGAATAAAGGAGAAAACGTATCTTAAAGAATAATATCCGCATGGAATATAAAAGACTTATTGGAATTATATCGTCAAGATTGGCGTACCTTTCAACAGAGGTTAAATTGAGTAGTGCGGTCAATCTTCTTGATACTAATGTCTTGTCTGAAGACGTATTCAAGACTATTTTGAACACCATTTATGGTTGGAATCTTCAAAATGCGAATATGGCTAAGCAAAACATCAAAGCCATTGATTTAGTCGACAACACTGCAAAAATCTTTGTACAAGTCTCGTCTGATAACAGCAAAGCCAAAGTTCAAAGTTCGTTGAACAAAATAGAACTCCCGAAATACAACGGCTATTTATTTAAGTTCGTCTGCATATCAAAGGGTGTTTCTCATCTGAAACAATCCTCCATTGATGTTCCGGCAGGAATACGTTTTGATGCTGACTCCGATTGTTATGACGACAAACGTCTCTTGAAAGATGCAAAGAACAAAGATATTGACAAAATTACTGAATTGGCTTTATACCTTGAAAGGTCCATATTACCAGCTTCCACCAAGGAACGCAGATCTTCGGTAATAACATACGTCATTAACTGTCTTTCTGAAGAAAGCCTGGATAAAGTTACCATTAATCCTAATACCAAGCCATTTAACCTAATACCGAAGATCGACTTAAATAAATTGATTAAGTGGAGGGATATTATCATTAAATATGCTGTTTATGGTGTATTGGTAGACAATATATATAGATTGTATGACAAACAAGGTGTGAACAAAAGTTTTGCGGTGCTTACATCGCTCCATGATCTCTATCTGAATCTTTCTATAGAAAGAGACGGGGATGATTTGTTTGATACACTCTTAGAGAAAGTTTACGCACTTATTGATGGAGACGGAACATGCAATGAATCGTTAACACGCGAAGAGTTGATAATGAACATAAAGATTGTGTTGGTCGACGCCTTTGTAAAGTGTAAGATTTTTAAAAAGCCAGATTGATATGCTTTTGCCTGATAATATAGCCCCAGAAGACAGCATCTACTATAATGGTGCAATTGTTTTGAAAGTTGTTCAGAGAGAAGGTCGTATCTCCTTGGTTAATTTGTTCTATGAGGTGAACAAACATGAGAGTCTTTCTTTCCAAATATTCATACTCTGTTTGGATTGGCTTTTTTTGATTAATTGTATTTCCATACAAAATGAGGAGGTAGTATTATGTTCTTAAAGTATTTACTCATAGAGAATTCCGATGGTTTGGTTCGTCGTATAGACTTTCATCAGGGACTGAACCTAATAGTTGACGAAACACTCACAGGAAATGAAGAAACTGGAAATAACGTCGGCAAGACAACTGTCTTGCGACTAATTGACTTCTGTTTCGGCATGGATGGAAGTAAAATTTATTCTGCAACTGAGGGAACGAAAGTCATTAACGAAGATGTGAAGGACTTTCTCTTCAGTACAGAAGTCGTGATAACCTTGTGTCTGACCGACAGTTTTTCAGTAGACGCCAAAAGTATTATTGTGAGACGCAATTTCCTTGCAGGGAAAAGAAACCTAATGGAGATTAACGGTAAGAAGGTTGACAAGAAAAGTTTTGAGACAGAATTACAGAAAACTCTTTGGAACATCGAAACTTCCAAGCCGTCATTCCGACAAATTATCTCCCACAATTTTAGATATGATGAAGAACGTCTTACGCAAACCTTGAGGACGTTGAATCGATACACTTCGGATGTAGAATATGAGACGTTACACTTGTATATGTTTGGCTGCAATTTTGATGATGGTGACCGTAGGCAGGAACTCAACAAGAAGTTGAGTACTGATTATAAATACAAGCGTCGTCTCGAAAAGGCTGCCAGCAAAAGCGCCTTGCGTTCCAAATTGGCTATTGTTGAGAGTGAAATTGCTGAACTGAATAAGAAGAAAGAAGAGTTACATCTCAATTCTGACTTTGAAAAAGATTTGGAGCAACTCAATGAAGTTAAAGGTCGTTTAAGCGAACTTGCAATCAAACAGAGTTCTCTCCAAATTAGATACACTTTAATTGAGGAAACCGTTGAGGACCTAAACAATCAGAAGTCGGATGTAGATACCAAACAACTTAAACTGATCTATCATCAGGCTTCTGCCATGATAGGAAAACTTCAGCACACTTTTGAGGAATTGGTATTATACCACAATGAGATGCTTAACCGTAAAGTTGCTTTCGTGTCAGCAGAATTGCCTCAGATAAGGGAATTTATTTCTATTTGCAACGACGAAATTGCTTCTTCACGTATCAAAGAGCGTGTATTGGCTGAGAGATTGCAACAATCTGTCTCCGTTGAAGCGCTAGATGAATTAGTTGGCAAGTTAAACCTTAAATATCAAGAAAAAGGTTCTCTGGAGCAGCGTATAGCACAGATTGAAGAGGTAGAAAAGACCATTACTCAGAGCGAAGAAATTCTTAAAGACATAGATAATGGTTTGTTCGCACAAAGTAAACAGGATTTGATACAGAAACAACTGGATAAATTCAATCAATATTATTCAGTTTTGTCCAAACGACTTTACGACGAGAGCTACGCAATAGAATATAAGTTGATAAAGAATAAAGAGGGTAAGTCTTGTTATAAGTTTTCGCCTTTTTCTACAGATAACTTCAGTACAGGAAAGAAACAAGGTGAGATTACCTGCTTTGATATGGCATATATCATGTTTGCAGATGAGGAACAGATTCCATGTTTACATTTCATCTTAAATGACAGAAAGGAACTTGTGCATGATAACCAGCTTCTGCAGATTGGAATTTTAGCCAACGAACATGTTGATATTCAGTATGTTGCTTCAATTCTGAGAGATAAACTACCAGCGGAACTCAATAAAGAGCAAAATATAGTATTGAAATTGTCTCAGCGAAGCAAGCTTTTTAGAATTGAGGAATAGTATCTCGAAAATATATTTCAAACATATATGAACGAAATTTATATGATCGTATATTCATAATGTGGCGAAAACACTAATGGCGTATATCAAGTGAAATTATAGTGATTTTATACATTGAGTCTGTATATTTTATTATTACATTAACCTCTCCATATCCTTTGCGATCTTTTGGTCTGTTATTTGAGCGTAAATTTGTGTGCTGGCAATGGATGAATGCCCCATCATCTTGGCAATGCTCTCCATAGGGATACCTGCCTCCAAGGTCAGCGTGCCGAAACTGTGGCGAGCCATGTGGTAGGGTAGGTCAGTGGAGTGCGAATAACACAAGCCAAGCCTACGGCTTTAAGGTGGGTAAGCAGCTTCCCTTTGCTCATCGTATCGGGAAATATCTTGTAATCTCCTTTGCTCTTCTCCTTTATATCGTCGCCCCTTAACAAGATGTTTATCATCTGTCATTCAGCAATATAATGGTCTAAATCCTTTGCTAAATCTGCAAGTTTTGTTATCTTTACGGTAAGAAACTTGCAGATTTATGATTACAAAGCCACATAGTACTCCATCATTCTTCAGCAATCTATCCGATATGCTGAACCAATCGCACCCACTCTACAAACTAGCCGATAAAATCGATTGGGCAAAATTTGATACCGCCTTCTCACCTCTGTATTGTCAGCATAATGGTCGCCCTGCTAAACCCATTCGTCTGATGTGTGGCTTGTTAATTCTCAAACACCTTCGTAATCTCTCCGATGAATCCGTTGTGGAACAATGGAGTGAAAATGCTTATTACCAATACTTTTGTGGTATGCAAGAGTTCATACCTAATGCACCTTGTGCTTCTTCTGAATTGGTACATTTTCGCAATCGTATTGGAGAAAAGGGGGTAGAGCTTATCTTCCAAGAAAGTATTCGTGTCAATAACGAAGATAATGATGGGCATCATCATGAGACAGCTTTTATTGATTCTACTGTTCAAGAGAAGAATATCACCTACCCTACAGATGCTAAGTTGCATAAAAAGATTATCCGTAAGATTCTCAATATCGTCCACCAATTAGAGCTACCCCTTCGCCAAAGCTATACTTTTGTCCTCAAGCGCATTTATCGAGACCAGCGTTTCCGCAATTATCCCAAGAATCGCCAAAAGGCTGTTAGAGCAGATCGGAAATTGCGAACCATAGCAGGTAGATTAGTCCGAGAGCTCAAGCGCAATCTAGGAGAGTCTTCTGTTTACACTGAGCTGATTGAAAGATTTGAGGCGATTCTAGTCCAAAGGCGCCATAGTGGGAAAAAGATTTATTCTATTCACGAGCCAGAGGTGCAATGCATCAGCAAGGGTAAAGAACATAAGAAATACGAATTTGGTAACAAGGTATCCATCATCCGTTCGGCTACGGGTGTTGTTCTTGGCGCACAATCTTTTCGTAATGAATATGATGGACATACGATAGAAGCCTCGTTGGCACAGGTTGAACGCCTGACACAGAGAAAGATTAAAATACTGGCAGGCGATAGGGGCTATCGGGGTATGAAAGAGGTTAATGGCACTCTGATTGAAATACCAGATGTTCCCAAACCCTCAGATAGCAGATATCAGAAGCGAAAGAAACACAAACTATTCTGCAAGCGAGCAGGCATAGAACCAACCATCGGACACTTGAAATCAGATCATCGTTTAGGACGCAACTTTTACAAGGGAGTGGTAGGGGATGCTGTGAACCTACTATTGGCAGCTGCTGCTTATAACTTCAAAAGAGCCATGAGAGCTCTTTTGACCCTGCTCAAAATAATAAGCGAGAGGCAGGAAAGGAATGACTTTTCACTTATCAAAGCTTTTTAAGGGACGACTAGATACTAACGCTTGGAATTGTATGCCTTTTCCATGCAATCTTGTTGCTATATATAGTCATTTATGGTATCGTCTGAAACTATTGTTGTCAGTAATTGTTTCTTGATATGATAAAACAAGGCTGAAACCCTCTAGCAGGATTTCAGCCTCTTTTGTTACTTTGCTTGTTGTCATAACTCGCTAGTACCATGTGCTAAATATAGATTATCCAGACAGCCACAACAAGAAACAAGAATTCTTTTGTAGTGTCTTTTTTTGTGTATTCTATTATATTGAGTAAGACGAATAGCAAGATTGGACTTGTATAATCGATAAACCAGTGAAAAGGGATTTGATAACTTGCGTTGATTTACTTCTCTAGTCCTTCTTAGTGTCGAATCTATACCTAAATGATAGCATGGCATAGCGACCTAGCGTTTGCTGGTAAGTTTGAGTCAAGGCTGTTGCGCTATACTCTTGCAGAAAACCGTTGTTTTGGTTGAATACATCATGTAAAGCCAGTGCAATTGAGAAATTATCCTTCTTCAAGAAGCTACGTTCCACTTCACCGTCTAACATAATCCAGTTTTCTCTTTTTCTAGAAACGTAGCCTGCGTAATTGTGATATTTGATGCTTGTATTTAGATGGAGACGCAAGGGTAGTGTCCAGTCTAACTTTCCTTTCAATTGGTGTTGCCATTGCCCTGTCTGGTTAGCTGAAGCATACGTTCCCTTATTGCTTTCTAGTGTCAGCTGATAGGTGAGCGAGCAGTCGAAGGATGCAAGTCTCAACCGTGGTGTTATATTCAGTGAATGACTAGAGAGAAGGTTGTCATTGACTTGCTGACCATTGACTCCTTGTTCGTTTGTGCCCAAGAATGTTTTGGTGCGTAACAAAGACGTTTCGGCAAGAAGTTCCAGCCACCAATGCTGCGCTAGATCTATTGGAGAGCTAAATCCGATATTCATCTTTCCGTTCCAATTACCCGAAACATTGACTGGTTGTATCGTCACGACGCCAGTCTTGCGGTTGTAAGTGGTAAAGTTCGCAACATGATTTTGTTGTCGAGAATAGAGGAAGTGTGCAGATAGAGTACGAGTTAGCTTCCCTTTCTCTCCATCTTGCACGAAATTACGCCAATACCAAGCTAGTAGCGTGTTTTTACGACCCATAGTAAGGTTCTCGTTACCCATAACGATATATTGTGGGTCTGTCTTATCTGGATAACTAACGAAAGAGTGAATGCTAGGAATGTTGGGGGTGCTAAGAAATCTCGCCAACAATGACCCTAAGGAGGTAGAACGTATTCTAAATTGAGTCTCAATAGCCCAGTATCTATACTCTTGTTTCAAAGATAGATCAGGAAGATTCCGTTTGTGGTAGTCTAGTTGTTGACGCTTAAGGTTTAGTGTGGGAGTGAATTCAAAGTTAAAAATACTCTTGGCTATACCAAGCTTAGGTTCAATTGTATGCTGACAATCCTTTTCATTCCAAGAACGTGTGCTTTCGTCATCTATTGCTCGAGAAAGAGGAGAGTCTTGCCTCATTTTGAGTTTCGCAAGAAATCCGTCTCTGCCATACTCAATGTTGCTTTGATTATATCGATAGTCTAAAGATAGAGAGAAACGTGAGAAGCCTTTCACCGTAAAGAAGTGAATAATACGGGCATGGATGTCTTGTGTGTTCTTGTTAGTTTCCGTATCTAATTTGCGATCAAACCCATACGATTTGTGTGCTTCTTGATTGAAGTATTTGTAGTACGCATTTTGTTGTTTTTCTTGAGCGTCACTGTTCAAGTTGAGTCGGTGTTTAACTGTTAAGTAGGTGCCCGACTTGAGAAAATCATAGTTGAAGGAGAGTTGATGTTGATAGGCTGAGTTGTTCTGATTAAAGTCGTTTTTTCTTTGTTGAAAATCAATAGCTGTTGGCTCTTGCCCATTAGAATTTTGTAAAATCATAAGAGCATTAGCTATGTTTCCATCCTCAACTATTGGTGCTTCATTCCAGTTCGCTTTGACGACATTGTGATTATCCCTACTACGATTCAACTCTAATGAAGCAACGTAACTTGCCGAGAGGGAGTTGGAAATGTTCCAATCCATCTTCAGGTTGTTCGAGAAGCGGTTTAGATTTGTGGTACTTATGGTTTTACCTGCAGAGAAAAGACTACCGTCAGAGAGGTATAGTTCCGTACGGTAAAGTTCTTCTTTGTCATAGATCTCTTTGTTGTAATCCAAGTCGCCAGTGATTTGGAAATATCCCTTTTCTTTAGAGGTTTTCTTAGTTTTCCACAAAAACGTTGCCCCTGGAGTGTAAAAATGATTATCTCCAGCTGGTGCTATACTAGCTCGTTCCTGTCCATCACCAGAATACCACATTTGTTCATTGACATTGTTGGCATTGCCAAAAAGCGACACACGAAACTGGTCTGTGAAGGTGTTACCAAAGCCTTTTCCCGAGAAGCGTTTGTCTGTTCCCACACCAACAGTTAGCTGCCCCGTCCATACCCCCATATATTTACGACGCACACTGACATCTGCTACGAGTTCTTGCTGTCCGTCATCAATACCAGTCTTCTCACTGAAGTCACTCTTCCGTTCATACACTTTGATATTCTTCATCATATAAGATGGAAGTGCCTGCAAGGCTAATAAAGGATTTTTTGTGGAAAAATCAAGTCCATTGATGAGTACGCGTTTAACTTCTTGCCCGTTGTGGTAAAGTGAACCATTGCGAAAGCTGATGCCTGGTAGTTTTTCAAAGGCTTCTCTCAGAAGTGCCCCATTTTTCAAGGTCAAAGCATCAAGGTCATAAATAGTGGTGTCCTTCTTTGTGACCAACAAGAAACGAGTACCTATCACTTTCGCCTCTTTCAGTTGATGTTCTTTCTCACCTTTGGTGTTTACCGAGTCAGTAGCGAATATTGGTCTGTTGGGACATGAGGGTATAGCATATCCAACACCAAAGTGGGCGAAGAGAATAAAAATGAATCCAACTATTTTTAGAACGACCAGCGAGTAACGCATGCAAGATGTTATTTGTCTCATGGGGTAGATAGAAAAAGGAGGTATGTTAGCTTTCTGTAATGCTCAAAAAACAGGAGCGAGTTTAAGTTCTTCTTGTCCATTGTCTTTACAGTGGATACAAAGATAAGAAAAGAATTTTATTTGTTGGTATACTTCGTGATTTTCGGGGGGAGGTAATGTATTTTAATTTGGGTATATGTTTATTGTGTGTTTATGGAAGTAAGGGAGATATATTGCTTTGGCTTTCGCCGTGGAAGTAGGGGATTGTCCGAAAAAGTGTACAGGTTTCTCTGCCCCCTCCCTTTTGTTAGTACGCTAGCCTAACAAAAGGGAGGCATTTTTGCGGTGAAAAATTACGTTGATTGTTTGATGTACCAGTCGTCAAATTGACCCTTAACCCAAAAGACTACGTTCGTGAAAAGTGTTAAAACAACCTCTAGAGACGATAAATATGGTAATTAATTCCTATATTTGTGGCATCGTAAGTTCTATTGTTCTTGTTTCTTTTAAGTTCACCACAAAAATAAGAATTTAGGTGCTTATACCAAATATAGGACACTATCAGTTTTCCAGGATTTCGTGAATGCAAAGGTGTTCTAGGTAGCTGTAAACAAATTAATTGCATCGAGCATATCAGTAACAAAGATAACTTTTTCATCAAAATAATTATGAACAACAAGAGAAAGAGTAAATATGACTATTCTGAGGGGCAAAAAGAATTGAACCGTGCATTTAAAATGCAAGATATTGAACTTAAGAAACTTGAAGAGTGTTCTCAACAATTGAGTTCCTCTATCACTGAAAATGAAAAGCAAATTGCAAAGATGGGATTAGACGTTGAAGAACTCAAAAGTCGATCAGAACAATTGAGATCTCAAGCTTTGACAATGGCAAAAGACCTAGGTATCAATCTCCCCGAACATTTGACTCGTCCGGTTGATTTAAAAGTTGAAAAAGCTGATATTGATAACAGTCCATATTTGACAGATGAAAAAATATCTTTTAATGATATTCCATCTTGGGATGAAATTATGGAGAAAACCGATGAAATTGTCCCAGAAGAAGTGGTGTTAGAGGATTTGCTCTCAGCAAAGGAATTTCAGTATTGTATCGAAGATATTGAAAGAATAAACAATGAGTTTTTGAAGAAAACAAAGCTGAGCAAAGTTGATATTGCCTTTCTTATGGTTGCTACTGCATTGCAAACTGCAAGGTGGATTATTATCCAACAAATTTTAGGTGACCTGGGAGAAACAATAAACGAGGATAATCGTATACATAATAAGCAAGGTGATAAACAGAAAAAGAAAGACATTCATGATTGGAATGAAAAGCACAAGGGAAGAGAGAATGTAAAGAGCCAAAATGATTATCCTACATGGAAAGACATCTTATTCGGTCAATATAAAAGAATCGATGGGAAAGGAACATCAGCTGGAGTTTGTCCTTATGACGCACAATCTAATGCACCCGCAGGTTTTGATGATGGTGGCAAGGGAAACCATAGAGTACATACATTAGGACATGATCCAATACTTGGATGGATTTTTGGAACTGCCAATTTGATGACATGCACCATATCTCTATCTAAGAAATTTAATTTTGCCACATATGATGTAGAATATCCTGGTGGCAGGTTTAGTGACGTGCCAACATCAATGACTAAAATGTTCCATGATGTTTTTCAGAGTACAAAAGAAGATAAGTTTAGACTTGCAGCCGCATTATTTGCACAATATGCTCATTTAAAGTCGGATGTTTTTACCAAAAGAGGATTACCCGCACCACTCTTAGAAGCCTTCTCTGAAGAGTTGACAGGAAAATTATATGCGGAACAATATGATTCTTTATGTTTACTCGATGACCTGAAAATTGTAGGGTCACAAGCAGCATTTTCCATTATCATAAACATGATAATTGGATTTATCCATGGTTTTTTCTACAACAAAGAAAAAGATGGAAGACGTGAACACTACGAAGTGCGAACCCGTAAAATATTATTATATTCAAATGCTATATCTTCAAGTATAAATCTAGCATACGTTGGTATCAATGCTTGTACAGGAAATGAAGGAGAGGCATTAAAGAAACTAGATCTTGGAGGTCTGTTGGTTACGCTCTGGAGACTATTCTCTGATGTTCGATTCATTACAAGGATAAAGGAACAGTATTTAAATGAAGAATTGGATAAAGTAACTAAATGTGCCATTGCAGAATTGGATGCCATGTTTGAATAAATATAAGGGTATGAAACAAGAAATAAAACAATTAGAGTGCCTTTCACATATAGCTTCAGCTATTATTGAAAATCCAAGTCTTTCACTAAGTGATTTTGGCATTGAAAAAGAGAACTCTACAGAAAGGCTTAAATACACCGAATTTAAGCCATGGAATGCTGTGGGTATTGCTCATCCGGGTTTGTATGAGGAAATTGCAAACTTATCGAATAAATATGTGATAACCACATCGAGTAACTTATCTGCTATCGGACTAGTTGCTGGGGCAACTGTTGCAGTTGCCCCAGCAAGTGGTGCGTCAGCGACAGGAATTGGTATAGCCGTTGCACCTTTTATCTTACTCTGGGGCTATAAAAAATATAAGGCTAAAAAACTAGAGCAAGAGCAGAAAGAACGCATGTATAGGGAAATTATTGCCAAACAACAGGCTGCCATAAACCGTCAAAAACAAATAAATCGTGAATTGGTATTAAAACTTCGCTCTCAAAATTCTACAATGGAACAATATAAAAAGGAGATAGAAGAACTCGCAAAACAAATCAGCCATCTAGTTGAGGTGATTGAAGTTTTAAGTGAACAAATAAATCAATTTAGACAAGTAGGATAATTATGGTAGAAGTTAGCATCTCACAGATTGTAAGTGCATCTAGCACTATTGTAAATGATCCAAACAAATCTATATTTAAAGAACTTGGTATTTCTAAGGTCGATATAGGTTTGGTGTTTATTAGTCCTCAGGTATTTATTGCTAAAAAAGCCTATGATTGGGTTAAGGATAAAATCAATGGCAATAAGAAGAAAGAACGCATGTATAGGGAAATCATTGCCCAACTACAAGCAGTCATCAAGAAACAGCAAGAAGTTCAGAGAGAATTAGAGAGAAGACTTAGAGCCTCAAATGCTTCTAATGAAAGGAATCAAGAGGAAATACGAAGACTTCGTCAACAACTCGATAATTTGGAGGACGTTTTGAATTTGTTATGTTACGCAAAGCTCAGCAAGCTTAATTATTAAAATAACTTTTTGGCGCACCATCCGTTGTGGGTGATGCGCCAATTCGTTGAGAGGTTAAGTGTACGTAGTCAACAAAAGTGCAATAACGAGATATAACCTTATAATTAAACTCCTTATTACCATTATAGACAAGCTCTGAAGCCTTCTTCCAAGCACTAAATCCATCGCACCAAGTATTGAAGTAAACAGCCACTTGTATTTGAAACTATTGGTATTGTCCAATAGTAGATAAATGAAGGAGCACTAAATGGATGTGTCCCTATAATTATATGAGAGGATATGAGGCGAAATCTCCCACGTTTTTCGAGAAATGTCCGAGAAAATTTAGAAAATCTCCGACGTTTTTTTGCGCTTTCTCCTAGCGAAGATTTCGAGGAAGGGATGTTTAGCAAAAAGGATGAGTATTATCTCGTGGGAAAGCCTTATTTTTGCAGTTCGCGAGGTGGCGCAAATGGGGATTTTGGCTCTGTTTTGACCAGAAAATCCTGAGTGTCAGCCCTCGTTGTTCCGCATATTCTCCCAAAACGATTCAGCTATTTTTCATCATGTCCCAACTCATCATTCAAGGCGTAGAATTTGACGAAAGCACCGCCCTCCCATTTGCCGAGAGCGGACCACAGGCAGGGTTTCCCTCGCCAGTGCCTTCGCAGTATCAAGAGAAAATCGACTTGAATCGTGAGCTGGTATCTCATCCAGAAAGCACTTTTTATGCTAAGGTGGTGGGTGATTCGATGATCGATGCCAACATCTATGCCGGAGATATTCTCGTGGTGGATCGCTCCATCGATTTTCAAAATGGGGATATAGCGGTTTGCATCGTGGATGACGAATTTACGGTGAAGCACATCTTTGTGGAGGCAGATCATGTGCGGCTGGTGCCTGCCAATAGCCAATATCCAGAGATACGCATCGAGTCGGATCAGCAATTTAGTGTGTGGGGTGTGGTGACTTACGTCATCCATGCTGTGCGCAGAGAGACGATGCCGAAGGCGCAAAAGAACAAGAAATAGCGCGTCGCTTCGTCACTTCGTGGAGGCTTGCGTCGCTCTCGTTGCGCTACGCACAATTCACCTCCAAAACCTCGAGGGAGGTGGTTTCCTCTTCAGTTTGTTTCTCCCTTATACCCGAAAAGTTGGCATGATAGCTGTCATCGATTGCAATAATTTCTTCGTGTCGTGCGAGCGCGTCTTTCGTCCGTGTTTGCTCGACAAGCCCGTTGTGGTGCTTTCCAACAACGATGGGTGTGTGATTGCGCGCAGCAACGAAGCCAAAGCTCTCGGCATTGGCATGGGAGAACCCTATTTCAAGGTGAAGCATCATTGTCAGCGGAGTGGACTGATGGTGTGCTCTGCCAATCACACACTCTATTGCGACATGTCGCAGCGCGTGATGCAAATCATCGGGCAATATGCCACGCGGATGGAGCAGTATAGTGTCGATGAAGCCTTTGTCGATTTCAGTGGCATCCCCGATGTTCACAGCGTGGCACGGCAGTTGGTGCAGCGCATCAAGCAGTGCACGGGCATTCCGGTGAGCATCGGCATGGCACCCAACAAGACTTTGGCAAAAATCGCGAGCAGATTTGCCAAAAAATATCCAGGTTATCAGAGTTGTTGCTTCATCGATAGCGACGAGAAGCGTGTGAAAGCCTTGCAACTCACGGCGATAGAAGATGTGTGGGGTGTGGGACGGAAGACGTTTGTAAAATTAGCAGCTGGGGGAGTGAAGACAGCCTACGACTTCGCACAATGGGGAGTGACGCGCGTGCGCAATAGTTTTCACAAACTGGGCGAACAAATGTGGCGCGAACTCAATGGAGAGCACGTTTTAGACCTTGAAACACCAGCCGCGCGACAGAGTTTGCAGCACACCCGTACCTTCAAACACCCTATCACCGATGCAGAAACCCTGCACAGCCTCTTGGTGGATTTTGCGGTGCAGGTGGGCAGGAAGTTGCGCAAAGACCGCTCTGCAGCCTTGCAACTCAATGTCTTTGTGGCTACCGATCGCTTCTCCACGATCCAGCCCTATGTTTTTCGCAGCACGTTTCATCGTTTTGAAGTTGCCACCAATGAAGCTCGTGAATTGGCAGCCGCTGTGGGGCAGTGTCTTGTGTCGTTGCATCTTGACGGATTGCCCGTGAAGCGTGCAGGGGTGGGGGCAACACTCATCGAGCATGATGGGGTGCAAGGTGCGCTTTTTGATACGGTAGATCGTGAAAAGCAGCAGCGACTGCAAGCGGCTGTGGACAATCTGCATGCCGTCATAGGAGAGCACTCCCTCCGTTTGGCTTCGCAGACTGACCCTTCTTCGGTGGTATCGTCAGAGCATCGTTCGCCTCACTACACCACGCGCTTGAGCGATGTGATCGAAGTGAAATGAGCCGTGGTGATGACAGCCAATTCAGAAAGACGTAATGAGATAAAATGGACTGGTGCTTTTGCACGATTAATCTTGCAAAAGCATATAAGATATATTTTAGAATACTTTTCTCCCTTCTGTTTGTATATATAAGCAGAAGGGCGTTGTTTTTAGGAGTGGAAAGCGCATATATGACAAAAAATCACTATCTTTGTCATCTGAATTTACAGAAATCTACATGAAATCTACCTTATTATCCACTTTATTGGCTTGTGCTTTGTTTGGGACTTCTCAAGCACAAGCTCAGCAGTTTGTCAATTTGACTCCTGTTCCCATGCAGATGCATGTGGACAAGGGAGTGTATCGTCTGCCTGCGCAGTTCACCATTGGTGGTGCGCAACTTCCCGATAGCATCAAGGCAGAAGCCCAAAAGTTTGTCGCTGATTTTAATAAATCAGCCACTGGTGCTACGGCTTTTTTCAACAAGAAGGCTGAAGGTGCGGCGCTCGAGTTGGTACACAACCAGACACTCTACAAAACTCTCGGACAAGAGGGCTACAAACTTTCGGTGACTGCTAATGGCATCCGCTTGGAAAGTGCCACTACCAGCGGTTTCTTCTATGGTTTGACCAGTTTGAAGAAGATGTTGCCAGCCTGCATTGCTGCTGGAGTGAAGGATGAAAAGGTGGTCACTTATGAATTGCCTTTGGTGCAAATCACCGACAAACCCCGATTCCCTTACCGCGGTTTTATGCTCGACGTGGCGCGCCACTTCTTCAGTGTGCAAGAGGTGAAGAAGATGCTCGATGTGATGGCGATTTACAAGCTCAATAAGTTCCATTTTCACTTGACCGAAGACCAAGGTTGGCGTTGGGAGGTGAAGAAATATCCCAAGCTCACGAAGGTGGGTGCGGTGGCTTCCAACACCTATGTGACGTCAATGGAGCATGGAGCTTACTGGACGAACCAACAATACGGTCCCTATTTCTATACTCGTGAGGATTTGAAAGAAATCGTGGCGTATGCGGCATCTAAGCACATTGAGGTCATTCCCGAAATCGATATGCCTGGTCACTTCTCCGCAGCGATGGCGGCTTATCCCGAGTTTTCGTGCAATCCCGATGGAGTGCACCGCGTGGAGACTTGGGGTGGGGTGTTCACCGATGTGTTGAACGTGGCAAATCCTAAGGCAGTGCGCTTCGTGAAAGACATTCTCGATGAGTTAATGGCGATTTTCCCCTCGAAAAATGTGCACATCGGGGGTGACGAATGCCCCACCACGGCTTGGGAACACAATGCAGAGTGTCAAGCGATGTACAAGAAATTAAATCTTACGAGCTACCGCCAACTGCAAACGCACTTTATCGCAGAAATTACGGACTATCTCAAGAGCAAGGGTCGCAAGATTTCGGTGTGGAACGAGACCGTGACAGAAAAGGGTGCGGATCTTGATCTGATGAAGAAGACCGGCGCAACGGTGTATTGCTGGGTGCCTGCTCGCAAGGGCGCAGAGATAGCTAATAGTTTGGGACTTCCTAGCATCTATACGGTTTATGGACCTTATTATATCAACCGCGCGCCTCGCAAGGAGGGTTGGATGAAGACACTCCCCGGCAATGGTAGCGATCATCTCAAAGCTACTTATGAGGAACAACCCACAGACTTTTCACACTCCATCGGTGTGCAGGGCACATTCTGGACAGAACACGTGGCGACTCCCGATGTGATGGAATTCCTCGCCTTACCTCGTTTGATTGCCGTGGGTGAAGCCGGTTGGTCACCTCAATCGAAGAAGAATTTCAATTCGTTTGTGCAGCGCATGCGCGCCGACACCACGATGTTGAACTATGGTGGGTACAGCTACGACCGTGCTTATCTCAATGAGGATAAGGCTTCTACGATGATCTATCCCACGGTGAGCACTGCTGAAAAAGAAGTGTATTATCGCATCGTGACTCGCAGTAATGACAAAGAACGCAGCGGTCGTTGCATCGAACTCTTGAGCAATACCTCTCCGATTGTGGCTACCGAAAAGAACAATGGTGCACAAGCTTTGCGCCTTTGGACGGCTCCTCAAGCCAAAGAAGGGGAAGCGGCTTATGATTATCAACAATGGAAGTTGGAGGTAGACCCCCAAAATCCCGAACGCTTTGCACTGGTTTCTAAGGCTTATCCCGAAGGTAGCGTAGCAGCTAGTCCCACCGCCGTTGCGGTGAATGGTCGCTGGAGCTACGACACTAAGGCGAAGCACTATGACTTCATCCTCGGTGACAAGGGCTATGGTGTAGCAGATGGTTATCGTTACTACACCATTCGTTCGGCAAAACACGACGGACAGTGGTGGAACGCTTCGATGTCGCGTC
Source organism: Ihuprevotella massiliensis (assembly GCA_900095835.1). Classification (GTDB taxonomy): domain Bacteria; phylum Bacteroidota; class Bacteroidia; order Bacteroidales; family Bacteroidaceae; genus Alloprevotella; species Alloprevotella massiliensis. Next base: position 1,093,791 of record LT608321.1, on the reverse strand, counting down.
AAGGATTGGCAGTGAATGTCTACACCAATCCCACAGATGGAAATGGTGGTTTGTGGAGCTTTGTAGGCGGCACACCTGTTGGGGAAGAAGTTCCCACAGTGGACGCTCCTGCCGCGCTTCCCAAAAACGGACAAGTTTATGTGGTGCGCAACACGGTGGCTGGACACACTGGTGCGATGCTCGCTGATGATGGTCAACAACAAGGACTTATCCACAGCAACACTGGACAAAACTCCAATAACGGTTGGGAAGTGGTGAATGCTTCTGCCTTTGACACCAAGGGAGGAACGATGACCGTGCAACTGCGTAACGTGACAACTCAGCGTTTTGTGGGACAACCTGAAACGCAAAAGGTGGAACGCTTCGGATTCCCCGTCACGATGTCGAAGACTCCTGCGAAGATTACCCTCACTTATGCACCCAAAACGAAGGATTTCACCCTCGCTTCGGGTGGTAAATTCCTCTTCCCCGTGTCGGCTTCTGCTCCTCAATTACAAGGTCGCGTGTCTTCGGGTAGCGGTGTAGGCGGTGAGAATGCCGTGCGTCCGCAAGGTACGGGATGGGAATTTGTTCCTGCTCGTGCGGTGACTTATCGTTGTGTCACGACTGATGGCAAGGAATTGCAAACCATTACGGAATATCTACCCACCGATGCCACGCAAGTGACGGTGCCTCAGTTCAAGGGGTACAAGGTGAAAGGGGAAGTTCCCCAACTCCAACAAGGCAACGAAGCGCAAACCTTCACGATTGTCTACAAAAAGTCGAAGCACCTGGTTTTTCTAGACGCCATCAATGACGACGGCACGTTGTTGGCACAAGATACTATCGCCGTACCCGTGGGGGAGAGCGTGGTGATTCGCGCCCCCAAAATCGACTTTTTTAGTCTGAAAGAATTCCCTGAAGAGGGAATCCAACTAACCCCTACAGACGATGTGCATCGCACGATAGTCTACACTACTTCAGCGTTGCTCGGTGTGAAAGCTGTGGCAACTCCGCTGAAGGAGTTGAAAGACGGACAGCAGGTGCTCATCTACGACCTTTCTAGCAAGGACCCTAATCGTGCTGGTTTCCGCAATGTCTCCGCTACTTCTGGCAGAGTGTTGCAAGGCGGTCTCAACAATGGGGAAGCCTCTCCGCAGTTTGTGTGGACTGTACAGAAGAAAGGCAGTCATTGGCAATTTTTCCACCCCGCAACTGAGTTGTTTATGCCCATGCTCAAAGAGAGCCAAGAAGTGATTGTCGCCAAAGAAGCGGGACAATTCAGTGCTTCTCGCAATGCTGACGGCACGTGGAAGGTGCAAGGCACGAACGGACAATACTGGGATGGGGTAGTTGGGGGAATGACTGGTTGGCACACCTATGGTCATCCTTATCAATTCTACACTTTTGTGGCTGCTCCTTACTTCCGTGTCACGGTGCGCTATGTGGATACTGAAGGAAAATCGGTTCTTCCCTCCGAGCAAAGCATCGTACCTGCTGGAAGCAAGGTGACGGTTGTGGCTCCCGAACTCAAAAGTTTCAAGTGGAAAGAAAACACCACAACGCTGAGCGATCTTCACCGCATAGATGCACATGGTGAAATCACCGTGGTATATGAGAAAGCCACTGGCATCAGCAGTGTGACAGAGGTGAAATCCTCTCTTCACTCCTCCACCTACGATCTTCAAGGTCGCCGTGTGGAAGCCGCGCGCCATGGTCTGTTCATCGTCAATGGTAAGAAATTGCTGAAACCCTAAGCGAAAGTGATTCCACGATAGCATTGTTCGATGGGAACTTTCTCAATCGTTCATAGTAAGACTAAGCGTTCGTTCAGGGCTTGCATAGTTCGGTGATTACGTTCTTCAATCGTTGCATCATTCAGAACTTGCATCATTCAGTAGTAACTTAACATAAGATAAAATGATCCCCCGATATCCATCGTGACATCGGGGGATTTGTTGTTTGTGAAGAAGATGAGATACTAAAATCTCCGCATCAGAAGAGAACTTCTCATGCGGAGATTTTAGAGTTTGCAGTATTCTGCTGCGAATGCTCAGCGCAAGCAAGGGGTATATGTCCTTTTACACAAGGTGAGCAATCAAGGCTTCGCGGTCGCCTTCGAGATAGTCAATCACGGGAATCTCAATCATGGTGTAAGCACCAGGTTGTTGCTTCATAGAAGCGCGAGCCACATTGATGAGCACTTGAGCCGTGAGAGCTGGATTATTGATACGCATGTTAAACTCAAAGAGTTGGTTGTGCGTGCAGCCCGACACACCCTTGCGCACGAGGTTCACTCCGTGACCCACATCGTTGAGCGCGTCCACACTCTCCACTTGATTCACGTGCGTTTCATCGTTCACAAAGTAAGGATCCGCCTTGACAGCAGCAGCCACTTGCTTGAAGTCCGCACCCTCTTCGAGTTCCACATACACCATACGACGGTGAATGCCCGTGCCGAGAGGAATGGTCACTGACAACGCATCGCGCACACCATCAATGGCACGCACAGCCACCGAGTGACCCATGGAGCGACCAGGACCAAAGTTCGTGTAGCTCACACCTTTAGGAGCCAGACCTTCGATGAGCGTGCGCACCACAGAGTCAGAACCTGGATCCCAACCCGCAGCAATCACGCTCACTGCGCCATGTTCTTTGGCTGCCGCATCGAGCGAACGGCGCAAATCTACGATTTGAGAGTGGATGTCGAAGGAGTCCACGGTGTTAATGCCCAGTGCAAGACACTCTTTCGCGTAAGCCTCCACTTGTCGAGTGGGAGTAGCGAGGATAGCCACGTCCACATCTTGGAGTTCGGAGATATGCTTCACCACAGGATATTTCGCCAATTCAGCAGGTTGTTCACCCGTCACGTTGCGGCGCACCACACCAGCGCACACCATGTCGCCAGAAGCCTCGATAGCGTCGAGAGCATATTTACCAATGTTGCCATAACCCACGATGGCAGCGCGAATTTTCTTTTCCATATTATTTGAGTGTTTGGATTTTAAGAAGTGATTGTTTGAAAATCTAACCCAAGGAGAGGTGCCAAGCCTCGTTGTTTGAGGAGGAAATTCTCGTTGTTTGAGGAACAAATCCTCATTATTTAAGGGGCAAGTTCAACCTCTGGTGATCAACTTTCATTTTGCGTGGTGCAAATTTAGAGAGAGCTATCGAAGTGAACAAGCACAAGCCCTATTTTTTGAAACGTCTTAGTGCAAAAAGTCCTAATGCCGTGAGCAGACCATTGAGCATGAGCAGTTCATAACCGAAGGTATATCCCCACCAGATGGGTGCATAGTGGTCGAGGAGAGCGGTCGCTATGGGAGCCGCGATGACCACTATGGGCACCAAGCGGTCGCGAATCTCCCACCGCGTGTAAAGTCCGAAGGCAAAAAGCCCCAACAGCGGACCATAAGTGTAAGAAGCCATCACGTAAATCGTGTTGATCACGTTCGGACTATCCACGATGCGGAAAAGAAGCAAGCACACAAAACAGAGCACCACCACAGTAGCATGCACCATTCGTCGCAAGCGCACATCGTGTTCGCGGTTGAGAATGTCGATGCAAAAACTCGTGGTCAAAGCCGTTATTGCCCCATCGGCAGCCGAGAAGGCAGCTGCCACAATGCCGATGGTGAAAGGCAGCACCACCAAATTGCCCAGTGCTCCACTGCTCACCAGCATCGGCAGGAGTTCGTCACTCTTTGCAGGAAGCGCAATGTGTTGCACCGCGCAAAAATGATAGAGCAGCACCCCCAGACCGAGCAACAAAGCATTGATGGGGAGGAAAGAAAGTCCATAGACACACATATCCTTCTGCGCATCGCGGAGCGTGCGGCAAGTGAGATTTTTCTGCATCATGTCTTGGTCCAATCCCGTCATCACAATCACGATGAAAATGCCGCTAAGAAACTGTCGCCAGAAGGCTTGTTTCGAGGAAGCATCCCACACCCACACACGGCTCATGGGACTCTCGTCAATCAACTTCCACGCACTGTGCCAGTCCAGCCCCATTTGCTGCATCACTGCCCAGAGCGTTCCGACGACAGCCAGGATGAGCATCAAGGTTTGCAGCGCGTCGGTGTAGAGCAAACTCGCTTGTCCTGCTCGAAAGGTGTAGAGCCAAATCAAGAGGAGTGTCACTGCAGCTGTGACGACAAAAGGAATGCCCAGTGGAGCTGCGATAAAAGTGTGGAGCACCAAAGTCGCCACATACAGTCGAGCAGTGGCACCCGCCAATTTGCTGAGGAGGAAAAATCCCGCCCCCGTTTTGCGCGTGCGGTTGCCAAAACGGTGCGAGAGATAACCATAGATGCTCGTGAGTTGCAGTCGATAATAGAGTGGCAGAAGCACCATCGCCACCACAATATAGCCCACGATGAAGCCCATGCACATTTGCAGATAGCTCATGCCGATGCCCCCCACCCAAGCAGGGACACTCACGAACGACACGCCCGAGATGCTCCCCGCAATCATGCCAAAAGCCACCATAGCCCAAGGCGCGCGCTGAGAAGCCCGATAGAAAGCAGCGTTGCTCGTTTGATGTTTGCGCCCACTCACCCAGTGAGCGATGCCAAGCAATACGAAGAAGTAGACCGCCAAAGTGGCGATCATCCAAAGAGAAGTAGACATAGTTTAGTAGTCAAAATCATAGTTTACCATAAGGTTTCACCTTCGGCGACTTCGGACGCTCCGAAGTGTTGAGGCGCCCCTCTGTTCGCTCTCGCGAATCAAAGTGTTTTTTGTGGACAAGTTCCACATTAGATTCTAGAGAAGTGGAGATGTCCTTTTGAGGCTCGGGACATTGTGCTGCTTCCTCGCAGCGGGTCATAAGCATTCTCGCCGCCTCCACAATCCGTGCAAAAGCCGCTGTATGGTGATAGGCAGTTTGCTTGCGCACCATCGCTTCAAAGGGAGCAATGGCATGCTGATAAGCAGCCAATTCGTTGCGCTTCTGCACCGCGTGGCAAGCCAATTTAGAAATCTCTCGTTCGCGCTGTCTGCGCAGCATGTCACAAATGCTCGTCATCAAGGGCATCACCACTCCATCCAGCAAGTCGTGCCCACGCATGTAGAGATAAGCCGTTTGCGGTGTCACACCCAACTGCAACAGTTGTTTGCGCAGGGGAGCATACGTTTGTCTGCCTTCGGGAAACATCCGTTGCAGGCGGTTGATTTGCTGATTCACGCGCCGTTTCAAGGCTTGCAGCATCTCCTCGGGGTGGTAGATGTTGACAAATCTCAGTTCCACCACACGCGCAAAGTCGGAGAGCGAGAACTGCGTGTAGCGGCCATAGCGATACGCCCACACATTCCACACCAAAAGTGGGAAGATGATTTCAGAAAACTCTGCGAAGAAAGCCTCATAGTCCATCACCTCCTGGTCATTGAGTGTAGCCATCACACACACGTGCGCCAGCGTCTCCGCATGGCATTGCAAATTCTCGATGGCATAGACCCCCGTGTGCAACACATAGGGCGAAAAACATATCATCTCACTCGTGGGCGTAGCCCCTTGCATGAGAAAATCATAGTCGGCATCCACACAAGCAATCATGCTGTGACCCAGTCGATTGGAGAGAGCTATCTTCTTGCCACGTCCCAGAGAGGTTTGTGATGGGAGTAGCACCTCAAACTCCACCTTGTCCGTCTCCACCTCACTCAACACGTCTTTCCAAAACAAGATGTCGTCATAACTTTCCACATACGCCACCACTTTGCGGCGTGCTTCTTTGCCTCGCAAGCGGTTGGCAGCTGCGATGTAGGCAGAATTGATATGGTGAGAGAGGTGAGACATAGGGCAGAGCATTAGAACGTAATCTCTGAGACTTCCGTGACGCAATCTTCCCAGCCGTCCATAATCACCGCAGGAGAGTGAGTGGTGAGAATGATTTGCACGTTGGGATTCAAGGTTCGCACCATCGAGATGAGGCGTTTTTGCCAATCGAAGTGCAGCGACACCTCTGGTTCGTCCATGAAGAGTACATAGGGTTGGCGATCTTGCGTGAGTGTGGTGAGGAGAATGATGAGCATCTGTTTTTCTCCAGAAGAAAGCACGTAGGGCGAAAGCACCTCTTCGTATTGGAAAAAGCGCAGTTCATTGCTTTCGCGGTCGATGCGTTTGCCCGTTTCGGCAAAGAGTTCGTCCACCAAATCCAGAAAATGCGTCTTAGCTTCGGCAGCGGCAGCCGCTTCTTCGCGTGCCGTTTCGCTTCCGCTGGTGAGGAGAGCAATCATGCGGTTGCCGATGTTCACTTGATAGTCGAGATATCGGCGCTGCAGTTGATAGAGTTGCCAGTCGAGTTCGGTCACCACCTGTCCTTCGGCAAGGGTAGTCACGCGTTCGCTTGTCACCATCTGTCGATCCACCGAGCGCACCACGTCATAGCGTATGCGCTGAGCATCAGTGGGAAAAAGGTCGAGCTTTACGCCCAGTCGCGCTCCGAGGTGCAGTTCGCCCGAAGCGGTGAGGCTGCCCACCTGCTGCACCATGCGCGAAAGGATGGTGCTTTTTCCTGCGCCATTTTTTCCACTCAGCACATTGACGTCGGGGCGCAGTTGCCAGACGATGTGCTTGTGTCCGCTCCAAAGACTTGAAATCTCGATGCGTGCGATGTAGTCAGCAAAGATAGTGTTCATAACCGAAAGATATTTATAACTACAAAAGTAACGAAAATCTCTGAGATGGTGCCTCGAATGATGACAAATTGTGTCGCGCTTTTCCTCCTCCTGCTTTTCCTTTGCGCGCAGCCCCCTAATTTATATGGGAGGAAAGGGGCAAATGTGTCACTATAAATGTTAAATCTCTTCTTTTACAGCTGGATTTTGAGATAGTTTAAGAATGCGAAGGAACGAGGGCTTGATTAAGGCGCAGACCAGTGGCGGTTGCCTCGCGTGGGCGCATATACGCGCGCGCATCCCTGGGATTTTGCACTTTTTGCTTTCACAACCTTCACACCAAGGGGAGTTTTGGGCGCATTTTTGACGAAAAAATGAGGAGTTTTGCGATGCGTCATTGGGAAGATATAAGCAGGAAAAAACGGAGAGTTTTCCAGAATGTGTTAAAATATGTCCGAAAAGTGCGCGCTATGAATTGAAATAGAGAGAGTTGCAAGGATTTCTGTGAAGGTTGTGAAAGCAAAAACACGAAAATTGCTGTTATGCGCGTAGGCGTGCGCGCGTGGGAACACCATTTTAAGATTTGTTGATTCACTACTTTGCTTTCTTGTTTCCTTGGTGTGGAAGACAAGCAGCGTAGCTTCCTTTTCATCTCTTCGAGCGAGAGCAAAAAACGTCCGACGTTTCTTGAAAAACGTGGGAGATTTTTCCAAAAACGTTGGAGTTTTTTTCCAAAACGTGGGAAGTTTTTGGGGCGAATCTCTGACAATTTCTGCTTGTTTTTCCAAGGTGTGGCAATGTGTGTGGCAACGTGTGTGGCTCAAGAAATGGAGCGTCGTGATTGGTTGAAGGCTTAATGAAGTCTTACGAAGGCTTAGCAAAGGGCTATAATTTGCGAGCAGGCGGAAAATAGTGGGAAAGATATTTGGCGCGCCACGAGCAAACTACTAATTTCGCTGTGTAGAACAACGGACGGAACGGCAGATTTCTCTTCTGCTTGCGAGATCGAAAGGTCCGCTTCCCCTTGTTTGTTGTACGCCACTTGCAAGTGACCCTTGTTTCACCCAGAGTCCAGCCCCTTCCTTGCTTTTCTAGGCGGCAATGTCGGAGCCAAACTCTACAACCTCTACTCATCATGAAGAAGATATTCACCCTTCTCGCTTTCTCTTCCTTCCTGTTTACTGCCAGCAGTGTCGCCATGGCTTGCGCTCCTGTGGAAACGGTGAGCATCAGTAGTTCCGAAGAAAAGACGAATGTGCAGACCCAAGCTAAATATGGCACTGGCGATGCGGAACTCATGGCGGATGTAGCCAAACTGGTCAAATATCCCAAAGATTGTATTGAAAAAGAAATTCAAGGGGTCGTTTACGTGAAATTTACGATTAGTGCTAAAGGCAAAGCAGGCGGTTTTAGCATCCTCAAATCGCTCCATCCTTCGGCAGATGCAGAAGCCATTCGTGCAGTGAAGAAACTGCCCGGCAAATGGAAACCTGCGCTCGATAGCAAAGGAAAGCCCGTGAGCTGTAATTTTGTATTACCTATTAACTTCCGATTGAAGTAAGCCGCGGAGCATTCGCGCCCGATAACTCCAAAAATCATGACCTCACGTTTCTCACTTCATCGACTCGTGCAACTCATTTCGCTCAGCATCATTGTGATGCTGAGCCTTTTGGGCGTGTGGCAGGTGCAGCGACTGCGCCATGAAGTGGCACAAGCTAACGAACGAGTGCCGAGTTGCTTGCAGAGTGCTGATGTGGTGGAGATGTTTGTCCGAACCAGTCGTCATCGTGTCACGGACAACATGTATTTCTATTTGCCTGCGAGTCTCGAGCTCTCCCACCTCATGAAGTTGCCCAATGCTTCGGACGAAGTGGCACTTGAGATGCAGCGCACGCTACACACCTCGATAGATTCGTGGTTGCCGCCCGATGCCGCCTTGCTCGACAGTCTGTTGCATGCGCAACTGATGCGCGAGCAGCTACCCATCAGTTATGAATTACGGAAAGTGGATTTGGTCAATGATAAAGTGACATTTCACGCCCTTCACACCCAGCAGTGGATGCCGTGGGGCGGTGATGAATTTAATCCCTCTGCGCAGGACTTGGCAGACACGCTCTTTGTGAGCGATGACTATTCTCAAGCCTATGTGCTGCGCTATGAGTCGTGCTGGAAGGTGGTGCTGCGCAACGAAATTCCGAGTCTTGTGGTCTTCCTGCTTTTCCTCATCATCTCTATAGTGGTGCTGGCATTGTTGCGTTTGCGACAGCAGGAAACGACTGCCACCACGCAGTTTGTGCGCAATCTCTCGCACGAACTCAAAACGCCGATAGCTGTGGCGCAGGCTGCCCACGAAGCCTTGTTGGATTTTGGTGCCGATCAGGATGCGGAGCGAAGACAACAACTGCTGCGCACCTCGCAGCGACAAATCGGGCAACTGCAACAACTGGTCACTTCGTTGCTTGATGCACTGCGCCCTCAGCCACAATGGCGCAAACCGCAGTATGAAGGCTTGGTGGTGGAGGAACTGCTCTTGCAACTGCAAGACGAACACGAACTGGGGCACGACAAACCAGTGAGCATCTTCCTAGATGTTCAACCGAATGATTTGAACTTTTCGACCGATCGGCAGATGCTGCGCGATATGCTCAACAATCTGATAGACAATGCCATCAAATACTCCAAAGAAGAAGCTGTGGTGGACCTTCGAGTGTGGCAAGATGAGGCTGCGCGCGCGGTCATCATCGAGGTGGCAGATCAGGGGGTGGGCATCGCTGCACGCGATTTGCGCAAAGTGTTCCGAAGGTTTTATCGGGTGGAGCAGGGCGATTTGCACACAGTGCGTGGTTATGGGCTTGGGCTTTATCATGTGGACTGTCTGGTGCGGCAACTCGGTGGTCGCATCAGTGTGCATAGTGAGGTAGGGCAGGGCAGTTGCTTCCGTGTTGTTCTTCCTCTCGATGCGGCATCGCAGACTTCTTGACTTCTGCCGATGATGGTGTGGAAAACTGCACCAATCTTTTTAACAACGAATAGTACTTTTACGGTCTAATAACCGCTTGGGGTTAAATCTCTCATGAAGATATGAATAAAATTCGCATTCTCCTCGCTGAAGATGAACGTGATCTGGCGGGTATTCTCCGAGATACGCTCGTCACCCTTGATTTTGCCGTAACCCTAGCGCACGATGGGGCTTCGGCACTGGAGGCTTATGCAGCAGAACGTCCGGACTTGTTGGTGACAGATGTGATGATGCCAGTGATGGATGGTTTCTCCCTGATCAAACAACTGCGACAGGTGGATGCGCGACTGCCCATCATCGTGCTCACTGCGCGCACCGACACGGACGATGTGGTGCAGGGGCTGCAACTGGGGGCGAATGATTATCTGCGCAAGCCCTTTTCGATGCGCGAACTCGTGGCGCGCATCCAGGCATTGCTGCGACAGTTTCCTCCCCAGTCAGAGAGGGAAAACGGAGCAGTGGATGAGGCTATGCACCAAGGAGCGATGGTGGAGAAGGGAGATAACGTAAATCATGTCGCAGCTGTGGAAAACTCTAGAAAAATGTTGTGCTGCGGAGCCACTACGCTCTATCCTTCGCGCGGGTTGTTGCAGACAGCCGATGGCACAGAGCAACCCTTGACACAGCGCGAAGCGGAGATTTTGCGACGCCTCTTTGCGCATCCTAATGAGATAGTGGAGCGACATGGCTTGTTGCTCGATTTGTGGGGCAGCGATACGCCTTACAATGCTCGTTCTCTTCACGTTTTTGTGTCGCGATTGCGCACAAAATTGCTTGCCGATGCTCAGCTGTCTCTGCGCAATGTGCATGGGCAGGGGTATCGCCTTGTGGTGGAGGAGAATTAAAGAGGGAGTGGAGGGGAAAATATGCTGATTTTTTTGTAACTTTGCGCCACTGTCTTTGGCTGGCTGTGGCTTTGTCGAAGATGAAAGACATTGACTCCTCCTTAACCTCCTCATATCCCGCACTATGTCACAAAGATGGTCCTCCACTTTGCAAATCTTGAAGCCAACCATTTCCATAAACACCTACACGATGTTTGTGGAACACATGAAGTGTAGCCAAGAAGATGAGCACATGTTGGTGCTGGAGGTACCCACTGCGGCTTTTCGCGATACGATGTTTAAGGCGATGGGGCAGCAGTTGCGCGATGCAGTGTTGCAGGCGTGGGGGACAATGCCTAGTGTGAAGTGGGTGTTCACTGATATGCTGGCGAACCCTGACAACTCAGGGCAAGGGGCTGGCGGAGCAAGCGTGGTGCGTGCTTCGGGACCGGTGGCAAAATTGACACCTGTGGCGCAGCCCACAAATTTTGAATCGCATCTCATCGAAGCCTACACGTTTGATAGTTATTGCGAAGGTATCAGCAATCGTGCAGCGGTGAACATGGCGCGCGCTATGGCTGAGAATCCCGATGTGCAGACCTTCAACCCCTTCTTCTTGTATGGACCTTCGGGGGTGGGAAAGACACACTTGGTGAACGCGGTGGGCAATGCCGTGCGTGAGAAATTTCCTGACCGCCGTGTGCTCTTCGTCTCGGCTCGTAATTTCCAAGTGCAGTATGCCGATGCAGCAATGGCAGACCGCAACAACAGAAATTCCACGGCTATCAATAGCTTTATCCACTTTTACCAAAGCATTGATATGCTCATCATCGATGATTTTCAAGAAATCAGCGGTGAAAAAACGCTCAAGGCTTTTTTCCATATCTTCAACCACTTGCATGCCAATGGTCGCAAGATGCTCTTCACCTGCGACCGTTCGCCAGCAGAGTTGAAAGGATTGGAAGAGCGCATCCTCTCGCGTCTGCGTTGGGGGATTACGCTGCCTTTGGATCAGCCTGACCGCACTTTGCGTCGCGACATCATCTTGTGCAAATTGCGTCGTGATGGGGTGGAAGGATTCCCCATGGAGGTGGTGGACTATTTGGCGGATGTGGTGTCGGAAAATGCGCGCGAACTCTATGGCATGGTCAATTCAATCATGGCAGAGTCGATGAAAACGGCAGACTATCGCATCACGGTGGAGATGGCGCAGCGTGTGGTGCCGCGCATTGTGAACCAAGCGCGCAAAGAACTCAGCTTCCGCGAAATTTTGGATTTAGTGTGTGAGCATTATGCGTTGAAATCCAAAGACGTTTGTTCTAAATCGCGCAAAGGAAATATCGCTGCTGTGCGCCACATCGTGTGCTACCTCGGACAGAAATTTACGGATGTTTCGCTATCCCAAATCGGACGTGAACTGGGGGGGCGCGACCATTCTACCATCCTCCACAGTTGTAAGAAAATCGAGCGCCAGTTTGCCACGGATGCTACATTCCGTGAGGAGATTGAAAACATCGAACTCACCTTGCGCAAATAACAGGCGAATGAAGGGAGGTGTATCAGCCTGAATGGGCAACCTGCGCTGTACTTTCGCAGAGGGGCTAGGCTATGATGTCTTTCTTTTGCGATGTTTTCTTGCAGTTGGTCTTTGCTCTTGGCAGATGATGCTGTTGCTGATGTTTCCGCTCCCTATGCCAAGAGCCATAAATAGCGATATTGCACAGTGGGCAAAGGGCGACTTATGGCGATAGAACAAAATAATGGAGCAGATTTCTCTAAATTCTCGAGAAATCTGCTCCGTTTTGCATTATTTATCGCTGGCGATAGGAGAGAATTGTGGTGAAGTTTGTAAATTTACGCCACCAATACAAAACACATGAAACACTCTTTTGGACAACGCTCTCTTCTTTTGGCGACCATGTTCGTCATTGTTATTGCAGCTTCTGCAGGATTTACAAAAAAAATCAGGATGAAATGTTACGATCAGCACGGGACATTTCTACTCACCGACTCGATTGTGCAGCCGATTTCAGACTGTTTCTTTCTGATCCCTCCCAAGATTCCTTATTATGTTTGCGCCACCTACGACCCGAATGGTTCAAGTGCTTGTCTGATTGGTGGAGAACTCAATGTGGAGTATAAGGCGTTGGGGCTTACTGGATTTGATAAACTCACCCAACAACCCATTGAAATCCAAGACAACATGAGTTTTGTCATCACAGAACAGCGAAATGACGTGACTTATGTTTGGGCTGCGAAACCCAATGAACACGCCAGACTTTCTGTGATTCCTATGAAGGAAGCGACGCACGATCCTACAGAAACGTGGGTGTTTGTGCGCGGCGCAACAGGGTGGTACCTCCACAATGAGGCAACTGGACTTTATGTTTCGGGTATTTCTGAGAAAGGAGAACTTTCGATGTCGGAAGATCCTGTGGACTTCTTGTTGCAAACGAGTCGCGTGACGGGAGAACCTTGGAAAATCACGGAACTGGAGTCGCAACGCTCTTATAGTTTTGTGCCTCGTCACTATGCGGTGCGTCCTTTCTTCAAATTGCAGGAGAATTTTATCGATGATAAGTACAATGAAATCGCAGCCTCTCGCGAATCTTATGTGAAGGCTGGTGATACCTTTGCACTTGCACAAAAGAACATTCAAGATTATGCTTACGAGGCATGGAAGTTGGATGATAATGCCACGGACGAAAGCACGACTTTGCCGAAGATGGAATCGCAGCACACTGTGGATTATGTGTACAAGCACGTGACGGCTATTCCCTCTCTGAGAAAGTCGGTTAGAAACTTGTCTCCGGTAGATTTGAGCGGCAGAAGGGTATCGCCTGACTATCGAGGATGGGTGGTTGTCAACGGCCGCGTGAAGTGGCAATAATGCTGAGAAAGCAACTAGAAAAACGATTAGAAACAAAAAAGACCGTGATGTAGGCGAATACATCACGGTCTTTTTATGATAGAACCCCAGTTTGTTAGAGGGAATTACTCGCCTTCTCCAAAGGAACTCTTACGGAGGTGACGTCTATGACTCAGCAACTGTTGATTGTGCGCAGGTACATTGTACTTATACTTTTGTATAAAGCACGTATATGTAGCATTGTGCGCGAATCGATTGTGCTAGGTGCTGAATTATTGTGCTAGGTGCTGACTTATTGCGCTAGATGCTGACTTATTGCGCGCGGAGAATGAGTTGAAGTTGCTCAGCTTTGGAGCGTGTCTTGAGCCAGTCGTTGAGGCGTTTTCGTTCAGCTTCGGAGAAACGGCCTTTGTGCGTAACAACTGCAAGGACGATGTGCGATTTTTGATCATCGGTAGGGGCAGAAATAGTTGGAGTATCAGGCGACATCACACTATCTGTTGGCACTTCCATATCTTGAGAGAGACTGATAGTCTGAATGTTGGGCCACAAACTCTTGATTTCACCGCTGATGTTGCGACTCAGTGTCTCATATTGTGTGTAAGACTGAAGTTGCGCTTCGAGATGTTGGATGCGCCCAGCTTGTTCCAACAACTTTGGGTTGTTAGCTTCGGTGTTAATTCCCATTTTCGAGAGTGAAGCATTGAGAAGTAACAAACTATCGGATTGAGCACCTTGGAAAACTTGGAGTTTATAGTTGCCTAAACTATATTGTTCCAACTTATTCTGTGCTTCCTCAATGTTGCCCGCAGAGATAGGATTACCCACTGCCACGACACTCAATAGTTTTTTCTCGCCATCCTTCTGGTGAGACACGATTTGCGTACCCGGATAGTGGAGTTCGTGTTTTAGGAATCTCGCAATGTTATTGTCGAGCATGCTATCGCGGATAATGCGTACCGTCATGATAGTAGCAGGAATCATGGTGACAACCACAATGGCAAAGATAGTGCGATTCACCACTCTCATGCGATCTTTGCTCACCGCTATCTTAGGACGGAAGCGAAGCATGCGCACTCCGATGTAGGTGGCGAGAGCGATGAACACCGTGTTGATGAAATAGAGATAGAATGCGCCGAAGAAAAACGACCATTCTCTCATTGCCAAACCATAGCCAGCGGTGCAAAGTGGGGGCATGAGCGCAGTTGCAATGGCTACACCCGGCACCACATTGCCCTTGCCACGTGTGGAAAGAGCAATAATTCCCGCTGCACCACCGCAAAGCGCAATCAAAACATCGTAGAGGGTGGGAGAAGTGCGCGCGAGTAGCTCAGATTGTGCCTCGGTGAGTGGAGAAATTGCAAAGTAAATCATTGCGGTTAGCACACTAATCACAGTGGCTACAAAGTAGTTCTTGATAGAACTTTTGAGCAAGGGCAAATCTCCGATACCAATCGCCAATCCCATGCCAATGATGGGACCCATGAGTGGGGAGATGAGCATCGCACCGATGATGACAGCGGTGGAATTGACGTTGAGCCCGAGAGACGCGGTGAAGATGGCAAAGACCAATACCCACAAGTTGGAGCCGCGGAAGGACACACCGCTACTGATTTGTTCGATGGTGTCCGCTTCTTGCTCTTTGTCGGGTAGTGCATTGAAATATCGCTTGATGATTTTCCATACTATTTGCATAATTCTTTTCATCATTCTGTTCTTTTGGGGTGGTAAATCAATTCTAAATTGTGTGTAGCTCGTTGTAGTCTAGGAGGAGTTGTCGGTTTTCTTTTCTTGAAATCCTCCTCCTCTTGTGGAGAGTCTTCCATTCTTTGGGGGCATCCACTCTATTGGGTGAGCCTTCGTGTTATCTTTGTCGGAAATAAAAGCAAAAGTTGGGTGCTTTACGTCGTCTTACTATGACGTTGCACCCAACTTTGGATTTTTTCTTTTCGAAAAACTTATGTTGTGTCGCAGTTTACTCCTACGGTGTGGATTAAAACGACAAACCGAAGGAGATATGTGGTGCAACTGCCGTATGTTGGCTGACAGAATATTTCAAATCTTTGAAGCCAGAAAGGAACGCTACACCCACTCGGAAGAAGAGACCTCGTGGTGCTTGGTATCGATAGCTCACTCTCAAACTGCTATAGTAACCAAAACTTCCTTCTTTTTGAAGGGGATCGCTAATCAGGTTACGCATCCCCTTTTCGGTTACTGAGCTCCCGTCGTTATTCATTTGCATCAAGGCCCATGAATATGTGGTTCTATGCTGGTAATACCCCAAACTCAAGCCGATACCGAGGTCGAGGAAATTACGTCTTCCACCAATCAACGTGTTGATTTCTAGAGGAACCGCAACTCCATCGCACATGTAGGAATCTTCGTTGAGAATGTCGAAGGGAGAGTCTTCGCCGCCATAGCTAAGACCAACGCTATAACCCAAACCTTTGTTGCCATGAAAACGAGCATCGTAGCTCACGGAGAACGTATTGGAGATGCCGCCAAATTCAGTATATACAGCCTGTTGAGGCTTTTTTTCTGCTGCCATAGGGAGAGCTATGCAGAGGAAAACCAAGAAACCTAAGAAGGATTTCATAGAAGTTGAATATTTAGAAGGAGAAACAGAAGAAATACTCGGAAATGCAATAGATGCTGAGGCACAGTTGGGCACAGCATATTACAGAATACTCAGGTTATCGCGTTATGGAAAAACGTCTTACAACACGTAGACGAGTCTCATTCATTGTCTTCCTGCACGAAATGTGCTTAATCAGAACAAGAGTTGCCTACATCATCCTGAAATTTAGAAAGAATAACCGAGTGAGATGTAGGGTTGAATAACGTTGTCCGCATTCTCACGCTCGTGGGCGTTGATGCAAAATCCCGTGCGTAAGATTACGCCATGAGGCATTTGAAAGCGATAACCCATGTTGAGGGTGAGATAATAGCGAAACTGCTTAATGTTTGCTCTGACATAGCGCATGCGTGTTTCCTCTTTCGTAACATACTGCTCGGTATATTGGGCAAAACCAGGGACAACTCCGATACCACTTTCAAAAAAATGGTACTTTCTGCCAGTCAGATAATACATGCGTAAGGGCAACGACACGTGAGCTATGGAATAGCGATTCTCTGTAAAATATGTCTTATCGCTATATCCCAGACCTACATCATATCCCCAGTGAGAACGAGGGGCAAGACGAGAGTCGAAGCTGAAGGAAAATCCATTGGAAGCTCCATTCACTTCTGTGTACACTGCGCGCTGTTGGGCTGCAGCTCCCAGAGACGTCAGAGAAAGAGCAAATAAAAGTAGTCGATTCATAGAAAAGAGAAGATATTTTATGGTCAAATTCAAAGTGTAATTGAGCAATAAAACCGATTTATATGTGCAAATATAGGATATTTTGGAGAAATAGTCGTTATATTCATTCGAATTTTGCGGCAAACCATTTATATTCTGGGCTTTTTCTAGAGAAGAGTTGGAGAATCGCTGTCAAAGTCGTATTTTTGTGGTCAATATGTGCATCAAAATCAGCAAACACTGCATCCATCAGCAGTACGGGTTTCCTCTTGGGCGACATCGCACGATAACATTTTCACAGACGCTCACTATGTCAGGGCATTCTCGCCTCACGATCATCATAGAAACTAGCAATACTCCATATATTTCAATGAAAAAATCGCTCCTCTTCCTCCTCCTCTTCGTCATGCAACTTGTGGTGCATGCTCAAAACCCATTTGAAGGACCTAAACGCGAGATGCGCGGTGCTTGGATTCAGTGTGTCAATGGACAATTCCAAGGCATGAGTCGCGAGCAGATGCAAGCCAATCTCACCCGCCAACTCGATGTTTTGCAAGCCTGTGGCATCAATGCCGTGATGTTTCAAGTGCGTGCAGAGGCCGATGCCCTCTATCAGAGCAACTACGAACCTTGGAGCAAATTTCTCACCGGACGTCAAGGTCAATATCCAGGTTGGGACCCACTCGCGTGGATGATCGACCAGTGTCATTACCGTGGCATGGAGTTGCACGCGTGGATCAATCCCTTCCGTGCCAAGACCAAAGGTACTAACGAACTTGCCACCACACACCCCTATTTTAAGAATCCCGAACGCTTCTTGCGCTATGATGGACTGCTGCTCTTCGACCCTGGCATCATGGAAAATCAGCGTTACATCTGCGATGTGGCTGCCGACATCGTGCGCCGTTACGACGTGGATGGTCTCCACATCGACGACTATTTCTATCCCTATCCTGCTGCAGGTCACGTCATTCTCGACGATGCCACTTATCTTGCCAATCGCAATGGCATTCAAGACCGTGCAGAATGGCGCCGATATAATGTGAATTCCTTCGTCAAGATGCTCTATAACACCGTGCATAGTGTCAAACCATGGGTGAAATTTGGGGTTTCTCCCTTTGGCATCTACCACAATCTTTCTGCAGGAAGCAACGTGCCTGGTAGTGACACTCGAGGACTTCAAAACTACGACGACCTCTATGCCGATGTGCTCTATTGGGTAAACCAAGGTTGGGTGGACTATGTGGTGCCACAACTCTATTGGGAAATCGGACACAAATCAGCCGACTACGACCGACTCATTCGTTGGTGGTCACGCCACACCAATGGTCGTCCTTTGATCATCGGACAAGATGTGGAACGCACCGTTCGTGCGCGCGATGTCAACAATCCCACCGTCAATCAGATGGCAGCTAAGTTCGAGTTGCAGCGCAATTTGCCCAATGTTGCAGGTAGCTGCTTGTGGTATTCTGCTGCTGTGGTGCGCAATGAAGGAAACTTCGCTTACGAACTTCAAAACAACTACCACCTCACCCCTGCACTCCAGCCGCTCATGCCCTTCATCGATGACAAGGCTCCAAAGAAGCCGCGTAAGGTGAAGAAGCTCTGGATGCCCGATGGCTACTACCTCTTCTGGACGGCACCCAAGGCAAAAACAGAAATGGACGATGCGAAGCGTTATGTAGTCTATTGTTTTGAAAAAGGGCAAAAGATCGATTTGAATTCTTCTACCCACATCATCGCCATCACCGACCAAACGATGTATAAACTCCCCTATCAGTTTGGTAAAGAAAAATACACTTATGTCATCACGGCGCTTGATCGCTTGCAAAACGAGTCGAAACCCGTGAAAGTCAAAGTGAAACTCTAAAGGCTTCTAGCGTTGCGTGCCGCAGCTGTGCACTTGTACTCCCTGCGAGAAAGTCAAGCCTCGGCACGCAACGTCTTTTATATAAGTAGCTGTAGACAGTAGTTACGCGATGTGTGTCCATTATTGCCCTTCTTGTTTAGGCAAATGTAGGGTGGATTTTGCATAGGTCACCATGCACCGTAACGACTTTCTACATACATAGAACTTATTCCTTCTCTCCACTTTTTTATTCAGACAGCCCATGAAAGTACTCAAATTTGGTGGTTCTTCTGTCGCCACACCACAAGCCATTCAGCAAGTCAGACAAATCGTGCAGCACACTGCTGCTCCCATGGTGATAGTGGTTTCTGCGCTGGGTGGAGTCACCGATCAGCTCATTGCTCTTTCTCATCAAGCCACCAAAGGGGGCGACGATTATCTGCCTGCACTCGAAGCCCTCCATCAACGTCATTGCGACATGGTCAAAGCGGTGGTCGAAAAGGCTGAACAACCTGCTCTATTAGAGTTGGTCAATCGCCGCTTCCGCGAATTGGGGAGCTTGCTTCAGGGCATCAGCCTTATCCAAGAACTTCCCCCTCGCATCGCCGACACCATCGTGGCTTACGGTGAACTCCTTTCGTCGGCTATCGTGGCACGCGCCATCGACAAAGCTATCTATATTGATGCACAGAAAATCATCAAAACACGCAAAGAAGGATCTCGTCAAACCGTAGATTTTGAAGCCACTCATGCAGCCATCGAGCAACACATGCACGCGCTGCCACAAATCACCGTTGTTGGTGGCTTCATTGCGAGCGATGTCACCACGGGGCACACCACCAACCTCGGACGTGGTGGCTCTGACTACACCGCTGCCATCATTGCTGCGGCACTCGGTGCTGAGGTGCTGGAGATTTGGACAGATGTTGATGGATTCATGACAGCCGACCCAAGAGTCATCCCCACGGCTTTCACCATCGACGAACTCACCTACGATGAGGCGACAGAATTGTGCAACTTCGGGGCTAAAGTCATCTATCCCCCCACCATTTTCCCAGTGTGCAAGGCGGGTATCCCCATCCTCGTGCGCAACACGTTCAACCCCACTGGTCGCCACACCATCATTCGCCAAGATGCAGCACCTGGAGAGCGACTCATCCGCGGCATTTCTTCCATCAACCAAACCGCACTCGTCACCGTGAGTGGTATGTCCATGGTGGGGGTCGTGGGTGTCAATCGCCGCATCTTCTCTTGCCTCTCCGATGCTGGAGTGAGCGTGTTCATGGTGGCGCAATCCACTTCCGAAACCTCCACTTCTCTCGCCGTCACCCCTTCGCAAGCGGAGCAAGCCTGCGCTATCCTCGACCGCGAATTTGCCAAGGAAATCGAGTCTGGAGCCATGAATCCTGCGCAGTGCAACAACGACCTAGCCACTGTTGCCATCGTTGGTCAAAACTTGCGCTTCCACACGGGCACAGTTGGTAGACTTTTCTCGGTCTTAGGTCGAAACGGTATTGGGGTCAACGCCATTGCTCTCGGAGCACTCGAACTTAGTGTGTCGCTCGTCATCCCACAAACTCAGTTGCGCAAGGCGATTGGTGTGCTCCACGACAGCTTCTTCATGGGCAATTACGAAGAGTTTAACCTCTTCCTCTGCGGTGTCGGCACAGTGGGTAGTCAGCTCATCGCGCAACTCCAATCGCAGACGGAGACACTGCGCCAAGAACGTGGTGTCAAAATCAATCTAGTCGGCATCTGCGGCAGATCTTCCGCTGTTTATGCGCGCGAAGGACTCGATACTGCGCAGTATCGCGAACTTCTCGATGCTTCCCCCGTTTCTGGTGGCATTGAAGCCATGCTCGACACCATCGAAGAGATGAACGTGTTCAACTCCGTCTTTGTCGATTGCACGGCTTCAGCCGAGGTGGCAAAGCACTATGCGCGCTTGCTCGATCACCACGTCCATGTGGTCACTGCCAACAAGATTGCGGCTTCGGGGGATTACGACAACTATCAGCATCTCAAATCGCTGGCTCGCCAACGGGGTGTGAAATTCCTCTTTGAAACCAATGTCGGAGCGGGCTTACCCATCATTCACACCATCGATGACCTCATGGCTTCGG
Source organism: Ihuprevotella massiliensis (assembly GCA_900095835.1). Classification (GTDB taxonomy): domain Bacteria; phylum Bacteroidota; class Bacteroidia; order Bacteroidales; family Bacteroidaceae; genus Alloprevotella; species Alloprevotella massiliensis. The sequence goes on along the minus strand of LT608321.1, from coordinate 1,073,209 downwards.
GCGACAAAATCAAGAGCATTGAAGCGGTACTCTCTGGCACGCTCAACTATGTGCTCAATGCTCTCTCCTCTGAGGTGTCTTTCTCGCAAGCTGTGCGCCAAGCGCAGGAGGAAGGTTACAGCGAACCCGATCCTCGCATCGACTTGAGTGGCATCGATGTAGTGCGCAAACTCACCATCTTAGCACGTGAGAGCGGTTATCGTGTCGAGAGCAGCGACATTGAAGCGCGCCGCTTCTTGCCCGACCATCTGTTTGAAGGTTCGCTCGAAGATTTCTGGGCACAACTTCCTTCGCTCGATGCGCATTTTGAAGAAGAACGCCAACGTCTTGTGCGCGAAAATAAGTGCTGGCGCTTTGTGGCAGAGTGGCACGAAGGCAAGGGTAAGGTCGGTCTTAAGGAAATCCCACAAGGTCATCCCTTGTATCATCTCGAAGGCTCTAACAACATCCTTTGTCTCACCACCGAACGCTACGACACGCCCATGATCATTCGCGGTTATGGCGCAGGAGCTGCCGTCACTGCCGCTGGTGTCTTTGCCGATGTCATGCGCGTCGCTCATCTCTAATGTTTCTTTGTCACTACCATTACCACCTTCCTAGGTAGGGTAATTTCTCATTTCATCACGCCCGTCCGCATCAGAACACAAGTTTTGATGCGGACGCGCTGTTTCTGGTGCAACCATCTTTCTTTGCTGCTTCCTTTCTCCTTTCTCCTTTCTCCTTTCTCCATCTACCTTCTCTTCCTTCACTCTTCCTTCATTCTCTTTTCTTGCATTCGCTCTTCTTTCGCTCGCCTTTTTGCCTTCTTTCTTCCTCCTTTCACATCTGTTGCCTGTCCTTGTCCCTTGTCGCACATCCTCTTTATTCATCTGTTCTTCTTTCTTTTCCTCTGCCCCCTATAAGTATATGGGAGGATATGAGGCGAAAGTGAGAAAAATCGACAGAAAAGTGACATTTTTTCTTTGAAAACCTTTTATTTGATAAGTCTACTTCTCAGAATGACATTGTAACGTACTCCAAAACACCAGACTTTCGAGAAATCTATTTCTCTTTGTGCTTTCTTGTTTTGACCTAGTCTTGCTGTTTTCCTCCATTTTCCCAAATTGTGATAGGGTAGCGTAGAAGAGGGCAAGGTTCACTCGTTGCACTGTGGAAAACTCCCTCCTCGCGCGCACGTGCGCGCACCCTACAGCAATTTTACACTTTTTGCTTTCACAACCTTCACACTCTCTCCGTTCATCTGTCTTGATTTCCCCTTGATATCAAGGCATTATCCTCCTAAAATCTCCAACGTTTTTCGAAAAAACTCCCACGTTTTTTGAGAAATCTCCCACGTTTTCTCAAATATCTCCGAGAGTTGTGGACAACACTCCGATTTGTCCCATTTTCTCCCCCTCATCCACACTTCCTCCCAGTTGTCCCTATACCGCTTTTTTCATCCCATTTTCCTTGATTTTCTGCTCTTCTCGCTCACTTTTCTAAACGAATGCAAATAAATCGCTTGCATCTCTTTGTGTCCCAGTGTATTACAGCGATAAGTGTGAAGGTTGTGAAAGCAAAAACTACTATTTTGCAGGGTGCGCGCGCGTGCGCACGCGCGAGAAACCTTGATTTTACATCTGTTAATTCGGAGATTCTGTCGGCAGATATTTCTTGTTTCTATTATTATTTCAATGTATGAAAATAAAGGAGAGTACCCTAAACGAGTGTGCAAAGAAGATGCTAGGCAAAAACTGACTATGCTGATAAAAGACTCAAGGAATCTGTATCTTTCAGATAATCAATAAAATAAGAATGAATAAAGGGTAAATGGGTTACGAGATGGAAACGAGCGAGTTTCTTTTCCCTTCTTTATTCTGCAATGCCTCAAAGAACACTTTATTTTCTATTGCAAAGATAATCATTTCCAAATGAAAAATTACAGGAAAAGAAGAAAAAATGGAAAATCACCATCCCTTGCCCACAAGTGCATGAATTTGTTTCTCATATTCGACCTAATCCCGTAAATGAGGCGGATACCTTGATTAAACAGGTTCTCGAATTGTCGTGAAGCTCCTTGATAGTTCTGTTGTCTACGTTTGCGGGGCAATGTGGAGTTTTTGTGAGATTAGTATATGATTTCTTGCAAAACTCACCCAAAGTTACAATTCTGTTTTGTATAAGCATAAAGAGAAGGTGTTTCAGGTGGTCAAATGATTGCCGGGTAATGAATAGGCTACCGTTTTATTTGCTACATTCTGCATCAACTTGCTTATTGCGACAGTCCTTTGTTACGACAAACAATCATCATTTATATTGAGAGAAATGGCCTTTAGGTATTATTTTTGTGTTAAATTCCTCTGTCTTCACGATTTTTCTTCTTTTATTTTTGGCTTGCATTTGTTTTTTACTCTCAATTCCGCAACCTTTACATTCAGTTCTTCACATAGCTGTCAATGCACTTGTTGTTTGTAAAATCTCCTTTTTCGATAGCTCTCTCCTCACAAATTCTGCCAAAATCGCATAGTGCCCCCTTTCCCCCAGGAGGGGGGGGATTTACCCTCGAAAACTATACATTATGGACTTGCAGCGTTGAAGATGGACCAATAGTGCAGACATCTATTTGTTGTGTAAATGTTCAACGTCCATTGTCTGGCAACCAGAACCCATTTTGTAGGAACAGCAATGAATGAAAAGATAAAGCGCTTAAGCCTACTTTTCATGTTAATGCAGAGAAAGATGCCACTGACTTTTGACAATAAATGCTGATAGAAGTTTTTCAGCATGGAGGTAATCAGCATAAACACCGTATTCTCTTCCATCTTTGAGAAAGGCAGATTCCTCCACCCAAAGTCGTTGTTTTGCACATCAAAATTCTTTTCACTCGCACCTCTCTGGTTGTACTTTTCAATGACCTCTTCTTCGGTACTCTCGTGGTCATTGGTCAGAAGAGCAGGGTATATGTATCCCATACCGGGCAGGAGCTGTTCTCCACTTTCTGTGTTTATCTTGGTGCGCTGCACGACAAGGCGAAGATGCCAGTCGGAAAGGAAATCATTGAACGCAAACGATGTAACCTCCATCTTCTCTACATTGACAGACATGGGCTTCCACACCGTACATTTTTCGTACATCTCTCTGCGGCTAGAGCAGCTGCTAGCACGAAGGTAGAATGTTTCGGTACGCAGGAAGAGTTCCTTGATGAGTTCCTTGGTGAATGAGCCACAATCAGCGCGAAATGTACGGACAGAAAGTCCGTGATTTTCAATGTTGTCAAACATCCGTGTGAGTTCTTCCTTCTGCTTAAACTTCACGTTGGAATTCCCCTGCCGGTTCTCAACACCGATGATTAACGGGCCACAGGTCATCACACCTGGGAAATAGCCAGGTTGTTTCTTGTAGGAATAATGTGCATCGCTTTTCTCTGTTGAAATAAACACGTTATCAAAGTCTACATCGATCTCCTGTCCTCTTTTCAGAAGTCCTAGCTGCAAGGTCATATCCAGCAGCAAAGAATTCAGCTTTATGGCAGGGTCGTGAACATAGATGCCACCTTCCTGACTCCTGTAGGCAATACTCATACTGCGTAGTTCCTTTAGACCACGTGCAATGGTATCAGAACTAGGGATTTTCGCTCCAGGTGCTGTGATAAGATATTTTTTCAGGTGAGTAGTGATGTCCTCTATATGGTCGCCACCACAGAGATATATGCAGAAGAGCGCAAGTAGAATGTCGCTGTACTGATAACCATAGTTCGCACAACGCTTACCTAGACAATGGTCTACTAACTTATCCAATCCTGTGCGCTTAAATTCGTCCATCACGTAAAAAATCCCGCCATGAGGAACGATATTCTCATATTTTATTGCTATTTTTGCCATGCTTCGTAGAATGATGTTTGACGACATAAATTTAGTGATAATTCTGCGAATAGCAAAACCCTGAGGAACTTACTGTTCCTCAGGAAATTATTTATCATGTAAACAGCAAATTTTCTGTTTAGTTGCGGAATTAAGATCTACTTAAAAAGTAACCTCCAACGGCATCTTTTGGTCAAAAATATTCATTCTTATAAGAGTGTATAGGTGAAAATTGAGAGGGTGCAGGTTTTGCAGAGGTCTCTGTATATTAAATTTTTCTCAAAGTTTTCTTTGCTAGTTTTGATAAATGTTTGTAACTTTACGACCGCTTACCTCACGCCGAGCCACTGTCACAAGATGAGAGGAGCGGATATGGGTGGGCACATATATAATAGAAGGCGTTACTGACGCTTTGGGTTTGACAGTATGAGAATCTAGCAAGTTCACAAGAATAGTCAAAAACAAAGCAACGGAACGCCCCAATGGGTGTATTGTACACTGTCGGTATTGTATCTTCTTGTTGGCATCACTGCTAAGGATGGTATGATAAAGGCATCTATACATATGCACAGCGTGGGGCTGGACGTTGCTCGTTTCGACTATTCGGGCAATGCTAGAGCCTTCATACAGTGTAACGAGCGACAGGACTTGCTCCACGTTTTTCCGTTTTATATGGGTGATAGCAAAAGGAATTAGTCTGGCACGGAGCTCCCAGATATTAGTGGTCATATCTCACCTCTGTCGCATCTGCCTAATCGTATGAGTTCCGTAAGCAACAAATATATAGACATCTTTATTGATAACTATGTAGGGGCTTTCCGCAGTTATATAAGAAGTAAGTTCACTGTACGAATCAGTGGGCTGGTTGATTTTATCGCAGCAGACGACCGTGATATAACTCTGCTTACATCTAAGTTGCATTTGTGTGGTTTTGATGTTTCATTCTGCAATGGGCAAGACACCATTGATGAGATACAAGTAGAGTATGTCTGCAATGATAAAGAAGGACAACCAGAACGCCTGAAATATAGCATTGACAACCTTATCTTCATTATCGGCCTGTCAAGCAAAACTGACATTTCCGTTATCGGCATCTTGACTATGCGAATTGTGTCGAGAATAATCTGCAAGTTCAAGACTATATACAAGGCGGTTGCCCTTGACCTTGATGACACCCTTTGGAAAGGCACGCTTGCAGAAGTGGGATTCGATGATATTAAGCAAACACTCCGAACAGACGAGGCCATGCCCTTTGTCGCTTTCATGCTTTTTATCAAAGCAATGGCAAAGGAACTTGGTTTGTATGTTGCAATCTGCTCCCGAAACGATATTGCCACTGTACAACGTGCTATTGACGGACTAAGCGAGGCTGAATTCCCTATCAAGAATCAAGTCGATTGCATTGTTACGAATTACAACGATAAAAGCAAGAACATTGAAGCCATAGCTCAAAAACTATCGATATTACCCAAATCTATTGTATTCATTGACGACAACCAAATTGTACGAGACGAAGTTAGAAGAAATCTCCCAGGGGTTTTTGTGCCAGACTGGAACAGCCATGAGGAACTTATGACTGCACTAATGGTGTGCTGCATATTTGATAGGTTTGAGTTGTCATTGAACGCAAGGCGGAGAAAGCGTCAGTTCAGCATCATACAGCAAGAACGTATCAACAACGCTCTACCCAAATTGTATATAGGCGTTCGTGTTGATACTGAACACAGGGATGCTAAGAGGTTGTATGCGAAATCAAATCAATTCAAGACCAATTTCAATTCTATTCCGCAATCATCAGAAGAAAAGTCGCTAATCTTTGAAATCTATCGTGATAATGGTGAATACCTTGGTATTTGTGGTGCATTGACATATACAGAAACGGCAAATTCCGTGGAAGTCGTAGAATGGGCTATCAGTTGTCGATACTTTGAAATCGGTTTGGAAGAATACATTTTGTTGTACATTGGGCAAATGGCAAACTTCAAGAATGTACGTCTTCGTTTTATGAGGAACGACACAAATATAAAAGCGCAAGAACTAATTGACAAGTACATTGATTACTATGATTCCTCTAAAGGGCAAATCATAGGACTCAAATACAATCACCAATTTATCAACGTGTTGCAATCAAATACGAATCTAAAAGAATTGAATAAATGAGCAAAAAAATCATATACACAATCGGCTACACTCTTTTTCAAAATGAAAGGGGAATTGACGTGGATGCCTTGTTCAAGACATTGCAGGAATACAACGTGCAATTCCTTGTTGACGTGCGTTCCGTTCCATTCTCGAAGCAATATCCGCAATGCAATGCAGACAACATGAAAATGGCATGTAAGAACTTTGTCATAACCTACATGAATATGCCAGAGATAGGCGCAAAGGCGGATAGTCAACAGGAAGTGTTCTCCAAAGCATCTGACATCTTCTTTGAGCTGGAGGTGTTCCCTATTGCAAAGAGCTATCGACCAGAGAAAACCGAACTGGCAGGCTCGGACGAGATTGTGGACTTCAACAAATTCAGACACGATGAACACTTCACAAGCGGCTTAAAGCGTATTGAAGATGCCTACGACAAGGACTTTACCCTGTGCCTGATGTGTAGCGAAAAGAAACCAATGGATTGCCATCGCTACTTCTTAATCAGCAAGGCACTTGAACAGAGATTTGGAGAATGGCTTGAAGTAAGACATATCACCGAGCGACCAGATGGAAGTATTGGCTGCATATCCAATGCAGAGTTGGACAAACAGCTTGAGGAGTTTGTTTGTGTCAAGAAGCATGTGCTGAGCCCGATGTTCAAAGATGATGTCTTGACAAACTACTTTGGAGATACCGAGCAGGAGAAAATCAATGACTTCTGCGATAGGTATTGGAATCTCATGCATGGTTGGAAGAAATTTAATTACAAGAATAATAACGTAGAAGACTATGATTAAGCTGTTTAACATTGGTTTTACCCAAAAGACCGCAGAGCAGTTTTTCGGGATTATCAAGGCAAACAAAATAGATTGCCTTGTAGATGTACGTCTCAATCCTAATGGGCAACTTTCACGTTTCGCCTTTGAAAAAGACTTACCTTTCTTCCTTTCGGAGTTGGCAAATTGCTGTCAGTATAAGCACCGTCTGGATTTAGCTCCAACGAAAGAGTTGTTGAAAGAGGTTAGGGACAAGTCTTGCCCCATGAGCAGAGACTACAAGCTGTTCGAGGTTGCATACAGAAAACAACTCGAAACCAAGTCGCACATTTCCAATTTTGTAGCAGAGTTTGGAAAGTATGAGAATGTGGTATTGCTTTGCTCCGAGCCAACAAACGAGAAATGCCACAGACGAGTACTCAGCGAAATGCTTCTTGAAAAATATGGCAATGACATCAAATTTGGTGGTAACTTATGAAGAAAAGAGTATTGTTGCTTGCAGTGAGCTGCAAGACTGGTGGGCTATGTCCTGGCGGTATCGACTTGGATAATCCTTCCCAGTGGATTCGTATTGTGCGTGATGATGATCATGCTGGTGCAATACAAGGATACGAGATAGATTTTGCTCGTCCACTTGATGTGATAGAATTTGATGGGCGTCCTATGCCCCAAGGCAAACAAAGAGAGAATTGGGTGATAGACAATCACTCATGTAGAAAAATAGGAACAGAACCTATCAAAAGAATAGTACAAGCATTCAGCGAATATAGCTATCATGGCTTTTGGGACAATGGGTATGCCTATCTGAGGGAAAGAGAGTTTGAGCAAACAACTTATCCGTCAGAATCCATAATGCTCGTTTCAGATGTAAGGTTATACAAGAATGATAACGGAAAGGCCAAAATCGACTTCAAATGGGAAGGCTTGCCTTATCCTATGCAGGGAGTGTCAATGACTGACCAAGATTTTTATGACAAAATTGACGGTCAAGAAGTTTGCTTCAAAAATGCCATTATAGTGGTATCAATACCCAAAGATGTAGATTGGACACATCCTGTGACGGGCGAAAAAAGAGCTTATAAATTCGTTAGTAGAGTATTTGGAGGGAAGTAATTGCATAAACATGAGCAACAAAAAGAAAGGGAAGACAGAAACTGACCTTCCCATTTCCTGTGTTGACTATCCACAACATATAGTGCAGATGGTTTTGATTCTAAAGAACGCCAAAGGTGTGTGAACGTGCCTAGAGATATTAAGGCATTTGAAGCATAAGAAGCAACGGCAATAAGTTTAGAATGGAAGTATTTAACGTGAGTTCGACGAATTCAGAACAATGCAAGCTGCGTATCAATGGTCCTTTGTACATTGATGCATGGCTTCTTTGGAAATAGGCAATAGGCTGCAATTGCCCCTAATAAGTTGACGATGAAATTGTCAAAGCATCTATGCCTGGAGTGCTCCACTTGTGCAATGTTCTTAAGTTCATCATTCACAGTTTCTATAATGGCTCTTTTTCTGAGTAAAAGTCTGTCTGAAACACTCATTAAAGCTCCTTTCATGTTACTCTTTAATTTGGTAATAAGCTGTATTCCGTCAACGAAAAGCCTTTGAAAAAGATTCTTGCCGATGTAACCCTTGTCACCGAATAGCTTACCATATATAAAATCTATGAATGCTTTGTACTCCAAAGGCTTACGGTCATCAATATCTCCTGGCGTTATCATAAAGTTGAGAAGTTCTCCTTTCTCATTGCAAATCAAATGCAACTTGAAGCCAAAGAACCAACCCATAGAGCATTTTCCTCTTTGAGCTATGCCTTTGAAAACCTTGTGAATATGTATTCTTTGGTTTTTGCACACACGCAGTGGTGTACTGTTAACAAAGCTTTATACCCGTGCATTTACCCAGCAGGACCTTCTTGATAAACAAGATTAAGGGTACAGCTACCTCCCTTTCCAATTCTACTAAACGGTTATAAGAAACAACTTTGCCATACTTACCATCTTTCTGAGCTTTTACAATACGCGCCTGAAGCTTCTTGACCGCCTCCTCTGCTTTATTCCAGTCTATACTGGTCCAACTTTGGTTTCAGAAGGCGCACACTTAATATTTCTATTTTCGTTCATTTGCTTTCCTCCTTTAAGAAGTTCTTTAAGTTATCTTGTAAAAGAATTATTACTGTCCGGTAATCTTCCGAACGGCACAAGAAAGCTTCCCGAAGCCCTTTAGAATAGGACTTCGGGCTTTCTTTTTCAAAAAGCAAGCCCCCTAATTGAATAATGATGGTTCCGAGGGTGGTGATTTAGCTCTTTCAGTCCAAATTGCACACTCATCCTTTTGAGGATTTTCCATGAAAGCGATGGAATTAGTGTAATACATGAGCGTCAATCTAAGCATGGTTACGATTTGAGAAAAAGCTCAAGTGTATTCCGCGACCTGCGATGAGTCGATAAGAAACGGGCATTTGATACCGCATAAGTCCATTTTGTAAAATAGAGGATGCAGTTTGCGAAAATAAGAAAGAGAATTAATATAAATAAGAATCATTTGACATTTTAGCGGCTCCAAAATACCTAAATGTAGTGATTGCACGGCGCAATTGAATGCCGTAACTTTGCACTCTCAATTCTGCACAGAACCTCCAGGTGGCTTCGCTCCACACAAAATGACATAAGATGACTTCTTTTCGCCGTATTTCGTTCCCCTCCCTCACGAGTCTTTGCCGTTTGCGTATTGCGCATTCTGCGATGAGTGCCCGCTCACGCCGCATATCCTTGCTTTTTACCGCCTTGTTGTGCGCCACGATCAGCCATGCTGCCGGAGATTACGAAGTGCGCGGACGAATCACCGACCAACAGGGACGCCCTGTGCCACAAGCGGTGGTCGTCATTCGCGGAACGCAGCACCATGCACTGACCGACTCAGTCGGTGGCTACAAACTAGGGCGTCTGGCAGGACAACACGCCCTCACCGTTTCTGCTATTGGTTATAGTCAAGTCACGCATGCGCTTAAAGTCTCGTCAGACAGCGTGGTGGTGCTGGATTTTCGTCTACTTCCGCTCCAAAACAGCCTTCGCGAAGTGGAAGTCACCACAAGTCGGATCGGCCGACTGAGGCATTCGGCTTTTAACACCATAGCCATCGACACGCGCGCGTTGCAAAACACGACTAAATCGCTTGGTGATGCGCTGGCAGCTGCACCGGGGGTGAAGGTTCGCGAGACCGGCGGTGTGGGATCGGACATGAATGTCTCGCTCGACGGCTTCAGCGGAAAACACGTCAAGGTGTTTATTGACGGCGTTCCACAAGAAGGAGTAGGAAGTGCGTTCGGGCTCAATAATATACCGGTCAACTTTGCGCGCCGCATCGAGGTGTACAAAGGCGTTGTCCCTGTGACTTTCGGCGCAGACGCCATAGGCGGGGTGATAAACATCGTCACCGAGACGCCACAATCGGGATGGCACGTCGACGGTTCGTATGCCGGCGGTTCATTCAACACACACAAGAGCACACTCAACTGGAATTGCACGTGGCAGTCGGGATGGAAACTCGAAATGAGTGCCTTTCAAAACTATTCGGACAACAACTATATGATTACTGCTCCTGTGAAAGACCTCAGCAATGGGAGTATTGATTTCAAACACCCCAAGCGGGTGCGCCGATTCCACGACACTTATCACAACGAAGCCCTAACCGTGCGCGGCGGTGTGATTAATCGGCAGTGGGCAGACCAGCTTTTGCTCGGATTTACGCTGGCGGGCATGCACAAAGACCTACAAACCGGTGTAAGACAGGAGGTTGTCTATGGCGAAAAGTATCGTTTCGGGCATACCTTCATGCCTTCGCTTCAATATGTTAAGCGCAATCTCTTACACAACCGCCTAGATCTCACGCTCACCGCCAACTATAATCGCAACCTCACCACCAATGTCGATACGTCGGCTTACGCTTTCAACTGGCGCGGCGAATCAATTCCGCGAAACTCCCCCGGCGAACAAAATTACCTCTTCTTGCGCTACAACGACGACAACTGGAATGCCGGACTCGATACGCGTTTTCGCCTCGATGAGCATAGCCTTCTCACCTTCCACCACACTTTCGGCCGCTTCGACCGCAACGCCACCTCACTTTTGGCGCGTGAGAACGAGAAAGCCCCCATCGGACGCGGGACAACCAAGCACATCAGTGGACTTTCTTACCTCTTTACGCCCAATGAGCACTGGAATGTGACCGCCTTCGGCAAGTTCTACCATTTACACGTGAGCGGTCCTGTGAGTACTAGCGATTTGCAAGAAAAATTCATCCGCAAGGAGCACCAACTGGGCTTCTTCGGCTTCGGCGCAGCGGGCACCTATCGTTTCTCTCCCCATTGGCAGGGAAAATTGTCGTATGAACGCGCTTGTCGCCTGCCCAATGTCGATGAACTCTTCGGCGACGACGATCTCGAAAGCGGCAGTGTCACCCTGCAACCCGAGCAGAGTCACAACTTCAATCTGAATATTTCTTACGCACAGAGCAGCGGCCTGCACCACTTGTTGGTCGAAGTGGGCGGCATCTACCGCGACACGCGCGACTACATTCAGCGCAATGTCATCAGTGTGGGGGGCGGTCGTTTTGGATCAAGCTATGTCAACTTCGGACGCGTGCGCACTTACGGCTTCAACTCCTCCTTACGCTACGATATTGGTCACCGCCTCAGCACCGGCGCCAACTTCACTTACATGGACGTGAGAGACAATATGCCTTTGGCGCAAGATGGCGTGACGCGCAACTATGGTTACCGCGACCGCATGCCGAATCTCCCCTATTTGTTCGCCGATGTCGATCTTACCCTGCGGTGGCCGCTGAACTCCTCGCGAAGTCGCATCTTTTCGTTGACGTACGACAGCCAATATCTCCACAGTTTCACGTTCTACTCCTCGCTTTTCGGCGCGAATAAGGGTGAATATCTCGTTCCCGCCCAACTTTCGCACAACCTCAACGCCACCCTAACGCTCGCCAATGGACGTTATGCCGTGAGTCTTGAGGCGCGTAACTTCACCGATGAGAATCTCTACGACAATTTTAGTTTACAAAAAGCAGGACGCGCCTTCTACGCCAAAGTGCGTTTCAACTTTGGGCGATAAATCCTGCACTTTTTCCATGTAATATCTAATTCAAACGCATCATGCAACTCTCTCTCCTCTCCAAGTCGCTGCTTCCCGCAGCCCTGCTTGCCGCCACTCTCACGAGCTGTGGCACTGATGAACCTGGACAAACGCCCACCACTCCCACAGTGGAGCAAAAAGGTACCTTCGTTATTCCCGCCGACATCGTCGCTTCGGGCAGTGCCGCTTCGCATGTGCTGATCACCACTGCCAATCTATCGAGTGGAACGCTCAGCCCGCGCAACAACGGTCTCCTCTTTGACGGTGGTTACGAGTACATTTTCTTCCAAAATAAGTATCTCTGCACGCTTCAGTACAACCAAGGCAACGCTGGCACCACGCGTTCGTACATTCTGCGCAACGGTCAGCTCGAAAAGCGTGACAAAGGTTTCGAAGTACGCCGTTTCACCACCTACGGCACGTGGAATGATGAACTGATGACCGTTTCAACGGGAGACGGCAACAAAGATGCAGCCGATGCCAACGGCTATCTGCCCAAAACCTTCCTTGTTTCGTATCTGAACATCCCCGCCGAGACCGAACGCAACAACGACACCAAGCAACCCCAGTTCCGTTCTGAGAATTTCCTCGGCAACGGTGAATTCGTCACCCTCTCCGGGCTGCTCCAACGCGAGGGCAAACTCTACTCTGCCGTCATCCCCATGGGATTAAGTCAGTACGGTTCGGCTGTAGATGGTGGAAAATACATTCGCAACGGCTATGCAGATCTCGTTAAGAAGGAAAACGGCGGCAGCAAGAGCAGTGCTTACAAGAAAGGCGAACTGCAATGGACGCAATATCCCGACGAATGCTGGATCGCCATCTTTGACAACAATGCATTTGAAGGACGTAAGCTCATCAAAACGGACAAAATCAGCTACGCCTGCGGACGTTTCAAGTCACAGTACTTCCAAATGATTTGGAACGACGCTGATGGCGATCTTTACGTCTTCTCTCCCAGCTTCGCCAAGACGATGACCGACAAGCGCCAGCAGACTTCGCTTCCCGCTGGTGTGGTGCGCGTGAAGAAAGGTGCAACCGACTTCGACAAGAATTACTACTTCAACCTCGAAACGCTCACCGGTGGTCGCGCCTTCCAACGCACCTTCCCCGTTGGTGGCGACAACTTCCTGTTCTACCTCTACAATAAGGTATATGGTCAGCTCACGAACCAAGATCTGGCGAACGAACTTGGCATTTTCAGCGCCAAGAGCGGTAAATTCATCTCCGTCACTGGTCTCCCCGCCGATGTTGTGTCGCTGGGTAACCGTCCCTTTGCCGAAAACGGTGTAGCTTACGTTCCTGTCATGACAAAAACCGGCAATCCCGCCATCTACCAGATCAATCTCTCCACTGGTGTCGCCACCCGTGGCGTGGAAGTCGAGGCCACTCATCTCAATGCGGTCGGTCGTCTGCTTCCCTTCTAATTGATTATTCGGATTGCTCCGCACGCTTATTCTTACGTTCCTACGCCGAAACTCCCGCTCTGGCGCGCCGTCACTGTAGTGACTGGCGCGCTATTGCTGACTTTGGCTCTAAAAGCTTCACACATGAAAAAAACGTTCAAACGTCTCCACTTTTGGCTCGCTGTTCCCTTCGGTTTGGTCATCGCGCTCATCTGTTTCTCGGGTGCTATGATTGAATTTGCAGGCGAAATTTCGGAATGCGCCTACCACGATCGTTACGAAGCCCAAGTGTCTTCGCAAGGTCGCCTGTCGCTCCCGGAATTAGTGCAGCGTGTCGAGCCGCATCTTGAACCGGGTGTCACCATAACGGGCGTGAGCATTCCTAATGACAGCACGCGCAACTACGAATTCAACCTCTCTGCGCCTCCGCGTACCGAGTGGCTCGTGGATCCCTACACAGGTCGTGTCGCCGGTCCCAAAGAACATCTCTCCTTCTTCGAAGTGATGTTCAAACTCCACCGCTGGTTGCTCGACTTTCCCCACGAGGGCGAAGGTATCTGGTGGGGCAAACTCATCGTGGGCGTGAGCACGCTCATGTTTCTGTTCGTGTTGATCACGGGTCTCGTGGCTTTCTGGCCACGCACCACGCGCGGTCTGCGCAAACAACTCACCATCCACCTTCGCCGCGGACGCCAGCGCCGCTGGTTTGACCTCCACACCATCGGTGGCGCCTACCTCTTTGTGCTGCTGCTTGCCATGGCGGTCACCGGTTTGACGTGGTCGTTCGATTGGTATAAGAAGGGTTTTTATAAAGTATTGGGTGCCGAACCTCCGCAACGCAAAGGCGGTCACGGCGGCGGTGAACATAAGGGTGGCAAAGGCCATCATGGTCGCCCCAAACACGGTGCCAAGGCCGAAGCCATGCCCGAGGTCGACGAAAACGCCAGCCCCGATGCACGCACTTATGCCGCATGGCAAGCCGCAGCCGACCAACTTCGTCAAAAATACCCCACAGCCGATGCCGTGGAAGTGAACGAAGAAGGCGGCAGTGTGTCGCTTGGCGAATGGGGCAATGTCCGTGCTACCGATCATTACAGCTTCGATTCTACCGGTCATCACGTCACCGAGGAAAAACTCTATGCCAGTGCCGAGCGCGGACAGCGCATCCGCGGTTGGATTTACTCCGTACACACGGGCAGATGGGGTGGATGGCCGATGCGCATCCTCCAATTCTTCGCGGCTCTCTTCGGCACCTCTCTCCCACTTTCAGGCTACTATCTGTGGTGGAAACGCACCCGCAAACGGAAAGCCCGCAAGTAACGGCGAAAAGTGCTCTGTTTTCGAACAAAACTTCCCTACTTTCAGCAAAAAGTGGGGAAGTTTTTTTGGGTATCGCCTGTTGAGTTCCTTCAACTCCTGTCAACAGAGGAGCATAAAGATGAACAGGGGAACGGTTTCCGTCCTCGTCGTTGGCGCGGCAGGGTTATAGTTTTAACTTCGCATCCCTTGCACTCGCTCAGGGTCTTCCCAACCGGTCATACTGCGTATCTTTGCTAGGGGTTGAGGCATGAAAGACCCGAGTCTTGTTCGATTTAGTTCTGTCCGGTAAAAGTTTTCTGGTGATAAAAACAAGGCTGAAGCCCTTTTGCAGGATTTCAGCCTATTTTGTTACTTTGCAAATTGATAAAAACACTAGTAACATGAGCAATAGTACGCATTATACCGGACATCCAGTCTATGCGTAAGTCTTAAAATTGCTTGATAAAGAAAAACCGAACAAATCACAAAATAAGAGGTTTAAGAGGAGGGCGTCAGCTGAAGGGGCTTATCTCCACAATGAACACTCCCCATCGTTCGCAGGGAAGAGAACGATGGGGAGTGTTTTGAAATGGGCACAGCGCGCTTAGAAAGTGTGTAATTTTCCGACCACGCGATAGAGTTGTTGGATGCGACTGATGGGGTAGCGTTCCACACCATAGTCGGGGTTGCTAGCAATGAATTCTAGCAATTCGGGATTGCCAGGTACGCGACGTAGTTTTTTAACCGTGCGTAGGTCGTCGAGGACAACGGCATAGATGTGTCCAGGCTCGAAGCTCTCGAGCGAGCACTGGCGGAGCGCAATTTTGTCGCCAGGCTCAAGGTCGGGCAACATGCTTTTGCCTTGCACTGAGCACCAAAGATCAGCTGAGCGGTTGAGTGGCGTGTCCATGTAATAATTGGGCACTGGAGGTTGCTCATTGTTCACTTCTTCAAATCCGCAGGTAAAATCGTTGTCATACACGGGAAGTGCTTCAAAACGATTGGCTCTGTGGGCATCACTCTCTGCCGATTCGCGATCGGCTTTCATCATTTCTCCCTCCCCTGTGAGCAACCAATCCACCGATACCCCCAAACGCTCGCTAATGGCAGCTAGAAAATCGTACTTGGGTAAAACCGTACCCGTGAGATACGATCGAATTCGCGCTTCGTTCGTATCGAGTAAACTTGCAAAGCGCGTGTTACGCCCGTCTGCAAATTTCTTGACCAAAAGTTGGAGTCGGTTTGTCATAACATATCGTTGTTTGAGATGTGACAGCCACATCTTTCATGGTTAGAGATAAGGCGCATGCTCCGCAAACGGCGGAACTTGTGGGGAAAAGAACCTCGCTGCACCGTATGGCTTATATGCGAGAATGGCTGATTTTTAATTCTGCAAATATACGATTTACGAAAGAAATTTCAAAATAAACCACCTAAATTTGCTTGAAAAAATGTGGAATGCGCAAGAAATCTAGTGATTTTGAACATTGTCCGTGTGGGGGACGCATATTTTTGCGACTGTTGTGCACAAAAAGCAGGAGCTTCCTGCGTGAGGAAGCTCCTGAGAGGGGAAATCAACGATTGATGTTGTGCTGAAATAACGTACAAAATAGTTGACTATTAGAACATGTGACCGCCGCCTGGGGGAGGAGTAGAAGGACGGAAGTTGCCTGGTCCACGATGCTCGCCAGGACCTCCAGGGCCACCACCTTCGGGAGGAGTGGGAAGTTTAGCACCTCCGAAGACATTGAGTTTGAAGATGGCATGGAGCATAACATAAGTGTTGAGGATGTTGCTCCTGGTGTCGGTGCGCATCAAAGCGGTGAGTGAACGACTGATGTTGTTTTGCTGATTGAGCAGGTCGAAACCTTCAAGGCGCATGGTGAGTGCATTGTCTTTCAAGAAGGATTTTGAGAGAGAGGCGTTCCATACGAGTTCGTTGGTGTTGAGCTCCGAAGCAGCAAAGCCACGACGAGAAGTCATGCGCAAGTCGGTGGAGAAACTGATGCTCCAAGGCAACGTGATGTTGGTGGAAACACCATAGTCGTAGCTCCAAGTGTCGAGATTCTGACTAGGGTTGAGTGAGGAGCGTGAGTGCTGATAAGACACACGACCATCGAGGGTCACGTCCCACAAGTCGCGACGATAGGAGAAGTCGAGTTTCTCGGAGAAACCACTGATGCGGTTAGTGCTCTTTTGTGCCACTGCACCTGCAAATAGTTGATTCACCTGTGACAAATTAGGCGCGTCGGCGAGGGTGATGGGTTGTGAGGTGGTGGCAATGTAGCCAACAGAGCGCGACAAGTTCACGTTGGTCGAAGTGGACATGGTGAACATTTTGGAAGCATTGAGGGGAGTGTTGAAGGTGAATCCTCCATTAGCGCTCCAGTTGCCATTGATGTTCTCGGGACGTGTGAACTGGCGACCGCTGGCATCGTCGTAGATGAGCATTTGCGTCACAGCATTGCGCTCGTTGGTGAAACTGAGATTACCCATGATGCCACGTTGCGACTCGGTGTTGTAGCCATTGTAGAACAAACGGAAATTGTCGTTCCAAGAGGGTTTCAAACCAGGATTACCCACAGTGATGTAGAGAGGGTTGGAGTTGTCCACCACATTGAGCAGGTTGGTCATCGAAGGTTGGTTCGTTTCTCCACGATAGAAGAAATCTAAACGCTGCGTCTTAGAGAATTTGACGCGCAAACGAAGGTTGGGCGCAAAGGTTTGCACGGTGCGAGTGGTGTCGATGTGTCCCACTGAGCCGCGAGTGTAGTCCAAACGCGTGTTCTCGGGCATATAGCGCAGACCCACATTGAGGTTGATGAGGTTAGTGTTGTAGCGGAGTCCGATTTCTGCGCGGTGAGTGTTGTAGTGGTAGGTGGCGGATTGCGAATTTGCGGCATCACGCGCGGCTGCGTATAGGTCGTTGGTATTGATACGGTCGAGCAACTGTGCTGGATCTACTTGAGTTTGCACAGCTTCGCTACTCAACTTATATAGGGCTTCGGGCAAACTCCCGTTGGCGGTGATGTAATCGTTGAGGGTGTTGTAGCCCGATAGGGAAGTGAGGTTGTAGAGATCGCGATGGCCATCGGTGACACGGTGCTGATAGGAATAGCGAAGTTCACCATAAAGTTTTCCCACAATGGGTTCTACATACGACGCCCCCAAACGATAGTTCCAACTGGTGGAAGGACGGTTAGAAAATTGGTGCGTGCCGTTGGGAGCAAGCACAGACTGGGTGTCATCGAAACGCAAACGACGATGAATGTCGGCAAGGCTATAGCTGGTGGAGCCTGATTCCTCCCATTTGCCTCGCGCTTCTACGCTCAAACTGCGACCTGTGCGACCTGGTAGCTTGCGCGTTACATTGAGTTCTCCTTCAAAAGTATGACTCCAGGAAGTGCCCAACTTGTTATTGTTGTTGAGATTGACCAGATAGGGGAGAGTGCTGACCAAGGTGTCGGCAGTGCCGCGTGTGGTGCTTGCATAGGCGCGGTCGAGCACTTCGTCGGTGCTGCTCACACCCAAAGAAGCGAAAGGATCACTGTCGAAAGTGGCAGCTCGCTTGTTGCTACTAGAATTTCCCTTGCTCCAGTTGAAGTTGGGGCGGAAAGTCACAGAAGTCATAGAGTCTGGGCTCCACATTAGACGAAAAGAAGCTCGAACACTTTGACTGAGATTATTGGCAAAGCTATGTGAGTTGGAAAAACTGGGTTTGCGTCCAGCTGTGAGGAAGGTTTCGCTAGTGGTGATACTCTCGGTGTTGTTGTCGTTGCGAAAATAGAGGACATTACCCCCAATTTCAAATGCTCCCGACTTGAAGCGCTTGATGCCATTGTCCCACGAGAAATCTAAACCAGCCATGGTGGAGGTGGTGCGGCCATCATTGTTGGACATGAAACCACGAGGACCTCCAAAACCGCGATCGCCGACGTTGTTGTGCGACCCAAAGAACCCAAAGCGGCTATTGTCGGTGAAACGCATCAACATAAGTTTGGTCTGATAGAGATTGTTCTTTTCGTCATCGCGTCCACCCGCTACTTCAATGTTGCTTAGGAGTGTTTGGTTGAGTTCGCGCTTGGTGGAGATGTCGAGAACAAAACTTTCTTCGCCATCGTCTATGCCGGTTTGCTCTGCTAAATCGCTCTTCTTTTCGTAGCTCTTTACCTTAGAAACCAAATTGACGGGAAGATTTTTCATCGCGATTTTGGTATCTCCTTTGAAAAAGTCCTTACCATTGATGAGCAATTCCTTCACGGTTTTGCCATTCACCTTAATGCTACCATCGGCGCCCACTTCCGCACCGGGAAGTTGTTTGATGAGCGCTTCCAAGGAAGACCCTTCTGCTGTGCGGAAGGCTGCTGCGTTGAACACAGTGGTGTCTTCACGCTGTTCCATACGCGCCAGTACGGCTTTTACTTCGGCTGCACTAAGGAGGACGTCACTATTGTTGAGCGATACTTCCCCAATGTGCAAAGTGTCGCCGTTATTCTTCAGAGCCACCGCAAAGGATTGAGATTCGTATCCCAAAGCACTTGCAGTGAGATGCAGACTGTCGGTGGCATTGGTTTCAGTGCGCAGGGTGAAGCGACCCAAACTGTCGGTGGTGGCAACGGAAGGGCGTGAACCTTTGGTGCGAACGTCGGCATTACGAATGGGAAGATTGTCCGTCTTTCCAACGAGGGTGCCGACAATGACGCGATGTTGGAGCGCATTAGCTGCATAGATCCCGATGGGCACGACAGCACAAATCGACAAAAATAGGGGAAGTAATGATTTTTGCATACGCTTAGGGTTGTGAAAGTTCTGTGATGGGAAATAGCGATTGCACTTGCCTAGTAACTTTCCGTAGTTTTGGTGCAATGAAGATAAGCTAGTGGTTGTCTATGCTCTCTTTCTTTCTTGTTTTTGTCATGCAAAAACAAAGAGTAAGTCTAATTTAGGTGTCACGATATGGCTAAGTCCATACGCAAAGGTAGTTCATTTTCAAACAATGACAAGAAAAAATATTTCTAATGTGCGGAAATCAAACGATATTTGGCACTTTTTTCGTTTTGAAGTTGTCATTTGTCTATATATGATGCCGAAAAAAAACAATAATAGAGTGTCGAATGATTGTTAGAATGCAAAGTCGTTTCCATATAAAGTTGTATAAGATGTTCTTGTCATTGCTTTAAGGATTGGCGATATCCCCTTGTATATAGTTGATTCATGGCTTATCTTACGATGAAATAGTGACTAGAGGAGAGAGAGGTTGCCTTCAGTTATTGATATATTCTCAATATGTCCCCTTCAAGAAGGCATTGCACCAAATGAGGGGGGGGGGGAGTGCTTTGTAAATATGGCGGACATTTCGGCTTTTCTACTTCTGATGCTCGTTTTAGTCTGTTTTTGACTTTAAGTCTGTGAGAGGTTCTTCTAGGCGTTTATCGAGGATTTGTCTTGTTTTTGCAAACTCTAGAGATTGCAAAATCGCACTATCTAAAATTTTTCTGCGATTTTTTTGTAGGAAGTCTTGGTAGTTTGCGAATCTTGCCGTACTTTTGCATCGCAATCGGGACGCAAGGGTCACTTGCTAAGATACAACGTGCTTAGTTAGATGAGACTTGACAACCTGAACGCCTGACAGCAGCAAACGAGCTGCGAAGTCATTGAAACGATTACATAACAGATTGTAGAGAAGTACAAGGAACAATCAACAATGAAGCAGAAGTGCTTCGGGTAAAATGAATTGTACCGTCAATTTCTACTCCAAATCCAAAGTAACAAGACAGGAAGCTGAGCAATTTATACAGAATCAAAACAAATTATTATATTACAATGAAGAGTTTGATCCTGGCTCAGGATGAACGCTAGCTACAGGCTTAACACATGCAAGTCGAGGGGCAGCATGGAAGAAGCTTGCTTCTTCTGATGGCGACCGGCGCACGGGTGCGTAACGCGTATCAAACCTGCCTCATACTCGGGGATAGCCTTGCGAAAGTAAGATTAATACCCGATGTTGTTATGTTGCCGCATGGTGATATAACCAAAGATTTATCGGTATGAGATGGTGATGCGTCCGATTAGGTAGTAGGCGGGGTAACGGCCCACCTAGCCTTCGATCGGTAGGGGTTCTGAGAGGAAGGTCCCCCACACTGGAACTGAGACACGGTCCAGACTCCTACGGGAGGCAGCAGTGAGGAATATTGGTCAATGGACGCAAGTCTGAACCAGCCAAGTAGCGTGCAGGATGACGGCCCTCCGGGTTGTAAACTGCTTTTAGTTGGGAATAAAAAAGAGGACGTGTCCTCTATTGTATGTACCTTCAGAAAAAGGACCGGCTAATTCCGTGCCAGCAGCCGCGGTAATACGGAAGGTCCAGGCGTTATCCGGATTTATTGGGTTTAAAGGGAGCGTAGGCGGATTATTAAGTCAGTGGTGAAAGACGGTGGCTCAACCATCGTTAGCCATTGAAACTGGTAGTCTTGAGTGCAGACAGGGATGCTGGAACTCGTGGTGTAGCGGTGAAATGCTTAGATATCACGATGAACTCCGATCGCGAAGGCAGGTGTCCGGGCTGCAACTGACGCTGAGGCTCGAAAGTGTGGGTATCAAACAGGATTAGATACCCTGGTAGTCCACACAGTAAACGATGTATACTCGCGGTTTGCGATATAATGTAAGCCGCCAAGCGAAAGCATTAAGTATACCACCTGGGGAGTACGCCGGCAACGGTGAAACTCAAAGGAATTGACGGGGGCCCGCACAAGCGGAGGAACATGTGGTTTAATTCGATGATACGCGAGGAACCTTACCCGGGCTTGAACTAAGAGTGACAGATTTAGAGATAGATCTTTCTTCGGACACTCTTGGAGGTGCTGCATGGTTGTCGTCAGCTCGTGCCGTGAGGTGTCGGCTTAAGTGCCATAACGAGCGCAACCCTTTTCCTTGGTTGCCATCAGGTAATGCTGGGCACTCCAGGGATACTGCCATCGTAAGATGTGAGGAAGGTGGGGATGACGTCAAATCAGCACGGCCCTTACGTCCGGGGCTACACACGTGTTACAATGGGGGGTACAGAAGGTCGCTACCTGGTGACAGGATGCTAATCTTAAAAACCTCTCTCAGTTCGGATTGGAGTCTGCAACCCGACTCCATGAAGCTGGATTCGCTAGTAATCGCGCATCAGCCATGGCGCGGTGAATACGTTCCCGGGCCTTGTACACACCGCCCGTCAAGCCATGAAAGCCGGGGGTGCCTGAAAGCCGTGACCGCAAGGGTCGGCCTAGGGTAAAACTGGTGATTGGGGCTAAGTCGTAACAAGGTAGCCGTACCGGAAGGTGCGGCTGGAACACCTCCTTTCTGGAAGTTCAGTTACCTGGTTACTTGAATGGAAATAAAAGAAAATGGTACAATTTAGAAGATTGTCACCTATACTTCTCGCAATAGGTTATGCTAAGCATAAGAGAAAGATGAAGCCGAGCAGCTCTGAAGTAGTTTGACTTGCGTGGATTTTTTCTGCCAGTCCTATAGCTCAGTTGGTTAGAGCGCCACACTGATAATGTGGAGGTCGGCAGTTCAAATCTGCCTGGGACTACTTGCAAACGGAGCACCGCGCTCCGAAGATTTGGGGGATTAGCTCAGCTGGCTAGAGCACCTGCCTTGCACGCAGGGGGTCAACGGTTCGAATCCGTTATTCTCCACTCATTCTACTGCTCAGTCGCAATGATGATAAGACATCAAAGCATAATGACAGAGCAAGAGATCTTTGACATATTGAACACGCAACAAGTTGATTCTTGTTTCCATCCATCGCAAGGTGAGATGCGAAAACAGAGAATCATCCAAGTAACGAAACAAAGGTAAACGAAAGTACAGCTTTAAGTATATTCCCACCTTCTAGTTACGAAAGGATTAGCAAAGACTAAGGTCTAACGTCTAATTCCTAACGTCTAGAATAAGGAAAAGGAAGTAATTAAGGGCGTACGGTGGATGCCTAGGCTCTTACAGGCGATGAAGGACGTGATAAGCTGCGATAAGCTGTGGGTAGGTGCAAATAACCATTGATCCGCAGATTTCCGAATGGGACAACCCAGCAGGTTGAAGACCTGTTATCCCGCAAATGCGGGAGGCTAACGGGGGGAACTGAAACATCTTAGTACCCCTAGGAAAAGAAAATAATAATGATTCCCCTAGTAGTGGCGAGCGAACGGGGAAGAGCCCAAACCATATAGATTTCGGTCTATATGGGGTTGTAGGACCACGACGTTGCACGAAATACGATTAGAGGAACACTTTGGAAAGAGCGACCATAGAGAGTGACAGTCTCGTACTCGACAATCGTATGAAGCATAGTGGTATCNTTTCTTCGGACACTCTTGGAGGTGCTGCATGGTTGTCGTCAGCTCGTGCCGTGAGGTGTCGGCTTAAGTGCCATAACGAGCGCAACCCTTTTCCTTGGTTGCCATCAGGTAATGCTGGGCACTCCAGGGATACTGCCATCGTAAGATGTGAGGAAGGTGGGGATGACGTCAAATCAGCACGGCCCTTACGTCCGGGGCTACACACGTGTTACAATGGGGGGTACAGAAGGTCGCTACCTGGTGACAGGATGCTAATCTTAAAAACCTCTCTCAGTTCGGATTGGAGTCTGCAACCCGACTCCATGAAGCTGGATTCGCTAGTAATCGCGCATCAGCCATGGCGCGGTGAATACGTTCCCGGGCCTTGTACACACCGCCCGTCAAGCCATGAAAGCCGGGGGTGCCTGAAAGCCGTGACCGCAAGGGTCGGCCTAGGGTAAAACTGGTGATTGGGGCTAAGTCGTAACAAGGTAGCCGTACCGGAAGGTGCGGCTGGAACACCTCCTTTCTGGAAGTTCAGTTACCTGGTTACTTGAATGGAAATAAAAGAAAATGGTACAATTTAGAAGATTGTCACCTATACTTCTCGCAATAGGTTATGCTAAGCATAAGAGAAAGATGAAGCCGAGCAGCTCTGAAGTAGTTTGACTTGCGTGGATTTTTTCTGCCAGTCCTATAGCTCAGTTGGTTAGAGCGCCACACTGATAATGTGGAGGTCGGCAGTTCAAATCTGCCTGGGACTACTTGCAAACGGAGCACCGCGCTCCGAAGATTTGGGGGATTAGCTCAGCTGGCTAGAGCACCTGCCTTGCACGCAGGGGGTCAACGGTTCGAATCCGTTATTCTCCACTCATTCTACTGCTCAGTCGCAATGATGATAAGACATCAAAGCATAATGACAGAGCAAGAGATCTTTGACATATTGAACACGCAACAAGTTGATTCTTGTTTCCATCCATCGCAAGGTGAGATGCGAAAACAGAGAATCATCCAAGTAACGAAACAAAGGTAAACGAAAGTACAGCTTTAAGTATATTCCCACCTTCTAGTTACGAAAGGATTAGCAAAGACTAAGGTCTAACGTCTAATTCCTAACGTCTAGAATAAGGAAAAGGAAGTAATTAAGGGCGTACGGTGGATGCCTAGGCTCTTACAGGCGATGAAGGACGTGATAAGCTGCGATAAGCTGTGGGTAGGTGCAAATAACCATTGATCCGCAGATTTCCGAATGGGACAACCCAGCAGGTTGAAGACCTGTTATCCCGCAAATGCGGGAGGCTAACGGGGGGAACTGAAACATCTTAGTACCCCTAGGAAAAGAAAATAATAATGATTCCCCTAGTAGTGGCGAGCGAACGGGGAAGAGCCCAAACCATATAGATTTCGGTCTATATGGGGTTGTAGGACCACGACGTTGCAAGAATTACAGTTAGAGGAACGCTTTGGAAAGAGCGACCATAGAGAGTGACAGTCTCGTACTCGACAATCGTATGAAGCATAGTGGTATCCTGAGTAGGGCGGGACACGTGAAATCCTGTCTGAATCCGGCGGGCCCATCCGCCAAGGCTAAATACTCGTAAGAGACCGATAGCGAACCAGTACCGTGAGGGAAAGGTGAAAAGCACCTCTTTTAGAGGAGTGAAAAAGTTCCTGAAACCGTACGCCTACAAGCGGTCGGAGCACCTTATGGTGTGACGGCGTGCCTTTTGCATAATGAACCTACGAGTTACCGTCGTCGGCAAGGTTAAGTGCTATGAAGCACGTAAGCCGAAGCGAAAGCGAGTCTGAATAGGGCGCATAGTCGGCGGTGGTAGACGCGAAACCAAGTGATCTACCCTTGTCCAGGTTGAAGTCCCGGTAACACGGGATGGAGGACCGAACCAATAAGCGTTGAAAAGCTTCTGGATGAGGTGAGGGTAGGAGTGAAAGGCCAATCAAACTTGGAGATAGCTCGTACTCCCCGAAATGCATTTAGGTGCAGCCTCGGGCGTTCCCTGTGTGAGGTAGAGCGACTGATTGGATGCGAGGGCTTCACCGCCTATCAAGTCCAGACAAACTCCGAATGCACACAGGCTAAGCCCGGGAGTGAGGGCGTGGGTGCTAAGGTCCACGCCCGAGAGGAGAAGAATCCTGACCACCGGCTAAGGCCCCGAAATATAGGCTAAGTTAAACTAACGAAGTGTGGTCCCCGTGACAGCTAGGATGTTGGCTTGGAAGCAGCCATTCATTCAAAGAGTGCGTAACAGCTCACTAGTCGAGGGACTGTGCATGGATAATAATCGGGTATAAAGTCTATTGCCGAAGCCGTGGGATATCAAATGATATCGGTAGGGGAGCATTCATGCGGCCTTGAAGATAGAGGATAACCTCTGTTGGAGCTTCATGAAAAGCAAATGTAGGTATAAGTAACGATAAAGAGTGTGAGATGCACTCTCGCCGAAAGACTAAGGTTTCCAGGGCAACGTTAATCGTCCCTGGGTCAGTCGGGACCTAAGGTTCAACCTAATGGTGATGCCGATGGCAGAAACGGTTAATATTCCGTTACTATCTTTGTTGGCGATGTGGAGACGGAGGAGTGACACTTCCGCGAGCTGACGGAATAGCTCGTTAAAGATTGTAGGTTATGAGGATGGCAGGCAAATCCACCATCTGAGCTGAAAGTCGATAGTATACAGCGTCTTCGGACAATGTAATAGTGAAGGTAATCCTACTCCCGAGAAAATCCGCTAAGCTTAACAGCAAAGATACCCGTACCGTAAACGGACACACGTAGTCGGGTAGAATATACTAAGGCGCTTGGAAGATTCATGGTTAAGGAACTAGGCAAATTGACCCCGTAACTTCGGAATAAGGGGTCCTCACAGTAATGTGAGGCGCAGAGAATCGGCCCAGGCAACTGTTTAACAAAAACACAGGGCTGTGCAAAATCGAAAGATGCAGTATACAGTCTGACACCTGCCCGGTGCTGGAAGGTTAAGAGGAGAGCTTAGACTCCGGTCGAAGGTTTGAATTGAAGCCCCAGTAAACGGCGGCCGTAACTATAACGGTCCTAAGGTAGCGAAATTCCTTGTCGGGTAAGTTCCGACCTGCACGAATGGTGTAATGATCTGGGCACTGTCTCAACCATGATTCCAGTGAAATTGTAGTATCGGTGAAGATGCCGATTACCCGCGATGGGACGAAAAGACCCCGTGAACCTTTACTATAGCTTAACGTTGTAATTGGGCAGTCGATGTGTAGGATAGGTCGGAGGCTATGAAGCAGGCACGCCAGTGTTTGTGGAGCCGCTGTTGAAATACGACCCTTTGGCTGTCTGGTTCCTAACTCTCAGATGAGAGGACCGCGTTTGGTGGGTAGTTTGACTGGGGTGGTCGCCTCCAAAAGCGTAACGGAGGCTTCTAAAGGTGCCCTCAGGCCGATTGGTAACCGGCCGTAGAGTGTAATGGCAAAAGGGCGCTTGACTGAGAGACCTACAAGTCGATCAGGTGCGAAAGCAGAGCATAGTGATCCGGTGGTTCCGTATGGAAGGGCCATCGCTCAAAGGATAAAAGGTACTCCGGGGATAACAGGCTGATCCCTCCCAAGAGCTCATATCGACGGAGTGGTTTGGCACCTCGATGTCGGCTCGTCACATCCTGGGGCTGGAGAAGGTCCCAAGGGTTGGGCTGTTCGCCCATTAAAGTGGCACGCGAGCTGGGTTCAGAACGTCGTGAGACAGTTCGGTCTCTATCTATCGTGGGCGTAGGAAATTTGCGTGGCTCTGACACTAGTACGAGAGGACCGTGTTGGACTGACCTCTGGTTTACCGGTTGTGGCGCCAGCTGCACCGCCGGGTATCTACGTCGGGATCGGATAAGCGCTGAAAGCATCTAAGTGCGAAGCCGGCCACAAGATTAGATTTCCTCATAAGGGTCGTTGTAGACTACAACGTTGATAGGGTGTAGGTGTAAAGACGGTGACGTCAAAGCCGAGCACTACTAATTGCCCGAAACTTCTATTCCTTTGGTGGAATACACTTAAAGCTGCTTTGTTTGCTTGTTTTCTGAATAAGAAGACTAAAGTTAGAGTTACAAGGAGAATGCGAAAGCGTTGCATGTTCAAGAGATATTTCCGGTGGTTATAGCGACGGGGTTCCACCTCTTCCCATTCCGAACAGAGAAGTTAAGCCCGACCGCGCCGATGGTACTGCACACCCGCGGGAGAGTAGGTCGCCGCCATTTTACGAAAGCCCTGAGTTCTAAATGAACTCGGGGCTTTTTTGTGTTTATATTCCAGCTGTGGTTTATGAGTTCGCACGTGCTGTTGTTGCTTTAACAGATCGGTTTTGAGGTTCATATTTAAGAGCTGTTTTATTGCTTGTGGATAAAAACTATTTTCTATTGCTTGTTATTCGCAGAAAAGTCTTAACTTTGCAAACAGCAACTCTAAGGGGTGCTGGTATAGAACCGCTATGTTTCTCCCAATCACATCATCTACGGTATGACTTTTACGTAGGGATATGGGAACATTGCGTGAAGTGCTTGTAAAGCAATGAGTGAATCGTTCTATACTGTGCTGAGATTATACCCAAAGACCTGATCCAGATAATACTGGCGTAGGCAAAGAGTGCGGTGAACTGCGAAACTTTTTTCGCATTGAGTCCAACCTCCACTATGATCTTCTATTGAGCTTTTAGTTTCATCGAGACAATTCATTCGAGAGAGAATGAAAAGCAAATAGCTCTTAGAGTCGCATTTAATAATAGACTAACAATTTATACTCTAAATGCGACCGTTATGAAGATCCTTCTAAATGGTGAAGTTCAGCAGGTAGCACCATCTTGTACGCTTGCTGAAGTTTTTCAACACCTACGTATTGACTTAGCAACCCATTGTGCAGTTGCCGTCAATGCAAAAGTTATTCCTCGTGATAAATTTGCTCATACTCCTTTGCATGAAGGAGATGAATTATTGGTTATCCATCCTACTTTTGGTGGATAAGCATTGTTATGCCCATATCAAACACACATTAGTGTTTCTATTCATTACACAGTAGTGCGATAGCGCATTCCTTTTTTTCCTGAATCATGATGTAAGACTTTTCCGAAATACATTATCATTCAAGGGTACACATACTAATGCTCAATATCTAATTCCATTGGTTGATTTATCACCAGTCCTTTCTTTCTGAAAAACTCAATCCTTATGCAAATTCAAGACATCGTCACCCACGGTTCCCTTCTCGGTTCAGAGAAAATCTATGCCACCAGTCCACGTTTCCCACACGTTCGTGTTGGAATGCGTCGCATCCCATTGACAGCTACGCGTAACGACGATGGCACTTACACTCCCAATCCGGACGTAATCGTTTACGACACCGGCGGTCCTTACACAGATGCAGCCTATGAAGTCAATCTCGAGCAAGGACTTCCCAAACTCCGAGCAGCGTGGATAGATTGTCGTCAAGACACCGAGCAGCAAGCCGGTTTAGACAGTTGTTTTTCTCGTGAGCGTCTAGCTGATGAATCGCTACAGCATTTGCGTTATCCCAACATCCAAACCCATCCCCTCCGTGCCAAAGACAAGTGCGTTACCCAACGCTATTATGCAGTCCGTGGCATCATCACCGAAGAAATGGAGTATGTTGCCATGCGCGAAAACCAGATGCTCGAAACCGTCACAGAGCGTCACGTTTTAGGTGGAGATCCGCAAGGAGCGGTGCTTCCCACCGTGGTGACAGCCGAATTTGTTCGCGATGAAATAGCCGCAGGACGCGCCATCATCCCAGCCAACATCAATCACCCCGAGAGTGAACCCATGATCATCGGTCGCAACTTTCTCTGTAAGGTAAATGCGAATATCGGGAATTCCGCTACCACCAGTTGCATAGCAGAAGAAGTTGAAAAAGCTGTTTGGGCCACACGTTGGGGAGCCGACACCGTGATGGACTTATCCACTGGTAAGCACATTCACGAAACCCGCGAGTGGATCATCCGCAATAGTCCCGTCCCCATTGGCACAGTGCCCCTCTATCAAGCCTTGGAGAAAGTGAATGGTCGTGTAGAATCCCTCACTTGGGAAATCTATCGCGACACCCTCATCGAACAAGCCGAGCAAGGTGTAGACTACTTCACCATTCACGCTGGTCTTCGCCAGCAACACATCCCACTCACCCTACGCCGTCTCACAGGTATCGTGAGTCGTGGAGGAGCCATCATGGCAGGGTGGTGCACGGCTAAGAATCAAGAGAGTTTTCTGTATGACCACTTTGAAGAAATCTGCGAGATAGCCGCTCGTTATGACGTAGCCTTGTCGTTGGGTGATGGTCTTCGTCCAGGTTGCATCCACGATGCCAACGATGCCGCGCAGATGGCAGAATTGAAAACCCTAGGAGAGCTCAATCGCATTGCTGCGCGCTACCATGTGCAAGTCATGATAGAAGGTCCAGGACACATACCCATGCACATGATTCCCGAGAATATGACGCGCGAACTTCTCGATTGTGATGAAGCCCCCTTCTACACCCTCGGTCCCTTAGTTTCCGACATCGGCGCAGGCTATGATCATATCACTGGAGCCATTGGAGCCTCCATCATCGGACATCTCGGTACTGCCATGCTCTGCTACGTCACTCAAAAGGAGCATCTCGGTTTGCCCGAACGAGATGATGTGCGACAAGGTGTCGTCACCTATAAGTTGGCAGCCCATGCTGCAGACTTAGCCAAAGGTCATCCCGCAGCCTTCATGCGCGATTATGCCATGAGCAAAGCCAGATTTGAATTCCGTTGGCGCGATCAATTCCACCTCTCGTTAGATCCCGAGCGCGCGCAAGAATTTCACGACCAAACTCTGCCCGAAGAATCTCAAAAAGAGAAACATTTCTGTTCTATGTGTGGAGAGCATTTCTGTTCTATGCGCGCCAACCGTAAGTTCCGCAAAATTCTGCAATCACAAGAAGATGTCTTTGTTGCCCCGTGTTCTGAAAGCAGGGTAGACACAGATGGTGAGCAACAAGCAGATAATGAAACCACAGCCAACCATCGTTGCAACTGCCACCACAGTGAGGACCCACTAAAAGCATAACACCATGCACCCCAAACATCATATCGTCATCACTGCCCCCGAACTAAATGTTGCTGCCGAGGGGCAATGGATTAGCGCGTTGTTGCGGTTAGGCATTGGGAAGGTGCACATCCGAAAACCCCAAGCCACCGCAGACGAAATCGCACGTTTGTTGGAAAATATCCCTCAAACGCTGCGCCATCGCTGCATCTTGTCGGAACACAGCCACCTTGTCCGCCAGTATCATCTTGGAGGATTGCATCTTTCCGTCAAAAGTTGGCAATCTCTCACCCATCGTCCCGAACTCTTCGACGACCAAACCCTAAGTGTGAGTTGTCACAGTGTTGAAGAACTCCATAAACTCCCTTTTCTGCCCGACTACGCCTATCTCAGTCCCGTAGCCAAAAGTTTGAGTAAACCTGGATATGGCAACAGCACGTGGACAACTGCTGAGTTGCAGCAAATATGCGCTCAATCCCCCTGTCCTTTTGTCGCTTTAGGAGGAATCCAACCCTCCAATGCCAATCACTTTCTGCGCTTAGGATTTACCGCAGTCGCCAGTTTAGGGCATTGGCAAGGACTCAGCATCCATCAACTCGAAGGCGCAGTGCACCAAATGTGTAGTCCACGTTTGCTGTTGTGTGGTGGCATAGACCCCACCTGTCAAGCCGGCATCACCGCCGATGTGCGCCATGCTGAGCGTTTAGGAGCGTGTTGTTTCGCCATTCCCACAGCCATCACCCAGCAAAACTCATCAGAGTTTTTGGGAATGACGGCTGTGAGCCACGAGCAAATCATCCAACAATTTACCGCTCTCCAATCACAGTCCGGTCCAGATGTCGTCAAGATAGGACTTGTTGCCTCTTTGCAGCAATTGCAAGACCTCTGTGCGGAAGTGCGCGAACACTATCCTCATAGCCTCATCATTTGGGACCCCATTTTGCGCACAAGTTCTGGCTATGATTTATTGCCTGATGCAGATTGCGAATCCTTGCAACAAGCCGCTGCGAGTGTAGACCTCTTGTTGCCCAACCGCTATGAACAAACCCTGATTTTGGGAGAATTGTCTCCTGAAATCGCTGCCCGTCGTTGGAACATCACCATCGTCTGCAAAGGCATTGCGCACACAGCCGACAGCATCACCGACAGAGCATATCTTCCCACAGGAGAAATCGTGGAGAGCCAATACCCGATGGTGGGAATCGACCGCCATGGCACGGGTTGTCTTTATGGCACCACCTTGGCTTTTCATCTCGCTAATGGTGTATCTTTGTCTTATGCCATGAGTGCTGCCCAGCGCGCTGTGGCGCACTATCGTAGTCATCAAGCCCTACCCACGCAAAGCCGCAAAGCCCACTTGGGACATCGTATGTTCATCACCCATGCCTCCTCCACCGAAGAGGTGCTACGACAGACCGAAGCCGTGTTGTCGCAAGGGCGCGCTGACATCGTGCAACTCCGCATGAAAAATGCGCCCAAGTCCTTGTTACTCTCCACCGCTCGAGAAATTCAAGTGCTCTGCCGCAACTATGGCGTCCCCCTCCTCATCAACGACCATGTCGATGTGGCACGCGCCATCGGTGCTGATGGAGTGCATCTCGGCAAAGAAGATATGTCGCCCTCTTTGGCGCGTGAACTCCTCGGAGATGCCGCGTTGATAGGTCGCACCTGCAACACGCAAGCCGATTTGCAAACTGCTCTCTGTGAACCCATTGACTATGTGGGCGTAGGTCCCTATCGTTTCACACAGACCAAGGAGCGTTTAGCCCCCATCCTCGGCATCGAAGGCTATCGCGATTTGCACTTAGCGGATTATCCCCTGTCTGCCTATGCCATTGGTGGCATTCGTCCCGACGAAGCTCCACTGTTTGATGCGTTAGGCATCTACGGCATTGCCATGAGTGGAGCGTTAATTCGTGCCATTTCTTCTGCAAATACCCCCTCCTTATCATCCTCTCTTCCCAACTCGTCTTTCCCTCTTCAGTAAATCTCAAAACTATGTTGACCATTGCCGACAAAACTTTCACTTCTCGTCTTTTTTTAGGTACGGGAAAATTCTCTTCCTCTTCTCTCATGGCTGCTGCTGCCAAAGCCTCGGGCTCAGAGTTAGTGACCGTAGCCCTCAAGCGCGTGGAACTTTCTGCCAGCACCGCCGACGACATGATTGCACCCTTGCTGAAACAAAACCTCAATCTCTTGCCCAACACCAGTGGCGCGCGCACTGCAGAAGAAGCCATTTTAGCCGCAGAATTGAGTAGAGAAGCCTTGCAAACCAACTGGTTGAAACTCGAAATTCATCCCGATCCGCGCTATCTCATGCCCGATCCCATTGAGACCCTCAAAGCCGCTGAAGCCTTGGTGAAGCGTGGTTTTGTCGTTTTGCCTTATGTGCAAGCCGATCCCGTGCTCTGCAAACGTCTTGAAGAAGCGGGTTGTGCCACTGTCATGCCCCTTGCTGCCCCCATTGGCAGCAACCGCGGACTAGACACGCGCGCCATGCTCCGCATCATCATAGCCGAAAGTAACATTCCCGTGGTGGTCGATGCAGGATTGGGAAGTCCCAGTCACGCTGCGGAGTGTATGGAGATGGGAGCCGATGCTGTGTTGGTGAATACCGCCATAGCCGTGGCGCGTGATCCTGAGCGAATGGCGCGCGCTTTTCGTCTTGGTGTAGAAGCCGGACGCGAAGCCTATCTCGCCAAACTTGCCCCTCAACGTGCAGAAGCCCAAGCCTCTTCACCGCTCACCGCTTTTCTTTTCGACTAAAATCTTACTCAGATGAACTACAACACGGCTTATGATTTCTTACGTCAATTCGATTTTGAGGAGGTAAGACGCAACATTTATGCGCAAACATCTGCCGATGTGGAGCGCGCGTTGAGCCACAATCACCGCGATGTCGAAGATTTCTTTGCGCTCATTTCGCCTGCTGCGGAATACTATCTCGAACCGATGGCGCAAGAAGCGCACCGACTCACCCTCGAACGATTTGGTCGCACCATGCAACTCTATCTTCCGCTCTATCTTTCCAACATCTGTTCCAACAGTTGCGTGTATTGTGGATTCAGCAAGGAACACAAAATTCATCGTCGTCGATTGACACTGGCAGAAATTGATCTCGAAGTAGAAGCCATTCAGCAACTCGGTTTTCGCCATCTTTTGTTGGTGAGTGGTGAGGACAATAGTCGGCGTTCGTGGGAGTATTATCTCGAAGTGGTCAAACATTTGCGACCGCATTTTGCGCAACTATCTCTCGAGGTTCAACCGCTCGACACCGAACAATATGCCGCACTCGGAGCAGCTGGCATCAGCAACGTCTGTGTTTATCAAGAAACTTACCACGAAGCGCGCTATCCCGAATACCATCCTGCTGGCAAAAAGTCCGATTTTCGCTATCGTCTCGAAACTCCCGATCGCATAGCCCAAGCCGGCATCGAAAAAATAGGAATTGGTGCACTACTCGGTCTCGAAGATTGGCGCACCGACAGTGCGTTTACCGCCCTGCATCTCAGCTATCTCAAACGCCACTATCGACAAGCGCGCTATTCCGTTTCTCTTCCGCGCCTGCGTCCTGCTGTGGGAGGCTACAATCCCGCTTGCCCCATCGACGACAAAGGAATGCTTCAACTCATATTGGCTTTTCGCCTGCTCGATCAGCATCTCGAAATCTCCCTCTCCACTCGTGAGTCGGAAGCCTTTCGCAACAATGTGCTCACCTTAGGGATCACCAGTATGAGTGCCGGCAGCCACACCGAACCAGGAGGATATGCGGAGGAGCACGAGGAGTTGGAGCAATTCACTATCAACGACAGTCGCAGTCCCGAAGCATTTGCGCAATACCTTCGCTCTGTGGGCTATGAACCTGTGTGGAAAGATTGGGATGGATGGTTATGAGGCATTCCTTGAAGCCCGCTGCAAAGGCTAAGAAATCTATGTTACAAACTGTGCCTCCATCAAAGTAGAATCTGTTCAGAATCTACTGATCAACTTGGATACTAAAACCGCCCCTTTTTTATGATGTCAAATGATTTTAGAGAACGTTATCAGCGTCAGTTGCTCCTGCCCGAAGTGGGAGAAAAAGGTCAGATTCTCCTCGCTCAAAAGCGCGTTGTGGTGGTCGGTGCTGGCGGACTAGGTTGCACACTCTTGCCCCTCTTGGTGGGAAGTGGAGTGGGGCATCTGGTGATTTGCGACAACGATGTCGTTTCGCTCAGTAATCTCCCTCGACAAACGCTCTACACCGTGTCGCAAATCGGACAATGCAAAGCTCAACTTGCTGCAGAACATCTGCGCGCTAGCAATCCCGATTGCGACATTCTGGTCTGCACCGAGCGATTGGTGGAGCAAAATGCAGCGCAAATACTAGACAACTGTGATTTAATTGTTGATGCCACCGACAATGAGTCCACCCGACGCTTGCTCGATCGCTATGCCCAAGCACATTCCACACCGTGGCTCTATATCTCTGTGGAAGGTTGGCAAGGACAAATCGCACTTTTCGATGCACAGCATCCCACTTACGGCGATTTATTTCCGATTGATGACAATGAAGTGACGGCAATAGACAAGGCAGATTTGTGCAGCGCACCTATTCCTGTGATGACCACCACACCAGCTTTGCTGGGAGCGTTGGCTACCACAGAAGCGATCAAGTACTTGTTGGCACTTCCCACACAGTTGTCTGATAGCTTGCTACTTGTAGACGGACTTCGTCTGTCGTTTCAGCGCATCCTCCGCTAGATTTTATTTGGGGTTAAGGAAAGAAAATGAGAAAAGGGCACCCTTGTTTCAATACTGAAACAGGGGTGCCCCTTAGTTTGTAAGGATAAATGAAGCTGTGAAATGAGAAAATACTGCAGTGAACCACTGTGTCCGTTTGACAGCTAAAGTTCTCATTTGCAAGGAGAAAAAGGAACCTCTCTAAGCGACGAAAAAAATCTCCCACGTTTTCAAAAAAAAACTCCGACGTTTTTTGGAAAAAGTCCAACGTTTTTCAGAAAATCTCCCACGTTTTTTGGAGAAAGTCCAACGTTTTTGTTGGTAACAGGAGAAGGAGGTACAAGCACTAGTCTTCTTCTAAATCGAAATCCTCGTCTAAGAAGAGGGGAACGTCTGCAAAGTCATCGAGGGCACGACGATCTTTCTTAGTGGGACGTCCTGTGCCACGCGCGCGGTCGATAAATCCGCTGATGCGACTCATTTCCAGCAATTCGTATTGTTCGGGAGCGGTGATGTTTTCCAAAATCTCGGGAATGAGTTTTGCCCCCACACGTTTTTCAATGGCTTGAAGCACGCGGAAGGTGTAGGTGATGGGCGCCTTTTTCACCCCGACTTCGTCTCCCACTTTGACAGAGCGTGAAGGTTTCACCGCAGCACCGTTGATGGTGATGCGATTGTTTTTGCAGGCGTCGGCAGCCAGCGTGCGCGTCTTGTAGATGCGTGCTGCCCAAAGCCATTTGTCTATGCGAGCTTCTGTTGGCATAAGCAATATAGAGTGAGGAATGAGATGGCGAAAGTGGGAAACCGTGGGGCACTCGAGAGAGTGGCAGATGATTGCGACGGATGAGGTGGTGGATTCGTCTAGCGATTGAAGAGGTTCATCGTGCGATCGAGACCTTGAAGGGCAAAACTTTTGACAGCTTCTGCAGCGCGTGCCAAGGCTTCTGGCTTTTTTGCCAAATCTTCTCCTTCAAAATGTCCAAGCACAAAGTCTACTTGTCCACCACGTGGGAAGTCGTTGCCGATGCCAAAGCGGAGTCGATTGTAAGCCTGGGTGCCCAACACTTGTGTGATGTGGCGCAGACCGTTGTGTCCAGCCTCACTTCCGCTAGCTTTCATGCGAAGTTGTCCGAAAGGAAGGGCTAGATCGTCCACAATGACAAGCATTTGGGGCAAATCTACTTTCTTCTCCTTCATCCAATAGCGCACAGCGTCGCCGGAAAGGTTCATGTAGGTGGAGGGTTTGAGGAGAACGAGTACTTGGTTTTTGACACGGATGGTGCAGACAGCGCCATATCGGCGGTCTTCCCAGGTGGCTCCTGCATCGGCAGCTAGTTTGTCCACTACGTCAAAGCCGATGTTGTGGCGCGTACCGGCATATTCTGCGCCGATGTTGCCGAGTCCTACGATGAGATGCGTCATATAAATGATAGAAAACAACTCCTTTTGTATGTTCCACTGTGGGAGGGGCAGGGGAGCGCATCGCACGCTGTGGTGGGTGCTTCACCTTGCTCACCGAAAATGGTAGACAGTGGGTAGAGGAGGCGAAAGGTTAGCTTTAATGTTTAACGTCAAATGCCCAACATCTAACGTCAAATTTCTAATGACTAACGTCTAAATAGGGAGAAATAGGGATAAAAAAAGGTGCCAGTACCCCAAGGGGCACTGGCACATAGGGGATTGCACAGAAATGCGCTATTACTTCTTGGCAGCAGCGGCAGCGGCAGCAGCAGCACCCATTGCAGCACGGGTCATCTTAACTGTTACAACAACTACTTCCTTAGGAGTTACGAGTTCGAGACCTTCGTAAGAGAGATCGCCGCACTTGATAGACTTACCAAGACCGAGGCTAGTCACGTCGATGGTGAGCTTTTCGGGGATAGCGTCAACAGTAGCACGAACCTTGAGCTTACGTACCATAGTAACGAGCTTACCACCAGCGCGCACACCTTCAGCGAGACCTGTAGGAGCGATGGGCACACCGATAACGATGGGCTTAGTGGGGTTCACTTGGTAGAAGTCAACGTGAAGCACGTTGTCCTTTACAGCGTGGAATTGGATTTCCTTTACCACAGCTTGGCAGTCTTGACCATCGATGTTGATGTTTACCAAGTAGATTTCGGGAGTGTAAACCACCTTGTTGATTTGCTTTTCGTCAACGAGGAAGTGGAGAGCTTCGGGAGCACCGTTAGCATCCTTCTTTTCACCGTAGATTACGCAGGGAACGAGACCTTGCTTACGAACTTCCTTGGTAGCCTTCTTACCGAGGTCGGTACGCTTAGTACCAGTAATAGAGATTGACTTCATGAGTTGGGTTGTGTTACTCTGAATTAAACAATAGATTTTGTATAATTCGCCATCACACAGTGGTCTTATTTAGACCTATGGAGGACAAATTCGGCTGCAAATTTACGCATTATCTGTTGATTGCGCAAATTTTAGGCAGAAAAAGCAGCTATGAAGCGCATTTTCCGCTATTGAGTTCCTACTTATTGTTCGGCATCGGTAATGATGATGCGACGCGAAAGAAAAGAATCGTAAAGTGAGACTCAGAGAGCTTGAGCTCTAAATGGATAGAGTTTTGTCAGAGCTTTAGACTAAAATTCTATGTCAAAATTAGTGCTGAGTGTGCTTGCTGCGTCAGACTCTTGTTGTGTGCTGGTGTCGAAAGTCTGTCCAGCATCATTATGACGACGCGTCAAACTGGTGTGTTCTCCCACAAAATGCACCGCATCTCCAAATGCCTCGAAGAATTTCAGCATATCTTCGCGATAGAGGAAGATTTTATGTTTTTCAAAAACTGGACGCTCATTCTCCGAGCCGTCTTTAACTCGCTTGCTCTCGGTCATCGCCAAGTAGTATTCTCCGCGACGATCGCTTTTGACATCAATATAGTAGACACGCTTACCGGCTTTGACAACTCGTGAAAACAAGATGTCACTTTCGGCTTGTTCTTTCCATGGTTCAAGAGGAGTGCTCATGCAGTGTTTAAGTTTTGGAGAAGCCATACGCGTCGAGCGAATAGCTTCTAGTGTTTCTGCAGCAAAATTGCATTTTTTTTTGAGAAGCACCAAGCGAATAACAGCTTTTTTTGTAGTCTGCACTGCGATTTCTATTACATTCTTGTTTTTTCTAGCGAAAACGATAGGTATTACTTCTTCACCTCACCATTTATTTGTATCTTTGTGGGTACATAACAGTCTCAACGGAGACATATCCAGAATTAAATCTTGCGACAATGATTAATCGTGCACTTATCCGTCTGAAAGTAGTTCAGCTTATCTATGCCTACTATCAGAACGAAGGCAAAACTACAGAGGTAGCCTTGAAAGAACTTGACTTTAGCCTTCAAAAGGCTTACGACTTATATCGTCTTATGCTCCTGCTCTTGGTTGAACTTCGCCGTAGAGCAGAACGAGTGGATGCTGCTCGCGAAGCCAAGAAGCAACGAGTGGGTGGAGGGGATGCACCTTCCAATGATCGTCTCTTGGCTAATAATCTTTTCTTGAAACAACTTTCGGAGAACGAAGCTCTGCTCGAATTTGAAGCTGCTCAGAAGTGGAACTGGAACAACGAAGACATTTTCCTCAAAAAGATTTATGATGCTTGGCTCAGCGACGACCTCTTCTTGCGTTATGTCGACACGAAGGAGCACGATTACGAAACGGATCGCGAGCTTGTGCGAAAACTCTACAAGAAC
Organism: Ihuprevotella massiliensis; assembly: GCA_900095835.1. GTDB lineage: Bacteria > Bacteroidota > Bacteroidia > Bacteroidales > Bacteroidaceae > Alloprevotella > Alloprevotella massiliensis. Next base: position 1,034,790 of record LT608321.1, on the reverse strand, counting down.
CACATAGAAAAGTCTGATGAATTTGACGCTTTGCTCGAAGAACAAAGCCTCTATTGGAACGATGATAAGGAGATTGTGGACTCTTTCGTGCTGAAAACAATCAAGCGTTTCCAACCTGAGAATGGTGCGGCACAAGAATTGCTGCCTGCTTATGCGGCTCAGGAAGACCAAGAATTTGCAGGACGTTTGTTCAAAACCACCATTGAACGCTGTGACGAACTGAGAGACCTTATCAAGGGAGGCACAAAGAAGTGGCAGTTTAGCCGTATTGCGTTCATGGACTTGGTGATTATGCAAATCGCTTTGGCTGAGATGCTTGAGTTTCCCAGCATTCCGCTCAATGTCACTTTCAATGAGTATCTTGACATTGCCAAAATCTATAGCACTCCTCGCTCCGCTGGTTTCATCCATGGCATGATCGATGGCATCACCAAGCGACTCCAAGAAGATGGTGTGCTGCTTAAGTAATCTGATTCTTCAAAATTTTCAATCATTTATCCTCTTATGACTACTATTCTCAACGCAATGCTTGCAGCTGCTGCTGAGCAACCCTCTATGTTGCCCACTATTTTGATGTTTGTGGCACTTGGTGCTGTGATGTATTTCTTCATGATCCGTCCACAACAAAAGAAGCAAAAGGAAATCAATGCTTTCCGCAATTCCCTCACTGTGGGACAAACTGTAGTGACCATCGGCGGTCTTCATGGCACCATCAAAACCATGGACGACACCACTGTGACGCTCCACGTGGCTACTGGCGTAGACCTCCGTTTTGAAAAGGCTGCCATCAACCCCACGGGCACCACACCCGCGCAAGCATAATATAGTGTAGCTCACTCCAGAAACCAAGTGTGAGACTCGTCCACACTTGGTTTCTTCTCTTTTATGGGAATTCTTTTCCCTCTTCTCCAAAATCTCCTCCAGCATGCGTAGTGATTTTGACCTACTTCAATTCGTGAAGAACTGCCTACATCGTATTTACAATAGGCAGTTCCTCACGTTTTTGTTATTTCTGCTCCTCTCTGCTTCATTTTGGGTTTTTCAGAAACTCAACGACACCTATGAACGCGAGTTTGCGCTCCGGGTGCGTTTGGTCGATGTGCCCAGCAATGTAGACATCACCACGGGACCTCCCGACTACATTCATGTCACTCTTCGTGACAAAGGGGTAACTCTGCTGCGTTATCGCTACCTTCGCAATTTCCCCTCTGTGGTCATTCATTGGAAAGATGTAGAAAATCGTAGAGGACATGCCACGCTGCGCACGCGCGATTTGCTCAAATCTTTTTCCTCTACGCTTGATGGTACTCAACTCGTGGGATATCGTCCTGACAACATCGACATCTACTACAACTATTATAATAAAGGTAGGATGCTCGACGTGAAATTTCAAGGCACAGTTGTTCCTGATTCCGGTTACACTTGGGTAGATACCCAAATCGCCCATCCACGCGTGATGGTTTATGGTCCTCAACACATCATTGACACCATGCAGTTCGCACGACTCAATCCCGTTCATCTGAGCAATGTCAAAGATACGCTCACGATGCGTTGTCGGTTTGTGAAAGTGCCTGGAGTGAAATATGTGGCACTTGATGCTAAAAAGTCCGTACTCTCTAGTATCCGAGTGGGCATCATCACCGACCGCATGATTGATCGCGTGGTGGAAGTGCCTGTGCAAGGCGTGAACTTCCCAGCCACTAAGAGTCTCCATACTAATCCTTCGAAGGTGCGCATCGAATATCAAGTGGGCGTGCGTGATCATGAGAAAATCACTGCTAGTAGCTTTGTCATCATTGCGCGCTACGAAGACTTGATTAATCTTCCTGGTAATACCTTTACGGCGCGTCCGCGTTCTACTCCTCCTGGAGTGCGTCGTGTGCGCGTGCGTCCCGAACAAGTGGAATTCATTATCCAAGAGAAGAGTAGCGAGACGGAATAGTTTTACCTACTCGGTATCTCTATCTATCTTTCACGTCATCATTTTCCTATCGATAGTATTCATGACCTCTCCTTCGCAAACCCTCGGTGTCACTGGTGGCATAGGCTCTGGCAAAAGTTATGTCTGCAGTATCTTAGCACAGCAGGGAGCTCCGATTTTCTATGCTGACGATGCGGCAAAACAGATTATGCGCACCCACTCTGCAGTACAAGAAGAGCTGTGTGCCTTGTTGGGATCTGAGGTTTATGATGCGGAGGGACATTTGGTGAAATCTGTAGTTGCAGCATATCTTTGCCAAGGCGAAGCTCACAGTCAGCGGGTTAATGCAATCGTTCATCCACGCGTGGAGGAAGCCTGGCGCGAATTTGTGGCGCAACATGCTGATGCTCCTATTATATATATGGAGTGCGCTCTCCTTTTTGAAGTCGGTTGGCAACGATTAGTAGACAAAAGCCTCCTCGTCACTTGTCCAGAAGAAGAACGCATAGCGCGAATCATGGAGCGCGACCACATCGACCACACCACGGCCTTGAAATGGATAGCCCTGCAAATGCCAGAAACCGAAAAGCAACAGCTTGCCGATATCGCCATTGTCAATGATGGTAAAGCAGATGTTGCTGCGCAGCTTCGCACACTAGGACTATTGACTTAAATGAAGGGAGATTTGCCAGATAATCATGGATAGATGCTGACAATCACCCCCAACCTTACGATATTATTCATACTCTATTTCTATAAAGCATGAAGCATTCCTTACTCACTATGTTTATTTCCCTCTCTGCTTTGGGAGCTGGCGGCGCGTTGTCCGCAACTGCCCAAACCGACGACTTCAAGTACACCAACGAACAGTTTGCCGACATCCAAATGCTCCGCTACAAAGTGGAAGGATTTGAGCAACTCTCTTTGCGTCAGAAAACGCTCATTTATCATCTTTCAGAAGCTGCACTCGCAGGTCGCGACATCCTCTTCGATCAAAACGGACGCTACAATCTCCGCATCCGCGATTTGCTCGAAACTGTCTATCGTGACTACAAGGGCGACCGCAAGTCAAAAGATTTCCAAGGTCTCACGCTCTATCTCAAACGCGTGTGGTTCTCTGCTGGCATCCATCACCACTACGGCAATGAAAAGTTCGTTCCCGAATTTTCTGAGAAATGGTTGCGCACCACGCTTGCAAGCCTTAACTATAAGGTAGAAGACGAAGTGCTCGATGCTATGTTCAATCCCAACACGTTCAAAATGCGTGTCAATCAGAAAGATGGCGACGACCTCGTGCTCACCAGCGCAGGCAACTACTACGGACACGATGTGACCCAAGCTGAGGCAGAGCAATTCTATGCAGAGCGCAAACCAGCTGGCGATCCTCGTCCGGTGATGATGGGCTTGAACTCTCGTTTGGTGCGTGGGGAATTTGGTTTCCTCGAAGAACGCGTTTGGCGTGTGGGTGGACTCTACGGCACAGCCATCGAGCAAATCGTCAAGCATCTCGAAGCTGCAGAACCTTTTGCAGAAAATGAACAACAGGCAGGTGTTATCCGTCGTCTCATCGAATACTACCGCACGGGCGACCTCCGCACCTTCGACCACTATTCTATTCAATGGCTCAAAGACACGGAGAGTTTGGTGGACTTCGTCAACGGATTCACTGAAACCTATGGTGACCCCCTCGGCATGAAAGCCTCATGGGAAAGCATCGTGAACTTCAAGGATATTGCTGCTACAGAGCGCGCCCATCAGTTGGCAGTTAATGCACAATGGTTTGAAAATCATAGTCCCGTTGATGCGCGCTTCAAGAAAAAGGAAGTAAAGGGCATCTCGGCTAAGGTGATCACAGCTGCTATCCTCGCTGGTGACCTCTATCCTTCCACTGCCATCGGCATCAACCTCCCCAATTCCGATTGGGTTCGTCGTGACTTCGGTTCTAAGTCTGTCACCATTTCCAACCTCACCTCAGCTTATGCTAAGGCTGCTCATGGTAGTGGCATGGATAAGGAATTCATCATCGACGAGCCAACTCGCCAGTTGGTGCTCAAGTATGGCGACCGCTGCGACGACCTTCACACCGATCTCCACGAATGTCTCGGCCATGGTAGTGGACAACTCCTCCCTGGTACTGACCCTGACTCTTTGAAATCCTATGGTTCCACCATCGAAGAAGCCCGCGCCGACCTCTTCGCGCTCTACTATTTGGCTGATCCCAAACTCGTAGAACTCGGACTCACCCCCAACATGGACGCTCACAAAGCTTCCTATTATAGTTACATCCAAAACGGAGCCCTCACCCAGTTGGTGCGCATCAAACCTGGCAACACTATCGAAGAAGCTCACATGCGCAACCGCGCTTTGATTGCACATTGGGTGTTGGAACAAGCCAAGTCGCAAAAGACCGCTAAACCCTGTGTGGAATTGGTGAAGCAAAAGGGTAAGACCTTTGTTCGCGTCAATGACTATGCCGAGATGCGTCATCTCTTTGGCAATCTCCTTGCCGAGATTCAGCGCATCAAGAGCGAAGGCGACTACGAAGGTGCGCGCAAACTCGTAGAAACCTACGGTGTGCAAGTAGATGCCAAGGTGCACAAGGAAATCCTCGAACGCTATGCGCGTTTGAAACTCTCACCCTACAAGGGTTTCATTAACCCCGTCTATAAGGCGGTGTATGATGCACAAGGCAACATCACCGATGTTACCATCAATTACGATGAAGCCTTCGATGCTCAAAACCTGCGCTACTCTCGCGACTATCATTTCTTGTCTTTGGTCAACGAATAATCGCCAATCGGTCATTATAGCGTAAAAGTATTAACGCTAAACTCTTTCTTCCTCGCTTAGTTTTCCCCGAGAATACTGAGCGAGGATTTTCTTTTCTATCTGATAAGACTACATAGTATTTGACTATCAGTTGATTGCGTCTTTTTTGTCTGAGAAAAACACACTATTGCGCATTTTCGTCTGAAAAATGGATTAAGTTTACCCTTCTTCCTTTGCTAAAAATGCTGCATAATGTCTGATTGCTTCGGTGATGAATGCGTTCTTATTTGGTTGCTGTTGGAAAATCTCTAGAGCATCTTGTGGTATTCCTATTGTGATTTGCTTTGCAATAGTTCTAGGACGCCCCGCCCCCTTTCTTGCACCTCCTCTTGATTTTTTACTGAGAGTTTCTTGGATGTTATTCATTTTGTTTGTATTTTTGCAGTGTTCCCTCAAAAGTATGGGGTGGTGCTTTCACCCCTTCCCCTTTGCGTTTAGAGCTTTTCGCCCTTTCTGCGCTTGCGCAATCTGAACTTGAATGTGACATTTAGCCCAACTACGTAACCGAAAACATCGATTAAATACATTGCTATTACTTTTGAGGGTTCAACTTGCAACCACTTACGCGTTAGGTTGAGTTGCGGTAATCCTTAAGGGATGCCCCCCTTTCGATTACAATACAAAGATGCGAATTTCCTTTGAGATAAACAAGTGTTCTTCTTGTTTATGTTCGAAGGATATTCGTTTTTTTGTGCGCTAAAATGCACTTTCCTAAATGGGGCTTCTGTGAAAATCTTGTCGATTTCTCGACGGATTCCGTGAAAATTTCGTCCGTTTCGTGCCGGATTCTGTGTAAGTCTGGTTCATTTTGCCAAATGCAGTTGCATTTTTCTGAGTATTAGCGATCAAAAACAGAATTTTTTGCGTAACTTCGCCCTATAATCCTACTAATGCCCATATACAATGGAACAACAACTTAAAAACATTGCTCAACAATTCGCCATTGAAGGTGAAATTGCCGATATTCGTCCCCTCGGAAACGGACTCATCAACACTACTTATGCTGTAACCACCACGGGCAGCACCCCCGACTACGTGCTTCAGAACGTAAATGTTGCCATCTTCCCCGACATCAAACTCTTGATGAACAACATCGTAGAAGTGACTACTCACATTCGCAAGAAGCTCGAAGCTGCTGGCACTCCCGACATCGATCGCAAAGTGTTGAATTTTGTCCCCACCAAGGAAGGGGTTTACTACTATTTCGATGGTGAAAAGTATTGGCGTGTCATGGTGCTCATTTCCGACACAACTTCCAAGAGCGGTGTAAGCATCGAAAATGCCAAGATTGTGGGTAAGACGTTCGCAGAATTCCAAGGTATGCTCGCAGATATTCCTGCTGAATTGGGTGAAACCATCAAGGACTTCCACAACATTGAATTCCGTTTGAAGCAACTTAAAGAAGCTGTTGCTGATGACAAGGTAGGACGTGTGGGAGAATCCACAGTTGCTCACTTGCTTGAAGAAATTTTTAAGCGCGAAGACGAAATGACGAAAAGTGAGAAGCTCTATCGTGAGGGTAAACTTCCTAAGCGCATCTGCCACTGCGACACCAAAGTGGACAACATCCTCTTCGACAAAGAGGGCAATGTGCTTTGCGTTATCGACCTCGACACTGTGATGCCTTCCTTCATCTTCTCCGACTTTGGCGACTTCCTCCGCACTGCTGCCAACACTACGCGTGAAGACGATCCCAACCTCGAGAATATCTCTTTCCGTTTCGATGTCTTCGAAGCCTTCGCTGGTGGTTATCTCGCTGGCGGCAAGAGCTTCCTCACGCCCATCGAAATCGAGAATTTACCCTATGCTGTAGCTCTCTTCCCTTATATGCAGTCTATCCGCTTCTTGGCAGACTACATCAACGGCGATACTTACTACAAGACTACGCATCCTCTTCACAACCTCGAACGTGCGGCCAACCAATTCCGCTTGCTCGAATGCGTAGAAGAAGCTACTCCCAAGATGGAGGCTTACATCCAACAACAGCTTGCGAAATAATATATCCTCGCTGAGGCTTTGCCGTCTGGGACAAAGCTACGCATGATAGATTTCTTCCCCATTTGTACTTCGGTAGGAAGGGCAGATGGGGAAGTCTGTTTGATCACTAGCCGTGTGCTTGGCGACAGTAAGAATAAGCAATAAAATAGTTAGCGTGTTTATGGCAACGTCAAAGGAATTTATAGACTATGTGGTGGCGCAAGTGTCCACTGCTGGGGTGGTGGAAATCAAACGAATGTTTGGAGAATATGGACTTTATCTCGATGGTAAGTGTGTGGCACTCGTGTGTGATGACACCGTGTATGTGAAAATGCTTCCAACACTCTCCGATTTGATGGCTGAGGCAGAAACGGGCTTTCCCTATCCTGGAGCAAAAGAGCATTATGTGCTTTCGGTTGAACATCGGCAGCACGCTATCGTAGTGTTGCAAACCTTGGCACCGCTCCTTCCTTTTCCTAAACCGAGGAAGAAGAAAGCCAAAACAGAATAGAACTCTCTAAATAATAAAGTAAGCTAGAAAAACAAATACAGCGCAATAGCTCAAGCTATTGCGCTGTATTTGTTGTGTCGGGAGTGGTAGAACCAGAAGAATTGCTACTCATGCTAGAAGGCATCGGGATGAAACCACGGGTGCGGCGGACCTCATAGCGAGTGAGTTGTTCGTCCGAACGGAAGCGATCGCCTTGCAAATCTCTGTCGGGAGTGACAATGTGCATAGGGACGTTGGAATAAAACTCATGTTTCTCGTTGTCCCAATAGAGTTGCTGACTTGTGTAGGTCGTACCATCTTGGAGATTGCGCACTCGCACACGTCCACGCAACTCCCAAAGCTTTTGGTCATACCAATATGCCGTGTCGGCAGTGATGTAGAGATCCACATTAAATTGGGCATCGTAGCGTTGCAAGAAGATGCCCTTGAGAAATTCGTTGCGTGGAGGATGTGTGCGGTCAAAGAAGCGCCATTCTTCTGTCATGATTTTATAGCGCACCACGCCTGAATCACTGATGAGCTTCGAAATACCATAGCTTGTCATGAGAGGGAGAGAGTCGCGGTGTCGCACTGCTGCGGCTTGCGGAGGAGCATCGTTGCTACATGCTCCAAGACCGATGGCGAGCAGCAGAAGGAAGAAATAGCAGAGTTGGCGCATGTGAGTGATAAACGCGAAAAGAGTGGGGAAGAGGTTGGAGTCGTTAGGAGAAATGAGAGAAACCGTAGATGGGCGACGTCGTAAGGCGTGACTACTTGTGGGAAATTCTTGTGGAGAATTCAAGGGATGTCGCACTAATATCGCCACTAATGTTTCTTAGTCTACCAACCACTTCTTAAACCAACGCTCGTTGAAAGTGACACCGATGGTGAGGAGGAAGTTGCGCTCGGTGAGAGAACCACCCACTTTCGAACGAAGTTGTTCGTAAGAAGCAGAGAGGTTGAGGAAACTACGGTTGTTGTAGCTCGTCAAGATGGGCAATCCCACTCCAGCAGTGGCAACAAACGTGCTGGCTCCCTTTTGTCCATTGATGAGAGTGTAGGGAGTGGCGTAGCTAGCACCAAGACGATAGCGCACGCGTCCTGCCCACGTGTAACCTTGTGGAGCAGGCACATATTCAAGACCGAACGACATCTTATCCAAATCGCGCAAGTTGGCAGATGATTTCACAAAAGTCACCTCCGACGTACCATCATTGGCTTGAGCTTCTGCTTGAGTAGCCTTCGACCATGCTTGGTGCGTGTAGTCCACTGCCACACGAAGACGGTCGCTGTGTTGCCACATCAAACCTGCCCCAAAAGTAGTGGGGAGACTATAAGCGTCTGTCAGAGAATAGACGTGGGAAGAGGTGATTTGGTTGTTGGAAATGATTTGGTTGTCCACCGAAGCAGTGCCCGCGAGAGAATGGCTTGGTGCAAAGGTCAAGCCGAGGGTGAGGGCATTGCGCTTGTTGATACGCGCGGTGTATTGTGCACCAAAGTCGAAGTGCAGAGAACGTACTTCCGATTCGTAAGCCACACGAGGGCTAGGTACAGTGGCATCAGTGAAAGAAGTCGTGGCAGTGTGAGTGGTGACTCCCCACAGATAGCTAGCATTGAAACCCAACGAAAGGTTGCGCAATGGAGCATATCCCAGACCGATGTTGGCACGGTGCACTCCACCATCACCTGAATAGGTGCGAATGGCAGTAACTTCTGAGAAACCATTGGAGAGTGTCGCATCGTTACTCGTGATTTCATAGCCCACTTGTGTGTATGGACGCAAACCGAAGCTCACTCCCAAGCCGGGAAGAACGCGGAAACCACCGACCACATGATCGAAAAAGGCGCGGCTGTTGGTGCTGTGAGTCTGCCCTGTGGCGGAAAGACGAGAGGCTTGCAACGTGCCTGCCACATCCATCAAGAAGGTAAGCGAGTCGAGACGTGCATAAGAAGCTGGGTTCGTCATATTAAGCTGCTTACCATCGTGCCAAGCATAGCCCGTACCTGCCATGGCTTTGTTGAAACCTAGCGAGCCATCGCTGATGCGTCCCAAACCATAGCGTGTGAAGGCGGAGTTAACCCCCGTTTCTTGAGCGGCTGCGGTGAGAGACATGGTGGAGAGCAAGAGAGCTGAGAGCAGTATTTTTTTCATACAATAGAGTCTTGTGGAGAAAAGCGAAAAGGATACGTGGCACCTACGAGTTTGTGTCATCTAGCAACGAGTGCTCACAATCTAGAAAAAGTAAGCCCTACAGAAGCAAGGTTCATTCTACAGGCAAAACCAGTGCATCTTCTCGGGAAATCATGACAGGGCATTCAATCCACGTGCCACGAGATATTCATCTGCAAAGATACGATTATCTGTGGCAATAGCATCACTTTCATCTGCAAAGTTGCAACTTTCTGTGGAAATGCCGAAGTCGAAACGGTTGCCCCCCGTTAAAAAAGCGCAAGCATCGGGGTGTTCTGCACGCACTTGTGCAAGATAACCCATGATTTCTAGACGAATGCCACTTTTCGCACCACTTCGTAAGGCTGTGATCGTGTCATATCCATAATCGGGATTTTCACCTTCAGCACTGATGAGGGGCAAGCGTGCGGTAAACTCGTGCATCGCTCGCAGGCGCATGTCGAGTCCTGGGCTGATGTTGCCGCCCAAATAGTGACCATTGGAGAGCAAGAGGTCGAAGGTGATGCAGGTGCCGGCATCGATGACAAGCACAGTGTGATGAGGGAGGAGGGATTGTGCGCCCATCACGGCTGCCAAACGGTCAGCACCGAGGGTTGCTGGTGTGCGATAACCGAGGGTGATGCCCGAGGGAAGAGCCGTAGGACTGAGTTGTTGCACCGCACAGCGGCAGTTTTTCAAAAACGCAGGAAATTCAGCCGGAATATCTCCTACAGCACACCAGCAGATGCGGCGAATCTCTGGGCGCACGCTGAGCAGTTGATGCAGTTGCTCCACAAGATTGTGGTGAGCTACTGAGCGATGCTCCACAATAGTGGCTTGAGCATCGAAAATCGTGAGCTTCGCGCGCGTGTTGCCAAGGTCGATGGTGAGCGTCATGGGCGATGAATAGAGAGAATAACGTGGTTTTAAGGGCAAAGTTACTGCCTATTGGCAAAAAAAGCAAGCTTTATCTTTGTATTTCGCTGTATAGCCACTAACTTTGCTGTAGAAATGGTCATCTGACAACAGTGATTTTATGAATACCAACGAACAAACCCTCCACCAAATCGAACGCGCTCTCAAGAAGACTGCGGAAAAGTTTGCTGCCATCCCTCAAGAGGATGCAGTGCTCACCGACTTCTATCTGCTCGTTCGTCAAGAGAGTGGAGAACTCCTTGTCTTCGACGATGATGAGCGCGAGATTACTCGCTGCGTGGTGGAAGAATGGATTGGCAATAGTAGCGAAGAATTCTACACCGCTATCCAACCCGTGCTACACGCCGCCCTCAAACGCTGCGAACCCATCCTAGAGGCGATGTCCGTGCTTCGCCCTTGCTCTTTCGTCTTGCTCGACGATGAGCAACAAACGGTGGCAGAACTTTTCCTTATCGACGATGACACCATGATTCTTGGACAAGATCTCATGGTAGGTCTCTCGGATGACTTGGATGCCTTTTGGCAAAAACTGTCTGCAGAATGATGAATCCATCTGTATCTATCGAAAATCCGACCCTCGAGAACGACTTGCAGCGTCTGGCGCACGCTTTGACGCAGCTCGATGCGGTGAAGGCGCAGCACTCCGAAGAAGATGTGCTGGCATGCCTCGCGCAGATTGCTGCAGAGAGTGCTGTCTCTTCTGAATCTAGCGCCACCCCCTCCGCTGCTTGTGCTGCTTCCCCAGCCCTCGTGCAAGGTCTCATGCAGTTGGCTCTCGAGCAACTCAAAGAGCGTGAGTTCATGGAAAGCATCGAGCATCGCCCACAGAGTTTGGCTTGCGATGTGTGGAGATTTCAAAACAAAAAAGAGAAGTGGGTCGCTTTTGTCGGCTTACTTGAGGGGCGCCCTTATGAAATCTTTACCGGACTCCAAGACGATGAAGAAGGCATCGTGCTTCCCAAAAGCGTAAATACGGGTTGGATAGTCAAGAATCTCAATTACGATGGTTCATCTCGTTACGACTTTTCTTTCCAAAATCGGAGAGGCTACAAGACCACCGTCGAAGGGCTTTCGGCACGCTTCAACAAGGAGTATTGGAACTACGCCAAACTCATTTCGGGAGTGCTGCGCCATGGTATGCCGGTAGAGAATGTCATTCGACTCATTGACTCTCTCCAGCTCGAAAGCGACACCATCAACACGTGGAAGGCTGGAGTAGTGCGCGCCCTCAAAAAATATGCCCACAACTTGGGAGACACCGACGAATCCTTTGCACAAGATTGATGCCACAAGCATCAATTCTTGTTTTCATAGCACCAGTTTCGCTTCGGGTCGCTTCATCGTGCCACGGAGTTCTGGGCTGTTGCATGCGGAACATCTTTTCCGCTTCACCTCTCCTTTGTCCCTCTTTTCATGAATAGTTCACAAACTCCAGTTTTGCTTCAATATTCCCCCCTTGAGATTCGGTTAAACAATCTCCACTTCTACGCCCATCACGGTGTATTGCCCCAAGAGCGTGTAGTGGGTGGCAAATTCACCCTCCAGATTCTCCTAGAGCTTGCGCCCAGTTGTGCTGCATTGGAGCACGACCAGCTCGAAGGCACGGTGAGCTATGCCGATGTTTACGAGTTGGCAAAGGAAGTGATGGCACAACCTTCACAACTTTTGGAACACGTTGCTGCGCGCTTGTTGCAACAACTCTTCCGTCACTTCCCACAAGTGCAACGTGCCACCGTGGAAGTGCAAAAAGACAATCCCCCCATGGAGGCAGACCTCCGAGGATGCAGCGTGCGTCTCTCTGCCACGCGTGCAGATGATGAGGCTTAATCAATACTTACGTTTTGTCTTCTCTTTAATATCGTGGGAACACACCAGTTCCCCCTCTACTTTGTTTATTTCTTCTTTCATAATACCACATTATGCGCATGTCTAAAATCAGAACCCTCCTCTATACACTCTTGCTTGGGCTTGGATTTAGCCAAGAAACCACCGTTTCTGCCGCTACTTCTCCCGAAGCGCAACCCCAATCTGCCACCACGGGCATCACCCTTAAAGACGTCACAGGCGGAACCATCGCCCCTCAACACGTTTATGGCGTGCATCCCCTCAACGATGGTGAGAGCTATTCTCAACTTTCTGGCGATGGCAAACGCATCGTGCGCAGTTCGTTCAAGACGGGTAAGGAGATTGGGGTAATTTTCGATGTAGAGAAAGCACGTGGCACCACCAAACTCTCGCGCATTGATGGCTACATCATGAGTCCTGATGAGAAGAAAATCTTGTTGCGCACGCAGACCAAAGCCGTCTATCGTCGCACTTCCACAGCCGTTTACTACATCTACGATGTGGCAAATGGCAAGTTCTCTCCCCTTTCCGATGGAGGACCTCAGATGTCGCCACGCTTCTCTCCCGATGGCAATGTCGTTGCCTTCGTGCGCGACAACAACCTCTTTGTCGTGAAGCTCCTCTATGGCAATGCAGAAACCCAAGTCACCAAAGATGGCAAGCGCAATGAAATCATCAATGGTATCCCCGACTGGGTGAATGAAGAAGAATTCTCCACCAATGCTTCTTTCGACTTCAGTGCCGACAGTCAAATGTTGTGCTGGGTACGTTACGACGAGTCCAAAGTTCCCGTCTATCGCATGCAGATGTTTGAGGGACAATCCCCACGTCATCCCGAATATGCCGAATATCCTGGCACCTACGACTATAAATATCCCATCGCTGGTGCGCAAAACTCCACCGTGTCTGTCCACAGCTACGACCTCAAGAGCCGCGCCACCCGCCAACTCGCAGTGCCCCTTCCCGAAGAGGGCTACATTCCTCGCATCATCGCCACAAGCGATGCCGACAAACTCGCCGTCGTGACCCTCAATCGTCATCAATCGCAGATGGATCTCTACATGGTCAACCCTCGTAGTGGGGTGGCAAAACTCGCCCTTCGCGAAACCAATGAGCGTTATCTCCGCGAATCAGCCTACACCGATTTGCAATTCTATCCTGGACACTTCGCCATGCTTTCCGAAAAGAGCGGTTATCAACACCTCTATTGGTACACCCTCAACGGACAACTCGTAAGCCAGATTACCAAGGGCGACTATGAGGTGAGCAATTTCTATGGTTACGATGCCAAGAATGGACGTTTCTATTTTGCCGCACACAAGGATAGTCCTTTGCAAACTGCCATCTATTCTGCCAATGTCAAAGGGCAGATGCAACGCCTCACCGCTGAAAGTGGCACGAGTGCAGCGACTTTCTCTTCCGACTTCCGCTACTTCCTCAATGTGCACTCCGCACTCGCCAAAGTGCCCGTGACGACGCTTCGTGATGGTCACAATGGCAAAGTGCTCACCACCCTCATTGACAACAAGCAAGCGCAAGAACGCTTCGACAAAATCGGTACTACACAAGAATTCTTCCAGTTCAAACTCGCCGATGGCACCCTGCTGAACGGTTGGATGTTGAAGCCTCGCAACTTCGATGCCACGAAGAAATATCCCGTAGTGATGTATCAATACAGCGGTCCTGGTAGCCAAGAGGTGAAAGACGCTTGGAGCACAGGTTTCTATCCTGGAGGACAGTGGGAAAGTGTGCTTGCCGAAGAAGGATTCATCAGTGTCATTGTCGATGGTCGCGGCACAGGCGCACGCGGTGCACAGTTTGAGAAATGCACTTACTTGCGTTTGGGGGATCTCGAATCGCAAGACCAAGTGGCAGCTGCTCAATATCTCGCCACCTTGTCTTTTGTCGATGCACAGCGCATTGCACTCTGGGGCTGGAGCTTCGGAGGTTTCAACACCCTCATGGCAATGACCGACGGACGCCCCGTCTTTCGTTGTGGCGTTGCTGTGGCTGCGCCTTCCAACTGGAAATACTACGACACGGTCTACACCGAGCGTTATATGCGCACACCCAAGGAAAATGCCAATTATGAGGCGGTCAATCCCATTGCTCGTGCTGCCAAACTCCATGGCGACCTCTTACTCATTCACGGCACAGCCGATGACAATGTGCATTTCCGCAACTGCGCTGAGATGTCTGAGGCTTTGGTACAAGCCGACAAGCCTTTCGACATGCAGATCTACACCAACCGCAATCACAGCATCTATGGTGGCAACACGCGCCATCACCTTTTCAGCCATATCTTGAACTACCTCAAAGTGCATCTCAAATAATGTTTATCGACACCCATTGCCACCTCTATGCCGAAGAGTTCGACGAAGATCGAGCTGAAGTAGTGGCGCGCGCCCTTGATGCTGGAGCCGACAAAATCCTCCTGCCGAATATTGATGCCAACACCGTTGGACCCATGTTGGCTGTCTGCGATGAGTGGCACGAACTCTGCCACCCCATGATGGGATTGCATCCCACGGAGCTACCCCCTAATCCCACTCCGCTACTCGACCAGATGGAGCGTATGCTCATGGTCGAGGGCAATCCTTTCATCGCGATTGGCGAAGTGGGCGTAGATTTGTATTGGGATGCTTCGCGCAGAGCAGAACAAATGGAAGTGCTGCGCCGACAAGCCGAGTGGAGCATCCGTTTTCAACTCCCCCTCGTCATTCACATGCGCTCCGCTCATGACGAATTGCTCGAGGTGTTGTCGCCCCTTAAAGACGAACTCCCTGGTGGCATCTTCCACTGTTTTGGAGGAAGTGCCAAAGAAGCCGAAGACCTCCTTGCCTTCGAACGCTTCTATCTCGGCATCGGTGGGGTAGTGACTTTCAAAAAAAGCACGCTTCCTGCCGTCCTCGAAACTACGGTGCCCCTTTCGCGCATCGTTCTCGAAACGGATGCCCCCTATCTGGCTCCCGCCCCCTATCGTGGCAAGCGCAACGAACCAGCACATATTCCCCTCGTGCTCCACAAAGTGGCTGAAGTCTACGGAGTGACTCCCGAGGAAGTGTCGCGCATCACCAGTGACAACGCAAGACGACTATTCAAATTATGAAATAAGTACTCACGCATAGGTTTTCCCTTTTGTTGGCTATCATAGCGCAAAATGGAGTTATGCTTAACCATCACAAGCGTGAGTCGCCAAAACCTCACCAACTATGCCCATGCTGAAACACATCGAAGCGGCGATTGAAGCCCTCAACTATCCCAAACGTCCCAAGGGACTCTACGACCCCATTCGCTACATTCTCGCTGGTGGGGGCAAGCGCTTGCGCCCCATGCTCCTGCTCACGGCTTACAGCCTTTATCGTGAGGACTATGTCCGCGCGCTTTCAGCGGCTGTCGGCATCGAGATGTACCACAATCACACCCTTGTGCACGATGATGTGATGGATCGTGCCGATATGCGCCGCGGTCGTGAAACGGTGCATCAGAAATGGGATGATAACACCGCCATCCTTTCGGGCGACACCATGCTCCTTTTGGCATACAAACTCATTTCTTCCGCGGGCATTGGTCGCTGGCACGAAGCCTTGCGCCTTTTCACCAACAGTGCCATCGAGATTTGCGAAGGACAGCAATACGACGTCGATTTTGAACAAGACACCCACGTCACTGAAGCGGAATATATCGAGATGATTCGTCTCAAAACCTCTGTACTCTTGGGTTGTGCGACCAAGATGGGAGCCCTCTTGGCTGATGCGCCCAGCGATGATTGCGATGTGCTTTATTCATTTGCCGAGAAGGTGGGACTCGCTTTCCAACTTCAAGATGATTATCTCGATGCTTTCGGTGATCCCGCTGTGTTTGGCAAGAAAATCGGGGGTGACATCCTCTGCGGCAAAAAGACCTTCCTCGTCCACGCTGCCACCGCGCAGATGACTCCAGAGGAAGCCCAAACCTTCTTGCAAAAACTTTCCACACCAGTCGGAGATGCTTCGGGTTTGTATTCCACAGAAGAAGAGAAAATCAGTGACATCATGGCGGTCTACACACGCTACAACGTAGCCGAACGCTGCCAACAGCGCATTGCTGCCTATTTTGACGAAGCCGAAGGCGAACTTCCGCGTCTTTCCGTCGATGCCACCCCGCTGCGCGACTATGCCTTCTCGTTGTTGAATCGCAATAAATAACCTTCAATTTTTGGGCACTTTTCCTTACTAATTCCTTTAATACCTTAGTTATGAGAACAGTTAAAAGCCTCCTGCTCTTGTTGAGCGCATTCAGTTTGTGGTCGTGTAGTGACTATGAATCCACTCATAGCGTGGCACCTATTCCCATAAATCGTGCCATCAGTACGTATTATTCTGCTCGAGAAGTGCGTATCAAAACGCAGAATACGCAGAGGTTTCCTCTCATCTATGAAATCTCCAATTCTCTGTATTGCGCTAATCCGTTTTATGCTTCAGAGGATTTATCTGGTGAGTGCAAAGAGTTTGTGGTTGTAGCCAATAGCTATGGAGAGAAAGGCGCACCTAAGATTACATACGATTTTTACAAAGTTCCCACTACTATTGTAACCAATGTGTCACGCCTGCAGTTACTTGCCGTGGCTGCTCCCAAAGATACGGTTGATGTATCGTCGCAAGCTCGTCTTTCATTCCCCACAGCACAGGATTTTATTGCTTCTAACTATCAAAATCGTGTGGTGACAACGGTAGAGGGAAGTTTCAAAGAACTCACGCGTGAACAATTACGATGGTTGCCTAAGTCCGAAGTGACTCGTTGCACTCTACCTCGAATTCGCAATAAAGAACTCTGGTTGAAAACGACCTTCACTGATGGTCATCAGTCGCTCACCAAAGTTGAGCTGCCTCGATAAAGACCGTAGGTTGATATTGGCTTTATCCAGTAATTTAATGCCCTGACTATAGACTGGCTATCCAGTAAAATATGTACTTTTGCTCATGTTACTAGTTTTTTTCCAACAAGCAAAGTAACAAAAGAGGCTGAAATCCTGCAAGGGGGGGAAGCCTTATTTTTATCATCAGAAAAACTCTTACCGGACAGCAATAGAAAGAAATAAATTAGCAGACCCTACAGTACTTTGAGGATTGTATTCAAGTTCACCATATTTATTTCTTAAACGTAAAGTGCATCTTCGCGTGATATACCAAATGGTATTCCACCAATATTATGGACTTGTTGTAATCTAAGATTTTTTTCCATAGTCTCCATAAAGAGCTTTTGAAGAGCCTGTACTGAATCCTTTTGTTCAAGGGTAAGACTGTCCATTAAGGCATTTAAATCTTTCTCACTGTTGATTTCTTGCGAATATGCACAATGGGAAACTGCTAGATAATCAATAAAATAAACTTCTTCATAGTTTTGAATATTTGATAGTTTTCTGGTTGTAAATTATCTTGGCCCCATGAACTTGTCACCGTTGAGATGTATCATGTGATCTGGCATATCTGCAATCCACACCTCCGTTTCCCAGGCCAACTGCCCAGAGAAACGTTTGTATTTAGCAAAATCAAGAAAGGCTGTTATATATATTCTCCCAGACTTCACATGTTGAGTCATTATCTCAATATCTCGAACTCTTGCAGGGCTCATTGGACCGACAGAATCTACTGCTTCTATGAAGTAAATCCAATCTTTATCAGAACGGTAAAGCACAACGTCAGGCATCTTGTTATGCATCGTGATTTCAAAGCCCAATTCCGCCAGCTTTTCTACGTTTTTTACCAAGTCCTTTTGAGTTGTTTCTCCAACATAAAGACACTCAGAATTTGGGGCAAAACGAGGAGCAAACTCCTCAATAATAGCCTTTTGTAGCTCATTATGCGATCCTGGACTAAATGTAAAGTCTTGATGATTGATTTTGACAGGCATCTTCTTTACTTCCTTTTTAGAGGCATAAATGTCTTTAAGACGTTCATGCTTATACAGAAAGGATTTGATAGAAGCATCAGTTTCACCAACGATGTTGCAATTGTAATCTCTTGGTGCTTTCAATACACTAAGAAATTCAGCAGTAAGCCTATATCGATAGTTGGGGCTATTGGTTGCTTTACCATTGTCCTCAATAAGAGCAGCAGTTCTAAAGTGATGCATAGCTTGCTTTCTGAATGTTTCTCGTGAATTTTCTGCATAAGAAACATTGTAATTGGCATTTACAAAAGCAATTACATCATGGATTCTAATCCAATCATTTGTTGCACTAGCAAATGAGTCTACCTCTTTGAGGTTCGCCATAGCAAGCACAGTCAATGCACATAAATCTGATTGCTGCGCTGTTGGCATGCCTATCGCACGCAATATGTGTTTTACGCTTGAAATTTTATCCATTTATTGATTATTTTATTGCAATTTGTTTCCGTCAATTCTAAGCCTTGCAACTCTTGCCCCATCTTCACGATAATATCTTTTGAAGGTACTGGCATGTTGTTTATTTCGGTAGAGTTTACCTGAGTGGAGCCATTCAATATTCGGTAATAAGAATCGTATAATTGAGAATTGAGTAATACATATAACCCATAAACTTCTTCAGTAGTTTCGCACTTGATAAAGTTAAGTTTATTTTGAGTGCTAATATACTTATACTTCGAGTACTCTTCTGCTAAGTATATACCACATTGAAGCCTTCGTTTTTCTTCTTTTGCCGTGAATCGCTTTACTAATAAATAATTACTATTCTGTTGGAGAAAGCCTTGCTTATCAGTGCAGATATATTCTGACTCTTTACCAATAGGCCAAATAACTTTTCCCTCCTTAATGTGCTGAGAGGAGAATAAAGGATAGGTATTGTCCTCGTCATTGTCTCTCAGCACTTCTCGCGTTCTAAAATCCACAATAATGCCAGTTTTCATCCTAAGATTTTCAGACACCAGTGTGGTTTTATATTGCTGTAAGGTTGACAAGACTTTAGCATCCTCAGACTTTGTTACCAAATATACGTAGCCATTATCCCCAACAGCAACATTATAATCAACCTCTAAAGATGAGATGTTTGAGAAGTCTGAGGTTTCTGAAAATGACATTGTAATTTTTGAAGGCTTATCGACGGTCTTCTTTAATTTGATAATCATAGTTTCTTGCAACACAGATTCTCCATTAAAGACCTTATCCCTACTTCCAAACAGATGGATATATGTGATAGCACAATTAGCATGCAGGTAATTTCTAAACTCCTCAAAGTAAGCTCCTGAGGTCCAAGAACGAGGTATTATATATACTAATTCTCCTCCTTCTTTGAGATTATGTATACCCATCGCCTCAAATAAGAAGTATAGATTAGGTGCTCCATAACAAATTGAAGGCATACAATTAGCTTCAATAGCATCTTTCGAAATCTTTTTGTATGGAGGATTACCTATAACCATATCGTATTGATTGCTTGTATCAATATCAAACAATGTACGCTGTTCAAAAGACTGTGATGTGATATAATTCTCCGTAAGAACATGATAATCAAAAATGTATTGCTTTCGAAGCTCATTTAAATTATCAATCAATACAGGTCTTACGTTATCATCAGTTTCGTAACAGGTTATGTCGATTGTACCTTGATAGCCATGCTCACGTAGATGACAAATCAAAGCAATAGACAGTATTCCTGTTCCCGCCCCAGCATCAAGGATGTTCAGTCGCGGCTTGCCGTATTCAATATTGAATAGAGTGGCCATAAACTGAGCTGATTTCATTGCTGTAAAAAACTGCCCATATTGTTTACGTAATTTTTTTGGCATTTGTTGAATGAAATCTTGGGTTGTATTACATGCTTCTTTTAGCATAAGACTAATAATCTTGTTCGTTACTTAATTGAATAGAGAAGATCTTTTGAATCTACATCAAGGCATCGTGCTATTTGGACTAGTGTCTCAAGGTTTGGTTGCATTTTGATAGTGTCCATAATTTGTGTGTAAGCTCCAAAGTTCTTATTTTTGTGGTGGAATACAAATCAAATAAAAACAATGGAGCTTACATGACCACAAATATCGGAATTATTTTTCACTTTTCTCTCCTCTGGAGGTCGTTTTAACACATTAGTAGAATCCTTATTGGATGCCATAAGTCGTCATGAGCGAAGCCTGTTTATCGACTCCCATGAGAGAGAACAATGCAACGGCTTCCGTCCACGCAAATGGCGCAGCCAAGGTCTTTGCTTCGAGTTGCGCATTCCTCGCATTCGCTCTGGTGCATTCCGTCCCATGATATTGGGTATTCTAAAAAATGAAGCAGACGAGCGCGCAGCCCTATTTCATGAACTTTATGTTCGTGGGCTAACGTGTCACGATATCGGTGAAATCTGCGAAAAAATATACGGTAAAATATATAGTAAACAGCAAGTTAGCATGCTAACAAATGCTTGTAGAGAAGATATAAACGCTTGGCTGTTGCGCCCTCTTTCCCAACGCTACCTAGCGCTTTATATCGATGCAACCTACGTAGCCACACGGCGCGATGGAAGCGTTTCTCAAGAAGCTTATTATAGCATTCTGGGCTTGCTTCCTGGTGGTAAACGCGAGGTTCTTAGCGTTGTGCATCACCCCGAAGAAGGTGCATTATGCTGGGAAATGGAGCTAGAAGCGCTCAAAGACCGAGGAGTAGAGTCGGTGGATGTCATTATCTCAGACGGGCTTTCTGGCATCGAGAATGCCATTAAAAAGGCATTTCCTAGGGCATTTCATCAACTTTGTACAGTGCATTTCAAGCGAAATGCAGTGGGGTTAGTAGCAAGGAAGGATCGGAAACAGCTCCAAGCTGACCTCAATGAGGTGTTTCCCATGGAGACAACGGATATTCCCCCATAGAAGCTTATGAGAATCTGAAGAAGTTTACGGAGAAATGGTCGCGTAAATACCCTTCATTCAGTAGATTATCCCATCCCAGAAGTATAGCTTACTTCACCTATCTTCGTTTTTCCCCTCATCTACAGCGGATGCAAAGTACTACCAATTGGATTGAGCGACTGAATCGCTGTTATAAACGTACATTGAATATGCGAGCTTCGATGCCTTCGCCCGAGTCGGTGGTTTTCCTTTTGGGGTCTGTGGCACTGCAAATGACAACAGAAACCTATTCACATCGCCTTTACCAGTTTGACGACTGGTATATCAAATAATCAACCTAATTTTTCATTGCAAAAATGCCCTCCCTTTTGTTAGGCTAGCCTAACAAAAGGGAGGGGGAACAGAAAAACTTACACACTTTTTCGGACAATACCGAAAAGCCATCTGCTCAACAATCAAATAAAATCTGTTCAGGATCTAATGACCGATTTGGGATTATTTTACATTAGTCTTGTGGGGAGACATCATTATGTTATGCCCCCTCTTCCTGCAGCTGGACTAGTCGATAGGTGTTGCCTTGTCGGGTGTGGGTGGGACGCAAGCCCTCACCACGGAGGAGACGACCAAGACCTTCGGGAGTTTGCTGGCGCAAAGCTGCGGGGAAACGCTGTTGCATCGCCACAAAAATCTGGGAGGCGGTGAGATGTTCCCCATCTTCTCTGCCACGGGGCAGACGGAAACATTGCCACAACACCTCCATCATGGGCGAACGACGCCAAAAGGCGCGGTTGTGTTCCTCGAGTTCACGCTCCTCCGACTTCGAGAGAAAAAGCGGTGCACCTGCCAATACCTCCGCTTTGAGTTGCGCAAAGAGTTGCGCATGATCGAGCGGAGAGCAATCGATGTCGTGCTCAAGTTGCACGCAGAGAAAACGACGCGAACCAGTGGGGTCGTTGAGGAGTTCGACTTCATTGCTCGTGCCGATGAAAGAAGCCGTGCGCGGCAGGGCGAGCACCTCCTGTTTGTAGAGCCTGCGCACAGAGAGGTGTTGGAGTTGGATGAGGTTTTTCAACTTGGGCAACTGCTGTGGAGAATAGCGGTCGAACTCATCGAGATTGATGAGCCCCATGCGCGCAAGCAGCGGTTCAGCCCCCTTGTTGGGAGTGAACTGGTCGGTGTAGTAGCGCAGGAGCGGTTCGGGCATGAGCAATCGGCAAAAACTACTCTTGTGCCAGCCTTGCATCTCGCTGACCAAAAGGGGGACGAGCTGATTACTACGGCAGGCGGAGTGCCCCATCCAAAGGGCAGCAAGTGCGCGCAACCACACGCGGAACCCCTTTATCCACAGCGGATGGTGGCTCACTCGCTGCGCCAGAAGAGTAGCGCGGTCTTGGTGGTCCCACGCAGGAAGTTGCGCCATGTAGTCGTGCAAGGGGTGAAAACTCTCCATCTTGTGAGAGTGGAGCAGTCGATCGACATCGCGCCCCCACATGCCGAGTTTTGCCTCGATGGTGTCAATAGTCATCGTGTTGAATGTGCGCTGGTCGAGCGAACGCCAAGGGGAAGCAGCATCAGTTTTGAACCGATATTCCGCTTCTTCCGTCATCACATTGTAGCGCAGGGCATAGCGCGCTTGCAGCAGTTGGAGTGCCTGCTCCAGTTGAGGCACATAAGAGCGATGTTCGCGAGTGGGTGCTGCGGAGGTGGTGGCGGTTGTGGCTGATTTGTGCCAGAGTCGTTGCCACCACTGGACACAGCGGTGCAGGAGTTGGTGAAAGGTGTGTGTCATGAGTAAAAAGATTTAATCCTCAAAGATTATTTGACCGTAATACTTTTTGTTGGCATCTCAGTCTATAAGGACCTTTGAGGGGTTAAAGGTAAAAATGAAACGGAGCTTTCTCTCAAGTGGGAAAGCCCTACAATAATACTGGGTCGAAATCGCTCGAAAGTGAGAAAAATCGCGTTAAAAGAATTGAAATGGCGTGTTTTTCTCTGGTGTAAAGAATTTACTCCTTGGTTTTGCTAGATGTAGTTTGCAATTTGCGCGTTCTCTTCATTTCGCATTTCTGCTGACTAACGGAAGGTGGCTGGGGCGATGGAGGAGTGGAGCAAAACACTCGATGATGGCGAGTGCTCCCGCGCGCGTGACGTGCGCGCCTTCCTTGGGAATTTCGATTTTTTGCTTTCACAACCTTCACCGAAAGTCGAGTTTTCCACAAGAAAGTATTCCTTAAAACGACACCTTCACTGGGCGATTTGCCATTGAGAAAACGAAAGGTTTTCCCCCTTCTGCAACCTGAAAAGGTAAACCGTGTTCCTAATACCCTTGTAATGTGTTGTAAGATAGTTTGTTATGAGAGAATTTGTGAAGGTTGTGAAAGCAAAAAGTACAAAACTGCTGGGTGCGCGTGCACACGCGCGCGTGAGAGAGCCCTCCCATAGAGCGAAAAAGGAAGAGAAAATCTGGATGAGGGAGAATGGCAAAAGCGTGAGGGCAGTGGGAGATAAAATCGTGCGAGTAATCTCAAAAACGTGGGAGAAAAAAAGAAAAACGTGGGAGATTTTCCAAAAAACGTGGGAGAAAATTTAGAAAAACTCCGACGTTTTCTCAGAAATCTCCGTAGTTTGGTGGTAATGCTTGCAGGGTGTGTGTGATGGGGCGGACAACGCATCGAAACAGAGCCTTCTTGCCCCATGGGACCACGCTATTGGGAAGAACTAGATTTACGTTTGCGTTCGCGCCACCAGTCGCGGATTCGATGCGCCCCCTCTTTGCCGAGAATGAGCAAAGCCGTATATTGTAGCGTCTTGGCAAGTCCGAAGAAGATGAACCAAAGCACCCCTTTGGTTGTCAAAGAAAGGGGGAACAGCAAGGGGACGAAAGCCAAAAGATAGCTCACAGCACAGCCGGCAAGCACCCACATTCCAGTGCGAAAAGAGAGCTTAGCAAGCTGAGATTTGAGTTGTAAAAGGAATTGTCGAAACTTCGAGGGGTTCGGCATAGAAATTGCAGAGAAAATAGTATAATAAGTCATGAGATTTCACACGCGATGCGGGGTGACTTCTCTTGCTGCAAAATTACACCTTTTCGGATGAACCACCAAATGGGGTGAGTCGCCGTTTTAAGTTTCCCACTTCGTCCATGCCACAACATCACACCTCTTCGGGCGCGCTCGAGCGCACCCGCCTGCGCCCTCCACATTCCTATGTCGTCATCATGCACAATGACGACGAAACCACCATGGACTTTGTGGTGGATGTGCTTATGCAG
The DNA here is from genome assembly GCA_900095835.1 of Ihuprevotella massiliensis. Taxonomy (GTDB): domain Bacteria; phylum Bacteroidota; class Bacteroidia; order Bacteroidales; family Bacteroidaceae; genus Alloprevotella; species Alloprevotella massiliensis. The sequence goes on along the minus strand of LT608321.1, from coordinate 1,010,559 downwards.
ATATTTCGTTTGAACTATCAGCAGAGCATGAAGGTGATGCTCAAAGTGCACAAGGAAGGCCAGTGCACCGTGGCAAAATACCGCTCGCTCGATATGGCACAGACCAAGGTGCGCCGTGCGGTGCAAGCTGCCGAAGAAGCTGGTTTTCCTTTAAAGTTCAGCATCGAACCCGTGGTGGAGGAGTAAGTTTTTGCCACAACATTCAATAGCCGAACCTCTTATCCCTCTCGATATTTCCCACACAACTTATGCCTAGAAAGAAAAAAATAGTTCTTCCCCTCGAAACGGTGATAGCCTCCGCACACAATCTTGCGATGGAGCAGCACTTTGACCTCATCACACCTGAAATTTTCGTGTTTTGCCTCTTGGACAACTGGTGTCAACTGGATCAAGAGTTCTACTACGAAGATGTGATGAGCCTATTGCAATTTTACATCTCCGAAACCATGGAGCGATTGCCCGAACCCACGGACAAAGCGACCATAGAGCTTTCCTATCAACTGGGAGAGTGCTTGCTTCGTGCGCAAGAGGCACAAGAGAAATTGGGTACTAAAGAGATGACCGTGACGCAAGTGATGTGTGAAATCTTGTGCACCGACGAGTGCTGGGCGAACTTTCTCTTGCGAGAGCATCTCGAAGATTTGCATGATTTCTTAGCTAGTCTCAATGCCCTTTGTGGAAACTATGCCTATAATGGTGAAGCGGTGGATAGTTATCAGCAGTTTGTGCAAGCGAGAGAAGAAGTGCTTGGTTTCGCTGAAGAGTTGGGGAAACACCTCAGTGAGTTGACTGGAAATGCTGGTGAGGAGGGTGGAGCATCGGCTGAGGGTGCCAAGAAAAAAACGGAGGATTGGCGACAGTGGGTGACGTGTGTGAATGATCATCTGGAAGGACGCAATCCCCTCATCGGTCGCGAGGATGAATTGGAACGCACGATTCGTGTGCTCTGCCGTCGCGATAAGAACAATCCCCTTCACGTGGGCGACCCTGGAGTGGGTAAGACTGCGCTCATCTATGGACTGGCAGAACGAATCAAAGCGGGTGACGTGCCCGAACGCTTGAAAGATGCTCAGATATTCTCCCTCGATGTGAGTACGCTCTTGGCAGGTACGCAGTATCGTGGCGATTTTGAGAAACGCTGGAAGTTGATCATGGAAGGCTTGCTCACCGTTCCCAACGCGATTGTGTATATCGACGAGATTCACAACATCGTTGGCGCTGGACGCACAAGCGATGGGGCAATGGATGCTGCCAATATGCTCAAACCTTTCTTGGAAGAAGGGCGCATCCGATTTGTGGGAGCCACCACTCACGAAGAGTTCAACCGCCACATTGCAGGACATGGGGCTTTGGTGCGCCGTTTTCAGACCATCGAAGTGCCCGAACCCTCGATAGAAGAGGCGGTGCGCATCCTCGAAGGTTTGCAGTCGCGCTACGAATCTTTCCACAACGTCACGTTTGCGCCCGACGCGGTGCGCCATGCGGTGCATCGTGCTGCTCGATTCATCAATGATCGACGCCTGCCGGACAAAGCGATTGACCTCATCGACGAGGCTGCTGCCTATCGAGAGGTGCATCCTGCCGAGAATCAAGTGGTGAGCAAGGCGCTCATCGACCAAGTGCTGGCTGGCATTTGCAAAGTGGAGAGCTTGCGCGATGTGGAAACGAGCGAAGTGGCAGATTTGCAGTCGCTCGAACCGGCTATGAAGCGTCAGATCTTCGGTCAAGATGAGGCGATAGCAGCGGTGACAGAGGCTGTGCTTTTGTCGCGCGCTGGACTTACTGACGAACGCAAACCCGTGGCTTCGCTCTTGTTTGTGGGACCCACTGGTGTGGGTAAGACGGAAGTGGCGAAGGTGCTGGCAGAAGAAATGGGTGTGGAACTGTTGCGCTTCGATATGAGCGAATATGCAGAGAAACACACGGTGGCGCGTCTCATCGGTGCTCCTGCGGGATATGTGGGTTATGAAGATGGGGGACTGCTGACAGATGCGGTACGCCGTACCCCACACTGTGTGCTGCTCTTGGACGAAATCGAGAAGGCGCACCCAGATATTTTCAATCTCCTCTTGCAGGTGATGGACAATGCTTCGCTCACCGACACTCGCGGTCGTCAGGCGGATTTCCGCCATGCGGTAGTGGTGATGACTTCCAACGCTGGTGCGCAGCACGCTCACCAAGCAGCCGTGGGATTTGGCGGTGGTGTTTCGGCTGGGCAGGCGATGTTGGCACAGGTGAAGCGCACCTTTAAGCCTGAATTCCTCAACCGTCTTTCGGCTACGGTGGTGTTCAACGCGATGAACACGGAGATGGCTCAGTTGATTCTCCGTAAGAAGGTGGATGCACTACGTGGAAAACTCTTGGCACGCCGTGTGGAGTTGGTACTTTCGCCAGAAGCTGAAACTCATCTGCTCAACCTCGGTTATACGCCTGAATATGGTGCACGCGAAATCGAACGTATCGTGGCGCGTGAACTCAAACCGCTGCTCACTCGCTCGTTGCTCTTTGGCGATTTGAAGCATGGTGGGGAGGCAAAGGTGGATGTGGTAGCCAAGAAATTGGTGCTTTCCACTACGCCTTTGGTACTTCCGGATGAAGCAGCGGAGAGTGCTCTAAAAAATGAGGCTTTTCCTGCATCGACAGAGGAGGAATCGAACAAAAAGAAGCCAACTCGCAGCACTACTGGCAAGACAACAAAGAAAACGACTAAGAAGTCTGACGAATAATTCTCATACCTATGATATACTTTTTAGACAAAGAACAGGTGGAATTTCCCGATCCACATGAAGCAGAAGATGATGGTCTCTTGGCAATCGGTGGTGATATTACCCCTGAATGGCTGATGACGGGCTATGGTTTGGGCATTTTTCAATGGTATGCTTATGAAGATAAGGAAGAACCTTATTGGTGGTGTCCGCCCGAACGCTTTGTGATTTTCCCCGATGAACTGCACATTTCGCACTCCATGCGCCAGTTGTTGCGCAGTGGCAAGTATCGCGTCACTTTTGATCAAGACTTTGAACGTGTGATGCGGGGATGTGGTGAAGTCAATGGTCGCAACCACGAATATGGTCGCTGGTTGGGCGAACACCTCATCGGGGTGTATGTAGAATTGCACCGCCGCGGCATTGCGCACAGTGTCGAAGTGTGGAAGGACGATGAATTCGTGGGTGGTTTGTATGGCGTGGAGATTGGTCGCACTTTCTGCGGAGAGAGCATGTGTTCGTTCGCTCCAAATGCTTCAAAAGTGGCATTGTCTGCTCTGGCAGATCGCTTGAAAGAACGTGGTAATTGGTTGATAGATTGTCAACTCCACACCGATCACCTCCAGTCGATGGGCGGAAAATTCTTGCCTTACGATGAGTTTATGACTTACGTGAAGGGATAAAAAGGCTATCGCCTGCAACGTCTCAGGATTTGCTGAGGTGTTGCAGGCGATATTGTCTTGGAGTCATGTTGAAACTCCGATGGAAAGCGTTGTAAAAGGATTGTCGCGAGGAAAACCCACAGTGGAGTCCGATTTCTTCGACAGTGTAATCGGAGAATTTGGGATCTACCAATCGTTGTGCTACTTCGTTGCTGCGAATCTTTCCAATGAGCTGGTGGAAATTGATGCCCGCTTGGGTGGCGATGGCAGCACTAATGGCACGGTGGTCGCAACCAATCTCTTGGGCGATGTCGCGAGCTGAGACCTTCGGGTTGCGCGACATGCGTTTGAGTTGGAGCAATCGCAAGACCTCAATGTAGATTTGTGCCATGCGTTGCGCATTGAAGTTGTAGGTGTAGGGTTTGGACATCCTTAAACTATGACATTGTGGTTAGACGTTGAGGAGTTGTTGCTAGCTGCTGAGCATCGTGAGTAGCCTCGACTTCGCAAGATTTGCGGAGTGTTTTGTCATTTCGCAGTATAAGCCACGCGATTCTTTCATTGACCTCTGCGAAATGGGAAGAGTAACGCAGAGCCACTAAGCAGTAGATGAGAGTAAACACTAAATAGCGATTTCTCCCGAACCGATGCAGATGCGACCATCGCGAGAATAGACCACTCCAAACTGTCCAGGGGCAATGCCTTGGATGGGGTCGTCACCATCGATGTGGAAACCGCCTTCTTCGGTGCGTGTCAAGATGCCTGTGCGCCAGCGGTCGGTGTGACGCACTTTGAAAGTCACGTCTATGCTGCCTGAAGATGGCCAAGGATCGCCCGTGAGGAAGTGGAATCCAGCGATGTTGAAAGAGCGACCATATTGGAGCAAGTTGTCGTAGCCGTGAGAAACATAGAGAATGTTTTGCTCTAAATCCTTTTTCACCACGAACCAAGGTCCACCCCCGAGCCCTAAACCTTTGCGTTGACCGATGGTGTGGAACCAATATCCGCGGTGTTCTCCCACCTTTTTGCCCGTTTCGAGTTCGATGACATCGCCCACTCGTTCGCCGAGGAAGCGGCGCACAAAGTCGTTGTAGTTGATCTTTCCCAAAAAACAGATGCCTTGAGAGTCTTTGCGGCGCGCAGGAGCAAGTTTGTTGTCAAGGGCAATCTGGCGCACTTGTTCTTTGCGGAGATGTCCGAGGGGCAGCATGATTTTTCCCACTTGGTGCGCATCGAGTTGAGCCAAAAAGTCGGTCTGATCCTTGATGGGGTCGGGAGCTGTGCCCAACCATGAGGCACTGCTCGACAAGTCGATGCTTTCTCCCGAACGAGGATCTGCGAAGACTTCATCGTCGCGCACCACACGAGCATAGTGTCCAGTGCAGATGCGGTCGTAGCCATGTCCGATTTTCTCCTCAAAAGCTCCGAACTTGATGAGGCGATTGCACATCACATCGGGGTTGGGCGTGAGTCCTTGTTTCACGTGCTCCATGGTGTAAGACACCACACGCTCCCAGTATTCCTTTTGTAAATCAATGACTTCGAGGGGAAGACCATAGCGGCGTGCAATGGCTTGACACAGTTCGAGATCCTCCTCTGCGGTGCAGGTGAGGTCTTCGTCATCGTCCATGCCGATTTTGATGTAAAACAAGTCGGGGCGAAGTCCGCGCTCCACCAAGAGGTGGGTGGCGACGGCACTATCTACACCGCCTGAGAGCAAAAGTGCTATATTCATTGCTTGGAAAAGTCTTGTCGTTGTTGAGAGATTTTCTCGTGAAACTCTCGTGATATTCCGTGATTTATCACCTTAAAGTCGAGCTATGTGTTACACTCCTCCGTGATATTTCACCTTAAAGTCGAGCTGCGTGTTGCGCTATTCTGTGATTTCTCGCACGCGTTCGGCACATTTCTCCATGAGCCATTTGGGAGTAGATGTGGCACCGCAGATGCCCACGCTCTGAGCACCATCAAACCACGCAGCGTCTAGCATATTAGGATCATCGACTAGGTGTGTGCGCTCGTTGATTTTGTGGCAAGCCTCGTAGAGCACACGTCCGTTGCTGCTTTTGAGACCGCAAACAAAGAGCACCACATCGTGTTTGCGTGCAAACTCTTGCACTGCTGGCAGACGATTAGAAACACTGCGGCAGATGGTGTCGAAGCATTTGAATTCGGCTGGCGCTTTGATGTGTTTGGTGAGGTAATTGATCACCGTCTGGAAACCCTCCAGCGGTTTGGTGGTTTGGGAAAAGAGATACGTGTTGCGCGTGAGGTCTACCTTGTCCACTTCGCTTATGTCGGCTATCACGATGGCTTCGCTGTTGGTTTGACCCACGAGTCCGAGCACTTCTGCGTGTCCGTGCTTACCATAAATCACAATTTGGGGATCATTGCCCATTTCGTGATACACCCGTCGGATGCGCTTTTGGAGATTCAAGACCACGGGGCAAGTGGCATCGACAAGCGTGATGTTGTTGCGACGCGCTGTTTCGTAAGTAGAGGGAGGTTCGCCGTGTGCACGGAGCAGCACTCGCACATCGTGGAGTTTTTCAAAAGTGGCATGGTCTATCATCACCAGTCCACGCTCGCGGAGGCGTTCACACTCGCGGCTATTGTGCACGATGTCGCCAAGGCAGTAGAGAATATCGCGTTCGGTGAGTTCGTCTTCCGCCTTTTTGATGGCACTTGTCACGCCAAAGCAGAAGCCCGAACCAGCGTCGATTTCGATATGAAGCATAGTTGTTGTCTAGTTGTTGTGTTGTTGAATCCAAATTCATGGAGTAGGGCACTGGTAGGAACGTAGCACACTTTGTGCCATTCACGAAAAGAGACAGTGGAAAGGAAGGGTATTCAGCCCAACCGCTTCTTAGAGTGCCATAGACAGGGTGCCCATGATGCTCGAAGCCGCAACGTGCTGCTTGCTCCATGCCAAATCAATTTTCACTCGTGAGAAAGTGAGTCCAGCACCAAGAGAGAAACCAGCACCGTGTGCTGCCCCAAGGGTGGAAAGTTCGTAGGCACGGCGAAAGTTGTAGCCTGCAGAGAGGGTGATTAAGTCACTGGGCATCCAGTCTACCCCCACCACCAGGTGATTCGTGATGAGGCGTGCTGTGCTCAGAGATTTTTCATCCGCTTGCACATAGTCTGTTTTGTTCCAGCGCGTTAGGTCCGTGAGGGTGGCATGAAAACGCAAGGGGACGTGGAGCAATTCTTTCGACACCCCCAGTTGGAGATTGTGCCGCACATTTTCTGTGCGTCCGTTGAAACTCTTGAATTGTGCGCCAGCATTGCGAAGCACCATCGAGAGCGAAAGCCCTTCTGATTCGTTGTAGTAGTTTAAGCCTACATCCACTGCCAAAGCTGCGGCAGCGTAGTCGCCCAAAGTTTCGTGCACCACTTTTAAGTTGGCTCCCCCTGCCCAATTATTGCTCAGCACATAGCCGTAGCCTATTCCGGCAATGATGTCTTTGGGAGAGAAAGTCCCCATGTCGTTGCCTTGTTCGTCGCGTGCAGTCATCTCCCCATAACCCCGATATTGCGCAAAAGCAGCTGCCGTGTGGCGTTCGCCAAAAGCACGCACATATTGTGCACCACTCCACGTGCCGAGTTCTCCGAGTGACATAAAAGAGAGTCCCAAACGCTTGGGCGTCACATTGGTGAGAAGGGCAGGGTTGTGCTGCACGAGCGCAGGGTCATCGTCGTCCATTGTGATGTTTTCTCCGCCCACTGCAAGTGCATGTGCTGAAGTGGGCAAGTGCAAAACGCGATAGGCGGAATTGCTTTCTTGAGCTTGCAGACTGAGCACAAGGACAGAAAAGAGCGCGAGAATTAGACTTTCTTTCATTTCAACGATAAAATATAGGGACAAAGGTAGTACTTATTTTCCTTTTTGGCTGTACTTTTGCTCTGAAAAACGATGTGAGTGGTACATTCTCTCTTGATCTGCTGAATGTCCCTTACAGAATAGTCGTTCAGCTTCTTGTTCCGTGGTGGAAATTCTGCAGCGGACAGTATGCAGCTACATCTTCTATAGAGCGTAAAAATTAGTATCCATAAAAGCATAACGTGAGGAATACGGAATTATTTTCCCGACAATGGTGCGAGGTGGTCTTTGAGGGCCGCAACAAAGCCTATGGCGCGTATGTCATCCGCAAGGAGACTGGTCGTCGCTATCGTCGTGTCATGTATGTATTTCTCTCTATCTTGATGGTTGCACTTACTTTTGGTGCCACCCTTGGCTATGTGGCTTACACCAAAGTCAAAGAGATGGCAACGGAAATCCAAGCAGAGGTGAAGCAGCTCCGCCCCTTGGAGGCGCGCGATGGATTTGAGCGCAAACGAGTGTCGGCTGGTCGTGCGGTGTCGCGTGTCATCACCACGCCTGGTGGCAAGACCGGTGCGCCCACCATTGTGGACGAAGCTGTGACGTCTTCTCCCATCGGTATTGATGGACCCGATGACAGTAAGGTGGTGCCCAACGATGATTTGACCGATCATGATATACACCATAATGCTGGGCAAACCGATTTGCCGGTCGAAGGTCCTCAACTCACTGCCACGCAGGTGGTGGAAGAGATGCCGCAGTTCCCTGGTGGTCTCATCGCTCTATCCCAATATCTTGACGAGCATATCGTATTCTCTGGCGGTGCGCAACGTCGTGGGGTGCGTGGCGTCATTGAAGTATCGTTTGTGGTGCAACGTGATGGTAGCGTCTCGGATGTCCGTATCACCAAGCATCTCGATGATCCCTTGGAGCACCAAATCATTTCGGTGATTCAAAATATGCCCAAATGGAAGCCTGGTCGCCGCGGTGGCGTGCCCTCGCCCGTGATGGTCACGGTGCCCGTGTGGTTCAACAAATGATGCCGCCTCTATTGACTGGCTTTATGGGGATTATGGCTTATGGGGCGGGCTAATCGTCCGTCTTTATTGTAAACTTTCCTTGCTTTGTGTATTTCTTGCCACAAAGTATTCAACACTCGCTTACTTTACCTGTGAAAGTAGGCGAGTGTTGTTTTATTTATCCCCGAGTTTATTGAAAAATAAGTCCCCTCATGGTCGGAGACGCAGCTTGTGGAGTGAGTTGAAGGAGAGGGGCACGCAGTAGCAGGAGTTAGGCACGCAGAAGTTGGGAACGAGGACTCAAGGGAAGGGTAAGCGTTCCCAAATGCAGCGAGGGAGGGCGGACCACAAAGCGATGAGCACGCGATAACGCCAATCGATGACGATGCGGCGACGACGATGCAGAATGCCTTTGACGATGTGGCGCGCAGTCTTCTCGGGAGAAATCACCATGGGGTAGTTGCGTTTGGCGATGAAATCGGTGCGCACGAAACCCGGCAGGATGTCGGTGATGGCAATGTCGTGTTGTCCTTGGTGGGAGATTTGCGACAAAGCTTCGAGATACTGGCTCTGCATGCGCTTCGTTGCGCTATAAGCAGGGGAGATGCCTAACCCACGAGTGCCAGCTACCGAAGTGATAGCAGCCAGATGCCCCCTTTGTCCGCGACTTGTCCAATAGCGGAAGGCGGCAGTGATCATGCGTATGAAGCCCGAAGCGTTGGTTTGCACGATGTCGAGTTCGATGCCCGGATCCAGTTCCTTGTTTTCGTGACCCGCTCCAGAACTGTGGAGATACACGTCCATGCCACCGAGATCTTCTGCCAGTTGGAGGAGCCGAGTCGCGGCTTCGGGAGCATTGATGTCGATGGCAGCAAAGACCACCTGTGTTGGATATTCCGCTTGAAGAGCAAGTAAGGGAGCCGTTCTGCGAGCTGCCACTCCTACACGATGACCGAGCCGCAGAAATTCACGAGCGGTCGCCATGCCGATGCCGGAAGACGCTCCTACGATGATAATGTTCATGATTGGAGTTTGGGGTTGTTGTGATGACGATCGTGGTCGCGTTTGGTTTTCTTCTCAAGATTTTTCTGAAAGGCTTCTGTGAGATTCACCCCGGTTTGATTGGCGAGGCAGAGGAGCACCCACAACACATCTGCCATTTCATCGGCTGGATCTTGATTTTCTCCAGCTTTGAAAGATTGGTCGCCATAGCGGCGCGACATCACACGTGCCAGTTCTCCCACTTCTTCGGTGAGAACTGCCATATTGGTGAGTTCGGAAAAATAGCGAACGCCATAGGTGCGTATCCATTCGTCTACTTGATTTTGAGCTTCTTGGAGAGTCATTTTTAGCTTTGGGATTTTAGGTTTAACCCAAATCGGTCATTAGACCGTTATAGTACTACTCATCATTGAATAGATAACTTCCTGTTATCTTTCATTTTCTTGCTGGCATCTTGCTTTTCGTTCGTTCTCACCGTAGCCCGCTACGCCAAAGACTAACGGTAAACAATCTGCTCAACAATCTAATGAAAACTGTTCAGGATCTAATGACCGATTTGGGTTTAAGAGGAAACGAGGAACACTCCGCGTAGAGGTTCCTCGTTGGTGAGTTGAGTTCACGCACTGGTGCGCTTATTCCTCATATTCATATTCGTTGTCGTCGGGCTGTTGCTTTGGCTTTGCCTTGCGAGTGTTTTGCCCTTGCGGCAATTCGTCTTCGTAGATTTGCTTAGGTGCATCATCGGGTTCAAACTCAAGGGGAAGTTCGGGCTTAATCTTGAGTGGAGCAAAGTGTTCGTTGTAGAACTTGCGATAGTCTTCAAACGAAACGACGGTGCCGAGCAAACGGAGATTGCTTACACTGATGAGTTCGGTGCGCGCCATGCGGAAGAGCCCGCGCAGTTTAGGCTGTGCATAGAGTTGCTGCGCATAGTGGTGCACATCGGCAAAGGAGCGGAAACCCTGCACGCGAAATTGTGTCAATCCATTGCCGCGTTCTTGCGCGATGTCGAGATTGCGCGACGTGAAATGTTCGATGTTGAATTGCGCCAATGCAAAGAGCACCTTGTCGTTGTCGAGCGAATCGGTGGGATACGCCACGAGGAAGACGAAGGGCACGTTGCGGTCGTCGGAGAGTTGCGTGCTCTCACCAGCTGCCGCAGCTTCCACCTTGGCATCGTTGAGTCGGCGATTCCACAAGTCAGAGGGACGGAAGGTTTTTCCAATGGTGCGTCCCTCTTGCAGTCCGCGAGCTATCATACCTGCCAGTTCTGCTACGTCAGATTTGGGGTAGTCTTTGGCTAAGTCGGTGAGCTCGCGTTGGAGCGTGTCGCGCGGTGCCTCTTGCAGACGTGCCAAACTATGGAGCAAGATGAACTTGGGGCGGTTGGCACCCGTGGGGAATTGCTGTGTCGAGCGATCGAATAGACGTGATACTTCGGCTTTATTGCCTGATAGATAAGCCGTATAGGCAGTCGTGTAGAGCGAATCTTCGCGCTCGCGACCATAGCGAAGGTTGTTATCAAAATCTGGGTCGGAGATGACGCGTGTCATCGGGAAGTTTGGGAAAGATTGTGCCAGAATGTTCTTCAATCTTTCGGCTTCTGCGCGTTGTTGCGTGCGCTGCGCCATGAGGAAGAGGTGGTAGTAGGCTTCGGGCACACGATTGTGCTTTGGAGCTTCGCGCACAAATCGCTGGAGGGTGCGACGAGCCAGAGCGAAATCTTCGAGTTCGTCTTTCTCTATTAAACCAGCTTCGATGAGAGCGTCGTGGATTTTGCTGCGCGCTTCCTGTTGAGCTTCAGCCGTGAGGGGAAGTTGCGCTAGATAATAAGCACGCTGCGTGGGGTCTTGCTCCTTTTTGTCGGCTTTTCCTGCGCTTGCAGCAGAGTCGGCAGGAGCGGCAGTCGTGCCTTCTGCCAGTTGCTGAGCATAGTCGCGGAGTTGCGCATCGATGTCGCGCTGTGCCACGCCAGCTAGGGTGAGGCTATCGCGGCGATGACGGAGAAGGCTGTTGATACTGTCGTCGGCTGCGTAGTCAAAACCTTTTTGATCGTTGTCAGCAACGACAGTGTGATTGGCACGTCGCCAGTCGTCCTCGTTTTTTCTCCGTCCCCATTGCCGCGCGAAGGCTTGCTTACCTTGTTGCACGGCTTGGGTGTTGTAGAAATACCAACCACCACCCGCGCTATTGGGACGTGAGGAAGGGAGCGATGGACGTTGGGGCAAATCTTCTCCACCATTTTCACGAGCAGCACGCAAGGCGCTGTCTGCTTTGGCTTTCTTGGTTTCTGCAAGTTCCTTTTTGTAGTGGGTAATCTTCGCATCGATCACCGCATTGCGTTGAGCTTCGGGAAGAGATGCCAAATGGAGCAGAGAGTCTTGCTCAAAAATGATGGTGGTAGATGGAACTAGTTGGTCGAGAATCGCAGAACGGCGGAGGATTTCGTTGTAAGAAGGCTGCGTTTTGTCGAGCAGACCGATGGCTTCTGTGTAGCATGATTGGGCTTTGTCGAAGCGTTGCTGTTGCCAGTAGATGTCGGCTAGTGTGTTCAACAATACGCCCTTGTCAGGTGTGGACTGTGTGGCACGAAATCTTCCCGTTTCATAAGATTTTATGGCAGCGGCAGTGTCGCGTTGAGCCATATAGATGTTGCCTTGCGCGTAGTAGATTTGGTCGAGATAGTCGGCATTGTTGGGATCTTTCGCCATGCGATCTAGGCGGCGCAGCATGGATGCCACATTCTGTCGAGTGGTGAGGGCTTCGGTCTGCAAGATACGCGCTTGGAACGCTAGTGCATAGGGCGGATTTTGTGCAAGACAGCGGTTGAGGGCATTGTAAGCATCGGTCTTACGTCCCAACTGCATATTGACTTGTGCCAAAAGATAGTACCATCGCCCTTGGTCGAAATTGTGCGAAGCTTGACGAGCGGCACGTGCCAAATAGGGCAGAGCTTCGGCATATTGCTGCTGAGCGATGTGGAAATCTGCCAGAGTCAAATCGCGTTCGCGCTGCAACCGCTTGGGAAGTTCCATCTTTGCCACTTGTCGGAGAGCATCTTCTGCATCGTACATCCAGTTGAGGCGCACTTGCGAACGCACTAACCACAAGCGAGCTTCGGCTGCCACGAGCGGTTCGGGGGCATAGAAGCGGGAGATGTAGGCAAAAGTGGAGGCGGCTCCAAGGAAGTCGCCTTGTTGAAATTGGGCTTTCCCCATGAGCAACCACGCATTTTTCAAAAAAGGATTGAACTCCTTGCGCGAGAGATAGGCTTTGAGCTGAGGAGAAGCGTTGCGCCCCGGAGCGATTTGTGGGCGTTTTTTGATGCTGTGTAGTTGAATGGCTTTTTCACACTTGGTTACTGCCGTTTCAAAATTGCCCTTGCCGAGGTTTTGTTGTTGAGGGTACGCCACCCCAAAGAGCGGCAACATCTGCGTGTAGTCGTCTTTGAGTCCACTGCGTTGGGCAGCTTCTCCTTCGCGATAGGCTGTGGCAGCATTGTAATACACGTTGTAGCGGGTGACAAAGGCTTGCCACCATCGTGTCGTTGCGGTGTTGCGGCTGGTGCTGCAAGCAGTGACGACCAATAACAGGAGAAGAAGATAGAAAAGTCGCTTCAACGTGGAAAAATATAGAACTTTAGAAGAGATTAGAGAGCAAAATTAAAGCTACGCTATGAAGAAAAACGCTGAAATAGGGCTTTTATTGCACGCACTACGAAATAAAGCACCACGCTCACTACGATGATTGCAGCTCCCGAAGGGACATTGAGCAGATAGGAGAGGGAGAGTCCGCCTAGACAGTCGAGGAATCCTACCACCATGGACCACAAAATCATGCCGCGGAAGGTGCGTGTGAACACAGCTGCTGTGAGTTGAGGAATGGACAGCAAGGAGATGACCATGACGATGCCTACCATGCGCAGACAACCGACAATGGTGAGAGCCGTGAGAGCGGTGAGGAGGGTTTCAAAAGTGCGGACGGGTAAACCTTGTGTGCGTGCAAAATCGCGATCGTAGGCGAGGGTGATGATGCTGCGCTCAAAAAGGAAGAAGAAAAGCAGGGTGACGGTGGTGAGGACTCCCATGGCGAGGAGATCGCTGTGCGAGATGCTGAGGATATCGCCAAAGAGATAGGTGGGGAGGTCGGTCATAAAACCGGGGGCAAGATAGGCAAAGAGAATTCCGATGCTCATGCCGAGTGTCCATATCATGGCGATGGCACTGTCGCCGCGCACTTCGCGTTTGCGACTCAACCAGTCGATGCCAAGACCACTGGCTAGGGCAAAGCAGGCAGCACCGAAGATGGGGGAGAATCCCCAAAATGCGCCCATCCCCACACCGCCCAGTGAGGCGTGTGCCATGCCACCACCGGCAATGACTAAGCGGCGAGTCACCACATAAGTGCCGATGCAAGCGCAGAGCACGCTGGAAAGCAGCGCACCGAGTAGGGCATTTTGGAAAAAGGTGTAGCTAAAAATTGATAGCATGATGGAAAGAAGAGATAGAGGAAGAGAGATGCTTATCCCACTCTGGTAGTGAGGCAGGAAGAAGAGTTTTCCTTCTAAACAGCAAAGGAGAGGAGAGCTTGAAATTCCTTACAAGTTGCTGAGGGAAAGCGTTGTAATCACGAAGTTTGCGAGAGTTCGCGCTGTTCTCCCACAAGGAGGATGACGTCATCTTTGAGTTCGATGGGAAGATTTACTTCGCGCAGTTGCAACGAACGCACCCATCCCGCCACTTCTTCTGTCTTGAGGGTGGTGAGGACGTCTGCAAATTCGTCAATTTCAGCATCGTTGTAGTCCTCACCCGAGCGTCCCTTGAAGCGGTCGAGGTCTTCGTCTTCGTAATACTCAATATCCTTGCTCACTCCTGCCAAGAGACTTTCCGATTCGCAGGTTTCGTGGAATCCACAACAGCCTGCGGCAGCATTTTCCTGTATGGTGGGCATCTCTGTAAGTTCGCCTTTCTTCACTTTTTGTCTGAGCCACCATTGGCGAATGGCTTCAGCCACAGCAGCAATGATGCCAAGGGAGATTAAAAGTAGGATGAGATATAGCACGATAATTGGTTTTTGAATTTGATATTTAGTATAGTTCGGAGAGGTCTCTCCAATAGTGGGGATAGGATTTTGCCACTACTTCTGGATGCTCAATGGAGAGTTGTGGAAAAAGCAACGCTGCTGGAGCGAAGGCTAGTGCCATGCGGTGATCGTCGTAGGTGGCTATCGTGATGGCTTGTGCGTGGGGAGAGTCGTCTTGAGCTGTATATCGAAGTTCTCCTTCCCCGATGGCTTCGATGTGCTTGCCCAACTTCTGCAGTTCTGCTATGAGAGCTGCGATGCGATTGGTCTCTTTGATACGTAAACTCTCCAAACCTTTGAAGTGGAAGGGGCGAGAGAGCAGAGCGCAAGTGACCACAAAAGTTTGAGCGAGGTCGGGTGCTGCCGTGAAATCTAGCAAGAGGGGAGGGGCATCCTTGCAGTAAAAATAATCCGCTTGCGAGGAATGACTAGTTGTCTGCGGCAAATCTTCGTTGCTTTCGCAGAAGTTATCATCAGTTTGTGATGAAAGCTCGTTGTCTTCCGAAGTACTAGTATCACATTCAAGTGTAACTTGCGGAGACTTGGTTGATTTTTCCAAAACAGCTCCTTCTGCGGTGAAAGTTGTCATCACTCCGAGTGCTTCAAACCATCTTGCGCAGACGGAATCGCCTTGTTCACTGGCTTCTCTCAATCCTCTAAGTAAGACTCTCGCAGTTTGGTCGGGATGAAGAGCGACAATTTCGTACCAATACGAAGCTGCGGTCCAATCGCATTCGATGGTGTAGGACGCTGTTTGTGCCGTTTTCTCAGTACCTCCGCAGTGTGAGGAGAGCGTGCGAGCGTATCGCTGACCACTCTCAATGCTGATGAGATTGTTTTCCCACTTTGCTTCCACGCCAAAGGCTTTCATCACCTGCATCGTCATGCGAATGTAGGGAGCGGAAGCCACTTTCCCCACCAATTCTAGTTGGAGTTCGTGGCGCATCGTGGGTGCAATCATCAAGAGGGCACTCACATATTGCGAACTGATGTTGGAAGGGAGGGTAAGCGTGCCACCTTCGAGTTGCTTACCTCGGATGTGCAAAGGAGGATAGCCCTTTTTTTTCACATAACTTATGTCTGCTCCTGCCGCCTGAAGCGCAGTGACGAGAGCACCAATGGGACGTTCTTGCATGCGCTGACTACCTGTAATCACAACATTGAGCTGAGGGGTGGCAGCAAATAGCGCGGTGAGGAAGCGCATCGCAGTGCCGGCTGCACCAATGTCCACGCGAAGTGGAGCATCCTCCGAGTTGCGGAGTGCTTCTAAGCCTTGGAGGATGGCTTGCGTGTCGTCGCAGTCCGACAAACCTTCGAGGTGAACGGGTTGTTCGCAAAGATGATTGACCACCAAAGCGCGCGCGCAGAGGCTCTTGCTCGTGGGAAGATCAAGACTTGCATTGAGTTTTAGCGGAAATCTAGGAACAACGGTCATAGCGAAGATTGAAAGGAGAGATTAAGTCGTTGGTTGCTTCTTGGATTTGTGGGAAGCCACCTTATAAATAAGGTAGATGAGCACCAAAACCACCAATCCACCAATGGCGTAGCCGATGATGTGGCTGTATTGATTAGCCTTTTCCATCACCTGTTCGGGCGTGGTGACACTGGGGAAGAGGGTAGGGATGAGGTAAAATCCCAAGAAAGCGAGGACGATGTTCCAAGCTCCAGCACCGAGTGTGGTGTAGAGCATAAACTTACCTAGGTGCATGCGTGACAAACCAGCAGGAATGCTGATGAGTTGTCGCACCCCTGGCACAAGACGTCCGATGAGTGTGGAGATAACACCATGATGACGGAAGAAACGCTCCGACTTCTCCACACTTTCTCGATCTATGAGCAGCAATTTTGCCCATCTTGTGTCTGCCAATCTATAGATGACAGGACGCCCTAGGTAGTAAGCCAAACCATAGTTGATGAGTGCACCGGCATCAGCTCCCAAGGTCGCAACGATGACCACCAAGAAGATGTTGAGTGCACCATTGTTCGCCATCCAAGCTGCAGGAGGAATGACGGCTTCCGAGGGGAAGGGGATGAAAGAACTTTCGATGGTCATGCCCAAAAATATGACCCAATAGTTGAGGTGATTGAGCACCCATGCGATGATTTCGCCCATAATGTGTTTGTACCTATTTATATCTTGTTTTGAAACTCTTCTTTGCGGTTGGCACAGTAGGAATGACCGAAGAGAAAGTCGTTGAGTTGATTCGACGCTTTCTCTTCTTTTTGTTTAAATCCTCGTTGGTTAGCACGCACAGCGCAAGCTATCAAAGAGGGTGTTCAAACACTCCTTTATTTACCATCCAGCGGCTTTCCATCCAGCTGCGGTGTACCACTCCGTTTTGCGGAATTCCTTGTTGAGGTCACCATGTGGGCAAGCACGATTCCAGTAGGGAGGGTTGCTCACGGCATGAATGGTGTAGGCTTCTTGTGGCACAAACATGGAGATACCACAGAAGTTTGCTTCGTCCACAGCTATGACGTCTGCGGTATAATTGCCTTGATAGAGCACGGTCAAGCCCGTCATGAATCGTGGCGTGGTGAATTTATACACCGTCGCTGCGTCCAGTGCTTGCTTCACGCGTTGCCAACTATCAGTGGGCAATGCACGACGAAGGGCATCGTTCATATCGTAGTAGTGAGGACGCCAGAATTTATTGGAGGTGTAGCGACCATAAGTTTGCGTGTCAGTCATGTCAGGGAAGTTCTTCGAACCATCCGCTTTCAATGCTGGGAGATGTTGAGGCAATTCTGCTGCCATCGCATCTGCCACAGCCTGCAGTTTGTCGGTGCGCACGATAGCAAATACCAATCCGAAGTTGTCGGTATAGGGTTGGCTTCCCTTTCCTACATAATAGTTGGAGTAGGTGATGCCCAAATCCTTGATTTCTTCAGAGAAATATCCCCAACGGAGCATGTCAGTGTAGAAACCGCCAATGGCAGAAATCTCAATGGGAGAAGCCGCGATGTAGTCTGCTGCATGACGGAGTGCGTAAAACGCTTGAATATCGCCCATCAAGCAGCAATCCATGTGGATGAAGCGCAGAGGAATGTTCGCCGCTGCGATAGCTTTGCTCAAATCATCAATGTTGATTTCTTCGGCAGGTGCGCCCAGTGCAGCGACATCTCTTTCCCAATTTCCGTTTTTACCCACATCCATGCCGTAACTCTTCGCTGAAAAGGCAGGCTTTTTGCGAGAAGTGGTGCGCTTGTTGCCTGCGGAAGAACTTTCTGCGTTGGCGTCAGTAGTACAACCTTCGGGCAACCATAAGTCGTTTCGCGTGAGCAAGGACGTATTTTGCACCGATGAAGCCGCACGACTTGCTAAACCCTCTGCTGCACCAGCTGTTGTGTTGTGGGTGGGGACGTTAAACTTTTCCTCCGACACCGATCTAGGACTGGGAATCCAACCTGTAGCGTGACTCCAGAGCACCAAACCATAGCTTTCGGAAGTGAAATCCGTGCGCATCGTGGTGAGCAATTCGGTGAGCGTCTTGGGGTCTGCAGAGTTCAGGTCCTCTTTCCATTGTTTTACCAACTGAGGAGAGGACAATCCTTTGCGCAGTTCATAGAGACGAGGTGCTCTGTCGTCGTCGAGAAACATCAGCACACGCTCTCCAGGAAGAAGATATCGCATGCCATGTGCCATTTCTGCACTGTCTTGTCGCGCAAATCCTGAAGCACCTAAGCTGTTTTGCGCAGCCATATACACCATCACGGTGCGTTTGTACTTGCTACCTGGTGGATATGGGGAAACTTCGGGCTCATCTCCACAAGAGAATACTCCAAGGAGTATCGCCATAATGGAGAAAAGGTAGTAAAAAGTCTTTTTCATCTTGTTCTATTTTAGTTTGTGTTTGTGCTAGTTGTTTGTTCAAATTCCACCACCACATCCTCATATCCCATGGCACGGAAGAGGTTTTGGAATTGCGCTTCGGCATTTCTGCGCGCTATACTCAGGTTTTCTGTAGTCATAGCACGTTTTTTCATTTTTTCCTTCGCCTCTGTACGTACCGCATCTCGCTCCTCGGGGCGGAAAACACCTTGTTCAAAGAAGACCGTCGTGCGACTCTCGTCGAGGAAGTTCTCGTCGAGTAAAGAGGGTTGTGGGAGGTGCAAAATCGCACTACGCTCTTTCATCTCCACCCAGTCAGAGGGAAGTTTGCGCATATCGACACCGATGCGTAGCGTACCGCGGTAGATACACACCAAATCGCGCTCGCTCATCAGTCCTGAATAGTGACGTTCCACTAGTTCTTCTGCTTCCACAGAGAGAAACTCCCACTGACCGATAGCTTGTAAGCGCACGATTTCTTCGGGCGATTGTTCGATGGGCTTTTCCACAGCATCGTTAGAGTGGGTGAGTGTGCGATAAGCCACCATCGCTCCATAACCAATCAAGGCTAGTAGGAGCAGAAAGAGCGTGATGCGCCAGTGTCTTACCATCGCTTTGAGACACCACCACAAGATGCTCCAGCATCCGTGTTTGGATTTCCCATCGGGAGGCAGTGGAGGAGTAGGGGGAGTGGCTATGACTTCTGCAGGGGAGGCAATTTTTGCTGGGATGTTCTCTCCTTCTTCCGCATTCTTGTCCGCCACTTCCGAGGATTGAGCGGTCTGTTCTGCGTTCTCTGGTGTCGTTTCCGCTTGATCTGCCGAGAGCGTGCCTTGCAGTTCTTCGGCATTTGTGGTCAAATTCTCGTTCATGAGCGGTCACTATTGAGCGGTTTAACAATCTGTTTCCAGTCGGCTTGGTTGAAATCTTTGCGGAAACGCACCACCACATTGTTTTCTGCATATCCCAGTCGGGTGGCGATGGGCACCAGCGTGCGCGCAGCCGAGGTGCGTGCCAATTCCACAATGCCAAAACTAGCAGCGTGGCGGCGGATGCTGTCCACTCCTTGGCGAGCGAGTCGGGTCACTTCGTCACTGGAAAAGTTAGAACGCGTGAGCGATACATATTGGCGCGCTTTCTTATGATCTATCTTTGAGGCGGTGAGCATCACCTTCGGGTCTGGCAGCGTAATCACCAGCAGGTCTCCTTCGCGCGACACGTTGTCGGCAGAGAAATCCGCAAAATCAATATAACCCTTGAGAGTAACATCTATGGGAATGGCTATTTTGCGGTAACCCACTTTGTTGAATTTGACCAAACCGCCATCTATCTGACTTTTGTCGGTGAAGAGCACCACCTTATGCACCATGCAGTCGGCAGCATAGAGCCTGCTTTGTTGCTGCACTCTTGCCACGAGTGTAGCCAGCGTGTCGATGGCAGCCTCCTTTTGTGTTGTCTTTAAGGAGTCAGCCGAGGAGTCGGAGGGAGCACTTGCAGAGTGGCAAGCCATCATGAGGGCAAGCAGTCCCAATATGAATAATTTCTTCATGCGCATATTATAGCTATGAAGAGCAAAAATAACGAATTATTTTCGTTCTGCCTTGTCATCTTGGATTTATTTACTATCTTCGCTGTTAAATCAAACATGAGTTGACGACTATGCAACACAAATATTCTGTGATAGCTCTCTTCGCACTCCTCCTCACAGTGGCAGCCTGCGGTGGGAAAAACGACAAAAAAAATAACGCTTCGTCAGTCGATACTGGTCAGATTGCCTTAGCCCAAGAGCAAGGTCCAGGACATGATGACAACCAGACCATTCCCACCGATGTAGAGTGGAGTGGACACAAATATCACATCCTCGTCGAGCGCACTCCTGCCGATTCGCTCGCGCAGGTGAAGGACAGATTTGGAGATCCCTTCCTCGACAATCAAGTCACCATCACCATCACTCGCGATGGAGAAGCCCTTGCCAAGCGGGTCTTCACCAAAGCCCTCTTTGCAGGACAGCCCGAAGTGGCTTCCTCTAAAAACTTAGTCCTCGGTGGCATCGCCTTTAGCAGTGTCGATGAGCGCGGTTTTCACTTCGGTGCACAACTCAATCTCCCTGGAGATGACGAAGGTGGTTTGATCTACAAACTCACACTTCCCCTCAGTGCTCAAGGCAACCCAGCCATCGAGCGCGACACCAACCAAGACACCTCGGCTTCTGACGAAGTTTCCGATTAGTCTTCGCCCACTTCTAAGGTGTTTTGAGGTGGAAAAGCGCCAAAACGTAGAAAAATCGCGTTGAAAGCGAAAAAAAGCCCGAAAAGATTTGGAGGTTTCGCAGAAAGTCCGTACTTTTGCATCGCCTTTCAGATGAAAGGGCAACATGGTGACCGTAGTTCAGTCGGTTAGAGCGTCAGATTGTGGTTCTGAATGTCGTGGGTTCGAATCCCATCGGTCACCCAAGGAAATCCCTTGCAACATTCCGTTGCGAGGGATTTTTTGTTTGGTACTGGTTGTATTATGCTAGACCGAGTATTGCTATGAAACAAAGGAGGCGATCGTATAGTTTCAACACAGCAGAAAAGTTGAATACCTTACTTTTACGAATGATACGGAGGATGAGGCTTATAAAGGTGGGTAGTCATGTTGACTTAGACTTTGACCACCAGTTTATTCCAGCCCACAAGTTCGATGCTAAGTATTCTTATAAGCAGGCCCTTGGCTATTTCCCTGGTTGGGCTTCCATTGGGGGAATCATAGTCGGAGGTGAGAACCGTGACGGAAACACCAATGTGAAATTCCATCAGGAGGACACGCTCCGTCGCATTATGGACCGTGTAACCTCAGAACTTGGTGTGGTAATAGAGCGTTTCCGTGCTGACTGCGGGTCGTTCTCAAAGGAAATCATCCAAACCGTAGAGCAGCGCTGCAACACGTTCTACATTCGTGCTGCCAACTGCGGCAGTCGCTACGAGAATTTCCAACAGTTGAAGGAATGGAAAGACGTTGAGGTTGGCTATGAGAAATGCGATGTCACATCCATCAGCATAGACAGCTTGATAGAAGGAAAGTCATACAGGCTCGTCGTACAGCGTAGTCCTTTGAAAGGCAAGGATGGCAGTGAGCAGACGGATATGTTCGGAGTAATATACACATACCGCTGTATCCTCACCAACGACTGGGTGTCTACCGAGAAGGACATCATTACGTTTTATAATGAACGTGGAGCAAGCGAAAAGAACTTCGACATACAGAACAATGACTTCGGCTGGTCACATCTGCCCTTTTCCTTTATGGCTGAGAACATTGGTTTTCATGATGGTTACCGCCATGCAGAAGAACTTCTATCTCTATCTCATCCGTAATATCAGCGATAAGGTCAAATCATTGAAAAAAGACAAGCAGGCTGAAAGCCTTTATCCTGCATTTTGTCAGCGTGCCAGAAAAATGGGTGCGCACTGGAAGGCTGAACGTTCTGAACCTATATACAAATAAAATCTACTACGCTGAGGTCTTCATTGAATAAACTGTATTTCTTTGTAGTTATCATACTTCCCCTTTGGTTTGGGTGGGGGATTTTATACTTAGAAAAGACCCAAGAAACACCGAAACACCTCATATCAACATATAGAACCCCAAAAGACATCTCAACATATAAAATTTTCTCACAAGAAAAAATACTGCGGAATTAAGGTTATAATAGAAGCAATTTGATTAGTAATCTAAAAGCACTCCGATAACGATTAGAGTGCTTTTAGATTGTTTATCATTAATTATCAAAGCAAGTGCAGTTTAAGATTTTACTGAAGTTTGCATTAATAAAGAATATACTACAGCTGATATATGCGCAACATATTGTGACGCTTGTGATTCATTTCCCTTGAAATCCTTAACAAATACCGCTAAGGTATAACTGATATTATTAGGCAGACATATATAGGCAACATCATTGTGAGCTGCAAGAACACCATTTTCATTAACATAACCTGAACCTGTCTTATGCGCTATAACAACCCCTTCTTTATCAAGAAGTGGAGCTGCTATCCTATCTACACCTGTTTTGCATTCTTTTAACGTATTCTTAATGAAACTTTGTTTCTCATCATCGATAAGACCTTCAGTAAACAAACGATTCATCAACATTGCAGCACCAAGAGGAGATGTATAGTTAGAGTAAGCCTTGTTATGGTCAGCCGACATTTCCTCTTCCGTATAAGCTATCTGAAAACTTGAACGAGGAATGAGTGTGGCTATAAAACTATCTGTTTGAGCGACATTAACCATATCCTTAAACATAAGGTTGCTTGCATTGTTGTCACTCTGAGTAAGAGTATAACGCAGCAAATCTCTCACTGTCAATGATATGACTGGCCCTGAATAATCTTTCAGCATAGGACTCCAAGTCTTTGGGTCAAGTTTATCCCTATTTATATTTACTAAGGTATCAAGTGAAATTCCTTTATTGTCAAAGTCATTACAAAGAGCTAATGCCTGATGAACCTTAAACACACTCATCATAGGATAAACACTCTTATTATTGACCTTAACCGTATCTCTGTTATTAAAAATAACCGCCACACCAATTTCGCCAGGACAAGCTGAGACAATTTGAGAAATGCTATCAGTCAAAACATTTGTTAAAGGAGGATTTGCGCTATCTTTTGTCGCTGATTTATGGAACAATGAAAATACCAAGATGAAAATGCAAACTAAAGCTATACTCAAAACTACGATTTGTTTTTTTCTGTTTTTTTTCATGTTTATATTATTTATATTTGTTTGACGAGAATATCTTTATTTGCCGACAAAGGTACATAACTTTACGGAAAAATATGTTTCTAAAACCTTAATTCCGCAGCATAAATTCTTGTAAGAACTCCAAGTGTCTGAGAAACAAAGTTCTCAAAACACTTGGATATGTCAGAAATTTCACCTATCTTGGTGCTGCGAACATAACAAGTAAGCAAAAAACTGACATGACAAAGGTAGCAATTAAAAACGAGAATATCACTTCTTTCGGTGGAATTTATCACATTATGGACGTTTTCTCAAAGTTGGGCTTTGAAAAACTTACCGAATCCGTATTGGGCAAACGTGGAAGTAGCGGCAAAGCATTCAGCCATGGAAGTATTTTCGGCTCTCTCTTCTTCAGCTACCTTTGTGGTGGAGAATGCCTTGAGGACATCAATGTGCTTATAGGACAGTTCAAGCAGAGACCTGATACGCTATTACCCGGTGCCGACACTCTGGGGCGCGGACTAAAGGAGCTTGCCGAGAAAAGTATTGTCTATAAGAGCGAAACCTCCGACAAGTCGTATAGTTTCAACACGGCACAGAAGTTGAATACCTTACTTTTACGAATGATACGGAGGATGAGGCTTATAAAGGTGGGTAGCCATGTTGACCTGGACTTTGACCACCAGTTCGTTCCAGCCCACAAGTTCGATGCAAAGTATTCTTACAAGCAGGATTTTGGCTATTCCCCTGGTTGGGCTTCCATTGGGGGAATCATTGTCGGAGGTGAGAATCGAGACGGAAACACCAATGTGAGATTCCATCAAGAAGACACGCTCCGTCGCATTATGGACCGTGTAACCTAGAACTTGGTGTGGTAATAGAGCGTTTCCATGCCGACTGCGGGTCGTTCTCAAAGGAAATTATCCAAACCGTAGAGCAGCGCTGCAACACGTTCTATATACGTGCAGCCAACTGCGGCAGCCGATGTGAGGAGTTCCGCCAGCAGAAAGAATGGAAGAGCGTTGAAGTTGGCTATGAGAAATGCGATGTCACATCCCTTAGCATGGACAACTTAATAGAAGGAAAGTCATATAGGCTTGTCGTACAACGTAGTCCTTTGAAAGACAAGGAGGGCAAGCAACGGACGGACATGTACGGAGTAATTTACACATACCGCTGTATACTTACCAATAACTGGACATCTACAGAGAAAGACATCATTACATTTTATAATGAGCGTGGAGCAAGCGAAAAGAACTCCGACATACAGAACAATGACTTCGGATGGTCGCATCTGCCCTTTTCCTTTATGGCTGAGAACATTGGTTTTCATGATGGTTACCGCCATGCAGAAGAACTTCTATCTCTATCTCATCCGTAATATCAGCGATAAGGTCAAATCATTGAAAAAAGACAAGCAGGCTGAAAGCCTTTATCCTGCATTTTGTCAGCGTGCCAGAAAAATGGGTGCGCACTGGAAGGCTGAACGTTCTGAACCTATATACAAATAAAATCTACTACGCTGAGGTCTTCATTGAATAAACTGTATTTCTTTGTAGTTATCATACTTCCCCTTTGGTTTGGGTGGGGGATTTTATACTTAGAAAAGACCCAAGAAACACCGAAACACCTCATATCAACATATAGAACCCCAAAAGACATCTCAACATATAAAATTTTCTCACAAGAAAAAATACTGCGGAATTAAGGTTATAATAGAAGCAATTTGATTAGTAATCTAAAAGCACTCCGATAACGATTAGAGTGCTTTTAGATTGTTTATCATTAATTATCAAAGCAAGTGCAGTTTAAGATTTTACTGAAGTTTGCATTAATAAAGAATATACTACAGCTGATATATGCGCAACAT
Organism: Ihuprevotella massiliensis; assembly: GCA_900095835.1. GTDB lineage: Bacteria > Bacteroidota > Bacteroidia > Bacteroidales > Bacteroidaceae > Alloprevotella > Alloprevotella massiliensis. The sequence continues at coordinate 985,836 of LT608321.1, read as the reverse complement.
ATTGTGACGCTTGTGATTCATTTCCCTTGAAATCCTTAACAAATACCGCTAAGGTATAACTGATATTATTAGGCAGACATATATAGGCAACATCATTGTGAGCTGCAAGAACACCATTTTCATTAACATAACCTGAACCTGTCTTATGCGCTATAACAACCCCTTCTTTATCAAGAAGTGGAGCTGCTATCCTATCTACACCTGTTTTGCATTCTTTTAACGTATTCTTAATGAAACTTTGTTTCTCATCATCGATAAGACCTTCAGTAAACAAACGATTCATCAACATTGCAGCACCAAGAGGAGATGTATAGTTAGAGTAAGCCTTGTTATGGTCAGCCGACATTTCCTCTTCCGTATAAGCTATCTGAAAACTTGAACGAGGAATGAGTGTGGCTATAAAACTATCTGTTTGAGCGACATTAACCATATCCTTAAACATAAGGTTGCTTGCATTGTTGTCACTCTGAGTAAGAGTATAACGCAGCAAATCTCTCACTGTCAATGATATGACTGGCCCTGAATAATCTTTCAGCATAGGACTCCAAGTCTTTGGGTCAAGTTTATCCCTATTTATATTTACTAAGGTATCAAGTGAAATTCCTTTATTGTCAAAGTCATTACAAAGAGCTAATGCCTGATGAACCTTAAACACACTCATCATAGGATAAACACTCTTATTATTGACCTTAACCGTATCTCTGTTATTAACAATAACCGCCACACCAATTTCGCCAGGACAAGCTGAGACAATTTGAGAAATGCTATCAGTCAAAACATTTGTTAAAGGAGGATTTGCGCTATCTTTTGTCGCTGATTTATGGAACAATGAAAATACCAAGATGAAAATGCAAACTAAAGCTATACTCAAAACTACGATTTGTTTTTTTCTGTTTTTTTTCATGTTTATATTATTTATATTTGTTTGACGAGAATATCTTTATTTGCCGACAAAGGTACATAACTTTACGGAAAAATATGTTTCTAAAACCTTAATTCCGCAGCATAAATTCTTGTAAGAACTCCAAGTGTCTGAGAAACAAAGTTCTCAAAACACTTGGATATGTCAGAAATTTCACCTATCTTGGTGCTGCGAACATAACAAGTAAGCAAAAAACTGACATGACAAAGGTAGCAATTAAAAACGAGAATATCACTTCTTTCGGTGGAATTTATCACATTATGGACGTTTTCTCAAAGTTGGGCTTTGAAAAACTTACCGAATCCGTATTGGGCAAACGTGGAAGTAGCGGCAAAGCATTCAGCCATGGAAGTATTTTCGGCTCTCTCTTCTTCAGCTACCTTTGTGGTGGAGAATGCCTTGAGGACATCAATGTGCTTATAGGACAGTTCAAGCAGAGACCTGATACGCTATTACCCGGTGCCGACACTCTGGGGCGCGGACTAAAGGAGCTTGCCGAGAAAAGTATTGTCTATAAGAGCGAAACCTCCGACAAGTCGTATAGTTTCAACACGGCACAGAAGTTGAATACCTTACTTTTACGAATGATACGGAGGATGAGGCTTATAAAGGTGGGTAGCCATGTTGACCTGGACTTTGACCACCAGTTCGTTCCAGCCCACAAGTTCGATGCAAAGTATTCTTACAAGCAGGATTTTGGCTATTCCCCTGGTTGGGCTTCCATTGGGGGAATCATTGTCGGAGGTGAGAATCGAGACGGAAACACCAATGTGAGATTCCATCAAGAAGACACGCTCCGTCGCATTATGGACCGTGTAACCTAGAACTTGGTGTGGTAATAGAGCGTTTCCATGCCGACTGCGGGTCGTTCTCAAAGGAAATTATCCAAACCGTAGAGCAGCGCTGCAACACGTTCTATATACGTGCAGCCAACTGCGGCAGCCGATGTGAGGAGTTCCGCCAGCAGAAAGAATGGAAGAGCGTTGAAGTTGGCTATGAGAAATGCGATGTCACATCCCTTAGCATGGACAACTTAATAGAAGGAAAGTCATATAGGCTTGTCGTACAACGTAGTCCTTTGAAAGACAAGGAGGGCAAGCAACGGACGGACATGTACGGAGTAATTTACACATACCGCTGTATACTTACCAATAACTGGACATCTACAGAGAAAGACATCATTACATTTTATAATGAGCGTGGAGCAAGCGAAAAGAACTCCGACATACAGAACAATGACTTCGGATGGTCGCATCTGCCCTTTTCCTTTATGGCTGAGAACATTGGTTTTCATGATGGTTACCGCCATGCAGAAGAACTTCTATCTCTATCTCATCCGTAATATCAGCGATAAGGTCAAATCATTGAAAAAAGACAAGCAGGCTGAAAGCCTTTATCCTGCATTTTGTCAGCGTGCCAGAAAAATGGGTGCGCACTGGAAGGCTGAACGTTCTGAACCTATATACAAATAAAATCTACTACGCTGAGGTCTTCATTGAATAAACTGTATTTCTTTGTAGTTATCATACTTCCCCTTTGGTTTGGGTGGGGGATTTTATACTTAGAAAAGACCCAAGAAACACCGAAACACCTCATATCAACATATAGAACCCCAAAAGACATCTCAACATATAAAATTTTCTCACAAGAAAAAATACTGCGGAATTAAGGTTATAATAGAAGCAATTTGATTAGTAATCTAAAAGCACTCCGATAACGATTAGAGTGCTTTTAGATTGTTTATCATTAATTATCAAAGCAAGTGCAGTTTAAGATTTTACTGAAGTTTGCATTAATAAAGAATATACTACAGCTGATATATGCGCAACATATTGTGACGCTTGTGATTCATTTCCCTTGAAATCCTTAACAAATACCGCTAAGGTATAACTGATATTATTAGGCAGACATATATAGGCAACATCATTGTGAGCTGCAAGAACACCATTTTCATTAACATAACCTGAACCTGTCTTATGCGCTATAACAACCCCTTCTTTATCAAGAAGTGGAGCTGCTATCCTATCTACACCTGTTTTGCATTCTTTTAACGTATTCTTAATGAAACTTTGTTTCTCATCATCGATAAGACCTTCAGTAAACAAACGATTCATCAACATTGCAGCACCAAGAGGAGATGTATAGTTAGAGTAAGCCTTGTTATGGTCAGCCGACATTTCCTCTTCCGTATAAGCTATCTGAAAACTTGAACGAGGAATGAGTGTGGCTATAAAACTATCTGTTTGAGCGACATTAACCATATCCTTAAACATAAGGTTGCTTGCATTGTTGTCACTCTGAGTAAGAGTATAACGCAGCAAATCTCTCACTGTCAATGATATGACTGGCCCTGAATAATCTTTCAGCATAGGACTCCAAGTCTTTGGGTCAAGTTTATCCCTATTTATATTTACTAAGGTATCAAGTGAAATTCCTTTATTGTCAAAGTCATTACAAAGAGCTAATGCCTGATGAACCTTAAACACACTCATCATAGGATAAACACTCTTATTATTGACCTTAACCGTATCTCTGTTATTAACAATAACCGCCACACCAATTTCGCCAGGACAAGCTGAGACAATTTGAGAAATGCTATCAGTCAAAACATTTGTTAAAGGAGGATTTGCGCTATCTTTTGTCGCTGATTTATGGAACAATGAAAATACCAAGATGAAAATGCAAACTAAAGCTATACTCAAAACTACGATTTGTTTTTTTCTGTTTTTTTTCATGTTTATATTATTTATATTTGTTTGACGAGAATATCTTTATTTGCCGACAAAGGTACATAACTTTACGGAAAAATATGTTTCTAAAACCTTAATTCCGCAGCATAAATTCTTGTAAGAACTCCAAGTGTCTGAGAAACAAAGTTCTCAAAACACTTGGATATGTCAGAAATTTCACCTATCTTGGTGCTGCGAACATAACAAGTAAGCAAAAAACTGACATGACAAAGGTAGCAATTAAAAACGAGAATATCACTTCTTTCGGTGGAATTTATCACATTATGGACGTTTTCTCAAAGTTGGGCTTTGAAAAACTTACCGAATCCGTATTGGGCAAACGTGGAAGTAGCGGCAAAGCATTCAGCCATGGAAGTATTTTCGGCTCTCTCTTCTTCAGCTACCTTTGTGGTGGAGAATGCCTTGAGGACATCAATGTGCTTATAGGACAGTTCAAGCAGAGACCTGATACGCTATTACCCGGTGCCGACACTCTGGGGCGCGGACTAAAGGAGCTTGCCGAGAAAAGTATTGTCTATAAGAGCGAAACCTCCGACAAGTCGTATAGTTTCAACACGGCACAGAAGTTGAATACCTTACTTTTACGAATGATACGGAGGATGAGGCTTATAAAGGTGGGTAGCCATGTTGACCTGGACTTTGACCACCAGTTCGTTCCAGCCCACAAGTTCGATGCAAAGTATTCTTACAAGCAGGATTTTGGCTATTCCCCTGGTTGGGCTTCCATTGGGGGAATCATTGTCGGAGGTGAGAATCGAGACGGAAACACCAATGTGAGATTCCATCAAGAAGACACGCTCCGTCGCATTATGGACCGTGTAACCTAGAACTTGGTGTGGTAATAGAGCGTTTCCATGCCGACTGCGGGTCGTTCTCAAAGGAAATTATCCAAACCGTAGAGCAGCGCTGCAACACGTTCTATATACGTGCAGCCAACTGCGGCAGCCGATGTGAGGAGTTCCGCCAGCAGAAAGAATGGAAGAGCGTTGAAGTTGGCTATGAGAAATGCGATGTCACATCCCTTAGCATGGACAACTTAATAGAAGGAAAGTCATATAGGCTTGTCGTACAACGTAGTCCTTTGAAAGACAAGGAGGGCAAGCAACGGACGGACATGTACGGAGTAATTTACACATACCGCTGTATACTTACCAATAACTGGACATCTACAGAGAAAGACATCATTACATTTTATAATGAGCGTGGAGCAAGCGAAAAGAACTCCGACATACAGAACAATGACTTCGGATGGTCGCATCTGCCCTTTTCCTTTATGGCTGAGAACATTGGTTTTCATGATGGTTACCGCCATGCAGAAGAACTTCTATCTCTATCTCATCCGTAATATCAGCGATAAGGTCAAATCATTGAAAAAAGACAAGCAGGCTGAAAGCCTTTATCCTGCATTTTGTCAGCGTGCCAGAAAAATGGGTGCGCACTGGAAGGCTGAACGTTCTGAACCTATATACAAATAAAATCTACTACGCTGAGGTCTTCATTGAATAAACTGTATTTCTTTGTAGTTATCATACTTCCCCTTTGGTTTGGGTGGGGGATTTTATACTTAGAAAAGACCCAAGAAACACCGAAACACCTCATATCAACATATAGAACCCCAAAAGACATCTCAACATATAAAATTTTCTCACAAGAAAAAATACTGCGGAATTAAGGGAATACCTAAACTTATGCTTGACGATTAGCGTGATATCTTTGTATATGCTCGTTGATTCTATCATATACTTTAGGTGTTTGTGGATGTTCCCTTTCTGCTTAGTTAAAAATGTGGGAGATTCTTGAAAAAACGTCGGACGTTTTTTGAAAAACGTGGGAGATTTTTTGAATTATCTCCGACGTTTTTTTTGTTTCGTGGGAGAAAATATCTTGCTTGATGGGAGAGATCTTTTGCTCGATGAGAGCAAAGTTTTTGGTGGATGATAATGAACTTTTGGTGAAATCGAATAATATAGAGGAAATCTTCGGTGAATTTTGAGGTTGGAAACTGTGATTTTTATGCTCTCAAATGGGAGGGAAAGTGGAGACGGAGTGGAGGAGAGAAAATCACAACATAATGAGGGGTAAAAATGGGGCTCTCGCGCGTGCGCGCACGCGCACACCCTGCAAATTTGCACTTTTTGCTTTCACAACCTTCACAAAACCGATCGTAAGAAGCAGTAGATGAGGAGCTTATGAGGGTAATAGGAACAGAGTTCGTGAAAGAGTGGTGTTTGAGTGCTGGAAAGGGAGGAAAAAAGGCTGATTTGGGGAGGAAAGAAGACACGTTAGAAATTGCGGTTTTTGAGGTGGATTTTGGGCGGTACTGTGAAGGTTGTGAAAGCAAAAAAGTGGAAATCCCTGTAACGTACGCGCGTCACACGCGCGTGAGAAAAACGCCCAATAAAGGGGTGCAAAATTGGAACAAAAGCGACCTTCCGTTTCATCCCACATGGCTCGTGCCCTACCCTCTAAACCCCAATCGGTCATTAGACCGCAATAGCGCTAGTCAAAATTGAAAAGATCGCTTCCTGACCTATTTCATTTTCTTGTTGGCATCTTGTTTCTCGTTTGTTCTCGACGTAGCCCGCTACGACTTCGATCAAACAGTAAACAATCTGCTCAACAATCAAATAAAATCCGTTCAGAATCTAATGACCGATTGGGGTTAAAACTGACCAGGGATTTTGCTGGACAAAAGGAAGTGGACTTTGAAATTCTAGACAGGAGCGAAAAGTAGCTTATGCGCGGTAGAGCAGATTTAGGGAAAAGGGAGAAGATACACAAGGCTCCGCAACGATGAGGTTACGGAGCCTTGTGTCGAAAATCTACAAAACATCCGAAATAAACGTGTTTTGAAATCTTTGCATTGCAAAAACAATGGTTTCTCAAAAAGTTTTGTCACTTTTTCGCCGATTTTTCACTCTTTGGGTCGATATGTACCCATATAAAGTAGGGGGCAAGGTGAGGAAATGTGGAAGAAAGGGGAAGGCTATTGAGGTTTCCAGCGATAGCAATTACCTGAGGAGAGCGAAATACAGTTGAGCATCTCGAGTTCAAAAACGAGGGTATTGATTTTGGGGAGGTCAAAACCCGTGTGAAGCATGAGCTGTGAGAGCGTGCAACCATCGTTGTCTTGCAGCACACGCGCCATCAGTTGTTGGTCGGGCGTGAGTTGAGGTCCGAAAAGTTCGAGTTGCACTGGTGCATCGGGCTGAGCCGGTTCAATCCAGTTGAGCAGTTCGAGAACATCAGTGGCAGAGGTGACCAATTCCGCGCGACGTTGGCGAATGAGGTGCAAGCAACCTTCGCTAAACTTGTCGGTGGTTCGCCCAGGGAAGGCACACACCGTGCGGTTGTATTCGCCTGCTAAGCGCGCAGTGATGAGGGCACCACCATGGTCGGCACTCTCGATGACGATGGTGGCATCTGCCATGCCAGCGACGATGCGATTGCGGCGGACGAAATTACCCGCAAAGGGGCGCACACCGCGTGGGTGCTCCGTGAGCAGACCGCCATTCTTCAACATTTCGCAGGCGGTGTTGCGATGAGCCGCAGGATAGATTTGATCCAGTCCATGCGCCAACACCCCGATGGTGGGGAGTTGCTGATCCAAACAAGCCTTGTGCACATGCACGTCCACGCCATAAGCCAGTCCGCTGATCACGAGTGTGTCGGGAAGCAAGCGCGCAAGTTCTTGGCAAAACATCCGGCAGAGGTCTTTGCCATAAGGGCTGATGCGACGCGTGCCTACGACGGAAAGCACGTGAGGGACATTCCATTCCGCTGCCCCCCGATAGAAGAGCACCGCAGGCGCATCGGGGCAATCTTTGAGCCGTTGCGGATAGTCGCTCGCGGTGATGGCAATGGGGCGGATGCCGTGTTCTTGACAAAACTCCCATTCCGCTTGCGCCTTCTGTAGCGCCTTTGCCCCATTGGTGCGCAGTAGTTGCTTCACCTCTTGTTGAAAACTCGGGGCAAAATCAGCCAAAGCCACATCAGGTTGCTCAAAGATGAGTTGCGCATCGTTGGTTTGTCGCAACAAGGTGAGTGTCTTGTTTTGGGTGAGTCCTTCTAAAAGGGAGAGCGCAATGGTGTGTATCATAGTCATGGGAGCTAGAAGAAGGGAAAGGATAGGCAGGTAAGCGCAAGTCGATTCTTGCCGCTGTTTAGTCTTGGGGTGCAAGTCCGAAGAGCTGGCGCAGTTGTTGCCATGCTTCTGCCAGAGCCTGCATAGAGGGAAAGAGGAGATGAGCCCCTTCGTCTAAGAGCGCGCTTTCGGGCAGTGGACCCGTATTGACTGCAATGGTGAAAATGCCAGCTGCCACACCAGCGCGCACACCGAGAGGTGCGTTTTCCACCACGATGGCTTCCCAAGGTTGTACCCCAGCTTTCTCCAGCCCCATGAGATAAGGTTCGGGATCGGGTTTGCCATGCTTCACATCGAGCGAAGACACAATGCGTTCGGGTGCAAAGATGCCAGGATAGTGGCGCGTGAGGCGATCGAGCAAACTAGCTTGTCCGCTACCAGTGACCACCACACGGGTGAGTCGGTCGGCGGTGATTTGGTCGAGGAGTTCTTGTGCTCCTGGCATTTTAGGAGCCGTGGGGAAGGTGTTGAAAATCTCGCACTTGCGCTGATACACGCGTTCCACTTCCTCTGGATTGGTGTCACGTCCGAATTGTCGCTGTGCAAACACATTGAGTGTGGTGAAAGCTGTGCGCCCTTCGTTCATGTAGATTTCCTGTTCTTCGATGTCGAAGCCAAATTCGCGACACACCTGTGCCCACGATTTTGCGTGCGCTGGCATGGAATCGAAAAGCACCCCATCCATGTCGAAGAGGGTGGCGCGGAGAGGGAGGAGGGCAGGGCAAGCCTCAGCAGTAGTGGCAGAGCCTTCTACACTCGCAGCGAGCAATCGTGAAGAAGCGGTGGCTTGGGCTAGGAAATCAGGATGTTGCGCCCAATATCGGGCGATAGCAGAAGCGAAGGTATTGGACATGAAAAGAACCGTATGCGAGAAATCAGTAGATAAAAGCAGCGACCCCACCTCACTCTTGGGGAGGACGGTGGGGTCGCAGTATAGTGATAGAAAAATGAAACTTATTTCAGACGAGCTTGGATAGCTTCTGTTTCAGCTTCATAACCAGGTTTGCCGAGGAGCGCGAACATGTTCTTCTTGTAAGCCTCCACACCTGGTTGGTTGAAAGGATTGACATCGAGCAAGAGACCGCTCACACCGCAGGCACGCTCGAAGAAGTAGATGAGCTGACCGAGGTAGTATTCGTTGAGTTCGGGAAGCACCACGCGCATGTTGGGCACACCGCCATCAACGTGAGCGAGGAGAGTGCCAAGCTCAGCCATCTTGTTCACTTCGTCCACACGCTTACCCGTGAGGAAGTTGAGACCATCGAGGTTTTCTTCATCGTGGGGGAAGAGCACTTTGTGGCGAGGAGTTTCCACAGAAATCACCGTTTCAAAGATGCTGCGTTCACCTTCTTGAATCCATTGTCCCATGGAGTGGAGGTCGGTGGTGAAGTCTACGGCAGCAGGGAAGATGCCTACGCCATCCTTACCTTCACTTTCGCCATAAAGTTGCTTCCACCATTCGTTCATGAAGTGGAGCTTAGGCTGATAGTTGACGAGGATTTCGATCTTCTTGCCAGCGCGGTAGAGGGCATTGCGGACTGCAGCATATTGTGTAGCGATGTTGTCGTCGGTGCTGCATTCCTTTTCCATATCAGTGGCACCTTGCACGAGCGCGTCGATGTCGAAACCAGCGCAAGCGATGGGGAGCAAACCTACGGGAGTGAGGACAGAGAAGCGACCACCCACGTTGTCGGGGATGATGAATGAAGTGTAGCCTTCTTGGTTGGCAGTGATGCGAGCTGCACCCTTCTTAGCATCGGTAACGGCAACGATGACTTTGCGCGCTACTTCCTTGCCGCGTTGGTCTTCGCATTGCTTCTTGAGGAGGCGGAAAGCGAGGGCAGTTTCGGTGGTCGTACCACTCTTAGAGATGTTGATGACACCGAATTTGCGGCCCTTGAGATATTCGCAGAGTTCGAAGAGATAGTCTTCGCCGATGTTGTTACCAGCAAAGAGAATCACGGGATTAGAACCATCGTTGGTGAGCCACTCAAATTGGTTGCCGAGTGCTTCGATCACGGCGCGTGCACCGAGGTAAGAACCACCGATACCGGCTACGACGATGGTGTCGCAGTTTTCGCGCAAAGTTTGTGCGCAAGCCTTGATTTCTCCCAAGAACTCGGGAGTGATGCTTGAGGGAAGGTGCATCCAGCCGAGGAAGTCATTGCCAGGGCAGGTTTGTTGTTCGAGTGCCTTTTGAGCGGCAGGTACGTTTGCGCTCACTTCGTCAAGTGCACCAGCGGCGAGGAAAGAAGTGGCGTTGTTGATTTCTAAGCGAATAGATTTCATCTGAATGAATTTTAAGAGGTGGGAGAGCGTGGTCGGTGTGCCGCTCTCAACGAGGTAAGGAGCGACAGCGCGAGCGCACGTTCGTTTGTTGCAACAAAATTACGAACTCCCTATGAAACAGCCAAGGATTTCACAAAAAATGCCCTCTCCAGCTGAGAATACTGAAGAGGGCGATGGAATAAAAAGCTATGCTGCAAAGTGCAGGTGCTTATTTTTTAGGCACGCGCTTGAGTGTTTCGAGCACAAGACGCCAGTACTTTTCCACAGAGGGGATGTTGCAACGCTCATTGGGCGTGTGAGGCGATTGCAAAGTGGGACCGAAGGAAACAACGTCCATGCCAGGGCAGTGGGTGAGGATGATGGAGCATTCCAAACCAGCATGTACCACAGTGACTTTGGGGTCTTCGTTGAAGAGATCTTTGTAAACCTCGGTCATGAGTTCCACGATTTCGCTCTTGGGCGAAGGTTGCCATGCGGGATATGCACCATCGGTGGTGACCTTCATGCCAGCCATAGAGAAACCAGCTTCGAGGGTGTCTACGCAGTATTGGCGCATGGAGTCGGCACTAGAGCGCACGAGAACTTTGAAGAAGGCTTTGCCTTCGCCAATCTCGATGATTGCCAAGTTGCTTGATGTTTCTACGATGCGGGGGAGATGGGGAATGAAGCGCAACACTCCGTTGTGGCAAGAGAGGATGGCGTTGACCAAATTGTCTTGCACCGCTTCGGGCACGATGGCAGCAGGCAGAGCTACCTCGTTCACTTGGAGTGTGAGGTTGGGTTCGATGAGACCATATTCGTCGGTCAAGTCGGTGAGCCATTCTCCGAGCACCACTTCGCGCAATTCTGCTACATTCTCCTTGGGGAGGGTGAGCACTGCGTGAGCATCGCGGGGGATGGCGTTGCGCATGTTGCCGCCTTTCCAAGAAGCCAAACGAGCTTCAAAGTTGGCGATGGCATCTGTGACGATGCGTGCCAAGAGTTTGTTGGCATTGCCACGACCTTCGTTGATTTCCAAACCAGAGTGTCCGCCGCGGAGACCGCCAATCACGATTTCCACAGCTACATCTTCCGCATCGGGAGCCACTTCTTGGTATTCGAGTTCTGCGCTGAGGTTGATACCACCAGCAGAACCAGTCATGAGTTCGCCATGCACCTCGTTGTCAAGGTTCATGAGGATGTCGCCTTTCAAAAGACCGTCCTTCATGTAAGTGACACCGTGCATGGTGGTTTCTTCATCGGAAGTCATGAAAGCTTCGAGAGGTCCGTGGGGAATGGTGTCGTCTTCGAAAATCGCCATGATGGTGGCAATCGCCATGCCGTCGTCAGCACCCAACGTGGTGTTGCGCGCACGCACCCAGTCGCCATCAATCCATGTTTCGATGGGGTCCGTCTCAAAGTTGTGGGGAGAGTCTGGTGTCTTTTGAGGCACCATGTCGGTGTGACCTTGTAGGGTGATCATCTTTCTGTCTTCCATGCCAGGAGTAGCAGGCTTGTACATCAAGATGTTACCAGCATCATCGAGCGAGGCTTCAATGTTGCGTTCGGCAGCCCATTGGAGGAGAAACTGTTGAATCTTTTCCAAGTGTCCAGAAGGACGTGGCACTTGGGTGAGGAGATGGAAGTTGCGCCAGATAGCTTCGGGCTGCAATTTGAGAATTTCGCTCATAGTGATAAGTATTAAGAGGAAGCATTAAGGCTTAGTCGTAACGGTTCCTTTGATTTTAGTTGTTTTTTTCATGGAGAATAAATCTGCCCAACCCACAGCTCCCATGAGCACGACGAGTGCTGTTTGAATGGTGTGTACCACTAGGGCAAACAAAACGGCAGGAGCTTGTGCCACGCCATAAAGCACGAGCATCGTCTTCACGGCGAAGTGCCATGGTCCGGCACCATTGGGGGTGGGCACGAGCACGGCAAAGGTGCCGGCGCTAAAGATGAGCAATCCAGCCATGATGTCGATGTGACTGGTGCTTTGATAAGCAAAGAAGGCAAGATAGAAATGGAGAAAATAGCCCACCCAAATGCCGATGCTATAGAGCAGATAGAGCGGAAGTTGACGCAGATGGCGCAGGGAGGAAACTCCATCAAAGAAACTGCGCATCTTGTCTTTACCTCGCTGAAAGAAGGGCACTTTTGCCAGTAGGAAGATGGCAAATCCAGTGCCGACGATGATGCAAATGGCAGTGACGAGATAGCCTGTGGAGGTGAATCGCGCCAAGATGTCGTGGGCGTTTGTGCCTGTGGATTGCAAGAAAGACAGAAATTGTGGTAATTGCAAACAGAGAGCAAGCACCGCGATGAGGAGCATCAAGAGCGCATCTACCATGCGTTCAGCCACCACCGTGCCGAGGGCTTTGGAAAAGGAGGTGCCTGCATAGTTCTTCAAGGTGCCACAACGGGTGATTTCTCCCACGCGGGGGATGATCAGACTTGCAGCGTAAGAAACGAAGATGGCATCGACGCAGATGCGTGTGGAAGGACGCTCCTGAAGTGGCTGCAAGGCAATTTTCCAGCGCAGCGCGCGAAGCACAAGTGGCACAATGCCAAAGAGCAGTGAGATAAACATCCATCCCCAGTGCGTGGCTTGGAGCATTGTGAGTACGCTTTCCCAGTCGAGTTCGCGGTACATCCACCACAATATGCCAATGCTGAAGACAAAAGGCAATAGAATCTTGAATATGTTGAGGACTTGCTTCACTCGAATCAGAGTTTTTTTGTAAATTTGCCGTTGCAGGGCATCTTATCACACTTTATGGTGCAAGATTTCGCCCACAATGCTTTGCAGGATGGGTTGAGCCTCCGTATTAAATGGGGACATTTGACTGCTCCTGCTACCGCAAAAATACAAATTATTTCGTAGAATGAAATCCGTACGCCCGAAAAAATTCCTTGGACAGCACTTTTTGAAAGATTTGAATGTGGCACGTGCCATCGCCGACACGGTGGATGCTTGTCCCGAACTTCCCATTCTGGAAGTGGGACCTGGTATGGGTGTGCTCACACAATACCTCCTGCCGAAAGAGCGTGAGGTGAAAGTGGCAGAGATTGACTTTGAGAGTGTGGCTTACCTCCGTGAGGCTTATCCGCAACTCGAAGCTGAGGGCATCATTGAGGACGACTTCTTGAAAATGCACCTCGAACACGTGTTCGACGGACGCTCGTTCGTGCTTACGGGTAATTATCCTTACAACATCTCGAGCCAGATTTTTTTCAAAATGCTCGACTATCGCCACCTCATTCCCTGCTGCACAGGCATGATTCAAAAAGAAGTGGCAGAGCGTCTTGCGGCTAAGCCAGGCAATAAGACGTATGGCATCTTGAGTGTCTTGGTGCAGTTGTGGTATGACGTGGAATATCTCTTCACTGTCGAACCAGGGGTGTTCAATCCTCCTCCCAAGGTGAAGAGTGCTGTGGTGCGTATGACCCGCAATAATGTAGAAGACTGCGGATGTGATGAGCGTTTGCTTCGCCGTGTGGTGAAGACAGCGTTTAATCAACGTCGCAAGATGATGCGCGGAAGTCTCAAACCGCTCTTTGCGCAACTTAATGCGGAACGCAACTGTGGCAGCGATCATGCTGAGTTCCTGGCACAACCGCTTTTGACAAAACGTCCTGAGCAACTTTCTGTTGCGGAGTTTGTGCAGTTGACCAACGATATTGCTGCCGAAATGGCGCGATAAGGGGATGGTTCTTCTCTGTTTTTATAAGCTACTAATGTGTTGACGCTAGACTCTCGTTTATCTTGATGGTAAATTCTCATTCCATAGCATCTACTGTTGTTGATTCAATAAAACCTGTAGGGAAGTTTATCATAAAGAAAATAGAGTGATTTAACTTCGAAAGAAGAGCCGTTTATTTTCAATTAGGCTGTTTTTACTCAATAACCAATATGATTTATCCCGTTTTTCTCAAAACCATTTTGCGCACCACCAACACCGAGGGCGAGCACGATGAGATTCGCTACGAAGGTCGCGCTATGGCTGCGCTTCGTGATAACGGCACTTGGTCGGTGCGTTACACTGATGCAGAGAATCACGGACAAACAGCGCTGCAAGGGGCTGATTTGTGGGTGTCGGTGTCGCGAGATGGTGACACAAAATCGCGCCTCCTCTTCCGTGTGGGCGATCTTTTGGAGAGCACTTACGTCACACCACAAGGAGAGTTTGCTATGTCCACGAAAGCCACCTATTTGCAGCAAGAAGTGACGGAAGCACATGCCGAGGTGCAGGTGCATTATGAGCTTTACCTCTCTGGAAAACTCGTCACCACCAATGAATTGACCCTGACTTGGATGCCTCTTCCCAAGAAATAGTCCATCATAACCTAAATATTCTCTCTTATGACTACGATACAAGAATATATCGCCGCCAATGAACCGCGATTTCTCGAAGAACTTTTCTCGCTCATCCGCATTCCTAGCATCAGTGCGCATCCCGAGCGCAAAGGCGACATAGAGCGTTGTGCCGTTCGTTGGCAAGAACTGCTCACCGAAGCTGGTGCAGACAATGTGAAAGTGATTCCTTCCGAGGGAAATCCTTTTGTTTATGGTGAGAAAATCGTAGACCCTTCTGCGCCTACTGTGTTGGTGTATGGACACTATGACGTGATGCCTGCCGAACCTCTCGAACTTTGGCACTCCGATCCCTTTGAACCCGAGATTCGCGACGGACACATTTGGGCACGCGGAGCTGATGATGACAAAGGACAGTCGTTCACGCAGGTAAAAGCCTTTGAGTATCTGGTGAAGCACGACCTCTTGCGCCATAATGTCAAGTTCATTCTTGAGGGAGAAGAAGAAATCGGTAGTCCCTCTCTCGTAGGGTTCTTGGAAGCGCATCGCGATCTCCTGCGTAGCGACATCATTTTGGTGAGCGACACCTCTATGTTGGCTGCTAATCTTCCCTCGCTCACCACGGGACTTCGTGGCTTAGCCTACTGGCAAATCGAAGTCACTGGTCCTAATCGCGACCTGCACTCTGGACATTTCGGAGGAGCTGTTGCCAATCCAGCCCTCGTGCTCTGCGAACTGCTTGCTAAGATGGTCGATGAGAATGGACGCATCACCATTCCTGGATTCTACGACGATGTAGAAGAACTTTCAGCAGAAGAGCGCGCCATGATTGCTTCCATACCTTTCGATGAAGAAGCCTATAAAAAGTCTATCGATGTGGAAGAAGTGCGTGGTGAAAAGGGATATTCTACCATCGAGCGCAATGCTTGTCGTCCTAGCTTCGATGTTTGCGGCATGTGGAGCGGTTATCAAGGCGAAGGATCCAAGACAGTGCTTCCTTCTAAAGCCTATGCCAAGGTGAGTTGCCGTTTGGTGCCTCATCAAAAGCACGAGAAAATCCAACAACTCTTCATTGATTATGTGGAAAGTCTTGCACCCAAATGCGTGAAAATCAAGGTGACTCCCATGCACGGTGGAGAAGGTTATGCTTGCCCCATCACACTTCCAGCTTATAAAGCCGCAGAAGAAGGGTTCACCGAAGCCTTTGGCAAGCGACCACTTGCTGTGCGTCGTGGCGGAAGCATCCCCATCATCAGCGAGTTTGAACGTGTGCTCGGCGTGAAAACCATCTTGATGGGCTTCGGACTTGAGAGCAACGCCATCCACTCTCCCAACGAGAACTTCAGTCTCGACATCTTCCGCAAAGCCATTGCAGCCGTGGCAGGTTTCCACCTCCACTATAAAGGCTAAACGATTCGTTTGTAACGAGGAGGAAATCTCTCTCAATGAGGGGATTCCTCCTTCGTTGCGCTATCTCACTTGCTCTCTAAATTGCGAATATCGTCAATGATTTCTCCTCGAAAAACGCTCAAAATCTTTAGTATAACTCTTGCCATCTTGTTGGTGCTACTGCTATTGCCCATCATTGCGCTTTATCTTCCCCCCGTGCAGCGGTGGGCAGTGGAGCGTGTGTCGGCTTCTTTGGAGGAATCCATGGGAGTGAGGGTGAAAGTGGAAGAAGTGCATCTTACCCCCTTCCTCAACTTGGACGTGCAAGGCATGGTGGCACAAGATGCAACAAACGACACCTTACTGTCTACCCAAAACTTGCACCTCGATGTTGCTTTCTTGCCCTTGCTAGATGGAAGAGCCGACATAGAAGGATTTCATTTGACAGATGCTCGCATCAACTCAAAAAGTCTTATCCCCGATGTGGGAGTGAAAGGCCGCATCCAGTCTTTTTCTGCCGAGGCAAAAGGAGCAGACTGGAAGCAAAGCATCTTCACGCTCAATCGTGCTCGCCTTGATGGTGCAGACCTCACCGTTGCGCTTGCCGACACCGCCCAAAAAGACACCACCTCTAAGCCCGTGGTTTGGGTGATTGATGTGCAAGATGTTCAGATACAGCGGAGTAGGATAGCCCTATCCATGCCAGGAGACAGTCTTCATCTTGTAGCAGCTTTGCAAGATGCACGCATGATCAAAGGACATTTCGACTTGGGAAAGAAAGACTATCGTGTACAATCTCTCACCCTCTCGCAAGGAGCAGCCAGCATGAACATGACGCGTCGTCCGTTACCTGCCGATGCGCTGTTCGCACTTACGGGGATAGACCTCAAAGCTAGCGGAGTGAGCTACGATGCACAAGGGCGATTTTTGGCAAATGTGCAACACCTTTCGTTGAGAGAAGGAAAACATGATTTTTATTTGACGCACTTAGGCGGAAAAATCGAGGGAGACACCACATGGGTAAGTCTTCCCAATCTGCGTATATCTACCCCTAACTCTCAACTCACCGCTTCGCTCGTAGCCGATTACTCTGCGTTCCAACCCACAGGCAAAGGACGTTTCTCGCTCAAATCACAAGCCAGTGTGGGCATGGTTGATGTGCTCTCCGCACTGAAGCCCTATATCTCAGCAGCACAACACCGACAAATGGCTGAAATGAGTCGCAAATTGACTGGAGGCAATCCAATAGAACTGCAATTCAATGCCGAAGGCAATATGCGCCATCTCGCTGTGCAACGTGCTTCGGTGGAAGTGGCTGGTTTGGCGCGTGTTGCAGCAGATGGTTTTGTGCGCAATGCCATGGACAAGCGTCGTAGTGGAGACTTCCATTTCTCCCTCAATTCACAGTCCTCCCAGCGCATTCGTCCCTTGCTACCCCCCGATTTAGCCCAGACTTTCCATCTTCCCGATGGACTCTCCGCTCTCGGACATCTGCAATTCAACGGTGCCGACTATCGCACCAATGCCACCTTCCAGCATGCACAAGGACAAATCACCGCGCGTGCTTCCGTCAACACCGACACCGAGCGCTACGATGCCGAAGTCAATGTGCATAATTTCCCCCTCCACCACTTTATTAAGGAGCAACCCCTCACGCCCTTCACCGGAAGTTTTGGTGTGCATGGACAAGGGTTCACGCCACTCGCCGTGCGCAGCAACCTGCAAGCCACTGCCGACATTCGCAGTTTCCGCTACGATCGCTATCCCCTCGATGGCATCCGTTTGAAAGGGGCACTCCGTGGCACTCACGCTTTGGTCGATTTTTCTGCCAACAATCCCCTCATCGAAGGACGTGGCAGCATAGATGCCCAACTTCATCGACGCTATGCCGCAACCGTGGATGTGCAACTCGACAAACTCGATCTGCGCCGTCTCACTGGCATGGAAGACACCCTCACGTTTGGAGGTAGTTTTAAGGGAAATCTGGAAGCCACGTCCGACATGAAGCACTTATCGGCGAAAGGTTCCATGCGACACCTTCGTTTGATTGCGCCCGAACGAGCGATTTTAGCGCGCGACATTGATTTCAACTTCCGTTCGCAGCCTGACACCACCACACTGCAAGCTTATTCTGGTGACATGCTTCTCGACTTCTCCGCTCGAGGCGGCTTAGAGCAGATAGGCAAAAAGGGAGCTGAGTTGGCGAAAGTCGCGCAAGCTCAGTTGAAGCATCAACGCATTGATCAGCATGCTTTGAGAAAGCACTTGCCCAATATGTCCCTCCACATGGTGGGAGCGCACAATAACATCATCAGCAACCTGCTGCGCTATCTGCAATACGAGGTCACCTCCTTCAAAATCCATCTCGATGCCAATGCACGCGAAGGGTTGAATGGTTCGCTTGCAGTGGGACAACTCAAACATGGTGCCCTCGTCATCGACACCATTCACGGAAAGTTGGAGCATGTGGACGATCGTTTGCAATTCTCCGCAATGGTCCACAACGACAAGCGCAAGAACCCCAATCCTTTCACTGCCACCCTGCAAAGCGGACTTTTGGAGCATGGTGTGAAAGCCGAAGTAGCTTTCGTCGATGCTACCAACAAGACCGGACTCCAGCTTGGTGCTGAGGTGGAAATGGCACAAGGGGGTATGCGCTTCCATCTCACACCCGAAAAAGCCATTGTAGCCTATCGAGAGTTCACCATCAATCCCGACAACTTTGTGTTCTGGGGCGATGATCGTCGCTTGAAAGCCGATGTCCGTTTGTTAGCAGACGACGGCACAGGCTTGATGCTCCGTGCCGAAGAGCCCGACAGCCTTTATAATAATGACATTGCGATAGAAATCAATCGTTTGAACCTCGGTGAGTTGGCAAATGTGATGCCCTATCTCCCACCCATCGGAGGGGTGCTCAATGCCGATTTCCACCTCGTCGAGCAAGACCGCGTGTTCTCTGCTGTAGGTACTGCCGAAGCGCGCAAGTTTGCTTACCAAGGTGTGGAGATGGGCGATTTAGGAGCAGAAATCTCCTATCAACCCACTCGCGAAGGCGATCACAAAGCCGATGCTTTTATCATGTTCAATGGCTCAGAAGTGGCTGAGGCATCCGGCACTTATTATGCGAAAGGCGAAGGATCATTTGCAGGTAATGTCAAACTCAAGTCGTTGCCCATGAGCATGATGGATGCTTTCCTGGAAGGCACGCAGACCAAGATGAAGGGAGCCCTCAATGGAGAACTATCTATCGTGGGAACGGCTGAAAAACCCGTCATCAATGGTGCCCTCTCCTTCGACAAAGCTCATCTTTATAGCAATGTCTATGGCGTAGATTTGACATTCGCTGCCGACACCGTCCAGATTCACAACTCCGTGGTGAAACTCCAAGACTTTGCCCTCACCACTGCCGATGGTAGTCCGCTGAAAATGTCGGGAATCCTCAATCTCGAACATCCCGATGCGGCATATCTCAACATCGACATGATCGCGAAAAACTTCCCCGTCATCGACACGAAGCGCAATCGCGAATCCTTGGTTTATGGCAAGGTGCTCACCAACTTTGCTGCCAACATCCAAGGCACACCCTCCAAGATGACCGTGCGCGGTTTGCTCACCGTCTTGGACAAGACCGATGTCACCTATCTCTTCACCAATTCTCCGCTCAGCAGTGGAAACGACTTGTCCGATTTGGTCACCTTCACCGACTTCTCCGACACTCTTGCTGCCGTTGTACCCGAGGAGAAAGCCTCCTCTTCGAGCATGGACATAGCCCTCACCATTCGCCTGCGACAAGGGGCGCGTTTCCAGTGCTTCCTCACCCCCAATGGCGAAAGTTATGTCGATGTTTCTGGGGAAGGAAATCTAGATTTGCGCATGCCTCCCGAAGGCGAAATGCGACTCACGGGACGTCTCACGCTCAACGAGGGTAAGATGAACTACGAACTCCCCGTCATTCCGCTCCGCACCTTCACGCTGGCTTCTGGCTCTTACGTCGAGTTCACCGGAGCCATGATGAATCCCACACTCAACATCACTGCCACCGAGCGCGTGAAGAGCATTGTCACCGAAAACGACAATCAGCGTGCGGTCAACTTTGAAGCTGGTGTCAAGATTTCACGCACCCTCGAAGACATGGGACTAGAGTTCATCATCGAAGCACCCGAAGATTTGACCATCAAAAATCAGTTGGCGTCAATGAGCACCGAGGAGCGTGGCAAAGCCGCTGTTGCCTTGCTCGCCACAGGCATGTACATCACCGACGATAATTTGTCCACTGGTGGTTTCAAGGCATCCAATGCGCTCAATGCTTTCTTGCAAAGCGAAATACAAAACATTGCCGGTAAGGCGCTTTCAACCATTGATATGTCGTTCGGCATGGAAAATGGTGTCAGCTCTTCTGGCGCTTCCACCACAGACTATTCGTTCCAGTTCTCCAAGCGTTTCTTGAACAATCGTATGCGCGTGGTCATCGGCGGAAAAGTTTCCTCGGGAGCTGATCAAGTGACCACTGCCGAATCGGTGATTGACAACATCTCCTTGGAATATCGTCTCGACCCCAACAGCACACGCTATGTGCGTCTCTTCTATGATCGCAACAGCCGCGATCCCCTCGAAGGACAACTCATGAAGACGGGTGTTGGTCTTGTCATGCGTCGTAAGTCCAACAGACTCATCGACCTCTTCCTCTTCAAGCCACGCAAGTCTTCCAAACCTGCGAAGCCGCAAAACACCTCGGCACAATAAGGAACCATCATATCCTCCTTGTCTATTCTCATTCTCATCGATAACTCTTGCTCACGATGCGCATATCACAGCTATATTCTCTTCTCCACCGCCTGACGCGCCCCATGAGGGTAGTTTGGTCAAGCTCAGCACTACTGCTTTGTGCTGTGGTGTTGGTGCAGGCATGTTCCACCACCGACAAGATTCCAGAGGGGGAACAACTCTACACCGGCATCAAAAGTATCACCTACGATCTCCCTACGGCAAAGTCCAAACAACGCCGCAACTCCAAAGCGGCAGCCGACAGTGCTGGTGTCATCACTTCTATTGCCAATGCAGTGGAAGCCATAGACCGTGCTGTCAATGGAGGACAGAAACATTCAGTCTCTATGGCAGAGTTGGAAAAACGCGACCCCAGTAGTCTGACCACTGCCGAGCGCAAAATGATAGAGCATAAGGAAGCAGACGCCAAGGCAAATCTCGCTGCTATGCGCACCGAAGTAGAAGCTGTGTTGGCTTACCCTCCCAATGGCGCACTCTTTGGTTCGTCCACCTTCACCAGTCCTTGGAAACTTGGACTGTGGGCGTACAACACCTTTGCTGATGCCGAAACACTTGTGGGGAAATGGTTGTTTAAGGCTTTTGCAGAACCACCAGTGCTCATTTCTTCCGTAGCCCCTCAGATGCGTACGAAAGTGGCTACCACTACACTGCGCAACTATGGTTATCTGCGTGGAAAGGTGGACTTTGATGTGATCACCGGCAGTAATCCTCTCAAAGCCAAACTAGACTATACGGTCACTCCAGGGTTACTTTTCTATCTCGACTCCATCGAATATCGTCATTTCGATCCCGTAGCCGACTCGCTGTTGGCACGCACTCGCCAGAAGTCGCTTTTGCGTCGAGGAGCCCCCTTCAGCACGGCAAATCTTACGGGCGAACAATCTCGCATCGAAGCCTTGATGCGCAACAATGGCTACTATTTCTACACCGCTGCCACGACTACCTTTCAAGCCGACACTTTGCGCCAAACAGGATATGTGGACTTGCGAGTGCAACCTAATCCAAAGCGAGCCGACAACACGCGTCGTCCTTGGCACATGGGACATACTTATGTCATCATTCGCGACAATCAAGACACTCCCCTCACTGGAAGATTAGAACGCTCTGGTTACACCTATTTCTTCCCTGGGCAAAAGATTCCTTTGCGCTCTGGCTTGTGGCGCCGTTCCATCGCCCACGTCGAAGGAGAACGTTTTGCCCTCTACGATCAGAAGGCAACGCAGGAGCAACTCTATGCGTTGGGACTCTTCTCTTCGCTCGACATCGAATATTATCCACGCGACACCACTGCCACCTGCGACACCCTCGACATGCGCATCAATGCCACATTGGGCTATCCCTTTGAGTCGGGGTTAGAAATGAATGCCACGCTCAAAAGTAACGACCAGTTCGGTCCTGGTGTGAGCTATGAACTTTCGCGTCACAATGCTTTTCGTGGTGGCGAAACCGTGGCTTGGAAAGCCTTCGGCAGTTATGAATGGCAAATCGGGAAAGGCGCTTCGAGCAACAACAATAGTTTTGAATTGGGCACACAACTGAGCTTCAAATTCCCTCGTCTCATGATGCCTTGGTTCAATCCTGCTGCCATGGGGCGCAGAGCGCGCCGCAAACTCAAATTGGCACGTATCGATGCTGCTGCACATGGATTGGCTGCTCCCTTGCGTCTTTTCGATGTGAAGCCGCTCAACGGAACCACTACCTATGCACTCAATGCCGATTGGCGCAATCGTTCTGGTTTCTTCCAATTCATCACCTTTGGAGGAAATATGATGTACAAATGGTCGCGATCTGCCAATATCCGTCACGAACTTTCGCCCCTCACCATCGAATACAACAGTATCGTGAGCAAGACGACCGTGTTCGACTCCATCACGCGCGCCAACCCTGCGCTCTACATCTCCATGCGCAATCAGTTTGTGCCTTCCATCAGCTATCTCTTCACCTACAATTCTCCTGCATCGGTGAGCAATCCCCTCTGGTTGCAATTCTCCTTGAAAGAAGCGGGTAATGTGACTTCGGGCTTGTATGCGCTCACGGGCAAACCTTTTGACGAAACCGACAAGAAAATCTTGGGTTCGCCCTTCGCTCAGTTTGTCAAAGCCACTGCCGAAATGCACTACACCCACCGCATCTCCGATCGCTACTCCCTTGCCACGCGTGCTTTTGTTGGAGCGGTCTATTCCTACGGCAACAGCACCCGCGCTCCCTTCGGTGAACTCTTCTATGCTGGTGGTGCCAACAGCGTTCGTGCCTTTGGCGTGCGCACCATCGGACCTGGTGGATACAGTGCTCCACACTCCAACTATTCCTACATCGACCAGACTGGAGATTTCAAACTAGAAGCCAATGCCGAATTGCGAGCCCATTTGTTTGGTTCGCTCCACGGAGCAGTTTTCCTCGATGCTGGCAATGTGTGGTTGATGCGCCCCGATGCGCAGCGTCCACATTCTGAACTCAGTCTCGACAACCTCCGTCGTGTGGCTGTCGGCACCGGTGTTGGTTTGCGCTATGACATGCAATTCCTCGTCCTCCGCTTCGATCTCGGCATTGGGCTCCATGCACCCTACCAGACTCAACGTAGCGGATTCTACAACATGAACTCGTTTCGTGAAAGCCTAGCGTTCCACTTCGCCATCGGCTATCCCTTCTAATTTCGTTTCCTCTTTCTAACTGCACTTTTTCTGCTGTTTTTCTATCTCGTCCCCCTCTATACTATATGGGTGCCAAATGAGGCAAAGAGATAAAAATCGCCGAAAAAGTGCAGTTTTTTCTTTGTGTGTAGGTGAAATTGCTTTGTTCACTTTGCAAATCTGCGTATTTCTGTCTTGCAACTTGTGTATTCCCTTCCTGTCTTTAGTCATTAGGTGCTGATTGTGATTTAAGAGGGTAGGGCACGAGCTATGTGGGATGAAACGGAAGGTCGCTTTTGTTCCATTTTGCCCCCCTTCATAGGGACTTTTCCTCACGCGCGTGTGACGCGCGCGCCTTCCCTGGGATTTTGCACTTTTTGCTTTCACAACCTTCACACCTCGCCTCCCGAAGTCACTCTTTTCAGATTGGGATAATATCTCCGACGTTCCAGAAAAAACGTAGGAGATTTCTTGAAAAACGTTGGAGTTTTTCCAAAAAACGTCGGAGATTTTTCCATATTTCTCGTACGTTTTTTCTGTGTTGGTCTTACTCTTTTTGGAAAACTCTCCTATCATTTCTTTCCATTTTTGGAGCATTTTTCCACCACTTTTCTTCTGTTTTTCTGGAAAAGCGTGATTTATACCCTAAAAATCTCTCTTAATGTGTAGTCCTTCAATACTTTACAAGGATTCCTGTGAAGGTTGTGAAAGCAAAAAGTGCAAAATTGCTGTTATGTGCGCGCACGCGCACGCGTGAAGGATGGAAAAACCTAAGAAAACTCACTGTATTTCATGATGCATTTTCGCAACAGTAGGCTGCACTGGAAAGAAGCTGCCAACAGCTTCTAAGTTTTCCCTTAGTCCATGTGTTTAAGGTAGTCACCTAAATAAGCCCAAATCTGCTATTTCGCGTCCTGAAACATCTGCCTTTTCAACAGCAACTCATAGCCCTTTCTCATCCTATTCTCGTACTTTCAAAAACGAATGCATTGTTGCACTTCGTTTTTGAAAGTACGTACCTAAGCAAGCAAACTTTGATGATTACATCGATAAAAAAATTGCAATGATACAGAAGTAAATCAATAATAGACCCAGACAGAAACTTAATTTTAAAACACCCCAAAAAGAGTTCTACAAAAGAATATTGTAAGGTTGACTTTATAAATAGCGTAAAAAAAAAACAGCACATCATTTTTTTTGTATAAAATCATAATTTCTTAGTGTATTTTCGTACCTTTGCCAATGCTTAGGATTGACGATATTAATCGTGCATCGCTGCAGCAGCAATTCTTTTGTCTATTCGATTGATTAGAAAACTCTTACAAAGACAAAATATTTATCCAAGATTAGAAAAAAACAATGATAGGAGCGATAGCATCAACGAAGATATTTTTTCTCTGTTGAGTATGATAATGAGCTAGAAATGTGGAATGTTCTCGGTGGGTACTCTTATTTGAAGAAAGCCTACAATCGTGCTAAAATGACTCGAAAAATCCTGCTATCGTGGATAATCTTGC
Source organism: Ihuprevotella massiliensis (assembly GCA_900095835.1). Taxonomy (GTDB): domain Bacteria; phylum Bacteroidota; class Bacteroidia; order Bacteroidales; family Bacteroidaceae; genus Alloprevotella; species Alloprevotella massiliensis. The sequence continues at coordinate 961,116 of LT608321.1, read as the reverse complement.
TGAACTTATTAAGAAATACACTATGTAGTATTCCCTACCTTCAACATGCCACACGAATATAATAAATCACACATAATAATATAAAAAACAATCAGTATGAAAAAACTTTTTTGGGGAGCTGTGATCCCCCTCATGCTCAGCGTGGGTTTCACGGCTTGTTCAAAGTATGACTTCAACGATGAGATCGGTGAGGACAGTAAAGAGGTGAGCACAAAGGCTACGACTTACATGTCTGTGTCTTTCACGTTGCCTACTTCAAACGACACTCGTAGTTACGATGATGGCCAAGACAAGGATGATCCTGACTTCAACAATGTTGGTAAATGGCACGGTAAAGACAAGATTAAAAGCGTAAATGTTTACGTATTCAAGATTATAGGAACAAGAGGTGAGTTGGAAGTAATTCACAAGTATGCTGCCAGTGATTTAGGCTTTACCCAAAAGTCTATCTCTAACAAGACTCTTGTTACTGCAAACAAAGCATTCAAGGTGACTCCTGGTGAGAAGGCCGTTTATGTTGTGGTTAACCCCACTCAGGCAGCCGAAGACCTTTTAACAGTACCTAAAAAACGACCAAATTGGACAGGGGCAAACGCTCTACTCAATGGTCCTGTATCTCCCAAGGATTTCGAGGTCTTTGATGATTTTTACAATTCTTCATTAATGCAATTTTCTACTAGTGCAACTTTAACAGAGGAATACACTACAGGTGACAAAACCCGTGCTGGTGAAATTGCTAAGGTTGAGGATGGTAAGGATGTTATCTTGATGACAGGTGATGGGGTTGATCCTATTATTGATGACAATGTTTCTGCTACAGAAGCTGTATCTGGTTATAAGAATCGCCCAGAATTGTCTGTAAGACGCGCTGTTGCTCGTGTGCTTGTGACTACTGCTGCTACTTCATTTGATTTTAAGGGTGTTAACCCCAATAATGGCAATATAGAAGCTTCTGCTATTAAGGTTTCTAATTTGACTTATGTAGTAGCTCAAGGTGAAAACAAGATCTACTTCGACAATTATGCTAATCGTTTTCGTTCGCCTGCTTACGATAAAGTTCCTTCAAACGACGACTACTGGACCGAGAATTTCCAAGCAAGCTATCAAGATGTAGGTAGTCATTACGACTACTCTGGTCTTTGGAAAAATACTGCTGGTGCTTCTGCTAAGGTGAAGGGTATTACAGTGCCTACTCGTACTGTATTCAATGCTAACGCAGCTGACGAACTCACGAATGTTACTAATGATCTTAATGAAGGTCTCAAGGGAGAATTTATTCTTCCTACTAGTCACTATTATAACACAGATCGTGCGCAAAGCAAATACCGCAAGGGCAACACTGCTTACATCCTTGTTCGTGGCTTCTTGACTCCTAAATATGTCGTTCAGGCTGATGGTTCTGTAGTTGATGGTGCGACTCTTCCTGCAAATGCGGACTTATACCTTGGTGCAAATGGTGTTTTCTATGCAGATCAAGCTACAGTTCGCAATACTGCTAAGAAGGGCGTCGCTGGTCAAACTGCTCAACTCTACAAGGCTCGTAAGGTTCTCTATTTCGCATGGATTAACCCTGATAATCTTGCTACTAATAAGGTAGTTAATTCACCTGTTATACGCAACAATGTCTACCATGTTCAAATCAAGGGTATTACTAAGGTTGGTGCTAACTGGAATCCACTCGTCCCAACACTAGACCCTCACAATCCAAATATTGCTGACCCTAACGATCCCGACAACCCCATCAATAACAACCCCATTAATCCTGACCCACGTCCCAATAACAATCCTTATGAACCAACGGATCCCCCTATAAATCCTCAGGATCACCTCTCAATTAAGGACACTTGGATGTCAGTAAATGTTGACATTCTCCCATGGGCAGTTCACTCCTACGAAATTGAATTCTAATAAAATTCGCACACTTAGCTTACACTAGACTCGCAATACCACATGCCAAGCGAGGGCGCACGAACGCCCGAACTTTGCCTTCACTCCACGAAATGGCACTTACACGAGCAAGCCTATCCAGACTAGATGGTAGGATATTGTCCGAAAAAGTGTGTAAGTTTCTCTATTCCCCCTCCCTTTTGTTAGGCTAGCCTAAGAAAAGGGAGGGGATTTTTGTGATGAAAAATTACGTTGATTATTTGATGTACCAGTCGTCAAATTGATATAGACGATGGGAGTATGTTCCAGTTTATTGCTGTCCGGTAAAAGTTTTTCTGATGATAAAAATAAGACTGAAACCCTCTTGCAGGATTTCAGCCTCTTTTGTTACTTTGCTTGTTGGAAAAAAACACTAGTAACATGAGCAAAAGTACATATTTTACCGGACAGCAATAATTCGGATATAGCATTTGATTTATAAGGATGTTTGATGGAGATACGATATTGACTGCAGCCTCCATCAAGTATTTGCGCTTTTTATTTTTATCATGCACTTTCGGAGGATTCAAAATGCATAGAAAAGGAAGTGCCACCAGCTTTTGCAAAGTTTCCATTTGCTCAAGTGTAAGGGCGACGAAAAACCGCCACTTCCCGTTAGGGAGGTGGCGGTAAACGCAATATAAAAACAAGTGAGAGATACTAGAATTGGTAGCTGGCTCCTGCCATAACCACAAAACCGGGTTGTTCCACATTTGCCAAATCGTAGAAACGATGGTTGGTGAGGTTTTGCAAATCGCAGAAGAGCGAATAATTCTTCGCATCCCAGTGGAGTTTGAGGTCAAGACGACCGTGCAGACCATAGGGCATCAACTGATCCGTGGCTTTGAGCTTCGCAGGATTGGTGCGATCCACCACGACGTAATTGCCATTGCGCTCTTGCAAGCGGAACACCCATGAGGCATTCAAGCGAGAGATGAGGCGATGGTCGAGGGTAGCGACAAACTTGTGGCGGAGGTATTCACCAGCATAGTTCGACTTGAAGTAGACTTCCTTGTCCTTACGCGTCTGTGTGAGGTAGGCATAGTCCAAACGCAGGCGACGAAGGGGCTGATTTTCGCCAAATACCATTGCGCCATCGAGGGCAAGGCTAGCAGAAACGCCATAGTTGTCGAGCTGGAAGTTGTGTGCATGGAATTTGTCTTTGGCATCATACATCACCCAGTCCAACACATCGGTGCCGTGGTTGTATTGTGCTGCCACGTCGAGTGTCACGCCAGCTGTGGGGCGGAAGGTAGTACCCAGACGGAACGCGCTGTTTTCCTCAGGCTTCAAACCGATGTTGCCCTCTTGCGAAGGACTCTTGTAGTAGAGTTCGGTGAAGGTGGGGAGGCGGAGCGACTTGTTCCACGAAGCATAGATCTTCCAGTCTGCCGTAGGGCGATAAGCCACGTCGACACCTGGATAGAAGCGGAAGTTTTTGCCAAAAGCATTGTTGCGCTGAGCGAGCACGCCTAACGACAGTGTCCAATCGTGGAGCAACACATTGTGTTCGGCAAAGAGACTCACGTTGGTGCGGTCCACCGATTTGGTGTATTCTGCCAAATGTCCGTCGTGGGTGCGCCAAATGCCCTTGTCGTCTTTCTTGTCGAGCGACTGTCCAGGGATGCGGAAACGCTGATCCACATTGAGGTCACGGCCGAGGTTGCCCGAATAGATGTTTTCGTGGCGCACTTCACCACCGATGGCAGTGCGACCGAGCGACCATGCCGTCCATAAGTTCAAAGCGGCAGTGAGCACATCTCCACGATTGAAATTTTCATACGTGGGGGTGTTGCGGAAAAACTGGAAATGGTCGTAGTTGCGCAACCAAGAGATTTGGGGCGCAATGTGGATTTTTCCCTTCGTTTCCGCCTTGACAGAAGCCAAATAGCGCGTAGTGCTTTCCCATTGGTCGGTCGATGCGATGGAGTAGAAGGTGTTGGCACCAAAGTCCGTGTTGGTGTAGCCAGCTTGCGCATCGACTTTGTATTGCGCTGCATCGAGCGAACCTTGCCAGAAGGCTTTGCCACCCTTGAAATCTCCATTGCGGACGGCACCATCCGAACGCTGATAACCTGCGCTCAAACTAGAGGTGAACAAGTTGCCATTGGAGAATTGGTGGCGGAAAAGCCCACGCGCTTCCCCTTGAGCTGTGCCATACGAACCACCAGCCGCACGGGCATAGAAAGTTGGTCCGACTTGTCGTGTGACAATGTTGATGGCACCAGAAAAAGCCTGAGTGCCTAACACACGAGAAGCCGCACCTTCGAGCACTTCGATGCGCTCGATGTCAGCAAGATTGAGGGGGAAGTCGGCAGCGTTGTGCCCAGTCTGTGGATTGTTGATGGCGATGCCGTTGACAAGAATGGTGAGTTGGTCAAAGGTGCCGCCATTGATGCTGATGTCCGTCTGAATGCCAAACGCACCACGCTGTCGGACATCGACTCCAGCGCAGAGTTTCAGTGCGTCGTTGATACTCGTGACACCCGCCGCCGCGAGTTCAGCACGGCTGAGGGTCATCACCTTGCGTGCTGCTTGGTCGGCAGCGAGGGGAGTGCGGGAAGCGGTGGTGACCACTTCGCCCAATCGCTGATCGTCGTCGAGGGTCGCCACTTGCTCTTGGTCGCTCACATGAGCCACGTGCTGAGCTTTGCTGGAAGCTGCCAAACATGGAGCGGCAGTGCCCAGAGTAGCCACCGCAAGAACGCCAACCTTCACTTCACAACCGAGTGCAGCAAACAAGGAATAACCCTTGCGGCTGAAACTGCGGAAGGTGAATTGCGCTCCCTTGGGGGATGAATTTTGAAACATAGAGGTGAATAATATAGATTTAACGGCTGCAAAGTTACAAAAAGACTCACAAATATGGGTGATGGGCTAAGAAAAATATGTATTTTTGCAAATCAAACCAATTAGGCATGCTGGACATGCCGACGCTTAATGGGCTTACTCCTCTTTTATTTAATCCTTTCTCTTTCCCTCTCCTCGTTATGTTCGGTGCTTGAAGCGGTGCTTTTAGCATCTACCGTTTCGTATGTCACCATCAAAGAACAAGAAGGTTTCAAAATTGCATCGGTGCTCAAACGCTATAAGGCAGACATAGACCGTCCCATTGCAGCCATTCTTTCGCTCAACACCATCGCGCACACCGTGGGTGCGGCTGGAGTGGGTGCACAGGCAGCTGAGTTGTGGCGTGAATATGGCGGTGCACCTGGCAGCGAAGGCGATGCAGTGGGTATAGCCTCGGCGATTATGACCTTGCTCATCCTTGTGGTGTCAGAGATTTTGCCCAAAGTGATTGGCGCAACCTATTGGCGACAACTCGCCTTGTGGGCTACGAGGGTGATTCGTGTGCTCATTGTCATCATGTATCCTCTTGTGTTGCTCTCTGAATTTATCACCATCCTCATCAATCGAGGGAAGGTGCAAACCTCGGTGAGCCGTGAAGAAGTGCAAGCTATGATGGATGTGGGTGTGGAAGAAGGAGTGTTCAAAGCAAAAGAGAGTAAGGCGCTCCGCAGCTTCCTCAAACTGGGTGAAATTCGCGCTGACGAAATCATGACCCCTGCACCTGTGGTGGCTACGGTCAATGAAACCATGACGCTGGGCGAATTTTTCCGTAGCGACGACGAACATCTCGATTTACACAGCCGTCTTCCGGTGTATGACGCTGAAGAAGAATACATCAAAGGTTATGTGTTGCGCTCCGAACTTTTGGAAGGCTTGTCGGAAGACCATTTTGCGCAAGAAATCAGTACGTTAGTTCGTCCCATTCTCACGTTCAAAGATGATGAAATGGTGTCTAACATTTGGGAAAAAATGCTTGAGCAGAAGGAACATATCGCAGTAATCACCGACGAATATGGCACTTTGCGTGGTATTGTGACGATGGAAGACCTCATCGAGACCATGTTGGGGGTAGAAATCGTGGACGAATATGACGAAGCGGTGGATATGCAAGACATGGCGCGTGAGAAGTGGCAGCAACAACAGCTACAGAATCCCGAACCCGCTCAAGCATAGTTTTCTTGCTGTTTCTTAGGTGTTTCAATTGCACCTGCCTAACAGATGGTTAGATGACTTAAAATAATGGTCAGTCCGTGAAGTTCGCAGTAGGATATTCAAAAAGAAAGTTATTGCAGTGCGTTGCTTCCTATAAAGCGTTTGGAGATTTGCAGGTTTAGATGTACATTTGCAAAATAACGAGCTCTGCTTGTCTACATTTTGTACCTCTAAACTTGTCCAACATGCGCCAGATTTACTTCTTCTTTCTCTTGTTGATCGGCCTCACAGCCTGCTCTTCGCAGTACAACATCGATGGAAATTCATCGTTGGCGTGCTTGGATGGTAAAAAACTCTACCTTCGTGTGCCTAACACCAAAGGCGAAGCCGCGAAGAATGTCAATCTCGACTCGTGTGTTGTGGTGCACGGACGTTTTTCTTTCGGAGGTAGAATCGACAGCATAGCTATGGCAGAAATTTATGTCGGTGATCAGCACCTCATGCCAGTGGTGTTGGAAGGTGGACAATTATTGTTGCAAGTAGATAACTACGCGCAAACTGTCACAGGAGGACCACTCAACGACCGCTTGACGGAGTTTATGACGCAGCGCGCACGATTTGACAACGAGTTGTGGGAACTAGACCGCATGGCAAACCGTATGATCTTCAATGGAAAGACCATGGCTAGTGTGGTGGAAACGCTCGAACCCAAACGCCGCGCCCTGCTCAACAAGATTGAAAAGCTCGAAATCAAGTTTGTCCTCGAGAATGCCAACAATGTGTTGGGCGAAGGTTATTTCCTCATGCTCACTGAGCAGCAGCCCTTCCCCGTGATGACAAAGCAGTTGCAAGAGATTGTGGAGAAAGCTCCTGCTTCCTTCCGCAAGACACCTTCAGTTAGAAACTATCTCTTGGCAGCTGGTTATCTTCCTTCAGCAGCAGAAAAGCCGCAGACGGCTAAGAGTGGAGAGGAAAATCCCAAACTGCCGAAGAAGGTGCTCAAAGAGAAACCCTAATCTCCCCACCAACGTGGGGCTATTTCTAAAAATGTTGAGAGCATTGCAATCTAGTGTTGCAATGCTCTCAATGTTTTATGGCATTTGGGCGAACGTTTTGTAGGATGTTTGTCGAAAAATCAGTGCTTCTCTTTATAATCTCCCTTTAACCATAGTGCTAGTAGTCCCACGGCGACAACGACATCTACAAAGTTCCACATAGCTCTGCCCAGTGCAATTTTGACAAAGGGCTGAAAGAGTAGGGAAAGTGCACCAAAAACGATTGCCAATGTGGGTTGCTCTTTTTGCCATTTTTCATAGGCAAATAGTGCAAATAGTATCATGGCTACGAAGCGAACTAAGACGTAGTAGCCATAGGGCATAGCAGCCAAACAAAGCAAAAGCAATGCAGCCAATACGGGATACCAGGATTTCATAAGAAAGGTGTAATAAATGAAGCTGTTCTCTCGATGAACGTCTTAACGCTCAGCGGTGATTTTCACGATGTTCACCACCACTTCGCTCGCCTTTTCGAGGTTGGGAATGGGGAGAAATTCGTGCGCTCCGTGGAAGTTCAAGCCACCAGCAAAGACGTTGGGGCAGGGGAGTCCCATGAAAGAAAGTTGCGCTCCGTCTGTGCCACCGCGAATGGCTTTGATCTCGGGAGTCACCTCCGCCATTTCCATGGCTTCTTTCGCAATGTCGATGATGTGCATCATGGGTTCCACCTTCTCACGCATATTATAATAGGTGTCGCTGAGGGTGAGTTGAAGAGCGTCGTAGCCATATTTGGCGTTCATGCCTTGCACCAATCCGCGCAACATAGCCTTGCGGGCTTCAAAACGCTCGCGGTCGTGGTCGCGAATGATGAAGCTCAACTGCGCGCGCTCCACCGTTCCGGAGAGGTGGGTGAGATGGAAGAAACCTTCGTAGCCCGTGGTGTGTTCGGGTGTTTCAAATTCGGGCATCTTCTGCACGAGTTCGGTGGCTAGGCGTGCGGCATTGACCATCTTGTCTTTGGCATAGCCAGGATGCACACTCACACCGGTGATGTCAATCTTGGCAGAAGCCGCGTTGAAGTTCTCAAACTCCAGTTCGCCGCGCTCACTTCCATCCATGGTGTACGCCCATTCGCAACCAAATTTTTCCACGTCAAACTTGTGCGCACCGAGTCCGATTTCTTCGTCGGGATTGAAACCCACACGCACCTTGCCGTGCTTGATTTCGGGATGCGCCAAGAGATATTCCATGGCAGAAACGATTTCGGCAATACCTGCTTTGTCGTCTGCACCAAGAAGGGTGTGTCCGTCTGTTACGATGATGTCTTCGCCCACGTGACGAAGGAGTTCGGGAAATTTTTCCACACTTGTCACGATGCCTGCTTCTGCATCCAGCACGATGTCCGTGCCGTCGTAATTCTTCACAATGCGTGGACGCACGTTCTCGCCCGAAGCATCAGGACTCGTGTCCATGTGAGCGATGAAACCAATGGTGGGAACAGCTTTGTCCGTATTGGCAGGAAGTGTGGCATAGACATAGCCCAATTCGTCCATTTCCACCTCAGCCATACCGATGGATTTCAATTCTTCCACGAGGTATTCTGCCAAGCGAAATTGCTTTTCGGTGCTAGGCGTGGTGTTGGTGCTGTCGTCGCTTTGTGTGTCGAAACTCACGTATTTGAGAAAACGGTCTACAATATTCGTCATTTGTTGTTGTTCTTTGAGGTAAGTACCATGCTAATGCGCCCTTTTATCGTAGCTTTCCCCTAGATAGCAAGCTATCACTAGTGAATAAGCCCTATAAAGTGGCGTCGTTCCTACAAAAGTAACTACTTTTTTTGGAACTTCGCTCGTTTTGTACTATATTTGCGCAGTTAAGTTCACAAAAATCACATAATGAAAGCCTTTTTACTCTCTCTCACGATATGTTCGGGTATTGCCATGGGGGCAAAAGCTCAAGTGGAATTGGTGAATCCTGTGCCACACAGTATCACTTCGACTCGTCATCTTTTCACCGCTCCCAAAGCGTGGTCTGTTACTGCCGACCGTCAGCGACAATCTTCTTATGCCGTCTCTGCACTTGCTGAGATTGGCGTAGAACAACTAGCCAAAGCGGGCAACTTCCGCGTCACCCTCGGTGTTGTGGGCGATCGTAGCGTCAGCAAGTTTAAGAAACTCGTACCTCAACAACAGGAAGGCTACTACATGGCGGTTGGTCCGAAGGGTGTTGTCATTGCCGGTCGCGATGAGCGCGGACTTTATTATGGTGTGCAAACCTTGCGCGACATGATTTCCAAAGGACAGCTCGAGACCTGCACCATCCAAGACTGGCCCGATGTGAAATTCCGCGGCGCCATCGAAGGTTTCTATGGTCGTCCTTGGAGTCACGAACACCGCTTGCGCCAGATAGACTTCTATGGTCGCAACAAGATGAATGTCTACATCTATGGTCCGAAAGATGATCCCTATCACCGTCAGCATTGGCGCGAGGCATATCCTGAGAATGAAGCAAAATTGCTCCAAGAACTCAATGTCCGTGCGCACCAACGTGGGGTAAACTTCTATTGGGCAATCCACCCTGGACTCGATATCAAATGGACGAATGAAGATCGCGACAATCTTGTGAACAAACTTGAGAAGATGTATGGTCTTGGCATCCGCTCTTTTGCTGTCTTCTTCGACGATATCTCGGGTGAAGGTTCGCGCGGTGAGAAACAAGCTGAGCTCCTCAACTATGTAGACTCTGTCTTTGTGCGCAAACATGGCGATGTGTCGCCTCTCTTGCTCTGTCCCACCATCTACAATCGTGCGTGGAGCGGAAAGGGCGATGTTTATCTCCACACCCTTGGCAAGCATCTGCGCCCTGGCATCGAGGTGATGTGGACGGGCAATAGCGTGGTGCACACCATCGAGAAGGAAGGTATGAACTGGATCAACGAGCGCATCCGTCGCAAGGGCTACATTTGGTTCAACTTCCCCGTCAATGACTTTGTACGAGACCACCTTCTCCTCGGTCCCACCTACGGAAATGGTCTTGACATTGCAGACGATCTCTCGGGTTTTGTGAGCAATCCAATGCAATATGCCGAAAGTTCTAAAATCTCTCTCTATTCTCTCGCAGACTATCTGTGGAATATGAAGCCCTACGATGCGATGACCTCGTGGAAACGTGCCATTGAAGACTTGCTTCCTGCGCAGAGTGAAGCGTTGCAAGTGTTTGCTTCTTACAACGAAGATTTGGGTCCTAATGGACATGGTTTCCGTCGCGATGAAAGCCGTGAGCTGAAATCTCTCTGCGATCAAGCCATGAAGGGCGACCTCTCTACAGCAGCACAACTCCGTGAGCACGCGCAGTCACTCGCTACTGCTTGCGATCTCCTCATGACCGATAAGACCAATCCGTGGCTCATCGAGGAATTGCAACCTTGGTTGATGCAAGGTAAGCTCTTGGCACAATATGCAGAAGCGGTGACCTATCTCGCAGAACTCGTGGCAAACGGACAGAACAATGCCACCGCTACGGAAGGCGCACCCTTGATGAGCTTCGATGCACAATACAATCGTGCTCGTGCTTTGCAAAAGCAAATGTATGATCTCGAAGCCAATCGCAATGTGCTCCACGAATATCAAACTGGTATTAAGCTCGGCACCCTTCGTTTTCTCCCTGCCCTCAACAAGCTCTTCGCGGTAGCCACTGAGAAGATGAATGCACAAGCTGGAACGCACTACGAAGTGGTGACACAATATCAGCCATTCACCATCGACACCGATGTGCCTCAGCTCAAGCTCCAGCCCATCAGCATCTATGGTGGTGAAGTGAAGGTGGCTCCTTCTCACGAAATCATCACTTGGCCCGTGGGTTCTCATTTCACCCTCACCACAGATCGCCCCGTTACACTCCGTGGCATGGACTTCAGCTTTGGCAAGGTGGGCACAGCACCTCTCTTCCAACTCGAGTGTCTCCGTCCTGATGGTACTTGGCAGAAGGTGGCTCTCCTCCACTACAACGATAAAGATCAGGTGATCCACACTGGCAATGAACTGGGTGGCATGACTGTGCGCGCTATCCGCATCACCAACATTAGTGGAGCAGAACAACAGCTCAACTTCCGTCATTTCAAGTTCATTAAAGACTAACATTTGTGCTGACAAACGCTGCGTTTTTTAGGTGGTTCTTTGTCCAAATAGAAATAAAGCCGTAAATTTGCAGCCAGCATTTTCAATCGAAACAATAAACAACAGACCAATATGCAAGAAACTATTCTCGCAATCTCCGGCAAGGCTGGACTCTTCAAGCTCGTGGGACGTGGCAACAACACGCTCATCGTAGAAACTATCGACGAAACTCACCGCCGCACCACTGCTGGTGCTCGTGATCGTGTCACTTCTCTTGCCGACGTGACGATGTACACTGAAGCTGACGATGTGCCCCTCATGCAAGTGTTCCAAAACATCTGTGATGCGCTCAAAGGTGAGCCCACTTCTTTTGGCTATAAGACTGCTTCTGAAGCTGAACTCTACAAGTTCATGGACGAAGTGGCACTTCCTGCTTGGGATCGTGATCGCGTTCGTGTGAGCGACATCCGCAAGTTGGTGCAATGGTACAACCTCCTCGTGCAAGCTGGTTACAAAGAATTCTTCGTAGAAGAGGAAGAAGCAGCTGAGGAAGTTGCTGAAGAGACTGCAGAATAATTTCTCTCCTCCTAGCGTTGGTGCTACGAATCTTGATTCTTCACACTAACGAACAAGCGCAGAAAAAGCCCGCATCCCAATTTGTTGGGGTGCGGGCTCTGTTTGTTTGAAGTACTTGAGGTGACTTCCAGTAGTACCAGTCTATCGCTGAAGCGGTGCATCAGTAGTGGCGGAGCGAAAGTGGCGAGGATAACAATATAACGTCGGAGGACTTTTGAAAAATCTCCGACAAATGCAGAAAAAAATCCGACGTTTTCTGAAAAATCTCCCACGTTTTAGAAAAAACGTGGGAGATTTTTTTGAATCCCTCGCACGATTTTGCACGACCGATGTGAATGAGGGGGCAATGAGCTGAAAGTAGCGTCTTCTGCATCTGGTAGATCCTTGTGCAATGGGGCGGAATCTGCCGAAAGATGGGGATACTATTAGCGTGAATGGCTAGAAGGGACGGGAGTAATGAGGTGTTGCCCACTCTCGATAAAGCGATCTGCCAAATAGTTTGCGCCATAGATGTTGATGTGCGTTCCATTGCAAAGCACGGTTTTGCCATCTACCATTAAGTCAGACGGAAGAAATAGGGTAAGATCAACCCAGCGCACTTGAGGATAGCGCGTACTGATGGTCTGCTTAACCTTTTGGAAGTTGTTCAAAGCCTTTGTATAGTTCTCGTTTTGCAGGATTGGAGTAGGGAGTACATAAGCTAGCCCATTGCCTTTTCCCATCACTTTGTGATAAGTTTCAGCCACCCGATACGTGTTGTAGGTGTAGCAGCTGTGCACCAAAATGACTTGCTTGCCTTCCTTCTGGAAGCGTGCAATATTTTTCTCTACACGTTGAAGGGCTTTTTCTAGAAATTCTTCATGCCACCAGTTAAGACTGATGATAACCGTGTTATATTGATTCAATTCTCCTGCAATGCGGCGCGTACGCAAGAGGTCGAGTTCTTTTTTCTCTTCCCCCTTTTGTCCAACGTGAGGAAGTTCTCGCGCATAGTCCTGGGCAGAGATGGACTGAACCTTTGTTGTGAAATTAGGGAAATGTGCCGATACGCCTGAGAAAGTGGCTTTCCACCCTTCGTGCTTCGCCACTTTGTCAAAGAAATCATGCAGTTGAATGGTATAAGAATTACCAATAATCAAGATGTTATTCTCAGCGAGTGAATCGCCTATCGTCTTATAAGCGAAATTGAGTTCCCCTACATTTAGACTTCCGCGTTGCACATAAGGGCGCATCTCGTCGGGGGTGGTGCGCCCCTGCATGTAGAGGCCAGCCACAAGGAGCGTAGGCAAGAGATAGTAGACCAAGCCTGTGCGGCCAAACGACCATTGGAGGTGGCGAAGGGGCTGTTCGATGAGATAGTAGGAAGCAAGGCTTAGCAGAACAATGAGGAGGGCAGTAGCGGCAAGTACTGTATTGCTGAGCTCTCTACCCAATGCGTAGTGTGCAAAGGCAAGGAGAGGCCAGTGCCAAAGGTAGAGAGAATAAGAGATTTTTCCCACAAAGACTACTGCACGATGCGAAAGTGCGCTGGCGAACCAGTAGGGACGAGCACCGGCATAGATGATTCCTGCCGAGGCGATGCAGGGAAGTGCCGCCGCGAAGCCAGGAAACCACGGAGTTGTGTTAGGAAAAGGAAGGACGAGGCAGGCGATGAGCACGAGTATGCTGAGGCTACCCACGAAGGTGGCTGTTTTAGCAGAAGGTTGCAGATTACCTTGTGCAACTGCTACGGCAAGGATAGCCCCAATGAGGAGTTCCCCAAAACGCAGATGGGGAAGATAGTAGGGCACTAAGGCAGTGCCATGAAGACTCATGGGAAGGAAGGCTAGGGCAAAGCTAGCGATGGCGAGTGCGGTGAGCACAACATTGACGCACCTTGTGAGTGAGGAGGAAGCAGGTGGGAGGATGCGTTTTATTATCCCCATGATAGCCCATAATATGAGCGGATAGATGAAGTAGAACTGCTCTTCCACGGCAAGTGACCACAGATGGTTGAGCGGTTGCACTTCAACAGTCGGGGCGAAATAGTCGGTGTTTAGTGCAGAAAAGAAGTTACCCCCGAAGAAGACACTCCACTTTGCTGAACTACGCGCCGTGTTCCACTCATCACTTCCCGGCACCATCAGTTGCGCACCAACGATGAGGGTGAAAACAACCACGGCAAAGAAGGCGGGCAAGATGCGTCGCATTCTTCGGAGGTAGAATCGTTTGAGAGAAAAGGTGTTAGTGGAAAGCTCACGATATAGTATGCCGCCAATGAGGTAGCCGGAGATGACGAAGAAGATGTCGACTCCGAGGAAGCCTCCAGGGAGCCAAGCGGCATTGAGGTGGAAGAGGATGACGGCTATCACGGCAACTGCTCGCAGTCCGTCAATGTCGGGACGATAGGTCACTTTATAGGATTGTTGAATGGATGAATAAGCGTAATAGGAATGTCAGAGACGAGCTTCAATACTTCTGCCGAACCTTGGTATTGTTATAACCGAAATAGCCCCACTATTGTGCCGATCCAGAGTTAGGGGAGGGCACAAGGAGTCGTCTACCAGCAGCGATATATTGATCAGCCAAATAGTTTGCGCCGTAGGTGTTGTAATGGGCATCGTTCATGACGATTGTTTTTCCATCAATCAATGGAGAGTGAGGAAGAAGATCATGCATCACCACGCATCTCACCTTGGGGAAATGCGTCTTAATATATTGCAGGGTTTTGCTCTCTTCTTCCTGATCAAGGGGACGTAAATGGCAAGTCGCGGGATTTTCTTTGGAATATAGGAAAGTCAAACCCATCATGTTGTAGTAAGTCTCCTTTATGCCAACTTTGTCATAGTTCACTCCGGAGAAAATCAGCGTTACTTGTTTCTTTTCTTTTTCAAAACGCTGAAGTGCCTTGGTCAAAGCAGGCATAAAAGTTGGGTCCGTGTTTTGAAATCCCCATGCCATCGAAAGGATAATATGGTCGAATTGGGCGAGTTCTTTATTGATCAGTGCATTTCTTTGCTGAGCCAACTCCAAGTTTTCACCCCCATCTTTCTGTACGTTTTGACGAATAAAATCATTTCCTAAATAGGGCGTGCCTGGGAGGTACGAAATTCTGGCTCGCCATCCTTCGCTCTTTGCCACTTTGTCAAAGAAATCGTAAAGATGCTGGGTGTAGGAGTCGCCAGCAATGAGGGTGGTTGCCTTTTGGGTCGAATCTCCAACATAGTCCGCCATATAGTTAATGTTGCGCAGTGTGCCACAAGTGGTGTAGGGCTTCATTTCCTTTTCAAAAGGTCTGAAGTTGAAGAGTGCCACCACGCAGAGTGTCGGCAGTACGTAGCTTATGACTCCCGTTTTGGCAAACGACCATTGTTTGTGGCGCAAGGGTTGTTCCACAAAATAATAGGATAATAGGCTGCACAGGACAATCAAGAGGGAAGAAATCAGCAAACCACTCAGCGTTAGTTGGCCGTCATTGAGATATTGTGCGAAGGTTAAAATCGGAAGATGCCACAAATAGAGCGAATAGGAGATACGTCCAATGAAGTTGATAGGCGTAGCCGCTAAGAAGCGGTAGATTAATCCGCGAGAAAATGCGCCACTATAGATGATGGTTGCTGTGGCCAAACAAGGTACTAAGGCGAGTAGTCCAGGGAACCACGGCATTTTCGTGGGGAAAGGCAGGACAAGGCAGAGTAGGAGTGCTACAGCGGCACCAATGCCCACGGCTGTGGCGCGCTTAGCAAACTGTGGATTTGGCGTGTCGTCTGGAGAGCTTTGAGAGAATTTATGAGCTTTGAAAATTGCCAAAAGAGCACCTACTAGCAATTCTCCAAAGCGTGGCAAGGGAAGATAATAAGTTTGTCCGATGGTTCCTCTAAAACGTACTTCTGCAAAGGCAGAAATGCAGCAAAGAATCATCAGGAGAAAAAGGGCCCACGTGGTTGTTTTCCATTGATTTTCAGAAAGCGGAAGCCATCTTTTGATGACTTTCATAATCCCCCATAGGACTAGAGGATAGAGAAAATAGAATTGTTCTTCAACAGATAAGGACCAGAGATGAAGAAAAGGATTGAGGTTATTGGTGTCAAAATAGTCTGTATAGAAGGTACTGAAGAGATTGTTGGCAAAGACGGTGGCAGATAGGGCACTGCGCTCGGCTTTCATGGCGTCTGGACTGCCGGCAACGATGATGAATCTGCTGAGCAATAGGGTGGGAATCACCACGGCAAAGAAGGCGGGCAAGATGCGTCGCATTCGGCGGAGATAGAACCGTTTGAGGGAGAAGGTGTTAGTGGAAAGCTCACGATATAGTATGCCTCCAATGAGGTAGCCGGAGATGACGAAGAAGATGTCGACTCCGAGGAAGCCTCCAGGGAGCCAATTAGCATTGAGGTGGAAGAGGATGACGGCTATCACGGCAACTGCGCGCAGTCCGTCAATGTCGGGACGATAGGTCATGTGAGCGTGCTTGCTATAGTAGAGAAGTTAAGATTGAAGTGCATCATTCTTATGTTGAATCTTTGGGGAAGATGGCAGGAAAAATGCTGAAGTGGGGAAGGTTTCGTGGAGTACTCTTTCGGCTTATGTGGTGAGTTTGTAGCCTACCACCAAAAGAACGATTCCACCGACGAGGTTTACCAGGATGTAAGCGAGGGCAGTGCCCCACTGCGCTCCACGTGCGAGAAGGAAAAGATCGTTGGTGAAGGTGGAGAATGTGGTGAATCCTCCACAAAGTCCGACGGTGAGAAAAAGGCGTAGGGCAGTGGAGGAGGAGTGTTGCAACATCCACCCATTGAAAAGCCCGAGGAGTAGACAGCCCAAGAGGTTGGCTACCAGGGTAGCCCATGGAAAGTGTTGGAAGTTGGGCGTTCCTAACCACAGACTGAGCAGATAGCGAAGGCAACCACCCAAGAAGCAACCTAAACCGACAGATAAGAAGTTAGACATTAGAGAATAGACGTTAGATGTTAGACGTTAGAGGGCTGCGCTGGTGTACTATAGACGTTAGACCTTAGTTGTTAGATGTTAGGCAGCGAAAAAGCCCTTCTCGCGCATCGTTGCAGCATGGTTTGCCATCGTACGTTGGTTGCCTTAGTGCTATCCGCTAATTTTCTCTAGATGTATGAGTCGTTATCCAGCGTAAATCAAGAAAATGGCAGGCGTCTTGCCTAAATCAGGAAAGCCCGTCTGTTTCCACGCTTTGAGAGAACGCGTGCAAATCCACTCTTGTTCGGTGGTGATGCCGGCAGCAACACAAAGGCGGGTCTTGGGAGAACAAGCGGAGAGAATGTCTGCAAAGAGTTTTGCATTGCGATAGGGTGTCTCGATAAACAACTGCGTCTGGTGCTCCTCGCGCGAACGACTTTCCAATTGTTTCAAACGCTTGCTGCGCGCTCCGCCGTCAATGGGGAGATAGCCGTGAAAAGCAAAACTCTGTCCATTGAAGCCTGATGCCATCACAGCTAAGAGAATGCTGGAAGGCCCCACAAGAGGTACAACTTTCAGTCCTTCTTGTTGGGCAATCGCCACAAGGTCTGCTCCTGGGTCTGCCACGGCAGGACAACCGGCTTCACTGATGATTCCCACGTCTTCGCCCTTACGAAGGGGATTGAGGTATTCGCTGAAACGAGCGCGGTCGGCGTGCTTTCCCATTTCATAGAAGGTGAGACTGTCGATGTCAATGTTGCGATCAACGGCTTTGAGAAATCTTCGCGCAGTGCGAATTTCTTCGACTATGAAATGACGAATGCCACGCACTATCTCTGCATTATACGCAGGTAGCACGCGGTCGTGGGAGGTGTCTCCCAAGGTGACGGGAATGAGATAGAGACTAGACATGAGCTAGACTTTAGACGTTAGAGATTAGACGTTAGGGGGCGCAGACCCTTTTTGCTCCGCTTCGGCTTCGCTCGCCTCGGGGAGCTATTAGACGTTAGAGGCTAGAAGCCGTAGAAACCCTCAGAAGAACCGAGCCCCACTTGTCGGGGCGAGCGAAAAAGGGTCTGTGACCCCCAAAACACTAGCCATCAGCTGCTTTGCATAAAAGCAGAGAAAGTTTTCTGTCCTTTGAGGAAGAAACCCACAATCAGGCTCCGATTGATACGCTCGGGAATAGGATTGAGCACCATTCGAGAGAGATTTTCTTGTCGATCTTTCACAAAATCGGACTGCCATTGGTGGAAATCGCGACGCGCTTTGCGCACGGCTTTGGCATTCGCCCAATCGCCTTTCACGAGAAACTGCACAAAAGCCACAAAATCCAGAAAACGACGCACACGCATCACGTGCTTCAATTCTGCGTCAGGCAAATTTTTGAAAAGCATCGTGAGGTTGTTGCGAAAGTTGAGATAAGTTTTGCGCGGATGTTCCTGCGGCAGTGTACCGCCTCCCACGTGATACACCACACTCTGGGGCACACACACGATGCCACGACCACGAGCGCGCAGACGCCAACAGAGGTCAATCTCCTCATTGTGTGCAAAGAAGCGACCATCTAGTCCGCCCACATCCCACCAGTCAGACTGACGAATGAGCAGTGCCGCACCCGTTGCCCAAAAGATAGGAGCAATGTTGTCATATTGTCCACCATCTTTTTCCACCACAGAGAGCAGACGACCACGGCAGAAAGGATAACCATAGCGGTCTATATATCCACCGGCAGCTCCGGCGTATTCTAAAGTGTCGTGCGCCCATTCGGCACGAAGTTTCGGTTGCGCAGCCGCCACTTCGGGATGTTGCTCCATATAGGTGTGCAGCGGACGAAGCCAATCGGCAGTGACGCGCACATCGCTATTGAGCAACAAATAATACTCATAGCGTTGAGGAGCAATGATTTCCAAACGGCGAAAAGCCTCGTTGTAGCCTTCGGCAAAACCATAGTTGCGGTCTAGCACGAGGGTGCGCACTTCGGGAAACTCTTGTTGCAGGATTTCCAAAGAGTTGTCGGTCGAACCATTGTCTGCCACGATGACTTCGCCCAAGGGGTGGGAATGCTCCACCACCGAAGGGAGAAAGCGGCGCAACATCTCGGCTCCGTTCCAGTTGAGTATGACGACAGCTATCATGAATGCTTGGTTATATTTAATGGCCTTTACTCTTCTTCATAAAAGAAAAGTCGTTTCAAAACGAAAACAAAGAGCTACCCTCACGCGCAAAAACGGGTGCAGCGCGGAGGGCGATGTGGTTATTCCACGGGAGTGGCAATGAGCGCATCTTCATTTTCGGTGAAATTACCTAGACGCACGCGGCCGAGTTCATCGGGATGAGGAGTAGCCCCCTCAGCCAGTTGCACGCGGATGTAATTGTCCGTCCAGCCCATCAGCGGTTTTCCTTCGCGCAGGTGTTCCCAAAGCACGGTTCTCTCCGTCCCAATGAATTGGCGATAGTGCGCCTTGCGCTTTTCTTCGGAGAGTGCAAGGAGGCGTTTGCTGCGTTCGCGCTTGGTGGGAGCATCCACTACGTGAGGAATGCGCAACGCTGCCGTGCCTGGACGTTCGGAATAACTGAACACGTGGAGTTGCGAGATGGGAAGCGAAGCAATGAATTCATAGGCTTCTTCGAAAAATTCGTCGGTTTCGCCACGCGTACCCACAATCACATCGACCCCAATAAAGGCATCGGGCATAATGCGACGAATGAGTTCCACTTTAGAGCGGAAAAGTGCCGTATCGTAATGACGTTTCATCAGTTTCAACACCCCATCGCTTCCGCTTTGTAGGGGAATGTGGAAGTGCGGCATGAAGGCGCGGCTCTTGCTACAGTATTCCACAATCTCATCCGTGAGCAAGTTGGGTTCAATGCTCGAAATGCGATAGCGCGCAATGCCCTCCACTTGGTCAAGTGCCTGCACGAGTTGGAAGAAGTTTTCACCAGTAGAGCGTCCGAAGTCGCCAATGTTCACACCGGTGAGCACAATTTCGCGTCCGCCTGCTGCCGCAGCTTCTTCAGCTTGCGCCACCACATCGGCAATAGTGGCATTGCGCGACAAACCGCGTGCGGCTGGAATGGTGCAATAGGTGCAGAAATAATTGCAGCCATCTTGCACTTTGAGAAAATAGCGTGTGCGCTCACCTCTGGAACAAGAAGGCACGAAAGTCTTGATGTCTTTGAGCGGAGTGGTATAGAAGATGCCACCGTGCGATTCCGTTTCGGCTTTCACGCCCATAGAGTGCGCTTCGTAGTGTTCCTCAATGAGTTCTATGATGCGTCCCTTTTGTTCCTGTCCCACCACGAGGTCCACCCCTTCGATTTTGGCAATGTCTTCGCCCGAAAGTTGAGCGTAACAGCCCATCACGGCAATGAAAGCATTGGGATGTTCACGATGAAGACTGCGGATGGCGTGTCGGCACTTGGCATCGGCTTCGCCAGTGACACTGCACGTATTGACGATGCAGATGTCAGCCGTTTCTTTTTCTTCGGCAGGCAAACAACCGCGTGCGGTCAAGCGATCGCGCAGCGTGGACGTTTCGGCGTAGTTGAGTTTGCAACCCAACGTCACGAAAGTAGCCTTTTTGTTGGAGATGATGGAGGGAGAATGCACTGTAGAAGCCGCGTTTTGCTCCTGCGTTGTTGGAGCTTCCGCGGCTTTTGTATTGTTCTTGTTATGAGTAGTCAAGTCGTTTGTATTCATATTCAAGTGCAAAATTACGGCTATCTGGTGGGAATGCCAAATTTTGAGCGTGTTTCGTGCGATTTCTTTGCTACTGCAAGTCAGCTTTCTAGAGCATTTCTTTCAATAAGTCCACCACTTCTACGTCAGCTGGCAACCATTGCACTTCTTCCAATTCCGAGCGGCTCAACCATCGAGCGGCTTTGTGCTCCAAAAGTGACAGATTTCCTGCCACCACTCGACACAGATAGCAGCGCATCGTGAGGTGAAAATTCGGATAATCATGCGTCACCGTGCACAGTCGTTCCCCAACTTCCACGTGAGTAGCCAGTTCTTCCTGAATTTCTCTGCGCAAAGCTGCTTCGGGACTTTCCCCTACTTCTAGTTTTCCGCCTGGAAATTCCCACCATCCTTGCCATTCTCCATATCCTCGTTGTGTTGCAAACACGCGTTGTTGCTCGATAATCACGGCTGCTACAACTTCGATGCTCTTTCGTTCTTCTGCCATTGTTGGTTGTGTGTTAAATATTTCTACTGCAAAAGTACCTATTTCAAAGTATATCGAAGTAAAAGAGGGTAGGAAAGTGCTTTTACATAGTTTAATTTGATATTATATCTCAAAAGTAGGGATAATAGATAACTTTTCCTTATATTTGTGCTTACTAGGATATTAGTATAAGTATCAATGAGAATAATTAAGCATAATGAGAGCGTTTAATGGTATTTCTTGCAAATGGCGGCTATATTTCCCAGAGTTCACTAACTATAGAGATGACCATATAAAATAAAGGCAGTTTATTACCCCTCCAACTATGAGTGTAGATTTAAGTTTAATCATTCCGAATGATTGTCATGATCTTCGTGATAATGCACAGGCACTAGAAACATTTAACAAGACTATATTGCGTATACAGGAATACTTTAGTGGGCACGAAGGCTTTGTTGAGGATATAGTAATATACAACTCTGACGCTCCTGATTGGAGCGAGTTCTATAATCAAGATGAAGATGCCGGAGAGTATAGCTTTACATTACCGATTATCAATGCAACATGCCACCTTCAGCAAGGGTATTGGGATATATGGATTAATAGTCGTTATTTTCATTATTTTTGGCCTTATGCAAAAGATCTTAATGGAAATATTATCTTATGGCCACGACAAGATGCTTTTGATTTAGCTAGAATCTTTAGTTGCTCTGAGGGTTGGATCTGTGATGAATACCATTCTTGGAATTCTAGCTTATGTGAGGAAAGAGAAGCTAGTTTCAAAAGATGGTGTACTTATGGCAAAAATAAGCAGGATGCCAAAGTCTACGAATTTGACCTTGGTATGTTTGAAGGAAGAATGGACAGAAGGTTTAACTACCATAGTAAATATCACGACAATTTTAAGGAATGCCATGATTTGCTAGCGTTGTATGAGCGTATGTATCCAGATTACAAAATACTTGCAATAGGAAGCCCATCATACAATTTTCTTTTAGCTTGTAAAGGGAAGGAACTATACGTGCTTAATGCTCAGACGGGAGAAAGTTTAACACCATTCTCGATAGATTGCTGTCATGCAAACTTTAATGGTGCAGGCTTTACCGTTTCAAAGGGAGTAGAAAAAGCCTTTTTCAACATGGAGGGAAAGCAACTCACAGAATTTCGTCAAGGTGACTTCAGTTGGCGTTGGTTGGGAGATATGCAAGTGATTATCGATCATGCGTCGGAAAGCGTCTTTTTGAGGGATGGTACAAAAGTTTCTGGAGAAATATTGAAGCAATGATGGATCATCGATGAATCGAATAGATAGTAACTAAAAGCCTTTGAATAATCACGATTGTTTATAACGTAAACCGCTATCACAGATTGGAAAATCGATGATAGCGGTTGTGTTTATGAAAAAGGATTTACAAACTATCTTTATAATCAATACTCTTTTGGGTCTGGTTTTAGTATCCCTCTTATGGATAGTGTCTAGTATCTAACAGAGCTTCGCCTCTACCAATCACTTTCCCACGCAGAAGTTTTTGAAAATCGTGCCCAGCACCTCGTCGGTGGTGACAGCACCACCTGTGATTTCGGCGAGATGGAAGAGACACTCACGGAGATCTTGTGCCACAAAGTCACCAGAGAGGTGGGTGGAAAGTCCGTGGCGCACGCGGCGAATGTCGGCAAGAGCTGCGCTGAGTGCAGCATAGTGACGGGCATTGGTCACGATGATGTCACCAGCAGAAGTGGTGTTTTCTTGTGCCAAACGGACGAGGGTGTCGGTGAGGGCATCCAATCCGATGGCATCTTTCGCACTGATTGCCAATTTTACGACCTGTTGCCCTTGTTGTGAAGGGAGCGTCACGGCTTGTGCGTTGGAGGGAATATCGGCGGAACCTCCTGTGGTTTCGGCATTTTTACAGAGAGAAGTACTGGAAATCCAATGTTTCAGCGGTTGAGCAAGCAACTCGTTCATGGCTTGCTCAACCATCAAATCAGCCTTATTGAAAAGCACCACGAGCGGACGGCCATTCATCGCTTCGAGAATCTCCGTGCCGAGTGCCTCCATCTGCGAAGCCACTTGCGTAGAATCCACTACGAAAAGCACAATTTTAGCCTCTTCCAACTTTTGACGGCTGCGTGCAATGCCCATTTGTTCCACCACATCATCGGTGGAGCGGAGGCCTGCTGTGTCGATAAATCGGAAGAGCGTGCCACCGAGCGTGAAAGTGTCTTCGATGACATCGCGTGTTGTGCCGTGTACATCGCTCACAATGGCGCGATCGTCGTGGAGCAATGCGTTGAGGAGCGTAGATTTTCCCGAGTTCGTACTGCCCACAATGGCAACGGGAAGTCCATTTTTCAGCACGTTTCCCGTGGCAAAAGAGTCGGCAAGACGTTGTGTCACGCTTTCAATCTGCGATGCAATGGCATCGAGTGCGGAGCGATCGGCAAACTCCAAATCTTCATGGTCGGAGAAGTCCAATTCAAGTTCGAGCAAAGAGGTGAGATGCACCAATTGTTCGCGCAACGCTCCGAGTTGTTTACTGAAATCACCGCGCATTTGGCTCATCGCGACTTGGTGACTAGCGGCAGTCGTGGAGGCGATGACGTCTGCCACGGCTTCCGCTTGCGACAAGTCCATCTTGCCGTTGAGAAAAGCGCGCTGCGTGAACTCACCTGGGGCGGCTGCTTCACAACCTGCGGCAAGGAGCAACTGCACCACGCGCTGGAGGATGTAAGAAGAACCGTGACACGAAATCTCCGTGGCATCTTCTCCTGTGTAGGAATGGGGAGCGCGAAAAAGACTCACCAACACTTCGTCGACGACTTTGTCGTTTTCATCGACGATATGACCAAAGGTGAGCGAACTAGATTTGCGTTCACTCAGCGGTTTGCCGTTGGCAGCCCGAAATATATGTTCTGTGATGGAAATGGCTTGTGATCCTGACACGCGAACCACTCCAATAGCACCGCCCGTAGCGGTAGAAACTGCACAGATAGTATGAGTAGACATCTTATTTAGACGTTAGACGTTAGATATTAGACGTTAGAGGGGGCATAGACCTTAGACGTTAGAAATTAGATTTTCGACCCTTCTCCGTCTTTCGCAGCCTATTTATCCCTTGTTGATGATTCTAAACACGCGGATACCTCTAGCGTGGGAAATTCTTTTTAGATAATCCTCCAAAGTGCGCTCGTCAGCAATCACGCGTTTGCGCTCACTCGAAGCGTGGAGCATGTGGAGTTTACCATCATTTCCCCAAAAAGCAATACCTTGGTGAGAATAGTCCAATCCCGCTTTTTGCGTCACCACCGTGATGATGTCGCCATCATGGATAGCCCCCAACTGTTGGCGCGAAAGCCCAGCATTTGACTTCGGAAGAAAGCGACCCACTTTGCCAGAATATTTGCGCTCTAATTGAGCAATTTCGCGCACACGTTCAGGATGATTTTTGAGAAAAGGATAAGCATCAGCGTGCGTACTCATATAGTTGAGGCGAATCTCCAGCGGCTGAGTGAGCGCTTGAGGCAGCAACACTTCTTTTGCCACTTTGCGTTTCGTCAAATCAGCCATCCAAAACGAGAGATAGTGCAAGCGTGAGGTATAACCCCGATTTTTTCCATCGAAATAACGGATTTTCTCCAGATTTCTTGTGTAGCTCGCCACATCCGTTTTGCCTTCGCGACGCGTCATCGCCAGTGCTTGACTCGTCTCCACCAAAGTGGCGCAGTCCAATCCTTGGAGATTGACCACCACCTGTTCGGGATCTGCCACTTCCAACGTCGCAGCCACGTAGGGGCGACCAAGAAACTTGCGTGCAAAATCGAGTGGAGTCTTGAGCGACTTATCTGCAAGAAGTCGTTGCACCTCCGCTGCATCTGTAGCAGCACATACCACGCCTTGCGGCACCTTGTTCGACTGTGCCGGTGCAAGAGAAGAGGAGGCAGCAGAAGTTTGCGCCACTGCTGCGGTTTGCATCCAAGGCAGACACGTCCACAGCGAAAAGAGTAGGCTAAAAAGACTCTGTAAGAGCATAATTTCAAGGAAGGATAAAAAAGCAAAGAAGGCAGTGGAGTGCAGACCAAAGCCCACTCCACTACCAGATTTACGTAGAACGAAGAACTATTTATTGGATGAGATCCACCGAACGCTTCACAAACGCATTGAGCGCTTCACCGCGGAGCAGACCATTTTGCAAGAGTGCAAGGTCAATGAGTTGTGACACCACTTGGTTTTCGCGAGCATAGCCAGCGAGCGCCTCATTGCGCTGCGTATATTGTGCTGCGATGTCCTTGTTCACTTGCTCGAGTTCAGCCTTCTCTTCGGGAGTCACATCTTCAGGTTTCAAATCCTTTTGTGCAGTTTCGAGCGCAGTGCGACGAGCTTGCAAACCGCGGAGTTCAGCATCGATAGGCGCAAGTTTTTCGCCCGTAGCCGACACCACACCCTCGCCCACTTGTTTCACGAGCGGATGGTCTGTGTTGAGCACCAAACTGTACATGTCGGGCATTTCGCCATAGAACGACATGCCAGGTTGCAAGCGTGCCGTTTCCTTCATGCGGCGCATATATTCGCTCTGAGTGATGAGCACTGGAGCAGAAGAAGCACCCATAGCCGAAGTTTCGACATGGAATTGTGCTTTCTCCACTTGTGGCAACACAGCGTTGAACACCGAAGTCAAATTTTCGTTCGCAGCCTTGTCCGCCTCGGTCACCGATTCGTCCTTCTTGGGGATGAGGCGTTCGGGAGTGTCGCCGTCCACGCGCACAAAGCGAGTCTTTTCCCACTTCTGTTCGAGCTGGCTCACCAGAGGTGCATCGAGTTGTCCATCGAGCAAGAGCACATTGTAGCCCTTCGCCTTCGCAGCTTCGATGTAAGAGAATTGCGCTTCGCGGTCGTTCGTGTAAAGACACACTAATTGCTCATCTTTGTCGGTTTGGTTCTCTTTGATTGCTTCGCGATATTCCTCATAAGTGTAAGCTTTTCCGTCAATATCCTTGAGAAGTGCGAAGTTCTTCGCCTTATCGTAGAAGTCGGGTTCAGAGAGAATGCCGTAGTCGATGAAGAGTTTGAGGTCGTCCCACTTTTCTTCAAACTGAGCGCGATCGCTCTTGAAGAGAGAAGAAAGACGGTCTGCCACCTTCTTGGTGATGTATTGCGAAATCTTCTTCACATTGCGGTCGCTCTGGAGGTAAGAACGGCTCACGTTGAGCGGAATGTCCGGACTGTCGATGACCCCGTGCAAGAGTGTCAAGAAGTCGGGCACAATGTTTTCCACAGAGTCTGTGACAAACACTTGGTTGCAATAGAGTTGAATCTTATTGCGATGGATTTCGATGTTGTTTTTAATCTTGGGGAAATACAAAACACCCGTGAGATTGAAGGGATAGTCCACATTCAGGTGAATCCAGAAGAGGGGTTCATCTTGCATGGGATAGAGATCGCGATAGAAATTGCGATAATCCTCATCAGTCAGGGTAGAAGGCGTCTTTGTCCAGAGAGGGTGAGTGTCGTTGATCACGTTGTCCTCTGCGGTGTCCACCTGTTGGCCGTCCTTCCACTCCTTCTTTTTGCCAAAGGCAACGGGGATGGGGAGGAAACGGCAGTATTTGTTGAGCAAAGTTTGGATGCGACCCTCTTCGAGGAACTCCTTGTTTTCCTCGTCGATGTGCAGCACAATGTCTGTGCCGCGTTCTGCCTTTTCCGCTGGTTCGAGCGTAAACTCGGGAGTGCCGTCGCAGCTCCATTTCACAGCTTCTGCATCTTCGCGGTAGCTCTTGGTCACGATGTCTACGCGACTAGACACCATGAACGAAGAATAGAAGCCAAGACCGAAGTGACCAATGATAGTGGCTGCATCGTCTTTGTATTTTTCGAGGAAGTCCGTGGCACCAGAGAAAGCGATTTGGTTGATGTAGCGGTCTATCTCTTCTGCCGTCATACCAATACCTTGGTCGCTGATGGTGAGTGTGCCAGCTTCTTTGTCAATGTTCACCGATACTTTCACGTCGGTGGTGTCGCCTTTGAATTCGCCCTTACTGGCTAGGGTGCGAAGTTTTTGTGTAGCGTCAACTGCGTTGGCTACGATTTCGCGGAGAAAAATTTCGTGGTCGCTATACAAGAATTTCTTGATAACGGGGAATATGTTTTCGGTCGTGATGCCGATGTGTCCTTTTTGTGTGGCCATGTTTTCAGCGTTTTAATGATGAGTTAATGACTTTTTTATTTGGCTACTTAGATTGCAACATCCGTGCCAAAGGTCGTTTTGTCTGTCATTCTTCATTATCTTATTAG
Source organism: Ihuprevotella massiliensis (assembly GCA_900095835.1). GTDB lineage: Bacteria > Bacteroidota > Bacteroidia > Bacteroidales > Bacteroidaceae > Alloprevotella > Alloprevotella massiliensis. Next base: position 934,136 of record LT608321.1, on the reverse strand, counting down.
CGATGTCTGCATTTCTGGCGCGATGGTGCGGAGGAGAAGCGGGATTTGCGAAGAAAGGAAATGGCATAAAAGTACAGAGTAGCTTGAACTGTTGCTAGCAAGTATACCTATTATATATAAGGTGACCCTGTATAATAAGTTGTGCATACTGATAATGTGTCGCACATTATTATTGGATAAGGAACGCATTCTTATCATCTATGGAGTCCAGACTAATAAAGGGGCGCGCGCTTGTTTGTAACGCCTGTCCATCTCAATACTATGCAGTTGTTTCTCCTTCAAAAGGAATTTCCCTATATATAATAAGGCGTACTTTGAGCATCTATAGGGGTAGAGCACTCGAATCAACTGATATTTCATGGTTTTCTCTCGTATTTCTCTAGCCAACAGGAGATAAATCGTGAATGGTTTCAAGGTAGATCTAAGCAAAGACGCAGGAAAAATGCAAGGAAGATAGAAAGATACGTGTTAAAAGTGTAATGTCTACTTATAAAAACACTGTCGTTTGGTAGAAAAATGGGGGGTAAAGTGGTTTTTTCTTCAAAAAAAGTAGGCGAACACTTGCTAGCTCCAAAATAGTATGTACCTTTGCATTGTTTTAATAGCAATTGATTGTTTCACTCTAAACTCACAAAGACAATGAAAAAGTTAGTTTTCATGTTCGTAGCTCTCGCAGCTATCTCTTTCGCTTCTTGCGGTAACAAGGCTGAAGCTCCTGTACAATCTGACAGCCTATCTGCTGATTCTGCTGACTCTGTAGTTAAAGATAGCACTGCTACTGACTCTGCTGCTGCTCCTGCTGCAACTGACAGCGTAGCTAAGTAATTAGCCGAAGCTACAAACAAGTAATCTAAGGATTACATGCCCAGATTGGGCAACTGAGAGAATTGAAACCAGTTGGAACTTTCGTTCCTGCTGGTTTTTTTATGTCCAGACCTCACTCGTTGCGAGAGGTTTAACCCAAATCAGTTCAGGAACTAATGACCGATGGGGAATTAACGAATAAGTGACTCGACAGCAACGAAAGAGAGTGCGCCCCAAATCAATGTTTGGAGCGCACTCTTTTGTTTGTTAGGGTATGACCTTCGGTAGATAGCTGGTAAACTCTGTGCCCTATCAAGTGGGCTACAGCCTTAGACGCTGTGGTCGGATGGGAAAGAAAAAGGCGGTCATTAAAAGTCAAAGCCATGCTTGAGGGAGGAAGTTATTCGAAGTCTTCCGTAAACAAGCGGCGGATGCGAAGTCGGCTGCGATAGGGTTGAATAATCACCAGCAAGAAGAAGAGCAAGGGCAAAGCATCCCAAAGTATTTGCCAATATTCGTAGGGCACGAAGGGCAAGGGAGCAATCGTTTGGTTGAACCAGATATTCGCGTCTTCCCAGCTTTGGAGCATGCGCAACGTAGTAGCAACCACAAACAGGGCGATGCTTAGATAGAAAAAAGTGGTGGCTATCTTTTTGCTTCGGAGAGGATGGATGCCGCGTTGTGCCAATCGACGGCGCAGGGTGAGCTGTTCTCGCTGCAAGCTGTCCTTTGCCATCGGTTCGTCGGGGAGAGGTTGCTGCACAAAACTGTCAGGGTGCAGTGTCAATGCCACGCGGTCTGTAGCTGCACGGCTCGTCAAAAGCGCGCATTCCCCATAAGGGAGGTCCAGACTGTCGGTGAAGAGTCCTTGTTTCACCGCCCACGTTTTGCGCAGTGCCACGTTGCAAGCTTCGCTGCTGACAGGACGATTCTTCAGCCATAGACGAAAATTAGACGCCTGCCATTCCATCGCTTTCAGTTGTGCACTGGGTTGTTCCCAATCACTGGTGGGAGCTACATATCCCACCACCACGTCACGGTCTTCAGTGCATTGTTGTTTCATGCGTTCGAGCCATTGCGGAGAAGCCGGAAGGCTGTGGGTTGTCACTACTACCACCCAAGGGGCACGTGCCGAGCGCACCCCGAGTGTCAGTGCTAGTTTGCGCGGATAGAGGTTGCGATGGGTAAGTGGCACAAAGGTGAAACGCAAATTCGGGTAGTCGTTTTGCAGTCGCTGCACGATGTTGCGCGTTTCGTCTTCACCGTCCGAAGCATCTGCCACCACCACTTCAAAGGGAAAAGTCGTTTCTTGCTGCAACCACAGTGGAAGATGGCGTTCTACCCACCAATCATCGTTTTCGGTGGCAAGGACTATCGACATCTCAGGACGCGTGGCGCGAGAGGACGGCTGTGCGTCAGCTATGCCCGCAGAGGGAGTCACGAAGGGAAGTGCCTCGTCCCTTTGTTGGCGCGCCAAACGTGCGAGTTTGCGAAAACTCCACGTGCGACACAGTCCATAGATCAGCGCACAACCGATGAAGAGTAGAGAAAAGAGGACAGAAATGATGATTTGCAACATAGAAGTCTACAGAGGAAGAGAGAAATGAGAAGGGCAGGAGAGCAAGCACGCTTGTAGAGTGAGCTAGGCAAGTTCAGCTAAAAACTGTGCAGACTAGCCTTGTTGTCTGCGAAACTCAGCCACGGCAACGGCAGTGGCGATGGCAACATTCAAACTCTCGCTAGTGGGGCGATGAGCAGGGAAACTAGGGATGAGTAAACGGCGATTCACCGTAGCTTCTACGTCAGCACTGATGCCCTTGCCCTCGTTGCCCATGACCAAAACACCAGAGTGGGGCAGGGGAGCCGCATAGATGTTGTCGCCATCTAAGAAAGTGCCGCACACAGCCACCTCGTTGGGCAGGCTTTCGAGCCATTGGGGCAAATCGACATACGACACTTTGACGCGGGCTATCGCGCCCATCGTGGCTTGCACCACTTTAGGGGCAAACACATCGGCAGTGTCGTGCGAGCACACCACGTGGTCGATGCCCCACCAGTCGGCAATGCGGACAATGGTGCCCAAGTTGCCAGGGTCTTGCACGCCATCGAGTGCCAGCACCATTTGTTGTTCGGTGGCAGCAGTCAGCGTCTTTGTTTCCACTGCTGGGGGCAGGTGGAAAAGCGCAAGCCCATGTCGTGGCGTCTTGAGCTGCGACATCTGTTCCAGTTCACGCTGGTTAATCACCACTATTTCCTCCACGCGCCTCAGAAGTTGCTCCTCACAAGTGTTGAGAAAGTCTTCTGTGGCACACAACAGCCGGCAGGAGAGCAAAGGCAGCAGTTCGCGCAGCACTTTTGCCCCTTCGGCAAGGAAAAGCCCCTCAGCGTCACGGTGTTTTTTTTGCGCTAATTGTCGAATCTGTTTGATGCGATTTTTGCCAATCATGTTGTTGCGTGGGAATTTAGATGAAAAAGATGTTGCAAAAGTACGCGCTTTTTCTGAAAAGAACTATCTTTGCAAATTAAAAATAGACTATCTTCGTGAAGTTCTTTGATATATCCTCATATATATATAGGTGCTGTGCGCAAATCAGGGCGTATCAGTGCTTTCTTTTGCTTTGCATCGCGGTGATATTGTCGTCTTGTTCTGCCACACGTTTTGTGCCCAACGACCGATATTTACTTTCTAGCGTGCAATTGCGCAGCGATCAGCCCGAGGTGGTGCCCTCCGACTATCGCACCTATGTGCGACAAGAGCCCAATTCTCGTTGGCTCAGCACTGCCAAAGTGCCGTTGGGTATCTATTGTATGTCGGGCACCAACGAGAAGTGGTTGTTCAATCGCTTCATGCACCGCATCGGAGAAGCTCCCGTGGTCTATGATCCTGCCTTGATGGAGTATTCCCAAAGTTCCCTCACCTCTGCTCTTCGTGCTAAGGGTTATTTGCAGGCGACCGTGACCGTGGATTCCACGCTGAAAAAACAACGAATGCACCTGCGCTACACCATGCACCCTCGCCAACGTGCCTATGTGGTCAATGTTTATCGCGAGTTTGACAACGAAGCAGTGCGTCAGGAGGTGGAGCGCGACTCTGCTGCCTCATTGCTCTACAAGGGTATGCCCCTCGATTTGGGAGTGCTCAACGAAGAAAGAGCCAGAATCGTGCATCGCTTGCAGAATGCTGGTTTCATGAACGTCAACAATGAGTTCATCTTCTTCACCGCCGACACCACCGCACAAAGTCATGCAGTCGATTTGACCATGCACGTCATGCTCCCTCCCAAGGCAGATGTCAGAGTGGGCTATCAGCGTTACCGCATTGGCAAAGTGACGGTGCAAGAAAATGTGTTGGATGAGGCTCCTGCCGATACCACTTATTATCGAAATATCTGCTTCGTGTCGCACGGCGGACAACAAATCAACCGCCGTGTCTATATGCGCCATCTCTTCATCGAGCCCGACAGTCTTTATCGAGATGTAGCGACACAATATTCTTACCAAAACTTGAACAGTTTAGGGGCAATCAGTTTCTCCACCATCCACTACACGTCACCCGAGGTGGGCGATAGCACCGTTGATGTCAATGTGTCGGTGCAGTTGGCAAAATCGCATGGCATCAGTTTTGACATCGAAGGCACCAACACGGCAGGCGATTTGGGAGGAGCAGCGTCTTTCACCTACACCCATCGCAATCTATTTAATGGGGGAGAAAATTTATCCCTCAAACTGCGTGGTGCCTACGAAACCATCAGCCGATTGCAGGGCTATGCCAACCAAGACTACATCGAATATGGTGCTGAGGCTGCACTGAGATTACCTTCTTTGCCCCTCTCGTTTGGAGAGCGGATGTTTCGTTCCTATCGAGGCGTTACGGAGTTCTCCTTACTCTACAACTCTCAAAACCGTCCGGAATTCTATCGTCGCTTGCTCACCGGCACCTGGTCCACCATGTGGAATGCCCATCGCAAGCCCAACCTCCAGCACCGCTACGACATTGTTTCGCTCAACTATGTCTTCATGCCCTGGATTTCTTCCACCTTCCGCCGTGAATATCTAGAAGGCGACAATCCTCGTTATGCCGTCTTGCGCAATTCTTATGAGAATTTGTTCATCATGCGCTCCGCCTACGGCATCGTCTACAATTCGTTGCGCGGACGAAATGGAGGTTCGCTCAATCAAACCAATGGTTATCAAATCAAGGCAAATGTAGAAACGGCAGGTAATGTGCTCTATGGCGTGGCAAAGCTGCTCAATATGCGTCGCAATGCCAACAACGACTATGCCATCTTGAACATCCCTTTCTCGCAATATGTGAAGTTCGACTTCGACTATTCCAAGTCGTTCCGCCTCACAGAAGCCAGTTCGCTCGCTGCCCATGCCGCTTTGGGCGTCGCCATCCCCTATGGCAATTCCTCCGTCATCCCCTACGAAAAGCGCTATTTTTCTGGTGGTGCCAACTCCGTGCGCGGCTGGAATGTCCGCACCTTGGGACCTGGTGGCTATGTGGGACGCGATGGCAACATCGACTTCATCAACCAAACGGGTAACTTGAAGTTGGATCTCTCTGTGGAATATCGTGCCGCCCTCTTCTGGAAGTTTGAAGGAGCAGCCTTTGTCGATGCTGGCAATGTGTGGAGCACAAACACGCATGCCGATTTGACCAATGGACAATTTCATTTTAATACCTTCTATCGTCAAATCGCTGTGGCGTATGGCTTGGGCTTGAGATTAAATCTCAACTATTTCATCCTCCGTTTGGATGGAGGTGTGAAAGCCATCAACCCAGCCGTGACAAGCGGTAGTGGACATTATCCCATCTTCTCTCCCAAGTTGTCGCGCGACTTAGCCCTCCACTTTGCTGTGGGCTTGCCCTTCTAAAGCGACATCCTCCCTCTTCGCCACTTCCTCGCTCTCCAGTGCTCGCTGCACATGGGAGGAGTGAGTGGTGACTTTTCTACAGACGCATTCCGATAGATGAGCGGATTCATCCGAGTAGTCGAAAATAGCAGCATGAGGGGGCTGTCCCAACGTCTTGTCATTGCAATCATCTTGTTCAATAATACACTATGAAATTTATCTGCTTCGGTAGCGGAAGCTCCGGCAACTGTTATTATTTGGAATCACGAGGCACTGCCATTCTCATTGACTTGGGCATCGGCATCCGTGCTTTCAAACGCTATATGAGCAACTATGGGCTCACCATTCCCAAGATTGCTGCTATCATCGTCACCCACGATCACACCGACCATATCAAGGCTGTAGGACCGATGGCGATTACCTATCGCACTCCCGTCTATGCTTCACAGCGTGTGCACGAGGGCATCGATCGCAACCGCTTCATGACCAAAAAGATTCCGGCAGAACTAAAGCAACTCACCAAACTCAATACTCCCTTTGAGGTGGGCAATTTCCGCATCACGCCATTTGCCGTGCCTCACGACTCCAACGATAACAATGGCTATTTCATCGAACTCATTCAGGCTGAGCCTGCTGAGGAAAAGATGTTCGGCAGTCTGTTTGACACGGTGGACGCTTCGCACATAAGAATCGGAGAACCTCAAAAAAATGTCGGAGTTTCTTCAGAAAACGTGGGAGATTTTTCCAAAAACGTTGGAGAAAATTCAGAAAACGTGGGAGTTTTTTCTACAAACGTGGGAGAAAATCCCCAAGACACTCCAGTTGCCTCGCCCACCTTCTGTCTCATCACCGATGCAGGTCAGTTCACCGACGACATGATTCCCTATGTGCAGCGTGCAAAATACCTGGTCATCGAAGCCAACTACGACACCGATATGTTGGCAAATGGTCCCTATCCCAAATATCTCCAAGATCGCATCTCGAGTGGACGTGGACACTTGGCGAATGTGCTCACTGCTGCAGCTTTGCGCACGCACCTCACCCCTGTGACGAAGCGCATTTGGTTGTGCCATCTCAGTGCGGAAAACAATCATCCCGACACGGCGGCTGCCACGGTGCGCAATGCCGTTGAAGCTCTTCCCTTTGATCCCAAACCCACTGTCGAAGTGCTCCGTCGCACAGTACCTTCCGAGTTGATGGAATTGCGCTAGTGTCATCGTTCGCAACGATTTTGGCACACTTCCAGCACAATAGAGCCCCTAGAAAGTGCACAAAACTCTAACTAGCAACATTATTTTTGCACTCGATCTGTCGCTATTTGAGGTTTTTTGTGTAACTTTGTCGCCAAATCTGTGCCCTTTTCCTTAAAGGCAACACTAACGTACTGAGAATAAAAACAATAAACACAATAGATAATGGCAGCATTACAAAAAATCAGAAGCAGTTCATGGATCATTGGTCTCATGGGTGTGGGCATGTTTCTTTTCATCCTCACCATGGTGCTCGACCAAAACACCTTGTCTGTGCTGAGAAACTCCAGCAACAACGCTGGTTCTGTGTATGGCAAGAGCCTTTCGCAGCAGGACTTCTATGAAATGGTCAATGAAGCTAGCGAGGCAGCAAAACTTCGATTCGGTGGTAACCTCACTGATGAGCAACAAGACCAAGTGCGCGACATGGTTTGGCAGCAATATGTCCAATTCCAACTCGTGAAGCACGAAACTGACAAACTCGGTCTTGAAGTGACAGAGAAGGAAGTGGAGCAAGCTATCAAAGAAGGTACAGCTCAGGCTTTCCAAAATGTTCCTATGTTCATGGGACAAAGCGGACGTTTTGACTACACTGCTTTGCAAGAGTTCTTGAAACAAGCTAAGTCTATGCAAAGCCAACAAACTTCTCCCGAAGTGGCTGAGCAAGTGGCTATGATCAATAAGCTCTGGGCGTACACTGAAAAGCAGTTGCGTCAAGAATTGTTGTTGAACAAGTACCAAACGCTCTTCATGACGTCTTTCACTTCGAACCCCGTAGCTGCAAAAATGCAATATGAAGCAACTGCTGTGGCTTCTAGCGCTGAAGTGGCTGCGTTCCCTTATCGTGCCATTTCCGACAAGGATGTTAAGGTGACTGACGATGATTTGAAGGCTGCCTATAAGGCTCGCAAAGAAATCTTCCGTCTTGAAGGCGAAACTCGCGACATCAAGTACATCGACGTTGAAGTGATGGCTAGCGAAGCTGACCGTAAGGCGCTCGAAGGCGACATGCAAGCTCTTTATGAAAAGATGCAAGCTGGGGGCGACCTCGCTGCACTCGTCAATGCTTCAAAGAGTGTGATGCACTATGTGAACATCCCCCTCTCTGAAAACCTCTTCCCTACTGACGTAAAGGCAGAGTTGGACAAGATGGCTCCTGGACAGTTGAATGCCCCTCAATACAATGCACAAGACAACACGATGAACATCGTGAAACTTGTGGCGAAGACGCAATCTCCCGACTCTATCTTGTATCGTGTGATTCCTGCACAAGCTGCTGACGCTGCTGCATCTGCCACTCGTGCAGACTCTATGCTCAAGGCGCTCAACGGAGGTGCTAGCGTGGCAGAAGTTGCCAAGAAGGTTGGTGTGCCTAGCGATTCTATGTGGGTAACTCCTCAACAATTTGAAAGCCCTCAATTATCTGGCGACAACCTCAAGTTTGTGCAAACTTTGCTCAGCTCTCCCCTCAAGCAGTTTACCATCATGGACATGCAAGGTATGAAGGTGCTTGTACAAGTGCTCGACCGCAAGGCCATGAAGACAAAGTACAACGCTGCAGTGGTGAAGGTTCCTGTAGACTTCTCTAGAGCTACCTACGATGCGGCTGTGAGCAAGATGAATCGTTTCCTCGCTGCTAACCGCACTCTCGCTGATCTCGAAAAGAATGCAGCTAAGGAAGGTTATCGCGTGGTAGAACAAGCCAACTTCCAAACTTCTGACCGCAACATCGGTGCCGATGGCATGTACAATCCTGGCGTTCGTGGTTCTAAGGTTGCCGTGAAGTGGGTGTTTGACGAAGCTAAGCCCGGGGAAATCTCAGGTCTTTATCAAGTTGGTGAAGCCAACAATCACCTCCTCGTGGTTGGTCTTTCTAAGGTGAACGACGAAGGTTACTACGCTTGGGACGACAAGCAAGTGAAAGACTATCTCACTGCTATCGTGAAGAGCGAGAAGAAGGCTGCAGTAGCAGCCCAAAAGTATGCTGGTGTGAAGACCATCGCTGAAGCAAAAGCCAAGGGTGCTATCGTGGAAAACCTCGAAAATGTCACCTTCGCTGGACTTGCCAACGTGGCTGCAGTAAGTGTACCTGACCCCGCTCTCACTGGCGCTATCACAGCTGCTAAGAAGGGTGCTACCACTCCCCTCGTAGTGGGTGCTGCTGGTGCTTACATCGCTCGCGTTACTGATCGCAAGAATATCTCTACCGAGAAGTTTGACGCTAAGACCGTGATGCAACAGCAACAACAAGCTATGATGCAACAATTGGGTCAATCTACAATGCAAGTGCTCCGTCAAAATGCTAAGGTGGAGGACAACCGCTACAAGTTCTAAACGAAGACACTGTGTATAGACACAGACTTACTATTTGATTTAACCCAAATCGGTCATTAGATCCTGAACAGATTTTGTTGGTTTGTTGAGCTGATGGCTTGTCGTTAGTTTGAAGGCGTAGCGGGCTACGTCGAGAACGAACGAGAAACGAGATGCCAACAAGAAAATAAAATATGACAGGAAGTAATCTTTTCCATTACCAGTAACGCTTTTACGGTCTAATGACCAATTTGGGTTTAACGGAGTTGAGAGTGATAACCTCTCGACTCCGTTGCGCTATATGCCTATTTCTTTATGCAACTCTCTGAATTGATTCAGCTTTTTCAGCACCATCCTGGGGTGAAAGCCCTTGAGCGCTGTTGGACGGAACAGAGTCTCCTTGTCTTTCTCGACGGACTGCAGGGCTCTGCTGCCCCTGTCATGCTTGCTGCCACTGCGCAGACGGCGCAAGGACTCTATATGGTGGTGATGAACGATGAGGAAGAAGCCGGATATTTCTATAATGATTTGCGACAACTCTTGGGTGATGGCGCCGTGCTCTTCCTTCCCTCGTCCTATCGTCGTGCCGTGAAATACGGACACCGCGATGCTGCCAACGAGATTCTCCGCACAGATGTGTTATCTAAGCTCACGCGCTTGGCTGCCAAATCGGAAAAAGGCGACAATAACGCTGCTTTATTTGTGGTCACCTTCCCTGCGGCTCTAGCGGAAAAGGTGGCTTCGCCCAAGGCCATGGACGAACAAACGCTCACCCTCTGCGTGGGGCAAGAACAAGATGTCACAGTCTTTGTCAAGGCATTGGAAGAGTTAGGATTCAAACGCCGTGATTATGTCTACGAACCTGGAGAATATGCCCTCCGTGGTTCTATTCTCGACATCTTCAGTTTTGCTTCTGAATATCCTTTCCGTGTAGACTTCTTTGGGGACGACATCGAAAGCATCCGCACCTTTGAGGTGCAAACGCAGCTTTCGCAAGAGGTGTGTAGCACCATTAGCATTGTGCCCGATGTGGAGTCGGAGACCGCTGTCGGAAGTCTTGTGCCCATCACCGACTATTTGCCACCACACACCACCATTGTGGCTAAAGACTTGCCCTTTGTGGGAGAGGTCGTTAATCGCATCTTTGAAGAAGGTTTCGCTCAACAAGCGGTGGCAGAACAAGCCGCGACTTCCGAGATGGAGCTAGCTGAAGTGCACGAACGCTTCTCCGCAGCTCATCAACTGGTGAAGGGAGATGCCCTATTGCGCGCCTTCGATAATTTACCGCAATGGATTATTGCTACCAGCACCCACAAAGCTACGGATACTACGCTCGCTAAGAAATGGGTGAAGGTAGGCTTTCACACCCGTGCCCAGCCCTTATTTCACAAGAAATTCGACCTCGTATTGGAGCAATTTGAGCGTCATGCAGCCGAGGGAATACATACGTATGTGTTGGCAGATAGCGACAAACAGAATGAGCGTTTGCAAGACATCCTCACCGAACTCCAACAGCGCACGCGTAAGTCTGCATCGGCTGCGATGGCAGCTACAGAGGGTGGCGATGATCGGGCAGCAGTTGCAGACGAAGCTGCGGAGCATTTCCCAAAACTCTTCACACCTGTGCACTTGACGCTCCATGCCGGTTTTGAAGACGAAACAGGAAAGATTGCACTCTTCACAGATCACCAGATTTTCGACCGTTTCCACAAATATGCGCTCCGTTCAGATCATGCGCGCAATGCGAAGATAGCTTTGACGCTTAAGGAAATCATGCTGTTTGAACCTGGAGACTATGTGGTGCACGTGGATCATGGTGTCGGACAATTCGCTGGTTTGGTGCGCATTCCTGGAGCCGATGGCGCAATGCAGGAGGTCATCAAAATCACCTATCAAAAGGGAGATGCCATCTTCGTGTCGATTCATGCCCTCCACAAGGTGTCGAAATACAAAGGCAAGGAGGGTGAGCCTCCTCGTCTCTCTAGTTTGGGCACGGGAGCTTGGGAAAAGCTCAAGGGACGCACGAAGGAGAAGCTCAAAGACATAGCGCGCGACTTGATTTTGCTCTACAGTCGTCGCCGACAAGAGCAAGGTTTTGCCTTCTCTCCCGATGGTTTTATGCAGCACGAACTAGAAGGTTCGTTCCCCTACGAAGATACGCCCGACCAACTCAAGGTGACTCAGCAGGTGAAAGCTGACATGGAGCGTCCGCGTCCCATGGACCGTTTGGTATGTGGTGATGTGGGCTTTGGAAAGACGGAAATTGCCGTGCGTGCTGCCTTCAAAGCCGCTGCCGACAGCAAGCAAGTGGCAGTGATGGTGCCTACCACCGTGTTGGCGCTCCAGCATTACAAGACCTTTGTCAAGCGTTTGAAGGATTTTCCCGTGAGAGTGGACTACCTCTCTCGCGCTCGCACCCCAGCCCAAACGAAGGCTTTGCTTAAGGACTTGGCAGAAGGAAAGATTGATATCGTGGTGGGTACGCACAAACTCATCGGAAAATCGGTGAAATTCAAAGACCTCGGACTGCTCATCATCGACGAAGAACAGAAGTTTGGTGTGAGTGTCAAGGAGAAGCTCCGCCAGCTCAAGGTGAATGTCGACACCCTCACCATGTCTGCCACACCGATTCCCCGAACGCTCCAATTTTCGCTCATGGGCGCACGCGATTTGAGCGTGATCAACACACCACCACCCAGCCGACATCCCATTCAGACGGAGATTCACACCTTCGGACATGAGATCATTGCCGATGCCATCAACTTTGAACTGAGTCGAAATGGACAGGTATATATCGTGACACATCGCATCTCCTCGTTGAGCAACATAGAGTCGCTCATTCGTAAGCACGTGCCCGACGCTAGAGTGGTGGTGGGACATGGGCAGATGGAGCCCTCGAAGTTGGAACAGGTGATTGTGGACTTTGTGAATCATGAATACGATGTCCTACTTTCAACAACCATCATTGAGAACGGTATAGACGTACCTAACGCCAACACCATCCTCATCGACAATGCTCACCACTTCGGTCTCTCCGATCTCCACCAGATGCGTGGTAGAGTTGGGCGCGGTAGTCGCAAGGCGTTTTGCTATCTCATGGCACCGCCTTTGAGTTTGTTGCCCGATGATAGCCGCCGCCGTTTGCAAGCCATTGAGAACTTCTCCGACTTGGGCAGCGGTATCCATATTGCGATGCAGGATCTTGACATTCGCGGAGCTGGAAATCTCCTAGGTGCCGAACAAAGTGGCTTTGTGGCTGACTTGGGGTATGAGACTTATCAGAAGATTCTTGCCGAAGCTGTGGCTGAACTAAAGAACGAGGAGTTCGGCGAACTCTTTGCAGAGGAACTGGCGCAACAGAATTCTGCTGAGCTTGGTGATAGTTTTGTGGCAGAATGCAACGTGGATTGCGACCTTCGTGCCTATTTCCCTGAAACTTATGTGCCTGGTGCTAGCGAGCGCATGCTGCTCTATCGTGAGTTGGATGGGCTGTCGAGTGATGATGAAATAGCAGCTTTCCGCCAGCGTCTGCTCGATCGCTTCGGTGTGCTTCCGGCAGAAGCCGAGGAACTCCTTCGCGTGGTGCCCTTGCGTCGCTTAGGGCGTCGTTGCGGTGCCGAACGTTTGGTGCTTAAAGCCGGTAATATGACTCTCTATTTTGTGCCCAACGCCGAGAGTGCTTTCTACAAAAGCCAAGTGTTCCAGCGTATGATCGATTTTGCGCTCCATCCTGCGCAGATGCGTCGTTGCGAACTTGGCGAAAAGAAAGGCAAGCGCTTCCTTCGCATCAAGCAGGTGCCCAGTGTAGAAGCCGCTGTGAAGGTGCTCGAACATCTCGTCAAACCTGCGGTTCAGTCCTAAATCCTATCCATTATCTTGTTTCTTTGCGAGGTACACTTCCTGTGTATCTCGCTTTTTTTTGAGAAAAAATCAAGAAACATTGTTTGTTTTCGGAATTATCCCTATATTCGTAGTCACAAACCCGTGCTATAATTCATAGCATATAGCAGAACCCTTACTCAAATACCATTACCATGTCACAAACAACACCTTTCTATCATGCCAATGCTTTGGTGGCTTATCTTCAGAAGCCGACTTATGCATTCACAAAGGCAGACATTCTTCGCTTTGTCGCGGAGAATGGCATCCGAATGGTCAACTTTCTCTATCCCGGAGGAGATGGTCGTTTGAAGACACTCAACTTTGTCATCACCGACTACGCCTATCTTGATACGGTGCTCACCTGTGGTGAGCGCGTAGATGGCTCTAGTCTTTTCCGTTTCATCGAAGCTGGCAGCAGCGACCTCTATGTGGTGCCTCGTTTCTCCACAGCTTTTGTAGATCCCTTTGCAGAAATCCCCACACTTTGCATGCTTTGCTCCTATTTCGACAAAGATGGTCAACCCCTTTCTTCGTCTCCCGAGCAAACTTTGGTCAAAGCCGCACGCGCTTTCACGGAGACTACTGGCTTGGAGTTTGAGGCTATGGGAGAACTCGAGTACTATGTCATCAAACCCAACGAAGAGCGCTATCCTGCTGTTGACCAACGTGCGTATCATGAATCGGCACCTTTCGCCAAAACCAATTATTTCCGCGTGAAATGCATGGACTATATTGCACGTGCTGGTGGACAAATTAAGTATGGACACTCTGAGGTGGGCAACTTCGTGCAGGACGATTTGGTGTACGAACAAGGAGAAATTGAATTCCTCCCTGTACCTGTGTGCCAAGCTGCCGACCAACTTGTTGTTGCCAAGTGGATCATTCGCAATTTGGCTTACCAAGAAGGTCTAGATGTCACCTTTGCGCCAAAAATTACCACGGGCAAGGCGGGCTCAGGATTGCACATTCACATGCGCATCATGCAGGAAGGTCACAACAAGATGTTGGACAGTGATGGCAAGTTGAGCAATGAAGCACGTCGCATGATCGCAGGGCTTATTGATCTCGCTCCAAGTCTTACGGCTTTCGGCAACAAGAACCCAACGTCCTACTTCCGTTTGGTGCCCCATCAAGAAGCACCTACCAACGTGTGCTGGGGCGATCGCAACCGTTCTGTACTCATTCGTGTACCGCTCGGATGGACTGCCAAAACAGATATGTGCCATCTTGCCAATCCTCTCGAACCACAACAGCGTCTGGACACTTCGCTCAAACAGACCGTGGAAATCCGAAATGGCGATGGTTCTGCCGACGTTTATCAGTTGCTTGCTGGTATTTGCGTGGCTGCTCGTCATGGATTTGAGATGCCCGATGCCCTTGAAGTGGCTGATCGCACGTATGTTGATGTCAACATCCACGCAGCTGAGCATGCCGATCGCCTGCAAAACCTTGCCACCTTGCCCGATAGCTGCGTAGCTTCTGCCGAGCGTCTGTTGGCACAACGCGAAGTCTACGAAGCGAAAGGCGTGTTCTCGCCTGCCATGATTGATGGTATTGCCAAAGAACTCCGTGACTTCGACGACCTCACTTTGCGTGCTGACCTCGAAGGTCAGCCCAGAGAAATGGCGCGCCTTGTTGAGCAATTCTTCCATTGCGGATAAGATAACTCTTCCCATAAAACGGGGTTTAGCTGAGCTACTCTCTCTACATTCTCTCCGAACATTGCATCGTCTTTGTTCGGAGATTTTGTTTTGCCACTAAATGCAATAAGCAACTCAAAAGAGCACAAAGAAAAGCGTCCTCGCGAAATGTTGATTCGCGAGGACGCTTTATGCAATAAATGGATGGTGCAGGTGATTATTTCACCACAATCTTACCATTTTGGATGAGGACACCGTGTTGTGTCTTTTCAACTTTGCGGCCAGTGAGGTCGTAAACTTCGCCAGTATTTTCAGCCTTGTCGGCAGTAATGGTGGCAACACCGGTGAGCAAGCGTTTTTCAGAAACGAAGTTCTTAGCCACGTTGTTGGGGTCGAGAGCAATAGACTCCTTACCGTTACCGTGAGCAATGGTCATATAGTAACCATTCTTTACGAGTTCTGAAGGAATGGAGAAGCTGAATGTGTTGGATACGCGCACCAAATTGCCCTTGAGATCATAGACCTTGAAGCCTACAGCACCCTTACCGCTTTTGCGGTCTACGGTGATGTTGTTGCCACTGATCTTAGTTTCGTAGACCTTAGCTTCGTTGTCGTTGGTGTAATCCAACACGAAACCAACGTCACCTACTTCCTTAGCATCGCCAGGTGTGGCGTCGGGAGAAGTCGCTACACGGAAAGCTCCCTTAGGTGCACCAGGATAGATGGCAGGAAGTTTCTCAATACGCTCGTCGATGAAGAAGATACCAGGGTGAGCCTTGGGATATTGCTTCATGTGAGCGATGGCTTTGTTGATGTCAGCTTGGGTGGTGGTGAACCAGTTGTCATGGTAGTCACCGGTGTTGTGGTTCTTCACAGGCTTGAAGAAGCCATAGAATTGGAAGAACTCGCTGAGGTCTTCTTGTGCCACATCGGAGCAAACCATAGCAAAGCGGAGGTAGTTTTCAAGACCGCTGATAGGTTGGCTTGCGTTGGTGGAGTAGCGCATAGGAGTCTTGCGCAGACGTGCAAACACTTCGGGGAAGAAGTTGGGATGGTGTCCTTGCAATTGATAGTACAGCCAGAGTTGGAAATACAAGCGTGAGCGCATCCAAATCTCATACTCATCGCGGAACTGACCTTTGTGGAAAGACTCAATGGGGTTAGAGAGCGGACGACCACGACCCACGTTGCTACCACGGAACCATGAGTACACTTGTGAGAAGAAGTTCACAGACATTTCTGTGTCACCCGCCATGTTGATGGCCTTTTGATGGATGTGACCAGTTTCGTGAGCCACAACCCAGATGGGAGCACCTTCGTCGTTTTCCCAGCCCTTGGTAAACTTTGCCTGGTTGAGGTAGTCGCCTGTGCCAGGATAGTAAGTACCGTAGGTAGAAGCGTAGGGGTTGCCGGTAGAAGAGGCAGAAGCCGAGAGCATGCAGTTGAAGCGATCGAGATATTCATTGATACCCATGAGGTCGTGTTCCACTTTCACGAGGGTATCCCAGCGTTGGAGTACACCCTGAATGCCGGCAGCTACACCGTCTGCGTAGACGAAGCTAGAGCCGCCCTTCAAACCTTGAATGCCTTCTTGGTGTTGTTGCTTCACACCGTCCAAGTGCATGTTGAACTGATAGTATTGGTTCTTCATGTGGAGGATGGGATCTTTGAAGAGCTTCTTAGCCATTTCTTCAAAATCCTTGTTGGTGTGGCCGCGCGTGATGTCGAAGTAGCCATTGACACGTCCGCCTTCGATGTGGATGGGGAGTGAAGGAATAGCTGCCAACTTCACGCTAGGATTGGTGATGCGATAGTCGATGAAAAGATGACCTTCGACGTCGGAGATGATGGTGTTGAAGCCAGCCTTCAAATCGTAGGAGGTTCCGTTCACTTCCATGTTGTTGCATATCATGGCTCTTAGGCTAGTGTTGGACTTCATGCTGGTGACACCAACGAAAATCAACAACTGTTCGCCACGCTTCACGCTGATACCAGTGGGACCTGTTTGAGGGCTGAACTGATAACCTGTGCCCACGTATTGGTCTTCATTCCACTTGGTGGGATCGGAGTAGGGCTTATAGTCGTAGAAACGGAATTCCTTTTCGCGGTAAGACCAAGAATTGTTCTTCACCTTGAGCACCATGTCGGTGAGCACTGCAGGGAATTCTTCGGGAGCACCAGACTTACCTGTGAATTCGGTGGTGCCAACCTTCTTGAGCTCCGCTTTCAACTGATCGTCGGTGAGCGATTTGTATTCGTCTTTCAGTTCGGTGAAAGCGAGATCGTTGAAGAACTTCTTGAGGACGTTGTTGTAGCTGGTACGGTATTGGTTCAAAAATTTAGCTTCCACGCCTTGAGTGCGTGCGGTTGCCAATTCCGCTTCATCCACCTTGGCAGGGATGAAATACCACTCAGAGGCGGGATCGTTTTCATACCAGCTGAGGAGGAGCTTAGAGCCACCATTGATGTTGAAACCTACACTACCTTGGTCTTTTATGTAGTATGAGGGTACATAAAGGTTGCCAGTAGATTTTGGAGTGAAGCTAGACTTCGTGCCGCCCGTCTGATAGTTTTGACTAGCCGAACTACCTACGCTGATGATGTAGCGTTGGTTGAGGGCATTTTGGATTTGGTATTTACCGTTGACATTGGTGAGATACCAGATTTGAGAGTAGTCTTTGTCGTCGTGTGGCGCACCTGTGATGCTAGGAGTTGTGACACTACCAGCGGCATTTAGGTTGAGACCGATATTGCGGAGGAAGAACCATCCTTCTTTTGGCTCACTAGCACCAATGACTTTGCTAGCATTTTCACGGATTTGAGCGTCGGTGATGCTAGGTTCTGCTTCGAGTTCCCAGTCCGAACCCTGGTCTGGCGTACCTTTGCGGTTTGCATGCCAACCTGCCATGTTGTGGCTAGGGTCTTCGTTGAGACTGGTCTTATCGCCGGCGTTGCTATAGTTGATGTCCTTATACTTTTCTGGCTCTTTCGTCCACGAGATAGTGACATAGTTGGTCGAAGCACTCTCACTGGCATTGCCTCCACTGTAGAAGATGCTCAAGGGGAACATCGCGTTCTTTGTGATATGAGGTTTTTCGGTGAGGTAGTTCAGATCGAGAGCACTACGCAGGGTGAAGCGATCGCCCATAGGAGCGATGATCCAGAGCTGGCTAAACGCACTCTTACCTGTGCGCTTTGTAGCACCGGTAACTGCATTGTTGCTGGCATTGACCGTGGCATAATAACCCGAGCGGCGGTTTTTCAAGCGAAAAACGCCCCCCTTTTTCAAGAGCGCATCGACTGTTGCCTTGTTGGCAAAGGTCGAAACGGGAACCGCTGCTCCCGAGAGAAGGAAAGCGGAGAGGAGAAGTTTAGCAGAAAATTTCATTAAATGGGGTTGTTTGTTTCGAACGAAATGTCTCAGTGTCAATAACCCATCAGCAACCATCGCGTAGCAAGCAGGAGTTCGGCACCATTATGTTGAGGAAAACCTCTATGCTGGGCGTTGCGTCGCGCCATGTCTGTGTCTTAACAACATTTGGTTTGCGGGTTTTGACGAGCTGTCAAAAGAAAAAGAGCAATGATGGTTCTGCTGTATCGCATGGTGGCGAAACTTACATCAAGCCTTTGAAAGGCAAAAGTAATGATTATCCTTGATTTGTGCAAGTAGAGTTGACATTTTTAGCAGTCGAAATGCTACATTCTGCATGACGACTCATCTTTTTGTTGATTTTGATGCAGAAAAGGCGGAAGTTCGTCGTTGAACTTCCGCCTTTTACGTGCTATTGTTTACTTTCCGTCTAGAAAGTAGACCTTTATCAGGAGAGAAATTAGTTTTCTTCTTCCACTTCGGGTGCGATGAGCTTGTAGCCCTTACCGTGGATGTTGATGATTTGCACATCGGGATCGCCAGTGAGGTGCTTACGGAGCTTAGTGATATAAACGTCCATAGAGCGAGCGTTGAAGTAGTTATCGTCGATCCAAATCTTCTTGAGAGCGTAGTCGCGCTGCAAGATTTCGTTCATGTGTGCGCAGAGCAAACCGAGAAGTTCGCTTTCCTTGGTGGTCAGCTTCTTGGTTTCACCATTTTGGGTGAGGGTTTGCTTTTGGGCATCGAAGAAGAAAGAGCCAATTTGGTATTGTGTGCGTTCGCGGTTGCGCTTTCCACGCACGCGGCGCAAGATTGCTTCAATGCGGAAGGTCAATTCTTCCATAGAGAAGGGCTTAGTGAGGTAGTCGTCTGCACCAATCTTGAAGCCTTCAAAGACATCTTCCTTGAGCGTTTTGGCAGTCAAGAACACGATGGGCACTTCTGAGTTGGTCATGCGGATTTCCTTCGCCAAGGTGAAGCCGTCTTTCTTGGGCATCATTACGTCGAAGACGCAAAGATTGTATTTGCTACGCAAGAATTCGCGATAGCCTTCTTCACCGTCGCTGCACAGCACGGTGTCGTAGCCCTTGGCTTGAAGATATTCGCGGAGGAGCATACCGAGGTTTTCGTCGTCCTCACAAAGCAGGATTCTCATTTTTCCGTCCAGTGTCATAGTCGTATGGTTTTAATTTGGTGAATAAATGCGAGTGTGTTGTGACATAGAGGTCACAGGGTGGAGTCTTTGTCCACCAGTTGAATTTAAATTGTAGTTGCGAGTGTAAGTTTTTGTATTGACAAGCACGAAGTTTGCGCTCCGTCTAGCGTGCCCCAAGAGGTTTAGGGGCTGAGCAGTGGGATGGTAATGGTGAAGGTGGTGCCTTTGCCATATTCGCTGTCCACGGTGATGGTTCCGTTGTGGGCTTTCACCACGCCTGCCACATAAGCAAGTCCGATGCCCACGCCGCGCACATTGTGCACATTACCCGTGTGTACGCGGTAGAATCGTTCGAAAATGCGTTTCAGATTCTCTTTCTTAATACCTAGTCCGTTATCAGAAATACTTATTTTCAGCGCCTTTCCTTCGTTGCGCGTGCTCACCACCAAGTGAGGGGCAACGTCGGGGCGACTGTATTTAAGGGCATTTTCGAGGAGATTGTTGATCAAGTTGGTGAAGTGCATGGAGTCCGCCAAAATGATAGGGTCTTCTGCTTCGAGTTGGGTTTCCAACTCTCCCCCTGCCGCTTCCACCTTTAGTTGGAAGGTTGATGCCACTTCTGCCACCACGACATCGGCATCAAGTTCGTCAAACTTGAAATTGGCAGCTTGCGCGTTGTCAAACATGGAGAGTTGCAGCACTTTTTCCACCAGCAAGCGCAAACGCTTGGTCTCGTCGGCAATAACCTTGTAGTTGCGTCGCAAAGAGGCTTCGCTGAATTGCACGCTCTCGTCTGACAACATTTGCGAAACCAGCGAAATCGAGGCGATGGGTGTCTTGAGCTCGTGGGTCATGTTGTTGATGAAATCCGTCTTCATCTGCGAGAGTCTCTTTTGTCGGAAGAAACTGTAGATGGTGAAGATGAAGATGCCCAGCACCAAGATGCTGAAGATGATGGAGGGTAGCGCAAACTTGATGGAACTTCTGACATAATCGTTGGCTCCAGGGAATCGCACTTTCAGAAATCCCATGTGCGCTGGTGATCCATGCTCGAAGATGGGTTCCCGATAGACCGCCTCATCGGCTGATGTGTGAAAGTCGGGGCAGCGTTCCACTTCTCTGCCATCGACTGTGAGCACTTGGAAGTGATAGCCCACCTTGCGCAGGTCAATGCCGTTGTGTTGAAGTTCTGTTTTGAGGGCATTGTCCACGTCCGTTCGACGGATGCGCTGTTCTAATGGTCGGTCTTCGGGCAAATAGAGGCTCTTATAGATCACCTCATTGAGTAGTTCTTTCTGGTGTAGCAGCTTTTGTCGCGTCTTCTCGCTCATCATCGAGGAGAGCGGAGCATTTTCCGACAAGCGAATCGGAGTGGGGTAGGTGGCACCGTTGACGGTGACGTCGCTGTCGGCATCTGCTCTCTTGAGCGCCTCTGCAGTTTCAGCTGCAGCCATCTGTTGGCGGTGCATGCTCTCGTTGGCTAGTAATTCCTTTTCGAGATTGTTTTGCACCTCTTGGAGTTCCAAATTGCGAGCCGCTTGATATAGGGCGCGTTTGACATTTTCGTCAAACTGCTTCTGGCGCGATTCCACCATCTCCCTTAGATAGTAGAACTGCGTGCCAATGAGTGCAAGAAGTGCAATACCCATGGCAATAGCAATGCTCCAAATGGTACTCTTTTTCATACCTGCAAAAATAGTGTATTTAATGCAAGAAACCTATTCTAATACTTTTGAATATTTATCTTATCGATGATTTTAACATAGATTTCTAGTTGTGGTTGTCATACTATACATTAAAGTGTCTATAAAGAAATTTGGTTTGCTGGGAAACTATTTGCATCTTTGCTCAATTTTGTGGTTGTGCAAACGTGCGAAAAATGATTTCTGGTAATCTTTGTTCATCTTCTTGTGCGCGATTTTCCGATGTTTGAAATCAGGCATTTTGGAGATTTCCAAAAGGATGATGCGTAATCTGGAAAGAGATATTCGTAAGAAAACTATTTCTATTTTAGGGAGGTGCTGTTTAAATCCTGTTGTTGATAGTTTTTTATGTTTTTATATCCTTTTCTTTTCGCATTTATTTTCGCAACTTCCTTTACCTTATAAAATAGGTTTTCGTCATTGTCACCATAATCAAGGTGGTGAGCGATTCGGATGTCAGAAATTTCTATTTCGTCTTCGCATCTTTTTATTGCTCAACATTAGTGGGATATTTCGGCGGAAATTAGCTTTTCAGAAAACTAAGGCGATGTAGGGACAAAAAAGTCGGACGTTTTCGGAAAAACGTGGGAGTTTTTTCCAAAAACGTGGGAGATTTTCTGAGAAATGTCGGAGATTTTTTCGGAAATGTCCGACATTCGTGGCTGTGCAATCGTGAAGGTGTTTTTAGATGGATTGATTGTTCGTGCTGAAGGGTGAGATTTCAATGTACTTTCTTTGTTCTGTACTTCATTGAGCGCAAGCACGAAATGTATCGTTCAGAGAAATGAAGCAAGTAATTAAGCGGAATGGGGAGTTTATAAAGAGTAATGATGTTTTTAGTAAAGAGGTATGACACAGAAAAAGTTGGTTGTGAAACGGCTCATGTCCAACCAGAAAAATATAAATGCTTAAAATCGAGTGATTTCAAAAAGAAAAATAAGGTTGTAGTCGCTCGAAATCCTTATCGGTGAAGGCGGCATTTCCGCGCAGGTCGTCCCAGTCGCGCAAGGGTCCGATGCGTTGGCGGTGGTGCACGATGGCTTTTACCTGTTCGTAGTTGAGATAAGGATGCTGCAGAAGTTCTTTGAAGGTGGCACGATTCACAGCGATGCGGTGAACTGTGGGGTGGGGAGCAAGAGTGACATAGCGGTCGATGTCGTGGGGCAATCGGTCGATGTCGTGAAGTTGTGCGGTGGAGACGAAGCCACCAAGTCGTTGTCGATAGCGCACGATGGCTTGGGCGTAGGCACGTCCCACCCCAGGCACTCGCTGCCACTGCGTAGTGTCGGCAGCATTAGCATCCAGCTGCGCTCCTTTGGCGAGCTTTTGCGGACGGCTGCGCACGAGGCTGTCGTAGCGTGCTTGTTGCGCCGCACGCTGTGCCGCGCGTGCAGCTTTCTCCGCTTCCCATTGGGCATGCTGCGCTTGGTAGGCACGTTCGCGCTCCTCGCGTGCCCATTGTCGTGCTTTGCGTTCAGCTGCCCATTTCTCCACACGCGCCAGCGAATCGCGCAACCGCTGTTGCTCAAATGCCACAATTTCCTGTTGTTCTGCTGGGGAAGTGGACACAGCCTTTGTGGGGGCGGAGGAAGAAAAAAGGGGAAGTATCCATATTTTCACCGCTGCCACGAGCACCAGTGCCATGGCGAGAGCGAGCCACCCTTGTTGGGTGCGAGTAGAAGAAGGTGTATTCTTTTTCATAGAGAAGATATCGGTTTGCAGTGTGTGAAAAACATCATTTCAGCAGGCGCAGTGCATGATTACACCTTGGAAATCGTGCTAGGACCTCTAGCTTAAACCCCAATCGGTCATTAGACCGTAAAAGCGCTACTGGTAATGGAAAAGATTACTTCCTGACCTCTTTTTTTTCTTGTTGGCATCTTGTCTTTCGTTCGTTCTCGCCGTAGCCCGCTACGCCTTCGAGCCAACGATAAACAATCTGCTCAACAAACCAATAAAATCTGTTCAGGATCTAATGATCCGATTTGGGTTAAAAGGTTGCCACAAAGTTACTATTTTTCGAGAAAGAAAAGGCATTCACGCCTTGAAAATCACAGAAAAGGGTAGAATGTGGGTGTATTCTCCCCTCATCTCGAAATAAATCGCTACCTTTGCAGCCGATTTTAAGGGGGTGCCCCGATAACTATGGAGCTGAGAATACACCCTTATAAACTGAACCGGATAATGCCGGCGTAGTAATTAAAATAGTTTCTAATGAGAAAAACCATTCTCCTGAGCTGCTTTGCGGCAGCTTTAGTGGCATCTGCCCAAAAGGCGGATACCACTCGCACGAAACATTTGGGCGAAGCTCAAGTAGTGACCAATCGTGCTACCAACAAAACCCCTCTCGCCTTTTCAAACCTCGACAAAAAAGCGATTGAAAAGGTGAATTTCGGGCAAGACATCCCCTTCCTTCTTTCCACTCTTCCCAATGTGGTGACTACATCCGATGCCGGCACTGGCATTGGCTACACCAGCTTGCGCGTGCGTGGCACCGTGGGCGAGCGCATCAATGTGACCAACAACGGCATTCCCCTCAACGACCCTGAGGCGCACACCTTCTATTGGGTGGACACGCCCGACTTGGTGTCGTCGGTCAATGACATTCAGCTCCAACGCGGTGTGGGCACCTCCACCAATGGTGCGGCTGCTTTTGGCGCGAGTGTGAACATGACCACCGACCGCTTGAGTGCATCGCCTTATGCCTTGTATGCTGGTTCGTTTGGATCGTTCAATACCACCAAAAACACAGTGAAGGCTGGTACGGGTTTGTTTGCCAATCATTGGACTTTTGATGCCCGTCTGTCTTACCTCTCTTCCGAAGGCTATCGCGACCGCAGTTCTGCTCGCCTGGGTTCCTATTTCGCTCAGTTGGCTTACATCAACGAAGGAACGACTTTGAAGCTCATCGCCTTCGGTGGTAAGGAGCGCACCTACCATGCGTGGGATGGTATCAGCCGTGAGCAGCTCAAGACCAACCGCACCTACAACCCTAACGGATACATCAATGCCACAAAGTCATTCTATGATAATCAGATTGACTACTATTTCCAACAGCACGCTCAAGCTCTGCTCACGCAGCGCATCGACGAGCATTGGAATTTCAACGCAGCTTTGCACTACACCTATGGCTTTGGTTACTACGAAGAATATAAAAACAACAAGAAACTGAAGAGTTTCGGACTGAAGCCTTTCTTGCTCAATGGCAAAGAAATCGCGAAGACTGACATCGTGCGTCGCAAGAACCTTGAAGGCAACTTCGGCGGTGCCATCACTTCTTTGGAATACAAGGATGGTGGTTTTGATTTCACTTTCGGACAAGCGCTCAACTACTTCAACAATGACCACTTTGGTGAAGTGCATTGGGTGAAGGACTATGTGGGCACGCTCGACACGAAGCGTAGATATTACGACAACACGGGTAAGAAGTTGGACTACAACATCTTTGCACGTGCCAATTATAAGCTCTTCAATCAGCTCAACCTCTTTGCCGACCTCCAATATCGCAACATCGATTACCGCATCGACGGTACGTCGGACAAGAAGGCGGTGCACGACACCAACGAGGAGTTCCACTTCTTCAACCCCAAAGTGGGTGCCACTTGGCTCATCGCTCCCAACCAGCAGGCTTATGCTTCGCTGAGTGTGGCGCATCGCGAACCAACGCGCAACAACTACGAGAAGGAGTTTGACAATGCGCACTCTCCTCTGGCGGAGCGTCTCATGGACTATGAGGTGGGCTATCGCATCGCTAACCGCACTTGGGAAGCCTCCGTGGGTGGTTATTTCATGGACTACAAGAACCAGTTTGTGCTCAATGGACGTTTGAACGACATTGGCGAAGCGGTGTCTGAAAATGTGGCGAAGAGCTACCGCATGGGTGTGGAGTTGGCTGGTGCTTGGAAGCCCAGTCAGCACTTCCGCTGGGACATCAATGTGTCGTTGAGCGAGAATAAAATCAAGGACTACACGCCTTATCTTCCCGATGCCAACTGGGAAAAGTCTGTGGCTCTGCCCACCAAGAGTAGTACCACGATTTCTTTCTCTCCAGCTGTCGTGGCGAATAGCATTCTTGCCTACAACTACAAAGGATTTGCCGCTAGTTTGACCTCACAATATGTGGGCAGTCAATATCTCGACAACCTGGAAATGAAGGAAAACTCGCTCGATGCCTACTTTGTGTCGCACCTCAATGCAAGCTACACCTTCAAACTCCGTGGTTTCAAGGAAATCACCGTGGGAGGCACCGTGTATAACCTCCTCGACACGATGTATGAAACCAACGGATACTCACAATCCTATTTGAGTGCTACCAACGAAATCATGAGCGATCCTCGCTTCTATCCCATGGCGGGGCGCAACTTCATGGTCAATCTCTCCTTGAAGTTCTAGTAGCCCTCTGTTAGTGCCGTCAGGTTCTCGCACGCCACGGCAAGGATTTCCTGATATGGCACGCGAATTGTCTGACGCACTGCCACTTGTTGCTGTCGATGATAGTGACAAGTGGCAGTCGTTTTCTTTTTCGTCTCTAAGATATGACCAGCTTTTCTGAATTTCTCCTCTTCTTTTCGCCCGACAATGTGGTGAATGGCGCACTGGTGCTCTTGGGCACGCTTTTGGGCATCCCTTATGTCTATTTACAATACAAAGCAAGTCCGAAGTTTTGGGTAGCCTCTGCGCTCAATGCCTTGCCATTTATCTATGTCAATTTTGTGCAAGGCAACTTTGCCACGGCTGGGCTTTTTGTTTATTATCTGCTCGTCGCAGTGCAAGCCATCTTCTTCAAGCACGAGGAGGTGACCGAAGAAGGTGTGTTTCTCATTTATACAACACCGCGCCGGAAATATCTTCCCTTATTGCTGATTTCTACACTATTACTGTTGTTGTTCTACGGCTTTTTAAGACATGTGCAGCAGTTGCTGGGGGATTCCTTCCTTGGCATTTCAGTGGCAGTGCCGCAAACTCCGTTGCTCGATGCCTTTGCCACCGCCTTAAGTTGCACTGGGATGTGGCTCATTTCTCGCAAATATATGGAGCATTGGCTCATTTGGATCGTCGTGAATCTGGGCTATGTGGGGATGTATGTGCTGCAACTCAATTATTTCTGGGCTGGTCTCTTTTTCCTCTATCTCGTGATGTCTGTGGTGGGTTGGCTGGAGTGGAGAAAGCTCCACCAGCAACAACAGGTGGCAGCATAGCACATGGACTAGTGGCTATTTTCTTTGTACTCTTTTTCTTACCTTCTAGCGTTGACTAGTTATGACCGTAATTCTTGCTTCTGGGCTCTTTCCTACGACAGAGCGTGCCTTGCAATACCTGCGTGAGGCAGATTTCATCGCTTGTTGCGATGGCGCTGCCAATGCTTGTGTGGCTGCGGGCTTCCATCCTGATGTCATTGTGGGCGATGGCGATTCGATAGCTCCCGAAGTGGCAACTTCTTTTGCTGATCGCATCGTGCGCATTGCCGAACAGGAGACCAATGATCTCTCCAAGACTTTTCACCACTGTCTCAAGTTGGGGCGTCGTGATGAGTATGTGATTCTCGGGGCTACGGGCAAGCGTGAAGACCATGCCTTGGCAAATCTGGCTTTGCTCATGGACTATGCTGAGGAACACCGTGAGGTGATCATGGTGAGCGACTTTGGCACCTTCTATCCTTGCTGCGACACCAAGCGTCTGACGGTGGATGTGGGGCAGGAAATCTCCATTTGGAATTTTGGCGCAAGCTATTTCTCTGCCGAGGGCTTGCAATATCCCCTCTATGATTTCACTAAACTCTGGCAGGGCACCCTCAACGTTGCCACTCGTCCCGAGATTGCCGTGCATGCTAAGGGCACTTTCTTACTCTATGTTGCCCAGCCAGATTAAGACTTCTGCGTAGGTCTGCACTTTCTCCTCACTGTTCTGTCAGACTTAGTGCAGGCGATGGGCGTCATCCAAATACTTTCTATACTATGTTTCACAGTAAGCCCCATTGTTCTTGTTTGTGTGTGATTAACCACAACAAGAACCTTGGGGCTTGCTTTCTTTTTGGGTGGCTGAGTCTTTATCTATGGTCTTTTTCTTTGCCTAAATTCATCTAGTTTCTTGATGATGGCGATAAACTACTTTCTAATCGCTCGAACATATAGTTGTTGCACTCCCCACAGAACGACAAATAATAGGTTGTTAGTCCTACTATTCTGCGATTCCATAGGTCATATTTGTCTTTTGCATCCTGTCAATTCTTTCCAATCTTGCAAACATTGGAAAGAATTTGTGGCTTTTCGTAGTAAGATTCGACGTATAGGTCAAATTGCAGGCTGGTACCCTTACGCTCTAATGACCAATTTGGGTTTAACAAGTCAGAAAATACTGCTAGTGATTCTTGAACAGCTACAAAAAAACTTCATCCACCTCTTTCGAGGCGGATGAAGTGATGTTATGGTCTTCATCAAAGACATTCGATGGAATGCTTCGATAGAGTATGGTATTCTAGACTTTCTGATCTAGACTTCTTTGCCTAGATTTTTCGACTAGAGTTCTTCGACAGCAGCTTGGGCAGCAGCGAGACGAGCGATGGGCACACGGAAAGGTGAGCAGCTCACATAGTTGAGACCTACGCGGTGGCAGAACTTCACAGAGCTAGGTTCACCACCATGTTCACCGCAGATACCGCACTTGAGTTCGGGACGTACAGCACGGCCCTTTTCTACCGCCATTTGCACGAGCTGACCTACGCCGTTTTGGTCGAGCACTTGGAAGGGGTCTACCTTCAAAATCTTCTTCTCGAGATAAACGGGGAGGAAGCTAGCGATATCGTCACGAGAATAACCGAAGGTCATCTGCGTGAGGTCGTTGGTACCGAATGAGAAGTATTCAGCGCGAGTAGCGATGCGGTTAGCTGTCAAAGCAGCACGGGGGATTTCAATCATCGTACCCACTTTGTAGTCTACGCTCATACCCTCTTCTGCGAAGAGAGCAGCTGCAGTGTCGCGAATCACCTTCTCTTGGTTTTCAAACTCATAGAGGATACCCGTGAGAGGCACCATGATTTCGGGATGAGGATCGAGACCTTCCTTCTTCAGCTCTACAGCAGCACCGAGGATGGCGCGAGTCTGCATAGCAGTGATTTCGGGGTAGGTGTTACCGAGACGGCAACCACGATGACCGAGCATGGGGTTAGCTTCTACGAGGCTGTTGACACGTTGGCGGATGTATTCTACAGTCACGCCCATAGCCTTTGCCATTTCCTCTTGACCAGCTTGATCATGGGGTACGAATTCGTGGAGAGGGGGATCGAGGAGACGAACATTCACGGGGCAACCATCCATAGCGCGGAAGATGCCGAGGAAGTCAGCTTTTTGGTAAGGAAGGATCTTTGCCAATGCCTTTTCGCGACCTTCAGCGGTTTCGCTCAAGATCATTTCGCGCATAGCAACAATCTTCTCAGCTTCGAAGAACATGTGCTCAGTGCGGCAAAGACCGATACCTACAGCACCGAAATCGCGAGCCACTTTTGCATCTTGAGGAGTGTCAGCGTTAGTGCGCACTTGGAGCTTAGCATACTTGCTGCAGAGGTCCATCAATTCTGAGAAGTCACCGCTGAGTTCAGCAGCTTCAGTTTGGATTTCACCAGCATATACGCAACCGGTAGTACCATTCAAGGAGATGAAATCACCTTCCTTCAAAGTCACGCCGTCTACAGTGAGGGTGCGAGCCTTGTAGTCTACCACGATGCCACCAGCACCAGACACACAGCACTTACCCATACCACGAGCCACAACAGCAGCGTGAGAGGTCATACCACCACGAGCGGTGAGGATACCTTCTGCGGCTGCCATACCAGCGAGGTCTTCGGGAGAAGTTTCGATGCGCACCATGATGACCTTCTTACCTGCTTCGTGCCATGCTTCAGCATCGTCAGCGTGGAAGACGATTTGACCGCAAGCTGCACCAGGAGAAGCAGGAAGACCGCGGGTGATTTCGTGTGCACCAGCCAATGCCTTCTTGTTGAAGACAGGGTGGAGGAGCTCATCGAGTTTGTTGGGTTCGCAACGCTTGATGACGGTCTTTTCGTCGATCATACCTTCGTGAAGGAGGTCGATGGCGATCTTCACCATAGCGGTACCAGTGCGCTTACCATTACGAGTTTGCAAGAACCAGAGTTTGCCTTCTTGTACGGTGAACTCCATGTCTTGCATGTCGCGGTAGTGCTGTTCGAGCTTGTTTTGGAGCGCATCGAGTTCAGCATAGATTTCGGGCATAGCCTCTTCCATAGAAGGATATTTAGCTACGCGTTCTTCCTCGCTGATACCAGCGCGTTCAGCCCAGCGTTGAGCGCCGATTTTGGTGATTTGTTGTGGAGTGCGGATACCAGCCACCACGTCTTCACCTTGTGCGTTAACGAGATACTCACCGTTGAAGAGGTTTTCACCGTTACCAGCATCACGGCTGAAGCATACACCAGTAGCAGAAGTTTCGCCCATGTTACCGAACACCATGGCTTGTACGTTCACAGCCGTACCCCATTCGTCGGGAATGCTTTCCATCTTACGATAGAGAATAGCGCGTTCGTTCATCCAGCTGCGGAACACAGCGCACACAGCGCCCCAGAGTTGTTCTTTAGGATCAGTGGGGAAGTCGTGACCCGTGTTGTCTTTGATAGCCTTCTTGAAAAGCTCTACGAGGTCCTTGAGTTCTTCTACAGTGAGATCCTTATCGAGGTGGATGCCACGGATGGCCTTCACCTCTTCGATGATGGCTTCAAATGGATCGATGTCCTCCTTGTTTTCGGGCTTCATGCCGAGCACGACATCACCATACATTTGCACGAAACGGCGATAAGAGTCGTAAACGAAGTGAGGGTTACCCGTCTTAGCTACAAGACCTTCAGCTACGGTGTCGTTCAAACCGAGGTTGAGGATGGTGTCCATCATACCAGGCATTGAAGCACGAGCACCAGAACGTACAGAAAGCAAGAGAGGATTGGTGGGATCGCCAAACTTGCTGTTCATGCTTGCTTCAGTAGTAGCGATAGCCGCATTCACTTGGTCGGTGAGCTGACGAATAATCTCTTCTTGACCTACTTTATAATAGTCGTTACAGGTGTCGGTGGTGATGGTGAATCCTGGAGGAACGGGCACACCAATCTTGTTCATTTCTGCAAGGTTGGCACCTTTACCGCCGAGGAGGTCGCGCATAGTAGCATCACCTTCAGCCTGTCCGTTACCAAAAGTGTACACTCTTTTTACTTGTTCCATATTGCTTATGATATTTGATTATTTTTCGTTGCTGCAAATATAACTCAACTTCAGCAATTCTCCAAACTTTTTTGGTCGTTTTTGCTATGTTGAGTTGATGAATTTGTGAGTATCTCGTTTGGGCTTAAAAAAACGTGGTTGCGAAGATACGAAATTTCGAGGAAGAATCCATCATTCTACCCCGAAAATATCGCATAAGACAAAGCACGTGCCTTATTTTTCTTTCGGTTAACTGCCTTTTTATCCCAAAAGGTCCTTAGAACCTGAATAGTTTTTGGGGTTTGTTGCGCAGAAGGTTTGTTGTGGCTCGAAGGCATAGCGCGCTGCCTCGAGCACGAAGGAGCGACAAGATGCCAACAAAAAATAGAAAGATGATAGGAAACTATCTTTTCTATAACGAGTACCACTTTTACGTTCTAATGACCTTCGGGCTTTCTCTTGACACAAAGCCCCCAACTAGCGGCTCACCGCTTTGACACCGCGCACGGTGCGGAGTTTTTTGATGAGCACGTTGAGTTGTGTGGTATCGTCCACCAGCACCGTGAGTTCGCCGTAGAACAACCCATCGTTGCTCTCGATGGAGATGTTGCGCAGCATGATGTGTTCTTCTTTGGAGATGATGGAGGTGATGTTGTTCACGATGCCCAGATCATCTTGTCCCACCACATGCAGCGTGATGGGGTAGGTGCTGCCGCCTTTGCCTGCCCATCGTGCTTTGACGATGCGATAGGGGAAACGCGAGCGCATGTCGTGCGCATTGGGGCATGTTTCGCGGTGAATTTTGATTCCACCCGACACCGACACAAAACCAAAGACGTCGTCGCCATAGACGGGGTGGCAGCAGCGTGCCATTTGAAATTCCACGCCTTTGAGATTGCGATCAATCACAAGCACATCGTCAGAAGCACCTGTGATGGGCTCTACCACCTCGCGGAAGTTGAACTCTTCGGCACTCTTCGCCTCGGCACGCTCAGCCACACCAGCCTCGCGCTTCTGCAACTCCACATACGTGTCGAGCGTAGCGTTGAGGTCTATCTTATTTTCGAGGATGTCGGCAAAGAAATCGCCTGCTTCCTTGTAGTACAACTTCTTGATGAGCTGATTGAGGATGCTTTCGTCCCACTCCAACTTGCGGTTTTTGAGTTTGCGCTCCAGCACCTCCTTGCCCATCGCACTGTCGCGACTCTTAATTTCACGGAGCGATTGGCGAATCTTTGACTTCGCATGTCCCGACACCACGATGTTGAGCCATTCCATGCGAGGTTGTTGGTTGTTCGACAGGAGCACCTCCACGCGTTGTCCGCTGGTGAGCACTTGGCGCAATGGCACGTTTTTGCCATCCACGATGCCTCCCACGCAGCGGTTGCCCACTTTGGAGTGGATGAGGTAGGCAAAGTCGAGCACCGTGCTGCCCACGGGCAGTTTGAACAAGTCGCCTTTGGGGGTAAACACGTAGATGGAATTTTCCTTCAATCCCTCATTGTCGTCCACATGTGGGTCGCGTCCTTCCTCGAGTGCCGTACGGATGCCAGCCAACCACGAGTCCACGCCGCCTTCGCTGCTCTTCACGCCCTTGTATCTCCAGTGAGCGGCAAGACCATGCTCAGCCACTTCGTCCATGCGCTCCGTGCGAATTTGCACCTCCACCCACTTGTTTTCGGGACCTAGCACAGTGACGTGTAGACTCTCATAACCATTGCTCTTGGGCACGGTCACCCAGTCGCGAAGGCGTTTGAGGTTCGACTCATACTTGTTGGTGATGAGCGAAAACACCTTCCAGCACTCCGCCACTTCCTTTGCGGGGGCAGAGTCTAAGATGATGCGAATGGCAAAGAGGTCATACACCTTTTCAAATCCGCACTTTTGCTTCTTCATCTTTTGCCAGATGGAGTGGATGCTCTTCGTGCGCCCTTTCATGTGGTAGCGCAGTCCAGCTTCTTGCAGCATCTGGTGGATAGGCGCAAGGAAGTTTTCGATGTAGGCCTCGCGCGATTTCTTGGTAGCATTGAGCGCCTCCTTGATCATGTAGTACGCCTCCGTCTCCAGATATTTGAGAGACAGATCTTCCAACTCCGACTTCAGTTTGTAGAGTCCGAGTTTGTGCGCCAAAGGTGCGTAGATGTGTGCCGCTTCTATGGCGAGTCTGCGCTGTGCTGCTTTCGCTTCCGTGTCTTTCACGCGACGCATCATCACCACACAACCTGCTATGAGCAAGAGCACCACGCGCATGTCCGCAGCTTGCGAAACGAGCAAATTGCGGAAGTTGTCCGTCTTCAACATCTCTTCGTTGAGCGATTCGAGTTCGTGCACACGTTCAAACGCCGTGATGTCTTCGGCAGTAGGAGTCCAGTCTTTCAGACCAATCTCTTCGGCTGCCAAATCGAGCGTAGCTTGTGCGATTTCTTGGGCATCAAATCCAAACTCTGCGATGAGGCGCTTGTCAGTGAAATCGTGTGGAGCAAAAGCGTTCATAAGTTCTTGCGGATGATGAGGTGAAATGGCAGGAGTTGTGTCAAAACTTTGTCAAGCATCACGCTCTGAGTTTTGACACAACCCCACCCATTGTTGTGATTCGGCAAGTGATAGGCTAAACTTCTTGCCTGTTTTTCGATTATTTCGTTTCGGGAACGAGATACTTATCTCCGGTCTCGCGAATGAGGATACCGCGATATTGTTCGGGATAACCAGGACGTTCGGGCGCCACGCAGATGCCATCAGGAGTGAGCTCCCATTTGCCATCACGTGTTTCCTTTTTCACCACTTGGTCGTTGAATTTCATCACGAGATATTCGCCCAATGCCTTCCAGTCGGTCATCAAAGTGTTCGCCCAGTCTTGTGCATAGCCGTTGACTTCGTTTGCCAATTCGCTAGGATTAGTCTGCAAGGTGTGAAGGAGAGAAGCATCTGCAGCCTTTTGAGCGGTGAGCATATAGTCTTCCAGGTTGTCGCGACGCTTTGCCACGGTGGGGTAGAGTTGGTCGTAGCGAGGATACACCATGTTAGACACCCAGTTGCAGAGCCAGAAAGCGCTCTTCCACGAGAAAGTGTGGTCGTTGGCAGTGGCGTCTGCGAAGCATTCGGGCACCTTGGTCAAGGAGCAGTAGATGGGCACAAACGGAGTGGTGTTGGCTTCGTCGTTGGCAAACCACAGCACGCCACCCACGGGGTTGGGGAGGTTGCCACGCAACTGTGCCACAACCACGAAACTAGCTTGGTGGGTAGACACAGGACGTTCGTTGAAATACTTTTTGCCCTTGTATTCCCACGTGAGGGGAGAGGGACGATAAGGTGCGCCATTGGTGCCAGCACCAGCGTTGGTGGTGATGTCGAAAGGCGTGCCTTCGTAGTGGTCGCGCATTGCGCGCATCACGTCAGAGAGTTCCAGGGGAGCCTTGGGTTTGAAATAGAGAGGCATCACTTCGCTGGTGCCGATGTGCTTGCCGTCTACGAAGTCCACATATTTGTCCATGCCGTCCACGAAGTGGTTGAAGAGCGACCAAGCACGTGCATCGCAGAAACGCTGGCTACCGAAGTCGGCAGGAGAGTAGGCTGCAGAGAAGGAGAAGTCGGCATCTTTGCCTGAGAAGTAGC
The DNA here is from genome assembly GCA_900095835.1 of Ihuprevotella massiliensis. Lineage (GTDB taxonomy): Bacteria > Bacteroidota > Bacteroidia > Bacteroidales > Bacteroidaceae > Alloprevotella > Alloprevotella massiliensis. Next base: position 900,328 of record LT608321.1, on the reverse strand, counting down.
CCTTTTCGCGAGCAAACTTGATCACGTCTTTGGCGTACATCACGTTTTTCTTGTCCTTCAGGTCAAACTTGTGGATGCGGCTTTGGTTGGCGTGAGCACTGATGCAGTCGTCAGGGATGCGTACTGCCACCCACACTGCACCTTTCTTTTCATCGCCCTTACCAATCATCTCCATGATCCACACCTCGTTGGGGTCGGCAATGGAGAACGATTCGCCTTCTGACGAATAGCCATGACGTGCCACGAGGTCGGTCATCACCTTGATGGCTTCGCGAGCGGTCTTAGCACGCTGCAAACCGAGTGCCATGAGCGACACGTAGTCGATGCCTCCCATTGGGTTCTTTGGCGCAAGTTCATGACGTCCGCCAAAGGTGGTTTCGGTGATAGCCACTTGATGTTCGTTGATGTTGCCCACCACGTTGTAGGTCACGGGAGCTTCGGGGATTTCGCCCAGATATTTCTGCGTGTCGCCATCGACAATGCGTCGCATTGTGCCAGGAGCGTGAGTGCCAGCAGGATAGTGCAACAGACGTCCGTACATGCCGTAGGAGTCGGCACTATAGGTGAGGTAGGCTTCACCGTTTTTGGAAGCCTTCTTGCCCACGAGCAGGTTGGTGCAAGCCGATGCCCCCAATGCGAAGAGGGCGACAAAGAGTAGCAGTATTCGTTTCATTAGTGATGATTTTGATGATTCAGAAGGAATGAAAAGCGACAAACGATAGCAAAAGGTTGTTTTTCTAGGCAATCTTCTGCCTTTTCGGGTGCTCCCGTTGTGCTATGTCGCTGCGACAAAGTTACAAAATATTCGTCAAGTACGCTACATTTTCCAGACTTATCTCACCCTATAACGGCATTTTTTGCATCAAATCTCATTTTTGACGACGATTGTCAACTTGTTCTGCCTTTTGCTGTGCTTGTCCCATCCTAGGGAATAGCCTTCGTACTAAAGACGAAATCTTCGTCTTCGAAGAATTTACAATTATCAACATTCACAGCTCTGCGATAGTTGAGGAGGGAGGAGGGGCAGATGAACGGGCTTGCCACGTTCTCTGTCTTTTCTCTATTTCTCTTTTTGTTCGTTTGTTTGTTCGTTTGTTTGTTTGTTTGTTTGTTTGTTTAGCGCGCGCGTACGTACGCGAGGAAAAGTGTTGCAAGTTCCTGCAAATGAAGATATTCCAAGTGTTTTTCTTGGTCTTTTGACTAAAAAGTGATGGAATATCGTGCATTTCAATAAGTTACGTGGCTTTTGGCTTGTTTTTCGTGTGTTTTACTAGTGTTTAGATTGAAAAGTGATGGAATATCGTGCATGTCAATAAGTTACGTGGGTTTTGGCGTGTTTTTCGTGTGTTTTGCTAGTGTTTAGACTAAAAAGCGATGGAATATCGTGCATGTCAATAAGTTACGTGCTTTATTGCAAAACTGGCTCAACATGGAGAATAGCTTCCATTTTTTGGAAAAGCCCCCTATTATATATGGAAGGAAATGAGGCGAAAGTGATAAAATCCGCGTTAAAAAATGCTGGTAAATACAATCTTTATTATTTCAGAAAGAGAAGGGCAGGGTTACCACGCGTTTTTGACCATTGCCTTTGTGAACAACTCTGGTGCCTTTTGGAACAATTCTTGTGCTTTTGAGAAAAACCCTGGTGCCTTTTGGAGCAACTCTTGTGCCTTTTGGAGCAACTCTGGATGTAATTTTTAGATGGCACTAGATAATCTCCGACGTTTTTCGGAAAAAGTCCCACGTTTTTGGGAAAATCTCCCATGTTTTTCAGAAAATATCCCACGTTTTGGGGAGTTTCTCGGAGCTTATACAGCATAAGCAGCCCCCTTAGAAGCTGCCTAAATAAAAAGCATGAGATGCCATGAAAGAGCAAGGCGAAAGCGTTATTGTTTCTCCGTATCCTCTGGTTCTTGCTCACCGATGGTGAGTTGTTGCAGATCGTAGGAAGAGCCGTTGTAGACATTCAAATCCACATCGCCAGAGATGCCATCAATCTTACCACGATCGGTGAATTGCCAAAACTTCCATTTGCCCTTGTAGGACAATTGTTTCACGTAGTAGTGCGCTATCCAAAAATGATAGCGATCGAAGGTAGGTGTGTTGAGATATTTCTCCTTAAACTTTAGTCCCGTGTAGATGATAGGCGTGGTGTTGTAGTGCTTTTCCACGATGTTGAGCCACTCAGCCACTTCACTGCGCAGTTGTTCTGCAGAGAGTGTGCCGATGCTTTCCACGTCGAGCACAGGAGCTAAATCACCTGGTTCGAGATGTACTTGCTTGAGATAATGCTTCGCCTGCACATCGCCCGAAACGAGGGGAGAAAAAAAGTGGTAGGCACCGCGAATGAAGTCGTATTGCCCGATTTGGTAGAAGTTGTCGTTGAAATTCTTGTCCACATGCTCCTTCCCTTCGGTGGCTTTGGCAATGACGAAGCGAATGGGTTGTTGGTCAATCTTGGCAGCTGCCACCTTTTCCCAGTCTATCTCACTTTGATAGCGACTGATGTCGATGCCTCTCACGGCATATTCTTCGGGATATTTGGTGGTGCCAAAGAGCCCCTGCCACAAGTTGGACGTAGGGGCAACGATGTATTTGTAGGTAACGAAAAGATACACCCCTGCCGCAATGATAAGACCAATCCAGAACACGCGTTTGTAGCCGTGTCCAAAGGAGCGTTCAGCCCAAGTGATGGTGCTCTGCTTGCTGTTGCGCGAGGAGCGACGTCTCTTTTTGGGAGGAGTGGAGGAGCGTTTCTTTTGAGTCATGAATAGAGCAGAAAACGAGGGGTGCAAACTTGCGCTTGCACCCCTGGTTGAGTCAATGTCTTATGCGATGCAGACGCTGATTATTTCGCTTGTTCGAGCGCGAGCGTCTTGGTGCATTGGTCGCAAACTTCCGTGGGACCCCAGTATTGGATAGGACCAGGATAAACGAAGGCAGTTTGTTCAGCCCATGCTTCGCGTTGTGCAGCGAAGGTCTTGAAGGGTGCACCGTCGAGTTCAACAAGAGCCTTGCGGATAACGGGCTTCATTTCGCCGTGACGACGCTCCATGTTCATCATCATAGTGATGGGCACACCGCCAGCCACCCATTCAGCAGCAGGAGCAGTGGTGTTCTTCACGATCGCCATGTAGCCAGTCTTGCCGTTAGCTACGAGCTGAGCAGCAGAAGCACCGAGAGCGTAGCAGTAGTCAGCATCGAAGTTGGAAGGAGCTGCGCAACGACCTTCGTAACCGAAGAAGTGGTGGAGAGCAGCAAACTTGCCAGTGTATTTGCCTTCCTTCTTCCATGCAGCGAGCTTTTCAGCCACCATTTCAGAGAGGAGCTTTTCAGTTTCGATGAGAGAAACTTGTACGTTGCCGTGGGGGTCACGTTCAGCAGTGAGTTGCTTAGCCACACCTTCGGGGAGAGAAGCGTAGATAGCTGCGTTTTCAGCAGAAAGACGGCTGAGCACCCATGCACGTTGGTCGGCAGCTTCCACTTGAGCAGCTTCGGGAGTAGAGAGGAGGTCGTTGAGTTCAGCGATGAGCTTCTTCAAAGAAGGAATGAACTCGATGAGACCTTCGGGGATGAGCACCGTACCGAAGTTGTTGCCAGCAGCAGCGCGCTTAGCCACTACTTCAGCGATGTAGGTCACTACGTCGTCGAGGCTTTGTTCCTTAGCTTCCACTTCTTCAGAAATCAAGCACACGTTGGGTTGCACTTGGAGTGCGCACTCGAGAGCGATGTGAGAGGCAGAGCGACCCATGAGCTTGATGAAGTGCCAGTATTTACGAGCAGAGTTAGCATCGCGTTGGATGTTACCAATCACTTCAGCATACGTCTTACAAGCAGTGT
>LT608321.1:678158-896328 GCA_900095835.1 Ihuprevotella massiliensis | reverse complement strand
GAAAGCGTTATTGTTTCTCCGTATCCTCTGGTTCTTGCTCACCGATGGTGAGTTGTTGCAGATCGTAGGAAGAGCCGTTGTAGACATTCAAATCCACATCGCCAGAGATGCCATCAATCTTACCACGATCGGTGAATTGCCAAAACTTCCATTTGCCCTTGTAGGACAATTGTTTCACGTAGTAGTGCGCTATCCAAAAATGATAGCGATTGAAAGTAGGTGTGTTGAGATATTTCTCCTTAAACTTTAGTCCCGTGTAGATGATAGGCGTGGTGTTGTAGTGCTTTTCCACGATGTTGAGCCACTCAGCCACTTCACTGCGCAGTTGTTCTGCAGAGAGTGTGCCGATGCTTTCCACGTCGAGCACAGGAGCTAAATCACCTGGTTCGAGATGTACTTGCTTGAGATAATGCTTCGCCTGCACATCGCCCGAAACGAGGGGAGAAAAAAAGTGGTAGGCACCGCGAATGAAGTCGTATTGCCCGATTTGGTAGAAGTTGTCGTTGAAATTCTTGTCCACATGCTCCTTCCCTTCGGTGGCTTTGGCAATGACGAAGCGAATGGGTTGTTGGTCAATCTTGGCAGCTGCCACCTTTTCCCAGTCTATCTCACTTTGATAGCGACTGATGTCGATGCCTCTCACGGCATATTCTTCGGGATATTTGGTGGTGCCAAAGAGCCCCTGCCACAAGTTGGACGTAGGGGCAACGATGTATTTGTAGGTAACGAAAAGATACACCCCTGCCGCAATGATAAGACCAATCCAGAACACGCGTTTGTAGCCGTGTCCAAAGGAGCGTTCAGCCCAAGTGATGGTGCTCTGCTTGCTGTTGCGCGAGGAGCGACGTCTCTTTTTGGGAGGAGTGGAGGAGCGTTTCTTTTGAGTCATGAATAGAGCAGAAAACGAGGGGTGCAAACTTGCGCTTGCACCCCTGGTTGAGTCAATGTCTTATGCGATGCAGACGCTGATTATTTCGCTTGTTCGAGCGCGAGCGTCTTGGTGCATTGGTCGCAAACTTCCGTGGGACCCCAGTATTGGATAGGACCAGGATAAACGAAGGCAGTTTGTTCAGCCCATGCTTCGCGTTGTGCAGCGAAGGTCTTGAAGGGTGCACCGTCGAGTTCAACAAGAGCCTTGCGGATAACGGGCTTCATTTCGCCGTGACGACGCTCCATGTTCATCATCATAGTGATGGGCACACCGCCAGCCACCCATTCAGCAGCAGGAGCAGTGGTGTTCTTCACGATCGCCATGTAGCCAGTCTTGCCGTTAGCTACGAGCTGAGCAGCAGAAGCACCGAGAGCGTAGCAGTAGTCAGCATCGAAGTTGGAAGGAGCTGCGCAACGACCTTCGTAACCGAAGAAGTGGTGGAGAGCAGCAAACTTGCCAGTGTATTTGCCTTCCTTCTTCCATGCAGCGAGCTTTTCAGCCACCATTTCAGAGAGGAGCTTTTCAGTTTCGATGAGAGAAACTTGTACGTTGCCGTGGGGGTCACGTTCAGCAGTGAGTTGCTTAGCCACACCTTCGGGGAGAGAAGCGTAGATAGCTGCGTTTTCAGCAGAAAGACGGCTGAGCACCCATGCACGTTGGTCGGCAGCTTCCACTTGAGCAGCTTCGGGAGTAGAGAGGAGGTCGTTGAGTTCAGCGATGAGCTTCTTCAAAGAAGGAATGAACTCGATGAGACCTTCGGGGATGAGCACCGTACCGAAGTTGTTGCCAGCAGCAGCGCGCTTAGCCACTACTTCAGCGATGTAGGTCACTACGTCGTCGAGGCTTTGTTCCTTAGCTTCCACTTCTTCAGAAATCAAGCACACGTTGGGTTGCACTTGGAGTGCGCACTCGAGAGCGATGTGAGAGGCAGAGCGACCCATGAGCTTGATGAAGTGCCAGTATTTACGAGCAGAGTTAGCATCGCGTTGGATGTTACCAATCACTTCAGCATACGTCTTACAAGCAGTGTCGAAACCGAAAGAAGTTTCAATTTGGTCGTTCTTCAAGTCACCGTCGATGGTCTTGGGGCAACCGATCACTTGCACGCCATACTTCTTAGCAGCGTAGTATTCAGCGAGTACGCAAGCGTTGGTGTTAGAGTCGTCACCACCGATGATCACGATAGCGTTGATGCCGAGTTGACGAATCACTTCCATACCCTTCTCAAACTGAGCTTCTTCTTCGAGCTTCGTACGACCAGAACCGATCATGTCGAAACCACCAGTGTTGCGGTATTCGTCGATGAGTTCATCGGTCATTTCGAGGTAGTTGTGGTCTACCAAACCTCCAGGTCCCATGAGGAAGCCGTAGAGCTTAGAGTTGGGGTTTTGCTTCTTCAAGCCATCATAGAGGCCGCAAATCACGTTGTGACCGCCAGGCGCTTGACCACCAGAGAGGATGATACCGATGTTGATGGGAGCATATTCCTTCTTCTCGTCCGTAGGCTCGAAGTTGACGAGGGGCATGCCATAAGTGTTGGGGAAGAGGGCTTTGATTTCTTCTTGGTTGTCTACACTTTGGGTGGGTGCACCTTCTACGATTTTCACGTTACCGCGAAGACCTGCGGGGAGTTTGGGCTGGTAGGCAGCACGAGCAATTTGCAATGCGCTTTTTTCCATATTGATTGATAGATTGGAGTTTGAAATTATGTGCTACAAAATTACTTCTTTTCTGGCGAACAGACAAGATTTCGCCTTGTTTTCTCTCTGCTTTTTGCGGTGTGGTGTGGATATTTGCAAAGCGAGATGGTTTTTAGCTCTTTTCGTCCTTGGAAGCCCTTGCATCGAGTTGTCCTTGCGTGAGATAGAAATCGGCACAAAGTTGCTGATATTGTGGACTGCGCTCGCCATTTTCTTGCAAGATAAGTTGATCGGTTTGCAAGAAATCGCCTATGATGGTGTGCCCATTCTCGTGCTGTGTGGGAGGTGTGAAATGGAGTTGAAAACGGAGCATCACGCGTTTGGGGGCTTTGCGTGCCACGGTGTGCACGTCGGTCTGACGGATGAGGGTAAATCCGGCATCTTGTGCACAGCGCACGAACCGCGATTGTGCCGTCTTGGGGATAATCACTTGCAGCCATCCCCCACTCTTGAGGAGTTGTACACTGCGCTGGGCGAGGGCTTCAAAGGTGAGTCCGTGGTGCACGTGCCGCGCTTGTGCGCGCTGCTGATTGGGTGAGAGGAGGGTTTCCTCAAAATAGGGAGGGTTGCTCACTATCATGTCGAAAGGTTGCAGCTCTTCTCGCCAATCTTCGCTCATGATGTCGCCTTGTTTCACCACGATTTGGGAAGCAAAGGGCGATGCTGCCACGTTTTCGATGGCTTGTGTGGTGGCATCGGCATCGAGTTCCACGCCCACGATTTGCAGCTGTGGATAGCGCTGTGCGAGCATCATGGCAATAAGTCCACTTCCCGTGCCGATGTCCAGTGCTCGTGCTGCGGAGGGAGTAGGCGGCATTTGGCACCAGGCTCCGAGGAGTACGCCGTCTGTGCCCACTTTCATGGCGCACCGGTCGTCGTGGATGGTGAATTGTTGGAATTGGAACATCGTTAGGCAATTAGCGTGGAAGAGGATAAGGGAATGAAGGAGTTGGCGTGAGAGGTAGTGTTAGCGTAGTAGAGAATGACGTTAAGCCAGATAGGGTGTGCGAGAGAAGGGACAAGTCCACAAAAAAAGGCGACTTCTGGGAAGAAGCACGCCTTTCGATTGGATTGGGAATAGTTGTTTGATTAGGCCAAGCCTGGCTTATTTCGCCTTCTCAACGATAGCTTTAAAAGCTTGAGGGTTGTTTACAGCGAGGTCGGCGAGCACCTTACGGTTGATCTCGATACCGGCCTTGTGAAGACCACCCATGAGTTGAGAATAGCTCAAGCCTTCGAGGCGAGCCGCAGCGTTGATACGCTGAATCCAGAGAGCGCGGAAATTGCGCTTCTTGTTGCGACGATCACGGAACGCATAGGTAAGACCCTTTTCCCAAGTGTTCTTGGCAACGGTCCATACGTTCTTACGGGCACCGAAGTAACCGCGGGTGAGCTTCAGGATTCTCTTGCGCTTAGCGCGAGATGCGACATGATTTACTGATCTTGGCATAGTAATGTTGTTTTTGATTGCTGGCGGCTACTCATTAGCAGCTCTTGTGAGCCAGACATTCGATGAAATAAATGACTTTGGTAGGAGGTTTTGTAGAGACAAAAACCAAAAGAGATTAGCGCATGCAGAGCAATTCGCGAACTTGCTTCACGTCGCAGTTGTCAACGAGACCAACGTGTACGAGGTTACGCTTTTGCTTCTTAGTCTTCTTCGTGAGAATGTGACTGTGGAAAGCATGCTTTCTCTTGATCTTACCGGTTCCGGTGAGCGCGAAACGCTTCTTAGCACCAGAATTAGTCTTTACTTTAGGCATTTGTTTGTAAATTAAATGATGAATGAATGTGTGCGGTTGCGCATACCTGGCACAACGCGCGACTATAATAAAACACACAAGCGTAAGCGCCTCGACGGATGCTTTTTAGTGATGTATGGAAACTGGGGTAGTTCCGCCGAGAATGTCCACTTGCATGGATTATCCAATGGGAAAATGGGAGCAGATTAGAAGTCTTCGCCTTCCACCTTAGGACCGGTGTATTCGCGACGTTCCTTCACTTGAGGGGCTTTCTTCGCAGGAGCCGCCTTTACTTCTGCTTCAGCAGGAGCTTCGTGTACTTCTTCCACTTCTACGTCCTTCTTGCGCACTGGCGCTTTCTTAGGAGCGAGATACATGGTCATGCGCTTACCTTCGAGCACGGGCATTGATTCTACCTTACCGTATTCTTCCAAATCGTTGGCAAAACGGAGGAGCAATACTTCACCTTGTTCTTTGAAGAGGATGCTACGGCCACGGAAGAATACATAAGCTTTCACTTTGTCGCCTTCGCTCAAGAAGCCCTTAGCGTGCTTGAGCTTGAAGTTGTAGTCGTGATCGTCGGTTTGAGGACCAAAACGGATTTCCTTCACTTCTACCTTCACTTGCTTGGCCTTGAGTTCTTTTTGGCGCTTCTTCTGCTCGTAGATAAATTTGGAAAAGTCCACTAATCTACAAACAGGGGGTTGTGCGTTGGGGCTGATTTCTACTAAATCTACGCCTTGTTGTTGTGCCATGCGGAGTGCCTCGCGCGAAGACATCACCACGCTATCTCCTTCTTCAGGGATTACACGCACTTCTCGCGCACGAATTTGCTCGTTGACGCGATACTGCTGCTTGAGTTTATCGTTTTTATTGGGTCTCAAATGTCGATAAATTTGGGTTTGTAAATTAGAGAGTCTATTTATTGCGCTGCAAAAGTAAGCATTTCCTAGCAACCTGCAAAGTTTTCGCCCAAAAACATCGACTATTTTTTGCCCTCCTCCATTTTCTTTTCTGCTAACTTGTGCTATTTGACGGATAAGTTGTAACTTTGCACAGTATTTGCGATAGTGTGCAATCTTGAGTTGTGTGTTATGCTCTGCCTACAGCTTCATTTTTTGTGGCTTTGCAGATGGTTCATGTGCCTCTAACGCCCTCCTTAATATATAGATTTCTCAAAATTTCAATCTCATAGTTTCTCAAATTTCAACTCATTAGTTTATGAAACGCATTCTTTCTTTCCTCCTTATGGCTTTCATTGCCACCACGCTCACGGTGTCTGCCCAGTCGGCTGCGGATAAAATCGTGGGACTGTATCACGTGGTCAAGGACGGTCGCAACTCAAAAGTCAAAATTTTCAAGTATGGCGATGGTTATCGTGCTCAAGTGGTATGGCTCGAAAATATGAAGAATCCCGACGGTAGCCAGCGCACCGACCAGAAGAATCCAGATCCCAAGAAGCGCAACACGCCTTCCAACCAAATCGTGTTGGTGGAAAAGGTGACTTTCGACGGCGATGACACTTGGGAGAATGGACATATCTACGATCCCACGAGCGGGAAGGTGTATCGTGTGGAAATGTATTTCGACAAACCCAACGTGCTCACTGTGAAAGGTAAACTTGGACCTTTCTTCAAACGTGTGTATTGGCAGAAAATCCAATAATCGTGGTGTAATGCAAGCCACCATGGCGCTGCAGATTAACACCGCACGCGAGATTGGCGCAGATGAGCCCTGCATGACCCAGTACATACAGCGTTCTGGTCGCTTCGAGGGGTGATGGCACAGAAGGTTCACTAAGACCAAAAGAAAAGAGGATGTACTCAAAGCGAGTGCATCCTCTTTTGGATTGTTATGTCGTTGTTGTCTTTCGGGGTTGCTCCGCCTTTCTCTTGTAAGCCGATTCCTAGGGCATCGTCCTACCTTGGTGTCTTCTGGAGTGGGCACGGTTGTAGACTGGTGTCCTACGGTGGGGGAGTCTTGGTCGGCTGTTAGTGGAAGAAGGGTAGAGTGCCGAGGGGGATTATCTAGTTTCTTCAAAGAAGAGTTTGGGAATGTCGGTCAGGCTCTGAGGATCGACGTAACTTTCGATGTGACGTTTGCGCTTGTCTTCGAGAATTTCATCCACTGCGATGAGAATGCTCGTTTCCTCCACGTTGCCAAATTCGTTGTTGATGGCAGTGCCAAAGACGCGCATGGTGGGGGAGAGGTTCATATAAGCATTGACCAAGGGAGGAATGTTGAACCCGCGTTCGCGCACAGCTTTATTCAAAATCTTGTAGTCTGCGCGGAAGTCCGTTTCGACAAAGATTTTCTTCAATTCCTCTTCGGGAGTTTCGAGCAACACGGGATTGTTGACCGTGATGAGTCCATCGCGATCGCCAAAGTGACGATTGAGGAAGTAGAGAATCATGTCGCGCGCTTGTCGGTCGAAGCTAGGATACATGGTCATCTTGCCGAAGAAATACTTCAAATCGGGCATGATTACGGTGAGTGCTCCCAGTCCGTCCCAGAGGTTGTCGAGGGCGTAGAGACTTTTGGCAAGGTTGCGCGTGCTTTGGTATTCGAGGGTCACGAAAGATCGTCCCAACTCCACGGTTTGTGGGAGAAAGTTTTCGATGAAATTGTCCGAGAAGGTGAACATGTGACCTGTTGCCAGATAGGGTTGTCCATTTTCGCGGAAGGTGATGTCGCTAGGAGGCAGGAAGCGATAGCCCCCAAGGATTTCTTCTGCATCGGGATTCCACACGATGAGTTGATAGTAGGGGCGTTCGCAAACGTCAAACTCATCGAGGTCCAAGGCTTGTCCCGTACCTCCTCCAGCTGCGCGGAAAGCGATTTCGCGCAATCTGCCGATTTCGCGCATCACGTTGGGTGCGTTGTGGTGGGTGATGATATAAATCTCGTTGCCTGCTTTGTTGGTCTTGCGCAACTGCAACTCTGGAGTGAGTTCGCGACGAAGCAAATCACGAGATACGGGTTCGATGATAGCTTGCATATTGTGGGAGGTATGATTTCCAAAACGGAGCTCCATGCTCGATGTTTCCCCTTGTGTGGGAAGATGGGGAGGGAGTGCTCAGAGTTTTTAGAGAAATAATCAGTGTTGTACTGAGGAAGGGAGGGTGTACACCAGATTTCTCACTTCGGCAGCCCATGCAGTGGGGGACTTCTCCGAGGTAAACGACTGCCAAGGGATAGGCTTGCCGATGTGGATGTCGAAGGTGCTGTGTTGGTGCTGGTAGAGTTCGTCTACGAGATAGAGCATTGCCAAATTGAACTTGATGCCTAGTCGCTTGCTCCAATTCGCCAAGCGATAAAAGAAATCGGAATTTCTGCCACCAAAATGGATGGGAACTACATCGCGTTGATATTCGATGCTTTTGCTCACGAAGGTTTTTGCCCATGGCACATCTTGAATCTGTCCATCAATGCGGCGCGAACATAAGCCAGCTGGAAACATGATCAGATGCTTGTCGCCTGCAAAAGCGGCATTTACCATCTTGGGAAATTCGCGACCTTGACGCCCCGTCTTGTTGATGGGCACAAAGAGAGGGGCAATGCCAGTGAGGTTCATGAGCAAGTCGTTCGCCAGATAGCAAATGCGACCATCATAGTGGCGGCCGAGGATGGCTCCCAATATCACACCGTCTGCTCCGCCCAAGGGGTGATTGCTCACAAAGGTGAAACGACGTCCATCGGCATCTGAGGGCAAGTTTTCCAATCCATGCACATTGAGCTTTAAATCAAGATGGTGCATGCAGTCTTCTAGCCATTGCACGCCTTGAATCTCCCCCTCTTTTGCGATAAACTGGTTAAGCCAATCTTGGTGGATTGTCTTTTTGAGATAGCGCACCAAAAAATCAGGAATGAAACGTGCTTTACGTCCCATCTTGTTGCGCAAAATCTGGTCGATGTCGATGAGATAGGGTTGTGCCATAGAGGAGAAGGTGGATGTGCGACTTGTAGAAGCACGCACATTTATGTCGTGTATGGGTTTGCAAAGTTAGCAATAAAAACTAAAACTTCGGGCTAAAATGACTTGTTTTCTGCACTTTTTTGCCGTTTTGCGCAGTTTTTTGTAGAGTGCGCAAAGTCTGTTTTTCTTGCTTCAAACGCTTCTTTTGCAGGTGAAAAAAGAGGTGGCAGTGAGAGGGGGAAAAGAGGGAGGATAGGGAGAAAAAAGAAAAGCACCAATCAAAATGATTGATGCTTTGGCTTGAGTTGCGGAGGCTCGACTCGAACGAACGACCTCCAGGTTATGAGCCTGGCGAGCTACCAACTGCTCCACTCCGCGATATGATGTTTTGCGCATCGGTTGTTCCCGAATTGCGATTGCAAAGGTAGTGACTTTTTTGTTATCCTCCAAATTTTTGAGGAGAAAAATATACTTTTATGCGCATTTTCTTGTTTTCACTCTGTTTTCACTGGTGGATTTGAGCAAAATGGGGTGGAAACGGAGAGAAGATGGTAAGTGCCTTTCGCATTGGAAAAGCGCCAGCGATGAGGAAAAAAAGAGAAAAGGCTGAGTGCCCAGATAGGGACTCAGCCTTGTTGTGTGGAGTGTGCTACGAGAGGAAGCCGGGGAGTGATGGGCATTCGCACTAAATTAGGGTGCAGCCTATAAAGCGCAGTGCTATAAAGTGCAGTGCTAAAATAGGGCTTCCGCGCTCGAGGTTGGTTTAGAATTCGTCGACAGTGGGGTCAACATTGCGGATACCTTCGATTTCACCGAGGTGGTCGGGTTGGTCGTTTACAAGACCGATGTTCACAGCACCGTCCTTCGTCATGGTTTGTACAGAAGAACTGTAGCCAGGAAGTGTGGGGTGTAGGCGATAAGCTGTGGTGCCGACACAGAAAACGATTTGTCCGCCAGGTCCGGGAATGTTGAGCTGACGAGGATATTCCTTCGTACCAGAAGCAATGACCTTACGCACCACTTGACCATTGGGGCGGGTGTATTCGACCATGAGCTTGAAGTTATTGGAAGATCCTGTGGGGAAGCTCGCAAATTCACCAGAGAGGAGCTTTGTAGCAGGATTGTATTTCGCCACATTGCGAGCGCGGGTCACAGAGAGCAAACCAGCAGCGCCTACTCGTTCGCCACTTACAGCAAGGTGACTGTTGATCTGTGTGCCAGAAGCCAAGTTGAGCACCACCTTAGAGGCGTCGAAAGGTTCACCGGCAGGAAGTTCGAGCCACTTGTGAGGATCTACCATGTAGAAGCGCGTGAGCTGTGAGGCTTTATGCAAACGGATGGTTTGGAAGTCAGAGCGGTCGTTGCTTTGGTAGACGGTCTGTGCCACGTAAGTTTCCCAGGGGATGGGGTGGAAGTAGGCAGCTGAGCCGCTGACACGGATTACACCATTGTCGCCTTGGTGGCTCACCACGAGGAGATATTCGTGGGGTTGCACGTTGCTAGGCGTAGCAGAGTAAGAGATGGCCTTGAGCGAGTCGGTGTGGTAGATGAAGTCCTGCATGAGGAACTGCTGATTGTTCATCGCAGGGTTCTTTTGGAGGATATAAACCACCATGCCGCGCAAGTGCTGCGTGAGAGCAGACGAAGGAATGCCATAGGTTTGCGTGTCTTCCCATCCTTCGATGCCTGTGTAGGTGCCATCGTCTTGGAGGATGAAGCGAGCAAATTCGTGCACAAAGCCAGTACGATTTCGGAGATCAAACTGGTTGGTGCGGCCCAAAGGTGACTGAGTGGGCACAGAAGAGAGTGGATTGTAGAAATAATTGACAAAGGTGCCCTTAGGAAGCATCAACTTGAGGTTGCGGCTGTAGGTGTTGCCCTTGTCGTTGCGTGCCATGAAGACCACTTCGTTGTCGATTTCCACATCGTTGAGGCGTGCCATAGGAGGAGCCGTGATGGTGATGGTCTTGTCAGCTTCGTTGACCTTGTATTTCCAGTTGGCAGGCATAGAAGCGTAGACCGCCTTCAAGTCGTCTGCTTTGGTGAAGGGGAAGGTCATGGTTTGACCTGGAGCAAAGCGAAGTTCGCGAGTGGTGGGCACGTAGCGTCCGCTCATGTCGCTGTTGTCGTCGGCATCGACGCTCTTCTCGGGTTGGATGTCGAAGTTGAGATCGGGAAGTACGGGGATGCGCACCACGGGAAGGGTGGGATAGGTGGTGTTGATAATGATGGAATCGCCAGCCGCATTGAAAGAAATCTTAGAAATAGGGCTGATCACACCAGGTTGTCCGTTGTCTCCCTTGGGACCTTGAGGGCCTTGAGGGCCACGAGGACCAGTTGCGCCGTTCTTACCGTCCTTACCGTCCTTACCATTGACACCGTCTTTTCCGTTGACGCCATCCTTACCATTAACGCCATCTTTACCATTAATGCCATCTTTACCGTCCTTACCGTCTTGGGCTTTTGCCAAAACCTTTTCACCATTTGCCATGACGAACTCGGTGCGGCCGTCACACCAAGTGACAGTCCAGTAGAAACGAGGGTCGCTGTTGTTGTCTTTGTCTTGTGCAGCGCCGAAGACGGGGGTGCAAGCATCTTTACCATTAACACCGTCTTTTCCGTCTTTACCATTCTGACCAGGAAGACCTTGAGGACCTTGTGCAGGCTTGCCAGTATTGTTGCCATTGATATACCAGTTGCCATCGCCACCGATGGTTACTTCAAAGGCAGGAGTCATACCGTCTTTACCGTTGATGCCATCCTTACCATCCTTACCATCCTTACCGTTGACACCGTCTTTTCCGTCGCGACCGAAGGGCACAAAGATGGTGGTGTTGCCGAGTGTGAGGTAAGCACCAGTGGTGTCGGCGTCGTTTTCGACAGCATAGATGAGCTTAGACACGGGTTCGCGATCGCGAATCATGTTGATGGCTTCTTGCAAATCGTTGACTTGACGATTGAAGGCATCGGCTTGGTTTTGGAGATCTGCCAAAGCCACGCTGGTGGTATATTGACGCTGATAGAGTTCTTGAGCATCCTCTTTGTAGCAACTGTGCAAAGTGGCCAAGGATGAGGCAGCAAGACCCAACCAAACGAGCGTTTTAGTGGTGAAATATTTTTTCATTTTGATAGAGCTATTCGTTATAAGTCTGCTTCCGACGCTTTGTTTGACGTGAGTGTCCAAAGCGTCTGAGAGTGCAGTGCCCGGAGTGAGCACTGAAGTCTCTCAAAGCAATGGATGATGTTATCTCAAAGTGATGCGTTGCAAGTTTTGGAGTGCGGCAGGAGCGTCAGAGATTTGGAAGAATTGACGTGCAGCATCCCATTGTCCGTTGCGTGCGAGGGCTACCCCCAAGAGGTTGTAGTAAGCCCCGTCGTTGAGTTTGAAGCTCTGGAGCAAGCGGAGGGCATCGGCATTTTGTTGTGCTTCGAGCAATTGGTGTGCGCGGCAGAGTTTTGCCAAAGGAGCATCGGGGTGGATGCGTTGTAAAGTGGCAAGTGCTGTTTTACCTTCGGCAGTGTTCACACCATAGTCGAGTGCTACGGCAAACATCTCTTCTGCGCCCACGTTTTCGGGTTGCGTCTTCATCATTTCCTTAGCCTCAGGAAGAGCGTAAGCGCGGACGTCAAACTGCACCGTGTAGGAACTCTTGCGGAGATAGGGGTAAACATTTGCCAAAAGTTCGGGATAACCTGCGATACGTTTGATTTCTTGCTTCACCACCTCCGTGTCGGGTTGACGTTGGAGGAGAGCGAGCACTTCGCTAGCGCTGGGGAGGTTTGGATTTTTGGTCAAGGTGTCGCGCAGACCATCCCAGTTTTCTGTCATACGACCGATTTGGAATTGACCACGATCGAGTTGTGGGTTGTGCGCCACGAGATAGTCGATGATGGATTGCGCACGGCCGGTAGACAAACGGAAGTTGTTGTTGAGCGGACCTTCGGGCGATGCAAAACCTTCCACGCGGATATTGCGCACGCGGTAGTCCTTGTTGGCGGTGATGTTGCGGAGTTCGTTGTCCACACGAGCTAACTCAGCTGCATTGTTGTGGAGGTTGCGCACGATATACGTCTTGTTGAGCGGATAGGTGAGCGCGATGCTTGCAGAGTAGTTGCGGGGCTTAGCCTCGGGAAGGGTGATGCGTTCGGGCAATCCCAAGAGGAGTTGTGCAGCCAATTCGGGAGTGAACTGCTGACGTGGTTTTTGTGGCATCACGGGAGAGGGCGCGGGCATGGGTTCGTAGGCCAATTGTGGGGCTTCTTGGCGGAACTTATAGACGAGACCCACAGCCGGTTGCCACACATAGCTGTCGTAGGCATGGCGGATGCTACGCACACCATCGATGGCGCGGTCGTGTTGCCAGATGAGGCGATTGTTCACATCGATGGCCCAGCGTGGAGAGAGGTTGAAGCGAACAGCCACATCACCACCGAGACCGAAGGTGAGTGACTTGTTAACATTAGGAGCAACGGTTTTCCCTGTTTCGCGATTCACGATTTTAGCATCGTAGTGGCTCAAGTAAACCCCAGGGCGCAACCAGAGTTCTACGGGTTTTTCGGTGTAAGCCGATGCGTAGAACAAGCGAGTGAGATTGAAGTTGGCGTTGATAGAAGCCTGCCAGAAGCAGATTTGGCTCTTGAGGTTGGGGAAGGGAGTAGCGGCGATTTGCACTTGCTGCGGATTGTTACCTTGTTCCCCGATGAGTGTTTTTCCGTCACGACTATTGGTAGGGAAATGATACACCGTACCATCAATCATGGTGTAGGGATAGTAGGTGTAAGCGTCGTGCTGACCAAGATAGAAATTGCGTTGGAAGTTGTTGGAGAAGGCATGGCTGCGTCCTGCGCCAAAGGCAGCTTGCAAACCAAATACCGAGGTAAATTGGTATCCACCGCTGAGTTGTGCACCAAGACCCAAGTGAAGATTGCCTTCGTTGGTCCAAGAGTAAAGCGTTCCAAAGGTGAGGGGAGACATCACTTCAGCACCAACAAACCAGTAGTTGGAGCGATATTGACGGCGAGATTCATGGCGAGTCTCTGTGGGATCGGTAGATGCCGTTGCCGTCTTGCTGTTGTTGGACAAAGCTACGACGTTTTCGGCAGAAGTCAGAGGAGAAGTAAGGCTGCTATTACTTGCAAAAGCAGGAATAGAGGTTGTGCTCACCGCCAAAAGTCCAAGAGCCAGCATATAACTCTGAGACTTGGCAGCACGCTTCTTAGTGTTCTGTAGATTCATTTTCATTGATATGATTGTTGTGTAATAAGCTGATTAACTCCAATCGGTCATTAGACTGTTATAGCGCAATTCGTTATAGAGAAGATAACTTCCAGTCATCTTTCATTTTCTTGTTGGCATCTTGTTTCTTGTTGGATTTCATCCTTCGTTTTCTCGCCATGGCATAACTCGAGCAAGCTCGGTTCTGCTCATTTGGCTTAACGAAAACGTTCGTTCTCGACGTAGCCCGCTACGCCTTCGAACGCACAACCAACCATCTGCTCAGCAATCCAATGAAATCTGTTCAGGATCTAATGACCGATTTGGGTTCACAAAGAGTGTGAATAGGCACACTTGCTCATTCGCGCTCCTTAGAAATATCTAAAAGTTCGCCCACATCTGGACTGAACGTAATATGTATGCAGATTTTATGCTGCGAAGATACTGCTAATTCATCGATAAATCCCTAAGAAACTTGGGATCAGGGTGATGATTTAACTTATTTTGCATGTAATAACGTAGGTAGACACGTCAAATACATCATTCAGACTCTTTCTAGTTTTTTGTAAACAGGGTTCTTTCTATCAGTTACGTAACACTTTACGTTGTCGTTTGAATACGAAAGGATTTTGTAGAGTTTTAGGGAAAACATTAGCGCGCTACAACAATTCGGGGAGTTGGAACAGACGCGTGCCGTTGGATCCCTTGATGAGAATGAGGTGGTCGTTGAGAGGGTGCGCTCCGAGTTCGGCTTTCACCGCTTCCACATCTGCGAAGGTGCGGAAGAGGGCAGCTTGGTCGGCAGAGAGAGTGGTAAGGGCTTGGGAAAATTCGCTGCCCACGAGCCACACTTGTTGGCAACCGGTAGTGAGCGCCAGTTGCAACACCTCAGCATGAGCATCGGCAGATGCTGTGCCCAGTTCGCGCATATCGCCGAGAATCATCATCTTGTGCGCATCTTCCGTCTGTGCAAAGCTGTGGAGCGCTGCGTGCATGGAAGAAAGGTTGGCATTGTAGGCATCAATGATGAGGCGGTTGTGCTGGGTCTTGCGATATTCCGAGCGGTTGTTGTTGGGGGCATAGTTGCGCAGTGCCTTGTCGATGGATGCCACGTGGACATTGTAGGTGAGTCCTACGAGAACTGCCGCCAAAGCATTGTCGAGATTGTAAGCCCCGATGAGCTGCGTCGCCACTTCGTGCCATTGTCCTCCGTTTTTACGCCAACGGAAGGTGAGGAAGGGGTCGCATGACACCACTTCGCCCTCGACCACATATCCGTGGTCGGGCGAACCATAAGTGAGGGTGGGCAGTCCTTCTGCACGGGGAGCAAGGTAAGGATTGTCGCCATTGAGGAAGACGAAGAGGGGAGTAGAGCCTTCGCGGAATTGTACATTGCCTTCTACTTCCTCGAGCAACTCCATGTTGCGTTTGCGGATGTTCTCATAGAGTTCCGTTTTCGCTTGGATTACTCCTTCAAACGAACCGAAACCTTCGATGTGCGCTTTGCCCACATTGGTGATGAGGCCGCAGTTGGGCTTCACGATGTTGGAGAGCAAAGCAATTTCCCCGATGTGGTTAGCCCCGGTTTCGATGACGGCAAACTCGTGTTCGTCGGTGAGACGGAGTAGGGTGAGAGGCACCCCGATGTGGTTGTTGAGATTGCCCTCAGTAAAGAGTACATTTAATTTTTCAGCAAGCACAGCAGCCACCAGTTCTTTGGTGGTTGTCTTGCCGTTGGTGCCGGTGATTTGAAGGATGGGAGTGTCTAGTTGACGACGATGGTAGGCTGCCAAAATTTGGAGGGAGATGAGGACATCTTCCACCAAAATGCAGCGCTCGTCTAGTTGAGCTATTTGAGCATCGTCGACCACAGCGTAAGCACATCCAGCTTCTAGGGCTTGGAGGGCAAACTGGTTGCCATCAAAGCTCGCACCTTTGAGGGCGAAAAACATGCTGTCTTTCACCAAATGGCGCGTATCGGTGGAGATGTGGGGGTGACGAAGAAAGAGTTCGTAAAATTCTGCTATAGACATAATCTAAAGATTTAGGTGCAAAAGTAGCAGTTCTCGGCGAATAACAAAAAATATAATCCAATTATTTGCCTGTCGAGAAACAAAAAAGTACCTTTGCAGCAAACTCAAAGACCATGTTTCCTGCTCCACAGTATACAATGAACCTCCGCGGAAAGCTCGTGGATTTGCAACGCCCTTGGGTGATGGGCATCTTAAACGTCACCCCCGACTCATTTTATGCCGATTCGCGCACTCCAATGGCTGAGCCAGAACGCATCGCGCAGCGAGTGCGCCAAATGTTGGCAGAAGGGGCAGATGTCATTGATGTAGGAGCTTATTCGTCACGTCCGGGAGCCGACGACATCTCTCCGATGGAAGAAATGCGCCGTTTGGAGGTGGCGCTCACTGCGGTGCGTGAAGTGTTTCCCGAGGTCTATGTGTCGGTCGATACATTCCGTTCAGAGGTGGCGCATCAGTGCGTGGAGCACTTTGGCGTGGATATAATCAATGACATTTCGGGGGGCGTGCTCGATCGAGCCATGCCCAAGGTGGTGGCGCGACTAGGTGTGCCCTACATCATCATGCACATGAAGGGGAATCCCGAAACGATGCAGACGTCTCCCGAATATCAAGACGTCTTGGCAGAAGTCTTGGAGTTTTTGGCGCGTCAGCAACAGCGATTTTTCGATGCTGGTGGTAAAGATGTAATCATCGATCCTGGATTTGGTTTTGGAAAGACCTTGCTGCACAACTATCGCTTGATGGACCGTCTCGAAGACTTTCACGAACTTCATGCACCGCTCTTGGTGGGCGTGAGTAGGAAGTCTATGATTTATAAATTGCTGGAAACGACTCCTCAAGAAGCCCTCAATGGGACAACCGTGCTCCACACGATTGCTATGATGAAGGGCGCGCATATCTTGCGTGTGCACGATGTGCAGGCGGCTGTGGAAGCGCGCACCCTTGTAGAAACCATGTGGCAAGCCTGTTGACCCTAGGCACTGATATGGCTCACTCCATACTATATAAGGACTGAGCGTTGTTTGTACAAAGGATTATCGTCCTGTGGTCGGAGGAAGAGAGTAATAATCAAAGGAAGAGACTAGCGTCTGACAGCGCCTAGCATCTCAGAAAAGATAAACATCGATTCATGTTAGAATTAGGATTTAAGGACATCTTAGATATAGTGCTCGTAGCACTGTTGTTGTTCTATTTGTATCGCTTGATGCGCGCCTCGAGTTCTGCCAATATCTTCACGGGCGTGCTCGTGTTTATAGTGGTGTGGATTTTGGTGTCGCAGGTGTTAGAGATGCGTTTGTTGGGCGGAATCTTCGACCGCATGGTCAATGTCGGTTCGCTCGCCCTCATCGTTTTGTTTCAAGGGGAGATTCGTCACTTTTTCTCCACCATCGGCACCCAGCGTGCCACGCGCCTGTTCAAATGGCTGCGACGCACTCCGCAAGAAGAGGTGTCGCGCGAACTCATCATGCCCATCGTGCGCGCTTGCATGGCGATGGGGCGTCAAAAGGTGGGAGCACTCATCGTGGTAGAAGGCATGGGAAGTTTGCAAGATGAAATCAACACCGGTGAAATCATTGACGCGGCTATTTCGCAACGCCTCATTGAAACGATTTTCTTCAAGAATTGTCCGCTCCACGATGGAGCAATGATTGTGGGCAAAGGACGGGTGAAGGCTGCGGCTTGTATTCTCCCCGTGTCGCACAACAATAACATTCAGAAAAACTTAGGTTTGCGCCACCGCTCAGGCTTGGGCATCTCTCAGAAGACTGACTGCCTCTCCATCATCGTGAGTGAGGAAACGGGTTCTATCTCTATTGCTTACCAAGGCGAACTGAAATTGCGCCTTACTTCTGAGGAACTCGAGGAACGCTTGGCACACGCTGTGGAACTTTGGTAATCCATTATCCCAAATAACCACCTGCTTATGCGACGAGGCTGTTGGGCATTGTGCCTGACAGCCTCGTCGCTATAGAGATACTTTGTGAAAGGACTTTGCTATAGATGGACTTTGTGCAAGATGATGGACTTTACTATTGTCGGACTTTGCGAAACATTCGTTATGCGACACGCAGAATAAGTAGGCACAGACCACCGTTGTGCTGTGATTTGATGAAAAATAATTCGGGTTTTATTCTGTATTCTCTCAGATTTCATTATCTTTGCGAATAGATTATTCGAGCAGAACCAGGCATTTTGCCGTACAGAAGAGTAGACCAACCCGAACTATACCATATTTCTGCCTTAGCGCACGTCTTCTTCTTGATATTCAGATGCTTGATAGTCTTCCTTGGTTCAGAAAGATTTACCACCATGACAACCGATAATACCAAAACTTCCCTCCGTGAAAAAATAGGATACGGACTCGGTGATATGTCTTCCAGTATGTTTTGGAAGATATTTTCGTACTACCTCCCTATTTTCTATTCCGATGTGTTCGGGCTTCATCCTTCCGATGCAGCAATACTGCTCTTGATTACCAAACTTTATGATGCTGTGTCAGACCCTGTGATGGGACTGATAGCTGACCGTACTCGCACGCGCTGGGGACGCTATCGTCCGTGGTTGTTGTGGGTGGCTTTGCCCTTCGCCTTGGTCGGCATCTTGTCGTTCTACACTCCCGATGCTAGCTACTCCTTTAAGCACGTGTATGCCTATGTCACCTATCTGATGATGATGACGGTCTACACGGCTATTAACGTGCCTTATGGTGCGATGCTGGGTGTGATGACAGAAGATAGCAACGAAAAGTCTGTGTTCTCATCCTATCGCATGTTCTTTGCCTACATCGGTAGCTTTTTGGCGATGGGATTGTTTGGACTCTTCGAGAAAGAAGTCATCGGTACTGTCAATGAAGCTGGCAAGGTCATCAAAGGTGTGGGCGATGCGTCTCCCATGCAGTGGACCTTGATTGTGACGGTTATTGCTGCGCTTTGCGCCATCCTCTTTGTGTTGTGCTTTGCCATGACGCGCGAACGAGTGCAGTTGCCCGAACAGAAAGAAAAGCAATCTATCAAGGAAGATATGAAGCACCTGCTCAAAAATAGCCCTTGGTGGCTGTTGTTGGGTGCAGGTATCGGACAACTCTTGTTTGGTTCCATCCGTGGTGGTGCCGCAGCTTATTATTTTGCCAACATCTTGGGCACAGATGTGCTCATCACCTGCGCGGTGTTCTTGACCATCGGCGAATTGGCACAGATGGCAGGTGTGGCATTTGCTGTGCCTCTCGCACAAAAAGTTGGTAAGAAGACCACTTTCTTTGCTTCTCTCATCTTTATTGCGGTGGTGAGTGCTGTAATCTGGTTCCTCCCCGTCGATACGAATGCCGGCATGATTGGGCTTATCGCCAGTCAAATCGCCATTTGCATCGGCATCGGTGTGGGCGCGCCCATGATTTGGTCGATGATGGCAGACGTAGCCGACTATTCCATCTGGAAACACGGCAACGCTAGTACGGGATTAATCTTCTCTTCTTCGTCCATGGCACAAAAGTTTGGTGGTGCTATCGGTGGTTTCATCCTCTTGCAGGTGCTCGCTTTTGCAGCCTATAACAAAGATGTCACTGTTCAAGCTCCCGAAACCTTGGCGGCTATCAAGGCATTGATGAGCTGGATTCCCGCAATAGGAGCACTTATAGGAGCTTTGTGCTTGTTCTTCTATCCCTTGACCACGAAGAAAATGACTGAAATACAAAATAAACTATCATAATGGATAACAAACTGACCATACAAGGAGCACCGCTCCCCAATATGCCCTGGGAGAATCGTCCCGAATCTTGCAATGATGTTTTGTGGAGATATTCCGCAAACCCCGTGATTCCTCGTGATCTCTTGCCCGACAGCAACAGTATCTTTAACTCTGCTGTAGTTCCTTTCAAAGACGGTTATGCAGGTGTGTTCCGCGTGGACGACAAAAACCGCCGCATGACCCTCCACGTGGGTTTTTCCAAAGATGGCTTGAAGTGGGACATGAATCCCGATACCATCAAGTTTGAAGGTGCTGCTCCCGAAGTGGCAGAGTGGGGCTATGGCTACGACCCTCGTGTGGCTGAGATTGATGGCCGCTACTATGTGTCGTGGTGCAACGATCATCACGGACCTACTATTGGCTTGGCTTGGACCGATGACTTTGTGACCTTCCACCAACTGGAGAATGCCTTCTTGCCCTACAACCGCAATGGTGTGCTCTTCCCCAAGAAAATTAATGGTCGTTTTGCCATGCTTTCTCGTCCTTCCGACACGGGACACACTGCGTTCGGTGACATTTTCTATAGCGAATCTCCCGATCTCGAATTTTGGGGACGTCATCGTCACGTGATGGCGCCTGCAGAGTTCAAAGAGAGCGCATGGCAGTGCATGAAGATTGGGGCAGGTCCTGTGCCTATCGAGACTTCTGAAGGCTGGTTGCTCATCTACCATGGCGTGCTCCATTCTTGCAATGGTTATGTCTATGCCTTCGGTTCTGCGCTTTTAGATTTGGAACAACCTTGGAAGGTGCTGGCACGTAGCGGACAATACTTGATTTCTCCTCGTGAAATCTATGAATTGGCAGGCGATGTGCCCAATGTGACCTTCCCTTGCGCTTCATTGCACGATCCCGAAACTGGAAGAATCGCCATCTACTACGGATGCGCGGACACCGTGACAGGATTGGCGTTCGGATATATCCCCGAAATCATTGAGTTTACTAAACGCACCAACATATTAAAATAGCAATGAGATTTCTTGTCGCCGTAATCGCTCTACTCATTCCCTTCTTTTCCAGTGCGAGACAGCTGACGGATTATGTGCATCCATGGGTGGGGTCGTCCAATTTTGGGACGACCAACCCTGGTGCCGTTTGTCCGAACGGCATGATGAGCGTCTCTCCCTTCAACGTCACTGGATCGGAGAAAAACAAGTGGGACAAAGACAGCCGATGGTGGTCTACTCCCTACACTTCAGACAACTGCTGGTTTACTGGTTTTTCTCACGTCAATCTGAGTGGAGTGGGATGTCCAGAATTGGGAACGATCCTCACGATGCCAACTTCTGGAGAGCTTTCAACCGACTATCTGTTGTATGGGAGCGAATACACGGGCGAGACGGCGCAACCAGGCTATTATGCCTTGAAACTCTCAAAATATGACATCTTGGCGGAGGTGGCATCTACAATGCGCTCTTCCATCGAACGCTACACTTATCGCAAGGGTAAGGCGCATGTCATTGTCAATCTCGGACAAGGTCTCACGAACGAATCGGGTGGTTTCATCCGAAAGGTTAGTGACACCGAAATTGAAGGCATGAGATTGTGTGGTGGATTTTGCTATCACTCTCAAGCGGTCTTCCCACAATATTTTGTGATTCGTGTGAACAAGAGTCCTAAAGAAGCTGGTTTTTGGAAGAAGCAACCCAACATGACCGCCGAAGCAGCGTGGGACGAACATGCAGGCAAATATAAGGTTTACACCGATTATGCCCGCGAAATGGCAGGCGATGATCTCGGTTATCGTTTCACCTACGACGCAGAGGATGGAGAACAAATCTGCGTGCAGATGGGCGTATCGTTCGTGAGTTGTGAGAACGCGCGCCAGAATCTAGATGCTGAACAGCTAGGGTGCAACTTTGATCAAGTGCGTGCTGAGTCCCATCGCCAGTGGGAAGAAGCCCTCGAAAGAGTGAAAGTGAGTGGCGGCACCGAAGAACAGAAGGAAATCTTCTACACGGCACTCTATCACGCGCTCTTGCATCCCAATGTACTCAATGATGTCAATGGTGAATACCCCTTGATGCAAGGCGGAAAGTATGCTGCACAAAATGGCATCGAGGTGGTGCGCCCCGGCATTGGTAAGGTGGCAAAAGGTCACAATCGTTACACGGTGTTCTCCCTTTGGGACACCAGTCGCAACCTGCACCAGTTACTCACCTTGGCATATCCCGAGAAACAAATAGACATGGTGCGCAGCATGGTGGACATGTACAAAGAATGGGGCTGGATGCCTAAGTGGGAACTGTATGGTCGCGAAACTTTCACCATGGAAGGCGACCCCGCTATTCCAGTGATAGCAGACACCTATCTAAAAGGACTGACCGACTTCGACATCCAAGCGGCATATAAAGCCTGCCTCAAGTCTGCCAACACACCGGGCAAAGACAATAAGATTCGCCCTGACGTGGATCCTTACATCGCGAAAGGCTACATTCCTCTAGGTTATTTCGCGCAGGATTTCTCTGGAGATAACTCCGTGTCTCACGCTTTGGAATATTATGTGGCCGACAATGCTTTGGCTTTGTTGTCTGACAAACTAGCACAAGAAGCAAAGAGTAGCGCGCAGAAGGCAGAATACCAAAAGTATGCAAAGGAGTTTAGAAAGCGCTCCAAAGGTTGGCGCCATTACTACAGCAAAGAGTCCGGTACTTTGCGCCCCTTGAACAGCGATGGCACGTTCCTCGCTCCCTTCAACCCCAAAGATGGGGCAGACTTCTCCAATACCCCCGGTTTTCACGAGGGTAGTGCGTGGAACTATACCTTCTACGTGCCCCACGACATCGAAGGTCTGGCGAAGGCTATGGGCGGTGATAAAGCCTTTGTAGCCAAACTCCAAAAAGTGTTTGATGAAGGACTTTATGATCCAGCCAACGAACCCGACATCGCTTATCCTTTCCTCTTTAGCCGATTCAAGGGTGAGGAACACCGTACGGAAAAAACTGTGTCTGCCCTCTTGAAGAAGTATTACACCACTCGCCCCGATGGCATTCCTGGCAACGACGATACAGGAGTGATGTCTGCATGGGCAGTATTTAGCATGATCGGAATGTATCCCGATTGTCCTGGCGAACCCCAATATACGCTTTTCTCTCCTGTCTTTGACAGTGTGGAAATCAATGGGAAATACGTCATCCGCAAGGATCAGAAAATAAAGAAACACCGTATCACACACCAAGAATTTGTCAGAGATTATGCAAAATAACGGAGGATTCAGTCTCAAAGAGGCTTTCAGAGGCTTCCGCACGATAGCGCTATTTACCGCTTTGTCGTGCAGTGCTTTGTCGTGTGTCAATGCGAAGATGGACACTTACGCCAAACACGTAGACACCCGCATAGGCACCGGAGGACATGGTCACGTCTTTGTAGGGGCGAATGTACCCTTTGGTATGGTTCAGTTGGGACCAACCAGTGTGCCGCAAGAATGGGACTGGACATCGGGCTACCATGCTTCGGATAGCACGGTGATTGGATTTTCCCACACCCACTTGAGTGGTACGGGAATTGGCGATTTGTTTGACATCACCGTCATGCCTGTGGTTGGTAAGTCTGTGTATGAAAGAGGCAAAGTGGGACAACCCGAAACGGGGCTTTGGTCGTATGCCGATCGCTCCAAAGAAATTTCTATCCCGGGATATTACAGTGTTCCCCTCACCCGCTACGGCATTTTGGCAGAACTCACCGCCACTGACCGAGTGGGGCTCCACCGCTACACCTTCCCAAAATCGGATGAGGCAGCCATCGTGCTCGATCTTGAGAATGGTGGTTGCTGGGACAAGGCACAAGATACTCACATCGAGGTGGTAGACGGCAATAGCATCCGTGGTTGGCGTCACTCCAAAGGATGGGCAAAAGCGCAAAAGATGTTCTTCTATGCTGTGTTTTCTAAGCCTTTTGAAAGGAACGAGAAAATGTTTATCCAAAAAGATGGACAGACCAGATATGCCCGATTCTCTTTCCGTACGCAGCAAGGCGAGCAGGTGTTGATGAAAGTCGGCATCTCTGCCGTAAGCATGGACGGTGCGAAGATGGCTGTGGAAAAGGAACAACCTGCATGGGAATTTGAAAAGACGAAAAAGAAGGCTTGGGAACGCTGGAACAAGGAACTTTCTAAAATCAAGATTGAGACCTCCGACGAACCTTCTCGCAAAATCTTCTACACTGCCCTCTACCACACGATGGTAGCACCTTCGCTCTTCTCAGATGTCGACGGAGCTTATAGAGGTGCTGATGGAAAGGTCTACAACAAGTCGCGCAACGTCTACACGACCATGTCGCTTTGGGACACTTACCGCGCTGCGATGCCCTTGTATCACATCATTCATCCCTCCAAGCGTGCGGATTTGATCAACACGATGTTGGACATCTTCGACGAACAAGGGAAGTTACCCGTATGGCATCTCATGGGCAACGAAACCGACTGTATGGTAGGTAATCCTGGGGTGATTGCCGTGGCTGAGGCCATCGTCAAAGGAATAGAAGGCATCGACAAAGAGAGAGCTTATAAGGCTTGTAAGGCTTCGGTGATGCTCGACGAGCGCGGACAAGATATTCGCAAGAAATATGGTTACATCCCTTGTGACTTGTACGAAGAAGCCTGTGCCAACGACATGGAATATGCCATTGCCGATGCTGCTGTAGCCAATGCGGCTCGCGTGCTAGGTCATCATGAAGACGAAAAGTTCTTCAGAAATCGCAGCCACAGTTGGAGAAACTTCTTTGACAAAGAGACCCAGTTTGTGAGAGGTCGCACTGCTGATGGCGGTTGGCGCACTCCTTTCAATCCTTTCTCCGCTGAACACCGCGCCAATGACTATTGCGAGGGCAATGCTTGGCAATACACGTGGCTTGCTCCTCACGATTTGAAAGGATTGCTCGAGGCTTTCGGAGGCAGAGAAAAGATGACGCATCGTCTCGACTCTCTCTTTAAAGCTCCCTCAGTACTTGGCAAGGACGCGTCTCCCGACATGTCTGGCTTGATTGGGCAATACGTTCATGGCAACGAACCCAGCCACCATATCATCTATCTCTACACCATGTCTGGGCAACCTTGGAAGACGGCTGACAAGGTGCGTGAGATTCTCGAAAGTCAATATCACGCAGCCCCTGATGGACTCTCGGGCAATGAGGATGTGGGTCAAATGTCGGCTTGGTACATCTTGACTGCGATGGGCTTCTACAACGTAGAACCTGCTTCGACAAAGTATTGGTTTGGTAGTCCCCTCTTTGACAAAGTTTCGATTGTAGTGAGCAAAGACGGCAAGACGAAGTTTGACATCAACACGGTGAATAACAGCAAAGAGAACAAATATATCCAAAGAATCACACTCAATGGCCAAGAGTGGAACAAGCCTTATATAGAATATGGCGACATCGTCAAAGGTGGCAAACTCACTTTCTACATGGGGGCACAACCTGCAGTGTGGTATAACTGGGAAACTGCCAATGAAGCGGCAGAATAAGTCATCCCCAAAGCCGACAATAAAGACTTTTCTTGGGATTTAGCTCAGGCACTACTGGCAACATTACTTCTGAGTTTTGGGAGGATAGGGTGAACGTTTCCCCATCCTCACCAAGAGCGGAAGCCGTGATGCGCAAGCCCAAGACTTTTCCCTCCTTCTCGAACAAATCTTTGAACAACGCAAAATAGCAAAGCATGAATATATATGAAGATAGCCGTACTGTGCTGACATTGGATGCAGGCGGTACTAACATGGTTTTCGGAGCCATGAAAGGTGGCAAACCCACTCCTTTCTCTGTGACACTCCCTTCCAATGCCCACGATTTGGACCTATGTCTAAATACAATGGTCGAAGGGTTCAACCGTGTGATTGAGACTCTCTCTGAAAAACCGCTTGCCATCAGTTTCGCCTTCCCTGGCCCTGCTGATTATCCCAACGGCATCATCGGAGGATTCCTTCCCAACTTTCCCTCCTTCCGCGACGGTGTGGCACTCGGTCCTTTCTTGCAAAAAAAGTTTGGTATCCCTGTCTTCATCAACAATGATGGTGATCTCTATGCTTATGGCGAGGCACTCGGAGGTGTGTTGCCAGAGGTCAATGCCAAGATTACTGCACAAGGCGGAAAGAAGCAATACAAGAACCTCATCGGCTATACCTTCGGCACGGGTTTGGGCATTGGTTGTGTGATTGGCGGCAAACTCAACATCGGAGACAATTCATGCGTAGAAACTTTCTGCTTGCCACACCCCGATAATCGCGAAGTCATCATCGAAGATGGTGCAGCCATCCGTGCGGTGAAACGTGTCTATGGAGAGTTGTCGGGAGATGCCAACCACGGTTTGGAACCCAAAGACATTGCTGCCATTGCTCACGGAGAGAAAGAAGGGAATCAAGAAGCTGCCATCAAAGCCTTTGCAAAAATGGGTGAAGTAGCAGCAGAAGGCATTCGTTTGGCAGTCACCCTCATGGACGGTCTTGTGGTCATTGGTGGTGGCATCATGGGCAGTCACGATTTGCTCATGCCTAGCATCCTCAAGACCTTGCGTGGCAAGATTCATACGATGTCCGGGGATGAACTCGATCGCGTGTTGATGAAGGTGTATAACCTCGATGATGATGCCGAATTTGCAGCCTTTGCCAAAGGTGACGCTCGTGAAATCAAAATCTATGGCTCGGAAGAAACTGTGGTCTATGATCCACAAAAGCGTATTGGTATCATGCGTTCCAAGATTGGAGCTTCTGCTGCTATCTCACTTGGGGCTTATGCTTTTGCCCTTTCTAAACTAGATGAGCTATCAAATAACTAATGAATATGTTGTATCCTATTAAGTTTAATCCACTCTTGAAGTCCTTGGTTTGGGGTGGAGAGAAAATTGCACCATACAAAGGTATCAAGACCGAACAGCACCATGTCGGCGAAAGCTGGGAAATCTCAGGAGTGCCTGGTAATGAGTCCGTAGTGGCAGAAGGCAGTCTGGCTGGAAAGACCGTCGTAGAACTCCTCGAAGAATATAAAGAACAGATTGTGGGACGCCATGTCTATGACAACACAGGCAATCAGTTCCCCTTGCTTATCAAGTTTATTGATGCAGCTTCCGATTTGAGCATCCAAGTGCATCCCGATGATGCCTTGGCTGGTGTACGCCACAATGGTTCTAAGGGTAAAACCGAAATGTGGTATGTCATCGAAGCCGACAAAGATGCTTACCTGCTTTCTGGATTGTCCAAAACGATTACTCCCGAAGAGTATGAGAGAATGGTGGAAGACAACACCATTACTGACGTCATTGCTCGTCACAATGTCAAGAAAGGCGATGTCTTTTTCTTGCCTGCGGGTCGCATTCATGCCATTTGTGGCGGATGTTTCATTGCTGAAATCCAACAGACTTCTGACATCACCTATCGCATCTACGACTACGGCCGTATGGGATTGGATGGTAAGCCTAGAGAGTTGCACACGGAATTGGCGAAAGATGCCATTGACTTCAAGGCGTATTCTGACTACAGAACGGACTATGTGACGCGTGAGAACGAGAACACTCCTTTGGTAGAGTGCCAATACTTCACGACCTCTCTCTTGGATTTGACACAACCTCTTACCCAAGGATTGGCAGATCGAGATTCTTTCACCATAGTAATCTGCACAGAAGGTGAAGGTACGGTGACTGTGGAAGGCGACAACATCGACCAACAATACAAGACCGTCTCCATGCGCCAAGGTGAAACAGTACTTGTGCCTGCATGTGCCACTAGTATGACCGTGACTCCTTCAGGCAACATTAAGGTGCTCACCAGCTACATCAAGTAAGCGTGTAAGCCATCTCGTGTAGGCTATCTGTTATCTCTCGCCCATCCCTCACGCTCCTTCTGTGAATTCACTCACACAGGCTCGGGAATAGGCACATTGGCTCAAAAGAGTGCTTGTACGATTCTTTCACGTAGAAAGCCTTATCAGGTAAGCCCCACTCCAAACAAAACACCTCATTATGATTCGATGCCATAATGAGGTGTTTTTTGTGTTCTCCCTGCTGTGGAGCAGCGGAGAGGGTAGTCGTGAGAGGATTATTCCCACTCGATGGTTGAAGGTGGTTTTGAGGAGATGTCGTAGCAAACGCGGTTTACGCCACGCACATTGTTGATAATCTCATTGCTCACCTTTGCCAAGAAGTCGTAGGGGAGGTGACTCCAGTCGGCAGTCATTGCGTCGGTAGAGGTTACGGCGCGGAGTGCCACGGCTTGTTCGTAGGTACGTTCGTCACCCATCACGCCCACACTCTTCACAGGGAGGAGCATCACACCAGCTTGCCATACTTGGTCGTAGAGTGAAACCTCGATTTCTCCATGTTCGGGAGCATCGTTAGGCACACCAGCAGCAAGCACACGGCGAGCCGTATCCACATCCATCTTCACCTTGTAGTCGTGGAGACCACGGATGAAGATATCGTCGGCATCTTGAAGGATGCGCACCTTTTCGGGAGTGATGTCACCCAAGATGCGCACGGCAAGACCCGGACCAGGGAAGGGGTGACGGTTGATGAGATGTTCGGGCATACCCATTTGACGACCCACACGGCGCACTTCGTCCTTGAACAACCATTGGAGTGGTTCGCAAATCTTGAGGTGCATCTTTTCGGGAAGACCGCCCACGTTGTGATGGCTCTTGATTACCTTGCCGGTGATGTTGAGCGACTCGATGCGGTCGGGGTAGATGGTGCCTTGTGCCAGCCACTTCGCATCAGTAATCTTCATAGCTTCAGCATTGAAGACGTCGATGAAACCAGCACCGATGATTTTGCGCTTGCTTTCGGGTTCTTCGACACCAGCCAGTTCTGTGAAGAACTTTTCGCTAGCATCCACACCGATTACGTTAAGACCAAGGCATTTATAGTCTTCCATCACCGCGTTAAACTCGTTCTTGCGGAGCATACCGTGGTCCACAAAGATACAAGTGAGGTTGCTGCCGATGGCCTTGTTGAGCAACACCGCAGCTACAGAAGAGTCCACACCACCGGAGAGACCGAGGATCACACGGTCGTTGCCGAGTTGCTCCTTGAGTTCAGCCACAGTCGTTTCAACGAAAGAGGCAGGGCTCCAGTCTTGGCGGCTACCACAGATGTCGACCACAAAGTTGCGGAGCAAAGTGCTGCCTTGGAGTGAGTGGAACACCTCGGGGTGGAATTGTACGCCCCACAACTGCTCGTTGTCCGCTTGATAAGCTGCATACTTCACTTGTGGAGTAGAGGCAATGCAACGGAAACCTTCGGGGATGGCAGTGATGGTGTCGCCGTGGCTCATCCACACTTGAGAGTTTTCGTGAAAATCACGGAAGAGAGGATTGGTGTGCTCAAACGTGGTGAGGTTAGCACGACCATATTCGCGCGTGTTGGCTGGTTCCACCTTGCCACCATAGGTGTGTGACATATATTGCGCACCATAGCAGATGCCCAAGATGGGGAGACGACCGCGAATCTTGGAAAGATCCACCTGGAAGGCTTCTGGATCGTAGACACTGAAAGGCGAACCTGAGAGGATGACACCAATCACAGAGGGATCATCGTGCGGAAACTTGTTGTAAGGCAAGATTTCGCAGAAAGTGTCAAGTTCACGGACGCGACGACCAATGAGCTGAGTGGTCTGCGAACCGAAGTCGAGGATAATGATTTTCTGTTGCATATATAGAGTTTAGAACGCTTCTATAGTGTTTAGAATGCTTCTGTGAGATGATAATGCTTCATTAGAGAGGGACACCTGCTAGGAGGCACCTACTAAGGAGCATCGTCGTGTGGCGAACTGGAAGTCACAACGCCGGTGCTGGTAAGAAAAGGCTTCCTCTACATCGGCGGAAAAAAGTGACAAGTGGCGCGCACGTTCGTTCGTCCGCGCCACTTGGGCATTAAGCTTTAGATTGCTTTTCGAGCAAGTCACGAATCTGCGTGAGCAGTTCTTCCTGCGTAGGACCAGCAGGAGGTGCAGGAGCAGCCTCTTCTTCTTCCTTGTCCTTTCTCTTCAAAGCCTGGATGCCTCGCACGAGTAAGAACACGCAGAAAGCCACGATGATGAAGTCGAGAACAGTTTGGATGAAGTTACCATAGTTGATAGTCACCTCTGTTTGTCCTTCTATAGCTGCGGGAAGTTTCACAGAAAGGTCCTTGAAGTCTACACCACCAATGAGCCAACCGATGGGAGGCATGATGAGGTCGTCTACAATAGAGGATACGATTTTACCGAAGGCACCACCAATGATGACACCGACAGCCAAATCTACTGCGTTTCCTTTGATGGCAAACGCCTTAAAGTCTTGAAAAAATGTGGATTTAGACATTTGTCTGATTTTTTTATCTGTAATGCACTGCAAAAGTAAAACTTTCTTCGTACTTTTGCGGTACGAAAGTGGGAAAAAAGTGTTTTGAACCCTATTTTTCTCCTTTTTCGTTCAGCAAGACATCTATTTGATGTTCAAAACCTGATCCTAACAACTCAATTTCATAACAACATCATCTATCATGATTAAAGTAGGTATCAACGGTTTCGGTCGTATCGGCCGTTTCGTATTCCGCGCCGCTGTAGAAAACCGCAGCGACATCCAAATTGTAGGTATCAATGACCTCTGCCCTGTAGACTACTTGGCTTACATGCTCAAGTACGACACTATGCACGGTCAATTCAGCGGCACTATCGATTTCTGCACTGAAGAAAACGTGCTCATCGTTAACGGTCAAAAGATCCGTGTCACTGCAGAACGCAACCCTGCTGACCTCAAGTGGAACGAAGTAGAAGCTGAATACGTGGTTGAATCAACTGGTCTCTTCCTTTCTAAGGACAAGGCTCAAGGTCACATCGACGCTGGTGCTAAGTACGTAGTTATGTCTGCTCCTTCTAAGGACGACACTCCTATGTTCGTAACTGGTGTTAACCTCGACACTTACGTGAAGGGTACTCAATTCGTTTCTAACGCTTCTTGCACCACCAACTGCTTGGCTCCTATCGCTAAGGTTCTTCACGACAAGTGGGGTATCGTTGATGGCTTGATGACTACTGTACACTCTACTACTGCTACTCAAAAGACTGTAGACGGTCCTTCTCTCAAGGACTGGCGTGGTGGTCGTGCTGCTGCTGGCAACATCATTCCTTCTTCTACTGGTGCTGCTAAGGCTGTAGGTAAGGTTATCCCCGAGCTCAACGGTAAGCTCACTGGTATGTCTATGCGTGTTCCTACTCTCGACGTATCTGTAGTTGACCTCACTGTTAACTTGGCTAAGCCTGCTAAGTACGACGAAATCTGCGCTGCAATGAAGGAAGCTGCTGAAGGTGAACTCAACGGCGTTCTCGGCTACACTGAAGATGCAGTTGTTTCTTCTGACTTCCTCGGTGACGTTCGTACTTCTATCTTCGACGCTAAGGCTGGTATCGCTCTCACTGATACTTTCGTGAAGGTTGTATCTTGGTACGACAACGAAATCGGCTACTCTAACAAGGTGCTCGACCTCATCGCTCACATGAAGAAGGTTAACGGCTAATCATTGCCCCCTTGTTACTTCGTCTGAAGTAGACAAAACATTTGCCATCCTACTCTAGAGTAGGGTGGCATTTTTTGTTTCTAGTTAAACGCTCTCTGCCGTCCGCTCTCTGTCGTTCTCAAGAAACACTTGTACAGCCTGCTAACCCACTGCAACCTCCCATATATGCTGCTGTCCGAAAAGCTCCACAAGCGGAGGGGGGTGGCAACAAAAGCCCCGAACATCTCACGGATGCTCGGGGCATATCAACTAGTAAGAAGGTAGGTAAGTGCCCTAGGGTCACCATCAATCCTCATTCTTCTTCATGTTGTAGAAATCCACGTCGCGGCGATAAACTTGGAAAGCTGCAAAAGAAGTGTCGTATTGTTTAAAGAATTCGAAGGCGGCATTGCACACCTCTCGGATATCGTAGGCGAGGAAGTCCACATAAACGTGGAAGCGTCCTACAGCACGACCGATGAAGTCAACACAATTGCCTTCTTGGTGCGTGCGGAGGTGGTTTTCGAGGGCAGAGCATGCCGCATCGACGGCAGCTTCTCGCTGAGATTCGTCCATTTCGTCAAGCCCAGGCACGTCGAAAGCGAAGAAGCCGCCTACACAACCGAAACGATGGAAGAGGTCCATGAGCCCCGATTCGTCTTTCGCAAACTCGCTTACGAGACGCGGAATAGTCGTTGTGCCGGTTTGGATGTCAAAGCGGAGGTCGCTGGGTTCAATACCCTCTCTTTCTTTGAAACGATAGTTCATCGTGCCTTGCAAGATGACATCAATGTTTTCCCAACGGGGATCCTTGGAATAAAGCATGGCAAGCATATCACGAAGTTCTGAGAGTTTGATGCAATCTTCTTCGTTCGGTGCTTCTTCCAACACGTTAATCGCTGATACAAACTCCGTGTTGACCAATTCGCCCACAGCATTATCGACCAACACTTCGGCACGCCACCAAGCGGGGCTGTCGCCCTCTAGCAACAGTGGGTGGTAAACACTTACACTAACGCTTTCGCCACCTTCATCTTTGGTGAAATACACTAGCACTTCTTCTGCAGAAATCACACCTTCACCAAAATTGACAGACAAATCGGGGGTGGCAGTCCTGCCGATGGAGAATTTCCAATGCTCGCGCACTGATTCGGGCATACGACTCAGGAAGAAGCGGAAAAGAGGATAGAGCATCCAAGTGCCATCGGCAGAAAGGATGATATGGTAGTTTTTTGCGCCTATCTCAAACGCAAGATTCGGGAAGGCTAATTTCAAACTAGAGAAAGCCAACTGTTGGATTTCATCGCCAGAGGCTCCGTTGTCCACGAGCTGGCGCAGCTCTGCTTCATGCTCCTCAAAGGCTTCCCACGCTTTTTTCACGCGGGCTGCAAACGAACCTTGGGTGTATCTGGGAAAGGCAAGGAACTTGTAGCAGTCGGCGAGCATTTCTTTTGTGTCGGCAGCAAGCGACTCATAAGGCTCACCCTCAAGTGTGCGAATAAAGTATTCGGCAGCTTCCCCCTCGCGGTCAAGGTGATAGAGCGCGAAGCCCATACGGTGATTCCAGAGTTCGTCTTTTTCCGTCTCTTCGTCTCTAATGCTTTCGAGCACGCGAATCGCAGTTTCGTAGTGCTCGGGGTTGTCTTCTTTACTGGCTAAGTTGTTGTAGGCTCTTGCCAACCAGCCCATACGTTCGTTGGTGAGGGAGCTTTTGGGAAGTGATTCGAGAAATTTAATAATCTTGGCAGGCTCATTGTTTTCATGCCACTCCGCTATTTGCTGATTGAGATCTTTAATCATGGTTCTGTTGGTATAGAATAGACGTTCTGTAAAAGGTATATCGAAAGGGTATATAGCGCAAATGTGGTATCATCGAGCGGTGTCGATGATACCACATTTTACATTCTAGTAGGCTTATTCCCAACCGAGGGCAGAGGCACCAAGCACGGCAGCTTCAGCACCCTTGAGGGTAGAAACGAGCAACTTAGCTTTCACCTTGAAAATCTTCAGCACATGTTGGTCGTAAGCGCGACGGAGGGGGTCCATCAAATACTCACCAGCCTTGGCAAGACCACCGAAGAATACAAATGCTTCGGGAGTGTTGAAGGTGGCGAAGTCAGCGCAGGTGCGACCGAGAAGAGTACCCGTATATTCAAAGATGTCGAGTGCAATCTTGTCACCCTTTTCTGCTGCTTGGAACACGTCGAAAGAAGTAATCTTATCTGGATCGATGTCACGCAAGGGAGAGGGTTCATCAGATTTTACCAAAAATTCGCGAGCAGTGCGCGCCACACCAGTAGCAGAGCAGTAAGTTTCGAGACAACCCTTGCGACCGCAACCGCATGTACGACCAGCTTCTGTGTGATCAATCACTACGTGACCGAGTTCGCCCGCAAAACCATCAGAACCATAGACCACGCGACCATCTACCACGATGCCAGAACCCACACCAGTGCCGAGGGTAATCATGATGAAGTTCTTCATACCACGTGCCACACCATAGGTCATTTCACCCAAGGCAGCAGCATTAGCATCATTCGTCACGCGAACGGGGATGCCCAATGCCTTTTCAAAAAGGTCGCAGATGGGCACTTCACCTTGCCAAATCAAGTTGGCTGCGCGTTCAATCGTGCCATTATAGAAGTTACCACTCGGAGCACCAATGCCCATGCCGCGGATGTTGTCTATACCACCCACCACGTCCAAAGCAGGTTGCAAAGCCTTTACTGCTGCTGCCACATAGTCGTTGATGTCGGGATAGTCTTTTGTAGAAATAGCTGTTTGCGCAATGATAGTACCGCGCTGATCCACAATTCCGAATACGGAGTTCGTGCCGCCCATATCAAGGCCAATCACGTAGGGTTTTTCGAGAATTTCTTCCATAATGGATATGATTGAGATATATTTTACTGAGTGGAGGGAGCTTTTTCGCTCACTTCTATGCTGCAAATATAAAAAGAAAAAATGAACTCTCCAACGCTTATATAGTTATTTTTGCAAGTAGACGTGACATTTTTGTGTGTTAATCGCAGCTCCTGCGCGATAGGCTTTTACCGAAGGCAAGAGGGGCAAAGGGACATTGCGTCGATGGTGCAGGAGGGGAATAAAAATAAAGGCAAACTTTAGGTAGTTTCCATTCTTTTTGTATCTTTGCAAGCGAAACCCTAATAACATAATAGATAGCTCAAGCCCATGAGACATTCTGCTTTCCTACTAGCCTGCGCCGTTTGTGGTTGTTTTGCCACAAAAGCCAATGCGCATGTCCTCCTTCCTACAGATAACCACCAGGAAGACTTGTCTTCATCTTCTCAATTAACGAATCTATCTACTCCCGCTGAGGATTTTTTTGCTTCTTCTGCCCAAACTTCAGAAAAGCACCGACCAGAGTTCAAGCCCACCCTCAATCTTGGAGGATGCATCATCACACAGTATTCTCACACCGATCGCAAAGATAAAGCTACTGATGGTAGTTTCAATGTCCGCATCGTTCGTGCCCTTGCGCATGGTAAGGTGTGGAATGATGTGGGCTATCGTTTGCAACTAGAACTCAGTGGGGCACCCGGCATTGATCGAGGGGCTAGAGTGCTAGATGCTTACGCAGAATGGACTAGATTTGCCGAATGGCAACCTCGTTTGGGGCAGTTCAAACGCTGCTTCGGTTTTGAAAATCCCATCCATCCCATGAATGTGGGCATGGGATCCTTTTCACAAATGACCCAGAGACTACAGAGCATCAACGATCGTATTGGTGAGCATGTGTCGAATGGTCGCGACATCGGTTTCCAGATGCAAGGTGATTTCTTGCCACAAGCCGATGGACATCGCCTCTTGCACTATCAAGTGGGCGTCTACAATGGTCAAGGCACCAACCACATGGACATAGACAAGCACAAAGACCTCATAGGTGGTTTGTGGGTGATGCCCACCAAGGAATTGCGCATCGGTGCTTTCGGATGGAATGGTTATTACACCAATGAGAAAAATCCCACCGAGAGCCTACGTCGTGTGCGCTACGACCTCGGTTTCACCTACGAAGGTGCCGTGAGTGCACGTGCTGAATATGCGCACAGTGTGGGAGGTACCACCAAAGGAGGTGCCACCAGAAGTGATGGTTGGTATGCCATGTTGGGTGTGCCTGTGCCACAATGCCAAAACCTCAAGTTTTATGGTCGTTGGGATTGCTACCGCGATGATGCCACTCGTTGGGATGGTCTAGTCACCAACTGGGGGCTTACTGCCAATTACTCCCTGGGCAAGAACTACAACTTCCAAGTGAACTACACCCACACTGTAGACCGCAATCTCTCTCTTCGTGCTGGTCACTACAACACGATTGATGTGCAGGTGGGTGCACGCTTCTAAATATGGTTCATCCGACAATTGGAGTGATAACCTATGAATGATACTCAAAATCTGAGACATAATTCTCTTCATAACCTTCTCATTAATAATGGATTTAGACTAAATGAAGTGAAGATGGAGGTTCTTGAAACTCCTGCACTACTAATTAGCATATTATAAATCTCCGAAAATAAAGGGCTTAATATATAGAGTGATGGTGCTAGTAGTTGATAATCAACAACTAGCTGTTATCACTCCAAATGTCGGGAGACCCTTATATAACTTAATCGAAATTACAAAAAGTAGTAGATTTGAAGAGTACAAATAGTGGATATTACACTAGATACTCTATGATTATATTTATATTGTTTTGATGTATAAGGAACATGAAACTAGAATCGTTGATAATCAGAAATTTCAGAGGCTTTAAAGAATGTCGAGTCTCTTTTACGCCACAAACAACAATCGTTATAGGACAAAATGGCGCAGGTAAAACTGCGCTAATAGATGCTATAAAGATAGCTTTAAGTTTTATCTTTTCCAATAATAATAAATTAGGAGATGATATTCTCTCAGCTGGCAATCCTTCTTTGAATGTTAACTCCTTTTCTAACTCCGACTATTATTATGATTCTGGTTCTAGAACTACCGTTACAGACGCCTCAATAAAAGGAGTTGCATGCTATAATGGTCAACAATTGGAGTGGGAGCTTTATAAACGTTCTACAGCTAATGCAGCTCTTTATTCTACTAGGTATAAGAAAGCGTTTGAGCAATTTATGTTTCAGTGGAAAGAAAAATCTGCTGATTTACCCTTGATAGCATGTTTTTCAGATTCTTTCCCACATAAACCAACAAAATTGACCAAATTTGCTCTTAATACTATTGACAAAGAGAGAATCCCCCGAAATTTTGGTTATTATCAATGGGATTTAGAAACAGCATGTATTTCAATTTGGGAAACCCGTTTATGTAAACAATTATTAGGTATTGCTCCACTTTATCAGAGGCTTAATAAAATATCAAGCCTTATGCAAAGCCTGGAGATAAAGTACACTAAGGAAGAGCTGCTGTGTAATGATGACTATCAATCTGCAAAGGATGAGGAGAAATCCATTAGTATTCAGTATATCCCACTCTATGAAGAAATTAATTTCGTACAGAGTAAATTGGTAGAGTTTTCAAAACTGCTACCCAATATGAAGGATAGACAGTATGACATAGATTCTTTAGTTTTTGCAACAACAAATGATAGTCTGGAATTGAAGATTATGTTTAAGAATGGGAAAAGTAGTCCATTTAAAGATTTGCCAGCAGGGTATCGTCGTCTTTATTCTATAGTTTTGGATTTAGCTTACCGTTCTTATATACTTAATGAAAAAAAAGAACCAAGTGGTGTAGTGCTAATAGATGAGATTGATTTACATTTACACCCTTCTTTAGAGGAAGAGGTTGTGCAGTGTTTTACTAAAGTATTTCCTTATGTGCAGTTCATATTCACGTCTCATTCTGCTGCTGTAGTAGCAAATCTAGAGACAAACAAAAAAATGATCGCTGAAGGATATAGCCCTGATGTTTTTGCAAACCAAGTATTATTTCTGGAAGAAAATCAGGAAGTAGCAGAAAGACTGCCCATTATTTATGGTCTAGATTATAATTCCACTTTGAGAGATTTTATGGGAACAGCTTCTCGAAATCGAGAAATAAAAAAAGGGGGAGATGATTATCTAGTGTATTGTTCTTTGGGGATGAAGACAGAGGCAGAGACAACCCTTAGGGAATTAACTGATAAGTTAGGGCATGAGCATGAATTTATCAAAGAGCTAATAGAAAAAGCAAGGTCTTATGATGTATATTGATAAATATAGTAAGCACAAAGAAACTCATGCTGTTAATATTCGATTTTTAAAAGATTGTTACAAGGCAGATGTCGCTAAACCTTTACCAGACCCTAATAATTATGTAAGTTCTTATAAAGATTTTAAAAAGAGTCTTTATCGAGATGGGAATAGTGGGTGGCAGAATCTACTTTTTGAAGAACAGAGGTCATATGGAGAGTCACGTTGTTGTTATTGTATGCGTAAGCTTAGTCGAGAAGCAGGTAAAGTTAACTTCGAACATGTAATACCAAGATCTCTGTCTAGAAAGTCAGAACAAGAGCAAGCGATAGAGTATAAATACTATACAGACCATGCACCAGCTTTGCGTGATTATGTTGTAATGGCTTATGAATTTGCAAAAAAGAGATTCAATAGTATTGATGATATCGAAAATGAATCTAAAATACCACATATAACAGGGCTAGCTAATTTAGTGGTGGCTTGTAATGGGCAAAAAAGTAAGGGGTTAAAAAATGGATGTTATTGTAATGGAAGTAGAGGTGATCGTCGGATTATGCCCATAATGCTAATGGAA
Source organism: Ihuprevotella massiliensis (assembly GCA_900095835.1). Taxonomy (GTDB): domain Bacteria; phylum Bacteroidota; class Bacteroidia; order Bacteroidales; family Bacteroidaceae; genus Alloprevotella; species Alloprevotella massiliensis. Next base: position 858,836 of record LT608321.1, on the reverse strand, counting down.
AAAGCAGAATCATTAGTGAAATATGATAGAAACGGCCTGCTTGCTATAGATTGTAAGGATGATACTTTAGGTCCTATTGTAGATGAACTCAATATGGATACACTTCAAGAGATTAGAGCTGTTTGGGCTCAACTAAGTTGTGTGAAAATAGATGTTGCTTTAGCGCACATTATGTCACAACAGGCTAGGGCAATTTGGTTTAAGTGTGCTTATAGAAAAAACGATTTTACAAAGATTCCTGACGTAGCTAAAAAGTATTGTTGTTTGGGTAGTGAAGAAGACTTTTATTGGAAGTTACTACTTACTTATGACTGGTTTTATCATTACCCAGGTTATGCCAAATTCAGAAAGTTTTATTGTAAAGTAGAGCCTTGTTTAGACCGATTTAGAAGAATGCTTTGTGCGAAAACTCTTAATTCTAATTTCTGTTCTTCGCTAGTTTCTTTCTTATATAGTAAAGAAGGCAATCATTACGAAAATCTACCTATATTTCTACGCAAAAGTAGGAACCAATATAAGAAATATCGAAAACATAAGAGTAAATATCGGAGCTTTCTCAAAAAAAGTCGTTTGTTTTTGAGCAAGTCTCCATGCTAAGTTGTATAGTTCTTTTAGATTTGTCAGTGAACGGAAAACAGCAACGTCCGTGTCAAGGAAGTATTACTTGGCACGGACGTTGTAGGGAGACAAAGGATAAAGCGGTAAGACCTTTTAACCCCAATTCGGGACGTCGTTTCTTAAACAAAGTGAGTAATAAATGAGCTGAGCAATGAGTCAATAAGTCTCTTCTGCTTTATTTGATGCAAAACAGCTGGAAATAAGCGATTCCGAACAAGAGAGTACGTTAGCAACGAAATATCAGCTTCTAGAGTATGCTCTAAAGAAAGAAAAGTTTGAAAGTAAATTAACAAGATTGCAAAGAGCGCAAGAAATATGGGATTGGGGCATTTTTTTCTGGTGGTAGGCTATCTTGCCGTTGTTTTGGATTTGGTTTTTTCATTGGTTTTGGATGTGCAGTGCTAGAAACCCCAGTACTCATAGATCTCGTTACAACATTGGCAACAAACGTCCTAGGGGAGTTCTACTTTGTTATGAAGTATCTCTTTTGTAAATAGTATCTTACTCGAAAAAACTCCGCAAATCATTTGGTGGTTTGCGGAGTTGTTGTTATCTTTGTTACATTATTAGGACGCTATACAGGAGTGGCGAGATGACTTTTCTATGTCTAAGTGCCGCCTTTGGAGCGTTCTTTTCTATTTACAGCATACAGGATATGCTCGACTTCGTTTTTTCAGAACCCCTACCATCATTTCTCTTTTTTTTCTAGGCGAAGGACATTTATCCCAAACTTTTGTCCTACGAAGTAGTGAACATTTGTAGCCGTTTTCACCTTGTTCTTTGTGTCGGGAGCAGTACTATGATAACGAGCTTTATTGAGAATTTCTTTAATATCAAGACGGTCGTCATAATCTATAAAAGGAATTATTGCTGTCCGCTAAACTTCAAAATGACACGATTTTCCTATCCGCAACGCCCATCAAAAGGCGTTGCGGATTTCTTTCTAGAATAGTAAGCCCCTATTTCCGACTATCATTCATCGGCTGTCCGCTAAAACGAGAGAATGGAAGACACGAGATGTGACCAAATGTGTACTTTTAGTCTCTGAGAGCCTTAGAGTATGGCGAAGTCTATTGATTTTCGTGTATCGGATCTTCGTATACAACGGCTGTACGCTAGAAAAGCGCTTGCGAAGAACAGAAAAAGGGGAACTTTAGATGAGGTAAGATGAATCAACCTGTTTAGCGGAGGTCAGAAAACAAATTTGCTGTGGCTAAACTTTTACCGGACAGCAATAAAAAGGAATAGTCCTATCTTCCTCGTATTTTTTATAAGCCCTGTGCAAATCGTTAATCATGTGGTCTATTCCCTTCATGACGATAGAAATCGTTATATCGCATTACTGAGGCTTCTGTTTTATCTTAGGGTCTGATTCTGAACTATTCTCGGTAATTTTTCTTTTTACAGTCTTCTTATTTAGCGTTTGCATCATTTCTTTCTTGTAGTGTTTGCGCAGCTTCCCAAATATGTCTTTAGTTTTGTCGTTGAAACAATTTTTTAAGAGCTTGCACCCAGCGCAATTTTCGCTATTGGGTAGAAAGGTTAAAGAACCCTTGCCTCTTGCTAAGTCGCAGTCGTTACATCGCTTGATAGTGTAGGGATTGTAGTCGGGAAATACCTTGCGTTGCTTGTCAGAATTAAAACGAAATATCCCACTCTTGCCTTACTCTTTGCCTGCTGCTCAGCTAGAGCCTTGGTGCGCTTAGACAGTTCCTCCTCGGATGTCTGCTCGTGAGAAGAGTTGCGCACCTGCACCGCCAAACAGCGACAATTCCATCCATTAGTTTGGAAATGAGTGTCCCAGAATAGGTGCGAGACTGGCAAGGCCGTACCCTTGAGTGCAGCGTGCTCTTCGCGGACATGACTATCTCCCACCGTGCGATATTGCAGGTAGTATCTATCCTCATCCCTTTCGTATTGCTCCCACTTGGCAGCCTTTGAGTTGTCAGATCGCATTTGCTCCGGTGTTAGAGGGTTACGAGGTGAGCACTTCCACGGCAAGGAGCTTATCACGACCCACACCAACCACAACCACGAAGAGTTGCTGGAGAACATCGATGTATATAGGTTCTTGGGGAAATTACACACGGGTAAAGAACAACTCCGCAAATCACTTGGTGGTTTGCGGAGTTGTTTTTATATTTGCAACAAGAAAGGCTCTCAAGGAATGGCGAACTGACTACTGCATGTCTAAGTGCTGCCTTGAGTGCTTTTCTACTTTGTTATGAAGTATCTCTTTAGTAAATAGTGTCTTACTCGGAAAAAACTCCGCAAATCACTTGGTGGTTCGCGGAGCTTTTTCTAACTTTGCAACGTGGGAGCGTAACGAAAACCATTGAAAGCAGGGGATACCCTGCAGAACCTGAAGCCATAGTACAACTTACTATGGCTTCTTGTATATTCTTAGTTCACCCTTGATAACCCAGTACATAGTCGTGAAGATACTCTGGACTATTCCATATAGCATTTGTTCTATCATCAATTTGCTTTTCTGTTATAGCTCCTCCGTTTTCAAAGCAATCGTCGGTAATACATACTCGCGGACATGACTATCTCCACCGTGCGATATTGCAGGTAGTATCTATCCCAATCCCTTTCGTATTGTTCCCACTTGGCAGCCTTCGAGTTGTCAGAGCGCATTTTCTCCGTTGTTAGAGGGTTACGAGATGACCACTTCCACGGCATGGAGCTTATCACGACTCACACTAACCACAACCACGAAGAGTTGCTAGAGAACGTCAATGTGTACAGGTTCTTGGGGCAAATTACAAGGTAAGAAAGCAGTAGCTCCGCAAATTACTTGGTGGTTCGCGGAGTTTTCGCTATTTTCGCGATATTATATATAGGGAGATGTTACGCTTCGGGCGGCTTCTACCAGATATTCCCCCCTCATTATAGTATTATAATGAGGGGGGTCTTATTATAATTGAATGACGTTTTTATTATTAACTCCAATTCTGTTTAAGGTCACCTCCTTTTTTGGACAATACCATATCTCGAATGAGAAACGCCTGCTCTGGGCAAGTAGGAAAGGAATGAAGACACAAAAATCTCCCCTCATTCCGTCTCTGCGGAATAAGGGGAGAGTAGAAGGTGATGAGTGACGCAAGTTATTTCACCACTTTACGACCATTCACGATGTAAACACCATGGTCGGGGGTAGAGGTTTGGCGACCAGAAAGGTTGTAAGTTTGAGTCGTTGTGGTAGCATTCGCTGTGTTAGTCTTAATGCCAGAGGGATTCACCACTTCGACTAGGATATCCACCACTTTACCATCGTTGCTCAAGAGCGAATTGCCCTCAGCGATAGAACCGCCTGCGTCAATGTTGTCCCAGTCAATCTTGAAACGAAGGCGATAGCGTCCAGCCTTTTCGGGAGCCTTGAAGCTGAACTCTTTCGACATGCCCGGGTTGTTGTTGGATTGTGCGCTCACTCCCTCAGCATTCTTTTGTTCGTTGTGGTAGTAGCTGCAAGCCACAAGTTCGGGGTCGGAAATTTTCTCCACTTCAAATTGTCCGCTTTGGTCAGCATCGAGATAGAAGTATGCGTGCATCCAGCTACCTTGCCAGTTCACTTGAGAAGTCACCAGAGTACCACCCTCTTCTACTTTGAGGTATTGAGCAGCATCGGTGGTCAAATCCACATAAGCCTTCTTGTTGCTGGGCATTGTGTAGGTCATCTTCTTGCCATCAGCAAGGGTGAACACTAAATTTTTGAGTTCGCGTCCTTTGTTTGTCGTATTGGCATTGGCATCAAAGTTGAGGGCATAGAGAGGTTTCTTCACCTGCACTTTGATAGTGGCTGACTGTCCACCAGAAGTAGTGACTTTGAGGGTTGCTTCACCTTCCTTCACGCCGTAGACCACACCATCTTTAATCGTAGCGATTTCGGGATTTTCAGAAGTCCACTGCAAAGACTTGTCTGTAGCATTGGTGGGAGCCAAGAACCACACGAGAGCTTTGTGCTGTCCAGGAGCCACTTCCACAGGAGCATTCTCAAAGCTGATGCCTGTGGTGGCAACCGCTGGAACTTTACTATCGCGTCCGTCAAACACAAATACAGAAGATGCAGGGAGTGTAAGTGTGAGTTCGGTGTCGAGATTGATAGCTTGTCCTTCTTGGAAACCCTCAAGTGTGGCTTGATTACCGAAAGCCTTGGTAAAGATGTAGGTGTCTGTCACGTGTGCGGGCACTTCGAGGGCTTTGCGCAAAGTGGTTTTGAACACTTGTGGTGTAGTAGCGGGATTGCGCAGTGCGAGGGTGGCTTTCGGTCCATTCCAAGAAGCCCAACCGTAGACTTCCGCTTTAGAACCCGTCCAAGGATTTCCGCCTACCCAGTGTGCGTCGGGCAACACGTCGGCATTGTTCTTTTGCCATTGCAAGCACTCGGCGAGGTCGCCCCATAGACGTCCACCGTTGATGCGATTCATCAAAGCGTAGTCGTTGTAGAGTTCCACCATGCCCGAACCACAAGCGAAGGCACAACGCAATTCGCGCACGATGCCGTCATAGTCACGCGACTTAGAGACATTGCCAAAGTCGGAGAGGATGAATCCGTGTGTCATCAAGGTGTTGATGGGGCAGATAGGAGAGTTTTGCACGAAGTTTTGATACACCAAGCGGTCGCGATAGGTAATCCACTTTTCACGGTCCGTACCTTGGTTACCGATTTCTCCATAGTCATTCTCTTGACGCCACACTGCATCGGTGTAGTGGAACCAGAAGGGAGAAGCCCATGTGCCCACAGTGGTGTTGAAGAAGATGTCGGGCTTGATGGTTTCGCGCACCATGCGTTCTGCATTGATGATACCTTCTGCATTCTCATCGCCGTTTGCATCGTTCTTAGGTCCTGTGGCAGAGAAGAGGTCACTGATGCCATCAAACTTGAAGAAGCGGAAGTCGTAGCCGCGCTTGTTGCAAAGGTCGGTAATAGCATCGGTGAACGCCTTATAGTAGGCTGGATTAGAGAGTTGCATGCCGCCTTTACCATTCCAGTAAGCACGGCGGTAGTTTCCACTCTGTCCATAGCCACCTACAGGACCGAGCCAAGCACCGATGCCCGAGCCCATAGACCGAGCCAGTCGGTCGGTTTCTGCAAATCCGTTGGGGAAGTTCTTATTAAAAGTCCATGGTCCATAAAAATCCCAACCATCGTCCCAAACAAAAGAGTTTACGTTCGTTTTATAGCGGTCGTAAAGTTGTTTTTTCCATTCGCGCATCACATCTTCGCACTGATAGTCGTGCATATTGCCCGTGTAGTTGCGGTCATTGTTGCGATCGATATTCAGTTCGTACCATGAGATGTAGGCAGGCATAGCACGCCAGGGCACTGCACGCTCGCGCTCACTATAGGCAAGGAATGAACGACGAGGCTGATCTTTAGCCACCAATCCCACTACAGCACTCACTTTCCAAGGTTGTGAAGGAAGAAGTGTGGTGTTGCGGCTCCACAATCCTTGCAAAGCCACACTCTCGGCAGCTGCTAGGTGTAAAGTGTCGGTTTGTTGCAGAGTTACGTTGATTACACCGTTTGATTCGATGGTCTCATCTTTGCTTTGCGCCAAGAAGCGAAGGGTATAGTTGCCTGCAAAGGGGACATTAAATTGGAAAGTATTACGATTGTTTTGAGTTCCTGTCTTTCCTTTGTGATAATCATAAGCTACCGCTTTTCCTTCGGCATCAAGGAGGTCGACACCCACGAGGTTGAGAGCGTGATTTCCACTCTTATATTGGAACTCTGTAGTCATGACACCAAGTGCGGTGAAATATACAGGTATTTCTATTTGTCGTGTGTGGTTAGCCTCATAGCCCAACTCTCCTACACGTGAGGGGTAGTGCGTCACGGGTTTCCAATCAGCCACTGTCCACTTAGTATTGAATGAAGCATCTTCCCCCATGGTTCGGCTACCTTCTTTGGCGGTTTCCGTGGGAGCTGCTCCTTTCTCAGCCTTCTTGTATTGAAGTGCCGAACCTGGTAGCAAATCATTCACCACCACCACTTTGCCTAGAGGCTTGGAGAGCGAAATCTGTCCGTTGGAAGTGATTGTCTCAGTCTTGGTCTCTGCAAAATAGCGAAGAGTGTAGACCCCAGCTTCGGGAATGTTGAGCGTATATTTGTTTTGCCCGTGGCTGCCACCTGCAAATCCCTTGTGATAATCCTTTGCCACCACTTCGCCCTTAAGGTTGACAGCGTCCACACCAATAATGTTGAGACGATGGGTTCCTCCTTTGTAGGTGAAAGTGAAATGCTGTTCGCCCTTTTCTTTGAAATTTACATAGCCTCGAGTGCCTGCAATCTCTTCAGCCTTAAATTGTTTTAGCAATTCTTGGGGAGCAGCCTCACCAGGTGTCCATGAAAACGACTGGTCAGTCCATGAGTTGGGTGAAAATTCCCCCATAGTCTCCAAGCCACCGACAGAGTTTTTGCCCGTAGGCGTTTCTAGTCCGGCAAAGATTTTGTCGCTAAGCAGCACAGCACCGCGCGTGTTGCCCACAACTTTGGGAGTGGTCTTGGCTTTCACGGCATCCACTTCGTAGAGCATGGGAAGCACAGCATTCATTTTCACGTTATCGGACGCCTTGAGTTCGATTTCGGTGCGAATGTAGTGGCTACCATCTCTGAGGATAGCGCGCCATGTCACTGTGAGTTTGTCTTTGGTGAAGGTTGCTTCGATGGCTTTTCCTGCAAGTTTTTCAGCACCACGAGTGGCTTTATCGTTGGCTGTGTAGTTGATTTCTTTTACACCACCCACGAGTGTCATTTCAGACGACTTGATCACTTGACTACCGTTGCCGAGACGTAGTTCAAAGAGTTCTGTGCCTGCTTTAAGGTCCATTTCTGGGCATCCTCCGAAGCGAAGTTGCTGACCTTGCAGTGTGAAAGTGGCTGTGAGGAGCTGATTTTTCAGCACAAAGTTGCTTCCGCTATGTTCGAGAAGTGCTGTGCCAGCTTGTTGCGTTTGTGGGAAAATCACACTTTGCGCCTTGGCAGCAGGTATTTGCAGGGCAAGTGTGAGTAGGGCGGCGGTGAGCGCCATCGTTGTAGATTTTCTATTCATGGACAAATAGATTACTTTTATGGTATAATGTTGTTTCTTTTTGTGGTAGATTTGAATAAGAAGTTCAGGGCTATCTAGAACTTAAGGGCAAATATACATGTTTTTTTTTGTTTTTCCAGACGTTTGCTGACTTTTATGTGGATAAGAGGTTGATTCCTTGCAAAATTATTCTATTATCGCAGCTGAAAAGCCAAGATGAAATCAGAAAAAAGTCAAGCTAGAAGAAATAATTGCAGACTTGTGCGGAACTATATAGTTGGAAAGGGATTGGAAAAATCTCCGATATAAATGAGAAAACGTGGGAGTTTTTTGAAAAAACGTGGGAGATTTTTGGAAAAACGTGGGAGATAATTTTAGAAATCTCCGACGTTTTATTTCTGGCAAGGGAGAGGTGGAGAAGTGGAGACGAGTCGGAGAAAAGGAAAATAGCAACGTCCGTGTCAAGGTATGATAACTTGACACGGACGTTGTTCGTAGAGAGAAGGAAGATAAAACGGCAATTACCTTCTCGGAAAAACACGCTATGCGATAGCACTCTCACACGAGTCGTGAAGACTATATTTTCTTGTTGAGCCACGTGCCACGACGCATATAAAGGAAAGATCCCAGAAGCAAGGTGAGCGAATAGAAAAGCTCGGCACACCAAGCCACGGTGAGGCTGCAACGCAAATAGAACACGACATAACTGATGAAACCTACATAGAAGAATAGGGCAATAAGTTCGATGACGAGGGCAGAGCGCGTGTTGCCCGAACCTGAGATGCAACTGAAGAGAATGAAGCCAGGAACGAGCAAGGTAGAACTCACACTCAACACGCGCAAGGGCTCGATGCAAGCCGCTATGGTGGGAGCTTCGTTGGTGAAGATGCCCACGATGGGCACTGGGAATATCCACAGGAGCATCCACAAGGGCACGATGGACACTACTGCCATGAGGGTGGCGCGTTTGATCATGGGCACTACGGCTTCACGATGGTCAGCTCCGAGAAGGTTGGAGGTGAGGGTGGAGGCAGTGGAGGCAAACGCCACAAGGGTGACGAACATGAAGTTGGAGATAGCTCGCATCACGTTGGTGGCTGCCAGTTCGCGAGAGCCCAAATGCTCCACGGCGATGAAGAAGACGAACCATGTGGTGAGCGAAAGGAAGTTTTGCACCATCGTCCAAATGGAGATATTGAGCATCTTGCCCAGTAGACGCCACTTAAACTTGGGCAAGCGGTGGAGGGCAAATTTGTGATAATCCACTTTCCACCACGTATAGCCGATGAAAAAGAGCATAGAAAATCCGCTTGCCATCGAAGAGGCGATGGCAGCTCCAGCGATGCCGAGTTGGGGAAATCCGAAGTGACCAAAAATGAGCAAGTAGTCGAACACCACATTGCTCAGCACCATCACGATGGAGTTGAACTTGAGGGTGCCCGTCTGAGTAGTGGCGACGAAGAACGCGCGAAACAGACAAGCCACCATGCTGAAGTAGATGCCCCACATGCGCCACTCCAGATAGGTCCAAGCGGCTTCGTAGACTTGAGGATTACTGATGACGCGAGACAGCAGATAGGGACCTGAGGTTTGGATGATAATCAGAATTACTGTGGAAGTGACGCTGAGAAACGCTAGACTGTGATAGAACACCACACCAATGTCTTGGTAGTTCTGCTCGCCATTGCGACGACCCATCAAGATTTGTGCGCCCGAACAAAAGCCCAAGATGAGCATAAACACCACGATGAAGAAGATGCCACCTAAGGCAGATGCACCTAATTCGATTTCCCCCACGCGCCCCAGGAAGGCGGTGTCGGTCATGCCGACTAATTGCTCCACCAGCGCACTGATGAGCACGGGAAAAGCAATCTTCCAAATGTCGCGATAGGAGTAGTTGGAAAGGAGGGTAGTGGCATCGGTAGAAGAGGAGTTCAAAGCCATAAAGGAGTGTCGGGGTAAGGATGGAGAAGAGTGCGCCCCTCTCTTCGTGGGGTTCATCTCTAGTTCTGGGACAATCTTAAGCGGCATAGCGCCTGTTTACGAGAAGAGAGCCTACAAAGATACACATTTCAGTTCAGATAGTCTTGAATTCTAGAGGGGAAATGCGTAACTTCGCGTTTAAAATCAGCATAAAGAAGTATGAAACTTCATTTCTTAGGCACGGGCACTTCTATCGGTGTCCCACAAATGGGCTGCTCATGCGAAGTTTGTCGGTCGGAAGATCAGAGAGACAAACGCCTGCGCTGCTCCGCATTGGTCGAAACAGATGACCATCGACTCATTCTCTTGGATTGTGGTCCTGACTTTCGCACACAGATGCTCCGATTTATTGCAGAGCATCCCTACAACGCCGACACGTCAGTACCTTATTCTGTGCGCAAGATGAGCGAAATGAGCGACGAACAAGCGCGCAAGATGGGACTACACGAAGCTCCTCGCTTTGATTATGCCATGCCCTGCATAGAAGCGGTGCTGCTCACCCACGAGCATTTCGATCATGTGGCAGGATTGGACGACCTCCGTCCCTTTAGCTACTTCCATTCCATCGATGTTTGGGCAGAACCCAACGTGGCAAGTGCCATCACCAACCACATGGGCTATGTGTTTGGCGCGAAGCATTATCCTGGTGCGCCCAAACTCACGATGAACCATCTGGATGTGGAGCAGTCCATCACCATCGGTGACAATGAGATTGTGCCCATTCGGGTGTATCATGGCAAATTGCCCATCCTCGGATTTCGCATGGGATCGCTGGCTTATCTCACCGATATGTCGAGGCTAGGGGAAGAGCAGATGGAGAAGCTCGCAGGGGTGAAAACCCTTGTGGTGAGTGCACTCCGCCACGAGGTGCATGCCACGCACCAGACCATTGATGAGGCGATCGAATTTAGTAGGGCAGTGGGTGCCGAACACACCTATTTCATCCACATGTGCCACACGGCAGGCAAACAAGCCGAGATGGACGAACAACTGCCCGAAGGGGTGCGCTTCGCCTATGACGGACTGACCATCGAGTGCTAAAGCTAGGGCAATTCTGTCCTGCTAGTTGGTCAATCCGCTCAAAAATTGTAATTTTGCAGCCAAAGAAAAGAATACAACCCTATGGCAACTCCCAAAATCATGCTAACGGGCGACCGTCCCACTGGTCGTCTTCACATCGGACACTACGTGGGTTCGCTCCGTCGCCGCGTAGAACTCCAAAACCAAGGCGACTTCGACAAGATGTTTGTCTTCATCGCCGATGCACAAGCCTTGACCGACAACACGGACAATCCTGAGAAGGTGCGTCAAAATGTGGTGGAAGTCGCGCTTGACTACCTTGCTTGCGGTCTCGACCCCGAGAAGGTGACCATTTTTATCCAAAGCCAAATCCCCGAACTCTGTGAGTTGGCTTTCTATTTCCAAAATTTGGTGACGGTGAGCCGCTTGCAGCGCAACCCAACGGTGAAGACCGAAATCGGTATGCGCGGATTTGAAGGAAGTATCCCCGTGGGATTCTTCACTTATCCCATCTCTCAAGCTGCCGACATCGCTGCTTTCCGTGCCAACGTGGTGCCAGTGGGGGAAGACCAACGCCCCATGATCGAACAAGCTACGGAAATCGTGCGCCGCTTCAATCACATCTATGGCGACACTCTCGTAGAGCCCAATATCATGCTCCCTGACAATCAGGCTTGCATGCGCCTTCCTGGTATTGATGGAAAGGCTAAGATGTCTAAGTCTTTGGGTAACTGCATCTACCTCTCTGAGACGGCTGAGGAAATGGGTAAGAAAGTGAAGGTGATGTACACCGACCCCACTCACCTCTCTGTCAATGATCCTGGACACGTGGAAGGAAACACCGTTTTCACTTATCTCGATGCGTTCTGCCGCGATGAGCATTTCGGACTCTACCTTCCCGACTATGCAAATCTCGATGAGATGAAGGCGCACTACATGCGTGGAGGTCTCGGAGATGTGAAGTGCAAGAAATTTCTTGAGAAAGTGCTCAACGAAACCCTTGAACCCATCCGCGCTCGTCGCCTAGAGTTCCAAAAGGACATCCCTGCTATCTATGATATGCTCCGTCGTGGTTGCGAAGATGCGCGTGCCGTAGCAGCCGACACCTTGGCAGATGTGCGTCGTGCTATGAAAATCAACTACTTCGACGACGAAGCGTTGATTGCAGAACAAGCACAGCGTTTTGCGCAAGATCAATAATCTAGTTGCGCAAGAACAATAATCTAGCAGCAGCTTCTGCAAGGTTTTAGGCAAAAATCCGCGTTTTACTGCGGAGAAAAGGGTGAAAATCGGCTCTGCGTGTGAAAAATACGCAGATTTCTTGGTTGTGCCAAGAAAATGTGCTAACTTTGCACCTCGAATGGACCCGAGTTATCCTTTGATGGCTCAAGTCATTGCCCAACGAATAATAATAATATCGATATAAAACAACAATGAAAAGAACGTTCCAACCCCACAATCGCAAGCGAAACAACAAGCATGGTTTCCGTCAGCGTATGGCGACTGCTAACGGTCGTCGTGTTTTGGCTTCTCGTCGCGCTAAGGGCCGCAAGAAGCTCACTGTATCTGATGAAGTACACGGCAAGAAGTAAACCTTCTACTTTGTTTCTACAGAACAACTCCTACAAGAGCAGCTCGCAAGAGTTGCTCTTTTTTTGTGCCCTTTCCGAGTGTGCCAAAACAACTTGCTACTTCTGCCCCTGCAAAATCAAAAACTTGCGCTTTCTTTCTAGAGGTGATATTTTGTATATTGGAGATATTGCAGTAACTTTGCAGAGTTATGACCTTCAAAGAATTCTACCAAAGACTGACAGGACGCTATTTGTGGGGAAATCTTCTCGCAATGGTACTCACCCTTGTGGTGGTCATCGTGGGCTTGTTTGTCTTTCTCCATTTCTATACGCATCACGGCGAGACTGTCGCTGTGCCCGATGTGCGTGGACAGCGTGCTGAGGTCGCGATTCGCAAACTTCAGGCTTTGGGCATGCGCGCTGAGGTGGTGGACACCGGCTACAATCCTCGTGAACTTGCCGACGTCATTCTCGACCAAGACCTATTGCCAGGCTACAAAGTCAAGTTGAACCGGCTCATTCATCTCACGGTCAATGCTGCTTCTCCACGTCCTGTGGCGCTTCCTGATATTGCCGACAACTGTTCGTTGCGCGAAGCTCGTATGCGTCTCGAGATTCTCGGATTTCGCTTGACGCCTATTCGTCGCATCCGTGGTGACCGCGACTGGGTCTATGCCGTTGAAGTGCGTGGAAGAGAAGTGCGCTCTGGCGAACGCCTAAATGTCAAAATCCCCCTCACCCTAGTGGTGGGAGATGGTGCAGAAGATGAGGAGTTTAATGGCAATGACTCTCTCGACCGACTCTACTTTTCGCGCGACACCACAACACTCGTGGGAGAAGAGTAAACACTTTTAGCTTATCCCAAGAGCAGTCTATCGCTAGACCGCCTTATTTATACATCCCATTTAGCTCAACGATATGACGCAAAACGTGAGTTTTGAAGAAGAACTTGATTTTGACGAACTCGAAATGTCTGCTCCTTCCAGCGAAGAGGTGGAAATTACCGCCACTTCCGGAGAGGGTGAACTTTATGAACACTATCGAGTGGTAGCCGACAAAGGACAACAGCTTCTGCGTGTAGATAAGTTTCTCATCAATCTCATGCACGACACCTCGCGCAATCGCATCCAAGCGGCTGCCGAAGCTGGTTGCATCCATGTCAATGGGCGTGCCGTGAAGAGCAACTACCGCGTTAAGCCCAATGACGTGGTGACTTTGATGCTCAATCGCCCTAAATTTGACAGTAGTATCAAACCTGAGGACATTCCCCTCAATGTGGTTTACGAAGACGACCAACTGGTGGTCATCAACAAGCCTGCTGGTCTCGTGGTGCACCCAGGTTGTGGCAATTATAGCGGTACTTTGGTCAATGCCCTCGCATGGCACCTGCGCGACAATCCCAACTATGACCCCAACGATCCCACGGTGGGACTGGTGCACCGCATCGACAAAGACACCAGTGGGCTACTCGTAGTGGCGAAAACACCAGAGGCGAAGACAAACCTCTGTGCGCAGTTCTTCCACAAGACCACGCGTCGCAAATATCGCGCTTTGGTGTGGGGCAATGTCCAAGCCGACGAAGGAAGCATCGAAGGAAACATCGGGCGCAATCCGAAAGATCGTATGCAAATGGCAGTCTTCCCTGTGGATAGTGGCATTGGCAAACCTGCGGTGACGCACTATCGTGTGTTGGAACGCTTTGGTTATGTCACGCTCGTGGAATGTGTGCTCGAAACAGGGCGTACGCACCAAATCCGCGCGCACATGAAACACATCGGGCATCCCCTCTTTGCCGATGAACGCTACGGTGGACACCAAATCCTATGGGGTACCAACAGCGGAACGTACAAGAGTTTTATCCACAACTGCATGAGTCTTTGTCCCCGTCAAGTGCTGCATGCCTTGACGCTTGGATTTCAGCATCCCACCACTGGAGAGGAAATGGATTTCACCTCACCGCTTGCGGACGATATAGTGGCGCTCCTCGACAAATGGCGCACCTATATCGGAGGATTGCAAAAGAACCTCTAAACCGTTAGCACCTTTCATCGCTGAAGTCTTGCGATTGGTGGATTGAATCTCCCCACTCTGGGGATAGCACCTCTCCTTCTTGGCGTTGAATCCTCCATCATCTTAAAGCAGAAATCGAAATTTTCGCTTTCTCCTTCCCTTATCTCGCATCGCTAATTCCTATATATATCAATGAAGAAGCAAATCGCTATTATTGCCGGAGGTGATTCCTCAGAGCATGATGTGTCGCTGCGCAGCGCAGCAGGTATCCTTTCGTTCATGGATGCCGAAAAATATGATTGCTACATCGTAGAACAGCGTGGCAATGCCATGCAAGTACTCGTAGAAGACGAGAAGATTCCCATGAATCTCCACGACTTCTCTTACCCCCACAAAGGCGAGCGTCGCACGTTCGACTTTGCCTACATCACCATTCACGGCGCTCCTGGTGAGAATGGTATCCTTCAAGGTTATTTCGACCTCATTGGTCTTCCTTATAGCACCAGCGGAGTCTTGGTAGAGGCTTTGACCTTCAACAAATTTGCGTTGAACAATTATCTCCGCTCTCTGCCCAATCTCCATGTGAGTGATAGCATCATGGTGCGTCGTGGCATGACTTTGCCCACAGCCTCCGAGGTGGTGGAAAGAGTAGGGCTTCCCTGCTTCATCAAGCCCAACGCTGGCGGCAGTTCCTTCGGTGTGACGAAGGTGAAGACGGAAGCAGAAGTGCTTCCTGCCATCGAAAAAGCGATGAACGAGAGTGATGAGGTGATGATTGAACGTTTGTTGGTCGGCACCGAAATCACTTGTGGCTGTTTCCGTCGCAAGAATGGCGAAGTAGTCACCTTCCCCATCACGGAAGTTGTGGTGAAGGGCGTAGAGTTCTTCGACTACGAAGCCAAATACGAAGGCAAGAGCGACGAAATCACTCCTGCGCGCATTGCCCCCGAAACGGCAGCTCGTGTGAGCGAAATGACACAATACATCTATCGCCAGCTCGATTGCTATGGCATCATTCGCATCGATTACATCCTCTCGGGCGAGAAGGGCAATGAACAAATCAATCTGCTCGAAATTAACACCACGCCTGGCATGACCCCCGCTTCGTTCATTCCTCAACAAGTGCGTGCTTCAGAGTTTGAAATTGCCGACGTGCTTTCAGAAATCATCGAGGGCAAGTTTGCCTAATCGAAAGAAATACGCGTAAAAAGCGCGTGTTTGCAACATATCAATAAAGGTATCCTCAAAAAATCGCAATTATGCAACATATTCCTGCGGAGTTTGACGACATCCGGTCGCGTACCGATGCCGAGATTCGCCCAAGTTTTCAGGCATTGCTCCACGATCGTCTATTCATGCGCGTGCTTCGTGGCTTCGTCCCATGGTTGCCCGTAAGTTGGATTCGTGCTTTCTTGCGATTCACCTTCCTAGGGGTGAACAGCGTATTGGGCTTTCAGAAGCGTTACATGCTGCGTGCCATGCACATTCTCATGCGACGCACCACCAAAGGTGTCAAATTTGATCATAGCGCCCTCCGCGAGAAGCGTGCGGGATATACCTATATCTCCAACCACCGCGACATTGTGCTCGATGTGGCGATGCTTGATGTGTTGCTGATTGACCATGGATTTCCCAATACTGCCCAAATTGCCATCGGTGACAACCTCTTGATCCACCCTTGGATTGAGCAGTTTGTGCGCATGAACAAAGGCTTTCTCGTGCGTCGCTCTGTGACGGCTCGTCAACTCTTGGAGGCGAGCAAGCACATGAGCCGATATATGCACTATGTCATCGGCACGCGCCAAGACAACATTTGGATCGCTCAGCGTGAAGGACGTGCAAAAGACTCTAGCGACCACACACAACCCTCTGTGTTGCGCATGATGACCCTCGGGGGTGAGGGCAATCACTATGAGAACCTTCGCCACATGCAAGTCGTTCCGCTCACGATTTCTTACGAATATGACCCTTGCGACTACTTGAAAGCCAAGGAATTTCAACAAAAGCGCGATGATGCTAGCTTCAAGAAGTCGAAACAAGACGACCTTGACAATATGCGCGTGGGCATCCTCGGCAAGAAAGGTCGCGTGCACTACCGCACTGCCGACTGCATCAACCATTGGTTGGAGGAATACAAAGACCTTCCTGCCAAAGAATTCTTCGAAGCAGTGGCAGCGCGCATAGATCGCGACATCCATGCAGGCTACGAGCTCTATCCCAATAACTATGTAGCTGCCGATCTCTTGGAAGGGGGTAAGCGATTTGCCGATCATTACACTGCCAAGGATGTGGCGCGCTTTGAGAAGTATCTGCAAAGCCGTCTCGATCTCATCGAGTTGCCCAATAAAGACGAGGCTTATTTGCGCGAACGCATGCTGACCATGTATGCCAATCCGCTCTACAATTACCTCAAAGCACACGAGAGATAAGCCCTCCACTTTGTCCCTTTTGCACAAAACGCTATGTTGTTTCCTTCGTTAAAGCCCTTTTTCTCTCGCTTTGTCCTCCTCATCTTGTGTGGAGTGGGCAGTTTGCTGCTCGTGCAATGCGGTAAAGACGAAGTCCCCTTACCTGCTTTGCGCTCTGACCTCCTACTGGCACGCACCAATGCTCAAGGTGTTGTCACGCAGTTGATTACAGACGAGGGAGAATCCCTGCAACCTGTGCATTCCATACGCGGTAGCCGCTCTGATACGACCTATCGCGTCTTGGCGGTCTACCATCGTCTAGAGGCGTCGACGCAAGTGGAGGTGCGACAATTGGTGCGGATTCCCACCGCTCCTCCCGTGGTGATGGATGAGCAACAACTACAAACTGCTCCCATCCAACTATTGTCGCTGTGGAAAAGTAAGACTTTTCTCAATCTTCGTTTCGGCATCCCTAAGAGTTTTAGTGGACATCACACCATCGGATGGGCGTTTCGTGGCATCATCCAGCACGCTGATGGACACCGTTTGCTTCGTTTGCAACTCTATCACAATGCGCATGACGACCGCAATGATTATTACGAAGATGCCTATCTCTCCTGTCCGCTACAACCTTTCGCGCAATGGCTCACCGCAGGACGCGACAGCATCGTCCTCGACGTCAACACATATCAAGGACAGCACACGGCAGTTTTTCCCTACTGATCGGTTGTTGGGCACAATCGTTTCTGTTTTCAGGGCAAATCTCGTTTGAGATGCCCATCTCCTCTCTCTGAATGCTCCAATATGCTCCAGCGTGTTTCCGACTTAGTCACTTTATATTCTCCTAAATATACCTAATTGCATGCTCCTATCACCAGAAAACATACAGCAACAAACGCGTGCTTTGTGGGAATCCTCCTTTCCCGAAGTCTCTTCCGAACGTCTCGATCTCTATTTTCAGCGTCGTTATACCGATGAGCGCAATGTAACAGTGCGCCACGATGGCAAAGTTCGTGCTGCCGTGCAGGTACTTCCTTTCAAGTTCCTCTTTGGTGGCAAAGCCGTGTCTGTGGGACACCTCAATGGACTTTGCGCAGAAAGTGGTGAAGACCACGGCAAACTCGAAGCACAAGTGGTGCGCCAAGCCCTCCGAAAAATGTATGATGAAGGGCAACTGTTGAGCTTTTTGCTACCTCACGATGAGAAGCATCGCAAAGCCATCGAGAAAGAGCATCTAGGTAGTTTCTGGACTGCCACACATCGCTTGTTGGTGCCTTTCGATCTCCCCGAAAATTATCGTCCCGACTTCAATCTCGACATCCTCCCCGAAGCAACTTGGGGACGGGAATTGTGGACCTTCTACAACACCTTTGGTGGACGTCACGACTATGAAATCCGTCACGATCGCGATAGTTTTGAGACTGCGCTCCAACTGCATCAACAACAAGGTGGACAACTCTTCGTGGCGCGTCGTCGCGGCAAGATAGTGGGATTCTGCGTTGCCATTAAACAACCCCGCATTCTTAAGAGCGGTAAGCCCTCGAAAAAGGATTTTTATGGCCACATTCGCTTTATGCTCACCACCGATCAAAACGTGGTGTATCACTTCCGCCGCCGTGTAGCAGAAGTGTTTGAGGTGCAAGAAGTGGCAGTAGTAGGCGGATGTCCGGGGCGTGGTTTCAAAGAGTCTAAGCCCTACGCCATGGCGCGTGTGGTAGATGTCTTAGGGTTCCTCCAGTTCTTGGGACGTGTGCACCCTGGTTTGCAACTCACCGTGGGGGTGGAGAACGACGAAGATATCCCCGAAAACAATGGTTATTACGAACTCTTTGAAGGTGAAGTGCGTGTGCTTGAACATCGCCCCGATAACGTGCTTACTGCTGGTGGACTTGCAGCGCTTTTGCTCGGTAGCCAACCGGTGCAATTGCCTCTGATGCTCGATGATTGATATTTTATTTCCCCATATACATCGATGGTTTTGCTCTGTGCGAAGCCATCGATGTCGTCTTTTGATGTCCTTTGTCTCGGACTTCTTGCCCACCCGCACACCCTTGCATAAGATACTGCAGAGTAGAGCGGTGATGTGGTTGCTGATGCTCCTTGTGAGCCTTCCTCTGTCAGCGCAGTTGGCTCAAGTGTTGCCCCAGAGAGCTTTGTCGAAATGGGGCATCCCTGCAGGCAATTACAGCGGCATCACTCCTTTGGGCAACGGTCGTTTCGCAGTAGTCAGTGACAAAGCACCGAGTCTGGGCTATTTTGAATGGAGCATCGAGCAAGATAGTCTCACAGGGCAAGTCACGTACGTTTCTGCACTGGGCTTTCGTCCGCTGCAGGCTGGTGCGAATCTACCTGCAACAGCCCTTGATGTGGAAGACTTGGTTTTTGATGCACAGCGTGGAGCGGTGTGGATAGCCAACGAAGGTGACCAAACGCTCACTGCCTACGACACCGCTACACAACAGCTAGGGGCAACGATGGTTATTCCTCCTTATTTTTCGCGAGATAGCATTTTTGCCAACTTAGGTTTTGAAGCCCTTGCCCACGATGCGCGCACCCAACTGTGGTGCACTACGAGCGAATCACCCCTTCGGGTAGATGCCCCGGCGCGTCCTGAGCAACTGTTGCCCACTGTGCCACTCGATTTGCGCCTTACCTTCTGGGATAGTACCTTCACCGCCCAACGCATCGTGCCTTATCGCATGGCTACTCCGCAACTTTCGCGACAAGCGCGTTATTATCTACAAGGGGTGCCAGCTCTTTGTTTTTTGCCCAATGGGTCTTTGCTCGTGATGGAGCGTGAACTCTCGGTGCCTCGCACCTACTTGGGCGCGAAATGCCACATTCGATTGCGATGGATTGCTCCCGATGCTCTGCAGCAATGGGCACTGAGTGCTGAAAAAATCAGCTCCGATAGCAGGACCACCGATACAATGCTCATCGCCACTCCGTGGCACGTGCTCGCCCTTCAGACACCTGTGATGGAGGTCGCTGAATGGCGCACCCAGTTGGGCGTGTTTTGCCGTAGTCTAGCCAACTATGAAGGAATGTGTCTGGGACGTCGTTTGGCAGATGGCCGTCAGACAATCCTCTGCGTGAGCGATGCGCAGGGTGGGGCAGGGCGTTGCGGAGTGCATCTCCGCGATTTCCTCCGCGTGGTCGTGCTGGATCGCGAATGTACAGATTGAGGCCGCAATTTACCTTTGAGCATCTCTTCCGTTACCCCTCTCTTCTGCTGCTTTTTTCCTCAATCTTCCCATTATTTCCACACTTCTTCTAGCTCTTCTCACAAGCTTCTTCCATCATTCATCGACACAAATATGCTATTTCTTGATTCCTCAGAACGTTTAGGGGAGTTCGTCGTCAATTTGCTCTATGCATTGGGCAGCCTCATTAGCACCACGCATTTCACCACCAGTCCCGACCCACCGCAACCGAAGTTTGCTGCCGAAGTAGGGGTGCTGAGTGGGGTGAGCTATGAGCAACCCATCGGAGGGAAATTCTCTCTCGTGGGCAAAGCAGGGGTGACGATGCTCGATCAGGGCAACCCATGGGCGTATAGCGGTTTTCAACCCGCCGCAGAACTCGGCCTGCGCTGGTATTTCTCTGGTGTTTCTCCCAGCAATGCCAACAACGAAGGGAGCTACCTTGCGCTCCGCAGCTTCATCAGTTATCAAAAGATGGCGCTCTGGGCAGCTCGTCCCAATCAGTATCACCACGTAGCCGCATTTGACTACTCCCTTGTGTGGGGGCGCACGTGGAATCTCAATCCACGCTGGGCGTTGAAAACACAAATCGGCATCGGCGCGCATGGCTATCTCCGTACCGCAGCCCAAGAAGCCTTCTACGACCAACCAGAAAATTATGGCACCGAGACAAGTGGCCTCACTTGTCCCGTCGACATCGGCCTCGTCTATCGGTTTTGAAGAGTTGGATAAAAAAGACATTGTATGCTTTCCAATTAGAAATGCACGGTATATTGAAATTTAATTGGGGATTTCCTTGTAAGGAATGAAGGCTGTTGTTATCTTTGCATCGATAAACTTAAAAACCTATTTCAGTCTATTTCAATGAAGAACTTCCTACTATGTGCATGTTGTTTTTCTCAAGATGGCAATGAATGGATTGGCCGTATTTTGTTTTGGTAAGTATTGATAGAATATGTTCTTTCTAACTTCTTCTACCGATAGGCTAGGCGAATTTGTAGCTAGTGCTCTTGGTCTTTTTCTTAATTCTCTTATTCCAACAACTATACCATCGACACATTACAAACCAGAACCCAAGTTTGCTGCTGAGGTCGGAGTGTTGAGTGGTGTCAGTTATGAACAACCCATTGGCGGAAAGTTTTCTGCCGTTGGAAAGCTGGGTCTTTCGATGTCTGACGAGGGAAACCCTTGGACGTATGCGGGATTTCAACCAACTGCCGAACTCGGACTGCGCTGGTATTTTGCAGGCATCACCGAAAACGAGAATAACGAAGGCAGTTATCTTGCGGTTCGTACGCAATGGGCTTATCAGAGAATGGCATTTCTCAAGTCCTACCCCGAAGAGCATAACCAACTCTATACCTATAGTGTGAGTCTTGTATGGGGACGATCGTGGAACATCAACGACCGCTGGGCGGTCAAGACTCAAATAGGGATTGGCAACATTTGGAATGTTGAAAGTAAACGTCAGAAATGGGAGAATCGTAATCTTGATGGCTATCACGTTGGCAATGAATATGGAACGTTTTGCCCCGCGGACATCGGTGTGACTTATCGCTTCTAAACATAGCGTTTTCTCCTCTACTCGTATAGATATAGCGCAGCAAGTGGGCAGTGATGCCTGCGTGCTGCGCTGTTTGCAGAAAGAAGATAGCTTGCATTTTCGCGTTTTGCGGTGCGAAAGTGGACGTGTGCTAGATAAAAACTCCATGAAAATCGCCTGCAATACATAAAAAATTGTACCTTTGCAGATACGTAAGACGATGAATCGTGAACATAGTCACCAATCTAAATCATTGGCATAACATGTTTTCCATTGAGAATCAGTGTATAAAGCACGAGAAATCGGACTGTAATCTCTCTGTTTCTTGAAGCGCACGCCAATATTTGGGGCGTGCCTGAACCGTTTGTGGACACTTGTCCATACCTTTCTTCCTCACCATGACAGGGCGTTAGCGACCCATTGGTCGATTGATCAGACTCTAAAAATAACAATTTAAATATCTCCACTTAGCACAATGAACTTTACCCTTTTTGTCACAGCGTTGCTGACGGGTCTAGGGTTTGTAGGTCTCGTGTCGGTGCTCGTAAAACTATTGGCACCTCGCAGCTTCAATGCCCAAAAGGAAGACCCCTTTGAGTGCGGTATTCCCACTCGCGGACGCTCGTGGATGCAATTTCGTGTAGGCTACTACCTCTTTGCCATCCTATTCCTCATGTTCGATGTGGAGACCATGTTCCTCTTCCCATGGGCGGTCGTGATGCGCACGCTCGGTCCTGCGGCATTGTTGAGCATTGGTTTCTTCTTGTTTATCTTAGTTCTGGGACTTGCCTATGCCTGGAAGAAAGGAGCTTTGGAATGGCAGTAATCAAAAGACCCGAAATAAATAATATCCCCTACGAAGAGTTTCAAGATAATGAAACGCTCGAGAAGCTCGTTCAAGAGTTGAATGAGAATGGGGTAGGCGTGATGGTGGGCCAGTTGGACAAGCTCATCGACTGGGGACGCAGTAATTCCCTTTGGCATTTGACCTTTGCCACTAGCTGCTGCGGTATCGAATTTATGGCGGTGGCGGCTGCTCGTTATGATATGGCTCGTTTTGGCTTTGAAATCACGCGCAACAGTCCTCGTCAAGCCGACGTGATTTTGGTGAATGGTACGATTACCACCAAAATGGCGCCTGTGTTGAAGCGTTTGTACAACCAGATGCCCGATCCTAAATATGTGGTCGCCATTGGTGGTTGCGCCATCTCCGGTGGTCCTTTCACCAAGAGTTATCACGTGGTGAAGGGTGTGGACAAGGTGATTCCTGTGGATGTCTACGTGCCAGGTTGCCCTCCACGTCCCGAAGCCTTCTTGTATGGCATGATGCAGTTGCAGCGCAAAGTGCGTGTGGAAAACTTCTTTGGCACGGTGAACCGCAAAGAAAAAGACCCCTACAAGAAAGAGATGCAACAAGAATATAAAGAACTGCTTAACGAACAGGAGGAAGCATAATGGAAGAAAAAGAACAATTGACGCCTCAAACGGAAAATACCGCCGCGGAAGTTGCTCCCAAGGCTGCTGAAAATGTGTCTCCTGCGGCAGAAAATAATGCTGTGAGTGCAGTTACTGCACCTGCGGCAGAGGCTGTGACAACCGATGATAAGGTGGAAGAAAAGGCAGAGGCTCCCAAGGCTGAAGCCACTGCACCTAAGACCGAAGAGAAGCCTACCACTGCTGAAGCACAACTCATCACAGCTCCTGCACAAGAAGCTGCTCCCAAAGCAGAAGCTCCAGCGCCTAAGGCGGAAGAAAAAACCGCGGTGGCTGAAAAGCCTGCTGCTGAGAAACCTGCAACAGCCGAACAACCTGCAGCAGCCGCTCCTGCCGCTCCACGTCCTGCACGCCCTGCAGTGCCACGTCCTGCGCCAAAACCTGCAGCGCCTGCAAAGAATGAGGTGAAAGCTGAAGTTGTCGAGGCTAAAGAACTGCACAGCACTTTGGCAAAACTCAAAGCCGAAGGCTACACTTTCCTCGAAAGTCTCACTGGTGTGGACTGGGGTGAGGAAGGCATGGGCGTAGTCTACAGCGTGTCTAATGCCGAAACCTTTGAAATGAAGCACATTAAGGCTGTGGCAGAGAGCAAGGAAGAGCCTTACCTCGACTCTGTTTGCGACCTTTGGGACATTGCCAATTTCTACGAACGTGAAGTTTACGACTTCTACGGCATCAAATTTTTGAACCACCCCGATATGCGCCGCATCTTCTTGCGCGAAGACTGGGTGGGACATCCTTTCCGCAAGGACGACAAACCTGAAGAACACAACGAAGAAATCGCTGTTGGCGATGAACCAATCTCTGATTTGGCAGTGTGCTACACCCTCAATCAAGATGGTTCGCTCAATAAAACCGAAACTCCTCTCTTTGAGGAAGATGATTATGTCATCAACCTCGGTCCTCAACACCCCTCAACGCATGGTGTGTTGCACTTCCGCACGCGCATCAATGGTGAAACGATTACGAAAATCGATCCACACCTCGGCTATATTCACCGCGGTATCGAGAAAATCAGTGAAGAACTGACTTATCCTCAGACGCTTGCGCTCACCGATCGTATGGACTATCTCGGTGCGATGCAAAACCGCCACGCTCTTTGCGCTTGCATTGAACAGGCTATGGGAGTGGAAGTGAGCGATCGCGTGCAAGTGATTCGTACCATCATGGACGAGTTGCAACGTATCGACTCTCACTTGCTCTTCTTCTCTTGCTTGTGCCAAGACATGGGTGCGACAACGGCGTTCCTTTATGGTTTCCGCGATCGCGAACTCATTCTCGACATCTTTGAAGAAACTTGCGGTGGTCGTTTGATTCTCAACTACAACATGATTGGTGGTTTGGCTTACGACATTCACCCCAACTTCCAAAAGCGCGTGAAGGAATTCATCGTGACGATGCGCAAGAATCTCAAAGAGTATGACGACATCTTCACGGGCAATGTGATTTTCCAAACACGTGCGAAGGGTGTAGGTATCATCACCAAGGAGCAAGCCATTTCGTTTGGTTGCACCGGCGGTACGGGTCGTGCCTCTGGTTGGAGCAACGACTTGCGTAAGCACCGTCCTTATGCCGCTTATGATCGTGTAGAGTTCAATGAAGTGGTGCGCACCGAAGGCGACAGCTTTGCGCGTTATATGATTCGTCTCGATGAGATTCGCGAATCGCTCCACATCATCGAACAACTGATTGACAACATTCCTGAGGGTAACTTCGCAGAGAAGATGAAACCCGTGATTAAAGTACCTGCTGGTAGCTACTATTCAGCTGTCGAGGGAAGCCGTGGTATCTTGGGTGTTTATCTCGAGAGCCGTGGTGATAAATTCCCTTATCGCTTGCACTATCGCGCCACAGGTTTGCCTCTCGTGGCAGTGATGGACACGGCATGTCGTGGCAATATGATTGCCGACTTGATTACTATCGGTGGAACCATCGACTATGTAGTGCCCGATATCGACCGATAATGCGAATTTCTCTCAAGGATTAACCCAATAACAAAACATATTATGTTTGATTTTTCTGTCGTGACGACTTGGCTGCACAGCTTGCTCTCTGGATGGATGGGAGACAGCTTGGCAATCTTGGTGGAATGCGTGCTGGTAGCTTTGGTTATCATCACCATCTACGCCATTTTCGCCATCATCATGATTTACGCAGAGCGTAAAGTCTGCGCAGCTTTCCAGTGCCGCATCGGACCTGACCGTGTGGGTAAGTGGGGCTTGCTGCAGGTGATTAGCGACGTGCTCAAGATGATGACCAAGGAAGTCATCAATTTCCGTAAAACTGACCAATTCTTGCACCGCATCGCTCCTTTCCTGGTGGTGACGGCTTCTATGGTCACCTTCGCTTGCTTGCCTTGGAACAAAGGCGCACAAATCATTGATTTCAATGTGGGCGTGTTCTTCTTCCTGGCTGTGGGCAGTGTGGGCGTAGTGGGCATTTTGCTCGCTGGTTGGTCTTCCAACAACAAGTTTGCGCTTGTCGGTTCGATGCGTGCTGGTGCACAAATCATTTCCTATGAACTCTCCATCGGTTTGGTCATGCTCAGCATGATTTGCCTCACTGGAACCATGAGTTTCTCTGAAATTTGTCAACAACAAGCCGAATTGGGTTGGAATATCTTCCGTGGTCACATTGTGGCAATTCCTGCTTTTGTGATTTATCTCATTGCTGGTAATGCTGAATGTAACCGTGGACCTTTCGACTTGCCTGAAAGTGAAAGTGAATTGACCGCAGGTTACCACACCGAATATTCCGGTATGGACTTCGGTTTCTACTATCTCGCCGAATACCTCAACATCGTCATCTGCGCGGGCATGGCAGCCACCATGTTCTTGGGTGGTTGGGCTCCTCTCGTAGTACCAGGGTTGGATGGATTCAACGAAGTGATGGCTTACGTCCCTGGCTTTGTATGGTTCATCGGTAAGACATTCTTCGTCGTAGCTTTGTTGCTTTGGATCCGCTGGACATTCCCTCGTTTGCGTGTCGATCAAATCTTGCGCCTAGAGTGGAAGTATTTGATGCCTATGTCAATGGTGCTTCTCGTGTTGATGGCAGTACTCGTTAGTTTCGGTTTGACTTTCTAATCTCACCTCCAAATAGATATAACAATGGAAAATCAAAATTATTTCTCTGGACTTGTAGGAGGTGTGAAGAGCTTGCTCACGGGATTGAAAACCACGATGCGCGAGTTCTGGACGCCTAAAATTACAGAGCGTTACCCCGAAAACCGCAAAGAGAACAAGATGTTTGAGCGTTTTCGTGGACAGCTCATCCTTCCGCACAATGAACTCAACCAACACAAGTGCGTTGGTTGTGGAGTTTGTCAAAATGTATGTCCTAATGATACCATCGTCATCGAAACAGAGATGCTGGAGGATCCTGAAACAGGACGTAAGAAAAAGGTGCTGCTCAATCATATCTACGATCACGGTCGCTGTATGTATTGCATGCTCTGCGTGACGAGCTGTCCTCATGGTGCATTGGATTTTGACAACGAATTTGAATATGCTGTTTTCGATAGAACCAAATTGGTGAAACATTTGAATCACCCTGGTTCGGTGGTGCAGCCTAAAAAGTAATCTAATAAACTCAGCAAAATGAACGCATACAATATTATGTTTGTGGTGCTTGCCGTGCTGATCCTCTGTTCTTCCATCGCAACGGTGGTGACTAAGAGCATCATTCGCGCAGCCACTTATCTGCTGTTTGTGCTGCTTGGCACTGCTGGATTGTACTTCCTGCTGGGCTACACCTTCCTTGGTTCGGTGCAAATCATGGTTTACGCTGGAGGCATCATTGTGCTTTATGTGTTTTCCATCTTGCTCACCAGTGGACAGCAAGAACAGCTCACCAAAGGCAGTCGCCTGAAATCCATCAGTGCTCTCGTGCTCAGTCTTGTTGGCTTAGCCGTGGTGGGTGGCATCTTTTGGACACACGGTTTTGGTCAGGTGTTCTTGCCCGCACCCTCAGAAGGCGCAGTACCTTCTATGAGCGACATCGGTTACCACATGCTTTCAGGTGATAAAGGCGGTTTCCTGCTTCCTTTTGAAGCCGTTTCAGTGTTACTTCTCGCGTGTATCGTGGCTGGTCTTGTCATTGCGCGTAAGCGATAACTTCAACATTCAGCAATATCCCTCTACATTCAGAACAAAACATTATGATCCCTATCGAATGTCTTCTAGCCGTATCGGCTGTTATGCTGTTTGCTGGCATCTATGGTTTCCTCACGCGTAAGAGCACATTGGCGATTTTGCTCAGTATTGAGTTGATGCTCAATGCAGCCGACCTCAACTTTGCGGTCTTCAATCGCCTGTTGTTCCCTGGTGGACACGAAGGTCTCTTCTTTTCCATCTTCGCGATTGCCATTGCCGCAGCAGAAAGTGCCATCGCCATTGCCATTATGATCAACATCTATCGTCATCTCAACAATCTCTCTGTGGATCAGTTGAAGAAGATGAAGTGGTAACGACTCAAAGCAACTATAAACAATGGATTATACTATCTTTATCCTCCTACTTCCTCTCCTCTCCTTCCTCTTGATTGGTGTGGTAGATCTCGACATCACCAAGACTGGTAAGGTGTGGAGTCATAAAGCAGCAGGACTTATCGGTACCATTTCTTTGGCTTTGGTGACGATATTGTCTTACACAACGGCTTATCAGTACTTCTTCGGTACTGAACGTCTGGCTGATGGCACGTTCCCAACGATTGTGCCTTTCAACTTCACTTGGTTGCCTTTGGGTAGCTTGCACTTCGACCTCGGTATTCTCCTCGATCCCATCTCTGTGATGATGCTCGTGGTCATCTCCACTGTCTCGTTGATGGTGCATCTCTACTCCTTCGGTTATATGCACGGTGAGCGTGGTTTCCAACGCTACTATGCCTATTTGAGCCTCTTCACCATGTCGATGCTCGGCTTGGTGTTGGCGACCAATATCTTCCAAATGTACCTTTTCTGGGAATTGGTGGGTGTGTCTTCTTATCTCCTCATCGGTTTCTACTACACTAGTCCTGCTGCTATCGCAGCTTCCAAGAAAGCCTTCATCGTCACTCGCTTTGCCGATATGTTCTTCTTGGTGGGTATCCTCATCTTTGGATATTTTGCACACACGTTCAACTTTGACTTCGGTGCGCACATCCAATACGGTGCTGGAGCCGCAACCTTCCTTCCCGTTGCCATCAGCAAAGAAGTGGTTGCAGCGGGCTTCCTCATCCCCACTGCTTTGGTGTTGATGTTCATCGGTGGTGCGGGTAAGAGTGCCATGTTCCCCCTCCACATTTGGTTGCCCGATGCGATGGAAGGTCCCACTCCAGTGTCAGCTTTGATTCACGCTGCAACGATGGTCGTTGCGGGTGTCGTACAAATCGCCCGCATGTTCCCCATGTGGATGGAATACGCACCTTCTTCTCTCTCCATAGTTGTATGGGTAGGCGCCATCACCGCATTCTATGCCGCTGCTGTGGCTTGTGTGCAAAGTGACATCAAGCGTGTACTCGCGTTCTCAACGATTTCACAAATCGCCTTTATGATGGTAGCCCTCGGAGCTAGCCTTCCTGGTCACGAAGGAGCCTTGATAGACAATCACGCTTCCCTCGGATACATGGCAGGTTTGTTCCATCTCTTCACCCACGCCATGTTTAAGGCTTGCCTCTTCTTGGGCGCAGGTTGCATCATTCACGCAGTTCACAGTAACGAAATGAGCAAAATGGGCGGATTGCGCAAATATATGCCCATCACCCACATCACCTTCCTCATCAGTTGCTTAGCCATCGCAGGTATTCCCGGTCTTTCTGGTTTCTTCTCCAAAGATGAAATCATCACCGCCTGCTTCCACTACAGTCCTGTGTTGGGGTGGTGGATGACCATGGTAGCTGCCATGACAGCCTTCTACATGTTCCGTCTTTACTACGGCATTTTCTGGGGACAAGACAATAGTGAGCAATACGCGCATCACACTCCCCACGAATCCCCTTGGACCATGACGCTCCCACTCATCATTTTGAGTGTAATCACACTTGGTGCAGGTTGGATGCCTTTCGGTCATTTCATCTCTGCAGCAGGCACAGCTTACGACATCCATCTCGACAGCAGCATTGCTATCACTAGCAGTGTGATTGCCGTGTTGAGCATTGCCCTTGCCACATATATATATGCTGGTAAGAAACAACCCATTGCAGAAAAGATGCAAGCCGCTTTGCCAAATCTCCATCAATGGGCTTACAAACGCTTCTATATGGATGAAGTCTACCAATTCGTGACTCATCGCATCATTTTCCGTTATATCTCTCGTCCCATTGCATGGTTCGATCGCCACATCATTGATGGCTTCTTCGATTTCTTGGCTTGGGGCACGCAGCGTCTCTCGCTCTGCATCCGAGGCTTGCAAAACGGAAGTGTGCAAACTTACGCGTTTGTCTTCCTCCTCGGCACTTTGGTGCTCTTACTCATCATGATACTCTAACATCACGACTATGAATTTTCTTTCGATATTCGTACTAATCCCCCTTTTGATGCTGCCCGCGCTTTGGATTGCGCGCAGTCTCAATCAGGTTCGAGGCGTCATGGTAGCCGGGAGCACAGCCCTCTTGGCACTCTCCGTCTATCTGGTCTTCGCCTTCCTCGATGCGCGCGCGCTCGATCCCCACAGCGAAATGCTCTTTGTGAGCAGTGTAGAGTGGTTTCCACCCCTTCACATCAACTACACCGTTGGTGTTGACGGCATCAGCGTAGCCATGTTGCTCCTCTCTGCCATCATCACCTTCACTGGTACTTTTGCTTCTTGGCAACTCAAGCCATTGACCAAGGAATACTTCCTCTGGTTCACCCTTCTCTCCATGGGTGTGTTTGGCTTCTTCATCACCACCGACATGTTCGCTATGTTCATGTTCTATGAAATCGCCCTTATCCCCATGTATCTCCTCATCGGAGTGTGGGGTAGTGGGCGCAAAGAATATGCAGCGATGAAACTGACCCTGATGTTGATGGGAGGTTCTGCCTTCCTCATGTGCGGAATCTTCGGCATCTTCTATGGTGCAGGTGGTCAAACCATGAACATCATCGACATTGCCAACCATACCAACGGGGCGCACGCCATTGCCACCAACTGGCAGTTGATTTGGTTCCCCATGACCTTTGTAGGTTTTGGTATCCTTGGTGCCTTGTTCCCCTTCCACACTTGGTCACCCGATGGTCACGCTTCTGCACCCACTGCAGTGTCTATGCTCCACGCTGGTGTCTTGATGAAGCTCGGAGGATACGGATGCTTCCGCATCGCCATGTATCTCTTGCCCGAAGCAGCCAACGAACTTAGTTGGATTTTCCTTATCCTCACCGGTATCTCTGTGGTATATGGGGCTTTCTCTGCTTGTGTGCAAACAGACCTCAAATACATCAACGCGTATTCATCGGTTTCTCACTGCGGACTCGTGCTCTTCGCCATCTGTATGGCTACTGAAACTGCCAGCACCGGTGCTATCCTTCAGATGCTTTCTCACGGTTTGATGACTGCACTCTTCTTCGCGCTCATCGGTTTCATCTATGGTCGCACCCACACGCGTGACATCCGCGAGTTGGCAGGCCTGATGAAGATTATGCCTTTCCTCGCAGTCTGCTACGTCATTGCTGGTTTAGCCAACCTCGGTCTTCCCGGACTTTCAGGTTTCGTTGCTGAAATGACCATCTTCGTAGGATCGTTCGAGAACACCGGTACTTTCTACACCACCATGACCATTATCGCTTGCACCTCCATCGTCATCACCGCGGTTTACATCTTGCGACTTGTCGGTAAAATCCTCTATGGAGTGCCCACCAACGAGCATCATCTCCAACTCACCGATGCCACTTGGGACGAGCGTTTCTCTGTCATCTGTCTCATCCTCGCCGTTGCAGCACTCGGTCTTGCACCTTTCTGGGTCAGCGACATGATTCGCACTGGCGTGCATCCCGTGATTGAGCACCTCCAACAAGCAGGTTCTCTGTTGAACAGTCATAGTAATCCCTTTTTGTAAACTCCTAAACGTATCAATACAGCATGGACTTTTCACAGTTTCTTAGCATGCAAGCAGAACTTTCACTCCTCGCAGTGATTGTTATCCTCTTCATTGCTGATCTATTCATGAGTGGCGACGGCAAGGAGCAAAAAGGCATCTACAACACTCCGTTGCCCATCATCCTTTTGGCAGCGCACACATTGTTGAATCTCGTGCCCACACTCAGTGGTGATGCAGCCACCACCGCTTTCGGTGGCATGTATGTCACCACTGCCATGGGTGGTATCGTTAAGTCGGTGCTCAGCATCGGCACACTCATCACCTTCCTCATGGCACATGAGTGGATGTCGCGTCAAGAGAATTTGGTGAAACAAGGTGAGTTCTACATCATCACCCTCTTCACCCTCCTCGGCATGTACTTCATGATTTCCAGCGGACACTTCCTCATGTTCTTCATCGGACTCGAGTTAGCTTCTATCCCAATGGCAGCTCTCGTGAGCTACGACAAATATCGCTACGAAAGTGCCGAAGCCGGCGCCAAGTTCATCTTGCTCGCCCTCTTCTCAGCTGGTTTGTTGCTCTACGGTCTCTCGTTGATTTATGGAGGCACTGGCACCTTGTATTTTGATGGAGTCTTCGCTCTTCTGGGCAAAGCCAACGCATACACCCTCCTCGGCATGCTCTTCTTTATCACCGGCATGGGCTTCAAGATTTCTCTTGTTCCCTTCCACCTCTGGACAGCCGACACTTACGAAGGTGCACCCACCGTCGTTACAGGCTATTTGAGCGTGATTTCTAAGGGTAGTGCAGCCTTTGTGCTTTTCACAGTGCTCACGAAAGTGTTCTCCGCTAACGGTGGTCTCTTTGAAGCCTGGAACACTGCCTTCTTCTGGATCATCATTGCTTCTATCACCATTGCCAACCTCTTCGCCATTCGTCAGAAAAACCTCAAGCGTTTCATGGCATTCTCTGCCATCTCTCAAGCCGGGTACCTCGTGCTCACCCTCATGGGCGGCACAGCGCAAGGCATGACAGCCATGGTTTTCTACCTCCTCGTCTATATGGCAGCCAACATGGGTGCATTTGCCGTGATGAATGTCGTAGAGCAAAACAGCGGACTCATCGGCATTGACGACTACAACGGACTTTACCGCACCAATCCCAAGCTCGCGTTCATCATGACGCTCTGCTTGTTCTCTTTGGCAGGTATTCCCCCATTCGCAGGTTTCTTCTCGAAGTTCTTCGTCTTTATGGCAGCTTTCCACGCAGGTTATCATTGGTTGGTGCTCATCGCCTTGATCAACACGGTGATTTCACTCTACTACTATCTCCTCATTGTGAAAGCAATGTACATCAATCCTAGTGAGAATCCCATTGCCACTTTCAAGAGCGACTGTTATTCTCGCACAGCGATCGCCATTTGCGTAGCAGGCGTCATGCTCCTCGGCATCTTGGGTTGCGTTTACAGCTATCTCGACACCTTCTCTTATGGTGTTTTCCGCGCTTTCTTGTAGTGCACTTCTCATAGCATAAACGCTATTTCTCACATATCTAATGGTGGACACTTCACGGTGAAGTGTCCACCATTTTCTTTTCGTGTTCCTATTGCTCCATCAGTACTAATAATGCTCTGTGAGCGCTCTTGTGTCATAAAGGCGATTTCCTCACAAGAACTCCGACGTTTCTCGAAAAACGTCGGAGAATTTTCCAAAAACGTCGGAGTTTTTTTGAATTTTCTCCGAGATAATTTTGAAAATCTCCGACGTTTTTTCAGATTCCTCCGAGTTTATCATATAGAGGTGTGGTGCAGAGCAACATAGATGATGGATAGAGTTCTAGATTTAGGACACGATTCACTATATCCGCTGGCTTTTTCAACTTAAAGAGTACGCCCTACGCGTCTGTGTCAGTGACATGAATGCACGATGATGGATAGGGAAAAAGTTCAGATTCTTGGCTAAATGCTTGGTGAGGTGTGATTTTATTTTTATTTTTGAGGTGACAATAAAGACTCTTCTACATGATGGAGCTTTCTATTTATCAACACTCTAAAAGTTTGTATTATGCTGACAATATGGGCTATCGCTTTTGTTCTGGGACTCATCGCCCTGTGTGTCTCTCTCTGGGTGACTTTCTGGGTAGTGATGTTTGTCGTTGTGCTTTTCAGAGTTGCTCATCAAGACTTGTCTTATCGTCGTGCTGAAAAGCATCACCCTGGCATCTATGCTCGCTTCCAACGGACGCTTGCGCTTCGAGAAGCCCAACGGAAAAGGAAAGAAGCTCATGATAAGTGGAGCAAAGCAATGCAAGCCTCTATCAACAAAAGAAAACGACAAGCCAGTGCCCACCGCACTGCTGCTGCATGGGCTGCTTTTGCTAGCTTATAGCGAAAAGTTGTCATTTTCTATTCTCCCCTAAGGTCGTATCTTTGGTGTCACAACCATAGATACGATTTTTATTATGACCGATAAACTCCATATTAATTCCCCAAAAAGAAAAGCCGCGTGCGCAACAAATACGTTGCGCACGCGGCTTGTTTATGACTTCCTACAAAGAGAAAGACTGTGCTTCATTGAAGATAATCCTAAAGATGAGCCTTTGCAAGTCCTTTGGAAGACCTATCCACCCCTTCTTCGGTGAGCTTTGTGGCTAATCCGGGGGATAAACCTTGGGAATTAGACCAGTGACTTGGGGGATACTTGAGAGAACGGGTCAATGTCTATCTCGCCAACTGGAATTTGAGGTTGATACCGAAGTCTTGCACCGTGGTGGGGAAGGCGGAAGAGGTGAGGAGCGGACGGTTCATCTGTCGTTCGTAGTAGGCAGAGATGGTAAAGAAACGCGATACGGCATAGTCTGCTGAGAAGGATATTTGCACCGCTCTGTTGCCACTCGTGGCTTGAGAAAGCGTGGTGAGGAGATTGCGTTGTAGCGCACTCTGATCACGGAACGAGAGGTCCAGACGTAAGTTGAGCGAGTGGGCAAAACCATCCCCAGATGTACCCGAAGCACTATCAGAAAAACTGTCGTTGTTGGAGTTGTTGGCTGAAGCACTTCGTGCTGAACGACGAGATTTGCTGCTTTTTCCTTTTACACCACTACCACCAAACGTGGGGAACTTGAAATCATTGACCCGATAGCCAAAGCCCACAACAATATCGTTGGAGTGAGTCTCGGTGAGCAACTGAGAAGCCATGGAGAGCGTAAGCACACGTGTGCGACGCATTTCCAGTTTGGCAGTCATGCTGTTGTAGAAAGTGGCATCTATACCCAAGAGGGGAGAGAAACTTTCGTTGATGCTCACTGTCGAGATGTCGAATTGCGACGAAGGTTGCGGACGACCATTCTCCACATTGCTGATAAATCCGAGTCCATCCACTGCGGAACGATAGCTTTGGAAGCTATTGTACGAACCAACATTGTAAAGACTGCGATAGCTGTGGTTGAGGTTAAAGGCACGGAACCATCGTTTGAAGGCAGGTAGTGACGCCAGTCCAGAGTAAGTGAGCGTCCAGTTGGGCAAGAGCTTTGTTAGGATAGGGAAGATGTCGGTAGTTCCACCCATGGAAGTATAAGTGTCCAAGAATGCAGGTATCATCACTTCGCTGGAATACTTGCCTACTACGCCATTTTCGGGGTTGTATGGTTGTCCACTCCATGAGCCGAGTCCAGCAGGGTAGGTGGTTCCTACATAACGCTGTTGTAGTCGAGCTTGATAACGATCGAGGGCACCTAGGAACTGTTGGAAGCGCGCACTGCGGTAGCCATTGTCCGCTGTACCATTAGATGAGAAGGCACTACCGAGGGAAAGAGTGGTCATTGTAAAGGAGCCACTTTGGAGCGATGGCATTCCCTCAAACATGTATTGTATGGTCTTGTTGCGATTGTGATTGCGCGAGAAAGTGAGGCTGATGCGGAAATCGCGTGCCGGTTCTATCTGTGCGCGCAGCTGGAAGTCCTCCGTTTGGGCGAAGGTAGCAGGGGTGGTGATGCTGTCGCTTTGGAGCAACCAACCTCTGTCGGCAGCCCGTTGCACATAGTCTTCGCCTGCTGTAGCAAAGGCAAAGTCGAGCCCAGGCACAAAGAGGCTGCCCATGCGTGACTGTCCGAAGATGTCGCCCACATTAGGCATGAAGCCCGGGAGAGAGAGTTGCGCATTGTTGCGATAGCTCACATTGAAATTGCGCAGACTCATCAGTCCGCGTGCGCCCACTTCAGCTACTTTATACCATGTTTGTTCCTCCATACGCTTGCGAGCTGCCACGGTAATCTTGAGAGAGTCTGCACCGCGTGAGAGCACTTCGATGCGGTTGATGTCAAGCACTTTGTATTTGATGGCATAGCGTGAGCCGTCTTTGCGAATTGCTACGACACGGAGCTTCTTGCTGCCTTGGTTGTGAGGAACAATGAAGGTAGTGTCAGCGCGCAGCACGATTTCTTTCTCGTAGAACTTCTTTTCAGCTTTCGTGTTGCGCGTGTTGCTCTGCGAGAACTTACGATTCACTCGCTTCAAGAAAGGCACCTTATTATATAGGTTTTCCATATTGAAGCGACCATTGGCGGTGATGTCGCGGCGGTNTGTCTATCTCGCCAACTGGAATTTGAGGTTGATACCGAAGTCTTGCACCGTGGTGGGGAAGGCGGAAGAGGTGAGGAGCGGACGGTTCATCTGTCGTTCGTAGTAGGCAGAGATGGTAAAGAAACGCGATACGGCATAGTCTGCTGAGAAGGATATTTGCACCGCTCTGTTGCCACTCGTGGCTTGAGAAAGCGTGGTGAGGAGATTGCGTTGTAGCGCACTCTGATCACGGAACGAGAGGTCCAGACGTAAGTTGAGCGAGTGGGCAAAACCATCCCCAGATGTACCCGAAGCACTATCAGAAAAACTGTCGTTGTTGGAGTTGTTGGCTGAAGCACTTCGTGCTGAACGACGAGATTTGCTGCTTTTTCCTTTTACACCACTACCACCAAACGTGGGGAACTTGAAATCATTGACCCGATAGCCAAAGCCCACAACAATATCGTTGGAGTGAGTCTCGGTGAGCAACTGAGAAGCCATGGAGAGCGTAAGCACACGTGTGCGACGCATTTCCAGTTTGGCAGTCATGCTGTTGTAGAAAGTGGCATCTATACCCAAGAGGGGAGAGAAACTTTCGTTGATGCTCACTGTCGAGATGTCGAATTGCGACGAAGGTTGCGGACGACCATTCTCCACATTGCTGATAAATCCGAGTCCATCCACTGCGGAACGATAGCTTTGGAAGCTATTGTACGAACCAACATTGTAAAGACTGCGATAGCTGTGGTTGAGGTTAAAGGCACGGAACCATCGTTTGAAGGCAGGTAGTGACGCCAGTCCAGAGTAAGTGAGCGTCCAGTTGGGCAAGAGCTTTGTTAGGATAGGGAAGATGTCGGTAGTTCCACCCATGGAAGTATAAGTGTCCAAGAATGCAGGTATCATCACTTCGCTGGAATACTTGCCTACTACGCCATTTTCGGGGTTGTATGGTTGTCCACTCCATGAGCCGAGTCCAGCAGGGTAGGTGGTTCCTACATAACGCTGTTGTAGTCGAGCTTGATAACGATCGAGGGCACCTAGGAACTGTTGGAAGCGCGCACTGCGGTAGCCATTGTCCGCTGTACCATTAGATGAGAAGGCACTACCGAGGGAAAGAGTGGTCATTGTAAAGGAGCCACTTTGGAGCGATGGCATTCCCTCAAACATGTATTGTATGGTCTTGTTGCGATTGTGATTGCGCGAGAAAGTGAGGCTGATGCGGAAATCGCGTGCCGGTTCTATCTGTGCGCGCAGCTGGAAGTCCTCCGTTTGGGCGAAGGTAGCAGGGGTGGTGATGCTGTCGCTTTGGAGCAACCAACCTCTGTCGGCAGCCCGTTGCACATAGTCTTCGCCTGCTGTAGCAAAGGCAAAGTCGAGCCCAGGCACAAAGAGGCTGCCCATGCGTGACTGTCCGAAGATGTCGCCCACATTAGGCATGAAGCCCGGGAGAGAGAGTTGCGCATTGTTGCGATAGCTCACATTGAAATTGCGCAGACTCATCAGTCCGCGTGCGCCCACTTCAGCTACTTTATACCATGTTTGTTCCTCCATACGCTTGCGAGCTGCCACGGTAATCTTGAGAGAGTCTGCACCGCGTGAGAGCACTTCGATGCGGTTGATGTCAAGCACTTTGTATTTGATGGCATAGCGTGAGCCGTCTTTGCGAATTGCTACGACACGGAGCTTCTTGCTGCCTTGGTTGTGAGGAACAATGAAGGTAGTGTCAGCGCGCAGCACGATTTCTTTCTCGTAGAACTTCTTTTCAGCTTTCGTGTTGCGCGTGTTGCTCTGCGAGAACTTACGATTCACTCGCTTCAAGAAAGGCACCTTATTATATAGGTTTTCCATATTGAAGCGACCATTGGCGGTGATGTCGCGGCGGTTGGCAATGTTGTTGCCCAAGGATTGCCCTGTAGTGCTCTCGATGCCGCGTGTCCAGTTGTAGGAACTTCCGTATTTAGCATCGGCAGTGATCCAGTCGAGGGCAGGGATTTTGTTGAGCGGAATATTCCACGACAATTCGGCATTCTGCTGATAGGCGAGCGGACGACCAAGTTCTAGGATGCTGCGTGTGATGGAGTCCTTCCATGCTGTGTAGCGATCGGGATAAAGCGCTTCATTGACGGGCGTATTAGGTTGCTCAATCTCCGCATTGGTGCCAGAGGCAAAGTTGAAGTGAATGTTTTTAGTAGGATCCCAACGGAGTTGGAAGCTACGATTCCACAAGAAGTCGCTAGAGAAGGTGAGCGGAAGTGTCTTGTTCTCTAGATTCTCCATGTCGCGCTCTTGGAGTTCATAATAGTGGCGCGAAATATCCGAGTTGAACGCAATGCTTTGTGGCAAATAGTTGATGCCAAAATCCTTGAAGATGCGCAACCAAGGAGATTTAGATTTGATGATACCACGAAGCGGCTCAAATGAAAAACGTCCTGGCGAATAGGCATAGGCAAAGTTCATTTTCCAATTCATATCTCGCTCCCAAGCCGTCGTCGTACCTGCAGTGTGGCGCGTGGATTGTGCAAAGCCAAGTGTGAAGTTCCCCAAGTCGTAAGGCATAGGGCTTCCTTTTGTGGTGCGGTTGAAGCGTAGACCAGAAACGGAGAAGTTCTTGTTCACCACTACGCGATTGGTGAGGTCACGTAGGGAGTCGCGCTGCGCCGATGTAGGCAACGAAGCCAGCGCATCCGCCATCGGCATGTCGGTGTCGAGGGGATTGTAGCGAGGAGTTACCACCTCTTTGGAGTACGAATAGTAGACAGGCGCAGTGAGCTTCACTTTCTCGGGGACGAGTTTGCCCAATTCCACATTGGTCGTCATGGAGAATTGCGAAAGATCGTCGTTGCGACGTTGGCTCACGGTTTCTTCCAATCCACCGAATCCGTTCGTTTCTAGGTGTCCGCTCAGATTGATAGTCGCCAAATCTGAGAGTTGGATATTGAGTTGGCTTTGAGCTGCCCAGCCCCCTTGATTGGCAAAGTCTTGCAGACGGAGTTCATTTGCCCACACTTCGACACTGCGCGGAGCGCGCGAGTTGTTGCGCACACCAATCATGATGGTGCGCACTTCTCCCAAGGAAGGATTGCCCTGAATGCTTACCTTGTTCTTGGGGCGCGCAGGGTCATATACCGAGAACAGTTGGGTGAAGGCTGCCAAACCTTGTGCTTTCTTGCGGTTGCGACCAGCCTTCAACCGGGTGAAAAGGTCGAGATCCACATCGAGCATGTTGTCATTGGGCCATACGGCACGGCGCCCCACCTCACCACCGTAGCGACCTTCGGGAGTGAGCGTGAGAGGAATCTCGTATTCGTAGAAGTTGTTTTTATAGTCAGAACCCAAACGCACGAACAAACTGATTTGACCATCTGCCAAATCTTTGTCGCCAGGGAGGGCGTTGGCATGGACAAAAAGTTGGAGGTGCTTGTAGCGACGGAGGTCGAGCTGCGTGTTTTTATATACCGCACGCGCATCGCCACTAGAAAGATTCTTTACGGTCAGAGAGAGGGCTTGCTCATTGTTTTCAAGCACCTGCTCTTGTCCGGGTTCGATGCTACGGCTGATGCCAGGAGGAAGCACGTAGTTGACCGGAGTTTTCTCGTTGTTTTCTTCAAAGTTCACTGCACTTACCACCATTTCGCCCGATTGTCCACCGAGTCCAGTGGTGTAGAGAGGCTGTTCGTAGTCGCGCCATTCTCCGCGCACCAAGTTGAGCGTCGCCAAACGCAGCACGGCAGGCTGGTCAAAGCCCGTCATGAACATGCGCATGAAGCGGATGGAAGAGAAATCGTTGATG
This sequence comes from Ihuprevotella massiliensis, assembly GCA_900095835.1. GTDB lineage: Bacteria > Bacteroidota > Bacteroidia > Bacteroidales > Bacteroidaceae > Alloprevotella > Alloprevotella massiliensis. The sequence continues at coordinate 819,609 of LT608321.1, read as the reverse complement.
CTTCCGTAGCGACGCTCGTACTGGTCTATGGGGATGCGGAAGAGATACCACTTCGTTTCGGGTGTCTTGCCATCTCGAGTCTTCGCATTGATGGTGCGACTATCTACGATGTAATTCTGACCCACTTGCATGGCGTCAGGACGGATTTGCACACGATATTGGTAGTATTTCTCATATTCGTTGAGCGTATAGTCCTGATTGATATCCTCCACATCGGGAGTGATTTTGTAGGCTGTGGAATAGCGTTCGGGAGAAGCATCGGCAGCTACAGAGTTACCATTGGGGTTGTTGATAAACTTGTAGCGATCGAGGATGCTCATGCGGCGCTCATCAAAGTCCGTACCGCGGTAATAGTGATAGCGGTCGGCTGAAGGACTTTGTAAGAGTGAGTCGTAAACTTCGGGACGCACACGGCTGCGCACGTCTTCGAGGAACTTGGCATAGGGACCAAAGGTGCGTTCTTCTTCGGAGGTCAATCCGTTGAAACCTATGTCTTGCAGTCGGCGACTGTCGGAAGCGGTGTTGAAAGCATAAGTCACTGCGCTTTGGTTGGGCACCCATCCCCATGCCGTTTGCGTGAGTTGCGAGCGATCGCCATCCACTGGCATTCCGCTTTCGTAGAACTTGCGACCATCGCGGAGTACGTCTTCTGAGATTTCTCCTAGATTGAAATAGAGATTACCCGTATAGTTAGGGGTTTTGCCGTCAATCTCTGTGAAAGGATCCATCATCCAAAACTCGATGTACGCCACATTTGCGGCTTGGAAATCGGAAGTTTCGAGACGACGCATCATACCTCCCCAGCGTTGGGTGGGATTAGCCAGATGTCCATCGCGATCGAGGGTTGGATCGAGGTTGTAAGGTCCGCGTTCGTTGGGATAGAATGCGAGGTTGAGCACAGGAAGCGTGGCAGCATCCTTGTAGTTCAACGACTTGTTGGGGTAGAGGTCGCTGACATAAACCTCTCTCACTCGCGCGTCCGATAGTTGACGCAAGTCGGATTTGATGTGACCAGGGGTGAGGGACGAGTTGCGACGTGTGAAGAGTGGATCGATGGTGTACCACGCTAGGCGCGCGCGGTTGTAGCCAGAGCGCACATCGTTGTTGAGTTGCGACTCCGCAAACATCGAGGGCACCGAAGAGAGACTCCATTGTTGGGGGGCAGAGATGTCGATTTCAGTCTTGGCATTCTCAAAGTCGTCTAAGTAAGAGGCGCGACCTTGCACCTCACTGCTTTGTCCAGCAATGAGATGTGCGAATTCAGCGGTGAAGTTGATGGAAGATGGGGCAGAGGCGTGCACGAAGGGCAGGCGGTTCACCAGATTAGTGAGCCACTGACTTTGCTGTTTCCATGCCATGTTCAGCCCCCAAAGGGTGTTATTGAGCGGTTCACTGCCGAGCGCCACTTTAGAGGTCAAAGGTTGCTCGCTGAGATGCAGGAGAGAACCTCCAAATTGGAAGTCGCGTGAAAAGTCGTATTGCCAGTTCAAGCCCATCATGGTCTTGCGCTGCAAACCGTAGTCGGTGTTGGACTCTACGGAGCATTGGATGGGCGTTCCAGCATCGAGGATACTCTTGTTGAGGATGCGTACGACACCGGCACTGTAATCCACAGTGTAGTCACTGCCTTCGGTGAGGATTTGTCCGCCAGCGGTCACGACCACACTTCCTTGAGGAATGCCAGAAGTGTTGAGGACAATCTCGTCGCTCTTCGTGGCTTTATAGCGACCTTTGATGACAAACTTGTTGTGTTCCGCCACTTGCTTGGCAATGGTGCGCGTAGAATCGTAGAGTTCGGTGTAAGCAAAACTGCGCGCCACATCAGCATCTTCAATGACATTTGCCAAGAAGCTACCGAAGGGTTCCACTTGGGGGAAGAAAACACGCCCAGAAGCTGCGTCGATGGTGTAGCCTTCCACGAAGTCAAAGTAGCCATTCGGCACGCGACGTGCGTTGTTGTCCAGATTGTCTAAGCCCAGGAGCGAAAGTAAACGCTTGTCTTTGAGGCGTGGAATAGGAAGATAGGAAATGTCAACACCAGTGGTGTCGGACAAATACTTGACATCGAGGGCAAACCGCTCACGTTGCACTGCCGTAGCTCCGAGCGCATAGACGTTGCGCATCATCAGTTTCCAGTTGCCCATCTTAGGGGTGTTCGCGGTGTTTTTGAGCGATTTGACGAGGAGAGCTTGCGTGTTGTCCTTGATGTCGGTAGAAAATTCCCCCACTTGATAGGTTTGTCCGCGATAAGTGTATTCAAACGCCACTGCCAACACTTGGTCGGGTTGGAGCGTAGACTTGAGCGACACATAACCCAAGGCAGAGTTGAGCGAATATTCGGAACTGCTCAGCAGGCGTGCGCTTTCCAGTTTTTCGTAGTCCTCACCACCCACCAAATCCATTGCGTCAAGTTGGGCGTTGCTCTGCGTGATGTCGCGCACTTGCGGAGCCGTTTGGAGGATGAAGTTGTAAGTGTTGTTAGAACGATTGGAGGGAGCCACATCATTCGGTGTCGCTACCCAGACCTTATTGTTGAACTTCTTGGCTTCGCCCAAGTCGGTGAGGGCAATAAGATTGCGCGTGTTGGTGGTGGCAGCACTCTTGTTGGTGACCCAAAGTTCGATGCGATTGATGGTCACTCCCGAAAGAATGTTGGGGAGCTGCGTCATCCACTGGTCGTAGTGGTCGCGGAAGAAATGAGCAAGGAAGAAATGTCGGTTTTCGTCGTAGTCGGAAGCTGAGAACTCGAAGTCGGTGAGCTGCACTCCACCACGGGAATTGACAGTTTGTGCTGCCGATTTCTTTTGCGCCAGCATGGTTTGCAGTTTGAGCCGCCCGAACTGCATATCCGTCCGCACACCGAAGAGGCTTTGTCCGCCACGGATGAGCGAAGACTGCGTGGGCATGGACACATTACCGGCTTCCACGAGTTTGATAATCTCATCTTCTTTGCCTTCGTAGCGGAGTTTGAGGTTTTGCGCGTCAAAGTTGAACGTGGCTTCTGAGTTATAGTTGAAGTCCATGTTCACCTTGTCGCCCACTTTTCCGTTAAGGGCAAGATTGATTTTCTCATTGAAGTCGAAGCCAAACACGCTGCGATTGCGTTCCGACAGCGAGGGATTGTCCGTCCATCTGTGATTTGCTCCGAGTTTTAGTTCTGCACTCCCTTGGGTTCGCACGCGCACTCCGCCAGGACCGAAAATTTTCTCTGCGGGTCCGAGGGAAAATTGCATATCGGTGAAGTCAAAACTATTTTTGCCTTGGCTACGGTATTCTTCGTTGTTGCGCTTGCGGAAGTAATCCATCATAGATCGACGGATGCCCTCGCGCATCACTTCGTCCGTACCCATGAAGATAGGAGAGAAAACAAAGCGATCGCCTACTTTTGTGCCGTATTTATAGAGTCCTGTCGCCTCATCATAGAACAGTCCCGTGGTGAGGTTCTCCGGATCTTTCAAGTCGCCAGAATGGCGGTCGTCAGATGAGGGGTTGGCACTGGCAGTAGGACGCACAGTAAAAGGCACAACACGCTCTGTTTGTGGGTTGCGCTTTGGAACAATGCTGTCGCGCACCGCTTGTGGTGCTGGTAGCTCAGCTGCTTTCTCCGTGCGCGGTGCCACAAACGCCGCATGAACTGCCCCCCAAGTGGCTACACAGCAGAGCGCCACACCGAGGAGTGCGACCCAATGTTGGATTTTACTTGGAGAGAAGAGCTTCATTATGTTCAAGTTTTTTGAGGGAGTACAAATGGAGGTTCGAGAGTTTCTAGAGATAAAGCTTAGAAGTGCTCGAAGATGTCACAGGACAAGAGCGATTATTTGATTTCTTTCAAACCGCGTTTGATGAGTTGCTGCACGTCCAACCCTGGTTCTGCTTTGAGGATATTGCCAATGACCTTGCGCACTGTCGCAGGTTGGAAACCGAGAATCGAGAGGGCAGAGATGGCTTCTTCTGCCACTTTTTTGTCGGCAGTGGCAATGGCACCACCAGCTGAAGGAGCTACGTCGAGTGTTCCAGTGCTGAGCAGATTGCCAATCTTGTCGCGCAGGTCCAAAACAATGCGCGCGGCAGCTTTGGGTCCAATACCTTTCACGCTCTTGAGCATGGCTGTTTGTTCGCCTTGTATGATTTCTGTCAGTTCCGCAGGCGAGAAAGCCGAGAGTACCATGCGTGCCGTCTGTCCGCCAATGCCATTGACCGAGGTGAGGGCTTCGAAGAGAGTGCGTTCTTGTTTGCTGTAAAATCCAAACAAAAGGTGAGCATCTTCGCGAATCACCTCAGTGACATACACACGAGCCGATTCTTTGCCTTGGAGGGCTGCGAAAGTGTTGAGCGAAATAGCGATGGAATAGCCCAGACCTGCGGCTTCCACCACCACTTCAGTGGGAGTGAGTTCGGCAATGCTGCCTTTGATATAAGTGATCATTCGGAGATAACGTCGTTGGAGTGTTGAAAATATCCTGCTGAAAAGGGCGGAGTGCGTGAGAAAATGCGGATAGAGAATGGAGGAAAATCCATGCTATTCACAGCACCTTTTTTAGTCTTGCCCTTGGTGCACAGCAGAGCCTACATTACATAACGTGCAAAGTTACGGATTATTGCACGTATCTGCCGAATGATGAGGGCGAAAAGTGCAACGAAGCAGCGGTAGTCTGTGCTTTTTCTAGGTCGATGGCCCGGAAAATCGAGGAGATGAGGGAAAACCTGCGCTAGGTTATGGACAAAAAGAAAGACGCGCCATTAAGGCACGTCTTCAAATTCTACGTATTCACTTTCATCTTTCGTGAAAATCTTGCCATTTGAGGCGCTGTTACTGTTCGATTCTTGGCTAGAACTATGGTGTTGTTGGGAACGATTCGCTTGCTGTTGCCCTTGTTGTTGTGCTTGCTGTCTAAAAGCCTCTGCATTGTCTGGCAACTTGATGCCTAGGAGAGAAAGAATGAATCGAAGACCTTGATGGAGTAGTGCCCATGCTACGAAAAATAGACCTATGAAAAAGGCAAAAAGGCAACCTAAGAATGTACCCATATACTTTTTTGAATTGAGGTGACTAAACAGATGTTTCTTAGTATACGTGCAACTACTGTGCCATAAAAAGCATCACTTGTTGCGAACGAGGAGAGAAATCAGACTGTAAAGTACGATGAGGAGGGACAAGGCTAAGTCGTAGATTTGGAGACCTACCCCAGCCGTCACAACAACAGCCGCCAAAATTATAAAGCAGTAGCGTACTTTGTTGTCCTTCCACGTGAAGTTCTTAAATTTCAATGCGAACATCGGCACTTCGCTGACCATAATCCAGCATGACAACGCAATGAGTAGTATAAGAGTACCTATTGTGACGGGCACAAGATAATAATGAATGGGGTGTCTGTAAAGAAAGTTTGTCAAACCAGCCCAAAATAAAGCGTTGGCAGGTGTGGGAAGTCCAATGAAACTATGCGACTGCCGGGTGTCTAGATTGAACTTTGCCAAACGAACTGCAGAGAATGCTGCGATGGCAAAGGGGAGTATGCTGACAATGTAGAGCATAGCGTCTGGATATTCCTCATAGATGATGGGCAAATACGTTTGTAGGGTCATGAACAACATCATTGAGGGGACGAGGCCAAAGGTGATGACATCTGCCAGAGAGTCCAACTCTTTACCGATGGGACTAGAGACTCCAAGAAGGCGAGCGGTGAACCCATCGAAAAAGTCGAAGAGGAGTCCGAGAAGCATAAAGCAAAGCGCGTAAAGTAGTTCACCATCGACTGCAAATATAGTGGCTATGCAACCACTTACTAGGTTAAAACTAGTGATAATGTTGGGGATATGTCGTTTCACGAGAGGAAATTTGTTGTTACGAAAGGTGAGAATAGAGAAGTCTTTGTGGGGGATGATACTAGAACACTCAGCACGGACGTGGTCCATTCACTCATACCTGAGGGGAGGTCATGGCTTGTTTGCGACATTCACGTAGGTATATGCGCAAACGCCCTCCGTGTTTCCGAAGGGCGTTGCTTATAGGGAGAATGTTATACGCTCTGTGTCGTTGTATTCTTGTCTTTCAGGTAACCCAGAATCGTGCTGTTACCAGTGGTGGCTTGTCCCATTTCTACCGAAATCTCTGTGTCGAGAGGGAGATAAACATCGACACGTGAACCAAACTTGATGAAGCCGAGGTGGTTGTCTATCTTACAAGTTTGTTCTTCGGTGGCGTAAGTCACGATGCGACGTGCCACAGCACCTGCTACTTGGCGCACGAGGATGTCGTGACCAGAGGGAGTGGTGATGACCACTGTGCTACGTTCGTTCTCGGTGCTGGCTTTGGGCAACCATGCTTTAGCAAAGTTTCCATTGTGATGACGCACCAATTTCACTGTACCTTCTACGGGGAACCAGTTGGCGTGTACGTTGGTCACGGACATAAACACCGACACCATGAGGCGACGGTCGTGGAAATATTCGTTTTCTTCTACTTCTTCAATCACGACAATGCGACCATCTGCAGGTGCAACCACCACGTTATGGGTATCACCAGGGAAGATGCGCACGGGGCAACGGAAGAAATTCACAATAATGCCGTAGACAACGAGGAATACGGCCAAGATGATATAGAAGGCAACAGGGTAATCGGGATAAAACAGCCAATAGTCCAAGGCTGCGATGGCAACGAGGGCAATACCTCCTAGGGTAAGGGTGGTGCTCCCTTCGTTGTGAAGACGGTGTTGTTTCACCTTACGGAGTGTGGACATGTGGTTTCTTTTTGAAAGTCTGGGTTGCAAAAATACGCATTTCTGAACAAATGTACAAATATAACGCAATCAACTTGCAGGAATTGTGCTATTTTCTGAACATACGTGCGTTCTTATGCAGAAAAATAGACACAAACGATGGAATTTGTGTCTATTTTTGCGGTTTTTGCAGCTTACTATGCAATGCGTTTTCGGAGTTTCTTCGCTTGAGTTTCCTTATTTTGGGAAACGCCGTGGCGATCAATCAGCATCTTCTGCTCACTTTTGTGGTGCATAAATGTGTTGTGCAGCATCGATGATGCAGGCAGGAATCATCTTTTCTACATCTTTTCCTTCTGCGAGTCGAGCGCGAATGTTCGTACTGCTGAAGGGGAAGAGTGGGGCATCTATGAGCTGCACTGTGGTCGGCAACGTTTCTGGCAAAATTGGGTAGCCTTCTCGGGGATAAACCAGCAAGGGATATTCTGCCAATAAGTCATCGTGGTGTGCCCATCGTGTGAAGTTCACCCAGTTGTCAGCACCGATGATGAGCGAAAAGACATTTTCGGGATAGTGATGCCGAAGAGCCTCCATCGTTCGCCAAGTGTAGCTCGGGCGCGGCAGTTGCATCTCAAAGTCAGCAGCGACAATATGGGGGAAATCTTCCACAGCTTGTCGTGCGAGCGCAAGACGATCTTGTTCGGGAGCCAAGTCTGTGGCAGCTTGTTTGAGAGGATTTTGCGGAGATACCATCAGCCAGACTTCATCCACGAGGTCCTGGTCAACGACTCTTTGAGCCACCGCCAAATGCCCCAGATGAATGGGATTGAATGAGCCGCCGAAAATGCCAATTCGTCGCATTAGTCCAGCGCGTTTTGTGCGTTGGGGAACACCACTTTCGGTGTGAAGTCTTTGGCTTCTTCGGGAGTGAAACCAGCGTAAGCCATGATGATCACTTCGTCACCTACTTGGAAACGGCGAGCAGCTGCGCCATTAAGGCAGATGCAACCAGAGTTGCGCTCACCACGAATCACATAAGTTTCGATGCGTTCACCGTTCATATTGTTGACCACATGCACGTGTTCGCCTGCAATAAGTCCAGCCGCATCGAGCAAAGCCTCGTCGATGGTGATAGAACCCATGTAGTGCAAGTTGGCTTCTGTGACTGTGGCACAGTGAATTTTTGATTTTAGAAGACTGAGAATCATATTTGATACTATGAATCAGGCGTTTTTAATTTAGCCTTGTGCTGTTGTATATTGACTTCGTACAGTTGCGTATGGCAGACTGTCGTAAGTTCGGTTTAGCGGTAGGCAATGTTGTCGATAAGACGTACGGGACGCGCTCCGCAGAACACGGTGATGCACCCTTGGATGTGGGGGGCATCTTCCCAAGAAGTCACTGGCTGAAGCGTTTCGCCATTCACGATTTCGTAGTATTCCACCTCTAGTCCTTCGAGGGCATTGAGGTGTTCCACCACAAATTGTTGGGTTTCCGCCACAGTGTGCGATTGTGCGTAGTCCACACTTTCGCGAAGTGTGCGATAAATGTTGGTTGCCAGCACGCGCTCTTCGTCGCTCATCAAAGCATTGCGGGAAGAAAGTGCCAAACCGCTCTCTTCGCGCACTATGGGGCAGGGCACCAATTGGAAGGTATAGCCCAAGTCTTTCATCATGGCACGCACCACAGCGATTTGCTGGAAGTCTTTTTCTCCGAAATATGCCTTGTCTGGGGTCACCATGTCAAAGAGTTTCGACACGATTTGGCACACGCCATTGAAGTGTCCGGGACGGCGCGCTCCTTCCATCACGGTGTCGATGGGAGGATAGGCAAACACGCGGGTGTCTTCTTGCGGATATACCTCTTCCACACTGGGAGCAAAGACGAGGTCACCACCGAGCGAAGCGATGAGTTGCGCGTCGGCTTCAAAAGTTCTTGGGTAGTGTTGCAAATCCTTGGGGTCATTAAACTGAGTGGGATTCACAAACACACTGACCACAGTGAGTTGGTTTTCTTCCACACTTTGGCGAATGAGGGAGGCATGTCCTTCGTGCAAAGCCCCCATGGTGGGCACAAGACCCACGGAAAGTCCTTGTTGTTTAGCTTCAGTCACGGCTTGTTGCAGCGCAGCGACCGTATTGATGATTTTCATATAGCTTCAATTATTGCCGTGCAAAGTTACAACGAAGCGCAGGAAACACCAAATAATCGAGCTGGAAATGGGGCGATTTTGTCTTTTGTACGATAAAAAAAGGCCGTTATCCTCATTTATGAGGAAAAATGTTTGGAAATTTCACGCGCACGACGTAATTTTGTAGTCCGAACAATTATAAAGTCTACATTGCAAATCAGAATAACCCGCAGAGGTATCCGACAGGCGACTTGGTAGTTTGCCTACTTAGAACTGCTGTTACGTGAAAATCTCTATATTCATTTCTGATTCTTTTCTATCCTTTTCAATATGGTTGCCGCACTTAAAACCTTTTTTCGCATCTATGCCGAAGGGCTTCGAGGCATGACTTGGGGTAAAACGCTCTGGATCATCGTCTTGATTAAACTTTTCGTCATGTTTGCGGTGCTTAAACTCTTTTTCTTTCAGCCTACGCTCAAGGGTAGTGCTGCTGAAAAAGCGAATACTGTAGGCGATAATTTCGTGCAGGAGCAGCGCAAATAGAGGGTTTTCCCCTTCGTCATTAAGGCTGAGATTCTAGAACCCTCCCATGGCGCACGCCTAGTTCTCCCTTTTTTCTAGCTCCCAACTGCTCACTGAGGCTGCAAAAACTTCGACGTTCTCTCCTCGCTACACCATATATATAGCACATAGCCTGCGGAACATCACATAATAAGGTATGCCCTATATATATAATAATGCGTGTTGCCTACCAACGTAGGGTCGCTGATTGGAGCACTTCCTACTAGAAACATCATAGACAATTCAATAACAATATCAAGATATGACATTTTTACAAGCCACGGACCCGGCAGTCCTAGACTGGTCGCGCGCCCAATTTGCCCTCACGGCATGCTATCACTGGTTGTTTGTCCCACTTACGCTCGGACTTGCACTCGTGATGGCGATTATGGAAACTATTTATTACCGCACAGGTGATGAGTTCTGGAAAACAACTACCAAGTTTTGGCAGAAGCTCTTCGGTATCAACTTCGCTATCGGTGTTGCCACGGGTATTATCCTCGAATTTGAGTTTGGTACCAACTGGAGCAACTACTCTTGGTTTGTGGGTGACATCTTCGGTGCTCCCCTTGCCATTGAAGGTATCTTCGCCTTCTTCATGGAATCCACCTTCATCGCGCTCATGTTCTTCGGATGGGGCAAGATTAGCAAGGGCTTCCACCTCGCCTCTACTTGGCTCACTGGCTTCGGCGCTACGCTTTCTGCGTGGTGGATTTTGGTTGCCAACAGCTGGATGCAGCACCCCACGGGCATGAACTTCAACCCCGACACCGTGCGCAACGAGATGATGGACTTTTTCGCTGTGGCTTTCCAGCCTTTTGCCGTCAATAAGTTCACACACACCGTGTCTAGTGCATGGTTGTTGGGAGCGGTTTTCGTTGTTGCCGTGAGTTGCTGGTATTTGCTTCGCAATCGCAACGTGAAAATGGCTGTACAAAGCATCAAAGTTGCTAGTATTGTCGGTTTCATTGCTGCCATTCTCACCGCTGCTACTGGAGACGCTAGTGGTGTGAATATTGCCACTCATCAGCCCATGAAGCTTGCCGCTGCTGAAGGACTCAAGGATGGAGAGTGTGGTGCGTGCTTCACTGTAGTGCCTGGTGTCAAAGTGCCTTATGCGCTTTCCTTGATAGCCTTCAAAAATCCAAATTGCTTTGTGCCTGGTGAAAACGACATCCTCTATAAGGGTTACACCACTCACAAGGGTGAAAAGGTGATTCCTGCCACAGAGAAAATGGAGAAAGGTAAAGTGGCGCTCGCTGCTTTCAAAGAATATCGTGAAAATCGCAAGACCAACCCCGAGAAGGCTGCAGTAGCTCGCAAGACGTTTGAAGAAAACAAGGCCTACTTCGGTTATGGTTACATCGAGAAGGTAGAAGATCTCGTGCCCAATCGTGGTTTGATGTTCTGGTCATTCCGCGTCATGGTGGGTACTGGCTTTGCGCTCATCTTGGTGATGGCTTTGCTCTGGTGGTTTGGTCGCAAAGGCAAACTTCAGCACATGCGCTGGTTGCTTCATGTGGGCCTTTGGAGCGTGATACTCGCATATGCTGCGCAACAAGCTGGTTGGATTGTTGCCGAAGTGGGTCGTCAGCCCTGGGCTATTCAAGACCTCCTTCCCGTCAATGCCGCTGTGTCTAGTCTTTCTGTGCACAATGTGCAAATCACTTTTGCTCTCTTCTTCCTCGTCTTCACTGCTTTGCTCATAGCAGAATTGCGCATCATGTTTAAAGCCATCAACAAGCACGAACAAGAATAATCTCACTGCCCTATGATTACCTACGAACTTCTTCAACAATACTGGTGGTTGCTGGTCAGCCTCCTCGGTGCTCTGGTTGTCTTCCTCATGTTTGTGCAAGGCGCCAACACCCAAATCTTCACCCTCGGTCGTACTGAGGAAGAGCGCGTGCTCATCGTTAACAGCACCGGTCGTAAGTGGGAATTCACTTTTACCACGCTCGTCACTTTCGGGGGTGCGTTCTTCGCTTCTTTTCCCTTGTTCTATAGCACCAGCTTCGGTGGTGCTTACTGGGTGTGGATGCTTATCCTCTTTAGCTTCGTGCTTCAAGCCGTGAGCTATGAGTTCCAATCTAAGCTCGGCAACTTGTTGGGAAAAAACACCTATCGTTGGTTCCTCGTGCTCAATGGTGTGCTCGGTCCTGTCCTTTTGGGCACCGCTGTCGGCACCTTCTTCCACGGTGCAAACTTCGTGGTGAATAAAGATGTCATGACCGATCAAATCGCACCTGCTATTAGTCAGTGGACCACTGGCTGGCACGGTCTTGAAGCTGTGACAAATCCTTGGAATGTTATCCTCGGTTTGGTGGTGTTCTTCTTGAGCCGTGTGTTGGGCGATCTCTATATGCTCAACAATATCGCTGACGAAACTCTTGGCGCTCGCATCCGTCGTCAAGTGCGCACCGACGCCGTAGCTTTCCTCGTGCTTTTCTTGGCGTTTGCTGGTCACTTGCTCACTATGGATGGCTGGGCTGTTGATGCCAACACAGGTATGGTGTCTATGGAGGCTTACAAGTATCTCCACAACTTCCTCGCACTTCCTGGAGTCCTCGTGCTCTTCTTAGTGGGTGTTGTGCTCGTGTTGGTGGGCATCGCTCGCACCGTTTTCTGCAGCACCTATGTTCGAGGCATCTGGTTCACTGGCATCGGAGCAGTGCTTGCGGTTTGGGCTTTGCTGCTCATCGCAGGATTGAACAACACGGCTTATTATCCCTCTCTTGCTGATGCACAAAGCTCTTTGACCCTTGCCAACAGCTGCTCCAGTGAGTTCACGCTTACCGCCATGAGCGTTGTGTCCATTGCCATTCCCTTTGTCTTAGCCTACATTGTCTATGCTTGGTATAGCATCGACCGCAAGAGTATGACTAAGGAAGAACTCCAAGAAAACGAACACGCCTACTAAGTTTAGGTTGTGTTTTTCATCAAAGCACCGCAGTTCAAGCAACTAGCGGTGCTTTGTTTATTGTAGTCCTCGCATGACATTTGGACAGTCGAATCACCGATAAGGCAAGTTTTAGTGGTGTTTTCCTCTCTGTTTGAGGATAAATCACTACTTTTGCTTCCAATTTATCCTGAATTTCTTAGACGGTATTAGCAACTATCTTGATTTTTAGGATAGATGTTTTGTCTGTTATCTTCCACTTTTCTGTTCAACACTCCCTGCTTCTCATGTATTTTCGATTAACACTCCTGCTGTGCTACTTGTTTATTTCAATGATAGGTTGTAAGCTCCCGCTTTGTGCTCAAAGCATTTCAGAGTCTACTTCGCATTTCGGAGGTGCAGGAGTCTTTGCGGTGTCAGATACGACGATAGCTCCTCTCAAAGTGCAGGGCTATCTGAGGGATAGCATAGGTTTAGACACTCAGTCAGTGCGCAAAGCCTTGGAGTTTGCTCCTGATTTTACTATTGACACTCTGCTTGTGCGCAAAACCTCACACTTTGCCCATCTTTCTCCAACTCTGCAAATAGGTATTCCCGTGGGACTAACAGCTCTTGGAGCATGGGGGGTAGTAGACCGTGGCTGGTTTTATAAACGTCGCATGGCTGTGCGCAAACATTTTCTTCGTTGGCACATGAGAGGTCCCATGCGTGCAGATGATTATATCCAGTATTCGCCCTTTGCTGCCTTTTTGTCTTTAGGCTTTTTTCCTGGAGTATATCATCGACATAATTTCCGCGATCGTCTACTTCTTGGGGCAACCACCTATTTCATCATGGGAACTTTGGTCAACGCCACAAAATATTCTGTTGGTTCACTACGTCCCGATGGTAGTGCGCGCAATTCTTTTCCGTCTGGCCATACCGCTACTGCCGTGATGGGGGCAGAATTGGTGCGCGCGGAGTATGGAAATATGGCAGGTCTGGGAGCTTATGCTGTGGCAGCTACGGTGGGCGCGTTGCGCATGTACAACAATCGCCACTGGGTCAATGATGTGCTCGGAGGGGCAGCCTATGGCTTTGCTGCGGTGCGCCTTGGTCTGCTACTTTTGCCCCTCGAAAAGAAGCTTTTCGGTTGGGATCGCAAGAAATCGTTCGGTAGAAAATCCGATAAAAGTTCCACTTCTTCGCTCTTCATCCTGCCCACTTTTGATGCCTCACAAAACACCACTGGTTTTTCTGCTGTTTGGCTTTTCTAGTGCTAGGGCAGTTGTTATGACCGATATCCTTTCTCTCCGTAGTTTCATGGACGTTGGAGGAGTGAATCTATCTAGTCGAAACACCCTCCTTCTCGCCTTTTGACAGAGTTCTCAAATGGTTGTGATGAAAATCTCCCACGTTTTTTCGAAAATCTCCCACGTTTTTGAAAAAATCTCCGACGTTTTTTGAGAAAAGTCCGACGTTTTTTCGAAAATCTCCCACGTTTTGAGGAGTGCGCTTTGAGGAAATATTTATGTTTAGCGCAAGGCATCGAGACGATGCTGTTCGTGCACTCTGATTTCCAGGGGCAAACCTTTGAATCACTGCCACAACTTAGTCTCTTTGTGCAGACCACTCTCGCTTCCTTACAAAGTGTTTTGCAACGAACTTTCCCAGAATGAACGAAAAAAGCACTCGGGTGTGCCAAAACTTAGTTTGACACACCCGAGTGTTGGTGTTTTGATGGTCTTCCGACCTTTAACCCCAATCGGTCATTAGACCGTTATAGTACGACTCGTAATTGAAAAGATAACTTCCTGTCAACTTTCATTTTCTTGTTGGCATCTAGTTTTTCGTTCGTTCTCGCCGTAGCCCGCTACGTCTTTGAACTCATGATAAACAATCTGCTCAACAATCTAATGAAATCTGTTCAGGATCTAATGACCGATTTGGGTTTAAGGAAGTGCGCTTTAATTGAGAGAAACTTCGTCAATTTGCACAATGCCATTGACGATGGCATAGATAGTGAGACCACTCACAGAGTGAATGTCCAATTTGCGCGAGATGTTGCGGCGGTGGGTGAGCACTGTGTTGATGGAAATGAAGAGTTGCTCCGCTACTTCACGATTGGTCAAGCCACGCACCACGCAAGCCACGATTTGGCGTTCGCGTTCGGTGAGGGTTTCTCCGTCTTCGTTTTCATCATTTGTATTCGCGCTAAACTGATTGTTCGCAATGCGCTCCTCCAAAAGTTGTACAGCTGGGAAGAACAGCGAGTCTTCCATATCGCAGTGCGCACGAAGATCAGCTTCCGAATTGTAGATGCTGAAGAGAACATAGCAAAGTAAATCACCCGACGTGCCTTCGTTGGGCGTGTAATACTTGATGATGATATTCTTTAGTTCCTGAAGTTTGTGCTCCATTCCGTCATGGCTACTGGAATATTGTGCAATGCGGAAGTCCGTCACCTTTTCTCCTGCCAGCAATCGCTTGACATAAGAGAAAATGTGCTGGTTTTCATATTCCATGTGCTTGCGCACCTCGTGCATATACTCATCGTAAAACTTGAGGATGAGGAAGGCGACTTCGTTTTGACGCGAACAGTCGATGGCTTCTAGCAGTTTGCGGCGGATATGTGGGAGTTGGAAGTCGAGGAAGAACTCGTGTGCCGACTCCAAGTGGCGCATCATGGTGGGCATATCGATTTTGTCGATGTAAAACCCTGCTGCTGTGGCTCCTTGCTTCATAACATTAGCCACGGCAAGGAAAGTTGTCGTGTCTACTTTTGAGGCTTCACACACTTCGCGCACTGTTTTCTCGCCCACCCCTAGTTGGATGCCAAAGCGAGAAATCATTTGAAGTAGAGAAGGCTGCGACGCTATGACGTCGCTCATCTTGTTATGTTCAGTGTAGCCAGTAGTCATAGGATAAAAGAGAGGAATAGAATACCATGATTTCGGCATAATCACTACGAGACAAACTGAGAAAGCCTGAAAAACGTATGGATTATTGACCAATGTATTTGCAAAGATACAAACTTTTTTTCGGGTTTTCCCTCCTTATATGTCGGTATTTTCCATAAAAAGCTCATAGCAAGGAGGAAGATGACGGACGAAAATACTTATATCTGGTGATTGCTTGTTTACGATAAATGTTGTAATTTTGCAGCTGTATATTGAAAAACAAAAGCAATGACTAGCAAAAATCTACTTTTTACCGCCTTCGTGGCTGCGCTCTCGTTGAATGCTGCTGCACAGTGCCGCATCAAAGACGAAATCATGGGTGATCACCCCTTGAAAGAGCTCAATGCTCGGGTGCCCGATGGAGTGATGGACTCGAAGAAGGATAAGAAATCTGCCAATCTCAAGAAGGGAGTAGCGGGTATGCAGGATGTTCCTGCTGGAACACACTGCCACCATGGACAAGATGTGCATTGTGAAGCGCACTGTGACGGCAATCATCCGCACAATGCCCTCAAACTTCGTGCTTCGGACGAAGAATATGATAGTTTCACACGTTTCCGCTTAGGGGGCTATGGCGAAATGCTCTCTTCTTTCAAAGGGTATGGCTTGGATCGCTTAGCTACGCAATCAGGAAGCGAAGCAGAAAACCGTGCGACTATCTCCATCCCTCGCTTCGTCTTAGCATTGGATTATAAAATCAATCCCAAGTGGATCGTGGGAGCTGAGATCGAATTTGAATCAGGCGGTACGGGTATAGTTGGCGAAGTGGAAGAAACGAAATCGGGCACTGCATCTTCTTTTATCACTAAGGGAGGACAAGTGGGAATTGAACAATTTCATATCACACGCCTCATTCATCCCGCTTTTAATCTCCGTTTTGGACACATGGTGGTGCCGATGGGGCTTACCAATGCTCACCACGAACCGCTGAACTTCTTTGGTACTTCGCGTCCAGAAGGCGAAACAAGCATCATCCCCAGTACTTGGCACGAAACAGGTCTTGCGGCGTATGGTAGCTTTGGTCGAAAGATGGCGCAATTTAACTATCAAGCGATGGTGGTGGCTGGCTTGAATGCCCAGAATTTTAGCCCTAAACATTGGGTGCACGGTGGACATCAAGGACTTTTTGAAGAAGACAACTTCACCAGTCCTGCGGTGACCGCACGCTTAGACTGGGTGGGTGTGCATGGTTTGCGCTTGGGAGCAAGCGCTTATTATTGCTCCAATACGATGGATAATGCGTTTATGTCTGAAGAATCTCGTAGTAAGCTACGTCGTATCCCCGTCTTTCTCTGGTCGTTTGATGCACAATGGCTGAGCAAATATGTAGAAGCTCGCGCAAATGTGTTGTCAGGCAATGTAGACAATGCCGATGCCCTTGGAGGTTTGGGAGGAAAAAGGTTCTTCCTCGCGAAAAGCGCACTGAGCTATGGTGCAGAGGTTGGTTTCAATCTGAAGAATATCTTCCATTCCAATCACACCCCTGACATTATTCCTTTCGTGCGTTATGAGTATTACAACCCACAACATGAGGGGGTAGAATTTGTTTTTCCCCCCGCCCCTATGACGAATGTTTTTGAAACTTCCATGTGGGTGGCTGGCTTGAACTATCGTTTAGGAAAGGACATCGTATTGAAGGCGGATTACAAGCACCGTACGATTGCTGGTGGTGAGCTCCGTTCTGAGAATGAATTCGCCATTGGTGCTGCTTTCAATGCTTGGTTCTTAAGCCGCTAACCCTTGATGGCTATACCGCTCTCTGCTGTAGAGTGTAAAGTGTAACGCGGGTGCTATAGTTTTCTTTGTTTATGAGGACTATAGCACCTGCTTTGTGTTTATTTGAACGCTCAAGTTTTGCGCCGGATGTAGTGGCTGACTTTTGCTGTTTTCCTCTGACTTAGACATCACAACGGAGGGTTGAGGCCGTTTCCTTGAGGAAAAGAGAAAAAGGAAGAGCAAAAATTTTGTCCCTTGCTCATTTTTCTGTAAATTTGCCCGTCAATAACTGTGCAATGATGAAGAAAATACTGCACATACTTCTTGTTTTGGTGCTCTTGCCGCTAGCGGTGAGGGCTCAAAGTTTTGTAGATGTGTCTACCATGTCTGCTGCCAACGACAGTGCGCGAGTGAGCTTGCTCACCTGTGCGCCTGGAACAAGTCTTTATCGTTTGTATGGACATACGGCACTTCGCGTGCGTGGTGCGAATGGTACACCCGACTATGCCTATAACTACGGACTTTTTAGCCTGAGCAAGTCGGGCTTTATCCTCGATTTCATGCTCGGATTGACAGACTATTCCGTGTCGCGCGAGAGTTTGGCGTTGTTTGGCTACGAGTTTGCCAATGAGCAAATGCCAGTGACCGAGCAATATCTGAACCTCACTCCTGCTGAAGTGGCGTATGTGATGCGTTTGCAAAATCAAATCTTTGAGCAGCACAAGTATGAACGCCGCACTTTCCCCGTGCAAGGTCTCAATGGTACGGACACCTTAGTGGCTGATCGCCCAGAATGGACCTATCGTTACAATTTTCTTTATGACAACTGCACCACGCGTGCGGTAGATGCCATTAAGGCTGCGCTGAAAGCCCATGGCGAAACGCTGGTTTTCCCAAATCTGAAGCGCGACAAATCGGTGATGACCCAGCGCGATATGATTCATGAATTTACGAAATCCAGTCCGTGGTATCAGTTTGGACAAGATCTTTTGCTCGGACCTGAAGTGGATCGTCAGTTTAATGCCGAAGAGCAATTACGCTATAATTTCTTACCCACTTATGCGCTGCGCATTTTTGACGCGGCGCAAATCCGCGGACGTGATGGACAATTACGCCCACTTGTGCTGGCAAAAACACCGCTCTTGCCGATGGTGACTTTGTCCCAGCAAAAAGCCACTCCGCTCACTCCGATGGTTGTCTTTGGCATATTGTTTGCTTTCAGTTTATTACTGACTTTTGGGCAATGGCGTGCGCGAAAGGGCAATCCTGTGACGCAACGTGCTTGGCGCATCTGGACACTTAGTTTCGACACCGTGCTATTAGTAGGACTGAGTGTGGTAGGTATCTTGCTGACCATCATGATTGGTTGGTCGGAACATCCAGCAGTGGGGACGAACTATCTGTATGTGATATTCAATCCCCTCATGTTATTGTTTCTTCTCTCGCTCTATTTGCCTCGTGCAGTAGCCTTCCGTAAGGTAATGGCTGTCCTAGCAATAGTAGGAGTCTTGGGGTATTTTGTCGTGTATTTCTTAGGTATCCAACAATTTCCCTTGGCTACTGTGCCCATTGCTCTCATTCTATTGGTGCGCTCTGCAATGGTTGCATATACTTCTTGCGATATTGCACACCATGCTCGCCATCGTGTGGCACATAGTTTAAGATAAAAAGGGAGTTTTATCCCTGTGTTACAGAAAAATAGATTCAATATTTACCATGCGCAAGCATAATTTCATTCTTTCTTTCATCACTGCGATGACCATCTTAGCTGCTGTTGAGGCTAAGGGGGCTGAGTTGTCGTGGGAAGGCGAGAAGAATGTTGTGCCGCGATTGGTGGTAAATATCTTGGTAGACCAACTGCGGTCTGATTATCTCGAAGCGTTCTCTCCACTTTACGGAGAAGATGGGCTGCAACGCCTCATGCGACAAGGACGCTTGTATGAGCAAGCCGAATATCCTTTGGCACGTCCCGATCGCGCATCAGCAGCTGCCACACTAGCCACTGGCACTACAGCCGCCGACCATGGCATCGTGTCCTGGCGTTGGCTCAATCGCGAGACACTCCGTCCCATGCTTTGCGTAGAAGATCGACAAGTAAAAGGACTGGGAACGGTGGAGCAATTCTCCCCCCGTTGGTTGAATGTGAGCACCATTGGCGATGAACTCAAGGTGGCAACACGCGGAAAAGCGCAGGTGGTGTCGATTGCTCCCGAAGCCGATGTGGCTATTCTCTCCGCAGGCCATGCCGCCGACCAAGTGGTGTGGATGGATAACAACACGGGCAACTGGGTTTCTTCATCTTATTACGGACATTTCCCCGCGTGGGCTGACCATCGCAACACCTATTATAATATAGATTTGCGGTTGCAAAACGAGAGTTGGCAACCTGCCAACGACCGAGTGGGCAAGTTCTCCTACTTCGTCACAGGAGATGCGCGCAAACCCTTTGCACATCGCTTTAAGGGCAGCAATCGCTTCACAGAGTTCAAAACCTCTGCTTTGGTGAATGACGAGGTGGCTGCCATGACTTCCGCCGCTCTCATCGGCACGCACCTAGGAGCGGACGCCACTACAGACTATCTCTCCGTAGCGCTCTACGCGGGCACTTATAAAAATCGCCCCGTATCGGAGGGTTCTTTAGAACTCCAAGACACTTATGCGCGACTAGATCGTGCCGTAGCTGAAATTATTCGCGCTGCCGAAGCCAAAGCTGGTGCCGGTCGCGTGCTCTTCACGCTTACTTCCACCGGATACACCGAAGAAGAAACGGCAGATCTCTCCAAATACCGCATTCCCACAGGGACATTTGACATGCGACGCACCGTGAGTTTGCTCGGCATGTACCTTGTGGCTGTGTATGGACAAGGTAATTATATAGAAGCTACTTACGGCACAGAAATCTATTTCAACCACCGTTTGCTTGAGAATCGACAAATTAATGTGTCGGAATTTCAAGCGCGTGTGCAAGATTTCTTGATTCAACTTGCTGGCGTTAAGGATGTCTATACTGCCCATCGCCTGATGCAAGGGGCATGGACACCTGGTATTTCGCGCATCCGCGGAGGATTTAACCAACAACGCTCGGGCGATGTGACGATTCAAGTGATGCCCGGTTGGAGATATGTCAATGCCGACACGCAAGAATCAAAGATGATGCGCGAGGCTTATGTGGCTTTCCCCATCATTCTCTATGGCACGGGGGTGAAACCGGAATTGATTACTACACCCGTGACGGTAGATTGCATCGCTCCCACGCTGTCAAAAGCTCTGCGCATCCGCGCGCCCAATGCTTGCACGCGTGCACCGCTGCTATAATGCGGATAGGAAATTTCTATTCTAGATGTTTAGGTCTATCACAAATTAGCGCAGCTTTATTGAGAGCACGCAGGTGTTTTCTCAAAAATAACAAGGTGGGGTAGCTAGGAATAGACTACATATCCACACATTTCACCATCATTTACAACGAAAATATACCCATTTATGGATCTTAATAAACTACTCTCCAAGATTTTTGGTAGTAAGGCTACCCGCGATATGAAGGAAATTCAACCGTGGGTGGAGAAAATCAAGGCGGTATCGCCTACCCTCGAAGCACTCAGCAACGACGAGTTGCGTGCAAAGACCGAAGAACTCAAGCGTAATATCCAAAGTTCTGGGGATGACCTCAACGCAGAAATCGCTGAGATTCGCGCAAAAATTGAGGACACTCCCATCGAAGACCGTGAAGTACTCTTCACCAAGATCGACAAACTCGAGAAAGAAGTGCTCGAACGCATGGATGTAGCCCTCGAAGAGGCGCTTCCCGAAGCTTTTGCTATCGTAAAAGAAACCGCACGTCGCTTTGCTTCGAACGAAACTATTGAGGTTACTGCCAACGACTTCGACCGTGAACTGGCGGCAACTCGCGATTTCGTAGAAATTTCTGAGGACGGTACTAAGGCGATTTACCACAATCACTGGATTGCAGGTGGTAACGATCTCAAGTGGGCGATGGTGCATTATGATGTGCAACTCTTTGGTGGTGTCGTGCTCACCCAAGGTAAAATTGCCGAGATGGCAACGGGTGAGGGTAAAACCTTGGTGGCAACTTGCCCCGTGTTCCTTCGCGCGCTCTCAGGTCGTGGTGTGCACGTGGTGACTGTCAATGACTACCTCGCAAAACGTGACTCAGAATGGATGGGACCTCTCTACCAATTCCATGGTTTGAGCGTGGATTGCATCGACAAACACCAACCCAATAGTGAAGCGCGTCGTCGTGCATACAACAGCGACATCACTTTCGGTACGAACAATGAGTTCGGTTTCGACTACCTTCGCGACAACATGGCGATGAGTCCCTCAGATCTTGTACAACGTAAGCACTATTATGCGATTGTCGACGAGGTAGACTCCGTGCTCATCGACGATGCGCGTACGCCACTCATCATTTCTGGTCCAGTAGAGCGTGGTGAAGACCAAATGTACGAAGAATACCAACCCCTTGTAGAGCGTTTGGTGGCTGTACAGAAGAAGTTGGCTACTGAATACCTTACAGAAGCAAAGCGTTTGCTCAAGAGCGACAACAAAGAAGATCGCGAAAAGGGTAATCTCGCCCTCTATCGTTCGCACAAGGCGCTGCCAAAGAACGGTCCTCTCATCAAGTTCCTCTCTGAGCCTGGTGTGAAGGCTGGTATGCTCAAGACGGAAGAAATCTACATGGAGAACAACAACCGTCGCATGCCTGAGGTTGTTGAACCCCTTTATTTCGTTGTAGACGAAAAGCAACGCTCTTGTGATCTCACCGACAAGGGTACAGCTTGGTTGGCTGAAGCCGTGCAAAACGATGAACTCTTCGTGCTTCCTGATATTACGACACAGCTTTCTGAGCTCGAAGCGCAACATTTGCCCGATGAAGAGCGTATTGCCAAGAAAGACGAACTCATGGCAAACTATGCCATCAAGAGTGACCGTGTGCATACTCTCCAACAACTATTGAAGGCTTATGCGATGTTCACCCTCAATGATGACTATGTGATCCAAGATGGTCAAGTAAAGATTGTTGATGAATCTACAGGTCGTATCATGGAAGGTCGCCGTTGGAGCGATGGACTTCACCAAGCTGTTGAGGCGAAAGAGCACGTGCGTGTAGAAGCTGCTACGCAGACTTTCGCTACGATTACGCTGCAAAACTACTTCCGTATGTACCACAAGTTGGCAGGTATGACGGGTACGGCTATCACAGAAGCTGGTGAGTTCTGGAATATCTACAAGCTCGACGTTGTGGAAATTCCTACCAATCGTCCTATCCAGCGCATTGATATGAATGACCGTGTGTACAAAACGCAACGCGAAAAGTACACTGCGGTGATTGATGAAGTAGAAAAGATGCGAAATGCCGGACGTCCTGTGCTGGTCGGCACAAGTTCTGTGGAAATCTCCGAACTTCTCAGCCGTCTGCTCAATCTTCGTCGCATTCCACACCAAGTGCTCAATGCTAAGCTCCACCAAAAGGAATCAGAAATCGTAGCCCTCGCTGGTCAAAGCACCTTGGGCAAGGTGACCATCACCGACGAAGATGGCAATAAGCACGAAGAAGAACGTCTCCTCGGTGCAGTTACCATCGCCACCAACATGGCTGGTCGTGGTACCGACATTAAACTCTCTGATGAAGTCCGTGCTGCTGGTGGTTTGGCAATCATTGGTACGGAGCGTCACGATAGCCGCCGCGTAGACCGTCAGTTGCGCGGTCGTGCAGGTCGTCAAGGTGACGTAGGTAGCTCCGTCTTCTATGTATCTCTCGAAGACAAACTCATGCGTCTCTTCGCATCAGAGCGCATCGCCGCTGTAATGGACCGTCTCGGATTTAAGGATGGTGAGATGATCGAAGCCAAGATGATTAGCAAGAGCATTGAGCGTGCGCAGAAGAAAGTTGAAGAAAATAGCTTCGGTACGCGTAAGCACCTCCTCGAATACGACGACGTGATGAA
The DNA here is from genome assembly GCA_900095835.1 of Ihuprevotella massiliensis. Lineage (GTDB taxonomy): Bacteria > Bacteroidota > Bacteroidia > Bacteroidales > Bacteroidaceae > Alloprevotella > Alloprevotella massiliensis. The sequence goes on along the minus strand of LT608321.1, from coordinate 796,681 downwards.
CAAGCAGCGTACGGTTATCTACGAAAAGCGTCGTCATGCTTTGATGGGTGAGCGTATTGGCATGGACATCTCCAACATGATTTGGGACCGTGTCGTAGACACCATTCAGAAGAATGACTACGAAGGTTGCAAAGAGCGCTTCATCGAACTCTTCGCAATGGAAGTTCCCTTCACCGAAGACGAGTTGAATCGTTCTAAGCGCGGTGATCTCTACGAACGCGCCTTTGAAGCTGCCATCAGTACTTTCAATCGCAAGACCGAAACTCTGCGTGCAGTAGCATTGCCTGTCATTAAGCAAATCTACGAAACTCAGTCAGACATGTACGACAACATCTTGATTCCTATCAGCGATGGTCGTTTGGTCTACAATGTTCGCGTAGATCTCAAAGAAGCCTACGAGACTGAAGCTAAGAGTGTGGTGCGCGAGTTTGAAAAACTCATCCTTCTTCACAATATTGACGACTCATGGAAGGAAAACCTCCGTATGCTCGACGAGCTCAAGCACTCTGTGCGCAACGTATCCTACGAACAGAAGGATCCCCTCGTGGTGTTCAAAATCGAGAGTGTGAAACTCTTTGACGATATGGTGAACGACATCAACAATTCGTCCGTGTCCACTTTGATGCGCGCCCACATCGCTGGTGCAGAAGTGCCCACCGAGTTGCAAGAAGCCGTAGTGGAGCACGACGCTCGCGAAGAAATGACCGAGAGCAAACAAGAATTTGATGCTCAAGGCGACTTGGTGGACGTAGAAGCTACACAGCTTTCTAGAGAAGCCGCACCTGCAGAAGTGCAACAACCTTTCCAACAGCAGCAGATGCCCCATCGCAACGACCCCTGTCCTTGTGGTTCTGGCAAACCTTTCAAGCACTGCCACGGAAAAGGCATCGTTTAATCCTGATTCCTCCTGGGTATAAAGCCCATATCACGCTGAATTAGAGCTGCAAAATGCTCTATTTCATAAGATAGACTCGAAAGTTCTTGGTCCGCCTACAAAGTGGGAAACTAAGAACTTTCGAGTTTTTTTGTTGTTTCTCTTGTGAGTTTCGAACGAAATGTGTAATTTCGTGGTGTGACAACTCGAGTTTGCAAAATAGCCAGGTAGTTTGTCGGTCTTTTCTTGTCGACTTTTGCCGACATCTCGAACATTTCAACCCTATACTATCATGAAAAAGTACAATTTTGGTGCTGGTCCCTCTATTCTTCCCCAGCAAGTCATCAAAGCCACTGCAGAAGCCTGCATAGAATTTGACGGAATGGGACTTTCTCTCATGGAGATTAGTCACCGCACGAGTAATTTCCAAGCCGTGATTGACGAATCGGTAGCTCTTGTCAAAGAACTTTTGAAAGTGCCCGAAGGTTATGAAGTACTTTTCGTAGGAGGTGGTGCCTCCACTCAATTCTGCTACGTACCTTTTAACCTTCTTGAGCACCAAGCCGCCTATCTCAACACGGGAGTATGGGCAAAGAAGGCCATGAAAGAAGCAAAACTCTTTGGAGATGTGGTAGAAGTAGCCTCTTCTGCTGCCGACAATTTCACCTATATCCCCAAGGATTACACCATTCCCACCACCGCCGACTATTTCCACATTACCACCAATAATACCATCTACGGCACAGAATTGCACGAAGATCTCGATAGTCCAGTTCCCGTTGTGGCGGATATGTCGAGTGACATCTTCTCTCGTCAGATTGACGTTTCGAAATATGGCCTCATTTATGGCGGAGCACAGAAGAATCTCTCCATGGCAGGCGTCACTTTCGTCATCGTTCGCACCGACATTCTCGGCAAGGTGAGTCGTCCTCTTCCCTCCATGATTGACTACCGCACCCACATCGCTGGCGGTAGCATGTTCAACACGCCTCCCGTATTGCCCATCTTCACCTGTCTCCAAACCTTGCGTTGGATCAAGGAACAGGGTGGGGTCGCTGAGATGGAGCGTCGCGCAAAAGAAAAAGCCGACTTGCTCTATGCAGAAATCGACCGCAATCCTTTCTTCCGTGGCACAGTGACCGACAAGGCAGATAGAAGTTACATGAACGTGTGCTTCGTCATGGCAGAAGGTAAGGAGGAACTCGAAGCAGAGTTCCTAAAGTTTGCCACAGCTCGCGGCATGCACGGCATCAAGGGCCACCGTTCTGTAGGTGGGTTCCGAGCTTCTCTTTATAATGCTATGCCACTTGAAGGCGTGCAAGCCCTTGTGGAAACGATGAAACAATTCGAACAAGAACATTAATCGCTTATTTTGCATTGTATGAACATTCTAATTGCCACCGAAAAGCCTTTTGCAGCCTCAGCTGTCGAAGGAATTCGAGAAATTGTCGAAGCAGCAGGGCATCAACTCCAGCTGTTGGAGCGATACACCGAGAAAAGCGAACTGCTGGCTGCTGTAGCCGAAGCGGATGCGCTCATTGTGCGCAGTGATGTCATTGATGCTGAAGTTTTTGATGCAGCAACAAAGTTGCAAATCGTTGTACGCGCAGGCGCAGGCGTCGACAGTATCGACTTAGAGTCAGCCACAGCTCACAACGTTGTGGTGATGAACACCCCTGGTCAAAATGCTAATGCTGTGGCAGAACTTGTGTTTGCCTATCTGCTTTTCCATGTGCGTCAGCAATTCAATGGAAAGATTGGCACCGAACTCAAGGGTAAGCGCATCGGTCTCTTAGCTTATGGCAATGTGGCAAGCGAAGTAGCTCGTATCGCTCATGGCTTTGGTATGGATGTTCATGCTTATGATTTCTTTCATCGCGTAGAGCGCATCGAGAGTGATGGCGTTTATGCAGAGCACAACCTCTACGACTTGGTGCAATGCTGCGATATCGTGAGTTTCCACACCCCTGCAACGCCCCGCACTATCGGATTTGTCAATCGCGAAATGATAGAATTGATGAAACCTGGTGGCATCTTGATTAACACCGCTCGCAAAGAAATCATCAATGAAGACGAGTTACTCGAACTGTTTAAGGAGCGCACCGACATTAGCTTCATCACCGACATCCCACCCAAGCGTCATGAAGACTTCAAAGCGTTGATGGGCGATAAGTATTTTGCACCACCCAAGAAGATGGGTGCGCAAACTGCCGAAGCCAATGCCAATGCCGGACTGGCTGCCGCTCGACAAATTGTGAAATTCTTCGCCACTGGCGACAAGACTTTCCAAGTCAACGTGTAGACATTCCCATGAAAGCGCATCGCACTCCCCACGCCTCCCCTCACCCCTAAGTGCGTAGCTTTTCAGCTCCCAACAAGACATCCTTATATACGCCAAGAAGATCAGCTCTTAGCCCGAAGGGGCATGCGCTCTCTTCTTCAGATACCAACCTCATTATCTAGCAAAGGAGAGAGGAGCATATTGCCTCCTTTCTTCCTCTGCTGGTGGTGTTTTATGCTCACTTCGTGAGTGCTCGCGCCCTCTCTATTCCGCAGACAGCCCAAGTGTGACGACTGCTAGGGAATCGCGCACGCAAACCCTGAAAACAACAAGTTGCTCGATAGAGCATTCGACAACATAACCTAACTTTTTCCTTAATTCTTACCATTATGCCCAGAGTTAAACCTTTCCGTGGGCTACGCCCCCCCTCACATCTTGCCGCTCAAGTGAGCAGCCGACCTTATGATGTGCTCAATTCTGCAGAAGCGCGTGAAGAATGTTGTGGCAATGAAAAATCACTCTACCACATCATTCGTCCTGAAATCAACTTTCCAGAGGGAACGGATGAGCACGACTCACGTGTTTATTCCGAAGCTCAGCGACAACTCGCCCATTTCATAGAACAAGGTTGGCTGGTGCAGGATCAAAAGTCTTGCTATTATCTCTATGCCCAAACGATGAACGGGCACACCCAATACGGCATCGTGCTCACCGCTCATGTTGACGACTACAACAATGGTCTCATCAAAAAGCACGAACTCACCCGTCGCGACAAGGAAGATGACCGCATGAAGCATCTCTTCGCCACCAATGCCCACATAGGTTCTGCTTTTCTTGCTTTCAAACACAACCCCATTTTGGTGCGACTCATCGACCGCATTGCTCAAGGTCAGCCCGAATTTGATTTCGTAGCCGATGTCGATGGCTTCCGCCACACCTTGTGGGTCATTGACGACACCGACGACATCGCCACCATCACTCGTGAGTTTGGCGCTATGGACGCCCTTTATATTGCTGACGGACACCATCGCTCTGCCGCTGCTGCGAGAGTTGGCGTAGAAAGAGCCGCTGCCAATCCCAACCATCAGGGAGACGAAGAATACAACTACTATCTTGCGGTTTGCTTCCCAGCCGATCAGCTCACCATCTTAGACTACAATCGCGTGGTTGCCGACCTGAATGGAATGAGCGATGAGGCATTTTTGGCAGCTTTGCAAGAAGATTTTGAAGTGACCGAACAGGGCACCGAGCCTTATGCTCCACAGCAACCTCATCAATTCTCGCTCTATCTCAACCACAAGTGGTATTCTCTCGATGCGCGTCCCGGCACTTTCGATCCCACAGATCCTATTGGTGTGCTTGATGTCGACATTTCTTCTCGACTGATTTTGGATAAACTGTTAGGGATTACCGACCTTCGCAGTTCTAAGCGTGTGGACTTCGTGGGTGGACTTCGCGGTCTCACGGAACTCCAACACCGAGTGGACAGCGGAGAAATGAAAGCCGCCCTTGCCCTCTATCCGGTGACTATGAATCAAGTGATGCGCATTGCAGACACGGGTAACATCATGCCCCCAAAAGCCACTTGGTTCGAACCCAAGCTTCGTAGTGGAGTCGTGATTCATCTTATGGAATAAGCATTCCTACTGAGCCCTTTTCGGCACAGTGCGTGGGCACTTCTATCCGCTTTATTCGCTAGTTCCTGCCATTTGTGCTTCGCAAGGTGGCTCATGGCTTGACCCTTCCCATATTGCTTTCGGTCTGAGTCCTGGTTTATTCCAAATGTGGCGTGCTCTCCTGTTGAGAACACGCCACATTCATTTTATTGTCTTGCCCAGCACAATGGACTTTCCGCTCAAGGAGGTGCCCCTCCTGCGCACGGCTTGTCCCACGCTTCGGCGCAGGAAAAAGCCTGTCGGCTCTGGTGCCTTGACAGCATCGAAAAAAAGTTGAGCCGAGCTAGCAGAATAACTGTCCTCTCGTCTGCGTTCTTCGCCCAAGTGCAGAAGCGCCCAAGGGATACACGCTTCGTTACAAAGTGGGGGACATCATGGCAAAAGAAAACTTTACACTTTGAACCCTAGAATTTAACACGGTTCTGCGTCACTTCTGAGTTTTGTTGGGGAATAGGCGCAAGGGCAAAGCGATGGTAAAAACAAATCCTCGCACGAAATTATGGTTTCGCGCGAGGATTTCTTATTTATCTCCGACGTTTATGGAAAAATCTCCCATGTTTTTTGGAAAACCTCCCACGTTTTAGAGAAAATCTCCCACGTTTTTTGAGACATCTCCGACGTTTTAGTTCCTTGGTTCGGACGAAATTGGGTGAACTTCCTGTGTTATCCCCGATAAAGTGAGAGAAAATCGCAGAAGCAATTAGGCAAAGCGAAAAAAACTGCCTTGATGAGCATCGTGTGTGCTTCAAAAACAGCGTCATTTCGCCTAGTTTTAAGAAAACTCCTTCAAAAAAGCAGTCCTTGCCTTAACATTTCAGCTGCTCGACAACGGAGATTTTAGCTAGGATTTTCAGCCCATCTATGAGGACTGACTGTGATTTGCCCATCGAAGTATCTAGAATTTCCGGAAGACCAGGCGATGATGATCAGTGGTGAGCGTCATTTCTTCGTCCGTGAGGAGCAGGACGCGATAGCGCATGGGAAATTCGGTGATACCATAGGCTGTGAGGTCAGCTTTATGAGTGGAGTCGATGAGGATGTCTTGCTGATAATCGCGATTCATCAAGTAACCTTTCGTGAGAATAAGGCTATCACCTTGGTGGGAAAAACGCGCTACTACGCCACCAGAATACTGCACCTCCGTGATGGGAGAATGGGTGAGAGATTTCAATTGCAGGAGGTCGAGTTGAAAACTCCAGTAGGTGCCTTCGTGACGCACAGACGTTCCGTTAAGCTCCATCAGTTGCCAATGACCGTCTAGTTTGCCGTTGCGAGGAAGTTTGTCGCAACTCACCAGGGAGCATGTAAGAAATAGCATCAGCATCAAACCTATGGAACGGGAAGAGCGTAGCAAGAAAGTGGTGAAATGTCTGAGAGAAATCATAGAAGTTGGGAAAGCGAGGTGAACGATGTCGTTTTTTCCTGTTTAATTACCAAACAGTCTAATGCCTAAAGAGAGCATAAAGCCTAAGCGATTGCCCAGTCTTTCGCCAAAGTCTGCGCCGATGGCAGCAGTGGCGTAGCAGCGACCACGGAGTTTGCCGTGCGTGAAGCTACCGCCTTCCCAGCGCACTTCGGCAAGCAGCGAATGTTGGTGTTGGAGGTCATCGAAAGGCAAAGCATAAGTGCCCCAACTCTTCAGATGCGTATAGAGCAAACGATAGCGCAGGTGGGAGAAGGGCTGTCCGGCAATACCGATGTGCTCAGCGCGGAAGCGATTGGCAGGGAAGGCTAAACTCTTATTTCCATCATATAGTGGAGAGGCAAAGAGCGCGTTTCCCATCGCCATGCCATAGTGTTGCCAACCAGCATACAGACCATGGTTGTAGTAATTGTCCACACCACTCACTTGATCCGGGATTTCTCGGGTATGATCGTGATAGACAGGTCCACTTTGGTAGTCCATTCTCGTGACTTCGCCCACCAATTTCTCCACCCATCGATTGCGTGGGAAATGGATTTCGAGTCCTAAGAGTCCATCTAACCACCCATATTCGTCGAAGGCTTGACTGTCGTCTTCAAAATAGTGGTCGTAGTAGAGGCGCGCTTGCCATTCTCCTTGTCCACGATAGCGCAGAGCAGCGCGCCAAGCGCCAATCGTGTTGCCCGAGGCGTTGGCATATCCTTCGCCATCGGTGGGGTCGCCTCCGCCTTTTCCCACAAAAGCGTAGAGATATTCGGCAGCACCTTCCGACATTTTCAGGGGAGCGGAGTTGTAATGGTAAATGGTTCCCCCAAAGGTATTTGCCATTTCTAGTCCTCCGATGAATTCCCATGGAGAAACGTCCGTGCCGATGCGCAGATAGCCGGCTTTTTCGTGATATTTCACACCAGTGGCAAAGCGTCCGCCCACGGGGACCATGCGACGCTCTTGCCAATCTCCGTCTTGCAACCAGCCATAAGCCAGATGTCCACGCAGGGCAAAGGCACTGTGCGCACCCCCGATGCGCCACCAGCGCGGCACTTGCCAAGAGAGAGTGAGGGGCTGCATGGCATTGCGGCCAAGCGCAAAGGCACCAGTAGACAATTCTGCGTTATTGAGTGGAGTGTCGTGAGCACGTGTGCCAAAGGCAAAGCGCGATGCACCCTTATCCACAGCGAGAAGCACGTCTTGAGCGCGCACATTGTTGTCTAAATCGCTGTTGGTGGTGAGGGTGGCTCCGTAGCGCAGGCTCCAGCCGCTACCCAATGGTCGAGGGCAATCGTAGACACCTATCAGGAGAGTGGGGTGGTGTCCTTCCACACTTAAAGTGCCCCATCGGTTAGCTGTGAACCAATAGGGCTGAAAGTCTCCTCCGCCGGCTGTGGCAATGCCTTCGATTTGCACCATCATGGATGAATCCGGGAGCTCTGGACGCTCAAAATTTTGGGCGGCTGCACTCGCGAAGGCTGTAGAAAACAACAGAGAGAGTGAAAAGAAGCGATTAAATGTCATAAAGCAAGGGACATCAGAGGGAAAAAACTGTGCTTCTAGAACGTGTCAAAGAGAGAGTTGATATGATTGCGCAAGTTGATCATCTGTTTTTGGAAAGGTTCAAGCGTGCGCAGCAACATATTGGATTGCACCGACGAGGTGGGAGGTGTGACCAAGGCTTTTTCGTTGATAATCGCGCGAAGTCCAGCTGGCACCAGTTCGACGGTGATGCGCGCAGTAGTGTCATACGGGTCGCCATCGCAGTGTGCTGGACCCGCTGAAGTGCGTTCGATGCAGAGACGTTTGGTGCGATAGGTCTTCACGTGGGAGTTATTGGGCAGTGTGCGCTGGAAAAGCTGCATCGCCACAATGGGTGCTTCCAAAATGCTGAAAGGTTGGAGCACGATGACGTCCAGCAATCCATCTTTCATCGACGCATCGGGTGCAATGTAAGCATTGTTTCCATATTGCGAGGCATTGGCGCAGGCAATTAAGAACGCGTCAATTTCTTGCATTTCTCCTTCTTCTTCTCCGCCAATGTAGATGCGATAGGTTTCGGGCTTGTAGCGCAGGCCATCGACGAGTGTTTTTTCGAGATAAGTTTTCAGACCTCGAGAACCAGCCTCCGCAAATTTCAGGCTGATGAAGGCGTCGAATCCCACACCGCAGGTGCAGAAGAAGGGCTTGTCATTGATTAGACCATAGTCCAACTCGGTCACCACGTTGGCGTTGATGATATCAAGTGCTTTTTCTATGTCCATGGGGATGAGCAGATGTCGCGCCAGTCCGTTGCCACTGCCTGAGGGTACAATGGCAAGCGCCGTGTTGGTGTGCACCAAAGAGCGTGCCACCTCGTTGACTGTGCCGTCTCCTCCCACAGCTACCACGATGTCCACCCCATCTTCAGCGGCTTGTCGGGCGATTTCCACGGCATGCCCTGCATATTCCGTATAACGAAACTCTACAGAAAACCGTTGAGCATCAATGCGTCTTTCGATAGCCTTGATGATTTTTCCTTTGCGGCTCGTGCCAGAAATGGGGTTGATGATAAAAAGTAAGCGCTGCATTATAGAAAACGGAGTTGATATGGTTGCAAAGATACTCTAAACTTTGTGTTTACCGCCAGAAACCGGCATGAAAAACCGCGAAAAGGCATTTTTTTGCCCAAAAACTGCACACTTCTTAGGATAAATGTGTAACTTTGCAAGCCAAAGAAACAAAAGAAATAGGACGGAAATGCCCGAAAGAGTGGTCAGCGTCGCGCCAGTTATAACGCGCATCGCCATCTTTTCGTCCACCTTTTTAGCATTCCACTATAAAAAAACCAATGGATATTCTTCACGAACGCTTATCTAAGTTCACTCTCCCCGATGAGGTGAGAAAGCAAGGTCTTTACCCCTACTTCCGAGAAATTGAAGGTAAACAAGGCACTGAAGTTGAAATGGACGGACATCACGTCATCATGCTCGGGTCGAACGCTTACACAGGTTTAACAGGTGATGAACGTGTCATCGAAGCTGGCGTAGAAGCTATGCGCCGCTATGGTGCCGGTTGTGCCGGTAGCCGCTTCCTTAATGGAACGCTCGACCTCCACGTTCAGTTGGAAAAGGAACTTGCTGAGTTTGTGGGTAAAGATGAAACGCTTTGCTTCTCCACAGGATTCACGGTCAATAGTGGTGTGATTCCCGCTCTTCTTGGACCCCACGACTATGTGATTTGCGATGATCGCGATCATGCTTCAATCGTTGACGGACGCCGCCTTTCTATGGCCAAACAGTTGCGCTATAAGCACAATGATATGGAAGATCTAGAGCGCAAGCTCCAGAAGTGTGAGCCCAACTCTGTGAAACTCATCATCGTGGATGGCGTTTTCTCTATGGAAGGTGACCTTTGCGATTTGCCCAAAATCATTGAACTCAAAAAGAAGTATGGCGCCACTGTAATGGTGGATGAGGCTCACGGTATCGGTGTCTTCGGTCGCCAAGGTCGTGGTGTCTGCGATCACTTCGGACTCACCGACGAGGTAGACCTCATCATGGGTACTTTCTCTAAGAGTCTTGCTTCTATTGGTGGCTTCATTGCTGCTGATAGCACCATCATCGACTATCTCCGCCACACCGCACGCACCTATATCTTCTCTGCTTCTAACACGCCAGCCGCAACGGCTTCTGCACTCGAAGCATTGCGCATCTTGAAGAGCGAACCCGAGCGTCTGGAAGCACTTTGGGAAGTGACGAACTATGCGCTGAAACGTTTCAAAGAAGAAGGTTTTGAAATTGGCGACACAGAGAGTCCTATCATTCCGCTCTATGTGCGTGACCTCGAAAAGACATTTGCTGCCACTGCTATGGCATTTGAGGCAGGAGTCTTCATCAACCCGGTTGTGCCACCTGCTTGTCACCCTACAGATACGCTTGTGCGCATCGCCCTTATGGCGAATCACACACACGAACAAGTGGACCGCGCTGTAGAAGCGCTTGTGGGTGTGTTCCGCAAGTTGGAAATCATCAAATAAATCTTCGATCTCGAAGCGGAGAAAACCGTCGCTATAGTCCCAAATGTTGTCTAAAGCCGGCAAAGGACTTAGATACAGCCTTCTCGCTTCCTTGAAGTTTCCCCGATATTTCATCGCTCTCGTCCTCTCTTTGGAGATAGGCGAGAGCGATGTTTTTGTTGGTCTTGGCAAGTTGTCCTTAAGCGTGTACGACAATGGTGCAAGCATGAATTACGCTTGAAGCAAGGATGAAACAAGCAGTTGTGTTACAACGATGCACGCAAGGTTAGTAGCGAATTTGCGCAGTCGGAACATGCAAAACACTCTCGTTTTGTAAGTCGCCTTTGCAATTACGGCTTTTTTATTTGTTGCAATGCCCAAAAAATCGTACATTTGCCCCTAGATAAGGGCAATCATCGGTTATATTCTGCGTGTGCTTTATGGATAATGCGTGCGTTGAGTCAAACCTTGGTGTCCCATAAACCAATATATCTCCAACATCTCATCGAGCTTCGCATAGCAGTTTTTCGATTCTCATGGAAAATCCCACCCATCTCCTCAATCTCGCAGCCGACAATATTCGCACCCTAGCCGTTAGCATGGTAGAACGTGCCAAATCTGGACACCCTGGTGGTGCCATGGGCGGTGCAGACTTTATCAATGTCCTCTTCAGCGAATTTCTGACTTTCGACCCTGAACGCCCAACTTGGGAGTGTCGCGACAGATTCTTCTTGGATCCAGGACACATGTCGCCCATGCTTTATGCACAACTTGCGCTCATCGGTCGCTATTCTATTGAAGAACTCATGTCGTTCCGTCAATGGGGCTCTGCCACTCCTGGACACCCTGAGGTGAACTTTGAACGTGGTATTGAGAATACTAGCGGTCCGCTCGGACAAGGTCACACCTTCGCTGTTGGTGCTGCTATCGCAGCTAAGGCACTCTATGCGCGTACGGGCAACAAGGGATTCCAGAAGGAACGTATCTATGCTTTCATCTCCGATGGAGGGGTGCAAGAGGAAATCTCACAAGGTGCAGGCCGTTTAGCTGGTCACCTCGGCTTGGATAACCTCATCATGTTCTTTGATGCCAACGAAATTCAGCTCTCTACTCCTACTGCAGATGTGATTTCTGAAGATACTGCGATGAAATATCGCGCTTGGAACTGGAATGTGCTCGAAATCGATGGTAATGATCCCGAACAAATCCGTCAAGCTCTCCGCGCTGCTAACGAAGAAGATGCACGTCCTACCCTGATCATCGGACACACCGTAATGGGTAAGGGATGCCGCCAAGCTGATGGTAGCAGCTATGAACGCGACTGTCGCACGCACGGTGCACCTCTCGGTGGTGATGCCTATGTGAACACGGTGCGCAACCTTGGCGCTGATCCTGAAAATCCCTTCGTGATTCGTCCTGAAGTGGCAGAACTTTATGCCAAGCGTAAGGAAGAACTCAAAGCTATCGTGGCAGAACGCTACGCAGAAGAAAAGGCTTGGGCTGCTGAAAATCCCGAAAAAGCGAAGCTCTTGGCGGATTGGTGGGCACAACGCTTGCCAGAGATGCCTTGGAAAGAATTGCAACAAAAGAGCAATGGTCCCACTCGTAATGCTTCGGCTGAGTGCTTGGCTATGCTTTCTGAGCACATGGGCAACATGATTGTGTCATCTGCCGACTTGTGCAACTCTGATAAGACCGATGGTTTCTTGCGTCACACCACAGAAATCAAGCGCGACGACTTCTCCGGTGGTTTCCTTCAAGCCGGTGTGAGCGAACTCACCATGGCTTGCGTCTGCATCGGTATTGCACTCCACGGAGGTATGCAAACGGCTATGGGTACATTCTTTGTCTTCTCTGACTACATGAAGCCCGCTATCCGTATGGCTGCTTTGATGGAACTTCCTGTGAAGTTTGTGTGGAGTCACGACGCCTTCCGCGTTGGCGAAGACGGTCCTACCCACGAACCTGTGGAACAAGAAGCCCAAATCCGCTTGATGGAGAAACTCCAAAACCATTCTGGTCGCGATTCTGTGCGTGTATTGCGTCCTGCCGACGTACATGAGACTACAGTTTGCTGGCAAATGGCGATGGAAAACTTGGATACGCCCACTGCACTCATCCTCAGCCGCCAAAATGTCAAGGACTTGCCCGAAGGCACCAACTACGAAGGTGCACGTCGCGGAGCTTACACCGTGATTCGCGAAGAGAACCCAGATGTCATCCTCATTGCTAGCGGTTCGGAAGTATCTACTTTGGTGGCTGCTCGCGAACTTCTCCTTGCAGAAGGCATTCGTGCCAACGTGGTGAGCTGTCCTTCTGAACAATTATTCCGTCACCAAGATGAGGCTTATCGCGAAAGCGTAATCCCTGTAGCTGCAAAGAAATTCTTCCTCACCGCAGGTCTTCCCGTGGTCTTCGAAACACTCTGTGCTGGCAACGGTCATATCTATGGTTTGAATCACTTCGGTCATAGTGCGCCTTTCACCGTGCTTGACGAGAAATTTGGTTTCACCCCCGAAAACATCTTCGGTGAAGTGAAGCAATATCTTGCACGATAACGTCACCAAGCACGAGCGGAAATGACCGGACTTCTCAATAGAGTGGCTGGCATTTCCGCTCGTTGCTTTGTGTTTGTGACCTCTTTCAGCGCAAAGTTGCAAACTTTGGCGCAATTTCTCCTCATGACGCTCTGCCATCGTGCAGAAGCGTTCAAAGAATTATTGACAACAACACGATATCATCCCTTACCTCAATGAATAAAATTGGTTTGGCCTCAGATCATGCAGGCTTTGAACTCAAGACTTTTGTGAAGCAATATCTCGATGAACACAACATCGAATACGTAGACTACGGCACTGACAGCGAGGCATCTTGCGATTATCCTGATTATGCGCACGCGTTGGCAGCAGGTTTGGCAAATGGCGAGTGCACTCGTGGCATCGCAGTGTGTGGCAGTGGCGAAGGTATCTCCATGAGTCTCAACAAGCACCAACATGTCCGCGCAGCTTTGGTATGGATGCCCGAGATTGCTCACATGACGCGTTTGCATAATGATGCAAATGTATTGGTGATGCCAGGTCGCTACATCGACACTCAGACGGCTTCTGCTATCATGGACGAATTCCTTAACACAGCTTTTGAAGGTGGTCGCCACGAAGCCCGTGTTGCCAAGATTGCGGTGCCTAAATAGTGGATATTTCGACGAATATGTAGTGAAAAGTATGGGTGTACGACAAAAAAGTTTGTCGGAACTTGGTATAATCCACTGAAAATTATTAACTTTGCACTCAATTTGAACTATAGCCCTCAACAACAACTCAAAACAAGGAACAGATGACCAAAGCAGACATCGTAAGGGAGATTGCCAAAAAGACTGGCATTGAGAACGCAACTGTGCTTGCTTCCGTAGAAGCATTCATGGAAACGGTGAAGGAGTCGCTCGCGAAAGAAGAAAACGTATATCTGCGTGGATTCGGCAGCTTCATCCTCAAGAAGCGTGCAGCAAAAACAGCTCGCAACATTTCAAAGAATACGACTCTCATCATTCCCGAACACAACATTCCTGCATTTAAGCCTGCCAAGACTTTTGCAGAGATGATTAAGAAATAATGCAACGCTGTGAGTGGACTGCGAGATGCCCTGTGTTTCTCGTATTCCATAGCGATTTAATGACTTTCTTTCGAGGAGGTCTTTATCTCTCTCACAACGCTCTCTCGTATATTCATTAACTAGTTAAAATCAACCATCATGCCTAACGGAAAGAAAAAGAAGAGACATAAGATGTCTACCCACAAGCGCAAGAAGCGTCTGCGCAAGAACCGTCATAAGAGCAAGTAAGCTCTCGTCATGACGGCTGGAAAGTTAAAAGTCAATGTGGCTTCGCCCTGCGAAGGTGCTGGCTTTTAACTTTTCTGTTTTACTGACAACTTTGTAACTGTGGCGTGGTCCCACTCATCTCACACAACATCTTGTTGAGATGCTACTACCGTTCCGTCGGAGCGAGTAGTGCGTGGCGTCTCTGCCACACAACCACAAACCATCATCATGACTAGCGAAGTTATCGTCGATGTCCAGAAAAACGACATTTCGATTGCCCTGCTCGAAGACAAGCGTCTAGTAGAGTTTCAAAAAGAAGGACGATCGGAGCAGTTCGCTGTGGGCAACATCTACTTAGCAAAGGTCCGGAAAATCATGCCTGGACTCAATGCTTGCTTCGTGAACGTCGGATATGAACGCGATGCTTTCCTCCATTATCTCGATCTCGGAGTGAGGTATCGCCAATTTGAACATTATCTAAGTCTGATCAAGGGAGGGAAACGTAAGCCCCTTCCCCTGAATAAAGTACCTCGCCAGCCCAACACCGAAAAAGATGGGCAGATCCAGAACACGGTATCCGTAGGGCAAGAAGTACTTGTTCAGATTGTCAAAGAACCCATCTCGACCAAAGGTCCACGTCTCACGTGTGAAATCTCCTTTGCAGGCCGCTATTTGGTGCTCATCCCCTTCACCGACAAGGTGAGTGTATCCACCAAAATCAAAAGCGACGCTGAGCGCGCGCGTCTCAAACAGCTCATCCATAGCATCAAACCGAAAGGTTTCGGCGTCATCATCCGCACGGTAGCGGAAGGACGTCGCGTTGCAGAGCTTGACCAAGAGTTGCGCATCCTCGAAAGTCGCTGGGAAAGCACCATTGCTAACATACAGCAGGCTGATGCTTTGGAAAAAGCAACACTGGTTTACGAGGAAACGAGCCGCACTGTTGGACTCCTTCGAGATTTGTTCAATCCTTCTTTCTCCAGCATCCACATCAACGACAAGAATGTCTATGAAGAGGTGCGTGACTATGTCACTCTCATTGCACCAGAAGCTAAAGACATTGTGAAGCTCTATAAAGGCAACGTGCCGATTTTTGACAATTTCTCTGTGACCAAACAGATTAAATCGTCACTCGGTCGCACGGTAACGTATAAGCACGGCGCCTATATGATTATCGAGCACACAGAAGCCTTGCACGTGGTGGACATCAACTCTGGCAATCGCAGCAAGAGTGCCGAAGGACAAGAGGTCAATGCCCTGGATGTTAACCTCGGAGCAGCCGACGAACTTGCACGACAACTCCGATTGCGCGACATGGGCGGCATCATTGTCGTTGACTTCATCGACATGGCACAGCCAGAGAATCGCCAGCAGCTCTATGAGCGTATGGTGGAAAATATGAAGAAAGACCGTGCGCGTCACAACATTCTCCCACTTTCTAAGTTTGGTTTGATGCAAATCACCAGACAGCGTGTGCGTCCTGCCATGGATGTCAAAGTGGAAGAGGAGTGTCCCTCATGCGGTGGCACGGGAAAAATCAAATCCTCTTACCTCTTCACTGATGCGTTAGAGAGTAAGATTCGCATCATCACAGAAGACTTAGGCATCAAGAAGTTCCGACTTCACGTTCACCCATTCGTTGCCGCCTACATCAACCAAGGTTTCATCTCTTTGCGCCGTCGTTGGCAATTTCATTATAGCCGCGCCCTCAAGATTATCCCAGATCAAAGCCTTGCCTTCCTAGACTACAAGTTTATCGACCATAATGGTCAAGAGATAGACATGCAGGAAGAAAGAGAAAATCAATAATTGCAACGAATCGAACATTTGACTGTAGACAACATCTCAGTCCCCTTATAGCAAGATACAAAAGAGTTGGTGCACCTCACAGGGCATCAACTCTTTTTTGTGCCTTATTCCTCCGTGCTTTGTTGGTTATTCGCAGCCTTTGTTGTAACTTTGCTCTCAACAACTCCCTCACCATTTACCCCATTATGATTGATTTCTCTAAACTTGCCGAGCAATATAAGCATGAGCTCCTCGAACAAGTCATCCCCTTTTGGATGAATCATTCCATCGACACCCAATTTGGTGGTTTTCTCCACTGTCTCGAACGTGATGGCAGTGTGTTTGACACCGATAAATTTGTGTGGATGCAAGGACGAGAAGTGTGGATGCTCTCCAAACTCTACAATACGGTCCATGAACCTACGGTGTCTGCCGAAACGCGTCAGCAATGGTTGGACGCAGCTATCCAAGGTGCTGAGTTTCTCAAGAGCAAAGCGCACGATGGCAACCTGAATTTCTACTTCTCACTCGACCGTGAGGGTCATCCCCTTGTGGAGCCTTACAATATCTTCTCCTATACCTTTGCTGTCATCGCCTTCGGACAGTTGGCGCTTGCAACGGGCAACGAAGAATATGCCGACATCGCTCGTCGCACCTTTGACATCGTGCTTTCCAAAGTGGACAACCCCAAAGGTCGCTGGAACAAGGCTGCTTCTGGTGCTCGCGCTATGAAGAGTTTCGCTCTCCCCATGATTCTCTGCAACGTAGCCCTTGAGATTGAGCATCTGCTCAGTCCCGACTTCTTGCAAGAGACCATGGAGACCTGCATTCACGAGGTGATGGACGTGTTCTATCGTCCCGAACTTGGACTCATCGTAGAACATCTGAGCATGGACAACGAACTTGTGGATTGCATGGATGGTCGCCTGATGAATCCTGGTCATGCTATTGAGGCTATGTGGTTTATTATGGACTTGGGTAAGCGACTCAATCGTCCGGAACTCATCGAGAAGGCTTGTCAAATCGCCTTGGCAGAAGCCGAATATGGATGGGACAAACAGCATGGTGGTATCTTCTACTTCATGGATCGTTTGGGACGTCCTCTCCAGCAATTGGAGTGGGATCAGAAGCTCTGGTGGGTGCACATCGAAACGCTCATTACGATGCTCAAGGGTTATCAACTCACCGGCAATGAAAAGTGTCTAGCTTGGTTTGAACGCGTGCACGAATATGTGTGGTCGCACTTCACCGATGCAGAGTATGGTGGAGAGTGGTTTGGCTACCTCAATCGTCAAGGGGAAGTTCTGCTCACCCTCAAGGGCGGAAAATGGAAGGGTTGCTTCCATGTGCCCCGTGGTCTTTTGCAGTGCTGGACCATGTTAGAAGAAATCGCACAACGATAGTCACATATTCTCTTCCTCATCATGGAAGACCTTCTCCCTTTCGGACAATAACCAAACATCTGTTCAGGTTCTAATAACCGATTGAGGTGAAAAGAACAACGGAGTGTTTATCTCGTGATAAACACTCCGTTGTTGCATATAAGAGCTACTTTTCTGCTATGGTCAGCGTCATAAAAGCGCAATAGTGAGACTATTCTTCGCCAGCGTCAGTGAGATCGCCATCTGTGTCGGGATTACCTGGAGTAAGTTCAATACCCTTCATGGCAGCCACGAGCTTTTCGGTGATTTCTTCACAGAGTTCGGGGTTGTCGGTGAGCACGCGCTTCAAACCTTCGCGCCCTTGACCGAGACGAGTTTCTCCGTAGCTATACCAAGAGCCACTCTTCTTGATAATGCCATATTCGACACCGAGGTCGGCAATTTCGCCCAAGCGAGAGATACCCTTACCGAAAGCCATTTCAAATTCGCAGCGTTGGAAAGGAGGAGCCACTTTGTTCTTCACCACCTTCACACGAGTGATGGCACCAATGGGCGTTTCGCCATCCTTGATCACGCTTGCACGGCGGATGTCGAGGCGCACACTAGCATAGAACTTTAGTGCGTTACCGCCGGTAGTGGTTTCGGGATTACCAAACATCACACCGATCTTTTCGCGTAGTTGGTTGATGAAGATACAAGTGGTGTTGGTCTTCGAAATTGTTGCCGTGATTTTGCGTAAAGCCTGGCTCATCAAGCGAGCTTGTAGTCCCACCTTGTTGTCGCCCATGTCGCCTTCGATTTCTGCCTTAGGCGTGAGGGCAGCCACAGAGTCGATGACAATGATGTCGATGGCAGAAGAGCGAATCAACTGGTCGGCAATTTCCAGAGCCTGTTCACCATTGTCGGGCTGAGAGATGTAGAGATTGTCGATGTCTACCCCAAGTTCTTTGGCGTAGAAGCGGTCGAAAGCGTGTTCTGCATCGATGAAGGCTGCAATACCTCCGCGCTTTTGCGCTTCGGCAATGGCATGGATGGCAAGCGTGGTCTTACCCGAAGACTCCGGACCGTAGATTTCGATGATGCGGCCGCGAGGATAGCCACCCACTCCCAACACATGGTCGAGACTGATGGAGCCTGTAGGGATCACCTCCACATGTTCCACTTCTTGGTCGCCCATCTTCATGATAGACCCTTTACCGAAGTCTTTTTCAATTTTGGACATTGCAGCCTGCAATGCTTTGAGTTTATCCGAACTATTGTCGGAGAGTAGTATTTCCTTTTTTGCCATTATATTGAGTGAATGGGGGAATGTTTATGGGATAAATGTGATGCGTCGCGTTGACTTACTGCAAAGATACGATTTACTCTGGCAATTTTTGTCATTCGACTCCGAAAAAACTCGAAACTTCGTGCGAGGTATTGCCCTCTATTTTTCTCTCACTTCTCGTTGGGCAGCGGAGGTTATGAGGTTTTCTTTGCGGTCTCCAGTTGTCATCGTCGGAGAGGATTAGGCAATTATTTGTGAGATTGCATCAAATCGAGCTTCATTTGATAGTATGCCACGCTCATGTCGAGGTAGTGTTGGTGAGGATTCTCGAAGCGTTGTTCCTCGGTCCAAATTTCATTTTGGAGCTGTTGCTGCACATATTGGCGAATCTCCACTAGTTTAGGCAGCTGTGCCACCAATTTTCCATCGCGGAATAGCGGTTGCAGGAGTGGGCGGAAGGTGCAGTTGGAGAAAGTGCGCACCTGCCAAGGCTTTTCGGGAGCGATGTAGGTGAAGTCTTCGCCATCCTTGGGCGTTTCCCCAGCGTTGGTGATGAGATCCGCGATGCACGCTCCCTTTTCGGAGTAGACGCGGTAGAGTTGTTTCACTCCAGGGTTCGTGATTTTTCCCACATTCTCTGAGAGTTTAATCTTGGGCACGAAGGTGTCGCCATGTTTGATGGCTGCGAGTTTATAGACAGCGCCAAACTTTGCATCGCTGTAGGCAGTGATGAGACGTTCGCCCACACCATAGCTGTCGACACAGCCACCTTGTGCGATGATAGAGGTGATGGTGCGTTCGTCGAGACTGTTAGACGCCATGATTAAGCAATCTTCCAAACCTGCTTCATCGAGCATCTTGCGCACCTTCTTCGACAGATAAGCCATATCGCCCGAGTCAATGCGCACGCCCTTCAAACGCTGTCCTTTGGGGTGCAGCACTTCACGCGCCACCTTGATGGCAGTGGGCACGCCCGACTTGAGCGTGTCGTAGGTGTCTACGAGGAAGACAGAGGCATCTCCGTAAATCTCTGCATATCGCTTGAAAGCATCGTATTCTCCATCGAAAAACATGACCCAACTGTGCGCCATCGTGCCCACCACAGGGATGTCAAACAACTGACCTGCAAGCACGGTGGCAGTGCTATGTACGCCGCCAATGTATGCCGCTCGCGCACCATAAACCGCTGCATCCACATTGTGTGCGCGACGTGCTCCCATGTCTGCCACACTACGCCCTTTAGCCGCCCGCACAATGCGGTTTGCCTTTGTAGCAATAAGGCTTTGGTGGTTGATTTGCGTGAGCAAGAAAGTCTCGATGAGTTGGGCTTCAATGATGGGCGCTGTCACGGTCATTAGTGGTTCGTTGGGATAAATGACCGTACCTTCTGCGATGGCATCAATGTTACCGGTGAAAGAGAAGTTAGCAAGATATTGGAGGAAAGGCTCAGAGAATAGCTGCAATGAGCGCAAATACTCCACATCTTCCGAAGAAAAATGAAGTTGCTCAATGTATTCTACGATTTGTTCCAATCCAGCAAAGATGGCGAAACCACCTTGATCGGGAATTTGACGGTAAAACACATCAAATACCACTTCTGTGTCTTTTCTGCCTTCCTCGAAATAACCATTTGCCATGGTGATTTCATAGAGGTCGGTGAGGAGGGCAATGCTGCGCTTATTGAAGGTTGTTGGTAACATAGCTTTTTCTTTGGAGGTTTATCGTGAAACTATTGGAAACGCTCAATTTGATGTTGCGTCATAAATTCGTTTAGGGCAGTGCCTCCGTCAATAGAAGCTATGCCTTCCATGAACACTTGTGCATCAGGACGCACTTTAAGTACGTTTCTCAGAGTTTCGAGCACACAATAGTCCCCTGCGATGCCACATACCACCACTTTGCCCGATTGGAGCAAGGCAAGTTCTTCTGTGGAGGGTTGAGCAAAGGCACCGTATTCTTCTTGGTCGCGGTTGGCTCCCTTGGTCACAAAAGTGGGATGCAGCGAGGGGAGGAGATTAGGGTCCATCAAACTTTCTGCCAAAGCTGCTCCGCGGCTATACTGCACGCAGTGCACGGGCCATTGGCCACCTTGTGGTTGGAAGGAGCAGTGATCGAGGGGATGCCAATCGAGGGTGAAGGTGACGCGCGCCACTTTTCCGCTTTTCAGTAGACTAGCGATTTTTTCCACGGCACATTCTCCTTGAGGCACGTAGAGCGCACCTTCAGGATGGCAAAAATCATGTTGGCAATCCACGACAACGAGGTGGATATCAGAAGAGTTGAGGGGTAAAGAAGGCATGAGGTTGTGTTTTTAAAGGTAAATCACTATGGCGTACAGCAAGAAGTTACATCAGCAGCCTATATTTTGTGCAATTTGCTTGTTTGCAGGAGGCTTTAGTTCTTAGCAAAGGTACTACTTTTTGGTGGGAAAACCTTAGGTTTGTGCTCGAAAAAAGCTAGAGCGTGTGCTTTCTTTTACGCACAATGTATAATCCCCACTATATTCTAAGGAGAAAATAGTGGGGAATTACTTTTCGAAAGAGCTCTAATTAGTGAGCTGCCATAAATTGGTCGAGGAAGCGCACGTCATTTTCAGAGAAGAGACGGAGGTCCTTCACTTGATATTTCAAGTTGGTGATGCGCTCTACACCCATACCGAAGGCATAGCCTTTGTAGACGGTGGAGTCAATGCCATTAGCTTCGAGTACAGCAGGGTCTACCATGCCGCAACCGAGGATTTCCACCCAGCCAGTGTGCTTGCAGAATCCGCAACCATCACCGCCGCAGATGTTGCACGAAATGTCCATTTCTGCAGAAGGTTCGGTGAAGGGGAAGTAGGAGGGACGCAAACGAATCTGAGTATCAGGACCGAACATCTCACGTGCGAAGGTGAGCAGCACTTGTTTCAAGTCGGTGAATGAAACACCTTTGTCGATGTACAGGCCTTCGACTTGGTGGAAGAAGCAGTGTGCACGTGCAGAAATCGCCTCATTGCGATACACGCGTCCGGGGCAGATGACACGGATGGGGGGCTTGGTGTGCTCCATCACGCGGCTTTGCACGCTAGAAGTGTGAGTGCGGAGGATCACATCGGGATGCGCTTCGATGAAGAAGGTGTCTTGCATGTCGCGTGCTGGGTGATCTTCGGCAAAGTTCATAGAACCAAACACGTGCCAGTCGTCTTCCACTTCAGGACCATCGGCGAGAGAGAAGCCCATGCGAGCAAAAATGTCGATGATTTCTTGTTTAACGATCGAAAGAGGGTGACGTGTGCCCAATGCAATGGGGTAGGGTGTGCGAGTGAGATCGAGATGTGAGTGATCTTCTTCGGTGGTGGCTAGCTCCGCTTTGAGGTCGTTGAAGCGAGTTTGGAGGGCATCTTTTAATTGGTTGATGTGCACACCTACTTCGCGCTTTTGTTCAGCAGCTACATTGCGGAAATCCGCCATGAGTTGGTTGATGAGACCTTTTTTGCTCAGGTATTTCAAGCGAAGTGCTTCGAGCTGTTCGTCAGTTTGTGCAGAAAGGCTCGGCACTTCAGCGAGCAACTGCTTGATTTTCTCTATCATGATGTCAATTTTTATCGAGAAAGAGGGAGCAAAGCTCCGAATATGTAGTGAAGACTAAGGCTAAAATCCTGAGAAAGAGTGGAGTGCCACAAATAAGAATGTGTACTCCTTAGTGGGACTTGGGTCTAGTCTTTATATAAAGATGCTGAGGATGGAGAGAGATTAGTCGAGTTTCAGCACGGCAAGGAATGCCTTTTGAGGCACCTGCACGTTACCGATTTCCTTCATCTTCTTCTTACCGCGCTTTTGCTTTTCGAGAAGTTTGCGCTTACGGCTGATGTCACCACCATAACATTTGGCAGTCACGTCCTTACGCAACTGTTTTACGGTTTCGCGCGCAATAATTTTCGCTCCAATGGCGGCTTGGATGGCGATGTCAAACTGCTGACGTGGGAGCAACTCTTTGAGCTTTTCACACATGCGACGGCCGAAGTAGACGGAGTTGTCCACGTGGGTGAGCGTAGAAAGGGCATCCACGGGTTCGCCATTGAGGAGAATGTCGAGTTTGACAAGCTTTGAAGGACGGAATCCGATGGGGTGATAGTCAAACGAAGCGTATCCCTTGGAGATGGATTTGAGTTTGTCGTAGAAGTCAATCACGATTTCAGCCAGTGGCATATCGTAGTGGAGTTCCACGCGGTCGCCAGAAACGTATTCCTGCTTGATGAGTTCACCACGCTTGCCCAAGCAGAGGGTCATGATGTTGCCAATGAAATCAGTGCGTGTGATGATAGAAGCACGAATATAAGGCTCCTCGATGTGGTCAATCTCCATCGCATCGGGCATACCAGCAGGGTTATGCACCTCCTTCATTTCCATGTGCTTATCGTAGATGTTGTAGCTTACGTTGGGCACGGTGGTGATGACGTTCATGTTGAACTCACGGTCAAGGCGTTCTTGCACGATTTCCATGTGGAGGAGTCCGAGGAATCCGCAACGGAAACCGAAACCGAGTGCAACAGATGATTCGGGTTGGAAGGACAAAGACGCATCGTTGAGCTGTAGTTTTTCCAAAGATGCACGGAGGAGTTCAAAGTCTTCTGTTTCGATAGGGTAGACACCAGCGAAGACCATGGGTTTTACTTCTTCAAAACCTTCGATAGCCTTGTCACAAGGATTTTCGACGGTGGTGATGGTATCACCCACTTTCACTTCCGTAGCAGTTTTGATACCACTGACGATGTAGCCTACGTCGCCGCAAGAAAGTTCTTTCTTGGGAGAAAGTTCCATCTTGAGCACACCCACTTCATCCGCCTTATATTGCTTGCCAGTATTGACAAAGATGACGTTTTCACCGCTTTTGATAGAACCATTTACGATTTTGAAGTAGGCGATGATACCACGATAGGAGTTGAAGACTGAGTCAAAAATCAGTGCTTGCAAGGGAGCATTAGGGTCACCCACGGGTGCGGGTATGCGTTCTACCACAGCGCGGAGAATATCGTCGATACCCTCGCCCGTTTTACCTGAAGCACGAATGATGTCTTCGCGCTTGCAGCCAATGAGTTCGATGATTTCGTCTTCCACCTCTTCAGGCATTGAGTTGGGCATATCGCACTTGTTGAGCACAGGAATGATTTCCAAGTCATGCTCAATGGCCATGTAGAGGTTAGAAATCGTTTGTGCCTGCACACCTTGTGTGGAGTCTACCACGAGCAAACAGCCTTCGCAGGCTGCAATGGAGCGGCTCACCTCGTAGGCAAAGTCGACGTGTCCTGGAGTGTCAATGAGATTGAGCACATAGTCTTGACCGTCCATCTTGTAGTTCATCTGGATGGCGTGACTTTTGATGGTGATACCGCGCTCTTTTTCGAGGTCCATGTCGTCGAGCATCTGACCTGCGGTCACTTTTATGGTTGACGTGCGTTCGAGCAAACGGTCAGCCAAAGTGCTTTTGCCGTGGTCAATGTGGGCGATAATGCAGAAATTACGGATATGCTTCATGAGCCTTATTGAGATGTGAGGGTGGAAAAGTATAGAGTTGTTACTGAATACCAGCTATTTTGTGGGTTTGTAGCGAAAGTCGCCACGTGGGATGCTCCAGACAAAATGCCACGGTAGCAGCCATGATACGCTGATTTTCTTGAGCATCTCCTACATCGCAGGGTTGCACAAAGTGATGGTCTGCCTCGATGTTGGGATAAGTGGGCGGTGGTGTCCCATCGCACACCACTTTAAGTTCGTTGCATCGGATGAGCACTGGAGTGGCATTGGATTCGAAGCTGTCTTTGGGAGAAAGCGTGACCCAGTCCACGTTGTCGGGAAGGGGATGCGTGCCATTTGTTTCGACTGCTACAAACTTTCCTGCTTGATGCAGCGCCTCCACGAGAGAGTGGGTGAGGAAGAGAGAGGGCTCTCCGCCAGTAATTACTACGTGATGGGCTGGATATTTCGCTACTTCTGACACGATGTCTTCTTCTTTGCGCTGTGTGCCACTCTCATGGGCTGTGTCGCAAAAGGAACATCGAAGGTTGCAACCACTGAGTCGCACGAACACTGCTGGGGTGCCTGTCCAGTAGCCTTCACCTTGGAGTGAGTAAAATATTTCGTTAATCTTCATTGGAGATGGCCGCTTGTCATTAGTACTCTGGTGTTAGGGGCAGAGGAGGAAGTGAAAGTGGCAAGGGGAACTTGCTTGTAGGGGCGTTCTCTTCCACAGTGTCAATGCTGATGGTGCAATTTCATCATGTAAATAATAGGCTAAACCTAAAGTCGGTGGGAGGACTAACGACAAATACTGCGTCTAGAGTGCAGCATTTTCAAAACCGGGTTTGACATATACTGCTATATTGCCTTCACTCTCTTGGAACGAAACTTTATAAGCATTGGGGATTTGATCACAAATCCAGCGCGCCATGTTTTCTGCTGTCGTATTGAAGTCCAATATTTCATTGACATTGCGGTGGTCTAGTTTGTCTTGCACGCGCTGTTTGACGTGAGTGAAATCGACTACCATGCCATATTCGTTCAACTCTTCTGCACAGCAATACACAGTGACAATGCCGTTGTGACCATGAGGTCGCGTGCATTTGCTCTCATAATCCAATTTGAGTTGGTGAGAGTAGGCGATTTCGATGCGTTTGGAGATGTAATACATGGGCAATAGGGGATGCGCATAGGGCAACCATCTGCAAAGATACTGATTTTGTGCGATATGAACAAACGCGAAAGGGACGCTTTGTGTGGATTCTCTTTTGTCTAGTGCCACATTTCCGACTATTGACAAATGTTGTCGGAAAGAAGTTCGTAAATGTCCTGGTATTTCGGATAATCTCCGATCTTTTTCGGGTTATCTTCGTGCCTTTTCAGTTTGTCTTTGCGCTTTTTTTAGATTGTCTCTGAGTTCTCGTTGGTTTCTCGGAGATCTTTTTCGATTTTCTCGTGTGATATTCTAGTTGAGGTGTGTCTGAATGTCTTTTAATTTCGTGGTGTTGTAGTGGGGCTGTTGGGCGAATTATATTTCTGAATATGTTGTATTGTGTTGATATATAGGCGGACGGGGTTTTATTGGTTTTGTTTGTCTATGTAGATATCTGAACTTGCGATAAAAAAGTTTGTTGAGATTTACTGATTCTTTTTTGTCTGTCTTGAAGATTGTGCGGGTTTGGCTCCAGGAATTTGCAGTTTGGTTTGGGGAACTTTTATGGATTTTGCAGCAAAAAAGAGGGGGGCAAAAGAATAGAGTGAGATTCTTGCGAATAGTTGTAGTGTAAGGCGGAAAAATCCGATCTGTCGTTGTATAAAACGGAGTTATCAAGTTGTGTATTTCGAGTTACATGTTTGCGTCTGCGTCAGTTTGAAATGCTGTTTTGAGTAACTTGTTTGTAGTTATGATATTTGCGGAAGCCGCGGGTAGATAATGGTCTTATTCTGTAAACTAGCTTGGCAGTTTTGCTTCTTGTAGTGTTACAAAGTGTTTATATATTTGTGCTTGTTTTGAGGGATTCGTGTGGTTTGCCTATAAAAGGGTGTGCAGTTTTATGAGCGAATTTTGTAAACTACACTCGCCTATCTGTGGGTATAATTAGGATGTATAGAATCAATATGCAAAAAGTATACGATTGTTGTTTGAAAAACGCGAGAGAAATAGCTTATTTTCCTACCACTCTGCTAGAGTATTAAAAAACTTAATGTGTTTGTCGAAAAATAGTCCGTGGAAATTTGGTCAATAGATGCTTTTCTACTAATTTTGCCAAGTCGTGTAGCGATAATCGCCCTTTATCTCTCGCGATATGAACTAGCAACTATAAAACGAATACATAATAAATGATAAAAAGCATGTGTATGAAAAACCGTTTTTGCAGAATGGGTAAGACCGTGATTGGGGCTTTCCTGTTGCTCTCAATTGGCGGCATCACGTACTCTTGTCAAGATGACTATACCCTCGATGAGACTCGTCCGAGTTTCTTGGGTGGTAGTATCTATGATGAACTCAAGAGTCGCAACAAATTTAACTACACGGTGCGACTTATTGAGGACCTTGGCTACAAGGAGGTAATGTCGAAGACGGGTAGTAAAACGTTGTTTGTCGCTCCAGATGCGGCCTATGAGGAATTCTTCAAGAACAATAAGTGGGGCGTGAGCTCCTATGAAAATCTCTCTGATGCCCAAAAGCGTATCCTCTTTAATGGTGCACAGCTCAACAATGCATACGTCATCGAGATGATGGGCAATGCAGACAATGGCGATAAGAACTTGGCTTTGCGTCAAAATTCTGCCGCAGCTGTTGTGGATAGTGTGCGTTGGTGGCGTCCAGAAGAACTTCCTACAAACTATAGCCAAGTGGAAGGCGAAAAACACTATTGGGATCGTTTTAAGGGTGAAAAGGGTAAGAGTATCCTTATGGCTACAGACGATTCTGAACCTATGATGACACACTTCATTGAAAACAATATGAAGGAGCAACGTATCCTGCGTAGTGATGTTGCGTTTATCGTAGGAGATAAGAATGGCTGGAGTGAAAGCGATCCTTCTCGTGCATATGTTTTTGCGAATCGTGTGACTGAGCAAGATGTTGTGTGCTTGAATGGTTATTTCCATGTGTTAGACAAGGTGCTCGTGCCACCCAGTAGTATGGCTGAGGAAATCCGTAGTAATGGCTCAACTAATATCTTTAGCCATATCTTGGATCGCTTCAGTGCACCTTATTATGATGCAACATTGACGGAGAACTACAAGGCTCTCCATAATAATAGCGTAGACTCTATCTTTGAAAAGCGTTATTTCGCCATCAACACCAAGACAGGTCGTTTGACCACTGGTCCTGACCGTGTTGTGAATAACGACTTTCCTCTCTTAACCTACGATCCAGGTTGGAATTCTTACAAGCCTGAAGGTGGTACTGAGAAGGAAAAGGATATGGGTGTGATGTTCGTGCCCAGTGACAAAGCTTTGGAAGACTACTTCTTGCGTGGTGCTGGTCATGTACTCCTCGAGCGTTATGGCTTGAAAGATGTAGAGGTCAATGAGGCTAATTTGACAAAGCACATTGACCAAATTCCTTTGGATATCGTGCAACCCTTGGTGAACAACTTGATGAAGCCATCTTTCAATGAAAGTGTGCCTTCTAAGTATCTCACCATCATGAACGACGCGCGTGACCCCATGTTCCCCCTTCGTGACTATCCAAGCGAAGCAGCTTATAAGTCGGTTATCGACAAGACGCTTTTGGCGAACAATGGTGTAGTTTATGTGATGAACCGTGTGGTTTCACCTGCTGACTATGCTTCTGTGCTCGCACCTGCTCTCTATAGCAGTAACACACAAGTGGTGCGCACTGTGGTACGTGCCGATGACTCCTTCGTACAAGGTAGCGATTATGCTAAAGCACCTTTGCAACAGTACTTCTCTACTTATTTGAAGGCTATGCAAAGCCGCTTCTCTTTCTTCGTGCCTACGGATGATGGATTGAAGAACTTTGGTTACATCGATCCCGCTTCTATGGTAAGAAACCGCCAAGTTTATTATCGTTGGGAGCCTACTAACACTCGTGGTGCTGGTAATGGTGTGAAGACTTTGGGTGTGCGCCAATTGGCTTATCGCCTTAACCTCAACACTGGTCCTCAACCTAAAGACCAAGAAGAACGTAACTTCCACCACGAAGGTCACGTAACCATCGACCAAGGTGTGGGTTACATCAAGAAGAAGCTCTTGATCGAAATGGTGAACCATCACATTGTGGTGCATGACAACAATGACGTTCTAGGTCTCAACGACAATCGTAAGTATTTCCTTTCACGTGAAGGTGCACCTATCATGGTGACTAGCAATGGCAAGCGCGGTAAGGGTACGACGCTCATGGGAGGTTTGGCAGAACAACTCCAAGGTACTGGAGCTGCTTATCAGTCAACGATCACCGCTGAGTACGACCAAACTCGCGAAACCAACGGTTATGGTAATGGTAAAACCTACTTCCTCGACCGTCCTTTGCAAGCAACTACGCATACAGCTTATCACATCTTGAGCCAAAACACCAACTACTCTGAGTTTCTCAAGCTTTGTGAAGGTCTCACCACCAATGTTTTGGATAAGGCTGGTTTGTATGACTCCTTGAAAGCTAAGAAACTTGACGATGCTGCAGGTAAGGAACGTGAGAAGGTAGCTTTGAAGTACTACATCTTTGTAGCAGGTAATAAGGCTGGACAAGTGTTTAATGCAGGTTCGAAAGACGACAAGCTCGTTCGTTTCTTCAACAACTATCGCTACACTATCTATGCTCCTACCAATGATGCTATCACAGCTGAAGTAGCGAAGGGTCTCCCCACTTGGGAATCAATCGAGAAATATCTCACTGATAACCTCCAAGCTGAAGTACAACTCGCTGAAGATAAGAGCAATCAAAGAGAATTTGACGCGGTAAACAAGCACAATACTGAAATTAAGATTAAGGCGCAAGCCATGATTACTACATTGGTTAACTTCTTGAAGTACCACTTCCAAGACGAATCAGTGTTTGTGGATAATGTGACAAACAGCCAAGAATACTCCACTTCGAGCGTGAACAACGAAACGAAGGTGTATATGAAGTTGGATGTTACTCAAACTCCCAACAGTTTGACATTGAAGGATGAAAGCGGACAAAATATTCCCGTTGTTGCGCCTTACAACCAATTGGTTCGTGATGCCAACTTCGATCGTGAAACCGCTCCTCAGTACATCCGCAGCAGTTCGTATGCCGTGGTACACACCGTCGGCAAGGCATTGCTCTTCGATAAGTCACTCTCTGCTGGCTACGCTCGCAAATGGAGCAGCGTGAAGCAGGCAAAGGCTTTCTTGTCTAAATTCAGTATCAAAGAATAATCTCAGCCATTATGAACCACATAAAGTATACTTCAACGATTGTACTTGCCTTGTGTTGCACAACGGCGGCCTTTGCGCAACAGAAGCGCATCTCTGGTCATGTATATAGCAAGACAGATGGTGCTATCGTTATGGCTAACGTCGTGGAGAAGGATAAGAGTAACCGTGTTGTTTCGGCTACTCAGACCGACATGAGCGGTAACTTCACCATGACTATCAAGAATCCCAACAACCGTCTTGAGATTTCTTATATTGGTTATCAAACTTCACGCATTGATAACATTGGTGCACGCACTAGCTTCCGCATCGAAATGCACGATCGCAACACCATCTCAACAGTGGATGTTGTGTCAAAGCGTCGTGTCCGTTCCAATGGTTTGGAGATTCCTCCTAAGGAAGTTTCTACAGCCACGCAAACCCTCAACATGGACAGCAAAGAGGGTCTTTCTTTTACTACTGCCGGTGAAGCACTCCAAGGTGAAATCGCAGGTCTCGACATCGTCGCCAACTCAGGTAACCTTGGTTCTGGTACTTCTATGCGCTTGCGTGGTGTGAGCTCCATCAATGGTTCACAAGAGCCTCTTATCGTGGTGAATGGATATCCTCTCGACGGACAAGATATCTCT
Source organism: Ihuprevotella massiliensis (assembly GCA_900095835.1). GTDB lineage: Bacteria > Bacteroidota > Bacteroidia > Bacteroidales > Bacteroidaceae > Alloprevotella > Alloprevotella massiliensis. Next base: position 766,695 of record LT608321.1, on the reverse strand, counting down.
TCCCTCGACCTCAATAACCTCGACAACCAGGAGCAGTTTGCTACACTCCTCCAAGTAAACCCCGAAGATATCGCGAGCATCAAGGTGCTCAAGGACGCAGCATCTACAGCTATTTGGGGTGCGCGCGGTTCTAATGGTGTTATCGAAATTACCACTCGTCGCGGTAAGCGCGGTAAGACGAAGGTGAATTTCAGCTATCGTTTCAATGGTGCATGGCAGCCCAAGGGCCTCAATATGTTGGATGGTCCTGGTTACTCCATGATGTTGAAGGAAGCTTACTTTAACCCCAACCAGAGTGACTATGCTTCTAGCATCGTTGAGTTGCTTTATCTCCGTAGCCATCCAGCTTATTATGAAAATTATAATAAGAACACGGATTGGGTGAAGGAAGTCACTCAGTTCGGAACGAAGCAAAACTATGGTGTCAACATCTCAGGTGGTGGTGAGAAGGTGACCTTCCGCGTGTCTGGAGGTTACGACCACGAAACAGGTACCATCATCAAGCAGTCTCTCGATCGTTTCTCTACTCGTTTGACTCTTGACTACTATGTGTCAGACCGCATCAAGTTCTCTTCTGACTTCTCCCTCACTTACACCAAGAACAACCGCAACAATGGTAATATCTTGGATAAGGCATACAAGGCAATGCCTAACATGGCGGTGAATCGTTGGGAATATGACCAAGCGACTGAACGCTACTTTGATACTGGAGAATATTACCTCATGCCACCTAAGGCTGGTGATGGCTATAAAAATCGTCTGTTGCCCAATAATTCTGGTTTGACCTCTTACTATTTGGGTGACATGGTGGACAATGGTAACCCTGTCGCCATCGCTAATTTGGCTTGGAACCGCTTGAGCACCTATACGATTACTCCACAATTCTCTTTGGAATATAAGTTCTTGGGTAAGGACGAAGAGACTACGCAGTTGAATTATACTGCGGAAGTACACATCAATGCGTACACCGAAACCAACTCTTCTTACTATCCTCATGAGTTGACTTCCAATAACTGGACCCAAGGTGTTGACTTGACCAACAACTCTGATTCGAAGAACTTCTCGTTCACTTCACGTCACTCCTTGATGTTCCGTCCTCACCTGCCCGAGAATCACTCTTTGCAAGTACTGGGACGTTACGAAATCAATACAAGTAATTCTACCAAACAAAACTTAGCGTTCTCTGGTATTTCTGGTGGTATTAGTGACCCCACCGTTCCAGGCTATCTCACAGGTACTGGCTCTTCCACTGGTACACATAGAAGTATGAACGGAACAGGTACTTTGCACTATGCTTATGGTTCCAAGTATGTGGTAGACTTCACCGTTCGTGCTGATGGTATGACCAAGTTCGGCTCGGGTAACAAATGGGGATTCTTCCCTGGTATCTCTGGTCGTTGGAACATCTCAGACGAAGCTTTCTTCAAACCTTTGAGAAAGTACGTGAGCATGTTGGCATTCCGTCCCAGCTGGGGTGTGACTGGTAATGCTTGGTTCGGCGAAGGTTTGATTTACAACAAGTATAGCTCTTACGGTACATATATTGGTAAGCAAGGCATTGCTCCTGACAACCTCCGTCTTACTGAAATCCGTTGGGAAAAGACCAAGTCTTGGAACCTTGGTTTCAACTTGAACTTGCTTGACGACTTGTTCCAGTTTGACTTGAGTGTCTATAAGAAGTACACTTCCGACCTCCTCATGTCAAACATCCGCATTCCTTCTTCAACAGGTTACTCTAATATTGCCAACGGTAACGTAGGTAAGATGGAGAACGAAGGTTGGGAACTCTTTGTTTCTACTAAGCCTATCTTGAACATCGGCAAGTTCAATGTGACCCTCCGTGCAAACGTGGCGCAAAACTTGAACGTTGTGACGGAAATGGACAAGAATGTCTTGGCTTCCATGAATGGTCAGTTTGATAAAAAGAACGAAACCTTCGTAAAGCGCGTGCAGATCGGTCACGCATTGGGTGGTATCTACGGTTTCCGCTACAAGGGTGTCTATGCTTACGACTACGACCACAATGGTTACTTCCAAAACGAAGAAAAGAATAAGTATGTAGATGCTGCTGGTAATATCAATACCGCTCGCGTTGCTGGTAAGACTGCGCCTATCGCGCGTGATGCTGCGGGCAATGTTATCTACGACAAGGCTGGTAATCCTCTCCCCATGTACTTCGACTATGGTGGTGTGAACTATCGCTTCGAAGGTGGTGACGTTATTTACGAAGACATCAACCACGATGGTCAAATCAACGAACTTGACATCGTTTACTTGGGTTCTTCCAATCCTAAATTCAACGGTGGTTTTGGTGTAGACTTCCGCTATGGTCGCTGGTCATTGAAGACCAACTTCAACTTCCGCGTCGGTAATAAGGTAATTAACCTCGCCCGTATGCAAGCCGAAGATATGCGTACCAACAAGAATCAGATGGCTTCTGTCAACTGGCGCTGGCGCAAGAATGGTGACGTGACTGAAATCCCACGTGCAAAGAATGCTTCAGCAGGAAACTCTTTCAATGCTTTGGCTTCTGATCGTTATGTTGAAGCGGCAGACTACTTACGTTTCCAATATCTCCAGTTGGGTTATTCTGTAGACGCTAAGCATTTGAAGAAGCTCGGTCTTTCAGCTTTGAACATCCACTTCTCTGCCAACAACCTTTTCCGTTGGACGAAGTACTCAGGTGTTGAACCCGAACACGGAGCTGCCGGCTATAACCCTGCCATCGACAGCCAGCAGACACCAAATGCTCGTTCGTTCACGTTCAGCTTGAACTTTGGTTTCTAACACAAATGGTCTCAGCTTTCTAGGTAGGAGTGAGCAAAGTCAATCGCACTTTGCCACTCTCCTACAGAAAGCATTTCAATAAGCATCTTATTTATCATAGAGTTGATTCACGTCACTCTTTATCTAAGACCTCATGAAAAGAAATTTCATCAACAAACTCCTTGCATCCAGCGCACTTGTGCTGGCGGGCGGATTGGTGTCTTGTAATGACTACTTGACACTCTATCCCACCGACTCTATCACAAAAGAGGAATTCTGGGGGAGTAAAAACGATGTTGAAAATGTGCGCAATGCAGCATATTATCAATTGACACAAAACACCACCAATATTCTTACTTGGGGCGAGTTCCGCTCTGATAATGTCGAGCTGAACAAGACCGATAAGACTGAATATCGCTATTTGCAAGATGGTGTACTTCAGCCCACACAAGGCATGTTCGACTGGTCATCCATGTACAAGGGTATCAACTTATGCAACGAAGTCCTCGACAATGGTGAACGCATGGTTCGCGATAAGGTTGATCCCTCTTTCACAGAAGGTGACTTTGCACCCATCAAGAGTGAAATTATCGCTTTGCGTGCTTTGTATTATTTCTATTTGATTCGTGCCTACCGTGATGTTCCTTTCGTTGAGCATTCAGTAGACACCGATCGTGATGCACGTACCTCAAAAATTCCTGCTACTCCTGCTGCAGATTTGATGGGTATCCTCATCAAACAAGTAGAAGAGAACCTTGGTCGTGCAAGCACCAACTATGGTGACATTCGAAATAACAAGTGCCGCATCCTTCAAAATGGTATGTATGCTTTGTTGGCAGACATGTACCTCTGGCGTGCTGGCTTGGTGAAGAATGCCAAGGTAAAAGGTTTCCCCCTCAAGGGTGAAAACGGAGCTGAGCTCACAGTTGCACAAGAAAATGCACTTTCGCAAGAACTTTTGCAGAAGTCTGTGCAATATGCTCAGTATGTTATCGACAAGGCTACAGAAGATTATCAACAATATCTTTTGACCAACAACATTAAGCCTACGGATTATCGTGCTAATGTGCGCTATCCTTTGTATCGCAACTCCGACTCTAAGTCTTCTATTTCAGATGATGCCTACAACATGGTGTTCGGCATACAATACTCTGCTGAGAGCGTGCTCGAACTCTACTTCGACGGTGTGAATCTGAAGAACACCACAATTCCCAGTGAGTTCTATGGTGACGGAGGTAGCAGTTCCAGTGCTGGTAACATGGTAGCAGCAAGCGGACTCTTCAACATCACGGATAAGGTAGACGTAGAGAAGGGTTATGGTAAGACCGACTTGCGCATGGTGTCCTACGGTTTGTTGGACGAAAACAGTAAGTCTACGACCACTCCTATTATCAAGGGCGCTGTTTCTTCGGTAAGCAGCATCAATCCCCTCAATACTCGCCAAGGACCAGTTAGTTATGCCAAACGAAGCAACAGTTCACAAAATGCGCACTGGCCCGTTTATCGTCTCACCGATGTCATGACTATCCAAGCAGAAGCTTTGGCACGTTTGACTTCTGATGATTTCAAACAAGATATTGTAATGGTGCAAAGTGCTAAAGGCCAAAAGAGTTTGAATAAGCGCACCGCCTTCATGCTTGCCGACGACATCTATCGTCGTAACAATCCTGGCGCTGATACCTTGATCGAAGGTAACGAAAACTTTAGCTTGCGTATCCGTTCACAGAAGTTTGAAGATGACGCTGTAAAGAACGTGGCAGAGGCAGAAAAGGCTAAGAAATTTAATGAGGCTTGGGACGCTCGTCACAGAGATTACGGTAACGATGCTGTGAGATACGTAGCTGCTGAGCGTCAAAGAGAATTTTTGGGCGAAGGTAAGCGTTGGTTCGACATTGTTCGTCAATGCGAATTTACCTACAGCTCTAAAAACAAGACAAAAGGCGGTTTGGACTGGGCAGGTCTGCCCACTGCCGTTCGTGCACGTCTTCAATCCATTTGGTCTCTCTACAATCCCATCTACGTAGAAGAGCTTAAAGTGAATGGTAAGAACTATGGTGGCAGTACTGGAGGTCAGTTGGTGCAAAACCCAGCTTGGGAAAAGTATATGCCTAAAACCAATAATGGTAAATAAGTTATGAACAAGTATAGTTTTAGCATCAAGAAACTCGCTACTTACGTCTGCGTAGCTTCGCTTGGACTCGGTGTACTTGCTTCTTTGGAAAGTTGCCGCGAAACGGTAGATACCGGCAACTTCACCATCAGCAAGGATGAAACCATCACCGACCATTTGCGCAATAACGCCAAGTTCTCTGACATCTACAAGGTGATGCAGCGAGTGACCTTGGGCAGCAAGGAAAACGCTTCTCCCCTCAGTTCTGTGTTGGCTGCGCGTGGTAACTACACCATCTTTGCACCTACCAATGAAGCTGTAGCAAAATATGTCACCAGTCTCTTGGGTGAAGGAAAGACCGTAGATGATCTTTCTTTGGAACAAGCTCAACGTATCGCTTATAGCTGCATCATCGACAATGGTACAGAAAACGCTTACGACAGCCCCAACTTTGGAAACTATGTGAATGGAGCTTTCCCCAAGGGCGATTTGAACAACCGTTCTATCACTTTGAAGCAGCTCACTGACAGCTCGAAGACTCCCATCGACACTTATTATCAACTCAATGGTAGCTCTCGTATTCTCAGCACCGACCAAAAGACTAGCAATGGTTTCTTGCACGAAGTAGATGCTGTGATCGCTCCCTCCAGCAAGGTTGTATCTGACCTCATCGCTGAAGCTGGCAACATGAATGTCATGACTGCTTTGCTTAGAGCTACAGGTTGGGACAAGAAGTTGGTCGAAACCCTCGACCATGAGTATGAAGCTCAAGAGCACGAATCGGAGCCTCGCCGCTTCAACGGAGTAGCAGGGCGTTTCAATGAAGCTCAACACCGCTACTTAGGCTTCACAGGTTTCGTTGAAACTGACGATGTCTTTGCAAAAGAGTGGGGTATTCCTACACCTGTTATGGGTGCTGCTGGAGCCATCTCTAACACAGACGAGATTGTAGCTGCCGTGCGTGCTAAGGTAGAAGCTGCCTATGGCACAGAAGCACAAGGCGACTTGACCAACGAGAAGAACGCCATCAACAAGTTTGTGGCATACCACTTCTTGAAGGGGCGTATGGGCTTCAATCAATTTGTAGCGCACTATAACGAATGGGGCTACAAGTATGGTGATGCTTTTAATCCTCAGCAGAACAAGTATTCTGTCGACGTCTATGATTACTTCACCACAGTGGGTGAAAATCCCGAGTTGATGAAAATCACGCAAACTGCTGCTGACCACAAGATTCATCTCAATCGTGTCGCCACTTACGACCCCAACGATTACACCAAGATGACTAAGGTGGTGGCAGAAGGTATTGAGGTGTCTGCAGAAAACCAAGTAAATGGCAAGACTGTCGACAACAATGCGTTGAACGGCTACTATTTCCCCATCAACAAGATTTTGATGCTCGATAAGTCGGCTCGCGATGTTTTGGGGGGCGAACGTATTCGTTTTGACATCACCACCATTCTTCCTGAATTGTTGTCCTATGGTTGCCGTAGCAATCGCCAATACACTTACTTCCCACGAGGTTATTTCAACAACATCCTCAATGCAAGTGAAGGCACTCGTCTGCTCTATCTCCACTCTTCTGCAGTAGGTGGTGGCGGATGGCGCGACTACCAAGGTGATGAATTGATGGTACTTGGTTTGTACGACTTCGTCTTGAAGTTGCCTCCCGTGCCTGCAGCTGGAACTTACGAGATTCGCATGGGACTTTCTAACAACAGCCTCCGTGGTATGTGCCAGGTTTACTTCGGTAACAGTCCTAACGACTTGCGTCCTGCTGGTTTGCCTGTCGACATGCGTCAAAAAGGTCAGGGCAACGACAACATTGGTTGGGTGGCTGATACCAAGGATGAGAGTCTCAATGCTGAAAACGACAAGAACATGCGCAACCACGGTTGGATGAAAGCTCCTCGCTTTTTCACAAAGACTGATGGTAAGGGGGATAGCGATATCCGCAACACCGAGGAGGGCGTGATTCTTCGTCGCATCATCACTGTGCAATACATGGAGCCCGGTAAGAGCTACTATCTCCGTTTCAAGTCTGCTTTGAACCAAACGGACAGCCAGTTCTTCTCTGACTACTTTGAATTAGTTCCCAACTCTGTCTTCAGCGGCACACTTGAGCCCGAAGATCAGTGGTAAAGCCTTCCTTCTCTCCGTTGCTGGCAAGGCTTTAGGCCTCTGCCAGTAACCTGAGAAAGGCTGTATAATTTCTCACCTTCAGCTTTCCTATCACAATGAAGAATAGAATAAGTCAATGGGTTTCTCGTGGTGCACTTGCCACTATGGCACTGCTTGCTGTGAGCGCGTGCACAGACGACCATTTTGATATCAAAAATACCATGGGTTCTGACAAAACCCTTTGGGAAACGATTGAAAGTAATCCCAATTTGTCAGACTTTGCAGGAATCTTAAAGCGCACCAAGGTGTTGAGCAATGAGAATGATCACAAGGCTACCATTACGGCAGCAGAGTTGTTGAATCAACCTCAGAGCTTCACCATGTGGGCACCTGTCAACGGAAGTTTCAATGCCAAGGCTTGGAACGACACTCTCGATGCTGCAGCTAAATATGCTGCCCTTGGCACTGCAGAAGGTCGCACGAAAGCGCTTGATATCTCCTACTACGTGTGGTCTCAGCTTGTAGGAAATCACATTGCCCGCTTTAACCACGAAGGTTATACCGGCAAACAGGAAATCAAGATGATGAACGAAAAGAATGCCATCTACTCAGGTGACAAATTCGGTAATGTTCCTGTGCAAGGTTCCACCGAAGTTGCTAGCAATGGTAGCCTTCATCTCTTGAATGGTGTTGCGCCTTTCGCCTACAACATCTTTGACTATCTCGGTTACTATCCACAGTTCTCTAGTGTCAACAACTTGATTGCATCTCGCACTGAAGTCGACACCCTTTGGAATTTCTCCACACCTGGTGCATTGAATGAAAAGGGACAGATGGTTTATGTGGACACTGTCGTTAGTCGTCGCAATGAAATCCTCGGTGTAGCTCGTGCAAGCATTCGTGAAGAAGACTCTACTTATGTAGCGCTTATCCCCACGAACGAAGCCTGGGAACAAGGTAAAGAAAAGATTGGACGCATCTTGAAGTATGGTGCACGCTATTCTTACGAATGGAATGGTGCAGACTTCAACCGTAAGGTCTTGAAGGATCAGTTCCGTCTTGACGCTGCTACCAAAGCTGACCCCAAGTTGACCCTTGCCGACTCTTTGCAACAACGCATCACAGAGCAGAACATGGCAGTCAATATGTTCTTTGCGCCTTATTATATGCGCAACATCGACGCCAAGGACTCAGCGCAGCTCAACAACTATGTCCAACATGCTGACTCTTTGATTTCCACAGCAGGTACAGTGTTCTACAATGCTGCTGCTGATGGTTCAGGCAAGAACAGCACACTCAATCCCATCTTCGCAGGACTCACTCCTTATCGTGCATCCAATGGTTATATCTACCGTTTGACCAAGTATGATTTGGATCCAGCTTATGCATGGGTGAAAAAGGTGGAATATCTCATGAGCCGCTCTGGCTTCTACACCATCCTCAACACCAATAACGTGCGTTCAGCTTCTGGTAAGGGTACATTTGTAGCCCTCAATGAGTCCAACTATAACGAGTATCGTGCCAAGACGGATGAAGAAGGTAAGGAAGTCACGGATGCCGAGGGCAATGTAGTCATGACGGGTGTCAAAGGAGACATCTCTACCAACAGTTACGTTCGTTTCCAAATCGACAACATCCAGTCTGAGATGGTGGTCAACCTCCGCTTGCCTCAAGTCTTCTCTACTCGTTATGAAGTAGAACTCGTGATGGTTCCTTCAAAGACTGACCTCAACTTCGGTGATGTAGATGATGAGCGCGTTATCTTCACTGCTAAGGTAGTGGACGATGAAGGTAAGGAACTCGAATTTATCGACGAAGATGGTAACGCCACAAAGAGCATCACCATCGACCAAGAAGAAAAAGATGCGAAGGGTAATCCCCAGTTCGATCAGAGCAAGGTCAACACCATCAAGCTCGGTAAGTACATCGACTTCCCCAAGTGTTATGCAGGATTGCCTAGTGGCATTGATTCTTTCCCACGTTTGGTGCTCACCATGCCAAAGAAGAAAAGAAGTGACAAGAAGATTCGTTGCAGTGCACTCAACATCGTATCTCTAGTTCTCAAGCCTTATCGTGGCAATTAAGCCATCTAAACTATAACATCGAAGAATATGAATATTGATCATCGCAATAATATGATGCAAACAGCCCTACGTTGTGGCGTCAGTCTCTTCGTACTTTCTGGAGCTTGCGTGCTCAATGCGCAAGCTGCGGAAGTAAGCGATAGCACACGGATGGCAGATAAGAAAGTAGTGCACCAGCCTGTTGCCCAAAAGAAGGAGGTAAAAGGCGTGGTCTACGATGCAGCCACCAAGCAACCCTTGAGCGGTGTGCGCGTGCAAGCCCTCAACAATCGCTATTATAGCGCACTCACCGACGAACAGGGACAATACACTTTGCGTGTGCCCGAGTTTGTCACTGCGCTCTACGTTTCCACCGATGGATACAATGGTGTGCAGGTTGCGCTCCGCGAACAGCCCTCACACAATGTCTATCTCTATAGCAACCAGCTCCCAGCGCTCTACACCAACGGCACCAACATTTTGCAAAGCCGTGCCACGCGCATCAACGAGTCTAGTGCTATCACCATTGAAAACGACATCGAGCGAAGCCTCAATGGTACGGTCCGTACCATCAATCGTGGTGGACTTCCCGCACAAGGCGCAGCCATGTTCGTCAATGGTATCAACTCACTCAATGCCAACGCACAGCCTTTGGTGGTTGTCGATGGAGTAGTGTGGGATATGCAATACAGCCGCAACACCCTGCACCAAGGTTTCTACAACAACGTCCTCAATCTATTGGACACTGAAGATATCGAAAGTGTAGAAGTATTGCAAAATGGTACTGCACTCTACGGTTCTGAAGGTGCTAATGGTGTGATTCGCATCACCACAAAGCGCGGTCACTCTATGGCCACTCGCATCAACATCCGTGCTTTCGGCGGATTTGAGCAAGCGCCCAAGACCCTCTCGGTGATGAATTCAGACCAATATCGCAGCTACCTTGCTGAGTTTTTGGGAACCACACCTGATGCTCGCTTCCGTGCTTCAGACTTGTCTGTTCCCTTCCTCAATGAAGACAAGAACAGCCTCTTCTACACTCTCTATCACAACGAGACCGACTGGCAGAAACCACTCTATCAAACTGCCTTTACGCAAAACTACCGCGTGAACGTGCAAGGTGGTGATGAGGTAGCAATGTACAACCTCTCTTTGGGTTACAGCCAGAGCGAAGCTACTGCAAAGAAGAATGATTTCAATCGTTTGAACATCCGCTTCAACACCGACATCAATCTCTTCGACGGCTTCACCACAGCTTTGGACATGACCTATGTGCGCAACGCCTATAACCTCCGCGACAACGGATGGGCATCTAGCTATGCGCGCAAGAACATCGCTTCTCCCAACGTATTGGGACTTATCCAGTCGCCTTTTGTTGATCCCTACGCTTACTTCCTCCGTTACCAAGGAAATAACACTTTGGGCTTCGTGCACAACCAACGTGTGTACACTGGACAAGACTACACAGCTGCCAATAACCCCTTCCTCTTCGCTTCCCGTTTTGGATTTGAAGGTTTGGCACACCCTTACTGGGTGCTGGACAATGGTGAAGGTGAAAACAAGAACTACCAAGAGCAAACTCAATTCTTGCTCAACGTAGCTCCTAAGTATCAAATCAACAAGAACCTCTCTATCACCAACCGCTTTGCTTATGCGCTCACTCGCAGCAATGAAAAGTATTTCATGCCTGCCAACGGAACGCCTAGAAAGTATGTAGAGGGTCTTGGTATGGTACAAAATGTCATCGCCACACAATTCGGTAAGGAAACCACCATCAACAATGATTTCCGCATCGAATGGACCAAGAACTACGGCAAGCATCAATGGGATGTCTTCGGAGGATTCCGCATGGCATCTTACGGATATTCCGATAGCTTCTCTGAAGGTTACAACAATGGTAATGACAAAACGCCCAACATCAGCTATCGTCTCGACTATCTCGGCAATGGTGGTGTTAATGACCGTTGGGTAAACCTTGCCTACTATGCCAATGTAGACTATAACTTCCTCAACCGTTACTTCGTTAAGCTCATTGCTTCTGCAGAAAGCTCTTCACGTTTCGGTAAGGAAGCCGAAAGCGGCATCAAGGTTGGTGGTGTGAAATGGGGCATCTTCCCCTCATTGCAAGCCGGATGGGTGATGAGCAACGAAAAGTGGTTCAATGTTTCCTTCATTGACTACGCTCGCCTCACTGCTGGTTACGAAATGAGTGGTAATGACGATCTCGATTACTATGCAACCCGCACCTACTTCCAAAATATCAAGTTCTTGGATCGTGCCACAGCTTTGGAACTCGCTAACATCGCCAACCCCAAGATTCAATGGGAAACTACCCATCGTCTCAATGCAGGTTTGCAACTCAATATGTTCCACAACCGTTTGGCACTGGGTGTAGACTTGTTCCGCTCCATCACTACAGATCTTCTCACTCGTCGCACAGTGAGTGACATTACTGGTGTTTCACGTCAGTGGACTAACGAAGGTGAACTTCGTAACACGGGTGCTAGCCTCAATGTCAACGCTGTCTTGGTCAACACCAAAGACTTCAAGTGGAACCTTGGGTTTAGCGTAGCTCACTACAAGAATGAAATCACGAAGCTCCCTCTCACAGAGAACAACGTGATTCGCACCTTCGCTCTCGACGAGAAAGCACAGAAGGTTGCTTCTAGCGAAAAGGTAATCAGTGGTTACACCAGCTCTGTCTATGGTCAGGACAATATCCTCACCAGAGTAGGCGAAGCAGCAGGCGTATTCTATGGTTACAAGACCGCTGGGGTCTTCTCCACCACTGCCGAAGCTAAGGCGGCTGCTTTGAAGTATCCTACAGGACTCTCTTCACAACCTTCTCGTGATTTCAAGGCGGGTGATATGCACTTCGTCGATCAAAATGGCGATGGATGGATTAATGAAGCCGACCGTGTGAAGATTGGTGACCCCAATCCCGATCTCTATGGTAACATCTTCACCACTTTCAACTACAAGCGTTTCACGCTCGATGTCAACTTCAAATATTCTTTGGGTAACGACATCTACAACTATCAGCGCATGCAGCTTGAAAGTGCCAACAACATCTGGAATCAAACTACTGCTGTAGTCAATCGTTGGCGTGCTGAAGGTCATCAGACCGAACAACCACGCAGCATGAGCCCTGAGTCGCTCAACTGGGTCAACAACGAGCGTTTCTCTGATCGTTGGATTGAGGATGGTTCTTACCTCAAGCTCAAGCGAGTTCGTCTCACTTACGAACTTCCCGTTAGCCTCTCTTGGTTGCAAGGATTCTCTGTATGGGGTGAAGCCAACAATGTGGTAACCCTTACGAAGTATCTCGGTAGCGATCCCGAAGTAACTGCAGGCAACGGAGTGCTTTATCAAGGTATTGATACGGGCATGTTGATGCAAAATCGTAGTTTCAACCTCGGTTTGACCATCAACCTCTAATCATGCTCGATGAAAGTAACAGGGAACGGCGAGTCTCCTCCCACAAGATGGGCTTGCCACCCTCAGCTTTCCATCCTCCCATCCCATACATCACATCAGATTCAACACTTCACCATCATGAAGAAATCATTTCTTTCGCTGATTCTCGCCCTCGTAGGCTTTGGTGCACTCACCACTTCGTGTGAAGATATGCTCACTCCCGATATTGACCGTTATGCAGAGAACTTCTCTGGTCGAGACACTGTCAATTTCTACTTCGGTATCCTGCGCAATCTTCAAGGCGTGGTAGAGCAAAACGTCTTGCTTGGCGAATTGCGAGGCGACCTTGTCACCGCTACGGAGTACACCAACGACTCCATCAACAACATCATCAATTTCCGCGACCTTTCCGACGGTAGCAGCGAATTGTTGAACCGTGCAGCCTACTACAAGGTAATCAACCAGTGCAACTTCTACCTCTCTAAGGTGGACTCTATGGCACTGAAGAACAATAGCTACTATATGCGCCGTGAGTTGGCTCAAGTGCAGCTCGTGCGTGCTTGGACTTATCTCCAATTGGTGCAACAATACGGTAGCGTACCCTTCATCACTGCGCCCGTAAGCTCTGCTTCTACTGGTTGGGAACAAAATCCTCCACTCGGATTTGCTACTCCTGACAACCTCCTCAAACTTTTGGAAGACCACGGTGGTTTGAAGCAAGCTTATGCCTACAGCAATGGGTTGGGCTACATCAACTATCCTAACTTCAAAACTGGTGCAGGCGATTTTGCACAACCACTCACCGTCTTCAATGGCGACCTCGTTTATGGCGACCTCTATTTGCTCCGCGGAGCGAGCAAGGACGACTACGAGCAAGCTGCTACCCACTTCCACCGTTTCCTTGACCGTGGCACTAAACTCGGGGTTACCAAGGTTGCTGTTGCTACTCGTCGCTCTGGCGATCGTTCTGACCTCTTTGATGCTGCTTCTGACTGGTTCTCTCTCTATGAGAACAGCAACGTTGTGAAGCAAGGTCAAGTGGTGACTGCTATGCCTTCAGCTGCCAACAGTTTCTTCGGTAAGGTGCTTTCGCGCATCCCACAAATCTATGGCTTTGACGCTAGTTCTACCACCAGTCGTGACACTAAAGAAAGCACAGGAACCGATGGTAAGAAGAAAGAAGAAACTAGTTCATCTGGTCAAGTAGTATTGGCTCCCAACTATCGCAATCGCCAGGTGCAACCTGCCAATGCTTATCTCAAGCTCAATGAGAGCCAAGTGTTCGTTTACAACGAATACGATAAGGATAGCAGAAATTTGGTGAAGGAGGTCAAGTATCCTGAATTGGGCGACATTCGTGCCAACCAGAGTGCACCAATCATCATCACTGAAGCTGGTCAATTACGCTTCATCCAGAAGTTCAACATGGCATCCAGTGCTCCTGATGGTGCTTATCTCAGATCTATGCCAAAATTCACTTATGGCATTCCCGTTTACACGCTCCGTCGTGTTTATCTCAAGTATGCTGAAGCAATCAACCGTGCTGGTTTTCCTCGCATGGCATTCGATGTACTCCGTTCTGGCTTGAGTCTTGAGAATTTGCCACGTGAGGTGCAACGTGAGTTCACCGACACCGTCTACACGGACGACACGAAGAAGGATATTGCTAAAGTGTCCACTTTGACTGTTCCTTGGTTAGTGGGTGGCATTAATGGCGACAAGAGTGTTGGTATGAGCACTGTTATCCGTGCTAGCGACAAGAAGTATCTCGACTTCAGCACCTTCACCAATAAGGATAATGAAGGTATCCATGCTGCTGGTTGTGGTAGATTCCTCGATGCAGACACCATTTGGGTTTACGAAAAAGTCGTTGCTCAGCGCATCGTCGACGAAGCAGCACGACAAGGTGTAGCCATCAGTAAACCTACGTTGTCTGAAAAGATCAAAGTGCGAATCGATAGCACCAAGATTCGTGTTGAAAAGGCGGCTACCGAAGCTGGCGATGAATATGACCAAGTCTCCTTGTCGGGCATTTTGACACTTAGTGAGCCCACACAAGCTGAAATCGCTGCAGTGGAAACCATCATTGCTGATGAAATGGCGCTAGACAATGCTTTTGAAGGTCACCGTTACTTCGACCTCATGCGCATCCAACGTCACCGTAACAATGCTGGTGATGAAAAAGTCCCCAACTCTTGGATGGCATGGTTGATCTCTCGTCGCGATCTCGAACTCAAGCCTTATGAGCAACCCACTAAGACCGGTAATTTCTACGATCGCTTCGTAAGTGGTAACTGGTATCTCCCTGCTCCTAAGCCTCGCAACTAATGCGCTCTCGGCATATCCGTCACTTCGCTTCGCTGAGGTGAGACATGCCTATACCATTCACGCGCCCAGTCCGTAAGGATTGGGCGCGTTTTTTGTTGTTCAGCGCATCACCTAAGCGCGCATCACCGCTAATACATGGCTGACTATCGGTGGAAACAGAGACGTTTACTCACCTTTTCGGAAGATACCCCCTCTTGCTGACCATCCCCTCAAAGCGACTTTAGGGAGCTAGCCTCCTTTTTCGGACTGCCCCCGACCATCGCAACACTATCCCTGTTGCCATCTTCTCTTACTGCATCCTAGATAGATTTTGTGCGTGAAGAAAACTTTACACTTTTGAGCCGTGATTTTAACGTGCCAAGGGAAATCCATTCCCGAACGTGAGCAGCGGGCGAAGTATCTGCCCATAGATTGCCATTTGTGTTGCGCACACACTGCGCAAGGTTACGAGATAAACCGAAAAAACTCCGACGTTCCGGAGAGAATCTCCCACGTTTTTTGAGAAATCTCCGACGAAATTTCGAAAATCTCCGACGAAATAATGTTGTCCAAAAGTCGAAAACCTAATCTTCTCCGCATAAGACGTAACAAAAGCGGGTGGAAAATCCTCACCGACCACGAGCGAGAGGGAAAAAACTAAGGGTCGTCTCCCTCTTTCGAGGTAGCGATAGCGTAGAGTGAATCCTCGAGGCAAGAAAACTCATGCGATTTTGAGCTTTGAAATTAAGACTTCAATAGCTGGAAATTCCCAATTTAACCCAAATCGGACATTAGCACCTGAACAGATTTTATTTGATTGTTGAGTAGTTTGTTTGCCGTTAGTCTTTGGTGTAGCGGGCTACGGCGAGAACAAACGAAAGACAAGATGCCAACAAGAAAATAAAAGATGATAGGAAGTTATCTATTCAATTACGAGTAGCACTATAATGGTCTAATGACCGATTGGGGTTTATGCAAATCCCCTTTCGCCCTTTTTTTCTGTGTCCAAAGTCTCGTTGTTTCACGCAAATTGTAGTTGAGAATAAAGTGAACTGTTTGATGCGCTGTTTTGTCTTCCTTTCAAACTCTTATTGAAGGCATCCATGCAACGATTCTTCATTTGGGAGCCTTTTCTGCATTTCTAACTCATCTTCTTTGTAGAAATCATTTGAAAAAAAAGACCTTTTCTTTTGTATTATCGTATTTTTGTGTAAATTAGCCGCAGGTTTTAGAGGTACACCATAATAGGAGGCTGCAACGAGCAATATTGATTAAAAGATACGCAGCAGGTATTGTTCGGCAAGTTGGAAAAGCCCTATCCCTCTATCTATATCGTCTTTATTCATTCTTGTAAAATCTTTGACCTCTAAGCGTACCTTATCTACACATCATTATCAACCATAGGGAGAAGCCGAAAACCTCGTGAAAAGAGTAGGCATCAAAATCTAAATTTATTGTCATGAAAATCAAAAGACCCACTCAACCTGAACTGAACCTGACGACGCAGTCACTCTGCGAGGTCGATGTCACACCTTCCTTCATTGGGACACCAGCTACGTTCATACAAAAAAGAAGTAATATGTTAGTTTCTCGTTTCTTATTCTTGGTTTGTTTTTTATCTTGTTCTCTTGTCGGTTTCTCTCAAAAACCTAATGGGCAAAAAGAACTCGAAGAGGCTTATACCGCCTTATGTGAACAGCCTAGCGACAGCATTCGTCAAGTTCGTTATTTTCAAGCCTATCCTGCAACATTCTTGGAATTGCAAAGTTGTTTCGTAGAAAATAGGTTTCAAAATCACGTCATGGATTACGTTCCCTATTTGACAGCTTTTGAACAACTCGCTTTCATCTCAAAAGAGGAAAAGATGTCTCGTCTTTTCAATATATTTGTAGGAGGTTACTGGCAGGCAGACGCCCCAGGACAACATCTAGCCCTTCTGCGCGAGCTTATGAGAAAAGACCCTCGCACAGCTTTTTCACTGCTTGCAAAAGAAGATAAGGTGCGCCAAATCCTCTTTTGGCAGTGTTATTGGCAAGCTCCTGGTAAAGATCTCTCTCAAGAGCAAGACTTTTCTACCTTCAACCGCTTAAAGGGTTATGATGTAGAGCGGAAAATTATGAAAGACGCTTATGGCACCTTTCGTGCAAAGTTGCCTATTCTCGATTAGTTTAGGCTTAGTAAATATAGGAGGGCTTAAGGGTCAAATATAGCTTTGATTCCTTTGACAGAGAAATATAGGTTATCAGTCCAAACGTCGGATAAACCGCTTCCCTAAACCTACTTGCGTCAAACAATGAATCTTCCGCCTACAAGAAGGTCGGAAGAATCGTTGTGACCATAACCTAAGTAAAAAGGAGATGACCTTAAACTTAAGTCTTTAATACAGTTCATGAATTAAGACTATGAAGAAATACTTATTGATTTTCGCTCTCTTAATAATATCTATCTACGCTCATGCACAGAGGGTGACCATTGTAGGCACTACTTATGACGGCTTGACACAAAGAGCTTTGGCTCACTGTGTGGTGAACCTCAAAGATGCGATTACTGACAGCCTACTTGTGCAAGCACAAACTGCCCTGCAAGAGGAACGAATTGAGGAGAATGGCAGTCAAATGGTCTATCAAAATGCCCAAATAGGTGCACGCTTTGTCCTCCAGTTGAATGCTCGGATTGCTCCACAAGGCTATGTATTAACAATCGAAAAGGATAAGTATGAGCGCATCCAAAAGAAAATCTCTGCTGAGAGTTTGCAAAAGGGAAGACTTGACTTGGGCGATTTCTATCTCCTTCCCAAACGTAAAGAGCAGATAATCAAGGAAGTCGTTGTGAAAGCGACTAAGATACAGATGTACTATAAGGGAGACACGCTTATCTACAATGCAGATGCCTTCAATGTATCGCAGATGGATAAGCTCCGAAGTTTAGTGGCACAACTCCCAGCCGCAGAATTTGTAGATGGCGTGCTCAAGGTGAAGGGGCGTGTGATCGAAAACCTTACCCTTAGCGGTAAAGATTTTTTCAATGGAAATATCCAAACGGCACTGGACAATCTCCCTGCTTTTGTTGTCAGCAAGATAAAGGTCTACGAAAAGGCTGGCGAGATGAGCGAATTGACGGGGCGAGATATGTTCGACAAGACCTACGTAATGGATATCAAACTGAAGCGAGAGTATATAGGTACTTGGTTAGCAAAGTTGCAAGTTGATGGTGGCACGAATCAACTTTGGGGAACTCAAGGAATGCTGATGCGAATGGACGAGCGGCAGATGTTTACTGCCAATTTTGACGCCAACAATTTGAATGAAAAGCGTGAAATGTCAGATATGGGCGATTCGGAAGACCTTTTTCCTACTGGTCGTATCAAGCGATGGAGTGGAAAAATCAATTACTTCTATGAGCCTAATCAGCACTGGCGTTTGAGAACGGAGGCACAATTTGAGCGACAAAACACTTTGCTCACGGAGCAAACCTATCGACAAACTTTTCTCGCGCAAAGAAACTTGATCTCTCGCTCAGTACAACGGAGCGAGGAGCGCCAATATGCAGTAGATGCCTTTGCTGCTCTACGCTATCGTTTGAAGAAGCAACAGCACGAGCTACAATATACCTTCCGCTTTGGTCATCGTCGCAAGCAGTCTGAGGGCATAGCCCTCTCGTGGTACGACAGCACCGCGACAAAGGGTTGGGCAAATCAACCGATCGATACGCTTTATAAACAGGAGAGCAACAACCCACATACCGCTTTGCTCTCAGCCCTCCTTAATCCAGCTTTGAGTGAGGAACCCAACCAGACACATACGCTCTCTCTAGCCTCTGCCTACACTTTAGGAGAGAATGTGTTGAAAACAAATCTCCGCTACCATACGACTGCAAAAACGCTCTCTCAGTATGAAAATTTTCGTCTGACCCGTTATACGCCACTCTTGGCAGACTGGCGAAGAAACTATCTCTGGGAACGGGGAAAAACACAACAGGCAGAATATCGAGCAGAGTATATCTGGAAATATGGTGGCGACGAAAGACACAACGGCGGTTTCACACATTATATTGAATACAAGTATAGTCACGGAGATACAAGGCATTCGCTTTATCGCTTAGATTGGGATAATCGTTTCACCATGAGCGATTGGTCTTTCGCCTCGCTTGGTATTTTGCCCGAAGGCGACTTCCAGAGTATTTGCACCGACCACACCAACTCTTATTACGCCATCCCGACAGAACATCGGGCGGTAGTTGGCACACAATTCAATCATCACTCTAAAACGAGCCAAGGGCACGTCGTTGACCTAACAGCTAAAGCCGAAACATTCTACGCACACCGTCTTTTGGCGTATGAACGTAACGCTCACACCTACAAGATCCAACGCCATCCGATACTCTTCGCTCCCAGCTTCACAGCTAAGTGGGAGGAAGCAAAAACGGATAGTCAGAACTGGCACGCGTTGACAGAAATAACCTATCAAGGTATACCGCGACTTGTCAATCTTCTGCACCTTCTGCCCGTTCGTGATGATAGCGACCCTAACAACATCTCGTTAGGTAATCCGCAGTTGAAAAATGCTTGGGAACACCATTTACAATGGCGTTACCAAAATCAACACCGCACATTGCAACACCTTTGGCAGTTGGAGATGCAGTGGCGACACATCGCCAGTGACTTTGCAATGCTTTCTGCTTACAACAGTAGCACTGGACAACGCACTTACACACCGCAGAACACTGACCGTACGCACTGGCTCGAAGGCTCAACAAGCTACGCCTTTCCCTTTAGCAAAACTTCAAAGGTTTGGCTCACGGCTAAGCTCTCGGGAGATTATTACCAAGGTGAGATTTTATCGCATATAGATGGTGCGCCTTTGGCTGCTACCAGCCTGCTGCAATCATACACGATTACGCCACAACTATATCTTACGGCATCGATTGGGAGTAAGTTTTGGGCATCGGCTTTGTGGTCTTCTGCTTTGCAACATGTGAGGCAACCCCAGACGACAGATAATTACAGCAAAACGCAGTTCAAGGTGGATTTCACTTGGCAATTACCTTATGGTGTGGAGCTTCAGTCGAACATCAATACCTTGCTCTATGCAGGCTATGCGGAGCGGTCGCTCAACCAAACTTCCATCCGATGGGACTCTTCGCTCCGTAAGTATTTTGAGCTTTCGCGTGGTACATTGGCTGTCAGTTTCAAGGTGAGTGACATTCTGAACCAAGCGAATTTTCTGCACACTTCTCTCGACCAATTTTCTCGTACAGAGGTCTATACCAACATCATGCCTCGTTACGCCTTGTTGTCTCTCGTCTATATGATAGATTGGACTAGTAAAAAAAGATAGAAGTGCAACCCTTCAGATTTCGGGTGGACCATGATTATCCCTAAATGATGGTACATTAGGAATAAGTTTAGCTCTCCTGCGCTCAAGAAGCGCAGGAGAGTTTATAGGTCTACACAAAGTGAAGAAATTGTTTGGGAAGGTCTCATAAAAAAGCCAAGAGAAATAAGCTGTTGGGTCGGGCTACGTCGAGAACAAACGAGAAACAAGATGCCAACAAGGAAATGAAAGATGGCAGGAAGTTATCTTATCCATAACGAGGGGCACTATAACGGTCTAATGACCGATTGGGGTTTAATCGCAGTAGGTTTGCCTTCCACTTCTTCAATAGAGGAATGATTTACCTCGTTTGAGATAGATATGGCAGAGAGTAAGCCAGAAAAGGCGTTTTTCCATTCGTTTTAAACAAAGAAAATGCAGATATATTTCTCTATTTTGGCAAGATATCTTATATTTGCAGATAAACAATTACGATACAATGGAATTTTCCGCACAACAAATAGCAACATATCTGTCAGGAACCATCGAGGGCAACCCCGAAGCTGTGGCGCGCACCTTCGCGAAAATCGAAGAAGGTGAGGCGGGTGCACTTTCGTTTTTGGCAAACCCCAAATATACTCACCACCTTTACGAAACCCAATCGAGCATCGTTTTGGTCAACAAAGACCTTCAACTTGAAAAACCAGTGTCGGCTACGCTCATTCGCGTGGACAATGCTTATGAATCCATCGCACGTTTGCTTTCACTCTATGAGAGCATGACGCAGAAGCGGAGCGGAGTGCACCCCTTGGCTTTTGTGAGCGAAACGGCAACCCTGGGCGAAGATGTTTATGTGGGTCCTTTTGCGGTGATTGGTGATCAAGTGACCGTGGGAGATGGTACGCAGATTTATAGCCATGTGGTCATCGAAGAGGGTGCCTCGGTGGGCGAGAATTGCATTCTCTATCCCCATGTGAGCATCTATCATGGCTGTAAGATTGGCAATGAAGTCATCTTGCACAGTGGCTGTGTCATTGGTGCCGATGGCTTTGGTTTTGCACCCTCAGAAGAGGGTTATGAGAAGATTCCACAAATCGGTATCGTCACCCTCGAAGATCGCGTAGAAATTGGCGCAAATGCTTGTGTAGACCGTTCCACCATGGGCACGACCATCGTGCGCCAAGGCGTGAAGCTCGACAACCTCGTGCAGATTGCGCACAATGTGGAGGTTGGTGCCCACACCGTGATGTCGGCACAAGTGGGCGTGGCGGGTAGTACGAAAGTGGGTGCTTGGAGCATGTTTGGCGGACAAGTGGGCGTGGCTGGCCACCTCCATCTGCCTGATGGCATGCAAGCTGGTGCACAAGCCGGCATCCACACCGCACGCACTGAAGGTGCTCCCGTGATGGGTACACCTGCCATCAATGCTAAAAAGTTTGCGCTTTCTAGTGCCGTGTTTAAGCAGTTGCCCGATATGCGCAGAGAAATGCTTGCCATGCGCAAAGAAATCGAAGCGCTTAAAGCTCAGTTAGGACAATAAACACAGTCCCTTTTCCGTTGTTCCTAATATAGCCTTCCAAGTGCTATCGTCTTTGGAATATCGTTTTTTCGATCCTATTGACGTAGCCCAACGCTCATTCCGATGCGCATCCCAGACACTGCGCTATATCTTGCATTTCGCAACATCTCTCCGCGCTATTTCCGTGGATGACAATCCACTAAAAGCACTCAATTCTTATGCAACATACCCTTAAAGCCCCCTTCACGCTCGAAGGAAAAGGTCTTCACACCGGGCTTCATCTTTCTATTAGTTTCCTCCCTGCTCCTGCAGATTATGGATATAAAATCCAAAGAATGGACCTTGAAGGACAGCCCTTCATCCTTCCTTTGGCAGAAAATGTGATTGACACTTCGCGTGGCACCGTAGTCGGCACTCCCGAATGCCGTGTTTCCACCATCGAACATGCCATGGCTGCGCTGGTAGCACTAGGTGTAGACAACTGTCTCATCCAAATCAATGGTCCAGAATTTCCGATTCTCGATGGTAGCTCCATCTTGTATGTAGAGCAAATCGTCAAGGTGGGATTGGAGGAACAAGGTGTTCCTCGCCGCTATATCGAAATCACTGAGCCTTTCGAATACTACGATGAAATTTCCGGTTCGTGCCTGCGCGTGCAGCCTGCCGACCGTTTTGCCATCGACTCTACTATCGAATTCCCCGATAGTCAGTTTGTGCAACGCCAAAGTGCCACTTTGGAGCACATGGCAGACTTCCCCGAAGAAATCGCTTCCGCTCGCACCTTTGTCTTTGTGCGCGAAATTGAAGCGCTCTTGCAGATGGGACTCATCAAGGGCGGTGATTTGACCAATGCTTTGGTCATCTATGAGCGTTTAGTACCACAAGAACGTCTTGACAAGTTGGCAGATACCCTCGGTGTAGAGCATCGTGATGCCAACCATCTGGGCTATTTGCAGGAACGTCCAGTGAAGTGGAACAACGAACCAGCACGTCACAAACTCCTTGACATCATTGGCGACATGGCACTCATCGGACGTCCGCTTAAGGGACGCATCGTTGCCATTCGTCCTGGTCACGATGCCAACAATAAATTTGCTCGTATGGTGCGTGCCAAATTCAAACATTTGTTCTCTTAACATACTTAGAACCTATGATTTCTCCTCTTGCTTTTATTCATCCCGATGCAAAAATCGGTGAGAACTGTGAAATAGGTCCTTTCTGCTACATCGATGCCAATGTGGTGCTAGGCGACAACAATAAGTTGATGAACTCTGTGACCCTCTTGAGTGGTACACGCATTGGCAATGGAAACACTTTTTTCCCCGGTGCAGTCATTGGTGCAGTGCCCCAAGACCTCAAATTTCGTGGAGAAGAGACCACTGCAGAAATCGGTGACAACAACACTATTCGTGAGAATGTAACCATCAACCGCGGTACGGCTGCCAAGGGCAAGACTGTGGTGGGTAGCAACAATTTGCTCATGGAAGGCATGCACGTGGGGCACGACTGCATTGTGGGCAACGGTTGCATCTTGGGTAATTCTACCAAAATTGCCGGTGAAGTGGTGATTGACGACTTTGCCATCCTTTCTGCCAATGTGTTGGTGCATCAGTTCTGTCACATCGGTTCGTATGTGATGGTGAGCGGTGGTACACGCACTGCGCAAGACGTGCCTCCCTTCTGCATCGCAGCCCGTGAGCCAGTGGCATATTGCGGTTTGAACATGGTGGGACTCAAGCGTCGCAACTTCTCCTTAGATGTAATCAACGCTTTGCACTCTGCTTTCTTGATTCTCTACCAAAATTCAAAACTCTTCAACGAACGCATCGAAGAAATCCGTACTACTGTGCCTAAGTGCAAAGAAGTGGATTATCTCCTAGACTTCTTGGTGAACTCGAAGCGTGGTTTCATTGGTAAATAATCTTACGAACCCCCTGTACAATGCAATATCTTATTAGAGTAGTCTGCGACGAAGTTGATGATTTCCGCCGCGACATTCTCATCGACGAAGACGCTTCTTTTCTTGAACTTAGCAAGGTCTTATTGGAATCTTGTGGTTATCCTGACGATCAAATGACTTCTTTCTACATCTGCAACGATGAGTGGGAGCGTGGCGAACAGGTGACCCGTGAGGATATGCACGAATCTTCTGCCGAAGATGTGGATCTCTATACCATGGCAGATACTTTGCTCACTGACTTCTTGGACAAAGGCATCCGCAACTTGGAATACGTGTTCGATCCTTTCAACGATCGCGTGTTTTCCCTCTGTGTGCGTGATGAGTTGCCAGGAAGCGATGAGCCAGAAGTCATCAAGTCTGTGGGAAAAGCTCCTCAGCAAATTGCGGAAATTGACTTCTCTTTCGGTAATGATTTGGGAGGTTCTAGTGAATCCTTTGATGACTTTGGCATCGACTCCTATAATTCTGACGAAATCGACTTGGAAGGATTTGAAATCTCTGACAGTCCCTCATTCTAATGGTCATGTCTCGTCCTAAACTTTTTGTACTCACAGGACCTACTGCCGTAGGAAAAACAGAACTCAGCCTGCAAATGGCTGAGTTCTTGCATTGTCCCATCATCAGTGCCGATTCGCGCCAGATGTTTGCCGACTTGCCCATCGGTACTGCCGCACCAACTGTCGCACAGTTGGCACGCGTGCCGCATCACTTCGTGGGCAATCTTGCACTGACCGACTATTATAGTGCCGCACGCTTTGAAGAAGAAGCCTTGCAAGTGTGTGAGCGACATTTTGCCGACCACGATGCGCTTGTGGTGAGCGGAGGGAGCATGATGTATGTTGATGCCCTTTGTCGTGGCATCGATCCTTTGCCCACCATCTCCGAAGCGGTGCGCACCGAGCTCTATGAGCGACTGGAACAAGAAGGACTTCCGGTGCTCCTCCGTGAACTGGAAGAGCGCGATCCTGCTTATTTTGCGCGTGTCGATGTGCAGAATGCCAAACGCGTGGTGCATGCGCTAGAGATTATCTATGAGAGTGGCAAGCGTGTGAGTGATTTGCTCACGGGGGCTGTCAAAGAACGTCCCTTCGACATAGTGAAAATCGGTTTGCAACGTCCTCGCGA
Source organism: Ihuprevotella massiliensis (assembly GCA_900095835.1). Classification (GTDB taxonomy): domain Bacteria; phylum Bacteroidota; class Bacteroidia; order Bacteroidales; family Bacteroidaceae; genus Alloprevotella; species Alloprevotella massiliensis. The sequence continues at coordinate 741,995 of LT608321.1, read as the reverse complement.
AGAACTCTTCGCGCGCATCAATGAGCGTGTGACGCTGATGGTGGAAGAGGGTTTCTTGGCAGAAGCAGAACGCGTATTGCCATTTCGCGAACTCAATGCGCTCAATACAGTAGGATATAAGGAGATTTTTCGTTATTTCGATGGAGATTGGGCACTGGATATGGCGCTGGATCGCATGCGCAAAAACACACGAGTTTTTGCCAAAAAGCAAATGACGTGGCTCAACAAAGACACTTCTGTGCTTTGGTATGATGCCAACGACACGAAGGGTGTGATGAGACTGATAGAAGAAACGATGCTCGCTTCAAAATAAGGAGAGAGTGAAGTAGATAAAAGACTTTGGTGCTGACACTAATCCGTAAGTGGAAAGGTGTCAGCACCAAAGTTTGTAAAGTGGCTTAAGAAAAGATGTTTGTCTCTCAGAAAGGTGAACGAGGCGTTGGGGCGTAAAGAAAGGGCTTAATCGGAGTACAGATGAAAAATACGTTCCATACGTTTCCATTTCTCGTCACTTCGAGCATCGGCTGCTGCACGTTGGAATTGGGAAACAAAACTTTCCCATTCAGCTTGTCGAGGTGCTTTTGCCATGCGGTCCATGGCTTCTTGCCAAGAAAGGTCTTCTGGCAAGTCGACAATCATGCAGAGATAATGGTCCAATAAGTAGATTTCCATCTCGAGAATGCCGCTGTCTTTGATGCCTTGTAGGATTTCGGGCCAGATGCCTTCGCGAGAGTGGAAGTAACGATATTGACGGATGAGCTCTGGGTTTTGCTCTAATTGGAGCATTTGAACGATTCTCATAATGGAGTAGCGCACTGCGCCTTTATAACGATGATACTTTAGCGCGAAGAAACCATCTTCTCGCGGTTTTTAATGACATTATTTGGAGCGATTCCACAGCTGAGAGAGCCAAGCTGTGTGGCGTTCCTCGGCAGAGTTGTCGGCAGGCTGCCAAAATTGTGTCCCTTGGATGGTTTCTGGCATATACTGTTGTGCCACAAAATGCTGCGGAAAATCGTGGGGATATTGATAGTCTGTGCCATAATTGAGCGACTTCATGAGCGAAGTTGGTGCATTGCGCAGATGGAGCGGCACAGGAAGGTTGCCCGACTGCTCGACAAAGGCGAGAGCCGCATTGATTGCATTGTAAGCAGAATTGGACTTGGGGGATGTTGCTAAATAGATGGTGGCTTCAGCTAATGGGATGCGTCCTTCGGGCCATCCGATTTTATTGACCGCGTCAAAGGCGGCATTGGCAATGAGAAGTGCGTTGGGATTGGCTAGCCCTATGTCTTCGCTGGCACTAATCACCAGACGGCGCGCGATGAACTTTGGGTCTTCTCCCCCTGCAATCATGCGAGCAAGCCAATATATAGCTGCGTCAGGATCACTGCCTCGGATGCTCTTGATGAAGGCAGAGATGATGTCGTAGTGCATTTCGCCTTCTTTGTCGTAAGCCATGGGATTTTCCTGCAAGCGATTGGTGACCGTGGCATTGTCGATGACGATGGTGGCATCTTCTGCGGTGGCATTGACGAGCAATTCAAGGATGTTGAGGAGTTTTCTGGCGTCGCCTCCACTGAAGCGTACGAGGGCTTCCGTCTCTTTCAATTCAAACTTGCGTTCGCGCAGTAGGATGTCGTGGTGGATGGCATGATCCACGAGCTGAAGCAACTCGGTTTCGTTGAGCGGTTGAAGCACGTAGACCTGGCAACGCGAGAGGAGAGGGCGTATCACCTCAAACGATGGGTTCTCGGTGGTCGCACCGATGAGTGTGATTTCACCAGTTTCTACAGCTGCCAACAAAGAGTCTTGTTGCGACTTGGAGAAGCGATGAATTTCGTCGATAAATAAAATAGGGTTGGCAGTGCCAAAAAACTGCTGGTTTTTGGCTTGGCTGATGACTTCGCGCACTTCTTTCACTCCGCTTGTCACCGCACTGAGCGTGTAGAAGGGAGCATCGAGAGTGGCTGCTACGATTTTTGCTAGAGTCGTTTTGCCCACTCCAGGAGGTCCCCACAAGATGAAGGAGGAGATGCGGCGACTCTCAATCATGCGGCGCAACACCGCCCCTTCACCGACCAAGTGAGTTTGACCGATGTAGTTGGAGAGGGTAGTGGGACGTAGGCGTTCGGCTAGTGGTTTCAATGTTAGAGATTAGACGTTAGGGGTCATAGACCCTTTCTGCTCGCCACGATGTGGCTCGAGGGAATAGAGATTAGACGTTAGAGATTAGACGTTAGGGGTCATAGACCCTTTCTGCTCGCCACGATGTGGCTCGAGGGAATAGACGTTAGAGATTAGACGTTAGGGGTCATAGACCCTTTCTGCTCGCCACGATGTGGCTCGAGGGAATAGAAATTAGACGTTAGACGTTAGAGAGCTTGGGTATTTCAACAAACGTCTTCTTTCATATATATAATGGAAGAAGTTGATGTGTTGCTAAGCAAATTCGGAGAGTTCGAGCCAGCGCATGGATTTTTCTTCTAGTTCCTCTTCGAGTTGGGGCAAACGCTTAGACAGCTCTGTGATTTCATCGACAGAAGCAGAGCCATAAGAGAGTGTGTCGTGGATGGCTGCCTTTTCAGTTTCGAGTTGTTCAATCTCTACTTCGAGTTGTTCAAACTCACGACGTTCTTTGAAGGTGAGTTTGCGACGGCGATCACTCCCTTCGTGCACGGTTTTGCGAGTGTCGGTAGACTCTGTGCGCTGCTCTTTGCGTTCGCGCACCTCTTCCTTTTCTTTGATTTGGAGATAGTCGCGGTATTGAGAGTAGTTGCCAGGGAAGTCGTCCACCACGCCATCGCCCTTGAAAACGAGCAAATGGTCGACTACTTTATCCATGAAGTAGCGGTCGTGGCTCACCACAATGACACATCCGCGGAAGTCAGCTAGATATTCTTCGAGCAACTGCAGGGTGGCAATGTCGAGGTCGTTAGTGGGCTCGTCGAGAATGAGGAAGTTGGGGGCTTGCATCAGCACAAGGCAGAGTTGCAAGCGACGACGTTCACCCCCAGAAAGTTTGTAGACATAGTCTTGTTGACGCGCAGGAGGGAAGAGGAAGTGGGTGAGAAACTGCATGGCAGTGAGGTGACGTCCGCCACCGAGGTCCACCGTTTCTGCCACGTTGCGCACCACATCGATGACCTTCATTTGTGTGTCGAGGGGAAGACCATCTTGAGAGAAATAGCCAAATTTCACGGTTTCTCCCACTACAAAGCGTCCACTTGAGGGTGGAACTTGCCCGAGGAGCATCTTGATGAACGTACTTTTGCCTGTGCCGTTATTACCCACGATGCCCATCTTCTCGAAGCGCGAGAAATTGTAGTAGAAATCTTTGAGAATGACTACGCCATCTTCAAAGGTTTTTGATACATATTCAGCTTCAAAAATTTTAGAACCGATGTATCCAGCTTTGACGTTGAGACGTGCAGCACGCTCTTCTGTGCGACGTTTCGCCTGTTGTTCGAGTTCATAGAAAGCCTCTTTGCGCGAACGACTCTTGTGTCCACGTGCCTGAGGTTGACGACGCATCCAGTCGAGTTCTTTGCGATAAAGATTGCGCGCTCGGTCGATGTTGGCGTTAGTTGCCGCAATGCGCTCGTCGCGTTTCTCCAAATAGTAGGCATAATTTCCTTTGTAACTATATGCCGTTTGCTGATCAATCTCCACAATCGACTGACAGACGCGGTCTAGAAAATAACGATCGTGGGTGACCAGCAGGAGAGCTTTGGTGTTGCGTTGGAGATATTTCTCTAGCCACTCAATCATTTCGAGGTCGAGATGGTTGGTGGGTTCATCAAGAATGAGTAAGTCTGGATTAGCAATAAGCACTGAAGCCAGAGCTACTCTCTTTTGTTGTCCTCCAGAAAGTAAACCAATGGGCTTATCAAGCTGGGTGATTTTAAGTTGGGTGAGGATTTGTTGTGCACGAAGTTGCACTTCCGTCCATTCCTCGTCCGCATCGAAGGCATCGGTGTGCGCCTGAAGAGTTTGTCCTTCATCAGCGATGAGCAAGGAAGCATATTCGGCACGCAGGCGACTGGCTACAGCTTGTCGCACAGGCATCTCGGGGGAAAAATCGGGTGATTGTTCGAGCATACCGATGCGCAGCCCCTTTTGGAACACGATGTCGCCAGAGTCTGCTGTGTCTTTTCCTGCGATGAGGCTGAGGAGCGTGGATTTTCCAGCGCCATTTCTTGCGATGAGTCCCACGTGTTGTCCTTCCGCTACACTGAACGAAAGGTCTTCAAAAAGGACTAAGTCACCAATACTTTTGGTTAAATTCTGTATATCTAAGTAGGGAGTAGCCATTCATTGGAATTTTTATGAGGCGAATTTACAAAAAAGAGAGGAGTTAATTCGTATAATTAAGAGAATTGTTATACTTTTGCAGGTGAAAACCATGTGTTTTAATCAAAGTCACATTAGCAACACTTTAAGAAACTGCAGGATTATCAATACTGCTGTAGAGAAAAACGCTTTTTTGACGACTGAACTATATTTTGATTCTCGCTAAATTGCAGAGATTTTAATCCCACCTCATTATAATTCCCCCCAAAGATAATTCATTCGCAGTGATGTGGATGGGGAGGTACTTATTTAGAACGAAGACATTTATTTTCTTTTATGCCTAAATATACGAAAGAACAGCTTCTCGCGATGCCTATCGAAGAGTTACAATCGATGGCTGCTACGATGAAGACGCCCAACTGCACCAGTAGTATTCGTGAACAACTGGTGTATGATATCATTGATGCCCAAGCTGACGAAGTGAGCAATGTGGTAGAGGCGTCTCCTAGACGCAGACGTATCACTACCTATGGGCAAGATCATGTGTATTCTGCTACGCAAACGGGCAATAGTGAGCGTTTTGATAGCGCAAGAGATGAGCGTGCTGCCAAAAAAATGGTGGCCGCTAAGGCGCGTGAGACAGAAGCTGAGGCTGTGAAGGCTTTGCTGGATGTAGGACAGGTGGAAGAACCTCCTAAACGTAGGAGAGGACGTCCCACCAAAGCTGAAGTGGAACAAAGACGCGCTTATGAGGAAATGATGTTTCGTCAGAAAATGAAGATGCGTCAGGAACAATTGAGTAGCAACGCTTTGCTTTCTGAAGGTCATGATGCAGCGACTGACGCAGAAGACGCGCTTCCACCTTTCATGAGACAGGCTGCTGAGCATCCACAAGTGGTGACATCTCCCATTCCTGCCTTAGCAGAGGAAAAAGAAAACCCGTCGACTACAAAGGAGGCTAGCGTAGAAACTGAAAATGCAGCCCACACCGCACAGAGCACAGTGAGTGCATCAGTGGCGAATAATGCGGACAACGAGGATTTGCCTGATTTCATCTTGGCACAAATACAACAACAAGCTAATGCTGCCACCGCAGCAACATCTGCTGAACAAGAAGGAACCTCGGAAGTAAGACACCCCAACCTGCATAACCCGTTGGAGACACTTACGCAGCGTTTCCAACCCAAGAATCAATCTCGCTATGGCAACTTGCCCATGCTGGAGAAGGCACCAGAGGGAGACTTCGTGATTGTGGAGGATGTGCCTATTATTGACAATACGAATTTTAATTTTATTCCCGAGGTTGAAGAACCTTCTTTTTATGATGCGTCGGAAGCGTCTCAAGCACCTCGATTCCGCAAGTTTAAGGATGACGCTTTGGTCAATCCTCAATTGTTGAATCGCACGGAAACTGTGGCTGTGGTCCAACCTCCAGTGGTACAAGAGGTGATAATCGACGGTAGTGGAGTTTTGGAACTTACCCCACAAGGTACAGGTTTTCTCCGCTCTTCGGATTACAACTACATGCCTTCGCCCGATGACATCTTTGTCAATCAAAATCAGGTGCGTAACTATGCGCTGAAGATGGGCGATGTGATCGAAGGTAAGGTGAAGGTGCCCAGAGAAGGCGAAAAGTATTTCGCGCTCACTAGCATAGAGCGCATCAATGGTTTGCAACCCCATCAAGTGCGCGACCGCATAGCGTTTGAACATCTCACTCCGCTTTTCCCCGATGAGCAATTTAAGCTCTCCACTCAGCCCAATGCACCGCTTGCTTGTCGCACTGTCGATTTGTTCTCTCCCATCGGTAAGGGACAACGCGCCCTTATCGTGGCACAGCCCAAGACGGGTAAGACCATCTTGATGAAGCAAATTGCCAATGCCATTGCTGCCAATTATCCAGATACTTATCTCATGATGTTGCTCATCGACGAGCGTCCTGAAGAAGTGACCGATATGGCACGCACGGTAAATGCAGAGGTGATTGCTTCTACCTTCGATGAACCAGCGACACATCATGTGCGCATTGCACAAATGGTGCTTGAAAAGGCAAAACGCATGGTGGAATGCGGGCACGATGTTGTGATTTTCCTCGATTCTATCACACGTCTAGCACGTGCTTTCAACACTGTTGCGCCCACTTCTGGTAAAATCCTTACGGGTGGTGTCGATGCAAATGCTCTCCAAAAGCCCAAGCGCTTCTTTGGTGCTGCGCGTAACATCGAAAATGGAGGTTCGCTCACCATCATTGCAACGGCGTTGACCGACACCGGTTCTAAGATGGACGAGGTGATTTTCGAAGAGTTCAAGGGAACGGGCAACATGGAATTGCAGCTTGATCGTACACTTGCCAACAAGCGCATTTTCCCAGCTGTCAATCTCATCCAAAGTTCTACCCGCCGCGACGACTTGTTGCTCGACGAAGGTACGCTTAACCGCATGTATATCATCCGTAAGTTTATTGGTGATATGAGCAGCGTTGAGGCCATGGACTTCGTGAAGAAGCGTCTGGAAGACTCTCGTTCCAACGAAGAGTTCTTGATGAAAATGAACAAATAATTCGTGTCGTAAGGTGAGTTTTATCGCTAAAACGACAATAAACAACGTGATGACAACGCTTTTTTGGCGTTGTCATCTCATTTTTGCAAGGAAAAACTTAGTCGTTTCATAAAAAAGACGTAACTTTGCACTCGATATGTCTAGTAAAGACGCATACATAGTCCCACTGCGCAGCGTCCAGCGTGAAGCTGTCGCACGTACGTTTCACCTCGACAATGAGTATTTTGCAGATTTAGATCAGCAAGAAATCCTTGGCGGCGATGTGAAAGTTGAAATGCGCGTACGTTTTGGTGCTGGAGATACTTATCTCTTTACCTATAAAGGTGAAGGTACGGTGGTAGTGGCATGTGATCGTTGTCTTGATCCAACCACACTTCCCATCGTTTTTGAAGAAGAACTCCGTGTGGGCTATGATGATGACAACCCAGATGCAGATTTGATTGTCATTCCCTTCTCGCAGACTCACTACGACACAGCATGGGATATCTATGAATCCATTGCCCTAAACTTGCCGCTCCAACGAGTGCATCCCGAAGGAAAGTGCAATGCTGATATGATGAGTCGCTTCTCCGCTGAGGAGGATTCCGCTGACAATAGCACAGAAATCTCATTTTAATATCATAGCATAAGACAATCTCGGCAAACTCCGTAGCCTAATTCGGAGAAGTTGGCAAGCTCGTCGTTTTTGCCTTTGCAGCGTTGCATCATTTTTGTGGCTCCCCGTTTTCCGGTATCGGAAGTGTAGGTGCAATCATCTTATAAATGGTGCGCAATATTCCAAGAATAATAATACAAAATACAATACAACAATGGCACATCCTAAAAGAAGACAATCGAAGACTCGTACCCTCAAGCGTCGCACCCATGATGGAGCTGTAGCTCCTACGCTCGCTAAGTGCAGCAACTGCGGTGCTTTCCACCTTTACCACACTGTTTGCCCATCTTGTGGCTACTATCGTGGTAAGATTGCTATCGTAAAGGCTGAGGTAGCTGAGTAATCTACACGCACTTTGCGGTTTTCGGTAGCTAGAATAGTTTACCGAAAACCGCATTTTTGTTTTTTTCTCTGGGCAAAGTCCAACCCCCGCATCGTGCATCACAGGAAGATTGACCAATGTCGCACCGCCGCTTGCAACTTACGGCGACTATTTTCATTAGCTCTCCCTCAGCACAACGACAAAGTTTGGGCTAACAACTCTTATTTCTTTCCCTACAATGGAAAAACTTAATGCCGTTATCACAGGCGTAGGCGGATATGTCCCCGAATACGTCCTTAACAATGAGGAGCTCTCTCGTATGGTGGATACCAACGATGAGTGGATCATGACCAGAATTGGCATCAAAGAACGTCGTATTCTTAATGAAGAAGGTCTCGGTACTAGCTACATGGCGCGTAAAGCGGTGAAGCAATTGCTCGAAAAGACCAACACAGATCCTCAAGAAATCGATTGCGTTATCGTTGCCACCACTACGCCCGATTATCCATTCCCAACAACATCGAGCATAGTCGTGGGACGCGTCGGTATGAAAAATGCGTTCTGTGTAGACCTACAAGCCGCTTGCTGCGGATTCCTCTTTGCAATGGATATGGCTGCCTCTATGGTGCAGTGCGGACGCTACAAGAAGGTCGTTGTGGTAGGTGCTGACAAGATGTCGTCTATTGTAGACTATAGTGACCGCGCCACAAGTCCAATCTTTGGTGATGGAGCCGCAGCGGTGCTCGTAGAACCTACGACCGAGGACCTTGGATGGAAAGATAGCTATCTCCGTGCAGATGGTAAGGGACTTCCTTTCCTTTGCATGCGTGCAGGTGGTTCGGCTTGTCCTCCTTCTTATTTCACACTCGACCACAAGATGCACAAGCTTCACCAAGAAGGACGCACCGTTTATCGTTTCGCTGTGACGAACATGAGCGATGCTTGTGCCACTATTGCTGAGCGCAATGGCCTTGACGGTGATAGCATCACCTGGGTGCTTCCTCACCAAGCCAACGTGCGCATCATCGAGGCTGTGGCGAATCGTTTGGAACTTTCTATGGACAAGGTGATGCTCAACATCCAACGCTACGGTAATACCTCTGCAGCAACACTTCCCTTAGCGCTTTGGGATTATGAGAAAGATCTCAAGAAGGGCGATAACATTGTACTCACAGCCTTTGGTGCTGGCTTCACTTGGGGTGCTGCTTACATGAAATGGGGATATGATGGTCAATAATCTTTGTTGACTAATCATATTTTGGCTACATGTTGCACTTGGTAATCCCAGAGTTGTAACCCAATAATTAAGCGACTTTTGGTCTTGCTTTGGGCAGTGGCCGAAAGTCGCTTCAGTTTTTTAGCACATATAGAATGGCGCGCTTTGATGTTGCAGATAGCTTGAAGCTATGCTGCTACAAAATAGCGCCATTTCTCTTTATAATCTACAATCTTTTCTCCTCCTTCAACTACTCTTTCCCTCTATGCATAAAGCAGGTTTTGTAAACATTGTGGGTAACCCCAATGTGGGAAAATCCACTCTCATGAATCTCCTTATGGGCGAACGCATCTCTATTGCTACTTTCAAAGCTCAGACCACGCGCCATCGCATCATGGGAATTATCAATTCGGACGACGCACAAATAGTCTTTTCCGACACCCCCGGTGTGCTCAAACCCAATTATAAGTTGCAAGAGTCCATGCTGGCATTTTCCGAAGGAGCTTTGCAAGATGCAGATATTTTGCTCTATGTGACGGACGTGGTGGAGAAACCAGACAAGAATGCTGATTTTATTACTAAGGTGCAGCGCATGAAGATTCCTATTTTTGTGCTCATTAATAAGATTGATCTCTCTAACCAAGAAGGAGTGATGAAACTCATTGAGGCTTGGCATGAAGTGTTGCCCACGGCAGAGATTTTCCCCATCTCAGCACAAGCCAAATTCAATGTTGATGCTGTGTTGGCACGCATCAAGGAATTGTTGCCCGACTCACCTCCCTATTTCGATAAGGATCAATGGACGGATAAGCCTGCCCGCTTCTTTGTCAATGAAATCATTCGTGAAAAGATTTTACTCTACTACGACAAGGAAATTCCCTATTCAGTGGAAGTGACTGTGGAAGAATTCAAAGAGTCGGAGAAGAATATCCACATCCGTGCCATTATTTATGTGGAGCGAGATAGTCAAAAGGGAATTATCATTGGTCATAAAGGTGTGGCGCTTAAGAAAGTTTCGACAGAAGCTCGCAAAACTCTCGAGCGCTTTTTCCAAAAGAGCATTTATCTCGAAGTATATGTCAAGGTTGACAAGGACTGGCGTCAAAACGATCGTCGCCTCGAAGCCTTTGGTTATCGTCAAGACTAGGCAATATCGCACTCATTATGGCTGTTGATATGAAACATACAACGACTTGATATCCATGTAAAATGAGAATATTTCCGCATTTTCCATGGCTTGTGCTATAAACTAATCATAAAGATTGCCCCGAGAAAGTCTTTCAATACAAAAAAAGAACTCCCTGTACTCGCAAAAGTACAGGGAGTTGTTGGCTTTTTGGGCGCTAGGATTCGTAGCGTGACAAGAAGTGGTGTTGAAAATAGCATATCTGCTTTAGTGTCGGCAGTTGGTTCTTTATTATTCAGGTAGAACGCAGGAATAGCGTGGATAGAACTATGGAATAGAGTGGGAGAATGGGTGAATAGGTGTTGTTTGTTGCCTTCATCTCTCCCCTCGAGTTCGGCAAAAATAGAGCGATTCTCTGCTAGTAGTTCAGTATCAGTTCGTAATTATCAGACGTTTACAGAGGTCGCTCCGTGATGCTCATTTCTTGCTTCGTTTTTTTTCTGTTTTTTTTGTGGATTTGCTTTGTACGAAGGAAATAAATTCGTAGATTTGCAACACAAAGAAAGCAATTTGAGCCCAAAAGGGCTTTTGCTTTGAATGATATTTTAGCAATACAATCCCATTAGTTTAGTCTATACAACAATGGAAACTCAAGCACTTAGCGGTCTTAAACCCGCCGATTTTCAAAAGGAAATTGATGGAAAGAAGACAGATCTCTTCTTCTTGCGCAACATCCAAGGTAATGAAGTGGCTATCACCAACTATGGTGGTACCATTGTCGCTATTATGGTGCCAGATCGCAATGGTAAGCATACCAATGTGATTCAAGCACACGATAATATCGATGCTTGCATCAATTCGCCAGAACCCTTCCTTTCTACCCTTGTTGGTCGCTACGGCAATCGTATCGCTCGCGGACGTTTTCAACTAAATGGCAAAGAATACCATCTTGCTGTAAACAATGGTCCTAATCACCTTCATGGAGGTCCCACAGGATTCCATGCTCGTGTGTGGGATGCAGAGCAAATTGGTGCACACACATTGGTGTTACGCTATGTTTCTGCTTATTATGAAGAAGGATTCCCCGGTGAACTCTCTATGACAGTGCGTTACACTTGGACAGATGATAATGAACTCGTGATTGATTATCGCGGCACCACTAACAAGAAGACTGTGGTGAACATGACCAGCCATGGTTTCTTCTCACTTCAAGGTTTGGGTAATCCTACTCCTACGGCAATGGATACGGTGTGTGAAATCAACGCTGACTTCTATATTCCTATTGATGAAACGTGCATCCCTACTGGCGAAGTGCGTAAGGTTGAAGGTACTCCCTTCGATTTCCGTACTCCTCATGTAGTCGGAGAGCGCATTGACGATTCTACTGATGAACAAATCAAGAACGGTGCTGGTTATGACCATTGCTTTGTGCTGAACAAGAAGGAAGTTGGTGAACTCTCCTTCGCAGCAAAGATTAAAGAACCCGTGAGCGGTCGTACAATGGAAGTATATACCACCGAACCAGGTATGCAATTCTACTCTGACAACTGGGCAAATGGTTTCCCTGGTTATCATGGTGCTACCTTCGGTCGTCGCTCTGCACTCTGCTTTGAAGCGCAACACTTCCCCGACAGCCCGAATAAACCTCATTTCCCCAGCGTTGTGTTGAATCCAGGTGAGGTTTATACCCAAAAGACGGTCTACAAATTTGGTGTAGAATCCTAATGAAAACATCAGCTCGCGCTGAGTGGTGTCTCAGCGCGAGCCTTTTCTATGAAATATATTAAATAAAAATCTAATCAAATACATTCAATGGCTCAAAAAAACAAACAATGGGGCGCGATTATTGTGATGATTGCCCTCTTCGCTATGATTGCCTTTGTGACTAACTTGTGCACACCCATGGCAACAATCATTAAAAACCAAGGACCTATCTCCAATGTGTTGGCTCAGATTGGTAACTATGGTAACTTCGTGGCTTATCTTGTGATGGGTATCCCCGCAGGTTTGCTTATTTCTAAGTATGGTTACAAGAAAACAGCCCTTGGTGGTCTCGTTGTCGGTATGGTGGGTATCGCTATCCAATGGTTTAGCGGTCAGCTCAACGCTCAAGAAAACCTCGGTTTGGTGTTTGCTGTATATCTTGCTGGTGCTTTCATCGCAGGTCTCTGTATGGCTATCCTCAACAGTGTGGTGAACCCTATGCTCAATGTCCTTGGTGGTGGTGGTAACTCTGGTAACCAACTCATCCAACTTGGTGGTGTGTTTAACTCTTCTGCTGCTGTGGCTTGCTACATCCTCATGGGTGCCCTTATTGCAGACGTAAGTAAGGCTCGTATTTCCGATGCTTCTCCTGCTTTGCTCATTGCTTTCGCCATCTTCGCTATCGCATTCGTTGTGATTCTTTTCACCAAGATTGATGAGCCTGTAAAAGAAGAAAAAGAAAGTAGCGCACTTACCACTGGTCAACTGATTGCTGGTGCACTTGGTTTCCGCCACTTTGCTCTCGGTGCTTTGGCTATTTTCCTTTATATGGGTATTGAAGTTGGTGTGCCTAACTTCGTACAACAAGACTTGGTTGCACAAGGTATCCCCGTTGCTACTGTAGGTTTGCTCGTTGCAGTGTATTGGTTTATGATGCTTGTCGGCCGTTTTGTAGGTGCTAGTATCGGTAGCAAGGTAAGTAGCCGTGCGATGATTACTACAGTTTCTACCGCAACTCTCGTGCTCGTACTCTTCGGTATGTTTGCTCCAAGTGATGTTTTGGTGAACTTCCCCGGTGTAAACTGGAGCACTCTTGAACTCATCTGGCAACCTATCCCCCTCGGCACTTTCTCTCTCCTCCTTGTAGGTCTTTGCACCTCCGTGATGTGGGGAGCTATCTTCAACCTCGCTGTAGAAGGTCTTGGACGCTTCACTGCTATCGCTAGTGGTATCTTCATGACCATGGTATTCGGTTGTGCTGTGATGATGGCAGTTCAAGGCTATGTAGCCGACCTCTTTGGTTACAATGCTAGCTTCTGGGTAGTAGTCTTCTGCGCTGCTTACATCCTCTTCTACGCTCTCGTTGGAAGCCGCGTTAGCCGTCGCGACGAAGCTTAATTCTTTTGAACTCTCATAGCCTAGTGGCAATGCCTCCCACAGAGGGAGTGCATTGTCCATAAGGTTTTCCTTATAACCCCTCAAAATCTTTCCCTCAATGAAACTTACTATCGATGACGTTCGTAGCCGTTTTCAAAAACACTTCGACGGCACAACTGGTTCTGTATATGCTTCACCTGGTCGCATCAACTTGATTGGTGAACACACCGACTACAACAATGGTTTTGTTTTCCCTGGCGCAGTGCAACAAGGCATGATCGCTGAAATCAAGCCTAATGGCACTCGTACGGTTCGCGCTTACTCTATCGACTTGAAGGACTACACTGAGTTCTCTTTGGATGACGCTGCTGGTCCATCTGCTACCTGGGCACGCTACATCTTCGGTGTTTGCCGTGAAATGATGGAACTCGGTGTTCCCGTTGAAGGATTCAACACTGCGTTTGCTGGTGATGTTCCTCTCGGTGCTGGTATGAGTTCTTCTGCTGCACTCGAATCTGTTTATGCTTTTGCACTCAACGACATTTGGGGTGGCAACAAAGTAGAGAAGATGGAACTCGCTCGCGTGGGTCAACGCACAGAACACAAGTATGTGGGTTGCAACTGCGGTATCATGGACCAATTTGCTTCCGTACATGGTAAGGCTGGTTCTTTGATGCGTTTGGACTGCCGTAGCGGTGAATTCGAATACTTCCCCTTCAATCCTCAAGGTTATAAGCTCGTGTTGGTAAACTCTCAAGTGAAGCACGAACTTGTGGGTTCTCCTTACAACGATCGTCGTCGCAGTTGCGAACGCGTGGCTGAAGCGATCAACAAACTCCACCCTGAAGTGGAAAGTTTGCGCGATGCAAGCTACGAACAACTAGATGAGGTTCGTGGTCAAGTGAGCGAAGAAGATGCACTCCGCGCACACTATGTAATCGGTGAACGTGAGCGCGTGCTCACTGTATGTGACGCTCTTGAAAAGGGTGACTACGAAACTGTGGGTAAGATGATGTATGAAACTCACGAAGGTCTCTCTAAAGAGTATGATGTGTCTTGCGTAGAACTTGACTATCTCAACGACATTGCTCGTGAAGAAGGTGTGACGGGTTCACGCATCATGGGCGGTGGCTTCGGTGGCTGCACCATCAACCTCGTTGCTGACGAACTCTATGACAACTTCTGCAAGGTGGTGAAAGAAAAGTTTGCTGCTAAGTTTGGCAAAGAACCTATTATCATCGATGTTGTGATCGGTGATGGCGCACGCAAACTTTGCTAATCAAGCCCTCTATTTTTGCACCAAAGGCTTCGCAAAAGCCCTATTTAATAAAAAGCACCGAGCGATTTCCTCGCTCGGTGCTTTTTTTTCTCATGAAAAATAGCGATATTTGCAGATACTATGTCTATTCTTGAAGTTCCCCTTATAGATTGGGCGATATTTAGTAGCACCATTCAACTCATCGTCAAAGGATTGCTCATTGGTATCATCGTGTCTGCACCGATGGGACCAGTGGGAGTGCTTTGTATCCAGCGCACCATGCATCGTGGGCGTAAGGTGGGCTTGGTCACTGGTCTTGGAGCTTCACTCTCCGATCTCATTTATGCTGTCATCACTGGCGCAGGTATGACCTTGGTCATGTCGTTTGTTGAACAGGAACAGAATATCTATTGGATGAAAATTGGCGGTAGCGCCATCCTTTTTGCCTTTGGCTTACACACGCTGTTGAGCAATCCGCTCAAAGCCATACGCCGCTCGAAGCATAAACGTGGAAATTTGGTACATAATTTTGTCACCTCCTTCTTCCTCACGCTCTCCAATCCGCTCATTATTTTTCTCTTTATAGCGCTTTTCGCGCAGCTCACCTTTACTGTCCCACAGAACCCATTCGGAGCATTCTGGGGTTATATGTCTATTTTTGGTGGAGCGATGCTGTGGTGGGGTGGATTGACCTATCTCATCACCCGCATGAAGAGTTCTTTTGGTTATCGTGGCATGATTGTTCTCAACCGTACGATTGGAGTCATTGTCCTCACGGTGAGTGTAATCTATGCCTTCCTCACCCTTTTTCACATCCAAGTAAGAATCCCCATTACCACATAGTTTGTTATGCTGATAGCTCAACGTCTTCAATATACCAATCGTTCGGAATATCTTCTCTATATGTGGCAGGTGGAAGATATTCTGCGTGCCCATCATTGTAGCATTGATGAACTTCGCACCAACTATTTAGCTCGTTTCGATGTTTCAGACGAACAGCGTGTGGCTTTGGAAGAGTGGTATGAGCATCTCTGCACCATGATGCGAGAAGAAGGGGTGACCCAACAAGGGCACTTACAGATTAACAAAAACGTCATAGAAGGTTTGGCAGAAGTGCATGAGTTGCTTGTGGACAATGCCAAATACCCCTACTATCGTCAGATGTATTATAAGGTGTTGCCCTATATTGTAGAACTTCGAGCCAAGCAAACAGCAGACAATAAGTCGGAAACAATCGGAGTGGCACAAGAGCTGGAGCTTTGCTTTGAGTTGCTTTATGGAGTGATGTTACTGCGCTTGCAAAAGAAGGAAGTGAGCACAGAAACTCTGGCAGCTGCTAAAGATGTCTCCACCTTCCTAGGACAACTTTCTGACTATTGGAAAGCCAATCGCGAAGGAAAGATCGACACTGCCAATTAAGGCAATGAAAAGATAGGTTAGTGCGTCATGCACATCATACTTCTAGGGAATTATGACAAATTCAAGAAATAATCATCGTAACAAACAAGGCTTTACACGCTATCATTTTTTGTTTGTGTTTTGGGGCATTGTGATTGTACTCTTTGGGGTCAAAATGATTTTTCCTGAGTGGACGTCGAAACAAATAGAGCGATGGGTGCATCCTTCCCTGAATGCTTTAGCTCATAGTCGAGATTCTGTAACTCTGCAGAGCCGCAAAGTGGACAGTATGTTGTTGGCACCGCGCCACAATCCGATTTGGCTGACGCAAGAGGGTAAGCCCGTGAAAAATCGCGTCACCTCCGTCCCCACTTTCGATGATGCTTTCCCCGATTTGAATGATGTGCAACTGGCTACTGCTTCAAAGGTCGGGATTCAATCGTGTCAAAATCGAGAAGAAGCCACACGACATGGCAGTAAACTCGTGTATATCGGGGATAGTCCATACTATATCGTCAAACCATTGGCGCATAGCATACCCTATTTGGTGCCGAGAGCAGCGACATTGCTAGAAGAGATAAGTCGTTCCTTTTTGGATAGTCTAACTACTAAAGGTATCCCCTTTCATAAATTGGTTGTCACTTCTGTGCTTCGCACGGAAGAAGACGTGCAGCGTCTACGCCAGCACAATGGCAATGCATCAGAGAATAGTTGTCACCGTTTCGGTACGACGTTTGATATCTCCTACAATCACTATTTTCGTGTGCAGGATCCCACACTTCCTCCCCAGGTAGAAACTTGGGCAGTGACGCTCAAGAGCGTTTTGGCAGAAGTGTTGCATGATCAGCGCAAACGTGGCACTTGCTATGTCAAATATGAAGTGCACCAATCTTGTTTTCACATCACAGCACGCTAGGCTATAACGTGCTGTGATGTGTGCGTTTTTAACGTATTGCAAGCTGTTGAGTTTGAAATAAAGCGCGAATTTTGGCTTGTTTCTCGATAGTTAGTATCTTTGCAGTAGGAGTGTCTCCTCTAAATTTGCAAAACTGCGGATTACATCTCGCAAGAAATTTTCTATTTGAATCCTATTTCAAGTATATGCAACAACGAAAGTCTCTTTGCCCTTTTCGTCGATGGCTAGTTGTCATCGGAGTTTTGCTTGGCTTTTTCGTTGGAGCTACAGCAAAAGTTTGGACACCTGAGGAAGTGCCTGTGCTTCGTTATCAAGACCGCACGCAATATGTGAGCAATCCAGAACACATCCTCTCTCAAGTTACCGTAGACAGCCTTAATGTCATCCTTCAAAATATGGAGGAAACAAAAGGTGTGCAAACTCTGGTGGCAGTGCTCGACAAAATCGAGGGCGATGATCCGTATGAATTTGCCATGGCGCTTGCTCGCAAACACGGTGTAGGCAACAAAGCAAACACCGGCTTGGTGATTGTTTTGGCAGTAGGTGATAGAAGCTACCAGTTTCTCACAGGTGAAGGCTTAGAGGGCACCTTGCCCGATGGACAAATACAATTGATTGAAGACCGATATTTTGTGCCACTGCTCAAAAAGCAAGATTGGGATGGAGCAATGCTCGTAGCTATAAAGGCGATTAACCAAGTGGTACAAGGTGACACAGAACTCGCAGCACCAGAAGATGCCGGTAATATTGTTGGAGGAGTGTTCTTGGTCATTGTTTTATTTGGGGTCTTTTTGATCTATTGTTTATATCTCCTCAATGTCGCAAACCCACGATGTCCGCAGTGTCGTCAACGAAAAGTTTATAAACTCCGTCAACAGGAACAACGAATGCTTCGTGATGGTCGTTCCGTGCGTGTCATTGTCAGCACCTATCGATGCAAGCAATGTGGACAAGTCTTCACTCGAGAGCAGGTGCAAGACGATGATAACGATGACTCCTCTGGGTCAAGCCTTCTAGCAGGTATGATTATCGGTGGGCTCCTACGTGGTGGCCGTGGTGGTTCTAGAGGTTTTGGAGGTGGCGGCTCGTTTGGCGGCGGCTCCTTTGGTGGCGGTGGCTCGGGTGGACGTTTCTAGTTTGCTCTACTTCTCTTAAAACGCAATTATTGCAACATCTATCGCTACAATGTTTTAATTCCAATCTTAGCAGTTTCAATATCACTTCAAATACATAGCGTATGAAAAGTTCCAACAAAATCCTTTGGATTATCCTTGCAGTCGTTGTTGTCCTCGTTGGTTTCGGCGGTTGTCAGTACAATAGCCTCATGACGAAAGACGAGGCGGTGAATCAAGTGTGGGGCGACTTGCAAAGTAGTTATCAACGCCGTGCCGATCTCATTCCTAATCTTGTAAGCACAGTCAAAGGTTATGCTAAGCATGAAAGCAGCACGCTTGAAAATGTAATCGCAGCTCGTGCGAAGGCTTCGCAAATCACCCTCGATCCGTCCAATGCTACTCCCGAACAACTT
Source organism: Ihuprevotella massiliensis (assembly GCA_900095835.1). Classification (GTDB taxonomy): domain Bacteria; phylum Bacteroidota; class Bacteroidia; order Bacteroidales; family Bacteroidaceae; genus Alloprevotella; species Alloprevotella massiliensis. The sequence continues at coordinate 723,643 of LT608321.1, read as the reverse complement.
GCGGCTTATCAGAATGCACAAGGACAACTCTCACAAGCGCTTGGTAAGCTCATGATGTTGCAAGAACAATATCCTGACTTGAAAGCCAATGAGCAGTTTTCTATGCTCCAGGCACAACTCGAAGGCACGGAAAATCGTATCAACGAAGCTCGCAAGAAGTATAACGAATCTGTGCGTGACTACAACGTGAGCGTGCGTCGTTTCCCCATCAACATCCTCGCAGGTATGTTTGGTTTTGAGAAACGTGCCACTTTCGAGGCGACTGCTGATGCTCAAAATGCACCTAGCGTCAATTTCTAATCTATTTTCTTCAAATAAACTTTTGCATAGCATCATGTTCTATAGTTTCTTACTAAAGTAGGTGCATTGCTTCAAGCATATCTTTTAGAGATTTTCAAATCTCCTAATCCATCTCTCACTTCCTCCAACTCTATTTCAGCTCCTTTACTATGGACAAAAACCAACGTTACATGATGCGTGGTGTCAGCGCAATGAAAGAAGATGTGCATGCTGCCATCAAGAACATCGACAAAGGTATTTTCCCCCAAGCCTTCTGCAAAATTATTCCCGATATTTTGGGAGGAGATCCCGAATATTGCAACATCATGCACGCTGATGGTGCTGGCACAAAGTCGAGCTTGGCTTACATGTATTGGAAAGAAACGGGCGATCTCTCTGTGTGGAAAGGCATTGCTCAAGATGCTCTCATCATGAATACTGATGATTTGCTCTGTGTCGGTGCTGTGGACAACATTCTGGTGTCATCTACCATCGGTAGAAACAAGATGTTGATTCCTGGTGAAGTAATCAGTGCAATCATCAACGGCACTGACGAACTCCTTGAAAACCTCCGCAACATGGGCGTTGGTATCTATGCTACTGGTGGCGAAACGGCAGATGTGGGCGATTTGGTGCGCACTATCATCGTGGATAGCACAGTGACTTGCCGCATGAAGCGAAGCGAAGTCATCGATAATGCCAACATTCGTCCAGGTGATGTGATTGTGGGGCTCTCATCTAGCGGTCAAGCTACCTATGAAACAGAATATAATGGTGGAATGGGAAGTAACGGATTGACGTCCGCTCGTCATGATGTCTTCGCCAAATATCTGGCTGAAAAGTATCCAGAGAGCTTTGACAAGGCTGTGCCTGAGGAGTTGGTGTATAGTGGTCACTATCAACTCACGGATGCTGTGGAAGGAAGTCCTGTGAACGCTGGTAAACTTGTATTGTCTCCCACTCGCACTTATGCGCCCGTGGTGAAAAAGATGCTCGACGAACTTCGTCACGAAATCCATGGCATGGTGCATTGCACTGGTGGTGCTCAGACCAAAGTGTTGCACTTCGTGTCTGACAATTGCCGTGTAATCAAAGACAACATGTTCCCCGTTCCTCCTTTGTTCCGTGCCATCGCAGAAGAGAGTGGTGCTGACTGGAGCGAAATGTACAAAGTTTTCAACATGGGTCACCGTTTGGAAGTGTATCTTTCTCCTGAACATGCAGAACGTGTCATTGAAATCTCAAAATCTTTCAACATCGACGCCCGAATCGTGGGACGTGTGGAAGAAGGCACCAAATCACTTACCATCCGCAGTGAGTTTGGCGAGTTCAACTATTAGGTAATCGTAGAGCACTCGTCTAGAAGTGCAATGCGAACCTTTAGTATCAACGAACCAAATCCCTTATGAAATATCTTTTTTATGGCGGTTTCTACTGCTGTATGGCTGTGATGATGCTCTGTAGTTGCAGTGGACGGAACAATGGTTCCGACAATGATACAGAAATCGCAGACTCTGCTTACGCCGTTTCCGATGAAATGCAAGAAAGCCGTCATTCTGCAGAGGATATGGATGCTTCTTCCTCTGGTCGCATGAGTTCTGAGTATGGCGGAGGTAGTGCTGGAATCATACAAGATAGACTTTCGCCGGAAGATGAGGCTTACGAAGCTGGTCATTCCCAAGGATATGATGATGGCTCTGCTGATGCGGGCACCAGAAGTGAGCACGGCACCAGTTTTGACGAAGATAATAAATATACCGGTAAAGCCGCAGAACAATACGAAGAAGGTTATACTACCGGATATGAAGAAGGCTTCAATGGCTTAACACGATAGTAGTTGAGCTCATTATAACTTCATCAAGAGAGTTGCTGAACGGGCTTGGAAAATCTCCGAGATTATTTTCAAAAACTCCGACATCTTTCGGAAAATCTCCGAGTATATTTAGATAATCTCTGAGATACAATTGAAAATCTCCGAGATATTTTCGAAGATCTCCGTGGTCTCTCGTCAAATTAGGGCATTTAGAAGAGCTGTTATGCTGGTGCCCAATCAAATTTACTCATAAACATAGAAAAATCTACCATTATATATGGCTGAAACAACAACACTTCTCGAAAAGCTCGATGGGCTTGTGGCACGTTTCGATGAAGTTTCCACGCTAATCACTGACCCAGCAGTCATAGCCGACCAACAGCGCTATGTTCGTCTCACCAAAGAGTATAAGGATCTCGAAGAACTCATGAGTGCACGCCAAGAGTATGCCAATCTTCTTGGCAATCTTGCAGAAAGCAAGAGCATTCTCATGACAGAAGACGATGCTGAAATGAAGGAAATGGCTCGTGAAGAAGTGGCTGCTTGTGAAGAGCGCATTCCCACTTTAGAAGAAGAAATCAAGCTCATGCTTGTCCCCAAAGATCCTGAAGATGCCAAGAATGCCATTCTTGAAATTCGTGGTGGCACAGGTGGTGATGAAGCTGCGCTTTTTGCTGGCGACCTCTTCCGCATGTATAGCAAGTATTGTGAGACAAAGGGCTGGAAACTCGAAGTTTCTAGCTTCTCCGAAGGAGCTGCAGGAGGTTACAAGGAAATTGTGTGCTCTGTTACTGGCGCCGATGTCTATGGCACGCTCAAATATGAAAGTGGTGTGCACCGAGTGCAACGTGTACCAGCTACAGAAACTCAAGGTCGTGTGCACACTTCTGCTGCCACGGTAGCTGTACTTCCCGAAGCAGAAGCCTTCGATGTTGTCATCAATGAAGGTGAAATTAAGTGGGATACCTTCCGCTCTTCCGGTGCTGGTGGACAGAATGTTAACAAGGTGGAGTCGGGTGTGCGCTTGCGTTACAATTGGAAGAACCCCAATACTGGTGTAGTCGAAGAAATTCTCATCGAATGTACTGAGACTCGTGACCAGCCTAAGAATAAGGAACGCGCACTCGCTCGTTTGCGTACTTTTATCTACGACAAAGAGCATCAGAAGTATGTAGACGATATCGCTTCTCGTCGTAAAACTTTGGTGTCTACGGGTGACCGTTCGGCAAAGATTCGCACTTACAACTACCCACAAGGCCGCATCACCGACCACCGTATCAACTATACCATTTATAATCTCTCTGCATTTATGGATGGTGACGTGCAAGATTGCATAGATCACCTCATCGTGGCAGAAAATGCAGAACGATTAAAAGAAAGTGAGCTTTAATTATTTAGCTTTTCAGCTTATCATTCAAAACTAATTTTTTTAGACATGAAAAAAACTATACTCAGTACTCTCGCAGTCCTCGCTTTGCTTGCTCCTCAGTGTATGCAAGCTCAAGTGAGTGATGTCAGTGTCATCGTTAGCCCCACTGCGGGTTACACCTTCTGGAATAAGCAACTCAATGTAGGTAATTCCGCATTCTATGGCGCGCGTGTTGGCTTTGGCTTCGGACCCATTTTGGAACTCCGTGGTAACTATGAGCGCAGTTTCGACCTCAAAGGTAAATTGCAAGGCACCGGCTGGAATGTAGCCAATGAGTTTGCCGGTAAACTCGAAAATTCAAAAATCACATACGAACGTTTTGGTGGCGATCTCAAGCTCAATCTCTGGAACAATGCTCGCTTCACTCCCTATGTGATTGGTGGTGCTGGTGTGCTCAAATTCCACTATGATGATGTCGTTAACGCTGGTCATCGTGTACACGAAGAACAGCTCTATGGAAATGTTGGTGCTGGTTTGAAAATCAACATCGTTCCTCGAGTTGCTCTCACGCTCGAAGCTCGCAATGTGTTCTTCAATGCAGCTCCTAGCAGCCAATATGTAGTGGCTGGTACTAACAACACGCTTCAAAACTGGAGTGGACTCGCTTCTCTCGATTTCTACCTTGGTGGCGCACCTGCTGCGAAGGACGAAGTGAGCCGAGCTTATCGCCAAACTTTTAGTGGTGGTTTCCGTGGTTTGCGCTTCGTAGTAGAGCCTTCTGCTGCCTACCTCAACTTCCGCGACAATTCTAACTTTGGAGATACTTGGATGCTCGGTCTCTCTGCTGGAGTTGACTTCTCTACACTCGTAGGGGTTCGCGGTTTCTACTATCGTGCTACAGATAAACCCGATGGTCTCAGCACCAAACTTGATGGAGGTCTTTCCATCTATGGAGCTAACCTTTTGACTCGTCTCAATGTACCTCGCGGTGTAACGCCTTATCTCTCTTTGGGTGCTGGTTATTTGAATGTTGATGACAAGTATTCTCAACATGATGCACGCTTTGCCAACGCTAAGAGTGGCTGGTTTGCACTTGGTGGTGGTGGATTAGAAGTGCCCTTGCACCGCATGGTGAGCGCCTTCGGTTCTGCTGAAGCTATGCTCATGGAGCAAGAAAATCCTAAACTTACGGAGGCTGCTAATCCTTCTTCCATCAAGGTCAACTGGATGTATCGCATGGGGCTTCGTTTCAACTTAGGACTCAAAGCGAAGAATGGCACTGCTACTTACCAAAAGTTGGTACAAGCTGAGCGCGATCGTATGTTGGTGAAGGAGAAAATGCAACAAGTGGCAGTAGATTCTGCTGAACGTGTTCGTGTAGATACTGCTGTTGTTCATGACGAAGTAAAAACTCGCACTGCTGTTGTAGCTGACACCGCTGGTGTTGTGATTGAGGCTACTCCTCTAGTACCTGCGAAAGTGAAGTCTACTTTGCCTTTGCAAACCACTGGCAATGTGATTTTGCTCAACGAGGAACAACTCGCGCGCATTGTACAACGCGTGCTGCAAGCTACACAACCTACTCAGGTGCAACCTGCTAGTTCTTACAGCTCAATGTCTGATTTCGACAAGATTTTGCTCATCATGGCATTGCGCAATAACGCTGTTCCTCAACAAGTATTGCCTCAATACTTCAGCATGCCTCAAATGAATGCTGCAGCAAAGAGTGGACAAGACAACAGCAACCAGCAGCAAATCCTTCTCTTGCAACAGCAAATTCAACAATTGCAACAACAGTTGCTCCAGAATAAGGCAGCACAAAAGACTAATAAGAAGACCACCACTCGTGCCACGTCTTCTGCAGATGCCACTTCTGCAACTGCAACTCAAGATCAAACACCAAAAGCAGATAGCACTTCCACCTCCGGTGCTGTTGCGCAATAAGGCGTCAAGGTGTTGTTTCATATAAACCTCTGTTTATGAAAAGATTTTCTCATCTTTGCCTTTGTAGCCTCCTGTTGTTGCTACCATCGATGGGGCATGCTGCCAATGTCTCTCCAGAGACATCGGTAAATACAGTGACGCTATCTACATCCGACAGCTTGTTGGCTGTTGATGAAGAACAATTAGTCACTGCCCTCATCAACATGGTGCACCAGCAACAACAATTGAAGGCGCAACACAATCGCCAAATGGCAGATTGGTTGCACACACAATTGTTGGTGGAAGCTCTGACACCTCCCACGAATGGAGATGTTCAGGCAAATTCTCTCTCTCGACTCTCGGCTCGCGTTGCTCAGTTGGAACAGCTGGTTCAACAAATGATTAGTCAACAGTTGCAAACACGGAAATTGTTGACTCAGCAAGCGGCTAATCAGTTCACGAATGTTCCCCAAAGCACTTCACCAGAATTGCAACAATTGCTCGATGACCAAGCCTATATGTTGCAACTCCTGGAGAAAAAGCGCCCAGAAGCAAAGACCAAACAGACCACTGTTGTGCCTATTCCACTGCCCGTCAATGCAACGCGTGATGATAGTTTGGCACATCAAATCAAAGTGTTGCAAGCACAGCTGAAGGAGCTGCAAACCAGCCCCAATGCAGTAGTGCAGGTGAATACTCCTGCGATGCAACGGATCGCACCAGTGCTTTCCATGCAGACTAATCCTAGTCTCTTGACAACGAGCGACTCTCTGAAAGGAAATTGGATAGGGGAAGCCCCTACCATTGCAGTTGTACCTTTCGACTTCGAACGTTCCGTTTTCTTCGATTTGAGTAGTACTCGTTTGGGCGCTGATGCAAAGCAAAAACTTGCGGAAACGTTGCAGTTCCTTATGGACTTTCCTCAAGAAAACATCGTTTTGCGTGGTTATGCTTCGCCCGATGGCAACCGAAAGTTTAATCTTCGACTTGCTCAACAACGCCAACAAGCGGTGCAAAACTATCTTTTGCAGCATGGTGTAGACCAAAGTCGTATCATTCTTTCCGATTGTGGTGTGAATCACTCTGACGTAGCTGCGCAAGTAGTTCGAAGAGTGGATATCTCTTTGCAAAAGTAATTATCCTATTCCAGCATATCGCCTATCTATGCCTTGTGCATAGATGGGTGATTTTGCGTATTGTTTTCTAGCTCCTTTCATGTTAATGCAACTCCAATCCCTTCTTTTCAAATTTCTTTTTACTTCTCTCTCACAAAACACCCCAACGAAAGAGGTGGTAGCGGAGATGACAAAGCCGATTCAACTCAATGAGCATAAATTCTTGACCATGCTTGAAGGATGGAAAGAAGGACTTATCAATTTCGGCATCCGCGTGCTCCTCGCCATCGTCTTCTTCTTCGTTGCTCGTTGGGTGATCAATGCTTTCGTCCGATTGTTGAAAGGCATCATGAATCGTCGTAATCTGACAGGGGTTGCCGTTTCGCTCATCAATTCCATCGTCATAGCCCTGCTTTATATCGCGGTCGGCATTGGCATTGTCAGCATCTTAGGCGTGAAGAGTGTAAGCCTTGCCGCCGTTCTTGCCTCCATGGGTTTGGCAGTAGGTATGGCTTTGAGCGGTCAGTTGCAGAACCTTGCAGGCGGTGTCATCATTGTCGTCACAAAACCCTTCGGCATTGGTGACTTCATTCAAGCACAAAATGTAGAAGGAACCGTGAAGAGTGTAAATCTTTTCCACACCGTCATCACCACTATTGAGAATAAGGTCATCTTCATTCCCAATGGAGCGTTAAGTAGTGGGGTTATTATCAACCCTACAGCCCAAGATACCCGTCGTTTGCAATGGACTTTTGGCATCGACTATGATAGTGACGTGGATAAAGCCCTTGTGATTCTTCGTCAGCTCTTGGAAGCCGATGACCGTGTGATGAAAACAGAGGACATTTATATCGGAGTGTCCGCACTCAATGCCAGCAGTGTAGACATTCTTGTCCGCGCTTGGGTGAATGTTTCCGATGTACTTGCTGTGACGCATGGCTTCAATCTCACCGTGTTCCATGCTTTCAATGAAGCGGGCATCTCCTTCCCCTTCCCACAAGTTACCGTAAGTCAGCGAAAATAAGCGCGCGACTTATCCCTAGGTGCTTACGATTGTGCTTTTCTTCCTCTTGTGTACTATATAAAAGCCCAAGAATACTTGCATAACCTCTCGAAAAAAGGTAAATTTGCGGTAATGTTTTATCATTAACCACAAAGTATCATCGTCAAGCACACACGTCAATAGTGAGAGTTTGGGAATTCTTCTCCCAAACTCTTCACTAAACTTTCAGTCATGACTCAGATATTCTCTTTCTTTCCCTCTTGCGTTCTGTGGCTCGTCCGTCCCGTGCTGCGGCAACGAGCCTTGGTGATTACGCTTTTGGGATTGGCGTTGAGCAATGCGTGGATTACTGAGCGTCCGAGTCACGACTATGTCTATTATGCCCTTGTGGCGTGGATGGATATTTATCTCGCGGCAGCTTTCGTGGAGCTGTCTGGGCAAATTACCGCGAACGGAAAGTGGAAATTTCTGCACCAATTCGTGAAAATCATGGTATATATCACCGCATATATGCTATGGAGTGTGGAAATCTTTTTGTTTGAACGCTTTCATCTTTGCATTTCGCCCACGGTTATCCATCTTTTGCTAGAAACTACTCCTGCAGAATCTGGAGAATTTTTGGAAGGCTTGCTCTCCAACGACATCTTTTGGCAAGTATTTATAGCAACGCTCTCGCTCTCCTTTACCAGTTTTCTATTAGAATGTTGGCACCTGCTTTCCTTTCGAGGCTTATGTCGCAAAGATGCTACGAGATATTGTCGAAGAGGGAGAAGAATCTTGCGAAAGTTACCTCTTTGTCGCAAGAAACAACAGAATTCCACGGAAAAAGTCCGCTTGACACAAGGTGAAGAGTCCTTAGTTCAAGATGAAGAATCCATAGTTCAAGGTGACGACAGCCTAGCGAAAGACGAGCTTAGCCCCCAAACAAGCAGGCATCCTTTCCTGCTTTGGGGAAAATCTCTGTTTGTAGCACTTGTTTTAGGAGTGTTTATTGGAGCATTGGGAGCTTGGTGCAACCACCAGTTCAAGATGCTGCAATTCTTCTCCAATAGCCAGAGCGACCATGCAGAGACCGTTGCAGAGTCGGAATTCTTTACCCCCTATTATCGCAGTGTGCAAGCCCTCCACCTCGTGCGCATGGCTGCTGATGAAACAGAGGCTCTGAAAGCACGCATGCAACACCTGCCTGTTTTGAAGGTGGCAGAAAATAGTTGTCCAAATATCGTGGTCATCATCGGTGAAAGCTACAACAAACATCATGCTGCGCTCTACGGATATGGCTTGCCCACGACACCACGACTCTGTGAACGTGCAAAGCGAGGGGAGTTGGTTGTCTTTGATGATGTCATTTCTCCATGGAACATCACAAGCAATGCTTTTCGAGCCTTTCTCTCCACTCAAAGTGCCGATGAAGGAGGCAGATGGACGGAAGGCGTCCTCTTTCCAACCTTGTTCAAGCGAGCAGGATTCAAGGTTGCCTTTCTCTCCAATCAGTTCTTCCACACCGTTTCGCAAGGAAGCATCGATTTCAACGGTTCTTTCTTCTTGAATGATCCACAGATGGAGAACCTCTGTTTTGATCATCGCAATGCCTTTCGCAGCAAGAACGATGGCACCATCCTTAGTTTGTTGAAAGGTTTCACCTCTGGCGAGCGCAATCTCTATCTGTTTCACCTTTGGGGACAACACATGGAATACGATCATCGCTATCCTTCCGATCAAACCACCTTCACCTACCACGATATTCAACGCCGCGATTTGACTCGATCTCAACGAGAAATTGTGGCACATTACGACAATGCCACGCGTTGGAATGATCAAGTGGTAGACCGAATCTTGCGGAATTTTGCGAATGAAGATGCCGTGGTAGTCTATTTTTCAGATCATGGAGAAGAAGTTTATGATGGAAGCGTTCCGCTTTATGGTCGCATCCACGACGAACAGCCCTCAGCCGAGGTGATTCGACATGAATACGAAGTTCCTTTCATGATTTGGGGAAGTCGAAAGTTTCGTCGTTTGCACCCCGAACTCTTCGAGCGCATTCAGACTGCCCAACATCATCCCTTCTCTCACGATGATTTGCCCCATCTCCTCTTAGGGCTTGCAGGTATCAAGACCTCTCATTATAAAGCCCATCGCGATCCACTCTCTCCCCAATTTCGTCCCCAACGCAGATTGTTGCGAGGAAAAATCAATTATGACGAAGTGATGCGTAGCTCTCGCCCCTAAGACATCAGCTTTTGCGGTCTATCTCTTTCTGTTGCGACGAATCTTCTTATTTCAATATGCTCACCAAATCCGATAATCATTTGCTAAAGGGCATCGCCATCTTGAGCATCATGTTGCACAATCTGTTGCATCTCTTGCCAGGTGCCGTAGCAGAAAACGAGTTCACGTTTTCCGCTCGCAACATCCAGCGTGTGCTCTTTGAGTTTCACCACAGTCAAGAGGTGTGGCGCATGATCGCTTCGGTCTTTTCCCATTTCGGACATTACGGGGTGCCCATCTTCCTCTTTCTCAGTGGTTATGGTCTGGTGATGAAGTATGAGAAAAGTCTAACGCAAGCCCCCTCGACACTTCCTTTTCTGTGGCAACACATGAAGAAATTGTGGGGGCTCATGGTGCCGGGTTTCGTGGTTGCCCTTTTCTTTTTGATAGATTGGCATACGTTTACCCTTAGTTTCGGAAAGAGCAATCCCTGGCTCACCCTCGCTTTCTTGGGCAACTTTTTCGAGTTCGACACGTTGCTCTATGGTCCTTGGTGGTTCTTCTCCTTAATGTTACAGTTCTATCTCATCTATCGTTGTATTTTCTATCGATGGAGAACGGCTCTCCCTTTATGGAGCATCGTAGGCTTGAGCATCCTTGCCATGTGGTTAGCCAACGAATCCAACATTCACCTAGAGATTAGCGATAGTTCATTGTTGCGTTATCTCCGCGTTTCTGCCCTCGGTCACCTCCTTCCCTTTGCTTTGGGTATCAGCGCAGCGCGATGGGGTGGGGCAGCCACAATGACGAAATGGAAAAATCAACTTTCGCCCATCTTGCAGCGCGGTCTAGCTCTGTTGACGAGCCTTCTCGGGTTGGTGTTGCTTTATTGCTCTGCCTTCCATTTCACCTTCTGGCTCTTTTCTCCCCTCTTTGCCATCATGGCGGTAGTGCCGTGGACTACGTTGTTACAGCGTCCTGCACTGCGACTTGGATGGGAGCATTGGGGCTTCTATTCGTCTGCCCTTTTTGTCTATCATCCCATCATCCGTGCAGAGATTTTACCTCGTGCCACGCAAGCCGCAGCGCGAAATGATGTTGCCACCCTCGGTTGGAGCATCGTTCTCTTCCTCACATTGGCTTATATCCTAGCGCGTGCCGATCGAAATGTACGCAGTTGGTGGAAACTGTGGCAACAATCTCGATCCAGCCCCCCTCATACCCCTTCCTAGGTAGGAGTCAAAAGCAATCCTAATAAGGATTTCAACGCAATCACCAACATTTTCAAACTCTGCATTATGCTCACTCACGAACAACGACAAGATATCAAGCAAGCCATCGACGTGATGCACCAAGGTGGCGTCATTCTTTATCCCACCGACACCATTTGGGGCTTGGGTTGTGATGCCACAAACCCCGAAGCTGTGGCAAAAGTCTATGCCATCAAGCACCGAGAAGATGCCAAAGCTCTCATCAGTTTAGTAGATAGCGAAGCCAAAGTAGACTTCTATGTGCCCGATGTCCCTGAAGTGGCTTGGCAACTGCTGGAGTGCGCCACTCGCCCTCTCACGATTATCTACGACAATGTGCGCCATCTTGCTCCCAATCTTCTCGCAGAAGACGGCAGTGCAGCTTTGCGCATCACGCAAGAAGAGTTTAGCAAAGAACTCTGCATGCGCATGAAGCGTGCAGTGGTCAGCACTTCTGCCAACATCAGTGGAGAAGCTGCCCCCCGTTGCTTTGCCGACATCTCTCCAGAAATCCTTGCTGCAGTCGACTATGTCTGCACCTCCCGTCGTGATGAACCCGACAATGGTGCGGCGTCGTCTATCATCAAACTCACGGCATCTTCAGAAGTCACCGTGATTCGTCCTTGATACTCTAGAAGCTCTAAAGAACTAGAATCACTAGCCCTCTAACTTCTAATCTCTAACGTCTAAAGTCTAACGTCTAAAATGCCTCTTTCTCCCAAAGAATTTTTTGAAAACACCAAAGAGAGCATCGCTGTGCTTCCCACGCCGGCGCATCTTCGCATGCCCCATTGGCTCAAGAAGCTCACCAACGGTAGCATCACCCACAAACAGTTCATCCTCATCCTTAGTTTTTTGGTTGGGGTAGCTTCTGGCATAGCGGCAAATCTTCTCAAGTGGTTTGTCCATTTTGTAGAGCATTTGCTCACCCACAACTTTAATGTCGATAGTTCCAATGCCCTCTACCTCATCTATCCTGTAGTCGGCATCATCATTTCCGCACTCTTCATCAAGTTTATAGTGCGTGACAACATCGGTCATGGTATCACCAAAATCCTTTACGCCATCTCGCGCAACCAAGGGCACATCCGTTCGCACAACATGTGGTCGTCCATTGTCGCTTCCGGCATCACCATCGGTTTTGGTGGATCGGTCGGAGCCGAATCCCCCGTTGTGCTCACGGGTTCAGCTATTGGCAGCCGCATCGGTTGCTGGTTTCACCAAGACCACCGCACCATCATGCTTCTCGTGGGGTGTGGAGCAGCGGGAGCCATCGCCGGCATTTACAAAGCCCCCATCACAGGACTCGTGTTCACCATCGAAGTGTTGATGATCGACCTCACCATGTGGTCGCTCGTCCCCTTGCTCATCTCCTGCACCACAGCCGCTTGCATCAGCTATTTTCTTTCGGGCAATGCCACCATGTTCCACTTCGATCTCAACGATCCCTTTGTCGTGGAACGCGTGCCCAGCACCATCTTGTTAGGACTGGTTTGCGGCTTCGTTGCTCTCTATTTCACACGCTCCATGAATGCTTTTGAGCAAGTCTTTGCCAAGTGCAAAAACATGATGGTGCGTTTTGCCCTCGGAGCATCGGTATTGGCAGCCCTCATCTTCCTCTTCCCACCGCTCTATGGGGAAGGCTATTCCACGATTTCTACCTTGCTCAATAGTCATGGCATGAGCGATGCCTCCTCTGTGATGAACAATTCGCTCTTCTATGGACACGACCAGTATTTGCTCGTCTTCCTCGCGCTCGTGGCTTTGGTGAAAGTCTTTGCTTCCACAGCCACCACGGGGGGAGGCGGTTGCGGTGGTACGTTTGCGCCCTCCATCTTCCTCGGGGGAGTCACAGGCTTCGTCTTTGCTGGAGTGTGGAATCTCGTACAGCCCTTTGGCATCGTTCTTCCCACCACCAACGCCACCCTTTATGGCATGGCTGCAGTGATGAGTGCTGTGTTCCATGCCCCTCTCACTGGCATCTTTCTCATTGCCGAACTCACTGGCGGTTATCAACTCCTCGTGCCGCTGATGATAGTCTCTTCAGTGAGCTATAGCCTCGTGCGCAGCATCGAACCCCACAGCATCTATGCCATGCGTTTGGCACGTCGTGGACAACTCCTTTCGCACCACAAAGACCAGGCGGTCATTGCCTTGATGAATCTCGATGATGTCATCGACAAGACCCGTCCGGTGCTGGATCCAGAAACCTCACTCGGTGATATGTTGCAAATCGTTTCTTCCAGCAAGCGTCTCCATTTCGCTGTGTGCAGTCCTGATGGAGCTTTATTGGGGCAAATCAATCTCAACAACATCCGTCATATCATCTTCCGTAGCGAACTCTACAACACCTTCACTGTGCGCGGTCTCATGTCGCAACCTTCAGCCACCCTGCGCACCGATGATGGTATGCTTGCCATTATGGACAAATTCCAAGTCGATGATGCTGGCACACTCCCTGTGGTCAACACCGAAAACCGCTTTGTGGGCTATGTGAGCCGCTCAGAACTTTACAGTGCTTATCGTGAAATCATGAAAGATTTCTCCGAAGAATAAGCCATAACGCACAAACTTTGCAATGAAATATCAGCAAGAAAGCATAAAGCCTTACTCCAACGAAGGAGCAAAAGGCGAACAGGTGGAACGTATGTTCGACCAAATCGCACATTCCTACGATTTTCTCAATCACACCCTCTCACTGGGCATCGACCACTCATGGCGCAAGGCAGCTATCGACTCTTTGAAGCCCTACGCTCCGCAGCGCATCCTAGATGTAGCCACTGGCACAGGCGATTTCGCCCTTATGGCTGTGGACCGTCTGCAGCCGCAATCACTCATCGGAGCTGACCTCTCAGAAGGGATGCTCAGTGTAGGTCGTGAGAAAGTGGAGCGCGCTGGAAAGTCCGACATCATCACGCTACAAAAGGAAGACTGCATGGCACTTTCTTTCGAGGATAACACTTTCGATGCCGTCACTGTGGCTTACGGTGTGCGTAACTTTGAAGATCTCGACCGAGGACTTCGCGAGATGCTCCGTGTGCTCAAACCAGGTGGACGACTCGTCATCATCGAACTCACCAGTCCAGTTCGCTTCCCTATGAAACAGCTCTTCTGGCTCTATGCCCATGTGTGGATGCCCTTGGTGGGAAAACTCGTTTCACGCGACAGCCGAGCCTATTCTTATCTGCCTGCTACGATGGAAGCCTTCCCACAAGGCGAAGTGATGCAAGGAATCATCGAAAAAGCGGGTTTTCAATCGGTGAAATTCCGCCGTTTCACTTTCGGACTCTCCACGCTCTACACGGCGGAGAAATAGCTTTGTAGCAAAGAGTTATGGCTCACTCGCTTTCTCCTTCTTCCCAAGGTACTGCCTTTATCGATGTATATGGGCTCATCGGCTTTCCGCTTGGGCATAGTTTTTCTGCAAAATACTTTGCGGAAAAGTTCTCACGTGAAAGCATTGCTGCCACTTACGAAAACTTTCAAATGGAGCAACTGCCCGATTTGCACCAGTGGGCAATGGCACATCCCGATTTACGTGGGTTCAATGTAACTATCCCTCACAAGCAAACCATCATTGCGCAACTCGATGCTTTGTCGCCTGCTGCTACTGGGATAGGAGCCGTCAATGTGGTGCGTATCGTGCGCAGTGATGACGGTGAAGTGCGACTATTGGGCGATAATTCCGATTGGGTAGGATTCACAGAGAGTCTGCGCCCCTTGCTTCGTCCCGACATCCAGCGTGCCCTTGTGTTGGGCACAGGTGGAGCATCACGAGCGGTCATTGTTGCGCTCCGAAAGTTAGGCATTCATCCCACCTATGTGAGTCGTTATCCCTTGCCCCAAGGTGTGGAAGTGGGTGGAGCAGTGGTACCGGTGCTCACTTACGATGCTCTCACGCCCGAAACGATGAAAACGCATCCTCTCGTGGTCAATACCACTCCGCTAGGCATGCACCCCAAAGTAGAGGAAGCGCCAGCCATCCCTTATGCTTGGCTCACGTCAGCGCATGTGCTGTACGACTTAGTCTACAATCCCCTCGAAACGCGCTTCATGCAGTTGGGCAAAGCGCAAGGGGCTGTCGTGAAAAATGGACTCGAAATGTTGCACCTTCAGGCAGAAGCCGCCTGGGAGGCATGGCACACGCTTGCGCTCTAGAGTTTTTTGTGAATGTCACCTTCCCCAAAAATAATCCAGCTCGGCTGTGGTAAGATCTGTTTTGCCACAGCCGATTTGGTATTATTCTAAATCGGTCATCAGAGCGTTATAGATCTTATTTTCGGAGGTATCCTCTCAACATTCCCCCCACTGCAATGCCGATGAGGGCAAAGAGTAGGGCAGAGGTGAGTGAGTCACGCGGAGTCGTCGACGTGGCAGTGCGTTGTTGTTCTTGCCGATCTCTAGCCCGAAACATGGTATCGAGATGTACCCGATGCAGGGTGTCATGCACGAAGTGCCAATGTTCGTGTGTTCGCTCTTTCACCATTTGGTTGCCTTGCCAGTAAACACTGTCGTGAAGAAAAATACTATCGTGCTGAATGTGCCATTGTCGCACAGTATCGTGTTGGCTGAGACGCACGGTGTCGTGCAGCGTGATTTGGTGGTGAATCTCGCGAGTGGTGGTGCAACTGCCCATGATGAGCAGAACGATGAGGGCAAAGACGAGGTGAATAGTGGAAGATAAGTCTTTCATATTGATTGATTTAAGTTTTCGCTCACTCTCCTGCGCCTAAAAGTGAGAGAAGGGTATTGTTTCTTTTGCAGGTTGCGCAGTCTGTAGATATCTGTATTAACGAACTTAAAAAACGCAGGTTTGCAGGTGTAAAAGATGCAAACTAATCTAGCTGCCTTGTAAAACCTGCGATATTTCGAGATTTTCTTATGGGGCGTTTCTCGCCCACGCGTGTGACACGCGCGCATCCCTAGGGTTTTTGACTTTTTGCTTTCACAACCTTCACCGATAGCCCCAATTTCATACGATTTTGTTTTCTTAGCTTGCCTCTCTTTCTTGTCCCTCTACGAGCTCTCTTTTTCCGCTTTTCGGGTCCGTCAAAGGCATTTCATCGCTCGATTGTTAATTTTTGTCCGAAAATATCGCCTTATTCATTGTACATCAACTTATTACAGAGTTTTCTGTGAAGGTTGTGAAAGCAAAAAGTGCAAAACTCCTGTAGTGTGCGTGCGCGCGTACGCGCGAGAGGCACCCCAATGCACATTTTTCACAAACGACAACATTTCGTCTTTCGTCTACTATTTTTCCTCTCAATGGCTACGACAAAGGGTCCGACAAAAAAGAAATTATCCCCAATCGGTCATTAGATTCTGCACAGATTTTATTGGATTGTTGAGCAGATTGTTTCTCGTTAGTTTGAAGGCGTAGCAGGCTACGTCGAGAACTGACGAGAAGCAAGATGCCAACAAGAAAATGAAAGATGCCAGGAAGTTGTCTTCTCTATAACAATCTGCACTATAACGGTCTAATGATCGATTAGGGATTGTCTCCGACGTTTCTCCAAAAACGTGGGAGATTTTTCCAAAAACGTGGGAGGTTTTTCAGAAAACGTTGGAGATTTTCGGAACGATGTCCGACGTACTATTTCATCTCTTGCGATATCCATGCAATCCTTAGTCTAGACATTGCTTCGGCGCAAGTGTTAAAACAACTTCCTAAGGAGGGAAATTCGAGAATAATTCGGATATTTGTGACTCTATAAGCTTTATTATTCTTGTTGGCTTTTGGTCATTTCCATAAAAATATTGGAGCTTACCCACAATTTAGAGTCCTGTAAACCCTTTGTGACAATGATGTCGGAAGAAATTACAATACAAGGTCAATTAAACTGATATATACAATGCGACACAAGAAGAGTCTTATTGGACTGGCATTTCTCTGTTTCATCGTGATGGGCGTAACCTTTCACTTTAGAAGAGACATTGTTGTTGAACCAATAAGGTGTGATATTTTAGAGGCTGATACAACTTTCTCGAATTCAAGAATAAAATCAGTATACCACATAGTGTTGGTGGATAATGCTCCGTATCTGGAACAAAATATAAGGCAATGCTTAGAGACGTATTTTGGGAAGAATATGTGTCTGGATTCTTTGGAGCGATATGAAGAGTATCAGATCCGTTTTTATAGAAAAACCAAGTATTTGACTTTGGATTTTAAAGAGGGGAATCAATATAATCCTGTATATAGTCATTGGGATAATACAATGGATTGGGGAAATCACTATGAAGATGAATTAGGCGAAGTAAGCTACTACAGACGTACAGATGGAAGTGTCTTCTATATTGTCATTATCTATGATTCAGGTTGGGGGGTTCGTATGTTTGTAGACGCTTCAAAATCTGAAATGTATAGTAAAGACTATAGGGATGTGGCAAGTCTTTATAGACTAAAAATGAGAGAGCTTGGAATAAGTCATTGATTATGAAATATAGAAGTCTTCTGCTTAGACAAACAATGCGGATGAGTATGTGTGGACTTCGTGCTTCCTCACCTACCGCAGTATACATACCCTCCTGCTATGGGGAAATTTATGGAAAGTAGAATTTTAGAGAGATGAAGTCAAATGCTAAAGAACTGTTCTTTTCCTTTTTGGGGAGTAAATACCAAATGATGAGAGAAGGAGTGATAGAACTATATTTGAGTTATAATGTATCAGAGGAAAAGGAAAAGACCTGGATAAAGGAATTATTTCAATCGCTATACATTCGTCTTCAACGTAATATCAATGATCTAAACGCTTTACACCAGATGACATACTTAATCGAATGTCATGGTATAGTAGAGCATGCAATAACAAACAACTATGGGAAGAAACCTGATACAAGAAATACCTATACAGGGAAGTCCAAGGATGGAATGTTACAATCATTTTCTTTAAGAGGAAGGTGAGATAAGTTCGTATTATCCGATATAAACAGAGTGATTATGCATTATTCTTTCAAGAAAACAGTCTATATGGATGGTGATGGTAGAAAAAATAGCTATCCATCAGTTGTTATAGAGAATCCAGAAAAGTATGGAAGCTTCTTTCAGGATGAAATCGTTCATCTATCTTTAGATTACGTTGAAGAGATTGTCGGAGAGATTGAAGCGGTTCTAAATGGCGAAGTCGACTTTTATGAAGGGTTTGGCTTTGAGGTGTATATGATAGAGTGTGATAGAGAAAAAGCGGTAGTTAAGAATGTCTACGAAGACGACCGGGTAGAAGCTGTTATCCCTATCGAAGAGGTTTATGAACTGATGCGAGATTGGCGAGATTTTCAACGAGAGTATTATCATAACCATACTTCGTTATAGAAATAGTAGGGTTTCGGTGAAAAACTCAAAGGACAGATGTTTCTTGAAGTGCCCGAGCAGCACAAAGCCGTACCTACGGAGGTGATAAATTATGCAAATCTCAAAGGAATAAAGATTCGAGATACTAACAACCATATATACAACAAATGAAGACTCTACTAAACCGTTGGAACACGATATGGCTTCGTCCATTGACGGATGAAGAAGCACTTAAGGTTTTAGATGGCTACAACAAGACTCGCTACTCTCGTCGAAAGAATAAGGAAGGTCTTTTAGAACTGGCCTCTCGCGAAGCGCATGAGCAACAAAAGGTTTACTTTGCAACGATTCTCAATGAGGATGACAGCCCCTACTGCGCCATTGAGTCCAATGTGGGATACTTCGGTTTGGATTTCTTGAGGGATAACTACGATGACTATTTGACTTTTCAGTATCGAGAGCAACGCAACCAGAATGGCAAGCTATTTCTAAAAGCAATTTTCTTATTTGAATGCTACCCAGGCACAGACAAAAGGATGCGCCGTATCGATTTCTCGTATACCCACGAAGGTGGATGCTCGTCTGTTATCTATCAGGGGGAAGCTTATGATGGGACATTTGAGATGATTACAACAGAACATCCCCCCATCTCAGCCGAAGAGCTAGAGCTACTCTGGGTGGACTATCCGAAGTTTGGGGAATACGACCAACTCATACGCTTGGATCGCATCCCGAAAGGTGCTCTCGATCGCATCCTCGAATATACTGACAAGGAGTTTCCTACGTTTAGGCAGTATCTCCAACGAGACATCGAACGTTATCAAGAACCTAAGAAGTAAATTCGAGTGGAGGTGCCAGTCTTCAACAAGGAGCGCGCCAAGGTCTATTCTTTCAATGAGGTTTATTTAGAAGCACCAAAGAAAGAGACAAAGGTGGCAGGAGATTCGCCGGCTAAACATTTGGATTCGTACGTCCCCAATAAAGAGATTGTATCCCGTAAGTATACCCAGCTTAGTGTGATGTCGAAAGAATTTATAATACAAGGCCAATTAAAGTGACATATAATGCGACATAAGAAGAATTTTATTGGGCTGGCATTTCTCTCTTTCATAGTGATGAGCGTAATCTTTCACTTTAGAAGAGATATTGTTGTTGCACCAATAAGGTGTGATGTTTTAGAGGCTGATACAACAGTCTCGGATTCAGGAACGAAATCAGTATACCACACAGTATTGGTGGATAATGCTCCGTATCTGGAACAAAATATAAGGCAATGCTTAGAGACGTATTTTGGGAAGAATATGTGTCTGGATTCTTTGGAGCGATATGAAGAGTATCAGATCCGTTTTTATAGAAAAACCAAGTATTTGACTTTGGATTTTAAAGAGGGGAATCAATATAATCCTGTATATAGTCATTGGGATAATACAATGGATTGGGGAAATCACTATGAAGATGAATTAGGCGAAGTAAGCTACTACAGACGTACAGATGGAAGTGTCTTCTATATTGTCATTATCTATGATTCAGGTTGGGGGGTTCGTATGTTTGTAGACGCTTCAAAATCTGAAATGTATAGTAAAGACTATAGGGATGTGGCAAGTCTTTATAGACTAAAAATGAGAGAGCTTGGAATAAGTCATTGATTATGAAATATAGAAGTCTTCTGCTTAGACAAACAATGCGGATGAGTATGTGTGGACTTCGTGCTTCCTCACCTACCGCAGTATACATACCCTCCTGCTATGGGGAAATTTATGGAAAGTAGAATTTTAGAGAGATGAAGTCAAATGCTAAAGAACTGTTCTTTTCCTTTTTGGGGAGTAAATACCAAATGATGAGAGAAGGAGTGATAGAACTATATTTGAGTTATAATGTATCAGAGGAAAAGGAAAAGACCTGGATAAAGGAATTATTTCAATCGCTATACATTCGTCTTCAACGTAATATCAATGATCTAAACGCTTTACACCAGATGACATACTTAATCGAATGTCATGGTATAGTAGAGCATGCAATAACAAACAACTATGGGAAGAAACCTGATACAAGAAATACCTATACAGGGAAGTCCAAGGATGGAATGTTACAATCATTTTCTTTAAGAGGAAGGTGAGATAAGTTCGTATTATCCGATATAAACAGAGTGATTATGCATTATTCTTTCAAGAAAACAGTCTATATGGATGGTGATGGTAGAAAAAATAGCTATCCATCAGTTGTTATAGAGAATCCAGAAAAGTATGGAAGCTTCTTTCAGGATGAAATCGTTCATCTATCTTTAGATTACGTTGAAGAGATTGTCGGAGAGATTGAAGCGGTTCTAAATGGCGAAGTCGACTTTTATGAAGGGTTTGGCTTTGAGGTGTATATGATAGAGTGTGATAGAGAAAAAGCGGTAGTTAAGAATGTCTACGAAGACGACCGGGTAGAAGCTGTTATCCCTATCGAAGAGGTTTATGAACTGATGCGAGATTGGCGAGATTTTCAACGAGAGTATTATCATAACCATACTTCGTTATAGAAATAGTAGGGTTTCGGTGAAAAACTCAAAGGACAGATGTTTCTTGAAGTGCCCGAGCAGCACAAAGCCGTACCTACGGAGGTGATAAATTATGCAAATCTCAAAGGAATAAAGATTCGAGATACTAACAACCATATATACAACAAATGAAGACTCTACTAAACCGTTGGAACACGATATGGCTTCGTCCATTGACGGATGAAGAAGCACTTAAGGTTTTAGATGGCTACAACAAGACTCGCTACTCTCGTCGAAAGAATAAGGAAGGTCTTTTAGAACTGGCCTCTCGCGAAGCGCATGAGCAACAAAAGGTTTACTTTGCAACGATTCTCAATGAGGATGACAGCCCCTACTGCGCCATTGAGTCCAATGTGGGATACTTCGGTTTGGATTTCTTGAGGGATAACTACGATGACTATTTGACTTTTCAGTATCGAGAGCAACGCAACCAGAATGGCAAGCTATTTCTAAAAGCAATTTTCTTATTTGAATGCTACCCAGGCACAGACAAAAGGATGCGCCGTATCGATTTCTCGTATACCCACGAAGGTGGATGCTCGTCTGTTATCTATCAGGGGGAAGCTTATGATGGGACATTTGAGATGATTACAACAGAACATCCCCCCATCTCAGCCGAAGAGCTAGAGCTACTCTGGGTGGACTATCCGAAGTTTGGGGAATACGACCAACTCATACGCTTGGATCGCATCCCGAAAGGTGCTCTCGATCGCATCCTCGAATATACTGACAAGGAGTTTCCTACGTTTAGGCAGTATCTCCAACGAGACATCGAACGTTATCAAGAACCTAAGAAGTAAATTCGAGTGGAGGTGCCAGTCTTCAACAAGGAGCGCGCCAAGGTCTATTCTTTCAATGAGGTTTATTTAGAAGCACCAAAGAAAGAGACAAAGGTGGCAGGAGATTCGCCGGCTAAACATTTGGATTCGTACGTCCCCAATAAAGAGATTGTATCCCGTAAGTATACCCAGCTTAGTGTGATGTCGAAAGAATTTATAATACAAGGCCAATTAAAGTGACATATAATGCGACATAAGAAGAATTTTATTGGGCTGGCATTTCTCTCTTTCATAGTGATGAGCGTAATCTTTCACTTTAGAAGAGATATTGTTGTTGCACCAATAAGGTGTGATGTTTTAGAGGCTGATACAACAGTCTCGGATTCAGGAACGAAATCAGTATACCACACAGTATTGGTGGATAATGCTCCGTATCTGGAACAAAATATAAGGCAATGCTTAGAGACGTATTTTGGGAAGAATATGTGTCTGGATTCTTTGGAGCGATATGAAGAGTATCAGATCCGTTTTTATAGAAAAACCAAGTATTTGACTTTGGATTTTAAAGAGGGGAATCAATATAATCCTGTATATAGTCATTGGGATAATACAATGGATTGGGGAAATCACTATGAAGATGAATTAGGCGAAGTAAGCTACTACAGACGTACAGATGGAAGTGTCTTCTATATTGTCATTATCTATGATTCAGGTTGGGGGGTTCGTATGTTTGTAGACGCTTCAAAATCTGAAATGTATAGTAAAGACTATAGGGATGTGGCAAGTCTTTATAGACTAAAAATGAGAGAGCTTGGAATAAGTCATTGATTATGAAATATAGAAGTCTTCTGCTTAGACAAACAATGCGGATGAGTATGTGTGGACTTCGTGCTTCCTCACCTACCGCAGTATACATACCCTCCTGCTATGGGGAAATTTATGGAAAGTAGAATTTTAGAGAGATGAAGTCAAATGCTAAAGAACTGTTCTTTTCCTTTTTGGGGAGTAAATACCAAATGATGAGAGAAGGAGTGATAGAACTATATTTGAGTTATAATGTATCAGAGGAAAAGGAAAAGACCTGGATAAAGGAATTATTTCAATCGCTATACATTCGTCTTCAACGTAATATCAATGATCTAAACGCTTTACACCAGATGACATACTTAATCGAATGTCATGGTATAGTAGAGCATGCAATAACAAACAACTATGGGAAGAAACCTGATACAAGAAATACCTATACAGGGAAGTCCAAGGATGGAATGTTACAATCATTTTCTTTAAGAGGAAGGTGAGATAAGTTCGTATTATCCGATATAAACAGAGTGATTATGCATTATTCTTTCAAGAAAACAGTCTATATGGATGGTGATGGTAGAAAAAATAGCTATCCATCAGTTGTTATAGAGAATCCAGAAAAGTATGGAAGCTTCTTTCAGGATGAAATCGTTCATCTATCTTTAGATTACGTTGAAGAGATTGTCGGAGAGATTGAAGCGGTTCTAAATGGCGAAGTCGACTTTTATGAAGGGTTTGGCTTTGAGGTGTATATGATAGAGTGTGATAGAGAAAAAGCGGTAGTTAAGAATGTCTACGAAGACGACCGGGTAGAAGCTGTTATCCCTATCGAAGAGGTTTATGAACTGATGCGAGATTGGCGAGATTTTCAACGAGAGTATTATCATAACCATACTTCGTTATAGAAATAGTAGGGTTTCGGTGAAAAACTCAAAGGACAGATGTTTCTTGAAGTGCCCGAGCAGCACAAAGCCGTACCTACGGAGGTGATAAATTATGCAAATCTCAAAGGAATAAAGATTCGAGATACTAACAACCATATATACAACAAATGAAGACTCTACTAAACCGTTGGAACACGATATGGCTTCGTCCATTGACGGATGAAGAAGCACTTAAGGTTTTAGATGGCTACAACAAGACTCGCTACTCTCGTCGAAAGAATAAGGAAGGTCTTTTAGAACTGGCCTCTCGCGAAGCGCATGAGCAACAAAAGGTTTACTTTGCAACGATTCTCAATGAGGATGACAGCCCCTACTGCGCCATTGAGTCCAATGTGGGATACTTCGGTTTGGATTTCTTGAGGGATAACTACGATGACTATTTGACTTTTCAGTATCGAGAGCAACGCAACCAGAATGGCAAGCTATTTCTAAAAGCAATTTTCTTATTTGAATGCTACCCAGGCACAGACAAAAGGATGCGCCGTATCGATTTCTCGTATACCCACGAAGGTGGATGCTCGTCTGTTATCTATCAGGGGGAAGCTTATGATGGGACATTTGAGATGATTACAACAGAACATCCCCCCATCTCAGCCGAAGAGCTAGAGCTACTCTGGGTGGACTATCCGAAGTTTGGGGAATACGACCAACTCATACGCTTGGATCGCATCCCGAAAGGTGCTCTCGATCGCATCCTCGAATATACTGACAAGGAGTTTCCTACGTTTAGGCAGTATCTCCAACGAGACATCGAACGTTATCAAGAACCTAAGAAGTAAATTCGAGTGGAGGTGCCAGTCTTCAACAAGGAGCGCGCCAAGGTCTATTCTTTCAATGAGGTTTATTTAGAAGCACCAAAGAAAGAGACAAAGGTGGCAGGAGATTCGCCGGCTAAACATTTGGATTCGTACGTCCCCAATAAAGAGATTGTATCCCGTAAGTATACCCAGCTTAGTGTGATGTCGAAAGAATTTATAATACAAGGCCAATTAAAGTGACATATAATGCGACATAAGAAGAATTTTATTGGGCTGGCATTTCTCTCTTTCATAGTGATGAGCGTAATCTTTCACTTTAGAAGAGATATTGTTGTTGCACCAATAAGGTGTGATGTTTTAGAGGCTGATACAACAGTCTCGGATTCAGGAACGAAATCAGTATACCACACAGTATTGGTGGATAATGCTCCGTATCTGGAACAAAATATAAGGCAATGCTTAGAGACGTATTTTTGGAAGAATATGTGTCTGGATTCTTTGGAGCGATATGAAGAGTATCAGATCCGTTTTTATAGAAAAACCAAGTATTTGACTTTGGATTTTAAAGAGGGGAATCAATATAATCCTGTATATAGTCATTGGGATAATACAATGGATTGGGGAAATCACTATGAAGATAAATTAGGCGAAGTAAGCTACTACAGACGTACAGATGGAAGCGTCTGCTATATTGTCTTTATCTATGATTCTGGTTGGGGCATTCGTATGTTTGTAGACGCTTCAAAATCTGAAATGTATAGTAAAGACTATAGGGATGTGGCAAGTCTTTATAGACTAAAAATGAGAGAGCTTGGAATAAGTCATTGATTATGAAATATAGAAGTATAACTGCCCCTTAAACTCCTATTATAACAGATTGAGACAGAAACTCAGCTTTGAAAAACTGAAATCGGAGTTGTATCAAATAAAAGTGTAACTCTGCACTTGCTGGTTGACTCTACGAGGGCAGAACATTGGGAAGTATTTAACGATGGAACAGAGAAACTAAGAGCAATTTTTGATGGAGATAAGTTCAATAGGGTAAAATGAGTTAATAAAATGACAATAAAGGAGATAGAATATTTGAAGAGTGGTAGTTATATCTATATATGTGATAGATGGCTGAAACTTAGCTATGATGATGAGTATAGGATAGCTTATACTAAAGATCCATTTTTTTTAAGCCTAGGCTTTGAAAAATCAGGTGATTATTATAAATTGTATCTCTCACGTGAATCTGTTTACGAATTCACAGCCATTCGCAAATATGTTTATTGCATATTTTGTGGAGGAAAGTATACTCCTAATCAAGTTGTGAAAAACGGCAAGATTATTTTATTCCCTGATATAGATACCCAAATACACATCTTAGGTTTTCGAGATAAAGGAGAGCATTATATCGAAATTCCTTATGATAAATTTATAAGTGAAGTAACGGATATTTGGGAAGAACGTACTCCAATAGAGGGCTTCAAATTTGACGTAGAGCCTATTGTCTATCTAAAAAAAGATGGCGTATGGTTGGTGGAGGAGTAAAACAAGTACATCTAGTTTCATCTTTCAAAAAATAGTTGTGGGGGCATAAGATTCAAATCAAAAGATATTCCTGAAGATAATGTTATCCACTAAGGGGGTACTTTTGATGATTGGGATTATCCTTTTATTTCACATAGTTTGTATCTGAAAATAAGAGGAAGACTTGGAGTGCCAGAATGACATTTCCAAAGTAGAATAGATTTTCAAGACGGTACTGAGATATTGGAAATATTTAATGATGGTACTGAAGAACTCAGAGCCATATACAGAAGTGGTAAATTCGTAATAATAAAATAACAGTATATGGAAAGGAAAAAGTGTGATTACTTTAAAAGTGGCGAATATATATGTATTGCTGATGAATGGATAAATATAAATGCCAGCTACATGTTTGACAATCTATGCTGGCATATCTACACTAAAAACACCAAGTTTTTAGATCTTGGCTTTCACAAAGAAGAGGATGATTATTTGGGTTTGTATTTACCTTACGGAGACAATTATGATTATTCCGCCTATAGAAAAAGTTGTTTTTGTAATTATAAAGGTTACAAATGCCAGTGTTTAGGACTTACAGAAGATAGGATTATAACATTAGATCCATCTATAGAATATCAAACTATGTCGGGAGACCATGCTTGGCATGGATATGACCCTCATTTGGATGTGGAAGAAAGTGAATTAGATGACATTTGGGAAGAGCGCAAACCAATAGAGGGCTTCAAATTTGACGTAGAGCCTATTGTCTATCTCAAAAAAGATGGCGTATGGCTGGTAGAGTATTAAAAATAACTTGATGGAATTGGTTGATGTAAGATGAACAGGAATAATATCCGCAGAGTCGGTATCTTTGATTTGAAAGCTCGCAGGCTTGTTTGAGAATGTGAAGTCGTTAGTGAATTATAGAACCATATCTTCGGAACACTACGAAGAACTTTCAAAAAACGAATAGAGTACTAGGAACGGGTGAGACCACTACATCCCCTACTTTGGATTTTTCTGAGAAATACGAGGGGTACTTGGTTCAGTTCAAGGTAAAAAGGGGGACAATCAAACAACTAGAAAAAATTGGTGTCGCGGTCCGAAATCATCGAGAGATACTAAGACTGTATCCAACATTGGGCAAAGATATTGCTCCTTGGAGCGAAGAGTTTGCAAGATTCAAATTAGAAAGAAATCAAATCAATATAGCCTTAGGAAAAGGTCGCGCTTTAGATTTGTTTAATGATAATATCATAGAGTTTAAGCTCGTAAGAAAAGGAAATAAATAATTATGGATATTCTGAGTATTATTGCTGGTATATTTGATTTGTATTATTCTAAGAGAATAGCAAAAGATGAAAGGAACCTATTGCTGAAAGAAAGGGTAACCTCTGAGATGTTTGACACGGCTGTTAGGTTGTTACTCAATAGGAAAGAAATTGAAATCACACAAGATGTTATCCTAACTGGTTTTTTGCTGAATTACTTTAGTATGTCAAATGAAAATCCAATGAGGTCTCTTTTGTTGGAAGATTTCCATAATTCACATGAAGATATAGTATCATTATTTCAAACATTATGGAATGAGAGTATAGAGAATATTCCAGTGCTGCTAAAGGCATTAGAGAAAGTACCCTCATATCTACAAGATAGGAATTTTAGGTATCCTTATATCCGTAACCTTGTGTACGCTATCGGAGCTCAGCCACAGCCTGAAAGTCTCTTGGCATTAGAGAAACTTGCGTCAGAAACAGAGGATGAAGTCATTAAAGATCTATCATTGAGACAGGTAGAGAAAAGGAAACTTTTAGGACGATGGGAATCTGATGGGCAGGGTAATTTGGACAGCAATAAAACTTAATTTTGAAACTCCCCCAAAAGAGTTCTACAAAAGAGTATTGTAATTTTACACTTGCTGGTTGCCTCTACGATCTCCAGAGGATAGAAATGTTGAGAATAATTCCGATATTTGTGACTTCGTAAGCTCCATTGTTATTGATTGTTTCTTAGTTCACTACAAAATAAGGACTTTGGAGCTTACACACAAATTTGGGACACTATCGAAAATTCAGAGCAGTCAAAATCAATGAGTAATAGAGCAATAAGAAACGGTATATATGGGTATCTCGGAGATTATCTATTGAAAATAGTAAGTGTCACGGGAGGCTATGAATTCTCAACCCATAATCGAGATCTTATAGAGGAATATCACTTCATAGAGAAGAGAAGCCTTTATACTCAACATGTATCTTATAGACTACCAATACAAGCAGAAGCTACAATCAGAGCCTATCACATTCGAACCCTAGCAAAGTATAGAGGGCTTTGCTTCTTTGCTGATGGTATAATTGACGGAGATCAGTATCTTTTATTTCCCACAGAAGAGGCTATGAGATGTCTAAACGATTACCCGAAACATGGTTATGACCCGATGTATAAAGCAAACGAAGAGGATATAACTGATATATGGGAAGAATGGAGTGCTATAAAAGGGTTTATCTTTGAAGAAGTTCCGATTATTCACCTAAAGAAAGATGGTAAATGGCTCATCTGATGCGATACAGTGATAACAAGTGAAACTGAAGAGAGCGTCACTTTTATCTCGAAAGCATCAAACGACATGCAAGCAGAATACAAATACAAAATGGTATGATGAATCTATGCACTAAAATCAATGCATACAGATTGTTCTTAGAACTGTTGATAAAACTCGAAATTATATTTCCAAAAGACATCGAAGAGTTAATCAGAGAGGGAAAATGAAAAGTATATACTTTAGAAGAGTATATGCGAATAACAATAATAATGCACGGAAGAATATGGATTCAAAAACATCGAATAAGCTTATTCAAGAGGCCTTATGTCTTCTATTAGAAGTACAAGAGACGCTATATACAAAACTAAGATTGCATCCATTAGAAGAACTAAGAAAGAGCATTCAAGTAGTCGAATATAAAAACAAAAGGCAGTTCCATTTAGTTGATCGCTGGCTATTTGAATTGGTAAGAATGTTCTATGATGCTGGATATTTGCGGGGTGTTCCAGAAGAAACCTGTGATATTCTCTTTTGTAAGATAGAGAGGATACAAAGCCTATTGAAAAAGGCTTCTGAGTAATAAATCTCTGTAGCAAGCGTACTTTCAAAATCTAACTGCAAAACGTCTATCTGTTTTACATAGGTTCTAACTATGAAGAAACGAATGAATCGTTGCACTCCGATTTTGAAAGTACGACCATTTATCACAACGATGAGAAAAGAAATAAAGATAGAAGGAGGTTTCCGATGATATTAAAAAATAAGCTACCAGCGGTTCTGGTGTTAGTTCTTTTATCTCTAAGCATAATCCATTTTAAGAATGATATTGTTCTCTCTAATGGCGATTCTTATGTTTTGAGTTCAGATACTGTCATCAATAATGGTGAGAGTGCAGAATATGAGATACGCCTTGTGCGAGATGCACCATACTTTCAAAGGAACATAAGCAAGCTAGTGGAATATACCTTTTGGGCAAGTCTTTCGCTTAAAGATGCAAGAAGATATACATACAGAGCTGTATCGTTTTATAGAGAGACAGAGTTCCTCAATCAAAAATTTGAGGAAGGAAGAGAGTACTCTCCTGTTTTTGATCCAATGAATAATGTAATGGACTGGCGTAATCATTTGGAAGATCGTCTTGGAGACGTAACATATTGGAAGCGTGAAGATGGTGTTGTTGATTATTATGTTACAACATATTCGTCAGCATTAGGTATAAGGTGCTTAGTTGATATTACATCTGATCAAGAGAAAGCTCAAACTTACAAATCGATCGATGAGCTATTTGAATGCAAATGTCGAGAATTCAACATATTAAAACAATAATATTGTCTGATAGAATAATAGAAGGAAGCGACGCATACAAAATGACTTATGTGAAGTCTTGGGTATATGAGCTTGATAGAATATTCATCTATTTCAGTGAGCTTCTTCTTAAGGAATTGCCAAAGTAAGCGTATTGTGTATGGATTCAAAGAGGTGTAATTGGCTTGTTTTCCAGAAAGTAGAAGAACTTTATAGATAGAAAAGAGCAGGATATGGTGTTGATAATGAAATATAGAAGTATAATAGCCCCTTAAACTCCTATATAACAGATCGAGACAGAAACTCAGCTTTGAAAAACTGAAATCAGAGTTCTTCAAAGGAATAGTTTAATTTTGTCCTTGCCGGTTGATTCTACCTTGAAATTTATTGTTATATTTGCATTGTCTTTAATTATTAACCAACGTAAGCCCATGAAACGCTTTCTTTTTCTCCCTTTGTGGCTGATTTTATGCTGCTACTGTTGCATTTGCAATGCGCAAACTTCCTTACCTACCAATGCGATTAAGATAGGAAAATGTGTGGTACGAGGTAAAGTGCCTGCAATGCTCGCTATGAAGTCAAGTTTAACCGTGGTGTGTAACAATTTCTTTGTCTCTAATGCTGACATTTATGATTTAAGTATTGACGCTGAAGGCAATGTAAGTGGAGAGATTCCTCTACATTCGCTTTATGCGCATGCTGGTGTGGTGCTAAATGTAGATGATACCCAGGAAAAAGAGGTGGTTTTGCTTTCGCAAAATGATACTTTGAGAGTTTGGGTAGATAATCAAAAGAACTTGAAGGCAGAAGGGGCAAGATGTTCTTCTGTTTTTAATTGTTACGATTGGCAAACCTTTGTGTTTGATTATGATCGATACCTTCCCAGAAAGGAGTCAAGAGTGATTGCCAAGTTCCCTGTTAAAAAGATAAGTGGTTATCCTTCTGGAACTACTGCTGAAGATAGGAAGATTCTCGTGAATAAGTTGAAGATTCACTATTATGCTTCTATGTTGGATGAAATGCAAGTTCGAAAGGTTATACCACCTATTAGTGCTTATGCTTTTCTTAGCGATATTGTTTTTGACGACAAAATCCTCTATGCCTCACCTGGCACTGTGGAGCTATTCTATTTTCTTTTACTTGATAAATCACTGAAAATTGCAAATATAGGAGATACTCCGATTCCGGAATGGAAAGAAAAATTGCGTCGTCGATTGGCTAAAATCCCCTACAAGCCAAACGAACTGTTTTGTGACTTGATGGCATTTAGCAATTACTATTTTCAATTGGTGAATGGTGAACCATTAACTGCACAACAACTACAGAATATCCATACCGGATTTTCGAGCGGAGAATGGGATAAACTCTTGTTGTTGTATCACGAACAAGAGGTAAAAACGCAAGCACGAAGTGGACACTTCGTGAACTGTGCAGAAAAAGGGCAACCTCAAACCCTGGAAGAGATATTGGCTCAGCACAAGGGAAAGCCTGTGATTGTTGATTTCTGGTATGGTGCTTGTGGACCTTGTGCCGTGATGAGCAAACTTCTCTATAAAGTGCTTGCAGAAGAGGGGTTTGAGAATGTGGAACTCCTAGACATGACAAGTCCGAGTCTGACGAGAGTGGAAGATTGGAAATATATGAAAGGAAAGCAAGGAGGTTGGCACTACATGCTGAAAGATGCGGAATTAGAGCGCATCATGAAGCAGCAACAAGCAGAGGGTTTCCCCACTTTGATGTTCTATGACAAATCTCATCAACTGGTGAAAATAAAAGTAGGACAAATGAGTGAAGAGGAACTCAGACAAAGTCTTAATATAATACGATAAGTATGAGTGGATTTAGCAAACGTATGTTAGCAACGATTCTCGTTTTGTCTTGCTTTACGTGCTCTTGGTCGCAATGCGTACTGGATTTGAGCAAGGTAGCTGCAGAAGGAGAATCTCTAACGGTGAGATACTTTGACGACAAATCACATTGGAAGAAGCAAAGCTTTAAGTTGGGCAGTATTTATCACTTACATTTAGATTTTCCTCAAGCCATAGATGTAGACACTTTAGGGCGGTTTTTTGCTTTTGATGGTGATAGTATTGTGGTGACAAAAGAGAAAGGGAGTGTTAAGGCACGCAGTACGTCAAAACATGAAATAGCACACCAGGCATTCTTACGCTATTGGAGTCTGAATTCACCTGTAGACGTGGGAAGAAGATTAAATAGCTATATCAGAGAGCATCCTAAAGGTTGGGAAGTTTTTGAGGATTTGGTGATGCAGAGTGCTAATGAGGAGATGCCAGTGGACACGGTGGAATTATTGTTGAATTCTTTGGACATTTCTTTGCAAAAATCTCGAGAAGGGTTGTCTTTACGTGATATGGTGCGCCGTATGCGTAATATTGAAGTGGGTGCAAAGGCTCGGGATTTTACAACGAAAAGATGGATATTTGATGCTTGTGGGAAGGTGGTTAAAGAAGAATTGTTTCAACTAACTAAGCTGCGAGGAAAGGTTGTGCTTATGGATTTTTGGGCACATTGGTGTCGTCCATGTCGGGAAGGTTTGCGCGAGCTGAAATTGATTTATCCTAGACTACACAAATCTGGTCTTGAAATATTGGCTGTGAATGCAGACCAGCCCTACTTTGACGTTAACGAATGGAAAGCTGCTATCCAGAAAGAAGGCATTCATGATTTTATTCACGTGCAGGCTGCAAAGAATCGATATTCACCAGTGGAGAATGAAATCGCCTATGATTATTATGTTCAAGCTATCCCTGCTTATGTGTTAATAGACAAACATGGTGTTGTTCGTGGACATTGGACTGGCTTTAGCCATGAACAAGACAAAGAGATAGTTGCTCTCATCGAGAAACTTCTTGCAGAATAACCAATGATGCTGAAAGAAAAACTAAAAATCCCCACTTGCTGCTATGGCAAGTGGGGATTTTTTTAGGAACAGGAAAGTGGATTACTTTTCTGTGGTAGGAGCCTTGTCGATCAAGTCGAGGAATTGATCGAGCTTAGGTGTGATGATGATCTGCGTGCGGCGGTTGCGTTGACGACCAAGTTCGGTGTCGTTGGTAGCCACGGGATTGTATTGACCACGACCGGCTGCAGAGAGACGGTTGGGCGCGATGCCGTAGTCGTTTTGCAACACTTGAACCACGCTAGAGGCACGAAGGGCAGAGAGATCCCAGTTGTTGCGAATGTTGGGACGAGTGATGGGCACATCGTCGGTGTTGCCTTCTACCAATACCTCAAAGTCCTTGTAGTCACCAAGGATTTTAGCAATCTTGGAGAGGGTAGTCTTTGCACGGTCGTTCACTTCGTAGGATCCCGAGCGATAGAGCATATTGTCGGCAAGCGATACATAAACTACACCCTTGAGCACTTTGACATCCACCTCTTGGAGTTCGTCGCGTGAGAGAGAGCGAGTGAGGTTGTTGGTGAGCACAAGGTTGAGCGAATCGCTCTTGGTCTTAGCCTCCACAAGTTGCTTGATGTATTTGTTGGAAGCGTTGATTTCGTCGACGAGCTTAGAGATGTTGATACTGCCTTGGTTGTTTTGCACCAAACTTTTGTCGAGAGAGCCTTGGAGGGCGGAGAGCTGACGTTTGAGTTCGGAGTTTTCGCGCTGTGCATCGGCGAGGCGGTCTTCGAGACTCTTGCCGTGTGTGCGTGCTGTGGCGAGGTCTACCTGTGATTGGTTATAGAGTCCTTGGAGGTTGGTGTAATCGCCTTTGAGTTGTTGGAATTCCTTTTTGCTAACGCAGCTACCCATGGAAATCACTGCACCGAGGAAAGCTGCATAGAGAAAAATCTTTTTCATATGCGTGAGAAGATTAGTTGATGTTTTGCGGTAAAACACCATGTTGTACGAAGGCAAAGGTAAAGGATATGGTCGATATAACCAAAATATTCTGCGAAATTTGGCATTATGATGAGGAAATCAAGCCTTTTTAGTGGAAATGTCAGGTAAATTTACTTCTATTGTAGCACTTTTCTGTGCTTTTTGAGTGCTTGTTCTGAAACGAAATCTACAATATAATGCAGTTTCTATGCATTTAGGTCAGGATAATTTGGTGGTAAGGGTGGAAATTGCTATCTTTGGATGTAATAATAAAGATATAAATATGGCATAACTGATGTTGTCAATGCGTTTGATGACGGGGAGTGCGCCTAAATAATACAGATATAATGGTAAGAAATTTGATAATGGCTAGTGCGCTAGCTTTTTCTTCACTTATGACTTTTGCACAACAACCCAATACTGCGTGGGAGAGTCTGCCCGTGCCTAGTGCGCCTTGGCTGGAGATGATGTATGCTCCTGCGGCTACGACATTTCAACTTTGGGCCCCTACTGCTGAACAAGTGCGCCTAAGACTGTATAAGACAGGGCACGAAGGAAAGGCGTGGAAGACGCTAAAACTAGATAAAGGTGCTGATGGCACGTGGTCGAAGCCTGTGAAGGGTGATCTCAAAGGAAAGTTTTACACCTTTGAAGTAAAAGTAGATGGTAAGTGGCGCGGAGAAACTCCAGGTATCAATGCTCGGGCGGTGGGCGTGAACGGACAGCGCGCGGCTGTGATTGACCTGAAAGACACGAATCCTGCAGGATGGGAGAAGGACAAACCACAGTATCGCCTTTTTGAAAGTGGGGCTATCTATGAGATGCACCACCGTGACTTCAGTATGAGTGAGCATGCGAACTTTCAGCATCGCGGTAAGTTTTTAGCACTGACCGAAAAAGGAGTGAAAACTCTGCAAGGAAGTCCTGCGGGGTTGGATCATTTGAAGCGTTTGGGCATTTCTTATGTGCATATCTTGCCTTCGTTTGACTATGCTTCTGTGGATGAAACGAAATTGGATGTTCCGCAATATAACTGGGGTTATGATCCTTTGAACTATAACGTG
The DNA here is from genome assembly GCA_900095835.1 of Ihuprevotella massiliensis. GTDB lineage: Bacteria > Bacteroidota > Bacteroidia > Bacteroidales > Bacteroidaceae > Alloprevotella > Alloprevotella massiliensis. Next base: position 689,301 of record LT608321.1, on the reverse strand, counting down.
CCGGAAGGTTCTTATTCCACAGATCCTTATCAACCTGAAGTGCGCATCCGCGAGTTCAAACAAATGGTGCAAGCACTGCACGAAGCAGGACTAAAGGTCGTGCTCGATGTGGTGTACAACCATACCTTTAACACAGAAGGCTCCAACTTTGAGCGTACGGTTCCAGGCTATTTCTTCCGCCACAAGGCTGACGGAAGTTTGAGTGATGCTTCGGGGTGCGGTAACGAAACTGCTTCTGAACGTGCGATGATGCGCAAGTTTATGGTAGAGAGTGTGGAGTATTGGATGAAGGAATATCACATCGATGGATTCCGCTTCGACCTTATGGGAATTCACGACATTGAAACCATGCGCAGTATCCGCAAAGCGGCTGAGAAAATCAATCCTAGGGTGCTGATCTATGGTGAAGGTTGGGCGGCTGGTGCTCCTGCATTGCCCGAAGGGGATGCGGCGATGAAAGCAGAGGTGCATCGCATGCCTGGAATTGCAGCTTTTAGTGACGAATTGCGTGATGCGCTGCGTGGTCCTTTCAGTAATGACAAACAACCGGCTATGCTTGCTGGCTTGCTAGGCAATAAAGAGAGTGTGAAAATGGGCATCGTGGGCGGTATTCCTCACCCTCAAGTGGATTATAGCAAGGTGAACTACAGCAAGTCTCCTTGGGCTGAGCAACCTCACCAATTGATTACTTATGTGTCTTGCCATGATGATATGTGTTTGAACGACCGTATCAAGAATTCGATTCCCAACCTTTGTGAAGAAGAATTGGTGCGTTTGAATCTTTTGGCACAGACCTTAGTATTCACCTCTCAAGGTGTGCCTTTCATTCAAGCTGGTGAAGAACTCTTCCGCGACAAGAAGATGGTGCACAATTCTTATAAGTCGCCAGATTCTATCAACACCATTGATTGGAGTCGTCGTGATTCGCACAAAGAGGTCTATGCATACTATCGTGAATTGATGGAACTGCGCAGTGCAGACTTAGCTTTTAGTCTGGGGGATGCTCAAAAGGTGCGTGAGTATGTGAGTTTCTTGCCTTCTTCAGAAACGTCTGTTGTTTTCCGCATCAATGGCAAGAGTCTGTATGAACGTCACGAACTAGATTACGTTGTTGCCGTCAATTTGGGTGACCAACCAGAAATTGTGTTGCTCCCTAGCAGTGACTATCTACTAATGATGGGACTTGGCGTTGATGCTCGCTGCAATGCGGTGGATTCTAATGAAATTCAGCGTTCTGATAATGGCGAAGCTGTACCTCAACGCTTTGTGATTCCTGCGAAATCTGCTGCTGTGTTGTGCCCCTACTCGATTATACGTATGGCAAGTAACTAATGGCTTGTCTATAAATAAGGCTCCTCCTTGTTCGATGGAATAAGGAGGAGCCTTTTTGTTAGTCTTGTTCGATGCTAGGAATGTCGTTTCTTAACGGAGAAATATGTGTACTTTAGAGCGAATGCAACAGTATTAGTTGCTTTGTTCTTGACGAACGGGAACGCTATCTCCAACAAATTCATAGGTGAAGTTTGCACCTCTCGCAGAAGGGAATTGGCTACGTGGATCTACGTCTTGTCGATTCTTGAGGTGTTCTATCATGCGATCATAGCAATCTTTGGCAGAAATGGCACGAACGTAAGCAGCAAATGAAGTGTCACGGTATTGGAACTTTTGCGTTCCAGGAATGAGAATTACGCGCTTGAAATTGACTCTTCCAAAATACCAACCTTCGTTTTCTTCTTCCAAGGCGTTAAGTCGTGGGTCTTTGCGCAAGGGTGGTGCAGGATATCCTTCGTGAGACTGTGCGTTGGCATTCTTGTTGTTGGCTTTAAACTCTTCCAAACTATCGGCAGTAGTCTTGATGAGGATAAAGTAAACGCGAGGACGCACTTTGTATCGCTTGGGGTAGGTGATATCGCTGTTGATATATGCGGTAAGTTCCTCAACAAGTCGGTCGTCTACATTGATATCCTGCAGCGAAGCTAAGAAATTAAACAGTTCGTCAGGGCTGTGAACTACAATTTCGTTGTCAAAATAGCGAGCGTAAATGTTCATAATAGGCGTAGTAGTTGCTTAGGGTAGGTTATTCTTTCTCTATTACATTGATTAGTTTCTCAGCTGTGGTGCGATTTGGATAGTACAGAAAATGGAGAAAAAAGCCTCTATTGTGATGAAAAACGAAAAAGCGAACTGCTTTGGGCAATTCGCTGNGAACAGAGTTGTTCTATCGCAACTTTATCGTAGGTGGAATGTTCGGGCCACTTACTGAAGTCCGGAGTACCAAACTTGTCGCGCAAATAAGAGAAGGCGGCATAAGGACGGAGCCAATGGGAATTCTTGTCTAAGAATATCTTGAACTCTTGAGTTTCTAGCAATTGCTTACCACTTTCTCTAAATGCAAGCAACAAGTAGTCTCGCTTCGTCTTATTGACGCGATCGTAGTCCACTTGTGGAAGTGCATTGAGCTCGCGGAATTCTTTATCGAATTGAGCTTGCTTCTGTGCATTATTCAATTTGGGCACCTCTCTTAAGTCTACGTACATGGGATGGAAAGCGTAGATAGAGATGGAGTTGTAGGGATATGAGTCTACCCAGGTTCCTGTGATAGTGGTGTCGTTGATGGGAAGAATTTGCAGCGCTTTCTGTTTGGTTGCAACTGCCCAATCCACCATGTGTTTCAAATCTCCAAAGTCGCCCACGCCCTGACTGCCCTCACTGCGAAGGGAGAAAACAGGAACGGCAGTTCCTGCAATGCGTGGGTGGATGTTAGAGAAGTAAACTTCTATTTCTGGAGCAAAGAAATGTACTCCTTCGTCTAGTTGAGGAAGTAGGAGTTGTCGATTATTTCCACCTTCCCATTCTTCCACCTTCCCTGTGCTGTTGAGAGTAACAAATTTGTAGTCGCTTGACGGTTCCAGTTGTTTGGTGTCAAGTGTGAGTTGCCAGTGGTTGGCTGCAACCTCTTCAAGAACGATAGCTTCAGCAGGATTCCACGCACCGAGTGCCTTGCTTTCTCCGACAAGAGCGAGTTTAAGCCCACGCTGACGAAGGGTGGGGCAAAGAACTCGAAGAGTATAAGTAGATTTGGCTAGTGAAGCGCTAGCAGGATGTTCTGCTCCAAAGTCACCAGAAAAGGCAAGTGAGAAGAGAGCATTATGTTGTGGAAGGTCGCGCCAATTGTCAGTCGCAAAATAGGCGGCTTCGACTTGGCTTTCTGCGTGAATGATGTGGCGTTGTGCTCCACGTTCTTGACGCACGCGTTGTGTGCCGCGCCATACGCTATAGCGGTAGGTGACCAATTCTCCTGCGTGTCGATGAGGCAATTTGACAGTTGTTTCCCACTGTTTGCCATCCTCTGTAGATAAAACAACAGGGTTATTCGCATTGCCATCTATTTCAACTGCAATGTGTTCTCCCCATTGTGTGAGGTAATTAAGTTGGAAGTGGATAACCATATTTCGTTAGTCTTTTTATCGGTATTATTTAAGATGCCTATGTTCTGACATGATAACGTTTCGTCCTCAAAAGTACAAACTTCTTTCGAAATGACGTGTTTTTTTGCAGCAAAAATGCAATGTTGACCACTATAAAATCATCAATACGTGACTGACTTTAGAGGGAAAGATGTAAAGGTGTAGAGATTACTTTCAGGGTGCTAGGCACTAACCTCTCTCGATTTTCCTTTTTTCTAATAGAATGTTGGGAGTTTTAGTTTGAAAATCAGTGGTAGCAAAATATTCTCTCAATAATATACCTTTCTTCATCTTGAAAGTTTTCTTTGCTATGTGGGATAAAAGGCGAAAAGCGGAGTGCGTAGCATAGTTAATATTGGGCACAAAAAAAGACTATCCAAAAGAGGATAGTCTTAAACTATAGAGCGGAAAACGAGACTCGAACTCGCGACCCCAACCTTGGCAAGGTTGTGCTCTACCAACTGAGCTATTTCCGCAGAATGTGAAGAGGAGGAGACTCGAACTCCCACGTCGCAATTGACACTACCCCCTCAAAGTAGCGCGTCTACCAATTCCGCCACCTCTCCATTCTTTCTTTTCTTGTGTTTACATTGTTGAGTAAGGGGGAACTCAACCACAAGTTTGTCGTGTTGAACCTTATGCGATTCTTGTGCCCAGAACAGGACTCGAACCTGCACGTCGTGAAACACTCGCACCTGAAACGAGCGCGTCTACCATTCCGCCACCTGGGCTTGGAAGTGATTCAACTTGTCCAAATGTGAGCGGAAAACGAGACTCGAACTCGCGACCCCAACCTTGGCAAGGTTGTGCTCTACCAACTGAGCTATTTCCGCGTTTCACTGCCTTCTTAAGTACTTTCGCCTTACGTAGAAGGTATTGCAGTGGCGTTATCTCTCAAACGCAGTGCAAAGGTAAGAGCTTTTTCTGAAACGACCAAATGATGGAGCCTTTTTTTTTAGTTTTTCTACCAGAAAGGTTGCTTTTTGGTGCATTGTGATAATTTTACTTGGCAGAATTCGGCTTGTAAGAGGAGTTTTCTTATCGCAAAACGAGAGAAGTGTTTTCTCAAAGTTGCATGACCTATAGATTGTCTTCTGCTTGCAAGAATGCTTCGGCAGCGCTGAGGGTGTCGAGTTTTCCCACATCGAGGAGGTGTAGATCTTGTGCTACCTTCGCTTGAAAGTGGAAATGCTGGCACTCGTTGAGGTAAAAATCCATGATGGGGAATGCCTCCGGATAGGAAGAGAGGGCTGTTGCCAAACGTGGGGAGACAAAGTGGATGCCCGAGAACGCGAAGTGGTGATAGTTGCTTGGGATGAGCTCTGGGTTGGGTGAGCGCACTTCGTGGGTGGCGATGTTTTCCCATCCCATTAAGCGGTGGTTGTCGTCAAATAGAAGATAACGCTCTGTCTTACGCTCACTCACCAACAAGAGGGCGTCGGCTTGTGATTGCAGTACTTCGTGGTACAATGCTCTGAGATCTGCATTGCTCAAAATATCTACATTATGAATGAGAATCGGTTCGTCGGAAGGGGAAAATAGCGCGAGAGCTTGGCGCAGACCTCCACCGGTGTTGAGGAGAAGTTTGCGCTCATCGGAGATGCGAATAGGGACATCCCAATCATGTTGCGCCACATAGTCGATGATTTGTTCTGCAAAATGGTGCACATTCACCACGATTTCAGTGGCACCCGCTGCAACGAGTCGAGAGATGGTGTGGTGCAATAGAGGTTTTCCACAAACGGGAACCATGGCTTTGGGCATGGTGTCGGTGAGAGGACGAAGGCGAGTGCCAAGACCTGCAGCAAAAACGAGCGCGCGCATGACAAAATGATGAAAAGGGTGAGTGTTAAAAGGAGGAGATGGAGCAGAAACGATGGAACCTAGTATAGAGGTAACCGAAGTATCAAGGATGGATTTTGGTGGTTGTGGAGCGTCAAAAAGCTACATAGGGTTGCACTTCGTGTTGTATCATCATGATTCTCTAATTATGCGGAAGGGTGGTGGTTATGGAGAATCATAAAACTACATAGAAGTGGGGTGTGCCCTTTGTGCTTTGTTTTCTATATTTCCATCTTGATACGCAAGTGTGTGAGCTTCTTGTTGCTGTCTATTCTTTTCCTAGGTTTGAACAAAAGTAAAGGGACACAATTACTTGCGTCCCTTTGGAAGAGATTAGTTGTTGAAGCGACTGTATATCACAGAAAGGTCTACGCCGTTGGTCTGGCCACCTGCCAGACGTACTCCATAGAGTCCGAAAGCATAGTTCAAGCGAGCCAAGGTTTTGATGGGCTTGCCTGTCAAAGGATCTGTTGTCGTGACGTACACAGGGGTAGCGGGAACGATAGCTACGCGATTCCAGTTGGGATTCTTTTGTTCCCAAGCTGCCCATTTGGCTTTGCGAGTAGCTTCAGAGTCTGTAGCTAGCACTCCTGCGCCTGCATCACGCTCATTGCGCATAATCGTGAGGAGGGGCGCGATGTTGGTAAATGGATAACTTTTGGTAGCTTTTTGTTTGCTGCTACCTTTGCTGTCCAAAGCGGCATAAAAAGAGGTGCGTCCGTTGGGAAGCTGGTTCTTTTCGAAGAAGGTTTCAAAATCAGCAACACGCATCATCACGAGATAGGGTGGTGCTTCTTGCAACTTCTGCGTGGTGCTCTCTTCAGCTATAGTGCGCAGATAAAGTCGAGCACTGTTGATAGAGTCACTGTAGTGTCCGTTCGCTACGATGTCGTCAATGGGAAGCACTGCTTCCGTGTGCAATGCAGTAGGCGATTTGACGTAGGTGAAATCCTTTGTGTTGTCAAGCAAACTTGATGGAATCTCATTTTCGATGCGAGACGTTTGAATCACTTCCTCAGTAGAGGTGAGTACTTGCACATCAGAGATGATACTATCGGGATGATTTGCCACATCTGGGCGGAAACGATAGAACAAATTGAGGGCTAAATGCTCTGCTTGCACCATAGCTCCCAAACCACCTGCGTGTTTGAGATAGAAACCACCAAGCACGTGGTGAGCAAAGGCATAGCTATCTTTGAAGTACTCTGGATGCTCGTAGTAGGCATTCAAGATGCGCTGTGCAAACTCCTTAGAAAGGCGGATGTTGAAATAACGATAGTTCGCTTTGTTTTCCACCTGCGCTTTAGGTTGCGTTTGGTCAAAGATGGAGTAAGAAGCAGTTTGTTGTTCTCCTCCTTGTTTCAACCATTCCTCTGGGTTGAGGTTGGTGTAGTAGGTCGTGTTGCCGTTGGGTGTCTTTTCGGTGTCAATCTCTTGGGCGGTCACCTTCATGGTGGCAAGGGAATCGCCAAAGTAGTTGACATGCCAAAACGTCATGGAGCATGAGTCTGCCACGATATTTCCACTCTGGTCCGTCATCATCTTTTCGCGTGCTGGAAAAAGTGTCACTTCTGGAATGAAGAATTGCGACACAAATCCGTTGGTGGTGCGGATGTTGGTGACAGGATCAATCACGCTACCTAGATAACTATTATTGGTGCGTGCTGCGATAGCTCCCGTTTTCACGGTCTGCGTAGGAACTTTCACCGTCAGTTGTTCGGTGAACACCTTGTCCGCTTCGGGCATGATGTCGGCACCCAAACTAGTGGTGTCTTCATTACAAGCAGTGGTGAGGGCTGCTGCGCCAAAGAGTAAGGCACAAAGAGAGAGATAAGCCTTCATAAACTATTGAGTGGTGTGGGAGTTTCAGAATCAGGAGAACTAGAAATTGTGCATAACCATTGGATGCACAACCATTCGTTGCACCCTTCTATAACGGCAGGATGGGCGGGTTATTGTTCGCCTTCGCCAAACACTTGTTGGTAGAAGGCTTCATATTCCTCCAATGAGGGAGTTCCACCATTAGTAGCAAGCACGGGGATACCGCTTTTTTCGGCGTGTTCTGTGAGTGCATCTACTTTTCCTTCTTGGATGAAGCCGTCACTGAAATGAACTGCGAGTTGCTCAAGTGCATGAGGCTTGGTGAAATCGATGCCAGTTTGTGCTATCAATTCTGGAGTTGCTTCGCGCAAGTTCACACATTCTGCAAAGTTGTTGGTTGGTGCAAGTGTGGTGGTATCTTCGTAGGAAGAATACACCACTTTTGTGTTCGCGAACGAGGGAGAATCATTGAAAGCTTGCTTGATGTAGAGTGGCACGATAGACGAAATCCAGCCTTGGCAGTGGATTACATCGGGCACCCAGCGGAGCTTCTTCACAGTTTCGAGTACACCGCGTGCATAGAAAATGGCACGTTCAGCGTTGTCTTCATATTCATTACCCTCATTGTCAGTGCGCATTTCACGCTTGTGGAAGAAATCATCGTTGTCGATGAAATACACCTGCATGCGAGCAGCTTGAATAGAAGCCACCTTGATGATAAGAGGGTGATCTGTATCATCGATGATAATGTTCATGCCCGAGAGGCGAATCACTTCGTGCAACTGGTTGCGACGTTCGTTGATGTTTCCCCATCTAGGCATAAAGGTACGAATTTCGTAGCCCTTTTCTTGGATAGCCTGTGGCAATTCGCGTCCTGCTGTTGCCATTTGCGACTCAGGTACATAGGGGAAAATCTCTTGGGTGATGTACAATATCTTCTTTGCGCTCATTACGAATGGTTTTGTTTGGGGTTTTGTCTGCAACAGTGTAGACTAATCCCATTATAATCAACTGCAAAGTTACGAAAAAAAAGGGGAAGTATCGCAGTTTGTCTGTATTTTCTTCTGTAATCTCTACTTTTAGAGGAAGATTTGAAAAATCTAAATGAGCAGAATGCCCCTTTCTCACTGATGGTTTTATGCGCAAATGACCGCACCAAGACGCGATGCTTGGTGCGGTCATGATAAAAATAGTTTTGTTAGTACAAAGAAACTCTGTGGCTCTAGGGCAATCCCTTTATTAGCGTACTACCTTTCGGCGGAAGCCATCATTGGTTTCTAGGAGATACACTCCCTGCCACAGTCCAAAGTCAATGCGGACTTCTGAATCTGTTGTCACTAATTGGTGTAACTTCTTACCCTTCATCGAATAAACTCGAACAATAGAACCAGGTTTTGCGCCGCGCAAAACTAAGGTTGCGCCTTCCCAGTGCAGGCTATGGCGTACATCAGTTTTTTTGAGGTCTAATGTCGTTGGAGGTATCACAGTCACATGGCATGTTGCCTTCACTCCGCTACCATCTTGTGCAGTGGCTGTGATAGTCACTACACCAGTTTTCAGAGCTTTGAATTTACCTTCGCCCAAGTCTTGGAGAATGTCTGTTTTATCCATCGTCCAAACCACTTTTTGTACTGCCTGCTCGGGCATTACTTTAGCAATCAGCGTAAATTCTTCCTCAGCGTGCACTGTGCGTTGTAAAGAATCAAGCACAACTTCTGTTGCTTTGGGTATTTCTGGCACCACGGGTTTCTTTGCTTGTACCACCACGTGACACACTGCACGTACTCCACTGCCATCAGTAGCCACAGCGGTAATAGTGGTTCTACCTTCTCTCAAGGCAAGGAAGCGACCGTCACCTAAAGATTCGACTATCGTAGCATTACTCAGTTCCCAGTTTACCTTCTGTACTGCCTTTTCGGGTAATATGTTGGCGTTGAGTGTAAAGATTTCTTCCACATAAACAAACTTATTGGAAGCATTCAGCACCACTTGTGTAGCCTTCGGATTCTTAACCACCACGCGGCATGTAGCCTTCATTCCGCTACCATCTTGTGCAGTAGCAGTGATGGTGACTTCTCCAGTTTTCAAGGCTTTGAACTTTCCCTCGCCCAAATCTTGGAGGATGTTGGTTTTGTCCATCGTCCAAACCACGTTTTGTGCTGCCTTTTCGGGCATTACTTTAGCGGTAAGAGTGAATACATCATCTACAATCGCATTATGCTGAGTTTTGTTCAGTACCACTTGTGTAGCCATCGGATTCTTAACCACCACGCGGCATGTAGCCTTCATTCCGCTACCATCTTGTGCAGTAGCGGTGATGATCACTTCTCCAGCTTTCAAGGCTTTGAACTTACCTTCACCCAAGTCTTGGAGGATGTCAGTTCTATCCATCGTCCAAACCACGTATTGTGCTGCCTTTTCGGGCATTACATTAGCAGTAAGGGTGAATACATCATCTACAATCGCGTGGTGTTGCGTTTCATTCAGCACCACTTGTGTAGCCATCGGATTCTTAACCACCACGTGGCATGTAGCCTTCATTCCGCTACCATCTTGTGCAGTAGCAGTGATGGTCACTTCTCCAGCTTTCAAGGCTTTGAACTTGCCATTGCCTAAATCTTGGAGAGTGTTGGTTTTATCCATCGTCCAAACCACGTTTTGTGCTGCCTTTTCGGGCATTACTTTAGCGGTAAGGGTGAATACATCATCTACAATCGCATTATGCTGAGTTTTGTTCAGTACCACTTGTGTAGCCATCGGATTCTTAACCACCACGCGGCATGTAGCCTTCATTCCGCTACCATCTTGTGCAGTAGCGGTGATGATCACTTCTCCAGCTTTCAAGGCTTTGAACTTACCTTCACCCAAGTCTTGGAGGATGTCAGTTCTATCCATCGTCCAAACCACGTATTGTGCTGCCTTTTCGGGCATTACATTAGCAGTAAGGGTGAATACATCATCTACAATCGCGTGGTGTTGCGTTTCATTCAGCACCACTTGTGTAGCCATCGGATTCTTAACCACCACGTGGCATGTAGCCTTCATTCCGCTACCATCTTGTGCAGTAGCAGTGATGGTCACTTCTCCAGCTTTCAAGGCTTTGAACTTGCCATTGCCTAAATCTTGGAGAGTGTTGGTTTTATCCATCGTCCAAACCACGTTTTGTGCTGCCTTTTCGGGCATTACTTTAGCGGTAAGGGTGAATACATCATCTACAATCGCATTATGCTGAGTTTTGTTCAGTACCACTTGTGTAGCCATCGGATTCTTAACCACCACGCGGCATGTAGCCTTCATTCCGCTACCATCTTGTGCAGTAGCGGTGATGATCACTTCTCCAGCTTTCAAGGCTTTGAACTTACCTTCACCCAAGTCTTGGAGGATGTCAGTTCTATCCATCGTCCAAACCACGTATTGTGCTGCCTTTTCGGGCATTACATTAGCAGTAAGGGTGAATACATCATCTACAATCGCGTGGTGTTGCGTTTCATTCAGCACCACTTGTGTAGCCATCGGATTCTTAACCACCACGTGGCATGTAGCCTTCATTCCGCTACCATCTTGTGCAGTAGCAGTGATGGTCACTTCTCCAGCTTTCAAGGCTTTGAACTTGCCATTGCCTAAATCTTGGAGAGTGTTGGTTTTATCCATCGTCCAAACCACGTTTTGTGCTGCCTTTTCGGGCATTACTTTAGCGGTAAGGGTGAATACATCATCTACAATCGCATTATGCTGAGTTTTGTTCAGTACCACTTGTGTAGCCATCGGATTCTTAACCACCACGCGGCATGTAGCCTTCATTCCGCTACCATCTTGTGCAGTAGCGGTGATGATCACTTCTCCAGCTTTCAAGGCTTTGAACTTACCTTCACCCAAGTCTTGGAGGATGTCAGTTCTATCCATCGTCCAAACCACGTATTGTGCTGCCTTTTCGGGCATTACATTAGCAGTAAGGGTGAATACATCATCTACAATCGCGTGGTGTTGCGTTTCATTCAGCACCACTTGTGTAG
>LT608321.1:0-676315 GCA_900095835.1 Ihuprevotella massiliensis | reverse complement strand
TTCAGCACCACTTGTGTAGCCATCGGATTCTTAACCACCACGTGGCATGTAGCCTTCATTCCGCTACCATCTTGTGCAGTAGCAGTGATGGTCACTTCTCCAGCTTTCAAGGCTTTGAACTTGCCATTGCCTAAATCTTGGAGAGTGTTGGTTTTATCCATCGTCCAAACCACGTTTTGTGCTGCCTTTTCGGGCATTACTTTAGCGGTAAGGGTGAATACATCATCTACAATCGCATTATGCTGAGTTTTGTTCAGTACCACTTGTGTAGCCATCGGATTCTTAACCACCACGCGGCATGTAGCCTTCATTCCGCTACCATCTTGTGCAGTAGCGGTGATGATCACTTCTCCAGCTTTCAAGGCTTTGAACTTACCTTCACCCAAGTCTTGGAGGATGTCAGTTCTATCCATCGTCCAAACCACGTATTGTGCTGCCTTTTCGGGCATTACATTAGCAGTAAGGGTGAATACATCATCTACAATCGCGTGGTGTTGCGTTTCATTCAGCACCACTTGTGTAGTCATCGGATTCTTCACCGTTACGTGGCATGTAGCCTTCATTCCGCTACCATCTTGTGCAGTAGCAGTGATGGTCACTTCTCCCGCTTTCAAGGCTTTGAATTGACCATTTCCGACCATGTCCAGAATACCAGGTTGGCTCAAGTGCCACGTCACCTTTTGGTTAGCTTCCTTGGGTAAGACATTAGCAACTAGATTGAAGACATCGTCCACAGTCACATTGCGTAGGGTTGCATCCAGCACCACCTGTGTAGCCTTCGGGGTTTCGGGTTGAGAAGGTTGTTCGGGAGTTGGGGGAACAACAGGCTTGGTGGGGTGGTCTGGTGTCGAATTGCTTTTTCCATTCACCACCATTATTTGCGCACGAGGATAGTCGTTTGTCCAAATCTCACGGCGTTTACCATTCTCGTCAATCTCAACGTGAACCTCGTAGCGACGTCCAGGCGTTAAGCGTTTGAGGTCAATTTTGGCAACTGTTGAGTTTGGTTCTGTGCGTTGGAAGGGGCGTAATGTCACATTTCCAGATTGTCCAGCTTCAATCGACTCGTTGGCTTCTGGACAAACTAAACGATAGTAAATCTTGCTATAATAGTACTTTTGATTATTGCCACGGATTTCTGTATGAATCCGCATACCAATTTCTCGTTGTTTGGTGACATCAAATACTTGTTGATTGACTTCATTGCCATTCACCAAGAAATCAATATTGTCTACCTTAATTTTGATTTCAGGATAAGGCAAAACATCGATTTGGAAATTTTGATCTGCACCAAGAGGTATGAATTGTTTGGTCTTAGTATTGGTTGTTTCCAACACTAGTTTCACATTGTAACGTCCTGGAGCCATCGCATGAGGACCCGTGTTGTCGGAGTAATTTGTGGGAAAGTTCACTGCCACTTGTGTGTCTGCCAAACGGCGGAATGACACAATGCTATTGTTGGTGAAAGGAGCCACAAATTTAGCCCCACCATTCACGGGTTCAAACGTCATTCTCAAATTGCCATGCACTTCATCCACATTGGGATTACGCACGCCGAAGGTTATCATGGCAGGTTCTCCTACGTTTGCATAAGCGGGGAAGAGCATTTCGGGGGCTCGGCACACGGTCAAGGCACCCCCTTGGATCTCATCCGTCACGGAGACTCCGCTACTGGTTACTGCCAACTTCATGCGATTGGCATATTCAATAGGATACCACGCCTCGTATTTATCTGGATTCTTCGCCACTAGCTCACGTGAAACGGGCACCAAGAGATAGTCGCCTTGAGGAATGTCAGCAAAATGAATGTCTTCAATAGGGATATTTTGTGTCATGAAAATGGTTGTCCATTCAAAATTCCTATTGTTAGAGTTAATCAGTTTTACCGTATTCCCTTTTTGATCCATCACCGCAATGCCCACTTGTCCAGTGAAACGATAGAACTCTCCATTCATTGGATGGTAAGAACCAGAGGAAATCGTTGCATTAAAACGAGTGTTTGCGTCTCCTGTTCGGGGACTAATTTCAAAAGCAGCATTCTTGCGCGCGCCCAATGTGCGTTGTGGGGTGGGGAAGTCCGGGTATTGTCCATTCTTAGGGTGCGCCATCAGTACCACTTGGTTTTCCCAAAACTGCCCATTGCCCATAAACGGACCAGGCAGAGGAGTGGTGATGGTGTTAATATCATAATAGCCATCGCCTTGACCATCCCAACCAAAGTTGGCATGAATGAAGCCGCGTCGGTCATAGCCATCATAAATAAAGGCATGGATACCACCGCAAACCATCACAGGGTAGCCATCGGAAAGCTCTTGCATGATTGCTTCACGAAATTCGTCCGCTTGCATGCGATCGCGGTGCAACAAGCGTGTGGTATAACCAAAGTCATTTTGCAAAGCATCGAGGGTGTATTCGATGTTGGAGGGACTGGCTTGGGTGCCGAATGTGATGCGAATGGCTTTACCCACGTCTACCAGCAGACGACCAACAGCGTGCACAGAACGGAAGTCTTTCATTTGCTCGCGTGTGTCCTTCATTGCCTCCCAAAGATAGGTGGGCGATGTGTCGGCTTCGTCTCCGTCACCAGCTTTGCGGACATAGAGTGCTGGACGCTGTTTAGGCCATTTGTAGAAATACAAAAATTGTGCAGCAGCTGTGGCTACGCAGCCCGTGTAGGTGGGTTTCCCATTGATAACAGGGGTTTTGCTATTGTAAGGATAACTCTGCCCCCACTGAGCTGTGACAAGAGGAGTCACATAGCGCTTCAGCGATTTAGGAAGAGAAGCTGCAGGCTGTTGTCCACTGCGCACTTGACGCACTGTTTCCGTGTATTGTTGCAACAAAGCGTGAACTTGTGGTGGCAAAGCATTGACATCGCCTGTGGATAATTTTCCATAACCCACCACTTCATTCATTTGGCTTTCCCCTGAAACAATGACAAATCGTTGCTCCTCTTTGCTGACAAAGAGGTGGTAAGCAGGGGCTTCAGCTACAGATCTTGTGCTAATAGTAGAAGAACCAGGAGTAGGCACTGCCACTGGCTGTCTCATATATTGACGCGCAATGTCTGTTGCTTTCCTGATATCCACAGGATTTGCTTTAGCCGTGTACCCAACCATGCTGAGCACACTGACCGCAAATGATAGAATAAGTTTGTTATTTATCATGAGTTGATTAGTTTGATGCGTAAAAATCGGATATTATTGGAAACTACTGTTTTAAGCGATATGTTTTGTTCCCAACAACCACAATCCACAGCGGAGATTCTCCCACATGGAGACGGGTTGTTGAGGCATTCGTACGACCGCTAGCTAATTTTCGTCCCAATAAGTCGTAGATCACAACAGGAAGTCCTGCTGGTGCCTCTTCGATCAGAAGCGTCGTGTTGTTGCGATAAACTACGAGAGGGATAGTCTGAGACACTATTGCCGTGGGGGCAATAACAGTAACTACGCATTTTGCAGTCACTCCGCCAGCGTCTTTTGCACGTGCGGTAATGGTTGTTTCTCCTACTTGGAGGGCGCGGAATTTGCCACCACCGAGTGACTCTATAACCTTTGAATCTGCCACTTCCCACATGATGGCACTGGTGGCTTCTTGGGGGAGAGTTTTTGCTTGTAGCGTAAATTCGCTGTTGAGTGGTTGCGTTAAATTCGCAGGCATTTCAATGCGTGCCACATTTGGCGCAGGCACGCGCACTACGCATTTTGCGGTCACACCACCTGCATCTTGTGCACGTGCGGTGATGGTGGTTTCTCCCACTTTGAGGGCGCGAAACTTGCCACCACCGATAGAGGAAATGATGGTCTTATCAGCCACTTCCCACACGATGTCACTGGTGGCTTCTTGGGGGAAAGTCTTAGCGGTCAAGGTAAATTCGCTGTTGAGTGGTTGCGTTAAATTCGCAGGCATTTCAATGCGTGCCACATTTGGCGCAGGCACGCGCACTACGCATTTTGCAGTCACACCACCAGCGTCTTTTGAACGTGCGGTGATGGT
Source organism: Ihuprevotella massiliensis (assembly GCA_900095835.1). Classification (GTDB taxonomy): domain Bacteria; phylum Bacteroidota; class Bacteroidia; order Bacteroidales; family Bacteroidaceae; genus Alloprevotella; species Alloprevotella massiliensis. Next base: position 672,316 of record LT608321.1, on the reverse strand, counting down.
GGTTTCTCCTACTTTGAGGGCGCGGAATTTACCGCCACCGAGTGACTCTATAACCTTTGAATCTGCTACTTCCCACACGATGGCACTGGTGGCTTCTTGGGGGAATGTCTTCGCTTGCAAGGTAAATTCGCTGTTGAGTGGTTGCGTCAATGTCGCTGGCATTTCGATGCGTACCACATTGGGCGCAGGCACGCGCACTACGCATTGAGCAGTCACTCCGCCAGCGTCTTTTGCACGAGCGGTAATAGTCGTTTCTCCTACTTTGAGTGCGCGGAATTTGCCACCACCGAGTGACTCTATAACCTTTGAATCTGCGACTTCCCACACGATGGCACTGGTGGCTTCTTGGGGGAAAGTTTTTGCTTGTAGCGTAAATTCGCTGTTGAGTGGTTGCGTCACTGTCTCAGGCATTTCGATGCGTGCTACAATTGGCGCAGGCACACGCACCACGCATTTTGCGGTCACACCACCTGCATCTTGTGCACGTGCGGTAATAGTCGTTTCTCCTACTTTGAGGGCGCGAAATTTACCGCCACCGAGTGACTCTATAACCTTTGAATCTGCCACTTCCCACACGATGTCACTGGTGGCTTCTTGGGGGAAAGTCTTTGCTTGTAGCGTAAATTCGCTGTTGAGTGGTTGCGTTAAATTTGCAGGTATTTCGATGCGTGCCACATTGGGCGCAGGCACACGCACTACGCATTTTGCAGTCACTCCGCCAGTGTCTTTTGCACGTGCGGTGATGGTGGTTTCTCCCACTTTGAGGGCGCGGAACTTGCCACCACCGATAGAGGAAATGATGGTCTTATCAGCCACTTCCCACACGATGGCACTGGTGGCTTCTTGAGGGAAAGTCTTTGCTTGTAGCGTAAATTCGCTGTTGAGTGCTTGCGTTAAATTCGCAGGCATTTCAATGCGTACCACATTTGGAGCAGGCACGCGCACTACGCATTTTGCAGTCACTCCGCCAGCGTCTTTTGCACGTGCGGTGATGGTGGTTTCTCCTACTTTGAGTGCGCGGAATTTGCCACCACCGAGGGATGCTATGATTTTTGAATCTGCCACTTCCCACACGATGGCACTGGTTGCTTCTTGGGGGAAGGTCTTAGCTGTCAAGGCGAATTCGCTGTTGAGTGGTTGCGTCACTGTCGCAGGCATTTCGATGCGTGCCACATTGGGAGCTGGCACGCGTACCACGCATTTTGCGGTCACACCACCTGCATCTTGTGCACGTGCGGTGATGATGGTTTCTCCTACTTTGAGGGTACGGAATTTGCCGTCACCGAGGGATGCTATGATTTTTGAATCTGCCACTTCCCACACGATGTCACTGGTGGCTTCTTGGGGGAAAGTCCTAGCTGTCAAGACAAATTCGCTGTTGAGTGCTTGCGTTAAATTCGCAGGCATTTCGATGCGTACCACATTTGGAGCAGGCACGCGCACTACGCATTTTGCAGTCACTCCGCCAGCGTCTTTTGCACGAGCGGTAATAGTTGTTTCTCCCACTTTGAGGGCGCGGAATTTACCGCCACCGAGTGACTCTATAACCTTTGAATCTGCCACTTCCCACACGATGTCACTGGTGGCTTCTTGGGGGAAAGTTTTTGCTTGTAGCGTAAATTCGCTGTTGAGTGGTTGCGTCACTGTCTCAGGCATTTCGATGCGTTCAACCTTGAGAGGCGCCTCTGGGTCTTGTGAGAAAGGAGAAAAGGAATCCCCTACAACGCAACGTTCTGCATTGATAATCTCTCGATTTTCGGGATCAATGACTAACACCACAGCGTGAACCTTCGTGTCTTTCTTGATGAAGTTGAATGCTCTAGATGTTAAGTTGGAAAAGCTTCCATATTTCTGAGTGTGAATGAAGGGAGCATCGAGTGGCATTTGCTTAGGAAGACTACCTTCGATACCTTGATAGATACCCGTTGCTGCGAAAACTACATCGTTAAAAGGCAAGTCTTTTACAGTGCCTGGTGCATTATAGAAGAACTTCATCTCTGGTACGCTATTCGCCCATCTTGAGTCACCCGTTGCGTTGTTGTTTTGATAAAAACTAGGATGTCTCAAATTATCTGCAGTCAGCACATAAGCCAAACGATACTTGTTTTCTGAAACAGGACAGCGGAAGGTCGTGGAACTACGTACTTCTATGCCTTTGTGGTCGGCGGTCCATGCTGCTTGTACTTTCACCTCCACCGCACTTTGTGCCCCAGAAGCCTTTTCTACATCGGCAAGCAAACCGAAGGGTTGTTCGTCTGTACCGCTGTTGCCGTAATAGGGCGCCACAACATGTGCGCCATTGAGTACAATTTTCGGACGTCCTGGGAATTTTCTGAAGACATGATTATAATCGCCTGCATTCAATGCGTCACCATCGTGCGCTGCTAGTCCGATGACGCGGTCAGAAGCAACTTTGTTGAGGTGCTCCAGAGAAGCTATGCCAGTGGGGCAGTTGGGACACCACATTCCTGTGAGGTCCTCCACCACAGCTTTGCGCCATACTGGACGAGTGAGGGTGTAACGCTCGCTTCCGCTTGTGGGAGAAAAATTGCGATTGGGTGCTCCATTGACCGATACAATCGTAACGGAGAAATCGTCAAGCCCTGGTTGAGTGCCAGCGGGTATGTCAATGGCGATAGTTGAACTGCCATTGTAATCCAATGGAGTGTCTAACGTAATAGTGCGTTCTTCGGTGGTCTTCCCATTCAGGTTTAAGGTGTAGCCCACCTTGTGTACCAAAGTGTTGCGTTCCCAGTTGTTTAATATCGCATAAGCCTTACCCATCTGTCCAGGTGCGGTATAGACCTTATTGGCTAAGGAGCAACTGACATTTTGGGCTTTAACAGGGGAAATGAGTAGACAAAAGAATGCCATCACAGCAAAAAGAAGTCGTGATGAACATAAACGATGCAAAATGCTTTGCAGGAAGAGTTTCATAGTGAAATTGGAGTCTTTTTAGTTGATGCAAAGTTAGCCATTTATTCGATAAAACATAGTTCCTTTATGCCAATTATTTTTATTGGTTTATATCTTTTTAGCACCAACTATTGCGCTTTTCAAACGGTAAGTTGGTTTTTATAAAGAAGGGCAGCGTGTCGTCGCAGTGAGGTTTTCGAGGTTGCTAAAAGTTCCTTGCCATTAATGGAGAAAATCTTTCCGAGGTTGTTGACTAAAATGTCGGAGGATTTCCAGAAAACGTGGGAGTTTTTTTCTAAAATGTCGGACGTTTTTTCGGGAAAGTCGCAGTTTTTTGATTGCTTCTCGGACAATTGGTGAATGCTGCTGTGATAAGCTGAAAATGGCGTGTGGTTTTCTTTAACAATCTAGCGTTTGCCCCTCTCCCTCGCGCGCGCATCACAGGAGTTTTGCACTTTTTGCTTTCACAACCTTCACACTTTTATCTGCAAACCTATGAAAGTGAGGGAGATATAAGGGCTGTTTTAGTAGGTGTTAACGCTTGCTGTGTGTCTCTCTGGAAAATGGCTGGAAAATGCCCAATTTTGGGATGGGGAGAAAAGGAGAGTTTTGTAAATGAACTCAGAAGGCTATGGGGTGAACCTTCGTTATTTGGGACTCGAGATGGATTCTTTCAGTACATCGCATTGAGAGTCGTTCAAAAGTTGTGCTTATTTAGTTGATGCACAGAGGTCTATAAAACTTTTTGTGAAGGTTGTGAAAGCAAAAAGTGCGAAATTGCTGTACGTACACGCGTTGTGCACGCGCACGCGAGGAACGGCAGTAAGTAGTGGTTTTAGCATGGAAGGAGCGAAATCGTGATCTGAGCAATCTTTTCTAATGGACATTGCATCTGGGTTCTTGCTTCGTGTCCCAAACTATCATGATGCGCCAGTGGGAAGAAAATAGTAATAGTATCTAAATGGGCTGACTAGTTGGTAGCCAATAAGGCGAGAAAAGCTAAAGAATTTTAAGATCTCTCGAACTGAAAGAAAGTTTATGCCACAATTCTCTGTTTTTGTATTTTGTTAATACAGGTAGTATAGGGTAGCACAAAAATAAAGCTCCCCACTGCGTGGCAGTGAGGAGCAAAAAGGGGAATTTCCAGTGCGAGAGAAGCGGGGTTGCTGTCGCACGGAAAAGTAGATTAGTTGAACCAACGAACGTAGCAGAGGTCTTGACGAGAAGACAAGTGCTTGTTCTTGGGATACATGCGGAAGGCAGTGCGGAACGAACCAGCCACGTCGATAGCGGTCTTGAGTTCGAAGGTGTAGAGGTTGCCTTCGTTTTTCACCACTTGCATGGGATAGGTCTTGTAGATTACGTCGTTACCAGTTTCGGGGTCTTGACGCATCACTACGAGATCAATGCCAATGGCATCATCCAAGCCTTGTTCGTCTACAACGTGGCGCACGGTGAATTCGGTGTCGCTCACCAAGTTGCCACCGTAGAGGTTGTCGCAAAGTTGTGATTCTACTACGCGGATGTTGTCCCAACGTTGGGTAACCGCTTCCTTCCAAGCAGCGATTTCGCGAGCGAGGCGGTTGTTCTCAGCAGAGATGATAGTGTAGCGGTCACGGAGAGGATTGTAGAAACGATCGTAGTAGTCGTCTAGCTGACGCTTCATGGTGTAGTAAGGAGCGATTTGCGCGATAGAGTTCTTCACGGTCTTCACCCAACCTTCGCTGTATCCCTTAGAGGCGCTGCGACTGTAGTAGAGAGGAATGATTTCGTTTTCGAGCAAGCTGTAGATAGTAGCAGCATCGAGTTTGTCTTGCTGACCTTGGTCTTGGTAAGTACGCACATCGGTGAGTGCCCAACCTGCACCTTCGCGGTAGCCTTCGTACCACCAACCGTCGAGTACAGAGAGGTTGACAACACCATTCATGAGTGCCTTTTCGCCAGAAGTACCAGAAGCTTCGAGAGGACGTGTGGGGGTGTTCATCCAGATGTCCACACCGCTCACGAGGCGACGAGCTAACTCCATGTCGTAGTTGTCGAGGAAGATGATCTTACCGATGAACTCAGGACGTTGAGAGATGTCGTGGATGTGCTTGATGAGGCCTTGACCAGCACCGTCAGCGGGGTGAGCCTTACCTGCGAAGAGGAATTGTACGGGATAGTCAGGGTTGTTGACAATCTTAGCCAAACGATCGAGGTCGGAGAAGAGGAGGTGCGCACGCTTGTAGGTGGCGAAACGGCGAGCAAAACCGATGATGAGAGCGTTGGGGTTGATCTTGTCGAGGAGTGACATCACACGTGCAGGATCACCTTGGTTCTTGAGCCAGTTGTCGCGGAAGCGTTCACGGATGTAGTCGATGAGCTTCTTCTTCAAAGCCACACGAGTTTCCCAAACTTCCTTGTCAGACACCTTGTAGATGTTTTCCCAAAGAGATTGGTTGCTCTGATCCTTGATGAATGCCTCGCCGAAATACTTCTTGTGGAGGTTTTTCCACTCGCTAGCACACCAAGAGGGGTAGTGCACACCATTAGTGACATAGCCCACGTGGCTTTCCTCGGGATTCACATTGTAAACTTCTGCATACTCATCGTGAGAGAGAATCTTGTGGTCGCGGTGAGACTCAGCAGGGAGGTAGCCAGGCCAGATTTCTTGGAACATGAGCTGAGAAACCTTACCGTGCAACCAGCTTACACCGTTGACCTCTTGACAAGTCTTGCAGAGGAAGGTAGACATGCAGAAACGTTCGCTTTTGTCGTTGGGATTTTGGCGACCGAGACCCATGAAGTCGTCCCAGCTGATGCCGAGGCGGCCAGGGAATTGTCCGAGATATTTGCCGCAGAGAGATTCGTCGAAGTAGTCGTGACCAGCAGGCACGGGAGTGTGCACGGTGTAGAGTGAGCTAGCACGTACGAGTTCGAGTGCTTCGTCGAAGTTGAGACCACTTTCCACGAAGTCGGTGAGACGTTGGAGGTTAGCGAGTGCAGCGTGACCTTCGTTGCAGTGATATACGTCTTTTTCGATGCCGAGCTTCTTGAGGGCGAGGATACCGCCGATACCGAGGAGGTACTCTTGCTTCATGCGGTTTTCCCAGTCACCACCATAGAGAGCGTGAGTGATTTGGCGATCGTATTCAGAGTTCATCTCATTGTCAGTGTCGAGAAGATAAAGGGGCACACGACCTACGTTGACACGCCAGATGAGGGCATGAACAGTGAAGGTGGAGAAGGGCACGTCTACAACAACTTGGTTGCCGTTAGCATCGAGCACACGCTCGATAGGCATACGGTCGAAATCCTGTGCTTCGTAGTTGGCAATTTGTTGACCATCCATAGAGAGGGTCTGAGTGAAATAGCCATAACGATAGAGGAAGCCAACAGCGCACATGTCAACGTTGGAGTCTGAAGCTTCTTTCACGTAGTCACCAGCGAGGACACCGAGACCACCAGAATAAATCTTCACGTTGTGGTTCATACCATACTCCATGCAGAGATAAGCCACAGACGCACGTTGGGCGTTAGGCTTCTCGTCCATGTAGTCGCGGAAGAGTTTGTACACCTTCTTGATGCGTGTCAAAACTTCCTTGTCTTCGCTCAGCTCAGTGAGACGCTTATAGGAAATGCGGTTGAGAAGTTCAACAGGGTTTTGATCCACTTCTTCCCAAACCTTTGCGTCCAAGCTACGGAAGAGGTCGAGGGCTTCTTGGTTCCAGCAGAACCAAAGGTTGTGCGCAATCTCATCAAGGGGTTGGAACGCAGCGGGGATGTGGCTTTTTACGGTCACATTCTTCCAACTAGGTTGGTTGGCGTTTGTGATTTTTACGTTCATGTTGTGTATGTGTTGTTATTTCTTACTTACTTGTTGAGAGCAAATTCGTATGCCTTATAATAGTAGGCGATGAAGTGTTCCCATTGTGCCTTATTGGCAAATTTTGCGGCATTGCGGCGCATCTTGTCACGAGCTGTCTTGGGAGCTGCGAGGTATTGCTGAATGACTTGGCTAATCTCTGCAGCGCACTCAAAATAATTGTTGTCGTCGCGGTGCAATACACTTACGCCATCCTCTAGGGTGCCAGTGTGTCCCAATACGCTGTTTACCCATTGTCCGAAACCGCTGAGATCAGTGGTGATGCAAGGAGTTTTGAACGCTACGCTCTCGAGAGGAGTATATCCCCAAGGTTCGTAGTAGGAGGGATAGATGGTGAGGTCGTTGGCAGTGAGAAGGTCGTAGTAGTGCAAATCGAAGATACCATCGTTGCCGTCGAGATAGCAAGGCACGAGAATGACTTTCACGTTGTTGTTCGTGCAGTCTTCAAAGCCCATGCTCTTGATGAGATTGACGATGCGGTCTTCGTTGAGGTTGTATAAGTCGTGAGTGATGATGGGGGTGTGGAGCGGAGTATCAATGGCTGCCGCTTTTTTACCTTTAAGTTGGAGACGTTCTTGCACATCAGCGCGTGGACCGAGCAACCAACAGGGGACTTCGATGAGCGAGAGCACTTGTTGGTTAGTACCCCGCAACTGCTCGTTGAGTTGCTTCATCGCTTCCATGTAAACATCAAAGCCTTTGCAACGGAAGTCGTTGCGGCCTGAAGTGGAGATGATGAGTGTGTCGTTGTCAAAAGTTTGTCCAGTGAGCGCTTTTGCCACTTGGAAAATGCGTTGACGGGCTTGGCGACGCTTGCTGGTGAAGGCAGGACCCTTGGGCACGAAATCAAGTTCAAAACCATTAGGGAGCACAACGTCTGCTGGTTTGTCAAGAAGTTGTGCGCACTCGCGGTCGGTGAAGTCAGACACAGTGGTGAAGCAGTGAGTGCGGTGGGCACTTTGCTTTTCTATGCTGTGCTTGGCTTCCATAGAGAGCTCACTTGCCATTTGGTCGCCGTTGTATCCGTTGAAATAAGCATAGAGCAACTTGTTGTTGCCAGCTATGGAGCGACCAATGCTCGTGGCGTGTGTGGTGAAGATGGTGCGTACCTCTGGGCAGTTGTGCTGGAGGAAGAGCATGCCAAGACCCGACATCCATTCGTGTGCTTGGTAAATGACGCGTTTTCCAGAATAGGACTGTTGAGTGATGACTTCAGCCACTTTACCTGCTGCATAGGAGAACATAGAAGCTTCGTCATAGTCACCATAGGCGTGGAGAGAATCCACTTGGAACAGTTCCCATGCACGACCATAAATCTCGTCTTTTTGCGCGAAGAGAGGTTGGAAATCTACGAGGACAGTGAGAGGTTGTCCAGGGATGTCCCAACGTCCGATGCGGATGGGAAGCCCAATTTCTTGAAGACTTTTCTTCCAATCTTTGTGGATTTTTTTGTCTTCGATAAAGAGAGGGTTGTCTTTTCCACCTTGACCGAGATCTGGTCCGATGAAAATGAGGTTATCCTTAAGTTGCTGTTGGAGCGTCTTGGCGCGAGTAGAGAGTACGGTGTAGATGCCACCGACTTTGTTGCAGACTTCCCAGCTAGTTTCGAAGACTACGTCGGGAAGTATTGTTGTTTGATTCATGATGGGATATACATTGTCTGCTGCAAATATACTCATTCCACTTGTACTTAACAACTATTTTAGCTTCAATTTGCCGTAAAGGTGCTATTTTCTAGCATTTTGCGCAGTGTTTTGGGCTAATGTGTAAACTGCATTTTGCAGCTAGTAAATACGAAAAACACCACATGACAAAGAGTTGTCAAGTGGTGTTTGCAATTTCTATTTCTAGCTTTGCGCTATTGGAGGAATCTTTTGGGGATATCTTCCTAAAGCCTTGATGTTAATGTTTGTGTGAAAGGACTTAAATTTAGTAGCGAAGGATTTGTCCAGTGTGGAGCACCGGTTTGCTACCTAAACTATTGAGACGGCTGATGTCTTCTACGGAAACCCCAATCTTGCGAGAGATACTGTAGAGGTTGTCTCCGTTTTTCACTTGGTAGAAGTTGCCCGTTACTTGTGGTTGTGATTTAGATTGTGCAGGTTGGCTGGGGAAGTCCTTACGATTAGGATGATCCACCTGTGCCAAATCTTGGTGGCTTCCTGAAACAGCTGCTTTGGTGAGAAGACCGCCTTGGCAGTCGCTGCGATTGAAGACAAAATAGTCGGCAGTAACATCTTGGTTGGGGAAGTCGAAGAGCAGTGTGGGATCGATGGCTACACCGAGAAAACGGGTTTCAAAGTGAAGGTGCGAACCAAAGGATCGTCCGGTGTTACCACCAAGACCGATGAGTTGTCCTGCTTTTACCACTTCTCCTATTTGAGCAATGCTCTTGGAAAGGTGGCCGTAGATGGTTTCGAGGCCATTCTTGTGGCGAATCACTACGTAGTTGCCGTATCCAGAGGCTTCATAGCCCACGATGCGGACTTTACCTTCAAAGGCAGCAACGATGGTGTCGCCAGTGTAGACTTTGATGTCGAGTCCTTTGTGGTAGCGGCGGAAGGTGGTGCGATAACCAAAATTAGAGGTTACCATGCGGCTAGGCGTGGGCATGTGAAAACCACGCAAATCAATGCGGTGCGTTTCGGGGAGCTCAATGTTGGTGTAACAATGCACTTTGGAAGTGTTCCACGAATTGTAGAGATCATTGCTTTCGTAGTTGGTAAAACTCGCCTTGTGAATCACACGATTGATGGTGAGTGAATCTGCGGCTTTGATACGGCGGTCGATAGGGGCTTGACGGGCAATGAGATCTTGTGCTGCCGCCGAGGAAAAACTGCTAATTATGAGGAGTAATAGGAGATAATATCTAGAGAAAGTAGGTTTCATTGGAACGAATAATAAGTTTCAATTCTGCAAATGTATTGAATTCCTTGCATTCTGCCAAATAGATGTTCTATTTTTACACCTTAAAATATGTAGACTAGTGCTGAAGTGCTATCTCTTAGCGTGCAGTCTGGGGGGAAATGGACTACTTCTTTTGGAGTCAGATACTTGTGCCGTTTAAGGAGAATCCTTGCACCAAATGGCGTGGATGTTTGTGCGTAGCATCTTCTAAAGTGTGGTGTCGACAGCATGTGGTTGATTTTGCTGACTTTCGTAACCATCGCCATTCGAATAGTGGACTAGGAAGGTGAGTGCTGTGTGAAGGTGCTGACAGTTGTGTGCGTCAACAGTGTTGCTGTTGTCCTAAAAAAGACGGGTGATGGGAAATTCCTTACGAAGGAGAGTCGTAAATTAACAATGTAATAACGGACTAAGGCTTAGAAAATTGTCCAATAGTAAAGAATTTCGTAATTTTGCGATTAAAATGTGGCTTTTCGACTTCGATAAAGACGGTCGAATGGCTTCAATGAATGATAGGAATGATTTCAGTTGAACACCTCAAAGTAGAATTTTCCGCCAAGGCTCTCTTCGAAGATGTGAGTTTCGTGGTGAACAAGCGAGACCGCATAGCCCTCGTGGGTAAGAATGGCGCAGGCAAGAGTACGATGCTCAAGATTATCGCTGGATTGCAGCAGCCCACTGATGGGCGAGTGGCGGTGCAGCGTGAAGTGAGTGTGGGTTATTTGCCGCAGGTGATGGTGCTCAGTGATGACACCACTGTGGTGGCAGAGGTGGAGAAAGCCTTTGCACATCTCCATGAACTGCGCGACCATGTGGCGCAACTCAATAGTGAATTGATGGAGCGTACAGACTACGAGTCGCCTGAGTATATGGAACTTGTGGAGGCTTTTAGTCGTGAAAATGACCGTTTGCAGATGATGGGTGCGCAAAATTATCATGCAGAAATCGAACGAACCCTCTCGGGCTTGGGATTTTTGCGTAGTGATTTTGAACGTCCCACACAAGAGTTTTCGGGTGGATGGCGCATGCGTATTGAACTGGCAAAGCTGCTCCTAGCACGACATGATGTTTTATTGCTCGACGAGCCTACCAACCATCTCGACATTGAGAGTATTCGCTGGTTGGAGCAGTTTTTGGCACACAGTGGTTGTGCGGTAATCTTGGTGAGCCACGACCGCGCCTTTATCAACAACGTGACGAATCGCACGTTGGAGATTTCTTGCGGCAAGGTGGTGGACTATCGCGTGTCGTACGATGAGTATGTGCAACTCCGTGCAGAGCGCAGAGAGAGCCAGCTCCGTGCTTATGAAAATCAACAGAAAGAAATAGCGGATTTGAAAGATTTCATCGAAAGATTCCGTTATAAGCCTACCAAAGCCGTGCAGGTGCAGAGCCGCATCAAACAGTTGGAGAAAATAGTTCCCATCGAAATTGACGAAATTGATACTTCGCGCCTTCATCTCAAGTTCCCTCCATGTGCTAGAAGCGGTGACTATCCCGTGATTTGTGATGATGTGGAGAAGCACTATGGCGAACACGTGGTGTTTGATCAGGTGAATCTTACCATCAAGCGTGGAGAAAAAGTGGCATTTGTCGGTAAGAATGGTGAAGGTAAGTCGACACTTGTGAAGTGCATCATGGAGGAAATTCCCCATGGAGGAGTGTTGAAGATTGGACATAATGTACAACTCGGTTATTATGCACAGAATCAGGCACAACTTCTCGACGACGAACTCACGGTGTTTGACACCATCGACCATGTGGCAAAGGGAGATATTCGCCTGAAAATCCGTGACATTCTCGGAGCCTTTATGTTTGGTGGCGAGGCATCGGAGAAGAAGGTGAAGGTGCTTTCGGGCGGTGAACGCAGTCGTTTGGCGATGATCAAGCTCCTCCTCGAACCTGTGAATCTTCTGATTCTTGACGAACCGACGAACCACCTCGATATGCGCACCAAAGATGTGCTGAAAGAGGCTATTTTGGCATTTGATGGCACGGTGATTGTGGTGAGCCACGACCGTGAATTCCTTGACGGCTTGGTGACCAAAGTGTATGAATTTGCTGGTGGTCGAGTGCGCGAGCACTTAGGAGGTATATACGATTTCCTTCGTCAGAAAGAAATTGCAAGTCTTGATGAAATAGGCACGCAGCTCTCCAACAATGGTACTTCACCTTCTGCCTCTGCTACGACGACTGTCAACAATAATGCGCCTTCGGAAGGGGCTTTGAGTTATGCCGAACAGAAGGAGGCTGCGAAACAGCGTCGCAAACTGGAACAAGCCGTGAAAGAGGCGGAGAAGAATATCGAACAACTCGAACAGAAAATCGAAGCACTCGAATCGCAACTCTCCACTCCTGAAGGTGCAGCTAATGTGGAACTTTTCACGCAACATGGTGAACTGCGCAAACAGCTCGCAGCGGCTGAAGACATTTGGAGCGAAGCTGTCGAAGCTCTTGGAGATTAACACACAAAATAGTCGTGGGAAGCTGATGCTCTCTGCGAACCACGGATGGAGAAAAGAGAACGAAGCGAGCTTGCATGGCTTTCTTATTCTCACTTCGTTGTTGATGCTCCTTTCTATAAAGTATATTCTGACTATAAAAGTAACTACTCATAATCCTCATATATTATGCAACTAAAACACGCTTTGCTCTCTGCTGCTTTGGTAGCGACAAGTGCTTTCGCACAGACCGCACTGAAGGGCTATGATAAGAGCAATATGGATTTGTCGGCTCGTCCTGGACAAGACTTCTATGAATATGCTGGTGGTGGATGGATGAAAACTCATCCGCTCACTGCTGAACATGCTGAATTTGGACAGTTTCATGCTCTTGATGAGGCGAATCGTAAACGCATTCTCACGCTTATCGAAGATCTCGCAAAGCAAAAGGCGGAACAGGGCTCTTTGCCACAGAAAATCGGTGGACTCTATCGCTTGGCGATGGATAGTGTACGTTTGAACAAAGAAGGTGCTGCTCCAGTTCGTCCTGTGTTGGCTACCATCAATGGGGCAAAAGACAAGCGCGAACTCTTCATGACGATGTCACGTTTGTCTCGTTTGGGACTTTCTCCCTTCCTCGAAATCGGCGTATATGCCGATATTAAGAATGCCAAACTAAATTTGGTGCAAATCAACCAAGGCGGTATCACACTCGGCGACCGTGACTACTATGTCAATGATGATGAAGCAACGGTGAAAATCCGCGAAGGTTATAAGAAATATATCCAACAGTTGTTTCAACTGGTAGGCTATTCTTCTGCAGATGCAGCTAAGAAGATGCAAGATGTGCTGGCAATCGAGACACGCATTGCAAAGGCGTCTTTCTCTAGCACAGAGTTACGTGACGTTGAAGGGAATTATCACAAGATGAGCTACGATGAGTTGCTCCGTGATTTCCCTGGTTTCGACTGGAATGCTTATTTCTTGCAACAAAACTTCCCCGCTGTCACTGAAGTTTCTGTCAATCAGCTTGAACCCATCCACGAAGTGGAGAAGGTTTGGAGCGAGAGTTCTCTGGAATCTTTGAAGAATTATCTTGAGTTCCAGGTGCTTGATGATGCAGCTAGTGCTTTGAGCGATGATTTTCGTCGTACAAACTTCGATTTCTATGGTAAAGTGATGTCGGGGTCTCAGCAAGATCGTCCACGTTGGAAGCGTGCCGTTGGCACAGTGGAAAACGTTTTGGGCATGGCTGTGGGTAAGATGTATGTGGAACGCTATTTCCCTGAATCTTCCAAGCAACGTATGCTTCAACTTGTGAAGAACCTTCAAGTGGCTCTCGGTGAGCGCATCGATCAACAAACGTGGATGAGCGCAGCCACAAAGACACAAGCTCACGAAAAACTCAATAGTTTCTACGTCAAAATCGGTTATCCCGAAAAATGGCGCAGTTATGATGGCTTGAACATCGATGAGTCGCTCTCTTTCTATGAGAACCTCCAACGCGCAGCTGCCTTTGCCAATGATGATATGATTCAGCGCAAGGTGAATAAGCCTGTGGATCGTGATGAATGGGGCATGACTCCTCAAACCATCAATGCGTATTATGATCCTACCACCAATGAAATTTGCTTCCCTGCAGGCATTCTTCAACCTCCTTTCTTCATGGCGGATGGAGACGATGCTCTAAACTATGGTGCTATCGGCGTGGTGATTGGTCACGAGATGACACATGGCTTCGACGACCAAGGTGCACAATTTGATAAGAATGGTAACCTCCGCAACTGGTGGACGGAGCAAGATAAGAAGAACTTTGAGCAACGCACACAACGCATGGTGAAGACTTTCAATGCTGTGGAGGTTTTACCAGGTTTGCACGTGAATGGCGCACTTACTTGTGGAGAGAATATTGCCGATCATGGTGGTTTGAAGATTGCTTATCAAGCATTCCAGAAAGCGCAGGCACAGAATCCTTCGACTGTGAACGATGGTTTTACTCCCGAACAACGCTTCTTCTTGGCTTACTCTTTGGTGTGGGCTGGTAATGCGCGTCCTGAAGCCTTGCGCAACCGCGTACGCACTGACCCTCACTCTCCTGGTCGCTGGCGTGTGAATGCTGCTTTACCCCAAATCGATGCGTGGTATAAGGCCTTCAACATCAAGAAGGGCGACAAACTCTTTGTCCCTAAGTCAAAACGAGTGGATGTGTGGTAAGGCTTAGCAGTAGTTTGTAGCGTAGTCGTTAGGTTAGTCTATTTAGCTAAGTTTACATATCTCAATAAAGTTCATACATCAGTAAGGTGGTCAGCACACTCCTTTGCAGCTGACCACCTTTTCTTTTTCTTTCTTCCTATATTGTTGCGATGCTCCACGTAAATAGTTTGATTCCAGCCATTGAATCCTTAGCGAGTTTAGGGTATTCCCTCAGAGTAGGGCACGAACGCACTTTGCCTACTGTGGGTTTGCTCAATCTCATGCCAAAGAAAGCTGAGACTGAGCATGATTTCTGTCGCATGCTTGCAGCTTCTGGCATTCCTCTCAATCTCGTGCTACTGAAAATCCCAGGACAGCAGTATAAAACTACGCCACAGGAATATGTAGATACGCACTATGTAGATTTTGCTCCCACATATTGTGAGAATGCTTTGAGATTGAAATCTGAAACTTCCAAGAATACTGACGAAAGTGTTGCGTATTCTTCCTATTCCTCTGACACTTTCAAATCTCCTCACATTGATGCACTCATCATCACGGGAGCTCCTTTGGAACAAATGCCTTTTGAGGAAGTGCGCTATTGGAGTGTATTGCAACATATCTGGGATTGGACAGTGAGGATGAACATTCCCACGCTCAATATCTGCTGGGCAGCGCAAGCCGCACTCTATCATTTCTACGGCATTGACAAGCGTCCACTTTCTCACAAGTGCTTCGGTATCTTTGCACAACGTAATCTAGCTCCGCAACATCCCTTACTCTGTGGTTTGGGTGAGACTTTTCCCATGCCGCATAGTAGACACACCGAAGTTTATCTAGGAGATACTGACACTGAATCCACTTTGCAGGGTGGTGATACGCAATTTCTTCCAGAAGAGTTGGAGGTGCTTGCTGATAGCGAGGTGGGGCAGAGCATTTTCTACGATGCCGCTCGGCTGCAAACTTTTGTGACAGGGCATTTGGAGTACAAAGCCGATACCTTAGATGGAGAGTACCGTCGCGACTTGGCAAAGGGATTGCCGATTGCTCCTCCTCTTCATTATTATGTAGAGGATAATCCTGAAAAAGGCATCGACTTCTCTTGGCAACAAACGGCTTTGTTGTTCTACCGCAATTGGGTGGTGACTCATTTGGGTGGCTCTACGAGCAAGGATTTCCCTTACTCTGGGGCAAATCAACGTGTCGCATTTGGCAAAGCGAGGAAGAATGAGTAACTTTGCAACCGCATTACATATAGACTATCGCAGTATAATATAGACATTTATGATATCAGTTGACGGTTTAACCGTAGAATTTGGAGGAACAACCCTCTTCAAAGACATTTCATTTCAGATTAACGAGAAAGACCGCATCGCTTTGATGGGGAAGAACGGAGCGGGCAAAAGCACGCTCTTGAAAATTCTTGCAGGTGCACGACAACCCACCCGCGGACGTGTAAGCGCACCTAAAGATACAGTGATTGCCTATCTTCCACAGCATTTGCTCACTGAAGATGGTCGCACCGTATTTGAAGAGGCTTGTTTGCCCTTTGAGCATCTCAAGGAGATGGAAGGTGAAATCGAGAAACTGAATCAAGAACTCATGACGCGCACCGACTATGAGAGCGAAGAATATATGGCACTCATAGAGAAAGTGGCTGCGATGAGTGAGAAGTTTTATGCGATTGATCTTACTCACTTTGAGGAAGATGTGGAGAAAATGCTTCTCGGATTAGGATTTGAACGCACCGACTTCCAACGTCCTACAAGTGACTTCTCTGGTGGTTGGCGCATGCGCATTGAGTTAGCAAAATTGCTCTTGCAAAATCCTGATGTGCTCCTGCTCGACGAGCCCACTAACCACTTGGATATAGAAAGTATCGGATGGTTGGAGAATTTCATCATGACCTCTGGCAAAGCTGTGGTGGTGATCAGTCACGACCGTAAGTTTGTGGACAACATCACTACGCGCACCATCGAGATAACACTCGGCCGCATCTACGACTACAAGGCGGGGTATTCGCAATACTTAGAGTTGCGCAAGGAGCGTCGTGAACAACAGCAGAAACAATATGACGATCAGCAAAAGATGATTGCTGAAACCAAGTTGTATATTGAGCGATTCAAGGGTACTTATTCCAAAACGAACCAGGTGCAGAGCCGTGTGCGCATGCTCGAAAAGCTTGAGCTAGTGGAAGTGGACGAAGAAGATACTTCACGCTTGCGTTTGAAGTTCCCACCTTCTCCACGTTCCGGCAGTTATCCTGTGACCATGGATGCTGTAGGTAAGACTTATGGTGACCACGTGGTGTTCAGAAATGCATCGCTCATGGTGGAGCGTGGTGACAAAGTGGCTTTTGTTGGACGAAACGGTGAAGGTAAATCCACGCTTGTCAAATGTATCATGGGACAACTCGAACACGAAGGCACACTCACCCTTGGACACAATGTGCAAATAGGTTATTTTGCACAAAATCAAGCCACATTGTTGGATGGAGAAATCACCGTTTATGACACCATCGACAGTGTGGCAAAGGGAGAAATCCGTTTGAAGATTCGTGATTTGCTCGGTGCTTTCATGTTTGGCGGAGAAGAAGGAACCAAGAAAGTAAAAGTGCTTTCTGGAGGTGAGCGCACGCGTTTGGCAATTCTCAAACTCTTGCTTGAACCATTCAATTTGCTCATTCTCGACGAACCGACTAACCACCTTGATTTGCGTACAAAAGACGTGCTCAAACAAGCATTGCAAGACTTTGATGGCACACTCATTGTGGTGAGTCACGATCGTGACTTCCTCGATGGCTTGGTGACGAAAGTCTATGAGTTTGGTGGAGGAAAAGTGAAGGAACACCTCGGAGGTATTTACGATTTCTTGGAAACTAAGCGTTTGGAAAATCTCCAAGAATTGGAACGTAAATCCTAATTTCACAAGCCGATGTCTAACCTTACTCTGAATCAAACTTACGAAACACTCCTCGCATTGTTGCGTTGTGCGCTCCATGGACAGGAGGAATCTCCCAAAGTCGTGGATTTTTCTGCTGTCATTCGTGAGGCACGTCGTCAAACAGTGGATGGTTTGCTCTATGGATTGCCTAAAATCGAAGTAGCTCCCGAGCAACGCCTCCAACTGATGCAATGGCTTGGTGGGTGGCCCATGTTGGAGCAGGTGAGTCTCAACTTCAATGCAGAAGTAGTGGAACTTGCCAAAGCCTTCGATGCTGCTGGCATTCGCTATGTCGTGTTGAAAGGGCAAGCATCTGCTACTGCCTATCCGCACCCACTCTTGCGTCGTCCTGGAGATATCGACATCTATGTTGCTCCTCAGCACTTCCAGTCTTCCATCGCGCTTCTCCTTCATCGTGGCTATGTGCCAGATCATCAGACTGCGTTACACGATACGTTCAGAAAAGGTGATATAGAGGTGGAGGTGCATCGGGAACTGCAACCCATGCAATGGCCTGCTACTGCGCGCAGATTGCGTAAGATGGTAGCGACTGAGGTTGATCAAGTGGAAGAGTGGCACAATTACGTTGAGATAGACGGCTATCAAGTAGCTGTGCTTCCTCCGCATCTCAATGTCATTCTTCTTACGGCACACACGTTGGTGCATGCCAGTCATGGTGGAGTAGGGTTGCGCGAAGTGGTGGATTGGATGATGGTGCAGCAACAAAGTCACGAGCAAATCGACGAAGCGTTGCTCCGTAATGGGTTGAAATACCTGCATCTTGGGCGATTCTATCGTATGTTAGCGGCTATCTCTGTGGAGTATTTAGGTGCAAATGCCAAGACGCTGCTACATAAAGATGAACATCTCTATCATCCGGTTGATGGATGGCGTGCTCAGCAGTTGCTACGATGGATCATTCGCACTGGCAAACACGGTAGTGTTCGTAAGAGTGGCAAAGGATTGTCAAGCATCGCACACTACTATGTCGAATTCTTCGTCAATGCCTTTCGTTTCTTCTCTTGGTCACCCACAGAGTTCCTAGCAAGCCCCCCAAATTTGTTGAAACGCGCATTCCTGCGTCTGAAGTTCTGGAAATAATAAAGTGATAGCAGTCGAAAAAAAGTCCGTGTCAAACCCAAGTATGACACGGACTTTTTGTTTTATCAAGGAAAAGCCAAAGCCAATTATGTTCAGCAATACTGATATAGCCTTATCATTTCCTTTATTTGTTGCTGTTGCAGGAACAGCGGTAGAATTACATCACACCGTCAGCGCGAAGTTTTTCTTGCCACTTCCATGCAGAAGAGAGTGCTTCTTCGAGGGTATGAACAGCCTTCCAGCCCAAAACTTTGTTGGCTTTGTCCACATTACCCCAAACTTGTTCAATATCGCCAGCACGACGAGGAACCACCTTGTAGTTGAGCTTCACGCCTGTGCACTTCTCGAAGGTGTTGATGAGTTCAAATACACTCACGCCGTTACCCGTACCGACATTGAAGATTTCCACAGGTTCATCGTTCTTACCGTCTACGATGCGCGCCATAGCAGCCACGTGCGCTTTAGCGAGGTCCACCACATAGATGAAGTCGCGGATGCAAGAACCGTCGGGAGTGTTGTAGTCGTCACCAAACACAGCGAGTTGTTCGCGGATGCCGATTGCTGTTTGAGTGAGGTAAGGAATGAGGTTGGCAGGTGTGCCGTTGGGCACTTCGCCAATGAGTGCAGTGGGGTGCGCACCGATGGGGTTGAAGTAGCGGAGAATGATCGCTGAGATGGGAGCACCACTGTGAATGAAGTCTTGGATGATTTCTTCGTTCACTTGCTTCGTGTTGCCATAAGGAGATTCCGCCTTCTTGATAGGAGCTTGTTCGCTCACAGGAAGGTCCTTAGCGTCTGGTTGACCATATACGGTGCAAGAAGAAGAGAAGATAATGCCCTTCACATTGTATTTAGGCATCAACTTGAGCAAGTTGATGAGGCTCACGAGGTTGTTCTCGTAATACTTGAGAGGTTGCTCCACTGATTCACCTACAGCCTTAGAAGCTGCAAAGTGGATAATACCCTCGATACCAGGATACTTTTGGAATACACCTTCGAGAGCTGGAAGGTCGCAGCAGTCCACTTTTTCAAAAGCAGGACGCACGCCACTAATTTTTTCGATACCTTCTACAACTTCAGCCTTTGAATTGCTCAAGTTGTCAATGATTACCACATCATAGCCTGCGGCTTGAAGTTCAACGGTGGTGTGCGAACCAATAAAGCCCGTACCACCAGTGACAAGGATGGTCTTTTTCATATTGATATGTGTCGTTGATTGACTATTTAGCGAGGGCAGACACTCACGTGAAAGCTCTATGCCATGAAGCTGTGAATACCTTTTGTTTATTGGTCGAAGATTCTGCTTCATGCCCCTTCATTTATGCAGCAAAGTTACGATTTTATTTCATTCTATATGCCGAAGAATTCAGTTTTTTCTGCTGCTAACTACAGAAATATTCACTTTTTCTGTAGATGTCTCTCACTTCCATAAAATGAACGCTCGAAGGTTTGCCTATTCTGCTTGGATTTCTTAACTTTGCTGTTACTTATTTTTTTAGAATACATCATCGATACAGATATAACACTTTATGCTAGCGTTCCTTCAACTTGTTGCCACAGACCTTCTCCATAAATTTGGGCACGACCTAAGTAAGGTGGTGGTGGTGTTCCCTAATAAGCGTGCATCGCTGTTTTTGAACGATTATCTTTCAGCACAAGCGTCTCAACCTATTTGGGCACCTCGATACATTACCATCAATGAACTTTTTCGTGCTTTTGGCGATCGAAACATCAATGATTCCATTGACACCATCTGCCGTGTGCACCAGCATTATGTAAAAGCCACGGGAGATAGGGTTTCGCTCGACAATTTCTATGGATGGGCAGAGCGTCTACTCTCTGATTTTGATGATGTAGACAAAAACATGGCAGATGCAAGTGCGCTCTTTCAGAATATCCGTGATTTACGAGAATTAGAGCGTACCGACTATTTGACGGAGGAGCAAACAGAGGTGTTGCAGCGATTTTTTAAGGAGTTTGATCCCGAGCATCAAAGTGAGATTCGCGAGCGGTTCAGCAGATTGTGGAATGCACTTCTGCCCATTTATGAGCAACTCAATGAAGAACTTGCTTCCGAAGGATTAGCCTATGAAGGAGCAGCTTTCCGTCGCACGGTGGAGCGACTCAAAGCTGGAGAAGTCGCACCACCTGCTCACATAGAAAAGTACGTTTTTGTGGGATTCAATGTGCTCGATCGAGTAGAATGGCAACTTTTCTCACAACTTCAGCAGATGGAGAAAGCGCTTTTCTATTGGGATTACGATAAATATTATTTGCCCAGCGAGAAAGAGCGTTTTTTGTCGGAAGATGACCGACAACTCAGCCCCGAAGAGCGACGTTTCAGTCAGATGTTGTGGGAAGATGCTGAAGCAGGTTTGTTCTTGCGACAAAATCTCCAACAGTTTCCCAACGAACTCCCCGCGGAGCATTTCGATAACCTCCGTCATATTGAAAAGGTGGAGATGGTGGCAGCTTCCACCGAAACTATGCAGGTGCAGAGTGTATTGCCCTGGCTCAAGGATAATCTCACCCCCGATGCGAAGCGCACAGCAGTAGTACTCTGCAATGAGTCTTTGTTGCAGCCTTTGCTCCATGCGCTGCCTTCCAATGTGGAAGAGGTGAATGTCACCAAAGGTTTTCCGCTCAATCACACCGCAGTAGCCACCCTCGTGGAGCGCGAACTCGGAAAGTTAGAACGCCAAGCCCAAGCACCAACCACGGTGGAATCGCTTACCCATTTGGTGCAGGCCGTGGAAGAAGCTGCTCAAACTTTGGTGGTAACATCCGATTTCGACAGCGAACGCTTTGAACACATCTTGCAGTCCGAAGCCTATGCGCAGATGAATGCCTTGCTCAATCGTCTGTTGCTCATCGCCGAGAGTGGACGTTTGATGGTCAATCCCACCACGTTGCGACGTATTGTGCGCCAGATTGTGCGTCAGTCGGTCATTCCTTTTGCTGGAGAGCCCGCAGTGGGATTGCAAGTGATGGGTGTACTCGAAACGCGTTGTCTAGATTTCGAGCATATCATCATGTTGTCTGTCAACGAAGGCGTGTTGCCACAAAAATCTAGTGACAATTCGTTCATCCCCTATCTCTTGCGCAAAGCCTTTGGACTCACCACCCCCGAGCGCAAGACCGCTGTCTATGCCTACTATTTCTACCGTTTGATACAGCGTTCCAAACGCTTGCGCCTCCTTTATAATTCTTCGTCAGAAGGCATTGTGGATGGGGAAAAGTCCAGATTCTTAACCCAACTCATGGTAGAATCTCAGTTGCCCATCGAGCATATCGCACTTTCCAGTGATCCCGTTTCATCGCACGACACCCCACAACCTGTGGATAAGCCTGCTGATCTGATAGAACGGCTTAAAATCAAACGAAAAGATGATAAGATAGAGAAGAAGGAGCATGTATCTCTTTCGCCTTCCGACATCAACACCTATCTGCGCTGCCAACTTCGCTTTTATTATGAGCGTGTGCTTGGCATACAGCAGCCTAAACCTGATGCAGAAGAAGTGCAGCCCAACACACTGGGTACGATATTCCACACTGCTGCGGAGTTGATTTATAAAAATCTCCTCAAAGAGCGAGGTGGAAAAGGGGACAGCGACCACTTTAAGCACTTGGTGGCTCATCCAGCGTTATTACAAGGTTATATTAGGGAGGCTATCGACAAAGAGAAGGTGAAATATACCCCTTTGCTGCTCAACATTATCGAGATTTTCCTCCAGTCACTTCTTGAGCATGATGCGAAATATCCTGATTTTCGCATTAAAGCCTTGGAAAGCTATCACACGATGTGGCTCAATCTTCCCTCGTCAGCTCCCATCTCCCAAGTTGCCATCGGAGGTATCATCGACCGATTAGACACCATTATCCATCAAGGACAGGAGCTACTCCGTGTTGTCGACTATAAAACAGGAGGACAAATTGAGGACGCCAAAGTATTGGACGAACTATTCTCCATTCGAGGTTCCAAGCAAAAGCACTATATGCTGCAAACTTTCATCTATGCAGCGATGCTAGAAGATGAGTTTGAACGTTTGCAAAAGGGACAGAGTGTGCCCCATTTATCTGCTGAGCTATCTCAGCTCCCCATAGCTCCGTCGTTGTTCTTTGTCCACAGACTGCGTAAAAAGGACTATTCGCCTTATTTGCAAGTGGATAAAAAGGAGGTCTTAGATTTTCGGGCTAGATTCCCCGAGTTTCGTGAATGCCTAAGCGAATTAGTGGCAGAAATCCTAAATCCAAATCTACCCTTTGAACCCAACACCAAAGAAGTGCAGATGTGTAATACTTGCCCTTACTATTCTTTGTGCTACCAATAAACTGACTCCATTATGCTTTCTATATCCGTTTCTTCCGAATTTTCTGAGCGTGTGCCCCAATTTAGAGGGGCATTTCTAGAGGTGACAGTGCAAAATTCTGCCACTTCTCCCGAACTTTGGGCTGAAATCGAAGCAAGTTGCGAAAAATTACAAGCCGATTTCACCACCGACACCATCAAATCACGCTCGAGCATTGCTGCCACGCGCGCAGCTTATAAGGCTTGTGGCAAAGACCCTTCGCGCTATCGTCCTGCTAGTGAACAACTTTCCCGCCGTGTCTTGCAGGGAAAAGGCTTGTATAGTGTAGACACTTTAGTCGATTTGGGAAATCTGGTGTCCATTTTTAGTGGTTATCCCACGGGACTGCTTGATGCCGACAAAATCGTGGGAGAATCTGTGGAGTTGGGCATAGGCATAGCGGACGAACCCTATGAAGGTATCGGACGTGGCACACTCAACATCGAGGGACTTCCTGTTTATCGCGATGCAGTGGGTGCCATTGCTTCGCCCACTTCCGACAGCACGCGTACCATGCTCTCACCTACTACGAGCCGTCTGCTTTTCATCATCAACGGTTATGATGGTGATGAGCAACTGCTGCAAGAGAGCATTGACCTAGCACAAGACTTGCTCCAACGCTATGCCCACGCAGGAGAAGCGAGAATCGTGAATTTCTAACTTCGTGTAACGCTAGCACGGACCCTTTTCTTTGTGGAGATGCTACGGCAACTTGGTTTTGTGTTGCTGTGTTAGCCTCTGTCACAGCACAGTCCTCAACAATCCCAAATCGGTCATCAGACCATTATAGTACAAAATTCATCCCCCTCAACACCTTTCGGTGCTGAGGGGGATGTCTGTATAGAGAGGTCTATGTCGTCAAAACATTGTAGTTGCTTGCGTCGAGGTGGAAGTGGCAAAGCCTATTCTTCTTCCTTTTGAGCATGCTCAGCGATAAGTGCCTGCTGGATGTCGGCCGAAACAAGTTCGTAGCTAGCAAACTTCATGATGAAGGAAGCGCGTCCACCGGTGAGGCTAGAGAGGGCAGTGGAGTAGTTGCTCATTTCCTTGAGAGGCACTTTGGCTTGCAACTTCTCGTAGCCATTTTCGGAACTCATGCCCACGATCATACCGCGACGACCTTGCAAGTCGCTCATCACATCGCCCATCTTGTCGGAGGGAACGAACACTTCCACATCATAGATGGGTTCGAGAATCTTAGGTCCTGCATTGCGGAAGGCTTCGGCAAAGGCGTGACGACCAGCAAGCATGAACGAAATTTCGTTGCTGTCTACGGGGTGCATCTTACCATCATAAACGATGACGCGCACGTCGCGAGCATAAGAGCCAGTGAGTGGACCTTGTTCCATGCGGCTCATCACACCCTTGAGGATAGCAGGCATGAAGCGAGCATCGATGGCACCGCCCACAACACTGTTGATGAAGACGAGTTTGCCGCCCCATTCGAGAGAAATCTCTTCTTTGCCACGAGGAGTGATGCGAATTTCTTGACCATTGAAAGTGAAGCTGGTAGGATCAGGCATACCTTCAAAGTAGGGTTCTACGATGAGGTGCACTTCACCAAACTGTCCTGCACCGCCCGATTGTTTCTTATGACGATAGTCTGCGCGCGCAGCCTTCGTGATGGTTTCGCGATAGGGGATACGTTGTTGGTAAAACTCGATTTGAATCTTGTCGATGTTTTCCAAGCACCATTTGAGTGTGCGCAGATGGAATTCACCTTGACCGTGCACGAGCACTTGACGCAACTCCTTGCTTTGTTCCACCACCCAAGTGGGGTCTTCCTGGCGCAAACGAGTGAGCGCAGCCATCATCTTTTCCGTTTCGGCTTCATTTACCGCACGGATGGCACGAGTGAATTTAGGATTAGGATACTTGATGAAGTTGAAACGATGTTCGCTGCCCTTGCCGTTGAGCGTGTTGCCGGTGCGCACGTCCTTGAGTTTCACCGTGCAACCGATGTCACCCGCAGAGAGTTGACTCACCTTTTCGCGGTTAGCGCCAGAGCAAACGAAGAGTTGTGCCATACGTTCCTTAGAACCGCGGTCGGCATTTTGCAAATCGTCACCTTCTTTCACCACACCGCTCATCACCTTGAAGTATTGCACTTCGCCAATGTGAGGTTCAACGCCAGTCTTGAAGAAATAGATGCTGGTAGGTGCGTCTTCCACTGGAGGCACAGCCTCACCGCGAGAGTTGTACACCACGGGCATTTCATTAACGTAAGGCACCACGTTGCCCAAGAATTCCATCAAGCGACCCACACCCATGTCTTTGGCTGCGCAAACACAGAACACTGGGAAGATGCTGCGAGTCACCATACCTTTGCGGATGCCTTCGCGCATTTCGTCTTCGGTGAGTTGCTCTGTTTCAAAGAACTTCTCCATGAGTTGTTCGTCATTTTCTGCTGCTGCTTCCACCAAAGCCTTGTGGAGCATTGTAGCGCGTTCCATTTCTTCAGCAGGAATGTCTTCAATGACGGGAGCACCGCCTTCTTCCTTCCATGTGAGTTTTTTCATCAAAATCACGTCGATGAGACTATTGAATCCAGCCCCAGTTGCCAAAGGATATTGCACAGGAACAGCCTTCTCACCGTAGATGGTTTGCAAATCGTCAAGGATAGCGTCGTAGTCGCAATTCTCGTGGTCAAGTTGATTGACGAGGAAAATGACGGGCTTGTTGAGTTTTTCGGTGTAGCGGAAGTGGTTTTGTGTACCTACTTCAGGACCGAAAGCACCATTGATGAGGAGGATAGCTGTGTCGGTCACATTGAGAGCGGTCATCGCTGCGCCCACAAAGTCGTCAGAACCTGGGCAGTCGATGATATTGAGCTTCTTCTCATTCCATTCTACGTGGAAAGCAGTAGCAAAAACGGAGTATCCATATTCTTGTTCGACTGGGAAGTAGTCGGAAACGGTATTTTTCTGGGTAATACGACCGCGGCGTGGGAGAGCACCAGCATGATAGAGCATGCATTCTGTGAGCGTGGTTTTACCAGAACGGTCGTTGCCAAGTAGGGCAATGTTTTTGATGTCGTGAGAGTTATAAACTTTCATACGAGGTAAAGATTTAGGCGGTGTGCACAGACTTGAGGAAAGGCACATCGTGGTGGGTAAAGATTGCCCGATTGTGAAAATCGGAGGTCAAATAAGGAGCGAACCAACCCCAAATTTCATGGTAATGGAGGGGGATGGCTCTGTTTTCGACCGAAAATTACAAAGAAGCTCTGAATTGACCAACTTTTTCCTTGAAAATTTCAATCTCTAGATAGCATTTTCTTAGTTTTAGGGCGATTTTCTGGGTAAAATCGGTATATGTTGAGGTAAAATGAAAGAGAATTTTGGGGAAGGCGTTGTGTTTGAGCCACGCCGCCTTCGAATCTACCTGTGTGAGTAAAAGTCAAAAACAGGGCTGTTCAACCTTAAAAGATGTTTTAAGCAGAAACTATTGCTGAATCTTTTAAGTTTTGTGTCGCTGCCAGAGAGTTTTTAGAGTATTATTTTTCTGATTTGTGGTTAGGCGATTGCCAGATAAGGCGAGATTCTAAACTAGCCTGCTCATGTCTTGATGAAATGCAAATGAGTAGTGAGTTTTCTCACGCGTGCGCGTCATGCGCGCCTTCCCTGGGATTTTTGATTTTTTGCTTTCACAACCTTCACAGAAGGGTGGATTTTTCCGTTAAGATACCATGTTTCGTATCAGGTTCATGGATGGAAGAGTTTCCTAACTTTTGAGCATTGGTGAGCACCTTTTAACGATGTTTTCTGTTCGTTTGACGAACTTCGTTCCTAATAGGGCTGTAATCATCTGAATATGATTGTCCTACAGAGAATTTTGTGAAGGTTGTGAAAGCAAAAAGTTGAAAATTGCTGTAGGTGCGCGCGTATGCGCGCGCGAGGGAGCTCTTTCTTTGCTTCCACGATATGCGAAGAACTCCGTCTTTTTTTCCTCCTTGATTTTCGAGAGCGTTTTTTGGTGAGCTTAGCTTTAGAGTTACCTTGTGTGATAGTGATGCTTAATGAAAAGTACTAATTTCGTGAGTCTCATCATTGCATCATCTAGTAAGGGCTGGAAAAATCGTGCGACGTATGCTGAAAAAACTCCGACGTTTTTGGAAAAATCTCCCACGTTTTTCCAAAAACGTGGGAGATTTTCTTCAATAGCTCGTACGTTTTTGCGGAGGTGTTGCAATACTCGTTTTTACAGCAGCTCCTTAGGGGCTTTTATATAGGGATAAAATGTAAGGCATTGAGGCTGAAGTGAGCGTACTGAAGTACGTGAACAAAGCTGAAGCTCGAAAATAATGCAGCACTTTGTCTTTATCCTAAATTGGTCATTAGAGCGTTATAGTGCAGAGCATAATGGAGCAGATAACTTCCTGAGCTCTTTCATATTCTTATTGGCATCTTATTTCTCGTTGGTTCTCGTCTTGGTCAACTATACCAAAGGCAAACGGTTCCTTAATTTCGCAGTATTTTTTCTTGTGAGAAAATTTTATATGTTGAGATGCCTTTTTGGGTTCTATATGTTGATATGAGATGCTTCGGGGTTTCTTGGGTCTTTTCTAAGCCTAAAATCGCCCACCCAAACCAAAGGGAAAGGTAACTGAAGAAGAGAGAGCTGACAGAATGCTTTGCCACTACTTCTACGTTTACCCAATACAGATTTGGTAAGTTTGTCAAAGCCCAACTTTGAGAAAATGCCCATAATGTAATAAATTCCACTGAAAGAAGTGAAATTTTCGTTTTTAATTGCTACCTTTGCAATGTCAGTTTTTTGCTTACTTGTTATGTTTACAGCACCGAGATAGGTGAAATTTCTGACAGTTCCAAGAGTTTTGAGAACTATGTTTCTCAGGCACTTGGAGTTCTCACAAGAACTTATGCTGCGGAATTGAGGTGATATGTAAAATCACTACCTTTGCAGCCAATTCATATCAATCTAAAACTCAAATAAGTAAGATGAGAAAAACAGTATTAGGCTTCATCGCCAGCTTCATGTTGCTTTCCGCACATGCCCAAGACCTGAAAATAAAGAAAGGGGAGGTATTACTTGGCGGAACACCAGTAGCACTTGTAAAAGAAGCGAAAAGAGTCTGCGACCTTTCTACGCCAGATGGGAAAAAGGTGTTCACATTCTTCATTACGAACAAGACAAAACAAGGCATCATCACACCAGAAGACTGGCTCCAGTTCACATCACCTGAGGGCGCAGTCTTTGAACTGCAAAACCCGAAAGACAGGATTGTACTGTCCACCACGAAGTACCTTGTCTACAAACTGTTAGACAGCAAACCCCAGATCATCGCAGTGGACGGTATCAAGACATCCACCATTGACGACCTCTTCAAGCAGGGCTCGCGTCCTTTCTCTGCAAAATGGGACAGCCTCTATACCATAGTCAAAAATATGGAGAAAACCGATGAGGAGTTTACCGCACAGCATCCCTTCTCCATCAACAACAATGGTGACATTATCATCAACAAAGAGATGGTGGGAAAGGTTTTTGTCAATGAACATTCATTAGGCAAAAGAGACTATTATGTCAAGGACCGTGTGGGCAACCAAGTAGCGGAGATTAAGCTCGAATCTTGGACCAGGAGCGAGAATTTCAGCAACATAACAACCTGTGATAATAGAAAACTTCCCTTCCTGCAATACAATACTGCATCCAAACTCTCCGAGGACGAGATGTTGCGCCGTATGGTATCAAAACTGCTTGCAAACGGCTATGCACTGGGAGATATGACGGAGAATATCAAGCTGCGACTGGCAAACAAGGCAAAAGCAGATGAGCAACAGGCTGCCGAAGAGGAACGACAGTTGGTGAAAGAGGTCAGAGATGCTTCCGTGAACATCTATAATGTGCCCGGCAAGGTGGTACTTGCTGACGGCACAACACATGAAGGCAACATCACTATCGTATATGAATCTATTGAAAAGAAGATGGGTAAAGGAACCAGTGGAATCCTCGACCTTGACGCACCGGCAATGGGATCAACCGTAACACTGACGCACAACGGTGCGAACGGCAAGACCGAACAGAAGTTCAAGGCTGCAGACAACGTAACCGTCTATGCAGGTGGCAAAACCTATATCGGTGCAAAGGGTTCAAAAGACGGTGTGTTAAGAAACGCCGGCGGCAATGGTTCTCTTAATATCGGAACACGCCACCCACAGTTCTTCGAGGTACTCTTTACCGACGGAAAGGACAATTACATCCTGGAACATCCATTAGATAAAAATGAACTTTATCTGAAGCTGAAGGACAGAAAGGAAGCTATCTATCTTGGCGACAAAGCATTATTAGGTACACGAAGCGAGAAGAAAAGAATTAAGCTGACTACGGAATATCTGAATAAGCCGAGCATGGATGCTGCCAAGTATGACACCCGCACAAAAGAAGGACTCCAGCAGCTCATCGCAGATTATACTGAAAATTAAAAGGAGGACTTCCCCTCCTCCTCCTAAAAGGGAGGGGCATAATGTCCTGTTTTTTCCTTATTCCAATCCTTACAGGTGCTTACTTGCATCGCAACTAAGCCTTACTTAACCTCCAATAGGTGCTTAATTGAAGTCCAATTAAGCACCTATTTGTTTAAAACCTCAATTCCGCAGCGTTTTTCCTTGTGAGGCGATTTTATGTGTTGAGATGTCTTTTTGAGGCTCTTCGTGTTGTTTTGAGGTTTTTGGGGGCTTCCTGGGTCTTGTCTATGCATGAAATCCTCCACCCAAACGAATGGGGAAGGTACCTGAAGAAGATAGAGCCGAAAATGCTTCCATGATTGAATGCCTTGCCGCTACTTCCACGTTTACCCAATACAGATTCGATGAGTTTTTCACAACCCAACTTTGAGAAAATGTCCATAATGTAATAAATTCCACTGAAAGAAGTGAAATTCTCGTTTTTAATTGCTACCTTTGCCATGTCAGTTTTTTTGCTTACTTGTTATGTTTACAGCACCGAGATAGGGGAATTTCTGACATATCCAAGGGTTTTGAGAACTATGTTTCTCAGGCACTTGGAGTTCTTACAAGAATTTATGCTGCGGAATTAAGGGAACTAATTAGCAGTTCATGTTTTACAAAAATACAAAATACACAAAACGCACATGTTTAATTTATTCAAGAAAGTAGAACCAAATAGTTTGGAAGCCGCTCTGAAAGCTTGCCAAGCCGCTAACAAACAAGGATATACTGAGGCTTTGATATATTTGGACGAACTTCACGATTCTATTTCCCAAGCCACAGAGATTATTAGAGACTGTATTGATGGAATGAAAAGATTTCATATTAATGACGCGTCACTAATCAATAATATACGAACTCAGCTTCAGACTGTTCAAACTGAATTTGAAAACTCATATCATGACACTCAAAGCAACTTGAATATCAAGCGAAAGATGTCTGATAAGTTTAATATAACTTTGTTTGGTAAAACAAAAGCTGGGAAAAGTACTCTTATGGAAATTCTTACCCATGGAGATGGTTCACACATGGGCAAAGGGGGGCAAAGAACAACTCGAGACGTTCGTAGCTATGAGTGGAAAGGGATGAGTGTAACAGATATTCCAGGAATAGACGCTTATGGAGGACAAGAAGATGATGCGAAGGCAGAAGAAGCGGCTGTTTATGCAGACTTGATCCTTTTCATGATAACAGCAGGACAGCCAGAAGGAACAGAAGCAGACTGGATGGTTAAACTCAAGAAAATGGATAAACCAATCCTTTGTATTTGTAACTATAAACAAAGTCTTGGAGAAGGTGTGGATGATTTCCGCTTAAAACGACTTCTATCAAATCCTCAAAAACTTGAGGAAAGAATGAATATTAAGGAGCTAGTAAATCAATTCAATATTTTTTTACACGAACAATTACCAAACGAGCATGTTGATTTCCTTATTACACATTTGCTTGCTAAATTTTGTTCGCAACAACCAGAATATGCCTCAAAAAGCGCAGAATTAGAGAAAGTTAGCCGTTTCTCAAATGTTGAGCAATCAATTATCAATGAGGTATATACTAATGGAGTACTTCATCGTAAAAAGTGTTACCTTTCAATAATTGATGCACCTTTGTATCAACAAATGAATCAACTTTTTGCTTTCAGTGCAGAAGCTTATAGTCAATTTAGAGTCATTCAGGATAAGGTGTCTTTATTTAATGACTGGTGTGTATCTTTCAATAAGAACCAAAAGGAAAGAATACAAGGAGTAGTTACACAGGAATACAATAAGGTTAGGAACTCTATCCCAGGTTTTGTTGAACGTCATTTAGAAGATGACGATGTTAACAATGCTTGGAAAAACCATTGTGCTCAATTCAATACTCACAACAATATCGAAAAAAGTGTCAATTCAGTCAAAGACAAACTTGAAGAAAAAATCAATGACATCTTCTCTGAATTAAA
Source organism: Ihuprevotella massiliensis (assembly GCA_900095835.1). Lineage (GTDB taxonomy): Bacteria > Bacteroidota > Bacteroidia > Bacteroidales > Bacteroidaceae > Alloprevotella > Alloprevotella massiliensis. Next base: position 641,192 of record LT608321.1, on the reverse strand, counting down.
AACAGAAATGAACTTTTCGCTTAAGTGGAAAGTTGATACGGGGTTGGGTAATTACCAATTTATCAATTGGAAAAGAGGAATGAAATGGGCTGGTGCAATTGGTTCTGCAGGTCTAACAATTGCTGCAGTTGCACTCTCCTCTGGACCATTAGGTTGGGCAGCACTAAGTGTTACTGCAATCTTTGGATTCTTTACTTGGTTATGCGATTCTCGAGAAGATAAACTTCGAGAAAGAAGAGCGAAACTCTCAAAAAAGCTGAATGAGAGAATAGACAAAGCTGAAAACCAAGCAAAAGAGAAAATCACAAAATGGTATGAACGCAATATTGAGGTTCAGGAAGAACAGATTACCAAACGCTTATCTTTGGTTGGACGTAGCATGCTCTCGCTATCTAGTGGTGAAAGGCAACTTGCAATCGGATATAGCAAGAACCACAGAAATATCACGAAAATGATGATTGCAAATATATTCTATTTGATGAATATACCTATTTCTGAGCTTGATCGTATCATATGCGTGGCAAGGGTACCAGGAAGAAGAATTGCTATTGTCATAGATGGAAGGGACAATCTTCCATTAAAAATATCAGAATTGGCTTCACATCTAGGCAATAATGAAACTATAAGTATTATAAAACTTGATCCTCACAGAAAACTAGAATCTCAAATAGTATTCCTTCTCATATATTTCGGATTTAAGAATAAACCACTTATTAAGAAAGTGAACAACGAAACTCAGACTGTTGTTTATCTTTATGGCAATGGATATAAACAGACTGAACTTGATTCTTTGGATCTTATTCAACAAATATTAAATGTACATATAATTCTAAAGTAATATGGATAGCATTAAAATTCAACAACTCAACAAGGCTTCGCTCGATTTGTTTTCGGATGCGACTAAAGCCTTCGCTTCGTCATCATCAGAGAAACTAAGATCACAATCCAAGTCTGTGCCCACAAAATTTGTAGATGATGACAAAAAAGTTAGAATCGTATTTGTGGGGCAGTACAGTGCTGGTAAGTCTTCTATTCTGTCCATTTTAACAGGACAACAACTGGAAGTTGGTCAAGGTGTTACAACAAATAAGTGCAACTTCCTTGATTGGAATGGTATTGAGGTGGTTGACACTCCTGGAATTCATACTCAAAAGCGTCCTGACCATGATGAAATCACTTACAATGCGATGTCTGAAGCCGACCTTATAGTGTTTGTTTGTACAGCAGAAGGTTTTAGTGACGGATTGGGTACTCATTTCAGAAAACTCTTGATAGAAAAAGGGAAAGGAAATGAGATGATGTTGGTATTCAACAAAATGGAGGATTCCAAGTATGGTAACACCAAAGAAGGACAAGAAGAATTCTTCAAGTGCGACGTGCTCCCAGTGATATCTCCAGAGTATTCTGCAGAAGATTTGTTCGTTACATACATTGACACATATTCTTATCTTGACTCTATTGAGGCAGAAGGTGAGGATAAGGATCAGTTGTTAGAAATGAGTGGATTTTCTTCTCTTTTTGATAACACCAATAAATTTATTCAAAAAAAAGAAAGTAATTGGCAAGTGTACAACTTCTTTGTATAAACTAGAACAGATGCTTTCAGAAGCATTGTCTGAATTCAAGACAGGAGATATATGTGTTGATGGTACTTTGGACTTGCTTAACCAGCAACGCAAAGCCCTTGTTGACGCTAAAGAACATATTAAGACTAAGTCATATAACATAATCAGACGAAACACACAAGAAGTTCGAAATTGGGGATATGAAATTGCGAATCTGTTGTCTTCGTCTGATAATGAAAAAGAAGTAAACAATCGTTTACAAGAAAAATATGATGCAACAGATAGCGTTTATAAGAAAGCAGCCAAAGAACTCGAGGAAGTTATTATGTACGAAAACAACGAACTCCAAAAGTTTGCTCAAAAACTGGAGAAGTCAGAATTTGTAAAGTCCTTAAAATCTGCTATCGAAAGAAAAATTCAAGATGTTAAAATGTCGAAGCAAACTGCATCCAATCTTAAATCAGGTGCTGAAAAAGCAGGTGAAGCAGGAAAATGGATGTCAAAATTTGCAACAGGTAAGAGTGCCGAATCCGGATGGAATGCCATTTTCAAGCTTGGTACATACTCAGGTTCTAATGCACATCAATCAGTTCTTAAAGTTGGTCATTTCTTTGGCCATAAATTTAAGCCTTGGGAGGCCGTAAAGACAGCATCTAAGATCGGCAAATTTGGCAAGATACTCGGTGTAGGAGGTGCTCTTTTAGGAATTGGTTTGCAGATTTGGAACGATCATGAAGAAAGTAAGGCTGAGAAACAACTTATTTCATATCGTAGTGACATCCGAAACTCTTTTGGTGAAGTAGCAAACGTTATCGACATGCGTTTTGATGAGGACACTCAAACATGGGTTGAAGATAATTTGAATCCAAAGATCGCCGATATTGACAATCAAATCAAAGAAATCGAGAATGAGCAAACTATCAAGGATAAAGAGTTTGCCCTCTACAGCGAAATGCTTATTAGAACAAGAAATCTGATAGAAGAAGTACAAAATGAAATTTAACATAGGTGTTCATCCTATATAGATTGACAACAATACAAATTATTGCTGTCCGGTAAACTTCCAAACGACACAAGAAAGTTTCCCGAAGCCCTTTAGAATAGGACTTCGGGCTTTCATTTTGAGAAAACAAGCCCCCTAATCGAATAATGATGGTTCCGAGGGTGGGGATTTAGCTCTTTCAGCCCAAATTGTACACTCATCCTTTTGAGGATCTTCCATGAAAGCGATGAAATTGGTGTAATACATGAGCGTCAATCTAAGCATGGCTACGATTTGAGAAAAAGAAACGTGTCTTTTTATCATTCTAGAGAGCACTGTGCACAAGAGGTTGGCAATGAGTACAACCCAGGTTTGTATTTGGATGGCATTCACGCTCTCACCATAGAAAAAGTGCAAAGGAAAATTCTGTTTCAGTTGTTTGTATAGCGTTTCTATAGCCCACCTGCACTTGTAGATTTCAGCAAGTTGCTCAACCGATAGTTCAAAATTGTTGGTCAGCAATCTCACTGACTTACGAGAGTTATTGCTCCATAGCTCTACACATCGGGCTTCGTGCCTTACCTTCTCTTTCTCAAAAAGAATGTGTTTGTCGATATGAGTGACTAGACCATCACGAGAAACATAGGCTGTAGAATAGAGCTCCTTGTAGTTAAGATTCTTCTTCATCTTAGTCACATAGCAGACACCTTCTTCGGTAAGCCTTTGAAACTGAGCATAGTCAATGTAGGCTCTGTCCATTGCCAAGGTGGAATCTTGGGGCAGGTGCACCTTTTTGAGAAGATAATGATCGTGTTTGGCAGCAGAGGTCAGTTCTACCACCATGGGTACACCTACTTGATACTTCATAATGGTGTGTACCTTCATGCCGCCTTTCTTCTTTCCGCTTTTAGGATGTCTGCCTACTCCTTTGAGAATGTTATCAAAGAGCGTGATTGTGGTAGAATCCATCATATACAGCTGCTGTTCCTAGGCTTTTTGACAGCTCACTGAGCAGCTGTCCGGTAAAATATGTACTTTTGCTCATGTTGCTAGTTTTTTTTCCAACAAGCAAAGTAACAAAAGAGGCTGAAATCCTGCAAGAGGGTTTCAGCCTTATTTTTATCATCAGAAAAACTTTTACCGGACAGCTATATATGTTTTTAAGCGGAGGTGTTGCAAAACTTGTTTTTACAGCAGCTCCTTAGGGTCTTTTATATAGGGATAAAATGTAAGGCATTGAGGCTGAAGGGAGCGTACTGAAGTACGTGAACAAAGCTGAAGCTCGAAAATAATGTAGCACTTTGCTTTTAACCCAAATTGGTCATTAGACCGTAAAAGCGTTACTGGTAACGGAAAAGATTAGGACCTCTCCTTTTTCATTTTCTTATTGGCATCTTATCTCTCGGTGGTTCTAGTCTTGGTCTACTACACCAAAGGCAAACGGTAAACAATTTCCTCCACAATCAAATAAAATCTGTTGAGAATGTAAGGATCTTTTGGCGATTGGGGGGATACAAAAAAAGCACCTACTCCGAGGTGGAGTAGGTGCTAGGTGAGAAGAGAAAGAGGGGAGATTATTGACCCTTTTCCATCTTAGCCTTAAGCGCTGCAAGAGCATCGATGTCACCAAGGCTAGTAGAAGCAGCTTGGTTTTGGATGTTAGCAGTGTTTTCTTCCTTGCGAGGAGCAGCAGCACGGCGAGTCTTCTTTTCGCTGCGTTCTGCAGATACGCTTTGGTCGAAAGTGCGAGTGTGAGAGAGGAGGATGCGCTTGCTGTCCTTGTTGAACTCGAGCACAACGAAGTTGAGCTTGTCGTTAAGTTGAGCCTTGCTGCCATCTTCCTTCACGAGGTGCTTAGGAGTTACGAAGCCTTCAACGCCATATTGGAGCTGAACAACAGCACCCTTGTCGTGAAGTTCGATGATAGTACCTTCGTGAGTGCTACCTTCGGTGAATACAGTTTCGAATACATCCCAAGGATTTTCTTCGAGTTGCTTGTGACCGAGGCTGAGACGACGGTTTTCCTTGTCGATTTCGAGCACCTTAACTTCGATAGGAGCACCAACTTGAGTGAACTCGCTGGGGTGCTTCACCTTCTTAGTCCAAGAGAGGTCAGAGATGTGGATGAGACCATCAACACCTTCTTCGAGCTCTACGAATACGCCGAAGTTAGTGAAGTTGCGCACCTTAGCAGTGTGCTGAGAACCAACGGGGTATTTCACTTCGATATCCTTCCAAGGATCTTCCTTGAGTTGCTTGATGCCGAGAGACATCTTGCGTTCAGTGCGGTCGAGGGTGAGGATCACAGCTTCGATTTCGTCACCTACCTTGAGGAAGTCTTGTGCAGAACGGAGGTGTTGGCTCCAAGACATTTCAGAAACGTGGATGAGACCTTCAACACCAGGTGCGATTTCTACGAATGCACCGTAGTCAGCCATCACTACTACGCGGCCCTTAACCTTGTCGCCCACCTTGAGGTTAGGATCGAGTGCATCCCAGGGGTGAGGAGTGAGTTGCTTGATACCAAGAGCGATGCGCTTCTTTTCTTCGTCGAAGTCGAGGATAACCACGTTGAGCTTTTGGTCGTCTTGAACCACTTCGCGAGGATTGCTCACGCGACCCCAAGAGAGATCAGTGATGTGTACGAGACCGTCAACGCCACCGAGGTCGATGAATACACCGTAGTTGGTGATGTTCTTAACGGTACCTTCGAGCACTTGACCCTTTTCGAGCTTGCTGATGATTTCTTGCTTTTGAGCTTCGAGTTCAGCTTCGATGAGTGCCTTGTGGCTAACTACAACGTTCTTGTATTCTTGGTTGATCTTGACAACTTGGAATTCCATAGTCTTACCAACGAATACATCGTAGTCGCGGATGGGCTTCACGTCGATTTGTGAACCGGGGAGGAACGCTTCGAGACCGAATACGTCTACGATCATACCACCCTTGGTGCGGCACTTGATGAAACCCTTGATGATTTCCTTGTTCTCGAGGGCTTCGTTGATACGCTCCCAAGACTTGCTAGCGCGAGCCTTCTTGTGAGAGAGTACGAGTTGACCCTTCTTGTCTTCGAGGCTTTCCACGTAAACTTCTACAGTGTCACCAATCTTGAGATCGGGGTTGTAGCGGAATTCGCTTACGGGGATGATACCATCGCTCTTAGAACCGATGCGCACCACAACTTCACGCTTGGTGATGTTAGTAACTTCACCTTCAGCAACTTCGTGCTCGTGAACGTTGTTGAGAGTTTGGTCGTAGGCAGCAACGAGAGTTTCCTTAGCTTCGCCAGCTACGCTACCGTTTTCAAATGCGTCCCAGTCGAAATCGGCCAAAGGAGCAATGTTTTTGAGATTCTCCATTAATGTTAAGTTTGTAGATAAATAAATGAATGAATGATGTGCCATCGAAAGTCCGCACAAAGTGGGTGTCCCATATTGGAGAAACGGGGGCTGCACCCACGTTGACCGACGTATCAATGGTGGCTCATGAGCCATTGAGCCATAAGCCGCTGCAAATATAGTAATTATTTCTGGATTTTACGCTCTTTGTGTGAGATATTTAGCTATATATGAGATATTTTCCTCGCCTTTGCTTGTTTTGGTGCTCTTTTTTGTGTAAATTCGCTGCTACTAATTCCTAAAAGATAACGCAATGCGTAAATTACTTTATATCATGGTGGCTTCCGTGCTCACTATGTTTGCTTCGTGCGATTGGTTCAAGTCGAAAAAGGACGCAGAGGGTGACACCACCACTGTTGTTGCTCCAGCAGAGGTCGATAGCACCCTTTATGGGAAGGTTGTAGACGATTTTGGTATGAGCACGTTTGCAGTGCAGCAGACTTCTGGTCAAGTACTTGAATTGTTGCGTTCGCATCAAGATGGCGGTGCAGCAGAAATCTATGGTGATGTGCGTGTAGGCGATGAGTTTGCCTTGACCACCACCGATGGCGGAGAAGCGCTTGATCGTGCCATCAACGTGACGGAAGTGAAGGCATTGACCAACGATTTCAAAATCATCAATGGCAAACTCTTGCTCAATGTGGCAACAAGTCCTGATACGGTGCAAATCATGACCCTTTCTGCCGACAGTTTGATTGCAAAGGGTGCAACGCAGGTGTATCGTTTGGGCAAGAAATAAGTAGTAATACTAGAAATAAACAACAGAGGAATACCTCCTTTGCGTGGGAGATGGTGACTGATTAGTGACCATCTCTTTGTCGTCAAATAGTGAGTGTGAGACATGCCTCGCACTGTAGCTCTGCGAGGGTGGACATCGCGGAAAAATATATCGAAAACCATCGACAAGGACCAATAGTGAAGCACAACTTCCCAAAGAAAACGCCATGAACACTTCCAAACTAATACACGTGTATAAAGCTTCGGCTGGTGCTGGAAAAACCTATACGCTGGCTGCGGAATTTATAGCCAATCTTCTGAATGATTTCAAGACAACTCGTGAACCGCATCGTCATCAGTTGGCGATAACCTTCACGCGCAAGGCGACCACGGAGATGAAGGAGCGTATCTTGGAAAATCTCTATGAACTCGCGCACTGCGTGGAAGAGCAACAAGCCTTCTTGAATGTGGTGCGCCAGAAGTTGTTGGTGCCAGCAAGTGATCGTGAGATTTCGCTCATGACACGGAGCTTGTTGCGCCAGATTCTGCATGGTTACGACCGATTTCATGTCACCACCATCGACTCTTTCTTCCAGTCGTTGCTCAGTAATTTGGCTCATGAACTTGGTTTGACCGCTACTTTCAAAGTAGACCTCAACAACGATGATTTGTTGCAGCGAGGTGTGGACAAAATGCTCCAAGGTCTCGAACCCGATTCGCAAGAATTGAAATGGGTGTCGCAATACATCGAACAGCGATTGGAAGACGATAGCGACAAAAGTTGGCGTGTGGAGCATTCTCTGTCCAATCTGGCGCGAGAGCTGACTAAAGAGAGTTATGTGAAACAGCGACGTTTGCTTCAAAATTTCACGCTTGACAATGACTTAGCAAAGCGTTATCGTGATGTTTTGCATAGTTTAAAGAAGAACTCGATTGAAGAAATTCAGCAGTCTGCGCAGGATGCGGAAAATTTTATTGTTGGTTCTGAAGGATATAGCAGAATCAGCCGCGGTGGAGATGTGGAAAAGTATCTGCATCGTGCGATGGAGTACAAATTTTCTACGACAGATCCGAGTAACACAGTGCTTAAGATTGTGGATGATAGTGGCAAAGCCCTCAAAGCCGCAGATAAGAAGACAGGAAAATATGATAGTTGGGCAAGTGATTTGTCCAATCACTTAGAACAGTTGCTCACCACGATTGATAACGCCAACTTTACCATCAATTCGTGCGACTTGAGTCTTCAGCACTTCAATGAACTTCGCTTGCTCGATGCCATCTCAGCTTCCGTGCAAGAACTCAATACGGAGAACGACACTTTCCTCTTGGCTTATACCCCGATTCTTTTTGCCGAAATGGTGGGACAGAGTGAGGCATCGTTTGTGTTTGAACGAGCTGGCACCCAGTTTAACCACGTGATGATCGATGAATTCCAAGACACCTCCGAACTGCAGTGGACCAATTTGCGCAACCTCTTTGTGGAGAACATTGCACACGGCAATAGTTGCATGCTGGTGGGCGATGTGAAACAAGGCATCTATCGTTGGCGTGGAGGAGACTGGTCGGGATTGGCAAATATCAAAGATGATGCAATCACGGATATTCAAACCCTCGATTCCAACTTCAGAAGTGGAGAGAAGATTGTGAACTTCAATAATGCGATCTTCGTGAAGATGGCGCAAGTGATAGCTGATGCTAGCGAAGGAGGTGCAGCAGGAGAGGGTGGTGTGCTCACGTCGCTTTATGCAGAAGATTTGGTGAAGCAAAACCCCGTGCGCGAAGGCGGCTTTGTGCGTGTCTTGATAGAGAAAAAGCCCGAGAAGACAACTTCTTCTGCTAAGAACAAGGCGGATGCAATAGAAGCAAGCGAAGACAACGAAGGAGAAACAGCAGAATTTTCGCCAGAAGATGATTTGCGAGAACAGATCATGCGCTTATATCGTGCCGGAGTGCCCTTTGACAAGATGGGGATTTTGGTGCGTAACAATAAAGATAGCGGAAAACTCATCGAGTATTTTGCTGAATATGAAAAGGAGCACGCCAACGATAAGGATTTCATTCGCATTGAATTAGTCTCTGATGAGGCTTACGTGTTATCTGCTTCTAGAGGAGTGCAGCTCATAGTGAAAGCACTACAGTATATCCACAATCGCACGGACGAAGTGGCTTTGAACTATGTATTAAAACACTGTCCAGAGGAAGCGAAGGATAAAGTTCATGGTCTTTTGGTAGAATGGAGTAAACAGTCTTATCAAATGCTGCCATTCTACGACCTCATTCAGCAGTTGATTCACTACTTAGAGCTCGATAAACAACCAGGTGAGGCGAGTTATCTTTATAGTTTGCTAGATATGGTAGTGGCATTCTTGGATGATAATGTGCCTGACATTGGGCGTTTCCTTCAAGTTTGCGAGGAGTCTTTAGGCAAAAAGTCGGTGCCCGCTTCAGTGGTGAAAGGAGTGCGCATCTTGACCATTCACAAATCCAAGGGATTGGATTTTCACAGTGTGTTTATTCCTTACTGCAACTGGGAACTGGTGAGTAGTGGTCAAAAGCAGTCGATGATATGGACAAGTCCTCAGGAGGTGCCCTTCAATGAGATTCCATTGCTGCCCGTAAAATTGAGTGCGGCTGCAGAAAATAGTATCTATAAAGACGAGTATCTGCAGGAATTGCGAAATCAGCGCATCGAAAATCTCAACTTGCTCTATGTGGCTTTCACCCGTGCGCGTCAAAACTTGGTGATTTGTGCACCAAAATTGCCGAGAAATTATGATAAGAGCATCGTGCCTGCTTTGCAGAAAACAATCACCCAACTAGGATGGACGGATTTGATCGATGGCGATGTGCGACTCGAAGAGGATGATACACAGATACTCCTAGAGATTGCTCAACCTTCAACCGCAGAGTGCATAGTCGCTACTCAAACAACTTCTCTCGAGGATGGGAAACCCGCGAAAGTAGTGAATGAAAAAAAGAAGAATCCCTTCAAAATCAATGCGATTACCGAAAGAGTGAACCTTGAAACTTCCAATCACGATGTGAAGTTCCGTCAGTCGCAAAGTGCGCGCTTGTATAATGCTGCTCTTATGGAAGCGGTGCAAGCGGGCAATGCCGAAGGTGATGCGGCGAAGGTGTCGAATACTTCCGAACTAGATTTGGAGTTCTTTGCCAAACGCGAAGCAGCTAAGCGACGTGGTACACTGCTGCATCATCTGATGGAAGAGATTGAAAGCGAAGCCGATGTGGAAACCGTGTTGCAATCTGCGATTTGCGAAGGAAAGATTGCGCCGATCGAAGAGGTGGGCGAAATGCGAAAACTCCTGCACCGCGCGATGAAGCATGAAATCGCCAAGGAATGGTTTGATGGCACGTGGCAACTCTATCGTGAATGCACCATTTTGACTCGCGATGAAAACGGCAATGTGCATGCTCCTCGTCCTGACCGCGTGATGATGCGTGGAGATGAGGCCATTGTGGTGGACTATAAATTCGGACTACCGCGTCCGGACTATCACGAACAAGTGCGACACTACTGTCAGCTCCTTCAACAAATGGGCAAACAGAACGTGAAAGGCTATCTGTGGTATGTGGCATCGGGCATCGTGGAGCCCGTTTCGTTGTAAGGGAAGGGAGGCTTTGACTGTGCTTTTTCGCTTTTGAGACCCAATCCGAAGGGTAGTGGACAAAGAGAAGCACAACTTTCTCTTTGCATTGGATGAAGAAGGCGAAAATAATTGCTATAAAACAGTCAACATCCCAAAGTTTTTCGTAAATTTGCCCTGTAAATTCTTGACACGCTCTGTACCTCTCTGTTGGGGGCTATCAAAAGTCTCTTTAAGGGTGTCTCGGAGCATTCTGGAATCCTCGACAATCACAAATAATTCATCAATACTCATATCATTATGACTATCGACTCTTGTAACTTTGCAGGCAAGAAGGCCATCGTACGTGTAGACTTCAACGTGCCTCTCAATGAAAATGGCCAAATCACCGACGACACTCGCATCCGCGGTGCGTTGCCCACCCTCAAGAAGGTGCTTGCTGATGGTGGTGCTCTCATCATCATGAGCCACATGGGTAAGCCCAAAGGCAAGGTTAACCCCAAGTTCTCTTTGGGACAAATCAAGGACGCTGTAGCTGCTGCCCTCGATGCTCCTGTTTCTTTTGCACCTGATTGCGCAAAGGCACAAGAAGCTGCTGCCGCTCTTAAGGCTGGCGAAGTGCTTCTTCTCGAGAACCTCCGTTTCTATCCTGAGGAAGAAGGCAAGCCTGCTGGCATTGACAAGGAAGATCCTGCTTACGAAGCTGCAAAGAAGGCAGTAAAGGAAAGCCAAAAGGAATTTGCCAAGACGCTTGCTAGCTATGCTGACTACTACATCATGGACGCATTCGGCACCGCTCACCGCAAGCACGCTTCTACTGCTGTCATCGCTGACTATTTCGATGCAGACCACAAGATGCTCGGCTATCTCATGGAAAAAGAAGTGACTGCTGTTGACAACGTGCTCAACAACATCAAGCATCCTTTCACTGCTATCATGGGTGGTTCTAAGGTGTCTACCAAGATTGGTATCATCGAAAACCTCATGGACAAGGTGGACAACCTCATCCTCTGCGGTGGTATGACTTACACCTTCGCTCGTGCACTCGGTGGCAAGATTGGTATTTCTCTCTGCGAAGAAGACAAGCTCGACCTCGCTCTCTCTATCATCGAGAAGGCTAAGGCTAAGGGTGTGAACCTCGTGCTCGGCACTGACTGCGTGGCTGGTGACGACTTCAAGAACGATTGCAACACACAAGTTGTTCCCGTGGGTGACATCCCCGAAGGTTGGGAAGGTCTTGATGCAGGTCCCGAAAGCCGCAAAGCATTTGCTGCTGCCATCGAACCCGCCAAGACTATCCTCTGGAACGGTCCTGCTGGTGTGTTTGAGTTCGATAACTTCACTGGTGGCTCACGTGCTATCGCTGACGCTATCGCTGTAGCGACTAAGAACGGTGCATTCTCTCTCATCGGTGGTGGTGACTCTGTAGCTTGCATCAACAAGTTTGGTATGGCTGATCAAGTTTCTTATATCTCAACTGGTGGTGGTGCTTTGCTCGAAGCCATCGAAGGTAAGGAACTCCCCGGTGTAGCTGCCATCAAAGGCTAATCTATCGCCAAAAACTTAATAGATAATTATAAAGTTATAGGGACAGCGGTGCACCGTCACTGCTGCTCTATAACTTTTTTTGCTTATGAATAGTCTAAAACTTCCCCTTCTCCTTTTCATCGCTCTCTTTGTGGGATGTTTTGCCACTAGTTGTGGTGGAGAGAAAGCGAACAAAGACGAAAATACAGAGGTGAGTAGTGTCAATGATGTGCCTGATAGTCTTTCGTTCATCATAGCCTGTCTTCCCACCTACGAGAGTCTTCCTTTCTACTATGCCAAAGCCGCTGGAATAGCAGACTCTTTGTCGCTTCCTCTTCGCATCAAAACATACCAATCTCAGTTTGATGCAGATACAGCTTTGTTGGGCACTAGAGCTGATGCAGGCGTCACTGACATCGTGCGCCAACAACATTATGCTACACAAGGAAAGATGCGCGGTTACGTGGCATGGATTCCGCTGCAAGGTGAGTGGCAACTGTTAGTCGGTGGGCGTTTGCGTCTCACCGAGATGAAGCAGCTCAAGCAACGCACCATTGCCATTGCGCGTTATAGTAGTTCTGATCAATATACAGCGCATTTGCGCGACAGTCTTCGTTGGAAGTTTGACGATATGTTGCGTCCTCAAATCAACGATTACCGTATCCGCCAACAAATGCTCGACAATGAGCAAATAGACGCAGCTGTGTTGCCGCAGCCTTTCGCCCTTCGTGCCAAAGGAAATGGGCAACGTGTGTTAGCCACATTGCCTTCCTCTTATCATCAGCATGCGCTTTATCTCAGTGCACAAGCTCAGCAAGATGCTAAAAAATCCAAGCAAGCTGAGTTGTTGCAGCGAGTGTATAATGCAGCTGTGCAGCGTATCAACCATAAGCCTGGTGCTGTGTTAGACAGTGTACTCATCCGCACCTATAAACTCACACCTGAGCAAGTGAAACAAGTGCGTTTGCCTCACTATAATGAGGTGAAAACCGACAAGTAGTCGATGCAAATAGCACGAGACATCCAGAGGAGATGCCCATATTACCTCTGCCTTATACGCTGTATTCCACATTTCGTGCATCTTCTCTAGCTTGCTTTAGATTGCTCCAAAATTTTTTTCACGCTTCTCCCATGGACACGACCGTTTACCTCACTCTCCGCGATGATTTTGTGAAAGCCATTCACAATCGTCGGTTGCTTGATGCGCTTCGCGCGCTTCAAGGGCAGTTGTCATGGGTAGGGGGCTGGAATAGTCGTCAAGAGCATGAGCGAATTGTGACGGATTACGAACACTTGTTGCGTGATTTCCGACAAGGTGAGGCGAGTGCCACTTATCAAGAGCGCAATGAGAGCTTGTTTGAGCGCACTTATCTCCTCGGACTCTCCTTGCATCACGCCTTTATAGTGGAGCATACGCAGCAGCTGCGTGCCAAATTGTGGCAGAAGTATGCCGATCAGCGTCTACAGCAACCTCTTGAGAATGTATTGCGTTACGAAGTAGACAATCACATTCTCTTCGATAGACTCTATTGTGCAGCGCCTTGGACAGCCGAAGTAGTGGAAGCTGCTGAAGAACTTATGCAGCATCCCAATCGAAGCGAAGACACTCGTGCTACAGTGCTTTCTGCGGTGACGTTAAGTTTGTTGGCAAGTTTTGATCCAACGCAATGCGCGTGGTTGTTGCGTCAAACCGAAAAAACACTTTCTTCTCTATTGCGGGTGCGTCTTTGTGTGGGACTGGTGTATATTGGCATTCATCAAGCGGCACAGATTGCTTTGTTTCCTTCCTTGGTTCAACAATGGAAGGCGTGGACAAATCGTGAAGTTTGGCAAGAAGATTTGCGCATTGTGCAGTCTACCATATTGGCTTCTGCGCAATCGCGTGATACGGCTACTGATGCTTCACAACTGATGGAGCGATTTTCACAGATGCCAGATTCTTCAAATGCACAAGCCAAACAAACTTTCATGCGTGAGATGGCAAGTATGGTGGCAGAACGCTTTGTAGATGGTTGGGCAGGGATTGACATTGCTTTGGGAGGATTTAAGCGGATGTATCGTCGCTTTCCCTTTTTTCAAGAAGCAGCCAATTGGTTTATCCCCTTCTCTGTAGAACGTCCAGAACTTCGGCATTTAGAAGAGGTAGACAGTAGAACGCTCGAATTGCAACATCGCGCGTTTGGCACCACCGATCTCTATATCATTGCAGAGATGAATCTCGCTAGTAAAAGACTTGTTGAGCAAATGCCGCAAGAAATGAAGGACAAAATCGATGAAGTCTCTGCTGAACTCCCTGACGAAAGAAAGGACGTAAAATTTGATCTTGCAGAAGAAGATACGGCGATGCTTCAAATTTTGCGCAATCATCGTAAGAATAGCGGAGTAGCTGACCTTATTTCTACGGAGTCACAGGAATTTCGCATGCTAAAGTTGACGTATAATGGCTATATCCACGACACTTATCGTTTTTTCCATCTTTTCGTAGCGCGCAATGAAGGGGAGAATCCTTATCGTGACAACCTCCTGCTTCGCGATTCTATCTTATTTCGTGGGGCATTTGAGGAAGAAGCGTCACTCGCTGTGTTAGGACAACTTAGTTTTGCCATCAAGGATTATCGTCATGCCCTAACCTTCTTCCAACTCCTTCCTCGTGAGCACCGCGATGTGCGTCTGCGTTTGGCACAGTGCAACCATGCCACTGGTCATTATGCAGAGGCTGCTCAGCTGTTGGAACAATTGGTAGAAGAGGAAGATGATGAAAGTCTTTTGCGTTTGCTTTCCAATTGCTATGATCTGTTGGAAAGTCGTGAAGATGCCTTGGTAGCTTGGATCCGCTTAGAACAACTCTATCCAGATAGTCTTGAAATTGCAAAGCAACTCGCGCAGCGTTTCTTTGATTTGCAACTCTATAGCGATGCACTTGACCAGTTACATAAGATACTTTATCACAAGCCTGAAGAGTTTGAAGCCATCCTTTTGAAGGCGCAATGCTATCTATTGATGGGGCGCGTAGCGGATGCCCAAAATCACTACACTATGTTGCTTGAGCAAGCACCCGAGCATGCCAAAATCTTGAAAAATGCGGCTCATTGTGCCTTACTCTTAGGGGATCATGCGATGGCAGCTCGTTTGTATATGGCATATCTCGAGGAAGAAGAACTTAAGTTTGTGCACGAAGATTTCTTTGACAATGCCATAAAGTATTTGCAACCCATTGGCTTTACTCCTCAAGTAGCTTCTTTCATGCGCGATCTCCTCAATAGTGAATTGCAGCATCAGTAGCGATTGCTTTCTTTGGTGAGTGTAGCTACATTCTTTCACTGATACTTAGACGCTAATTTTCGTCTTGTTCAGCGCGACTTTTTCTTCTGGATTGAAGAATAGTCGCGCTGTTTTTTTGATGTCTATGGGATTTGTCGGAATGCTCCCGAAGACATTCTATACGTAGCTTTCGCCTACGTTGGGATATCTTGGATTTTGAAGTTGCGATATGGGAACTTACTCTGGTTGCAACCCAACATCGTGGATAACTGCAGAAGAAACACGGCACCACTCGTGAAGAATGGTGCCGTGTGTAGAGAGTAAGCTAGAGGTGAGATTAATGAATACAGGAGCATCCAGCGGGTGCATCTAGCATGTGAAAATTACTGTTCGTCTTCCACGTAGCGGATGAGGCCGCGAGAAGCAGAGTCGATGAAGTCGGTGAGAGTTTTGATTTCATCGCTCATCTCGATTTGTTCGTGAATCTTGATAACTGCATCTTCCAAGGAGAAGTTGCCTGCAGTGACCAAACGGAAGGCGTTGGCAAGATGGCGCAACACACGATCGCTCACTGTGGGGTGGAAGTACTCGATGACTTTGGTATTTACTCCGCGATAGGCAGGAGGGTTGCCGCCAAAGATAGCATAAGGCATTACGTCTTTTTGCACACGAGTACCACTTTGCAAGAGCGCAAACTTGCCCACACGCACCTTGCGTTGTACAATGGTGGAGGAGGACAAGATGGTGTAGTCACCAATTTGGCAAGCTCCAGCAACGCTAGCTGAAATGCCCAAGACACAGTAGTCACCAATCTGTACGTCATGACAAATGTGCACCTTGTTCATGAGGTGGTTGTGGCTGCCGATGCGTGTGGCATCTTCGGATTTGTTGCTACCAGCAATGAGCACGTTTTCACGAATCACATTGTGGTCACCAATCACGACGTGAGGTTGTTCGTCCTCTTCGTAGTGAAATGATTGAGGTTTGGCACAAATTACGGTGTTTTGGTGAATCGTGTTGTTATTGCCAATAGTCGTACCATTGAGGATAGACACGTGCGGCATAATCACACAGTTGTCGCCGATGGCGACATCGCCCTCAATGTAGGCGAAGGGCATAATTTCTACATTTTGTCCGATACGAGCATTCGGATCAACGTAGGCAAGTGGACTGATCATGGTGTTATCTTTGTGAGAGGTTATTACATTCTACCACCACCAAGTGCTTGGTAGAGCTTGATGGCTGCTTGTACCTTTTCAAAACGATTGTTGATGAGCGAAAGGCGACCATTGAGGAGGTTCATCTGCGCCGTCAACGTTTCGAGATAGGTTGTCGTATTTCCATTGTGGAAGAGAAATTCCGTGTCATCATTGGCCTTCTGGAGTTCTGTCAGACGCATTTTCGCAATGTCTGTGGCAAGGCTAGCAGTGTGGTATTTACTAAGCGCATTGCTCACTTCTTGTCCCGCGGTGAGTAGAGTTTTCTCAAAGTCGAGTTGCGCAGATTCTTGTTGCAACTTCGCTACTTCGAGTGCGCCTTTCAATTTGCCTTGTGCAAAGAGGGGTTGGGTGAGAGAAGCTATGCCAGACGCGATGAACTTACCAGGGTTGACCACCATAGCTCCAAGTGCATCTGTGAAGCTACCTTGTCCTGTAATGGTGAGTTGAGGGAAGAAAGAGCCTCGTGCCGACTGGATGCCGTAGAAAGCATTTGCAAGTTTGGCTTCAGCAATCGCCACGTCTGGACGACTCGTTAAGAGTGATAAGGGAAGTCCTGCAGAGAAAGCAGTGGGGAAGTCTTCTGTGCTGAAGGCACTAAGTTGGATGCTGTGTGGAGCTTCGTGAAGCAGCACACATAGGGAGTTTTCAGCTTGTCGGATATTGTCTTTGAGCGTGGGTACAGTGGCTTCGATTTGTAGCACTTGAGCCTTGGCGCTTGCTATGGCTGCTGAGTTGGTGTAGCCAGCCTCCTTCATGGCTTCCATAGCTTCGATGTTCTTGTGCCAGAGTTTCAGGGTAGCCTCAGTGGTTGCAAGCTGTTCGTCGAGCATCTGCAGCCCAAAATAGAGATTGGCAACACCCGTAATGATGGCTGTTTGCGTGGCTTGGCGCGCTGCTTTTGCTTGCATCACGGTGAGTTCTCCTTGCTTCTTCGCATTATAGAGTTTTCCGAAAGCATCAATTTGCCATGAGGCTTGCACGGGAAAAGCATAGGTCTCGTTGGTGGTCATACCGTCCATGAACACCTTAGATACAGTGCCAGAGGGAGAAAAGGTTATCTGCGGAAGATATGCCAATCTGTTGAGGCGCAATCCGATTTCGGCTTGTTTGATGGTGAGATCAGCCTTGCGAATATCGGTGTTGCGCTCCAATGCTGTGGCGATGAGCTTCTGGAGTTGGGCATCGGTGAAAACTTCGCGCCAAGGGAGATTGCCAAACGAAGTAGTGTCGGCAGAAGGAAGTGCTCTATCAGCATTTACGGTGTCGCGATAGAGCTGCTTCACAAAGGCTTCTGTGCGTGCTGTGTCGCGCTCGTATTTGCCAAACAAGGTGTTGCAGCTCGTGAGGAGCGTGGCAGCGGCAGCAATATATAGAAATGATTTCATGAAAATATCGTGTTGGTGGGGAGACTTATCGGAGACCTTTAGTCCACTATTGAAAACTTTGCTGGGGAGCATAGTAGAGAACACTGCGCTCCCCAGCGCGGAATGTTTAGTGGATTGAGGTCAGAGAAGTGTCTCCTTATTTAGCATATTGTTCGATGTCAGCTTCTGCTTCTTCATTGTGAAGATCAGAGAAGTCCATAGGCTTGATGCGCTCTTGCAATCCTTGGAAGATGCGGAAGAGAGCAGGTACTACGAAGATTTGACAAATCATACCTATCAACATACCACCGATGGCGGTTGTTCCTAATGAGCGGTTACCATTGGCACCGACGCCGAAGGCGAACATCATGGGGAGCAAACCGATGATCATGGCGAGCGATGTCATCAAGATAGGGCGGAGACGAGCAGCGGCACCATGGAGTGAAGCGGCTGTGATGCTCATGCCCATCTTGCGGCGGTCGAGCGCAAACTCAACGATGAGGATGGCATTCTTAGCCAAAAGCCCGATGAGCATGATGAGTGCAATCTGCACATAGATGTTGTTTTGGGCTTCACCAAACACGGCTCCCATAATCTGACCTGCCATGCCAGGGAGAAGACTCAGACTTCCTATACCTTGGATGAAAATAAAGGAACCGAGCAAACCGAAGGGCACGGAGAGCAACACAGCGAGAGGCAAGAGGTAGCTCTCATATTGTGCAGCAAGGAGGAGGTAGATGAAGAGGAAGCAGAGTCCAAACACGATAGCTGTGGTGCTGCCACCAGAAGATTGTTCTTCGCGAGTGAGACCAGAGTATTCGTAGGTGTAACCCACAGGCAGACTTTCTTTGGCTACTTCTTCTACGGCTTGGATGGCTTGACCAGAGGTGTAGCCATTGGCAGGGTTACCATTGATCGAAATCGAGGTAAACATGTTGAAGCGGTTGATGTTGTCTGGACCTTCTGTTGGGGTTAGTGTCATGAACTGCGTGATGGGTGCCATCTCACCACGTGAGTTGCGCACCTTGATGTTATTGAGCGACTCAATGTTAGTACGTGCGCTAAATTCAGCTTGAACGATGACACGATAGATTTTACCGAAGCGGTTGAAGTTGGAGGAATATAGACCACCGAAATAACCCTGCAATGTGGAGAGAATGTCGCGTGGAGAGATACCAGCGCGCTTACATTGTGCAGCGTCGATGTCGATGATGTATTGTGGGAACTTCGTATCAAAGGTGGTTTGTGCACTCTGAATTTCGGGACGCTTAGACAATTCTGCGATGAAGTCTGTAGCTACTTCCTTAAACTTAGAGAGTTCACCACCCGTGCGGTCTTGAAGATTAAGGGTGAAACCATTGGTCATACCATATCCCATGATCATCGGTGGTTGAAAGAAGAAGACTTGCGCGTCTTTGAAGGATTTCTGCGATTCGAGCAACAAGTTGATGAACACCATTTTGGCACTCTCTGTAACGGCGTTTCTCTCTTCCCAAGGTTTGAGTCTAATGAAGAAAGAACCATAAGAGGGGCCTTGACCACCCATCATGGAGAAACCTGAGATGACCATCGTGTTTCTCACCAATGGAGAAGCCATAACCATCTTTTCTACGTCTTGGAGCACTTTGTCCGTGCGGTCTTGAGATGTGCCTGGAGGCATCGACACCATACCCATGATTGTACCCGTATCTTCTGTTGGCACGAGGGTGGTGGGGGTGACTTGCATCATCCAAAACAAACCACCGATGGAAGCGACTACCAAGCCCATAGAGAGCCATGGACGCTTCACAAAGTGACTTACGCCTTTTTTGTAGCGTTCTAGGATGTTTTCATACCAATTGTTGAAAGCATTGATGAAGCGATCAGAGAAAAGACCGAGCACAGCCACGATAGCTACTGCCCATGCAATGATGCTTACGATGACATTTTCAAAAGTGAAGAGACCCACCACCATCATTACAATTGTGGCAATGAGCAATAGCAGTGTGAGCCATGGGGGAAGCGCAAGACCAAACTTTCTGCTTTTAACGGCATACTTTTGTTTCATTTGCTCCAAGGCTTCCTTTTGAGCGATTTGCACTCGTTCTCCAAGGCTACGCTCGTCGCCATGAGCTTTGAGGAAAATGGCACAAAGTGCAGGAGAGAGGGTCAAAGCGTTCAGAGCAGAGAAGCCGATGGCGATTGCCATGGTAATACCGAACTGGCGATAGAACGTACCACTAGTACCACCCATGAATGACACAGGTACGAACACTGCCATCATGACGAGAGTAATCGAAATAATTGCGCCACCCAGTTCACTCATGGCATCAAGAGATGCCTTACGTGCAGAGGTATAACCCATGTCGAGTTTGGCATGCACACCTTCCACCACCACAATGGCATCATCGACTACAATTGCGATGGCGAGTACTAGAGCTGAGAGCGTGAGAAGGTTGAGAGAGAAGCCAATGAGGTTGAGCACCAAGAATGTACCAATCAAAGCTACAGGAATGGCAATGGTGGGGATGAGTGTGGAGCGAAGGTCTTGGAGGAAGATAAAGACCACTAAAAACACGAGGAGGAAGGCTTCAATGAGCGTCTTCACAACTTCATGAATGGAGGCAAAGAGGAAGTCGTTGACATTTTGTGCAATGCTGATTTCCAAACCTGCGGGCATAGAGGCCTTGCTTTCTTCAAGAGTCTTTTCGATGTCTTGAATAATCTGTGTTGCGTTGGAACCTGCAATCTGAGATACCATGCATCCTACAGACTTGTGGCCATTGGTGCGGCTACCAAAGGAGTAGGCTTCACTACCGAGTTCGACACGAGCGATGTCTTTCAAGCGGATGAGGCTACCATTGGCATTGGATTTGATGACGAGATCTTCAAATTGAGCGACTTCCTGAAGGCGACCTCGATAGCGGAGGGTGTATTGGAAAGTTTGGTTTTCGCGTTCACCGATATTACCAGGCGCAGCTTCGATGTTTTGTTCTGCCAAAACTCCCGATACGTCAGAGGGGACGAGTCCATAAGAAGCCATTTTTTCGGGATCGAGCCAAATGCGCATGGCATAAGAACCTGCAAATACCTGAGCATCACCTACACCAGATACGCGTTGCACTTGAGGAATGAGGTTAATCTTGGCATAGTTTTCCAAAAAGTCAGAGGTGTAGCGGTCTTCAGTGTCGACGAGTGAGAAAACCATGAGCATAGAACTCT
This sequence comes from Ihuprevotella massiliensis, assembly GCA_900095835.1. Taxonomy (GTDB): domain Bacteria; phylum Bacteroidota; class Bacteroidia; order Bacteroidales; family Bacteroidaceae; genus Alloprevotella; species Alloprevotella massiliensis. The sequence continues at coordinate 620,352 of LT608321.1, read as the reverse complement.
GGCGTTTTTGGGTAATAACACCCACTTGCGTCACTTCCGCTGGGAGTAGACCAGTAGCTTTGGCCACGCGGTTTTGTACATTAATCGCGGCCATATCTGGGTCAGTTCCCATCTTAAAGGTGATTTGAATAGAGGCTTGTCCCGTGTTGGTGGCAGAAGAAGACATGTAGTCCATGTTCTCCACGCCATTGATTTGCTCTTCAAGCGGAGCAATCACAGAGTTCAACACGGTTTGGGCATTTGCACCCATATAGCTAGTCGAAACCTGCACTGTGGGTGGTGCGATGTCTGGGTATTGAGTGATGGGGATTTGCATCAAGCCCATAGTACCCAAGATGACGATGAAGATGGAAATCACCGTCGATAGCACCGGTCTGTTGATAAATAGATCGAGTTTCATGAATGTGCTATGAATGTTAGGCTGTTATAGAAAAGAGAAAAAGACTTAGTGGCTGCGACTAATATAGTGTTCAATGCAGAATACACAATAAGACGCGCGAAGTCTTGAGCCTAGTCGTGAATTATTGACCTGGCATCTTCTTCTCTGCCATGTGTTGTTGCGATTTTTTCTGTTGTGCTTCGCTTTGTTGAGGAGTGATAGGCTTGATTTCCATATCGTTGCTCAACTTATTGACACCTTCCACTACGATTTTGTCACCGATGTTCAAACCTTGGGTCACTACATAGTATTGACCATTATTTTGGGGAAGTACTTCAATTTCAGTTGCCTTTACCTTGTTACCTTTACCCACAACATAGACGAATTTCTTGTTTTGAATTTCGTAAGTGGCTTTTTGAGGTACAAGAATAGCATTGGTGCGGTGCACAGGGAATGAAATCTGGCCCGTGGCACCTGAGCGAAGAATGCTTTGGGGATTTGCAAAGGTGGCGCGCATTTTTACACTTCCTGTAGCCACATCAAGTACTCCAGAAAGACTGCTTACTTTTCCCTTTTGATCATAGGTTGTGCCGTCTGCAAGAATGAGGCTTACTTCGGGTAATTCCTTCATAGCTGCTGCACTACCACCGCTAGTGCGGGTCATCTCAAGTAGTTGTTTTTCGGTGAGAGAGAAGTAAGCATACATCGTGCTGAGGTTGGACACGACAGTGAGAGCCTCTTGGCTAGAAGGGCCGACAAGAGTACCAAGACGGTAGGGGATGCTACCAATGACGCCAGAGCTGGTGGCGCGGATGGTGCAGAAGTTCAATTGGTCAGTTGCGGCAGCTAAAGAAGCCTTGGCTTGTCCTAACTGGGCGCGCATCGTGGCAAGTTGGTTTTCTGCTACGTCAAGGTCATATTGTGACACGATGTCGCGCTGACGCAGCATACGCTTGTTTTGAACGGTGAGTTCTTGAGTTGCAATTGAAGCCTTAGCCACGTTTACTGCAGCACGCGCTTGTTCAACTGCACTACGATATTGTGTGGGATCTATTTGGAACAAAGGCTGACCGGCTTTAACAAAGTCACCTTCGTCCACAAATTGTTTTACAATGTTTCCCGATACTTTGGAGCGAATTTCCACATCTTGAACACCACGAATAACGGCTGGGTAGGTGGTGTTGAGGTCCGCTGTTTGTGGAGCGATGGTTTCTACTGCGAATTCATTGCTGGACGGGAGCGATGCTTGCTGTTTATTGCTAGAGCACGCAACCAACGTGATGCCCAGCAGAAGATAAGCTATTTTTTTCATTGATGAATTTGTATTATTGCTGTTGTAACTGCGAGATAAAAACGAGGTTTTTGCGAGATAAAGAATAAGAAGTGAAAATTGGAAAATGATAAAGTTCTGTTGTGATTTGAAATGTGTAGCGGCAAAGGCACAATATTTTTGTAGCCTTTGTGCTGTACTGAATCTAGACCCTAGAAATGTATCTTCATTGGGGACTTATCCTTAGCAAAGGTACAATAAAAAGGTGGAAAGAGAATGTAGTTTTGCAGAAAAAAAAGAATCTTTCGGTGCTACTTTGTATTTTTATGACGTCAAAAAAAGTAAGGTTGAGAGATTGTAAAATGATATGTGACAAAAGTGGCACATACCATTTTTTCATCTTACATAGAAAAAGGGGAATAGTGAGTAAAGAAGATGCCACATCAAAACAGAAACGTTTTGATGTGGCATTATGAAAGATGAAAAATTGGCGCTAATCGCGTAGCTTAATGAAGCTGACGCACAAAGCACCTACCACTAGTAAACCACCAGCGACAACGAGCATCAAAATTTCAGGAGCAAGTTGTCCGGGTACAGTAAAGGCTTTCAAAATCAAACCACCTACCACTGCTGCCACGATTTGTGGGAGACAGATGGTGCCATTGAACAAACCGAGATAGGTTCCCATGTGTCCACCCTTCAATGAATTGGTGAGGATGGTGAAAGGCAAGGCGAGCATTGCTGCCCAAGCGCAACCGATGAGGAGGAAACTTACGAAGAGAAGGTATTGATCGTGGATGAAATAAACCGAAGCAAAACCTACACCTCCGAGAAGAAGACTCAGCGCATAGATGAACTTTTGATTTTTGAAGAAGGGAATCACCGTTGCCCACAACACCGAACCCACGGCTTGTACAGCAAACAAAACACCCACCCAGTTACCTGCTTCATTGTAAGCACTGCTCGTGGTGTTCAACACAACCGCTCCGTCTTTCAATATTGTTGGTGTGTGGAAAATGTTGTTTGCTATCGAACCATTGGTGTAAGTCCACATAAACATAAAGGCTGCCCAGCAGAAGAACTGCACCAAACCTACTGTCCAGAAAGTGGAAGGAGCTTTAACCAACAGTGCGAACACATTGGAAGACTCCGCTTCCTTTTTGCTTTCTGTTTGATTGCTTGCATTTGTCGCAGTATCAGGAGTAATTTGGTGATATTCGTTGTAGAGCTGAGGAGGATATTCCTTTACCGTCAGTGTGGTGTAGATGACACAGAAGATGAGGATGGCTGCACCACCATAGAAGGAATAAATCACCGTGTCGGGCACCTTTCCTTGTTCTGCTGTGTTGCTCACTGCCAACCAAGTGAGAACTATGGGGAAAAGATATCCCACAAGACTACCTGCATTACAGAGGAACGATTGAATGGAGTAAGCCGTTGATTTTTGTTCTTCGTTCACCATGTCGCCCACCATCATTTTGAAGGGTTGCATGGCAATGTTGATACTCGTGTCAAGAAACATGAGAGAAATCAAGCCGAAAATCATTGCCACTCCTACGCTCATACCAAAACTTCCTGCATTAGGAAGAAGACACATCACCAAAACAGCGATGAGAGCACCCACAAATAGATAGGGTATGCGTCGTCCGAAGCGTGTCCACGTGCGGTCTGAGAGTACACCGATGATGGGTTGCACCAAGATTCCCATCAAAGGGGGGAGAATCCAAAAATAAGAAAGATTGTGTGGGTCTGCACCTAGGGTAGAAAAGATGCGAGAAATGTTAGCACTTTGCAGTGCATAAGCGATTTGTACGCCGAAGAATCCAAAACTCAAATTAAAGAGATGAGAAAAGGGAAGGCGAGGTAGGTGTTTCATTTTTATAGCATATCTTGCGCATGAGGCTTTGCTTATTCTCCTTTCTGCAATGTAGTGCTCTAGAATTAGAGCCTACTACATTGAACAGAAAGTGAATTGCTGCTGTTACGCCAAAACGGTTGCTGCTGCGCGTGTGAGGTATTAGATAACTATTGTCGTCCGCTTTGTTCCACCAAAGAGGTTACACGTTGATTGAAAGCTGTTTGTTGAAGCAAACTTTCGATGCTCAAGTGCATGCGATAGCGCCAGTAGTGTCGGGGATTCGCAGGAACGTTGATGCGTTCGCCTTCAGCATCTGCAAAGCGCAATTTTTCATCCATCGCAAACCAATCTTGGAGTGCCAAGATGGCAAGCATAGAAGGACTATTGAGATGACGGCGCACCACTTCTTCGCACACCCAACCAGGAGCATCTCCAGGAACTTCACCACCGAGGTGGAGCACATCGTAGTAGTAGCGACAAGTTTGACTGTAATCTTCACGCCACCAACCACGGAATGTAGCCATGTCGTGAGTGCCAATCGTGCAAACAGAGCGTTCCGGATACCATTCCACGTTGCCGAACTCGTGTTGTGGATTTTTGGGCATACGTTCTATCTCGAGAGAAAGAAGTTGCAATTCATTCATTACCCAAGGCACGCAGTCGGGCACCATACCGAGGTCTTCTCCGCAAGGAAGCATAGGAGCTGCTTCGCAAAGTTCGGGAAGTTTCTCCATTGCGCAGTCATACCAGAACTGATTGTGACGCTCGTAGAAGTAGTGGTTGTATAAGCGATTGAAAGCCTCTTTCTCGTGCTGCTGCAGACGCTCGTAGATGAAACTTTGTTGCGCTGCAATGCGTGGATGATACAATCCATGCTGTTTGTGGTCTTCTACAAAAAGCACATTGTTGATGAGCGAGAATACTCCATTTTTCAAGGCTTCAGCATTAGTCATCGACTTGCCTTCCTTGTTGAAATAAGCCTCCACGGCACGCTGTGTAGCATATTCGGGACGAAGTGACCACACATCGTAGTGGCTATGCACTAAAAAGGTTTGTTTCACCCATTCGCTTTGATCTCCAAACACGCGATGGAGGATTTCATCGCAAATGAAAGGAGAAGTCATGAAGTCTTTTTGGAAATAAAGTCCGAAAGTTCCAATTTCTTCGGGCGACATGGGGAGAGCAGGGGTGAACTGTCCGAGCAATCCTTGTACACTATGGCTTGGAATTTCCCAAATGCGGAAGAATCCAAGGATATGGTCGATGCGATAAGCTGTGAAATATTCTGCCATCTTCGCGAAACGACGCTTCCACCATTGGTAGCCATCTTGTTTCATCACCTCCCAATTGTAGGTGGGGAAGCCCCAGTTTTGACCATTGGCAGAGAAGGCATCAGGTGGTGCACCTGCTTGTCCGTTCATGTTGAAATAGTATGGCTCAATCCAGGCTTCTACAGAGTTGCGAGAGATACCGATGGGGATGTCACCTTTGAACATGACACCTTTGCTTCGTGCATAGTCACTTGCAGCAAGGAGTTGCACGTGAAGGAGGTATTGGATATAATAGTAGTAAGCAACTACTTCCCATGCCTTATTCTCTTTGGAACAGAGTTGTTCTATCGCAACTTTATCGTAGGTGGAATGTTCGGGCCACTTACTGAAGTCCGGAGTACCAAACTTGTCGCGCAAATAAGAGAAGGCGGCATAAGGACGGAGCCAATGGGAATTCTTGTCTAAGAATATCTTGAACTCTTGAGTTTCTAGCAATTGCTTACCACTTTCTCTAAATGCAAGCAACAAGTAGTCTCGCTTCGTCTTATTGACGCGATCGTAGTCCACTTGTGGAAGTGCATTGAGCTCGCGGAATTCTTTATCGAATTGAGCTTGCTTCTGTGCATTATTCAATTTGGGCACCTCTCTTAAGTCTACGTACATGGGATGGAAAGCGTAGATAGAGATGGAGTTGTAGGGATATGAGTCTACCCAGGTTCCTGTGATAGTGGTGTCGTTGATGGGAAGAATTTGCAGCGCTTTCTGTTTGGTTGCAACTGCCCAATCCACCATGTGTTTCAAATCTCCAAAGTCGCCCACGCCCTGACTGCCCTCACTGCGAAGGGAGAAAACAGGAACGGCAGTTCCTGCAATGCGTGGGTGGATGTTAGAGAAGTAAACTTCTATTTCTGGAGCAAAGAAATGTACTCCTTCGTCTAGTTGAGGAAGTAGGAGTTGTCGATTATTTCCACCTTCCCATTCTTCCACCTTCCCTGTGCTGTTGAGAGTAACAAATTTGTAGTCGCTTGACGGTTCCAGTTGTTTGGTGTCAAGTGTGAGTTGCCAGTGGTTGGCTGCAACCTCTTCAAGAACGATAGCTTCAGCAGGATTCCACGCACCGAGTGCCTTGCTTTCTCCGACAAGAGCGAGTTTAAGCCCACGCTGACGAAGGGTGGGGCAAAGAACTCGAAGAGTATAAGTAGATTTGGCTAGTGAAGCGCTAGCAGGATGTTCTGCTCCAAAGTCACCAGAAAAGGCAAGTGAGAAGAGAGCATTATGTTGTGGAAGGTCGCGCCAATTGTCAGTCGCAAAATAGGCGGCTTCGACTTGGCTTTCTGCGTGAATGATGTGGCGTTGTGCTCCACGTTCTTGACGCACGCGTTGTGTGCCGCGCCATACGCTATAGCGGTAGGTGACCAATTCTCCTGCGTGTCGATGAGGCAATTTGACAGTTGTTTCCCACTGTTTGCCATCCTCTGTAGATAAAACAACAGGGTTATTCGCATTGCCATCTATTTCAACTGCAATGTGTTCTCCCCATTGTGTGAGGTAATTAAGTTGGAAGTGGATAACCATATTTCGTTAGTCTTTTTATCGGTATTATTTAAGATGCCTATGTTCTGACATGATAACGTTTCGTCCTCAAAAGTACAAACTTCTTTCGAAATGACGTGTTTTTTTGCAGCAAAAATGCAATGTTGACCACTATAAAATCATCAATACGTGACTGACTTTAGAGGGAAAGATGTAAAGGTGTAGAGATTACTTTCAGGGTGCTAGGCACTAACCTCTCTCGATTTTCCTTTTTTCTAATAGAATGTTGGGAGTTTTAGTTTGAAAATCAGTGGTAGCAAAATATTCTCTCAATAATATACCTTTCTTCATCTTGAAAGTTTTCTTTGCTATGTGGGATAAAAGGCGAAAAGCGGAGTGCGTAGCATAGTTAATATTGGGCACAAAAAAAGACTATCCAAAAGAGGATAGTCTTAAACTATNGCAACTTTATCGTAGGTGGAATGTTCGGGCCACTTACTGAAGTCCGGAGTACCAAACTTGTCGCGCAAATAAGAGAAGGCGGCATAAGGACGGAGCCAATGGGAATTCTTGTCTAAGAATATCTTGAACTCTTGAGTTTCTAGCAATTGCTTACCACTTTCTCTAAATGCAAGCAACAAGTAGTCTCGCTTCGTCTTATTGACGCGATCGTAGTCCACTTGTGGAAGTGCATTGAGCTCGCGGAATTCTTTATCGAATTGAGCTTGCTTCTGTGCATTATTCAATTTGGGCACCTCTCTTAAGTCTACGTACATGGGATGGAAAGCGTAGATAGAGATGGAGTTGTAGGGATATGAGTCTACCCAGGTTCCTGTGATAGTGGTGTCGTTGATGGGAAGAATTTGCAGCGCTTTCTGTTTGGTTGCAACTGCCCAATCCACCATGTGTTTCAAATCTCCAAAGTCGCCCACGCCCTGACTGCCCTCACTGCGAAGGGAGAAAACAGGAACGGCAGTTCCTGCAATGCGTGGGTGGATGTTAGAGAAGTAAACTTCTATTTCTGGAGCAAAGAAATGTACTCCTTCGTCTAGTTGAGGAAGTAGGAGTTGTCGATTATTTCCACCTTCCCATTCTTCCACCTTCCCTGTGCTGTTGAGAGTAACAAATTTGTAGTCGCTTGACGGTTCCAGTTGTTTGGTGTCAAGTGTGAGTTGCCAGTGGTTGGCTGCAACCTCTTCAAGAACGATAGCTTCAGCAGGATTCCACGCACCGAGTGCCTTGCTTTCTCCGACAAGAGCGAGTTTAAGCCCACGCTGACGAAGGGTGGGGCAAAGAACTCGAAGAGTATAAGTAGATTTGGCTAGTGAAGCGCTAGCAGGATGTTCTGCTCCAAAGTCACCAGAAAAGGCAAGTGAGAAGAGAGCATTATGTTGTGGAAGGTCGCGCCAATTGTCAGTCGCAAAATAGGCGGCTTCGACTTGGCTTTCTGCGTGAATGATGTGGCGTTGTGCTCCACGTTCTTGACGCACGCGTTGTGTGCCGCGCCATACGCTATAGCGGTAGGTGACCAATTCTCCTGCGTGTCGATGAGGCAATTTGACAGTTGTTTCCCACTGTTTGCCATCCTCTGTAGATAAAACAACAGGGTTATTCGCATTGCCATCTATTTCAACTGCAATGTGTTCTCCCCATTGTGTGAGGTAATTAAGTTGGAAGTGGATAACCATATTTCGTTAGTCTTTTTATCGGTATTATTTAAGATGCCTATGTTCTGACATGATAACGTTTCGTCCTCAAAAGTACAAACTTCTTTCGAAATGACGTGTTTTTTTGCAGCAAAAATGCAATGTTGACCACTATAAAATCATCAATACGTGACTGACTTTAGAGGGAAAGATGTAAAGGTGTAGAGATTACTTTCAGGGTGCTAGGCACTAACCTCTCTCGATTTTCCTTTTTTCTAATAGAATGTTGGGAGTTTTAGTTTGAAAATCAGTGGTAGCAAAATATTCTCTCAATAATATACCTTTCTTCATCTTGAAAGTTTTCTTTGCTATGTGGGATAAAAGGCGAAAAGCGGAGTGCGTAGCATAGTTAATATTGGGCACAAAAAAAGACTATCCAAAAGAGGATAGTCTTAAACTATAGAGCGGAAAACGAGACTCGAACTCGCGACCCCAACCTTGGCAAGGTTGTGCTCTACCAACTGAGCTATTTCCGCAGAATGTGAAGAGGAGGAGACTCGAACTCCCACGTCGCAATTGACACTACCCCCTCAAAGTAGCGCGTCTACCAATTCCGCCACCTCTCCATTCATGCAACGCATCTTTTCGTTTGGGTCAGCTCTAAGGGGGGAGGCTGAACTTAAAGTGCGTCTTCGAGTATGCAAGTTGTCTTGCTTCTCGATTGCGAGTGCAAAAGTACAATGTTTTCTCGAAAGTACCAAATGTTTTGTAGAAAAAAAGATTCTATTGTTGATTTTCTTTCGAAAATGACGTTGCCCATAGAGATTTTTCTTTGTATAAAAGCAAAAGCAGAAGCGCCCCCTTTGAGTTTGCTTCTGCTTTACTGGATTGTTTCTTACGCGATGTGTTTAAGCGAAGAGGTGGAATAGACCTTTTGCAGAAACCTCTAATGGTGATTTTCGTAAGATAAACTGGTTTACTCCTGCAGATAAGAATCTTTGAATCCCAAAAAGTAGAGAACGCCATCGAGTCCCACCGTATTAATGCTTTGACGAGCATTGGCCACCACACGAGGCTTGGCATGAAAAGCGATTCCCAAACCAGCTGTAGAGAGCATGGGGAGATCGTTTGCTCCGTCTCCAACAGCAATCGTTTGTTCTAAATCCACCTTTTCCACTTGGGCAATCAGACGTAGAAGTTCTGCCTTTCTTCTGCCATCTACGATCTCTCCCACGAAACGTCCTGTTAGACGATTGTTCTCGTCTACTTCTAGTTCGTTGGCATAAACATAGTCGATGCCAAAACGGCGTGCCAGGTGTTCGCCAAAGAAAGTAAAACCACCACTTAATACTGCAATTTTGTAGCCGTAGCGCTTCAATACCGACATCAAACGCTCCACACCTTCAGTGAGAGGGAGTTGTTCGGCTATTTCTTCCATCACACTTGCGTCCAATCCCTTTAATAAAGCGACGCGTCTGGTGAAACTTTCTTTGAATTCGATTTCTCCTCGCATGGCTGCTTCTGTGATGGCACGCACCTCGGCACCTACCCCGGCACGTTCTGCCAATTCGTCTATGCATTCTGCCTGAATTAAGGTTGAGTCCATGTCGAAGCAGATGAGACGGCGCATGCGGCGATACATGTTGTCGTGTTGGAAAGAGCAGTCCATTTCCAACTCACTGCACAAATGCAGTAGTTCGGCTTGCATGTCTTCGCGATTATGAGGAGTGCCGCGAAGAGAAAATTCTACACAAGCGCGCACCCCTTCGCCTTCAGGTTGTGTCAATGGCACACGTCCTGTGAGACGATGGATGCCGTCGATGTTCATGCCTTGATTAGCAACCAATAGGCTTACAGCTTCCATTTGACGCGCTGTGAGATGTCTTGCTAGCACGGTCAAAATGTAGCGATGTTTGCCCTGAGCTGCCACCCAATGATTATATTCGTCTTCTTCGATGGGATAGAATCGCACATTAACGTTGAGTTCCGTTGCTTTGAAAAGGACTTCTTTCATCACTTGTCCAGAAGTAGCGGCAGGAGTACGAATGAGAATGCCGAGCGATAGAGTGGAGTGGATGTCCGCCTGACCGATATCAAGGATATCTACATCATATTTGGCCATAATAGCCATGAAACCCGCAGTGAGTCCAGGACGATCTTCGCCTGTAATGCGGATGAGAATCAATTCTTGTTGCATTGGTGTTGAGAAATTCCTCTTTTATAAAGGAGATAAGCCCGCCTATTCAGGAGGGAAAGTCGAAGTTTGATTAGCGAAATTAAAAAGAAAATCAGAAGCAGCCAATGTTTTTCAGCGTTTTTCCGTAAATTTGCAAGTGCTTCGGAGGAGATTCGTCTACTACGATGCAAGAATCCACTTTCTGATAACCTATATCCCCTATTATAAATTCACTTATTCATTCGCATTATGCTTCCTTTTATCTTTGTCATCCTGGCTCTCATCATAGGACTTCTGTTAGGCTATGTTGGAGCTCGCAAGTCGATGGGGGAAACTCATGCGATGTATCAGCAACAGCTTGAAGAAGTGCGCAAGAATGCGCAAACAAATGCAGAGCAACAACAGGCACTTTTTCAACAACAGCTGGCAACTGTTCGCAATGAATTGACTGGGCAAACTGAGCGTTTGCTTCGTGAGCGTAGTCAACAATTGACGGAGGAAAATAAAAGTCAGCTGTCTTCTGTGTTAGAACCTTTACGTAGTGGTCTTCAACAGATGAAGGATAGCGTCGAAAAGACCAACCAGTCTCAGGAAGACACGATGCGCCGTTTAGACGAAAGCATTAAAGCTACTCTCATGCAAACTAAGTTGGTGGGAGAGCGTGCAGACCGTTTGGCTACCGCCTTAACCGGAGAAAATAAGACACAAGGTAACTTTGGAGAACTTCGCCTGCGCACTTTACTGGAAAATATGGGGTTTGAAGAAGGCGTGCAGTTTGAAGAGCAAATCACTTTGCGCGATGAAGCTGGTCGTGCTCTCAAACATGACGAAACGGGAAAGAAGATGATTCCTGACGTAATTCTTCATTTTCCTGATGAACGTGATGTCGTGATTGACTCTAAAGTTTCTCTCAAGGCTTTTGAAGATTATTATAATACCACAGACGAAGGCGAGCAAGCTGCTATATTACAGCGTCATGTAGCTTCTGTGCGGGCGCATGTCAAAGAACTCTCTAGCAAGAATTATGCACAATATAATGCCGTAGCTGGTCGACAACGCCTTGATTTTGTGGTGATGTATATGTTTAGTGAGAGTGCGCTGAGTCTTGCACTTGCTGCTGAACCGACTCTTTGGAAAGAGGCTTACGAACAAGGGGTGTTTATCACAAGTAGTCAAAACTTGTATGCCCTTTTGAGGGTCTTAGAGATGTCTTGGACACATCAACGGCAAGTGGAGAATCAGCAACGGATTGTTGAAGAAGCCAATAAGATGGTGCAACGCGTGCAGCTCTTTTGTCAACGATTTGATGAAGTAGAAGATTATTTCAATAAGGCGCATAAGAAGTTTGATTCTGTCAAAAAACTGTTGTCACCTTCTGGACAGAGTATTGTTAATGCTGCCAATCGCCTAGTGCAATTAGGAGCGAAGCAAGATGCTCGAAAAGCGGCTTTGCCTAAAGCGGAGTTGCTTGAAATAGAGGAGGAAACCGCGGCTTCTCATGAGTTGAGGGAAACGACTGTATTAACAGAAGAATCAGCCAATAATGTAGCAGTACCCTTTGAAAATCCGAGTTTGAGTGACTCTGACGAGACTGACGCCCCCCTCTTTACCATCACAGCTTCTCCCTCCCAAGTTTAATTGAGAAGGTCTACCTTTTATTAAATCAGCGCATTTCTTCTGAAATGAAGTTTGCGCTTCCAAACGTCTAACATATAAGTATGCACATTGCCATTTCCGGAAACATCGGTAGTGGAAAAACCACTCTCACCACCTTGCTTGCTAAGCACTATGGGTGGACGCCAAAATACGAAACTGTGGCCGAGAATCCGTATCTTGACCTTTTCTATAAAGACATGAAGCGATGGGCTTTCAATCTTGAAGTTTTCTTTTTGAAAGAGCGTTTCAAAGATGTGTTAGATATAGCACAGTCTGAAAAGACAATTGTACAAGATCGGAGCATCTTTGAAGGTGTTCATATCTTTTCTGCCAACAACAAAGATATGGGGAATCTTGACGAGCGTGATTTCGATACCTATATGGAGCTATTTGAAATCATGACTTCTCTTGTTGATGCTCCTGATTTATTGGTGTATCTTCGCGCTTCAGTTCCGCACTTAGTAGAAAATATCCGCCGTCGTGGACGCGAGTATGAACAAAGCATTCCAATTGCCTATTTGGAAAACCTCAATCGACGTTATGAGAATTTTGTCGGTGAGAAATATCCTGGAAAAGTGTTGGTGGTTGATGTTGATGATATTGATTTCTTGCATAATCCCACTGAATTTGCTGGTATCATCGATCGAATAGATGCTGAACTTTTTGGGCTTTTTCAAGACGACAATGCTGTAAAGTCATAAATCAGACCTTAAAATGTGAATCCTTGGTGGATGTTAGCCAATGCAGCCCCATCTACTTCAAATTACAAACAAACTTGCTTCTTAATTTCTAACGTATAACGTCTATAATATGCATATCGCTATAGCTGGAAACATCGGTAGTGGAAAGACCACACTCACCAAGATGTTGGCGAAACACTACGATTGGAAACCTCTTTTTGAACCAGTTGACTATAATCCTTATCTTGAAGATTTCTATCAAGATATGAGTCGCTGGTCATTTAATCTTCAAATCTATTTCCTCAACAAGCGTTTTAAGGATGTGGTGTCTATATCTCGTACCGAGGATGCCATTATTCAAGATCGCACTATCTTTGAAGATGCCAAAATCTTTGCCCCTAACCTTCATCGCATGGGAATGATGAGTGATAGAGATTTTGATAATTACACGGATCTCTTCGAACTTATGATGTCGCTTGTCGAACTGCCTGACTTGATGATTTACATTCGTTCTTCAATTCCTAATTTGGTGTCACAAATTGAAAAGCGTGGACGTGATTTTGAAAAAACGATGCGTATCGATTATCTTCAAGGGCTCAATGAGCTTTATGAAGGTTGGATTGCAGATTACAAAGGTCGTCTGTTGGTTATTGAAGGCGATACACTCAAATTTGAGAGTGATGGTGAGGCGTTTCGACAAATTACGGATCGTATCGATGCTGAGCTATTTGGGCTCTTTCCCAATGAATAAGCGCAGTTATTATTCTACGAATAAAAAGGTCGAGATTTTGTCTCGACCTTTTTGTTGTTAATTGAATGTTCATAGCAAAATGGCGCCTTCATGGGATAATAAGGCTGTTTTTCTATCGATTCCTCCTGCATATCCACACAGGTTGCCTGATGAGCCCACCACACGATGGCAGGGAAGTAGCACTGATAGTGGGTTGTGTCCCACTGCGGAGGCCACAGACCGGACGAAAAGTGGTGAACAATCAGTCTTATTATAGGCTATCTTGGGTTGTGACAACGTTAAATCTGGGTTAGAGCTCAATTTAGAGTGCACGATTTTTGCCAATTCTGTATAGGTCCAAGTCTTGCCCCATGGAATGTCTAGTAAGGAAGTCCAAACTGTCAACATAAATGGGGTACCATATATGTGTAGCCGAGGTAAATCAGCAGAATCTCTATCTAGATATCGGTGCAACCATTGTACTGTGCGAATGACGAATGGAGCGTCGTGCACAGTTTCCCAAACTTGAGTGTTAATAGTCTTCTTTTTTTCTAAACGATTGGATTGGAGTTCTCCTACCCATCCCAACTGCAAAGCTGGGGCGTGTCGATGGTTCTCAAACCACCATCCTGAGAGGCTATCTTCCAGTCCTGCTAACCAAACATTTCCCCATGGAGTGGTTATCATTGCTTTTTGTAACTTGGTCGGAAATGATGTTGGAGTTGTGAGTATGTCGTGTTGAGAATAGGGGGGCATCATGAGGAGTATTTCAATTCAAACGTTTGTGGGCAGATTCTCTAAAGCGTTCATGTTGTTAAGCAGACTTGAAGTTTCTGTAAATAAATCTAGTAAGTGTGTGAGAAAATCCTGCCATATTTGTTTATTTCTGATATTGTTCTTATCTTTGTATTGCAAAATTATGCGCAGTTTATGTGCGCTAAGAATAAAATACCGACCATGTCACGCAAGAACTATATATCTCCCACTATTGAAGTTATCACAATGCAGGTTGAAGGAGTAATTGCCGGAAGCAATCCTCGCTTACGTATTGATGAAACAAAGACTATCAAGAAGTCTAGTAGCATTTTTTCTCGCGAACTAGATGAACCTTCTTCTTTTTGGGAGGAGTCTGATACGGAATTCTAAAGAATTTCAGATTTCAATCTATGACAAAATGTACAATGTACTTTTGTTAGCTATCGGGATGCTTGTCTAAGTGTCCCCTTTTTTATGGCTGTGAAGCAGGTAACGAAGCGTGCTCCCATTGGATTTTCCTCTCTGTCTAGAGGCTATTGTGCATAGTTCCTCAACTGCAAAGATACTATTTGGGAGTGACTTTTCCAATGAAAGAAGTTTTTTTTCATATAGTTGTTGCAACGCTACAAATCAGGGAAAATCGGAATAGATTTCTGTTGTAGAGCATGAAAAAATATGATATGAAGAAGGGGAAGTATCTAATACAAACCTAGAGAAAGCCCCAATATTTCAAAGAAAGATATTGCGCATAGAAAAGACAAGTTCATGGTGACGAGGTGGGTCTAAATTAGTTATATGGAAGTTCTATTGCTGTACCTTTAAGGGATTATGCAATACTCTACTGTTTCTAAAATGCTGTATTTCGAACGCATCTGCCAAAGCCTCAAAGAGTTGTGCGTAAAACTATCCAGATTAAAGGTTGAAAGCTGGAAAAAACCTATGATTTCAGCCTAAAAAAGCCCTACAAAAACTTTGAAATTCGGGGGTGAAAGCGTAACTTTGCACTAATGAATGACCTCAATTTACATATTAGCCGATTGCTTCTGGAGCATAATTGTGTGATAGTCCCCGACTTAGGTGGGTTTGTTACACAATATAGTCCTGCATACTTCGATGAAGTGGCAGGAGTTTTTGTTGCGCCCAGTTGCCAAGTTGGATTTAATCCTTTACTTCAGGCTGATGATGGATTGTTGGCGCAGTCGTTCATGATAACTAATCATATCTCTTATGATGAAGCTATCCACCATATCCGTTTGTGTGTGCATGAGTTGCGTGAAACACTTCGCACACGCAAAGAGGCTACCTTGCTCTATGTTGGAACCTTCCGACTTGGAGCATCGGGCGGTTATGAGTTTACTCCTATTCGCGGTGGGGTGGATAATCCCCAACTATTTGGACTTTCAGCACTTCCTTTGCAAAAGCTGATGAAAGAAGAAGAGGAGCCTAAGGTGATGCCATTGCGCCCTCGTAAGGATAGTTATACTTTCCATATCAGCAAGTCTATGTTGCGCTCTGTTGCTGCAGCGGCAGTTGCCATTGTGCTCTATTTTGTTTGGGCAGCTCCTTTGAATCGTCATGCAAGTATGCAGCCCACAGAGGCACAAATGTTTGAGCATATAGCACATATCTTGGGAAATGTCACAGCTTCTACTCAACAAAAAACCGAGTATCAGCAACAGTTTGAGTTGAAACAACCTGCAGAAGAAAGCATTAGTGCAGAAGAATTGATGCAAGGTGGTAGTGAAGAAACAAAAGCTTCTGAAACTCCAGAAACTTCTGAAAACGAACCCCGACAGGTTGCTTCTACCATTCAGACTGCCGAAGCCTATTATTCGCTTGTTGTTGCCAGTCAAGTGCCAATGAGTGGTGCGCAAAAGCTTGTCGAGCATCTGCATAAGTCTGGATACGCAGAGGCTCGTGTGGTGCAACACCATAATATGGTGCGAGTTGTAGTAGGACGCTATGTTAGCTATGACGATGCACGAAAGGCGCTTAAGCAAATGCGTCTGGTATCTACAGAGTTTGCTGAGTCTTGGGTACTCAAAGAAAAAAATGCCCCATAAAACGTTTTTCGTAGTGAGTGACAATCTCACACTTTCAAAAGTGAGAGTGAGAAGTCCCCTATACGAAGGCCAATAAATAACGAAAAATTATTACTTTGCCCTCTTTGGTGCTGTCGGTAAATTTACCCAACAGCATTCGAGAGTGGCACTTTTCTATTTTTATTCTCATGAAACGAATTCGTTGCCCGAAATGCGATGAGCCAATCTTGTTTGATGACTCGCTCTACACTCCGGGGCGTACACTCGTATTTGAATGTCCCACCTGCCGAAAGCAGTTTAAAATTCGCGTAGGGGTAAAGGCAGTACCTACTAATGAGGGTGTGCATGACCTCGATTGTGAAGAAAAAGAAGAAGACCAAATGCCTATCGGTCACTTGGTCGTGGTGGAGAATGCGTTTCATCTGCGACAAGAAGTCCCTCTCTTTTTAGGAAAGAATAGCGTGGGACGCCATGTAAAAGGCACGAAAGCTAATGCAGCTTTCAAGACGGTTGACCCCAGTGTCGATCAAACCCACTGCCACATCACCGTTTCTGTAAACAAAAATGGTGCGAAGAAATTTGTGCTACGCGATGGTCCTTCTGGAACGGGTACTTTCCATATGAACGAATTGGTAGGATTAAAGGAAAGTGTCAATGTGGAAGATGGCGCAATTATCACAATCGGTGCTACCACACTTATTCTCCGCGACACTCCTCCTACTGAAACAGAGGAATAATTGCACCTGAGAAACTAAACATTATGATTATGTTCCGTTTAGTATTATTCTTTACACTGCTACTAGGAACTTTTTCTAGTGCCCTTGCTCAACAAACGTTGGAGCAAACGCCCCAAACTTCAGCAACGCCCAATGTTCCTATCAGCGATACGCTCACTGGTACATTTTACAATGATGAGATTGGGCTTCGCATCCATGTAGATTTAGGAAAAGAGCGTCTCATCGTGCCTGGCATGTCCTTTTTAGGTCCCGTCTATGCTTACATGGATGGTCGCATCTATGGTTCATGGATGTTGGTCAAGAAAGAAGTGAAGAATGGCAAAGCCATACTTCGTTTTACCAATGAGATTGGAGCCGATTCGCAAGATGTTGAACTCACTCAGACTGCTGATGGAAATTATTTTTATCGCACGTTGGGTGGCAACAATGTCAAGAAGGTCGTAGGACGTCGTTTGGTGAAAATAGCCGATAGTATGCCCATGAAGCGGAGACCACTCGATCAGTAGTGGTGGCGCAATAATAAAAGACAAAGCCATTATTTAGTGCTACCCACTTCGCCTAGAGGATGGAAAGCACAGTCCCTGAATGGTTTCTCTTCCAAATTAAGATAGATTTCTATACCCCTCAGATATGATAGACGGATTGATAAAGGTTGCAGCAGCCCTGCCACGCGTAGAGGTGGCAGATGTTGCGTTCAATACGCAAGAGATTGAGAGCCTTATGGTTAAGGCAGAAGGAAAAGGAGTTGAAATACTCTGTTTTCCCGAATTGGCTCTCACAGCCTACACCTGTCAAGACCTCTTTGCTCAACAAATTTTGTTGGATGAGGCGGAGCAAGCCCTCATGAAGTTGCTCGAACTGAGTCGCAATCTGCAATTAGTGGTTGTGGTTGGTTTGCCCGTGAGTCATCGCGGCATGTTGTTCAATTGTGCAGCGGTGTTACAAAATGGTAAACTCCATGGTTTGGTTCCTAAGACCTATCTTCCAAACTATCATGAGTTCTATGAAAATCGTTGGTTCACAACTGCTTCTGCTTTGCAAGATAATGTGCAGGTGCGTCTTTGTGGGCAAACAACTAGCTTGGGAACGCAACAGTTATTCCGTGTCAATGACGTCACTTTCGGTATCGAAATTTGTGAAGATCTTTGGGCACCCGTTCCCCCTTCTAATAAATTAGCTATTGAAGGTGCAGAAATCATTTTAAATCTCAGTGCTTCCAATGATCTTGTGGGCAAGACTGATTATGTGCGTCAATTAGTTACAGGTCAAAGTGCGCGTTGTCATTGTGCTTATATCTATGCCGGATGCGGCTTTGGCGAAAGTACTCAAGATTTAGTTTTTGGTGGAAGAGCTTTTATTGCAGAGAATGGTCATTTGCTCGAAGAGTCACAACAGTTTTCTCTTGAACCGCAATTACTCATTGGTGAAGTCGATGTAGAACTATTGCGTAGTGAGCGTAGATCTAACACTTCTTTCTCTCAGTCCATTGCACAGCAGCCTGCGCATGCACCTTATGTGGTGGCTGAGCTCGATATGGTGTTGCGTGAACAACCTTCTTCTCGCATCTACGATCCGCTGCCTTTCGTGCCACAAGGAGAGCAACTCAGTGTGCGTTGTCACGAAATTCTTAATATCCAGAGTTTGGGATTAGCCAAACGCTTGAAACATACCCATGCGCGTCATTTAGTTGTGGGCATTAGTGGAGGACTTGATTCTACACTTGCTCTGCTCATAGCTGTGCACACCTTTGATTTATTGGGGCTCGACCGCAAGGGCATTGTTGGTATCACCATGCCAGGATTTGGCACTACTGATCGTACCTACAACAATGCCTTGCTCCTTATGCAACAACTAGGAGTCACTATCCGCGAAATTCCTATTGCAGCAGCTGTTCGTCAACATTTTGCTGATATTGAACACGATGAAAACCTCCATGATGTCACCTATGAGAATGCCCAAGCGCGTGAGCGCACACAAATCCTAATGGATGTGGCCAATCAAGTGGGTGGAATGGTGCTTGGAACGGGCGACTTATCGGAACTTGCCTTAGGATGGGCTACGTACAATGGCGATCACATGTCCATGTATGCAGTCAATGCTTCCATTCCTAAAACATTGGTGAAGCACCTTGTACGTTGGGTAGCTGAACATATCATCGACGAAAGTTGCCACGATGTTTTGCTCGATATTGTGGATACTCCTATTAGCCCAGAACTGCTGCCGGCAGATGAGCAAGGAGAAATCACGCAAAAGACTGAAGATCTTGTAGGGCCGTACGAACTTCACGACTTCTTCTTGTATTATACTTTGCGTTATGGCTTCCGTCCTAGCAAGATTTTCCAGCTAGCTGTTGGAGCATTTGCCAAAGCTGACGCCTCTCGCAATATTTCATCTTACGCAGAAACTACCATAGCGCACTGGTTGCAAGTCTTTTTCCGTCGCTTCTTCCAACAACAGTTTAAGCGTAGTTGCTTACCTGATGCCCCTAAAGTAGGAAGTTGTTCCCTCTCTCCTCGTGGCGATTGGCGCATGCCATCTGATGCTTCCTCTGCGACTTGGATGGCTGAATGTGATAAGTTGGTCAATACTTACGCACCCATCATGACGGAGACAGACGTTTAAGTAATAGGCTTGCACTGCCGTCAATGTTTTGTGTTAAGTACAAGGACCGTATGCCCAAGTTTCCCCAAACAATGTTGCGCGGAGAACGATTATTTCTTCTCCCCTTGAAACTATTTCTGATGTTTCTTTTGTGTTGCTCTATGAGTGGCATGAGAAGTTACGCACAAAATAGGTCTTCAGAGCTTAAAGCAGACTTTTTTGCTGAGATTTCTGCAAATCGTGATTCCCTCGTGATTGGAGATAGCTGTGTGGTGAGTGTAGTGCTTTATTCAAATCTGCCTTTTGAATCCGTAGAACAAACTCCCCGCAAGATACAATTTCCCAAAGATTTACGCGTTACTCTTTTGTCAACTGAGAGAACGCAACAGCAAGTGCGTACAGCTCGTGGAGTATATTATGCCCTTGTTTGGCAACACTATCGTGTGAGCTGCAATGATGTTGGCCGCATCGTATGGCCGCAACAGCAATTCACAGCAGAACTAGGCATCTATGAAGTGATAGATGATGGTTTTGGGGGATTCTTTTCCTTTGCCCCAACGATGCGTTTAGTCGACAAGCGCAAAGCAAAGTGCAAGACACCAAAGTTTTCACTACCTGTAGTGGAAGGAGTCAAGCGAAGCACTCAAGATTTATTGCGCTCAGGTAGACAAGTGATGTAAGACTTTTCATCCCTCTGTGTCTTTTTGCTCAAATTCAGTATAGGCATCCTTTAGGCATGGACTCTTCACCTTAATATTCTTATTATTTACATGGTTATAGCCGTAGACTTTGATGGTACTATTGTGGAGCATCGTTATCCTGAAATAGGAAAGGAAATCCCCTTTGCTACAGCAACATTGCGACAGCTGATAGCCGATGGACATGAACTCATCCTGTGGACAGTGCGAGAAGGAGAGTTGCTTCGTGATGCAGTGGAGTATTGTCGCAAGCGCGGGGTCACTTTTTTTGCAGTCAATCGTGACTTTGAGGAAGAAGATGGTACAAATAGCGACTTCTCGCGCAAGATTCGAGCTGATCTCTTCATAGACGACCGCAACATTGGTGGATTGCCATCGTGGAGCACCATTTATGCCCTAATCAACAATGGAAAAACTTTGGAGCAACAACTTATTGCACAAGGTACTATTCCCAAGCCAAAACGCTGGTGGTGGCCTTTTTAGGTTTCACACATATCGATTAAACGTACCTTATTCACTGCTCGTGCCTCGCCCTTTGTGTGAAATTCGCGAGTGTTATTTTTTTCACTTTCAAGCCTTGTTTTCCACATTCTATTTGGAAAATCCTTCCTTAAGCAGCAAAAAAAAACGTTTCTCCTTTGTTTGTCGTGAGCTTTGGTGTAATTTTGCTGTGTCTAAGTAGTACCTTTTACAAATTAACATGGACTCAAAACCACGAAATATCTTTCAGCGCATCTTCTCTCCTTTCATTTGGGTGGGGAAGAAGTGCACGCAGTTCGGACGTTGGTATCGTTCGCTCTATAAGAATGCACCTTGGTGGAAAAAAATCGGAGTAGGATTCTCCTCTTTCATCGTCTTTATTATCTTCTATTGCTTTGCAGTGCAATTCAATTTGTTTTGGCTCTTTGGTAAGTCGCCTTCGCTCGACACCATTATGAATCCCAAAACAGCGGCTGCTTCTGAAATATACAGTGCAGATGGTAAGTTGCTGGGGAAATTCTTCAGCGAAAACCGTACGCCTGTTGCCTACGATTCTATTGCACCTAACTTCTTTGATGCACTGATATCCACAGAAGACGAGCGTTTCTATAGTCACCATGGCGTAGACTTTATGGGACTTGGTGCCGCCGTCAAGGATGCAGCGACTGGACATGCACGTGGTGCTTCCACGATTACGCAGCAGTTGGTAAAGAATATGTTCCGCGTTCGTACGGAGTATTCTACTGGACTATTAGGTTACATTCCTGGCGTCAAGATGCTCATTATGAAGAGCAAAGAGATGATTATCGCAACAGAGTTGGAATGGTTCTGCAGTAAGCAAGAAATTCTCACGATGTATGCCAATACAGTAGACTTTGGTTCTAACGCGTATGGTATTAAGACGGCTGCAAAGACCTATTTCAACACCACGCCTGCTGAGTTGAAGACAGAACAGTCGGCAGTCCTTGTGGGATTGCTCAAGGCCACATCTGCCTATAATCCCAAGACCAACCCCAAAAACTCACTTTCCCGACGCAATGTTGTGCTTGACAATATGTATAAGCATGGAAAATTGTCGGCTGCAGAATTAAGTGAATTGAAAGAAAAGCCCATTGAGCTCAATTTCAGTGTCGAAACAGCTTATGATGGTCAAGCACTTTATTTCCGTCAGGCTGTAGCCGATGAAATTAAAAACCTTGATTTGGGGTTAGACCCTTATAAGGATGGCTTGAAAATATACACCACCGTCGACAGCCGTATGCAGAAGTATGCGGAGCAAGCTATGTTCGAGCAAATGAAAGTGGTGCAACGAAATTTTGATGCGCACTGGGGCAAGCAAGACCCTTGGGTGAATGAAAAGAATCAGCCTATTCCTGGTTTTTTGCAAGAAAAGCTCAAGCAAACTGATGCTTACAAAATGCTCAGTGCTCGTTATCCTGATGATCCTCAAAAGGTGATGGAGATTCTCAACACTCCACACAAAGTGAAGCTCTTCAGTTATGCAGGGCAAAACCTAAAGGTTGAGCGCGAAATGACCTCCGTAGACTCTTTGCGCTATATGTTGCATTTCATGCACGCGGGTTTTGTGGCAATGGAACCTCAAACAGGCGAGGTGAAAGCTTATGTCGGTGATGTCGATTTCAACACTTGGCAGCACGACAACGTAAGAGCTACCCACCAGCCTGGTTCGACCTTCAAGCTCTTTGTTTATGCCACGGCGATGAAACAAGGATGGCTGCCTTCTGATGCACGTCTCAAGGATGATTACATCCAAATGAATGTTGTTGATGAGAAGGGTAAGCCTAGTGTGTGGCGTCCCCACAATGCAAATGGTAGATTCTCTGGAGCTAACATTCCTCTTAGAGCAGCTTTTGCGCAGAGTATCAATACTATTGCGGTAAAACTTGGTCAAGAAGTGGGGATTTCCAATGTGATCAAGACGGCACAAGACATGGGAATCAAGAGCAAACTCAATGATGCTCCCTCATTGCCCCTTGGTGCTAGCGATGTTCATCTCATGGAATTGGTAGGCGCCTATGCAAGTGTTGCCAATTATGGTGAGTATGTGAAGCCAACCATGATTACTCGCATTGTAGACCGCGAAGGTAAAGTTGTGTATGAGGCACATAAGGAAGCGCGCACTGTGCTCTCTGACAAAGAAGCCTTCTACATGCAGACGCTTCTTGGAGCAGGTATGACAGATGCTGGTGGAACGTCTCAAGCCTTGGCTAGTCAAAACTACATCGGGCAATGGGTGTGGAACAAGCGCATCGATGCAGGTGGAAAGACTGGTACTTCCAATTCTCATGCCGATGCCTGGTTTGTGGGCGTGACCCCTAACCTCGTAGGTGGTGCATGGGTAGGAGGAGAATACCGCCAAATCCACTTCCGTTCTGGAGCCCTGGGACAAGGTTCTAAGACAGCACTCCCCATCTTTGGTCTTTTCATGAAGAAAGTGTTGTCTGATGCGTCACTTGCTCCCAAATACTTAGCGCGTTATCGCATCCCCGAAGGAGTGAATCCCGCTGACTTAGAAGGACGCTTTGTTTATCAAAGTGCTGATACGACAAGCCACGACAGTAGTTCTGTTGATTTATCAGAAGGTATCGGAGAGGCACCTCGCGAAGAACACGGTGATAATACTCCTCCAGTGGCTCCACCTCACGAGTCTCCAGCTGCCAAAGAACCTGTCAATAGTACCCCGAGTGGTCCACAACCCGTTAAGGAACAGGGGTCAAAGACAGGGGCTAATAAGAATAATGCTGCAACGCAAAAGACCGAGCGCACTCAAACTTCTGGTGAAAAGAAGCCGAAGAAAGTTAGTAGCGATGATCTTTTCAACTAATTGTAACTGACCTTTTCAATATGTTTCATCAGTCAAATTCTGCTGACACTGATAAGGTCTCGATTTATGCTTTACTTATCGTTCCCTTCCTCTCTATGCAAGAGGAGGGGAACGTCATTT
Source organism: Ihuprevotella massiliensis (assembly GCA_900095835.1). GTDB lineage: Bacteria > Bacteroidota > Bacteroidia > Bacteroidales > Bacteroidaceae > Alloprevotella > Alloprevotella massiliensis. Next base: position 596,874 of record LT608321.1, on the reverse strand, counting down.
TAACTGACAATCTTATGGCTTCCCAACTTCTTCACAACCCATCTCTCATGGCTCACGTGGCTTCTGATGGACGCATTCAGAGTTTAAATGATCATGCTGAGGGCGTAGCTAGACGTTGTGCACAGTTTCTCACTGAAGTTGGGCATCCAACCCTTGCACCTCTGGGTGAATTATTGGGGTGGTTGCATGATTTAGGCAAGGCGCAGCCAGAGTTTCAAACCTATCTTCGTAAGGTTGCCATCGAAAAGACGCTAGCTCCCAAAGCACCTCATAGCATGGTTGGTGCGTCGTATGCAAGCTATGAGCAGCTCACACAAACTTTTCCTGCCATATTCAGCGTCCTTGCTTATGTGATTAGTGGGCATCATAGAGGGTTATATGATTATGATGAATTAGAGGATAAACTTCATAGCTCCGAAACAGGCGAAAGAACCAGACACTGTGTAGAAGACTACAAAATAGGCTTTGGCAGGTTGATGACGTTTCTTCATCAACATGGGCAAACTGTGGAACAATATCTGCAAGAAAAGACGAGCAGTGAGAATGCACAAGCTATGGTGCGTTTGTGTTTTTCTTGTCTGATTGATGCCGATTTTCTCGATACTGAGGAATTTATGGATGGAGTGCGTCAGGAGCTACGCAAAAACACTACTTCTGGATATGATAGTCTGTATGTTCTGCATCAGAGATTATCTGCATTCACGGCAAAGTTCAAAGCCGACAGTCCAGTGAATGCCACACGTGCTCAGTTTCTTGCCACATGTCGCCAACATGGTAGTCAATGTGAATTGGGCTACTATTCTTTGTTTCTACCCACGGGAGGAGGAAAAACACTCTCTTCAATGGCATGGGCATTGGAAACAGCTTTGCATCTAGGGATGCGGCGTATCATTTATGTCATTCCTTACACGTCTATCATCACGCAAACTGCTCAGGTGTTCAAGCAAATCTTTGGTGAGCATAACGTCTTGGAGCATCATTCTGAATTTGAAGAAAGCGTATTATCGCCTAAAGGTCAGGCGCAAGGAGATTCACAACACGCAACTGTTGGAGCTGCCACTGAGACCGAGTCGTATAGTCCTTATCGGCTCATTTGTGAGAATTGGGATGCCCCTATCATTGTAACCACTAACGTGCGTTTCTTTGAGAGTGCTTTTTCGCACAAAGTTTCCGCTTCGCGCAAGATGCACAATGTGGCTCGTTCGGTGGTTGTCTTTGACGAAGTGCAGCAATTTCCCAACGCTTTACTTAATCCCGTGTTACATGGGCTCGACAATCTTCACGAAATCTATCATTGTCAGTGTTTGTTCTGTTCTGCCACATTACCTTCTTTCGACCGCGACCACAATAGTCCTTTCAAACAGGTGAGCGACTTTTATGCACTGAGACATCGATTGTCTCCTATCGTAGAGATTACCGCAGATATGATGGCACCTTTTGAGCGTGTGCGGTATCATCTTCAACCGATTTCGCTGACCTATGTGCAGCTTGCAGAGCGTTTGTTACAGTATGAATCTGGATTATGCATTGTAAATACGCGTAAAGAGGCTGCGATGCTGTATCAAGAACTTTTGCAGCAAGGAGCAAAAGCAGAGCATCTGGTTCATCTCTCGAGAAACATGTGTTCAGAGCATCTGAAGACGGCGATAACTGCTATTCGTGAGCGTATGGCAGGCAACGTTCCAACACTCGTAGTGAGCACTCAGCTTATAGAAGCAGGAGTGGACCTAGATTTTCCAGTGGTGTTTCGTGCGAAAACTGGACTCGATGGTATCATTCAAGCTGGCGGTAGATGCAATCGTGAGGGCAAACGTGCAAAACAAGGGGAAGTGTTTGTTGTAGATCTCGTAGATGGGGGGCAACCTCAAGGCGATTGTCGGGAGGCTGTTTATGCAACTCAAGAACTTCTACTTGCCGAAGGAGCTGATTATAGCGAAAGTCGTTTAGACTATATCCAGAAATATTATGAGCTCTATTTCAAACGTATCAAATCTTTTGACGAACCTAGAATAGCTTCACGACTTTGGAGGAAAGATCGTGCTGAAGATTGGCATTTTGACTTTGAAACTGCTGGACAAGAATTCAAAATCATAGAAAAACAAAACAAGATAGACGTGGTGCTAAAAGATGATAGTTTGGTGTCTCTCATCGAAAGTTTGCGCCATCATAAGATCTATCCTTCTCGTCGTTTGTTGCGCGGTTTGCAACCTTTTCGCATAGCAGTCGGTCCTCGTCAGTTTGTGACCTTATGCGATGCTGGTTGGATAGAAAGGATTACGCTTGATTCAGAATCCTTGCAAGAACTTAATTTCCTACATCCAGATGGTTACGATGCTGCACTGGGAGTTCGCTGGGACAATCCTTTTGCAGAGTCTACGCTCATTGGCTAACTTTGTTGCATCCCGATTTTATCTCTCCGGCTGAAGCATAGACATCTCTTTCTTTTTTGATTGTTAACGAAATAGCGGTGCTTAATAGACTATCCATGTTGGATAGATAGATGAGACTAACCAGATGAAGGTACTAGGACGCTTCGATATAAACGATGAGAGAAATGATAAGGAGACATAAAAGAAAAGGTGTCTCTAGGCATTTGAAATTCTTTGTTTCGGAGCTGAAAAGATAAATGTGGGAGTTATTACAAAAAACGTGGGAAGTTTGTGAGAAAATGTCGGAGTTTTTCTAAAAAAACTCGGACGTTTTTATGATTTTCTCCGACATTTTGTTGCCCACCTTAGGACATGCAGTTTGGAACTTCCGAAGAAAGGAAAAATCCCCCAAAAGAGAACTTGTAAACAGTTGTCTTTTTGGGGGATTTGCTGTATTTATCGTTTGAAATGACTCGTTATCATCTGACATGCCTTATAGCAGTAGGGGAGTGAAAGGAAGAAGAAGTTGGAATACACTTTGTTCTTCTTCAGTGCTCGCAAGCGGTCTTTGAGTCCTTGTAGATAACTTCTCCAGCCAGCGGTGGAGACACCGCCCATGCGCATGGTGACAAGATTGTGTGGAATGTGAACAGTGGTGAGTCGTTGCACATAGATGAGACGAAGCATTAACTCAAAGTCGGCAGCAATTTTCATGTTGAGGTCAAAGAGTGGGTGTTGCTCGTAGACTTCCTTGCGGCAGTAGAAGGTAGGATGCGGAGGAGCATAGCCCAATCGCATCATCCAGGGACGGAAGTGTCCTGCTGTGTAGTGACGTACTGGGACATCTAACGCATGAGGCTGAACAAAGTAGAGATTGCCATAACAAGCATTGATAGTCGGATCTGCAAAGGCTTGAGCTATGTACTCGAGACTATGAGGAGTGCTGAAGAAATCGTCACTATTGAGAATACCCACCACTTGACCTATTGCCAAGTGCAGCCCTTTGTTCATTGCATCATAAAGCCCTTGGTCAGGTTCGGACACGATGCGCAGTTTTCCTTGAAAAGCAGGTTCAAATGAACGAATGATTTCAAGGGTATTGTCTGAAGACACTCCATCCACCACGATAACCTCAAAGTCTTGATACGTTTGTTGCAGCACCGATTGCAGGGTATCAGCAATCGTTGCAGCACTGTTGTAGGTAGCGGTGATGATAGAGATGGTCATAGCTCAGAATTATCGAGTTAGAAGTTTTGAAGAGAGGATGCGTTTGAAGAGAGGAAGCAGAATGCGCAGGCGGAAAAGGACTTTTTCTTTTAGAGTGTAGGGACTCTTTTGGGCTGTGCACGATGCATTGTTGCCGTGGCGACGGAAGAGAATGAGGGGTTGGTGGAGGAAATAAGTATTGAAGAAGAAAGCAGCCACATTGCCAATCCAAATGTCGTGCATCGGTAATTGCTTGGGGAAGGGGAGGGCTTTTTCAACGACTCTTCGGGTAAACAACATGCAACAACCTAGGTAGTAGTTGTGCAACAAGAGATTGTACCACTTTCCGGACTTCATTCCTGTGAGTTCAAAGAAGGAGGGATGCACCACATTCAATGATTGGTCCGTGACATGACAGTCGCTGATGACGCAGTCGTAACCGTTGCGAATGGGGATCATCATTTCTTCCACCTTATTGGGCATCCACACATCGTCTTGGTCTGAAAGGAAGATGTAATCTCCTTTTGCCACTTGTAATGCATGCTCAAAATTGCTGATGAGTGAGCCATTGCAGGGACCTTTGACCCAACGAATAAGTGGACTTTGAAAGGATTCTACTACTTGTTTTGTGTTGTCTGTCGAACCATCGTCCGACACAATGACTTCATCGTCTTCTGATAGTTGGGGAAGAATGGAAGCTAGTTGTGCGTGGAGGGTTGAAGCACCATTGTAAGTGGCTATGCAGACAGATATCATGTTTGAAAAAGATAATGCGTAAAGAGAGTGGTGAGGAATCTAAGAGAGCGTGTGCGAAGGCTGAGAGCGAGGGTGTGGCGCAACACTTGATAGTGATGTTGCCATTTCGCTTTTGTGATGTCAAACTCGCAGTGTCGTGCGCTCTTGAGGTAGAGTCGATAGCGTGGAAGTAAGACTTCTGTACGCGTTTGATGGTTGGAAAAATCTTGTTGCGCCGTCAGTGGCAGCAGGGTAAAATGTGTGGTGCGCTGGCGTATGCGGCGTATGAACTGAAAGTCGGCAAAGTCGAGTGCCACTTTTTCGTTGTAGCCTCCAACGGCTAGAAAGTCTTCGACTCGCACACAGAGTCCGCTATTGACTGGAGCGTAATCGAAGAGGGAATGTTCGCCAGCGGTCAGATATGCAGCCTTGATGCTCCATGTATCGATGGTGGCAGGCGAGAAAGCTCCCGTGTGAGTGGTTAATGATGGTGCAGCTACGATGGTACTTTCTGAAATTTGCAAATACTGTTCTAATGCATGAGGCGGAAAGAGCGTATCTTGGTCGAGTAGCAAGAGATGAGTGTAGCCATGTGTTGCTGCATAGCGTGCTGCTGTATTGTAGTGGTGCGATAATCCTGGGTTGTCGGTTGCTCGCTGATAGACTAACTGTTCGGGCAATGACTGGGTGTCAACTTCAAAATCGGCAGGTGAATTGTCGCCAATATAGATGGTGCCAGAATAGTCCGTGAGCAGACTTTGGATGCTCCGGGCATCTTGCCATCGACAACGATAGATGACCACAACGGGAAGGAGAGAGAGAGTAGCTGAAGTCATGTTGCAGAGCCAAGTGGGAGAGAGTTGGGCTTTCGGAGGTGAATGATGTGTGCATAAATCATCCACAACACGGTCATACCTTGGGAGTTGAGGAGAAAGGGGTTGGTACCGGCAACGAGCAAAAATGCAAAATAGGTAAGAAAGAGTCCCATATTGAAAGCATCTTTTCTGTGTTGGAAGAGAACTTTGAGCGGATAGAGATACACCGCAAGGATGGCTATAGCTAACAGTCCATAATTACGGAGCAATTCGATGTAAATCCACTCTGTTTGAGCTGTGAGCCGTCTAAATCCTTCGGAATAAAAGAGTGTGCCAGTGCCCTGTCCCCAAAAGAGGTATTCTGGATGTTCATTGAAGAGGTCTAAGTAGGAGGATAGGTGTCCGTACTTGATGGCATTGGAGACATCACCTTTTTGTGTGGCAAGAAGTCCAATGAAGAATAGGAAGGCTATTCCTGCCAGAGCCAATAGAGGATAGAAGAAATACTTCGCCTTCGGACGCTTGTTGATCCAGTTGTAGCTGATGATCCCTATGATGAACAAGGGAGTGAGCATCATAGCACGTGTGCCGCTGATGAAGAAAGCAATCGTGAGTAGGATGCCTAAAAGGGTGTATCCGAGTTTGCGCCAAAAGGGTTTTAACTGTTGAGTGAAACTCGCGAAAAGAACCCAATAAAGCACAGGGATTAAACTCACGATGGAGCGGTAGTACATACCAAACACTTGCACACCTAACCAATTGCGTCGGGTGATCATCACCATTTCATTGTGCTCTTGCGAATAGGTGAAGAGCGCAAATTCAAAAATAGGGCTAGAGCAAATGAGCGCGTAGAGGGTGAGGATGACGATGGTGGTGATGAGCGTTGGAACGATAGACAATCGTAAAACATCATAATGGCGCACCCACAGGAGCAACGTGAGGGGAGCCATACTTTTGAACACGCCATTCAGATATTCGTAGTCTATGGAAGCTCCTTGCATTTCTGCAAGGATATATCCTATGGAGATGACCATAAATACCCCTAAGATATGTGGCAGAAAGCGCCAATCAGGGCGATAGAAAAGGATATTAAAACCTAAGAATAGAATGAATAGCTTGTCTTTGAGATGAAGAACACTATTGGAGGGGTCGAGCATTAACACCAAAAGAAAGAGGGCAAAAATGAAATTGCCCACTTTCTTTAGAAAGGGATAGGGAGTATGTGGTGCTAATAGTGCTGACATATTCAAACTGTCGGTTATGATGGGGCGACAATTAGGGGGAAAACTTCGTTTTGTACTTGATTTGTATGTGACGAATTGCTCTATTGTGAGTCCGCAATAGACTTCTTCTATTCTGATTAAAGAGAAGAGTTAAACCCTTCAGGGAGTTCACTGGAGGTTAATGGTAAATCTTCGATTGAATTATCGTTGTCTAGACCTTCACTAAAAGAAGGCTCACTCTGAGAAGTCGTGGGTTTTGAAAATAGCAGACGGAGGTAGTAGTAAGCTGCAGTTCCAACGATTCCAACGAAAAGAAAGGCCATGAGAAGCATAATCTTTTTTGGAGAGGTAGGGCGGTTGGGTACGGCTGCGTCATCAATGATGGTGAACACGGGAGTGCGTTCTTGAATTTTTGCTTCTGACATGCTGGCCTGCTGCTTCATTTGAGTGTAGGCAGTAAAGGCATTTTGCATTTCATTTTCAAGATCGCTTTCTACTGTGGTCACGCTCTTGAGAGAAGCATCTATGTGTGAGTCTGCAAAAGCTGCATATTTGTGCTGAATGGCAGTGTATTTCTTTTGAAGTTGTTGCGCCAAACTATGATAATAGTGATAGTCGGTGCGTGCTTTATTAGTGCGATATTCCTTGATAAACTCTTGGAGATTCGCTTGTGCCACGTCGACCATTTGTTTGGCTACTTCGGGATCTTGGTCAGAAACGGCAATGGTGATGACGTCTGTCTCTTTGTCAACGGAGCAGATGATGCTGCCTTGCATCGCTTTTACCATGGTTTCTTGTTCCACCGTGAGATGATTAGGGTCAATCTTCTTGTTGGTGATGGGATCTTCATCCTTACTCTTTGAAAAGATAGATTTGATGCCTTTGATTGTTGCTTTGATAGCAGTGGTCCACCAAGGTGTGCGGCTTTCGGTTTCTAGATAGGCTGCGTAGGTGGGATAGGCTTTCTTTTGATGCGTTTTGACGGGGGTTTGCAACAGTTTGATAAGAAACTTATTGGTAGATACGACATCTGGATATAAGTTTGGGCTGATAGCATCTTCGCTGTTGCCCAAGTTGATGCCTGCCAAAGAGGAAAGGTTGCCCATCATCCCAGAGAGTTTACTGTCTTTTTGAGATTCTGATGCCATGCTCACCTTTGAAGTATAGGTTTTAGGTATGCTGAAAGCTATGACAAGACCACATATAATGGTAATAAACCCATTGATGACAAATTGGAACTTATGTTGGTTCCAAGTTTTGAGGAGAGAAGAGAAATCAAATTCACGCATGAGAGTGATATTGTTTTGTTGCATCATTAATTTTGATGCCAAACCAACGATTAAGTCTTGCTTTTATACCTTCCTTTTTGAAGTGTAGCCAAGAAGAAAGTTGGCCACAAAGTCCAAAATTGCGTCGTACGATGGTGAACATCTCACGGCTGTATTTGCGATTGTTGGATACTCCATCAAGACTATGGAAGGAAACCACTTGGTCATTCAGTTTTGCTTTGAAGCCCATTGCAAAAAGTCTTTGGTTGAGATCGAAATCTGCAAAAACTTTATAGCGGATATCGTAGCGATGCTGGTGGAAAATCTCGAGTTTGTAGAAGCATCCTTGGTGAGGTACTGTGTTGAAACGTTTGATTCTTTCATCCCATAAGGGAAAATGATTGAATCCTCCGTCGGTAACTACGGGACAACAGAGCATATCATGGTCTGTTGCTAACAGAGTTTTGAGTGCTTCTGTAGGGATTGAGAGAAGACTGTCACCTGCATTCATGTTCACAACGAAATGTCCATGAGCATATTGCAGTGCCTCGTTCATTGCAAAATAGATACCTCCATCTGGGCGACTGTACCAGTAGTCAATAATGTGACTAAAACGCTGTATTTGCTCGATGGTACCGTCTGTGCTTCCTCCATCTAAGACGATATATTCTAAATCTGGTGACTTTAGCGCAGCTATGCTCTCGAAAGTCTTGATAATGTCGTCTGATGCATTTCGCACTACTGTGACGACGGTGAGAAGAGGACGATGAGCTGACATGGTCTAGGTGAGTGATTTAAATTTTTGTTGGAGAAAATGGAAATCAGCTTTCAAGAATTGGGTAAAAATGATTGCCAATAATACCATGGCAACACCACACTGTAAGAGGATTATTTCCCAAAGTGGTAAAGTTGTTCTACCTATAGCATATAGACAGATTCCGATGATGAGAGCAGTGGTGTGGTAAGGGAAGATGTCTTTTACCTGTTGTTGCCACGAGTAGTTATGCAGATGTCGATTGCCGAAATAGGCATTGATAAAAAATGATAAGACAGCAATAGCGACAATGCCCCAAATTAGCGCTGTGAATCCTGTGAACAAGGTAATGGCAACAATGCAAACAGCCATAAGTTTCTTGGCAACTTCTATGCGTAGAAAAAGTTTGGCTTCGCCATAAACTTGCAAGACATTCTGATGAACTACGATGAGGGGCTGAAACAAAGCCGAAATGCAGAGAAGGCGCAGTATCGGTGCAGCTTCAATCCACTGAGGGCCGATGATGACAAGTATGAGCTGGTCGGCGGTTCCGGCTATTATCGCAAATAGAATGGAGAAGAGAAGGGAGGACTTGCTGAGGAGTGTACGTATGAATTGGGTAAACTGCTGCTCATCGTGCTTATGTTGCGTCAAAACGGGTAAAGAGACACGCTGCAATACCATAGCAAAATTGATAGAAAGGATGGAAGAGAAGTGCTCAGAACGCGAATATAGTCCAAGGGTGTGTGGCTTAAAGACTTTTCCTATGATGAAATAGTAGAGGTTATTGTACACCGCGTCTATAAGACCTGACAGAAGAATTCGCGATCCAAATGAGGACAGTTCACGAGCAGAGGCCGAGACAAATTGCCAACGTGGAACTTGGCGAATGAAACTCCAAAGTGTTAGTGTGTATAGGGATTGTCTCACAATTTGCTGAACAATAAAAGACCAGATGCCATAGCCTTTATAGAGCATCAAAACAGCTATTGTTGCCGCTATCAAAGAAGAGGATAGAGAAGCAAGCGCTTGCGTTTTGAAGTTAAGGGCTTTGGTCAGCTGGGCTTTAGGGACAATGGAGAAGGCTGCAATGATGACGATCAGCCCTAACCATCGGACAGTATCTGTGAGAATGGGAAGCTCTAAACTTTGAGCAAAGGGGGGGGCGCAAAGAAAGAGGATACCATAGACTATGACTGCTGTGAGTGTATTGAGAAAGAAGCCTGTGTTATAATCGGCGGGACTTACTTTGCTCTTGCGGATCAAGGCTGTTGATATACCTCCATCAGCAATGATATTGGAGATGGTGACTAATATGAGCGAAAGTCCAATAACAGAATAGGCTTCTGGCGACAAAGCACGAGCCAGCAGGATACCAACGATGAAGTTGATACCTGTGCCCGAGAAGTTGTCGATGACTCCCCAACCTAGACCTTTAGAGAACTTTCTGCTGGTGCTCATGGGTGGTGACGCCTTTACAGACGTGGTGAGATTATAATATTATCTAGATAGAAATAGTTTGCTTTATCTTTTCAGTGCACTCACTGCTACTGCTGCTAGAGTTGTCAGACTCATGACCAGCGAAATGAGCTGAGTTAGATTCATACCTTGACGCTTAGGCCTGGCAGGAACCACGATGTTGCTACCGGGCTGAATGTCTCGAGAAGAGCGCACACGCTTCACGGTACCATTCATTTGGATGGCAAACACTCTGCTTTTCTTTGACTTCAGACTATAACCACCACATTGATCGATGTAGTGTGAAAGGCTGGCGCCAGGAGTGTAGGCTAGGGTAGTGGGGTACATCACTTCACCACTTACGCTTACAGTGTTGGTGAACTGTGGAATGATGAGGCGATCGCCTTCGCGAAGAATGACGTCCCAGCGGTCATCGCCAGGATTGGTCATAGCAGATTCTAGATGAATCGCTACATAAGGCACGTCGTTAATTTGAATTTTGCGAATGTCGGTGCTGTCGTTAAGCGTCGCAATTTTGATTAACTCTTGTTGCTTGAGTTTTTCAACATCAGTGAGTTGACGTTCTAGACGAGCTCCTTTGGCATAGGCTTCTTTTGTGAGTCCACCAGCCGCAGCAATAAGGTCGGTGAGGCGGTATTTTTTCTTAGTAATCACATAAGTACCTTGAAATTGTACTTCACCTTCAACCTTAACGTGCTGTTGTTCTACATATCCTGGTGAGGTGCGAACGTAGACTTCGTCGAAAGGCTGGAGTACGAAATCAGGAGTACCATCGATGATAAAACCGTCCTTCAGCGAGAAACTAAAGAATTGTGCCACTTGTTCGCCAGAAGATACAGCTTTCTTGTCGCGGAATCGACGCGCAATATCCACCTTTGCTACACTGGCTTTATCGGTCAATCCGCCAGCTTGTAGAATGAGTGACTCAATACTGCTGTTCTCTGCATACTGGTACGAACCTGGGTATCTCACTTCGCCGTTGATGGTGAGGAGTAATTCTTCGTTGGTATCTTTGCGCGAAGGTATAAAGACGGCATCCTCATTCTGGAGAGGGACGTCTGCTTCTTTGTGCTGCATCAATTCGCCCACGTTGAAGTTTTTCACTTCTAATGTTCGGTCTGCACGATAGCGATGAATGATACCTCGAGTGGAAATGGCATCTTCTGTGAGGCCACCTGCGGTTTGTATGAGTTGACGAAGGGTAGAGATGTTGCCATCCATCTGATACTTACCAGGACGCATGACTGCACCTCGGATTTCTACGAGATTTTTGTAGCGATCAAGCACAGAATCCACCCAAACAGAGTCGGCATCTTGGAGTTGAAACTTGCCTCTTTCAAATTCGTTGAGGCTATATATGCTCATTGTTCCACCTGCCTTTCGGATGAGGGTGATATTGTCGCTAAAAGCATCACCAGTGAATCCACCTGCGTATTTAATCAAGGTGTTCACACTCTCCGTCTTTTTCATTTCGTAGAACATGGGACGTTTTACCTTGCCCGAAATGTTTACTAAACAATCGTATGTGTCCACGTAAATGACATCGTCAGAGGTCAGACGAATGTTGCCCGTTAGTTTTCCATTAAGGATGTAGTCATAGATATCGACCGTCGATACCAAACGGCCTTTACGTAACACTTTGATGCTACGCAATGTTCCGATATCATTGACTCCGCCCGCCATATATAGAGCATGGAACACAGTGGCAAAAGCTGACACAGTATAAGTGCCAGGAGTCTTTACCTCACCCATCACATTTACTGTGATGGTCTTAGTTTGACCCACGGTGAGTTTTATCTGTGATCCGCCGAAACGTGAGCCCAAAGTAGAGCGCAAACGTTGGTTGGCTTGTGCAACGGTGAGTCCATTGACATTGATTGGACCATATCCTTCGATGTTAATCACACCTTCGGGGGAGACTGTAGATTCAAATTGTTTTTGAGATGCTCCCCACACGTCTACATACACTGCGTCTCCAGGTCCCAACAAATAGTCACTGGGTGTGGCTATGTTCATTTCCGATTCGAAAGAGAGCTTTTTGTTATTGAAGATGTCTCGACCAAAGACTTTCTTTTTGTTTTGATCAATCTGAAGCATCTCTCGCTCATACATTTCTAAAGAGTCGGGAAGTATGAAGCTTAGGTTTTCATCCAAATCCAACTCTTGTTGTTCGCGATAGCGTTGACGTTGATATGGGGTTAGTTTACTTTCATCCACTTTTTGTTTGTTTTTCGTGGGAAAGTTTTTGTTTGTCTTGGAGGATTCTTCACGAATATCGCCATTGTTTTGTCGTAATCGCTTAGCTGTTTTACTATCCACTCCTGAGATGTTGACAGCACCTTGTACTTCCTTCTTCTGTTGACGCTCATAGTTGCGACGAATCTTTTGGATTCGATCCACAGTCACCCCTCTCTCCATGAGTTGGGTAACAATTTGAGAGCGAGGTGTTCCTTTTGCATTTTCTTTGACGATATAGTCCATGATTTGACTATCGGTCATAGTGGACTGCGCAAAGAGCAGTCCACTACAAAAGATGAAGGAGAGAGAAAGAAGGAGGTATTTGAAGACTTTCATAAGCTTGTATTGGCTAGGAATTTTGCGAAGCATCTTGTCTACCTGTGAAGAACACAACAGCAGTAGCAAAGATGATTTTCAAATCAGTCCAAAGTGAGAGACGATTTTGGTAGTCAAGGTCCATTTCTAGACGGCGCAACATTTTGTCTATAGTGTCTGTATATCCATTGTAAATTGCGGCTTCAGAAGTGATACCAGGGCGTGTGGTATAGAGCAAAGCGTAACGATTGTCGCGCTCCATGATTTGCTTGATGAAATAGGCACGTTCAGGGCGGTAGCCCACGAAAGACATTTCGCCTACAAGGACGTTCCATAGCTGTGGGAGTTCGTCCAAATGATGTTTTCGCAAAAATTGCCCGCAACGTGTGAAGCGAGTGGAATTGGTGGTGTTGACCAATTGTGGACCGTCAGCTTCTGCATTAAGTTCCATCGTGCGGAACTTAATGATGTGAAATGGTTTTCCGCCTTTCCCGATGCGTTCTTGTCTAAAAAAGGGAGTCCCTGGTGTTGTGATCCACTGGAGTATCAACACTGCCAAAAAGACTGGAGAAATAATGACAATACCAACAAAGGAAAAGAATAAATCAAAAAATCGTTTAGAGATTCGATGAAGAAGATGAGGCTTCTTCATCGAATCTAAATATTCATGACAAATAGAGTCTGCGGTTTTGGAGCTATGGTGTTGTTGCATGACTAACAAGATAGAGGCACCTCCACACGAAGTGGACTTTCTCATCGTTCGTTTATAGGCTAACGCTACACTATTGTTTTTATTGCATTATAAGTGCAAAGAAATGAAGAAGGCGTGCACTTTTGCATAGCCTTCTCCAAATACGGAACAGAATTATTTAGCGTAGCTCACTGATCTCGTCTCACGGATGACGGTAATCTTCACCTGGCCAGGGTAAGTCATCTCGTTTTGGATGCGTGTAGCGATATTGTTGGAGAGGTTTTCAATCTCCTTGTCGTCAATCTTATCAGCACCAACAATAACGCGCAGTTCGCGGCCAGCCTGGATGGCGTAGGTCTTCATTACGCCAGGATAACTCATGGCTATGTTCTCTAAATCGTTCAAGCGCTTCACATAGGCTTCTACGATTTCTCGACGTGCACCAGGACGTGCACCAGAGATAGCATCGCAAACTTGTACAATAGGCGCAATGAGAGAGGTCATTTCAATCTCATCATGGTGAGCACCAATGGCGTTGCAGATATCGGGCTTTTCTTTATATTTTTCAGCAATTTTTGCTCCGTACAGTGCGTGTGGCAATTCTGTTTCTTCATCGGGTACCTTACCTATGTCGTGCAACAGACCGGCACGCTTAGCTTTCTTAGGATTCAACCCTAGTTCTGCTGCCATGATACCACAGAGATTTGCAGTTTCACGAGCATGTTGCAACAAGTTTTGTCCATAAGAGGAGCGATATTTCATTTTACCCACGATACGAATCAACTCGGGGTGAAGACCATGGATGCCCAAATCAATAGCGGTACGTTTACCGGTTTCAATCACTTCTTCTTCCACTTGCTTAGACACCTTGGATACCACTTCTTCGATGCGAGCAGGGTGGATGCGACCATCAGAAATGAGATGGTGAAGCGCCAAACGAGCTATTTCACGACGCACGGGGTCAAATGCACTGATTACAATGGCTTCTGGAGTGTCATCCACTACGATTTCTACACCAGTAGCCGCTTCTAGAGCTCGGATGTTACGACCTTCACGTCCGATGATGCGACCTTTCACTTCATCGTTATCGATGTGGAAAACGGTAACACTATTCTCAATTGCTGTTTCAGTAGCAACGCGCTGAATCGTCTGAATGACGATGCGCTTAGCCTCTTTGTTTGCATTGATTTTAGCTTCATCCATAATCTCATTGATGTAGCTTTGAGCGTGGCTGTGTGCCTCTGCTTTCAGACCCTCAATGAGCTGATTTTTAGCTTCCTCCGCTGAAATTCCAGAGAGTTCCTCGAGCTTTTCAATTTCGCGCTGGTGCATTTTGCTAAGCTCTTCTTCTTTACGTTGCAACAGCGCCTCTTGATTCTTGACACGATTTTGGTGAGTGTCCAATTCTTGCTTCGAGCGATTGATTTCTTCTTGGCGTTTGTTGAGACTCATTTCGCGTTGTTTCAACTTATTCTCCGTTTGGAGTATATGTTGATTGCGTTGTTGAACCTCTTTTTCAAGTTCAGCCTTTTTGTTCAAGAATTTCTCCTTGACTTCTAAAAGTTTTTTCTCCTTGATTACGTCTGCCTCTTTTGTGGCTTCGTCGAGTTTGTGTTTGTAGATAGACGTCAAAATGTAGCGAAAACAGAGATATCCTCCGCTTCCGCCCACTAAGAGCGCTACTAAAGCTATGATAAAGTAGGTCATTATCTTTGTATAGAATTATGTCTTGTTGCGGTTATTGTTGTAGGGGTGATGGAAGAGTGTCGCAGAATGCTTCCAATCTTTTATTCCTCCTTGAGTGCTTCTTCAACTTCTAAGTTGAGCTGCTTCATAGAAGTTACTAGTGGATCCACGCTTTTCTCCTGTTGCATTTGGAGAATTTGCATGGCAAAGTCTACCAGCACCGTAGTACTATAGCGGTCTGCACTGTGATTAGGCTGTGCTGTGCGGTAGACATTAAATTTGCTGTTAATCATGTCAGCTGCCTTACGAAACAGTTCCTCCTTTTCACGAGGCACTGTGTACATGTATGGCTGGTTATTAATCAGCAATCTGATTTGTAGCTTATCACTTGTGTTGGGCATGTTAATCTGCTGTCAAACTTACACATTTAACAAAGCAATGCACTTGTCGATTTCGCGAATCAGCTTATTGATTCGCTTTTGTGCTGCTTGGTTTTCGGCCGTTGTGATTTCTATCATCTTGGCCATTTTGAGATTTGCATATTGCTGTTCGAGAGTTGCAATACGTTGTTCCAATTCTTGAACGCGTGTTTTCTCTTCTGTTAAAGCCTGATTAAGCTCTTTATTGTGTTCAAGCGTGTCTTTATGCTTGATGATGAGCTGGCGAACATGCGTTTCAAATAGATGTAATATCTTTTCTTCTTCGGCAGTCATAGGCAGTCATGAATTCTTCAATGAATACTCTTGCCAAAGTTTACGCATCTTTTGTGTCAGCCTTTGGCTCTTTCTTAGCGAGCATTAGCACGTTGTAGACAAACTCTGTCATCCATGCTTGTGAATATCCAAGTTGAGCTTGGTAGCCACGCACATTCATCACGGCTTTCTGCACACTCGCATCACTCCAAGAGTTCTTGGTGAAGATGTCACGAACTGACTTTTCGGTCAAGTTGCGCAGTGCACCACGAAGGAATGAGGGAAGACGGAACTTCCAGCTCATTAAGTTGCCCATTAGCATCATCAACTCTTGGGTGAATCCCTGAAACTGAAAGAGATAAGTCTGCATGTCATTCACGTTTCTGCAACGACGTTTTATGCTATCATCGATTTCTTTGAAGAAGGTGTCTGAGATACCATAAATCTCATTCATCATCTTCTTGCACTTATTTTTTTCTGCTAGACCAATCTTGTTATTGAGGGTCTGCACCTTAAGTGTTTGTTTGAAGACTCTAAGATCGGGTAGGGCACGAAGGTCACGAAGACCAAAAGAAGAAGCCATAACGGCTTGGTAGTATACGCGAATAAGCGTCATGAAATCCTCAGTACCTCCCACGCGCCAGCCTTGTTCTTGTACGCTTTTTGAGGAGCCACCAAAGAATTTAGAGAAAATTCCCATAGGGTTGTAGCTTGGAGAGCATCAAAAAATGCTCGGTGTTTCGTTGATAGTGGATTAGTTAGGGCGATTCTTCTGAAAAACGCCTTTATATCTTCCTGCAAATTTAGCATTTATTCTTCAGTCTGCCAAACCCTACAGCGGAAACCCTAAAGTTTTCCTTGTTTTGCTAGCACATTCATAATGTTGGCTGGAGGCAAATTTGCTTGAAGTTGTCGTTTCATAAAGTCCATGTAAGGAGCCACATGATGATAATACTGTTGCCAACCTTCGCAGAGATAGGGATGTCCCCATTCTCCCTCTAGACTTTGTGTGAATCGGGTGCGTGGACAATCTCCGTGGCAAGCAAATCTCCACTCACACATTTTGCATTGCTGCGTGAGGAGTTTACGTTTGTTCTCTCCAAATTCTTGTTGTTCTGGGCTATAAACCATAGATGCTAGCGATTTCTCCATGATATTTCCCAACTTAAATTCTGGGAATACATAGTGGTCACAAGCATAAACGTCGCCATTATGTTCCATCGCTGTGGCATGCCCACAGGTTTCTGCCATAGTGCATAGACTTCCAGGGACTCCCATCCATCCAGCTAAGGTAGAATCAAACATTTGTACGAAGAATTCTCCTACATCATGGCGCACCCATTCATCGAAAATGGTGCATAAGAAGTTACCCCACGCTTTGGGCGACACGCTAAACGGAGCCATTTCCGCTGTAGTCAGTCCTTCGATGGGAGAAGCCAAGAGTCTACCATCAGGATGGCGGTAGATGCGTTCAACAATAGGAGTGAACTGCAGGTAGTCGCAACCAATGGTTTTGAAGAAGCGATAAAACTCTAAGGGATGTTGTGCATTAAAGTCATTCACCACAGCCATCGCATTCCAGTCCACGCCACAGCGTTGCAGAAGTTCCACTCCGCGCATCACTTGTCGCCAGGTGCCACGTCCCGATCTTGATATTCGATAATGGTCGTGCATTTCTTGCGTTCCATCTATGGATATGCCAACGAGAAAGTTGTTGTCTTTTAGGAAGTTGCACCAGTTTAGTGTGAGTAGAGTTCCATTGGTTTGCAACGCATTCTCAATGGTCTTTCCTTGTGCATGTTTCTCTTGCAGACGGAGGGCACGTTCGTAGAAACTCATAGGACGCACAAGTGGTTCGCCACCGTGCCAAGTGAAAAGCACGTTGTCGGTGGGCTGCGTTGCAATATAATCATGGATGTATTTCTCCAGCAACTCATCGCTCATCTCTTGTCTGCCAGACGCTGCATAGAGTTTTTGTTTTTCGAGATAATAGCAATAAGTGCAGTCCAAATTGCACGCCGAACCAGCAGGTTTAGGCATCAGATGAATAGGGTGCATGTCTATGGAAAAAGGGTGAAAAATCTTCGCTCCGAGAAGCAAAGTGAGCATATCTGTTTTCAGAAGTACGAGGGTTGAACATCGAAGTCACTGGGCTTCCTTGCAAG
This sequence comes from Ihuprevotella massiliensis, assembly GCA_900095835.1. GTDB lineage: Bacteria > Bacteroidota > Bacteroidia > Bacteroidales > Bacteroidaceae > Alloprevotella > Alloprevotella massiliensis. Next base: position 579,238 of record LT608321.1, on the reverse strand, counting down.
ACGAACAGTCTTCTAAAAACAGCAACGTGTCTTTGCTCACCTATGAGAAGGCGGAGCAAAGACACGCTAAGAAAGGGAGATAAGTGATAAAGTGTAGGGATTACAAGTTATCCTTTTCGATGTCTTTGAAGTACTTGTAAGTACCTACTTTGATTTCTTCGCAAGCCGCCTCGTCACATACGATAATTCCGTGAGGGTGAGTTTGCAAAGCAGAGATGGTCCAAGCTTGGCATACAGGACCTTCGATAGCAGCTTGCAAAGCACGCGCCTTGTTGTGGCCGTTGCAGAGGATGAGTACTTCTTTAGCAGACATCACAGTGCCAACACCTACAGTGAGAGCGGTAGCAGGAACAGCATTAGGGTCGCCACCGAAGAAACGGCTGTTAGCGATGCGAGTGTCAGTTGTGAGTGTCTTTTCGCGTGTGCGGCTGTTGAGAGAAGAGTAAGGCTCGTTGAAAGCAAGGTGACCGTCAGGTCCAATGCCACCGAGGAAGAGGTCGATGCCACCAAATTCGGCAATCATTTGTTCATAGTGAGCGCACTCAGCTGCCAAATCTTCAGCGTTGCCATTGAGGAGGTGAATATTCTCTTTGGGGCAGTCGATGTGGTTGAAGAGGTTAGTAGCCATGAAAGAGTGGTAGCTTTCAGGGTGTTCTTCAGGAAGACCAACATATTCGTCCATGTTGAAGGTAACAACATGCTTGAAGCTTACGCGACCTTCTTGGTAAGCCTTCACGATGGCTTTGTACATGCCGATTGGGCTAGAACCAGTGGGCAATCCCAAAACGAAGGGTTTTTCTGCGGTTGGCTTTGCTGCGTTGATCTTATTTACAACGTAATCAGCAGCCCATTGCGACAATTTTGCGTAATCGGGTTCGATGATAACTCTCATGGTGGAAAGATAGTGTATATGTTGTTTTTGATATAATATATTATCGACTAGGTCGTTTGTCTGTTTGACTTTACAAAGATACGCATTTTATTTGGTATTAAGATTATCCGCCAACTATTTTCTACGATCTAGTGATATTTTTCGATGCCTCTTCCATATATTCTCATTACTTATGCAGGAATAGTTGAAAAATCTCCGAATTTTCATTTGAAAACTCGGAGGTTTTTGATGGCTAGTAGGAGCATCTTTCCATTTATTCGGAAATCTGCAGAGCGCTGTCTGTGATTTAGAAAGGCGAAGGCAGGGTGGGCAAGGCAACGCTTATATGATGATGCTAAGCGATGATAGGTGTCTGCTCATTATTGCAGCGGTTCGCCAGCGTAGAAATCCAGAATCTTGGTACGGAACATATAGTCGTAATAAGCTGTGAGCCGTTGAGTAGCAGCATTAGTGTGTTTTTTACGGGCTTCGTCGTATTCCGTGCCATTAGCTTTCCCAGCTTCGTATTTCTTTGTCACGAGATTGAGGGTGGTTTCCGACGCCTGCTCTGCCGTCTTTGCTGCAGTCCACTTTTGTTGGGCTGCTACCGCATTGTAATATGCGTTTTGAATCTCTTTATACAGCGTTTTTTTGAGATTTTCTTCCTCCAGTTGTTGATTCACCACTTCGAGTTTTGCCTGTTTCACACTATTGCGCGTGCTGTATCGATCAAAGATGGGAAAGCTCAAAGAGAGTGCAAGAGAAGAAGCAAGGTTGTTGCGAATCTGTCTATTGAATGCTTCGTTGGTGAATCCCGAAGTATTGTAATAATTAGTGCCCAGACCAGCAGAGAGGGAGAGGGTAGGAAGATAACCCGAACGTGCCACCTTCACTCCCATTTGTGCAGCTTCTGTGCGAAGTTTTGCCACTTGCAGTGCAGGACGCTGAGGAAGTGCGAGTGCAAAGACGGCATCAGCACTTTCTGGCAGATGAGGAAGTTGAAGTGATGCAGGCGAAGCAATGTGTAAACTATCAGGTGTAGAGAACTCGAGCAATTGAGAGAGTTCGAGTAATGCCAAGTTATATTGACTCTCTTCTTGCACAATAGAGGCTTGGTCTTGCGCCACTCGCGATTGTGCCTCACTGAGTTCCACTTGTGCCGCCTTGCCTGCCTGAATCAAACCAACAAGTCGACTCTCTTGGAGTTGAGAAAGCTGCAAGTTGGTCTTTGCTTGTTGCAGCAATTCTTGTTGGTAGAGCACTTGGAAATAGGCTTGTGTCACTTGCAATCCCAGGCTTTCACTCAGTCGTTCGATGTCTGCTGTGGCTGCTTGCAGATTGAGTTCTGCACGCTTGCGCTCGTTGCCAATGCGGAAGCCTGTAAAGAGCGGCATATCGGCATGCACTCCCAAGGAAGAAGAGTAGGTGTTGCGCGTATCATAGGTGTTGTTTGCCGTGAGTCCGCGTCCGAGCGATAGATTTTGGTTAAGACTAGCACCCACTTGGGGAAGGCTAGCTTGTTTGGCAGACTCCAAGGCTATCTTTTGCTGCTGTTGTCCCACTTGCGCTTGTCGCACACTGACATTGCGTGCCACTGCGCGGTCTATGCATTGGCGCAACGTGAGGGTTTGCGCGCCCACCATTAGCGGAAAGCCTGCTGTGAGGAGCATAAATATGATTTTCTTCATAATCGAGGCTAGTGTATGAGTGATAAAACCTTAAGAATATGACCGACCATTAGGGTTATTGGTCTGTCGTTACTTCTTGTTGGTTGCCGCGTACACGGTCTTTAGTGGTAAGTCCTTTGATAATCTCAATGTTTACGCCATCGGACAAGCCAACAGTCACCTCGCGACGTTCAAATGTTTGAGGAACAGCGCCTGGCTTGCTTGTCACCACATAAACTACGGTCTTGTTGTTCTCGTGAACAATCGCACTTTCGGGAACGGTGAGCACGTGTTTGCGAGCCTCTAATACGATGGTAGCGTTGGCACTATAGCCAGCGCGGAGTTGGTGACCACTGTTGGGGGCAATAGCTCCCTTGATTTCAAACTGATTGCTTTGAGTGCCAGAGCTCACTTTAGGGGCAATAAATTCTAACTTCGCAGACAACGTAGCATCGGGCAAAGCACCGACGGAGATGTCCATGGACATTCCGTTTGTGAGCAAAGCCACTTCCGTTTCGTCAATGGTGCCTTTGAAGAGCAAGTCTTTCATGTTTGCCACCGTCGCAATCGTTGTACCTTCGTTGAAGGTGTTGCTCATGATCACTGAATTACCCACTTTCACAGGGACGTTAAGGATGATGCCGTCAATGGTAGAGCGAACCATCGTTGTGGATTGTGCTGCCATAGAGCGGCTCACACCTTCTTTAAGAATTTGCAGTGCCTCTGTTGCATTCGCCAATTCTTCTTTGTTTTGACGAAGCGACAAGTGCGATTTCTCCATCTCTTCGGTAGAAATGAGCTGCTGATCGTGGAGTTGTTTGTTGCGGTTGTAGTCGCGTTGAGCTTGCGCTAAGTTCAGTTGCGCCAATCGCACGCGATTTTCTGCAGAGTTGAGCGAACTCATGTCTGGAATCACTTTCACACGCGCTATCAACTCTCCTTTTTTCACCGACTGTCCAGCTTCTTTGTAGAGTTCCGCCACGATGCCAGAAATCTGGGGTTTAATGTCCACTTCGTTGCGAGGTTCTATCGTCCCCGTTGCCACGGTGGTGCGTTGAAGGTCGTTATAGGCAGGAGCAATTTCTTCAAAAGTTGCTTCTTTCTTTTGTGTCTTATTGTAGAGGAAGACAAAGGTGCCAATAAAAATCACTCCAAGAAGGATGAGACCAATGATTTTAATCGCTTTTTTCATGATGCAAGAATATAACTTGTTATTAGGAATATGAGGAAAGAATGAGGTAGTGCCAGACGACTCTTATTCATCGCGGATGGCGTCAATCGGTTTGATGGCAAGTGCTCGAAGCGAAGGGGCTATGCCTGCTAAAACCCCAATGATGGAAAGGGCAAACAATGCTCCAACCGCTACTGGGAAGCTGATGAAGAATCCGCCACTCGGGTAAGATTCCGCCATAGAATGTGCAGCTATGTCTATACCGCTCAAAATCCACACCGATATAATGATGCCACCTATGCCAGCAAGTAGGGTAATGACCACGCTCTCTGTCATAATTTGAGAGAGGATGTCGCGTGGTTTGGCACCGATGGCGCGGCGAATACCGATTTCTGTAGTGCGCTCTTTCACGACTACCATCATAATGTTGGAGATACCAATGGCACCAGAGAGCAAGGTGCCGACACCGATGAGCCATACGAGGATGTTGATGCCAGAGAACAGTGCTGTCACCATTTGAAACATCGATTCCATATTGATGCTCATATAGGCAGCGGTGTCTGTAGGATCCACAGAGTGTCGTTCACAGAAAAATCTTTCCATTTGTGGTTGAATACTGCTGATCGACACATTATCTTTCACCACCACTCCGATAATAGCGATGTCATTGCCCGATTTCGTTAAGTTTTGAGCCACAGAGAAAGGGATAAACACCGAATAGCTGCTATTCCCACCCACACCAAAATTACTGATGATGTGAGACACCCCCACCACTTGCAGATACATACCACCAGATTGTACGTACTTTCCTAGAGGGGTAGGGTCGTTGGGGAAGAGTCGCGATGCAATGTTTTTACTGAGCACACATACACGTCGCTGATTCACCACATCTGCCATCTGAATGAAGCGCCCCATCACGATGTGAGGATTTTCAATTTGATCATAGTTAGGATATACTCCTTTCAGGGATACATTCTCCTTATGTTGCTTGTGGGTCATTTCTGTGAAGAGCCCCAACACCATAGGCGTAGCGAGTTTCACCCCTGGCACTTGTTTGGGGAGAGCTTCTACATCACTCAAATGCAACATCCAAGAGCGGTCTACTTGGAATCCCTTATAGGGTTTTGTCGTTTTCCCCGGCATGAAGAAATACGAGTTTTGTGCAAATCCATTGAAGTTGGATTCTAGAATTGCTCGAAAACCATTACTACCACCCATGAGGATTGTGAGCATAAAGATGCCCCAAAATACTCCGAAGGCAGTGAGCAAGGAGCGCGATTTGTTGCGACTCAGGGTTTGCCAGATTTCAGACCATTTGTCGAGATCAAATATAGTCATAGTCTTGAATTTTGGAGTTATTTGGCATTGAGCGCCGTAATGGGCTTAATTTTTACCGCTCGTCGTGCAGGGAAGAAGCCTGCCAAGAGTCCAGCGATGATGAGTGTCAACAAAGCAGAGAAGGCAACGCTCATGTCAATCGTGGGGTCAAGGAAGGTGTAGAATCTGAAATTGAGAAATTCTGTGACTTGTTGCCCTGACACTACATTCATCCATTCGGTGGCAGCAATTCCAGCTACAAGACCGATGTAGCCAAAGAATAGCGTGATGATAACGCTTTCTGCGAGTACACTGCGTAGTATCGCCCAGGGACGTGCACCCAGTGCTTTGCGGATACCAAATTCTTTAGTCCTTTCTTTTACGGTGATGAGCATAATGTTAGAAATACTCACCACACCACTCATCAGCGTGAGCAACCCAATCACCCACAATGCACGTTGGAGCATCGTCAAAGCTAAATTTTGCTCTTTTGCTCCTTGAGCTACACTGGATATCCATACTGCACTTTCGTCGTCTTCTGCGAAATCATGGCGAGCCCCTAAACTCTTACACCATGCCGCTCTCAAAGCCTCAAAAGATTCATCTACTTCAGGCTTATAAGTTTGTACCACAATTTCTGGAATATCAAAGCCCGTGTGAAAGATGGTACGATATGTGGTAAAAGGGATATGGCATCGGCTCTGTCCTTTATTACCATTCGACTCCAGCACTCCCACCACTTGGTAGGCCACTGAGTCTATGTTCAGATAATCGCCAATTGCTGCCTCAATGCTGCCGAATGTTTCTTCTGCACTATAGTCAGGCATCACCACCACTTTACGTTGCTCTTTGATGTCTAGTTCATTGATATAGCGTCCTTTTGCGAGGGATAATCTTTCTATATTGTAAGCTTCAGGAGATTGTCCGTATAGGGTTGTTTTGAAATAATGTTGGTGTGCAGAAGCTGTTTTTTCTGAGCTAGTTAGTTTACCAGCAGTAGACTTCACTTTGTTCTTTGCCACTACCGCTGTGTTGTCAACGTCTATGTTGTCAAATTTAATGTTGCGATCTTCTTTCCAACCTTTGAAGGGCTTAGATGTATAGCCTGGGTAGATGGATATAGCATCGGTGCTAAACATCTGATTGTTGTGATTGAAGGCATGAATCAGCCCATTCCCTGCTCCGAGGAGGACGATGAGCAGAAAGATACCCACCGACACACTCAAGCCTGTGAGCGCAGTGCGGAGCTTATTTTGTTGAAGTCGTATGAAAATGTCGTGCCACATAGTTCGCTACGTTATAGGAGTGACAAGAAAAGCAAACTTTCTTGAAAATAGTCATAGGGTTGGGAGATGAGACTATTTCATCAAATCTCCAAAAGGTTGCAGCGCATTGGGATCATTTTCTTCGATGCGTCCAATCACGCCATCTGAAAGATGAATGATGCGTTTTGTGCGGTAAGCCACACCACTTTCATGGGTCACCACAATGATGGTGCGTCCTTCAGCATTGAGATCGGTGAGTAATTGCATCACCTCACCCGAGGTCGTGGAGTCCAAGGCTCCAGTGGGTTCGTCTGCCAACAGAATCTGCGGATTAGTGATGATGCTACGTGCTATCGCCACACGCTGTTTCTGTCCACCCGACAATTCGTTGGGCAAATGATGTGCCCAATCTTTGAGTCCCAAACGATCGAGGTGTTCCATCGCAATCAGGTTTCGCTTTTTGCGCGATACCCCTTGGTAGTAAAGCGGAAGTGCCACGTTTTCAAGTGCCGTCTTATAATTGATGAGATTGAATGATTGGAAGATAAAGCCAATCATACGATTTCTATAGTCGGCTGCTTTGTTTTCTGAGAGATTTTTAATGAGCGTTCCACCGATGTAGTAGTTGCCCTCATCATAGGTGTCGAGAATACCGAGAATATTGAGTAGGGTAGATTTCCCCGAACCAGAACTTCCCATGATGCTCACGAAGTCACCCTCATCTATATCGAGGTTTATGCCTTTTAGCACGTGCAATGGCTGAGCAGCATAGTAAGTCTTGTGTAGATTTTCGATGTGAATCATAAAGTAGAACTTTTGTAGAATGGTTGTGAAGTGTGACTGTCTAATGCACGAAGCTGAATGGTATACTAATACTTAGACACCTCAGTGCCGTGCGGTGGGCAATGAGGTGTCCAGAGCAAAAGAAATAGAATAAGGTGTTGTCTGGTGTTGTCTTTTACAACAGCCTTTGGGTTTATTTGAAATGATTTTGAGCCTGACCGCCGTTCATCACTGCTTGTTTGAACACACTTTGTGCGTTGAAGTGGAGCGTACCGCCATTGTAGATTTCCACAGCAGCGCGTTTGCTCTTCAAACGTTCTGCTTGAATCTTTCCGCCATTGTTGATTTGATATTTACTCACATTGGCAGTGCCCACCAGTGCAATATCACCGCCATTCGACACTTCGGCATCAGATTCGCTCACTGTAGCACCGTTCACGTTGATGTTGCCACCATTATTCACGTCCATTTCCAACTTGGCCACTTCCACATTTCCGATTTGGAATGTACCACCGTTGTTCACTTCCACATCCAATTCCGATGCCTTAGCACTCACCAATTTGATTGTGCCGCCATTGTTGAGTTCAAAACTAAGTTTGCCACCCACATTGAGCGGTTGAGCGATGTCTATCATACCGCCATTGTCGAGCTCAAAGTCTTTGATGGCATAGCCCGTGATAGTGACCACGGTTTTCTCGTTTGCCACCTGAATTGCGCTGGAATAGTTGATCTTCAATTCGTCATCGTCCACGTGCACCATCACGTCTGAAGGGGAGATGTTACTTGTTGTTACTGTGATGCTGGGTGTGCCTTCTGCCACATATTTCAGCGTGATGCCATTGCTCACGGTCACGCCATCGAAGTGAGGCAAGCGACCTACGGTACGAGTTCCTCCTCTTTGAGCAGACGAGGTGGAAGATGATTTCAAATCTATCGATTGTAGATGGTATGCCATACGTCGACACGAAGCGAAAGTTACGGCGGTCAAAAGACCGAGAGTGAGAGTGAATATCATTCGTTTCATAGGATGAAGCGTTAGGATGAGTTATTGTGTTGAATAGTTAGTTTGTGTTGGAGAAATCTTACGAGGATAGTATCGAAATGCCTAAACAATGCTTGTTGTTTGCGCCATACTGTTCTGCCCCTCTTGTCGTTGAGAAATCAGTTGTTGCAAGCGTTCGACCACCTTACTGATAGGAATTCCGAGGTGTTGCATTTGGTGCGCCAAATCAGGGAGTAATTGGTTGAGCAAATCATCTTGTCGTAAATCACTAATGATTTGTATTGCATCTGGACTAACAAAGGAGCCTAAGCCGCGTTTGTTGTAGAGAATACCTTTCTGCACCAATACGTCGAAAGCCTTAACCGTGGTGTTTACATTCACCTGTAGTAGTGCGCTATAGTCACGCACGCCAGGCACACGTTCATCGGCGGAGTACTGTCCTGCGAGGATTTCGTCCATCAAGCGTTCTGCAATTTGCAGATAGATGGGTTGTCCGTCGCGGAAATTCATTTTGTTGTATGTTAGAAAATAGAAAACTAGAAATTATTGTCCCACCCAATGGCGAGGCATGAGCGAGGCACGTTTACGGATGCGATAGCCGAAATAGATATTCGCTGCGAGCCATACCCAGCCAATTAAGTAATATGTAGTAAACACGATGTTCACAATCAATTTACTTTCATTGTCATACCAGTTATAAATATCGGAATAATAGACGATCACAGATGTCGTGATAGCCGAAAAGATGACAAAGATGATGAAGCAGAACAAGGAAGTCATAATAAATGACTTTTTACGAAAGACTGCGCCACCCCAGAGATAAAAGCTCCATAATACGACGATAGAGAAAATGGGTAAGCTGCGTAAGCTCCATGAACCTAGCAGAGGTTGGAAATCTTCTGAGGAAAATGGTGGAATCACCAAACTGTCACAGACATTGGCTAGCATCTTGGGGGTAAACCACACATAATCTAAATCAAAGGCTTCCACCACAAAAAAACCTACTAAGTCTGTGAAGAGAAGTGCACTAAAGGAAAGCACAATAGCTCCGAGATTATAGAGAATAAAACGCGAAAGCACTTTTTCTGCCGTTGTGGCTGGAGTCATCAGTTGAACGATCCTTTTGCTGCGTTCTATTTTTAGCGAAAATACAGCTGAAGCACTAAAGATGAATGCCGCATAGAGGGTTATGCAGCCTATGCTAGCCATGCTGTGCGCCATTATTCCTAATGCTTCGTAGGTATCCTCTTCATTGTAGCCATTGGTGAAGACCTGCAAGACATTGTAGATGAAAAGAAGGAGGGCAATGAGAAAGCCAACTTGGAGTCCGAGGTAATAACGCAAGTGCGTCTTCCAATGTTCCACCACATTTTGGCGCAATAACCATCCAACACGTTGGAAATTAATTTTGTGGAAATCCATAATCGAGTATGTTTTAGAGGTGAAACAAAATTAGAATGAGGCTATAGTCCCATTATTCGCTGCTTCTGCTTGGTGAAGCAAGTCAGGATATTGCACGATGGCATTAAAGAGTAGCTCCAGATTGATGGGAGTTTCTTCACGGCCTTTAGTGGGTGTGATGACTGCAGAACCTGAGAGTGAGGGCTCCACGTAGAGTGCGTCATCGAGGGGCGCTCCATAAGGGCGTTGTTCAAAGCGTAGTAGTTTGCTCAATTCGGTGGTGGAGTTATCTACCAGTAAGTGTGTGCCTTCGATGAGCACCACATGGTCAATGAGTTGTTCCACATCGTGCACTTGGTGGGTAGAAACGATGATGGTGCGATTTTCATTCATCTGCGAAGCGAGGGTTCGGCGGAATTGCATCTTGGAGGGGATGTCCAGACCATTGGTGGGTTCGTCCATGAGCAGATATTTAGTGCAAGTGGCGAGGGCAAAAGCCATGAACACCTTCTTTTTCTGTCCCATAGAGAGCGCAGTGAGATTAAATTCTGCGGGAATATCAAAATCGCGAAGCACTTGGTGCAACACCTCTTCTGAGAAGTTGGGATAGTACACACGATTGGTGCGGATAAAGTCTTTGAAACTAACTGCAGGAAGGTCTATTTCTTCGGGGACAATCATGATGTCTTGCAACATTTCGGGATGTCTGTCTTGAGAAACGTAGCCATCTACGAGCATCATGCCTTGGTTGGGACGGAGTAGTCCTGAGATGAGATAGAGTAGGGTAGATTTGCCAGTACCATTTCTGCCAAGTAGTCCAATGATTTTACCATTGGGGATGTTCAAGGTGAAGTCTTCAAACACCTTGTAGGCAGACTTGCCGTAGTTGAAGTGGAGGTTTTGTATCGTTATCATAGAAATTCTATGTTTTATGATTTGTCCAAATCATAGGAGTTATCCCTGTGTTTGGGTGTAATAGTGTTGTGTTACACTGCGAATGTCCGAGTTTCTTTTGAGAGCACCAAATCTTTTTCAAGAAAAATGCGGTGAAAGGTGAAAATTTAACGATTTGACTGCTGGAGGATACGGAAACTTGTGTTTTTGTATAGCAGATTATGGGTGAGGTGTGCAAGGAGGGTGTTGCTACAAGCAATGATTTGCGTGCTTCATGAGCTGCACTCCCTCTATAGATATGGGTAGCAAAGCACCGAAAGTGAGAAAATCTGACTTAAAAGAATGAAAAATGCTCAACTTTTGAGGAGAAAATCACTGAAACCGCTCTTTTTGTAGTGTAGAGATGTCAATGGTGAAGGTTCAAAAAAACATCGAATTATTAAGAGCTGGTGAACAGCGAAATCAAAAAGTGCTTGTTCACCTATATCTTTCACCTGGTGCTGCTGTATTGTGTGGCAAAAGGAGTACAGTTTCTCGCGCGTACGCGTGACGCGCGCGCATTCCCTAGCAACTTTGCATTTTTGCTTTCACAACCTTCACATAAACGAGTCGTTGCATGTGACAAGTTTTCTTAGATGCTCTTATCGCTTGGAGAAGTTCAACGTAGAGATTTCCGTTCTGAATACCTTGATTTTTTGCCAAGTCTTAAAAAATGTCCGAAAGGGGGCTGTAAGCGTTTGTGTGATAGTGCGTTACAAAGAAATCTGTGAAGGTTGTGAAAGCAAAAAGGTCAAAATTCCTGTTACGTACGCGCGCGCGAGGAAGAGAATGATAAAAGAGAGAATTATGAAAGGATGCAAATGGATCAAGTGTCAGAAACTACGGTATTGGAAAGATGTCGGAGTTATACAAAAAAATCTCCCACGTTTTCTGAAAAACGTGGGAGATTTTCTAAATTTCGTGGGAGATTTTTTGAGAAACGTGGGAGTTTTTAGGCTCCCTCTCCGTGCTATCTCTTCTCCAGTGGGATGGTGATGGAACGAAAAGGCTTAGTACAGCACCTTTTGTCCACCTACAATCAAAATTTGTCCGGGCTTAGGATCTGCAATACGGCGTCCAGAGAGTTCGTAGAGAGGAGCATGCTCAATGGGCAATGGAGTGACTGCCTCGATTACCGTAGGGTTAATCTTGAAAATGGGGTTGTAGTCTAGCGTTGTTGAGCGTACGATGTAGGCACGGAAAGGACGTTGCAAAGCCTCTAAGCGGTAAAAGGCTTGTTCCTCGCCAGAGAGTGCATATACTAGTGCAGAGGTTGCAAGTTGTGGGGTGAAGACAGAGCCGCTGAGCACATTTTCCTCTGTGGTAAATGCAGGGACGGGTGTCTTGCCAAGACTGATTTGGAAATGCACGTGGTGAGCCCAGTCTTTTTTTACCAAGAAGGCTGTATTGGCAGGGATTTCACCAGTAATCTTGTGCAATTCTAGTTGTCCATCTTGGTTGATGGTGGCGCGGAAAGCTGTGGCACCTATGATGGTGCCTTGCACAGGAGTGTAAAAACTAGCCATGCCGTGAGGAGCCAGGGTGATGGGCAGGTCGTTCACTCGTTCTGCGATCATTGGGGTGGCAAGAGTGATGTCTGAATTGTTCGTGCCGCGCGGACGAATTTGAGCATCTTGTTGCACCCAGTGGAGAGGACTTCCTTTTTGTCCTTCGGGAGCGAAGGTGAGCACTTGGTTCCAGTCTTGTTCTGTAGCGTTCCATTGGAGCATGCGTCCCGTGGCGAGCGAAATGATGTAATCGCCTTCTCGGTAGAAGATGGCACGTAGATGTGTCGCTTCATCGTTCAATTGTGAAGTGCTGAGGCTGCTCTCTTCTATATTTTCTGGGCTCGGTGCTACCACATAGGTTGATTTCGTTGGGAGTTTTAGGGTGAAAAACTCTTTAGATTGTGGCACGTAAGTCTCAGATGTCTTAGGTGTATAAATTGAGTTTTTGAACCAGTAAGTGCGACTAATGCCTACTGAAAACGGAACTTCTATTTGGTCACCATTTTCCAGTTGTTGCACAACGACAAGGGTGTAAGGCTTGTTGTTATTGACCGTAAGTTTGTCGTTTTTCAGCCAGCCTGACTGGAGAAGTCTAACCTGGTTGCCATTGATGGAGGTGTTGTCGAGGAAGTTGGATACGAGTGGAATTCTTACTCCTGTGGCTTGTTCCTCAAAATAGCATTTGAGCTTGCCCTTAAATGGGGCGTTGCTCTTGTTTTTTACAGATAGAGCAAAGGTGAAGTTCTGATTCATTGGAACCTGGTTCTGAGCATAAGCCTCGCCTGATCCGTCTAAGAATGCAGTTCTCAACACCAAGAGTTGAGAAGTCTGCAATGGAGGCTTCACCTCAAGCGTCGTGGTCGTGTGATTGTCCGCTTCCTGCACGTCCAACCAGAGGTCTTCATATTGTTGAATCAGTGCATCTTTTGCCCAAAGCATTTGCGCCTTCACCTTGTAAGTTCCAGGAGTGAAATCAGAAGGGAGGTCGATGTTAAGCGCAATTTGACTAGTTTGGAAATCTGACATTTCCACCTCGTCAGGATGAGTCTGTGCGGTGTACACTACCACGTTGTCTGCATTGAGCAACGACAACTTCAATGTGGAACGTTTATATGCTGCTTGAAGAATGTGGATCGGGCACAACAGTTTTGTAGACTCTCCCGCACGCAGTGGGGTAGCACTGACGGGCTTTCCATCCCATTCATAACCCGCACCGGTGTAAAATTCGCGTAAGATGTGGGCTTTGCCTGCTTCGATTTTTAAGGCCAAATTGGGCATCTTACGAATGGGGAAGAATTGAGTCGAATTGGCTTGTGCACTAGGCTGGCAAATAGGAACGATGCTGTAGCGACCGTCGGGCAGTTGGTTGACATCGAGATTAAAGGTCAGGGGAGCTTGGTAAAGACCGGAGTTGGGCAAACTGAGCATTGTGGCATTGTAAACAGGGTCTTTCACCATTTGCTGTTGCTCGCTGTAGATGACCAAACCGACTTTTCCCTCAAAGGACGCACCACTATTGTAGATGTATTGGAGCGATACCTGCAAGGGCTGTTGTTGTGGTTGAATTTTGGATTGAGCATTCACGAGTCGAAATTCTGTACCTTCGTTTCCTGTGAGCTTGGGCGATGACTTTTTAAACTCCGTGGGTAGGGTGCTAGTGCCATTCTTGAGCGGATGGATTAAAATGGCTTCCATACCTTTACTGAAACTGAGGGCTTGTCCGTTAAACTCTGCTCCGGAATTTTGCACATTGATGGCATTGATGGAGTAATATCCATCGGCTGAGCCTCCCCATCCGAAGTTCATGTGGGTGAGTCCATTTTCGTCGTATCCATCAGCCACCCAGGCATGTCCATTTTTACCAGCTGTTTGAAAGCCAGATAAATATACTGGATAGCCGTTGCTGATTTCTTTGTGCACAATCTGTGCGAAGTGTGTTCCTTCTGCTGATTTAGAAAGAATGGCAACATCATATTGGAAGTGCTCTTGGAGCGCCTCTTTAGCATTCCAAGAGAGGGTACCACTATACCAAGGGGTGTATTGCATTTGGGTGGCAATACCCACATCTTTCATTAACAAGGCTACTGCTTGTTGCTGCTCTGGTGTAGACTTTGAGCGATACTCATCGCGCATGAGGTGCCAATCGTATTGCGATTTTGAGAAGTCTGCCGAGAGTCGGTCTTGATAGTGCGTCACGGTGTAGGCTGCTTTTCCCACGCCCTTTTCGGGCCATTTGTGAAACGCCATGATTTGTGCTACTGCAGTGGCGACACAGCCTGAATAAGGATAGGGACTGTTCAGGTCTGGTCCGAGTTGCAGATTGTAGGGGAAGTCTTGGTTCCACTGGGTCTTGAGCAGGGGCAACACTTTGTCGGCAGCAGCGGAAGTCGTAGACTTTCTCTGCATCTGTGGAGCATGATGCTGCAAAGCTGTAAAGGTCTGTTGATAGGCTTCGAGGAGATAGCGAGTGCCAGGGTTGAGTGCTGTGGTGTCAAGATTGTGCTGGTCGCTATAAGCCAATACCTCACCCATGGCATTGTCGCCTGCCACCAATACAAAGCCTTGACCTTTTGCGTCGTTGAAAAGGTAATATGGAGCTGGCTTAGAGTTGCGGGGCTTGCGGTTATGATGAGCGGATAGGGTCTTGATTCGTTGCTTATCTTGAGCCTTGACTTGTACATATTGACGTGCGATGTCTAAGGCTGTAGCAGGAGAAATGACATCTGCAAAATGTGGTAATGTTACCAGCGCTACTGCACAAATGGCTAAGAAGCGTTTGTTGAATGAAGTAGATAGCGATGATGAATGACTCATGTAAGTGTCGTGAAAAATTGTCTAGGGTTAGTATCGCGGAAAGAGCTTTGTTGGTTTTGCCAACAAAGCTCTTTTGTAAGGAATGCGATACAAATATGTCGAAAAATGATGCTTAGCTTAAATTTCAGCATCAGCATAGAGGAAGCGTTTGATAGAACGCTTGGGCGTTTTCTCAAATTCTTCTTCATAGAGACGGAAACCAGAGATTTGCTCGTAGCTATTGACCATTGCGTTGAGTTCGCGGCGATTTTCTTCCATTTGTTTTTGGAGGTCTTCTTCGCTAAGAGCTGCCTTTTGCGCTTCGTCATAATCAGGATGAATCAGCGCATAGAGCTTTTCTCCTTTTTGAATCACAATGCTCTCCATGACAAAGGGAAGCGTGTTGAGCTTGTCTTCGATTTCTTCGGGATAGATGTTTTGTCCACTTGCACCGAGAAGCATATTTTTGCTGCGACCACGGATATAGAGGTTACCTTCTGCATCGAGGACGCCCAAGTCGCCCGTGTGATACCAACCATCGGCATCAATGGTTTGGGCTGTCGCTTCGGGATTCTTGTAGTATCCCAACATTACGTTGGCACCACGTGCGAGGATTTCACCAACTACGTGTGTGGGATCGGGACTGTCGATACGCACTTCCATGCGAGGCGCAGCCTTACCACATGAGCCAAGTGCAAACTTACTCCAGTCTTCGTAGGTGATGATGGGTGCACATTCTGTGGCACCATAACCGACGGTGTAGTTGAAGCCAATACGGTGAAGGAATTGTTCCACTTCTTTGTTGAGAGCCGCACCCCCAACGATGATTTCGTAGAATTCTCCACCAAATACTTGTTGGATAGCCGTTTTTACCTTCGTCAAAATGCGGTCGCTGATGATGGGCAAACGTAAAAGAATCTTCATTGAAGGCGTCTCCAGTTTGGGCATCACCATCTTCTTGATGATTTTCTCAATGATGAGGGGTACGCTAATGACCACTTTAGGCTTGACAGCTGCAAAGGCTTGAACAATAATCTTCGGAGTTGGTTTGCTTGTAAGGTAATGTACGTGGAGACCAAAGAGGAATTCAAAGAGGAATTCAAAAGCCATGCCATACATGTGAGCCATGGGGAGCATAGAGATGATGCTATCTCCTGGTTTCACCTTGTCTCCAAGTACTTCAGTCGCAAACTCATAATTAGACCATACAGCACGATAGGGAATCAATACACCTTTAGAATTTGAAGTTGTACCAGAGGTGTAGTTGATCATCGCTAAGTCTTCACCATTAGGAGCCTCACGGTAGACAACGTGCTCTTTGCGGAAGTACTTGGGATAGCGCTCACCATAGAGAGCATTAAGACGTTCGCGAGCAGCAGTGAGTTCTTCGTTGCGGCTCAATTTGAGCATGAAGTCGGGGATGTAGATGATCCCCTCAAGATTGGGCATTTCTTCTGCCAAATATTCTTCTTTATCTCCTTTGAGGTCATTGTACACCATATCTCCTACGAAGAGCAAACGAGCTTCGGAGTGGTTGACAATGTTGTGCACTTGTTCGTGCTTAAACTCGTGGAGGATGGGCACTGCCACTGCACGATAGGTGAGGATTGCTAAGAAAGCTACCGCCCACTGTGAGGAGTTGCGGCCACAAATCGCGATTTTATCACCAGGGTGAATGCCAGCAGTCTCAAAAAGGATATGAAGTTTTGCAATCTTGCGCGCTACATCTTTATACTGTAACGTGCTACCATTGTAGTCGGTTAACGCGTTGCGATCCCAGTGGGTGCAAAGGCTTTCTTGAATTAGACGATTAAAGTCTTTATATTGGTATTCCATTGAAACAATGTAGATGTTATGTCTAACTTTGGGGAGCAAGATTAGAAATGGGGTATTCCTGCTCAAAAATGGCAAAAAGTAGAAATAATCTATTTGCGCAAAGAGCTACGATATGTGCAAAAGTACAATATTTTTGAGACTTAGCAAGGAGAAAGCGAGAATAAACTGCACATAGACCGATATTTTTGTGTAATTTTGTCGCTGCATATTGGCTACTTCGCCTGGTTTCAGACAGAGTCATTCCTCTTATAGACGGAGTTTTTGCTGTAGTTTTGATAATACGTTCGTAGTTCAGACATACCTATCTCTCTATTTTTTATATGGAAAAGAATAAGAAGCTTTATCTGATTATCTTTTTGGCATTGATATTCATTGTCATTGTGAGCCGAGCTTTGTTTGGTAATTTCTCTGTGAGCGAATCGCGTATCATCTTTCTAGATAAAGACGATACCATCGATTCTGTTTATGTCAAGACGAATCCCGATCGCTCCGTCTTGGCACGACCTGTTTTTGCAATGCTCAATGTGGTAACAGGTTACCCTAAGCACATCAAAGCGGGGCGCTATGAAGTGGGAAACTCTGTTTCCATCTTGCAAGTGTATAGAAATCTGAGAAATGGCAAGCAAGCTCCTGTGCGACTCACCATTCCTGTGTTACGCACTAACCATGATTTGGCTGTTTTCTTGGGCAAGAACTTTCAAGCGAGTGCAGAAGACTTTGAAGCTGCCTTGAATGATAGTGCATTGTTGGCAAAATACCACAAAACTCCGGCTACCGCCCTATGTCTTTTTGTGCCCAACACATATGAGATATTCTGGACTTCTAGTCCTCAATCGGTGCTTGCGCGTATGCACCAAGAGTATAAAAGTTTTTGGAATAAGAGACGCACGAATGAGGCAAAAGAATTGGGACTCACTCCCGACGAAGTGACAACAGTGGCTTCGATAGTGGAACAAGAAACAGCGTATAATCCCGAAAAACCAATGGTGGCAGGGATGTACCTGAATCGTTTGAATCAAAATATGCCTTTGCAAGCCGACCCCACGGTGAAGTTTGCACTGGGAGATTTCACTTTGCGTCGCATCTTGCATGAGCATCTCAAAGTGAATAGCCCTTACAATACCTACAAACAGAAAGGATTGCCCCCTGGTCCTATTTGCATCCCATCAGTAGAGAGTATCAATGCTGTGTTGCACCGCGCTGCTCACGATTATCTCTATATGTGTGCTAAAGAGGATTTTTCAGGTAGCCATAATTTTGCAACCACTTATGCTGAGCACCAAAAGAATGCAGCCAAGTATGCAGCCGCACTCAATGCTCGAGGCATACATTCTTGATATTGCTCTTTGGAGGTTCTCTTCTAAAATGCTGCGATAGACGCATTGTGCGCAGCCCCTCTCTGGGTGTCACCCTAGTAGCAGAGAAAAGAAACGGACATTTTGAGCTAAACAGACAATACAAAGACTATGAATTTGAAGTTTACAGCTATTTTGCTGAGCTTTTGTAGCCTAACCCTAGGAAGTTTTGCGCAGTCGTCACGGCGCAGTACTAAAGTGCACACCAATGCGCTCGAGGATTCGTTGACTACCATCGGTCAACGTTATACTTTGGCGTTGGATAGTCTGAATAAGTCATTGGAAGCAAGTGCGCCCAGTGATACAGACAATCTTGAAAATCCTTATTATTTCCCCTTGTTTGCATCCAGCACCTTCTATCGTTTTCCAGTGCAACTGGAATTGGGCTCGTTGCAATCTGGTTCGCCCTCTTTGCAAAGTGGCATTGCGCAGGCGTTGATGTACGCGTATGCAACGCATCCTGAGCTTGTTCACTACAATTTGTCCTATTATAAGGGCGACAGAAATAAATCCGTAGTCGCAAAACCTTCGACTTTGCCTACTGATAAAGGAAAACCTGCAACTCCTCCTAAGGTGAGTGCACAGCAGTTGGCACAATGGCAGGACTTTGAACCCTTAGCACTGCAAATTCATCGTCCTAATTTCTGGACATTTAAGGGAAATTTCTCTTTGGAATTTATGCAGTACTTGGTTTCTGACAACTGGTACAAAGGTGGAGAAGATCACAACTCTTTCTTGACTGCTGCTGTTTTTGAAGCCAACTACGACAATAAACAGAAGTTTACGTTTACCAATAAGCTAGAGATGAAGTTGGGTTTCCAAACTTCCCAGTCAGATTCGTTGCATAAGTATAAAACAAATGCCGACCTGCTCCGCCTTACCAATAAATTAGGCTTAGAAGCTTTCAAACATTGGTATTATACGGCTATGCTTCAAACCTGGACGCAGTTTTATCCAGGCTATCAAGCGAACAAATCGCGCGTTTTCTCAGACTTTATTTCACCTATTGAGACGGTCTTCTCCATCGGTATGGACTACAAGTATAAGACTCCTAAGTTTGAAGTCTCTGCCACGATGTCGCCTATAGCTGCCAACTACAAATACGTAGATCGACTTGCGCTTTCAGAGCGATATGGTGTGGAGAAAGGGAAGCATTCTCATTTGAATCTTGGTTCCACGGTAACGGTCAATATGCGCTGGACACCCAATAGTTGGTTCCAATGGAGCACTCGTTTTTATGCCTTTACAAGCTATTCGAAAGTGCAAGCAGAGTGGGAAAACACGATTGCCCTACGTGCCAACAAGCATCTCTCTACAAAGTTGTTTCTCTTTCCTAGATTTGATGATGGGGTGAAGCGCAGAGACAATTCTAGCTTCTTCCAATTCAATGAGTATCTCTCTGTTGGTTTGGATTTAGGCTTCTAGGTATGGTGATGCTGCAGACTTTTTCTCGTATTATTCCGCATAGTACCAGAAGTTTTTTGTAACTTTGCTTCTTTCAAACAGACGTTTGTCTCCATTTTTCTACTTTTTGAATATGATCCAACGCTTTTTTTCTGCGATAGCCTTCGCCTTAGTTGCGACTTTCACCTTCCTCTCTTGTGACAAGGAAGAAACCTATGCCGAACGTCGTGAGCGCGAAAATACTCAGATTAACTCATTCCTCAGTCATGGAGCGAAGGTGCAGGACAACGAATACCAACGCACCTTGCTGAATGTGCCAGGAAATATTAAGGTAATCACAGAAGCACAATTCTTCGCCCAAGATACCACAACCGATGTGAGCAAAAATGAGTATGTACTCTTTGCGGGGGCTGGTGTTTATGCACAATTTGTGCGTCGCGGAACAGGCTCTGCGCTCAAAAATGGTGAACACGCCATGTTGTTATGTCGTTATATCGAGTATAATATTGCTACCGACAGCATTCGCTCCAGCAACCTCTATGGTAGCGATGCCGCTTCACCCGACGTGATGAGCTTACAAAACAACAGTGGTTCGCTCACAGGTGTCTTTACTTCTGGCATCATGCGTAGATTCTATGGCACGAAAGTTCCTTCTGGTTGGCTTCTTCCACTGCCTTATCTAAAATTGGGACGTCAGCTTTCTGCTAATGATGAGATTGCAAAAGTGCGCATTATTGTCCCTAGCACCGAAGGACATAGCGTGGCACAGAACCGCACTCATCCTTATTTCTACGAGATTACATTTGAGCGTAGTCGATAATACAGCAATTCCGTTTGGTATTTGATAAAGGGATAAAATGCAAGGCATTGAGATTGAGGCTGAAGGGAGCGTACTGAGGTACGTGACCAAAGCTGAATATCGAAAATAACGCAGCAGTTTGCCCTTTATAAAACACCCTAATCTGTTTGCGTGGTTTCACGCGAAATCAATATCTCACGCGACTTTACACATACATAAGGCTGAACCTGCATTTGGGTTCAGCCTTATTTCTTGTTTAATCGTTTGAAATGTTCGATGGATAGAAACGGAAGTCGAAAAGAGAATGAGGAGAAAACCTTCAGTACCAAGAAAACTAGCACCATTTCCCCTCCCGAATTTAACATTTCAGTCTCCTAACTAGGGGATGTGAAATCCACTCGTCAGTGAGAGAGAAAAAAGAGAATTTCAGCTTGCATCCGACGAAACAAGTCAAGGAGTCAGTCCCTCTTAACGATTGGCGCAAACCTACTTCTACTGACAATCAGTTTGCCTGGCTCGGTATCCATTCGTCTGAAAATTCTCTGTTGATCCAATCAACGATGGAGTTGAAAGAGAGAGAAACGCTAGTTGTGACGATAAGTTTCCACTTCTTCCGCGGTAAGGCTCATCACAAAGAGGTGATGTTTGGCAGCCTCAGATTCAGCAAATCTCGCAAACACACGGGCAGATTTTGCAAAGAGTTCAGGAGATTGCGAAGCGTTGTAGAGAAGAAGGTGAAGCATCAAAGCATTCGCAGCCATTTCCACCAAATGACGAGCACAGAGGTCTTGAAATTCTTGTTCGCCAACCTCTTTCACACGCGCCACAGCTTCGTTGAACAAGCAGGAAAGACGCTGAGCAACTGCCTGCAATGGACGCATTTCTTCAGATACTTCTTTAGACTCCCACTCTTGCAGTTGAGCAGAATAAGAACCATTCATCACAAAACGAATGGCAGCCACAACTTGGAGTTGCGTTGTTCCTTCGTAGATGCTGGTGATGCGAGCGTCACGCGCAATGCGCTGAATAGGATAGTCCATCATAAAGCCAGAACCACCGTGAATTTGCAGCGCATCATAAGCATTTTGATTGCAGAACTCAGAGTTCATACCCTTAGCCAAAGGCGTGAGAGAGTCAGCCAGTTTGTTGAAAGCCTTCATCTCGTTGCGTTCTTCGGGAGTGAGCTTTCGTTCGCGAGAAATATCTTCCAGTGCTTTGTACACATCCACGCAGCGTGCGCAATGATAGAGCAAGGCACGACCTGCATCTAGTTTAGCTTTCATTGTCGACAGCATATCATATACCGCCGGAATCTCAATAATAGCCTTACCAAACTGTTCACGTTCGCGCGCATACGACAAAGCTTCGTTGTAAGCCGCTTGCGACAAACCCACAGATTGTGCAGCAATGCCCAGTCGTGCACCGTTCATCAGCGCCATCACATATTTGATGAGTCCCATACGCGTAGCACCGCAGAGTTCAGCCTTCGCGTTTTTATAAACCAGTTCACAAGTAGGACTGCCGTGGATGCCCAATTTGTTTTCAATGCGGCGCACATCCACTCCGCCATTGCGTTTGTCATAGATAAACATCGACAAACCACGACCATCGGTAGTACCTTCTTCAGAGCGTGCCAAAACAAGGTGAATGTCAGCATCGCCATTGGTGATGAAGCGTTTCACGCCGTTGAGCAACCAGCAACCCTCTTCTTCAGAATAGGTGGCTTTGAGCATCACGCTTTGGAGGTCGCTACCCGCATCGGGTTCTGTCAAGTCCATAGACATAGTAGCCCCTTCAGCCACGCGAGGAATGAAGCGCGCGTGTTGATCCTCGTTGCCAAATTCGTACAAAGTTTCAATGCAGTCTTGCAACGACCAAATGTTGCCAAACCCAGCATCAGAAGCCGCAACAAGTTCTGCGCACATCGTATAAGGCGTGATGGGAAAATTCAAGCCATTGTAGCGACGTGGCATAGTCATACCATTGAGCCCAGCTTGCACCATAGCATCAAGATTTCGTTGAGTGCCACTCGCATAGCGCACGCGACTGCCTTCGTGGTGAGGTCCTTCCAAGTCCACACCCTCTGCGTTGTCAGCGATAATAGTACCAGCTATTTCTCCGACAATGTCGAGTGTGCGTTGATAGGTATCCATCGCATCTTCAAAGTCGAGGGGAGCAGTGTCAAAATCTGACGCATCGCGGAAGTCGCGTTCTTTAAGCGCAACAATACGCTCCATCTCAGGATGGCGAAGTTCAAATTGGAGTTCGGGATGATCCGTATAATGATTAGCCATAATTTTTTATAGGATAATGAGCCAAGGAAACAAGTAAAGGAACAATAGTTCCGTTTTTCTGGCCTCCTCTTGAAGTGCTCAACATTATTTGCTGTGTTGTTTGTAGTACTGAATCATTTTGGGCACTACTTCTTCCACGCTCCCCGTGATGACATAGTCAGCGATGTCGTTGATGGGAGCGTTGGGGTCAGTGTTGATGGAAATCAGAATGCCACTTTCTTTCATACCTGCCACGTGCTGGATAGCACCAGAGATGCCACAAGCAATGTAGACTTTAGGACGAACCGTAACCCCTGTTTGTCCAATTTGTTCTTCGTGATTGGCGAAGCCTGCATCCACCGCAGCGCGGCTTGCACCAACTTCTCCGTGAAGTTCGTTAGCTAATTTGCGGAGCAAGTCAAAATTCTCTTTGGAACCCACGCCATAACCTCCAGCCACAACGATGGGCGCACCTTTGAGGTTGTTTTGCGCTTTTTCCACCTGACGGTGAATCACCTCAACGAGTTTGTCTTCAGCAGCCACAAAAGCATCGGCGTCTTCATAAATCACCTCACCCTTGTAGGCAGCATCCAGCACCTCAGCTTTCATCACACCAGAGCGCACGGTAGCCATTTGAGGGCGATTGTCGGGATTGATAATCGTTGCCACAATGTTACCGCCAAAAGCAGGGCGGATTTGATAGAGAAGGTTTTCGTAAGTCTTTTTATTCTTCTTGTCTTCGAAGTTGCCAATTTCCAAAGCGGTGCAATCTGCCGTCAAACCACTGGTGAGCGAAGAACTCACTCTAGGTCCCAAATCGCGTCCGATGGAAGTAGCTCCCATCAAACAAATTTGTGGTTGTTCGCGTTCAAAAAGTTTCACTAAAACAGCCGTATGAGGGCGCGTAGTGTAAGGAGAAAGATAAGGAGCGTCAAAGACGTGTAGCACGTCCACACCATAAGGCAAAATCTGCGCTTCCACCTCGCCTTTGATGCCACTTCCAGCCACTACAGCTTCCAGTTTGACCCCTAATTCATTGGCTAACTTTCTACCTTTGGTGAGGAGTTCAAAACTCACTTCTTCTATTTGCTTACCTTCCAGCTCGCAATATACGTAGACACTGTTATTTTCGTTCTTGTTCATGGCTTATCCGATGGTGTGACTGTCTAAGAGTTCGGTGATTAAGGCTTCGATGTCGCCATCGCTAGCCGAGAGTCGCTTGCTTTCTTTGGTGGCAAAGACCACATTTTGCACGCTCTTCACTTTGGTTGGTGAGCCTGTGAGTCCGCATTGTGCCAAGTCAGCATCAATGTCTGCTGCTCCCCATTGCGTGAGGTGGAGTTCAGGACGTGACTCCCATTGTTGTGCATATTTTTCGGGAAGCGTATTGCGTTCCGCCTCCACAAGTGCGCGTTTGTAGCGCATCACTAACTTTGCATTTCGAGGACGACATGGCGCAGCCGAGCCAGTCACGGTGAGCATCAAAGGCAAGGGAGCCTTCACTTGTTCGATACCTCCGTCAATTCTTCGAGTAACCACGAGATGTTTGTCTGTGATTTCGTTGATTTCTTCCACATAGGTCACTTGGTCAATGCCCAATTTTTGTGCCACCTGCGGTCCCACTTGTGCAGTGTCCCCGTCAATGGCTTGGCGACCACCGATTACCAAATCCACCTTGCCCATCTTGCGAATGGTCTGTGACAACACATAAGAAGTTGCCAACGTATCAGCCCCTGCAAGGGCGCGATCTGTGACCAAGACACCAGCGTCAGTGCCACGGAAAAGGCCTTCGCGCAAAATGTCGGCAGCTTTCGGCAAACCCATAGTGAGAATGGTGATGCGAGTGTCGGGAAATTTGTCTTTGATGCGCAACGCCTGTTCAAGCGCATTTAGATCCTCAGGGTTGAAAATCGCTGGAAGTGCAGCGCGGTTCACCGTGCCTTGAGGAGTCATTGCGTCTTTTCCCACGTTGCGTGTGTCGGGCACTTGCTTTGCAAGCACAACAATGTTGAAACTCATAGGAGTAAGAGCGGTTTAGAGATAAGAAAATACGTTTTCATTGAGGTGCGGTCTAAACACCTTGGTAATCATCGTTTGGCGCATTGTCAAAAAGCTGACAATCGTGCTGTAATTCAGATTTTCGTGCGCTACGATAGAGGATATGCCGTGTTATAAAGTCCCATCTCCTAAGGGCGTCATGGCGGCTCCTTGGTTAGAAAAGGGGACTAAAAAAGAAAAACTCTCCCACGAAAGCATAGGCCTTCGTGAGAGAGGCTATAAATTAAAGTTCGCAGCGCTTCACGTTACCGTTTTGCATCACAAACTTAAGTTGTTGATCTTGGTCAAACATGATGATGTCCGCGTCGTATCCCTTTTTGAGGAAACCTTTGCGATCGTCAATACCCATGAAGCGTGCAGGCATTTCGCCAATCATGCGGCAAGCATCGAGCATAGAGATACCCGCTTCTTGCACGGCGGTACGCACAAGACGGTCCATCGTAGAAATAGAACCAGCCAATGCGCTGCGGTCAGAAAGTTTGCAAACGCCATCTTCGATGATGGTGCGTGGGTCGATGATGCCTGGATCAACGTCGCTTCCTTCGGGAATAGCACTCACAGCGAGGGAGTCCGTGATGAGGCACATATTGTCCACACCTTTTGCATTAAAAATTTCGCGCACAAGCACGGGAGGAACGTGAATGCCATCGCAGATGACTTCAACATTGAAATCTTTGAGCGCAAACACACTTTCCACAACACCCACCTTCTTAAATTCGCGGTCTTTGCGGAGCATACTCATAGCATTGGTGAAGTGAGTAGCCAAACGTGCACCAGCATCGTAAGCGCGTTTCACATCTTCCCATCCGCCATCGGTGTGAGCAATAGACGCCACACAATTATTCTTTACGCAGCATTTGAAGAAATCTTCTGCACCAGGAAGTTCTGGAGCAGCGTCCCAACGCTTGATGCAGTTGGTAGAAGCAAAAATCTCTTCATATTCCTTCTTGTCTGGATTGCGAATGATGTCGGGCATCTGCGCGCCAGCTTTCTTGAGGTTAAAGTAAGGACCTTCGAGGTGGAGACCCATGATGGGGCTACCGGGTTCAGCCATCAACTTTTCGCAAGTCTTGATGGCGCGGTCAATCCATTCGCGTTTACTAGAAGAAAGAGTGGGGAAAATGGCAGTTGTGCCCCAGTGCATGTGAGCTTCTACCGCAGTGCGGAAAGCGTCTTCTGTGCCTTCCATGAAGTCGCGACCACCGCCACCGTGGATGTGAAGTTCAATGCCGCCAGGCACAATGTCGCATCCTTTAGCGTCAATGATTTCTGCACCCACTACGGGAAGTGCGTTGTTGGATACCTCAAGGATTTTGCCCTCTTCGACGATAATACTACCGCCTTCGAGCCAACCTTCGGCCGTGAGGATGCGACCATTGGTGATTTGCTTAAGCATGAGATATAATGGTTGTTTAGGTGAAACAATTGAATTTTTAAGTGTACTTCGTGTGTGGAGGGTAAGCTTTGGCAAGGGGGGATGATAGAACATTTGTGCCAATGCCTTCTAATATAGTCCCGAATATTAGCGCTAAATGGCAAGAAACAACCCTCACAAAAGAGGGGTGCAGAATTGTTATTTCGCGCGTCCCTAGAGTACTTCCACCGAAGTTAGCCCTTCACAAGAGCAAAAGTACAACTTTTTTCATCAAAAAATGCATTTCTAAGGCACTAAAATCCGACTTTTTCTGTTATCTTTGTTGCCTATGCAGAGAAATATCCTGTTTACCCTCCTTGGGCTCGCAGTTTTCACATTTGTCGCTAGTTGCGGCTCTGCCGAAAAGAGCGAAATTCGAGCCCGACATGCCCTAGCTATTGGAGAATATGCCGAAGCTGCTTCGCATTATCAGCAAGCTTATCGCCTTACTCCCCCTAGTGAGAAGGCGAGGCGTGCGCGTTTGGCTTATGCCTTGGGCGAAAGCTATCGTCGCTATGGAGCATCTTCACGAGCGCTTGCTGCGTTTCGCACGGCTGAGCGTTATCATCTCACTGACACCTTGACGTTTCTACGCCAAGGGCAAATGGCTATGCTCCAAGGTGATTACAAAGGAGCATTGACCGCTTTTGAAAATCAATCTAAACTTTCTCCAGACAATAGTACGCTTGCTGCTGCACAAAAACGTGCGGAGCAAGGGATGTTACAAGCGAAAAAGGCGATAGCTGAACGCGGAGAGACATCGCTCTATACGGTGAAAGCCGCTGCTCAGTTTAATGGCAATCGGAGTGATTACGCTCCTATGCTTTTGGGGCAGGGTAAAGAGCAACAACTCTATTTCACCACCACGCGTTCTGCTGTTTTGGGTAATGATGTTTCTGGCATTACAGCGCAAAAGAATGGGGATGTGTTTTTCGTACAATTGGATGAAAAAGGGCGTTGGAAAACCCCAGAACCAGTTGTGTCCATTAACACCGCGCAAGATGAAGGTGCCGTAGCCTTTTCACCCGATGGTAAGACGATGTATCTAACTGTTTGCCCAACGCATCCACAATATCCTCGCATGGCGGAGATTTGGACTACACAGCGCAGTGAAGCTACTTGGGGTAAACCACAAGTGCTGAAAATTGGTACAGATACCTTGTCTAGTTATGCACATCCTGCAGTTTCTCCCGATGGAAAGTGGTTATATTTTACTTCCGACATGCCTGGGGGTTACGGAGGACTTGATCTTTGGCGCGCTGATATCCGTCAGGGAAAAGGTGTGGGGATTATTGAAAATCTAGGTGCCTCGGTAAACACTCCAGGTAATGAGAGTTTTCCTAGTTTTCGCCCTAATGGCACTTTGTATTTCTCAAGCGATGGTCGTGGCGGCTTGGGTGGCTTAGACTTATTCTTTGCTCAAGAAGACACTTTGCTACATGAGTGGCAGGTGGAGCATTTGCCTGCACCCATGAATTCAGCAGGCAATGATTTTGGCATCACCTTTGATGGACTCCACAATCGTGGCTATTTCTCATCATCACGCACGACCGGAGGTAGAGGATGGGACAAAATATTTGAGTTCTCCTATCCTGAACGCTTGCTCACTGTGAAAGGTTGGGTGTACGAACAAGATGGATATGAACTTCCTGCTGCACAAGTGCAGATGGTGGGAAGTGATGGCACTAACCTCAAACTTCCCGTGAAGCCCGATGGTTCGTTTGAACAAGAGGTACAACCTGGGGTGCGGTATGTCTTCCTGGCATCTTGCAATGGTTATCTCAATTTCCCCAATCAACTTAAGGTAGATTCGATTTTCAACGAGGAGCATCAATATGTCTTGCAATTCCCTCTTCCTTCGATGAATATTCCAGTGTTGGTGCGCAATGTGTTTTATCCTTTTGACAAGGCAGAGGTTTCCCCAGAGTCTGCTCCTGCTTTGGAGCGTTTGGCGAAATTGCTCACCGATAATCCGCACATCACCATTGAATTGGCTGCCCATACAGACTATCGCGGTAATGAGGCGTATAATATCAATCTATCCCAACGACGTGCTGAGAGTGTGGTGCAATATCTTTTGTCAAAAGGCATAGCTCGCGACCGTCTTACTGCGAAAGGTTATGGAAAAACAGTGCCGAAAGTGGTGAATCGCCGCCTGGCTGAAGAACAACCCTTCTTGCACGAAAACGACACATTGACCACAGAGTTTATATTAAAGCTCACTCCCGAACAACAAGAAGTCTGCAATGCGTTGAATCGTCGCACGGAGTTTCGGGTGCTTCGTACCACTTATGGACTTTTTGATGCCAACGGCAATTTAAGTTCGGATGCTCTCCCTGCTCGTAAGCGCGACTAGAACTGTTTGGGTTGGATAAGAGGCTGTGTCATCTTCTTAGGTCGGCAAAGATAACCGAGTGCAAATGACAACGTGCTTGGTAGGAAGGTGAAACATCTTCTAAAGATACGAATCAATAAGTAAAAACAGGATTAAGATTCCATCCTGAGGTCTATAATAAAGTGACCGCTAATTTGTATAGTAGTTGACAAATTAGCGGTCACTTTTTGTTGTAATCCTTAGCGCCGACCTCTGTTTCAGCAGAGGATAGGCTGAGGGAGTTGAGAAATATCTAAGTTTTATGCGTCCTTCTCGTCTTTAATCGTCAAAGAATAAATCTTGGTTAAGCGTTCCTGTAGCGGTGCAAGAAGGGATGTTCGTACCTCGATGGTGAGAATCTGATGAGTGGCTGTATAGTCGCGTCCCACCACTTCACCTTCTCCATCGCGAATGAAGCGCATGGCAGTGTCGGCTTCTGTATAAGGCACCTCAATGACAAATCGTTGCATCACTATCTTTTCTTCGTGTGTGGCTGCTTCTATGGCTTCGGCAGCAGCAGTTTTGTAAGCTACCACCAAACCTCCAGTGCCTAATTTGACACCGCCAAAATAGCGTATCACTACCACGAGCGTGAAGGTGAGATCAGCAGAACGTATTTGTCCGAGTATAGGACGCCCAGCAGTGCCAGAAGGCTCCCCATCGTCGTTAGCGCGTGTGACACTAGCATCGTTGCCAAGTGCATAGGCATAGCATACATGGCGCGCGTCATAATATTGTTTGCGCAGTTCTGCCACCCGTTTTTTCACAGCCTCCTCATCGGCAACGTGTTCAGCATAGGCGATAAATTTACTCCGTTTTTCGGTGTAAATGGCTTCGCCAGCTTCGGAAATGGTGCGATAGGTGTCCATTGGTAGTGGGTGGAAAGAGTTTAATGGATAGAGAGAATGGACATCGCGTGTAGACTGGTGTGCCTTGTCAACAGAGAGAACTAGTTGTGCTCCGTGTCATACAGCAACCACAGTCCACACGCGGTGTATAGAAGGGAAAAAGAGATTATGCGAAGTGGTACAAGAAAGTAGCTACACCTGTGAGTGCAGGCTTCTTTTGGTCCTTAATCTCGATGGTGAATTTGATTTCAGCTTTGCACACCCCACGAAGGTCTGCGATAGAAGCAAGCGTAGCAGTGAGGCGAATTTGCTGACCTGAAAGCACGGGTTGACCAAACTTCATCTTGTCCATGCCATAGTTTACCATCATTTTGAGGTTACGCACTTCGATGATCTCGTTCCACAAGTGTGGGAGCAAAGAAAGAGTGAGGTAGCCATGCACGATGGTTTGACCGAAAGGACCACTCTTTGCCTTTTCTGCATCGACGTGAATCCATTGGTGGTCAAGCGTAGCATCGGCAAAGAGGTTGATGCGCTCTTGTGGCACTTCAAGCCATTCGGAAGTGCCGAGCACTTGTCCGAGATGAGAAGCAAATTCTTCGTAATTGTTGATAATAAGCATAGATATGTTGCTTTATAGATTGATATAAGTCTTGATATCTAGAGATAGGAATTACTGATTCTGACGAGAAACTTCCTTCATGGTCAAAGACGAAATCTTGAGATCGCCTGTGAGGGTGGCGTTTGCGGTATAAGAACCAAAAGTTTTGCCTTCTCCAGAGCGTTGGATATGCTGATCCACACTGAAGCTCACCTTGAAGGTTACTTTGCCATCGTTGCTCACACTCTTCGTGATTTCGTAATCGTTATTGAGCACGAATGAGCAGTTTTCAATGTCTTCAGAGTAAGTGCGCTTCACAAGTTCTACCACATCAGCTTTCGTCGCATTCTTCTTGGAGAGGAACTGAGACATCGTAGGAGTGATGTATGTGCAGAGGGTGGCTTCGTCACTGTTAGCAAAGGCACGATAGAAGTCTGTGAGAACTTCGGCGATGCCACTGCGGTCTGCCTCATCTACTAGGTTTGTGGCGAGCGTGCTTTGCGCGATGCCGGCTTCTGAGATATAGCGACCATCAGGGTGCTTTTCCATATATTCTTCCATAGCCTCTGGAGTGTTGAGCTTAACCGCCTTCACCCAGTCGAGAGAGTCGATTTTGAGTTCGCACTTTTTGACGAGTTGGCTGTTGGGATATTGCTCTTTGAAGCGCTCAAAGTCGGAAGCATATTCGCTATTGGCGATGCTAGTCCAGTCTGAATACATCGTTTTGAGCTGTGCCAAACGTTCGCGCACTTCTTCTGCATGTACACCATCGGGGAACTGCTTGAGGTAGTTTTCGTAGTCTTCGATATTCTCGTTGCCGCCCAATAGAGTAGAGTAGACAGTCTCTTCGTTTTGGCTGCCATTTATGTAGCTCCATGTAGCGAAGCCACCGCCCAAGACGATAATCACCATAAGGGGGATGAACCAATAAAGCCACTTTTTCTTCTTTGCAGGAGTGGGAGGCATTCCCATTCCGTTGGGCGCGCCATAAGGTGCACCAGCTTCGTTGGGATTGGGTGCGAAACCAGCATTCATCGTTCCAGTGGCCGCTCCATTATATGAGTTAGAGCCGCTTGGGTTAGGGGTTTGTGCACCATCATTGTGATTGGGCACATCAGCATTACCTTGATTTTGAGGTGGAAATTGATTATCTTCCATGGCTAAATGCTTATTTTGTTAGTTATAGTGAGAATTTTAGTGGGATTATTCCGCACACTTTAGGGATTTGCGTGCAAAGATACAACTTTTTTCTTTATTCCTTTGGCTTCTCCTATAGTAATGAGTATTTTTGCACCCAAAATCAATTAATAACTAAGTTAGTGTTCTGATTTGGTAGCGATTAGACTTCTTTCTTTCTCCATCACCTATTATTGCCTAGAGTGGATGAGTAGCAAACTACTTTCCTTTTGAAAAGCCGTAAAGAGGTGGAGATTCAACACAAGAATGCTGACGTATTACTAAACTATTATTCCCTAATCGGGACACCAACTCAACGTATTCATTAGAAAAAACTCAATTATGAAAGGAATCAAATTCGCAGCAGTTGCGCTTTGCGCCTCTATGATGCTCACCTCTTGCGGTGAATGGAGCAACAAGGCCAAAGGTGGTCTCCTCGGTGGAGGTGCTGGTGCAGCACTCGGTGCATTGGCTGGTTACCTCATCAGCAAAGATGGCAAGGGTACTGCTATTGGTGCTGCTATTGGTACTGCAGTTGGTGGTGGCGCTGGTGTAATCATCGGTAACCGCATGGACAAGGCTAAGGCTGCAGCTGAGAAGGTGGCTAACGCTAAGGCTGAAGTTCTCGAAGGTCAAAACGGTGTGAAGTATGTGAAAGTTACTTTCGATAGTGGTATCCTCTTCGCAACTGGTAATTCACAACTTTCTCCTTCTGCAAAGAGTTCACTCGCTAAGTTTGCTAACGAAGTTCTCGTTCCCAACAGTGACATGGACGTGTCTATCATGGGTTACACTGACAACGCTGGCTGGAAAAACAGCACTGCAGAGCAATCTCAAGCTAAGAACCAACAACTTTCTCTCCAACGCGCTCAAAGCGTGAGCAACTACCTTCAAAGCATGGGTGCTAAGAGCACACAAATTCGTGAGGTGACTGGTCATGGTGAAAACTTCCCTGTGGCTGATAACAGCACTGCTGCTGGTAAGAAGGAAAATCGTCGCGTAGAAGTTTATCTCTATGCTTCACAGCAGATGATCCAAAACGCTGAAGCTCAAGCGAAATAAACCATCCAAAAGCAGAGGGATTCATCCACAAAAGTTTCGTTTTATCCTTTTTCGTTGAGCGATTTCTTCGTTAAGGAAGCATGAGCGAGGCTTAAAAGCAGATGAATTTCTCAAAAATAAAGTCCTACTTTCTACGATATGTTCGAGAAAGTAGGACTTTTTTTATGCTTCTGCTCCCTTGATGGAGCTAATTATAGCTGCTTTATTCTCCTATTCTTACTTTTCCGTTTTGGATATAGGGCTGACCATGAGTGGGATGTTGTAAAGGTCGTCCTTGTAAATCCCATATCGTCATCGTAGGTTGCGAAGAACCAGGCGCAAGTGTGGGTGAGGTTGGAGGAACTATCGCTGTGGGACGGGCATTGTGTACCACAAAATCCAACTTTCTTGCATTGGCTTTGTTAGGAGTTGTAGACTTATTAAAAGCGAGTACTGCCTTTCCCACAGGAATACTGCTTTCGATACGAGCAAAATACCAATCGTTGGGCTTGTCTTCGTCTACAGTTAAGCCATAATAGTTGAAGCGCGATTCATCTACTTCTTGTTCCGAGAGTTCGTGCCGTGTTCCTTTCAGACTATTATCGTCCTTGAGGGGGGCGACTTCGTCGAATGTTAAATTGAGTTTGACTTCTCCTGCCTGCTCCTTGTAGAGCAGTACAGCTGTGCAAGCTGGAATCGCATTTTGAATGGGATATAAATTAAGATTATTTCCATCGATCTGTGCGTAATAGGCTTTTACACCTTCTGGAATCGTATAGGCGTGCTGCGAATAAAAGGTGCGGTAGCCTGCGCTTGTAAAGTAGATGGTCTTGGTTGCTACATAGGTGGTAGGCAGTAGTTCATCTTTTGTGAAGTGTCGGAAGATACGTGTTGGATTAATCAGAAATGCTCGTTTTTCTATGTGTTCTTCTGTATGGAGCTCGGTGTAGACTTTGAAAGCATTTGCAGTGTTTGACCAGTTAATCCAGTCAGATACCTTCTTATCATAGAAAAACAATCCAAACCATTTGGGGCTTTCGCACGTTTTTTCGTTGTACGGCTTTGGCTTGGTTGCCTTAAAAGACATAGAAGTAGACATCTCTTTACTTACTTTGCTTTTCTGGACTGTGAAAAGGTTGTACTGGTCATTTGTAGACACTTTGAAATATTGCCAAACCGCCATTAGTTCATTAGAGTCGATATTGAGAAGGTTGTTCGCTTTGTTTTTGCCTTCTTCATAGCGCCAAATAGCATATTTAAGTGCTACATTATCGTCGTATATCACAGAACTATTGACGATGTGAGCTGGTTTGGGAAAGATATTGGAAGCATGTTTATTTTTGTCTACTGCTACATCCGTATCTTGTGTGAGTATATAGTCTTGTAAAGAGAACACCGAACTGGCGAAGATATATCTCCCTCCTAGTTTGCAGTCCTCGGGAGTTTCTACGAGGTAGAATCCGTCTTTTGGAGCATACGCTCTTTCTTCTTTGTCATTTTCGGGAAGAAGAGGAGAAGAAGTCGCAGCATAGGCTATCCTTGGCGTCACTCCTATACCGCAGCATAGGAGCACGCATGAAAAGAAGTGTTTCATATCTAGAGTTTGAGTAAGATAAACAAGTGAGTTGTGTTATGAGTATTTGAGGGTGAACTAGTGTGGGAGGTTAAATGTGTGTGGAGGATTTCAGGAGAATATTAAATTGAGGTTCTTAGGGTTATCAGTAAGAGAAAAGAGGTAGTGGAGACTGATGAAAGTAGTTAGACTAGATAATGGGAATCTTAACAACATCCCATCATGGCTACCCACATCATGTCATGCCTACAAGTAGAGAACTATTGAGCAATACAATAGAGATGAGGCTCAACTGTTCCGAGAGTCAGTCTACTATGGCTTACTCTGTTGCTTCATCATCACGTAGAGTGGGGAGGTTTATGTGGTAGCGCACGGCTAAGACGCGAGATAAAATTACCACCGTGCCACAAACAAGTCCGCAAGGCACATTACCCATGCCTAGAGCATGGCACACCCAATAGGCTAAGCCTCCCAATACGCAGGCTACAGCGTAGATTTCAGCTCGAAAGATAAGCGGAACTTCGTTGAGGAATACGTCGCGAATCACACCACCACCTGCACCGGTGATAGACCCCATCACGATGGCTACCCAAAAAGGATAGCCCACCGCCAATGACTTCTCAATGCCAATCACAGCAAACATGCCCAAACCGATGGTGTCGAAGATGAACCAAGTGTTTTTTTGGCGAATTACGAGCTTACCGAAGAGCACCACCAAAAGCAACGCAAGTAGGTTGATGATGAAATAGATGCTATTCGTCATCCAAAACACGGGTACATCGAGCATTAAATCTCGCATTGTTCCACCACCAATAGCTGTTGCCAATCCCACAACATAGGCTCCGAATAAGTCGAAACGCTTGGCACTTGCTAGACGAATACCTGAAATAGCGAAAGCGAGTGTACCTATATAGTCAAGCACGTTGGCGAAGGTGATTTCGGGAAGAGTAATCATGAAGAGAAGAAATGTTGATAATAGAGAAGAATAAAGGGGCAAACTTCAAAGTAGGAAGTGAGGGAGGGAACGAAGACTTAGGATTTCAAGGTGGCCACTCCGACAAGTCTGTCGTATCGATCAGCAGCTAGGCGAGCATATACCATGATGGTGTAATCGTTGGTCGTCTGGTAGAAATTTCCTTCAGTTGGTCCCGTGCTACCACTTTGCGCCCCACGTTGGCGAGTCAGATAAATGTAATTATAATAGCCTTGTTTTAGCA
Organism: Ihuprevotella massiliensis; assembly: GCA_900095835.1. GTDB lineage: Bacteria > Bacteroidota > Bacteroidia > Bacteroidales > Bacteroidaceae > Alloprevotella > Alloprevotella massiliensis. The sequence continues at coordinate 544,557 of LT608321.1, read as the reverse complement.
TCGTAATGCCTTCGTAGGCTTGTCGTTGTGCATTGTAATGGAGTTCGTATTCGGGAGATAATCCACCAATGCACCATTGTCCGCTCACATATACGGAAGCATTGGGGATTTCTTCGCCTTCGAGGGTGAAATGGGTGAGCACATAATCACTTTCCGTGTTGGAGTCAAAATTGTCTGTGTTGCGAATCACTGCCGTGCCATTGCAATCTCCCTGCACAAGATAGCTACGTCGCATCTCGTCTTCTGCAACTGTCGCGTGGTAATAGGGAGGAAACCATTGCATTTGTTGGATGCGCATGCCTGGTGTGCGCACAGAGAGCATTTCAAACCTTCTATACTCATTGCCGGCTTCAAAAATAAGTCCGCGAGCATGTTTCCACAGCAGAGAGTTGCCCATTTGAGCGGTTGAAGGGACGTCTACAGCGGCATTGTCGCTACGTCCGTTTTGCACGACAATCGTACGGAGTCCGGAACGTAAATCTCCTGCCAAACCTTCTGCCTTCACTTCCATCTCAATCTGTTGGTGCGCAGCATTCCAATCGATGTCGGTGTTGGTGAGCACGCGTCCCGATATTCCCACCAAGGTCTCCACTATGCGTAGGCGAACTTCTGCCACTGCTTCGGGGTTATCAGATGAATCATCGTAGATGGTGAGCAGATAGTTGCCCGAAATCAGCGGCTTAACTTCTGCATTTGGGAAGTTAAATCGGTAGTGTGTGTATAGTGTTGTAGTATTTTGGCTTTCAGCACCTTTGTCTATCCAAATGTCTTCCTGATTGGCTTCGATGTATTCGTTGGGAAATAGCCCTTCTGTGGGACGCCAATTGAAGTCGCAGTGCTGAACGCGATAGAAAAATCTTCGCCCCTCGTGTGACATCTGGTCGAAACTCACCTCTACGCGCTCACCGCCACGAAGCTGAAGCACGGGCATGGGGGCTAAGCTTCCAGCTATCTCCGTGCGGAGCGTGCGAATATCATCACGTAGCATCTTGTTCTGTGGAACTATTGCTTGAATAGAAGCACAGAATGTGATGAGAATAAGTGAGATGAAACTTCGGAGTGTAGGTTTCATGTAAAACTTTATTTGAGATGCAGCACCATGATGCGGTCTACTTCTGTGGTGAGGGGTAAAGCGCACTGCAACTTGCCTTGCTTTTGCTTGAAGGCCACCGACGTTTTACTGCCAAAGGTTGTGATGCGTTTCACGGGAACTGCACATTCTAGTTGTAAATCTTGGAGTGTTGTATCGAGTACATGCACATAGAGTTCTTTGTCTCGGCGAGTGCTTACCACCTTTTCTCCGTCTCCTAATCCGCCAGCTTCCGTGTCGTAAATCGTACTACCATGGAGCTTCATCCATGCCCCGATTTCTCTCAATCGTGATACTGCGGTGGCTGGGAGATTGCCATCGGCTTGAGGTCCAATATTGAGTAACAAGTTGGCTCCTTTTCCTGCAGTGCGCACCAATAAACGAATGAGTTCTTCGGCTGATTTATAGTGGGTGTCTGCTACTTTGTAGCCCCACATGCCATTCATCGTTTCACAGGTCTCGAGAGGAAGTGAACTAACGGATTGTCCACTCATCCCTGCTTTGTTTTCACCAGGAACATCGCGTTCAAAGAGTTGAATGTCTTCACCTTCGTTGGGTGTTTGGTGGTGGTTATTACCAATCAAACAAGCAGGTTGTAAGTGATGAATCAGCGCATATTGTTCGGGAAGTTGCCAGTTGAATGCTGGATTTGCTTTCTCTTGGTCCCACCATCCATCGAACCACACGGCACGAATAGGTCCGTATTGGGTGAGAAGCTCCGTGAGTTGATGGTTCATGAAGGCAAAATAACTTTGCCAATTTGCTTTCTTAGGGTCTTTTCCAGTACGCAATCCAGTGCGCCCCATGGGGTAGTCATCGCGTGTCCAATCAATATGGCTATAGTAGAGGTGCAGTGGAAAAGCATTGCGGTGGCAAGCGTCTGCAAGTTGGCGCACAATGTCTCGCCCATAAGGCGTGTGCATGATGTTATAGTCGCTTTGTTGTGTAGCCCACATCGAGAAACCATCATGGTGTCGCGTGGTGAAAGTCACATAGCGTGCACCAGCCTCTTTGAAGGTTTTGATCCATTCCTCTGCCTTGAAATTATGGGGATAGAAGGCGTTAGCGGCTTTCGCATATTCGTTGCGGTCGAGATTCGCGTCTTGCAGATACCATTCTCCTTGTGCATACAGGGAATAGATGCCCCAGTGGAGAAATATGCCGAAGCGATCTTTGGCAAATTGCCGACGATTTTCCAGATTCTCGCGTGAAGGTTGATAATCCTGCGCTTTCATAGGCTGCGCAAGCGCTAGAAGAGCAACCACTGCCCAGACGATGTGTTTCATGTGGTGAGATGAGGGGTTTATTAGGGCAAAAATACTCAAAAAAAACGAGGATATACCTTATTCTCTCTATTTTTTTACTACATTTGCAGTGGAATTTACCATCAGCAGTTGGGCAGTCCGTCGCTTTTGCTTTTATGGCAAACGAGGAAAGTCCGGGCAACATAGAGCATTCCGCTTCTTAATGAGAAGTCGTTCGTGAGAGCGAATCCGTGCAGAAGAAAATAACCGCCACTTTTCAGCACGCAGCCGCAAGGTTGTTGGTCAGCAATGGCAAGTGTTGTGGGAGGTAAGGGTGAGAAGGTGGGGTAAGAGCCCACCAGTCGTGTGGCGACATACGAGCTGTGCACCTCGGAAGTTGAAAGTTCATGTAAACTGGTGTCATCAGGGCGGCTCGTCCGAGTGTTTTCGAGCACACATCAGAGGGTAGAACGATAGAGTGTGTTGGTGACAGCACATCCAGATAAATGACGGACACCTTGTCCTTTTGATAAAGATAAGGCACAAAACCCGGCTTATCGTCCAACTGCTTTCCTTATACGTGGAGCATCTTTCGACATTATCGAAGGGTGCTCCATTTGGTATGTCGACATGTGCTATTTCTAGTCTGATTTAGCTTGTGCTTAGGGAAACTTTACGTTTCCTTCCTGCTTATTTAACACACAAATAGAAGTATGAAATAAGTGATAGGCAAATACGCGAATCTCAGGGGCTTAGAAAGAGAGGGAAGAATTGTTGTTTTGCAAGAATATACAATGAATATGTGGATTCTGTCCCGTGAAAGCCAAGAGACGCCGCTTTTGTGCTGTGTTTTGTCCGAATTCATTGTTTTTTTCTCCGACGAAATAGAAATTACCTCCGACGAAATAAAAATTATCTCCGACAAAATTTGAAAAAACTCCGACGGAATCTTGAAAACGTCGGAGATATTTTCTCAAAAGTCCGAAGTTGGCATTGCAAGATTCCAATGCTCCCCAATTTTTGTTTGAGATAGGCTAAGAAATCTCGCTAGATTGTAGAAAACTGTGCGTTTTTTTACCTCGGGATTTTAACACTTCAGATCGCCTTTGTTGTTTAAGCTACTTAAGTTTTGGCTTGCCTTTTCATCAGCTAGTAACAAGAGACTATTTGTGCTCCTCTATGTATTTAGGTGCTCCGATGGCTGTGAAAGCATGATGCACAGCATTGGAATCAAAAGCCTGTTTTCTCTGCAATAGTGGTGAAGGGGTGGAAGAAATGTGCTGGATGTTGAGCAAAGAAAAACCGCAATACCTTGTGGGGTATTGCGGTTGGAGGTTATTGTTGGTTGTTGCGTTTGCAAACCAAAGCGCCTATAGCGTAGATGCCTGCGGTGATGGTAGAGCCTAAGAGAGCCAATGCCATGTCTTTTTGTGCATCCCACATGTCGCCTTGCTGACCATTGTAGTAATCGGCAGACTCAGACGCCATGACTATGGTGAGTGACCATTCAAACAATTCGTAAATCATGCTTCCCGTCTGAATCAAGAGCCATGCCATCAGGAGTGCCACCCAAGTTTTGTCTTTGATCCACTTTTGAGCCAAGTAGTACATTGAAGGTAGGAACAAGAAGCCAAAGGAGAAGTGGACAAGGCGGTCGAAGTGGTTGCGAGGAGATTGGAAGAAGTCTGCATCGACTATGCCCAAAGAAACCGCCCATTCCTTATAGGGAACATAAGAATAGATGTAGTGAGCGCCAAGGATGTGGAGAAACGTGAAGCACGCAATTCCGATAAAGGCTGGCAAGGGGAGCTTGTTTTTGAACAAATCTCTGGTAAGTGGGATAAGGAGCGCAAGCGTTCCCAGATGTTGAAGCATTTGTTCATTGGGATATAGTGGTTTGATGCATGAAATTGCCGTGGCTAACACGATCAATACCACTAAAGTTAGTTTGATTTTATTCATTATTGGATGTGCTAATTAATAATATGAGGAGAGAGAGTGAGCAGGTGTTCACATAGAGGGAAAGGACAATAAGAAGATAGCGAGGACTGTTACCAATATGATGTAATAACGTAAAGATAAATGTTTCCTTTTCGTTGCTACTTTCTTCTGATTATCCGAGGGGATAAGGCATAAAATGTGTGACTTTCCGCAAAGTTAACTATAAATTCTGTGGTAAGCAATAACTTTTATGTAATTGTGAACAAATATCGGTCACTATTTTTAGCCATCCGATTGGGAGAATTGCGGAGGGACTTAGGTGCAAAGATTTGTTGCAACTCCATTCTTTCGCTTAGAGTTACGGGCAAGAAAAAGCACTTGTTCAAACGAACAAGTGCTGAAATATGAACGTCGGAAAGAGGCGACTCGAACGCCCGACCCCTACGTCCCGAACGTAGTGCGCTACCAACTGCGCTACTTTCCGATTGCAGCAGCAAAGTTAGTGATTTTTGGTGATATGGCGAAAGTGTTTCCTTACTTTTTCGTCTTTACTTCGATAGTGATTTTGGGGAGATGAGGGTCGTTGGTGATGAGCAAAATTCTAGGATTTCCACGTTGTGCTTCTGAACTTTGCGATACACTAATTTTCAATTTGGCAGAGGCCCCAGGTTTTAAGGTGCCTTTAGACAGAGAAACACTGATGCCACGTTTGTACACTTGGAGCATGCTCACTTTGAGAGGCGACTTTCCGCTGTTGGTGAGCAAGAGTGTTCCTTTTAATTCTTGTTTGTCTCCAAAACTGCCTAAGTCGATGGTGGTGGGGATTTCAGCTTTGGGAGCTGCAGGATTGTTTAGTTCTGCTTTAGTGAAGTGCGGAAGGAGAGTGACTGCCGTGCCGAGTTCGTTGTCTGCTCCCACGCGGTCGCCAGAGAAGCGCGAGAGGTAGATGTTGGTTTGCGTAAGTCCAAAGCTATGCACTTCGTTGCTGTTGAGTGTGACGATGAGTTTTCCCATGCGTCCAGGGTGAATTACTTCTGGTTCGGCGTAGGCTGAGAGATATTTGGGAAGATGCATCAATTCAGGGGTGTAATCTTTCTTTCCTGCATTGAAGAGATAGAGTGTCGTTTGGGGCTGTTCGCCACGATTCACGTCGTCAAACTCTATGTTGTCGGTAGAGAGTCGCACGTCACCGATGCGCACGGGGAAGTCTTTATCGTAGTCCACCACTTCACGGAGCACTCTGCCTTGGAGGGTGAGTCGAATGGGCGTGGCACTAGCTGAGGTGTTGACGATGATGCTCTTATGAAACGTGCCGAGGGTGTTGGCATCATAGCTCACGGTAAGAGTGGCAGATGCACCAGGGGCAATGGAGGTTTTGCTCCAATTAACGGTGGTGCATCCGCAGTCGGTGCGCACGTCAAGGATTTGCAAAGGTTGATTACCAGTGTTTTGCACCTCAAACTTAGCCAAGGCTGGTATGTTCCAAGCAATGTCACCCAGTTTCAAGTCTTGGGCTTTGAGTGCCACTTGTGGCTGAGCTGAAACACTGAGGGAGGTGGCAGCAAAACAAATTGCAGCCACGCACTTATGTAGATGGGAAATAAAAGTCATACGTAGGATGTTTTAGCGAAGATACAGAAATTTGGCTACATGCCCAAGAGGTTTTTAGCCAAAAAGTAGAGCATGGGCATGAAGAGAGCGGGCAAAAGATTGATTGTCTTGCAGTCTTTGATGTGCATCACGCCTAATCCTGCGGCAGCGATGAGTACACCGCCCACAATGGATACCTCAGAAATCAGAGCTTCGGAAATGAAACCTGCAGAAAGTTTGGCTATACCATAAATGCCGCCTTGCCAAGCAAAGACAACAAGCGCAGTAAGACTCACTCCGAAGCCATAGCTTGAGGCTACGACAATCATGGTGACGAGGTTGAGTGTTGCGGCGGTCATGAGATAAGTGTTGTCGCCTTTGAGAGCTGCCAGCACGGGTCCCATCATAGAGAGGGTGCCGACGCAGCAGAAGAGCACTGCAGTGGTGATGCCTTCGGTGAGTCTTGAGTTTCCATTGCGAGAAACTCGTTTGGTGGCGTGTTCCATACGCTGGTCGAGACGAAGCATAGTGCCTAATAGTCCGCCGAATGATAGGCAAAAGATGAAGAGCACTGGAAGTTGGCTCTTCGCCATGTTGGACATCGCCACATTGATGCCCAAAACGAGGGCAGCTAGTCCCATAGCGGTATTGAGCACTGTGATATATTTCTCAGAAATGCCACGTTTGGCAAGCGCTCCGATGGCACTGCCCACAATGACAGCGATGACATTAAAAAAGATTGCAATCATGATTGTGAGTATGTTTGGTCTTTGGGCCAATTAACGAGATAGAGATTTCCAGAAGTTCGAGTAAAGGCGGTGTAGAGCCAGCGAAAGTAGGAGAGGGGTTCGAGGTCTTCAGGCAAATAACCTTGGTCTACGTAGACTTCGTGCCATTGTCCGCCTTGGGCTTTATGGCAAGTCACGGCATAAGCATATTTGATTTGCAGAGCATTGTAGTAGGGGTCTTGGCGAATAGCTTTCATTCGCTCACGTTGGTTAGGAATGTGGGCATAATCCGCTAGCACTGATTCATAGAGTTGAGTCTGTTGTTCCGCTGTCAGTGCTGGAGCTTCGGCTTGTAGTGTGTCGAGAATGACGCGACATTCGATTTCTACTTCCTCATAGTCCGAAAACCGGAGGGTGACATCTGCAAATTCGAGCCCGTGCATGGTATGTACATTGTGGTAACGCACGATTTCTGCACTGTCTCCATTGGCAATAAAGGAGATGGGAAGTTGTTGTCCCTCTGGGAGTTGAGATTGCAGTAGTGCTGTCCAGTGATAATTATTGCGGACTGCCATGACGAGGTCACCTCGACAAAGCACTTCTTCACGATCAAGGATGCGTGCTCGCACCCCATTGTTAAAGATATTGGCGCGCTTGTTAGTGCGCGTGACGATAATCGTGTCGTCTGTGCCCCAATTACGGTAGCTCTGTTCAAGCGATTCTATGAGTTCATCGCCTGGAATGATTTTAACTTCTGTCTTTGCTCCTACTTTGATGAGGGGAAGTCCTTTTTCGTTGAGTGCTTCGGCAGGAAGATCGTGTGCTTCCTCTAGAAGTGCTGCTGTAGTAGCAAAATTAGATTGTTGTGCTGCTAAATGGCTAATAAACTTGCGAAGTTGCGTGGCGTTGGTGAGCACTGCCGAAGTTTTAGCTTGGCGAATCACCTCCGTAAGTTCATAGCTTCGCACATGGAGTCCATAGCGTTCCATGGTACGCGGTTGGAGAGCAGGACTCTCTGTTTCGCCCACAGGAGGAAGCTGTGCGGTGTCACCAACAAGCAATAGACGGCATCCTGCTCCTGCATAGACAAATTGTACTAAATCGTCAAGGAGTTGCCCTGTGCCAAACTGACTATTTCCACCACCTTGATTAGCTATCATGGAAGACTCATCGACAATGAAGAGTGCTTCCTTGGCGTTGTTCCAACCTCGATCGAACACCGTGTCTTCGCCTTTGAAAGTTTGTTGACGATAGATGGCTTTGTGGATGGTGGTAGCAGGAAGGCCTGCGTGAAGGGAAAATACTTTTGCTGCGCGTCCTGTAGGAGCTAGTAGGAGAACGGGACGGTTGAGTTTTTTCCATACACGCACAACTGCAGATATAAGAGTCGTCTTACCCGTTCCTGCATATCCACGGAGGATGAAGGCGCGGTCGCTACGTGGGTCTGCGAGGAACGCACCAATTTGTCGCGCTGCTTCCTTTTGCTGCTCGGTGAGCGCATGAGGGAATTCGGCTGCAATATGTTCGGCAAAGAGGTCTTCAATCATGATGGTGGGATGAGCAGCGTGAGAAGTGGAGAGAAAAGAAATTTATTCTGCTACCAGAGTGGTTGGAGTTTCGTTTTCTTCTGAAACAGTAGACGTTTCGGGACGTCTGAAGAAGGAGAAGTTGACAGACCCATAAGCTCGATGCTCTAAGAAGTCGGGACGGTCTGAGAAATCATTGTGTTTACCATGTTCCAAAACGAAAAGTCCTCTAGGAGCAAGGAGCTTACTCGACATCACGCGCTCTGGAAGTTCAGGAAGTTCGCGAAGCGCATAGGGAGGATCGGCAAAGATGAAGTCGAATTCTTTGAAACCCTTGGAAATGAAACGTAAGGCATCACCACAAATGGCAGAAGCTGCAGGATCATCGAGGTGGCGAAGCATACTTTGGATGAAGGCATAGTGCTGACGATCCCGCTCCACACTCATTACTTCGCGGCAACCGCGAGAGAGTAGTTCGAGAGTGATGCTTCCTGTGCCTGCAAAGAGGTCGAGTGCGCGTGTTTCTTCAAAGTCAAGGTAGGCACGCAGCACATTAAAGAGGTTTTCTTTTGCGAAATCTGTGGTAGGACGCGCCTTAAAAGAGCGAGGCACTTCAAAGTGTTTGCCTTTGTATTTTCCTGTTATAACTCTCATACACTTAACAGATGGGTGATAAATTCAAAAGGGAGTTGGGGGAGGGTGGTGAGGGGATGGTGAGCAAATTCGTCGGGAGTATTAGCTACTTCTATATGTTTGACATATTCACTCAACTGTTGCGCTAGAGCTTCACATAGTGATGATGCCCCACAAAGGAAGAAAGGAGTTGTAGCAGGGGGACAACCAAGGGTGGTGGCTAGTTGACAAGCATAATAAATGACGTCAGCTGTCTGTGTAGCATCGAAGGTATTATAACCTAAAAGTTGCTGCCCTTGGAAACAAGCGACATCAATGGCTTGTGGGCGTAGGTGAACAAAACAGCGTTGTTCGTGCGGGTGTTCTTGGCGTGCTGCAAATCGGCGCAAGATGCCAGTCTGGGCAGAGAGATAATAGACGCTACTCCATAGACGTTCAAATGTGCTACAGATGTTTTCTGACAAACTAAAAATTAGCAGGGCATTGGAGGCGGGAAGAACATCGTAGAATGCACGTCGGCTTGGACTTTCTGCACTTTGGGGAAGGACAGTATTGAGATGTGCTTCACAATGTGCTTCATCGAAGTCTGCCATGGGAATGAGGGTGGCGGTGCCATTTACGACTACATGTAGCGGAGTGTAGGCTGAACAAGGAACTAAATCTGCCACTTGCTGTAGTAATAAGGGAATGGGTTGGTCAGGATGAATGTCCCACTGCCAATGTTGGAAGGGAAGTGGGGCTTCTGAGGTGGGCAAGGATGAAGGTTGGTCGATGACGTAATGAATCTGTCGGTCGCCAAGGTGGAGATAGTGCATAGAGAAGGGAGTGGTGGAGTGCAGTAAGGGAGATTGGAGGAGCGAAAGAGGGAGTCTACTGAGTTAACCCAAATCGGTCATTAGGCTATCTTTTCAATAAGGAGTAGCACTATTACATTCTAATGACCGTTGGGGTTTAAGTAAGAGCTTACGCGATGAAATAGAAATCCTCCGATGATTTGTGCGCAACAGACACCTGCTGCATCTGCAAGAAAGTCGAGCCAGTCGCCACTTCTGTTGGTGGTGAGTGTGGCTTGCAACACTTCTATAAGTCCGCCAAGTCCAATGGTGGCGCATCCAATGAGCAAAAATCTAATCCAAAATCCGAGATGTTGTACCTTTCTCCCTGCGCTTTCCCACCATGCTACAAGTGCTAGACCAAAGAAAAAGACAAAATGTGCAATCTTGTCTATATTGTCTACTTGAGACAAGGTGGTTTTAGGCACCGTGATGAGGCAGAAAGTGAGGATGATGAGGCTTAGCATGCCCGTGAGTCGATAGTCAAAGAGGATGCGTAACATAAAAATAAGAAGGTAATGGAGACCATAACAAAAGTTTGAGACCGCCCCTCGCTGTTAGACAAGGAGCGGCCTCAATATTTGTATTGCGTAGTGGACTATTACGCGCGGTTAGAGCGTTCGATGTAGGCAATGATGTCGCCTTTTTGAACGTGTGAGCCTTGTTTGGCATTGATTTCTACCAAGCGACCACCGAGGGCAGCTGGGAGTTCGATAATCTTGCCGAAGCCATTTTCGATGTAGCAGAAGAAGTCACCTTCGTTATACTCCTTACCAATGAATGGCTCAATAACTTTGACGTTTTCTGCGTCACCGCCAATTTCCCAAAGCACGATACCGCTTTCTTGTGCCACGATGGCATCTGCCTTTGCGTGCTTGAGTGCTGCAGCTTCTTCGGGAGTCATACCAGAAGCATTAGCTTTGTCTTTGGCTGCTTGGAGGTCAGCGAGGAAACGCTTCTTAGCCGCACCGCTCTTATAGTCGCGATATTGCGTTTCGTGCATAGCGAACTCAAACAATTCTTCGTCGTCTTGACCGCGATCCCAACCGTTTTCTTCCATTTCTTTGATGAAACGTTCGAGATCATCGGGATAGTTCACTTGTGGGTCTTCCGTGCTGAATTCGTATCCCTTTTCTTTTGCCAATTCCACAATTTCGGGAGCCAGTTCTCCGGGGAGTTTACCGCTCTTACCCAAAATCATACCCCAGATGGCGTTGTCCATCATAGAGTAGCGTGGTTTGTCCATTGACTCTGTGAGAAGGTTCATCAAGGCGATGTTCTTCACATATTGACTGAAGGGAGTTACCAATGGGGGATAACCTACACGAGGCCAAACATAAGCCACTTCGTCAAAGAGCTTCACGAGCAAAGCATCTTCAGAAAGTGGTTCTTCGCCCTTCTTTTGACGGTTTGCATTGATAGCATCCATCACACCTGTGAGGTCTGCCATCATAGAACCCATCATACCGCCAGGGAGTCCGCAACCGAGGAGGAGAGAAGACATCAACTTGTTACCAGGATTGATGAAATAGCCCAACCATTCGTCGATGAACTCTTGGGTGAGTTTACGAGCTTCCATGTAGGCTTCCATGTTGATTTCAGGAACGTCAAAACCAGCGTTCTTGAGCATACTTTGCACAGAAATCACGTCTGGATGCACTTTACCCCATGCGAGAGGTTCGATGGCTGTGTCGATGATGTCAGCACCATTGCGGCAAACTTCCAAGATAGAAGCCATAGAGAGACCAGGACCTGTGTGACCGTGGTACTCAATGATTACTTCGGGGTGCTTTTCCTTGATCATTCGGCAGAGTTGACCCAACATTGCGGGCTGACCGATACCAGCCATGTCCTTCAAACAGATTTCGGGAGCACCAGCTTCAATAAGTTGGTCTGCAATACCAGCATAGTATTCAGCAGTGTGAATAGGAGACGTTGTGATGCAGAGTGTTGCCTGTGGAGTCATTCCACCTTCAATGGCATATTTAATAGACGGAATGATGTTGCGTACATCATTGAGTCCGCAGAAGATGCGAGTAATGTCGGTGCCTTGTGCGTGCTTCACCTTATACATCAATCGGCGCACGTCAGCCGGAACAGGGAACATGCGGAGGGCGTTGAGACCACGGTCGAGCATGTGCGTTTTGATACCGACTTCATTGAAAGGCTTTGTGAAAGCGCGAACGGCTTCGTTGGGATTCTCACCTGCCAAAAGGTTTACTTGTTCGAAAGCACCACCATTGGTTTCTACACGACTGAAGCAACCCATTTTGATGATGACGGGAGCGATGCGTTCTAGTTGGTCCTTGCGTGGTTGGAATTTACCAGAACTTTGAAACATGTCGCGATAGACAAGCGAGAATTGAATCTTTCTTTTTTCCATTGTATGGGAAGAGTTGTTCATTGGTTGCGTTGTAGGGGGCTTCTCTGTTGTGTTGTTGGTGTAAGTCCAGCGTCTGACTTTGTGCGCTGGTTTGTTGAGAGAAAGTCCTCACAACGCATTGTGGGTCCTTGGATTGCACAAAAGTGCGTTATTGGTGCAAAAGTACGAACTTCTAAGGACTTGACAAAAAGGGAGTGCGAAAAGTTGAGTTTTTGAGGGCTTTCTGCTGATATGTCTGCTCTTCTTTATGATATTCCGGTATATATCTAATCTTTTGTTAGCTTGTCAGTCGGGCATTTCTTGCTGAAATCCTGCAATGCAATGTTTTTGTGGTCTCAATTAAGGGTTTGGGTATACTATGTAGGGCTATTGCTCGGGTTGGGAACGAGGGAATATGTCGAGATAGCTCGTGATTGGAAGTGTGGATAGGGGATATGAGCGAGGCATTCGAGTCATGTGTGCGAAGTATAACAAAAAGCGAGACTCACTAAAACTAGTGAGTCTCGCTTTTTGTGGGTAGTGATGGATTCGAACCACCGAAGGCGTAAGCCAGCAGATTTACAGTCTGCCCCATTTGGCCACTCTGGTAACTACCCAAGTTACTTAGGAAATCTAATCTATTGCTTAGAGGTTGTTCCTAAAACCGAGTGCAAAAATACGGCAAATTTTGCAAAGCACCAAATTTTTGGTGAATTTTTTCCTTGCAATGCCTATAAAAAAAGGAGAGAGTGGCATTTCTAAGGAGTTGTTCTAAGAGGGGGATAAATTTTGGGGGGCAGAATCAAACCTGTCTTAAAGTGTCACAGTCAGTATTGAATCTTTATGAAAAGTCATTACTGAAGGCTGGAGGCTTTCTGACTCTTGCGTCCAAATGTCCGTGCTGTTAGATTTTCTATTCGAAGGACTTCATGAAGTCTACCGTCTTGATGGCAGTAATGGCAAATTCACGACCTTTATCCATGTTAGCACCAGCACGTTCTTCGGCTTGTGCCTCATTGTTAACAGTGAGCACACCATTGATCATTGGGATTTTTCCAGTAGCATTGAGCTGCACCAATCCAGCAGTAGTGCCTTGACAGATATAGTCAAAGTGAGGAGTGTCGCCTTTTATCACACAACCGAGGGCAATGATGGCGTCCACATAGCCATGTTCAGCCAACTGTGCACAGCCATATACCAATTCAAAAGCTCCTGGCACGTAACGAACGGTGATGCTCGTTTCATTAGCGCCATATTCGGTGAGAGTGTCAATCGCACTTTTGAGCATAGCTTCGGTGATATGGGCATTCCATTCTGTCACAACAATACCAAAACGCATCATAGAAGCATCGGGTACGTTGGCTACATTGTGCTGGAGAAAGTCGAAAGAAGACATAATGATAGGAAAGAAATCTCTTAAAGAGAAAGTAATCTTGATAAAGCGTAATGAGGAGTTAGGAGGTAAGTGAGCTACAATGTGCCCATGCTTTATTTCCTAACTCCTCATTATATGATAAAGTGAATTGCGCAACTTTTGTTTTTTTACGAAAGAAGTGGCAACTTATTTAGTGCGTTCGATATATTTATCAATCTCAGCACCAGTAGAAACACCATTTTGTACGCCATTCTGTGAGTAGCGGCTACGTGGATAGTCGTTCTTGATGCGAACATAGAGGGCGTTAGCGTCAGCCTTCTTGCCTTGATTTTCAAGAACGAGGCCAGCTTGGATAAGGTATTCGGGAGAAAGAGCATCATTGTCAGCTTGAGATGCTGCCTTTTCCAAGTATTTTACGCCATTGTCAAATTGTTTGTCTGCAACATAAGCATTGCCAAGAGCCGCCAATGCGTTTGCTGAAACGGTAGCATCGCCTTGGGGTGAAAAAGCTTCGAGTTGTTCGATAGCCTTCTTGTATTCGCCAAGATTGAAGTAGGCAATACCTGCATACATATGAGCCACGTTGCCTGCGTCGGTCCAAGAGTAAGTGTCAGCCAACTTTTTGTAGCCTTTGAATTGAGCACCATCGCCTTCTACTGCTTTCTTCCAGTCACCTTGTTGCACGTAAGTTTGACCAAGGGCAATAGCGGCTTGACCTTCTTCGTTTTGACTCTTGAGATAGTAGCGACCGCCGAAGAAAGCAACGAGTACAACGGCAACGGCTACCAAAGCCATGACGAGTTTTTGTTTGTTCTTGATGAGGAAAGCTTCTGTGCTAACGAGAGTTTCGTTCACATCCAGTGACTTGTTTGATTGACTCATGAGTATGTAATAAGTTTATTTTGCTAGATAATAGTCACACGACTTCAGACTAAGAAGTGTGCGTTTTGCCTGCAAAAATACTAAATAGTAAGCGAGTAGCGAAATAAAACATAGTTTTTTTGGTTACAGGCTCAAAAAATAGTGAGATTTCTTCGTATCTTTGTACACAGATTCTTCTTCGTATTCTGCATTTCTTCCTATTGATATGATATTAGAGCAACTTTCTCTTCTCAATTATAAAAACATCGAACAGGCGCAACTTACGCTTTCTCCTAATGTGAATTGTCTGATAGGTGCGAATGGTCAAGGCAAGACCAATGTGCTTGATGCTATTTATTTCCTTTCTTTTGGTAAAAGTGCTACTGCACTTACTGATGGTGCATGTGTTCGGCATGATGCTGAGTTCATGATGCTTCAAGGTAAATATCGTTCTGCTTTGATGGAAGAGGAAGAAATCTCATGTGGGATTAAGCGAGGTCAACGCAAGCGTATGCGCCGCAACGACAAAGAGTATAAAAGACTCAGTGAGCACTTAGGGGTTATTCCCTTGGTGATGCTTTCTCCTGCTGATGAACAACTAGTGTCTGGGGGAAGTGAGGAACGCCGTCGTTTTATGGATATCGTTCTTTCTCAGGTCTCTCCGAATTATCTCGCTGCGTTAATCCGTTATAACAAATCATTGCAGCAGCGTAATGCGATGTTGAAGCAAGAAGAAGAGCCAGATGCCCAACTTTTTGAGGTCTTGGAAGAAATGATGTCAATGGATGCCGCTGTGATTTATCAAGAGCGACAAGCATTTGTGCGTGACTTTGTGCCTATCTTTCAGACTATGTATGCGCGATTCTGCAATGCAGCCTCTGAAGAGGTGGATATCCTCTATG
This sequence comes from Ihuprevotella massiliensis, assembly GCA_900095835.1. Taxonomy (GTDB): domain Bacteria; phylum Bacteroidota; class Bacteroidia; order Bacteroidales; family Bacteroidaceae; genus Alloprevotella; species Alloprevotella massiliensis. The sequence goes on along the minus strand of LT608321.1, from coordinate 529,472 downwards.
ACACTCATGCATCCCGTGGTGATCTGCTGCCAATATTGGTGCGAGATCGTGCAAAGGAGCGCATTGTTGGCTACACACTTCATGGACCTCACAAAGACAATCTTGAGTTGCTGATGAACGGTCACAATGTGCGTCGAGAAGCCTCACAAGGACAGACGAAAACTTTCTTCATTGCTATGAAGTTGGCGCAGTTTATTTATCTCAAGTCTATGGGAGAACATCGCACTCCGATACTCTTATTAGATGATATCTTTGATAAGCTCGACGCTGGTCGCGTGGCATGTATCGTTGATTATGTGAGTGGTGATGATTTTGAGCAAATCTTTATCACCGATACCAACCGAGAGCATTTGGATAGTATTCTTGCTGCTACCCATCGCGAATACAAACTCTTTGAAGTGAAGGGTGGGGAAGTGGCTTTGGTGGAAAATCATTGTGCCAGTGGTGCAGCGGAACTTCCTGCTTCTGATGCTTGAAAATCAAACTCTCAATCCGATTAGTGTATGGAAAGACATGAAACTCAACGCGCAGATGGCGTTGTCGCTAAATTTCTGCGTGCAAGCGGTTTAGAAACTCCTTATTTGCAATATAAATTGGTGCAGGCTTGGTCGACAGTTGTGGATGAAACTACTGCTCGTGCCACGCAAGCGCTTGAGGTGCGCGAACAAAGTTTGTGGGTGCGTGTTGAGATTCCCGCTTTGCGCACACAACTCACGATGATGCGCGCGCAACTCGTGCAGCGTCTCAATGCTGCAGTGGGAAGTATTCTTATTTACGACATTAAGTTTATCTAAATTCACCAACGGCATTTTCACTTACGATCTTAGTGCGTGGAGGAAATGCAGAAGGTGCAATATGATAGTCCTGCAACACGGCTGTGCCTGGTGTACACCTTGGTCTTTTATCTCGAGTTACTTCTTTGTTGTCCCACTTATTATATTGAGTGGATTCTAACCTTAGCCTATGACAAACGTCCCTGCGTCTTATTATTATCAAGAAATCCTGCGTCTCTTACTCCAAGTTCAGACGCCCATTCGGGAACGATGCCGAAATGGGTTTTTGATGTTTCAAGAGTTTCTTCAACAAGAAACAAGTGAAGCTGGTGTGTATCTTTCAGGAACATTCGCCAAGCTGCACTATCTCTTCCAAGACCGCAAGGTGGATGAAGAACAAATCTACATCGGACTCAATGATTATCGTGTCCGTATGGGGAATTTGTCGAGCACGCGCGATGAAGTGTTACAGGCAGACTTTGCATATGATATGCTGCGTTTGGCACGTTTGGTGGCTTGGCGCAAGCAAGTGCCGTTGCCTATTCAGTTAAAAGAGCGACTGCCTCAACTCCTTCCTGAACTTAAACACAGAAAAGGACATTTTGCGGGTGATTTCCGAGTGGTCGTATTGGAGAAGCGAGATGATTTTCTCCTTGTTTATTGCGTGAACGAAGGAATAGAACAAAAAGTACGTTTGAAGAGTAATACAGACGAACGAAGTGATTTTACTGCGCTTCTTCCCCTTATTAACATAAACTCCAATCTAAACCTGGTAGATACGCGGTGGGTGGATGACGCTCTAGAACCCACACTAATAGTGCTAGAACCTGACTTTCTCATTTCTGTGACGGCGATAGCCAACTGTATTCTGCCCACTGGCGTTTGCTCGGAGTATGAAGTGGTGAATCGACTACAGCCTGTGCCTGTTTCTAAAGCAATCCTTCTTGGTAATATGGCGGGGCAGATGTTGGATGAGGAACTGCATGGCTACGCATCCACTTATCCCGAAACGGCTCGCAGATTTTTTACTCAAAATGCAGTGCAGTGCTACACTTGTACAGAGCTGAACGATGTGGATGCACGCCGTGATTTTCACTATAATGCCCAAAGCCAGCAACAGCATCTTCGGAAAATGGTGCAACATCAGTTGCGCGACGACCTCCATCTGAACACCATGTCCGACATCCTGTTGGAGCCTGCTTTCTTCTGTGAATTGTTAGGGTTGCAAGGGCGTATGGACTTGTTGAGTCGAGATTTTACGACGGTCATAGAACAGAAGAGTGGAAAGATGGACGAATGGTCGCGACGCGCGCAACTGTCGCATAATATCCAGTTGCAACTTTATCGTGCTATCTTGCACTTTAGTCATAAAGTACGCTTTAATGATATGCGTGCTTATCTGCTTTATTCTAAGTATTCTCCCCAAGACGGCTTGATGCGCGTGGAGACCATCATGGATTATCTCCGCACTGCAATGCAAGTGCGCAATGAAATTGTGGCGCGAGAACTCCTGTTTTCTACAGAAGGTATTGCTGACTATCTCGAACATTTTGATGTTGACAGATTTACAGATGGCAGTGCTCCCAAACTCTGGGCGTATAAACGTCCCGACTTAGAGCAATTTATTGGGACTTATCGTAAATCCAGTTCGGTGGCACGCGCTTATTTTAATCGTTTTCATCGTTTTCTATCTCTCGAAAGACGATTGGGCATGGTCGGTAGCCAGCAGCGCGAATGTAGTGGTTTTGCTTCGGCTTGGAATGCAACGCTAGAGGAAAAGCAAGAAGTCGGGAACATTATGGCGGGCTTGTCATTAGCAGAGTCCGGAGGCTGTGTGTGCAATGCCGATGGGGCAGTGGAATCTCTTTGTCTAAAACTCCCACAAGCAACCGAGCAATTTATGATTGCCCCTAATTTCCGTGAAGGAGATATCGTGGTACTTTATGCTTATGAAGCTAATCTAGTGCCAGATATGCGCAAAGATTTAGTGTTTCGTGCTACTATTGTAAACCTTACTGCTGAGGATGTCACTGTTCAGCTCCGTGCTCCTCAAACAAATGCTGCGGTTTTTGCGGTGCGTCATGGACGTTCGTGGGCTATCGAAAAAGACTTTATGGAGGCTGCTTCGACGTCGCTCTTTCGAGGTCTGTTTTCTTTCCTGTCTGGTTCGGAATATCGCAGAAACGTATTGTTGAACCCCAGTTCATCTGTGGTTGATCCTACTGAAGCACTTGTGCTTGACCACCAAGATGAAGAGCGCAATGCTATGGTGCTCAAAGCAAAGCAGGCGCGCGATTTCTTTCTTTTGGTAGGTCCTCCCGGAACGGGAAAAACCTCTTTCGGCTTGATGTCAATTTTGCGCGAAGAATTGGCTAGTGATGCTGATTGTAATGTTCTTTTGGCTGCCTATACCAATCGTGCAGTAGATGAAATTTGTAGTAAACTCGTCAAAGATGGGCTGGATTTCCTGCGTGTGGGTAATAAACACAATTGTGATCCCGAGTTTCACGCCTATCTGTTAGAGAATAAAGTAAGCCAACTGCCCGATGTGAGTAAGGTGGGTGAACTAATCAAAAGTACGCGCATCATCGTGGGTACAGTGGCTTCACTTTCGGGTATGACGGCATTGCTCATCCGTAAAGGTTTCTCTTTAGCTATCATTGATGAGGCTTCTCAGCTCTTAGAACCCCACTTGCTGCCTTTGCTGATGCCGGGGGATTCAGACGAATTAGCGATTCAGCGCTTCGTTTTGATTGGCGACCACAAACAATTGCCAGCAGTGGTACAACAGACTTCTTATGATAGTTGTGTTCAAGACGAGGAACTACAGGCAATAGGTCTCTTTGATTGTCGCCATTCGCTCTTCGAACGTCTTTATTATGCTGTGCCAAAGTGCTGCGTTCATGAGTTTACTAAGCAAGGGCGCATGCACCCCGAGGTAGCAGCCTTTGCTAATCAACAATTTTATGGTGGGCAACTGCGTGATTGCGGCTTGGAACATCAGTTGCTCGCGATAGCCCAGCCGAGAGTTGTGTTTTATCCTTGCATACCTCCCATAGACGACAGTTTGCTATTGGAGAATTCTTTGGATGTTACCCAGTTCACATCATCATCAGATGAAAAGATCTTGTCTGGAATTCCATCTGCGAAGCTCAATCTTTATGAAGCCCGCTTGATAGCCTATTTAGCAGAAGAAACATACCAAGATGTAATGCGCCGAAAAGCTGAGTTTAATATAGATAAGGAGCTCGGCATCATCGTGCCTTATCGCCATCAAATTGCCATGGTGCGAAGCCTATTGCAGACTTCCCCTCACCCTCTTTTGGCGAATGTGACGATAGACACGGTGGAACGCTTTCAAGGTTCGGAAAAGAATACCATTATCTACGGATTTACGGTGAGCCGACCTTCACAGTTGAACTTTCTTTGTGATTCACAATATACTGATCAGCATGGGCAATTGATAGATAGAAAGCTTAATGTTGCCCTTACTCGGGCTAGAGAACGTACGCTTCTAGTAGGAAATCCTGAAATTCTCACGCAGGTGCCACTCTTTGCTCAGTTAATAGCTGAAGTCCCTTCGATGGAAATTGATGAGGTTAGGAGGTAAACTTAAAATTGCACTAAAATCTCGTTGATTTCTGCCTTTTCGATGCTCTCCTTAAAGGACGTCTTTGAGGGACGAAAGCCAATTTATGCTATGTATCGTAAGCTAAGCTGGAAATTCTCCTTTCTTATAGAAATTATCTCGGAGATTTTTTTGAAAACGTCCGATGTTTTTTGGAAAAGCTCCGACGTTTTTGGAAACATCTCCGACGTTTAAGTTAGGCTCTGAGAGTTTAGGGAAAGTTGTGGCTTGAGGCAAGACAAAGACTCGTGTCTATGACTGAGGAAAATGTCACCAAAAGTGTAAGTTCGATTGTCAGATGTATAGGATGAAAGGGTAGAAATAAGAGAATCTACGAAGATTGTTGTAGACAAATGCTTTGTTGCGGTAAATATCCTCCCAAACTGTTTGTGAGATTGGAGAGAAATCTCTAACTTTGCACAATAGTTTATTCTCGAGCGGCGCAAGACTCTTTGGAAGGAGGGAATCCTCCTTGAGATATAAGGAGAGTTCGTATCATCACAGAATGCGTTGTTCGACCAAACTCACGACCATCTATGCAAAAAGTTTTATGGATTTTATTGCTGCTCGTTGGTTTCACGGGAATGTCTCGCGCTGCTGTAACAGTAGCCGCCGATAGCACCGCCGCTGAAACCAAGGAGCAGACACTCTATATATTTGGGGTGTCACAAAATCTTCGTGATTCTGTGGCTTATGTTACTGATATCGTCGCAATCACTGCCCCCAAATTGTTACAAAAGGGCTTCTTCACTGACCGTGATTTGTATGCCGATCAGTTCCGTAGTTATGTGGAACAAAGGTTTGAGACTTCTCACCAGACAGCTGTTGTTTTCTTTGACGTTAAGGCGGCAAAGCTAGAGAAGGCGCGCCAAAAGCTGCGCATCAAAATAGCAGGTCAGAAGGTAGGACTCGAGAAAATGGTGGTCAAAGATATCTACAAAGACCAATTTCAATTCACAAAAATAGAGGTGGCTGGTAGCAATTAATTGCTATCGCCCCTTGTTTGCTGTATAGGGACCTGTTGTGAAATACTCATACTCTGTTGCTCAACACACTTTTTTTGTTTCTATTCCTGATGGAAGGGAAAGCTGGATAGAGGATTTGGCGCAATGTTATGCTCCTTTTCTTCAGAGCGGTCAGCACGAAAGCCCTGTGTTATTTGAATTGTCTGCAGAGTTGGGAGATATCGTTACGCCTTCTGCTCCTTATCGGCATGTCGCTAATGTGCAACCTACGGATTTAGCGTTCGAAGTTTGGCGCCATGAAAAGGGGGATTATGCTATCATTGTTTCAGATGCCGAAGGCACGTCTAAGTCCCTCATATATGCTGATGCTTCTTTCCGCAAGGCAAGCGTTGTAATTTCGCACGACACTACAAAACCAAGCGTTCTGCTCAATAATGCTATCATGCTTTGTTATGCCTTTGCCGGAGCTTATGAGCAAACTCTCCTCGTTCATGCTTCTGTACCTCAGATTGGAATGACAGCTTTCCTTTTTCAAGGACTTAGTGGTACGGGAAAAAGTACGCACTCTCAATTGTGGCGTACACACATTCCCCAGGTGGAGTTGCTGAATGACGACAACCCTGTAGTGCGCATAGCTGCCGATGGTAGTATCTCTGTGTGGGGCACGCCTTGGAGTGGAAAAACTCCTTGTTATCGTAACGTCCGTTGTGACCTCGGTGGGATTTTGCGTTTGCAACAATCTTCTGAAAATAGCATTCGTCGCTTGCGTCCTGTTGAGGCTTTCGCCTCATTATTGGCTTCTTGCTCGACGATGCTTTGGGATAAAGCCTCTTATAGTGCGATTTGTTCCACAGTGGAAAAGGTAGTTGGGCTTGTGCCTGCTTACCATCTCCAATGCTTGCCCAATCGTGAAGCTGCTGAGTTGAGTCATCGTCATCTTTGTGCAGAAAGTCATGTCTAATGTTGTCCGACAAGTGGAGCAGAATAAGCTCTTTGAAGAGATGCGTAGCCTGCTAGTTCAAGATTGTCAGGTGCAACTACGAGTGCGTGGTCGAAGTATGCGACCCATGCTGGAGCACGAACGCGATTTAGTGACGTTGCAACAGGAGCCTGCGCAAACATATGGTCAAGGTGATGTGGTTTTAGCCTACACTTCTGATGAACGTTGGGTCTTACATCGCATTGTCCAATGTGACGATACATGTTGTGTCCTACAAGGCGATGGAAATGTTGGACAACAAGAACAATGTCTGCGCACTGATATTCTAGGAAGGGTGGTGTACTTTGAGCGTAAATCTAAGAGGTATGCTGTAAATCACGTCTTTTGGCGGGTCTATGCTCGCTTATGGCAATGCTTAGCATTTGTGCGCCGGCCTTTGTTGCTCGGATATGAATTGTTGCATCGCTTTGGTGCTTAAAGCTCTAGTCTCAATTAATCATCTGAACATCACAATATATTTCAATGAAGTTCAATCGTTCTTTCCAACTGCGTGACGTCTGTGGCGAACACGTATTGCTGGCAACAAGTGCGGAGCTCGTAGATTTCAATCGACTTGTGACACTTAACGACACAGCTTTTGATATCTATCAAGAATTTGCGGATAAAGAATTCCAACTCTCCGAGGTGGAGGCCTTCTTAATGCAGCATTACGAAGGAGCAACAGCGGAAGTTGTTGCGGCTGATGTAGCACGTTTGTTCCAAGAATTCCAACAAGAAGGGCTTCTTCTTTCTTGACGCTTTTCCATTCCTACATTTGTAAAATCATATTCATCCTATGGCTGAAACCAAATATATCTTTGTCACAGGTGGTGTTGCCTCTTCTCTTGGTAAAGGCATCATTGCTAGTTCTATTGGTAAGCTGCTCCAAGCGCGCGGCTTTAACATCACGATTCAGAAGTTTGATCCTTACATCAACATCGACCCAGGTACGCTCAACCCCTACGAACATGGGGAGTGCTATGTCACTGATGATGGCCAAGAAACGGACCTTGACCTCGGTCACTACGAGCGTTTCACAGGCATCAAAACTACGAGATACAACAACTTCACCACGGGTCGCATCTACCAAAGTGTCATTGACAAAGAGCGTCGCGGTGACTATTTAGGTAAGACTATCCAAGTAGTACCTCACATCACCGACGAAATCAAGCGCGATATGCTTTATCTCGGTAAAAAAGGCGGTTATGATTTCGTCATCACCGAGATTGGTGGAACTATTGGTGACATCGAAAGCTTGCCTTTTGTCGAAGCTATTCGTCAGCTAAAGTGGGAGTTGGGCAAGAATGCCGTGTGCATCCACCTCACTTATGTGCCTTACCTTGCTGCTGCTGGTGAGTTGAAGACTAAGCCTACGCAACACTCTGTCAAGGAACTTCAAAGTGAAGGTATCCAGCCTGATATTCTTGTGCTCCGTACTGAGCATAAACTCAGCTTAGGCCTCTGCAAGAAAGTTGCCAACTTCTGCAATGTTAGCCCAGACGCTGTATTCCAAAGCCCTGACATGCCCTCTATTTATGAGGTACCCGTGTGCATGCAAGACCAAGGCATCGACCGTGTTATTCTTGAGAAGCTAGGTATGCCAGTGGGTGAAAAGCCTGGTCTTGGACCTTGGCGCTCTTTCCTCGATCGTCGTAACAATGCAACAGAGGAACTCCACATTGGTCTTGTCGGAAAATATGATTTGCAAGATGCTTATAAGTCGATTATTGAGGCCCTTCAACAAGCGGGTGTCTATAATGACCGCAAGGTGCGTTGCCATTTCATCAATTCAGAGAACATCACCACTGATAATGTAGCCGAAATGCTTGAAGGCATGGCAGGCTATATCATTTGCCCAGGCTTTGGACAACGTGGTACTGAAGGAAAGCTCATTGCTACTCGCTATTGCCGTGAGCACGATCTTCCCACCTTCGGTATTTGTTTGGGTATGCAAATGATGGTTGTCGAATTCGCTCGCAATGTCCTCGGATTTGAAGATGCTAATTCTACCGAACTCAATGGTAAGACACAGCATAATGTCATCGATATCATGGAGGAACAGAAGAATATCACCAATATGGGTGGCACAATGCGCCTTGGTGGTTACGAATGCGCGGTGAAAGCTGGTTCTCGTTCACGCGAGATTTACGGAAGCGATGTGATTCGCGAACGCCACCGCCATCGTTACGAATTCAACAGCGACTTCCTTGCACAATACGAAGAAAAGGGAATGAAATGCGTGGGTACTAACCCCGAAAGTGGACTTGTAGAAATTGTGGAAATTCCTACACTTAAATGGTTCATTGGTACACAATTCCACCCAGAGTATTCTTCTACTGTGCTTAGTCCACATCCTCTCTTCCTTGACTTTGTGAAGACGGCTATCGCCAATCAGACTTCTGAGGAAGCCTAACAAGTCTTTCTGAAAAAGAATCTCAATAGTGAGGCGCGCTAATACTCATTAGCGCGCCCCTTATTCACTCAATATCGCATGCTAGCCAGAGGTTCTTAGGGTAGCATTCAAATTATTATCAATGGATAAAAATACAATCACAGCCGTTGTGCTGATGGCTTTGGTAGTCTTCGGATTTTCCTATTGGTCATCACGCAACAATACTGCAGAACAAGCACAAGACGCTACTGAGCAGGTAGAGCAGAAAAAAGCCAATGCTGGTGTTGCATCTGCGCAACACGCATCTGCCGCAATGCTTGATGGTACAGCGCTCTTCGCACAAGCTACTGTTGCAAATGATTCTGTTAAGCCTGTTGTTTTGAGCAATGACAAAATCGAGGTGACAATTGCTCCAAAAGGTGGACAAGTTAGCCGCGTAGTTCTCAAAGAGTATAAAGAATATCGACACTATAAGGCTGGAGTTGACAGCGCTTTGGTGTTGTACAACTCGAACGACGCTTCTATGAACTTCACGCTTGAGACTAAACGTCAGAATCTCGCAACTGAAGACTATTATTTCCATCCTGTAAATGTTACAAAGAATGCCGTAACGATGGAGGTTGTGGGCAAGAATGGAGAAAAAATAGCCTTCGACTATGCTCTTTCTGAAGATTACATGCTCAACATGAATCTTCGCAGCGAAGGATTGTCCCAAGAAGTCTCTCCAAAGACCAAAAGTATCGGAGTACAACTGACAGATCACGTGCGTCAATTCGAGAAAGGCTTTTATTTTGAAAACCAATATTCCACACTCAGCTATAAGGGTGTCGATGGAAGTAGTAGTCATCTCAAAGAACATGGTGATGACGAACAGATGCTTGAAGAAGCTGTGGAGTGGATTGCGTTTAAAAACCAGTATTTCAGCTCCTGTTTCATTGCGAAAGAACCACTCTCTAACGTGAAACTCACGAGTGTGAGTGAGGATGAAAAGAATCCCAAGGGCTATCTTAAGCAATACTCCGCACAAATGGAGACAGCGTTCGATGCTTCTGGTAAAACTCCTGCACAATTCCAGTGGTATTTTGGACCCAACAATTTCCGTTTGCTCCAATCTATGGACAAACATTCCCTTACTCCCAACCACGACATCGACCTTCAGAAGTTGGTTTATCTAGGTTGGCCAGTGGTTCGTTGGGTAAACCGCTTCTTCACCATCTACGTCTTTGACTTCCTTACCTCGTTCAATCTCCCAATGTGGCTTGTTTTGGTGCTCATCACGCTCATTTTGCGTGTGATTGTGTACCCATCCACGAAGAAGAGCTTCATGAGCAGCGCAAAACAGCGTGTGCTTCGTCCAAAAGTGGAGAAAATCAATGAGAAATACAAGGATAACGACAACGCGCTCCAACGTCAACAAGAGATTCAAAGCTTGTATTCTCAGCACGGTGTGAGCATGATGGGTGGATGCTTGCCTATGCTCATCCAAATGCCCATCTGGATTGCGATGTTCAACTTCGTTCCTAACGCAATTGAGCTTCGTCAGCAAAGTTTCCTTTGGGCAGATGACCTTTCAGCTTACGATGACCTCATCAGTTGGTCGACAGACATTTGGGGACTTGGCAATCACCTTTCCCTTTTCTGCATCTTGTTCTGCCTTTCCAACGTACTTTATAGCGTCATGACTATGCGCCAGCAGCGAGATTCTATGGCTGCAGCTGGACAACAAGCTCAGCAAATGAAAATTATGCAGTACATGATGTTCTTGATGCCCGTGATGTTCTTCTTCATGTTCAATAAGTACAGCTCTGGCTTGAACTTCTACTACTTTATCTCCTTGCTTAGCAGCGCTATTACCATGTGGTATTTGCGTTGGAGCACAGATGATGCCAAGCTTTTGGCTAAGTTGGAAGCAACTTATGAGCGCAACAAGAACAATCCTCAAAAGAAGCCTTCTGGACTCAGCGCGCGTCTTGCAGCCCTTGCAGCCGAACAGCAAAAAATGGTTGAAGAACAGCGTAAGCGCAACGCACAACAGAAATAAAACATTATAGAACTTAGGTAGAGACGCGCTCCAGGGTGGGTGCGTCTCTCCGGCTATATATTGCGTCACCGGTCTTTTTCCAACTGGTAGATAGCCAGTAAGGTGAAAAGATGAACACAATAGGTAGCTCAAATTATTCTTATTAGTTATGTCTATTCCCACCATGATTGCTGCCACCGCTTTAGCCATTGCTGGTGTGACAGTGTCGCCCACTACGGAAGCGGCTGCAGAGAACTTCATAGGACGACAGATGCCAAAGCTTGCTTCTGATCGCATGACGCCAGAAGCTCTTTGGGCAATGGGACGCATTGGCACTGTTGCTCCTAATGCAGCAGGTACACATGCCGTTTATTCGGTCAGCTATTATAGCGTTCCTGAGAATAAATCACATTCTGTGCTTTATCTCTTAGATATCAAAACCAAAAAGTCCCTGCAACTCACCACTTCTACCAAGAGTGAATCTGGTGCAGTGTGGGTGCGCTTTGGAAATGAAGAGCGTATTATCTACCTTTCTAGTGAAGGAGGCAGTAGTCAGTTGTGGAGCATGAAGTCCGATGGCACAGATCGCAAGCAAATCAGCCACGAAAGTGATGATATCATTGATTTCCTTTTTGCTCCTAGTGGAAAGCGCGTTATCCTCGTCAAGGAGGTGGCTCAGCACACAGCTATTGCGCCTCAGGAAGCTGACCTACCTAAGGCTACAGGTATGGTAATCAACGACCTTATGTACAAGCATTGGGACCAATATGTGACCAGTGCTCCACATCCTTTCTTGGCAAATTTTGATGGTGAAAAGGTTACTGTTGCAAAGGATCTCCTAGAGGGAGAACCCTTTGAATCGCCCATGATGCCCTTTGGTGGGAATGAGCAGTTGGCTTGGAGCCCCAACAGTGAGCAATTGGCTTACACCTGTCGCAAGAAGGTAGGACGTGATTACGCTACCTCTACCGACAGTGACATCTTCCTCTACGATATTGCAACGGGAACTACGCGCAATCTTTGCAAACCCGAAGGCTGGACAGCTCCCACTTCTGCAGATTACACCCGCAGCCTTCAGCAACAAGCGGTAAATCAATCGAAGGTAGATGCAAATGTGGGCTATGATATCAATCCACAGTTCTCCCCCGATGGCAAATATGTGGCTTGGAGTAGCATGGAACGAGATGGTTACGAAAGCGACCGAGCGCGGCTCTGTGTCTATGATTTGAAATCAGGTAAAAAATCTTATGTCACTGAGAGCTTTGATAGTGGAGTCGATGGCTTCGCTTGGGCATCAGATAGCAAACAACTCTTCTTTGTTGGCGTATGGCATGGTAAAGCAAATCTCCACGTCACCAATCTTCAAGGCAAGGTGCGCGCAATCACCAACGAACAAGCGGACTATTCACTCGTGGCTCCTCTCTATGGCGGCAAACAACTACTTGTAAAGCGCCATTCAATGGCTACGGCTGACGAAATCTTCCTTGTGGATACGAGAACAGGTCGCCCTTCTCAATTGACAGAAGAGAACAAATACTTCTACGACAATCTTGCGTGGGGAGAAGTCAAAGAGCGATGGACAAAAACAACCGATGGAAAGCAGATGCTCAGTTGGGTGATTTATCCTCCTCACTTTGATCCTACAAAGAAATATCCTACTTTGCTCTTCTGTGAGGGAGGTCCTCAAAGTCCTGTGAGCCAATTTTGGAGCTATCGTTGGAATTTCCAGATTATGGCTGCTCAAGGCTACATTGTCATTGCTCCCAATCGTCGTGGTCTTCCAGGATTTGGACAAGAATGGTTAGAGCAAATCAGTGGTGACTACACGGGACAATGTATGCAAGACTACCTTTCCGCTATTGATGATATTGCGAACGAGCCCTATGTCGATCGTGAACGTCTAGGTGCTGTTGGTGCATCATTCGGTGGTTTCAGCGTATATTGGTTGGCAGGCAATCACAACAAGCGATTCAAAGCCTTTATTGCGCACGATGGAATCTACAACACTCAGCAGCAATACACTGAGACTGAAGAACTCTGGTTTGCCAACTGGGATATGGGAGCTGCACCTTGGCACAAGAATGCTGAAGGACAGCAACAGAAAGTTTTCCGCACTTCTCCTCATCTCTATGTGGATCGTTGGGACACCCCAATCCTTTGCATCCACGGGCAGAAGGACTTCCGTATCGAATATACCCAAGCAGAAAGCGCATTCACCGCAGCAAAACTACGCGGAGTTCCTGCACAATTGCTCTTATTCCCCGACGAAAATCACTGGGTGTTGCGTCCTCAAAATGGTATCCTTTGGCAGCGCACCTTCTTCCGTTGGCTCGATAAGTATTTAAAATAAAGTTCTTTTTGCTGTTTGCCTATTTCGCTAGAAATTGGCTATGACAAATCTTGGTATTAATCGTAAAAACCAAACCTCACAATAATATGTCTTTTACAAACACCCTTACACAAAAACTCAATGATTCCGCTAAAGCGCGTTGGACCGCCCTTTTGATTGTGTCAATCACAATGATGATGGGCTATTATGTCACGGACCTTCTCTCACCTCTCGAAAGCATTCTCACTGCTGCAACTAAAGATGGTGGTTTAGGTTGGTCTGCGAGTGACTATGGTTTCTTCTCTGGAAGTTACGGTCTCATCAATGTTTTCTTGTTGATGCTCTTCTTCGGAGGACTCATTCTCGACAAGCTCGGCATTCGTTTCACTGGTGTGCTCAGCGCCTCTTTGATGCTTCTTGGCGTAGCCATCAAGTATCTTGCTGTTTCCCTCAATTTTGAAGGCGCTGTCTTCAGCATTGATGCTTTCAACTTCCACCTTCCCATGTCAGCAGCTGTAGCAAGTCTCGGCTTTGCTATCTTTGGTGTGGGAGCAGAAATCACAGGTATCACCATTTCAAAGACCATTACCAAGTGGTTTACTGGTCACGAACTCGCCATGGCTATGGGTGTACAAGTGGCACTTGCTCGTTTGGGTACTGCAGCTGCTTTGGGAATCAACCTTCCTTTGGCCAAGTCTTTTGGTCTGCAAATCCCCGTTCTTGTAGCTATCTGCCTTTTGACCATTGGTTTGCTTTGTTTTCTCGTTTACAATGTGATGGACAGAAAGCTGGATGCTTCGATTGCCGCTGTTGAAGGTACCCAAGCCACAGAAGAAGCTGATGAAGAGAGCTTCAAGTTCTCAGATCTTGGTGCGATTTTCTCAAACCCAGGCTTCTGGATTATTGCTTTCCTCTGCCTTTTATTCTATAGTGGTGTGTTCCCTTTCCTCAAGTTTGCTACCAAACTGATGGTGCACAACTATCATGTGCCTGAGGCTTTCGCAGGACTTATCCCAGGTGTACTTCCTTTCGGAACTATTATTTTGACTCCAATCTTTGGTACAGTCTACGACCGTTTGGGTAAAGGTGCAACACTTATGATTATTGGTGCTGCGATGCTTACAGCAGTCCACCTCACATTTATGACCAACGTGTTGCCTTATGGCTGGTTTGCAGTCATTTTGATGGTGATTCTTGGTGTTGCTTTCGCTTTGGTACCTTCTGCCATGTGGCCCAGTGTTCCCAAAATCATCCCTATGAAGCTTTTGGGTTCTGCCTTTGCCATTATCTTCTACATCCAAAATATTGGTCTCTCTCTGGTACCTATGTGGATTGGTCGTCAAAACCAAGCTGACCCCACTTACCACACTTCTATGATGATCTTCGCTTGCTTTGGAGCGATTTCAGTTGTTCTCGCTGTGCTCCTTTTGTTGCTTGACAAGAAATATAACTATGGTCTTCAGGCAAAGCCCAATAAGAAGTAAGTTTTATTGACGAATAATTTGCAAAATCCCACGGTGCATAAAGCATCGTGGGATTTCCTTTATGTATAAAGTCCACGCCACAGCATAAAGATGTGGCGCGGACTTTTGTCTTTTTGAGATGACTTTACAACCGGTGAAGTAGTTCCTGTGGGAGTTTTGGCATCGCCCCTTTGCAAGTGCAGACGTACGCACTGACGTCTACTGCTAGGCGATGAGTTTCTTCGATGGATTTTCCTGCAAGAAGGCCAGACACGAAAGTTCCTGTGAACGAATCACCTGCACCGACGGTATCTGCCACCTCCACAGTAGGAGTTTCTTGGAACGATACTGTGCCAGGAGTAAAGACATAACTACCATTTACTCCGCAGGTTAGTACGAGCATATCGAGATTGTATTTGCCTAAAAGTAACCAACACTTGTTCTCGATGTCGAGTCCTGGATATTCGAACAAGCGTCCTATGAGAACCAGTTCCTCATCATTGATTTTTAGAATGTTGCAAGCCGTTAGTGCCTCTCTGATAATCTCCTTGTTATAAAAGTTTTGGCGGAGGTTGATGTCGAAAATCTTCAAGCTATCTTTAGGCATCGCATTTAAGAAGGCTTGAATAGTGGTGCGCGATACGGGGCTACGCTGTGCAAGCGAACCAAAACATACGGCGCGCGTGTTTTGAGCCACATCTTCAAGTTCGGCAGTAAATGGAATATTGTCCCATGCTACGCCTTCACGAATAACGTATGTAGGGATGCCATCGTCATCCAATGTCACTTGCACCGTGCCAGTGGGGTAGTCTACACGTGGCATGAGGTGTTGAAGATGTCGAGCATTAAGGGCTTCGAGAGTTTCGTCGCCTAGTGCATCGTTGCCGACTGCGCTAATGGCTAGAGCATCATGGCCGAACTGTGATACGTGATAGGCAAAATTGGCAGGTGCACCACCAAGTTGTTTACCTTCGGGGAGAACATCCCAAAGAACTTCTCCCAATCCGACGATATAGGGTTTCATGGCTTTATAGGAGTTATGTGAGTAATCTTGTGGTACATCCTAGAGAAATGCTGGGTAGTTTGTCTTTTTCTTGCAAAACGGCAAATGCCGTGCCGACAAAGTTACGTATTAAACATTCATTCTTCTATGTACCAACCAGAAAACGAACTATTGAAGAGAGTAAACTTTGATATTGTCCAGTTTCGCCTTGCTTCTTGTGGTGTATAGTCTAGCAGAAGTGTAAGGCTGTGTGGGGAAGACCAGATTGGTCATGGCTATGCGTCCACCATCCACAAATATTTCTACAGAACATTTGTCCACGAAGATATCAAGATGATACGTTTTGCCCTTAAGAAGGTTGAGTGGAGCCCAAGTGGCCAAGGCAAAGTCATTGACGTAGTTCATCGAGTTTCTTTCGCGCAATGTACGACCGTCCTTGTCCTTATGCAACTTGTCGTAGTTAAGTTCGATGTCATGAGGTTTAGCTTCTTTGCCAAACTCCGTGAGACCACTCTTTGTGCGATCCATCACGAGACGCTGTTTGTCCAAATCAAGGTAAATCAGCACTTCTTCCTTTTGAGCATTGTAGAGGGTAATGCCAACTTGTCCTTGTCGACTTGTAGGCGTCAAATCAGCTTCTAATTCGAAAATTCCTTCAGAAAAGTGGAGAGTCTCGTCAATTGCCTTAGCGCCAATCCTCTTTCTCTTTTCAGTTACAGTAAGTGGCGTGACGTTGACCGTGTCCTTGCGCAAAAGTTTCACTTCGTTTGCCACATTGGCAGCTACATATAGTTGACCATTTTGACGATAAAGTGAGAGTTCGCGAGGAAGACCATTGGCACCGCGGTACTGCTGAATTGGAGTAACATTAGCATATTGCCAGTTGCTTATCCAAGGCATCGCCAGCACACGGTCTGGAATGTTGGAGAATGTCACTGTGGCATAGTGGTCTTTTCCATAATCAAGCCACTTCACTGTGTTAGGCGCAGTGTCTGCTGTGAACTTTTTTCCATCGAAATTGCCAATGAAATACTCTGTGGCACTGCCGCCGAATGGGCAACCAGGATTGATGTTTACAAGCATTACATACTTTTCCTTGCCGTCAATCGTGAGGGGAAAGAAGTCCGGACATTCAAATTGGTTAGGTTGCGCACCATAATTTTTTCCGAAGGCACTCATATACTCCCAATTCTTCAAATCTGTGGAGCGGTAGAATCTCATCTCCTTGTCAGCGGAAACAATCATGTACCAAGCAGAAGAAGGGGCATACCAAAAGACTTTGGGATCACGGAAGTCTTTGAGACCATCAAAAGGTTTAAGGATGGGATTACCTTCATATTTCGTATAGGTGCGGCCGTTGTCGGTGCTGTATGCCATACATTGTATTTCCCCATATTGTTCACTATGTGAAGTATAGAAAGCAATGATGGCATCTTTGCCGTAACCAGCGCTGTTATTGAAGTCAACAATGGTGCTTCCTGAGAAGATATGTCCCATCGTGTCGCGCGCAATAGCTGGAGATAGTCTTTGCCAATGCACAAGGTCGCGACTCACTGAGTGCCCCCAGTGCATATTTCCCCATTTAGAACCATAAGGATTGTATTGATAATAGAGATGGTATTCTCCATCTTTATAGACAAGCCCATTGGCGTCATTCATCCAGCCATAAGCGGGGGTATGGTGATAAATGGGACGATAGTAGTCGGTATTTATGGGATTCCATTCATCACTCAACTTTAGTTGCTGTAGTGCAGCGGAGTTTTGAGAGAGATTCAAAATACGAACCACTGCTTCTCCATGATTCTGTGAAAGCGCAAAGGGCACATAGTAATCAAGCTTGCCTTGAGATAAACGCACATCCATCCATGTGTCTGCTGGACTTCCTGTATCGAGAAGCACTTTAGCCTCGTCTTTCTCCTCCTCGATGGGAAGAAGAATATAGTTGGGGGGGGTAGCGATACGAAGTAGGGTGGTGTCACCACGTGATTCCACCTTAATCTGTTGAGCTTGCATACTATAAGTAGCACCAGTGATAGCGAAGAATGCAGCAGAAAGTAGCATTTTATTTCGGTTCATGGCAATGTGGGGTTAAATCTAAATGATAAACCAAAAGCAGAAAATTACTTTTCTGCTTTGATTTGAAGTTGAAATCTCTCTATAAAAAGTTCTGTGAGGGAATGGAATATAGGTCTGGGTACTTAAAGTTTTTTCCTCCAAGCGAGGAAATGTTCTGTGAGGGAATGAATAAGTTCTGTGAGGGAATGGATATGCTTTGTCCGAGTGCTAGTTTACAATGTGTTGGCCATTAGTTAGGTCTGTGAGGGAATGAATAGTCTTTCGCAAAGGAAGGACTGGTAATTGCGTTGGCCAATGAGAATAGTCTGTGAGGGAATGAGTGGACAGAGCATATTTTGCGACAAAGTCCCTATACTGATGCCTTTTTTCTATATTATGCAGTGTTCTGTGAGGGATGTTTTTGGGAAGAGTTGGGGGCAATAAAGCATCGAGGACTACTGGCTTGACGATGAAGTCTTAGAATTTCAAGAAAGCTGAGAACCCTACCATGAAAGGCAGGAGAAAACGAGCGTTCACTAGCACATTTTATTGTCTTTTTGTTTGAGCTTTGGTAAGGAGTTTCTCATAAGTGGTTATTCCTAATGCCCCAAATTGGGTTAAAGAACTAAACCACTGTGCAATCGCAGTCGAGATTATAATTGTAGGTTTTCGATTTGACACCGTTGAAATCTCCTTGGGTAAGGAATATACTTTCAATTGTTGTCTGGGTAACGATTGCTTTGTTTGTTGGGCGCTGTCCTTAGTTGTTTAAAGATTGCGCCAGAAACATTTTGTGCCCCGTTGAGAGAAAGAACTCAGATGGCAGATGAAATATTTCTGCTAAGTTTTTCGTGGGGTAAAAAAATAGGTTGTTTCATTCGGATTGCAGTGCAAAATTATCAACTCTTGCGCGTTACGCATGAAAGACTTGTTTCTAAAGATAGAAATTATCGTACATGTATCATTTCTAACATAGAATGTACGATTTGTATCATTTGCTGTCTTACTCTTCTTTTTGATAGTCAGGGATATACCTACTTCTTGAGGCAAAAACGCTCCCAACCTTGTTCTGTAAGATTGGGAGCGAATCAATGAAATATAAGTTGTCTTTTGTCTGGATTTGGAGGTTTCAAAGCGATATATTTATCTACATCGCCTTGTATCCACCTTGTGAAAGCTACATTTCTCAAGGGCGAATTTTGCTACCAGGGAGACAACCAAAATAATCCTTGAAACATTTGGAGAAATAGGAGGGAGATGAGAAACCCACTTCGTAGGCGACCTCTGCAATTGTCTTGCCGCCTTGCATGAGCAAGATTTCGGCACGTTTCAAACGCGTGATGCGGATGAGCTCTACAGGCGAGGTTCCGGTCAGTGCTTTGACCTTACGATAGAGTTGCACACGACTCATACCCAAGTCTGCACTTAAGTCTTCCACATTGAGTTCGGTGTTTGAGAGCTGCTCTTTCACCTTTGCCTTGAAATGTTCGATAAACAAGCTGTCTGCATCCGGAGTCGCATCGGATGTTGGCTCACTGTTGTTAGAAAACAAGTCGCGAAGCACTCGGCGATTGTGCAGTAGGTTTTCTATGCGAGAAAGCAATACTTTGCCACTAAACGGCTTAGTGATGTAAGCATCGGCGCCGTTTTCATAGCCTTCAGCCCGTTGGGCATCTTGAGCATTCGCGGTGAGTAAAACGACAGGGATGTGAGAAGTAATCTCATTGGCCTTGAGTCGGCGACAAAGTTCTAAACCACCCAAAATAGGCATTGAGACATCACAAATCACAAGGTCGGGTACTTGTCGTAGTGCTTGCTGCCATCCCCCTTCGCCATCTGCGGCAGTAAGGACTTTATAGTGAGCATCTGTGAGCAGTTGTGACACATAATCTCGGATGGCTTCATGGTCGTCTACTATGAGTACATAAGCTTGAGTTTGCTCGTTCTCTAGATTTGTAAGTTGTTGTTTTACTTGTGTTTGTGTAGATGATGGTGATGGAGCGGTTAAATAGTCCGATACTTCTTCGTTAGGAGCAATGGTTTGTTGTGATTTCTCGTCTTTGGTGCTTTGCTCCATCTTGTCAAGCGCTAGTTGTGGCAGATATACTTGGAAAGTAGTCCCTTTGCCCACTTCGCTTTCTATCTTAATTGTGCCTCCGTGCACTTCTACAAAAGCCTTCACCACGGCAAGACCGATGCCTGTGCCACCTTGGTTGTTATTGTTGCTTTGGAAAAAGCGTTCAAAGATATGTGGAATATCGCCTTTTTCAATGCCTTTTCCCGTGTCGGAAACGCTGATGCTGATGCCTTTGTCTTGCAAACTAGCTTCTACTTTCACCTCACCAGACTTGGGCGTAAATTTGACAGCGTTAGAGAGAAGATTGTAGCAGATGAGCTCTATCTTATGTAAATCACCTACAAATGGTAAATGATCTGGAGCCGATAGTGTTAAGGTTACGCTACGTTGCTGGGTGATGTTTTGAAAACTATCCACCCATTGTTGTAAGTGAATCTTTAAGTCGAAGGCTGAAACTTTGGTGGTCATGTTTCCACTCTGGGCTTTACGTAGGTCAAGAATCTCATTGACCAGGCGTAATAACACACGCGTATTCTTTTGAGCCACCTTAAGCAAGCCATTTTGTTGTGAAGACAGGCTATTATCCTCCAAAAGACGTTCGATAGGATCTGCAATCAAGGTGAGTGGAGTGCGGAACTCATGACTAACATTTGTGAAAAACTGAAGCTTAGCCTTAGCTGCGTCTTCCGCCAGGCGATGTTTGAAGGAGAAATACCGGAATAGCCATACAAAAACAGAGAGGATGAGTATAATGACTACCACCAGTAAGATGATGTAAAGAGTTTGCAGTTGATAACGTGTGAGGTATTCGTCCACTTTATCGTGAATGTTTTCCAGTCGGGTGTATTGGCGCTTCACTTCCTCGGCTTGCATATGGAGCAAAGTCGCATTTTCTTGTGTTACCAAGGCCGCGCGAAGCTTATTATTACGCTCATAAGGTCGTCCTTCTAGTATGTTCATTGCCAACTCGATGACGCGGTCACCACGAGTGGGGTAGAGGCATGAGGCTGCCAAGCGACGTTCACGCACTGCGTCAATGCCGTCTCTAGGAGTGGGCAGGGCATCTACGCCTACAAAGAGCGTGCTGTCTGTGCGTCCTTTTGCTATCCACGCTTCTCGAGCTCCCAAGGCCATACGGTCGTTGTGGGCAAACACTACATCTATAGAGCTATAGTGTGCCATCAGTTTGTCCATCTGTGTTCTAGAAGAGTTCGTTGTCCAGTCTGCACTTCTACTTTCAAGTAGTTGAATATTAGGATATTTCTTAATTGCATCTACAAAACCCTTGTGGCGTTCTATGGCTGGAGAAGACCCTTTCAGGCCCATAATTTCCACGACATTGCCTCGGCCCTTAAGTTTATTGGCTATGTAGCTTCCCATTGTACGCCCTATTTCATAGTTGTCTGCACCCATATAAGCTGTATATTTGGGTGAGTCACTTTTGCGATCAAATAAGATAACGGGAATCCCTTGGTCGTAAGCACGATCTATGGCATCAGATATAGTACTTATCTGATTAGGAGACACTACTAGAAGGTCGACACCAGCTTTTACAAGGCTGTCGATTTGCTCTATCTGCTTCTGATCATTGTCATGAGCAGAAACGATTGTGACATCAAGATTGTTGTAATAATAAGAGCCAATTCGCAGCTCTGTGTTAAGTTTGTCTCGCCAAGTGTCGCTTGAACATTGAGAAACACCTACTAGATACCGCTTTTCATTAGGCTGGCAAGCAGCAAAGAAAAAAACGATGATGGGTGCCAGGAGAAGAATGCGTAGTACTTTCATGGCGGTTGTGCTATCCGAATTATAAATTAGCAGTGAAACTGCTGGTAATCTATACTGCAAAGTTAAGCATTTGTTCTTGATTAAAGACACGTTTATTTCCCTTTTTTACGTATATATTCGTTTTCATGTTTTTATGTATTGTGTATGCAGCTGGGAAGTGTTAATTATGAATGGCAATATCTACACGAGTTTTTCTAAAACTAGGAGTTTTCTATGAAATACGTTGTACGGATTGGCTGAACTTCTCCTAGCAAAATTCTAGAATGTCGGACATTTTGGAATTTTTCTCGGACATTTTTTCAAAAACGTGGGAAGATTCTAGCTGAATTTTCCAAGAGTTTTTCTCTGACAAGGGCACAAAACAGCAAGATGCAAGTAGAAAATTGCCTTTAACCACTATTCCAATGTCATTATAATGGAGTTTTGGTGTGAAATCACAGCTTGAGAATGGGGGTATAGACGAAGAGACTTTAGTACGCTTCGATTGGCGTGTTAAAATCACGTTGAAGTATTGTATAGTTTTCTTAATTGCTCGTTCTTTTCTTCTTGTTTGTGCTCTCATTCTCGCAAGCAGAGCTGGTAAGGCTTGAGACCACACAGCTACAATAGCTGAGTGGTGCATTCTTGATTGGACAAAGCACAAAAAAAGCGACCTACCACTTAGGGTGGTCGCGTAGTGGAGACGAGCCTGAAGTTGATAAACTTCAAGGTTTGTCGAAGCATAGTTGAAAACTCCTGGTGCTGTTTAGCTTTTCTGCTGAAGAAGTTGTCGAAATGCGGAGAGTATTTGTTCTGCCGCAGCAGGTTGAGAAAGACATTCAGGGTGTTGTTGCAGCGTTGTGGCTAGAGCTTCTAGAGCAAATTGCTGCATACGCGCTTGACCAGCGCGAACTCCACTCTGAAAATTATTGCTGGGGAGCATGCTGCGATTGAAATTTCCGTCACTCATAAGAGTTTGTTTTGAGAGAGTAGGGAAGTGGAAATTAATATTTGCGCATTCTCGCTCGAAGCGTCTGTGTTTCGTGGACAGACATAAGGATTGTTTTATTCCAACTTCTGAGTGAGTAGGCGGTGCGGTACGATTTGGAAGATGGTTTTTCCATCAGGAGCAAATGAAGGCTCGCTACTTTGGAAAAGCTTCGTAGCAAGGTCGCGCATTTCGTCTGTGCTAAGCAATTGGCCTATTGGTAGTGCTGACTTTCGGGCCATAGAGAGGGCGATGCTATTTACCACTTCTTCGTGAACTGCGATGTCGTGTTGCTGTGCATCGTCCAGGATACTCTGTAAAAGTATCACAGGGTCAATGCCATCAATACCAGCGGGAGCACTCAAGACCGAGTAACTGTTGTTACCCAAATAGGAAAGGTCAAAACCGATATTGTTGAGCTCCTTTTCAATCGTCTGAATAATGGCGAGTTGATTCGGAGCGACCTCGATGATTTGCGGAAAGAGCAAGCCTTGTGCCGCATGAGTGTGCTTGGTTATTTGGTTGACATATTCATCAAATAGGATGCGCATGTGCGCTCGATGTTGATCGATGATGAGAAGTCCTTCGTTGCTAGGGGAAAGTAGATAGCGACCTTTATACTGCAAGAAGTCTTGTGTGGCAATTTCCCAATTTTGTTGTGCACTTTCTCCTAGTTGGCTATAGAGCGTCGGCTGTACTTCCGCTTCTGTCGAACTTTCCCACTGAAAAGGGGCGCTTTGTGAGGACGCTGTTGCTGGTTGTCCGAACGAAGGAGTGGAGAAATTGTCTTGCGAAGCGGAAAAGGCTTCTTCCCATCCGCGAGCAGATGTTGTACGTGAAGTTGCGCTACCTGATCCACTCGTAGTACTGTGGCTGGCAGACATGGATGTAAAGCTGTTTACTACGGAAGCAGGGGAGTTTTTTTCAGCTTGTGCTGCCGAGAAGGTGGAGATGTCACCAGCATTTCCCGCTAGGAAGGGATTAAAATCTTGATCGATGGAGATAGAAGGTTCTTGGATTTCCGAAAAATCTCCACTTTGAAAGACGGGGAGGTCGAGGGGATCACCTACTTCAAAGTCGATGGTGGGAATGGCGTTGAATTTCCCCAACGACTCTCTCACGGCTGCTCGAAGAATTTGCCAAATGGCTTGTTCGTCTTCAAACTTGATTTCGGTCTTTGTTGGGTGAATGTTCACGTCAATGCGTGCAGGGTCTACCACCATTTGTAGGAAAAACTGAACTTGATCTCCGTCGGGAATGAGACGTTCATAGGCGTTCTGTACAGCTTTGGCAAAGTAGGGATGACGCATGTAGCGACCATTGACAAAGAAGAACTGACGTGCTCCCTTTTTCTTGCTGCTTTCTGGACTTCCCACAAAGCCGACAATTGAAACCATAGGTGTTTCCACCTTAAGGGGTATCAGGTGTTTGTCGGTATTACGCCCGAAGATGTTGACGATGCGTTGACGAAAGTTGCCCGATGGTAAGTCAAGAAGTACGGCGTCTGGTGTGTGAAGCTGGAAGGTCAATTCGGGATGTGCCAGAGCTATGCGCTCAAACTCAGCTACGATATTGGAGAGTTCGGTGTGGTTACTCTTCAAAAATTTGCGACGAGCAGGAATATTGAAGAAGAGGTTCTTGATGGAGAAGTTGGCACCTACGGGGCAAGCGATAACTTCTTGGTTAATCACCTTGGAACCCTCAATCTGGATGCTTACCCCAAGTTCGTCTTCTGCAGTGCGTGTGCGTAGTTCCACTTGTGCTACTGCAGCGATAGATGCCAGAGCTTCTCCACGAAAGCCCATAGTTTTGAGTGAGAAGAGGTCGTCGGCTTGACGAATTTTGGAGGTGGCATGACGCTCAAAAGAGAGTCTTGCGTCTGTCTCGCTCATCCCTTTACCATTGTCAATGACTTGCACACAAGTTTTGCCCGCATCGGTCACGATGACTTGGATGCGGTCTGCTCCAGCATCAATGCTGTTTTCTACTAACTCCTTGATTAGCGACGCCGGGCGCTGAATCACTTCGCCTGCTGCAATCTGGTTGGCAACCGAGTCGGGGAGGAGATGTATGATATCTGGCATAGGAAATCAGAGCGTTTGTGGAGGGAAAAGCTTTGGAGATAAAACGATGCGCAACATTTCATCGTCATCTCTTGATGAGAATGAACTATTTGCGCGTTTTGCGTGCTGTGGACTTGGTGGTTTGACTGGTTGCAGCGTTGGTGCTAGTCGCAGTCTTTGAAGTTTTGTTTGTGCCTGTGCCTGCTGTCTTGGAGGTTTCAACTTGAGTTCCGCTGTTACCTTCTGTAGAAGCAGCGCTATCGTTTGTGACTTTTCGGGAGCCCTTTGTTTCTACTTGATTAGAATCAGAAGTTTGCGTTATGCTAGTGCTAGTGTCTGTAGGTAATGTGGTAGCATCAGCGGGAGCAGAGGTAGAGGACGATTGTAAAGTTTGAAGTGGAGCATGGCGTCTGGGCATTTCTTTCAGGCGCGTTGCTGCACTTTTCGGACGCCACTCAAATAGGTCGTCTGGCCCTGTGGGGCGAATGTGAGCAAACCATGCAAAGTTTGATAGACGACTATGCTCGGGCGGTGCCATGCCAATAGGATAAGTTTTGGCTATAGGATTGGGACCGGCCCAAAAACGTTGCATCTTCTTGTCGCGTACATCCACGCGGAGCTTAGCCGCTTCGCAATAGTTCTGATAGAGAAACGTAGAGTCTTTCTCCATCGGAAAGTTTACGAGGATGGCATTTCCATCAACGCGTGTCTGATAGATGTCGCCATTGCGAAAAAATGCTTGCATCAAGTTGCCTGCTACTTGATTGAAGAGTGCACTATCTGGAAGAGATTGCACTATCAAGGCTTGGCGCTCCACATAGATGGAGTCTATGGTAGAGTCGTTGGTGAAGACATTGATTTCTTCTCCCAAAATTTGCCGGTCGTCACTCCATGCTATGGGGTCGCGATAGAGAGAAAGTATATTGACCTTTGAATTGAAGACGAGAGAGTCGCAGACTGCTTGGACGTCTGTGCGGTAGGAGCGCACATGAGGGTAGGCGTGCATCACGCGATAAGCCGAGTCGGTCTTAAGATTGTAGGAGTAAAGACGGAGGGTGTCGGCGTGAACGAAGAGGGTGTCAGCACCTCGTGAAAAGTTCTTGCCAAGTGCACGCTGAGTCACCATTGCTTCGCCTTTGGGCTCATCATAATAGCCATAATCCCCTTGGAGAATATTCTTATTATTGATGTCTACCGAATCGATGAAAACAATGTTGCGAAATGCTTCAGAATAGCCACGGTTCTTATCGTAACTAATACTGTCACCCACCAACTTGCGACCTTTGTTGAAGAGTTGTGGACGTTGGGTGAGTCGGGCACGCTCTGTCTTCGTATTATATTCGCCATCTATGGTGTAGATGTGGCTTCCCCCGCTGTAAAGGTTCGTGGGGCCAGTGGCGTGTGCCCATTTGCTGCGGGTGTCGTAGTGTAAATCGTTGGTAAGAAGGCTGTCTTTCTTGTTGTTAATCAGAAGTACATCTTCATTAAACTGTGCGTCACGCTTATCTGTGAAGTATTCTCCTTTTTGTGACGTGAGTACAGTTTTGCCATCTATGATTTTTCCACCAGTGTCGTAGAAGCCACTGCCTTTGATGCGGTCGTAGTTGAGCAACTCCGTGTAGAGCGTCATTTTATGATGTCGCATTTCTACGTTGCGAAACACGCGAGCAAATTGTGAAGTACCGTCATAATACAAAGAGTCTCCCTTTAGGGAAAGCGTGTCTCCTTGGCGGAACTTCACTTTACCATACGCCATAAAAGAATTTGACGCTTCATAAAACACGGCACTGTCACAAGTAAGACGCATGCCATTGTGAGAGAGTAGCACATTTCCTTTGAGCACCTGGCCATCACCTGTGACAGCTACGTCACGAAATAGGACGTCGGCATGGTGAATCTGGATGCGTTCGTCGCGAGGCTTCGCACGTTTGCGACTGGGCATCATAGTGAGCGCATAGGCTTGCAGTAGGCATACGAAAAGTAAACCTACTGCAAACAGAAATGATCGTCGAAAGGGGAAGAAATGCTTCAAAATATAGAGAAGAAGTCTAGAACGTATTGGGGAACTAGCTAGGATAGAAGTTTCTAGAGATAAGTATTTCTGCAAAGAGCCCTACGATAGGTGGCTTTGCAAAGCAGTCTGAAATCTACTTAATCCAGCCAGAGTATTCAAATTGGTGGTTGCGCCATTCCGGACTAATGCGAGTGTAAGTGGATTTAATCTTATCGGCAATCCATTTTTGAATAACTTCTTGTTTGCGACGATTGAGGTATACATTGCGCAAAGTTTGGAAGTCTTCGGTAGCATTAGCAGGGTGGCTTTCAATACGACTGCGAAGTTTTACAATAGCACAAACTTCTTGACCGGTCTTAGGGTCAATCATGGTGAAAGCATTGGACACTTGTCCTACTTTGAGCGTATCTACCACCTTCGCTACCTCTTGGGGAAGGTCTTTCATCTCAAAGCGAGCTTGAATCTCACGTTGCATGGGATTCATTTGCACCATAAGACCGTGGTTGTTTCTCGTATCTTTGTCGTCAGAAAGTTGGCGAGCAGCATCCTCGAATGTGAACTTTTGGTCGCGGATGTCCGTGCCGATAGAGTCTAAGCGCGAGAGGCAACGTTCCACTTCTTCTGATTTAATCTCGGGCTTGAGCAGAATGTGACGCGCATTCACCTTGTCTCCACGCTTTTCAATGAGTTGAATGATGTGATAACCAAACTCAGTCTTGACAATCTTCGACACTTTCTTGGGGTCATTGAGAGAAAAAGCCACATCGGCAAAGGGTTTTACCCATTGATTGCGACCGCTGAGCCCCAATTCACCACCATTGCGCGCACTACCATCTTGTGAATACATGCGGGCAAGGCGTGCAAAGTCCTCTCCATCGTTGACACGTTTGGCATAGCCATTGAGAAGGTCTTCGATGCGTTCAACCTCTTCTCTGTCCACTTTGGGTTGTTGGGTGATGATTTGTACCTCAACTTCCGTGGGGACAGTAGGCAAACTATCCTTGGGGATTTTGGAGAAATAATCGCGAACTTCGGCAGGAGTCACCTTGATGTTGCTGGTGAGCTTTCTGCGCACTCCGTCCATGAGTTGCTGTTCGCGCGTCTGTTGTATGTAGCGTTGGCGTATTTGTGCATAGCTCTTGTGCATAATAGCCTCAAGAGTCTCCTTCGAACCAGCTTTTCTCACGTTTTCTGCAAGCAAAGCATCAGCGTACGCAATAACGTCTGCATCGCTTACTTCCACAGAATCTAGTTCGGCTTGGTGGAGAAAGAGCTTTTGAATAGCAATCTGTTCGGGGATTTGTGCGTAAGGATCTTTGAAAACCTGCCCCTCTGCTTCGGCATTGACGCGATAGTCTTCTACGTCTGAGAGGAGAATTGGATTATCTCCCACCACCCAAATCACTTCGTCTACAATGTTCTTTTGACGAATTTGGGCAAAGGTTGCACCGAGAAGGAGAAATCCAGCTGCAAATATAGCGAAGCGTTTGTTCATATTGGATATCTTGTTGGGGAGTATTTATGGAAACTACCGCATGTTCTGCAAAGTAATGCCATTGCAACAAAATACTAATGGCTATAGGAGAGCAGAAATGTGGTCTATAGGGATTCATATCATAACGGATTTTCAGCACAGCACCTTCAATTGCGTCACGCTATGGGAAGGGGTTGCGTAAAAGTCCCTCTGGTTTATCGTGCCATTGGAATGGACTTGAGTACTTCTTGGTTGATGGTCACGCGATGTGAGCTTCTAAGTTGCTGTAACCACGCTTCTTCCAATTGTTTTTGACGAATTTCAAGCACTTCGCTGCGCGCATCTTCAAAAGATTTTGGGCGTTTCTCTATACGTCCTGCAAGCATCGTAACTGGCATGTCGTCGTGGAGCAGATAGACTTTGGAGGTTTTAACTCCAAACGCTAAGTGGTCGATGGTGCTATTCTCTCCTTTTTGCACGATATAGCGACCTTTGGCTGCCACCACCACACTGTCTTTGTTGAAAGGTGCATGGAGGAATTCGCGAATGTCCATATCTGCAGGAATTCCTTTGAGTAAAAGCTTTCTAGCACGCTTCGCGAGTTTCTTATTTTGCGCACCTACGATGTAACCCACAAAGCGTGGTTTCTCCCATTTCAGAGATTTGCGATTGCGCTTAAAGATTTCTTCTAGGGCTGCTCTATCTTTTTCTGCGGCATCCCAAACATTGCGTTTAGAAACTTCATAGACAAGCAGACCATCGTGGTATTCTTGGATGAGATAGGTTAGTTGTATGTCGTTAGCCGTCAAGTTGCGCGCGAGACTATCCATGATGCTAGTGCGTGACTGTCCCGTTTGGGTTTGTAGTGCAGTGAGAGTTTGTTGTGCCGCTGCTTCTTCAACGTTGTTTTCTCTGAGATATTGTAGTAAAGAAGGATAAACCTGTTCAAAAGCTGGCAAAGGATGTCTGTTGCGCATGAGGATAAGGTGGTAACCAAACGGAGATAGCACAGGGCGACTCATTTGCTTGGGCTGTAAGCTGTAGGCAGCCTCTTCAAAGGGAAGCACTGTCATGCCAGGATAAAGCGTAGGTAGTTGGCCACCATTTTGTGCTGTTCCTTTGTCTTCGCTGTAGCGGCGTGCTAATTCTGCGAAGTCGGCACCTGCTAATACTGCTTGGTAAAGACTGTCTGCGCGTTGAGCCACCTTGTCGCGTTGCGCAGCTGTAGCGGTGGAGGGCACATTCAATAGAATATGTGAGACTTCAATGAGGTCTTTACCATTAAGTTGTTGAGCTTCTTTTTGATAGATTGCTCTAGCTGTAGAGTCAATAAAAGAGGGATTGACCAACTTTTTAGACAGTTGTTGGTCACGATAGAGTTGGAATTCTCGGCGAAAAGTCTTTGTCGTATCCAACCCCATGGCTAAAGCATCAGCAACTTTGAGCTGGTAGTTAATGTAGAGGTTGAGATACTCTTGAGGAGTCAGTGATTTTTGACCACTAAGTGCCTTGTTCTTTTGGTAGGCATACATAAATTCATCGCGCGAAATGGGCTTGCCATCGATAGTGGCTAGCACAGTATTGCCCAAAGATTGTGCCACCAAAGAGAGGGTGGAGCAGAGCATCCAAAAGAAGACAAGGAGATGTTTCATAAGAACACAAAGAAATTGCTCAAAGAAGCTGTATGCTATAAGGAAATAAGTAAGGTTTAGGAGTTGAGAGTCCAAAGTTTTTTACAAATTTCCCATGTAAGGGTCTATTAGAGTGTGAGCAAAACAAGTTGTCATTTTATGCCGTGAAAGGTCTTTAGGAGCGAGAAGCTCCCAAAGACCCTTTCTGGTCGGCTTTGTTTTGTTATATCATTTCGATAGTTTATCGCTTTTAATCTGTTTATTGTGAGGTAATAAGCTGATAAACTAAAAGAATGACATAAGCGCTTATTCGCTACGTGAATAGTTGGGTGCCTCGCTTGTGATTGTAATATCGTGAGGATGGCTTTCTTGTACACCTGCATTGGTGATGCGAGTAAACTTCGCGTTGTGGAGCAACTCAATTGTCGCAGCACCGCAGTAGCCCATACCGGAGCGAAGACCACCAACAAGCTGGTAAATTACTTCCTGTACGCCACCCTTGTAAGGAACACGTCCTGCGATGCCTTCGGGAACAAGCTTTTTCACGTTGTCTACTCCGCCTTGGAAGTAGCGATCCTTAGAGCCATTTTCCATAGCTTCCAAAGAACCCATACCGCGATAGGTCTTGAATTTACGGCCGTTGAAGATTACTGTTTCACCTGGGCTTTCTTCACAACCGGCTACCAAAGAACCAATCATTACACTGTGACCACCAGCTGCAAGAGCTTTGACAACATCGCCTGAATAGCGCAATCCACCGTCGGCAATGAGGGGGATACCTGTGCCTTCCAATGCCTTTGCAACGTCATATACGGCTGAAAGTTGTGGTACTCCCACACCAGCTACTACACGAGTGGTGCAAATGGAGCCAGGTCCGATGCCAACTTTCACTGCGTCTGCGCCTGCTTCTACTAGCATCTTTGCAGCTTCACCAGTTGCGATATTACCAACTACGAAGTCTACTTCTGGATACTTAGCCTTTGCTTCTTTGAGTTTGTCTACCACACCCTTAGAGTGCCCGTGAGCAGTGTCAATGACAATGGCATCAGCACCTGCAGCAACAAGCGCGTCGATGCGTTCCATCGTGTCTGCGGTCACACCTACGCCAGCTGCAACACGTAGACGACCTTTGGCGTCTTTGCAGGCCATGGGCTTGTCTTTAGCTTTTGTGATGTCCTTGTAAGTGATGAGACCTACTAATTTGCCATTAGCATCGATAACTGGGAGTTTTTCAATCTTATTCTGTTGGAGAATTTCACTCGCAGCTACCAAGTCAGTCGTGGTGTTTGTCGTAACGAGGTTCTCAGAAGTCATGACTTCATCGATGGCCTTGTCGAGATTGTGCTCAAAGCGCAAGTCGCGGTTGGTGACGATGCCTACAAGGTGCATGTTATCGTCTACGACAGGAATACCGCCAATGTGATATTCAGCCATTAAATCGAGGGCTTCACGCACTGTCTTGCCACGTTTGATGGTGATAGGGTCGTAAATCATGCCATTTTCGGCACGTTTCACGATGGCTACTTGGCGAGCTTGGTCCTCAATTGACATGTTCTTGTGAATAACTCCGATACCTCCTTCGCGAGCAATGGCAATAGCCATAGGAGCTTCGGTCACCGTGTCCATGGCAGCGGTGACAAAGGGGATTTGAAGTTCAATGTTTCGCGAAAACTTCGTGCTGAGTGATACGGTTCGTGGGAGAACTTCAGAATAAGCTGGGATGAGAAGGACGTCATCGTAGGTGAGACCATCCATGACAATTTTGTCGGCAATAAAATTGGCAGTCATAAGGCGGTGAATGAAATTAAATTGCGTGCAAATTTACCTATTTCTCTCGACATAACAACGAGATTTCTCACTTTTTTATGGAAAAAACAGGATAGCTCGCTGAAGAAGCGATTTTGTACTTCATATAAATATATGTCATAGTTCGAAATTAAGGTGCAGATTGTCAGAGAAATCTCTAACTTTTCTGCCTATAAATGCTTCTCTCTCGGTACTTTTGTACCATCTCTTATGTGAGCGTTCACTAGAGTAGGGAAAGGGGGAGTTGTTTTCGTGGACATCTTCGTAAAAATGACTGAAGTAGGGTGGCTAGAGTCGGAATTCAGTAAAGAGGATGTATGCCTCCTTTGCTTTTAATCTCCGGCATTCCAAAGAAGATGAAGTACAGGTAGTCGTGCTTCGCAGAGTTGTTTGGTGAAGGAACGAAAGTTTTTCTGTTTCGTTCTTAGCTTTCTCTTCTTATTTTCATAGGAAACTACAAGTTCGATTTATAGGAAACTATAAGTTCGATGAGAATGTTTGTGTTTGGTAAGGAGAAAGAGATAAATTACAATCTCATTTTCTAGTTTTTTTCTCGTAATTTCGCGTAATATACTATGCAATTTTATTATGTGTGAAATGTGTATATACTATTTCTGATTTGGTGTTTTCTTTATGTATCCATGCGCAATGCAAAAAAGTCTATCATCTACTCAAATTTGTAAGGTGGGTTTGATAAAAAGCTCTCTTAACGGCCTTTCTTTCGCTTAATATTGACTATAAAGTCCTTGTTGTTATCTATATTAATCTCTAGTAGTATATTTTGTAAGATGTAGAAAATCAGAAAGATAGTTCGTAGTAGTCTTTTGGATATCCTATATTTTTTCTGATACATGCGATTTGTTTCGGTTAAATGTGTAAATTTGCGTTGTAGACATAGCGAAATTGCAGTTTATCAGTCTTGAGCTGTGTAACAGGTTTTCCGCAAATGAAGAGCTACATTTCTTAGAATTGCTCCTCTTCTTAGATTTAAATATACAAATAATATACAGATACGTTATTCGCATGAAGAGATTTCTTGTTTCCGCTGCCATTATGAGTTCCGTACTCTCCATGATGGCTCAGAAAGTAACCTCTCCCGATGGGAAAATGGAACTTTCATTTAGCATCGAAAAGGGCCGTCCCACGTATGTACTCTCTATGGAGGGCAAGACTATTGTTGCACCTTCTCATTTGGGATATCAACTAAAAAAAGAGAAAGGTGACAAGAGTACAGATTTTGATTGGAAGCCTTCACGCGCCACTGATAAAGATGCTGATCGCAAAGCCGACTTCTTTAGCGATTTTAGCCTTGTCAAGTTTGAAAACAACAGCTTTGACGAAACGTGGAAGCCAGTGTGGGGCGAGGAGAGTAGCATTCGCAATCACTATAACGAGTTGTTGGTGCAACTTAAACAGAGCAAGAACAATCGTTATTTGAATATCCGCTTTCGTTTATTCGACGATGGTCTTGGCTTTCGCTATGAATTCCCCGACCAAAAGGAATTGACCTATTTTGTCGTTGCGGAAGAATTGACAGAATTTGCGATGACCGGCAATCACACTGCTTGGTGGGTGGCTGGTGACTACGACACTCAGGAATTTGATTACCAAACTACTAAACTGTCTGGTATTAGAGGGCAGATGAAGTCTGCTATCACTGAGAACTCTTCTACAACACCTGCAGGCCCCACAACGGTGCAGACCGCGTTGCAAATGCGCACGGACGATGGTCTTTATCTCAATATACATGAGGCTGCGTGTGTGGATTATCCCACGATGCACTTGACTTACCAAGAAAACAACAACACTTTCGTAAGCCATCTCACACCTGACGCTCGTGGAGACAAAGGATATCTCCAGACACCTACGACCTCTCCTTGGAGAACTGTCATCGTAGGACGAAAAGCAACAGATATTCTCGCCAGTAGAATAACCCTTAACCTCAACGAACCTTCGAAGATTGAGGACACTTCGTGGATACATCCTGTAAAATACGTCGGAGTGTGGTGGGATATGATTACCGGACGTGGCAAATGGGCATATACAGATGCTGTGGCGAGTGTTAAGCTGGGTGAGACTGATTATTCCAAACTTCCTTCTAATGGTAAGCATTCTGCCAACACGGCTAATGTGAAGCGATACATTGATTTTGCGGAAAAACATGGATTAGATGCAGTGCTGGTGGAAGGTTGGAACGAAGGTTGGGAAGATTGGTTTGGACATCAAAAAGATTATGTCTTTGATTTCGTTACACCCTATCCTGATTTTGATGTCAAAGAACTCAATCGTTATGCTAAGGAAAAGGGAGTGAAGCTTATAATGCATCACGAAACCTCTTCGTCAGTTCGCAATTATGAGCGACACTTAGACCAGGCGTACCAATTTATGGTGGACAATGGTTATGATGCTGTCAAGAGTGGTTACGTGGGAGATATTGTTCCTCGTGGTGAGCATCACTATGGACAGTGGATGAACAATCACTATCTCTACGCAGTAAAAAAGGCAGCCGACTATAAAATCATGGTCAATGCTCACGAAGCAACTCGTCCTACAGGTCTTTGTCGCACATATCCCAACTTGATAGGTAACGAAAGTGCACGAGGTACTGAATACGAAGCCTTTGGTGGTAATCAAGTGAATCACACTACGATTCTCCCATTTACACGCTGCATCGGTGGTCCTATGGACTATACACCTGGTATCTTCGTCATGGATATCTCCAAGATGAATCCAAGCAACAATAGTCGCGTACGTTCAACCCTCGCTCGCCAGTTGGCACTCTATGTCACATTGTATAGTCCACTTCAGATGGCAGCTGATGTGATTGAGCACTATGAAGCTCGTCCCGACGCATTTCAGTTTATTAAAGACGTAGCAATTGATTGGGACAAGAGCTTATATCTAGCTGCAGAACCAGGAGAATATGTGCTAACAGCGCGTAAGGCAAAAGGGAAAGATGAATGGTATGTGGGTTGCACAGCTGGCGACCATGGTTATAAGACCAATCTTTCACTAGATTTCCTCACCCCTGGCAAGAAGTATCAAGCCACCATTTATGCAGATGCTAAAGGAACAGCTTGGAACAAGAAGCCAGAAAGCTATACTATCAAGAAGCTACAAGTGACCAACAAGACTGTATTGAAAGATTTGGTCGCAGGAGTTGGTGGTGGTTTTGCAATCTCTATCAAATAGCATCAGAGCATCGCGTTCAAATAAGATACATCTCGGCGCAGACACCGCTATGCAGGTGCGCTTCGCCCAAAATACAAAGTAGGTTTTTCAAACTAAAAGTCTAAACCATATATGCATAAGCAATTTAAATCTGTAAGTCTTATGACGCTGTTGATGGCGCTTCCTTCAGGAGCTATGGTCGCTGCTAACACTCCTTCAGAGAGTGTAGCAGTGCAACAGCAGCAGTCTACAGTGGCCAAGGGTACTGTGAAAGACGCAAACGGCGAACCACTCATTGGTGCGTCAGTGATTGTGAAAGGTTCTGCCAACGGTGCAGCAGTAGACACCGAAGGTAACTTCACAGTAAAAGGAGTCAAGAAGGGGCAAATTCTCCGTGTCTCTTATATCGGCTATGAGAGTTTCGAAGTGAAATGGGAAGGCCAGCCTCTTGACATCGTACTGAAGCAAATAGAAAACAGTCTGAACGAAGCGGTTGTCATCGGTTATGGTGTTGCAAAGAAGAACGACATGACCGGTTCTGTGACTGCCATCAAGCCAGATGAGAAAAATAAGGGTGTTGTTGTCAACGCTCAAGATATGATTCAAGGTAAAATCGCGGGTGTCAATGTGACCACAAGCAGCGGAACTCCTGGTGCAGGTGCAACTATTCGCATCCGTGGTGGTTCTTCTTTGAATGCTTCCAATGACCCGCTGATTGTGATTGATGGTTTGGCCATGGACAACCAAGGTGTGAAAGGTCTTTCCAACCCCCTCTCTATGGTGAACCCTGCCGACATTGAGAGCTTCACTGTGCTTAAAGATGCTTCTGCAACTGCTATCTATGGTAGCCGTGGTTCCAATGGTGTCATCATCATCACCACGAAGAAAGGTCGTAAGGGCTCTCGTGCGAAGGTGAGCTATAATGGTAGTGTTACCCTCAGTCAAAAGCACAAGACGCAAGAAGTAATGACTGGCGACCAATTTGTAGACTTTGTCAAAAGTTACTACGGCGAGGACTCTGATGCATACAAAGCCCTTGGGGTGACCGAGAACAACGAGCAAAAGTTCTACAACACCGATTGGCAAAAAGAGATCTATCAAACTGCTTTGTCGTTTGATAACAATGTCACTGTAACAGGTAGCATCAAAAATGTGCCATTCCGCGCAAGCTTAGGTGCAACCAACCAAGAAGGTATCCTCCGCACCTCAGATTTCGACCGTTACACTGCTAGTTTGAACGTAAACCCCTCGTTGCTTGAAGATCACTTAAAGGTGAATCTCAGTGCGAAGTATATGTATGCGAAGACAACTTACGCAGATGGCGGAGCCGTAGGTGCAGCAGTTGGCATGGACCCCACAAAACCGGTGCGCTCATCCGATGCTCGCTACAAAAACTTTGGAGGTTATTTCCAATGGTTGCAAAATGGTAGCGTGCTTGGTGATAGCCAATGGCCAGAAACAAAGATTGATCTCGCAACAGCTAACCCTGTTTCGATGCTCGATTTGAAGAATGATGTGGCAAAGTCTCACGCTTTTGTCGGCAACATGGAGTTAGACTATCAAGTGCATGGCTTTGAAGACTTGCGTTTGCACATGAACATGGGTGCTGACATATCTGGTGGTCGCCAAGACACAGAGGTGAACCCTGCTTCAGGCACAAATACTTACTATGGCTACAATGGTTGGGAGAAGATTGACAAATACAACCTCTCCTACAATGCCTATGCACAATATAATAAGACCTTCGATGAGGTGCACCACTTCGACATCATGGCAGGTTATGAGTGGCAACACTTCTATCGTAAAGGAAAGAGCTATGGTTCTGGAGTATATCCTGAAACCAACAACAATGCTGGCCTGCGTGGTACCCCTTATCAAGAGAAAGTAGGAAACTGGAAGACAGAGAATTATCTCGTAAGTTTCTTTGGACGTGCCAACTATGCTCTCCTCGACCGCTACCTCTTCACAGCAACTTTCCGCTATGATGGTTCAAGCCGCTTTGAAAAGCACTGGGCAATGTTCCCATCTTTTGCATTTGGCTGGAAAATCAACAACGAAAAGTTCCTTAAGAAGGCTGAATGGCTCAGTGATTTGAAGTTGCGTTTGGGTTATGGTCAGACAGGTCAACAAGAAGGCATCGGTGACTACAACTACTTTGCTTCTTACAACACAAACTTAGTTGCCGACTCTTACTATCCTCTCGTAGGTACTGGCAACATAGACCGTCCTAACGCTTACAACCCACAACTCACTTGGGAGACTACAACCACCTATAATGCAGGTTTTGACTTTGGATTCTGGAATCAACGCCTGTATGGTAGTCTCGATTACTACTATCGTAAGACTACCGACCTCATCAATACGGTTGACGTGCCAGCTGGTTCCAATTTTAAGAACCGTGTGACGAGTAATATCGGTTCGCTTACAAACACTGGTGTGGAACTTGCTCTTAACTGGAAGGCTATCTCCAAGGAAGATTTATTCTGGGAGCTGGGTTTCAATGCCACTTACAACAAAAATGAAATTACTGAGCTAGTTGGTGGTACAGGAGAAAGCTATTATGTGCCTACTGGTGGTATTTCAGCTGGTACTGGTGGTAACATTCAAGCACATGCTGTCGGACATCCTGCTAGTAGCTTCTTCGTTTATCAGCAAGTCTATGACAAGAATGGTGTACCCCTCGAAGGTGTCTATGTAGACCGCAACGGAGATGGCAAGATTAACAATGCCGACAAGTATTTCTATAAGAATCCTATGGCTCCTTGGACTGCAGGTTTCACCTCCAAGGTACAATATAAGCAATGGGACTTCGGATTTAGCTTGCGTGCTTCCCTTGATAACTACGTTTACAACGATCTTGAGGCCCGTTCTGCCAATGTTTCCACAGTGTTTAGTAAGGGTTTCTTGAGCAACCGTCCCGTTTATAGTCTCCAACCTCGCTGGGCTACTGATGACAATGTGTTCTCTGATCGCTTTGTTCAGAATGGTTCATTCCTCCGCATGGAGAATATCACCCTTGGTTACTCATTTGAGAACCTCCTCAAAGGAGCGCGTTACGAAGGAATCAATGGTCGTCTCTACGTTACTGCTAGCAACGTCTTCACACTCACCAAGTATAAAGGCTTAGATCCCGATGTGTTTGGCGGAATCGACAACAACGTTTATCCTCGTCCTTTCAGCATCTTGGCTGGTGTGTCGCTCAATTTCTAACTCTTCACATAGCATAGTCATATGAAACTATATATTAAATCCCTCCTTCCTGTTGCAGCAGTTGCGCTCAGTTTGGGACTTACTTCCTGCGTAGGTGATTTGGACGTGAAGCCCATTGACCCTAGCACCAATATGACCGTCAATCCTCAGAACCTCTTCAATAAGTGTTACGCCAATATGGCTGTAGCTGGTAATGGAGGTGCCAATGGCGATTCAGACATTGATGGTATCGATGGTGGTACTTCTGGTTTCTTGCGCCAACTCTTCAATTCTCAAGAACTTACCGCTGACGAAGCAATCAGTGCTTGGGGTGACGAAGGTGTGCAACCTCTCAATAAAAACCAGTGGAACTCTGAGCATCCCTTCTTGCGTGGCTTCTACTATCGTCTGTTCTTTGGTGTTACCATGTGCAACCACTATTTGGAAGTTGCTTCAAACTATGACGCAACGATGACTGCCGAAGTACGCTTCCTCCGCGCGCTCTATTATTACTATCTCATGGATGGTTGGGGAAACATTGGTTTCCGCACCACTGTGGGTTCGGATAAGCCTGCACAGATGAGCCGTGCTGATCTTTACAAGTGGATTGAATCAGAGTTGCTCGCTGCTGAACAAAACATGGCAGCTGCAAAACCCGAGAAGGACACTGAAGAAGGTTATGGTAGAGCCGATAAGGCGGCTGCATGGTTGCTTCTCTCTCGTCTCTATCTCAATGCTGAAGTTTATACTGGTAAGGCAGAATGGGCTAAGGCTAAGGAATATGCTAAGAAGGTCATGGACTCTTCATATAAACTCCACACTGGAAAGACTGTGAATGGTTGGACGGCTTACCAACAACTCTTCATGGCAGACAATGGTAGCAACGGTGCTTCTGAAGAAGCTGTCCTTGCCCTCCTGCAAGATGGTGAGAAAACCACGTCTTATGGTACTTCACTCTTCCTCATGGCTGGTGCGTTCAATGATGACATGAACGATGCACAGTTCATATCTGGCAACAACACAACTGGTAAATGGGAAGGCCATCGTGCGCGTCCCGAGCTCGTAGCTAAGTTCTTCCCACAAGGAAATGCACCAGAAGTGACAACAGCCGACATGCAACAAGCTGCTGGTGACAACCGCGCTCTTTTCTGGGGTAAGGATCGTACGCTCAAGATTGCTGAACCCACAAAGTTCAAACAAGGTTATAGCGTGACGAAATTCAACAACTATCGCACAGATGGTGCAAAGACTAAGAACACCCTCTTCCCCGACGCTGACTTCTTCTTCATGCGTGCTGCTGAGGCATATCTCACTTATGGTGAAGCCGATGCGCGTTTGAACGGAGGCACCACAAGTTCTGAGGGTACAGCTGCAATCAACAAGGTTCGTGCTCGTGCAAAGGCTAGTCAGCTTACTAGCTATTCGCTCATAGAAATTTTGGACGAATGGTCTCGCGAGTTTTACTTTGAGGGTCGTCGTCGCACAGACCTCATTCGTTTTGACCGTTTCGGTGGTAACAACAATTACAATTGGGCTTGGAAGAGTGGCGTAGCCACTGGTGCAAACTTCAGCAAGGACATGAACCTCTTCCCTTTGCCTAACACTGAAATCAACACTAACTCGAATCTCAAGCAGAATCATGGTTATTAATCCTTCAAGCACATCACTGATATGAACAAGATATTCACTATGGGACTCGTGCTTTTCACTGCCACTAGTCTCTTCACCGCCTGCGCTGATGATAGGGATTCCAATCCTACCTTGGTACAACCCACCGAGTTCGTACTTAACACTCCGGTTTATGCTAACCAACTGCTTGACTTGCGCGCGTCTAAGCATGTAAGCCTCACTTGGTCTCAGCCCAATGTGACTGACAAGGGAGCACCCCTTGCTGGTGTTGGATTTTATGCTATCCAAGTTTCTAAAGATGGTAAATTCAATGCTTCTGTGGCAGAAGCAGCTGCTGATAAGACCGGTAAAACGGTTGCAGACTACATCGAACTCGAAGAAAAGTACTACAGCACTGCTGTAGACGTCAATGCAGAAGCGCTTGACAAGGCTTTGAACACGCTCTATGCGTGGGAAAATGAGTCAGCGATGCCTGAGAAACTCACTTTGCACGTCCGTGTCTATGCACATTTCGCAGGAACTAATAACCCCGTTGAAGACGGTTCCGTAAGCATAGCCTCAAATGTTGTGAAGGTGCAAGTCGCTCCTTACTACATTGAATTGAGTGACGCTCCTGTTGCGCTCAACTACATTGTAGGTCAAGATGTTGCCGGGTCTTGGAGCAATAATGTTGCAGATGCCGGCAAGGGACTTCTTCCTTTCTTCCCCATCGCTAACGCTAACTACGACAAGAAGACAGGCTTAGGAAGTGTAAGCTATACTGGTTATTTTGCTGACAAGGCAGAGTTTAAGGTATTCTCTCCCAAGTACAGTGCAGATGGTAAAAGCTTTGCCTGGGATTATGCTTACGTTGGTGTAGAAGGCACTCCTGGTACTGCACGTTATCGTGATGGTGGTGATGATGGTCCCAACGTCACAGCGCCTAAGGCTGGTTATTACACCATTGTCATTGACAATGTGAAGCACACCTTCACGATGACCGAAGCAACTGAAATCGATGAAAGCGAAAAGGGTAGTATCGGTATTGTGGGTGAGTTCAATGGTTGGGATAATGACGTTGTCATGACTGCTGCATCTACTGCTGCCAACGCTAAGAACCACGTATGGACTGCTGAACTTAAGCTGGAGAATGCTTCTGAAGTTAAGTTCCGCGCTAACGCGAAATGGGATCTAAGTTGGGGTTCTGCCACAGTGCTTCCCTATGGTGTAGCCACCAAGGGTGGTCCAAACATGAAGCTCAATAAGGGAACCTACAAGGTTTACTTCAACGACCTCACAGGACAATACAACTTCATCCAACAAATAGCCCAATAATCGTTATCGAATCTCCCTATGTCCCTAGTCTAAATGCTTTCCTTTTATGGGAAAGTATTTAGGAGGGCATAAAGGTATTTACTTTCTAACACTTAATTCTTATGTTGAAACCTCTATTCCTAGGACTTGCGATGACGACCCTCGTCGTAGCATGTACTGAAGATTATACAGACTGGGCTTCTCCTCAAACTCACGCCCAAGGTGAGTCGAAGAGCATTACGGCCACCATTGATAGTGTCAAGGCGATTGATATGAATGGGCTAGATGTTCAAGGACCTAACCCTACGGTCACAGTACTTAAGTCTACAGTGACAGGTGCGCCTCGATCTGCTTTTTCTTATCAAATCACCCTCACTCCAGCTGAAGGATTGTCTGGCGATCAGAAGGCCACAGTCCTTACTGCTGACTCTTTAGGTAATGTTTCTCTTGAGGAACTCCAGACAGCCGTTCGTTCGTATTATGGTAAGGCACCTCGCCAAAGAAAGCTCAATGCCAGTGTAGTAGCATTAGCCAACATCAACGATGAGTCTTATCGTTTTGATGGAGAAACAGCCGTTCGCTTCACTCTTACTGCTCCTAACTACTCTGAGTATATGGGTGTTCGTATCAAGGGAGTAGCAGTGGCTAACCTCTCAACTATTGACTTTGATGGATTCTATCAAGGTTTTGCTCGCATTAGCTCTCCTTTCCGTCTCACATATACTTATCGTAATGAGATTGTTGACCTTGGGGCAAATAGTTTCGCTTTGCTTGATGGTGACTTTGATGCAGATGCGCAACAGAACATTGTATCTCCTGCTGCAGGACTCTATTACCTACGTGCTGATCTCAAAGATGCCACTAAGCAAACTCTTGCTCCTGTGGCAATCTCTAAGGTGGGTATGATAGGTGGCTTCAATAGTTGGGGTGGCGACAGTGAGCTCACTTACAATGCTGCAGAAGGTTGCTACAAAGCAGAAGTAAAATTCCAGTCAGCTGGCGAATTTAAGTTCCGCTTCAACGGAGGATGGGACATCAATCTCGGTGGTTCGTTGAACAATCTTACTTTCGGCGGTGCAAACCTCAAGGCCGATGCTGGCACTTATGTCGTTCGTCTCTATCTCGAACAACTCAATGGTCGTGGCATTTATGCCACTCTCACTGCGAAATAAGCACAGAGGACAATCGTTGCCTTACGTTTTATAGCAGAATGTATCCCAACCTTTGTCCTGTCTCTAGCACTGCAGGAGCTCGACTCCTACAGCATTTCCTATGAGCGGATGTGTCTTTTGCGGCACATCCGCTCTATTTTCTAAAATATCACTAGGCGGGCATGACAGACGAATGGACTTTTGATCTCACATTTCCGCTGTGTCCCCAATCATTTTTACATACGTATGAAGAAATCTCTACTTCTCCTCGCTCTTTCTGCTGGAGTTTCTCTTCAATCTCAAGCACAAGGTTGGCCCACTGCCTATGAAGGGGTCATGCTACAGGGCTTTTATTGGGACTCGTTCAACGATTCGCGTTGGACAAAGCTCGAAGCCCAAAGCAGCGAAATTGCGCCTTACTTTCAACTTATCTGGGTGCCCCAAAGTGGAAACTGCAATACGAACGATAATGTGATGGGTTATCTTCCCGTCTATCTTTTTAATCAAAACAGTTCATTCGGCACTGAAGCTGAATTGCGTTCGATGATTAAGACCTACAAGGCGAAAGGCACTGGCATCATAGCCGATGTTGTCATCAACCATCGCAACAATCTCGGTGTGAACGGTGCGTGGACCGATTATCCTAAAGAGACCTACAAAGGTGTAAATTATCAGATGTTGTCTAGCGATATCGTAGGCGACGACGATGGTGGTCAGACGGAAACGTGGGCAGCAAGCCATGGTCAGACCTTGAGTA
The DNA here is from genome assembly GCA_900095835.1 of Ihuprevotella massiliensis. GTDB lineage: Bacteria > Bacteroidota > Bacteroidia > Bacteroidales > Bacteroidaceae > Alloprevotella > Alloprevotella massiliensis. The sequence continues at coordinate 486,855 of LT608321.1, read as the reverse complement.
GCAACAAAGACACGGGCGAAGGTTGGCCTGGATGTCGCGACATAGACCACAAAAGTGACAATGTGCGCAACAACTACAATGCTTATCTCAAGTTTCTTCTTGAAGACCTAGGCTATACAGGGTTCCGCTACGATATGGTCAAAGGCTTTGCTCCTGAGTATGTGGCTCAATATAACCAAGCAGCTCAACCACAATTCAGTGTGGGAGAGTATTGGGACAATAGTACTGCCACCAAACTTTGGGTCAATGGTACCAAAGTCAACAACGTACCGCAGTCTGCAGTCTTTGATTTTCCCTTCCGCTACACCGTGCGTGATGCTGCTAATAGCGGAGACTGGAGTAAACTTGAGAATGGTAGTAATGCCCCTCTCATCAATTCTCGCCAATTCCGCCAATATGCTGTGACTTTTGTGGAGAATCATGACACGCAAACGCGCAGTGCTAGCGAACCACTCGATCCGATCAAGAAAGACACCCTAGCTGCCAATGCTTATCTTTTGGCAATGCCAGGCACTCCTTGTGTGTTCTATCGTCATTGGCTCGACCATAAGCAGGCTATTAAGGCAATGATTGAGGTGCGTCGTGCAGCCGGTGTGGTAAACACATCTGTTCCAACCATCGTGTCGCGTGAACCCAAACAATATGTCGTTTCGGTGGCGGGCACCAAAGGCACTTTGCTCTGTGTTCTAGGCGATGAGGCTGAAAACTATGCACCCGACGCAACACAATATGTCAAGGTGCTCAGCGGTCAGCACTATACTTATTTCCTTTCTCGCAGTACTAATGCTCTCTTGTTGGATAAACCTTCGGGAGAATACGAAGCTGCGTTTACTGCAAAGGTAACCAGTGTGTCAGAAAGTAAACAAACGCTAGTCTATACCACTGATGGCACTGTTCCTACTGCTCAATCTTTGCGTGTACCCGCTGATGGAAACATCAGCATCACTCAAGATGCTACGTTGCAAGTGGGTGTTCTTTCTGCAGAAGGGGAAGTTTCCAATGTGGTATCGCGCACCTATACCATTCGTCCTTTTGTAGAGCATACAGCAACCATTTATGTGCGTAACGAAAACAACTGGACTTCGCTCAATTTCCACGCTTGGAACAACAAGGGCAACAACAATATGAATGGTAATTGGCCTGGTAAAGTCATCACGGACACGAAAGAAGTCAAAGGATATACCTGGTATTACCAGACCTTTGACGTTACTTCCAAGGATTATTTCGTGAATGTGGTCTTTTCTAGCGAAAATGGGTCGCCACAATCTGTCGATGTCACTGAGATCACAGGCGATTGCTATTTCGTAATCACCACCGAACAGCGCGGAGGAAAGTATGTGGTGCGTGATGAAACGGATGTAATCACACATCTTTCTCCCTTGCGTCCAACGGTTCGTCCCAACGTCTGGTTCAACGTTCAAGGACAACGTGTGGAGCAACCGCAAGCAGGACAAATCTATATCAACGCACAAGGACAAAAACGAATGTTCTAATGTGCTTGCAATAGGAATGTGTTTCCCTTATTACAAAGCTTACAATTCCGTTTCATTGAGAAAACTTTACACTCTAAGCACGACATTTTAACGTGTCTACGAGTTTCATTCTCTCTCATGGGCTATATACGCGATTCTCAGGCAAGATCTTTCACTCCATTGAATGAGATTTCGCGTAACTCTCATAGTTTGGCACCATTTTCTCCGACATTTTCTAAATTATCTCCGACGTTTTTGAGATTTTCTCCGACGTTTTTGAGATTTTCTCCGACGTTTTTGAAATTATCTCCGACGTTTTTGAAATTATCTCCGACGAAAATGTGACAAACTCCCAAGTTTGAGAACAAATCATAGGAAGAATTCCTCTGATTTCTTGTTGAATATTGAAGGTTTTAACCAAAGAACGGAATACTGTACTTGATGAGCAAGAGTTTCATCCATTAGTAGCCTCACAGTGTTGTGCTAGATGGAAGGAAACTCTTGCTTTTTTTGTGGCTGACAATTAACAATTCCAGAAACAAATTTACGAGGTTATCCAAGTGGAACCTCAAAGAGTGGATAGCGATGAAGGGATGTTATTTGATGGATCTATAAACAAGAAACGACGCGCCCACTGGCGCGTCGTTTTGAATTCTAACAAAATGTTAGAAGTGGTCCGTTCTAGAAGGAACGAACCGTACGGATAACGATTGCAAAGTTCGGAGTTTTGCCTTATACTTCCAAATAATTTTTTATGCTGTACAGCATAAAACCGAAGAATTGAGCACAAATCTTGCGGTTTATCGCAGTTTTTTCTGCCATAATCTTAGATTTTGGCTCCTCTTTGCACTACGATTGGCGAAAAATAGAGTAGAAAGGCTTAAGAACTTGCGCTACCTCGAGAGATTTGTAAGAGACTATTCTTCAAAATAGATGAAGTTAGCAACAATGCTTAGGCAAGGTGAATGATTATCTGCGAAGCTACTTGCAACACTCGAGGAAGGTGGAGGATTAAATACGGTCGAGAACGAGAGAAATCAGCGTGTCGATGCTGTTTTTGTAGTTGGGATTAGCTTTGCCTGCCACGCGATTAGCGATGACCATGCAGCAAGTCATGGCTTTATGTCCCATGAGTTTGGATAGACCTGCGAGGGCGCTGCTCTCCATCTCAAAGTTGGTGAAGCAGAGGTCACCATGTTTGAATGCCATAATCTTATCATTCGCAGTGGGGTCGGCGAGTGGCACACGAAGTCTTCTGCCTTGAGGTCCGAAAAATCCACCACAAGCGATAGTTACTCCGCGAACCATGTCGGTTTGTCCGATGCGGTCGAGCAGTTCTGCATCATTATCTACGCAATATGGGTGAGCAATGCATTGATTGCCTTGCCATTGCATGTGCGCGAGGAAGGCTTTCTCAAACTCTAGGTCACACGCTTCATTGCGTCCAGCATAAAAGTTGAGGAGTCCATCGAAACCAAGGCTTTTCTGGGAAGCTATGAAAGTACCCTCGGGAGTGTGTGGTTGCAATCCCCCACAAGTGCCAATGCGCACCAATTCTAATTGACGGAAGTAGGGCTTTTCGTGGCGTGTTGCAAAGTCGATATTGGCTAGTGCGTCTAGTTCGTTGACCACAATGTCAATGTTATCACAGCCGATGCCCGTAGAAAGCACTGTGATGCGCTTACCTTTGTAGGTGCCTGTCACAGTTTTGAATTCGCGGCTCTCCACTTCACATTCCTTTTCTTCAAAGTGAGAAGCCACCAAAGCCACACGACCAGGATCGCCTACGAGAATTATTTTGTCGGCTAGTTGTTCTGGGCGGAGATGTAGGTGAAAGATGGAACCATCTGGGTTGATGATGAGTTCAGATTCGGGGAAATAAGTGTTGTCCATGATATAAATGGTTTATAGAATGAGGTTTTCTTATGACTATTGCGATAGGACACGTAGAGTTTTGCCCACTTTGGGCAAATACACCGCCTATTGTGCCAATTCTAGTTGTCTTATTTGTTGAGCCAAAGCCTTTTCATGGGCTGTGATAGCGCTAAGTTGTTGCTTCACCACCGCTAGTTGTTGCTCGTTTTTCTGAGTGCGTTGGCGAGCATACGCCAACTCTGCAGCGTCGCATTGTTGTTGAAGCGCGGTGCGTTGTTGGTGAGCCTTGAACCATTGAGGAACAAGGGCACGCGCCTCCTTATTGGTGAAATCATCTGCTGAGTGATATACTTTGTTATCGTTCACCACGAAACGAAAAAGGGAAGTAGAGCTTGCATTGAGCTGTTGCTTTTGCTGCGCCTTACGTTGCTGTACCGTTTTAATCGAAGCGGTTTGACCTATTTGCGTTTGGGCGATGGAAGAAACCTGAGCAAACTGGCGCAACTCGGCAGAGGAGAGTCGCTCACTATCATAGTCCTTGCGCTCGCTGGGGACAAGGAAGGAATAAATGCAGACTTTGCCTTCAGGTTGACGGCGATCTGTAGCCAATAATCCAATACCCATGGTAGGGTCTACCGCATAGAGGTATTCATTGGCAGGAGAATTGAAGGGCATGCCCACATTCGTAGGTTTGACATATTGTCGCGTGTCGGGATTGTAACGCGTCACGAAGATGTCATATCCGCCAATGGATTCGGCACCTTTTGCACTGAAATAGAGCGTAGTGCCATCTGAAAGGAGAAAAGGGTAGTCTGGCGCGTTGAAAGTACTGTCGATACCAGCTAAGGGTGCGGCAGGTGTCCACCCATTTCCAGTACGAAACACAGACTGTAAGCTCTGGTTGTGACCATAGGGTGCAGCAAAGATGGCAGTGCTTGCGAGTGGATTGACAAAAGTTGCGTTAGACCACAGTGTTGCATTGTTGCGATGAGGAAAGACCTGGGCTGAGGGGAGCAGTTTTCCTGCTTCTTCACTCATCTTAATGGCAGAAAGTAATTTTGATTTATCCACCACCACACTATCTATAAAGACAATTTGCTGAGTCGTAGCCATCATTTCTTCGGCACGGCGCACACTTCTTAGGAGTGATTGGAGAGAATCTTTCGCGGAAGCCTCCTTTGTGCTTTGCACTAGGGATTGAAGGGCGGCACTCGCCTTAGCCCAATCATAAACTTCAATCAGATGATGCACATCTACTGTGGGTTTGGTGGGCGTGACAGGAGAGTTGCGCACTGTGCGTGCATTGTTCTTACGTTGCTGAGCGCTCATCGCCAAAGTGAGGCTGAGAAATCCGAAAAGAAGAAGGAAACGTGAAAGACGCATAAGCAAAGAATTGATTAGGAAATGAGGTAGGGGTTGCTGGTTCGTTCGTGACCGATGGTAGAACTTCTGCCATGTCCTGGATAAATGCGGACATCATCGGGCAAAGTCATCACACGAGTTTGAAGCGATTGTACCAAAGTGTCCATGTCGCCTTCTGGCAAATCACAGCGCCCAATGCTACCTTCAAACAAGCTGTCCCCTGTTATCAGTACTTTCTCCGAAGCGCAGTAGAAACATACGCCACCAGGTGTGTGGCCAGGTGTGGCTATCACTTCAAAATCATGGTTGCCGAATGACAACATCTGGCCATCTGCTAAATATGCTGCCAAGGAGGGAACAGGAATCTCCACACGTTGATGCAAGAAAAGCTGAAGTTCTTCACCCGCATGCAGATATCTGTGCTCGTCGGCAGGGTGGAGTATGGGAGATACTCCGAAAGTCTCGTATGCCCATTGGCAACCAAAGATATGATCAAAGTGACCATGTGTTTGCCACGCTTGAGTGATTTGCAGTTGGTGGGCAGTTACATAGTCGGTTATGGCTTGTTTTTCTTGAGGATGGAGCACACCGCAGTCGATGAGTACGGCTTGCTTCGTTTCATCGTGGAGAAGATAGGTGTTTTCTCCCAGCATTTCCATGAAAAAACTTTTGACCGTGAGCATATATTGGGAAGGTTTTAGAGATACAAAAGGACTAACTATTTTCCGACTAACTTGATGTAGGGATGGAAGTACTACAAGCGGGGGAGGAGGTTAGAGAAGTTTCTTGGGTTTTGTCTAAGTGTGGTGACTCGTTATAACGACACGTACGCCACTTTCTTGGTCTCGAAGAACTCTTCTTCAAAGTAAGTCGAGAGGGTCCACACCTCGCAGCAGTTCTTAAATGGGCGCATTTCTAGTTGAATGTCGCCACCCTTTAAGCAAATCACGCCATTGGGGAGTGAATTTTTTTGTTCGTGGTGCACGTTCTTGCGGATAAGTTTCACCAAATCTCCCATCTGCATGACAGCGCGACTGACCACAAAGTCATATTTCTCCTTCTCTTCCATGACATTGCGGTGAGAGCAGCGTACATTCTCCAAACCGATGGCTTCCGCTACGGCTTGGGCTACTTTAACCTTCTTACCGATGGAGTCGAGTAGGTGGAATTTCACTTCGGGAAAGAGGATGGCGAGGGGAATGCCAGGGAAACCTCCGCCCGTACCAATGTCGAGGACGGAAGAACCTGGGCGAAAACGAATCACTTTTGCGATGCCTAGTGAGTGCAACACGTGATGTTCGTAGAGATTGTCAATGTCTTTGCGAGAAATCACATTGATTTTCGCATTCCAATCACGATAGAGGGCATCAAGAGCCGCAAACTGCTCTTTCTGTTTATCGGTGAGATCGGGGAAATATCGGAGGATCTGTTCCATTAGGCTTGATTTGCAGTGGAGTTATTGCTCGAGTTGGACTTGTCTTGATTGGGGCGACGATGGTGACGACGCTGTCTGTTGGTAGATTGTCCCTGTTTGCTGTTTTCTGTTGGTGAAGATTTGCTTTGACTGCGGTTATTGTTGGAGCTAGCGTGAGATTTTCCACCTCTTCCTCTACCACGGTTGTCGGAGTTGCCTCTACCGCCATGGTTGCCACCTCGGCGATGTGTGCCGCGCCCTTCGTGGGAAGTGGGTTCTTCTGGAGGAAGACAGCCTTCAGGCAAGGGGTTTCTGGTAATTTTCTTCTCAAGAAGTTTTTCAATCTTCGAGAGCGGGTAGCGATCTTTCTCACCAATGAGTGTGATGGCGCGACCTTCTCGTCCTGCACGTGCCGTGCGACCGATGCGGTGCACATAGTCTTCAGGATCGCGTGGCGCATCGTAGTTGATGACCATCTGAATATCGTCGATGTCAATGCCGCGACTTACAATATCAGTAGCGATAAGCATGTCGATATTACGCTGTTTGAAGCCTAGCATCACAACATCGCGCTCAGCTTGATCGAGATCTGAGTGCATGGCTGCGCAGTTGTAGCCCTTGCGCTTGAGAATGACGTTGAGTTCCTTCACACGTTGTTTGGAAGACACAAAGACAATCACACGCTCCGGTGGCTGCTGGGTGAAGATGTGCTTCAAGATAGGTGTCTTGTCACTATCACGACATACGTAGACACTTTGGTCAATCTTTTCTGCGGGTTTAGAGACGGCAATCTTTACCTCCACAGGGTTGTGCATCATTTCGCGCGCCATCTTCGCAATCTCCGGAGGCATTGTCGCAGAAAACAGAATAGTCTGCTTATGCTCGGGAAGTTGCTTCATGATTGTCTTAATATCATCGAAGAATCCCATGTCGAGCATGCGGTCGGCTTCGTCGAGAATGATATGGGTGGTGCGAGAAAGTTCGAGATTGCCCAACTGGAGATGAGAAATCAAGCGACCAGGAGTGGCGACAATGATGTCTGCACCTTGGGAAAAGGCTTTGCGCTCTTGTTCAAATCGGATGCCATCGTTACCGCCATAGACAGCCACGCTGTTAGTTTTGGTGTAATAGGCAAAACCTTGGAGAGCCTGGTCGATTTGTTGCGCAAGTTCGCGTGTTGGTGAAAGAATCAAGCAGTTTACTGCGTCTGCAGGATGCGGTTCTTTGTGGAGTAGGGTGAGCATAGGCAAGAGGAAGGCTGCAGTCTTGCCCGTTCCGGTTTGCGCAATGCCAATCATGTCTTTGCCTTCAAGGATATGAGGGATACATTGGGCTTGTACGGGGGTACATTTCTCAAAGCGCATATCCCAAAGAGCGTCGAGCACATCGTCACTCAAAGCCAAGTCCTCGAAATATACCGTAGGTTCTGGCGCTGGTTCTGCAGTTTGGGGCTTATCTTCTTTCGCTTCCGCTACGGAAGCATGGGAAATCTCTGCAGAACTCGCTTGAGCATCAACAGATTTTTCAGATTGTTGCGAGGGAATATAGGATTCCACAGATGAATCTTCAGACTTTTCAGAAGAAAGGTCTGAGTTGTCCGTGAAATCCTCACAGCCAAGAGGAATCACCTCGGCAGCAGGATAAGGGTTTTTGCTTTGTGCTGACTCTCCACTTGCGGAGGTAGAATATATAGTTTCCTCGAATGAGGTGTTTTTTTCGTTACTCATTATAATGTAATAGGAGGGTTCAATGAATGTAACGCAGCGGTTGCGTTATTGCGGTGTTCGTTTGTAGAACCAAAATGCGATGAAAGTGTAGAGAATGTTGGGCAACCATACGGCTAACCAAGCTACCATGCCTGCATTTGTGGCAAAAGACGATGAAATTGTCTGAAGTAGAATGTAAGTAAAGGTAAGAGCAAGCCCAATACCAATGCTCGTGCCCATGCCGCCTTTGCGCTTTTGCACCGATATAGAGGCACCAATCAGCGTAAGAATAAAAGCTGCGAATGGAGAGGCAAAGCGTTTGTGGAATTCTACTTCAAAGGTGCTCAGTCCAGCTGCGCCACGCAAACGCTGACGCGCGATAAATGCGTCAAGTTCTGGCACTGTCATCGTTTCTTGTTGCCCACGGATGAAGAAGAAGTCCTTGGGTTCCATTACGATAGTCGTATCAAGCTTGTCGCCAGATTTGATTTTCTCTCGCGTACCAGTGAGCGTGCGTATCATATATCCATGAAGCGTCCACGAATATTTGTGATCTGCCAGCGTATCATATTGAATCGTCTGAGCAGTGAGGCGCGAAACTAGTTTTTTCTCGGAGAATTTGTCTAATGAGAAGCCTGACCCCGACTTAAGTGTATTGTCAAAATGGGAGATATAAGCTACAACACCAGTGTCTACTTGCATCTGTATGTTGTCTGCTTCGTCAATCACCAACTGTTTCTTGATATATTTGTTGGAAAAGTTCACGCGCGCCACATTACCTTTGGGAATGACGTAAGCCCCCAATGCGAAGGTGATGACCGCAATAAACGTAGCGCCAAACATATAGGGGCGGAGTAGACGACGGAAGCTCATACCCGTAGACTTCATCGCTATGATTTCCGAGTGATTCGCTAGGTTGGTTGTGAAGAATATGACAGCAATGAAGACGAACAACGGTGAGAACATGTTTGCAAAATAGGGAGCAAAGTTCGCGTAGTAGTCGAAAAGAATCTCAGTCCATTTGGCACCACCATTGGTTATCTTGTCGATATTCTCGTTAAAGTCAAAGATAATGGCAATCGTGATGATGAGTACCAATAGAAAGAAATAAGTGCTGAGATATTTGTTGAGGATATATCGGTCAATTCTCTGAAAACCAATTAAGCGCAATACGCTACGGAAGCACCAACCTACGCCACGGAAGAAGGAGCGTATGAGCCACCATAGTCCTTTTAGGAGATACCAAGGTGAAAATACGCACCATCGCAGCCATTTGAGCCACTTCTTTTTAGACGCAGCGCGCGACACCACTGGCGAAAGGGACATTTCTGTCTCTTCCGTCGATGATGCCGCCTCGACTGTTGTACTAATATCACCCTCATCTATGAGAGTATCTAGCACTTCTTGAGTTGCTTCAAAAGAAAATTCGGAATTTATTGTTTCCGAGTTGATTAACTCTTCTGGAAAGTCGGAGTTTTTAGTTGAGAGGTCTGTCATCTCTTCTCCTTCTTCAGAAGGCTGAGTTAGGTTCTCGGGCAATTCCGCATCGTTATCTTTGAAATCCATGAGATGATGTGGAGATTAAAGTCGGTGAGCCAACTGAGGAAGGACGTTTCTCTTCCATTCTGCAAAGTCGTTGGCTAAGATATGCTCGCGCGCTACTCTCACCAATTCGAGGTAGAACGCGAGATTGTGAATCGAAGCTATTTGAAGTGCCAAGAGTTCTTTGCACTTAAAGAGGTGATGTAAGTAAGCCTTCGTGTAGGCATGATCACAATGTGCGGTACCCGTGGGGTCTACGGGAGAGAAGTCCTTTGCCCATTTGGCGTTTCTGAAGTTGATGATACCATTCCATGTGAAGATTTGACCATTACGTCCGTTGCGCGTTGGCATCACACAGTCAAACATGTCTACGCCTCGTTCGATACCTTCGAGGATGTTCATCGGAGTGCCGACTCCCATGAGATAGCGTGGGCGGTCTGTTGGGAGAATCTCATTGACAACCTCAATCATTTCATACATCTTCTCGGCTGGTTCGCCTACAGCAAGTCCACCGATGGCATAACCTTCTGCGTCACGTTCTGCCATAAACAGTGCACTTTCGCGGCGCAATTCTGGGTAAACACAACCTTGAACGATGGGGAAAAGTGCCTGGTGGTGACCATATTTGTCCTCTGTTTCTGAGAAGCGCTTGATGCAACGATCGAGCCAACGATGCGTGAGATCGAGACTTTGGCGTGCGTATCCGAAATCCGCAGTGCCAGGAGGGCACTCGTCGAAAGCCATCATGATGTCCGCGCCAATGGTCCTTTCTATGTCCATCACACTTTCTGGGGTGAAGAGGTGTTTGGAGCCGTCAACATGACTACGAAACTCGCAACCATTCTCACTCAATTTGCGGATACCCGTGAGAGAAAAAACTTGAAAGCCGCCACTATCGGTGAGCATTGGTTTGTGAAAACCATTGAACTTGTGCAGACCTCCCGCAGCTTCCAGCACTTCAAGTCCTGGACGGAGATAGAGGTGATACGTGTTTCCGAGGATGATTTGGGCTTTCACCTCATCGAGAATCTCATGAGTGTGCAAACCTTTCACCGTGCCAAGGGTACCAACGGGCATGAAGATAGGAGTTTCGATGGTGCCGTGATCTGTGGTGATGCTACCAGCACGCGCAGCACTTCCTGCATCGGTATGCTGTAATTGGAATAGAGGCTCGCCTTTACGCCACGTTTGTCGAAGGCTTGGGGTGATATTACTCATTATCTGTATTCTTATTCTTGGAGTGTGGGATAGTAAGGTCTATGGCATTGGACACTTTTTCATCGAGAAGCGCAATTTTCCAAACTTCGCTCACCGTGGAAACGAAGTGAAATGTGACTCCTTTGACATAGCGTTCGGGAATGTCGAGTATGTTCTTCTCATTGTCTTTAGAGAGAATGATGTCTGTGATGCCAGCGCGTTTGGCTGCCAGAATCTTTTCTTTGATTCCCCCGACAGGAAGTACTCTGCCACGGAGCGTAATTTCGCCCGTCATAGCTAGACGAGGGCGTACTTTGCGCTGTGTGAGTGTAGATGCCATCGAAGTAGCAATGGTGATACCGGCAGAAGGTCCATCTTTGGGCACTGCACCCTCGGGGAAATGGAGGTGAAGTTTCCAATGGTCAAAGATGCGATGGTCCACTCCGAGCTCGTCCAAGTGCGACTTCACATATTGAAAAGCCAATAGTGCGCTTTCTTTCATCACATTTCCGAGGTTACCTGTGATGGTCATACGCCCACTCTTTGCGCGGCTGATATTACTTTCTATGAAGAGCATTTCTCCCCCTACGGCAGTCCAAGCTAGACCATTCACCACACCGGCAAAATCATTACCTTGATAAGCGTCGCGATTATAGGGAGGAGTTCCCATAATCTCTTGCACATCCGCAGGTTTTAGCGTCTTGTTAGCCATCGCCTTTTGTTGGTCCTCATCGGAAATCTGATAGTTGAGCACTATCTTGCGTACCAACTTGGCGATTTGTTTTTCTAATTGTCGCACTCCACTTTCGCGCGTATATTTTTCGATGAGAAATTCGGTCGCAGCTGGAGACACCTTTAATGAAAATGGCAACTGAAGACTCTCAAGTGCTTGAGGTAAAAGGTGTTTCTTTGCAATTTCTTTCTTCTCTTCGGTGAGGTAGCCTTCCACATTGATGAGTTCCATACGGTCACGCAGAGGATCTGGGATGTTGCTCAAACTATTCGCTGTGGCAATAAAGAATACTTGGCTCAAATCGTAGTCGAAATCGAGGAAATTGTCGTGGAACGTATTGTTTTGTTCGGGATCCAGTAGCTCTAATAAGGCAGCTTGTGGGTCGCCATGATGCGTACGTCCACCCACTTTGTCTATCTCGTCAAGAACCAACAACGGATTGTTGCTTTCCGCCTTAATGATAGTCTTCATGATGCGTCCACACATCGCAGCAATATAGGTGCGGCGGTGTCCACGAATTTCACTTTCGTCATGCACGCCACCGAGAGAGATACGCTGATATTTGCGTCCGAGGCTCTCAGCGATGCTGCGGCAAAGCGAAGTTTTACCTACACCAGGAGGGCCATAAAGACAGAGAATCGTGGTGGGATGCTGTTTGCTGACTTTCATCACAGCCAAGTGTTCGAGGATTCTCTCTTTCACCTTCTCCATTCCATAGTGATCGCGGTCAAGCACTCGCTGTGCGCGTCGCAAATCTAAGTTGTCGGTAGTCCATTTGCCCCAAGGAAGTGACAAAATTGTGTCAAGATAGTTGTAAACCACGCTATAGTCGGGCACTGAAGTGTTCATGCGCTCCAGTTTGGTCACTTCTTTTTCGAATATCTTTTGCACATTCTCGGGCAAACTCAGCGATTTAGCGCGCTCTTTTAATTCTTGGGCATCATTTCCTTCAGAGTTGCCCAATTCCTTTTGGAAGTTCTTGATCTGATGTTGGAGATAATACTCCTTTTGTTGTTGATCCAGTTCTTCGCGTGTGCGTTCGCTGATCTTTTGTTTGAGTTTTACAAACTGAAGTTCGCGTTGCAAAATGCGCAATAAGGAGAAGGTGCGGCTCATCATGTTGCCATCTTCAAGCAATAAAGCCTTTTCTTCTGTGTCAAAAGGTAGGTTTGTTGCGACAAAGTTGATGAAGAAGATGGGATTAGAGATATTTTGTACAGCCATAAAGGCTTCCATACCCAAATTCTCATTCAGTTTGATATATTGCAGCGTTGCTTCACGAAAAGTCTCAAATAGAGCCTTGAATTCCGCATCGTTTTCTTCGGGCAACTCCTCTGGGAGTGTGCTAACGTGGGTGCGGAGAAACGGATTGATGCGTGTAGGTTCTGGAGAAAGGCTTATACGTCCGAAAGATTGGAGGATAGCTGTGGGGTGGTGATTGGGAATTTCTACCACGCGTAGTACTTTTGCCAAAGTACCTGTAGGGTAGATGTCTCCCATCGTGGGAACTTCGATAGCTGCGTCCACTTGACAGGATACCGCAATATAGGCGTCCCCTCCGCGTTGCTCGGCATATCGAATCAGTTCGAGAGAGCTTTCGCGGCCAACTGCCACAGAAGCTACCACGCCAGGAAAGAGAACCATGTTACGAAGTGGGAGAACTGGGAGAGTTCCATCCACTTGCACGTTGAGAAGGTCGTTGATATTTCCTTCAAAGTCGGCTATCACGGAGAAAGAACCTTGAAGTGTATTGTCTTTACTCATGTAGGGTATTCAATGTTGTTGCAAAATTACTCATTCTCATTGGTATGACCAAAGGCTAATCTAGCACTTTGAAACGAGCAAACTTGAGTAATAGTTTTTTTCGTCCAACGGCTTGAAACTCCACCTCGGCTTTTGCATTTTCGCCAGAACCTTCGATGGCTAGAATCGTTCCTTTGCCGAAACGATCATGTTCGATGTGACTTCCTTCTGATAGTGCACTTATAGCTGCATTAGTTGCAGCTGAAGCAGATTTTGACTGTGCTGCTCTCATTGGTTTCAGAGAAGAAGCCAAAGATGATGGGGCGGAGCTGCTAGAAAATCCAAGTGAAGAGGATGTGCTAGCGCTATTTTTAGACGAAAGAGGCTTGTCTTTTTTAATCGTTGGTTTGGGATAAGCGCGACTGCTAGAAGTCTTTGCTGAAAAGTCTGGAGTCCTTGTTGGTTCGTCCCATTCGTTGCCAAAAAGAGCTTCTCTGAGCGCGCTGGGAATGTGACCTTCGCTGCCGAAACCAAGAGTTTCTTCTTGAACAAAGCGTTGACTGATTTCTGCAATGAACGGACTCGGGTCTGAAATCTCAAATTGTCCATAGCGGAATCGGCTTTGGGCGTAGGACAAGAAGCAAAAGCGCTTAGCTCGCGTCACAGCGACATAGAAAAGCCGTCGTTCTTCTTCCATTTCTCTTGGGAAGAATCTTGCTTGCGAACCAGGGAACAAGCCTTCTTCAAGTCCAGTCACGAAAACTGCTCCAAACTCCAAGCCTTTAGCAGAGTGAATGGTCATCAGTGTTACCTTGGGAGTGTTGTCGTCTTGCTGATCTGCATCGGTTTGCAATGCACTTTGTTGCAGAAATTCTCCTAAGAAGACTGTGGGTTGTCCTGTTTCTTCCAATGTGTCACGCTCAAATGAGCGAATGGCACCTAAGAGTTCTTCCACGTTCTCACGTTTGCTTTGACCTTCTGGTCCATCTTCTTTTTGCAGATCGGCTTTGATGCCAGAGTAGTCTATGAGGGTTGTCGCAAAATCAAAGGCACCGATGTTCGTCACGCGTGAGCGAAAATCGAGAATCATGTTGCAAAATCCCTCGAGTTTACTGAGCACGCCTTTGTTGAGTGCGACACCATAGAGAGAAGGTTGTTCTGCCACCGCCCAAAGACTGACATTTTGTTCGCGCGATGCCGTGAATATCTTTTGCAGCGTGGTGTTTCCAATACCGCGCGCTGGATAGTTGACAATGCGCTTAAATGCCTCTTCGTCGTTTAAGTTGGTGACCAAACGGAAATAAGCAATGACGTCTTTAATCTCTTTACGTTGATAGAAAGATAAACCACCATAGATGCGATAGGGAATGTTGCGTTCACGCAAAGCATCTTCAAAAGAACGGCTCTGAGCATTGGTGCGATAGAGAATCGCCATTTCGTTGAGTGGCAGATCTTCGCTGCGACGAAGGCGGGAAATGTGTCCTACCACTTTTGCTGCTTCTTCCTTGTCAGAGGCGGAAGGCATCAACAGAATCTTTTCGCCTTTTTCGTTTTCACTGAAAACTGTTTTCTCGATTTGTTCTTTGTTATGGCGAATGATGCTGTTGGCTGCATCAACGATATTTTGGGTCGAACGATAGTTGCGTTCCAATTTCACCGTCACTGCTTCGGGGTATTGGCGGTGGAATTGCAAGATATTATCGATGTTTGCCCCACGAAAAGAGTAGATGCTTTGTGCGTCATCACCAACAACGCAGATGTTGTGGTTGTCTTTCGTGAGCAAACTCACGATAGCGTGTTGGGCATAGTTGGTGTCTTGATACTCATCGACCAAAATGTAACGAAAACGCTGCGCATATCGCTTACGTACCTCTTCCACTTTGTCAAAGAGAAGGAAGGTGTAGAGCAACAAATCATCAAAATCCATGGCTCTTGCTGTGCGACAACGTCGAAAATACTCCGTGTAGACACGGTGCAAATCGGGCATGTTGTCGCGGGCATCTCGACTGGTGAAGTGAGGGTCTGCCGCGTATTCTTGGGGCAACATCAACCTGTTTTTTGCATCGGAGATGCGTCCTTGCACCTTTGATGGCTTGTAGGTCTTATCATCTAACTTGAGCTCTTTGATAATCGACTTAAGAAGGGAACGAGAGTCGGCAGAGTCGTAGATAGTGAAGTTGCTGTCAAAACCGATGCTTTGGCTTTCAGCTCTCAATATGCGCGCGAAAATGCTGTGGAAAGTTCCACTCCAAAGCCCCCGTGCTCGTCCTGGTCCAACAATGTTGCTGATGCGTTCATTCATCTCTTTGGCAGCTTTGTTGGTGAAGGTCAAAGCCAATACTTCCCATGGTGCGTAGCCGCGTTCGAGAAGATAGGCTATTTTGTAGGTGAGCACGCGTGTTTTGCCCGAACCTGCTCCTGCAATGACCAACAGAGGGCGTTCGCATTCGCGGACAGCCGACCATTGACTCTCGTTAAGTTCCGATTGCCAGAAGCTATCAGGACGAGGTGCCGGAGATTCTATGGAAGAATAGGGATCAGTCATGGCTTTTTCGTTGGTCGATGTCGTGTTGGAGTTTACGGTGATAGAACTTTGCTTGTTGACACAGTTCATCGAAGCGTGCTTGAGTCTGAGCATTCGCCTTGCCGTTGCGTTGTATTTCGTCTTGCATCAGGCTGTCTGCGAGTCTAAGTCTATCAGCAGTGAAGGCTATTTCGATGCTATCCATTAGCAATATCCCAGCTTCTCTACCATCGAGAGCTAGGGGGCAGTTGCTTCTCAGAGAGCGCAGTTGCTTTCTCGCCTCGTCGTAGCGTTTTTGTTGTAGTGCGGTTCTCGCGTTGGTCAACAGAATCAGGGCATTTGCTTCATCTTTTTGACGCGCTTGAGATTGTTGAGAGCCAGATGTTTGGCATGCGGTGAAAATCAACGCACAAAGAAGTAATGTATGTCGGAAAAAATGGAGCATAATTAGGCAATTTCGATGTGCTAAGTTACGAATTTTCTTTGAGATGAGCAACAGCCCGTACTAGGAATAGTTGTTTTGTGGTGTTTTTGCTCGAGGTGCGCGTAAAGTCTTTGATAAAGAGAGGGGAATGCTACACTGCTTCTTGGTTTGTTTTTAGGAAAACTATACATGATTCATGGCTGTTTTTAACGCGCAAAATGAAGTGAGTGGAATACTCTTCGCAAATAACCGCGCTGTTGTTGATTAGGTTTTGGTGTTTTTCGATGAAATTTGTGGTGTGTTCGTTGGTTTTAAGTGTTATTTCCCTGTTTATATACCACATTCTGGGAAGTATGCGATGGTTTCTTCCTACAATTAGAAAATTTTGTCCGAGATAATTTGAAAAAACTCCGACGTTTTTCTGAAAATCTCCGACGTAACTGCTGCTTTCTCCTACAGAATGGGTGAAGAGCTTGGTTAGTCTAATCATTTTTTCTGATATGACTTCCATAACATTGGATTTATGGTGTGTGTTGTGGCTGGTTTTTAGAAAACTTTCGTGGATTCTTTTCTTCTGATTTAACACTTAAATAATGATTCTATCATAGAATGGTTCTAGGTCCTCACAAAATGTAGGGTTGCGCATTGCGTGAACCTCCTTTCTTCTTGCGCTGTGTATGGTGTCATAATCTCTATTTCAGAAGAAACGTTCTGTAAAATTATGGAATAGAATTGTGTTGTTTCTCGAGATAATCCTTATATTTGCATAGAAGTATCACTTTTATTCATTTGCTTATGTCTAAAGCTCAACATATTCTTCCTTATACCATTTATCCTCAAGGCGAAGGTTTGTCTGCGGATGATGTAGAATTGCTGCAACAAGCTAAGAATGCCACGCAAACTAGTTACGCACCGTATTCTCACTTCTGTGTGGGTGCAGCCCTGCGTTTGGATAATGGGGTAGTGGTTTGTGGCAGTAACCAAGAAAATGCGGCGTATCCTGCTGGTTCTTGTGCAGAGCGAACTGCCATGTTTTATGCTAATGCGCAATATCCAGACGTGGCGCCTGTATGTATCGCCATAGCTGCTAAAAGAGCCGAGGAAGAAACCTTTTTGGAACACCCAATTAGCCCATGTGGAATCTGCCGTCAGGTCCTTATCGAAGCGGAGACGCGCTACAAAAAGTCGATTCGCGTGCTGCTTTATGGTGAGGATGCAGTCTATGAAATTGAAAAAGTTGGCTACCTTCTACCATTTCAGTTTGATAGTTCTGCCTTGTAAATCGTTTTTTGACCATGGTTTTAACCTCACTCTAGGAAAATTGTAGCTTACTAGTTGCTTACAGATAGTAATTTTGTTCGCTATTTTCACACTGTTTTTCATGTGAAACTACAGCTATAATTTCGATTTACTCCAAACACAAAAAGCACCCCATCCAAGCTCGCACGAATTGTGTGGAGATTGGATGGGGTGCTTTATGCTATAACTGGATGAAAAGCAGTGTGGCGCTTGTTTGCGTCAAGCTTCTACTCTGTCTATTCTTGCATCAATTGTGGGATTTTGATGCGCTGACCTATTTTGATAAGGTCAGGACGATCAATATGATTGTGCAAGATTATATAGTTGGCATAGTTAGGACTACCATAATAGAGCTTTGATAAGCGTGGCAAACTTTCGCCTGCTTTGACTACATGCGTCATGTAGGTGCCTACAATCATGGATTTACCATGTGGCATCTGTTGGAAATCTCTTGACTTAGTGCGAAGGCCTTCCTTTTCTTGAGCGGTCAACTGGTTTCCTTTCAGCACGATGCGTCGAGTTTCCTGAGGCTTTTCCGCAACGGTAGGAGTGGGAGCGGAGGTCGTTGCTGTTGTTTCAGCTGTAGTATTTGTAGGTGCAACAGTCATGTTTGCCGAATCCTTGGATGCGGTAGAAGAAGAGGCTTGATTTTCACCAGAGGTCACTGGAGGGTCCAGCTTGGGCGAAGAAGTTTGCAGCGTAGCATTCGCGTCAGTGTTGTGGTTAGTAACAACTGCTGGAGTCGACATCACAGTGTGCATCTGTGGGCAGTTGGGACAGAGCCAATGATAATAGCCTGCAAAATAAGTGAGAACCAATAATAGGAGGACAAAAGCGAAGAGAAGGATGTTGAAGCGCGTGCGGTGGTGATGCACTTTATTTCCTATTTCTTCTGTTTTTACGTGAATCTCTCCTTGGAGGTTTGTTACATTCTGCAGTGTCCCTTCTATTGATGCGGGAGGAGGAGCGGCAGGCGTTTCTTGACTTGTCAAATCTGTACTAACTTCTGCGATTTCTTCTGCAGGTTCTTCAACTGCAATTGGCGCTTCGGCAATGACGATTTCTGGCGCTTCCTCGAGAGATACTTCAGGTACTTCGTCAGAAGCGTGGCTTTCTTCTGTACTCGTATAGCCAGCTGCTGAGGATGAGTTTGGGATGTCAGCAGTTTCTTCTGCAACATCAGCAGGAATCGTCATAGCAGTGCTAGAAGTAGGATATATTTCTGGCTGATCCGGAGAAAGTTCTTCTGCTGCAGTTTGGATTCCTCGCTCATCATTTGGCGCCACAGGCAGAGTAGCTGTAGTTGTTTCTTGGGTATCCTCTGCAACCTCCGTAGATGGCGTGTCATTCATCGGAACACGATCTTCTTCCGTCGTAGCCTCATCTTCTTCCGTCAGAATTTCTTCCTCTGGAGATACAAAGCTCTCAGCAACTTCACTGACCACAGTTTCATGGGAGGGCACTTCTGTAGCCTCCTCTTCGCCGTATTCCTCTGTTGCAACGGGTACGGAATCTAGTTCTTCTTCAGGTGTTTCGTTGTAAAGTGTGGTGGTGGTGAGCAAAGCAAAGGGACTATTTACTAAATCACGCAGAGTATTGTCGGGAGTAAACGTGATTTTTGTATGCTTGCCGATTTGAAAACGCTCGCCAGTGTGGATATTGACGCTTTCTCTCTCATTGACAACCACAAGTTTTGTGGTGCCAAATCCCGTAACTTTGACAAGGCTATCATTTACTAAGGCCTCCTCGGTGAGTTCGAAGAAGGCACGCACAAAGTTCAAGGCTTCTTCTGTGGAGATGCCTTGTTGATGAGCTAGTAGAGCAGCGAGATCTTGCGGTTGAAATTTCTTTTCCATGGAGATTACGCGTTTACTTTGTCTTTGAGCGTGGGACTGGGCTTGAATGCTATAACCAGTTTTGGGGGAACTAGTTGGCGTTGCTTGGTGATGGGGTGCACAATAATGCGCTCTTTCTTCTTCTTCACCTCATAAGTGCCAAAGCCTTGCACGTTGAGGGTCGCTCCTTCGTCGAGCATATTCGCCAAGGCGTCTACCAGGGCCTCGACGTGCTGCTTTACAGTCTTGGGATTTTCCTGCAGACGCGTTGCCAATGCATTGATAAACTCTTTGTTATTCATTGATAGGGTACTTATTGGGGGTGAAAGATGTGCGGCTACACGATGTCAGCGTAAAGGTCAAATTCTTCTGCCGCTGTGATTCGTGCTTCGTAGAACTGCCCGATTTCAAGTTGGTAGTCGGAGCTAGACACCAAAACTTCGCAGTCCACTTCTGGAGAGTCAAATTCTGTACGACCGATGTAGTAGCCTTCTTCTTCTCGGTCGATAATGATGCGGAACTCTTTTCCTACTTTCTCTGCAGAAAGTTCAGCAGAAATCTGTTCTTGTAGTTGCATCAGACGATCTAGTCGGTCTTGTTTAACTTCAGCTGGAACGTCATCTTCGTAGTTTTCGCCTGCGAATGTGCCTTCTTCTTCACTATAGGCAAAGGCACCCATGCGATCGAAGCGAGCTATGCGCACAAACTCCATGAGTTCTTCAAAGTCTTCTTCTGTTTCTCCTGGAAATCCAACCATGAGTGTGGTGCGAATCGTGATGCCAGGTACCTCCTTTCTGAAAGCAGCTAGGAGTTCTAGAGTTTCCTGTTTGGTGATATGGCGACGCATACGCGTGAGCATGTGGTCGGAGATATGCTGGAGAGCAATGTCGAGATAGCTGCATACATTCTTGTTTTCTCGGATTACTCGAAGCAATTCCATTGGGAATTTAGTAGGATAAGCGTAGTGTAGGCGAATCCATTCCACACCAGGTGTTTGTGCTATGCGCTCAATGAGTTCTGGAAGACATTGACGTCCGTATAGATCTATGCCGTAGAAAGTGAGTTCTTGTGCAATGATTTGAAATTCATGCACACCAATCTTCACGAGGTCCTCTACCTCATTAACGATGTCTTCTATGGTGCGACTCTGGTGCTTTCCGGTAATAAGTGGAATAGCACAATAGGCGCAGGTACGATTACATCCTTCCGAAATCTTGAGGTATGCGTAGTGTTTGGGGGTGGTTAGCACACGAGCGCTCAGAGCGTTGCAAGCCATAGCAGCAAGACTGTCGGTAGAGGTGAGATCTTTTATAATATCTTTCCAGTCAAACTTGCCATAAAATCGGTCAACTTCTGGGATTTCAGCTTTGAGTTCTTCGCGGTATCGCTCAGAAAGACAGCCCATGACGTAAATTTCTTTCAGTTGACCTGCAGTTTTGTGCTCCACCAAGTTCAAGATCTGATTTACGCTCTCTTCCTTGGCATCACCGATGAATCCACAAGTATTTATCACAGCAATATCGCCATGCAGTTCTTCTGGATTGTGATGAAAGTCGCAGCCTATGGCGGCAAATTGGCGGAGGAGGTTCTCTGAATCTACAAGATTCTTAGAACATCCCATGGTGATTACGTCAATGGTATGCTTCATTATGTCTGTCTATGTCGTTGTGTTGGAGGAGGGTAGGGCACTATCGTGCTGCAAAGTATGTTATTTCTCGTTGGAGAAAAGAGAGTCTACAAATTCACGTGCATTGAAAGGCTGCAAATCTGTCATTTTTTCACCTAGACCAATGTATTTAACGGGAACTTGCATCTGATGGGAGATACCGATGACCACGCCACCTTTGGCTGTACCATCAAGTTTTGTGATGGCGAGTGCTGTCACTTCTGTAGCTTTGACAAACTGTTTGGCTTGTTCAAAAGCATTTTGACCAGTACTTCCATCGAGAACCAAGAGTACTTCTTGGGGAGCGTTGACGTCAATCTTTTGCATCACCTTCTTGATTTTGGTGAGCTCATTCATCAAACCAATCTTATTGTGTAAGCGACCTGCTGTGTCGATGATTACAACGTCAGCACCAATGGACTTGGCATGCGCCAAGGTGTCGTAAGCCACAGAAGCAGGGTCAGCGCCCATCTTCTGTTTTACAACGGGCACACCTGTTCGTTCGCCCCAAATGCTCAGTTGTTCCACTGCGGCTGCACGGAAGGTATCGGCTGCACCAAGCACCACCTTTTTGCCTTCTTCCTTGAATTGGTAAGCCAATTTGGCTATAGTCGTGGTTTTTCCCACACCATTTACACCCACCACGAGGATAACGTAGGGGGTGTCTGAGGATGGAATCTCAAAACCTTGGTTTTCTTCACTCACATCGTTGCCATCTGTAGCAAGGAGTTGCGTGATTTCCTCTTTGAGAATTACATTGAGTTCGCTGGTACTTACATACTTGTCGCGTGCTACACGCTCTTCAATGCGATGAATGATGTCCAAAGTTGTGTCGACACCTACGTCACTAGTGATGAGGATGTCCTCGAGATTGTCGAGCACATCATCATCTACTTTTGATTTCCCCGCAACTGCGTGGGCAATCTTTGAGAATACGCTGGTCTTAGTGTTCTGAAGACCATTATCAAGTGTCTCCTTTTTTTCCTTTTTCGAGAAGAAGCTGAAAAATCCCATAAGCATAGAGTTTGTGCAAAAATACGACAAAATCTTGAAATGAAGGGTCTTGAATCTTTGAAAGTTGCAGTCTATTCAGGCAAACATACGTAGAAAAGATGCATATTTGCATGAGAATCTTGTTCAGACAAAAAAGCTCTCGCAAAAACTTGCGAGAGCTATGTGGTGTTCTACTAGTCATGATAGAGCTAGTAGGGAGAGTTTCGATAGATTAGTTCTTGAAGAATGCGTCTACATCCTCGTTGCGAACCATTTGCTCATTAAAGATGTAAGCGCCAGTCTTAGGGCTCTTTTCCATCTTGATGACTTTTGTGTACGAACGTCCGTCTGTTTTACCAGCTTGGAACGAAGCGACGGTCTTTTTTGCCATAGTTGATTATGTGCGAGAAAGGGTGATTACTTGGATTATTTGATTTCCTTGTGAACCGTCATGCGCTTGAGGATGGGGTTGTACTTCTTCAACTCCAAACGCTCGGGGGTATTCTTACGATTCTTGGTGGTGATGTAGCGGCTTGTTCCGGGCAGACCGCTTTCCTTATGTTCGGTGCATTCAAGGATTACTTGAACGCGATTACCTTTAGCTTTCTTTGCCATGAGTGTGATGTGGATTAGCCGATTACTTTAATATCTTTCCAGTTGAGGTAGCCCTTTTGAGCTGCGCTCTCGAGTGCTTGGTCGAGACCAACCTTATTGATGAAGCGGAGACCAGCTGCGGAAATCTTGAGCTGGATCCAGCAATCTTGTTCTACATAGTAGAACTTCTTGGTGAACAAGTTTGCGTCGAAAGTACGCTTGGTGCGACGCTTCGAGTGCGAAACGTTGTTGCCCACCATGGCTTTCTTACCGGTAATTTGACAAATCTTAGACATTGCTATCTGTAATTTTCTGTTGCTGTTGTAGTAGTTATTCCCAATCGAGTTGCAAATTTACGACATTCTTCTCAGACTTCCAAATGTTTCAATCATATTTTTAGTTGATAGTGGTGATTTTCTGGTATATGAGGTGCTTTTCTATATGTTTTTGGTGCTTGCACTTGCTGTTTTTGTGGTTGTTGATAGTGGATGATTCTAGCCTTTGCTCCTTGACGCATGCGTATATTATAATTGTAGTGAGTTTACTCAGTGTTGTGGATGGTCATAAGTCATTAATTATGTTAGTTATGTTTGGAGACGATATTGCTTACTCCTACTATATTAAAGTTTTATCCCCTTAATAATATACTTATTTTGCCTTTATAATATGGTTATATTCCCTTGGGCATAAACTTTTCAAAGATGATTTGCGTTATTTTTTTTGGTGTTGTTGCTGGGCGTTTATTTATTTCTTGCGAAATGTCGTAGGAAACAAGTTCTTGGTAAAGCATATATAGAGAGAAAATGACGATTTATGCTCGGATTATATGTTTTGGGGGAAAATTCAGCTCAAATTATTGTTTGTTTAGTTCGATGATGTTATATTTGCACTGCTTAGTATGAAC
This sequence comes from Ihuprevotella massiliensis, assembly GCA_900095835.1. Classification (GTDB taxonomy): domain Bacteria; phylum Bacteroidota; class Bacteroidia; order Bacteroidales; family Bacteroidaceae; genus Alloprevotella; species Alloprevotella massiliensis. The sequence goes on along the minus strand of LT608321.1, from coordinate 463,572 downwards.
GCTTTCCTATATCTTTATTCAAGTGCTTGGGTGAGTCGCTTCATAGGTAGGCTCACATTTAGTGCATAATACTCTGTTAGTCTAAATCCTCTCTTCTTATATCATGAATCTCCGTCGTTTATTTTTCGGATTATTTCTATTTTCCTTACTATCTGTTCATGCTCAATCGCAGCGCGATAGTATTGCAATCTATGGCAAAGTCATGGACAGTTTCACGCACGAAATGCTCAAAGGCGTGCGAATCGACATCTTGCGACCTGATAGCTCCCTTGTTTCGCAGCACAACACCGACAATGTGTATGGATATGGCAATTACAGATACAACTTCGGTGTGCTGGATGAACGTGGAGTCTACGTGTTGCGCGCCGATTATATCTTTCGTTTCTCGAAGGAAGGCTACGTCACACAGTATGCCAATCTCTACAAACGCGACTTAGGACGCAGAGAACAGCGCAGATCAGTGGGAGAAATCCTACTGAAGAAGATTGGTAAGCGTCGCGACGTCGAATTAGGTGCAGCAGAAGTGCATGCTTCCAAAATTCGCATGGTTGTGAAAGGAGATACCCTCATTTACAATGCCGACGCTTTTCAGTTAGCAGAGGGCTCTATGCTAGATGGTCTCATCAAATTGCTCCCTGGATTTCAATTGCGCGATGGACAAATCACCGTCAATGGTCAGTACGTGAGCAGTCTATTGGTCAATGGCGAAGATTTCTTTCGCGGAGACCCTCGCGTGGCATTGGAAAATTTACCCGCCTATATGGTGAACAAGGTGAAGGTCTATCGCAAGGAACACCCATGGAGTTTCATCACTAAAGGCAAGGAAGAGCGTAAAGAAGACCTCCCTCTTGTGGTGGATGTCAATCTGAAACGCGAGTATTCCATCGGATGGGTGGGCAATGTTGGAGCCGGATATGGCACAGCCAACCGATATCTTGGACGCGCCTTTGGACTTCGTTTCACCGACCACTCGCGCCTAGCCCTATATGGCAATGCCAACAACACGAACGACACGCGAGAACCAGGCACTTCCGGCAATTGGAACGCCAATGGTGCAGCCTCTGGTCGCACCGAGATGCAAACTGCTGGCTTCGAATTTCTCATAAAAGGCGATAAGGACCAGTGGAAATATGTGGGGCATGCTAAGATTTATCATCAAAACACATTCAATCAGAGCATTACCTCCTCAGAAACCTTCCAACCCACGCTGCCTAATAGCACATTCAATCGCGCACGTCGCGAAGCTGAGGGCAGTCACTTCAAGGTGCAGACAGAACAAGCCTATGAAAGAAAGAGAGATGAAGGGTTCTTCAATGTCTTTGCAGCATTGTACTATCAGCACCACCGCAGTGACGCTTTGCACCAGGGAGCGGAATTTTCAGCCGATCCGAAAGATGCCTATCGCGCTGCGTCACTAGACAGTTTGTTTCAGACATCTAGTGAACGATTGGCGAAATTACTGGTAAATCGCCAGCAGAATCAAGAGAAGAGTCGCGAGCATGCGTGGTCGGGAAGGCTGAGTGCAAACGCTTTTGCTAAGATAGCACACACACCAGACTATTATTCGCTAGACTTCAATGCAGACTTTGAACACAAAACTGGTACTGCTTTTTCCGCCTATCAATTGCACTATGGTCAATCAGCGCAAGTGCCACACACGAACGAGCATCAACTGCGCTACACAGACGCACCTTCTACAAAAGCCAATGCGAGTTTTAGTGCCAATTATAACTATCGCTCTGATTGGGCGAGCATAAATTCAACGATGAGCCTTAGAGAGGCTTACCAAAAAGGCGATCGTAATCTGTACCGCTTGGACAGACTAGGTGCAAATGCTCCTACATTCGGAAGCTTGCCTTCCACAACTGCGGCATTGTTGCAGACCTTGGATGCGCCCAACTCATATATGGCTGGCCGAAACACGCTCACGGGTACACTTCATATTAGGAGCGTTATTTGGATAAACAAAGAGACGAGCAATGGCATCAGAATTGATCCTAAACTAGAATGGACAAACGATCGTCTTTCTTACGACCGCAACACGCTGCACGCGACTCCTCATCGCAACACTGTGGTGTTTTTACCCTCCATTGCATGGAGTGGTGATGCGTTCCGGGTAATGTATGAATTAGGTTATACTTATCCCGACCTGCAAAATCTATTGGACTACGTGGATAACGCAGATCCACTGAATCTTTATCAGGGGAATCCTCATCTCCAACGCAGCACCACACACCATGTTACTCTGTCTAGAAGTTGGACAAAATGGAAGGAAGGCAAGACATTTGCCATCGGTGCGGACTGGGACGTCACACGCAATGCCGTTGCGCACGGACAAACTTACGATGCTGCCACTGGTGTGCGCACTTTTTCTCCGAGAAATGTAGACGGAAACTGGCATGCTGCGGCTAGAATGTTTTGGGAACGGCCTTTTGACAAGGACAGACAGACGCTCTTTACCAGCGAGACGAAGGCAGACTTCCGCAACAGTGTGGACTTTGTGACGGAACGAAGCACGGTACAAAACTTTGCGGTGCAGCAAAACCTCCGTTTTAATGCCAAAATTAAACGCGTGATTCTAGACGGAAGCATCGGAGCACGCTATTGGCATGCCACATCAGCGCGCAAGAACTTCCAAACCATCAACAGTTTTGATGTGACTTATGGCTTGAATGCGCAGATTTCTCTTCCTGCAGGCTTCGCGTTTAATGCAGACTGCAAGCTCTATCAACGTGAGGGGTATAGCGATGCAAGTATGAACGACCTGCGTTTTGTGGCGAATGCTCGTTTAGAAAAGACCTTCCTTCGCGGTCGTTTAGGCGTTGCTTTGGATGGTTACGACATCTTCGGTGGGCTCAGCAACGTGACGAAGGTGATTAACGCGCAAGGCATCGTAGAAACCTGGTACAACTCGCTGCCATCTTATGCTATGCTCCAAATTTCTTACAAACTTAGCAAGCCACCCAAGAAGAAAAATCAATAATTGCACGATAATGGTCTAAAGATTGAGTTGAGCTCATCGTGATAGTCTGCATCCTCATCCTCTTATTGGTGGGTCTCTCTTTAGCACGAGGAGTATTTGGGCAAAGTATTTCTAGAAAAACAGCGTTTTAATTTCGTTAGTTTGAGGTGACTTTCCCACTTTGGGGATTTATTTCAGGGATAGTGTCTGAAGATGGACTGGGATTTAGCGGTAAATTGTAGATAAGTCCATGATTATTCCTGTTTTCTCCTAAGTTCGTGAGAAAATGTCCGAGAAAAATCCAAAAAACTCCGACGTTTTTGGGAAAATCTCCGACGTTTTTGGGAGAATCTCCGACGTTTTTGAATTCTTCTTTGACGTTTCTGAAGAAAAAGTCCTACGTTTCAGACTTTGATTCCTAGTTTTGAGTATAAAAGGTTGCGGATGATGTAAAAATAGCTCGAACTTTCTGCTGCTGATAGTGGAAAGTTCGAGCTAAATAATTCTAGAACGCTTTTGGGAGTTGTCTTAGTTTTTCGCGTTTGAATAAGTCGTGCAGTGGAAAAATAGTCCTAAGATTCTCTAGGATTATCCGAGGGGGGAGCACCCCTCTAGGAATGGTTTGCTTTGAAAACAATTGTTTTCCCCTCGTGAAGCCTTTTCGCTTTGGTCAGACCAAGAAAAAAGTGTACCTTTGCAGCTAAATCAAAAATCATATATGGCTCGCAAAAAGAAACCGCTCCCCCTCCTCGAAAAAGTTCTCATCACCGATGTTGCAGCAGAAGGAAAAGCCCTCGTGAAAGTCGATGGGCTTGCTATCTTTGTTCCCTATGTCGTACCCGGTGATGTGGTAGATCTTCAGCTTCGTCGCAAGAAACACAGCTACGCTGAGGCTGAGGCGGTGAAAATCCACGAATATAGTCAGCAACGCACGGAAGCCTTTTGCCCTCACTATGGCGTTTGCGGCGGTTGCAAGTGGCAAATCTTGCCCTATGAAGAGCAACTGCGCTATAAGCAAAAGCAAGTGATGGACAATCTCACGCGTATTGGCAAGGTGGAACTCCCTGAGTGCATGCCTATCCTAGGTTCAAAGCATACGAAAGAATATAGAAATAAACTTGAGTTTGGCTTTTCCAATAAGAAGTGGCTCACACTTGAGCAGGTAAAAAGCGGAGAGAAGTTTGATCAGATGAATGCAGTGGGCTTTCATATCCCTGGTGCCTTCGATAAAATCCTAGATATTGATGAATGTCACTTGATGACCAATATCAATAATCAGATTCGCAACCAGCTCCGTGCTTTTGCCATTGAGCAAAACTTGGAGTTTTACGATCTTCGCAACAACCGCGGTTTGCTTCGCAACATTATGTTGCGCACTGCCTCAACCGGTGAGATTATGTTGCTCGTACAGTTTTGTATCACCACCGACAAAGAGCGCGAAGATGCACTGATGGTGATGGAATTCTTGCACAAGTCTTTCCCCGAAATCTCCTCCTTGCTTTATGTCAATAACACAAAGTGTAACGATACAATAGGAGATTTGGATGTCATCACCTATAGTGGTACTGATTTTATCTACGAAGAGATGGAAGGTTTGCGCTTCAAGGTGGGTCCTAAGAGCTTTTATCAAACCAATTCTGAGCAAGCCTACGAACTTTATAAGGTGACGCGTGAATTTGCCGAGCTCACCGGTAATGAACTTGTCTACGACCTTTACACAGGCACGGGCACAATCGCCAATTTTGTTGCGAAGAAAGCACGCTTTGTAGTCGGCATTGAATATGTGCCTGAGGCTATTGAAGATGCAAAAGTCAATGCTGCGCTCAATGGACAAGATGATAAGACACTGTTTTATGCTGGAGATATGAAAGACATCCTCACCGATGATTTCATTGCTGAGCATGGTCGTCCCGATGTCATCATCACTGACCCCCCTCGCGCTGGTATGCACGCCGATGTGGTCAATGTGATTTTGAATGCTGCTCCCCAGCGCATTGTTTATGTTTCCTGCAATCCTGCCACGCAAGCGCGAGATCTCCAATTGCTTGATGCTAAATATCGTGTGGTCAAGGTACAGCCTGTCGATATGTTCCCCCAAACGCACCACGTAGAGAATGTGGTGCAGCTCGAACTTCGCTAATCATCTATCTCTTCACTCAGGTGGGGTGATGGCGCCCTTCCTTATAAAGAAAATAGCACCATGAGAAGGTGTCCTCAAAAGACGCTTTTCCCGCGGTGTTTTTCATCATTCTGAAGAAATCCTTGTTATTATGCCTGCCCTCTCTCATACTGTTCAGTTGCGACAACGCATTTCTGCATTCATCGAACAGCGGAACGCAGAAGGACTTTGTGCTACGTTGTCGGCACTGCGCAACGCTGATTTTCGCACAGCAAGCCAATATCTTGGACAGATGGAGGTATGGCGTGTGCTTTCTGAAGAAGAGTTTTGGCGTTTCTTTCGAGTTTTGGCAGTAGACAATGCCAAAGCTTATGTGGGCACGCTGATAAAGGTGGTGGTGGCTTTGAACAAACGTCAGAAACTAGCCTTTGATAGTGAAGATTTCCGCACTTTCACACAAGAAGAAGCCTCTGCCATCGACCGACGTAAGATGTTAGAGGCGTTTCTTCCCTTGATGCAGACACCAGAGTGCATAGAACATCTGATGTCTTCGTTGCTTCGAGTGGAGGATTCCGAACATAGTCGTGTGATGATCTTATTCAAGGCAGGCACCACAGCAAGTTATTTCTTGCTCTTCACTCATCTCAAGCAAATGGATGCGGACAATGCGTATTTACGTCGCCTTGCGGTAGAACTGATACGCAAAGGAGACAAGTCGTCCTTCAATTTAGCAGCAATACTTCAGCGATATTTTGACTTAGGAACTCTGCCTGGTACGTTCTCTCTGCAGATGCCTCCTTACGAATTATCACGTTTAGATCAAAGTTACGACAACTTTCTCAAAATTCTTTTGCGATAATCCTTCCCTTATCGTCCATCGTATGAACTTTACCACGTCTTATCAAGAAGAATTTGTGCAAGCGCTACTCGATTATGTCGGTGCTGCACTACGCAATTCGGCAGTTGATCCTGATTATTGCCAAGAGGCGGTACAAATTGTCGATGCGCGCAACCATCTCTTTAGAAGTGTGAGCAATCATCGTACGGACGAAGAACAAGGCATTTATGCTTTGCGCGACTTGTGCGTGCTCGATGATGAGCGCATGTGTCTAGTGCCCGATGCCGGACGCTGCCGTTCTGTTGCACGCGATTTCGGGATGAATCGCTAAACATTGCGTCTTTTCCTATCAATTGGCGCAGAGAGCTAATGGTTCCTACTATATTTCTCTTCAAAATTCATGACTGAAACTTTCCACCATCGCACACCGATTCAGATTCGCTTCAACGATCTTGACGCGTATCAGCATGTCAACAACAACGTGTACTTCTCGTTTTATGATCTCGGTAAGGAGAATTATTTCTCGGAAGTGCTATGTCCTGACTTTCGCACCCAACCGGTGGTGCCGCTTATCGCAAGCATTCATGCCGATTTCATAGAGCCCATCTTTTATGAGGATGAAATTGTGATGGAAACTCGCATTAGCCATCTAGGCAATAAGAGTTTTACGCTCCGCCAACGCGCCATCAACCAAAAAACAGGGAGAGTGGTGTGCCAAGCTGAGACGGTGATGGTTTGTTATCACCTAGCAGAGAAGCATTCCACAGAGATTCCAGCTCATTATCGTGCAGCCATAGAGGCTTACGAAGCCAAGGGAAGCGTGGAACAAAGCGAGGGTTTACCCATCCAGAAGTAGAGTAGAACTTCCTTTTGTGGTCACCTCATCTATATCTTCCTAGAAAACTATGCAAACAATCGTATATGCTCAATCGTTGGTTCAAGATTTGCGCCATACACTCGCGCAAATAGCTAAACCTGATGCTGTGGTTTGGCTGTTTGATGCCAATACCCACCAGCTTTGTGCCCCGCTATTGCAAGAGTTTTTGCAGAATGATGTAAAAATCATTGTTCGTGCGGGAGATATGTACAAGGATTTGTCTGCACTCTCGGAAGTATGGAGCGGTCTGCAAGGAGCTGCTGCCACGCGTCACAGTTTGCTGGTCAATGTCGGTGGTGGCATGCTCACTGATCTTGGGGGCTTTGCTGCGGCAACCTACAAACGTGGCATCCGTTTTATCAATGTGCCAACGACACTTCTCGCCATGGTCGACGCTGCTGTCGGCGGAAAAACTGGAGTAAACTTTGGAGGGTTGAAAAATGAAATCGGAGCTTTCCAGGAGGCTGATATAGTTTTTATCTCTACAGACCTTTTGCGCACACTCGATATGCCGAATCTTGTGTCGGGCTATGCCGAAATGTTGAAACATAGTTTGCTGAGTAATCGTGAAATGTGGGCGCGTCATTTGCAATTTCCTCTAGAAAATCCTGATTTTGTGGCTTTGCAAGACATGGTACGTGAGAGCATCGCGTTCAAACAGTCTGTGGTAGCACAAGATCCGCACGAGAAAAGCTTGAGAAAGTCCTTGAATTTGGGGCATACCATTGGACATGCCTTAGAGAGTGTGCTGCTTCATAAAGAAACTCCCGTTCTGCACGGATATGCTGTAGCGTGGGGCTTGCTGGGTGAACTCTATCTTAGTGTTGTGCAAAAGGATTTTCCTATCGAGGTTTTGCGTTTGACCACGCAATTTGTCGTAGAAAATTACGGACGTCCCAAGGTTTCTTGCAAGGATTACGAAGCCTTGTTGGAACGTATGCGACATGATAAGAAAAATGTCGGTAAGCAGGTCAACTTTACCTTACTTTCCGACATAGGACAACTCTGTTTAGATGAAACAGCTAGCGATGAGCTCATCAAAGAAGCGCTCGATTTTATCCGAGAAGGCTAGTGTAGCGATGCTTTCTCAGATATCTAGATCAATGCATTTATAGATTCTATCACCATCATGACAACTTCCGCCAAGAAACTTTCCAGCCAAGGTTTATTCCTTGGGTTAGCCGCTGCAGTTTGTTACGGTTTTATTCCGTTGTTCACTAAAGAACTGCAATATCCTGCCGAGGGATTGCCACTTTCCTCCGCTACGATATTGTTTTATCGCTTTGGATTGGCCTCGCTTGTCATAGCAGGCATCATGTTATTCCAACGAATTTCTTTTAGCATCACGTTTCCTGAGTTTTTGCGATTGGCTTTTTTGGCATTCCTAAGCGATGGTGCTGCACTTTTTTTGATTGCTGGCTATAGTTATATGCCTAGTGGGGTAGCTACCACCTTGCATTTCATGTATCCCGTCTTTACGGCTCTGACGATGATGCTGTTTTTTCATGAGCGACGTCGGATTTCTACGATTGTAGCTATCGCGATGGCAGTGGGAGGTTTATTTGTTCTTTCATGGTCTGGGCAGGGAGAAGTGGCGCTCATGGGAGTGTTATTGGAAATCATCTCAGCTTTTTGCTTTGCGCTCTATTTGATTCGAGTGAATCGTTCGAAAATCTCCAATATGCCGCCAACTAAACTCACCTTTTATGTGATGTTGCTGGGTGCACTTATCTTTGCGGCGACAATAATCTATGAACGTAGTGAAATTGAAATGGCTACGCACTTCGCTGTATTCCCATCGACTCGTGGATGGCTCAATCTGATTGCGTTGTCTTTAGTTTGTACCGTTATTACCAATTTGGCTTTGGTGCATGCTATTAAGATGATTGGCCCCACAATCACTGCAGTTCTAGGAGTTTTGGAGCCCGTCACTGCCATTCTACTCGGCATTATCTTTATGGGTGAATCGCTGACCCCACCCATTGTGTTGGGCATTATGCTCATCATTCCTGCAGTGCTCATCATTGTATTGCGAAAACACAAGTAGTTAATTCGAGGCATCGTAACCTCTTCTTAGTAGAGAAAGCAGAAGTCTCAGAAAATCTCTAGCACTACTCATTATATCTAGTGATATTGTCAACCTTTTTCTGCTAAATCTCCCCTTATTTATCGTAAAATCTTCTATGTTTTGGGCAGAAATGGCTAGTTTTAGCCGTTTCTGTCCTTTCATTTTTAACGATTTCTCTTACAATTTAGTCGTAGAATCGCTAGATATAGTGATTTCCAGAGTAATGAGAAGTCCGTATCTTTGCACCATCTAAAACCATGTCCCTTGTGATTGCTCATCATTTTCACGAGGGACTGTGTTTTGCTCCCATTTCACTGAAATACTTCTTTATGCGTCATCTCGCTATTCCCTGTTTCTTTTGCATAATCTTGCCCCTTCATGCGCAAACTTCGGAGCCTTCCGAACGAAAGCTCAATGAAGCGGTGATTACTGCACGACCAAACATCAATGCGCTTGACATTCGTGCCAAATCAGGTGTGGTTCAAACTGTCAATATGAAGCTGTTGTTGAACAAGCCTATGATAGATATGTCCATGGCACTTCAGGGAAGCGTGCCCGGTTTGGTCGTTATCAATCGGGGAGAGTTGGGCGAAAAACCACAAATTCGTATTCGTGGCAATTCTTCACTCCGACGAGGTGATGCCGCTAATGAACCTTTGTATGTGTTAGATGGTAAAGTGATTTCTTCTGATGCCTTTCTGACGCTGAATCCCAATGACATCAGCGAAATAAAGGTGTTGAAAGATGCTGTGGGAACAGCACTTTACGGCATCAAAGCAGCCAATGGGGTAGTGGAAATTACGTCAAAGCGCGGCAATGCTTTAGGACGATTGACAGCATCCTACAGCATGAATCTGGGAGTAACTTTGCAAGGTCGTCGTGGAGTAGAGATGATGCGCACCAAAGAGAAGCTAGAGTTTGAGCGTAGATTGCAAAATCCTCTCGCACCAGGCTATCTTTATAGCGCAGACTATATAAGAAGAGCATATCCCACTGCACAAGATTTAGAGCAGCGCATTGCAGCAGGCCAACAAGTATTGGACAGTTTGTCAAATATCGACACAGATTGGTTTGAAGAACTTGTTCGTCCAAATCTCTATCAATCGCACAACCTCAGTTTACGTGGTGGAAATGAAGTCACGTCTTACTACATTTCTACCAATTTCAGTAGTCAAGGAGGGCGCCTTCCTGGGAATAGCACGAATCGTATCACGGCAAGGATGTCGATTGAACAACAAATTGGTCACATTGGTTATGCATCGATTGGCGCTGATATGGGATATAGTCAAATAGAAACTCCCAATGGCACTGATGCTTCGCCTTCTGACTTGGTCTATTTGCTCAATCCTTATGAGAGCAGAACAGGAAAACTATGGTCGTATGGCAATAAAGGCAGTAACTTTACGCTTAATGACCTTTTGCACCAATACAGTAAGACGGGCGGTGACAAGCGTGGAGGGTTAAATGCTTCTATCAATTTGAAGCCTTGGAAATATCTAAGTCTTGACGCCGTGGTAGGTTTGGATTTCGTGTTGAACGAAGAAACGAATTTTACTCCCTCTACAGCTTGGAGTGAACGTGAGAGTGGTGCGCGCCCCAATGAACGTGGACGCATCAGCCGATCCAAAGATACGCAGCAAAATCTCAGCGCTAATATTCGCTTGACCTACAACCGTAGCTGGAATGAGGTACATGATCTCACGCTTGGCGCGAATGTCGATGCCTATCAGTCCGATTTAGACAATACGAGTTTAACCGGATATGGAGTAGGAACCAAGATGTCGGCAGCACTCATCAATCAGTCTTTGACGGGCAATCGTAAGCCTTCTGTGAGTAGTGGGACAGAGCGCAACCGACAATTCGGTGTTGGCTTCGTGGGTGGCTATTCTTTTCAGAGCACCTACGACTTGTTTGCAAGCTACAAGCGTGATGCGTCTTCCCTACTTCCTTCAGACCATCGTTGGAACACCGCATGGGCTGCAGGTTTAGGTTGGACCCCCACACAATATGATTGGCTAAAGTCGCAAGACATCCTTAGTAATCTCAACCTGCGAGTGTCTTTTGGACAAACTGCAAATCTATCGGGAGTGTCGTCTGCTGCGACTATTGGCACCTTCTCTTACCACAACACGGAGTTCTATTCCGATACACGTCTCTTACAACTCCAAGCTCTTTATAATTCCCAACTGAAAGCCGAGCATACCGATACTTATGATGCGTCTCTTTCGTTTGAATTGTGGCGCAAACTTTCGTTCAATTTCAATCTCTATCGTCGACAAACGAGCAATGCCCTCCTCGATGTCCCCATTCCCCTGAGCAATGGGTTTACAACAATGACGCGCAACATTGGGGTATTGCGCAACGAGGGTTATGAAATTTCCGCCAACTATCGCATTCTCTCACATGGAGATGTACGCTTGTCGGCTCGCGCCTCTTTGTCTTACAATAGAAATCGCGTAGTAAGTCTCTATTTCACAGATCGTCTCTACTTAAACGATAGTGATCCTTTGCCTGTTTTTGAAGTTGGAAAGCCTTACGATGTGCTTTATGGACTTACTTCAACCGGAATTGACCCAGACTCGGGATTACCTAATTTTATTTCGGCGCAAGGAAATCCAATGAAATTGCACGACAATCCCAAACGCAGCGATTTTGTAGCTTTGGGCTTTACGACACCTCCTTACACCGGCACGTTTGGACTGACATTTGAGTGGAAATCCTTCACGCTTGATGCAGATTTTTATTACGTATCAGGTGGCGTGCGCCGTTATAATTACAAATATGCGCGTATGAGCGATGAGGCGTATCGCAATGCCGTGGCAGGAATGACCGACAAAACATGGTGGACTAAGGGAGATGCCAACAAAGTTTATCACACTCGCTTCGTCTCTTCTGCTTCACAGACCTTGCTTCAATACGCAAACTCCACCAATGTTGGCAAAAGCGACTATTTGAGATTGTCGATGCTCTCTTTGCGCTATCGCATTCCGCGCAACTTGTTACAACGTATCGGTTATGTGGTGCAGTATGCTTATTGTGGAGTTCAGGCTTCCAACCTCTTTACCTTGACGAGTTATGCCGAATCCGACCCAGAAAGTGGACGGCTATCGGGAACATTGCAGCCCGTCATTGCGTTCAATCTCAATCTTACGTTCTAACTTATAATACTAGTCTCGATGAAATTCTACTTTGGCTCTCAATCGTTTGGTGTGCGTTGTACAAAGTCCCAACGCCCCTCTCTCATCGTTGGCACAGTATTATTGGGACTGTTTTTGAGTTTTCAAGGCTGTTCTCTCGATGTTCCTTATGAAAATCGATATGCAGACCCCAATGCTGTTGTGAATGCTCAGACTGCGCGTGAGCTTTTGGCAACAGCCTATGCAAATCTGCCTTTGGAGCATTTTACTTGGTCCGTGCTGAGTGATGATTTTCGTCCCACTTATAAACTGCGTAGCAGTCCTTCGCTTCAGAAACTCGCCAGTTTTGACGCTGATGAACTGACAAACCTGGCGAATGATTTGTGGGCACACTATTATTCTAGCATTGCCGTGGCGAATGCTGTGGCAGAGCGAATAGACTCTTTACCTAATTCGACTGAGCTTCAGAGCATAGCTTTAGAAAGTCAACGCATAAAGGCTTATGCTTACTTCCAGTTGCTTCGAGCTTTTGCGCCTATTCCCTCTGTAGCTTCTGATAGTGCGGGCATCATCTTCAAAGATCATCTGCAGATGTCGGCTTCTCCTCGCTTATCGGTAGGCGAGAGCATCGATAGTATTCGCAATATACTCGAACGCAGTACCCCTTTCGCAAGTTTTAGCGCCCCAAACAAAACAGAAGTTTCTTCGACTAACAACGAACAGCATTGGTTCACGTCGATTGCAGCTGCCTATCTTCGTGCGGAATTAGAGTTATATGCAGGGGATTTTACCGAAGCTGAGCGATGGGCTCGCTTAGTGATAGAACAAAAAGGCGGTACTCTCTCTCTCAGCCCTGAGGTGTATCAACAATTGTGGCAAGGTAACCTGTGCAGTGCTCGTATTTTTGCTCCCTACATCAACAGATATTTCTATACGGAAATCGTGTATGACCGACAAACAGGGGATTGTTTCACGGTAAATCCAGCCGTGCTTTCTCGTTTCGGTCAGACTGATTTGCGACGTGATGTCACAGCATTTGACAAGAAATTGCCAGAGTCTCCTCTCGGACAGATGAAGAATTGTTTTGGCAAGTACAATGCCGTCAATTGGTCTCGCACGAATGGTGGCGCCTCTGGCGAAACGCACTATGTGAGTTTGTACCGCACTGCTGGTGCTTACTTCATACTAGCAGAAGCCTTAGCACATCAAGGCAAAGCTGCCGAAGCGATAGCCGTGATGAATGACTATCTAAGTCAGCGCAAAGCCACTTTATTGGCCACAAACTTGGAAGGAGATTCGTTGCTTTCCGCTATTTTACAAGAAAAACAACAAGAGTTTCTTGGCGAAGGAGAGCGCTTTTTCGATATAAAGCGCTATCGCCATACGCTACTGAGCCATTGGAATGAGGGGCTATCGAACAAACAACGCATTTCAGCCAACGACTATCGTTGGAATCTCCCAATTCCCAAGGGCGAATATCTCTACAATGACCGTGCTACACAGAATTTTGGTTGGCCGCGTCTGAGATTAGGAGAATAGCGTTTGCCGCTTTCTGGTGGTTCTCAGAGATTGGTACGAATGTGGGAGAAGTCCGAAAAAATCTCCGACATTTTTCCAATTTTCTCTGACATTTTTCTGAGAATCTCCGAGTTTTTTTCAAAAAACTCTGATATCGTTAGAGCTAACACCCGTAGTTTCTTTACATTGCTCTGAAGTTACAGTTCATTTCTTTGCAACAACTTAAACAATCACAATATGAAAAAAGTTTACGCAGCGTTGTTGCTACTGCTTTCTACTGTGCCCGCTTTGGCACAAACGGCAGACAGCAACAAAAACACAAAAGAAGGTGCCATCAAACTTCTTGATGGCACCAAGGAAATTAAATCTTTCTCTGCTAAACACCTGAAGATTACATTTTCAGATGGGAAGGTTCACTTCACGCAAAATGGTCAAACAGAAAGTTTTTCACTCGCCACTTTTGGCGCTCTCCAACTTTCAGTTGTGCCCACTGGAATTAGCCCTATTCAACAACAAGCTTTGTGGCAACTTCAGGGTCAAGAGGTGCTCGTTAATGCTCCTGTTGGCACTGTTTCAGCGCTTTACTCTCTCAATGGGCAGTTGGTTTCTACTCATGTGCAGCGTAGTGCCCAATTTGAGACTGTGGGCACCGTACCAACTAATGGCTTGTACGTGCTCCGCGTAAAAGATAAATCTACTAAAATCTTTGTAAGATGAAGCGTACCTTTATTGCAGCGATGATGTTGCTTTGTGGTATTGGGGCATCGTCAGCACAGACGCTTGGTGTGTATCAGCCCAACTCAAGTAAGATGTGGGATTTTTCAACGCTCAAAGACCAAAGTTTACCACTTAATAATGGTAAGTTGATGGTGGGTGATGCTCAATATGCTGTTTCAGATGTGGATAGTGTTGTCGTGCGTGTTCTAGAAGCACCACAACTCACAGCAGCACAACAGCAGCTTGTCAAAGGTTATCAAGAAAAACTCGGCATAGATCTCACCAAGGTGCTTGGTGTGAAGAAACTTCATGCTCGTTTATTCTTTCCAGGTTATGAGAGCATGCAAGCTTTCACCCAACCTTATGAACGTAACCTAGAGGATTATACCATCATCACCCTCAGTGAACAATCAACTCCTGAGAAACCTGTGCTGAAAATGACATATAATCCCCTAGGAATGACCAATTATCAGCGCTATCTGTTGTATCAACTCACCGTTGGAAACGACGAGTTTTGGTATGGCGAAGACGCAGGTGAAGACTACAAGAAGGTGATGGAAATCCTTAATTGGCATAAAAATAGCTTTGGCGACTTCAATGTTGCGCTAGATGGTTTGACTTTTAGTAATGTGAATGCTGGAGTTAATGCTTCTGTGAACTTTATTGCCGATCAGAAAGATGCCTATGGTGACCCTACACGTCGCATTCCTTTTCAGTATTATTTCTCTACTTGGGATAAAGCTCAGCAAATCGTAAAAGAACAAACGCTTGAGCGTTGGGAGGAATTGGCAGAAATCACAAATGACGGTAAAGATGGAACGCCAGATCCTTTGCATTATCTCAATACTTCCTCGTCTGAAAAGAATGAATATGATGAGGCTGAGAACTTTGTTGCTCCAAAGGCTAGTGTAGATTTCAAAACTGGAAAGCTACATTTTGAGTTTTCCTTTGACGCTGGTGGCATGGGCTACACGCGTTGCTACATTGACTACGATTAAAATTCAAACTATACCTTGGCTAAGGCTGTGTAGCAACTCTTGTTGTGGCACAACCTTAGCACCAAGTTGGTTTTTGGGGAGCTGCCTATTCCCTTTGGTTGAGCCTTTCTATGAAATTTCCTCTGGAATTATCATAGGAATAAGAGCGTGGCTCATACGTTTGAGTAGATCAGGGCTGAGTTATTCTAAAGTTCTGTGATCTACATTATAATGATTTTCTATGTTTCTTTCTCGATACTCTGTGTTTCGACTTCTTGTTTCCTCCCATCTATCTAAGTGCCTACTTTGTTGTTCCTTATGGATGGTAGGAAATCAGATGGGGTGGGCGAGTGTACCTTTCAAATCGCGCACATTGGTGTCTTTGCCAAAGCAACTTGTTACGGGAACTCTTCCCAATGGTTTGCGCTATATGCTGATGCCAAATGCACAACCTTCGGGACGTGCAGAAATACGTCTTGTGCTTAATGTCGGATCAGCTGCA
This sequence comes from Ihuprevotella massiliensis, assembly GCA_900095835.1. Taxonomy (GTDB): domain Bacteria; phylum Bacteroidota; class Bacteroidia; order Bacteroidales; family Bacteroidaceae; genus Alloprevotella; species Alloprevotella massiliensis. The sequence continues at coordinate 447,857 of LT608321.1, read as the reverse complement.
GAGAAGAATCACCAACATGGGCATGCGCATTTCATCGAACATCTTGCTTTTGGAGGAACTCAGTCTTATCCGCAGCGAGAAATGGTGAGTTTTTGGGAGCAACATGGTATGAAGTTTGGTCAAGACATCAATGCCATGACAGGATATGACCGAACGGTCTATCAAACTGCTGTGCCTTCGCTCCCCAATGACATGGAGCTATTGGAGCAATCTTTACCGATGGTGGCAGAGTGGTTGGACAAAATAAGCATTTTGCCCCAAAAGGTGGAACAAGAAAAGGGAATCATTCAAGAAGAAATTAGAGCGTACAACACGAATGATGATTTCTTTTCGCTAAAACATGGAAAAGGAGCGTATGCAAGGTTGCCTATTGGGACACCAAGCGAGGTAGCTGCAATTACGTCTGAGGGGTTGCGTCAGTTTTATACACAATGGTATAATCCTAATCGTGCAACACTTATTGTTGTAGGTGCGATAGATGCAGATAAACTTCAGGAGAAGGTGAAGAGTGTCTTTGGAAAGATTCCTGCAAAGTTTTCATCTGAGGACATCTCTCCTTTCAAATATGATAAGGGAGCTCAAGTGATGGTGTTACACGATGAGCTCATTTCTAGCACTTCTGCCGAGCTCATTGTGCCTCATCGTGTTAATCCCCAGCGCACTATGGGAGATGCACTTGAAATACAGCTAGGAAAACTACTGATGCTGCTGGCTGAACGCAGACTCCGTGCTTTGGGAATGCGCAGTTCTTTGAGTGATGCGTGGTATCTCGGCAATATCAATCACTTCACAACGAGCGTAGGAGCTCCAGATGTACAAAGTTTGCGCGATAGTGTTCGACAAGTCGCGATGGCATTCCAGCAGATGGTTACAGATGGTTGGTGTGGCCCAGAATTACGTAGCGCCAAACGACACTTTATCGCCTCAATGCAGCAGAAGAATCCCACGCGTGCTCGTAGTTCTGCGGTGTGGTGCGATGATTTCATCGATTATGCTGTTGTTGGCGATCGCTATTTTTCGGATTCACTCCAGTGGCAACAGTTGATTACTGGCATCAATGAAACGACAAGTGCCGACCTGCAGCGGATGCTCAAACGATGGATGCAAGCCGCTGACCAAAGTCTGTTGGTTGCCGTTAGGACAAATCGAATGAAACAATCTGAGGAGTCAGAAGCTGAGCGCAGTAAGCTTTGGGAATGGTTTTGGAAAAAAGGTACGCGAGGCCGTCGTCCTCACTATGAATATCGAGAAGTGGAGGAGGCAGCTTCGCAGGAAGTGAAGATTCCTAAGGAAATCTCTACATTTCCAGCCTACGATGAGCGTATGGTAGTGGAACAAAAGTTCTATTCCAACCTCAAAATAACTGATGCGCGTTTGAAGAATGGACTGCGCATTGTGCTTAAGCCAACACCTTCTGCCGATAGCTTGATGCACATCAGCGTCATTGCTCCTCAAGGTACTGCTAGTATCCCTATTGAAAAGTACAATCTTTTAGAAGGTACTGCAGGATATATGGATATGGGAGGTACGAGAAGCCTATCGGCTGAAGCCTTGCCAGATTTTCAAATGTCGCACGGTATCACGTTGATTACCTCAATGGAGCACCATTGGCACGGATTTTTGGGACAAACTGCCACAAAGAATAGTCGGTTGTTTTACAATTTCTTGCGCGAAAAGTGGCTTTATCCAGAGTTGCGTTACAATGATTTTGAAGATGTGCGCCAAGAACTTCTAGAGCAGCATGGGAAAGAGACTACTTTATCGCGCATGCTTCACCGTTCGCCAGAGCATTTGATCAACCAAGAAGTGGATAAATGGGCTGGTCATGTGCTGCCTTTTACCGCAGAGGAGCCAGACAGCTTGGATTTGAAGCGAATGAAGTTGGACGATATGGCTGAATTTTATCATAATCTTTATGCGCCAACGGAGCAAACTACTATCATCGTGACGGGAACTTTTGATGCTCAAGAAGAACTCAAGCGCATTGCTGCTGTTTTCAGCCAACTCCCTGCGGCACATCCTCTACCTTCCACTCAAAGACCTTGGGCAACTCCTAGCCAATCTGCTGAAACTTGGCTGCAATTTTCAGATAATGCTGAAGAAAAAACAGAATTGCTGCGCATCGAACGACTTTGGAGTGGACAATATGAGCCTGGCTTGCGCCCTTCGCTCGTACTGAAACTAATGCGCGATGCTCTCAGACAGCGCGTCATTGAGATTGTTAGAGAAAAAGAAGGCTTAGTCTACTCACCTTATGTGTCGCTTTTCTATGATGCTAGCCCATGGGCGCACTTTCTGATGGATGTTAGTTTAACCGCTGCACCCAATCAACGGAAGAAAATTCAGGAGGTTATGACTGAAATAGAGAAGAATCTCAAACAAGTGCCTTTGAGTGAAGCAGAATTGGCGCAATTAAAACGTCCTTTCCTTATAGCCAAAAATGATGAACTGGCACCAGACGATGCTGCAGCCTGGAGAATGGCAATAGAACGCTTGATTAAAAACGAAGAAAGTCTAGAGGATTTCAATCGATATGAGGAAGTCTTGGATAGCATACGTCCAGAAGATGTGCAACGTGGCTTCCAGACCCTCATCCAACAGCAACATTGGCTTTTCCTTGCGGAATAATCAGTTCAAATTTCAAGTTTAATTACCTTTTTATCTCTATAATATATGCGTAAACTGCTTTTACTGCTTACCTTTCTCTTTACTTGTGGAGTATATGCCCAGCAACCTCAGGCCTACACTTTGTTTGATTATAATGGCAAACCCACTACGTATGATGTGATGATGGATAGTCTGTCGCGCGCTGATGTTGTTTTCTTTGGCGAAATGCACAATTGCCCCATTACACACTGGATGGAGCAAAATGTGCTTCAGACTTTTGTGGATCGTTTTGGGAAGAATGTAATGGTGGGAGCCGAGATGTTTGAGTCGGACAACCAGCTTATTCTTGACGAATACCTGCAACGTCGTATTTCTGGGGATCGTTTTGAAGCAGAATGTCGTTTGTGGCCTAATCATTCTACTGATTATGCGCCTTTGCTCTCTATTGCCTACGATAATAAACTACCTTTTATTGCAACTAATGTCCCTCGTCGCTATGCGAATGCCGTAAAGGAGCACGGACTTGCTTGGTTGGATAGTCTTTCTAGTGCTTCGCGAGCTTATCTACCTCCGTTACCTATTTATGTGGAACGCGATTCTACTGCAGAAAAGGCATTTGAAGTAATGGGGGCAATGGCAGGTCACTCCAATAGAGGGCATTATGTTGAAGCGCAAGCTTTGAAGGATGCAACAATGGCATGGAATATCGCGCAAAACTGGCAACATAATATCCACTTTGTTCATTTCAATGGGAGCTATCACACAGATTTTCGCAAAGGCATCATCGAACAATTATTGCGTTTTTGTCCTCAGCTACGCATTGCGCTCGTTACAGCAGTGCGACAGGAGAGTGTGGAGGCTTTAGACGAGGTGCAATTGGGCCGTTCTGACTTCTATATTTGTGTGCCAGAAACGATGAATACCTCATATTAAACACTGAAAATAGACTCTGACCGCTGATAGCTATCGGTAGAAGTTGATAATCACAAGGAAACAATCTAATTTACATCATTCAATCTATGAAGAAAATATTACTCTCTCTGGTTGCTGCTTGTATGGCAATGGCTATGCAAGCGCAAACCTACACCGTGAAAGTGCTGAAAACTGACGGTACGGTGGTTGCATTCCCAATGGAAGACATTAAAGAAATCACAGTGGATGAAAATGAAACACCCACTCCACAGCCCGCTACTCCCAAGTTTGTGGAAGTAGCGGGAGTGAAATGGGCGACGGGTAATCTACAATACGATAAAGGTACTTGGAAAATCGCAGCTCATCAATGGGATTATTTTAATCCTGTGTCTGGAGTTAGAGGAGAAGGCAGTCGCAGTAAAACCCCTCAATCTGCCGATCAAGTGGACCACTTCAACATGGGAGTGGTAGGCGCAAATGCTTTGGCAATAGACGATACTCACGGTGGTACAGCCAATACTTACTTTGAAGGTAAGCTCTATACGGATGCTAAAATGCAAAATGAGACGACCGATTTTGAGAAAGCTGCTTTTGGCGACCTTGCTTTTTGGGCAACAAAGGGAGAATATCGTTTGCCTTCTCGCAAAGAGTCGCTTGCACTCATCAATGATGCGTCTTGGCAGTATGGATATGTTGAAACTGATGGTTTGAAAATCTATGGATTTCTTGCAACCAACCCAACTAATGGTGTTCCTGAACGAAACATACGTATAGCGAAGGCTTTGACGTCTGAGGAGATTGCAAAGGGTGTTTTCTTCCCTTGTGCAGGATCGCGCTATGAGCAAGGAGTGCTGAAGAATGTTGGTTATGGTGCTTACTATTGGGTAGGTAAAGTATGGGAAGACAACGACAGTTGGGGAGCATTCATTTCAGCCGATCGTGATGGTCTCTATGGAGACTATCAAGGAGATGATGGTACAAAAGGTAACAGTATTCGCCCTGTTTTTGTAGGGGCTAAGTAGTGCTTTATAGTTTAAACAAGCAGAACACTTGAAGCATTCGTTGTTACAGCAAATGATAGTCGAGAATTGAAGCGGCACAAGCTCTCTTTAGTTCTAAACATAAAAAGTCTGCATCAGAAATTTCTTTCTGATGCAGACTTTTTTAGATGAGAAGATGAAACTCCTCAAAGAGGAATAAAGCGAGAAGATATCTCTTACCCATGCAATCCATGTAGGTTTTCCAACCTAGCAGGGTTTTTACTTTGTGGGTGAAACTACCTCGACATAGCTAGCGAGTCGCTTTGCTTTATCACGGATGTTGTCAAGGTCTTCAGATAGTTCTCCGCTAACAACGACAACACCCATACGGCGATTAGGACGGGTAGTAGGTTTGCCAAAGAGGCGAATATCTGCGTCCTCTTCACAAGTAAGTTCGATACCTTTATAACTAGGAGGCTCGTTAGAAGTTTCTGTAGCAAGGATAACTGCGCTGGCGCCCTTACGTAAAGTTTTGATGCATGGTACGGGCAACCCTAGGGCAGCGCGGCAATGTAGTTCAAATTCGTTGAAGTTTTGAGTACCTGCAAGAGTCACCATGCCAGTGTCGTGTGGGCGAGGAGAGAGTTCGCTAAAGTAAACACCATTTTCGCGGCTAATGAAGAATTCTACACCCCACACCCCAGCACCAGTAAGTGCTTCGGTTATCGCTTTTGCCATGCGTTGGGCTTCTTCCAAATGCTGTGGATCCATAGCCAAAGGTTGGAAGCTCTCACGGTAGTCACCGCCTTTCTGCACATGGCCTATGGGAGGGCAGAAGAGTGTATTGCCATTGTCTTGGGTGACGGTGAGAAGGGTTATCTCATAGTCGAAGTTGACAAACTCTTCAACAATGAGTTCTTGGACGTCACCGCGACTTCCTGCCATACCATACTCAAAGGCTGCGGGCACTTCCTCTGCACTTTTTACCAATGATTGTCCCTTACCACTTGATGACATCAAAGGTTTGACAATGCAAGGGTAACCAATCTTGTCTGCGGCAGTTTGGAGTTCTTCCTGCGTAGTAGCATAAAAGTATTTGGCAGTCTTAAGACCCAACTCGATTGCTGCCAAATCGCGAATCGCTTTGCGGTTCATTGTGAAGTTTACGGCACGTGCTGAAGGCACGACGTGTACTCCTTGTTTTTCGTAGTCGTAAAGACGTTCTGTGCGAATAGCCTCAATCTCACAGATGATAACATCAGGCTGATGCTTTGCCACGACGGCATCAAGGGCGTCACCATCGAGCATCGAGAAAACTTCGTATTCATCTGCCACTTGCATAGCAGGAGCACCTGCATAGTTGTCGCAGGCAATGATGTGTTGTCCCAAGCGTTGGGCGGCGATGGTGAACTCTTTACCGAGTTCTCCAGAACCAAGGAGTAGAATTTTCTTCATATTGTGGGGGGATTGTTGAGGCTATGTTTAGCAACAGTTGTGTTGTGTGGCAACCAATTGTGTGAGAATAAGAGATGAATCAGAGTGGATGGTTGCCAACTTTGTGCATTCGCGAGCGAATTGCTTGATTTTTTCAATCGAGGTGGCATTCGGTTGTGAACGTTCTTGTGTAAAATCAGTCATAGGCACGTAATAAGAGTGTATAAAATTATACCCTTATAACGTGCCTATGCCGTTTTTAGTATCTCATATAGACTGAAATTTTGAGAAAATTATCTTTCTCACATCGTGGCTTTGCAAAACACCAAAGTTTTGTCACGAAAATAACTGTAGACTTCAGTGGTTAGTCTAAAGTCACTTGCTGAGCTTGCGCTATTTTTCGCAGATTTAGTAGGGCATAACGCATACGTCCAAGCGAAGTGTTAATACTAACCCCGGTCTTGCTAGCGATTTCTTTAAAGGAATAATCTTGGAAATAGCGCATTCGCACCACCTCTTGTTGTTCCTTTGGCAATAAATCCACTAAAGATGCCAACCGACCGAGCAACATCTCATATTCAAACGTATCTTCTTGCGCTGCTGCAGGTGCATTCTCCCACGGATCAGTATTACTTTCAGTTGGGGAAAGACTGATGTCGCTATCGTTGCGGAAATAATCTATGATTAAGTTGTGAGCAATGCGTGTAACCCAGGCATAGAATTTCCCCGAATCCGTATATTTACCTTGTCGCAAGTTGAGAATCACTTTGATAAACGTTTCTTGGAAAAGATCGTTCGCCAAATCCTCTTGGTGCACACGAGCGAGAATATATTGAAAAAGTTTATCCTTATATCGTTCTAGCAAGCAGTCGAAAGCCTCATTGCACCCCATCATGTAATAACCTACCAGCATTTGGTCGGTCATCATCTTGTAATTGTCCATGACTAATGATGTTTATGTATTGATAGATGCGTAGAGGTGTTTCGATAGGCTATTTCAATATTTTGGAAGTTTGACGGCAAAGGTAAGCATTTTCGGTGGAATTGTCAAGAGATTCTCATTCTTTTTGGTCGTGATAGGCGCTGATGCAGGAAGTAAAAGATTAGGATTATCCGAAAAGAATGAGACTGAGTAATGCCAAAATGGGGAATCCTCCTTGCTTTATCAGAATTATCCATTGGGAGCTAATCGCACCATAAACAGCAACTAAGACAGCGAAACTCAAGAAGAGCATAGATACCTCGCAAGTGTTGTGTGAAACAAAAGCCCCGTATAGAAGCCCAACACCAATAAGTGCATTGTAAACACCTTGATTTTTCATTAGCGTGTTCAATGATTTACCAGAGAGTTCATCCACAGACATTCTAAATGTCTTGGCTGTTCGCTGAGAATTGGTGAGGAGAGTTTCAAGTATAAAGATGTAGAGAAAGAGTAGTGCAGAAAGTACAACGAGAATAAGCGAAATAGTATGCATAATAGCTGTTGTAAAATGATAGAGGATGATTGTTTCCAAAGAGATACATTGCATGATGGTTTGAATATAAATTATATATGCAATTCTTGCCTTGGAGTAAGTGCAAATATAGTCAATTAATCTGAGATTTGCCCCCTTTGATAGACGCTGATTGCAGAAGTTGAAAATTGGAATAATAGAAGATTTTTTCTTTCTCGAATGATGCGCTTAATCGTTATTTTTATCGTATCTTTGCGCAGAAAATAAACGAAAAAACAATGGGTATATTTGATAAACGGGTGAATTTCAAACCCTTTGAATACCCCGAGACGATGGACTTTGTCGATAAGATGAACAAAACGTTTTGGGTGCATAGTGAAGTGGAGTTTACCTCCGATATTCAGAACTTTCATTCTAACCTATCTTCCATCGAGAAAGAGGTCGTAAAGCGCAGCTTGCTAAGTATCGCGCAGGTGGAAGTCTCTGTGAAAACCTTTTGGGGTGACCTTTATAAGCATCTTCCAAAGCCAGAATTCAATGGTCTTGGCGCAACTTTCTCAGAGTGTGAACATCGCCATGCAATGGCTTATTCGCAGTTGCTCGAGGTACTTGGATATAATGATGAATTTGAAGCTCTCATCGAGATTCCTGTCTTCAAACATAAGCTAGGGCTTATCGAAGACCATTTCAATTCTAAGAAGACTTTTGTGGAGAAATTACTCTTCTTCGTCATCGTTATTGAGAACTCTTCGCTTTTCTCACAGTTTGCGAATATTCTTTCTTTCACGCACTTCCGCGGTTATATGCGAAGCACTTCTAACATCATTGCGTGGACTTCTATTGACGAGCAAACGCATGCTGATGCAGGAGTTTATCTTCTCACACAAATATTTAAGGAACATCCTGAATTGCGTCCTTCACAAGAAGTGGTAGAACAAACTGTGAAAGATTACCTCGAATATGAGGTGGAACTCCTCAATTGGATTTATGAAGAAGGAGAATTGGAATTCTTTACCAAGCAAAATCTCCTCGACTTTATGAAGTATCGTGTAGACACCTCGTTGGCACAACTTGGCTATAACAAAATCTACAATATCAGTGATGAGGCCTACAAGCCTATGTTGTGGTTTGATGAGAATGTCTTTGCTAATGAACTCGATGATTTCTTTGCAAAGCGTCCTACTGCTTACACAAAGCACGATAAAGCTTTCGATGCTGATAGCCTTTTCTAAAGGTTCTTACTTCATGTGACTATACTAATCAGGAGGTCTTATATACTCTCCTAATCTAAATATTTTTCTCACTCTCTCATGACTAAAGCCCTCCCTTGGTGGTATAATGACGAATCGGAAGCCGTGTTGAACCGTGGCTATTTGCTCCATGGCGAAACGATTCACGATGCTATTGACCGAATCACGGGTGCCGCTGCGCGCCGTTTATATCGTCCCGAACTTCAGGAACGATTTGCAGAACTCATCTATAAAGGTTGGATGAGTTGTAGTTCTCCCGTATGGTCTAATCTTGGCACATCCCGTGGTTTGCCCATCTCTTGTTTTGGTTGCAACATCCCAGACAGCATCGAAGGTATTACTATCAAGTTGGGTGAGGTGATGATGCAAACCAAACATGGTGGCGGTACCTCTGCCTATTTTGGCAATTTGCGTGGTCGTGGTGCAGCGATTACCAATAATGGTAAGTCGTCTGGTGCTGTGTCTTTCATGCGTCTCTTTGATACTGTTATGGACACAGTGTCTCAAGGTGCAACTCGTCGTGGCTCTTTTGCAGCCTATCTAGACATCGACCACCCCGACATTAAGGAGTTCCTACAAATCAAGGATATCGGAAGCCCGATCCAAAATCTTTTTTACGCTGTTTGTGTGCCTGACTATTGGATGCAGGAAATGATTGACGGCGATATGGAGAAACGAGAAATCTGGGCAAAAGTGCTAGAGAGTCGTCAGCAGAAAGGGTTGCCATATATCCAATTCTCTGACAATGTCAATGCAACTCGTCCTGACATCTACAAGCATTTAGGGTTGGAAATCACTCACTCTAACCTTTGCAATGAGATTCAACTACCTGATGCGGAAGACGAAAGCTTTGTATGTTGTCTTTCTTCTATGAATCTCGAACTTTGGGAAGAGTGGAAGGACACAGATGCAGTGCAACTCGCTATTTGGTTCCTGGATGCAGTGATGTCAGAGTTTATTGAAAAGACAAAAGACTCCCCATTCTTGCGCCAGGCAAACAAGTTTGCTGAGCGTCACCGCGCTCTCGGACTTGGTGTACTTGGGTGGCACTCCCTTTTGCAGAAGAACCGCATTTCTTTTGAATCAATGGAGGCCAAAGCTTTGACTAATCAGGTTTTCCGCCACATTCGTGAGGAGGCTAAAGCTGCTTCTCTCACTTTGGCACAAACTTATGGTCCAGCTCCTATCTTCAATGAAAGTCCAGGTTTTGAAGGAACTAAGTATCGAAATACAACAGTTCTGGCGATTGCTCCTACTACTTCTAGTTCGTCAATCCTCGGTCAGGTGTCTCCTGGTATTGAACCATATTCGTCCAACTACTACAAGGCTGGTCTCTCCAAGGGTAACTTCATTCGCAAGAATCGTTATCTAGAAGCACTCCTTGAAGAGAAGGGCAAGAACAACGATGAGGTGTGGCGCAATATTATGCTCAATCAGGGTTCTGTGCAACATCTTGATTTTCTTACCCAAGAGGAAAAAGATGTATTCAAGACCTTTAAGGAAATTTCTCAGCGTGAACTGATCATTCAAGCTTCTATTCGTCAAAAGTTTATTGACCAAGGTCAATCTTTGAATATCAACATTCCATCCGCCCTTGCTGTGCGCGATGTGAATGCGCTTATCATTGAGGCATGGAAGTTGGGAATTAAAGGATTGTACTACCAACGTAGCCAAAGCATCAGTAAGGAGTTGCTTAGCAATATTGTAGATTGCAAGAGCTGTGAGGCATAATGGTGAAAAGATAAGCATAAAGCTAGCAGATGTTGGCAGACGCTCCATAGTTAGTTTTTTCTGATTTTCCATATTTTCATTTTTTGTAGAGGGTGCACTAAACGATTGTTTAGCGCACCCTTTTGTTTATGCTTTTATCTGTGTTGTCAAAACCTAAAAACACACAGAATCAAGATTAAAAGATGTTGTGATAGAGATTTCGTTATGGACTTTTATACTGGTTGTACTTTCATACAGTGTCTAGTATTGCCTATTGCTGGTTCATTCTATTCCTACTTCACTCTTTTCTCCTGAGGGCAGCCGAACTTGTGGTTTCTTTGTTGTCTGGTTAGCGTTAGTAGTTTCCTTCAGCTTTCTCGTGCGCGCGTCACACGTGCGCATTCCCTGGTAATTCCTATTTTTTGCTTTCACAACCTTCACAACATGACTGAGAAATAATCCTCATATAGGGGAAAAGTTTACGGTGCGTTTCTCAAAAAAACTCGGACTTTTTGAGAAATATCTCCGACGTTTTTGGGAAAAACTCCCACGTTTTTTCGGAAATCTCCCACATTTCTTCGAGATTCTCCGACGATTCTACACGTAGATTCGACTTTTGTTGCCTGCTCTTGTTTTTTGTAAGTCTCTTTCTTATGATTTTGTGTGTAGCGTTGCGGTATCCATCCTCCCATCATAGAAGAGAGGAATTAAGAAAACTCACGCTGTTTGTGTGAAGGTTGTGAAAGCAAAAATGTAGAAATCCCTGTTACGCGCGCGAGGGGAATTTTAGTAGAAAACTTGTGCACCAAATTTTGAGGAAAAGGGTTGGAAAACAAAAAAGAAGCAACAGAATATTCTGTTGCTTCTTGATAAGTATGTGGAGCTGGAGGGGATTGAACCCTCGTCCAAACGGAGAGCCAACTAGCTTTCTACACGCTTAGTTTCCCTTTGATTGTCGGGCAGCACTGCGATGGAAACAACCTAATATGCTGCCGTATCCTCTAAAATTTCAGCGAACCACCGAGGCTTGGCTTGCCAATCTCCTTCTTACTGCACCACCATGTCAAGACGCAAAGGAGCGGATGCTCTTGGGTGATGTCTCGTCCCAACTCCTAGAGAAGGGATAAAGCTAATCTACTATACTTCGATTAAGCAGCGAGAGCAAAGTTGTTTTCGCCAGATAAATTGTTGAAAGCCGAGATTATAGTGCCCACTTCCGTCCGCACTGCGTGCTTACTAACCACCTCGAACCGCTGTCAAATCCAGTCAGCCCCGTAGTAGTAACTGCAAAGATAATACTTTCTTTTGGATTGGACAAATAGAATTTGTGATTCTAAGCTTTGATTCTTTTTCTCCGAAGGAAATTCCATTGATGCGTATCTTTATGTTGCAATGGACACAGCCAACAACTCTGTATTTAATTTTGTTCCTTCTTTTCTATGGCTGATTTTATTTGCTCCTTGATTGAACTATTGAATCTATTTATTTTGCTTGCTTCTTCTTTTAAACGATTCATTTCTTGCTTCTTTAGCTTGAAACGTTCTACAAAGTCTGAAATCTCAAACATCGCATTTTCTTCTTCTTTTGTAGCTTTTGAAAGCAACGTTTCAAGAATTGCACTTTTGATTTCACGTCCCGAAAACCCCTCAGCTTCTTTACTTATTAGTTGCAAGTCTTCAAAAGAGTAGTTGGAACTAAAAGGAAGTTGCTTAGGTAACATTTTAGAAATAATTCTTGTTCGTGCTTCTTCATTTGGAAGTTCAAACTTAATATGCTTTAGAATGCGCGACTCAAAAGCTTTGTCAAAGTTCGTAACAAGGTTCGTAGCAAAGAGAACGACACCTGAAAACTCTTCCAGTAGAATCAACATTTGACTCCTTAGTGAATTGAGAGCTTGGTCTGCACCTTGTGTTACATTTTCAATGCGCTTTCCTAGGAACGAGTCAGCTTCATCAAAAAACATAACACAATTGTATTCTTTGGCTACATCAAAAGCTTGTTGGAGATTCTTAGGAGCTTCTCCGACATACTTAGATTCGATTTCTGAATAGTTGAGAGATAGTAATGGTCGTTGAAGGAAATGTGAGATTGCGTGAGCACACATTGTTTTTCCTGTTCCAGGAGGACCATAGAAGTTCAACACACTTTTAGGTACTGGATCCACAGTTTCAAACCCCCAATCTTTATAAATCAAATTTTGATGCTTGATGATATTTAGAGCTTCATCAATTTCTTGTTTCACTTCTTTGGGCAATATCATTTGCTCAAAAGAATACTTTGGTGAAGTTGGCGCGAACAAAGACACGTTGTTAGGCTTGTTTTCTTCTTCCATAGTCTTCGTTGGTCGATTTTTTCTCTCTGAAAGTGTTGCTTTAATATGAAGCTGAACATTATTGGGAAGTTCGAGACTAATACGTTCTAGGTGGTTATTCAACCACTTTTTAAGCTCCTAAATAAAGCCTTGACTTTTGTGAATAGAGAAACAAGCATTATTTGTAATCTTATACTTTTGTTCTACATTTTGCTTAGATTGCAATAGAAGAAGTTCAATGTTATAATTGAGATGAGAGAATTCTTCTTGGGCTTGTATGCAAGAGAGGTGCTTAAATAACTGCTGTTTGGTTTCTCGCAAGAATGATTCACTATTGAAATTTATCATAGGCTATGTATATAATAACATTCCAGCCTTAAGGCTTGAATCAACACCTTCTTTTGACATAAATGATTCTTTGCCAACGTATTCATTGGTTTGTTGGTCAAAAATCCCCACGTCAATAGCATTTTTTCCAGCCTCAAGAATCTCTGCTCTTAGTTTGCGTTTAGAGTACTTCTCTTTGAGTTTAGCTATAATATCTTTCTTTGTGATTATAGTATATAGAACAATACAAGCACTCGAAAGCCCCGCAAAGAGGAGAAAAGGCAATAGTGGAAGCATACTTATGATAATACAATAATATCCGATTGAGTTGTTTGCAACATCTCGTTCAGTTTCATTCCAAAACTCTTCGCATGGATTATTTGTGCGTCAGTAATGCAATCCTTTGTTTTGTTATATACAGCTACAATGATTGTTGTATATCCATCCTTCTGAAGTTTGGAGGAAGGTGTAATATGAAGTTTTGACACCTTGGAGGATTGGGGATGGATAAGACAGGGGATGTCTACTTCTTTATTTAGATCTTTATTTTTGAAGAAATCAACAACATCTGACAACTTGAGTTCTCCATCAAGGGTTTCTTCATCAATGGAAGATACATCTAATGTTGTTTTTTTTCCTTTCTTGCTTGCATAATACAATCCTCCTCCTATGAGTAGGACTAGAGCACTGGCAATAATAAATTCTTTCATAATGGTTCTAATTTAGAACGATAATATCATTGTTTGAATATTGATTGAAGATAGATTGCGTTTCGCTATCTAATTCGTCAGCACCTAAAATCTGCAGATCAGTGATTTCATCTGTCTCTGTATCATAAACAGCTTGAGCTACAACGTTCTCATTTGACCATATATTTTCGTCTAGTTTGTGAACAGGAGCTGTTTTCAACAAGTCTCGTAGGGTTTTCCCTTTGAAAACAGTTGGAATGTGTTTACCCTTTTTCAACAATCGGCCCTTGAACCAAGATACGATGTGTTCTATGAACTTAAGGACACCGTGGATGAGTTTGGTAGCTAGTCTCTTTACGAAAGAGATAAAACTACGCAAAGCAGTTTTGATGAAGTTGAGAATGTTTTCTAACATATTATTCAATGATTATAACGTTACTAGCACCAAATAGTGTTTCTACCTCTCTCTTTAGTGCTTCAGAAGTAATGCAGATTCCTAGATTCTGTTCCTTGGGTAGGAGCACTCGATTGTTTGCATAAACAACAAATAGATAGTTGTGTTGTTTATCGGATTGCTTGATGACACAAGCTTGATTAGAATTGGGCACAACATTCTCTTTAATTATAGAGACTAAAGTCGCCTTATCTAGCAGAGATACTGAGTAGTTCTTGCTTACTTCTGGTACATCAGTAAGGTCTTTCCAAGTTTGTGAAACTTGTTTCTTTGCCCAATGAAGAACTTCTTGAAAAGCTTTTACAGCAAATTCCTTGAGTTTCTCCATTGCTTGAGGTGGAATTTTCATGTTCATATTGTAAAGTTTTGAATGAATGTCTTAGTATTATCCCATCTTCACATCCAAGAAGCTGGCATTCAGTGCGCCTGCTGCGCGAAGATCCACTCCGTACATACGAAGAAAAGCGTCGACAACAAGTTGTCCGTTGTTGAAATAAACAGGATTTCCTGCGTTGCATGGAACGGTGACTGACATTCCAGGCTCAATGAGTAACTGACCGCTGGGATCGTGTTTGCGCATTTTGGTGGTGATGGTGTAGAGTGCCATGATATAAAGATTATAATGTTTTCGCTTGTAGAAGAAAGGAAAGGCTTGAACACAAAAATGGCGCAAGTCAGTCTTTACTTCTAGGTACAGGTATCGGCAAACACCTCATCACAGAAGAAACAAACTGCTCACGCCTAAGTATAACAATAATGCGAAAGAATAGATTTCTTTTTCTTGTCTGCAAAAAACAGATAACAAACTCAATGAAAGTACAGTCTGACAGAACAGAGCTGTTCGTCTCAATGAAAAAAGAAATCGATTAACATTGTGCACTCCTTATGAGTGCACAATGTATCGACCGCATTTGTCATAGACAAAAGGGGAACGTCATGTTTGCTGTCTTTGTGATGCTTGAAATTTTGCCGATTTCGTACCTTAAGACAACGCAGAAAGCGCATATAGCAAACAACCAAGTAAGGTGGCGAATGGCCAATCCTTCATTGTTGCTGTTGCAAAGATATATCTTTCTTCCGACATGGCGTTCTTTTATTTCAACTTTTCTGGAAGTATATGTCGATTTGCTTTGCAAAAGTAATTATTTATCTTGGTTATTTGCAGTTGCGCAGGGCTTGGAGTTTTTAGAAAATGATGATTAGGTGCGCGAGTGAGAGGTGATGCACCTAGTTTTGTAAAAAGGGAGCGATATGCCACAGAGAATTTGTTTATTTATAGAAAAGAGCCTACCTTTGCAGTTAAATAAAGCAACAATAATATGGCAAATAATAAGGTAGAACCACAAAAGGAGAACGAATTAAACGTACTCTCAGACAGCGTTCCTTGCGAGGCTAGACAAGCAACGATTCTAGCTGTGCTTCGTCAGCGGTATTTTTCAACTTCCAATTCAGTCCTTGCCATTCGACTAGGAGTGGATAAGGGAATTCTCAAGCGTTATGTAGATAGGAAAAAGAGGAGCTACGAAGAATCGACCAACTCCATTTGGGACAGTCTCAAAAGTTATTATGGCTTTAAACCGCAATATCTGCTCAATGCGCGCGTTGTGTTAGACTTGTCTTTAAAAATGTCGGATGATGCCGATGCGCGCAACGCCAAAAAGGAAAAGATAGCCGAAAAATGGATTGCTTGTTTCTTAAAATCCCAATCACCATTTGATGATAAGGAACAAGCACCGAAGTGGTGGCTGGAATTAAACCAGTTGTTTGCCAACAATCCTCAAGCATTCTTAGAAACTCTTGCAGCTTTCTATTTGCGTCAAAAAGGATTGTTCAGCGTAAACCGCCATCAGAGCCATCGCAAAGCAGCCTACAGAAGTTTTATGCTGCAAAACGATGAAACGCTCGAGGACGAAACCTGGTATTCGCTCAATAAGTCGCAGCCAAATGTTGCGCTCTTGAAGTCTGCCTATGAAGATTTAGCCAATTATTTAAGAAACGATTTCAAACTATTGGAGTATTTTGAAGCCTATGCCGATATGTATGACGTTTTGCTTCAGCGATTATCGTTCTCTGCTGCGGTGAGTGTGGCTTTTGGCTCCTTCTTGTTGCGAAGCGCAATTGATCCTTTTGCATTTCTCTCCTTGAATCAAGTGGGAAAAGTAATGGGACTGGGCAAATTGTCTTGGTGGTATGCAGAGAACACCCTACCTTCCGATGAAAAAGTGCACGTGTGGGCTATCTTAGAACCAACCATAACAACCTCTGGCGAGCGCATCCCATTGATGTATGTCTGGTTAGAATTTGAAGTCCTTCGCCAAGAAAGTAAGTTCAGTTTCAAAATGTGCAAGTTGCATCAACCCGTCTTTGATGATTGGCGAAAGCAAATGCGCTGCAATACGATTACGGACAATGCTATGCCAGCTTATAGTAACTATTGTTATGAACTGAGCGATGACAAGCAAACCTTATACTTAGATTTTGAGGAAAATGCCGCAAAAAGTTGCAAGACTAAGTCTGTGTTGCCTTCTACGCTTTGTCGCATTGAGAAAAATGATGAATGGGTCAGACTCGTGAGACAAAACGAAAACTACCTCATCAAAGAAAGTCACGAATGGGTGCCTAAAGACCAAGAGCAAGATGTGCTTATCAGAAGATTGTTGGACTTCAAACTCCAACTGTTCTTTGGTGCCAACGGGTGGAAGCCCTATTCCCCCGAAGAACTTCTGGTTACGGATGTCATTGTGGGGCGAAAGGCAATTGAAATCAAGGTTGAGGGCAAGGACTTAAGCGTATCAAAGGTTGAAGTGCCGCTCTCAACGGATGAAAGACTCCGACAAGTTCTCCCTTCTGATGAAATCATCCCTGTTTCTATCAAACAGACTGATGCGAAGAAAGGAGAGGAAAGATATGTTACTGCTTTTTATTGGCCAAAATTGGATTTTGCCATAACGGTTAATTATTTACATACCAAGGAAGTGGGGAGTGTCGATAGTTCTGGTAGGGGAGTGTAGTGTCCTGTGGGGAACAAAGAGAAAAGAGCATCTAGACAATTGCTAGATGCTCTTTTGTTGTAATTCCTTTTTTGTTTTTGTGCGATTACATTACTGCATAGAGAAATTTCAATTTCCTTTGCTGATATAACTTTACGACTTTGTCCATACTCTCGTTGTCTATAGCAAAGCAACCATTGCTTGCATTAGATAAGGGGAGGTTGAAAAATGGAATCCATTTCCACGATGTTACCATTTTACTATTGTGGATACAGATACCTCTTCTTAGGGCATTACTATTGGTGGGGCTTAGTCCTTTTAGTCTGAGGTATTTTATAGCTCCTTTTACGTAAAAACCTACAATTTGAAATTTACCTACAGAAGAGCAGTTACTTCCTACTTTATTACTGATTTCAGGGTTGCTTCTGGTGCTTTTTCCGCCTTGTCCATGTGCACACTTGCAGGAAAATAGCTCGGTGTTATAAGGAGTGTAAACCACAAATCTCTTAGTGGAGGAAGGTTTGCTGAAATCAACCTTGATATAATTTTGAGCACAGAGATTGCAGGCAAATAAAAGCATCAAAAAAGTAAATATTCGCATGATTTTTTGTGCTTAATTAATGTAAGACAGAAGGTCGGTTTATCTTTGCTTGGGCTAAAAAAGTAGTGTCCAAAGAAGTTTGATTTTAAATATCGAAAAGTTGGCTGGTTCTTTATGTCGTGTTGCTAGCTGAACCTGTATAAAAAAGGGCTTGGTATTTGTGGAGACGTTAGAGATCTTATCTAGAAGAGATGATATTAAAAGAGTGGGAGAGTGTAAGGTAACAGAGAGAGTATATATAAACAAAAAGCATCTTCTCCAAAGGGAAGATGCTATTGTGACTCCGACAGGATTCAAACCTGTAACCTTCTGATCCGTAGTCAGATGCTCTATTCAGTTGAGCTACGGAGCCGTTAGTCTGATAATTTTAATCTTCCTCAGACAAGAAAGAGTGATTCCGACAGGATTCAAACCTGTAACCTTCTGATCCGTAGTCAGATGCTCTATTCAGTTGAGCTACGGAACCCTTTGAACATCTTGTGATGTGCGGTGCGTACGGGACTCGAACCCGTGACCCCATGCGTGACAGGCATGTATTCTAACCAACTGAACTAACGCACCATTTGGGGTTTTTATTTTTGAGGTTTATCGTTCAACGTTGTTTTGTTGTCCGTTGTTCCTCGTTTGCGATTGCAAAGGAAATACATTTTTCCGAATCTACCAAATATTCTCCCGATTTTTTTTGAGAAAAGTGCATTTTTCTCAGTTTGTTGGGGCTTTTGAGGTATATAAGCGGAAATAAATGAGTATATTCACCTGTCATACGACAAAAAAGCCGTACCTTTGTAGTTGCATTCGTCTTTGCAAAAAGTGTCGAAACACAGCTATTGTGATTTAGAAAGTGAGTGCAAGACGAAGAACTACCTTTCACCAATCCAAACTTAATGATGCTTTGCTAAGGTGTGAATAAGGTGACACAGCCGAAAACGGCGAACAAGCACAAAAACAATAATGAAAAGTCTCAGAGAACTCTTTCGCATAGGCTATGGGCCGAGCAGTTCCCACACAATGGGGCCACGATCAGCTGCAGAACAATTTCTTCAACGTCATCCTGAAGCCAACAGTTTTCGAGTGACCCTATATGGTAGTCTTGCGGCTACGGGAAAAGGTCACTTGACCGATGAAGCCGTTCGTGAAGTCTTAGGTGCTGAGCGCACAGAGATTGTATGGCATCCTGAAATAGTACTCCCTTTTCATCCTAATGGCATGAAATTTGAATGGCTAGATGCTGATGGAATGGGACAAGATGCTTGGACGGTGTTCTCAGTGGGCGGTGGTGCTTTAGCAGAAGAAGGCGATGATGCCAAAGAAACTCCAGATGTCTATGAATTTAATCGTTTGAATGACATCATGAAGTGGTGTGAAGAACGTGGCATGGACTATTGGAGTTATGTAGAAGCTAGAGAAGGACGAGAAATCTGGGACTTCCTCCGCGAGATATGGCAAGCCATGAAGGATGCTGTGGAAAGAGGCATAGAGCACGAAGGTGTGTTGCCTGGTGAGCTAAATCTGCAACGTAAAGCGCCACGCTATTATATTAAAGCACTTGGTTATGGCAAAAACTTGCAATCGCGTGGACTTGTTTTTGCTTATGCACTGGCAGTAAGTGAAGAAAATGCCGGTGGCGGACAAATTGTTACCGCTCCTACTTGTGGTTCTTGTGGCGTGGTTCCTGCTGTTTTGTATCATATCGCAAAGAGTCGCCAAGTCAGTGAAACGCGCATTCTCCATGCACTTGCGGTTGCTGGGCTTGTCGGAAATATTGCAAAAACTTTAGCTTCTATCTCTGGGGCAGAAGCTGGTTGTCAAGCCGAAGTAGGCGTGGCTTGTGCTATGGCAGCGGCAGCAGCAAACTATATATTTGGTGGTAGTCTACAGTCTATTGAGTATGCTGCAGAAATGGGACTAGAACATCATCTTGGAATGACTTGTGATCCCATCTGCGGTCTTGTGCAAATTCCTTGTATTGAGCGCAATGCTCATGCAGCAGCACGTGCGCTTGATGCTAACATATATGCCACTTTTGCTGAAGGCATTCACCACATCTCTTATGATAAGGCTGTGATTGTGATGGGAAAAACAGGGCGTGACCTTCCTTCTCTCTATCGTGAAACGTCTGAAGGTGGATTAGCAGAAGAGTATCACAAATAAACCTGATACACACTCTGTAATCAAGTTTTATATTCTCATTATTTATAAGTATGGGTTTATGCTAGTGCTTATGAATAAGCATAATATGCATAGATATTTCAAGAGACAACAACTATTATATGGCTGGATATTTAGTAGACGATTTACGTAAGGTGACAACACATCGCCTTTTGGAAATGAAACAACAAGGTAAGAAGATTGCTATGCTTACTTCTTACGATTACACCACTGCGACTATTGTGGACGGAGCAGGTGTTGACTGCATCCTTGTGGGGGATAGTGCTAGTAACGTAATGGCAGGTAATGTTACCACTTTGCCCATCACGCTTGATCAAATGATTTACCATGCTCGTTCCGTTGTGCGTGGAGTTCAGCGAGCTCTCGTTGTATGTGATATGCCTTTTGGTACATATCAGGTAAATGCTACGGACGGTGTGCGTAATGCTATCCGTATCATGCAGGAGACTGGTGCTGATGCACTTAAGCTAGAAGGTGGAGTTGAAATCATAGATACAGTTCGTAAAATCTTAGAAGCTGGTATTCCTGTGATGGGGCATTTAGGGTTAACCCCACAGAGCATCAACAAATTTGGCACGTATGCTGTGCGCGCCAAAGAGGAAGCAGAAGCAGCAAAATTGTTGAGTGACGCTAAAGCTCTGCAAGAGGCTGGGTGCTTTGCTATTGTTGTAGAAAAAGTACCTGCTTCACTAAATGCCAAAGTGTGCAAGCTACTCGATATCCCTGTAATCGGAATTGGTGCTGGAGCATCAGATGGTCAAGTCTTGGTTATTGACGATATGTTGGGTAAGAATAAGTCGTTCTCCCCTAAGTTTTTACGTCGATATGCAGATCTTCACACAATTATGACTGATGCTATCGGTAAATTCGTTGAAGATGTGAAGAGCTGCGACTTCCCCAATCAACAAGAACAGTATTAAATTTTTTGCCTATGTGGCTTTCTCCTTTATATTCACTCAAAACGCTATGTCTTGTAGGCTGCTTCTCCTTTATCGGGCTGTCAGCTCATGCTGAGCGTAAGCATCGCGGTGCGCCCTCTAAGGAACCTAGTGAGCGCATAATGCCAGATATGATGCCTGTGCAATCCAAAAAGAATGTGCAGTCTTCTGTACAGATGATGCAGGTATCACGGGGAATTAGTCGTGTGAACACGAAGTTTCGTGAGGGTATTGATGTGAGTCGCTATCAAGGTGTGATAGATTGGGGACGAGTAGGTACAGAAGCTAATGTGAGTTTTGTTTACATCAAAGCCACAGAGGGAAGTAGCCTTGTAGACCCCACCTATGCTTATAATATAGCCAACGCCCGTCAGGCAGGTCTAAGTGTAGGAAGCTATCACTTCTATCGCCCGAGGGTGAGTGTTGATGAACAAGTGGCAAACATGACTTCTGTGGTGCAGAAAGCTGACCAGGATCTTGTACCACTTATTGATATCGAAACGACAGGTGGTGTTTCTGATGATAAGTTTGTATCGGATCTTCAAGAGTTTGTAGATCGCATAGCGACATACTATGGCAAGAAGCCCATTCTTTACACTTATCAGAACTTTTACAACCGTCATCTTGTCGGTATGTTCAGAGGATATCATTGGGTAATGGCAAAGTATAAAGATGAAGTTCCAATGCTCACAGACAATGTTGACTACATGATGTGGCAATATACGCAAACTGGTCGTTTACCAGGCATTCGGGGAAATGTCGATCGCATCCGTATTATGGGAAATCATAGCCTTGCTGTGTTGGAAATGTAACCCCGAATCTCTTATTCTCTCGTCATAAATCCCCAAAGTTATTTGCTAGAATGACTTTGGGGATTTGCTATATGTAAGGGGAGTGTTAGACCCATTTGCTATTGAAAAGACAGCGTCCATCTTCATTTATCGGAAGATAGACGCTGCTTACGTTGTAAAGATAGGATAGCGAACTAGAATTCACTGGTAAAATGGAATCGGATGTTTTTGAAATCCTGTTGTGCCATTTGCAACACATAGCCAGAGTCAGCAAGAAAGACATCACGGCCATCTCTGTCTTTAGCCATATATTGGTATTTGCGCTTCTTAAATTGTTCAAGTTCAGCTGGATCATCGCTTTCTATCCAGCAAGCTTTGAAGAGGTGAACGGGTTCCCAACGACATTTAGCACCATATTCGTTTTCAAGACGATATTCGATAACTTCAAACTGAAGTTGGCCTACGGTACCAATAATTTTACGTCCATTAAACTCATTGACAAACAACTGAGCCACACCTTCGTCCATTAATTGGTCGATCCCTTTTTGAAGCTGTTTTGTCTTCATCGGATCGGCGTTCTCAATGTACTTAAACATTTCTGGGGAGAAAGAAGGGAGTCCTTTGAAGTGAATCAGTTCACCTTCGGTCAGTGTATCACCAATTTTAAAGATACCATTGTCGGGAAGCCCCACAATGTCACCAGGATATGCTTCGTCAATGGTTTCTTTGCGTTGTGCCATAAACTGAGTAGGGCTGGAGAAACGAACAGTTTTCCCATTGCGAACATGGGTGTAAGGTGCGTTTCTTACAAACTTACCAGAGCAAATTTTGCAGAAAGCGATACATGAGCGGTGGTTTGGGTCAATGTTGGCTGTTATCTTGAAGATAAAACCTGTAAATTTCTTTTCTTCAGGATCTACAAGACGCTCTTCAGCTTGCGTTGGCCGTGGAGAAGGAGCAATCTTTACAAAGCAATCAAGTAGCTCTTTGACACCAAAATTGTTGAGGGCAGAGCCGAAGAACACAGGAGCGATGTCCGCAGAAAGATATTGTTCAACATCAAATTCAGGGTATACACCATCAATGAGTTCTAGGTCTTCTCTCAGTTTTGTTGCATCCGTGTCACCAACGTTCGCTTCCAATTCTCCTGGAGCATTGATGTCTACAGCGATCTTTTCGGTCACTTTCTGTTTATCAGATTGGAAAAGGTCGAGTTGCTGTTCGTATATATTGTAAACCCCTTTGAATCGCTGTCCTTGGTTTATAGGCCATGACAAAGGGCGAACGCCAATTTGCAATTCTTCTTCTAATTCGTCGAGGATATCAAAAGCATCTCGTCCTTCGCGGTCCATCTTATTTACAAATACAATGACTGGAGTCTTGCGCATGCGGCATACAGTCATGAGCTTTCTTGTCTGTGCTTCCACACCTTTGGCGCTATCCACTACAATAATAGCAGAGTCTACCGCAGTAAGAGTGCGAAATGTATCTTCGGCAAAGTCTTGGTGACCAGGTGTGTCTAGAATATTTACCTTATATCCCTCGTAATCAAATTCCATTACGGATGTTGTAACAGAGATACCACGTTGTTTCTCGATTTCCATCCAGTCGGAAGTGGCTGTCTTCTTAATCTTGTTATTCTTTACTGCTCCGGCTACTTGGATTTGTCCGCCAAACAGCAATAGCTTTTCGGTGAGCGTCGTCTTACCAGCATCCGGGTGAGAGATGATAGCAAATGTGCGTCTGCGTTGAATTTCAGGATTCATATTTTGTCGAACTTATTTTTTTGCTTTAGGTGTTATCTTGTCTTTTCTCTTGTTGGAGAATAAATCAAAGAAGGAGTTAAAGTCGCGTTTGATTTGTAGTCCTAACCCTTGAGTTGTAAGAGTTGATTTTGAAAAGTATCGATTGTTTGTCTCGCTATACGCCTTTAGGTTGAAAGTGCCTGTGGGAGTTAGGAGATAATGTACATCAAAGTCACCAACAAAGTTCGTGGTTGCGGCTTCTCGTTCGTGATATCCTACTTTTCCTGTAAACAGTAAACGATTGTCCAGCAGTCTACCAGAGAGTAGTCCATCTACTTCCATGTCGCTCCATCCCAATTGACCCGTACTAACATTTGCACCGAATGTCCAGTTCGTATTACCAACTGCATTGGCTATGATGTTGTTCAGTTGTGAAGATAGAGTACTAGAAAGTAGTGACTTCATCATGATTTCGGACTGGTTACTACTTGTGCCGCCTGCAGCATTGGCATAATTGTAGGTGAAGAATCGTCCAACTCCAAGAAGGTACAATACTTGTGTTGTCCGTTCCTCGTCGGAAGCAATGAGGTTACGTACCATCATTTTTTCGTCTTCACCAATATTGGGTAGATCGAAGTCCAATGATAGGTTCATATTGCTGACCTTCCCTGTAAACTTAATGAGACAATTTACAGGAGTGGTATTGTTAGTGAAGGTAGTGCCGAGGTTCAAGTCTGCTAGAGATGCAGAGTTTACCATATAAGAGGCAAGCACATTCACATCAGCGTTGAGTGGATTACCAGAAAAGTTCACCGTCCCCCCTGGAGTGAGGATGAATGTCTTCTTAATGAGATTCTGTATGCTCAAATCATACGATCCACTTGCTATTTTATATGCTCCAAACATTTGGAATTCTCCCTTATTATAAAAGGAAGCTTGGATAGGTCCGCTGCCATGCACTGTGATAATGTCGCCACTTTTTGCATCTGTTATCATGCGAAGGGTAGAGTTGGGGGTAACATCTACCTGAAAGTTTAGACGTATGTCTGTTTTACTGGTAGGCTCTACAAACCTGCTCGTACGTGTCTTCTGTAAACTATCATCCACTTCTACATTTTCTTCGTCTTGCTTAGAGCGGAAGGTTAGCAGTTGATGGTCGGCGTCGTCTGGTCGGTCGAGAACATAAGTAAGCACACTATTGTTCTCAGTGCGTACTTGGATATTGGCGTTGAGTTGTTGGGGAGCACCCCAAACGCGCATAGCTCCTGTGCCGAAAGCTGTAGCATAGAATGGCAAGTCTATTGTCTGCGGTTGATCATACATCAAGATATTTTCTCCTTGCATCGCAAAGTCGAAATGCATATCTTTAAGATTATGGTGTCGCAAATAACCTGTAACGGTGCCATTTCCTTGCAGACTATCTGAAATAACAGCACTATTTACAGTGAAAACTCCGGGAGCAATAGAGATGTCTGCGTCTTTTACAAAGTATTTGACGCCTGTAATAGGAAGGGTTGCAGAAGCTGTGGCATGCTGGTGCCCTTCGAAATCAATCGTTTTGAAAGTACCAAAGACACGGGTAGTCCCCGTGGTACGTCCTTGTATGTTGTGAAAGATGTCGTCTACGTAGTGGTTCAAAAAAGCTATGGAAGTATTGTTTGCTTTAATATGGAGGTCTAGGTCTTTTCGACCAAGACTTACATATCCAGCCACTTGTGTAGAACTAATGTTGGGCTCTTCTATGTTTGCCTTGAGGAAAATTGTCTGGTCTCCTCCACGAAAACCACCTTCGACTGCAGCATATCCCAATAGCGCATTATTGAATGTGAACTGAGGGATTTCGAGATTGGCTAGAATCTGCAGTTCGTTCTGTTCAGTGGGACGAATCGTAGCTTGTCCTGTGGCACGACCTCCAAAGGTAATATCACTAAGTCCGACCATAGAAAGGGCATAACCAACATCAAATTGACGTAGGTTTACAGTAAGTCCTTCGCTATGTTGTGCGTATTCTCCAGAGATTGCTAATCTTTGTTGATCATGTGATAACGAAAGGTTGTTGATATTCAACCGTCCTTCCTTGAGAGCTATGTTTCCTGGTTCTATTTTCCAGACAGTATCATTGACAGCCAAGCTTGTGGGTAAGATATTTACACGTAGGCTACTCTCTTTTAGCTTATTGAAATTGAGGGCATCAATATGGGTTTCGCTTGAGAACGTTCCATAAAAATGACGATTTCTCAGTTCCGACCATTGTAAGTTGGTCATTAGTTTACCACTGTCTGTATGCGCTTGAAGTTCCAACTGTAGGTCAGCTTTCTTGGTTGGGCGAAGTGCTTTAATAAGCATATGAAAGTCTGAGTACACACTACGGGCTGCCACCGTGACGTTTCGCACTTCTGTGGTTCCGAAATGTAGATGTGGTGCATCAGCTGTAAAATGAAGCATACTACCATCAGCAGCCAAGCGTCCCTCAGCATGCATATCTTGGTCAGCAGCAATGTCTAGCTTGAGCATATGCTGCAGAAAATCTGTACGTTTGAGATGCAGGTTAAAGGCTAAGGCTGTTTTACTAGGCAATACTACATTAGCTTTTTCATCACTGTTGCTGAGAGTCGGTGAAGCCTCGGCATGGCTGGGAGCTTGGGAAGAGTTCTTTTGTGGTTTAAGCAGTGTCTTCCACCATTTTTCCGCAACTGTCTGCAGTTCCTTCACATCAGCAATGCCCAATGCAGTAGCATCTGCAAAATCACTTTGTAATGTTAAATGACTTCCACGAGGATGTGGAGATACTTTAAGTGCCAGACGATTAAGGGAATAAGGGGTATCCACATTTTGCATTGAGAAGTGTCGAAGTTCAAATTCGCCATTAGGATGTTTTACGTCTAATTGTGGAGCTTTTATGTCAAAATCAAACGCAAAATGTCCATTTCCCCATTGTTTGCTTAATCCTAATTCTGCAGGAGATAGGCGTTTGATGTGGCCATTGGCAATTAATTGAGAGGGACGCCAATTTTTGTCCAGTGCAGCTTTTGCATCAACGTTTAAGTAGAGTGATGGGTCCTGAGATTGTAGAGCAATTTCTGCGATACCGTTAAAGAAAGACGCTGTGGCTTTTAGTTTTTGATAGCGGTGCTGTTGCCATTCCACTTCTGGTATATCTAGTTCTATGCGTCCATTGGGTTGATTGCTACCATTTAAAAGTACGTGTCCATGTGCTTCCAAGCTAAGGAAAGTAGGTAAGTTGGGTATCTGTGCAAGTATTGATGGACGTAAATCGCGTGTCAATACGTGAGCTGTCACATTTCGCTTCCAATATGTTGCACTAAAGTTGATTTTTCCAAGAGCTGAACTAATGGAGCCATCAAAGAAACTACTATGATTGAGTGCATAGCGTAGTTTGCCTTGTAGTTGAATCTCTTCAAGTGGAGTAAGCCACTGGGGTAATTCTTTAAGAGAAAGTGATTGCATTACGTCTCTTGCGAAACGTTGTTGCAGCGCTAAACTGCGTAAGTTGGCACTTAAAGCGCTAAACTTACCATTAGGTAGCAAAATAGTGACATCGGTGGCTATCTTGATTCGGTCTGTGGCGTTGCTCAAATGCAAATCAGTGAGTTTCACCTCGCCTTTTCGCAAAGCAAAGCGAGTGCTTATGAAGAAAGTCTCATTTAGTGGATGCAGTTTGGGTACAATCGGTGCAATATCATTGGTTGCAAGACGAGCATCCTCAATGGCACCTTCTACAACCAATGAATTGAAAATCTTATCAAGTGAGGAGCCATCGTAATGGGCCACAAGACGCTCTTGGCTAATGCGAGATTGCGGTGTCTGGAGAGAAAAGTTGTTGATTTCTGCAACGTATCGATTAGCTGCTAGACGGAGCTGCAGGCGTGAGAGCTTCCAACCGCAGCTTTCTTCGGCAGAAAATTGACGGATACGTAGGTTAATGCTATCATTTGTCAGACATTTGAGCGACAAGATAGCATCGATGTTCTTAAGATTGAGATGATGTGGGGTGAATTGTCCAGCAGGTGCTTGTGGATGATACCATTCATCGTAAGACAAATCGCATCGCCGCATAATAAGCGAGTTGATGCGTAGGTTAAGCTTGGAGGGTGAGTCTTTGTCTTGGCTACTAAAAGCCTCAATAATATATTGAAAATTGGTGGGAGCTCCCTTGTTGGATTTGTAAAGTGCGATGTGGGCATCAAGCAATGCTATGTTGCGGAGCGATACTTTACCGTTTATAAGAGGGAGCACCTCTATTTTTCCAAAAACTAACTTACTCTTTAATAGCTCTTTTCCAGATCTATCTTTTAGTAATACATTATGAAGTTGAATACTGTTGAGTAGCCCAATTTCAACAGACCCAATTTCAACTTCAGATTGGAGTTGCTTTTCCAATTGTAGTTCTATCAAGTTCGCCAAACGCTGTTGCATCCCCAGATTATTGAGCGCAAAGACCAAAAGGCCGTAGGACACCACTAGGATGCCTAACGACCATTGGAAAAAGAGGCGAATATTGGGTTTTCGCATGTAGGATTACTGTTATCCGAGGATAGAAAATGTCAAATACAGAGGAGGATGAAGCCGCTAATAAATAGAGAGTTTATTCTGGTTATCTCTAATATCACTTATGCCGTGGGAAGTCCATGAGGTAAGTGAATTTAAGCATTAATGTATTATTGGCTGACTTGGAGAAGGGATCTTTTTTAGCATTGTGGAAAAGGTCTGAAAGTCCATAGTAATACCGTGCATCTACGATGAAATGTCCTACTTTGGTGGTGAATTCTCCACCCAAGCCTGCTACAATGCCATAGTCTAAACGATTTTCTATGGACTTACCATATTGTGCAACAACACCATTGGCACGATCTGCCATGGATACTCCATCTATTTCGTGGGTAGTCCACTGCGATGATTGTATCTCTTTGTCGCTTAAAGCGTAGCTCAATTGAGGACCAGCTAAGAGGAAACCTTTGAATCCTCGCTGTTCCTCACCTAATCCCAAATTTGCCATGATTGGCACTTGGATATAGTCAATGTTGTGTTGGTAGGTATCCGGTAAGCGTACGGCCTTTGAGGAGAGAATCTCTTCGTTCCAACCAGCACGCCAATAGTTTGCTTCTAACTGAATGGCGCAGATAAGTCCGTAATACCTTTCACTTGTATATCGCGCTGTAAGTCCAGCCACTGGCCCGACTTGATAAAATTGGCGGATATTGGGAGTAAAAAGTACCTTATTGAGACTTACCCCTCCATTCACACCTAGCGCCCATTGACTACGTTGCTCACCAACTTGTGCATGAAGGAAGGTTGCGGCAATAAATAGACCGCAGCATAGGAAAAATATCTTTTTTAGCATTCGAGTATGCCCTGAGTATCATTGTTATTGTCTGCGAAGTTACAGAAAAATCCCCATTTACTCCTCCTTATTTCTATGAAAATCGTGTTTTCGTGAGTTTCATCTTTCCTTTCTCAAAAGAAATGAGTAAATTTGCGGAGATTTTTTGCAGTAATCTCTTTGTAATCTTGTCAAACTCTTGGAGAGTTTCAGAAAAATCTCGGGCTTTTTTATCAAATCTCCAGAGATATTCTTGATTATATTGGACGATTTATTCATTTCTCTGCAGGTCAGTCGCTGCTCTCTATTTTACGCTTATTGTGAATTAGCATGCTATCCAGTAAAAAAGAAGAGGATCATCAAGAAAGGCTAGAGAATGTGCTGCACACTCCACCAAGCAAACGATATTACAATATGAATATATCTTACAAATGGCTGAAAGAATATGTTGATTTCGACATGACAGCCGAAGAAGTTGCCGTAGCTCTTACCTCTATTGGCTTAGAAGTGGGAGCTGTGGAGGAAGTACAAACAATCCGTGGCGGACTCAAAGGTCTAGTTGTGGGACATGTGCTAACTTGCGAAGCACATCCTAACTCGGACCACATGCATATTACGACCGTAGATTTAGGAAATGGTGAAGCACCCACGCAGATCGTATGTGGTGCTCACAATGTTGCAGCTGGTCAAAAGGTCATCGTTGCCACGCTTGGCACAAAGTTGTATGATGGTGATAGCGAGTTTGTTATCAAGAAGTCCAAACTTCGTGGTGTAGAAAGCTTAGGCATGATTTGTGCCGAAGACGAAATTGGAGTTGGCACTGGACATGATGGTATTATGGTGCTCCCCGAAGATACCGTAGTTGGTACACCTGCTGCAGAATATTTTGGTCTTGAAAGTGATTACCTCATTGAAGTTGACATTACTCCCAACCGAGCTGATGCTTGTTCTCATTGGGGAGTAGCGCGTGATCTCTATGCTTATCTCGTGCGCAATGGCAAAGCTACTCAGTTGCATCGCCCAAGTGTGGATGAATTCAAGGTAGACAATCACGACTTGCCTATCAAAGTCACTGTAGAATCTGCAGAAGC
The DNA here is from genome assembly GCA_900095835.1 of Ihuprevotella massiliensis. Classification (GTDB taxonomy): domain Bacteria; phylum Bacteroidota; class Bacteroidia; order Bacteroidales; family Bacteroidaceae; genus Alloprevotella; species Alloprevotella massiliensis. The sequence continues at coordinate 418,063 of LT608321.1, read as the reverse complement.
TTGTCCAAGATATACTGCTGTTTCTGTCAAGGGGTGTAAGATTCAAGAGAGTCCTAAATGGCTGCAAGATAAACTAACCACAATCGGTTTGCGTCCTATCAATAATATCGTAGACATCACGAACTATGTGATGATGGCTTACGGTCAACCTTTGCATTGCTTTGATGCAGATATGATTGACGGAGGTGAGATTGTTGTTAAAACCTTAGAGAACGGTACAAAGTTTGTCACTCTTGATGGTGAGGACCACGAACTTTCTGATCGCGACCTCGCTATCTGCAATGCTAATGCTCCTATGTGTATTGCTGGCGTATTGGGAGGTAAGGGTAGTGGCACGTATGATACTACTCAGAATGTTGTGTTTGAGAGTGCCTACTTCCATCCTACATGGGTAAGAAAGAGCGCACGTCGTCATGGGCTTAACACAGATGCTTCCTTCCGATTTGAACGTGGCATTGATCCTGATGGACAAATCTATGCCCTCAAGACAGCAGCGCTTCTTGCTAAAGAATTGGCAGGAGGTGAAATCTCCATGGAGATTGTTGATGTTGAGCAACCTTCATTGGTGAAGCAATTTAATGTCCAAGTTGATTATGCCTATATTGATGGCGTTATCGGTAAGCACATTGAGCCAGCATTGGTGAAGTCAATAGTGTCTTCGCTTGAAATGGAAGTTGTATCCGAAACTGAAGAGGGACTGACTTTGCAAATTCCAGCTTATCGTGTAGATGTACAACGTCCTTGTGATGTGGTAGAAGATATTCTACGTATTTATGGTTATAATAATGTAGAGATTCCTACTACCCTCAAATCTTCACTCACAGTGAAAGGGGCTAATGATATCAGCCAAAAGTTGCAGAATCTCATTAGTGAGCAATTGGTCGGTGAAGGTTTCCATGAAATCCTCAACAACTCTCTCACTCGTGAAGCCTATTATCAGGATTTGAAAACCTATGCACCAGAACATTTGGTGCATCTCATGAATCCTTTGTCAAGCGACCTCAATGTTATGCGCCAAACACTCCTCTTCGGTGGTTTGGAAAGTATAGCGCACAATGTAAATCGTAAGGAAGCAAACCTTCGATTTTTTGAGTTGGGTAATTGCTATCACTACGATGCAGAAAAGCGTAATGCTGAAAAAGTGCTTGCGCCTTATAGTGAAACGCTTCACCTTGGCTTGTGGCTCACGGGTCGCCGTGTAGAAAATTCTTGGGCTCATGCTAATGAAGAAGCTAGTGTCTATGAACTGAAAGGATATGCTCTTAATGTTTTGCGTCGCCTTGGCATTGCTCTTGGACAATTCTTGGTAGAAGAAGGTAAGAATGATATATTCTCAAAGAGTATAGCAGTCGTAGATCGCAACGGAAAGGTATATCTTGAGCTTGGTCTCGTGAGAAAAGCACTTTTAGCTGCTTGTGATATTGAGACTGAGGTGTATTACGCTGACTTCAACTGGACGCTTCTTATGAAGAAGTTGCCCAAGAAGGAGGTTTCTTATACAGAAATAGCAAAGTTCCCTGCTGTACGTCGTGACCTTGCCTTGCTGTTGGATACGAAGATTACCTTTGGTGAAATCGAACGCATTGCTTTTGCTTGTGAGAAAAAGCTATTAAAGCGAGTTGAGCTTTTTGATGTTTACGAAGGGAAAAATCTTGAGGCTGGCAAGAAGAGCTACGCTGTTTCCTTCGTGCTGCAAGATGAAAGCAAAACCATGAACGACAAGCAAACTGAAAGTATCATGGCAAAGATTATAAAGCAACTTGAACAACAGCTTGGTGCTGTACTGCGAGGATAATCTTGCAACTATAGAAAATCCACTCATTTCTTCCTGTTATGCCCTCAGTTCTTGTTTTCTGGTGGCATTACATGGAGAAGTGGTTATCATAAGACCAAACAATCACATAAACAAATAGATTCCTATGGGAAGAGCATTTGAATATCGTAAAGCCGCAAAGATGAAGCGTTGGGGACACATGGCTCGAACCTTCACAAAGATTGGTAAACAAATCGCCGTTGCTGTAAAGGGTGGCGGTCCAGATCCTGACACGAATCCCACGCTCCGTGCCATCATTGCTACCGCGAAGCGCGAGAATATGCCAAAGGATAACATTGATCGTGCCATCAAAAATGCGATGGGTAAGGACCAAAGTGACTACAAGACAATGACCTATGAAGGATATGGTCCTCATGGTATTGCTGTGTTCGTAGACACTCTTACAGATAATCCAACTCGTACAGTTGGTGACGTTCGTTCTGTTTTCAATAAGTTTAGCGGAAACCTTGGCACAATGGGCTCATTGGCTTTCCTCTTCGATCATAAGTGTGTCTTTGCTTTCAAACACAAAGAAGGTCTTGATATGGAAGAACTCATCTTGGATCTCATTGATTATGGCGTAGAAGATGAGTTTGATGAAGATGAAGAAGAAGGTAGCGTGACTATTTATGGTGACCCAAAAGCTTTTAGTGAAATCCAAAAGCACCTAGAAGCCGAAGGTTTTGAGATTGTAAGTGCTGAGTTCACTTACATTCCCAATGACCTGAAGGAGGTTACTGCTGAGCAGCGCGAAACTCTCGACAAGATGGTAGAACGTCTTGAAGACTTTGATGACGTGCAGAATGTTTACACCAACATGAAGCCCGAAGAAGAGTAATCTTGTATAAATCTATTGAGCAAGTTTCTCAATCATATTATTGCTACCTCGTAATTTACTACTAGGTAGCAATAATTGTTTTCGCTCTCCTGTAGCTTTGTGGCATTTTCTTTTTCATTATTAGTGCCACCCTTTATCAATATAATCTCTCTTTTACAAGTATTTCCTTTTTCTACAGTTTCTCCTATCTCTTTGGCTTTTTGGAGGCGGACAATAGCAGCAAAAAAAAGCGTCGCATCTTATACTTAATATAAGATGCGACGCTTACTGTTTTTGTCACAATGACAAATATATTCATGGGCAATTAGGCTTCTTCACCTTCTCCGAGCTCTTCTCTCAAAAGAGTGAGAAGCAAGTGCATAGCAGTTGATGTAGCAGAAGCCAAATTCTTGTCACGACCGTTGTCTTCTTCTAGCATGACAGTTTTTACGTTAGTAGAAGAAGCCACGGCAATCCAGATAGTACCTACTAAAACTGAATTTTTGCCAGAGTCGTGACCACCAGGACCCGCAAATCCTGTTACAGAAACAGAATAGTCCGTTCCAAAGGTTTTGCGTGCGCCTTGTGCCATTTGCACTGCGACTTCTTCACACACAGGTGTCTTCTCTTCGATAATCTGTGCGTCAACACCGAGGAGGTTTATTTTAACTTCGTTGGCGTAAGCTATAACACCACCTTTGAAATATTGCGAAGAACCTGGAACTGCAGTGATGACACTTGCAATACGACCAGAGGTGCAGCTTTCAGCTACAGAGAGAGTTTGGTGATTACGCCAGAGGATTTCATTTACTTCCTTGCTGACAACTTTCAAATCTAAGTCCATAAGATGTGAGATGGGGTATGGATGAATGAATAAGTTAGAATACTGTACGAGAAAATGCGGGTTTGTCAAGTGAACAAAACTCACCATCTAGGTAGCGATAATGTCCACTCATGGCAATCATTGCCGCATTGTCGGTGGTATAAGAGAATTTGGGGATATAAATCTTCCAGATTCCCTTTTCCTCCATGTCTTGAAAGGCTTTGCGTAGTGCGCTATTTGCACTGACGCCACCGGCAAGAGCCACATGCTTGATACCTGTGTCCTTGGCGGCTTGTTTTAGCTTCTTCATCAAGATGTCAATGATGGTGGCTTCAAGTGACGCAGCTAAGTCGTTTTTGTTTTCTTCAATGAAGTTGGGGTTCTCTGCAATCTTATCGCGTAAGAAATAGAGGAAAGAGGTTTTGAGTCCTGAGAAACTATAGTCGTAGCCAGGGAGATTCGGTTTTGCAAAAGTGAAAGCCTTAGGATTTCCTTGGCGTGCCATTCTGTCAATAATAGGACCACCAGGATAGCCAAGTCCCATTACTTTAGAACATTTATCGATAGCTTCGCCGGCAGCGTCGTCAATAGTTTGTCCAAGCACCTCAAAATCATTGTGTGCGTTCACCTTAACAATTTGTGAATTTCCACCACTTACGAGTAAACAAAGGAAGGGGTAGGGAGGGACTTCCTTTTGTTCATCTGGTGTCTGAATGAAATGCGCCAAAATATGACCATGGAGATGGTTGACGTCAATGAGCGGAATTCCAAGACTTGCTGCAAGACCTTTGGCAAAGCTTACTCCTACGAGCAAACTACCCATAAGTCCAGGACCAAGGGTTACTGCGATAGCAGAAAGTTCTGATTTATCTACTTCAGCTTGCTTGAGCGCAGCATCAACCACGGGAACAATGTTTTGTTGGTGAGCGCGACTAGCTAATTCTGGTACAACACCACCATACATTTCATGCACAGCTTGAGAAGCAGTAACGTTGCTGAGCAACATCCCATCGCGCATCACTGCAGCAGAAGTGTCGTCGCAACTAGATTCTATAGCGAGAAGTGTGATAGGCATAAGAATGAAAGTAAAAAAAGTGGGTATTAGTGGGTGAGAATCTCCAATCCTGTTTCTGTAACGAGGAATGTGTGTTCCCATTGTGCTGAAGGCAATTCGTCTTCTGTCACAACTGTCCAGCCGTCTTCTTCATCGATGAAGACATCGGGTACCCCCATGTTAATCATCGGTTCGATGGTGAAGACCATACCTGGAACAAGAAGCATGCCACGATGGTGCGTATCATAGTGATCTACCACTGGATCTTCATGAAACTCTAGACCGACACCATGACCAGCTAGGTCGCGTACGATGCTGTAGCCTTTAGGTTTAGCATACTTTTCTATTGCACGACCAATATCGCCTACAAAGCCCCAAGGACGAGCAGCTTCTGCACCGATTTCAAGGCAGCGTTTGGTGTCTTCCACCAACTTTTTAACCTTTGGCTCAACATTACCTATCATAAACATGCGAGACGCATCAGCATAGTAGCCATCTTTGATGGTGGTAACATCGACATTGATGATGTCGCCATCCCACAAAAGTTCTTCGTCAGAGGGAATGCCATGACAAACCACCTCGTTGATACTAGTGCAACAGCTTTTGGGAAATCCTTCATATCCAAGACAAGCTGCAATAGCCCCATTGTCTGCAATATATTCAGCTACAAGTCTATCAATTTCAGCGGTAGACATGTCCTCTTTGATGGACTTTGCTACCAAGTCTAGTGCACCAGTATTGATGACTCCAGCACGGCGGATACCTTCTATTTGTTCAGGCGTCTTAATAAGTTGGCGAGAGGGTACAATAAAGCCCTTCTCTTGATATTCTAATACCTTTAGATCTAGCTCTGTAGGTGTGATTCCTTCAGGAACAATCCAAGTTTTTTGATTTGCTCTAGCCATTGTTTATGAACTATGAGGGAGAGGAATGCAGTGTACTTTACAAGAATAAAAGTTGTTCTTGGTGGACAGAAACTGTGTTCTCCGCTTAGTTTACCGCGAATTTACGAAAAAAATGTGGTTGTAGCGTTGTTTTTGGTGAGAACTTCTGCGCAGATGTTTTTTTTCTGCGCAAGAGCAAAAAAATCCCGACAGGTATTTCTCTAGGGAAATAGGCTGTCGGGAATTAATACTACATTTGAATGTAGTTTTAGCCGCACGCACTCTGAGAGATATGCGCGATGCGTAATTTTTTACTCGGTTGTTACTAATGTAAGGCAGTAGGAGGACGGTTAAACAGAGCCTGTTTATTTTAGATCCTCCGCACGTTTAACTTCAATTTCAACCACTTGAGTAGGTGCTAGTTCTCGGTTGCGGCGCTCGGTTTCCTCTACTACGCGTTGTGCAAGGTGAGCAAATGCTTGACCTGTGATAGTATTTGGATTGAGTGCTACTGGCTCTCCGTTGTCCCCTCCATCACAAATACTTTGTACAATGGGAATTTGAGCTAAAACTGGTGCATCAAGCTCTTCTGCCAATCGTGTTGCACCTTCTTTTCCAAAAATGTAGTATTTATTTTCTGGGAGCTCAGCAGGGGTGAACCATGCCATATTTTCTACCAGTCCTAAGATAGGCACGTTCACTTTCTCATTGCGATACATGTCGATGCCCTTTCTCGCATCTGCCAAAGCCACTTGTTGCGGAGTGGAAACAATGACAGCACCTGTAATTGCTAATGTTTGAAGAAGAGTCAAATGAATGTCACTGGTACCAGGAGGAGTGTCGAGTATGAGATAGTCGAGTTCTCCCCAGTCTGCATCAGCAATAAGCTGCTTCAACGTGTTGGAAGCCATCGAACCACGCCAAAGAGTGGCAGTCTCAGGATTGACAAAGAATCCAACGGATAAGAGTTTTACCCCGTATTTCAACGCAGGAATCAAAAGTTGTCTACCTTCAACGATGTGTGCATAGATAGCTTCGTTTTCTAAACTAAACATCTTGGGCATAGAAGGTCCGAAGACATCTGCGTCGAGAAGTCCTACCTTATAACCTTGTGCAGCAAGAGCTACTGCTAGATTAGCGGAGACAGTGCTTTTGCCTACGCCGCCTTTACCAGAACTTACTGCGATAATATTCTTTACTTGGGGTAAAAGTTTACCAGCCTCTGGACGTTCTGCTAAGCGATATTGGGGAGTAATAGTGACTTCTACGTCAGGACTTATTTCACGATGAATAGTGGACTCTATAGATTTGAAAAGACTCTTCATGAATGGGTCTGGATTCTTATCAAATACGATAGAAAAACTCACTTTCATCCCATCGATACGAGGGTCATCATAGAGCATTTCCGCCTCAATAATGTTTTTACCGTTGCCTGGATAGCGAACAGTTGCGAGAATGTCGGTGATGAGTTTTGGATATAGCGTCATGATTAGTTAGTTATGTCTGTATTTTAGGTTTAGAGAGTATAATCTACGACTACTCGACTCTCTGTGACTTTGCTTGCATAATCCACAATCTTGAGGTGTTCTGGGTGGTTTGCATAGCACTTCAACGCTTCTGCATCTGCAACAACCACAGTGAGTACGCCGTGATATGAGGCTGGGGTGGACATTTCGTCAATGCCGTACTCTAGACTTTGGATTTCAGGGACTACGCCAACGAGAGCTTCGAGGTTTTGTTTCATCCATTGAGCGTGTTCTTGCGAACTTTTACCTTCTGCGCCATCTTTGTAGCGCCACATAACAATATGTTTGAGCATATAATTCAGAGTTGAGATGAATATTTGTTGTGACTTTTCGTTGAAATAGGAATTACTTACTAGTTGTCAATCCAGAACGTTTACTGCGGTTGTAGGAACGATAGTCGTCTAGTTCAATTTCAACTTCAGGTTCTATGAGATTTCCATCTTGAGGCAAGCGGAACTTTAGATACTTGATGTTGAGCCCGCGGTCAATCCATTGTTGCTCATAATAAGTGCGAATGCCTAGAATCTCTTTCACCTCCGCGTCTTCCTCAGCAGAAAGTGTGTGGTACAAATCATCTGTTTGGAAAAGCACTGGTAAATGATTGGCTTCTACCATGCAAGAAGTATAGGTATAGAGAAAATTAGAGTCCGTCTTTAGGTGTACTATACCGTTGTCTTGTAACAATCGGCGGTAACGCTCCAAGAAATGGGTGGACGTTAGTCGTTTGGTGGCTTTTCTCATTTGAGGATCAGAGAAAGTGAGCCATATTTCAGCGACTTCGTTTGGGGTAAAGAATTTGTCTATAAATTCAATGTGAGTACGCAGGAATCCCACGTTCGTCAATCCTTCATTCTTGGCTTCAGTGGCTCCTGTGTACATGCGGGCACCCTTGATATCCACACCAATAAAGTTTTTGTTAGGGAACATGCGCCCTAAGCCTACACAGTATTCTCCACGTCCACAACCGAGTTCGAGAACGATTGGATTGTCATTCTTAAAAAACTCTGCATGCCATTTACCACGCAATGGATGATAAGGAGTATCAGGTGTTTGAAATGGGGCTTCAATGACATGATCGTAGCTTGCCATCTCGGCAAATTTTGCCAATTTATTCTTACTCATGTTCGAGAATCTTCTTTACGTCTGTATTTACTTTTTCGAGTTGTTGTTTGCAGCAGGCAAGAAGTTCTTGCGCACGTGCCAAGCGTGGGGTGAGTTGGTCAATGGGTAAGTCACCGCTTTCGATAGCTGTGACTATACTCTCCAATTCGGAGAGTGCTTCCTCATAGGAAAGTGCAGACTTTTTAGCCATATCTAGAATGAAAGGTAGGGAGCTTAATGTTTCGTTATGAGATTTCGTTTATAGTACTCCAGACTTCTCCATCAGCAACAACTGTGCGAAGTCCCGTTCCTGGTGGAAGAGCACTAGCAGCGCTCAATAGTTTTCCGTCAGACGTGTAAGTAATAGAGTATCCCATTGCCAAAGTGCGTTGTGGATCAGCCCAACGAAGTGTTTGTGCAAAGAGTGATAACTGATGCTCTTTACGCTCAATTAGTAGGTGGGTGTTGGTTTGCAAGCGAGAAGCTACGGTTTGCAAATGCTGAGATTGCGAGTAAAGTTGTTCGTGAATCCCTGCTGAAATCCGTTGTGCCAAGCGATGATGCACTTGTTGTTGTCGATTTACAAAGTTGATAGCAGCAGTGGAATATCGTTGCCCTAAGCGTTCAAAGCGTAACTGAAGCATCTGCAGATAGTCCATTGTAGCTCGGTTCAGGCGTTCGCGTAAGTTCTCTATCACTGCATGCACATTTTGCATTCGTTCGATCAAGAAAGCAGCTACAGCCGTTGGGGTCTTGCATCGTGTATGTGCTACAAAGTCTACCACCGTGTCGTCGCGTTCGTGCCCGATTCCTGTGAGTATAGGGAGAGGAAACTGCGCAACATTAGCTGCGAGGTCGTAGTTCTCGTATCCGTCTAAATCACTTGTAGCTCCACCTCCACGAATGAGAACGACTACATCCCATTTTTCTTGGTCGGCAGCAATGAGGTCGAGGGCATTTATCACTGATTCAGCAACGAGTGCACCTTGCATGGTAGCAGGAAACAAACGAGTTTGAAAGTTAAAGCCAGATTGTTCCAACTGGTTCATAAAGTCTCCATAGCCTGCTGCACCAGCTGCACTGATCACTGCAATACGCTGAATGACAGCTGGTAGTTCCAATTCTTTGTTAAGGGTCAGCACACCATCTTCCTCCAATTGTTGGAGAATGATTTGTCGTTTCTTTTGCTGTTCTCCTAGCGTATAAGTGGAGTCAATGTCATGAATGGTGAGTGAAAATCCATACACCTCATGAAATTGCACGGACACTTCAGCTAAAATCTTCAGCCCAGCACCCAAAGCACGACCTGTTTCACGGGCAAAGTTAAACTTTATTTGCTGCCATACATTTCTCCAAATGTTTGCACGGGCTTTAGCCGTGAAGCTTCCTGCTTTTTCTTCGTCTTTTTCTACTAGCTCAAGATAGCAATGACCATTAGAAGCCTCTCGACACTCTGAAATTTCTGCTACCACCCAATAGGTGTCAGAAAATTGCAAGCTCAACACTTGCTGAACAAGATGGTTTAGTTCGGAGAGTTTTAACGGAGACATAGGAGATAGGACTTGACTTTCTCAAAGCAGGTGTGAAGTACTGATATAGGCGGCTATATAAGCGTAATCACACTTGTGCAAATTTACAATTTTACTGCGAAACTGGCAAGTGTTCTCTCCGAAAGCCTAGGCAATTCCGAGGGGTATTTAAGGTTTTGTCTATAGATTCCACCACTCGGCTATGATGCGATGAAAATTCTGTACGCTTGTGCCGGTTATTATTTCAGGTTTGTCCAGTATATGTCGTAGCCTTCTCAGAAATTCTCGGAGAATTTGCAAAAAACTCCGTTATAAAAGAGAAAATCTTCGACATTTTCTGTTGTTGCTCACTTTATTGTTTTAGGGTTACCAAAACAGAAGAGGCAAGAATTGATTTTATAGGGATAGAACCTGTGTCAATGAAATGAAGTTTTGTGGAATTACCTATTACAGCATGATACAAGATTGTTGGACCATGAGTTAGGCGCTAGGTAGTTGTGTAGCGAACACTAAGAGTTCAGAAAGACTATCAATCCGTATCTGGGGCAAATAAGCGTCATTTACAACTACATTTTGAGCGTGAATGTTGAGGCCATCATCATTTAAGCAGATTGTTTTCCACTTTAACTGGTTGGGTGCAATGAAGTCTTTTTGAACATTATCCCCGACATACCAATACTCTTGAGCTTCTATATTCTCCATAAAATAGAGATAATTGGCAGGATTGGGCTTAGCGAAACCAAATCGTTCTGAAATGATGATGTGGTCGTCGCTAATAAAGTCATAGAGCCCAAGTGCACCTATCTTGTTTAGTTGAGTTCTTGTCCGTCCATCGGTGATAATCCCTAAGGTAACATTGGGATTCAGAGAAAGAGATTCAAGAGCAGAATAGACTTCTTGGGATAGTGCTATGGATGGTATATGGTTACGATATAACTCTATTAGCTCTTCTTTGGATATCTGTGGTAAATAATTGGATATTAACCACTCAAAAGCGTCTTTTCCTTGTTGATAGGTTTGCAAGAAAGTCTCAAAATATTGAGAGAGCCCATAATGCGTCAGTATATATTGGAATGCAGAGCGTAGATAATTTATTTCCTTATAAAGGGTATCATCTAAGTCAAAGACTATCACAATTGGGTACAATGATTTCGCGGTCATATCTGAGCATAAGTGTATTGTTTTCCCAAGTATCGTAATAGGACACAGGAAGCCCTAGAAGATATTCGTCTATGATGTGCAGAGGATAGTTTGCTTTGGAGTAATAGGATAGGGGGTATCCTCCACCAAAACGTGGGTTTATTTCAATACCATAGATTTTTCCATCACTTGGTCTCATAAATAATTGCAAACAGATAACCCCTCTTACACCTGGTAGAAAGGATATTCTCTGTTTGAGATAATCGACGATGAGGTTCTTTCTCGTGATTCCTTTATTGATTTCTCCTGCTCTAATAGAAAGGCGTTCCCTTGGGACAATACATTTAAGATGGTGGTCTGCTCCGTAATACAAATCTACAGTATATTCATTAAACTCTTTAGGATTCACATAATCCATAAAGATTAATTTGGGGTCTTCCAAAAGTTCTTGCGTCAATTGGCTTGCACTTTCGATATAGTGTGTGTTGCAGCTTAACGAGCCATCGTATGGCTTTGCAAAAAGGGGAAATCTTGGAGTGTATTTGTCAATCTCTGCAGGAATGTCTATATTTAGATGCTTGAACAATTGGTGAGTGCTACGTTTATCTCTACATTTTTCAATGAAATCTAAGTCCGAGACAATGATTTGTACACCATGTTCTTGAAAGAGAGTATGGTTTCTGGCAAGAACAGCAAGCTCAGTGTCTATAGTTGGAATGACCACATTTATGTTATGATCAATGCACAGTTGTAGAAGCGTGGAAATGTAATTTTCATCTGTGCAACGTGGCACTGCGAAGCAAAAATCTGATACATAACCAGCAGGACTTTGCACAGGGGATAGGTCTGTGGTAAAAACTTTAGCGTCTAATTGACGAAGTTTGACGGCTTCTTTGAAGATTTCTGTTAGTACAACACGCTTTCCAACAGAGGTTATAAGTATGTTTTGTTTCATTTCTTGATATCAACAAGGTTTATTAATGTCGCGCCAACCTACTAGACGAATACGAAAAGTCCTTAGTATGGCTACAGTGTCTTTATTACTAGTTGTCACCATTGAAAGGTTCTGCAGTTGCGTGACCTTCTTGAGAAATTCCTGAGCGATGAATAACCGCCTTAAATGTTAGCCACAGAACCTTTACGTCTGTTTTCAAAGAAATATTATCTACGTACCAAACGTCGTAGGCCAACTTTTGCTTCCAGCTAATTGCATTGCGTCCATGACATTGTGCCCACCCTGTAATTCCAGGACGAACTTCGTGTCTACGCGCTTGCTCTGTACTATATAATGAGAGATACTCTGGTAGAAGAGGACGAGGGCCTATAAGCGACATCTCGCCTTTTAAGACGTTGATGAGCTGTGGTAGTTCATCTAATGACGTCGTTCGCACCAATTTTCCTACCTTAGTGATACGATCTGCATCAGGCAATAGATTGCCATTTCTGTCTTTGGCATCATTCATTGTCTTAAACTTAATGATGCGAAAAATCTTACCATGCAGCCCAGGACGCCTTTGCAGAAAAAAAACATCTCTTCGGTTGTTAGAAAAGTATAGCCCTAAAGCTGTAAGTAGTAGAAGGGGACTTGCTAAGCAAAGGAGAATGGCAGAGGCAATGATGTCGATGAGACGCTTAAAGAGGAGGCGATACATATCTCGGACTATAGAAGATGGGTGTACTTTAGGGGTATATCGTAAATATACTTCCTAGAATACACCCTAATAATTAAAATTTCTGAGATAGAATTCAATACAACGTGTGGAAGGGTTATTGGTTGATGAACTCGCTAACTACTCGGTAAATTTCTGACTTTGCAGTTTCAAGGTCGTCGTTCACAATGATAGTGTCAAACTGAGAGGCGAAGCTCATTTCATACTCAGCTTTATCTAATCGCATTTGAATGGCTTCTGGTGTTTCTGTGCCACGATTTTCCAGACGGGATTTCAGGGCTGCTACTGAAGGAGGTTGGATGAAGATAGCGAGACAACGAGCTCCGTAGTGTTTTTTGATGTTGATGCCACCTTTAACATCGATGTCGCAGATGACATTTTCTCCAGCAGCTAGTTGACTTTCTACTTGAGAAGTTAATGTTCCATAGTAGCGGTCTTTGTAGACTTCTTCGTATTCTAAAAAGTCGTTTGCCTCGATATGAGCTCGAAACTCCTCGGGAGAGAGGAAAAAGTATTCGACCCCATGTTGTTCTTGACCACGTGGAGGGCGACTAGTTGCACTAATGGAGAAATGAAGATTGAGTCCTTGTTCTATAAGATGTTGCACTAGCGTGCTTTTGCCTGAGCCAGAGGGTGCTGAAAATACGATAACTTTAGTCATGAGTATTTGTGTAATAGAGTAGTGAGTGGATGAGAAAGAATACTTGCAGTTAGGCATTAAAGAACGTTGAGTACTTGTTCTTTGATCTGTTCTAGTTCGTCCTTCATTTTCACTACTATATTTTGCATCTCTGCTTGGTTGCTTTTTGAGCCAGTCGTGTTAATTTCTCGTCCCATCTCTTGAGCAATGAAGCCTAATTTTTTGCCTTGTCCATGCGGTCCTGAGAGAGTTTCAAGGAAATAGTTGAGGTGATTGGTCAATCGTTGTTTTTCTTCATTGATGTCTAACTTCTCAATGTAATAAATAAGCTCTTGTTCCAAGCGGCTCTTATCGATGTCTAGACTGGGAAGCTCGGCAATGCGCTCCTCAAGTCTAGTGCGAATCTTTTCGACGCGACTTTTTTCGAAAGGCTCAATGCTCTTCATCAACGCTTCAATGCAGTCAATGTTATGAGCAAATTTGAGAGCAAGTGCTTCCCCTTCTTGACGACGGAAATCCTTCAGTTGGCAAATGGCTTGTTTGAGTGCCGCAGAAACTACTTCCCATTCTTCGTCAGCAACAGTTTCAAGAGGTGCAGACTGTGTGAGTTCTGGGAGACGTATCAGAATAGCCCACAAGTCTGAAGGGTTAGGCATGGCCAAACCACTAGTCTCATCGCTGATGGTTTGCATTTGTTGGAGGTAGGAAGCTACAGCAGAAGGGTTGATAGTTAAACCTGCTTGCTCTGTACCTTTTTCACACCAAATGGTTAATTCCACCTTTCCTCGCTCCAATTCTGCTGCCGCAAATTTGCGAATATCCATTTCCTTTTCTCGATAGATGGAAGGAATACGCGTGCTCAAGTCCAGATTTTTGCTGTTGAGCGATTTGACTTCTATGTGGATTTTTTTTCCGTTGTAAGTGGCTTCAGCTTTGCCGTAGCCTGTCATGGAGTAAATCATGGCAGAATATATAAGAATAAGCACCTCGACGCACGCGCCGAGGTGCTATAATAATACGTATTATGGACTATTGTGCAGAACTTACGCTTGGAGAGGACGAAGGTCAAGCATAAGTTCGTCTAATTGCTTTTGATCCACTACAGAAGGTGCATCAAGCATGACATCACGACCAGAGTTATTCTTGGGGAATGCGATGCAGTCGCGAATACTATCTAAGCCAGCAAACAGACTTACGAAGCGGTCGAGACCATACGCCAAACCACCATGAGGAGGTGCACCATATTTGAATGCGTTCATCAAGAAACCAAATTGCTCTTGAGCTTTTTCTGGTGTAAAACCAAGCACCTTGAAAATCTTAGCTTGGAGAACTGCGTCGTGGATACGGATAGAACCACCCCCAACTTCGACACCATTACATACCATGTCGTAAGCATCAGCAAGAACTTCTGCTGGATTGGTGTCCAATTTGTCGATATCTGATGGTTTGGGTGAGGTAAATGGGTGGTGCATAGCCATCAAGCGGTCTTCCTCTTCGCTGTATTCGAACATGGGGAAGTCTACAACCCACAAGAGAGCAAACTTGTTTTTGTCTCTCAAGCCCAAGCGTTCTCCCATCAATAGGCGAAGTTCGCAAAGTTGCTTGCGCGTCTTATTAGCATCTTCACCACTAAGGATAAGAAGGAGGTCACTTGGTTTGGCGCCCATTGCATCACGGAGTTGTTGAAGAACATCTTGTGAATAGAACTTATCAACAGAACTCTTTACACTTCCATCTTCTGCAACACGAGCATAAACTAAGCCCTTTGCACCTACTTGTTGAGATTTTACGAAATTGGTCAATTCGTCAATCTGTTTGCGTGTGTAGGATGCACATCCTTCTGCACAAATACCTCCGATATAGGCTGCATCATTAAAGACCGCAAAGTCGCTTTTTCCTTGGAAAACGTCCTTGAGTTCGACAAATTCCATACCAAAGCGCATATCGGGCTTATCACTACCGAAGCGACGCATAGCCTCATGCCATGAGAGACGAAGGAAAGGAGTATCACCAAGGTCGTAGTTGCGAACCTTCTTGAAGAGGTATTTGGTAAGACCTTCGAAAGTATTGATGATATCATCTTGCTCTACGTAGGACATTTCGCAGTCAATCTGAGTGAACTCAGGCTGTCTGTCAGCGCGGAGGTCTTCATCACGGAAACACTTCACAATTTGGAAATAACGATCCATGCCAGCAACCATCAAAAGTTGCTTCAAAGTCTGGGGACTTTGAGGAAGTGCATAGAACTGACCTGGATTCATACGAGAAGGTACGATGAAGTCTCTTGCACCCTCTGGAGTAGAACCGACAAGAATAGGAGTTTCAATCTCAAGAAAATCTAGATTGTCGAGATATTCGCGAACGGCAAGACAAAACTTATGACGGAGTTCTAGGTTGGCACGCACATTACTACGACGCAAATCTAGATAGCGATACTTCATACGAAGGTCGTCGCCACCGTCTGTGTTTTCTTCAATTGTGAATGGAGGTACCTCACTTGCATTTAGCACATTAAGGGAAGAGACTATGATTTCAATGTCGCCTGTCGCCATCTTGTCGTTTTTAGCGTAGCGCTCATTGACAGTTCCTTCGACTTGTATCACAAATTCACGACCTAGTTTGTTGGCACGTGCGCAGAGATCTGCGTCGGTTTCTTCATTGAATACGAGCTGAGTGATGCCGTAACGATCACGAAGGTCAACGAACGTCATACCTCCCATTTTACGTGTGCGTTGTACCCAACCAGCTAGGGTTACAGTTTGACCAACTTCGCTAATGCGTAGCTCGCCACAGTTGTGAGTTCTATACATATTGTAGAGTATGTTATGTTGCAATTAATGAAGACAGACGGACTACAACGGGCTGTGTGGGACTATATCCTACTTTTCGTTTTTAGTTACATCTGAGTAAATGGTAATGCAAAAGTATCAATTTCTTATTTAAAGACAAAGACGACTCAAAGGAATTCTTTGTAACTTAATGAGGATTACTTAATCTTCTTTGGGGTTTGAGGCTTTCCAAATAGCTTTTAATAAGGAAACAGTTGATTTACCCAGGTTGATAAATAAGTTTACAATGAGTTGTCCTAAAGCAATCGTACCTTTGTAGATGAGCAGTCCTAAGAGAACAAAAAGACGGAGCCAATCTCTGGGGTTTGTCACGTTAAATTGGTGCTGATTGGTTATTTTTTTCCAAATCCAAATAGGTAGAAGTGGAAGTAATACACCCATGAAAGTATAGAGCAACCAAAAGCCATCTCCCAGTTCATGTTGAACTACTGGATGACCTCCAACCATCTCCCAGTCTAGTTGATACACACTAACCTTAATCATACTAGCAACCTTAAACGCCAAGAGATGAAAAACGAAGATATACAGGCTGTTTTCTCCTGTGAGTTGGAGCCATTGAGTGTATTTTTCAGGAAGCTGTATAATATAGTGCGAAAGACTTCGTAGCCAAATGAAAGCAGCTGTGCCAGCGATGGTGAGTATAGGGACGGAAAGCACACTTCCAGGCTTGGCTGCCATCGAAACGGGATAGACAAACGTGAGAATTGCTAAAACCACAGAACTGGCAACTAGCATAATAAGAGGGTTGCGCCAAATCGCTGTAACCGGAGCTTCATCAGCACGATGTAAGAGGAAGCCTATTCCAATGAGTACAATGCCCATTAGTTCTCTGTAGCCACCTTGCGCCACACCTGTTATATGAAGTCCCATAGAGGCTTGCCATAGTGCAAGAAGAAAAGCAAGAATTATAACAGAAACTACTTGTAATGTGGACGTCTTAAGTTTTCCTAGCCGTCTAGTTGCTTTGAAAAGAAAGATAAATGCGATATTTGCCAAGAAGAGAGCGCGGAAAAACCAAAAAGCTCCAGCCATAAAGGGATCATAACCTGACATGTTAAAGACCATGCTCCAAAGATGTTGAGCAGCTTGTGTCCAATTGTAGGGATGTGTTACTCCACCTTGGGCATTTCCATAGCTTTCAGATAGAAATCCAACTTCAAAGAATAGGTTGTGCAGTATAAGAAAGAATACCCCCCATTTGATAAAAGGAAGGTATAGCGTCTTAGTTCGGCGAATTAGGAAATCAGAAGTATTGTCCAGATTATCTAGTTTGAAGAAGTAACCAGAAAGTACAAAAAAAGCAGGCACACCAACCAAATAGGCAAAGTTAGACAAATAGGCGGGTGCTGCAGAGTGAGCTATAACCACTAGAATAATGGCTATGGCTTTGAGTATCGTAAAGGAAGGATTGCGCATGCAGTAAGAAGTGTAAGGAAGGCGAGTAGTTTGTTTTACTCGTTGTGAAGATAGGTCGTTAAAGCATTGTGCAGAAGGAGTCGACGATGCCCAGAAGATTGCCTTGTTCATTAACAACAAGAACAGAGTGAATCTTGTGTTGCTTCATCATTTCGTCAATCTTTACTACTTTAGTATCTGGGCTTACGCTCTTGGGATGTGGAGTCATGACCTCTGCTACTGTATGCTGGAAGAAATTGTCTCCAAATTTTTCCATGGCTCGGCGGATATCTCCGTCAGTAACGATGCCGACGATATTATTCTTTTCCACGGCTACACACAAGCCCAAGCGTCCACTGGTCATGTGCATCAAAGCATCGCCCATAAGTGTCATAGGGGCTATGGTCGGAAGGTTATCCGTGTGCATCACATCTTTAGCGCAAGTGAGTAAACGTCTGCCTAGTGCACCACCTGGGTGGAATTGTGCAAAGTCGCTAGCCTTGAAATCGCGAGCAACAATGAGAGCACAAGCTAAAGCATCTCCCATGGCTAGTGTAACCGTGGTACTAGTGGTAGGAGCTAATCCCATGGGGCATGCTTCGCGTTCCACACTTATATTGAGGTGGACCGAACTGTATTGGGCTAAGAGAGATTTGGGATTACCACTCATGCCAATGACAGGAATTTTTCTTGCTATAAGATAAGGAAAAAAACGAAGTAGTTCGTCTGTTTCTCCAGAGTTTGAAATGGCAAGTACTAAGTCTTCGGTACCAATAACACCTAGATCCCCATGAAAAGCATCAAGGGGATTGATAAAGAAGCTAGGAGTACCAGTAGAAGATAGTGTTGCCGCGATTTTAGCACCGATGTGCCCACTTTTACCTACGCCAGAAACAATGACTTTACCGCGGCATTGCAAAATTAATTCCACGGCACGTTCAAATTCTGTGCCGATAGTGGGAATTAAATCAATAAGTGCTTGTGCTTCATCGCGTAAGCATTGTATAGCTGTATCTATGATGCGAGACATAATCAATGAGAGGTAAAGCGTGGAATAGGGATGAAATGTAGTGCAGACTCAGAGTTGACTTAGAGTAATTCTGAAACTAGCGTCTCTAAGTCGTCAAGAAAGAGCATATTAGGACCATCTGAGAGAGCAATCTCTGGATTGGGGTGCGTTTCTATAAAGTATCCTTGAGCGCCAAAAGCTTTTGCTGCCTTTGCCATAGCAGGGACAAATTGACGATCTCCAGAAGTTGTGCCATTACCACCACCAGGACGTTGCACAGAATGTGTGCAATCCATGATCACTCTATCCGCCCATTGTGACATGATAGGGAGGTTTCTGAAATCTACAATAAGGTTGTTGTAACCAAATGTTGTTCCTCTTTCTGTCAGCCAAACCTCTTTAGCACCAGCTTCGCGGCATTTTTCTACAGGGTAGCGCATGTCTTCCCCAGAAAGAAATTGTGCCTTCTTTACGTTTACCACACGACCAGTTTGTGATGCAGCAACAAGGAGATCTGTTTGTCTACACAAAAAGGCGGGAATCTGAAGCACATCAATCACTTCTCCCGCTGCAGCAGCTTGATAACTCTCATGAATATCTGTGGTCAAGGGAAGATTGTAGCGTGCTTTAATATCTGCCAGCATTTGCAGACCTTTTTCTAGACCTGGACCTCGGAAGGAACGGAGAGAGGTGCGGTTTGCTTTATCAAAAGATGCTTTGAAAAACACTTCTACTTGGAGTTTTTCGCGGATTTCGACCAATCGCTGTGCTACAACATCGAGAAGTTCGGCATTTTCAATAACGCAGGGTCCTGTAAGAAAGATGGGAGACATAATAGACTTAGCTTAATTGTGGAGAATAATGTACTGCAAAAGTACAAAAAATCTTGGGATAAAGGAGGTTTATTCGTCAAAGAATACCTTTTCTATACCGGAGTTCTTGCTTCTCTCAGCATTTTTTTGGATATTTGCAGCAAAGTACATACAATCTCAATTTGTTGTTTCTACATCACTTTTATAGATAGTCCATGAATAACTTCCAAAAATATCTTTTTTTTGACACCGAAACTACGGGAATTCCCAAAGATTACAAGGCCCCTTGCACCAATACAGACAACTGGCCTCGGCTCATTCAACTTGGATGGCTTTTGACTGATGCAGAAGGTCGCATTTTGTCAGAGGGAAACCATATTGTTCGTCCAGATGGTTTTGAAATTCCTAAAGCTGCTTCAGACGTGCATGGCATAACCACTGAGTTTGCCCTTGAGAATGGTAAGCCATTGCTTGATGTTATCTTTGCCTTCGGTGCAGATCTTAACCAAGCAGAATGTGTGATTGGTCACAATCTAGATTATGATTTGCACATCGTTGGAGCAGAATATGTGCGTTTAGGTTATGACTCTCGTATCATGTTTGCTCGTCCTACGCTTTGTACCATGCAAGCTACGATTCAATATTGTAATATTCCCGGACGTTTTGGTCCCAAATGGCCCAAATTGATGGAACTATACACCAAGCTTTTCGGTCAAGAATTTGATGGTGCACACGATGCAATGGCGGATATTGTTGCTACCAAAGAATGCTTTTTCGAGTTGATTCGTAGAGGTGTTGTCAGGTTGTAGGACCACAAACTGTTGACAAGTACAATATACTCTATGATAGATGGATACATCCGATGATAATACCCTTTGAGATGACAACAACAACTCTTGTTCTTACTTCTATTTTAGGAGTAAGTCCACTTGCTCTTGCTGCTCACCAGGAAACTAATGTAGCTGCTAGTATCGAATATGCTAAGCATTGTTATGTAGAAGACGAGGCGAGTGCATTGCCCCAGGCTGCTAGTCTCTTGGATAAAAAGCTCAAGAATAAGTCTCAAGTCTCAAGTGTTTCTCTGTTATCTGCTGATAGTTTGCAAGTGCTTTCTCTTGGAGATAAGATTCATACATGGAGAAAGCAGTTACAAACTAAGATTTCAGATGAACAACTCAACAGAGGGCTTTTAAATAGTTCGATTGGGGCTATCTCTGGTCAAATAGCAGGTGTGAATGTTGGTAGCGGAGGTGCAGAGCGATTGGCAATGCTTAGTAGTGTTCGCGTTCGCGGTAATTCCTCTATCATGGGTGGCAATAATCCTTTGGTGATTATTGATGACATATCTTCAGACCTTTCTACACTTAGTACGATTTATCCTTCTGATATCGAGAAGTTTGAAGTGCTAAAAAACGCATCTGAAACAGCACAGTTTGGTTCTCGTGGTGCAGCGGGGGTGATTATTGTGACTACGAAGAAAGGACGCGATGGAAAGTTCCAGATTACGTATGATGGAAATTGGGGATGGGAGAGTGTTTATAAGAATATTGAGATGCTTTCTGCGTCTGAATATGTCAGGACAGCCCAACAACTTGGATTATCCTATATCAATGGTGGACAAAACGTAGACTATACTGCATTGCCAACCCGGGTGGGAAGTGTAAGCAACCATCACGTTTCGTTTTCTGGTGGAACTGCCGAGTCGAATTATCGTGCCTCTGTGGCATATACTGGCCGTGAGACGGTAATTCGTAATATTGGCTACAATAACTATGTGGCAAAGCTTGATCTCACTCAATTAGCTATTGATAAATTTTTGACTATAGATTTTGGCATCTTTGGTTCTTCTCAAAGTAACCGTAATATAGCAGATCTACAAGCCTTGTTTTACGCGGCTGCTACGCAGAATCCCACATTATCTTCGGAGTGGAATGGTAATGGTTGGGCTATAAATCCTACTGCTAACCAAATTGCGCCGCCACAAGCAAGACTTCGTGTTAAGGATGAGGTATTTAATCAGAATTTTAATACCCATCTTTCGCTTAGAGCTCAACTCTGGCCAGAGCTTACGATGAGACTTTTTGGGGCTTATACTTTTACATCCGTTGAAAATGCGGGGTTTTATCCAACTTGGACTGCAGCTCAAGGCATGGCAGTCAGAAAAGAAGAAAAGCATAAAGACTGGTTACTGAACGCTTCTATAGATTTTGATAAAACCATTGGCTTCCACCACATCAAAGCTCAATTCCTTAGCGAATATCAAGAGAAAAATCTAAGTTCCTTTGGAACGACAGTTCGAGGTTTCAATTATAATGTTGTGGGGTATGATAACTTAGCGTTTGCCGCTTTAAGACCGTATGGTGGTACGTTGAGTTATGATGAAAGCCCTCGCCTAGCTTCTTTCCTATTCAATGTGCGCTATAGTTTATATAATAAGTATACGGTTGCATTAAGTAGTCGATGGGATGGCAGCTCACTCGTAGGAGTAAACAACACTTGGGGCATGTTCCCCTCGGTGTCAGGAGAATGGAATGTCAAAGCAGAACCTTTTTTCCGTGATTACACTCCGTTGTCTCAACTTATAGTGCGCGCTGGTTATGGTCTGTCTGGTAATCTCGGAGGTATCAGTGCCTATAGTACTTTTCAGCGATTAGAGCCTCAAGGGATAGTATCTTATAATGGTACACCGACTGTGGCATTAAGTATGGCAAAGAATGCAAATCCTGATTTGACTTGGGAGAAGCGTAGTACTTACAATGTTGGATTTTCGATGGGGTGGTGGACCAATCGCTTATTGTTTACGGCTGAGTACTATCGTGCTCACATATATGATATGCTTTATCAATATGATGTTCCTATACCTCCCTTTACAACAAATAAACTTTTAGCAAATAATGGTAGTATGCGCAACGAAGGTTTTGAAGTGGGGTTGGGCATAACACCTCTTCAAAATCGAGATTGGGAATTAAATCTCAATCTAAATCTCTCATGGTCAAGAAATAAGTTGCTTTCTCTCGATGGTGATTATCGTGGATTCCCTTTGACTGCTCCTCAAATCACCAGTGTTGGGGGACTAAACGGAGCTGGATTTCATGGAGGTAACAATAATGTACTATACCAAATAGTAGGTCAACCATTAGGCGTCTTTTATTTACCTCACAGCACAGGCTTATTAACAGATGCTAAAGGTAAGCGCCATTATGAAATTGCCGATTTGAACAATGATGATAACATTGATCTCTCAGATAGTGGCGACCGTTACATAGCAGGACAAGCAATGCCAAAGTTTATGGTAGGCTCCAATGTCTCTCTTCGTTATCGTAACTTTGATATAGCTGTGCAAGTGAACGGTGCATTTGGCCATAAGATTTTCAATGGTACTGCTTTGTCTTACATGAACATGTCTAGTTTTCCGGACTACAACGTTATGAAATCTGCGCCTTCTGGACAGATAGAAGACCAAGTTGCGACTGATTATTGGTTAGAATCAGGAGATTACGTGATTATAGACTATGTCACATTGGGTTGGAACGTGCCTGTTCATAGTCGTTATGTGCATGGATTGCGTTTTTCTCTGAGTGTAAATAACCTTGCGACAATTACTTCTTATAGTGGCTTGAGTCCAATGATCAATAGTCATGTACTGAACGCGACAATGGGTATAGATGACAAACGTTCTATCCCTGTATATCGCACATATTCTGTTGGACTCAGCGTTCATTTCTAACGTCTTAGTGTCATGAAGTTACGATATCTTTCCCTACTGTTTGGCGCAGTCTTGCTAAGCAGTTGTTTAACTACAGAATCAAATGGGCAGCTCGATGAAAAAAGAGCTGTGAACAATGCTACTAATCTCTATCTTACTGCTGTAGCTTCTCTATATGTAAACATTGGTGGTGCGCAAGATGGAGAAGGCTTGCAAGGTACTTATCGTGGAGTGTATGATTACAACACCTTTACTACCGACGAAGCAATGATTCCTATTCGAGGAGGTGATTGGTATGATGGAGGGTTTTGGCAGAATCTATATTTGCACAAGTGGACAGCTGCTGACCCAGAATTGTATAGCATGTGGAATTATCTCTTTCGCTCTGTGATGCTTTGCAATCACTCCCTTGAGATTTTAGAAAGATATAAGTATCTACTGACGAGCCAACAAAAGAAAGCGTATAGCTCTGAAGTTAGAGCTATTCGTGCGCTCTTTTATTATCAGTTGATGGACTTGTTTGGACGAGTTCCTATCGTGACTGATACTGGTACGAAATTAGATCAGATGAAGCAACGCTCTCGTAGTGAAGTTTTTCGCTTTGTCGTAGATGAGTTGCTATCATCTTTACCCAATTTGTCGTCTTCTCGTAGCAACTTATTGGGTAACTACTATGGACGTATCACAAAGCCCGTCGTGCATTTCCTTCTAGCTCGTTTAGCGCTAAATTCAGAGGTGTATATGGACGATAATTGGACTGATCAGCAACGCCCCGATGGTGCAACTATTCAGTTTCAAGTGGGAGAAAAGTCGCTCAATGCTTGGCAAACGACTGTGGCTTATTGTGATTCTCTTGCTATTGCTGGGTATATTCTAGAGCGCAATTACTCAGACAACTTTGCAGTTGCCAACGAGCATTCTCAAGAGAACATATATACTATACCCATGGATAAGACGCTTTATGCCACCTTATTCAAAAATCTCTTCCGCACGTTGCACTATATTCATGGTAGTGCCTTAGGCAGAGGAGCAGAAAATGGAAGTAGTGCTACTCTCACCACACTTTCAGCTTTTGGCTATGGAACTTCCGAGCAAGACCCTCGCTTTACATTGAATTTCTTTGCAGATACAGTGAAAGTGGATGGGAAATATATAAAGCAATCTAATGGTGAAAGTCTAGTCTATTGTCCCAAAGAAATTCGTATGCAACTCACAGGTTCTGATTATGAGAAAACAGCAGGTGCGAGAATGTATAAGTATGAGATAGACCGTACCGCCTTTGATGATGGTAAACTGCAGAACAATGACATCGTGCTTTATCGATATTCTGATGCCTTACTAATGCGATCTGAGGCGCTCATTCGTCAAGGCCTCAATGGAGACGAGGCGCTCAACACTGTGAGAAATCGTGTAGGTTTGTCTGGACTTTCAAATGCCACTTTAGAGGATGTGTTGAAGGAGCGCATGCTGGAACTTGTGTGGGAAGGAACACACCGATATGACCTTATACGCTTCGGACGTTTTCATTTGACTTACGAAGAACGCCCCCAATTGGAAAAAGAATCTAATGGTTATACCACCGTTTTCCCTATTCCAGCTCGTATTTTGCAAATGAATCACTTGTGGAACCAGAATCCAGGATATTGAGCAATGTGTGTAGTTTACATGGTGTTATACTAATGCATTGCACAGAAGCTCTATTTGTACTTGATAAAAACTGGAGAAAACATTTGGTCATTACAGCATAAATGAGTATTTTTGCGTTGCAAAACCGAGGTGCGTTAGTTCAGTTGGTTAGAATACATGCCTGTCACGCATGGGGTCACGGGTTCGAGTCCCGTACGCACCGCCTTTATTTGCAAGCATTGCTCATTCAAGAGCTGCTAATGTATTAGAAATTCCCTTTGAATCGTTGTAGATGTGGTATCTGCAACGATTCTTTTTTATACTTTGTGATTGTAGAGGGGCCAGTGTTCAGCTCACTTTATTTGATGTGCAACATGTTCAAGTTTCATCTTGCTATCGTAAGAAATACCATAAACAGCTAAGCCAGCATTAAATAAACAAATATATCGCAAGCAGGTTCGTCTGTTTCAATAAGAAATCGTATATTTGTCAGAAAAATAAACCGCCATATGAAAAAGATACTTTTCCTTGTTTGTGCTCTATTCTTGGGTGGATCTCTCAATAATTGGGCGCAATCCACTGATAAAGCCTCTATCGTAACTACAGACAACTACCTAAATGGGGCTGTTACAGAGAAAAATGGGGTAGTGGTTTTTGAAGAAACATTTGTTGTACCCGGAAAATCAAAGGCTGATATCTTCGAGGCACTAAAAAAATATACGGAATCCATTGTGACTGGTGAGAATCATCTTCCACAATCTCGTATTATGGAGCTTTCTCCTCAAGAAGGTGTTATAGCAGCTTCAATCGAAGAAACCATTTGGTTCAAGCGTACAGCGCTTGTCTCTGACTTTGCACGTTTTTTCTACCATTTGGTCTTTGAAGTTTCAGAGGGACAGTTCAAAGTAACGTTGCTTCGCTTACGTTATATTTATGAACCTATGACAACTCCTGGACAAGACAATGTGATGCTAGCAGAAGAGTGGATTACAGATAAAGAAGCTTTGAAGAAGAATGGAACTCAATTGCGCCGTGGTACTAGTAAAAAGTTCAGAGTAGCCACGATTGATCGTAAGAACGAACTCTTTCGCGGAGCAGGAAGAGCATGTGGACTCAAGTTTGTCCGCGTCGTTGAAGAGTAACAATCAATTATATCTCTTTTCTATTTAGAGTAATACATTCTATATCCTTTGATTTACAGAAGTCAGATGCTTCAGATTTTCAATATTTTCAGCGCAACAAATGGGTATCACCAGTTGTTGCGCTGTCTTCTTCTATAGATAGGTTCAGGTGGTGCTTGTAGATTTTGGGGATTCTTATAGTATGATAATTCGATTAGTTAGTATGAGTGATGACAGAAATCTGCAAAGCTGTTTGTTGTTTTATATGAATGATTGGTTTTTGGAATGCTGTTTCTTGCTATGTCTTACGTTGACTACAGATAACCAATTAGCATTGTCCCTTGGGATTTGGGCTATGTCTAGTACAGCACACATTTTCTCCGTAGATTCGAGAAAAACGTCGGACATCTTCAAAATTTCTTCCACGTTTTCCGAAAAAACTCTGAGATTTTTCGGAAACTTACGACTGTTTATCTGGTACTAGGCTGCTTTTTGCGATTTCGTCGCAAATGAATCATCTCAATACCGTTCTTTACTGAAATTCGCGCTGCGGTTGCCAAGTTGCCTTCTACTTTTCTAGCTGTTGGGGTAGCGTATCTTCACAACTTTGGTTGTGGGGCGTAATAAATATAATCCCCGCTTGCTCGTGAAAGCTAGCGGGGTTAACTTAACGTACTAGGACACGGTCACCGAGTACTTTGGCAAACTGTTTCTCAAGTTCATTGATTTCAATGAGCTGCTTGAGCAATTCATTCATTTTTTCTGGCTGTTGCTGCAGTTCTGGTTGTCGAAGAGCTAGGAGGACTTCCTCTTTTTGTACCCCAAGAATAGCATGCTTGTAATCATTTATTACTCGCGGAACAATATCTACTAGTCGTTTCTCCTCGGGCACATAAGCTTTTTGTTGCTCTATGGAGAGCGGATAGCGATCGTCTGCCAATTCTGCTGCTAAGCGATTGATTTCTTGATCAGGATGCGTGATAAAGTAGTCGCGTGAATTGAAGTTGTCTGGATTTTCGAGGGTCTGTTGTACTGCTTCCTCCAAAATCTGCTGATGTTTATCCAGTTGAAGATGAATGTCGTCAGTTGTCAATTCCTCTAAAATGAAAGGCGCTACTAAAGGACTATCTGCAACAACTTCCGTTGCTTGGGCTTTTTGTGCTGCACTCCACGGAGTTTCAACTTCTGTTTGCGGAGCTAGCGTAGGCAATTGTCCATAGCGTATAACTAATTGTATTAGCTGCAGCTCACAAGCTATGAGATGTTGTTGAGCTTTACTTTTTCCTAAATTTATAGTTGAACCTGATACGCTTCCTTTATGATCTGAAGTAGCGGGTGATAAAGAAGAGGTTGCTCGTTGTGCGTCGTAAGAGCCTGAAATAGCTTCTGGGGGAGGCATCATCTGCTCGTAAGCTTCCAATGGGATATCGCAACTTGACGCAGAACCTATGGGAGCTGCCGCCTGCTGGCTTAGACCTTGCGTGGATGCTTGAGAAAAAGTTGACGGGGGAGTGTGGTTAGTACGTGAATGCGCTTCTTCCTTTCGTTTACGAATTTCTTTTGCTACTTCATTGACAATGGCAGATTCATCAATATTAAGTCGCCCAGCTAAATCGTGAATATAGACTTGTCGTACGATATCACTTGGAATAACAGAGATGCTACGAGTGAGATCGGTAATCACACTTGCACGCTTCATAGGATCGCGACTAGCATCTTTGAGTAGCAAGTTTGCCTTGAACTGAATGAAGTCTTCTTCGTTCGCTTCTAAATCTTTGCGGAACTCTTCGGGCGTTCTGGCTTGTGCATAGCTGTCTGGGTCCTCACCCTCGGGGAGAAGCATAACTTTGATGTTCAAGCCTTCTGAGAGCAGTATGTCAATACCGCGAAGCGAGGCGTGAATACCAGCTGCGTCGCCATCGTAGAGCACCGTAACATTGTTCGTAAATCGGTGGATTAGACGCACTTGCTCTGGAGTTAGTGCAGTACCACTAGATGCTACTACGTTTTCAACACCGCTTTGGTGCATGGAGATTACGTCAAGATAACCTTCCACCAAGTAGCAACGATCTTGTTTCACGATGGCTTGCTTGGCTAAATAGAGTCCGTAGAGTTCGCGTTTCTTAGAATATATCTCAGACTCAGGTGAATTGACGTATTTTCCTACGTTTTTTTGTTCTTGATTTAGGATACGCCCACCAAAAGCTACGACACGCCCTGAAACAGAATGAATAGGAAAGATAACACGTCCGTGGTATCTGTCTAGAAGTCTTCCGTCTTCAGTACGATAACACAAGCCTGTACTTTCAATGTATTTCTCTTCAAAGCCTTTTGCGTGTGCTTTTTGCGCTAATGCATCTCGCTGTTCCAGAGAATAACCCAGTTGGAATTTGCGGATGATATCGTCGCGAAGACCACGGCGGCGGAAGTAACTCATACCAATGGCTAGACCATCCACGTTATTGTGGAGAGTTTCAACAAAGTAGTCCCTAGCCCACTCATTGACGACAAACATCGCTTCACGAGCGGTGGCAGCGGCTTTTTGTTCTGCTGTTTGCTCTCGCTCTTTTACTTCAATACCATAGCGTCTTCCCAGCCACTTAAGGGCCTCAGGGTAGGTCATTTGTTCGTGTTGCATCACGAACTTTACCACGTTCCCACCATTTCCACAACTAAAACATTTACACAGTTGCTTAGAAGGTGATACCATGAACGAAGGTGTCTTCTCATCATGGAAGGGGCAAAGCCCTTTATAGTTGGCACCTGAACGGCGTAGCGTGACAAATTCGCCCACAACATCTACGATGTCGGCGGCAGCCATGATGCGGTCTATGGTACTTCTATCTATCATTAGGGATATTTGTGCTTTATCCTTGGAGGGAGGGAACAGTAATGAACTACAAAGATACAACTTTTCGGCAATGTGTGCCAGAAAAATCCCCTTCTCATTTGCTGAGCAGGGGACAAATTTAAAGTTTGATGGTAGGTTAGTAGTGTATAGTTTTTCTATATTTCGCTAGGCTCCTTTACAAAGCTAAATGACACCAATGATTTCGTGAATGTCTTTCACCCCATGGCTATCGCACCAAGCATTGATGCCGTCAATAACTTTGATGGTGACAGCTGGATCAATGAAATTAGCAGTACCAATCTGAATAGCAGTAGCACCGCACATCATAAATTCTATGGCATCAGTGGCATTCATGATACCCCCAAGACCAATTACGGGTATCTTTACAGCCTTTGCCACTTGATGTACCATGCGGAGCGCTACTGGTTTAACGCATGGACCGGAAAGACCACCTGTACCTATGCTTAAGTTGCTGCGTCGGCGTTCAATATCGACGCTCATCCCCATAAGCGTATTGATGAGAGATACAGAATCAGCTCCTTCTGCTTCTACAGCACGTGCTATCTCTGCAATGTCGGTGACATTAGGCGATAGTTTAACGATTAGAGTTTTGGGGTAAGCTGCGCGCACGGCTTTTACTACTGAAGCTGCGCCAGAGCAAGTGACTCCAAAAGCCATTCCGCCATCGTGGACATTTGGGCAAGATATATTAAGCTCAATGGCAGGAATATTGTCTAGAGCTGCTACTCGTGCTGCGCATTCTGCATAGTCTTCTGGGGAAGAGCCACTAACGTTGACAATCGCTGCAGAATTGTAGTCTTTGATTTGAGGATATATGTGTTCTGCAAAATAATCTACGCCTTTATTTTGAAGCCCAACGCAGTTGAGCATTCCTTGAGGGGTTTCTGCCATACGAGGATAGTCGTTGCCTTGTCGGGGGAGCAGGGTAGTTCCTTTCACAATGTAACCACCTAGTCGATTGAGGTCGATGAAGTCGGCAAACTCAAGGCCGTAACCAAAGGTGCCTGATGCTGTAAGAACCGGATTTTTAAGGGCAAGGTTGCCTATATTTACATTAAGATGAGCCATGAAGAAGACGTTAGAAGTGAGATGTTGGTCGTAAGATTCTAAAGGGCTTGTTGTATAAACGTATGTGGAGAGAGAACTTTAGAGGCAGAAGTGGTAAGCATGTTAAATCGAGCTTCGATATCTAATTTAAGTGTTCCTTATTCCCAAGTGAGTTGGTTGGTAGAGAACACCGGTCCTTCCGTGCAAACGCAAATGTTTCCCTTTACTGTCTTTTCAATGCAGCAGAGACAGGCACCTATTCCGCAGGCCATGAGGTTTTCAAGTGACACAAAGCATGGGGTATCATATTGACGTGCCATTTTGGCTACAGCCTGCATCATGGGTTTGGGACCGCATGCTGCAACACAGTCGAATTGTTCATTCTTCCAAATGGAGTGATGAGTTACAAAGCCTTTCTCTCCCATTGTTGCATCCTCAGTGGTTGTAAATACACGACCAAAAGCCGCAAAACGATCTAGTTCTAGAAGATCACGTTGTGAACGTCCGCCTAACAAGAACACAGGCTCATGACCGGCTTCAAGAAGCTGACGACCATAGAGCAACATTGGCGCTGTTCCTACACCACCTCCTACAAGAAGGTACTTTTTCTTTCCTTCTGAGATGGGAGGGACATCAAACCCATTTCCTAAAGGATAGATGCAATTGAGACTTTGTCCTGTGCTGAGTTTACTAAGAGCTCGTGTTCCATCACCTACCATGTGTATGAGTAAGTCGAAGCTGTGACGTTCAACATCAACATCGTTGATAGAAATTGGACGACGAAGGAATGTTGTTGGAGAATTTTCTACCGCAACTTGAACAAACTGTCCGGGTTGCATAGGAGGTAGGTCTTGGTCTGGATCGAATAATCGCAGTAGAATATAGTCTTCTCTTAAGAAATCAATAGATTCCACGCGTAGGTCTTTTACAAATTTCTTCATTAGAAAGCGAGAAAAGGGTTAGCTTGTTGACAAAGATACGATTTTTTGAGTTAATAGGCGGTGAGTATGGTGGGATTTCTGTATCTTTGTAGAATAAAAGTCCTAAGCTAGGGTTATATAATGCCAGTTATTTTTTGAGTATTGGACTATAGTAGGATGAAACTTCAATTAGTCAATAAGGAATCATGAAGATAAAAGTAAAAGATGCAGCTCTTCGTCAGGCAGCCGAGGCTGGAATGGATGACTTTCTTCAAGTTGTCGTAAATGCTTTCCAAGAAGAGGTAGGACATGAACTAACAGCAGAAGCTATGACGAAGTTGTCTGGTGAACAGATAACATTATGGGCATATATTTTGCTTAGAGATGAACTGTGTGATGGTGGCTTCATTCAGCTTATTCATAATGGTTATGGTGACTTCTTCTTCTTGAATCCTTTTGCTAAGGCTATGCGATTGTGGGGCTTGAAGGATTTGTCTAAGTTGATTTACAAGGGACGCGAACTCTACGAACTACATGGCAAGGAGATTAAAAAAACATGTTCTGACGAAGAATTTATGGGACTCTATGAACGCTTCCCTGAATTCGATGATTTAGATGATGAGTTCATGGAACATGAAGAGGAGTATACCACACGTGTAGCACAGTATTTGGATGAGCATCTCCTTGATTTTATTGAGATAGATAATTATGAGTAAACAAAAAGGTGGTAAGGTCAAGCTGCAACGCATAAGAATTAAGAATAAGCGCGCTACGTTTGACTATGAAATTATAGATAAGTATACTGCCGGCATTGTATTGACGGGTACAGAAATCAAGAGTATTCGTGAAGGTAAAGCCTCTTTGGTAGATACTTTCTGCTTTATTCACGATGATGAGTTGTGGGTGAAGAATATGTATGTAGCGGAATATAGCTACGGCACTTACAATAATCACGCAACACGTCGAGATCGAAAGTTGTTGCTTAACAAGAAAGAAATCCACAATCTTAGAAATGACACCTTGTCTCCAGGGTATACCATTGTACCTCTGGTCTTGTTTATCAATGATAAGGGATTAGCGAAATTGGATATCGCTCTTTGTCGTGGTAAAAAAGAATTTGATAAGCGTGCTTCAATCCGTGAACGTGATGATAAACGCGAGCTTGATCGATTTATCAAACGATTCTAAGGAGTAAGATTGCTTGAAACATGAAAAAACGTCTCTGATTGCTAGAATCAGAGACGTTTTTTCATTTGTGTGAATGGTCAAATCTGTAAATAAACAGAGATTAACGGAGCGTAATGGAAGAAAATGCAATGTTGGCTACTTTTCGTGCCTTAATCATGTTAGGATTTGTCTAGAATTTCTATTGCAGATTTCTTACAAATGTTCTTAGATTCGTCAAAAATCAATGACCGCAACCGCCACCATGGCTAGTGTTGAGGGTGAAACCACCTTCAACCTCTACAAACTTGCCCTTACTCTTCAAGAATGCAAGGAGTTGTTCGGCAGTCATGTCGCTTTGACTGCAACTATAGTATGTAGCGTCATCGCCAAAAGTGTTGCGCATTGCAGCAAGAAGAGACTCTTCTGTGAAGGTTTGTCCTAGCATCATGCCAAGAACCTCGTGTGCGTGGTATTCCATGTTGTTAAGTTTGTTGAGTTGTGTATGTTGAGTTGAATGTTTGAGTTCAATGAAGATGATTGCTTATATCCTTGTGATTTGGATTTCCTTTCTGAAAACTAGTAGATAAGTCTCCATGGAGTTGCAAGAATACAAAGGGTTAGTATGAAGACCATAGGGATGTGCTTTAGTTGCTTGCGTGTATAGGGAAAAGAAGTGGCATCTTTAAAGTAATAACAATACACTCTAAAGGCAAGATAGGCAACCAAACTGCCAAAAATAGCCCCAGTTAGCAGGTCTCCAAAGTAATGAACACCGAGATATATTCTAGTCCAGCAATTAAGAACTGCCCATGCAAAGAGAGAAAGGCTGACATTTCGATGGCGAAACAC
Source organism: Ihuprevotella massiliensis (assembly GCA_900095835.1). GTDB lineage: Bacteria > Bacteroidota > Bacteroidia > Bacteroidales > Bacteroidaceae > Alloprevotella > Alloprevotella massiliensis. The sequence continues at coordinate 385,693 of LT608321.1, read as the reverse complement.
TAGAGACAGAAAGGTCGCAATGGAGAATGTGTTAGCTGCGTGAGAGGAGAAAAAGCCAAAGTAACCACCGCGATACCCCCCTACGACATCGGTTAAGTGCATAATCTGAGGATTATGGGTGGGGCGCCAGCGAGCTATTAGCGGTTTGAAGATAGAAGAGGCTACTTGATCGGAGATAACCACACAGAAAATAGCAGCTCCAAGAATAAAGAAGAAGTGGGCGAAGTCGTGTTCCTTGAAAAGGACATATATTATCACCAATAAAAAGGGTATCCATACCTGGATGTGAGTGGCACTCCAAGCAAAGACGTCAAGATAGAGTGAATGACTGCCATTGAAATAAAGAGTGATAGCTTGATCCATGCTGAGTGTTTGCGTTTTCCTTTATGTTGAATAAATCGCTTCTTCAATAGGGTGGAGTGCTGTGGCATCTAAAGTCGGAAATGCATTGTCGCTATAATGCAATATGTGTGACGACAACCTCCCGTAGGTAAGATTGTAGTTCTTTACAATCTAATCCCTTTTCTAAAAGCACAATCAAGCTAATGTCTGCTACTTGTACTAAATTGCACACGAATAGCTTGAATGTATTAGTACAAAAATGGGAGAAGCTGTAGGTTTTGTGGTTACAGCTTTCTCCCACTCTATGTTTGTTCCAAAATAAGAAGTCGGATTATTGCAAAGAACCACCAACGATGTCTAGTAGTTCTGCAGTAATTGCTTGTTGGCGTGACTTGTTATATTGCAGAGTCAGTTGACGGAGCAGCTCATCAGCGTTGTCTGTAGCCACTTGCATTGCTATTACACGGGCTGCATGCTCTGAAGCAAGGCTATCAAGCATTGCTGAGTAGAGCTTGAGGTGAAGTGACTGTGGTATGAGTTTCTCAAGAAGGTGCTGTGGATGAGGCTCAACTAAGAAGTTGAGATTCTGGTCTTCAGCTTCATCTTGAGGAAATTCAATGGGAAGAAATTGTTCTTCAGTGAGGATCTGGCTTCCAGCGCTTTTGAAATGATGATAAATCAAAACCACCTTATCTATTTCGCCTTTGGCATACTCTTCCATTATTTCTGCTGAAAGGGCTGCAATAGGGACATATTGGGGATGATCTAGGCAAGAAGACAAATCGCACGCAGGAGTATAACCTATTTTGCGTAGTCCTTCTGTAATCTTTTTACCAATAGGGTAAACTTTGGTTACTTGTATCCCTTGTTGTTCGAAGCTATCAAGGGTTTGCTTGACCTTTTTAAGCGTGTTACCGTTGAATCCACCACAAAGACTTGAGTTAGAGGAAAACACAACCACAGCCACTCGTTGTACCTCTCTCGCTTCTGCGTATGGTGAACTTATATTGCCTTCGAGTGAGGAAACGAAAGTAGACATGATGCCACTGAGCTTTTCCTCGTAAGGGCGCATTTGTTCGATGGCCTGTTGTGCGTGGTGCAACTTGGAACTGGCAACCATCTTCATGGCACTAGTAATCTTTCGTGTGCTATTGACAGAAGATATTCGGGTTTTTACTTCTTTTAGTGAGGCCATAAATAGAGTAGGGTTGTGACACAGCTAAGATTTATGGTGAGAAACTCACCATAAATCTATGTGCTGGTCGCGTTGTTTAGGCATATTGTGCTGTAACATCAGCAGCTACCGATTTCAAGGTAGTTTCAATCTCGTCAGTAAGTTGGCCTGATGCCAAGCAAGCAAGAACGCTATCCTTGTAAGAGGCGCGTAGAACATTGAGGAATTGTTCTTGGAAATCTCTGACATGCTCAAGGGGTACTTGTGACAGTAGCCCCTTGGTTCCACAATAAAGAATTGCAACTTGCTCTGCAACGGGCATTGGACTGTATTGTGCTTGAATGAGCAGCTGATTATTCTTACGACCACGGTCAATTGTCATAGCTGTCACCGCATCCATGTCACTAGAGAACTTAGCGAAGGCTTCAAGTTCGCGATATTGTGCTTGGTCAATCTTCAGAGTACCTGCCACCTTCTTCATAGATTTAATCTGGGCAGAACCACCAACACGAGATACAGAGATACCGACGTCGATTGCAGGACGGAAACCTTGGTTGAACAAGTTGGTATCAAGATAAATCTGTCCATCCGTAATAGAAATTACGTTGGTAGGAATATATGCTGATACGTCACCTGCCTGAGTCTCAATAATGGGAAGTGCAGTTAGTGAGCCTCCTCCTTTAACTAAGCCTTTGAGTGACTCAGGAAGGTCGTTCATTTGCTCTGCTACTTCTTGTTGGTTATTGATCTTTGCTGCACGTTCTAGAAGACGTGAGTGGAGATAAAAGACGTCACCAGGATAAGCTTCACGACCTGAAGGGCGACGAAGAATCAAAGATACTTCACGATAAGCAACGGCTTGTTTAGACAAGTCATCGTATACTACTAAAGCGTGTTTACCACGATCACGGAAGAATTCACCGATAGCAGCACCTGCCATTGGTGCATAGTATTGCAATGCAGCACTTTCTGCAGCTGTGGCGGACACTATTGTTGTATATTCAAGCGCGCCTCTTTCTTTGAGGATGTTTACGATATTGGCAACTGTTGAAGCCTTTTGGCCAATGGCTACATAGATACAGTAGACTGGGTTACCTGCTTCGAAGTTAGCACGTTGATTAATAATCGTGTCAATGGCAATTGCAGTCTTTCCTGTCTGGCGGTCGCCAATGATTAACTCACGTTGTCCGCGACCAATGGGAATCATCGAGTCTACACTCTTGAGACCAGTGGCCAAAGACTCAGTAACAGGTTGACGATAAATCACACCAGGAGCTTTGCGGTCGAGTGGCATTAAGTACTTTTCGCCTTCTATGTCGCCACCTCCGTCCAGTGGTTGTCCGAGAGGATTGATGACACGCCCCAGCATGTTTTCGTTCACCATGATGGAAGCTACACGACCTGTACGCTTAACGCTTTGGCCTTCCTTAATACCTTCGGAGGAACCAAGGAGTACAGCACCGACATTGTCTTCTTCCAAGTTCATGGCAACTGCCATTACACCATTCTCAAATTCGAGAAGTTCATTTTCTGTAGCTTTAGTCAAGCCATAGATACGTGCCACACCATCACCAATGGTGAGGACAACGCCCACTTCTTCAAATTTCTGGTCTACGGAAAGGTCTTTGAGCTGCTGCAAAAGCACCTCAGACACTTCACCTGGTTGGATATTGTTGGGCATATTCTTTTTGTTTTTAAGATAGAATGCCTATGTCATTATTGGGCACGACTTGGCAGACGAAGTTGATGTCGCAGGCGTTCTATTTTTCCACGTAGACTTGCATCCATACGATTGTCATCATATTGAAGGATGAAGCCGGCGCGGAGACTTGGATCTATGCGAACGTCAAGATTTACAACTCCTGCTGTACGTTTGGCAACGATATTGCGAAGACGTTCCTCTGTTGCTTCCGTTATAGGCTGAGCAACGATTACTTCTGCGCGGGTGATTTGTTTTGCCTGTTCGTATTGGTGTACAAAAGACGTTGCGATAAAAGGCATTATTTCTGTGCGCTTCTTCTCGACAACTAGTTGTAGAAATCGACGTGTTGACGTTGATGCTTCTTTGCATTCTGGAGAAAGTGAAGCTGCGGTAAGCAACTTTACTTTCTTTTCATTACTGAAGACTGGATTAAGAAGGGTAGCTGTCAAGGTGTTTACCTGTTGAAAGCTCCTATGTAACTGAAGCATTTCTTGATATACCCAAGCTTCCTCTTTATTATCTTCTGCAAATCGAAGCAGAGCTTTAGCATAACGTGAGGCAACGATTCCTGTATTCATCGTTTTAATACTAGGTTGTGAGTGTTTTAACTGGTCACTCTATTTACTTACGCTCTACATCATCAAGGATGTCGTTGATGTAGGAGGTCTGTGCCTCGCTCTTTTCAAGTTCGCGACCCACGAGTTTCTCCGCCACTTGCATGGAGAGGTCTGCTACTTGGGCACGAATGTCGAGCAGAGCATTGGCTTTCTCAACCTGAATCTGTTTTTTGGCTTCTGCAAGGAGTTTTGCTCCTTCTTCTGCAGCCTGTGACTTTGCTTCCGCGACAATGGCATTGCGAGTTTCAGCTGCTTCTTTTAGAATTTCAGCTTGCTTCTCTCGTGCTTCTCGCAGCACTTTCTCACTTTCTGCTTGGATTCCAGCTAGTTTTTCGTTTGCTGCTCTAGCATTCTGCAGACTTTCGTCGATAAAGTTCTTGCGTGCTTCTACAGCATTTGTGATAGCAGGAAATCCAAACTTAGCGAGGAGGAGAAAGAGAGCCACGAAAGCTACCAACATCCAAAAGAGAAGTCCAAAATCAGGGGTGAGGATGGAGGGTAAGTTCAATGACTCCATACTTATTTGTCTTTGGATGAAATGAGAATTCTATTTATTTGATGAGGAATGCGCAAGCTGCAACAGCGAAGAGAGCAACACCTTCTACAAGAGCTGCAACAATGATCATGTTGGTCATAATCTTGCTTGCTGCTTCTGGTTGACGTGCAATAGCTTCCATGGCAGAGCTACCAATCTTACCAATGCCAAGACCAGCACCGATAGTTGCGAGACCAGCACCAAGTGCCATACCGAGTTGAGCAAAACCTGTGGTTGCTTCGAGAAGTGATAACATCATAGTTGTAAATGTTTTGTGAGTTATACTATTTGAGTTTGTTACTTTAGGAAAATCTCTTTGTAAATCTAGTGTAATGCTTATACCATTAGCAGCAACTACAAAGGAATTATGTCTTTTACTTCTTAGTCTTCGTGGTGTTCTGGCAGAGATAAGCCAATAAAGACAGAAGAGAGTAGTGTGAAAACGTAGGCTTGAAGGAAAGCCACCAAGAGTTCAAGACAGTTCAAGAAAATCATGAGCAATGAACTAAACACAGTGAAGATAGACCCCATGGTAGTGCTAATTTGCCATGTCATGAAAATCACGAAGGTAAAGGAGAGGATGATAGCGTGTCCTGCCATCATGTTGGCAAAAAGACGAATCATCAGAGCAAAGGGCTTAGTAAAGATACCAAAAATCTCAATTACCGGCATCACTGGTGGAATCTTAAGCCACAAAGGAACGTTTGGCCAAAGGATTTCTTTCCAATACTCTTTGTTACCAAAGAGGTTTACCATCAGCATTGTGCCTACAGCTAAGAACAATGTAATGTTGATATTGCCAGTTACGTTGGCTCCACCAGGGAATATTGGGATAAGCCCTAGAAGATTGTTCGTAAAAATGAAGAAAAACACGGTGAGGAGATATGGAGCATATCGGCGATAATGCTTTTCTCCAATGGAGCTTTTTATCACATCATCGTGAATCGCCATCACCAACATCTCCATCATACCAACAAAACCTTTGGGCGCCTCTTGGCGTACGCCGTCATTTCTCTTATACCATCTTGCACACGTCAAGAAAATAGCCAAAAGAATAAAAACAACGAGCCAAATCTCAATCACGTTTTTCGTGATAGAAATATCCCATGGTTTAACAATCTCACCATTGGGAAGGCGTTCATATATCTTGTTGTGGTGCTGAGGAGAGAAGAAAAATCCTTGATAATCTTTCCCTTCTTTTGCAGCTTCTTTTATGCGTTCACTACTAAAGACATGCCAACCAGATGTTTCGCCCTTTACTATCACAGGGAGAGGAATCGAAATATGGTTGTTGCCCCAGGTTGTGATGTGCCACTCATAAGAGTCAGCTAGGTGCTCTAGGACAAACTCCGATACATTGATTTCGCCTTTATGTTCTTCTGTAGAGGCAAAAGCTGTTTTGGGTAGAAATAGCCCAAATGCCAGCGCGAAGAAGAGCAATAAGTTATATTTAATGCGATGTGTCATGAGTCGAATCTATTTGTGTACTCAATTTTGTACGATGCCAAGCAGAAAAAACTAAAGTCAGTATATAAAACGCTGCAAAGTTGATGAAGATTAGCACGAAGTTAAAGCTATCATTCCGCTTGCATATAAAAAGAATCACAATCGTTAGTATCATGCGCAGTAGGGAAAAAACTAGATTAACTCCAATGAAATAGGAGGAATCCCTGTTTTTCAGCGCGTTTGCTATGGACACCTCCAGCAATGTGAAGGCAAAATATACTACAGAAGCCAGAATTATTGAACGGGCAATCTCAAAGTTTGAGACATTCATTGTCCAAAGCTCAATAAAAAATAGAATGACCCCGAAGATAACCTGCGCCAATGCTAATAAACATCCGAAACGAAGAATTCTAATCATAGACTATTGTCTACTTCTACGCACAGAGTAACCTCATTATCTTTAACCTCTACAAATCCACTAATAATGTGAATTTCAAAAGGCTCGTTTCCACGGCATATTATTGTACCTGCGGTAAGAGAAGAAATCAGAGGAGCGTGGTTGCGAAGTATTTCAAATTGTCCCTTTTCACCAGGCACAATCAGTGCTTCAACGTTTGCATGATAGAGCGTACGTTCTGGAGAAATCACAACAGCTTGAAGTTCGTTAGACTGTGCCATATTGGTTAGGATTTAGCTTGAGAGAGCAAACGTTCTCCCTTTTCAATCGCGTCGTCGATTGTACCCACGTTAAGGAATGCCTGTTCGGGTAGGTGGTCTACTTCTCCATCAAGAATCATGTTGAAACCACGGATGACCTCATCGATGGGTACCATAACCCCCTTCACACCAGTAAACTTTTCTGCAACTGTAAACGGCTGAGAAAGGAAGCGTTGTACACGGCGAGCGCGATTAACTGTCTGGCGATCTTCATCAGAAAGTTCATCCATACCCAAGATGGCAATGATGTCTTGGAGTTCTTTGTACTTCTGAAGAATTTGCTTTACACGTTGTGCACAATCATAGTGTGCTTGACCAATAACATTGGGGTCAAGGATACGTGACGTAGAGTCTAGAGGATCCACAGCTGGATAAATACCCAATTCTGTAATCTTACGAGAAAGTACTGTCGTAGCATCCAAGTGGGTGAAAGTAGTTGCAGGAGCAGGGTCAGTCAAGTCGTCCGCAGGTACATACACCGCTTGGATAGAAGTAATAGATCCATTCTTGGTAGAGGTAATGCGTTCTTGCATGGCACCCATCTCAGATGCAAGGGTAGGCTGGTAACCTACAGCAGAAGGCATACGTCCGAGAAGAGCCGAAACCTCAGAACCAGCTTGAGTGAAACGGAAAATATTGTCGATAAAGAAAAGAATATCAGTTGCTTTTCCGCTTTCTGCTCCACTATCTCTAAAAGATTCTGCAATGGAAAGACCAGAAAGTGCAACAGAGGCACGAGCACCGGGAGGTTCATTCATCTGACCATACACCAAGGTCGCCTGACTCTTGGCTACTTCATTGTAATCTACTTTTGAAAGATCCCACTCACCACGTTCCATGGCTTCGGTAAATGCTTCACCGTATTTGACAACGCCTGATTCAATCATTTCGCGTAGCAAGTCATTACCTTCGCGAGTACGTTCACCTACACCTGCAAATACAGAGAAACCGTCATGGCCTTTAGCGATATTGTTAATCAGCTCCATGATAAGCACGGTTTTTCCCACACCAGCACCACCAAAAAGACCAATCTTACCACCTTTCATGTAAGGTTCGAGCAAGTCAATTACTTTAATACCTGTGTAGAGTACTTCACGGCTTGTCTTGAGGTCTTCAAACTTGGGCGCTTCGCGGTGAATGGGGTAGGCTGTCTCTGGAGTTTTGCTCACTTGATTCAGACCGTCAATGGTCTCGCCGATTACATTCAGCATACGTCCTTTAACTTGGTTGCCGATAGGCATTGAGATAGGCATACCTGTTTGACGAACTTCCAAGCCACGTGCTAATCCGTCTGTATTGTCCATAGCGACTGTGCGCACGGTATCTTCACCAATGTGCTGTTGCACTTCGATGACAAGTGTGCGGCCATCAGGGTGTGTAACCTCCAAGGCATCGTGGATTTTGGGCAACACTTCTGCTGCATTCTTTTCATCCGTAGGGAAATAAACGTCGACTACAGGGCCGATGATTTGAGAGATATATCCAATATGAGTGCTCATATCCGTGAATGTCTTTATTAAATGCTCAGTTCGTTGAGAACTTTAATTAGTTGTGGATCCATGTTTTTACGCTTCTGTACCGCTTCGATGAAGGGAACATAAACGATTTGGTGGTTGCGAATACCCACCATTACATTGCGTTGACCTTGCACAAGGGCGTTAATTGCACCTACACCCACGCGCGAGGCTAAAACGCGATCGAGAGCGGAGGGTCTTCCACCGCGTTGCAAGTGTCCTAAGATAGACACGCGAACGTCAAATTCTGGGTATTCTTTATTTACGCGATCTGCATAGTGCAGTGCACCACATTTGGGGCTTTCACTAACGATAACTATACAACTCCTTTTAGATTTACGGATACCACGTTCCATGAATTCAATGAGCTGGTCTGCTCCAGTTGTGTCTTCTGGAATAATAGCTACTTCTGCACCTGCTGCAATAGCAGAGTTTTGAGCAAGAAACCCTGCATCACGTCCCATAACTTCGACAAAGAAGATGCGTTCGTGTGAGTTTGCTGTATCACGAATCTTGTCTACGCAGTCCATAATCGTGTTGAGCGTAGTGTCATAACCAATCGTGTTGTCGGTGCCATATAGGTCGTTGTCAATGGTTCCAGGCAAGCCAATGCAAGGGAAGTCATATTCTTCTGCCAAAAGCATAGCCCCAGTAAGTGAACCATTACCGCCAATTACGATGAGTGCGTCAATGCCCTCTTTAATAAGTGTGTCATAGGCGCGCTTACGACCTTCGGGAGTACGAAATTCTGCTGCGCGAGCTGTGCGGAGTATTGTACCACCTGTTTGAATGATACCTGAAACGTCTTCTGTCGTAAAGGTTTTTATTTCACCTTTCATCAGACCTTCATAGCCACGATAGATTGCTTTTACTTTGAATCCATTGCAAATAGCACTTCTTGTGACCGCACGAATTGCTGCATTCATACCAGGAGCGTCACCTCCAGATGTCAACACACCGATGCATCTAATTTTAGCCATATATAGAGGGAATAATATAAACAAGTTCGTTCTGAGCGGCAAACGGGGCTCGAACCCGCGACCCTGGGCTTGGGAAGCCCATGCTCTACCAGCTGAGCTACTGCCGCGTTTTTTATTCTTTCAGATGCGAATTTACTCTTTTCTCTGAGAAAAAAAAAATCTAAAGGTATTTTTTTGTCTCGTTTGTGCTAAAATAAAGAATATACTATGTTATATTGGGTAGATTGTGAAGTCGAAAAGCCTATATAACACTTTTCTTTATTCTAGAAGTACTTAGACAGCTATTGGAAAGCGATAAACTCCCTGACTAACTACTAGAGATGATGTTGTATAATTCCTCCGGAGAATTCGCATAAAAGTCTGATTTTAAAAGTTTCAAGTCGTGTTCGTCACGAAATCCCCAAGTGACAAGTACACATTTCACGCTTGCTGCACGTGCTGTTTCATAGTCTACTTCGCTATCACCGATATACAATGTTGTATCCGGTTGTGCACCGAGAGCTTCTATAGCAAAAAGTACACTATCTGGAGCTGGTTTTCTCTTTACATTAGGTTTTTCACCAACTGCGATATCCATGTAATCAGCGAAAAATTGAGTGTTTAGTTGTTGTACAGCTGCATCTACTTTGTTGCTGATAATCGCCATCTTAAATGATTCCTTTTTGAGCTTCTCAAGAAGTGGCATTATTCCTACATATGGGGTAGTATAATCTAATCCATGTTTCAAATAGTAAGTTTTGAAACTCTGAAAAACCTTGTCAAGCACTTCTACAGAGGTGTTGAATGGTACGGATTTTTCGATTAGATTGCGGATGCCATTACCCAAGAATGCACGAATTTCTTGAACGGTTCTTTCGGGCAACTCGTGCGCCTTTAGCGCAAAGTTTACGCTATTAGACAAGTCGGTCAATGTATTTAACAATGTGCCATCGAGGTCAAAAAGAACAGTTCGAATCATAGGGTGAAGGTATTGGAAGTATAAGACTTATATTCCAGCAAAACGATATAGCTTTTAAGCTTATTGTACTACAGTTATAACAATAAAGGGACTGTTACACACTATGTAATAAAGCAGTGCGTAGGCCTGCAATGCTGTTGGGGAAGGTTAAACCAAAGCGCTCCAATTTAGCAAGGGAAATGCTAAGGCTTCTGTGTGGGGCATCTGAGGGTTGTACCAAATCGTGTGGTTCCATCTCTATGAACCCTGTGGTCATTAAGAATTGCGCTGCTGCACGATAAGTGTCAAAGGTTGAGACTTCGTTTGTGGCTCCAAAGTTATAGACGCCACCAGGCAGACCAATCGTTCCTTCAATTCTACGTACCACTTCCCATACGTGAGTGATTCCACGTGTTTCTTGAGTAGATACATAAAGAGGCTGTTGCTCTTCTGCTGCTTTCATCAGGCGAACAAGTATTCCCTGATTTTGGCGAAGAGGCGAAGCAGGAATGTCATACATCCAAGTAAGGCGGAGGGCCACCGCATTGGGTAGAAGAGAGAGCATCGCTGTTTCTGCTTCCAATTTATGTTTTCCATAAACTCCTGCCGGTGAAAGTGCTAAAGTTTCGTTAAAAGGCTCCTCTCCGAGCTGTCCAGTGTACACTTGGTCAGAACTTGCAAAAATCATTTTCGCACCTACAGCAGCCGCTGCGCGTGACACATTGATGGTGCCTTCAACGTTGACGATTTTACTGTCATCAGGGTTTTGTTGACAGTATCCAGGGTCTGAAAGTGCTGCCAAATGGATAATCGCTTTAGGGAGGTGGTCCATTACGACAGAATATACAGCGTCAATGTCTGTGATGTCCAAATCCTTGCTGCTCAAAGCTACGACTTGGTGTGACATCCCTAAGAAGCGTGCAACTCGGCAACCAACGAATCCATTGGCACCTGTGATGAGTATCTTCATTTTCTAAATGGTTACTAGTTGGGAAATGAAGGGTTAGTCTTCGATGGATACTTGAATTTTCAAATCTTGTACGGGACGATCTGCCATACCGGTGGTGACACTCTGTATCTTTCCTACCACATCAAGTCCTTGCGTTACTTCTCCAAATACAGTATACTGGCCGTCAAGGAAAGGGGTACCTCCGGTTTCTTCATACATTTGGTACATTTCTTTGGTAAACAGCGGTGCTTTTGCTTTCACTTCTTGTTGAGCTTGTTGGAGCAAACGCTCCTGCAATTCTGCCAGCCCCTCGCGGTCGCGGTTACGTCGCAAGTTCATAATTTCGTCTTTGTGGGAAGCGGCTAAAGCATTAAACCTTTGTTGCTCCATCTGTTGGAGCATTTGCTTCTCTAATTGTTTCAGCTTCGACTTATTATAGCTTTGTCCCCAAACAATATAAAATTGGCTTCCGCTAGATTCTCGATTAGGGTTCATTTCATCTCCCATTCGCGCGGCTGCCAATGCACCTCGTTTGTGATACAAGCCAGCAACAATCTCAGCAGGTAAGGTATAGCCTGAATCACCAGTGCCGAGCATTTGTTTTGGTGTAGCTTCTCTGCTATCTGGATCTCCGCCTTGAATCATAAAGTTCTCTATGACGCGGTGAAATAGAGTACCATTATAAAAGCCCTCTTGCGCCAATTTTAGAAAATTATCACGGTGAATTGGCGTTTCATCATAGAGACGCACTTTAATATCTCCAAAGGGAGTGTTGATGTTTATTGTTGCCATATTGGAGTATCTAGTTATTTCTGCAAATATAAGCATTTGTCTTCAATTTAGCAAATGTGTGGCGGTGCAAACCTATGCAATGTTTGGGTATTATTTTGCTGTTGTAAAAAACAATCGTGTTGTCCTTAGGAACAAGCGTATAGACTTTCCTAATTCCTCATAATAAATCTCTGGATGTAGCTTTGTAAATCTTAATTATTGTATGTGTGTGGCGAAATATAATGACAAAAATAATTTTGAAACTAGACCTCGAATATTGTGATAAAGGCGTTAGAAACTAGTGTGTCGATGATTGTTGTAAAGGAAAAGGAGATTGAAATAAGCTTTCTTTTGCGATAGTTGGCAAAGTGTTGCGATGGATTGGGAAAGAATCTCCTTTTATTTGACGAAAAGAATGGAGGGATATGGTTAAAACGTGGGAGACAAAAGTAATTTCGTGGGAGATTTTCGAGAAAAGATCGGAGAAAATCTGTGAAACACTCGTTCCGGTCGGTGTGACAGTCTTTCGAAGATTCATTTATTGAGGGCCACAGTAAGGTTTGTCTGCGTATAATGCAATGTGAGAAGCTAAATATAAATTGTGGATTCACAAAGATTAGCGAAGTCTTTAGTTTTGCCGTTGTTCTATTTCATGAGATGTTGTATCTTTGGTCAACGTAAACCCTACTACACTTCATATGCGCTTTAATATCACTCCACAGTTTTCGATAGAAACAGACCTCTTACGTCTGACCTTAGAGTTACAACCACAAAAAGAGGTGGCGCAAGTGAAATCTAAAAAGGGGGACGTGACTCTTTTGTTACCTAACAATTTTGATTTCTCTCAGCCAAGTAAACAAGAATGGCTCAATAAGGTCATCATAGAAATACTGAGAACTCAGTGTAAACAGCTTATTACTCCTATTATTCATGAACGAGCAGCTGCAGCAGGAGTCAGTATAAAACGCATCACTTACAAAGATGTTAGTAGCAGATGGGGGTCCTGTTCATCACTTGGAAACGTCAATTTTAATGTTTGGTTGTTGCTATCTCCACGAGAACTAGTAGATTATGTGGTATGCCATGAATTGGCGCATTTGATAGAATTGAACCATAGCCCCAGATTTTGGGCAGAAGTGGACAATATCTTAGGGGGAGCAAAAGGTATATCAAAGGTCTTGGACAAAAAGATGAATACCTTTGCACGCAATTTGCGTTCATTGGGACGTACTAGGTAGCGCGTTCCTATTACGTATATGATGTATTTGAATTTAGATATAGTGAGTCATATGAAAGATAATGATTGGAAAAATCGTTTAGGGGTGGTATTTAGCACTGCCGCAGACTATGTTTACCAAACGGATGCCGAAGAAGAAGTGAAAACTTTGGAGGCAAAAGAGCAAAAGCTGCGTGTACGCATAGAAAAAAACGGTCGCGGTGGGAAGACCGTGACCATTGTTAGTGGATTTATAGGTAGTGAAACCGACCTAAAAGAGTTAGGCAAATCCCTGAAGTCCAAATGTGGCGTAGGTGGCAGCGCGAAGGATGGTGAAGTGCTAGTACAAGGAGATTTCAAACAACGGGTTATTGAAATACTTCGTGCTATGGGATATACACAAACCAAGTGAAGCAGGGGAGAACTAAGAAGTTCATTTTCAGAATCTATGGTTTAACGGCACACATTGATACACCATTTGTTGAGAAGATGGAAAGCCACCATTAATGCCACTGGTTGAGTGAGTATTTTGCTTCAACACGACGTTCTAAGGCATCGTTGAGCTGTGGGAAGAAGTCCATGCCGGTCATTTGTTCGATTTCATCGACACTTTTAGCTGCGTCCGACATATTTTGTTTACCATCTCGATTGGTATAATAGAAGCCAATCGCCTTTTCTTCGCCCTTTTTGAGAGAAAGCACAACTTTGAAGAAGGCATTGGGCACGCGAATCTTCTGTTGCTTACCGATATGTAGCACTTTTCTTCCTGTATTATAGATAGGCCCACAGACAATGTAGATTTGACCTTCACGTTTGGCCCAACGTCGACAGGCGCTTTCTAGCTTTTCCCAGCCACCAGCATTAAGACTATGTAGCTGTGGACAGATGTTGCTCATGAAAAAACATTCTGATTGGGCAGCAGGACTCCACTTCATATCGGCAGAGGGGCACATGTGTCCTCTGTCATAGCCGCTGTGCTTGTAATCATCAGTGGTGACTTGATAACGAAGTGGAACAGCAGGGTCGGGGCGAAAATCATTAGAACGCTGAGCAGTGCCTTGGGTTTCTTGTGCAGTTAGTTCCCATGCTACCCAATTTGGGCACAGCGTTTCGCGATTGAAGGATAATCGATAGCCTGTGTGTACGATGATTTGCTCTGGGCAATTACGTAGTCTGACGGGTTGTTCGAGAGGAATGTGCTGCTTGTTAGGTGCAGAAGAAGGTGAAGGCAATGGGACCGACACCGCTGTAGCAGCACTGCTTGTTATAAGGAGAACAGAGAGGATAAAACTTTTCATCAAGATATGGATTATGCTTACCAAGTGCAAAGGTAAATCTTCCTTAGTTTTAAGCAAATATATATGCTCTAAATTTTGTGCTTTGCTGCAAAACGAGTACTTTTGTGCCCGATTATAGTTGGGGAGCATTTAGCGTTCTGAAAAAAGAGTGCTTGAGAATAGTTGCCCCTCGCTGATGAAACCTAATAACTCAATAGGAATTTATGTCTTTTTCTCTTCGTGGGCTTTGGAAAGAAGCCTCTCAGCCTGAGACACTTCGTGCTGTCCCCTTTATTCTTTTCGGGTGTTTAGTTACCGCATTAGGATTGGTTTACTTTATTAACCCTTATGGCATAGTGCCTGGTGGAGTTTTTGGTATTAGTATTGTGTTGCACGCCATCTTTCCCGCAGCACCAATTGGCACTATTGCCCTTTGTATTCAGATACCTTTGCTCATCATCTCACTTCTTGTGCTAGGAGGTAAGCTAGGGTTGCGCACTTTGGTAGCAGCAGTGACACTCCCAATAATGGTGAATATTCTAACGCAGTGGAGCTATCCTGTAGAGGCTTTGAAAACTCTCGACCCCACTAAACTGTTAGGTGGACACTTAGATTTAACTAATGATCTAATTATCAGCAGTCTTATTGGTGGTGTTCTGGTAGGAGTAGGTACAGGACTTGTTATCAAACAGAGTGCTTCGAGTGGTGGTAGTGACATCATTGCTATGATTATCCACAAATTTACTCGTGTGCGTTTCTCTTATGCCTTGATGACAGTGGATGGTCTCATCGTACTTTCGGGACTTTTAGTCATTGGTATGGGATATGGACTCAATATCGGTAGTGCAGAAGCCAAGTCTTGGATGCTTTCTTTTTATTCGCTCATCACAATGTTTGCCATTACTCGGTCCATTGCTACAGTGGTAAGTGGTACCCAGGATACAAAGCTTGTGCATATCATCTGTGATTGTAAAGACAGAGAGGGACTGCGAGAGTGGATTCTTCATACACTAGACCGCACTGCTACATGGACTCCCTCAAAAGGACTTTATAGTGGTGGTGACAAAGACATTCTTCTTCTGGTAGTTCGTCAAAAAGAACTCCCAGCCATCACCGAAGGAATTAAGCTTCGTGCACCTAATTGTTTTGTCATCGTTACAGATGCTTACGATACATACGGTTTCCGTTGGAAGGAACTTCCAGATGCTGGCACGATGCGCCTTGAATAGTGCTTCTCAATTAAAGGTAGCTCAAAGCTACTGAGTGTAATAATATATAAACGATTCCTCCATTTGCTGCTTTGCAAGTGGAGGAATCGTTTTTTTGATGAGTGTCTGTTGTAAGTTCTGGGTGATCTGAAGTCACCCCTTTGTCACTATTGCCTGCTGATTTTATCAATGTAGGTCGTCTTGCTTAGGAAATAGGCGAGGTAGATTGCAACCAACAAAGTTACCTAGAACAATAGCGGGGTAATAGAGGCTAATTTCTTGCCAATGCTTTCCCCAGAAATCCAGAGAACAGCTAGTTAGATAGAAAGCATCTGCCATGCAGTGAGGGAATCCGCATTTGATGAAGAGAGGCACACCAAAGAGTAGTGGTAGAAATTTACCACGATATGCAAATGTTACAGATACAGTCATGATGATGCCACATCCTATCGCTAGCAATCCACTATTCAAAGCTCCATTAGCAAGTCGCTCTCCGATTACAACTTCTGCTGTTGGAGAGAGGGGGTGAGCTGCAGCTCGAGAGAGTAGGGCAACAAGTCCACATCCTATGATGTTACAAACAAGAATTAGGGCTAGTTGAGGAAACTCATTGCGATGGATAAAGCCAGCCACGCTTGTAAAGAGCTTTAGACGATAGCTCACAATAGTGAGAAGGCCAAAGGCAAAAAGAACTGCACCAGCTAAATCGTGGAGGGTGAGATAGACATAGCCTGCTAGGCCGATAGCAACACCGGCAGCAATGGCAAGGCGAATAAGATCAAATGTTTTGGGCATCACTTGTAATAGTATGTTGTATGTTAAAGATTATGTGCTGCCTATGTTCAAACGGCAGCAAAATTACGAATTTTCTTTGGATTTGTAGTTATTGTGGTGATTGAAAATACAGCCAAATGTATAGAAAGTGTCGTATTATTTCCACAAAATTGCGGATGATAGTGTTGATTTCACTACCATCCGCAAAGGATATTGTAGAATTTATTGCTGTGACTGTTGAACTATCAACCAATAATGTTTGTAAGCAACTTATGGACTATGCGTTATTGGTATAATGATAGAGAAACAGTAACGGCAATTCTCAAATTATACGACACCTTGTGCCATCATAGCTTTTGCAACTTTCATGAAGCCTGCGACATTAGCTCCTTTGACGTAGTTGACATAACCATTTTCATCGGTACCGTATTTGACGCATTGTTGGTGAATACCGTGCATAATTTGGTGTAAACGAGCATCAACATCTGCTTCACTCCAGGAGAGGTGCATAGCGTTTTGGCTCATTTCCAGACCAGATGTTGCTACACCACCGGCATTAACTGCCTTACCAGGAGCAAACAGCATCTTCTTCTCAATGAAGAGGTCGATTGCTTCTGGAGTGCATCCCATATTAGAGATTTCACCTACACAGAGCACGCCATTGTCTACAAGGTGTTGTGCATCTTCACCGTTAAGCTCGTTTTGAGTTGCACAAGGTAGAGCGATATCTACTTTGACTTCCCATGGACGCTTTCCAGGAATAAACTTAGCCGTGGGGAACTCTTCTGCATAGGGTTCTACGATATCATTGCCTGATGAGCGAAGTTCGAGCATATAGTCGATTTTTTCTCCACTAATTCCTTCTGGATCATAAATATATCCATCAGGTCCGCTAATGGTCACGACTTTAGCACCGAGTTGAGTGGCTTTAGTTGCTGCCCCCCAAGCGACATTGCCAAATCCAGAGATGGCGACGGTCTTTCCTTTGAGCTCGTATCCTGCACGTTGTAGCATTTCATTTACAAAATACAGCCCTCCGAAACCTGTAGCTTCAGGACGAATGAGGCTTCCACCGAACTCAAGGTTCTTACCGGTGAGTACACCAGAGAAGTCGCGTGTAAGCTTTTTGTATTGACCAAAGAGATAGCCGATTTCACGACCACCAACGCCAATGTCACCAGCAGGAACGTCTACTTCAGGACCAATGTAACGATACAGTTCGTTCATGAAAGATTGGCAGAAACGCATGATTTCTGCATCGCTCTTTCCGCGTGGTGAGAAGTCAGAACCTCCCTTGCCACCACCCATGGGAAGAGTGGTTAGAGCGTTCTTGAAAGTTTGCTCAAATCCCAAGAATTTGAGGATGCTGAGATTGACCGATGCGTGGAATCGCAACCCACCTTTGTAGGGACCAATGGCGGAATTAAATTGTACGCGGTAGCCAATGTTGACTTGAACCTTACCACGATCGTCTACCCAGGGTACACGAAATGTGATGATACGTTCGGGTTCTACCAAACGCTCCAATAAGGAGGCACGTTCCCATTCTGGATGTTGGTCGTAAATGTCACCAATGCTAAGCAATACTTCGCGAACAGCTTGCAAGTATTCTTGCTCACCAGGGTGGCGAGCCTCAAGCTGCTGCATAAATAGGTCAATGTTCATGGCTTTAAGTATTAAGAGTCTTGCCGATACGTGGCGGGTGTCGCCACTCCTCGGACTTAGGGTTATAGTCGATGCTGATTATCGAATCATGTCACATCCCATGTAAGGTTGGAGAGCCTTGGGGATGCGAATGCCGTCTTCTGTTTGGAAGTTTTCGAGCAACGCTGCTACAATGCGTGGCAATGCTAATGCAGAACCATTAAGTGTGTGGCAAAGTTCAATTTTCTTATCTTCTGCTCGGCGATAACGACACTTCAAGCGATTAGCTTGGTAACTATCGAAATTAGAAACCGAAGAAACTTCCAACCAACGACCTTGCGCTTCTGAATAAACTTCGAAGTCGTAGCAGAGGGCGGCTGTAAAGCTCATGTCTCCACCACAAAGACGGAGGATACGATAGGGGAGTTCTAGCTTTTGGAGCAAACCTTCAACATGAGCTAGCATTTCGTCATGGCTTTGTTGAGAATGTTCTGGACGATCAATGCGTACAATCTCGATTTTTGAGAATTCATGCAAACGGTTCAAACCACGAACGTCCTTACCGTAGCTACCTGCTTCACGACGGAAGCATTGGGTGTATGCGCAATTCTTGATTGGAAGTTCGCGCTCCTCAATGATTACGTCACGATAGATGTTTGTAACGGGTACTTCTGCTGTTGGGATAAGATAAAGGTCATCAAGCGTACAGTGATACATCTGGCCTTCTTTGTCAGGCAATTGACCTGTGCCATATCCTGAAGCAGCATTTACCACTGTTGGGGGCATGATTTCAGTGTATCCTGCCTCTCGAGCTTCGTCTAAGAAGAAGTTGATGAGTGCACGTTGGAGACGAGCTCCCAAACCTTTATAGACGGGGAAACCAGCACCTGTAATCTTTACACCAAGGTCGAAGTCGATAAGATCATACTTCTTAGCGAGTTCCCAGTGGGGGAGTGGGTTTTCGGGTAATTCAGTGCTGTTTCCTCCTGTTTTCACTACTTCATTTTCTTCTGCAGTTCGACCTTCTGGAACGATGTCGTAGGGAAGATTGGGAATTGTATAGAGGACATTGGTGCGTTCTTCTTCAGCCTCTTTTTTGGCGTCTTCAAGTTCAGCACTACGTTGCTTGAGTTCTGCAACTCTGGCTTTTGCAGCTTCGGCTTCTTCGATATTTCCTGCCTTCATCAAGGCACCGATGCTTTTAGCGAGTGTCTTTTGTTCTGCAAGAGCGGCATCAAGTTCACCTTGTGCAGTCTTGCGTTTATTGTCAGCAGCGAGGACAGCATCAATAGCTGCACGCGCGTTAGAAAAGTTCTTTTTTTCTAAGCCGCTGATCACGGCTTCTTTATCGTCAGTGATTTGTTTAATCGTCAGCATATTTGCGATAGAGAATTTTATTATAGGGCAAATTTACAAACTATTTTTGGAACAGCGCATAGCTGTACGAGAAAGTTTTAGCTTATTTTCCGAATAATCGTAGCTTTTATAGGAGCTGTTATTGAGGAGTTACGAGCGATTGGACTGATTCTGCGTATTAACCAGCAATGTATGCAAGCTTTTTGTCAAAATACTTGTCGTTTTGCTCTTTTCTTGCGCTGCATATTGATATTATCCACTCTATAAAAAAATCGTTTTTTCTTTTGCGAAAGGTGCATCTAAAGTAATGAAACGGAGGTGTCCAACTGATATTATATAGTAAAAGGAACGTCCTCGTATTTGCTCTTTTACAGACAAACACGAGGACGTAAGTCTTAGGTCCTTTTACGAACTAATATAATAAAGTTAGAGAGGATGTTCATCCAAGAATTGCTTAACTTCAATCGCTGCCTTGCAGCCCATTGCTGCTGCAGTGATTGCTTGACGATAGAGGGGGTCGGCTACGTCACCAGCGGCAAAGACGCCCTCAATGTTAGTGCGTGGAGTTTGACCTTCCGTCTTGAGGTAACCAACTTCGTCTGTTTCCAATTGACCCTTGAAAAGTTCCGTGTTGGGGTTGTGACCGATGGCCAAGAAGAAACCATCGATGGGGAGATCGTAAGTACGTTCGTCTGCTTCTCCCTTGCGATGTACAAGGTGAGCACCTTCCACACCATCTTCTCCGTAAAGGCCTAGTGTGTTTGTTTCGAAAAGCACTTCAATTTTTTCATTAGCAAAGACGCGGTCTTGCATGGCCTTAGAAGCACGCAAGAAAGGCTTACGAACAATGAGATATACCTTAGAAGCTAAACCAGCTAGGTAGGTGGCTTCTTCACATGCAGTGTCACCACCGCCCACGACTGCTACTACTTTCTTACGATAGAAGAAACCGTCGCAAGTGGCGCAAGCTGATACTCCGAGGCCTCTATACTTCTCTTCGTCGGGAAGTCCGAGGTATTTGGCACTTGCTCCTGTGGCAATGATTAAAGTTTGTGTCTGTACCTGGCTTTCATCATCAAAAGTCAAAGTAAAAGGTCGTTTTGATAAGTCTGCCTTTACACAGTGTTTAGTGCGAATTTCCGTACCAAAGCGGAGTGCTTGGTTCCGTAAGTCCGCCATAAGTTGATTACCATCCACTCCTTCGGGGTAACCAGGGAAATTGTCTACTTCAGTTGTTTGTGTTAGCTGTCCTCCAGGCTGAAGACCTTCGTAAATTACCGGGCTAAGTCCTGAGCGACCTGCATAAATAGCTGCTGTGTAACCGGCAGGGCCACTGCCAAGAATGAGAGTTTGAAGTTGTTCCATTGAAATATTATTTTGAGAAATTAAAGATTGTCTACTAGAGTTCTTGCTTTGTTTACACCCTTCGCTGTACTCACTACAAGCTACGGATTGAACGAATGGCCTTATTAGGCGATTATCTCAAATCAATTACTTCTACTTTAGGGAAATCCTTAGAGTTGAATCGGAAAAAAGAATCGTTCTTTTTGCCTACGTTCTGAAGCGATGTGATGTTGATTGTACTCCAACTAGACGCATTTGTGCGAATACGTACGTTTTGTGGGTTGTGGGTGCTCTTGTTGATGCTTATATATGCCTCTTTAATTGAGCTGCGGTTGTTATTAGTCGTAAGATGCACTTCATAAGCGGCACCTTTGTCGGCGAGTGTTGCATTGTAACCCTGTTTGTACAAATAAATGAAATTGATAGGGTTGATTCCTGCAATTTCAGCTGCCGTAGGTGTCGTTACGTTTACTTCGCCAGAACCTTGAGCAAGTGACCATTCAGTCTTACCATCAAACCAAATACGAGCTTGAGGAGAGGTCAATACAAACTTTTTACCTTGTACTGTGATGTTACCATTGCTATTACCCATAGCTCCGCGTGCTGTAAAATTTGCCACAACACAGCCACGGCTGAGTTGACTCGCAGTTTTGTCTAATACAGATTTAGCAGTTTGCGCTACAGCGCTAATCGCTGTAAATGCGCTAAGGAGAAGAAAAGAGTGTAGCTTCATAAGTTTGAATAGTTTCTAGAGTGTCATATGGAATTTAGTCAAATCGTTTTCCTGCAGCTTTAAGTTGGTCAAGGATTTGTTGTAGTTCTATTTCAGATTGAACATAGACTTCTCTAGGCTTTGAGCCATTCACTGGACCGACTATTCCAGCTTCTTCGAGTTGGTCCATGAGACGTCCTGCACGGTTAAAGCCGATGCTGAAAGTTCGCTGTATTTTCGAAGTCGATCCTTGTTGGGTACTAACTACGAAGCGTGCTACTTGTTCAAAAGTACTACCATCTCCCCCACCATAAGACTCGCTTCCACTGTCCGAGCTTTCTTCCACTAGAGGGAGTTCATAAGGACAAGGGTAGCCTTGCTGTTGAGCTATGAAGTCTGTTAGTGCTTCAATCTCTGGAGTATCAATGAAGGCACACTGCAAACGTGTGACGTCACTACCTGTGAGGAAGAGCATATCGCCACGTCCAATAAGATTATTTGCCCCCGTGCGGTCAAGAATTGTTTGGCTCTCAATACGTCCTGAAACTCGGAATGCCATACGAGCTGGGAAGTTTGCTTTAATCTTACCCGTGATGATGGTGGCACGAGGACTTTGGGTGGCAATCACCATATGAATGCCTACAGCACGCGCCAACTGAGCAATACGAGCAATGGGAAGTTCAATGTCTTTACCCGCTGTCATAATCAGATCACCGAACTCGTCAATGATAACTACGATATAGGGCAAGAAGTGGTGACCATTGTTAGGATTTAGACGGCGAGAAAGGAATTTCTCATTGTATTCCTTGAGGTTTTTGCAACGTGCTGCCTTAAGCAATTCGTAGCGGTCGTCCATTTCCTTTGTCAGACTCATCAGCGTCTGCACCACCTTCTTTACATCAGTGATGACCGGTTCTTCGCTATCAGGAACTTGTGCAAGGAAGTGTTTGATGATGGGGTTGTACATAGAGAACTCCACCTTTTTGGGGTCAATCATCACCAACTTCAGTTCCGCTGGATGCTTCTTGTAGAGCAGAGAAGAAATGATGGCATTCAAACCAACGGATTTACCTTGACCTGTTGCACCTGCCACCAAGAGGTGAGGCATCTTTGCCAAATCAACCATGAAAATCTCGTTGGTGATGGTCTTGCCGAGTGCAATGGGAAGTGCGTAGTAGCTCTCCTGGAATTTCTTACTTTTGAGAATACTCTCCATCGAAACGATTTGTGCCTTCTTATTAGGTACTTCAATACCAATCGTTCCCTTTCCAGGCATTGGAGCAATGATGCGAATGCCAATAGCTGCAAGGGACAAAGCAATATCTTCTTCGAGGTTCTTAATCTTAGATATACGAATACCAGGTGCGGGAGTGATTTCGTAAAGTGTAACGGTGGGACCTACAGTTGCAGAAATCTGAGTAATTTTAACTCCGAAAGTGCCGAGAACTTGAATAATGCGATTTTTATTGGCATGTTGCTCCTCCATATCAATATCAACATTCCCTGCGTCATGCTTTTCAAGGAGAGAAAGTGGAGGGAATTTGTAACGACTGAGTTCAGCTCTTGGGTCAATGGGAGGGAGGTTCTCCACTTCTGCTGCTGTTAAAGCGCGGGTCGTCTCTTCTTCTTGCGTTGCATTAACAGATAACTCTACTTCATCACCACGAGTACTTGCAACGCTAGTTTCTTTGCTTGTAGAAGTTGAGTGAAGTACATCTGTGCCTAAATCCTGTGGCAACGTGAGATGAGTATCATCTTCAGAATTATGTGCAAGTTCCGTACCAAGGTCAAGCGTTTTTGAACTATCAGGGTCTTGCAAATCAGATTCGTGTGAGTGACCTGGTTGCAAATCATCGGCTACGAGAACTTCGTCTTTCTTGTATTCATCCTCTAACTCTAATTCGATAGTATCTATGTTTGTGGTCACTTCAACTTCTAATGGCTCTGTTGATTCTTCACACTCTTCGATGGTATCTGAATCTTCTTCTAGTTGATCATCTCTTTGTGGAAGCACCCATTGTCCAAGCTTATGGATACCTTTGAAAATGGCAATAAATACTTGGGTGAACCAGTAGCCAATATAGGAAATGGTGAGTAGGACTAATACGGCTCCTGTGGCAATAGTGCCTATGTTGTCAGTGAGCCATCCTAACACAACTTTACCATGCATTCCTCCGAGCTCAAAGGATATGAGGTTTTTGAAAGACTCTGGTAAAAGATTGTCTTGAATGAAGTTGGCATCTACGCTACCTACCACCATAATGATAGATAGATGTAAATAAAGAACCCACAAACGTATGGGACAAGCCTTGCGCATAAAGATTCTCAGGGCAAGCGCCAAAAGAAAGATGGGTAACAATATGCTAAAGACACCGAACAGTTGCCCCATGATGTAGTAAGCTGTATATGCTCCAAGTCGTCCTGCGTAGTTAGCTGGGTGTGGTAGGTTTCCTGCCATTACCCCAGCTTGGTCAACACCTCCAGTGAAGATATTAGATATAATAGCAAGTAGTAGGAAAAGACTAACAATGACGAGAGACATACCTACTGCAAAGCGAATATAGTCACTATGCGAGCTAATGCCCGACATTTCTTTTAGCTCTCTTTTTAGTTCCTGCTGCTTACTCTTTGAGGGAGTCTTTTTTGAGGAGTTTTTTTGATTAGGTCTTGCTGCGTTTCTTGCCATTGAATGTTATGAGATTGTCTGAAAAGTCTCTTTTGTAGGAGCGTTTCAAGAAGAAGTGTTGATATATAATTGAGCGTCCATCCCATAAGAATGACACCCACACAGGGGACTACGAAGTCAAAGTGGATTTCGACTCGCTGCACTTGACTACCGCAAAGTTATTGTTGTGGCTCAAGATAAAACTTGATTAAGTTGCGCAATGCTCGCTCGCAGACGGCGCAGAATACAGGTACTTCGTTTGTGCGCATTCGGCAATTACGGAAACCGCGATATACTCCTTTCGACATATATCCTCCACCTTCATAAACTCCTATTTTTTGTGTATCACTATCTTGGGTGTCGTTGAGTGGTGTGGGAATTGGGCGTTTCTTAGGAAGCATGTCTTGCCATTTCGCAGAAAACTGTGCTAATGTGGTGATATTTGGCTCCCAAGGTTCTACATCAGGGTGATAATAGTTGGTGTATTGGTCGTCATAAAAATACTCGTCAGCAAGTCCGCCAAAAGAATGACCAAATTCATGTACTGTTACGGGGAGGAAATGCTCGTTGTGAGCTGCTGAAAGAGTGTAGCTATTGTATATGCCACCCCCTCCATAATTAGATGTGTTTGCTAAGATAAGGATATGCTCGTAAGGAATACCCGCAAGTACGTTGTTAAGTGTCTTGATTTTGAGCGTTGTAAGGTATCGTTTGCTATAAAAGGTATCAAAATGAGAGCCTAAAGCAGTTTGCTTCCAGTCATGATTGTGTGGGATGCTAACACCACTTTCTTTACTTGGTACAGCAACCGCCACAAAATTGAAGTAGTCTTTGTAATCGCTGAAAGGTTTGTATTTGAGTATTTCATCTGCTGCTCGTTGTGCATCAGCATAAAAAGTTGTTTGCTCTGAAGCTGTATAACCTTCAGCAACGATCGCGACATCAATACAATTTGCAGAGTCTCCGCCTTTGTGCACATATTTGTAAGGATTGGTAGGGAGACTGGGTAAAGGGCGAATAAGAATGTCGTCAATCTTGATTTGGTGTTCAAACTTACAAATGGGGTTTCTGTGCGTGTTAAAAAGTATGACCTCTACATTTGCATCTTGGCGAGGAAGAGGGAGTTGAAACACATTTTCAAACGATTTGCGCACTTGTGTAGCCTCTTCGCTTGTTTGCCATTCTTGAAATAAAGTGCTGAAAGAGGTTTTATAGATTACTTTTCCACTTTTGCTATCCTTCATAATAATCTGTCCATTACCTTCAAGTGGTAATGTCGTCAAATTGACACGGCGTCCTGCCCAGCCTTTACCTATATGGAGCTCATCCAAGGCTATTTCTTGAGAGTTATGAGTTCCAGTAAATGTATAGTCGACACGTAGAGTTGAGTCTTGGAATATATCCGAGAAATCACTACTATTACTCTTTACTGTTTGAGCATTGAGCCCGAGAACAGAGAGAAAGAAAAGAGTGGAAAATAATTTACGCATGACGACTAGAGTATTTGAGGATAAACTCCTGCGAATTTACTGATTTCCTAGGAAATGTAAGGTGCTTTTGTCGGATATTTTGTACTTTTGCTGTGGTAATACGATAGAAATAACAACTATGATTCGACTTTTAGCTGATAGCGGCTCTACAAAAACTGATTGGATGATTAAAAACATGGATACCGGGCAGCAGTGTCGCTGGCAAACTCGCGGTATAAATCCAAGTCTGATGAACGATACTCAGATTATTGAAATCTTAGTTAGTGAGGTGCGTCCTAAAATGTCGCTGTTTTTAGAGGGTGTCGCAGATTTTTCTTTGAAGAAATCGGAAAACGTAGCATCTAGATTAAAGAATTCCTCGATTTCATCGGGACATTCTTTGATTGATAGTTTGAGCTTTTATGGGTCTGGTTGTCGACCTGAGCAATGTGAACGAATGCGGCATTTATTGTCCACGTCGCTTAATGTTCAAAATGTATATGTTGCTTCAGATTTGTTGGGTGCTGCTAGAGCTTTGTGTGGAACAAATGAAGGCATAGTGTGCATTCTCGGTACTGGATCTGCAAGTGCCCTTTATGACGGCGAAGCATTTGTACAGTCAACTCCAAGTTTGGGTTACATTCTTGGTGATGAGGGGAGTGGAACATCATTAGGGAAACATCTTTTGTCTAATGTTCTAAAACGACAACTTCCCGAAAATGTATGTACTTTGTTTAGAGACGAATACCCGATATCCATTCCAGAGATAATACAACGTGTTTATCGTGAACCCAATCCTAATAGGTTTATGTCTCAGTTTACTCACTTTTTGTTTAAGCATTTGGATGAACCTAGTGTTGAAGCATTGGTTATAGAAGAATTTATTCAATTTTTCTCGCGTAACATTCTAGCTTATAATCGTCCTGAACTCGGTCTGCATTTTGTTGGTAGTGTCGCAGCGGTCTTTTCGGCACAATTGCATCAGGCGGCGTCTCAGTTCGGAATCAAAATAGAGCAAATTGCTAAGGCCCCCTTGGATCGAGAAGAAGTTTTTGAAACGATGTTTATTAGCTAGAAACTTGATAGTTAGTTTTTATTATATGTAGTCTTCATGGAAAAGTTTGATCTTCACATCTTGGGTTGTGGTAGTGCACTTCCGACCCAAAAACATTTTCCGACATCGCAAGTCGTTGATTTACGTGACAAACTCTTTATGATAGATTGTGCAGAAGGGACACAGCTGTTAGTGCGTAAACAGAAACTTAAGTTCTCAAGGCTTAATCATATCTTTATCTCTCATTTACATGGAGACCACTGTTTTGGGCTTATAGGTCTTCTCAGTACTTTTGATTTACTAGGGCGTACTTCAAAGTTGCATATCTATAGCCCTGGGGAAGATTTAGAAAAGTTGTTGCGTCCACAAATTGACTATTTTTGTCGTGGAATGGGGTACGAAGTCGTGTTTCATGCAGTACCGCATAAAGAGGCGGTAATAATTTATGAAGATCGTACATTGACAGTCGAAACTATCCCTTTGAAGCATCGAGTACCATGTTGCGGCTACTTATTTCGTGAAAAGGCACCATTACCCCATATACGTAAAGACATGATGGATTATTTGCGGATTCCTGTATATGCTATTAATTCTATTAAGGAAGGGGCTGGATGGATAGACGATGAAGGGCGCGAATGGCCTCACGAAAAGTTGGTGATTCCATCGGATAAAGCAAGAAGTTATGCCTATTGTTCAGATACAATCTATAGACCTCAGTTGGCAAAGCAACTTAAAAGTGTAGATTTATTGTATCATGAAGCTACTTTTGTTGAGGATGCTGCAAAGAGAGCCAAAGAAACCTATCATAGTACAGCTAGACAAGCTGCGTCTATTGCTTCATCTGCTGGGGTGGGACGTTTGGTTATAGGACATTTTTCTGCGCGTTATGATGACGAACAGGTATTCTTGAAAGAGGCTCAAGAGTTGTTCCCTAACACAACTCTTGCTAAAGACGGACTTAAAATCTCCATTTAGTGTAGGTAAAACAACCGCAAATATATACATCAGTTTTGATCGCAACAAGATAGACTAAGCAAATCGAGCCGTCATAGATTTCGTACTCTATGACAAGCGACCCCCAAAGTAAGCCAATCTCTTCACAACAACAATATCCCCTCGCAGTCCATTAGACCACGAGGGGATTTTTTGCGCGCATCGACCAAGGCGCGCGGTGTACAAATAAAATGATGTCACGGTCGAAATCTTGGACGATTTAGCTATTAGATACTATCAGCTGCACGACGAAGACGATTAGCGATGTCTATCAAAGCATTGCGGAGAGTTTCAGCTTCTTCAGGCGTAAACCCGTCCGGTTTCCCATTCCCATCGTGTCCATTAAGTTTGTGATAAAACCATGAAGAGCCACGTTGAAAATAAGTATTGGCGATCTCTCGCCAGCTGATAAAATCTTCTACATCATCAAAGCGTGTGCGCATATCTTGTATGCGTTGATCTTTGGGTACGAAAGTGTTCGTTGTCATTGTGATGAGGGATAGAGGTTGCTCGCCACTTTCAGAGGACAAGCAGGAGGTTTTTACTGCTGAACAATGAGGTTATCAAAGAGCTCTTGCGCATAGCGGAGGAGAGACTTTGCGCCATTCGGGTAAGCCGCTTTGTAGTGGCGGATGGCTTTGATAAGCTCAGCTTCTTCGGTGGTAAGACTCCGAGTTGTCTCGGTTCGTGGTGAGACATATTGAGATTGTTTTATTTGTATGCTGCAAAGGTAGTATATATTTGTGTACTGCGCAAATCTCCCCATGTTCTTTTGCATGAATGTTTGTCTTATCCCAAATCGGTCATCCCTTCCTTCAGTCCCACGCTAGGATCTGTGGCAAAGAGTTGAGTGATTTTCCCTATGTTTTTCACAGCATCATCCCCCAAGTCCTCACCCAGAGCCACCGTGATTTGATTCGCAGCGTCCACGAAGTCCAGCACATCCTCCTTGCTCTGGATGCCCAGTCGCCCAGCATCCGCTGCCAGGTCATTGAGCGCAGCACGAGGAGTACGCGTGTCCAAATCCTTAAAACTCTCATTCAGATCATCCACAGCATCCGCCGACAGACCAGTATATTTCACCACGCCACTCATGTGCTCCTGCATCTCCGCAAACTCATCCACATACTCACGCATCTTAGACATCGCACCAGACACAGCACCAATCACCGCATTTACTGCAGTGCCCACCACCGTCACAGCCCCCACCCATCTTTCACCCATCTTCCGAAATCGCTCGATGGGACCCTTCTCTTCCTCAAAAGTCTTTTGCTCATCATTCAGCTTTTTGAGCTCAGTCTTCGCCGCACGGATAGCATGCATATAGGCATCCCACTCCTCGCTCCCACGCTCCACTGTCCCCGAGTTCAGCGTCTTGTAGATTTCCTTGATTGTGTCGCGCAGTTGTTTCGGAGTCGCCTTGTCCAGACGATGCAGCACCATCTCCAAGGCTTCCATCCGGTTCACATTCGCTTTCAGCTCCCGCTCCTTCTCCTTCAGTTCCTTGTTGATGGCTTTCAGTTCAGCCGTGGCTTGCCTTTTCATCTCATCCGTGGCAAAGATGCTAGCGAGCGTCTGTTGAGCCTTCGCTTTTTTCTCCTGCAGATCTGCCACATGCTTGCGCAGCTCATCGAGTTGTTGCATTGCCTGCGAGCCATTCACTTGCAGCTCGAGGATAAAAGTATCTTTCTCTGTCATACAAAAAAATCGTATCTATGGTTTTGACACCAAAGATACGACTTTAGGGGAGAATAGAAAATGACAACTTTTCGCTAGGAGCTGCCCAAGGCAGCCCATGCAGCAGCTGTGCGGTGATAACTCGCTTCTAGTTCTCTTCTGTAGATAGACTTCATCCTTTCAGCGCTCCACTTCTTATAAGCCTCTTTCCTTTTCCATTCCGCTTCTCGCAGATCAAGCGTCCGCTGCAAGCGAGCATAGATGCCAGGATGATGCTTTTCAGCACGACGATAAGCCAAGTCTCTGTGACCAAATTTGACGAACTCAACCACAAACAAGACCACCCAAAAAGTCGCCCACAATGCAAAGTAGCCTAGAGCCAGAGCGAGACCCAACATCAAAAGAATAAAAATAGCCATAATCCAATGTTTTAGAGAGTCAATAATTTTGAATCATTCTCACCACAAAAATAAAAACAAAATCACATCCCGCCAAATCTTCATACAAAAATCTGCGCCACCAGTCACAAAAAACAAGTGGCGCAGAAATCTCAGTCATCAAGCATTCTCAGCCCCATCGAATCCATCATCGCCAAAGTCATCATCCTCCATATCATCATCCTCCATCAGTTCCTCAGGCAGAGCATCCTCCAGCAGACCAGCCTCACACATCTCATCGATCGCACGGCTACGCTTACGATAGCGAGCAAAGCGAGAAATCGGACTGTCGATGTTCTGCCTTAGCCCACAGAACGACTCATTAGGATTCTCTGGAAGTTCACCACAGTCCACACCGCGAGGCGTAGCCCTCACCATCCCCCTCACCTGACGTTCCGTAGGCAGCAGCAGCGTCAAGAAGTGATGCAAGTTCGGCACCGTCATCCCCTCTTCAGCACACACCTGCATGCAGTCGATCAGGTCATACGGCAATCCCTATAAGAGCATATAGACTCTGCTGTGAACTATAACTACGCGTTCTTCTAAAGATGAAATGCCATGTCTTCTCATCACTATACGTTTTTCTTGAAGACTTCGACTGGAAGGTGATGCACTCATTATTATGGAAAATGAATTATTAACCAAATACACAGGTTTGAGTGTTAAAACAGAGGGCAAGTTTTGGTCAGAATTTTGAATAAACTAGGAAGAAAAGAATGTATGCTACGTGAGCTCAAAATCATTCGCCCAACAAATCTAGCACGAATTCTCGAACTTTTCCCGATTTTGTCGGACTTTTTTTCAATTTTCTCGGATGAAATAAAAATTTCGTCGGACATAATTTGAAAAATCTCCCTTGAAATAGAACGAACGCCGTGTTGTTTTTTATGAAACAACACGGCATTTCTTCTCAAACAAGCTCAGATTACCAGAAAACGTGCACAATACCTGAAAAAGGCTCCCCAACTCTCAATTTTCAAACCCTCTGAGAATGGCATAATTCCCAGCAACTTTTTCTGACTTCGAATTTGGGCGTTAAATGAGAGGGCTGGAATTGTAAAAATAGCTATATCGCTATGGATGAAAGCGCGAAGCATGTGCGGTTACTTATTGCTCCAATCGGTAATTAGTACTTGAACGGAAATCGTTTAATTGTTAAGCAGTTTGTTTTCATTTGTTGTTGCGATATTGTGTGACGTCGGGCACAATCGAGAAAAAAAGAAGCCAACAAGAAAATGAACGTTGAGAGCAAGTTGTCTTCTCCTTAACAGGCTGCACTATGGTACAGCACCTTGAGGTGAGCGTCGCAGACAAAGATAGTCTAATGGATGTTCTGAAAATAGCAAGCAGCGTGCAAAATCAGTACAAAGGAACATGGAGTGAGCCTTGTGTCCTTAGTGATCATAGTTATATATGAAAATTATACTTTACGATGCAAAAAACGAATGTCTGTTGCGCAAAATTGGTGGATAATATGTATCTTTGCGAAGGATTTGAGGGCTGACACAGACTATCATTGTAGGATTTCTGAGTTTGTAGCCTGAAAATGCACAATATAATTGTTAATCATACAACCAAAAAGAATACCAATTATGACAGAAATTGATTGGGCGAATTTGCCTTTCGGATATATTCCTACGGACTACAATGTGCGTTGCTATTACAGAAATGGCGAATGGGGTGAAATTGAAGTGTCTTCTTCAGAAACGATCAATCTCCATATGGCTGCGACTTGCTTGCACTATGGTCAGGAATCTTTTGAAGGTCAGAAAGCTTTTCGCTGTCCTGATGGAAAAATCCGTATTTTTCGCATTGAGGACAATGCAACTCGTATGCAAAGCACTTCTCGCGGTATTCTCATGCCAGAAATGCCCACAGAGAAGTTCGTGGAAATGGTAAAAAAGGTGGTTAAGCTCAATGAACGCTTTGTTCCTCCTTATGAAAGTGGAGCAGCCTTATACATTCGTCCACTGCTTATTGGTACAGGTGCCCAGGTAGGTGTGAAACCAGCTGAAGAGTACCTCTTTATTATTTTTGTTACTCCAGTAGGGCCTTATTTCAAAGGTGGATTTGCAGCTACGAATTTCGTGATTACACGTGAGTTTGACCGAGCAGCCCCCCATGGAACAGGTACTTTCAAAGTGGGAGGAAACTATGCCGCTAGTTTGCGTGCAAGCAAATGGGCTCATGATGCTGGATACTCTGCGGAATTCTATCTAGATGCTAAAGAGAAAAAGTATATAGATGAATGTGGTGCGGCTAATTTCTTTGGTATTAAGGAAAATACCTACATCACTCCAAAGTCTTCTTCTATTCTTCCCTCCATTACTAATAAGAGTCTACAACAATTGGCTTTAGATTTAGGCTTAAAAGTTGAGGTTAGACCTATACCGGAAGAAGAACTAGCTACGTTTGAAGAGGCTGGTGCTTGTGGTACTGCTGCTGTTATTAGCCCTATCGCTCGCATCGATGACCCCGAAATGGGAAAGAGCTATGTATTTACTGAAAATGGTGAACCAGGACCTGTTTCGACTCAACTCTACACAAAGCTCCGCAATATCCAATATGGTATCGAAGCAGATACCCATGGCTGGGTAACAGTTATAGACTAATATTACCTGTTCAATCCAAAGTATTTATGAAGCAATTACTCCTTATTGCAGGTCTTGTTGTCGCTTCCTCTTTCTCTCTTGGTAGTTGCCGTAGTGAAAAAGATAAACAAAGAGACAAAGAGCTTGAAGAATTGCGCCAACTTGCAGACATGGATCGTCGCGAGATGGAAAATCAGTATCAACAGTTTGCTTTGCAATATGATGAACTGAAGAAAGGTATCAAAGATGACTCTCTCCTCAGTCAGCTAGGTCGTGAACAAGAACGAACCAAGAGTTTGCTTGAGGAACTAAAACGCGTGAAGTCTACAGATGCAGCTGAGATTAAGCGTCTCAAAAAAGAGCTTGAAACAGTGCGTGCTGTATTGAGATCATTTGTTATTCAGGTAGACTCTTTGCAGCGAGAAAATGGTCGTCTTACGAATGAACGTGATGTAGCTCGAAGTCAGTTGAATGACGCAAACACCATGATTTCATCGCTAGACCAAGAGCGAGCCAAACTTAATGATAAAGTGGCTATTGCTGCTCAACTCAATGCGTCTGGTATTAGCATTACCCCACAGAAGCGTAGTGGTAAACAAGCCAAGAAGTCTAAAGACATTGAGCGATTCATGGTCTCATTTACCATCAATCGAAATGTGACCGCCGCTACTGGTAATAGAACTATATATGTTCGTTTGATGAACCCCAATGGATCCGTCATTGGAGGTGGAAGTAGTTTCACTTATGAAAACCGTACGCTGGAAAGCTCAGCTACAAAATCTGTAGAATACACAGGCGAGGAACAACATGTATCTCTCGTTGTAGGAACTTCAAATGAGTTCCTCTCTGCTGGAAAGTATAGTGTACATGTTTTCTGCGATGGGCAAATGATTGGTTCTTCAGCTATTACATTGGAAAAATAACTCTTCTACCTAAATAAAGCATCAACAAAATGAAAATTAAAAGTTTTCTGGTGGCAACATGTGCGCTTGTTCTTTTTGCGAGCAGTGCAGTTGCACAATCTACTTCAAAGTATTCTGACCCCAGTAACTGGAAATGGGAAAAAGGTACAATTGTAACTCAAACTCCCGCCCGTGCTGCAGGACAAAAGTCTGTGCTTAACCTTGCAACTCCTCGTTTGCAAACTGTGCGTGTGGCTTTTGTTGGTCTTGGTATGCGTGGTCCAGGCGCTGTTAATCGTTTTACTCACATACCAGGAGTACAAATAGTGGCTCTCTGTGACTATGAAGCAAATCGTGCTGAAGCTTGTCAGAAATACCTTCGTGCCAAAGGACTTCCTCCTGCTGACATATACTCTGGTGAAAAGGGCTATGAGGAACTTTGCAAGCGTTCAGATGTAGATCTCGTGTACATTGCAACAGACTGGGATCACCATTTCCCCGTAGCTAAATGTGCAATGGAAAATGGCAAACATGCTGCTGTTGAAGTTCCTTCAGCTATGAACCTTGATGAATGCTGGCAGTTGGTAGATCTTTCTGAGAAGACTCAGAAACACTGCATGATTCTTGAAAACTGCTGCTATGACTACTATGAACTCAACGCCCTCAACATGGCACAAAATGGTGTGTTCGGTGAGGTGTTGCGTGCAGAAGGTGCTTACATCCACAATCTTGACGACTTCTGGGGACACTATTGGCACAACCCATCCGATTCTTTGTCAAAGAAGGTTGGCTGGCGTATGGCTTACAACAGCAAGAATCGTGGTGACGTCTATGCAACCCATGGCCTCGGTCCCGTAGCTCAATGTCTTGATATCCACCGTGGTGACCGTTTCACTGTATTAACAGCAATGGATACTAAGTCTGTGCATGGTAAGGAATACATGGAGAAAGCCACTGGAGAGCCTTGCAACGATTATCGTAATGGTGACCATACAACTACGTTGATGCGTACGGCAAATGGGAAGGTTGTAGAGATTCAACACAATGTAATGAACCCTCAGCCATACAATCGCCTCTTCAAGTTGACGGGTACTAAGGGATATGCAACTAAGTATCCACAACCTAAGTTTGCTCTTGATAGCAAGCAACTTCAAGAAAGTGGTGTTTCTCCCAAGATTGACAATCTCAGTAGTCATGGCTTCTTGCCCGATGCAGAAGCGAAGAAACTTGAAGAAAAGTATGAGCACCCCATTATCAAGAAATATGGCGAAGCTGGTAGAGAAATGGGCCATGGTGGTATGGACTTCATGATGGATGCACGTTTGGTTTATTGTCTCCAAAACGGTTTGCCTCTTGACATGGATGTTTATGACCTTGCAGAATGGAGTTGCTTGGCTGAACTCGGCACATTGTCAATGGACAATAATTGTGCAGCTGTAGCTTTCCCTGACTTTACTCGTGGTCAATGGAATGAACAAAAGGGTTATAAGCATGCTTATAATACCACTGATGAAGAAAAAGTAGACGCTATTGCAGCAGCTGCTACAACTGCTCAAAAGGAGCAGACAGCTAAGCTCAAATTGTGGAATCTTTACGATGCAATCGCCAAGGCTCCCAATGCAGATGCCAAGGCAAAAGCTCAGAAAGCATTTGCAACAGCCAAAGTGAAAGCTCTCAATGTGATGCAAGTAGCGGTGAAAAAAGCTGCAATGACTAAGTAAACCTATATCTTTTAATATAGGTCACAATCTCAAACACCAAAGTAGGATAGACATCCTTGCTTTGGTGTTTCTTTATTCTCAGGGGGGGTACTGTTACTACTAAAACTGGAGGGGGATGGCTTGATATGTGATTTGCTGTGTAACTTTAAAGGGTAGGTTGAGAGTACAAACGTCATAATTATCGTGTACGAACGACAAAGCTGAAAACACTTGCCATAAATTAACGAGAAACCCCACAAAAAACACTTGATGAAAATGGTGCTTTATTGATAAAGTTGTATCTTTGCAATATCATGAACAAAGCCAATGACATTAAAACTTTGATAGAGCAGCACGATTGGGTAGCGGCAAGAGCTGCACTTGATTCTGTTCCTGCTGATTCGATGGCTCAAAGTGAACGTCTCTTTCTCGAAGGTTTATTGGCGGCAAAACAAGCAGATTGGCATAAAGCTAAAGGATATTTCCTACAAGCAGACGAACTAGCTCCTCATGGGGAGGCGGCTGAAATGCTAAACATGATAACCGACATATACGACTTTTACTACAAAGACAATTTAAATCCTTAAAAACTCTACTGATATGGCCAAAATGAGAGGTGCTGTCGTCATCGACACCGAACGATGTAAAGGCTGCAATCTCTGCGTAGTGGCTTGTCCCACGCAGACATTGGCTCTCTGCAAAACAGCCGTGAACCATCGTGGATACGCATACTGCGAAGATATCAATGCAGAAGCTTGCATTGGTTGCACTGCATGTGCCACTGTTTGCCCAGATGGTTGCATCGTCGTTTACCGATTGCGCGAGTCGTAATCTCTGTATTCTTCCTACACAGTTCTATTTGATAAACTGTAGTAAGGTTCCTGTCGAAGTAATTAACCAATGAGTATTTCATAAGATTCCTTTGCTGGAATCTGAATTTGTAATGAGATCTCCTATGTGAGCCTCGTCTCAAATAATTATTTCGATTATTTCCTCAATTTCTTTTGATAATCTCCTTATGGAAAAAGAGATATTACTTCTAAAAGGCAATGAAGCCCTTGCTTATGCAGCTGTACGCTGTGGCTGCGATGCGTATTTTGGCTACCCAATCACTCCACAGAGTGAGGTGCTTGAAACCTTTGCAGAACTTCAGCCCTGGAAGACGACCGGTATGGTTGTGCTTCAAGCAGAAAGTGAAGTGGCTAGCATCAATATGCTCTATGGTGCTGGTGGTTGCGGAAAGAAAGTGATGACTTCATCTGCAAGTGTCGGTATTGCTTTGATGCAAGAGGGCATTAGTTATATGGCTGGTGCAGAAGTGCCCTGCCTCATCGTTAATGTTCAGCGTGGTGGCCCTGGTTTGGGAACTATTCAACCTTCTCAAAGTGACTACAATCAAGCTACTCGCGGTGGCGGTAATGGTGACTACGAACTCATTGTCCTTGCGCCCAACAGTGTGCAGGAGATGGCAGATTTCGTAGACCTAGGTTTTGAACTCGCGTTCCGCTATCGCACTCCAGTAATCATGTTGGCCGATGGTGTCATCGGACAAATGATGGAAAAAGTGGAATTGCAACCTCAGAAAGAACGTTTGTCGGATGAAGAGATTGTAAAACGCTACCCTTGGGCTACAACAGGTTGCAAAAACCGCAAGCCTAACGTGATTACCTCCGTGGAGCTCGTTCCAGAAATCATGGAGAAACACAATCTTCACTTGCAAGCTAAGTATCGCGAAATTGAAGAAAAGGAAGTGCGCTACGAACTCACCGGTAGTGAAAATCCCGTTTTAGGCATTGTAGCCTTTGGATCTGCTGCGCGAATCTCTCAAAAAGTGGTAGATTTGGCAAAGGCTGAAGGCATTGAGGTGCAATTGTTGCGTCCCATCACGTTGTGGCCATTCCCTAAGAAGCAAATCTTGGAGATGGCTGACAAGGTCAAAGGCATTTTGACCGTGGAAATCAATGCAGGACAAATGGTTTTTGATGTGCGCTACACCGTAGAAGGACGCGTTCCCGTAGAACATTACGGTCGTCTCGGCGGGATTGTGCCAAGTCCTAGTGAGATTTTGGACAAACTCAAAACAATGTTATGAATACAACTTCTCGACAAACGCAAAGTGACGAACAACGAGAGAAGAAACGTCAGCGCAGAATTTTAATCATACGCAACTGGTTAAACAGCATTTTCATTGCTTTAGCTTTGGTATCTATCGTTGGAGTGCTGTACTTCAAATCTGGAGAGCGCGGACTACTGATTAGTTATGGCATTGCAGTTGTTGCTGTTCTCATCAAAATGGTGGAAGCGATGTTTCGAATGCCAGGAATCTTCAACAAGTTATAACCATGACGAAAGAAGAAATTATAAAGCAGGGTACTCAAGTCTATAAGACTTCCTCACTGCTCAACGACAATACAATGCACTACTGCCCAGGGTGCTCCCATGGTGTAATCAATAAACTCATCGCTGAGGTTATTGAGGAAATGGGTATGGGAGAGAAGGCTGTGGGCGTTAGCCCAGTAGGTTGTGGTGTATTCATCTATAAATACATAGACATCGATTTTCAAGAAGCTGCTCACGGACGTGCTGCTGCTGTGGCTACGGCTATCAAGAGAGTGATGCCAAATCATTTGGTTTTCACTTACCAAGGTGATGGTGATGCTGCTGGTATAGGCACCAATGAAACGATTCATAGTCTCAATCGTGGAGAAGGTATTGTTATCGTGTTTATCAATAATGCCATTTATGGTATGACTGGTGGACAAATGGCACCTACAACACTTATGGGGCAAATGACTTCAACAAGTCCTTATGGTCGCGAGGCTGCGCTTCATGGCTATCCCCTCAAATTGGCAGAAATAGCAGCAATGTTAGAAGGCACAGCTTATGTGACCCGTCAAAGTGTAGAGTCAATGGCTTCCATTGGTAAAGCCAAACGCGCACTTCGCAAAGCCTTTGAACTTTCCATGCAACAGAAAGGTTCTTGCCTGG
Organism: Ihuprevotella massiliensis; assembly: GCA_900095835.1. Lineage (GTDB taxonomy): Bacteria > Bacteroidota > Bacteroidia > Bacteroidales > Bacteroidaceae > Alloprevotella > Alloprevotella massiliensis. The sequence goes on along the minus strand of LT608321.1, from coordinate 348,002 downwards.
TAGAGTTCGTATCCACTTGCAACATGGGATGGAAGATGGCTCCTACAGCTGCCAATGAATGGATGAAAGAAAATATGTTTACATATTATCCTAAGGGAGACCTTAAAGATATTACCAAGAATGCTTAAGCCTAAAGAACCATGACACAAGAAATTATTATTGCTGGATTTGGTGGACAGGGCGTTCTTTCTATGGGCAAAATTCTCGCCTACGCTGCTTTGATGGAAGGTAAAGAAGTTAGTTGGATGCCTGCCTATGGTCCTGAACAGCGTGGAGGAACGGCTAATGTCACCGTAATCATTAGTGATGAAAGCATCTCATCCCCCATTCTATCAAACTATGACACTGCAATCCTTTTGAATCAGCCCTCCATTGACAAATTTCAACCCAAGGTTAAGCTCGGAGGAACCTTGATTTTTGACGGATTTGGTGTGATGCAACCGCCTACTCGTGAAGATATCAACGTGTATTCTGTAGCTGCTATGAACGCAGCAACTGATATGAAGTTGGCTAAGTGCTTCAACATGTTCATCTTGGGTAGTTATTTGAAAGTACACCCCATAGTAAAAGTGGAAAGTGTGATGAAGGCGCTCCGCAAAACACTTCCAGAACGTCACCATCATCTTTTGCCTGCCAACGAGCAAGCCATTCTTAAAGGAATGGAACTGGTGAGTATTTAAGTCACATTACAGTAGTATTGGATAGTATCTATTACTTTTCAGTCTTGTTTTGTGAGTGTGGTAGTGCACCAATGATAGCATAATTTGAAAACCCTTTTATATAGAATATTATGGCTAGTCGCAAGAAACTTAAAAAGTCGATCAATAATATTTGTAGTGACCTCATGCTTGTTTATGCAGTGGTGTTGCAAGATCAGCCACAAGCTAGCGAGAGTCTCCAACAAGTCGGCGCTGATATTTTGGCCCTCAATGTGGAGTTTGTGAAGCGTATCAACCACACAGAACCTGGTAGTGTGCGTTTGTTCTATACTAAGTTGCGCGAAGAATTCTCTGAGAAGGTGCGCAATATCTATGGCTTGCTTAGTCAAGCCTAAGATAAGTTTTTGTAACTCTGGCCGTGTGTCATCAGCTTTTTAGCGCAAATGAAGACACACGGCCAAAGTCGTGCTTAAACATTTCATTGATATGATGCAATCAATAGCTCAATTTATCTTATTTCGTTGCATGGGCTGGAAGGTAGAAGTTACCGTTCCATCACGCGATAAGTGTATTCTCTCTGTTGCTCCCCACACGAGCAACTGGGATTTCCTTTTGGGTGAGACTTTTAGTCAAGCAATTGGTCGAAAGGCAGGATTCCTAATGAAAAAGGAATGGTTCTTTTGGCCACTAGGTAGCGTCTTCCGATCATTAGGAGGTATTCCTGTGGTGAGAAGTCGCCATCAATCTCTCACCGACCAGTTAGCAGAGATAGCCAAGCGCGAGAGTTATTTTAATTTGGCAGTAACGCCAGAGGGAACACGCTCCCGAGTTACCACATGGAAACGTGGTTTCTACTATATTGCGTTGAAAGCCAATATCCCTATTCAGCTTTTTGCTATCGATGCGAAGCACAAACGCATTGTTTGCACGGAAGAAATTTTCCCATCTGGTGATGTCGATGCTGACATGAAACGCATTATGGATTACTATCGCCCGTATGCGGATTGCGCTTTTCATCCCGAGAAATTTGCACTTGACGAAGCCTAGAACTAGATTTCACCAGAGGTCTTGTCATAAAACTTTGAACTGAGTAGAGGTAAGACCGTTTAATTTGTTATCACCCATAGTTAGATTATTAGCCAATATATTGCGAATGAAATTATTTGAACGCTGTGTATTCCTCTCATTGATCTGTAGAGTTCTTTTGTGGATGTCTACACCAATTGCTTGTGCAAAGAGACAAAAACAGCTAATCATCGTAATACCCCTATTATGTCTGCTTGTTTTCTGTGTTCCACAAATAGTTAAAGCTCAGATTCCAGTGGACATTTCTAGCAAGGAGGATGTAGCTTCTTCTTTGGCGGTTCGCAAAGCGCCTCTTGTATGGGAGAACATTGAGTATATTGGTAAACCTTGGGTGCAGCCTATCTCTCGCATCTATACCCCGACCGCAGGCTTGAATGGACGTCATCTTTTTGTGTGGCCTAGTCATGGAAGATATTTCAATGCAGAACGTTGGGCATGGCAACGTCCCATACTTTTTTGTACTACGGAGGATTTGCTTACTCCCAGTTTTGTCTTTCCGTATCTCATTCCGATGTTGGAGAATGCAGGAGCGATTGTATTTACCCCTCGTGAACGAGATTCTCAAACCTATATGGCAGTGATCGACAACGATCAACCTAGTCGCGATGGAAACTACATAGAAGAAAATGCTCCAGGTGAGTTCTGGCAAACTGCAAATGCAAAAGGGTTTTCCATGCCTCTTACCACACTCAATAATGGGATTCAACCATTTACTACGGGGTCTGTAAGAACTATTCCTACGACTCAAGGGAAAAATGTGAGCCGAGTGTCTTGGGCACCCAAAATTTCAACAGCCGGCTCCTATGCGGTCTATGTGAGTTATGCATCACTTCCGCATGCAGTAAGTGATGCACACTATACCGTATATCATGCAAGTCAGAAAACAGATTTTCGTGTCAATCAACAAATGGGAGGGGGAACATGGGTTTATCTAGGAACGTTTTATTTTGAGGCCGGAAAACCTCAGCAAAATTATGTTACCCTCAGTAATTTCAGCAAGGAACACGGAGTCATCAGTGCTGATGTCGTACGATTCGGGGGAGGTATGGCAATGACAGAACGTAGCCTGCCCCAAGTATCGTATGCTGCTGACAGTACTCGCATTTACACCTATCCGAAAGGACCAACCAGTCGTCTTCCTCGCCAATTAGAAGGGGCAAGATACTATGCGCAATGGTCAGGACTACCAGATAGCCTTTATAGTAGTAATCCAGAAGGAAGCGACTATAACGACGATATCCGTGTACGTCCTCTCATGCTCAATTATCTTAATGGTGGCTCTATTTACAATCCAGATACACTTGGTGCGCGAGTACCATTTGAACTCTCTTTTGCACTCCACACCGATGCTGGTTTTTTGAAAAATGGTGGCATTTACGGATCTCTAGGTATTTATACAAGTAAAGGAGATAAAGGAGAATATGAATTTCGCTCAGGTGTTTCGAGAGGGGCTTCTCAAGGGCTCGCAGAACAAGTTTTGACTTCTGTTACTTCTGATTTGTCTCAAGTCTTCGATCTTGACTGGAGACAACGAGATTTAATCGACAAAAATTATGGAGAAACACGGCTTCCACAAGTACCCTCCATGATTCTAGAGCTACTCGCGCATCAGAACTTTACGGATATGAAATATGCGCACGATCCCAACTTTAAGTTTGTAGCTTCTCGCGCTATGTATAAAGCGATGTTGCGATATGTAGCCCAGATGCATGGACAAAATAACGTCGTTATCCAACCACTTCCAGTGAATTCCTTCTCTGCAACTTTGGTTAAAGGGAAAAATGAAGTACGCTTATCGTGGAAGCCAACAAAGGATAGCCTAGAAATTACGGCTGTTCCTACTGACTACATTGTTTTCACTCGAGAAGTAGGCAAGGATTTTGACAGTGGACAATTAACCCATGGAAAAACCTCCTTGACACTTCCCGTAGAGCAAGGGTGCCACTACGAGTTCAGGGTTTCAGCACTTAATGCTGGGGGAGAGAGCTTTCCTTCTGAATTAATGAGCATCTATTGTTCAAAAGGACATCGCGAAGGAAACACACCTGAAGTATTGATGGTCAATGGCTTTTATCGTTTGAGTGGTCCAGCGCGAATTGAGAATGACGATAGTCTAGGCTTCGACTTAGTGGAAGACATAGGAGTTCCCTATGATTACACTACGGCATTGACAGGAAAGCAAACGAATTTTTCCCGAAATGCAATGGGACGTGATGGTATCCAGAGCTTAGGATATGGAACTTCTGAATTAGTGGGCAAAGTAATCGCTGGCAATCGTTTTGATGGCATCCAGATCCATACAAATGCCCTCGCAACTGCTGTTCCGAATGTTTCTGTTTCTTCTATAAGTCGTGAAGCCTTTGTCAATCTTTCTGCTGAGCAACTGAACCGATATAAACTTGTTGCTTATATTTGTGGACAAGAGCGAGAGGCCGATCATAATTTGCTTGCATATAAATCCTTGCCTCGAGATGTGAGAGCGCAGTTAGAACGCTATACTCAGCAGGGCGGAAATGTGTTCCTAAGCGGTAGCTACTGGGGAAGTGATATGCGTTCTCTCGAAGAACAGCAATTCTTACAAAATACTTTCGCTGTTCGCGTTCCAGGGCGAGTGGCAAACGACACTCTTGAGGGAGTGTGGGGAATGAATGCACCTATGGCTCTCTATAATCAACCCAATGCGCAACATTATTTTGTGCAGCATACAGATGTCGTAGAGCCCACTCAGCCATCTGCTTTCTCTGCTTTTTCTTATGGCCAAGGTGGTTATAGTGCTGCTGTCGCCAATAATTCTGGAAAGTATCGTAGTTTAGCGCTGGGTTTTCCTTTTGAATGTATAAAAGATGATACTTTACGACGTCATGTCATGAAAGGCGTATTCAAATTTCTCCTTCCTCAATATTAAATTCTTGAAATATCCTCTATTACAACAAGAAATTGTATCTTTGCTTCTATGATTGACCAGTTTCCTTCGCTGCTCCTAGAAAAGGCTGTAGGTGAGATGTCTAAACTTCCCGCTGTGGGACGTAAAACAGCTTTGAGACTTGTATTGCACTTGTTACGCAAGGACGCGTCACAAACCCATGCTTTGGCGCAAGCTCTTCTTGACTTACGCAATGATGTTAAGTACTGCCGCCATTGTCATAATATAAGTGATACGGATGAATGTGAGATTTGCACTCATCCTCATAGAGATCATTCCACGATTTGTGTCGTAGAAAATGTACAGAACGTAATGGCAATAGAAGCTACTGGACAATATCGTGGCGTCTATCACGTTTTAGGTGGAGTGATTAGTCCAATGGATGGGGTAGGACCTGGTGACTTACACATCAACTCTCTCTTAGAGCGTGTTCAATCTGGTGAGGTGAAAGAGGTTATCTTCGCATTGAATCCTACCATGGAAGGCGATACAACAAATTTCTATATTTCAAGAAAGTTACAGAATATACCTTTTGAAGACTCCCCAGTAAGAATGAGTGTTCTAGCACGTGGCATTGGTGTGGGCGATGATTTGGAATATGCCGACGAAGTCACGTTAGGCCGTTCCATTATTGACAGAGTCTCACTCAAACAATAAAGCTATAGTTCCTTTATGAAGTTCAGAACCCAAGTTTATCTCCTTTATATGGTTGCACTAATAGTAGCAGCCCTGCTTTACTTTATACTTGATGGTACAAACGATATCGTGGGTAACAACAAGAATGTTCTATATGCAGTAAACCTCTTCTCAGTTGTTGTACCTGCGGTTTGTTTATTCTTCTCATATAGTTGGGATAACCTAACCATCAACAAGAAGCGTCTAGCCCAGCGTAAAGGTGACGACAGAGAAAAGCTCCGCAGACGTCATGTGTTTATCAAAATCGCATTTTTTGTCTGTTCCCTTTGGATTTGCACGTTATGCTATGTTTTAGCAAGTTCTGCACAAAATACGAAATATGGAGTCGTAGTAGCCTTATTGCATGGCATACTTGTATTTCCTAAATTCACTTCACTTCAAGACTAATCTACCTATGATTATAAAATCAGCTGATTTTTTCATTTCCTCAGGTCGTGCTGACCAATGTCCGCAAGACAGTAAACTTCCGGAATATGCCTTTATTGGCAGAAGTAATGTAGGTAAGAGTTCTCTTATTAACATGTTGACTGGGCGTAAAGCTTTGGCGAAAACTTCATCAACTCCAGGTAAGACGATGCTTATCAATCACTTTATCATCAATAACGAATGGTATTTGGTTGACCTCCCAGGGTACGGCTTTGCTCGTCGGGGAAAGAAAGAGATGGAAAAGTTTCGCAACCTTATTGAGTACTACATTTTAGAGCGTCAACAGCTCACTTGCTTGTTTGTACTTATCGATTCTCGACTTTCACCTCAAAAGATTGATTTGGAATTTATCCAGTGGTTAGGCGAAGAAGGTATCCCTTTCTGCATCGTATTCACCAAAGCTGACAAGAATAAAACAGGTGAGTTGAAGAAGAATGTGCAAGGTTTTCTCAAGAAACTTCAAGAAGAATGGGAAGAACTTCCGGCGCACTTTGTCACAAGTAGCGAAAAAGGAACGGGGCGAATGGAGTTATTAGATTATATAGACGAAATCAACAATGGTTTGGACGGATAAAGTTCGCCAATTAAAGATTATCTTCATTGGAGTTGCGATAATTATTGTCGCAACTTCTCTGTTTGTATCCCATCATCTTGTAGAGGATTTGAAGGCTGAAGAGCGTGCCAGAATGGAAGTTTGGGCAGAAGCGATGCGCTCCCTTACCGCAGCAGAGGAAAACACTGATCTAAATCTGGTGCTGACCGTCATCAATGGTAATAACTCAATACCAGTGGTGGTGACAGACGAAGACAACCATGTGCTTTCTCATCGAAATTTGGATTTTTCAAAGCAAGATACCAAAGACTCCTTGCGATCCCTACATGAAGCTGTAGCAGAACTGCAACAGACGGGCAAACAAATGAGGATGGCTTTAGAAGTTTCACCTGCAAATGACACAGAAAGTAATCAGAAGTTTATTTATATCTATTACGATGAGTCTCTGATTCTCCATCGTTTGGCTTGGTTTCCCTATGTGCAAGTAGGAGTCGTGAGTCTTTTTCTCCTTGTAGCACTCTTAGCTCTCCTATCTACTAAGCGTGCAGAACAAAATCGTGTCTGGGTAGGTCTGACGAAAGAAACAGCACATCAGCTTGGCACCCCCATTTCTTCTTTAATGGCATGGATAGCAGTGCTTAAAGAGACCTATCCTAATGACGACTTGCTAGAAGATATGGAACACGATGTGCAACGTCTTGAACGGATCACAGAAAGATTTTCAAAAATTGGTAGTCAACCAGAACTAAAGATTACTGAGATTGCACCAGTTATAGACCATGTAATTGATTACCTCAAACGCAGAGTGTCCAATAGGGTGGAGATTTCTGTGGATTTTCAAGATAAAGTATTGCTTCCACTATCTGCACCACTCTTTGAATGGGTCATAGAAGTCATCTGTAAAAATGCGGTAGATGCCATGGCTGGTGCAGGAAGTATAGCACTAACTTGTCACATCATGGACAAGAGATATGTGGTAGATATTAGAGATACGGGCAAAGGAATTGCTCGCAAGCATTTTTCTTCTGTCTTTAAGGCTGGTTTCACCACAAAACAACGAGGATGGGGCTTAGGGCTTTCATTATCTAAGCGTATCATCCAAGAATATCATCATGGTAAAATTTACATTCTTGATTCCGTGGTTGGTAAAGGCACAACTTTTCGAATTGAACTTCCACTGAAATCCTAATTTCTTATTGGCTTTGCTACGCATAATGTAGCAAAGTAACCCAGTTTATACAAATTGAATATAAACAAAGAAGGGTGGTGTGAAAGAAGATTCTTTCGCATCCACCCTTTATTGATGCGAAAAAAAGTCCGGAATATCCCACTTACTCCCCAATTTACCAACTTATTGTAGGTGATTGCTACACGAGCCTTGTCTGTCATGGGTGCTCCAAGTTTATGAAGCATGCGGAGAGCTGCTTCACTATTTGTCAGGAAGGAAAGATTATCGTTGATTCCTGTATGTAAGAGTGGATTGTCTATATGGATTACTGGTATATTCATTTGGGCAAGTTTCACCCCCATCAACGCATCTTCGTATCCGTATTCTGTAATACGCTCATCAAACATCACTAGCTCCAGTACTGTTCGGTGAAACATCACGTTGAAGGTCGTAAAAAAATCATGGGGGTGTGCCTGACGGTACGATAAAGTGCGCTGTTGCTCTGCAGCCAGCTCATACTTTAGGCGTAACTCGTGCCCACGCTGGGCAGTATCTGGAGACTTAATCCCCCCAACTATTACAGATTTTTCGTGCCGATTCTCCCAATACATCAATACAAAGTCATCGCTAATCACCGCTGCGTCAGCATCAATAAATAGAACATAGTCAAAACGCGAATTTGTTAGTAGCCAGTTTCTCAAAGGTACTCGTCCAACATTGGACGCCATTCTGATGTATTCGCAGTTGGGCAAATATTCGATCAGCTCATTCTTGTTGACAATGATTTCATCTGTGCTAGCATCATCCGCGACAAGTATTTCGTAGTCGAAAGACTCTCCATATTGAGCTTGAAGCTCCTCACATTGTTTCTGTAAATCAGTGACAAGACACAGACAGTTCATATTGTAGGTGGGAATAAGAATTGAGAGCATGGCAGGGTAGATAATTGTAGTATGGAGAGCAAGATAACTTAAAATCTGAAGTTTGAAATAAAACGTCCGGCATTCTTCAGAAAGTCTCCGAGTTTTTCAGAAAATTCTCCAAGAACATTTTGAAAATGTCGGAGATTTTAAGTTGGACTCTAGGAGATTTTTTGTGAGGCTTAAATTTAAACTCAAAACTCTATACGTTCACTGCATAGAATAACAGAAGTAGTATATAAAAAGGTGCGTATCCAGGTGAGAAATCTGGATACGCACCTTGACGTTTACATGATTGTTTCAGAAATGATGAGTACGTTTCTAAAGAAAATAGGGCTTAGAGTTTAGCTTCCAAGGCAGCAATCTTAGTGAGCGTATCAGCTTCTTTCTTGCGTTCAAGGGCAACAACAGCTTCTGGAGCGTTATTTACAAAGCGTTCGTTAGAGAGTTTACCTTGAATGCTCTTGAGGAACTTGCGTAAGTGTTCAAGCTCAGCACGAGCTGCTTCCTTTTCAGCTTCAAGGTCTACCACATCACCCATATAAAGAGCGTATTCAGTGGTGCCCACAAGGAAGGTGCTGTAACCCGCTCCTTCAACTTGCTCTGCAGTTTCGATCTTCTCGAGACCTGCAAGCTTCATGATGAGACCATCATACGTTGAGAGTTCGTTGCTAGCACCCACGATAGTGAGTGAAAGTTGCTCACGAGGAGAAATGTTCTTTTGAGCACGCGCAGCACGAACACCAGCAATGATACCCTTAACACGTTCTACATCAGCAATCAACCTTTCATCCGTGGCTTTGGGCGCTGTGATAGATTGAGGAGACACCATAATGCTTTCGCCATCTTTGCGCTCTGTGAGATGTTGCCAAAGCTCTTCTGTGATGAAAGGCATAAATGGATGCAACAAATGCAACAAATCGTCGAAGTTCTTCAGAGTAGCTTCATAAGTGACTGCGTCAATGGGCTGTTGGTAGCCAGGCTTGATCATTTCAAGATACCAAGAAGAGAATTCATCCCAGAAGAGGCGATATACCTCCATCAGAGCTTCAGAGATGCGATACTTAGAGAACAGGTCTGCAATCTCAGCTGCACTCTTACGCAATTGAGCAGCGAACCATTCTGTGGCTTGCTTAGAAGTTTCGGGTTGTACCAAAGTCTTATCTACCTCCCAACCTTGTACAAGGCGGAAAGCGTTCCAAATCTTGTTACAGAAGTTACGACCTTGTTCGCACAAAGATTCATCAAACAAGATGTCGTTACCAGCAGGGGCAGAAAGCATCATACCCATGCGCACTCCATCAGCACCAAACTTTTCGATTAGATCGAGGGGATCTGGAGAATTACCGAGTGACTTTGACATCTTGCGACCCAGCTTGTCACGCACGATACCAGTGAAATACACATTCTTAAATGGCATCTTACCGGTATACTCATAACCAGCCATGATCATACGTGCCACCCAGAAGAAGATGATATCTGGACCAGTTACGAGGTCACTAGTGGGGTAGTAGTAGTTAATCTCCTCGTTGTTAGGATTATTAATGCCATCAAAGAGTGAGATTGGCCACAACCATGAAGAGAACCAAGTGTCGAGTGCATCATCATCTTGACGTAATTCCTCTGGTTTTACTTCACGACCGTACTTTTGCGAAGCCACTTGTACAGCTTCCTCAAGGCTATTGGCAACAACAAATTCCTCTACCTCTGCATTTGGTGCACTTAGGTAGTAAGCAGGAATGCGGTGCCCCCACCACAATTGACGACTAATACACCAATCTTGAATGTTGGACAGCCAGTTATTGTAGGTGTTCTTATATTTAGCAGGGTAGAACTTGATTTCGTCGTCCATAACTGGAGACAAAGCCAAGTCAGCAAAGTGCTGCATGCTCAGATACCACTGCATGCACAAGCGAGGTTCAACAGCAGTATCGGCATTACGTTCGCTATAACCTACCTTATTGTCGTAGTCTTCTACCTTTTCAAGAAGTCCAGCTTCTGCAAGATCCTTTGCAATTTGCTCACGAACTGCCATGCGATCTTGACCAATATACATGCCTGCAGCCTCAGAAAGCGTACCGTCTGCGTTGAAGATGTCGATCGTTTCAAGATTGTGCTTCTTACCCAAAGCGTAGTCATTGACATCGTGGGCTGGGGTAACTTTCAAACAACCGGTACCAAATTCTACATCTACATAGCGGTCTTCAATCACAGGGATTACTCTGTCTACGAGAGGCACGCGTACTTGTTGTCCCTTGAGCCATCCGTTCTTGGGGTCCTTAGGGTTAATGCACATGGCTGTGTCACCCATGATGGTTTCAGGACGGGTAGTAGCCACGACTGCATAGCGCCCGTTGGCATCTTCGTGAATAACTTCGCCTTCAACACCAGTTGCATTGCCATTGTCGTTAACAACATAATACTTAAGGTAGTAAAGCTTGCTCTTCTCCTCACGATAAATCACTTCTTCGTTAGAAAGTGCAGTTTGTGCTTTAGGATCCCAGTTCACCATGCGGAGGCCACGATAGATAAGGCCCTTGTTATAGAGATCTACAAAGACTTTAATGACACTCTCTGAGCGAGTTTCGTCCATAGTAAAGCCTGTGCGATCCCAGTCACAAGAAGCACCAATCTTACGAAGTTGCTTTAAGATGATACCACCATGTTCTTCTGTCCAGTCCCAAGCATGCTTCAAGAACTCTTCACGAGTGAGATCAAGCTTGCGGATGCCTTGTTGAGCGAGTTTATTTACAACTTTAGCTTCAGTAGCAATAGAAGCATGGTCAGTACCGGGTACCCAACAAGCGTTCTTACCCTCCATTCTTGCGCGACGCACCAAGATGTCTTGGATTGTATTGTTCAGGATGTGGCCCATATGCAACACACCAGTCACATTGGGAGGAGGAATAACAACAGTATAAGGCTCACGACCATCAGGTTTCGAGCTAAAAAGTTTATGGTTTGTCCAGTATTCGTACCATTTTCCCTCCACTGCTTCGGGAGAGTATTTAGTGGCAAGTTCCATATATATAGATATAATTTCGTTTGCGAATGCAATTATCTGTGCAAAGATAGCACTTTTTCAGTGATTTTCTAGTGGCTACTGGCGGGAAACTGAGTATTCCCATGCCGGAAAAATAGTTTTTGATTAGAATTTCCCCAATATGCGGTCAATTGCCCAGTTTGTTGGAGTAGCACTCACCGAATCACAGGTGCAGATATCTGAACCATCTAAGTGTGCCATGATGTTTTTCAAAAGGGGCACTTGCACATGTTCAGGGTTTTCGACAACAATGTGTTGTTCGCCTTCTTCGTTTTGCAGATGAATAGGTAGATAGGTAAACACAGAAAATGATAGTTGTCCCTTGTCACCAATGAGTAGGATACGGTCTTCTTTGGCACTCTCATGGGCAACAAAGCACCATGTACCAGAGGCAGGAATACCATTTGCAAAGCGAAAGGCTGCACTTACGGAGTCTTCTGTGGGGTAGAGCTGCCGCAGGTTGGCCTTATAGCCTTGCACTTCTACGATAGGTCCAAAAAGTTGTTGAAGAAAATCGAGCTGATGAGGTGCTAGATCATAAAAATAGCCGCCACCTGCGATATCAGGCTGTAGTCGCCAAGGAAGATTTTTTGAGTTATAGTCCAAATCTCTCGGAGGAACGGAGAATCTGATCTGAGCAGAAAGAACTTTTCCGATAGTTCCTTCCTCTACTAAGGCTTTTACCTTTTGAAAATAGGGTAGGTAACGGCGATAATATGCCACAAAACAAGGGGTATGCTGACTTGCCGCTACACGATTGATGCGCAAGCAGTCAGCATAATGCGTTGCTAAGGGTTTCTCTACATACACCGCCTTTTGGGCATTCAAAGCCATAATGGCAAATGTTGCATGAGTAGAGGGTGGAGTAGCGATATAAATGGCATCCACATTGGGATCAGTTACAAGATTTTGTGCGTCTGTGTACCAATGTGGAATATTGTGACGAGCAGCAAAAGCAGATGCCCGCTCTGCACGTCGGCTCATGACAGCCACTACCTTTGCGTTGGGTAATTCGGAAAAGGCTGGGAGCATCTTCTTTTCTGTGGCTTCACCGCAGCCAATAAAGCCCCATCTAATCGTTTTTTGGCGTTCCATAGGGGCAAAGTTACGCAAAAATGTTGTACCTTCGCCTTGAAATACTAGCTTTTTCTCAATGATGACATATAAACAAGCTCTTCTCTTGCTTTTGCAACGCCCAAAGCGTAATGCGCGTCCTATGCTTTTGTCTTTTACCCTCACAGCTTTGGGGGCAACAGCTGTAGTTTTTGGACTTAGTCATACAGCTTTTGAAATGGGAGTGCCTTGGTGGATTCTTACACAACAAGGTTTACCCAATGAGTTGCTGTGGGAGATGATGCCCCTTGACTTTATTGGCGTTTCTATTTTGGGCGTAGGTATAATTCTGCTTTTGGGAGGATTAGTGAAATCTCACCGCGAAGTTTTGAAGGCAGTCCATATCTTGATACTTAAAAGTCGTCACTATCCCAATGTTTCACCAGAGCAACGCTTGTCGCGTCTTACAATAGCAACCTCTATTGCCTTGCTTGTTGCAACTTTATTACTCCTTCCGCAGATAGTCATTGTGTTAGGGGGCTTTCAGACGGCAAATTCTTCTTTGATGTTAGATGATGCTTTTATGCCAACTTGGGTTTATCTTGTACAAGCAATCTTCTCTTTTCTAGGGATGTTTGCTCTGCTTTTACTTGGAGTCTATTTTCGCTTGGTGTTTTCAGCTAGTAAGAAGATATAGAATATGCGTTATTTATTTTTGATTCTCCTAGGAACGATCTCCACTTTCACATTTGCTGCACGTCCTGCTCGCCACATTCTTACAAAGGACGCGACGGGTAGAACTATAGTTGTGCCTTACAAGGAATCCCGACATATAGACCCTTCGGCTCCTACCTGCTTTCCCTCTTCGTTACATCAACATCCCACTCGATCCTTTTCCACCATTGATGCAGATGGTTTGGGGCGTTATGGCGTTAGTGCTGCTGGGGTATTACCAAGCATAGGGCAACCGTCTATACCCGTTGTCATGGTGGAATTTGATGATGTAGAGTTTCAACCTACAACAACTCCAGATTTAGTAGATCGTTACTTTAATGAGAAAAGATTCAATGCTGATAAAGGCTGGGGTGGAAGTGTTCGTGACTATTTTGTAGATCAAAGTTATGGTCTGTTTTCTCCGAAGTTTCAAATTGTAGGAAAGGTAAAACTACCCAAGTCGCGTGCATACTATGGCAAAAATTCTGGCAGCAACGTACATGTGAATGTCGACGAATTCTACCAAAGTGCTGTGCGGCAAGCATTGCAATTAGGAGTGCCCTTCAACACTTTTGAAACACAACAACACAAAAACATCCCTCTCGTGATTCTTTATTTTGCGGGAGCAAGTGAGAATAGTTCATTGGAGACGGGTAGTGAAGACTATCTTTGGTCGGCGTTTAAGGAATCTCCTTACAAAATAAATGGTCATAGTTTTCAAAGCTTTTTGGTGGTAGGCGAACTCATCAATCATTATAAGTCCGTAAATGGCAAACTTCTACGCGATGCTCTGAAAAATCCTATTGTAGATTATGCAGAATTGGAAGGTCCTGGAGTGAAGTGTCATGAAATATGTCATGCTCTTGGACTTCCCGATGCCTATGATACTCAAAACAAATATCTTGATACTCCAGACTACCTCGATCTTATGGATTATGGTCAATATGTGACAACGATGGGTGAAAGACCCATGGGACTTTCTGCCTATCAACGCAACTGTCTAGGCTGGCTGCGAATATCAACATTGGAAGATGTAGCAGGGTATTATCAATTATTGCCACTTCACAACAACTTATTGGGTATAACTTCAGATAAAGAAGCTCAGGCTTACCTTTTGCGTAATCCACAAAATCCGAAGGAGTTTTATGTTCTTGAGAATAGGCAAGCTAGTACATGGTTTCCCAAGAGTTTAGGTATGGGAATGTTGGTCTATCATGTTGACTACGATGCTAGTCTTTGGAATAGTAACCGCGTAAATGTACAAGCAAATCAACAGTGCTATGAAATAGTTCCAGCAGATGGTAAAAGACAAACGCATAATCAAGGAACTAAAAACGATTTTGCTGGTGACTTTTTCCCTGGCTTCAAAAATGTTACAACGTGGTCTTCCACTTCTTCCCCTGCTATCGCTTGGAAAAATGGACCAGATAATCGAGCCTTATACGGAATCACCATAAAAGAGCCTACTTTGAACATTGGTTTTGCTCTTAATGATGAAACATTGGTTGGTATTGTAAACATGAATGTGAAGAGGTTATGGAACTCTTCTAATGATTGTTACTATGATCTTCAAGGAAGACAACAAAGCCAACCAAAGGAAGGTTGCATCTATGTACACCAAGGTCAAAAAGTAATTTTTTATCCTCACTAATTCTTTTTAAACGAATCATTCATAGTGTATATGTTGAAAAAATCGATGTTGATAGCTTGTTTCTTTGTGGGAATACAAACGCTTCATGCACAATCATTGGGTTCTCTTGTTAATACCGCTAAGAATGCTGTCACACAAGCTGTGAGTAGTGCTAAAGACAATGTGCAGGCAGCACTCATAGGCACACAAACTGTTACTGTTAAACAACTAGTCGGGACCTGGACCTATCAACAACCTGCATTAGTATTTGAAAGCAATAATCTTCTTAATCAAGTAGGAGCAGCAGCTTTTACGGAGAAAGCTGAAAAGTCTGCTGGCTACTTATCAAAGTTTGGAGTTAAAGCTGGCTCATTGAGCATTACTTTTAATGACAATGGTCATTATGCTGCAACATTGAAAGGAAGAAGCATCAGTGGTACTTACAAATTAAATGGTGCCACACTAACTTTAGTAGCACCACAAAGAGTTGTTACAGTACCCGTCAACGCTAAGCTGCAAGGCAACCAGTTGCAGTTAGCTGTTCATGCAGACAAGCTACTGCCTTTGTTGCAAACGCTTATTGGAAGTGCTTCGCAAGTCACAGAACAAGCTGCTACCATTACTAGCGTATTGAAACAGTATAAAGGTGCATTTCTAGGTCTTAAGCTTAAGAAGTAATCCCCCAAAAAGCATTTACCATTACTCATACAAAAAATAAAGTCCGTGTCAAGTGTTTATACTTTTGACACGGACTTTTGAATATTGAGGTTCTATTAGTTCTCTATGAAGAAAAGGATAGGAAATCGACCAGAAAACAAACTTCCTGCGTACAATCACACACAGCAATTGAATGTACGCACGTAGAATTATGTTTTTTCTACAGGGGGAGATGAACAACCTCTACATTTGCACGCTTGAGCAAGTCGAGCCCCTCATGCAAACGGTATTCACGAGCGTAAACAACTCTGCGAATTCCTGCTTGAATAATCAATTTGGAACACTCTATGCAGGGCTCGTCTGTGACGTAAAGGGTAGCGCCATCAGAGTTATTGCCAGAACGCGCTATCTTTGTAATGGCATTCGCCTCTGCATGGAGTACATAAGGTATCGTGTTACCTTCGTCATCTTCGCATACATTTTCAAAACCTGAAGGAGTGCCGTTGAATCCATCGGATATGATCATCTTATCTTTAACGATAAGTGCTCCCACTTGTCTGCGAGTGCAGTATGAATTCTCAGCCCAAATCAATGCCATGCGGAGGTAGCGGTGGTCCAGAGTGTCTTTTTTGTCCATAATCTATCCTTAATTTAGTGTTGTCTTAATACAGATGTCATTTACATTCTCTTTCTCCTACTTCTTAGGATGCAAGGAAAGATAATATCGGAGAACCATACTCTATTTTACTTGTGGCTGTAGACCATCACGCACTAGCATTGCATCAATAGTGGCTGGTTGACCACGAAACTTATTGTAGAGCGTCTGGGGATGGACGGTGCCGCCCTTAGAAAGGATGGTGTTGCGGAAGTCATTTGCTACTTCTCTATTAAACAGTCCTCGTTCTACAAAAGCTGAGAACGCATCGGCATCAAGTACTTCCGCCCATTTATAGCTATAATAGCCAGCAGCGTAGCCACCACTCATGATATGTCCAAATTGTACTGTCATGCAAGCTTCTTCAATCGTTGGAAGTAATTGCACAGAAGCCCAAGCTTGATGCTCAAATTCACGAATGTCTTCTGACAAAGGGCGCTTGAGCGTATAATATGCCATGTCGAGAAGTCCAAAACTTACTTGTCGCATGCAAGCGTATGCCGCATTGAAATTATGCGCTTTGTGTACGCGATCTATCAAAGCTTGTGGCATATCCTCCCCAGTCTGATAATGCTTGGCAAATGTACGGAGAAACTCCGGACGCAAAGCGTAATTCTCCATAAACTGTGAAGGAAGTTCCACAAAATCCCAGTATACATTGGTACCACTTAGGCTGCTATAACGCGTCTTGGCGAAGATTCCATGTAATGCGTGCCCAAATTCATGTAAGAAGGTCTCAAGTTCATCAAAAGTCAGCAAAGAAGGAGTATTCTTTGTGGGCTTTGTGAAATTCATGGTCACACTAACATGGGGGCGATGTTCGCCTTCTTCATCAATATACTCTTCTTGATAAGAGGTCATCCAAGCTCCGTTCTGCTTGGAACTGCGAGGAAAGAAATCTGTATAAAGGATTGCCAAGAAAGATCCATCTACATCACGCACCTCATAAGCCTTTACGTCGGGATGGTATACGGGAATGTCATGATTTTCTTCAAACGTTATGCCGTAAAGTGTAGTTGCTAGTCCGAAAACACCTGAGGTAACCTGAGATAACTCCAGATAAGGGCGAAGCATTTCAGCGTCGAGGTTGAAGTCTCTCAATTGGAGCAAATGTGCATAATGAGCAAAATCCCAAGGTTTCATACAAAAATCATCACCTTCAAGATCTTTAGCAAGCGCTTCCACAGCAGCAACATCTTTTTTTCCAGCTTCTAGGTAATGAGCTTTGAGGTTATCCAGCAATTCATAAACTTTCTCGGGCGTTTGTGCCATACGATTCTTGAGCACATACGTAGCATAATCTGGATAACCCAAGAGTTGTGCTAACTCCATGCGTAGATTTACGAGCTTTCGGCAAATCTCAAAGTTGTTGTACTCATTATCTTTTGTGCATTTTGTCATGTATGCGCGATACAATTGTTCACGAAGTTCTCGCACTTCTGAGTATTGCATGAAGGGGACGAACGAAGGGGCATGAAGAGTTATCACCCATCCTTCAAGTTTTTTCTCTTGTGCTGCCGACTCTGCTTGCTCAATTTGGCTTTGGGGAAGGCCTTTTAATTGCGCTGAATCGGTGATATGTAAGAAGAAATCATTCGTTTCCTTAATATTGTTTTGTGAAAACTTCAAAGAGGTTTGTGATAACTCAGCTTTAATTTCACGAAATCTTTCTTTTTTCTGAGCATCTAACGTCGCTCCTGAACGTTCAAACCCATCATAAGTCTTTTCCAGCAACATCTTATCTTCACCTTCAAGACGAGAGCGCAATTTTTCCTCATCGTACACAGCTTTTACTCTGGCAAATAAAGTCTCATTCAGCATGATATTTGATGAATGTTCGCTCAACAATGGAGACATTCGTTCGGCAAGCTCCTCTAGCTCTTCGCTAGTACACGCTGATAGTTGATTGTACATCAAAGTTGTAGCCTTCTCCAAAACCTTTCCTGTAGTAGAAAGTGCTACAATAGTATTTTCAAATGAGGGAGGGTTTGGCTGATTTGCGATATTATCAACCTCAATAGCCTCGCATTTGATTCCTTCTTGGATAGCTTCTTCAATATCTGCAATAGCAATCTCTGTAAAAGGAAAGGTACTGTGTGGAGTTTGCCAGGTTGGCTGTAACAAAAGGTTCATACTTTATGATTTATGCTGAGTGTTGATTTGAGAAATAGATTCGAACTCTTTGCCAAGATTGAGTTTAAGATACACTTCATAGAGTAGTGGTTGCCATTCTTGGACATCCTGAGGAGCTTTAGCGCGATAAATTTCTAGATGCGGCCTTGCTTTCTCGTAAAACTCTTTCTGTTGCAGAAGTGCTTCTTTGTAACCCGCTGATCGGATGCTTAGTGGAAGTTGAATAGCCCGAGCTTTGCGATAATATGCTCTACCTATGTAGAGGTGAGCCCGGTAAAGCGTAGAATCGCAAGCAAGTGCTTGCTCGCCAGCTTGGATACTTTGCTCATTAAGTTTGAGAACATCGTATGCTTGCGCAGCAGACAAAGGAAATAGTCCATTATTGCTGTCTTTTTGTGCTAGTTTATTTGACAGAGCTACGAGTGTTTGGTAGTCCTTATGGGCAAAAAGACTCTCCGAGAGTGATTTAAAGAAGAAAAGATGCTTAGGAAATGACTCTACACCTAGTTGTAGGTAATGGCGATAGCCAGTTTCATTCTTATTTGCTGCATTGACAAGCGCAAGAGTCTCTAATATAGAAGACAATTTGTTAGTGTCCTTAAGTGCCAAGGCAGCATATCGCTCTGCGTCATGATATTGGCCAGCTGCGAAGCTAGCATATAAGTACTGCACTGCGTTTGTTACTAACTGCTCCTCGGAGAGATTCGCAGGGTGCTGTTCAGTAAAAATAGTGCTATTGCGCGATTCCAAGGTTTGACGAGCAAGAAGACGTGCATTCTCCCAATCGCCTTTACGTACAAAGTATTGTGCACCCTTTGCTAGATTAGGATAAAGGCCATTTAGTAAGCGATTCAATCTCAAACGGTGCGAGGGTTGCTTTGTCTTGTCTTTAAGTTCACTAACTTCTGCACTATCAGTGAGAAGCGCATACGTGAATATGGAGTTTAGGCTTTGAAATAGAGCTGCAGTATCTGGCTTTTGTTGCAGATAAATACGTTCATTTTCTTTCTCGCTCTGTAGCAGTGCCGCTTCAACCCCCATGTAATAAATTCTTGCATTGCAAGAATTTAAGGTGTCCTTTCTCTGCTTAGCTATTAGTCGCAAAACATCTCCTGGTTTCTTAGCTTTTATGGCAGCACGTATCTCCTTTTCATCTTTCAGTGCGAAGGTAGAAAGTGGAGCTACAGTAGCAAGTATTAAGAAAGAAACTAGTAGATAGACTCTCATGTTAGTGAACTGGTGATATAAGCTGTATGAAGATTTGTGCATAACAATAGCCTGTGTCAGAGTTTTCGAAAGTGAACCCATGTAGTTAGTCTAATTTGTGGAAAAGCAGAGACGCAACAGATTGTTGCGTCCCTGCAATAAATTCATCAATGAATGAGAGAAAATTAGCGCACTCCTTGGCGCATAATGTTCTCCATTTCCTCTGCCTTAGCCTTTTGGTTTAGGTTAGAGTAGATTTGTTCCAAGGCAGATGCCCAAAGACGGCTACGTTCAGGTGCCAATTCGCGGACTTTTTCCATCAAAGGAAGTGCCTTTTCGAAATATCCACGAATTTCTTTAAGCTCCTTGTTGTATTGGTCTACAGCCTTTTGCCCCTTGACACGATCCAAGTTGCTACCGGCGTACTTATAACCGCCATTTTGACGCTTAGTTACTACCTCATTAATGTAGCAATATGCCTTGTTAGCCATAGCTTCGACATAGTTGGGGTCAAGTTCTAATGCTCTGTTGAAGGCATCACGCGCTTCTGCATAATTGTGCTTCAAGTTCATTTCTACATACCCCTTGATGAACCAAGCAGACTTGCTTTGAGGATTTTGCGCTACCATGTCGTTAGCTGCTTGCTCAGCAGACTTTACGTCGTTCTTTTCATTGTAAACAGCGACAAGACTCTCCATGAAAGCTTGATTGTCTTCAAGGTTTGCAATAGCGTGCTTCAAGTCATTTACATACGCCAATGTGTCCTTCTTGCCAGTGAGGTCAGCTTCAAAACGCATCAGGTAGAGGTCACGCACAGGGATTTTAGCTTCTTCAAGCAATGCCTTCTTGTTGAGCAAGTCTTGTGTTTGCTGAAGTACTTCGTCCCACTGTTTCATTTCATAAGCCAACATGCTGCAGTAATAGCTTGCTTGCGCGTAATTTTGTGCCTTCGCTTGAAGGAGAGAATCACGCTTTTCAGCCAAGGCAGGGTTGTTTACAAGTTGAAGATGCTTGTTGAAGTACTTATAGGCTCCAGCCTTATCGTGATTTTGGTTAAGGAATACTCCTGCATAGAAGAAATAGTCTTGACATCCAAGGATAACTCTGGTGTCTTCTGCTGAATACTTAAGCTTAGGCATCTTTCCTTTTTCGTTGGGAGTATGCTCCGCTACGTAGCTTTTAGTGAAGTAGTCTACCATTTCATCCAAACTAGACACGAACTTTGCGGTGTCAAGTGGCTGATTATTTGCTGCTTTCATGAGCTCTGTATTGAATTGTGTGCTCACAAGCTTACCAGCTTGGTTGTAGATTTCTGCAAACTTCGTGGTCTTAGGATTGTCAAATGATGACTTTAGCACCTCGAGTGCTTCGGCTGACTTGTTCTGCTCTTGCAAAAATGCAGCCTTACTTATGACACTGTTTTGTGCCATGCTCACCATAGAGCATGCAGCAACAGCAACCAATGTGAAGATTTTCTTCATGGTGATATGGGTTTTATGAATGATTATTCTTTAATTATCAGAGAGATTCTCTCCATTGTCTGTTGCATTAGTAGCTTCTTGCGAATCAGCATCTACAACGCTTGGTTGTTCATTGGTATCTTCTGACACCATGTCCATATCTTCGTTGAGCACTTGTTCGATTTCCTCGTCTTCCTCTTCGGTAGAGGTTGGAACTTGACAAACACTACTAATGATATCGTTACGCTTCTTGAGGTCAATGAGGCGAACGCCCTGAGTAGCACGGCCTGCTAGGCGAATATCTGCGACACGCAAACGAAGAGTGATACCGCTCTTATTGATGATCATCAAATCTTCTTCTTCAGTCACGCTCTTGATTGCAACAACATTGCCAGTCTTGTCGGTGATATTCAAGGTTCTAACGCCCTTACCGCCACGATTTGTAACGCGATAGTCATCGATTGCACTGCGCTTACCGTAGCCTTGTTCGCTTACAACGAGAATACTTTCGCGTTCTGAGTCATTCACGCAGACCATTCCAACTATTTCGTCAGCCTCATTATCGAGAACCATACCACGAACACCAGTTGCATTACGTCCCATGGTGCGTACTACGCTTTCGTTAAATCGAATGGCACGGCCGTTTTTGTTTGCCATAACAAGTTCGTCAGAACCATTGGTCAGAACTACACTAACCACACGGTCGTCTGAGTTGATGTTAATGGCGTTAACTCCATTTGTACGTGGACGAGAATACTCTGTCAATCTTGTTTTCTTTACGACACCTCTCTGAGTTGCGAACACGACATAGTGACTATCACAGAATGCTTCATCCTTAAGCTTGCGGATATGCAAGCATGCGTTGATGCGGTCATCTGGCTCAATGTTAAGCATGTTTTGAATCGCACGACCCTTAGATTGGCGTGTACCTTCTTCTATTTCATAAACTCGCAACCAATAGCAGCGTCCCTTAGCTGTAAAGAACAGCATGGTATTATGCATTGTTGCTTGATAAATGTATTCTATGAAGTCTTGATCGCGAGTGGATCCACCTTTAGCTCCTACACCTCCTCGGCCCTGAGCACGAAATTCAGCTAGCGGTGTACGCTTAATATAGCCCAAGTGACTAATAGTAATCACAACTTCATCATCAGCGTAGAAGTCTTCTGCATTGAAGTTGGATAGGTCGGGAAGAATCTCAGTCTTACGTTCGTCACCATAAGCTTCTTTCACTTCGATGAGTTCGTCTTTGATGACTTTCTTGCAAAGTTCTGGATCAGAAAGAATCTGATTGAAATAACCAATCTTCTTCTCCAACTCATCAAACTCCGCATGCAACTTCTCTTGTTGAAGTCCAGTGAGTTGAGCCAATCGCATTTCTACGATAGCTTTTGCTTGAATATCATCCAATTCAAATCGCGACATCAAGCGTTCTTGTGCTTCTTGGGTGTTTCTGCTAGAACGAATGATTGCAACTACTTCATCGATATTATCAGACGCTATGATGAGAGCACGAAGAATGTGTTGTCTTTCTTGAGCCTTTCTCAAATCAAAACGTGTGCGACGAATGACAACATCGTGACGATGATCTACAAATTGCTTGATACATTCTTTCAATGTAAGCAGTTTGGGGCGCATCTTAGCGGGAGAAGTACCAGGAATGGGTACAAGAGCAATACAATTGACAGCAAAGCTCGTTTGCAACCCAGTCATCTTATAGAGCTTATTGAGTACTACGTTGGCGTTTTGTCCACGCTTCACGTCAACAACAATACGCATACCCTCACGATCCGATTCGTCGTTCACGTTGGTAATACCTTCCACACGATTCTCTTTTGACAATTGTGCGATAGATTTCACCAAATCAGAAGTATTGGTACCATAAGGCACAGCACGAATCACAATCTTATCATGCTGCATACCTGTTTCAATCTCAGCCTTAGCACGGATAATCACACGACCACGACCTGTGTCATAAGCACTGCGGATACCTGCATTACCAAGAATGTATGCTCCTGTGGGGAAGTCTGGGCCCTTGATATGATCCATTAAGCCGTCAACATCAATTTCTGGGTTGTCAATATAGGCAACACAACCATCGATAACCTCACCTAAGTTGTGAGTAGGCACATTTGTGGCCATACCAACAGCGATACCTGTGGCGCCATTCACCAAGAATGAAGGAATGCGAGTGGGCAAAACAGACGGTTCATCACGTGAATTGTCGTAGTTGCGGTTCATATCCACCGTTTCCTTCTCGATGTCTTGCATCATAGCTTCACCGACAAGGCTCATCTTTGCCTCGGTGTAACGCATCGCTGCAGCACCATCACCATCCATTGAGCCAAAGTTACCTTGACCAATGACTAGCGGATAACGCATCGCCCAAGGCTGAGCCATACGCACCAAAGCACCATATACAGAACTATCTCCGTGAGGGTGGTATTTACCCAATACCTCACCAACAATAGCTGCAGATTTCTTGGTTGCTTTATCGTGTGTGATACCCATGTCCATCATACCATACAGGATACGGCGGTGCACAGGCTTGAAACCATCGCGAACATCAGGAAGCGCACGGCTTACAATTACCGACATGGAGTAGTCGATATAGGAGGACTTCATTTCCTCCTCAATATTCACTTCTTTAATTCTGTCTGTTTCTTGAATCATATCTATTGTATTTGTTGCAAATTTACGCATTTAAGGCGATATGACCCAAGAAATGATGAACTCTTTTGTGAGACAAAAACGCGATAAAGCCCTTTTTTAAGCGTTCTGAGCGCGTTTCTCCGTATTTTGCATAATTTCAGAAGAAAATAAGTTCCTTTTTTTTGACGTTGATAGCAAGACACACAAAGGCAAGACCGCGTGAGTCTTGCCTTTGTGTAAATTATTTGCGTTTACTTTTCGAGAGACCTCGAGAAGCTTTGCCAAATCGTCGAAAGAGCTTGTAGCCCATCATAGCACCGTCAAAGATACTCCACGCTCGAGAAGCAACACCAATCATTGCCTCGAGTTTGTTGTTGGAGGGTGGAGGGGGAGCAGTGAGTTCATGAAAGTCATCAGCGATGACCTGTTCCAAATGTTCGAGCTCCTTTTGCACGCGCTTCCGTTCCCATCGTATTCTTTCTAGAGTGTTGGTTGTTGTCATTTTAGTAGTATTCGGAAGTATGGGCACTTTGCTTAGCTTGAGGTACTTCGGTTAGATCACCGGTTTCAGTATCATCCCCTAAGAAGATAGATGACAAGAAACGAGCAATGGGGTTAATAAGTAATGTTCGACGAAACAATACAAGTAAAACACTCAATAGAACAAAACCTCCTGCCACGAGACAGCAAGACGTAACCAGGCTACCGACTATTGGTGCGAGTGCAAATACAAGTGCAAAGGAAAGTAAGAGCACAACAATGCTAACTACTCCTATCAACACCAATGCCACTACAAGCAAAGTTAAGACTAAAGTTAACTTACTCACGACATCAAGCTGCATCCCTTTGAGTCGCAACTCACCATATCGCTTTAGGTTGGATATTAACCTTGCAATGATTTCTACGTTGTGGTCGTTAGAAAACACGTGGTTCAAGCTTTATTCAGATGCTGCACTAAGTTCTTCTGCGATGTCGTCTACCAAACTTTCAAGTTCTTTGCCGTTAAGTTTGATACCACGCTTGCGAATTGCTTCAGCGATGCGTGAACGCATATCTTCACCCTTTTCAGGAGCAAAGAGAATACCACAGGCTGCGCCTACTGCTGCACCGCCCAAAAAAGCTGCGAGAATGCTTAATCCTTTCATGATAATATGAATTTTTGGAGTTTATAAATCTGTTAGTTGCTCCAAAAATACCGATTTTTCTTGAAAGTCCCATACAAATTTGCGATAAATTCTGCTGTTTAATGTTTTTTGTAGTGGATTCTGTAGCTTATTACCTATTTTACTTGTATATTTGCGCAAGAATGAACTATTATCATGGTAAGTCTGAAGATGGAGCTAGCAACAAACTGGGTTGGTCTGAGCTTTTATCTATTATGAGAAGTATTCTCGCTGTGACTACAAGTTCATGATTTTGCTAACAATCTACGTAAAAGATAAAAGGTATAAGACATGAAGAATCACGCAATTCTTGCATTAGGCTTGTGCACCGTGGCTATGTTCACGGCTTGCAAATCTCAAGAAAGTGCTTATCGCCAAGCATACGAAAAGGCTAGAGCACAAGAACAAAATAAATCTACCCAAACGGTGACCATTGCACCTCAGCCACAAGAACAAGTGACTCCCGTTGCAACTCAACCCGTGTCAAATGACGACGCTACACCTGTGCGCACTATCCAAGGTGGTGTCACTGTTGTTAATGGTGAACCCCTCAAGGCTTTCAGCGTAGTTGTAGGTAGCTTCGTGAATCAAACTAATGCCGAAGGTCAAATGAACTCACTTCGCAGTCGTGGTTTAGCAGCTCGCGTGGTGAAGACAAACGAAACCATTAGCGGTCACACTGGTTGGTATCGTGTTGTTGCCTCCTCTTTCGACACAAAGGGTGAAGCTGTTCAAAGCCGCAACACTTTGATTGGCATGTATCCTGGTGCTTGGATTCTTGGTCGCTAATCTTTCATTTTAGCTTAATACGAAAAAGCGCGTCTGTGTTCATTACACAGGCGCGCTTTTTGTTTGTAAGTATTGCTGGACAAAATAGCAAAGTATTTCTAGGTTTTCGAAGGGTAAAATGCTTTATTCTGTCTTTCGTGAATCAGCTCTCTGTATAGGCGCGATTGTGAGACGCTATTTTGGGATAGTCGTTATTAGAAAAACTGTCATTGTAGGCAGAAATATCAGTGAAAACAGCCATGTTGTTAGATAATCCATTACTCATTATCGATTTTACTCGCATCACATGAAAAAATGAAGGCTTGTTTGCAGTCAATATCTCCGTCGAAAATCAAATTATCTCGGATGTTTTCAAGAATATGTCCGAGATATTTTCAGAAACGTCGGACATTTCGTGAGGAATAGCGAGAAAAGCAATAAATATAGCTGTTCATTCTCCCTATTTATTCAGTTCTTCTTGCTAAATAAGCATATGAATTTGTCTTAGTCTTTCGCGGTAGATTTACAACTAAACAATAGATGCTTGAGCGGTTATTGTGGTTATATCGCATAGTAAGTATTATTCAACAAGACTCCTCTTACACAAAAGATGCCCCCTCCATGATGAACTAGGAGGGGGCTATAAAATATTTCGTAGCTATGCTGCAAAAGATTTACCGAAATTAGAATTCTTGCCAGCTCTTAATCTCAAGATCTTCCACGCGCGTTGTGGTGAAAGCGTAGATAAAGGCAGACGCCAAACGAGCATTTGTGAGAAGTGGAATATTATGGTCGATAGCTGCACGGCGAATCTTGTAGCCATTCGTCAATTCTCCAGTAGAGAAGTTCTTGTGAATGTTAACAACCATCTCAACTTTCTTGTCGCGAAGCAAGTCTAATGCACGAGGCAACTTGGCTTCTGCGCTATCAGGTGAGAGAGCTTCGACTTCGCTTGGCCAAAGTACGCGAACACTGGGGATGCCGTTCTCGGACAAATAGCGCGAAGTGCCTTCTGTCGCATATATACAGTAGCCATGGTTGGCCAATCTGTGTGCAGCCTCAAGCATATCTGCCTTGTTCTTACCACTACCAGTAGAAAGTAATACATTCTTCTTAGGAATGCGCAAGCCCACTGACAACAGACTCTTAAGCAATGCCGAGTTAGCGTTTTCGCCTAAGCAACCAACTTCACCCGTAGAAGCCATGTCAACGCCCAAAACCGGGTCAGCCTTTTGAAGACGGTTGAAGGAGAATTGAGAAGCTTTGACACCAACATAGTCAAGGTCGAAGAGAGATTTTGAGGGTTTCTCAACAGGAAGACCAAGCATCACACGAGTAGCAAGCTCGATAAGATTGATCTTGAGCACCTTACTAACGAAGGGGAAGGAGCGTGAAGCACGGAGGTTACATTCAATCACCTTAATGTCGTTTTCACGAGCAAGGAACTGAATGTTGAAAGGACCTGAGATATTGAGTTCACGCGCAATTTGTTTGGAAATCTTCTTGATGCGACGCGCTGTCTCCACATATAGTTTTTGAGGAGGGAACTGGATTGTTGCGTCTCCAGAGTGAACTCCAGCGAATTCTACGTGCTCAGAGATGGCATACGCGATGATTTCACCATTCTTTGCCACAGCATCCATTTCGACTTCTTTGGCATGTAGTAAGAATTGAGAAACCACCACAGGATGCTTCTTGCTGACATTTGCTGCCATTGTGAGGAAGCGTTCCAAGTCTTCTTGATTGTGGCACACATTCATTGCCGCACCAGAAAGCACGTAGCTAGGACGAACCAAAACTGGGAATCCTACTTCTTTGATGAAAGTATTGATATCCTCCATAGAAGTCAATGCACTCCATGCAGGTTGGTCGACGCCAATTCTATTGAGCATAGCAGAGAACTTTTCGCGGTCTTCTGCGTTGTCAATATCCTTCGCTTGGGTACCGAGGATGGGCACGCGTTGTTCATCGAGACGAAGTGCCAGGTTGTTTGGAATCTGTCCACCAGTGCTGACCACAACGCCATAGGGAGATTCCAAATCCAAGATATCCAAAACTCGCTCGAAGGTGAGTTCATCGAAATAAAGGCGATCGCACATATCATAGTCTGTAGACACAGTCTCTGGATTATAGTTGATCATCACAGAGCGATAGCCTTCTTTACGAATGGTATTTAGAGCTTGAACACCGCACCAGTCGAATTCTACTGACGAACCGATACGATAGGCACCCGAACCAAGCACAACCACTGAGCGCTTGTCGTTTTCAAAACGAATATCGTGCGCAACACCGCTATAGGTGAGGTAGAGGTAATTAGTCTGCGCTGGGTACTCTGCTGCGAGGGTGTCAATTTGTTTTACATATGGTACGATACCTGCGCGTTTGCGATGCTCACGAACGAGTAGGGTAGCACGCTCAGAATCCATATCATGCTCCATACCGAGGGCACGAGCTACTTGGAAGTCTGTGAAACCTTGGCGTTTTGCCTTTGCAAGAAGGGCTGAATCGAGAGTGTTGATATTGCCACATGCATGAAGAGCAAGACTTGTTTCGTAAATATTATAGAGCTTCTTGAGGAACCAAAGGTCAATCTTGGTGAGATTGTGGATTTGTTCGATGGTATAACCTTGTTGGAATGCCTTTTCGATAACAAAGATACGCTTATCTGTAGGAGCTTTCAAAGCAGCTTCTACGTCTTCGATATCAAGTTCTCTGTTCTCTACGAAACCGTGCATGCCTTGTCCAATCATGCGCAAGCCTTTTTGGATGACTTCCTCAAAGGTTCTGCCGATGGCCATCACCTCACCAACGGATTTCATTGAGCTACCCAGTTCACGATCAACACCACGGAACTTACCCAAGTCCCAACGAGGTATCTTACAAACTACATAGTCCAATGCTGGTTCGAAGAATGCTGCAGTGGTTTTTGTCACAGAGTTCTTCAAATCAAACAAGCCATATCCAAGACCTAACTTAGCAGCTACGAAAGCCAAGGGATAGCCAGTGGCTTTAGAAGCGAGTGCAGAGCTACGGCTAAGTCGGGCATTTACTTCAATTACGCGATAGTCTTCACTTTCAGGGTCAAAGGCGTATTGAACATTACACTCTCCGACAATACCAACATGGCGTACAATGCGGATAGAAAGCTCACGAAGTTTGTGATACTCACTGTTTGTCAAGGTCTGAGAAGGCGCAATGACAATAGATTCTCCGGTGTGAATGCCGAGGGGGTCGAAGTTTTCCATGTTGCAGACCGTGATACAGTTGTCAAAGCGGTCGCGGACAACTTCATACTCAACCTCTTTCCAGCCTTTTAGGCTCTTTTCTACCAATACTTGTGGTGAGAACGCGAAGGCCTTTTCTGCAAGCTTATTGAGTTCTTCTTCGTTGTCGCAGAAACCAGACCCCAAACCACCGAGTGCGTATGCGGCACGGATGATAACAGGATATCCGAGATTCTTAGCTGCTTTACGAGCATCTTCAATATTGCTTACAGCTTCACTCTTAATCGTCTTAACGTTGATTTCATCAAGTTTCTTGACAAAAAGTTCGCGGTCTTCCGTGTCCATGATTGATTGAACGGGAGTGCCGAGTACTTTCAGGTTGTATTTTTCCAAAACTCCGCTTTGGTACAGCTCTACACCACAGTTGAGTGCAGTCTGACCACCGAAGGCTAGCATGATACCTTGAGGACGTTCCTTCTCGATGACGCGCTCAATGAAATAGGGCGTCACTGGGAGGAAGTAGATTTGGTCGGCTACACCTTCAGAAGTTTGGACAGTAGCGATATTTGGGTTGATAAGTATGGTCTCGATACCTTCTTCTTTGAGTGCTTTCAAGGCTTGGCTACCTGAATAGTCAAACTCTCCGGCCTCACCAATCTTGAGTGCGCCAGAACCGAGGAGGAGAACTTTCTTAATGCTAGGATCAATCATGATGGTTTATTTGAGAAGGTTTACGAAATCATCGAAAAGGAATTCAGTATCTACAGGACCACTGCAAGCCTCTGGGTGAAATTGGGCAGAAAACCAAGGATTTGTCTTGTGACGTACGCCTTCGTTTGAACCGTCATTCATGTTTACGAAGTAGGGTTCCCATTCAGCAGACAAAGTATCAGACTTTACTGCATAACCATGGTTTTGTGAAGTGATGAAACAACGATTTGTTCCAACCATTCGTACGGGTTGATTGTGCGAACGATGGCCATATTTCAGTTTGTAGATGGTAGCACCTGCAGCTTTAGACAAGAGTTGGTTGCCCATACAAATACCCATGCAAGGGCGCACTTGAGCATTTTGCAAGAAAGTGCGAATGTGATTTACGGTTATTGCGCAGGTGTCGGGGTCACCAGGACCATTTGCCAAGAATAGTCCATCAAACTCCAGTCGATTAAAGTCATAATCCCAAGGCACACGCACAACTTCTACACCACGGTTAATAAGATTGCGGATGATATTGTGCTTAACCCCACAGTCGACAAGGACTACTTTGGGAGCATCCTCATCTCCATTAGTGGGTGCATAGCGAATAACTTCTTTGCAACTTACTTTCTCTACGAAGTTCACTCCTTCGTATTGTGCTTCGGGTACTTCATTGGGCATGTCATCGAAGAGGATTTTGCCCATCATCACCCCATGCTCACGGAGCACCTTGGTGAGTTCGCGCGTGTCGATGCCTGTGATGCCAGGCACTTTTTCACGTTTCAACCATTCAGCAAGGCTTTCTTTAGCATTCCAGTGAGAGTAATTCTCACTATAATCGCTCACAATGATGGCACTTGCATGGATTTTGTCGCTTTCCATGAAAGTCGCAAGTCCATTCTCCTCAATGGTAAAGGGAGGAACGCCATAGTTGCCGACCAAAGGATAGGTGAGCACCATGAGTTGTCCTGCATAAGAGGGGTCTGTAAGGCTTTCTGGATAGCCCATCATGGCTGTGTTGAACACAACTTCGCCAGCTACGGGAGCTTCGTAGCCGAAACTTTCTCCATGGAATTGGGAACCATCGCTGAGCAAAAGGGTTACTTTTCGCATTTTTATGAAGGTAAATAGGGTGAATCTTGGATTGTATAGGCTGTTGGATAAGGTAGATGTTCTAGAAATATCGACTTCTAAACCCTAAGTTAGTGGTGGCTCTAGGTGACTACTGCGAGAGTAGTGCAGCCTGATGGCCTTCCATATAGCGGATGAAAGCAGCGTTTACGCACTTATTACCACCAGGAGTGGGGAAATGTCCACTGAAATACCAGTCACCTGGGCTATTGGGGCATGCTTTATGCAAATCCTCGATGCTAAGATACACCATGTGGATTTCTGTATCTACGCCAGCTGGACGAAGAAGTTCTACCATCTTCGCATTTATCTCTAGTTCCGTGAAGGGTTCATAGAGCTCGCGGATGTAGTTCTGCACCTGTTCTTTGGGTAAATCTTCCTGTGCTTTACAGCGTCGATAGATATCTGTGAGCAAATTCATTGTTCCGCGCTCTTCATGCAAGGCTATTGCAGCACGGAATGCAATAAACTCGTTCATGTTCGCCATGTCAATACCATAATAGTCTGGGTAGCGCACCTGAGGTGAACTGCTGACAATTACGATGCGTTTGGGATGTAGACGATCGAGGATGCGGAGAATACTTTCACGCAAGGTCGTTCCTCGGACAATACTATCGTCAATTACGACAAGATTGTCGACATTCGGCACAACACTACCATAAGTAATGTCGTAAACGTGGGCAGCAAGATCATTGCGCGAATTACCTTCTGCAATAAAGGTACGCATTTTTATGTCTTTCCATGCCACTTTTTCAGCACGAATGTGGCGAGCGAGAACTTCGGCAATACGTTTCTCTAGCGCAACCTTGCTTGCTTCGGAGCTGTATGCTGGATTTTTGAGCAGCTCAGTAATCTCGTGCGTCTTTTGTTGATTGAGATATTCTTCAAAACCTTGGTAAAGACCATAATAAGCTGCTTCTGCTGTATTGGGAATGTAGGAAAAAACTGTATTATCTACTTCATTGTTGATTGCTTTCAAAATGGAAGGCACAAGTCGACGTCCCATTTCTTTGCGTTCTTTGTAAATATCTATATCAGAACCACGGCTGAAATACACACGTTCAAAAGAGCATGCAGCTAGTTTCTGGGCAGGAAGAATTTGTTCAATGCGCATTTCTCCCTTACGATTGGTCATTATCGCTTGACCAGGCTGTAGTTCCACGATGTCTTCTGCTTCAAGTCCAAAAGAAGTTTGAAGAACTGGGCGTTCACTAGCAAGTGCAAACACATCATCGCTTTTATAATAGAACGCAGGTCGAATGCCCCAGGGATCTCTTAAAACAAAAGTCTCGCCACTTCCCGTGATGCCGCAAACCACATAGCCGCCATCCCACACAGGAGCGGATTCTTTGAGAATATTCGCCACGTTAATGTTACTCTCGATGTACTCCGTGATATGGCGATCGGTAAGTCCCTGAGATTCTGCCGCAACAAAGCAACGTTCTGCCTCACGATCTAATCTGTGACCTAGTTGTTCGAGCAGGAGATACGTATCACTCAGCATACGAGGATGTTGACCTTTCACCGCAATGTGGTCAAAAATTTCCTGTACGTTCGTCATATTGAAGTTTGCGCACAAGCAGAGGTTTTTTGCTCTCCAGTTATTTCTGCGCAAAAAAGGATGGACATACGAAAGGCCACGCTTGCCAGTAGTAGAATACCGGAGGTGGCCCATATAAATCTCCCCTGCAAAGGGAATGTTCTTGCCAGCGAAATCAGCATCGGCAAGCTCTTCAGAAGAAAAGTTAGAGAATTTGGAGTGAACAGACGCGAAAATCTCTTGAATCGCAGTGTTGCCTTGAGCACGTTCACGGAACATGTACTCATCTCCAGGCTCAGCCTGAAGTTTCAACGCAGCAAGTCCCGCAGCTTCTTGACCGCGGTTGTGTTGTTTCTCCATCATAAGATAGAGTTTATTGAGACCGTACATCCAAGTTCCGTACTTCTCTTTATAATAGCTGAGAGGCTTGAGCAATCTAACCATTGCTACACCACATTCATGCTTGATTTGTTCCATCAGATACGCTTTGTTCAGTTTCTTTGTTGGCAAAGTTACTACTTTATTTTGAGTTTCCAGGTCAATACACCATTCTATTCTCTGAAAAGTTGAAAGTTTTTAACAGATACATCTACAAGTTGCAACTTAATTATGCCAGAATTGAGGGGGTCTACCCCAAAAAGGTACCTCCTATCGTAGATTTCAATCACACAATAGAAGGCACCAAACATAAACAAGGGAAGTTCAATTTAGGAAATTTGAGAACATCTCTGCCCCTAACCTCAGAAGAAGGACAAACCTACTGTCAGAGTTTGAACATTTGGTCCGAGTCCTTTCTCAAACATGGATTGTGGAGTGTAACGAGCAAAGATTCCTATCCATTTAATCTTTAATTCTCCATAGAAAGATAGAGTGGCAGGAGTAAAATGTATGCCACTTTTGTAGGCATCTTGCTGTTCCTTTCCTTCAGCATTCAGATAGGTATTATAAATACGCGGACGAACATTCAGATTCAACACTGGACCCACGCTTAAACCCATTCCATTTTCTTGATAGGTATAGAGCAGTGGGAATGAATGTCTGTTAAGGCGAAAGACCGAACGAATAGGTGTTTGGTTCTCTGCGAAAGTTCCAATTGTGGTAACCCCATTATTAAGCTGAAAAGCTAGACCGCCATCAAGTGCAATCTTACTCCATCCATAGCTCCATCCCAGAGAAAAACAATGATGTCTGTTACGAGTAACAGAAAATCTCATCAGATTAAGCTCAATATCAATGTTGCGCCCCCAAACATCTGAGCTAATTCCTTTAGGGCCATTTTGGGCAAGGTTGAAACCTAGGAGAAGCTGGCCAGCTGTTAGCTCCATAGAATGTTTTTTGTCACTACTTTCCTTATGGAGTGTAAGAGGCGATTCAGGGAACTTCCATCGACTAGCTGCAGCATCAACCAGCGATGTACCTTGTGTTGGAATCGTATAGACAAATTTTGCCGATTTATCGTTGCTCGAGCCATCAACACGGAGGATAATAGTCGAGTCATTGCGTGTGAGCAACACAGAGTCAGGATTATTCACTTTGACAATCGTGTCATTAAGTTCTGCAGCTGCTGCAGATAGTCCCAAGCCTACAAATAAAAGAAGAATATAACGTTTCATTGTGCAATAGTATGTAATGAGATTAGGGAGCGAACTTTCTTTTTAATTCCTGGAGAGTTGTTTGCCCCTCCATATAGATAAGTGTGTAGGTCGGATTTCCTCGAGGTTGAAGCCCATTGTTTCGGTAAAACAAGAAACTATTGACCTTCGTCTTATCACCGTTGGGCAACTGATAAAAGCCATAATATAACTTACCATGTTTGGAAGCAGCCTCTTGTTCCGTCACATTGTGCGTATCTTTCGAGATGGCTCTTTCTAGCTCTATGACTTCTTGGTTAGAAAGACTCATTGTCACGCTATAAAATTTGAGCAGAGAATAGTCTTTTAAAGCCTTTCCAGAGAGTTTCACCATAGTAGCCTTGTGTGATTTCACAAAGTTAGTCTCAAAGAAAGGAGCTACATTTAATTTTTCTTGGGCTATAGCTGACAACATAGCCATAAGCCCAATAAAGAGTAGGCATAACCGTTTCATATTATGGAGGAGTTGTTATTGTTGTGGAGTAGAAAATAGGTCGCGTAACTGTTTCGCGGGTTCATTTTGCAAATCCCCTTGTAAGGTCTGCGACATTGTTGTGTGCATTTGTTGGAGCACCACGGCTTGATCTGTTATCTTTTTGCCATCAATATAGGCCTCACATTCATCACTATCTGACAAACCCCACATCATAGCTGCAGGGGCGAGCACAGAAAGACCTAAAACAATCACTGCTGCCCAGCGCATGAGCTGGCGTTTAGGGAGAAATAGATGCGAAGTTGCTGGAATCGAGGTTGTGAGTACTCTATTTGATGCTTCTTTTGTACACTGATTGTTCTGGCTTTTACGTTTTAACATCGTAGTTAAGCCCATAACAGCCTTAATTTCATCAAAAGAAGGATCTTGAGCTTGTGGAGTTATTAAAAACAACTTCAGCTTTTCCTCCTCTTCTTCAGTTGTAGTAGCCTCAAAATAGGCATCTACAAGTGTTTTATATTGATCTATACTCATCATTGTTGCAAGGCTTTGAAGATTTAGTCTGAATACTGCCGACGATAAAGTTCGCGAAGTAATTTTCGTGCTCGAGAGAGTTGCATTCTAACTGCGGTCTCTTGCATATCTAATTGCTCGGAAATCACAGAAAAAGCAAGTCCATCGACGTCTCTCATACGAAGAATGCGCTGTTGCTGAGGAGAAAGATGACAAGAAATCAACTTTTCTATCCTGCGTAATTGCACTTCTACATCTAATTCTGTTGTATCATCGTCCATTACGCCTTCACCTTCGGGAAGAGCATCTAAAGTATCAACCGGATGAGAGCGTCGTTTACGTACTTCATCTATACTTATATTTCTTACAGTTGTGGTAAGTATCGCCTCAACTTGGAAAGCGTTCTCTAAGGGCCGAGGACTTTTCCATAATCGTAAGAAAGCTTCTGACAACGCATCCTCTGCTTCTGTGCTATTTCCTAAGATACTGGTAGAAATCACCTGCAACCTTCGCCGAATTTGTAGGAAGGTTGCAGTCAGAATATTCCCTCTGTTTGCAGAAGAATCTGACGCTGATTCTATTACTTTTTTCTTAGATATAGGCATGTTATAATGCGATGTAACCACCATTTTAAGTGGCTTTCTATTACTAATACGCGAAGGTAATGTTTTTGTAACATATTTCAAACGCTTTTTTTCGCACTTTCTTACAATGACCTCCTACTTTTCTTCCCGCAGCACTATATTTCAATTGCTTTTCAGCTACATACAACAATCTATCATTATTATACGACTCAAATTGCCGCCTGTTCGTTCATTAAACTCCTTTGCTTGTTGCTCTCTTCTCCATAAAGTCGTAACTTTGCACGCGTATAATACTTCACATTTCCCATACTCATTTCTTATGCTTCCTTATAAAGATCTTTTCATCGACTTTGATGATACCCTATACGACACACATGGTAATGCGACATTAGCTTTAGAAGAACTATATGACGCCTTTAATCTTGGTCATATATTTGAGAATAAAGCGTTTTTCACGGAGAATTATTGGGAAATCAATGAGCATCTGTGGTCCCAATATGCTCATGGGGAGATTACCCGCGATTTTCTCATTGTCGAACGCTTTCGCCGCCCTCTAGCCTTAGGCAAAGGGGCTGAATTGTCCGACGAGTTCTGCCTGAAACTAGGAGATGCTTTCTTAGAGTTCAATTGTACAAAGACGGGTATTGTAGACGGAGCAAAAGATTTGCTTAAACATCTCAAGTCTAGAGGCTATCGACTTCACATTTGTAGTAATGGATTTACTGAAGTGCAACACAGAAAGTTAGAGATGGTGGGGATGACAAAGTATTTTGACACGATCGTACTTAGCGAACAAGCAGGAGCAAATAAGCCTTCTCAAAAGTTCTTTGATTATGCTTTTGAGCAAACAAAAGCAACACCAGAGAGTACGCTTATGATTGCGATAATTTTTCTACAGACATCCTAGGGGCTATGGGGGCAGGACTAGATACCATCTATTTCAATCGCAATAAGTTGCCGCAAAATTCTGGTAACACAGACGAATTGCTCAAATATACACCGACTTATATGGTGCACAACCTTTCAGAAATCCATAATATTCTTTGAATCAAACGTAAATAAGGGAGAAGAGCTTTCATTCTTCTCCCTTATTTTGTGTTATCATCTGAATCATCTCTTGATTATAGACGAATCTGTTCTTATCTCTTGGGGTCTTTCATAGCTTCCAATTGCAACAACTCATCTCGAAGTTGAGCCGCTGTCACGAAATCAAGTTCTGCAGCTGCCTTCTTCATTGCCGACCGTAGTTGCTCTATACGAGTATTGCGGTCTTCTGGTGTTTGAGTTTGCGGAGCCTCAAAGCTGATCTCTGAAGCAATGCCATAAGTTACAGTGGATTCTGCCACTTTTCGTGGAGTTTGCCCTTTCTCTACGGCAGAATAGTACTGCGGACCACGCAATGCAACACCAGCCGCCTGAGCAGCTTCAGAACGTTCCAGCCCCATTTTCCCTAACTGACTTACATTGTTGCTTTTCTTCACTTGGGTTGGTATGATGCCATGCTCTTCGTTATATGCCATTTGTTTCAGACGACGGCGATTTGTCTCATCAATGGTTTGCTGCATGCTCTCCGTGATTTTCTTGGCATACATAATAACACGCCCATTGACATTACGAGCCGCACGACCTGCTGTCTGAGTCATGCTTCGACGATCACGGAGGAATCCTTCTTTGTCTGCGTCTAGAATGGCAACAAGTGCGACTTCTGGCAAATCCAATCCCTCACGTAGCAAGTTCACCCCGACTAAAACATCATAAATACCAGCACGGAGTTCCTCCATAATCTTGACACGCTCTAAGGTATCTACGTCAGAATGGATGTAAGCCGTTGAGATTCCCAAACCAAGCAAATACTCCGTGAGTTCTTCTGCCATACGTTTTGAAAGGGTAGTGACGAGAGTTCTTTCGTTATCCTTGATAGCAATGCGAATTTCTTCCAATAAGTCATCGACCGGGAAGTCTGTGTCGCGCACTTCTATGGGAGGATCGAGCAAACCAGTGGGACGAATCACCTGATCCACGTATGTTCCACCAGCTTGTTCCATCTCATAATCAGCAGGAGTTGCACTCACATAGATAACTTGGCGTGCCATCTCTTGAAACTCTTCAAATTTCAATGGACGGTTGTCCATGGCAGCGGGCAAACGAAAACCGTAGTTCACCAAACTTTCTTTGCGCGATCGATCTCCACCATACATGGCTCTGATTTGCGGAACGCTCACATGACTCTCGTCAATGACGATAAGATAATCTTCTGGGAAGAAGTCTAACAGACAATATGGGCGAGTCCCTGGCTGTCTGCCATCAAAGTAACGAGAATAGTTCTCGATGCCAGAGCAGTGACCTAGTTCGCGAATCATTTCAATGTCATAACTCACACGTTCTTCTAGTCGTTGCGCCTCCAAGCCTTTGCCTTGTTCTTTGAACAAAGCTACCTGTTCCGCCAAATCATCTTGGATTTGGCGGATTGCCATTTCTTGGGTTTCCTTACTGGTCAAGAAAAGATTTGCTGGGTATATCTTATATTCATCAAAGTTCGCTTGACGAGCACCAGTAATTCCATCCACTTCCTCAATAGAGTCTATCTCATCTCCCCAAAAGTTGATGCGGAGCACATCGTCCGAATAAGCCAGAAAAACATCTATAGTGTCGCCTTTAACCCTAAAATCACCACGGGTGGGAGCCACGTCATTACGAGTGTAGAGAGAATCGACCAAGCGTTTAAGCAGGGTATTCATAGCTATGCGCTGTCCCATCTTCAGTAGAATAACATTCTCGTAAAAGGCTGATGGGTTGCCCATACCGTAAATACAGCTGACTGATGACACCACGATGACATCTTTTCGTCCTGAGAGCAAAGCTGAAGTGGCCGCAAGACGCATCTTGTCTAAATCGTCATTGATGGCCAAATCCTTTTCGATGTATGTATCAGTGGAAGCGATGTAAGCCTCAGGTTGGTAATAGTCGTAATAAGACACATAATACTCAACAGCATTGTTGGGAAAGAAGCCTTTCATTTCTGTGAAAAGTTGTGCTGCAAGTGTTTTATTGTGTGACAAAACCAAGGTAGGTTTCCCTATATTTGCAATGACATTAGCAATGGTGAAAGTTTTTCCAGAACCTGTCACCCCAAGGAGCACCTGGGCAGGCTCACCATTTCTCACTCCTTCAGTGAGTAATCGTATAGCTTCGGGCTGATCGCCCATCGGATTGTATGGAGAAACAAGCTGAAAATTTGCCATTGTGGAATGAATTCTAGGAAAGATTGTGACGTCTTTGTTTAATTATAAAAAGCAATCCATAGAATGGACCGCCTTATCAGGACAAAGTTACAAAAAAACACAGATATTCTTGCAAGAACAGACCTTAATCTGCTACAAAGGATAGGCATAATCGACCTTTAGGTTGATTAATCCCCTATTCTTATTGGGATTCGTGTCCCTAAACACGAAGACTCTTCTGTGATATTTAAGATTATGACTTCTAGATTCTGTTAAAACCAAACTCAACTTTTTCCACGGGTTTTCTACGAACTACAACAAAAAGAAGAGATTCTAGCAGGGTTTGAACAGCTCGACTGACTACTTTCGGAACATTTCTTCGTTTTCTACGAGCAAAAGACGGCTTTATTTCGTTTTCCGCTGGTAGAAATCACAATAAAACATCAGAGGTAATTTAGATTTTCTCCGACGTTTTCTGATTTTGATAGGAGATTTCTGCTAAAACGTCGGAGATACTTTCCTAAAAACCCGAAAGACAAAAATCAACGCTCCGACAATGCCTGGTAAATAGTTCAATAAGATTTGAAGAGAAGAGGAAGGCGTTAAATTAGCCCCATTATTATGTAAAGTTTTCTTAGTGGTATCCGGGTGTGCTCCACCATATTCTACCAAGCCCATCAGTAGCACACGACGGAAGCTCAAGCAGTCTTTTGTTTCTTCCTATAGACTTGCTATAGTTTAAATACTGCAAAATAAAAAGTGAGCCCTTCTAATCAGATGGACTCACTTTTCACTGTTGCTATTTCCCTATTATGGACTTATTCCTCCAACAAGTCAGGACGTAAACGCTGTGTGCGCTCTATTGCTTGAGACATTTCCCACTCTCGGATGCGTGCATCGTGACCAGACAACAAAATTTCGGGCACTTTCCAATCTTTATAATCAGCAGGGCGCGTGTAGAGTGGTGGGGCTAAGAGATTGTCTTGAAATGAATCACTGAGTGCGCTTTGTACATCGCCAATCACACCCGGAATAAGACGAACGATTGCATCTGCCATTGCTGCAGCAGCAAGCTCACCTCCCGTTAATACAAAATCACCGAGAGAGATCTCACGAGTGATTAAGTGTTCGCGCACACGGAAATCTATACCTTTGTAGTGACCGCAAAGGATAATGATATTCCCTTTGAGAGAGAGTTCGTTCGCCATAGGCTGGTCGAACTGCTCACCATCGGGAGTGGTGAAGATGATTTCGTCATAATCTCTCTCAGCTTTGAGCGCAGCTATACAGTCGTCGATAGGTTGGCATTGCATCACCATACCAGCAGAACCACCATAAGGATAATCATCCACACGTTTGTGTTTATCGGTGCTATAGTCACGAAGGTTGTGCACGTGGATTTCGGCCAAACCTTTCTTCTGAGCTCTTGCCAATATGGAATGATTGAAGAACCCCTCCAACATTTCGGGAATCACGGAGATAATGTCAATGCGCATAAAAAAGAATTACGAGAGTTGAGGCTATAGAAGTGAGGATAAACTGGGGGTATTTACCTATCTACTGAAAAATCAACTGCAAAGTTAGTGATTATTCTGCGAAAAGCCGTATTTTTGCTATTCCAATTCATTAGTTTTTTCGCAGATGAACGCCCGAATCACCGAACTCAGAGCGATGCTCCATCGCTACAATCATCAGTATTACGCCGAGAACGCTCCATCTATCTCCGACAAAGAGTTTGATGATCTCATGGCTGAACTTATTGAACTCGAACAAAATAATCCAGAGGAATACGATCCTAATAGTCCTTCTCAACGTGTGGGAAGTGATTTGTCAAATGAATTTGTTCAAGTCGCCCATGAGCATCCTATGCTTTCTCTCAGTAATACGTATAACAGAGAGGAAGTTGGCGATTTCTATGACAGAGTGTCGCAGGGGCTTCAAGGGGAACCCTTTGAAATCTGCGCAGAATTGAAATTTGATGGACTGAGCATATCTTTAATCTATGAAGAAGGACGACTCGTTCGAGCTTTGACACGTGGAGATGGTGTGCAAGGTGACGACGTCACCGCCAATGTGCGCACCATTCGCTCTATACCGCTCGTTCTGGAAGCGCGAGCGGGCTGGCCCTCTCGCTTTGAAATTCGTGGAGAAATCCTTATGCCATGGGAAAGTTTTGATCGCCTCAATGCAGAACGAGCAGCACGCGAAGAGAATCTCTTTGCTAATCCTCGTAATGCAGCGAGTGGAACACTCAAAAGTAAAGATAGTCGTGTCGTAGCACAGCGACAATTGGATGCCTATTTCTACTATCTTATAGTAGATGAGGCTGAATCAAGTGCTGGATTGTCGCATTACGATAACCTCCAAAAGGCCAAGTCCTGGGGCTTCAAAGTGAGCGATGCTATGCAATTGTGTAGTACTCTGCAGGAAGTAGCAGATTATTTGGAGTATTGGGATGAGGCGCGAAAGACACTCCCCGTAGCCACAGACGGAGTTGTGTTAAAAGTGAACAGTCTGTCGCAACAAGCACGGCTTGGGTATACTGCGAAGTCCCCACGCTGGGCGATTGCCTACAAATTTCAAGCTGAAAGAGCATGCACCCGCTTGAATGAAGTGACATTCCAAGTGGGACGTACTGGAGCCATCACTCCAGTGGCTAACATGACCCCCGTACTTTTGGCGGGAACCATGGTAAAACGTGCCTCACTTCACAATGAAGATATTATCCGACAACTAGATTTGCACATCGGCGACCAAGTCTATGTGGAGAAAGCTGGAGAAATTATTCCTCAAATTGTAGGTGTTGCTACAGAACTACGCAGTAATGATTTAGGTGAGAAGGTGAATTTTATCACGCAATGCCCAGAGTGTGGAACGCCGCTCGTTAGATATGATGGAGAAGCCGCACATTACTGTCCCAATGATAGTTGTCCACCTCAACTTAAAGGAAGAATTGAACATTTCATCAGTAGAGATGCCATGAATATCATGAGTCTCGGACCAGAAGTCGTAGACAAGTATTTTGAAAATGGGTTGATTCGAACACCGGCAGACTTATTCCGACTAACGCTCCACGAGTGGGACAAGCAATGGTATCTCACGATTGGGGAGTTTCAAGCACCAACACTCTTTGCTCCTTTAGAAGAGAAGCGAGCCATGATGCCTGTTTCACTAAAAGCCACTCAAAAGATTCTTGATGGTATAGCCAAAGCTAAGACAGTTAGCTTTGATCGTTTACTGTTTGCTTTGGGCATCCGTTTCGTGGGTAAGGTAGTAGCAAAAACATTGGCACGACATTTTAAGAACATGGACGCGCTGCGTGCTGCTTCTTTCGAAGACATAGTCCAAGTTGAAGGAGTGGGGACTGTCATAGCTCAGAGTGTTATTAGTTACTTTCAGCATTCAGACAATTTGTCACTAATAGAAGATTTGACGCAACTAGGCTTACAAATGTCAATGCCCGAACAAGAACAAGTGGGAAATGCGCTGGTAGACAAATCGATTGTGATTAGTGGGACATTTAGTCGCCATTCTAGAGAA
This sequence comes from Ihuprevotella massiliensis, assembly GCA_900095835.1. Classification (GTDB taxonomy): domain Bacteria; phylum Bacteroidota; class Bacteroidia; order Bacteroidales; family Bacteroidaceae; genus Alloprevotella; species Alloprevotella massiliensis. Next base: position 305,924 of record LT608321.1, on the reverse strand, counting down.
GAATACAAGAGCATTATTGAAGCGCACGGTGGAAAGAATGTATCGAGTATATCAAAAAAGACTAGTTTCATCCTGGCTGGAGACAGCATTGGCCCATCTAAGCGCGAGAAAGCCGAAAAGCTGGGAGTACCGCTGGTAGATGAAATAACATTCCTCAAAATGATTGGAGAGGAAAACTAAGGCTGCAAATTGCACAAATCGAAATAAATCGCTATTTTTGCAGCATATAATGCAGGTTCTTACAACTAACGCATTTCAAACATTCATAATCTCTCACTTTTCTCTAAATAATCTCTATGAGAAATCATCCTTTCCAAGGAACTGGCGTTGCCGTTGTCACTCCCTTCACCGAAGATGGTGAAGTGGACTTCTTTGCTCTGCGCGAACTCATCGAACGTTTGATTAGTGAAGGTGGAGTAGATTATCTCTGTGCTTTAGGAACTACAGCTGAAACTCCAACACTCAGTCAAGCGGAACGCGAAGCCATCACAGAAACCTTTGTAGATGTTGTGGCAGGACGTGTTCCTTTACTCTTAGGCTGTGGAGGTAACAACACGGGCGCAGTATGCGCATTCCTAGAGAACGCAGATTTTGACGGAATAGACGGAGTTCTCATCGTGACTCCCTATTATAACAAACCAACTCAAGAAGGATTATATCAGCATTATAAGGCCGTTGCACAATCTTCTCCCGTTCCAGTAGTTCTATACAACGTACCTGGAAGAACAGGAGTGAACATGACAGCTGAAACAACGTTACGTCTAGCGCATGACTTTGAAAATGTCGTTGCGATTAAGGAGGCGTCTGGCAAAATAGAACAAGTGGAAAGCATTTTGGCAGACAAACCCGATGGCTTCGATGTTATTAGTGGTGACGACTCTCTCACGTTTGAATTGGTGTCATTGGGAGCAGCAGGTGTTATTTCTGTTGTAGGCAATGCCTTCCCTGCAGAAATAACCTCCATGGTGAACGCACTTCGTGCTGATGACATCACAGAAGCACTACATATTCACCGCCATTTCCGCGATATTTTCCGACTAGCTTTTGTAGAAGGCAATCCAGCTGGCGTTAAATGTATGCTTGCGATACGTGAAGAAATCCAAGAAGTATTACGTTTACCCTTGCTTCCCGTTTCAAAAGATACTAAATCCAAAATATCAGAAGCCATTGTCGCATTCTCTCTATGACTTTATTCTCAAGAATTTCTAATAGTTTGCTAAGCATCGCCGTGGCGATGCTTTTTGCCATCCAAGGATATGCACAACTTTCTGCGCGTGACTTTGGAAACAGTCGTGGCAGACAATCCCAAAATCGTGACATATTCGGACATGCGCACGATAGTATTGATGGTAATACGGTACCTAAAGGGCGTTTTGTTTGGAATGTCGACAAACGCTTCGGAGAGGTGCGCCCTATAGAGCCAGATACCGTGCAACATCTCTTTCAAAACTCCAATCAAATGACTGGAGTTTACGGAAACTATAACTTTTTAGGTGGTCTAGGTTCGCCTCGTATCAATCGTATCTATAATGGTCAGCAGGATTTCATGATGGGTTCGCAATTTATTTTTGCAAAACCTTATAGTCTCTTCCTCTTTCCCACAGATAAGTTTGTATTCACTAACACAAAATCCCCTATCGCAGACCTTTACTATTATAGTTCGGGTGATAAAACAGATGGAGATGACCATTTTAAGGCACGATTTGCTACAAACATCAACAAAGAAGCGGGTATAGGCTTTGACATTGACTATCTTTATGCCCGTGGATTCTACCGCAATCAGAGTCATTCTTCTTTTGGTGCGACAGTTTACGGCAGCTATCGAGGTGATCAATATCAAATACACAGCCTTTATACTACGGGTTACATAAAGAACTTGGAAAATGGTGGTATAGAAGACGAAAACTATATTAGCAATCCTGAGAGTTTTCCCACCACTTATCGTCCTGCTGATATGCCAATGCGCTTAGAAGGCGTAAGAAACAATGTAAGTGTGGACAAAGCCTTCTTGACCCAAAGATACTCTTTTGGATTTTATGAGAAGACCGACTCAACCGGTAGGGTCGTGAGTCGAAGTCTTAAGGCGAAAGTAGATACAACCAGCGTTGCGAAGCTAACGCAAGTAGCAGGAAAGAACGGAAAAACAATACCAGACTCGTTGCTAATCACCAGATTCGTTCCTGTGGCTTCCATCATTCATACGGCTAATGTGGAGACAAACTATCGTACATTCACCTCACAGAGGAACATTGATAAGTATTTCATTAGCAACCCTTTCCTATCAGGGGAAGTTGCAAACGACAGTACGCACTATCTCTCTGTCCAAAACACGTTAGCTCTGGAGATGAGAGAGGGGTTCCGCAAATGGGTAAAGACGGGCATGATAGTTTTTGCCAAACATGAACTAGCTCGCTTCACACTTCCCAATACAAAAGGGACTTATGATGCGACAACAACAAACTATTTTACGTTGGGAGCTCAGTTACATCGCGCTCAGTCCAAACATTTTCGCTACAATGTATTAGGCGAAATGCGAACTACGGGTTCTGACTGGGGAGAGTTTAATGTAGAAGGACAAGCTGGTTTGCATTTTAAGCTTTGGGGAGATACTTTAGCTCTTGAGACAGGAGGATTCATAAGAAACGAGACTCCTGCATTCTACTACCAGACCTATCATTCTCGCTATGCTTGGTGGGATGAAAATCTCAATAAAATTTTTCGTGCTAGAGCAGAAGGAACATTATCTTTCCACAAAGCCAAGCTTAAGGTTGGCATAGAAAGCATCCAAAATTACGTCTATCTTCAAGAAACACAAGAAGATGGTGACAACGCAACCTTAGCCACACGAAAATATGGTGTAGAAGTAGGGCAGTCTTCCGATAATATCCAAGTGCTGTCTGCCACTTTATCCCATGCGCTGCGTTGGGGTATCCTAAATTGGGAGAATGAATGGACATTCCAACAGAGTTCTAATCGCGTTCTTCCCTTACCAAAGCTCAATGTCTGGAGCAATCTATTCTTAAGATTCCGTATTGCCAAAGTTCTAGACACAGAGTTTGGAGCTGATGTTCGATACTTTACTGAGTACTATGCTCCAGCTTATTCTCCTGCTATGGGAATGTTTGCTGTGCAAGCAACCACACACCGCACAAAGATTGGTAATTATCCCTGGATTAATGCCTATTTGAACTTCAAACTGAAGGGAGTCCGCTTCTACATTGCTTACAACCATGTCAACCAATCTGCAGGACGCTACTTCTTAGTACCTCATTATCCCACCAATCAGCGCATGCTACAGTTTGGTATTTGCTGGACCTTCTTTAACTAACCCCTAAGGCTTTTATTGAAATCCGACTAACTGGTCAAGTTTCACAAGTATTCTTTTCCTACTCTTTGTTTTTTCTGCATTATGATTCCATTCGTACACTTACATGTCCATTCCTATTATTCCATTCTCGATGGACAGGCATCAATTTCACGATTGGTGGACAAAGCCATTGCTGATGGCATGCGAGGAATGGCGTTAACAGACCACGGAAATATGATGGGGGTGAAGGATTTTTTCAATTACGTCCAAAAGAAAAAGGGTGGGGCAAGCAAAGATTTCAAAAAAGCTGAAGCACAACTCAAAGAACTCCAAGCAAAAGCACAAGAAGCTGGTACAGACCCATGCAGTGTTGTTCTAGATGACGGTAAAACATTAGCTGATGCCATGGCAGAAACAGAAAAAGCCATGGAAAAAGCTAAGCGTGTGATGGATTTTAAGCCCATTATTGGTTGCGAAATGTATTGTGCTCGTCGTACGAAGTTTGATAAAACTCTCAAAGAAGATCGAAGCGGTTGGCACTTGGTGGTTCTTGCTAAAAACGAAGTTGGCTATCATAACCTTGTTAAGCTAGTAAGTCGCGCTTGGGTGGACGGTTTCTACATGAAACCACGCACCGACAAGGCTGATTTAGAGCAATTCAAAGAAGGACTTATTATATCTTCTGCTTGTTTAGGTGGTGAGATTCCAAGAAAATTGCTCACTGGTGACGAAGAAGGCGCAGAAGAAGCCGTGATGTGGTTCAAAGAACGCTTCGGGGAAGACTATTATCTCGAACTGCAGCGCCACGAGGTCAAAGACCCAGCCCAGCGTGCCAATAGAGAAACCTATCCGCTACAACAAAAAGCGAATGAAGGTTTGTTGCGCTTGGCTAAGAAGTGCGGTGTAAAGTATATTTGCACCAACGATGCTCACTTTGTTGACGAAGATAATTCTGAAGCTCACGATTTGCTGATTTGTCTTTCTACGAACCATTTCGTTTCTGATCAGTCGCGTATGCTCTATTCTAAGCAAGAATGGTTTAAGACGCAAGCAGAGATGAATGAAATCTTCCATGATTTACCAGAAGCATTGGCAACAACGCAAGAAATAGTGGACAAGATAGAAGAATACTCCATCGATCACGGACCTATCATGCCGAACTTTGAGATTCCAGAGGACTTCGGCACAGAAGAAAGTTATAGAGAAAAGTATTCAGAAGCTGATTTATACGATGAGTTTACTCAAGATGAGAACGGAAATGTCGTAATTAGCCGCGAAGAAGGCGAAGCCAAGATCAAAAAACTCGGAGGTTACGACAAACTCTACCGTATTAAGCTGGAGGCTGACTACTTGTCTAAACTAGCTTATGAAGGAGCTTATTGGAGATACGGCAATCCCCTAGATGAAGAGACGGAAGCACGCATCAAATTTGAGTTGCACATCATGAAGACCATGGGTTTCCCGGGTTACTTTCTCATTGTGCAGGACTATATCAAAGTAGCTCGCAAAGAACTTGGTGTGTTGGTTGGTCCTGGTCGTGGTAGTGCAGCGGGAAGTGCTGTGGCTTATTGCTTACGCATCACGGATATTGACCCCATTAAATACGACTTGCTGTTTGAGAGATTCTTGAATCCCGACCGTATCTCTCTCCCTGATATCGATGTTGACTTTGACGATGATGGTCGTGGTCGCGTACTTCAATGGGTGACAGACAAATATGGAGCTGAGAAAGTAGCACATATCATCACGTATGGCACGATGGCTACAAAATTAGCAATTAAAGACGTCGCTCGCGTGTTGCAGCTTCCGCTGAGTGAATCTAACCGTTTGTGTAAACTCATCCCAGACAAGTTACCATCCGATGAGAATGGCAAGGTGCCCAAGATGAACCTTCCTAATGCAATAGCCGCAATCCCGGAGCTTCGCGAAGCAGAGGCGTCATCAGACCCTCTGATGCGTAATACCATCCGCTACGCAAAGATGCTGGAAGGAAATGTACGCAACACGGGAGTTCACGCATGTGGCATTATCATTTGTCGTGATGACATAACCGATTGGGTGCCTGTTTCTACAGCGACGGATAAAGAGTCTGGAGAAAAACTTCGCTGCACTCAGTACGAAGGCAGCGTGATTGAAGAAACCGGTCTCATCAAGATGGACTTCCTTGGTCTCAAGACGCTTTCCATCCTCCGTGAAGCTCTCGAAAATATCAAGCTGTCACTTGGAATAGAAGTGGACATTGACATGGTCTCCATCGAGGACCCTGCGACTTATGATCTTTATTGCGATGGTCGCACAATCGGGACCTTCCAGTTTGAGTCTCCGGGTATGCAGAAATACCTCCGCGAACTTCACCCCTCCACCTTTGAGGACTTGATTGCGATGAATGCTTTGTATCGTCCTGGTCCTATGGAGTATATCCCTCAGTTTATCAAACGTAAGCACGGGATTGAACCCATTACCTACGACCTCCCTTGCATGGAGAAATACCTCAAGGACACGTACGGCATCACGGTATATCAAGAGCAGGTGATGCTTTTGTCGCGTGAAATTGCTGACTTCACACGAGGTGAGAGTGATAACTTGCGTAAGGCAATGGGTAAAAAGCTTATTGACAAGCTAAACCACATGTACCCTAAGTTTGTTTCTGGCGGTGAAAAGCATGGGTATGCCTCTGAAACACTAGAGAAAATATGGAAAGACTGGACCGCTTTTGCGTCTTATGCCTTCAATAAGAGCCACGCGACCTGCTATTCTTGGGTAGCTTATCAAACTGCTTACCTTAAGGCAAACTTCCCCGCACAATATATGGCAGCAGTCATGAGCCGTGCTCTGGGAAACATCGCCGACCTCTCTAAGTTCCTTGCCGAAACAAAGGCAATGGGTATCGTCTGCAAGGGACCTGATGTCAACGAGAGCTTTAGGAAGTTCTCTGTTAGCCACACCGGAGATGTGCGTTTTGGACTCGCTGGTATTAAAGGACTGGGAGATAACGCTGTGCAAAGTATTATCGATGAGAGAGAAAAGAATGGAGTCTTCAAAGACCTATACGATTTCTTTGAGAGAGTGAACCTCAATGCATGCAATCGCAAAAACGTGGAGTGCCTAGTCTTGGCAGGAGCTTTTGACAGCTTTGAAAATTTCACTCGCGAACAATTCTTCGCCAAGAACGATTTAGGCTATACCTTCATTGAAACACTCATCAGCTATGGTCAACGCTTCCAACAAGAACAAGAAGAGATTCACAATAGTCTCTTTGGTGGAAGTGATGCTGTAGAGATAAGCAAACCAAAGTCCCCTGCGCTTTATGATAAATGGAGCGATTTGGAGCGACTAAACAAAGAAGGTGAGCTACTTGGCTTATATATCAGTGGACACCCCTTAGATGAGTACACCATTGTACTCAAGAATCTTTGCACACTCCAAATGGCCACCATAGATGATTTGAACCAATATCTCAATCAAGAGGTAACCATGGGAGGAATCGTGACACAAGCTAATGAGTTTATCTCAAAGCGCGGTAGTGCTTACGGTAAAATCCGTATCGAAGATTTCAGTGGAGCTGGTGAATTTCCTATCTTTGGTGATGCGTGGGCTCAATTTAAGGGGTACTTCTCCGTTGGCAACTCTGTTTTCATCACAGCCCGCATAGCTCCTCGCCGATGGGGAGACGGAGACCCCGACTTGCAACTCATGAAAGTTGATTGGTTGGCTGATGTCAAAGACAGAAAAGTGCAAAGCATCACTATCAATGCCAATCTTCATGCGATAGACGCTCCACTAGTTGCTGAGCTTTCCAACCTCGTAAGGAATAGTGAAGGGGATAGTGCGCTGAACTTCCACATTGTAGACCCAGAAAGCAATCAATATGTAACATTGAGTAGCCGCGAGTCACGCATCAACGTCACGCGAGAACTCATTAACTACATAGAATCTCACCCAGCTCTTAGCTACAAAATCAATTAAACCGACGATGATTCTCTTGTTATCTTAGGAAGAATGTCATTGTCTTTCACGAAGCATCCAACATAGTCAATGAGTCAGCCCAAACTGTCCATTCTCATCTGCACGATTAACGACCGAATCACAGCAGTTCCCGACATGCTACTTCCTCCCTGTGAGGAAGTATGCTATGTTGTTTCCATGCAATATACCGATGATTTGTTCTTAACACAAATACCTTCCCTGCTACATGAGCGGACAGACGTGCACCTTTATCCATATTTTGGTGCAGGACTCTCGGCGAATCGCAATCATGCTCTACGGCATTGTACCACCGAACTAGCTGTCATTGCAGATGATGATGCGCATTATTCTTTTGACTCCTTGAAGTCTGCAATACAATTAGCTGATGAGCACCCAGATATCGACATCTTTTGCCTTCAGGTAGTCCGAGAAGATGGAGAGCTCATTCGCTCTTATGCTTCCCGCTCCTTTGATTATGCAAATCAACCTAGAGGGAACTATTTTGCAAGTTGCGAGATTCTAATTCGCACAGATGCATCAGTACCGGCATTTGACGTGAGATTTGGACTTGGTGCTCCTTATTTAGGTTGTGGTGAAGAAGAAGTATTCCTGCACCAAGCGCATAAGCAAGGTGTGAATATCCGATATTTCCCACAAATCTTATGTAGAATTCCCATGACTCCTACAACAGGCAGTCAGTTTTTTACGAATCGTAAAGTTCGACACGCCAAAGGAGCAGTGCTTTATATGATGCATGGCTTGATAGGAAGCATATTACGCATTACACTCACAGCCATCCGATTGCCGAAAAACGTAGGTCGCCTGAAAATATGGTGGGATATGTTCTTGGGCATTCGATACATCTGGCAGAACCCCCTAAATGAAGGCATTGCAGACGATATTCCACTTGATTTTCAACCTATTGACATCACAAAACTTCCATGATAAGGAAAATTGTGACAAGAAAGTCTTATGGGACTTTGTCCTATCGCCAGAAATTATGTAACTTTGCTGTAACTCTTCTTTATAACGACAAACTACAAATCACAGATATTTCTTATGGAAAATCAAGAACTGATTACCCAATGTGCTACAGTAGCACAACAATGGCTTGACTCTCCCATCTACGATGAGGCTACTAAGCAAGAAGTGAAAGCCATGCTTGAAGCAGAAGATAAGACTCCCCTTATTGATTCGTTCTATCGCACGTTAGAATTTGGTACTGGCGGTCTCCGCGGTATTATGGGTGCAGGTACAAATCGTATGAATGTCTACGTTGTTGGTGCAGCGACACAAGGTTTAGCAAACTATCTTTTGAAGAACTTTGCTGATCGTAAAGAAATCTCTGTAGTTGTTGGTCACGACTGCCGCAACAACGGCCGTTTCTTTGCACAAACTGTAGCGAACGTCTTTTCAGCAAATGGTATCAAGGTATATCTTTTTGAAGACCTTCGCCCAACTCCTGAAGTGTCCTTTGCCATCCGTTACCTCGGTTGCCAATCTGGGGTAAACCTTACCGCATCACACAATCCCAAAGAATATAATGGTTATAAAGCCTATTGGGAAGACGGGGCTCAAGTGCTCGCTCCCCACGATAAAGGCATCATTGACGAAGTAAATAAAGTGCGCGTTGAGGATGTGAAGTTCAATGGAAATCCTGCACTCATCCAAACTATCGGTGCTGACATTGATGAAGCCTACTTGAAGGGAGTGAAAGAACTGAGCATTGATCCCGACGTTATTCAGCGTCAAAAGGATTTGAGCATCGTTTATACACCTCTTCATGGTGCTGGTCGCACTTTGATTCCTGCTGCTCTCAAGAGTTGGGGGTTTGAAAACGTGAACACTGTAGCCGAACAAATGGTGAAAGATGGAAACTTCCCCACGGTTGTATCCCCCAATCCCGAAAACGGCGAAGCGCTTACCCTTGCGCTCAACTTAGCTAAGAAGATTAATGCTGACATTGTGATGGCTTCAGACCCAGATGCGGACCGCGTGGGTATGGCCTGCAAGAACAATGAAGGAGAATGGGTACTTGTCGATGGTAACCAAACCTGCATGATTTTCCTTTACTACATCATTAAGAACCGCATTGCCATGGGCAAAATGAAGGGTGACGAATATGTGGTGAAGACTATTGTGACTACCGAGCTCATCAAAGCGATTGCCGACAAGAATAACGTGAAGATGTATGATGAATACACTGGATTTAAGTGGATTGCACGTGTGATTCGTCTTCTCGAAGGTAAGGAAACTTATATTGGTGGCGGTGAAGAAAGCTACGGCTTCATGGGACAAGACATCGTTCGTGACAAGGATGCTGTTTCAGCTTGCTGCCTTTTAGCTGAAATCTGCGCATGGGCAAAAGATCAAGGTAAGACCCTCTTCGACGTGCTCATGGACATCTACGTGGAATATGGCTTTGCTCTCAACCATACCATCAATGTTGTAAAGCCTGGTAAGAGTGGAGCAGACGAAATCAAGGCCATGATGGACGGTTTCCGTGCAAATCCTCCTAAGGAATTAGCCGGTTCTCCAGTCGTTGTTACCAAGGACTACAAAGTGCTTAAAGCTTTTGATGCTCAAGGTAACGCCACTGCACTTGATTTCCCTGAAACCAGCAACGTTCTACAGTGGTTTACTGAAGATGGTACAAAGGTGAGCGTGCGTCCTTCTGGCACAGAGCCCAAGATTAAGTTCTACATCGAAGTGCGTGGGGATATGGAATGTCCTAAGTGCTACAAGGCAGTACGTGCAGAAGCTATGAAGAAAGTTGATGCTGTACGAGAAAGTCTTGGTCTCTAATCTATTGATTTAGAAAAACTCTCAAATATTTGCCGCATTACTTCTTGATGGGAGTAATGCGGCTTTTTTCTTATGTCAAAAGTATATTGGATTGTCTTTTCAAAAGATCTGCTTTGGTTCACGGATCAAGGAGAACTTCCTGAAGATAGCGAGCTGCTTGCCTCTCTCTCATATAAAGAGAATGTGCGTAGAATGGAAAATGCAGGTGGTCAAAGTTTTCTGGGGGTGCAGCTTGCACCCGAATGTTTACCCAAGAATTGGAAGTTAGTACATTTGCGTCAAGCTTTCGAGCTCCTGTCTGCCAATGAATATAAAGTAGTATGCAAACTTAAGGAGCTGCTCCACTGGGATGAGGAACATCAGTTTTGCGGGAAATGTGCTCATAAGCTCAAGCAACTAACAGATATCTCCAAACAATGTCCTAATTGTGGCAGAGAATACTGGCCCTCCCCAAGTCCAGCTATGATTGTTCTAGTAGAAAAACCTTCAGAAGACGGAGTAAAGGATCATGATGAAGTGTTGATGATTCGCACCCACACTTTTCCCGGCAGTTTTCATAGCCTAGTTGCAGGCTATGTAGAGTCAAGTGAAACCTTGGAAGAGACTGTTAAACGAGAAGTTTTGGAAGAGACGGGTATTAGTATCAAGAATATTCGATATGTTGCTTCGCAGTCATGGCCCTTTCCCTTTGTACAAATGATTGGATTTCGTGCAGAATACGCAGACGGCACACTCCAACTACAAAAGGAGGAAATAGAAAGAGGTGGTTGGTTTCGCAGGAATAACTTGCCAGAATTGCCCGGTAAAATTAGTTTAGCTCGCAAGCTTATCGATCAATGGTTGAGAGAAGGAGAGTGATGGGCTCAGGTGATTACTAATCCTGTTTATGTTCACCCCGAAAAAAGTGGACAAATTCAGATGATAAACTAGACAGTGCATCATGCGTTTACTAACGGCTTAACTAGTGTATCAACTTATACTTTAATAGGTGCAATAGTTGTTTGCAGCACATCATCTGCAGATGTCTACGGAAATCCCCCCTTTTTTAGGGTATACTCTCTCAAGAATGCGTCAGAAAAGTCCGAGAGTTTTTGGAAAACCTCCGAGATAATTTTCAAAATCTCCGACATAACTCGAATTATCTCGGAGATTTTCCATAATTCGTCCCATCATCCTCGTTACAATCCCTCTTCTCTCTTTCACATACTCTAAGCAAAGCTTTCTGCTCTCAAATAATTCGATTTATGATCTTGGATTTCTAGAATTATTTTGCTAAATCTTGGATCTTACATTAGGCACCCTCCTAGTATACTCAAGTAAAAAATCGCACAAAAATCAGAACAACCCTTACGACCTATCGACTTTCTGTCAATAGTCATCAGTTTGGATGGAAAACTCGTGCTTTTTTCGTATATTTGCACTATAGTAGTTCTATTTGAAGATGTCCGGATTTAGCCTAATTTTCACAAGATTTGGATGACGACATAGATAGGTGGGTTATTAAACCTTTTACATAACCTTTGTAATCGTAGTCAAATTCATACAATATGTACAGCTCTTACTCCTAAAGGCTACTATATTAAGCAAGAAAAATCATATATAATCACAATATAATGGCAACAGTAGACGATAAAAAAATTATCTTCTCGATGGTTGGTCTCACGAAGACCATCAAACAGACGAATAAGACTATTCTCAAAAACATCTATCTTAGCTTCTTCTACGGAGCAAAGATTGGTATCATTGGTCTGAACGGTGCTGGTAAATCCACACTGATGAAGATCATTGCTGGATTAGACAATGACTATCAGGGCGAAGTCGTGTTCTCCCCTGGTTACTCTGTTGGGTACTTGGCACAGGAACCACACTTGGATGATGCTAAGACTGTAAGAGAAGTAGTACAAGAAGGAGTGCAACACGTAGTAGATGCTTTGGCTGAATACGAAGAAATCAATCAAAAGTTTGCGCTTCCTGAATACTACGAAGATGCAGATAAGATGAATGAACTTTTTGCGCGTCAAGGGGAACTACAAGATGTTATTGATGCAACCGATGCATGGAACCTAGACAGTCGCTTAGATCGTGCAATGGCTGCCTTGCATTGTCCTCCTGCAGACCAGAAGTGTGAGTTCCTTTCTGGAGGTGAGCGCCGCCGTGTTGCGCTTTGTCGTTTACTTCTCCAAAAGCCTGATGTGTTGCTTCTCGACGAACCTACCAACCACTTGGACGCAGAATCTATTGACTGGCTCGAACAACACTTGAATCAATATGAAGGTACGGTAATTGCCGTGACGCACGACCGTTATTTCTTGGATGATGTTGCCGGTTGGATTCTGGAATTAGACCGTGGCGAAGGAATTCCTTGGAAGGGTAATTACACCTCTTGGCTCGAACAAAAGTCAAAGCGCATGGAAATGGAAGAAAAAGTAGCTTCCAAACGTCGCAAGACTCTTGAGCGCGAGCTTGAGTGGGTGCGCATGGCTCCAAAGGCACGTCAAGCTAAGGGTAAAGCACGTTTGAACTCATACGACAAGTTGCTCAATGAAGACCAAAGAGAGAAGGAACAACATTTGGAGATTTACATCCCCAATGGTCCACGTCTTGGAAACAAGGTCATCGAAGCTCAGCATGTTGCTAAGGCTTACGGTGAAAAGACCCTCTTCGGTGATTTGAACTTTGCCCTTCCTCCTAACGGCATTATCGGTGTTATTGGACCTAATGGCGCAGGTAAGACGACACTCTTCCGCCTTATCATGGGCCTTGAACAAGCCGATAACGGAACATTCGAAGTGGGAGAGACCGTAAAGTTGAGCTATGTAGATCAACAACACAAGGACATCGATCCCAACAAGAGTGTCTACGAGGTGGTTTCACAAGGTAGTGAGCTTATGCGCATGGGAGGCCGTGACATCAATGCGCGTGCTTACCTTTCTCGCTTCAACTTCTCAGGTGCCGACCAAGAGAAGAAATGTGGTGTTCTATCCGGTGGTGAACGCAACCGTTTGCACCTTGCACTTGCACTCAAGCAAGAAGGTAACGTGCTTCTCTTGGACGAACCAACCAATGATATAGACGTAAATACATTGCGTGCATTGGAAGAAGGTTTGGAAGCTTTTGCTGGATGTGCTGTAGTTATTAGCCACGACCGCTGGTTCCTCGACCGTATTTGTACCCACATTTTGGCCTTTGAAGGTGACGGTAATGTATTCTTCTTTGAAGGTTCCTATTCTGACTACGAAGTGCACAAGGCGAAGCGTCTCGGAACGGAAGAACCTAAGCGCATTCGTTACCGCAAACTTGAAGACTAAAGCAACAAACTTTCGTTTATTGCCGTCTTGTTCAACGGCTCATGTGGAGGAGTAGAGTAGGTAATGCTGATGGCAGCCCAGAATAAGGCTAAGGCTTTTTTCTCGTTACTTAAACATATACCTCTATTTTTCCATTTGGACATATAAATTCCCCTGAATCTAAGTTGATTCAGGGGAATTTTACTTTGTATTCTGTGTTTGTACCTACAAAACTATTTAGAGAAATCCAGAATCATTACCCCCCTAGGCTCTAAGGTGAGCTCTTTATCCCAAGAGGTTGGTTGTTGAGAAAAGACATCGTAAGCCGTTTTTGATGGGAACACTTCAGAATAGTGAGTAAGATTGAGGGTACGCGCTTCTTTCTTACCATTGATAATAACAACTACATGCCGTTCCTTGGAAGTTCGTGCATAAACGTAGACGCCGTTTTGCACTGTAAACTGTGTAAGTTTGCCTTCTGATAATGCTGTATTGCCTTTGCGCCACTGAAGCAAACGACGTGTAAAGTCAAAGTATGCTGTTTGCAGGCTATCTCTTCCTTCTGCAGTAAAAGCATTAGTCTGTCCGTCCGCAAATCCACCAGGGAAGTTGGCACGCATCGCTCCATCACCTTTGTCGTGATTCGCAGCCATGCCAATTTCATCGCCATAGTATAACTGAGGAATTCCTCTTTGGGTAAGCAACAAAGTGAGAGCTTGTTGATAACGTCGCAAGTCTTTAGCTTGTTCTGGCGTTGAAGAGAAACGATTGGTGTCATGATTGTCCAAGAAAGTAAGCAGATGCATTGGATCTGCGTAGATAAAATCTTGAGATAGTAGATTATATATTTTAGCCAATCCGTTGTCCCAGTCGTCAGTCTCCTCGTTGACAGCTTGTTGCAAAGCATACATTAGAGGGAAGTCCATGACGGTCTTCAGGTGAGTATTGCGTGGTGATGCAAGTTTACTATCTTTTTGCCAATAGCTTACACTTACATTGTTGTTAATCCACGTTTCACCTACGATGTTGAAGCCTGGATACTCGCGCTCCATACGCTGGTTCCAAGTAGCCATTGCTTCGAAATCAGCATACGGATAGGTGTCTTGACGAATTCCATCGATATCCGCAAACTCTGTCCACCAGATTGATGCTTGAATTAAGTAGGTTTGTACGGCTGGATTGCGCTGATTGAGGTCGGGCATGTTTTTTACAAACCAACCATCTTGTGCAAGGAGTCTCTCGCGCTTAGCAGCATAAGGGTCAGTAAGCGTTGCTAGTCTGTAGTTGGTTTGTTCATATTGGCTATTGAAGTTGAACCAATCGTCGGCAGGTCTATCTCGAAAGAGAAAATTCTCGCTACCGCAGTGATTAAACACCCAGTCCATGATAAACTTGATTCCATGATGATGACAATCTGCTACCAACGCCTTGAACTCATTGTTGGTTCCCATACGTGGGTCAATTTGATAGTAATCAGTAATGGCGTATCCATGATAGGTATGGCTTGGCATATCATTGATGAGCATAGGAGTTGGCCAAATAGCTGTCACTCCCAAATCCTGCAAGTAGGGAAGTTTGCTTCGAAGTCCTGCAATATCTCCACCATGTCGTGCATCTGGATTCTTGAGGTCTGTCTTGGGTTCTTTAAGTCCTGGGACATTGTTTAATTTAGCGTTTCCATTTGCAAAACGGTCTGGCATAAGCAAGTAAACAACATCTGAAGCATCAAAGGCTGTACGGCTTAGTTTTTGCCTCGGCTCAAGCGTATAGGGTAGGGACTTGCGAACTTTCTTACCTTCTTTAAGTAGAATCTGAAATGTTTGTGGTTGAGCAGAACGCGTATCTACGTAGAGAAAGAGATAATTTGCATTTGATACGCGCTCTGTTCTGAGAAGCTTTACCCCTTGTGCACGAAGCTCGGGTTCGAATTGGGCGACATTGTCACCATGAATCATGATTTGCAACTCTGGTTGCGCCATGCCAACCCACCAATTAAGTGGATGAACGTGCTGGATGTTCACTGTGGCTCCATGCATACCTAGCAATGAAAAGGCACAGCCTACAAGAAAAGAAAATAGCTTTTTCATGGGTGATTTGGATTAAAACAAACACTCCCTCTCTGGAAACTTCAGAGAGGGAGCGATAATTATCGATGAAATGCGTATTAGCCTCCGAAGTCGTCGAAGGAAATCATGTCACGCTCCACACCAAGGCTGTCGAGGAGATCAAGTACGGTCTTAGACATCATAGGAGGTCCGCAGAGATAGTACTCAATATCTTCGGGAGCTTCATGTGCCTTGAGGTAAGTGTCACCCATTACAGGGGCAATGAAACCAGCAGTGTACTTCACTCCGAGGCTATCAGCCTTAGGGTCTGGACGGTCAAGGGCAAGATGGAAGTGGAAGTTTGGGAAATCACGTTCAAGTTGAAGGAAGTCTTCCAAGAAGAACACTTCGTCAATGGCACGTGCACCATAGAAGTAGTGCATTTCACGGTCACGCACATTTTTTGTCTTGAGCAAGTGCATGATTTGTGCACGAAGTGGAGCCATACCAGCGCCACCGCCTACCCAAATCATCTCACGCTTTGAATTGTAACGTGGGTGGAAATCACCATAAGGACCACTCATTGTTACCTTATCACCCGGTTTTAAGCTGAAGATATAGGAAGATGCGATACCAGGAGGTACGTCCATAAAGCCAGGACCTTGGTCTTTTGGCTTGAAGGGTGGAGTAGCGATACGAACCGTAAGTGTGATAATGTCACCTTCATCGGGATAGTTCGCCATTGAATAGGCACGAATGGTAGCTTCCTCGTTAGTGCACTTTAGACCTAAGAGACCGAACTTTTCCCATGCAGGAAGATAAAGGTCTCCGATGAGACTTTTGTCAAAATCCTTGTCATAGTCAATTGAAAATGTAGGGATTTTGATTTGTGCATACGAGCCAGGCTCAAAGTCCATGTGCTCACCGGGAGGGAGTTGCACCTTGAATTCTTTGATAAAGGTAGCCACATTGCGGTTGCCAATAACGGTGCACTCCCATTCCTTGACGCCCATTACGCTTTCAGGAACTTTGACACCCATATCGCCTTTTACCTTAGCTTGGCAACCCAAACGCCAGTTGTCTTTGATTTCCTTGCGAGAGAAGTGGGGTTTCTCTGAGTCGAGGATTTCGCCACCGCCTTCGGGAATTTGACAACGGCATTGACCGCATGAACCCTTACCGCCACATGCAGAAGAAAGGTAGATGCCATTCTCAGAAAGTGTGGTAAGTACGCTACTACCTTGCTCTACTTCGATTGTTTCCTTACCGTTGATTGTGAGGTTCACCTTGCCCGAAGGGGAGAGATAACGCTTCGCAACGAGCAGGATCGCCACCAACACGAGGATCACCACGAAGAAGACGGCAATACTGATTAGAATAAATTTCGTATCCATTGGAGATTCGTAATGAACTGTTAGATTTTAAGACCAGAGAAGCACATGAAGGCCATTGCCATCAAGCCTACCGTGATGAAGGTAATACCTAGACCTTGGAGAGGCTTGGGTACATCAGTGTAAGCCATCTTCTCACGAATAGCAGCAAGTGCAGTGATTGCAAGCAACCAACCGATACCAGAACCTAGTGCATAGGCGATTGCGTCCCAAACACTTGCTATTGCCTGCGTAGAAGTAGCTGGATCCATAAGGATTCTTTGCTGCATGAAAAGAGAAGCTCCCATGATAGCGCAGTTTACTGCGATTAGTGGCAAGAAAATACCCAGGGCAGAGTAGAGTGAAGGAGAGAAACGTTCTACAGCCATTTCAACCAACTGAGTGATACCTGCGATAACAGCGATAAACAGAATAAATGAGAGGAAGCTCAAGTCCACACCAGGAACAAGGGCATCAGGGTTTAGCACATAAACCTGCAAGAGGTAGTCAACAGGAACTGTAACGAGGAGCACGAAAGTAACAGCAACCCCAAGTCCCAACGCTGTTTTTACGTTCTTCGATACAGCCAAGTAGGAGCACATACCCAAGAAGAACGCGAAAATCATATTGTCCACAAAGATGGAACGGACAAATAGACTCAATAGATGTTCCATTGTTTATTTGTTTTGTATGGAATTACACATTACTTATTTGGACTTCTTACGGTCATTGATTGCACGATGCGCCCAAACGACGCAGCCACAGATAATCAACGCCATTGCAGGCATCGTCATCATACCATTGTGGAAGAAATCGCTCTGATCAAGCAGAGGTATCTTATGACCTAGAATGGATGCCGAACCAAGAACTTCGCGAACAAATCCTACCACAACAAGGATCCATGCGTAGCCCAAGCCGTTACCAATACCATCGAGGAAAGAAGGCCAGGGACTATTCATCATAGCAAAGGCTTCGAGACGTCCCATCAAGATGCAGTTGGTAATGATCAAACCGACATACACGGAGAGTTGCACACTTACATCATAGGCGAAAGCCTTGAGCACTTGGCTCACAATAGTAACAAGCGCAGCAACTACTACGAGTTGCACGATGATACGAATGCGTGATGGAATAGTATTACGGATCAGTGAGATAATCACATTGGAGAAAGCCGTAATAACAGTCACCGACAAACCCATAACAATGGCTGGTTCTAGCTGAGAAGTCACAGCCAACGCGGAACAAATACCCAGTACTTGCGACACGATTGGGTTGTCGAGATTAAGAGGAGCTTTGAGAACCTCTTGATTGCGCTTTGAAAAAAGACTCATAATGGTTTGTCCTCTAAATTATTTGTGATTAGCACTAAAAAACTTCTGATAGGGGAGTAGACTTGTTTGGAACATTTCGCTAACTCCATTACTTGTCAAAGTAGCTCCAGTGATTGCATCAACCTCATGTTCGGGATTTTCAATCTTTTTGCTGAGAACCAAAGCTACCTTTTGGAAGGTACTATCAGAGAAAGCCTTTTTGCCAACAAACTTCTCTTGGAATTCTTCTTCTACAATACGAGCTCCGAGACCTGCAGTCTCACTTTCGTGAGTGAAGTATGAGCCAAACACTGTATCAAAGTCTTTCTTAAGAGCAAGATAACCTGAAATACCGCCCCAAAGTCCACGGCCATAGAGTGGAACAACGTAGATGGTGTCGTTGTTAACCTTGGCTACATAGAGAGGAAGCTTTTTATCAGCAGGATTCTTAGCGGTGATATCTTTGCTTTCTACATCAAAACCGCCATCTTCTTTGATCACTTGACCGTTTGCGTCCAAGATAAGATCATGAAGAATCACTTTGTTATATTCGCCAGTCACATCATCTACATTACGGATGTTGAGCGACGAGAGAATTTGTCCGCGTTTGTCATTGGCAACATTTGCTTCTTGTGGAGCTTTGAGCACAGAGGCAACAAAAGCCAACAAGAAAGCTGCAATGATTACCATAACTGACGCATAGACAATCGTATAGACGTTGCTATTGGTATTGAATTTCATAATCGTGATGTCGAGAGATTACTTTTTCACGCGTGCAAGGCGCTTATTAATATTGCGTTGTACCACGAAGTAGTCAATGAGAGGAGCAAACATATTCATGAAAAGAATTGCAAGCATCATACCTTCGGGATAACCAGGATTCAAGACACGGATGGTAATCGCCAAAGCACCGATGATGAAACCATAGATATATTTACCAGTCTCTGTGCGAGCACTAGTCACAGGGTCCGTTGCCATGAAAACAGCACCGAAAGCGAAACCACCCAAGCACAAGTGTTGAGCCACACCCAAATGAGCAACTGCATTGTCTGCTGCACCAAATGCATTGAACAATGCTGCTACAAGGGCTCCACCAACAAAGACGCTAAGTATAATGCGCCAAGAAGCGATACGAGTCCAAAGCAGAATTGCAGCACCAATCATGATAGCGATGAAAGAAGTCTCACCAATAGAACCTGGCATCATGCCAGTGAGCATATCACTGAAGGTAGAAGTAATCTGATGTCCAGCTCCAGCTTGTCCAAGTGGAGTAGCAGCTGTGAAACCATCTGCGAGTTTATTACCTAGACCTAGCACTTGTTCGGTGCTAACCCAGACAGCATCACCACTCATCTTTGTGGGCCATGCAAAAAAGAGGAATGCACGAGCTACAAGTGCGGGGTTAAAGATGTTCATACCGGTGCCTCCGAAGATCTCTTTTGCAAAGATAACGGAGAATGCAACGGCTACTGCAAGCATCCAGAGTGGAGTTCCCACAGGCACAACAAGAGGAATGAGCATACCAGAAACCAGATAACCTTCTTGAATTTCCTCGTTCTTCCATTGAGCAACAACGAACTCGATACCAAGGCCCACAGCATAGCTCACTACAATTTTGGGAAGCATCACAGCAAGTCCATAGAGGAACATCGTAAAGCAAGAAGCCTCTACGCCAGCATGAGTGTAGTTCTGGTAACCAATATTGAACATACCCACTAAAAGTGCGGGAATCAGCGCGATTACCACGAAACTCATGATGCGCTTTGAGTCAATGGAGTCGTGAACACTCACACCGCTCTTTGAAGTTGCGTTAGGGACCAACGCAAACGTTTCCATTCCGTCGTAAACACTACGAAGTGCCTGGAGTTTACCTCCTGGTTCGAAGAGTGGACGAATGGTGTCGAAAAACTTTTTAATCATAAAAGTAATACTATATACTAAGCATTTTCTTTGCGAAGTATCTCGAGACCTTCGCGAACGATGCGTTGGAGTTCTTGTTTAGAGGAGCAAACAAACTCTGCTGGTGCAAAGTCCTCAGGTGCAACCTCGTAGATACCAAGTGCTTCTTGTTGGTCAATGTCACCGGTAATGATAGCTTTCACCAAATAGGAAGGATAAATATCCATAGGGAACACACTTTCATATTCTCCCGACATGATCATGTGTCGATGACCTCCTTTAATACGGCTATCAAGGTTGTATTCCTTCTTACCCAGCAACCAAGAGAAGTAGCTACGATTAACAGAGAACTGATTAAAACGTGGGCAAATCCAGCCCAAAACTTCGTTGATGTCGTCCCCTTCAGGGATTGCAGTAACTTCTGTCACGTGAGCTCCCAAGAAGTCCTCAAGTGAAGTTTTTTCGCCTACAAGAGGATTACCATTGATAATGCGTATATTGTGATTGGAAGGCTTGAGATTATCTGCTAAAACATCAGAGAGCTTGGCGCCTATTTTCACTTTCACATATTGTGGAGTAGCCACTTCGCTACCTGCAACTGCAATAGTGCGGGTAAAATCAACCTGTCCCGTACGCAATAAACGACCAATTACAATTACAAGTTCAGGAGATAGGGTCCAAACAACCTCACCTTTGTTTACAGGGGCTATTTTGTTGATTTGAACACCGACATTACCTGCTGGATTCAAGCCTTTGAAGCATGCTACATCTACGTTATTTGCCTCAATAGGGAGGAGCTTCGTGTTAAGCTGTTCAGGATTTACACCTACATGTACTTTGGCAATATGAGCTAATGCCGCGATACCTGCTTTGAAATCTTCTTCTTGACCAGCAGCAACAAAGGAAAAGTCGGCAGCCAAGGGCATTGACGAAAATGCACTTACAAAGATGTCGCGGGGAGCAACATCTGGTGAAGGCACAACGTCATAGGGACGTTGACGAAGGTATGCGAAAAGTCCACTCTCCAACAAGAGAGCTGTTATATTTTCAGCATTTCGTTGGTTAGAAGCTGGGATTTCAAAAGTTTTTGCAGCTTGTACACTATCGGGTTGTATGCGAATGCTGAGCAACTTGCGACGATCACCGCGCTCCACATTCGTCACTATACCACTGACGGGTGCAACAAACTTAACTTTCTCCGTTGCTTTGTCCACAAATAAGGGAGTTCCAGCGAGCACTGCAACTCCTTCTTTCACAAGAACTTTAGGAGTCACTCCTAAAAAGTCAAGTGGACGCAACGCATACTCCGACGAGGGCTTAGCCTCTACTACTGAATGCTGGGCTTCGCCAGTCAGCCGGAGGTCGAGTCCTCTTTTAATCTTATAAATATCCATAGATGCGATTGAAATTTTAGCGCAAAATTAAGTAGAAACCCAGAAACTACCAAGCATTTCAATGCATTTCTGTGCTTTTAGAAGTCATTTATTGTCATTGTAGAGTCAACCAACAAGTGCAAAATTACAATATTCTTTTGTAGAACTCTTTTTCAGGTGTTTCAAAATTAAGTTTCTGGCTGGGTCTGGAATTGATTTTCTTCTGTATCATTGCAATCTTTTTGTCGGTGTAGTCATCAAAGTTTGCCTGCTTAGATATATATTGTCTAACGAGTTCGGTCGTATTCTCAATAGCCCCTTTTTGCCATGAAGAATAGGGATCGGCAAAATAGACCACTGCATCTAGGTACTTTGTGATGAGTTTATGTGCTGCAAATTCAGGTCCATTGTCGGTGGTTATGGTTTTTATATGTTCTTTGTAGGGTAGGAGCAATCTTCGCACCTGCATTGCAAGGGGCTCCGACTTCTTACCATGTGGTAACTTTATCATAAACAGCATGTTCGTGGAACGTTCCACGATGGTGAGGATGGCATGCCCAAATCGGTCCACGATTAAGTCCTTCTCGTAACCGCCAAATCTCTTTCCATCAGCTTATGCTGGACGTTGGTGTATGCTGATTCTATCGGCTATAGGGAAATGTTTGTGCTTAGGTCTACGTCTGTATTTTAGCTTATGACGCGTATGTTGTGCCAAGGTTCCAGTAGCATCAGCATATATGATGTTGTAGATACTTTGGTGCGACACACTGATTCCTTCTTTCTTCAAAACGCCTGATATTTGTCGTGGAGACCATTGTTCTTCTATGATGAGTTGTTTGATTCTCCACACCAATTCGGGTGCAAGAGTAGCATTGTGAACCGAACGCTTGCGACGTTCCATTGCCTTTGCATGCGCCTTGCACCAAATGTATTTGCCCGACTGAGTGCTGTTGCGTTTCAATTCACGAGAAAGTGTGGATTGACTAGTTCCCACGATACGTGCAATCTCTTTTCTTGGACATTTTCTTTGCAGTAAGGCAAATATTTGCGATCTTTGCTCTGAGGTTAGTTGTTTATACATATGCAATACAAAGATAATTAATCTCCCAGAGTCCTCAAAAGAGGACTCTTTTTTTGTATTGCTGGTATCGCTCTTCGAGGCTACGCCCCCGACCGCGAGGCAAACCCGCGGTGTTTTTCATAGATTAGAACCTATAAAAAAACGAATGCATTGTTGCACTTCGTTTTTGAAAGTACGTCCCGAATTGGGGTAATTATCAATTATACGAGCAAAGAATAGGAAGTATAAAGTACTTGGGTATTATGTCTCTCGTCATTTTGCAGAAAAAGTTCGTCAAAAGGCTCTGAAAATCATTTTTCATTGAGTTTGTACACGACATTTTACAGAGTTTATAGACGCTCTTCGGGCGAAAAGTGCTAACTTCGCAAGATAAAATCAAGAAATCAAGCTTACCTATGGTAGAAAATGTAGATATTCGCGCCCTAAACTCGCGCATTGAAGCGCAATCGGGCTTCATCACTTTGCTCAAAGATGGCATGTCTAAGGTTATCGTTGGGCAATCACATCTCACTGAAGCCCTATTGATTGGCCTGTTGTCTGATGGGCACATTCTTCTTGAAGGTGTTCCCGGCTTGGCTAAGACATTAGCCATTCGAACTTTATCCTCCCTTATTGATGCGTCGTTTGGACGCATTCAATTCACTCCCGACCTTTTACCAGCGGACGTTATTGGCACACTTATTTATAGTCGAAAAGATGATGAGTTCTCAGTACGCCGAGGTCCAGTCTTTGCAAATTTTGTACTTGCAGACGAAATTAACCGCGCTCCTGCAAAGGTGCAAAGTGCTTTGCTCCAAGCCATGCAGGAACGCTTAGTTACTATTGGTGATGATACCATGAATTTGCCAGATCCTTTTTTGGTGATGGCAACTCAAAACCCCATAGAACAAGAAGGAACATACACTCTTCCTGAAGCGCAAGTGGATCGTTTTATGCTCAAAGTGGTTGTAGATTATCCTAGCATTGAAGAAGAAAAGCGTATTGTACGCGCATCCATGCGCGGCAATCTAGCGGACGAAAAGATTGTTCCAATTGTGGATTTGGGAACTATCCGAAAAGCGCGTCAACTAGTCAAAGAGGTTTACATTGACGAGCGTATTGAGCAGTATGTTGCTGACTTAGTCTTTGCTACGCGATTCCCTGAAACATACAAGCTGGAGCATCTTCGCCCCTATATCTCCTATGGTGGTTCTCCACGCGCAACTATTAGTTTAGCACTTGCCGCAAGAAGTTTGGCTTTTATCCGTCAACGTGGATATGTGGTTCCGGATGATGTGCGCAGTGTAGCTTATGATGTACTACGCCATCGCATTGGCTTGACATACGAGGCCGAAGCAGCTGATGTAACCACAGAAAAAATAATTGGAGAAATTCTAGCAAAGGTCGAAGTACCTTGATAAAGTAGCCTATGAATGAGAATGTTCTGCAATTAATGCAGCGTGTTCGACGTATAGAAATAAAAACACGAGCGCTTTCCAATAACATTTTTGCTGGCGAGTATCACTCAGCCTTCAAAGGACGCGGTATGTCATTTGCTGAAGTGCGAGAATACCAGCCCGGAGACGATGTTCGTGACATCGACTGGAATGTTTCTGCCCGTTTTGACCGCACTTATGTCAAGGTCTATGAAGAAGAGCGCGAACTTACGGTGATGCTTCTCATCGACATTTCTGCTTCGCTTGAGTTCGGTTCAAGCGAATTGTCTCAGCGAGAGCAGCTGACTGAGATAGCTGCGACACTTGCCTTTTCGGCAATGCGGAACAATGACAAAATCGGTGCGCTGTTTTTCTCTGATAATGTAGAGCTGTATATTCCACCTGCTAAAGGAAAAGGACATATCCTTCGCATTATTCGTGAGTTACTAACTATTTCCCCAAAAGGTAGAGGTACCAATATCGGTGCCGGTCTCGAATATTTTCTACGGGTGATGCGTAAGAAAAGCGTAGCCTTTTTAATGTCCGATTTCTTGGATCAGGAAGACTATACGACTTTACTCAAACGCGCAAACCAAAAACATGACTTGGTAGCAGTACAAGTCTATGATGAGCGAATGACCCATTTGCCCAACGTTGGGTGGATGAAGCTGGAAGATGCCGAAACAGGACATCAACAGTACGTCAACACCTCCTCAAAACATGTGAGACTGTCGTTTCAAAATTGGTGGGGCAAGTACGAAGAGCAGTTGCGTAGTCGTTTTAGTCAAGCGCGCGTTGACTATACTTCCATCGCCACTGGTACTGATTTCGTCAAAGGTCTGAAACAATTGTTTGCCAAACGGCAATAATTGCCCCTTTCATCCATTTGCATATTGTCTATGATTTCCTTTTTCCAGCGGATTTCATCCATTTTCTTCTTGTTTTGTGGTCTGCTACCTCTTGCAGCTCAGCACGTGACTGTAGAGTCTTCTTTAGATTCTACAGCCATCCGCGTAGGCGAGCAAGTGCAACTACATATTTCTGTAAATTGCAAAGCGAATAGTCGCGTGCAGTTCCCTGCATACGCTTCTGGCTACGTAACACCAGGTGTAGAAGTCCTCGAAGCATTGCCCATTGATACGATATCTTTAGAGGATGGGCGCAAGTGGCAGCTAAAGCGTTCGTATACACTAACATCATTTGACAGTGCTGTGTATAAGATTCCTCAGCAAGAGATATACGTAAATGGAGCAATCTACAAGAGTCGCCATGAAATTGCGTTGAAAGTCAATACTATTGACGTAGATCTCAAGCATCCCGACGATATCAAACCAGCCAAAGCCCCTATTGAAGGAGTGTTCACTTGGGTGTTTCTAATTTTAGCATGTTGCGTCCTTCTTTGGTTGCTAACAATAGGATGGGTAATTATACTTCGCCAAAGTTTTATCCCACAACCTACACAAAAAACAGTAAAAGTCAAAGCTCCGTTTCCACCTCACCGAACAGCAATGGATGCAATGGAGCAATTACGCCAGCACAATGACCATGGAGGAGAAGCTCAGAAGGCTTATTTTGTGCAATTGACTGATATTTTGCGTACATATCTCTATGAACGATTTGGCTTTAATGCCAAAGAAATGACAAGTCAAGAGATTATAGATAAACTTGCACAAATCAATGACGCAACAGCTTTACGTGAGTTAAGAGAGATACTTCAGACAGCCGACCTCATTAAGTTCGCTCGTTATCAAGTTTCCATGGCTGAAAGTGACCGTGCTCTCCTACAAGCCGTAGATTACGTGAAAACCACACAGAGTCAAGAGGTATATCCTGAATATGAAGAGAGAGTAGTAGCCATAGAAGAACGTACTATTTTGAGAAAAAGACGTTTGTATGTTAGTTCTCTCCTTACACTTCTTATTCTAGCATTAGGACTATTCGCTTATATCTGCTATCTCATCTGGTGTATTCTTCCCTAATTTTGTAGTTATCGCTCAATATGACATTCCTATACCCAGCTTTTTTCTTCCTCTTACTGCTTTGCATCCCACTGATATTGTGGTACATGCTTAGCCGTAGACGCGACGAATCTGCTCTGCGCGTGGCTACAATCGACGCATTACGCGGCTCATCATCGAATGTTGGTGCAATGTTGGTGCATATTCCCTTTTTGCTTCGCCTTTTTGTCTTCGTACTTGTCGTGATTGTGCTAGCTCGTCCGCAAACGAAGACCCCTCTAAGTGAACGCGAAGTGGAAGGCATTGACATCATGATTACGTTGGATATCTCGCAAAGTATGCTCACAGAAGACCTATCCCCCAACAGAATTGAGGCAGCTAAACAAGTGGCATACGAGTTTATTCAAGGACGTCCGAACGACAACATCGGTTTGACCCTTTTTGGTGGTGAAGCATTTACACAATGTCCCATGACAACGGATCACACAGCTTTACTCTCTACTTTTCGTGGGGTTAGTTGTGAGTTACAAACGAATGGCATCATAGCCCCAGGGACAGCGATTGGAATGGGATTGACAAATGCGGTTAGCCGTCTTGCCAACAGTAAAGCTCCCTCAAAAGTAGTTATTCTACTCACTGATGGCGCCAATAATGCAGGGGACATCTCTCCGCTAACAGCAGCAGAAATAGCCCAAAAAAAGAAAGTTCGTGTCTATACAATTGCAGTAGGACGACAAGGTATGGTTCGCCAACCTGTAGGTCTCTTACCTGACGGCAGTTATTACTATGCTAACGTTAAGAGTGACATGGATCCTAACACACTTCGCGATATAGCGAAAGCCACTGGTGGCTTATATTATGCTGCAGCTTCAAAAAGTGAACTCAGAAATATCTATCGTGATATCGATAAACTTGAGCGCACAAAGCTAAAACAGCACCATTATAACAAGTATTACGAGGCCTTTACTCCGTTTGCTTGGGCTGCGTTGGCACTTTTACTGTTAGAAGTTGTACTTCGTCTTACTTGGCTTCGCCGCATCCCATAATATTATGTTTCAATTTGCACATCCTGATTATCTATATGCGCTGTTGCTCCTTCCCCTATTAGGAGTTCTCTTTGCATTCTCCCAATGGCGCAAAAATAAGCGACAAGCGCAGTGGGGGAATCGCACTATGTTTTTGAGGCTTGTACAAGGACAATCTACGTTTCGCGTAGTTATTAAGTTTGTGCTTCAATTATCTGCACTAGCCCTCCTTATTGTTTTGCTTGCCCAGCCGCAATATGGACTAACTTCAGGGAAACCTATTAAGAAACAAGGTATTGAAGTTATCTTCGCATTAGATGTTTCACAGTCTATGTTAGCACGCGACGTTCAACCCTCAAGGTTGGATCGAAGCAAACTCTTGATTTCGACACTAACAGAAAGGATGCAAAACGATAAGGTAGGTCTTAACATCTTTGCAGGTGAGGCTTATCCTATTTTGCCTCTTACCAATGACTTAGTAAGTGCCAACCTCTTCTTAGACCAAGTCTCTACAGATATGGTTTCTCTCCAAGGAACAAATATAGGGGCTGCCATAGAACTAGCAGACAAAGGTTTTAGCAACAACAAGAAGGTTGGTAAAGCCATAGTAGTAATCACTGATGGTGAAAACCATGAAGGAGGAGCTATTGAGGCAGCCAAGGCTAGCGCTAGTACGGGCAAGCATGTGTACGTTCTGGGTGTTGGTAGCACTTCCGGAGCAGAAATCCCTACTACGAATGGACCACTCACAGATAATAGTGGCAATGTTGTGAAAACTGCACTCAACGAACAGGCTTGCATCGAACTAGCCCAAGCAGGAAAAGGACAATTTATCCACGTTGATGGCACTAATTCTGCACAAGAACAATTGCAACAGGCACTTTCTCAGTTACAACAAGATGAGTCCTCATTTGTGAATGACAGCACTCCCAATGAACTTTTCCCTTGGATAGCTTGTTTACTCGTACTTGCATTATTAACTGAACTACTATTTGCAGAACGCCAACAGGATTGGTGGCGTAAACTATCATTTCTGCAAAGATAAATCAGACTTTTCCACTTTACCTATCATAGGAGGTTTTACGATGTATAAATATATCCTTCTTTTCTTCCTTATGCTCATGCCCTTTAGAGTCCCTGCACAAACTGCAGAGTGGCGACATTTGCACCAAGGAAATCGCGCTTTCATGAAGGGAGACTACAAGACAGCTGAATTAGAGTATCGATCTGCGCAGAGAATCAACCCACGAAGTGCACGCGCAGCCTTTAATCTCGGTGATGTCTATCTCGCACAAAAGAATCCACAAGCGGCATTAGAACAATATCAGGTCGCAGCCAAAGGGGAAACAAACAAATATCTTAAAGCTTTATCCTATCATAATGTGGGAGTTGTCTATCATTTAAACAAGCAATACGACAAGGCCATTGACTTTTATAAGGAAGCCCTCAGAAATAACCCACATGATGAAGACACACGATACAACTTAGTATTGTGCCAAAAGCAGAAAAAGGATAGCCAAGAGCAGCAACAGCAGCAGAATAAAAAGGAAGAGAAACAAGAACAAAACAATCAAAAGAAACAGAAGAATCAACAACAAAAGTCGCAACAGGAGGAGAAAAAAGGCGGAATGAGTAAGGAAAGTGCAGAACGCCTACTTAATCTATCGCAACAAGCCGAACAACAGACTCGTGATAAACTGCATCGCGCCGAACAACCTCGACAAAAACAACTAATAAAGAATTGGTAAACGGAAGACTGTTCTGGAACTCTCTAACATAACGATGATCGCATGATGCATAGATTTATAAGTATCCTCTTTTGTTTCTATATTGCATTATATGGAATTGCCCAAATAACCTTTAATGTAAAAGCCCCGAGTAAGGCTGATATTAACGGACAAATCCGCTTGCAATTCGAGTTGAACGGTGCGCAAGGGGGTAATTTTCAGCCACCATCGCTCAAAGACTTTGATATATTGGCAGGTCCTAACGTATCAAGCTCTAACAGTGTGACCGTTATTAATGGTCGCTCTCAATCTTTTTCCTCTACGACCTACACTTATATTCTTGCTCCTAAGCATAACGGTGCTCTTCAGATAGGAGGAGCATCAGTAAACGTACAAGGTAAGACTTACCATACGCGCCCTGTAACGATTCAAGTTTCAGGTAAGTCTAATCCTAACGCGGCAGCATCCTCTTCAGCTTCTCAAGCATCGGTCAACATACAACCAGCAGGTAGCCATATTGGAGCCAATGATATCTACTTTACCGCAGAGGTTTCTAAACAACAAATCTACGAGCAAGAGCCAATCATGCTCACTTACCGCTACCACATTCGCGAGGGGGTAGCAGTCGTCAACATTATGCCTACTGGAAAGCCCGAGATGAAAGGATTCTGGACCCAAGAAGTAGAACTTCCCCGCAATCTAAGTCCAGAAGCGGCTCGCATAGGTGGCAAGCTATACCGCGTGGGTAAGAATCTCCAATATTTGATCTTTCCTCAGCAGTCAGGTAAACTAAACATTCCTGCCTTATCATTCCGCACTGATGTTGTGCAACGCTACTCCGGCATCGATGAAATCGATGCATTCTTCAATGGAGGCAATAACACCCACCTAACCATTGAGCGCTCAGCTCCTAGTGTAGCAGTCGAAGTACTCCCATTACCTCAACCTCAACCGACTAATTTCTCGGGTGGAGTAGGGCAACTATCCATAAAGGCGTCCTTAGTAACTCCGATGCCTAAGACTAATGATGTCGCAACTTTGCGCATTGTTGTCACTGGTACAGGGAATCTCAAACTTGTAAAAGCTCCTATTGTCAACTTCCCCAAGGGATTCGACACTTACTCACCAAAGACTAATGATAAGGTTAGGATTACTCCTTCTGGAATCGAAGGAACAATGGAATTTGACTACACGTTTGTACCGCGCAACATCGGAAAATTCACTATTCCACCAGTAACTTTAGTTTATTTTGACCCACAGCGCAAATCATACGTCACAACGTCAACTCAAGCCATACAGCTCAACATTGCCAAGGGCACAAAGGCCTATACACCTATCGGTGCAGGAAGTGCAGAGGATATCAAGGATATTGACCAAAAGCTTGATAGTCATTTCACCCCAAGTGGTGCATTGTGGATTGGCAGTTGGAGCTACTGGGGATTATTAGCTGTAATCCTTGCATTATGTGTGCTTGGCAACCATTTTGTTCAAAGAATATGGGAACAACACTCAGACAAACAAGGAAGAATCACCAAAAAAGCTGGCAAGAGAGCCCATAAACGTCTTCTGCAAGCTCAACAGCTTATAAATGCTGATCAATCTTCATCTTTTTATGATGCACTCTCCGCAGCAATAACAAGTTATTTTGCAGAGAAGTTCAAACTTGATAAAGCAGCACTAACTCAACAGAAGATACAGGAACAATTGGAGGCTCACGATGCTCCTTCTGAACTGATAGGCGCTACAAAGTCTATTCTTTCTGACATTGATTTCGGACGATTTGCACCTTCTTCAGAAAATACTCGACAAGAATTGTATCAACGTGCCAGCAACCTCCTTACTTCACTCAATGATTCACTTAGATAATTAGTTCATGAATATGAAGTATATCTTTTGTACCTCAACTATTTGGTGCATCTTTAGCCTATTTTCATTGGCATCGTCACCGGGGCATGAAGGGGCGAAAGCCTATAACCACCAAAACTACGTTGAATCTGTAGAATTCTTCTCAAAAGCGATAAAGGAAAGCCCTTCGGCCGAGAATTATTACAACCTTGGCAACGCCAATTATCGTCTAAAACAGTACCCTCAGGCAGTAATATCGTATCTGCGTGCCCTCCACATCAATCCCTCTTACGAGCAAGCACAATACAACCTACGTCTTACTCAACAAAAAATTGCACCTGGCACTCCAACTATCGAGACAATGCCATGGGAAACCCCACTTACGTTGTTACTTAATTGGGGAAGCGTAAAAAATTGGACGACACTTTCCTTTATTTGTTTGATTTTAGCCTTTGTTGGATGGACTTTATTTCGAATATTTTCTCGCAACACCTTGCAAAAAGTCTCACTGTTTTTTACACTTGTCTTTTCATTAGGATTTTGCTTCAGTAGTATTTGCGCAGTTGTCCAACGTTATCGTTACAATCACAATAAGTTAGCTGTAGTGATGTCCGAGCAAGCGCAGGGTTATACCTCTCCAACGCCCAGTGCAAAGAAGGAGAAAATCCTCTCTTCAGGAAGCATTGTGTATATTCAAGATGCAGGAACCAAAGGCTGGGCACGAGTTCAAACTGCCGATGGCTCTGAAACTTGGATTCAAACGACATTCATTGAGCCTATTGCAGAAAAAGATTGAATGACAATGCCATTTTTTTAATGAAAAGTACCTCATATTTTCGGAACATGGCGTATCTTTGCCTTAGAAATGAAATCTTTTCAACTCAATCAATAGTTCTTTTTCTATGGATTCTCTGTATTTAGTAGTACTCGGCTTCCTCTTAATCTTGGCAATCTTTGACTTAAGTGTTGGAGTTGCTAACGATGCCGTGAACTTTCTAGCCCCCGCAGCTGGAGCTCGTGCGGCAAAGTTTAAGGTTATATTGGCCGTAGCTGCTGTCGGCATCTTTATTGGTGCTTCCACTTCTAGTGGAATGATGGACATTGCTCGACATGGAATTTTGCAACCTCAGCACTATTCCTTCGCCGATGTCATGTGTGTCTTTTTAGCAGTCAGTGCTACGGACGTAATTCTATTAGATATTTTCAATACGTTAGGACTCCCCACTTCGACAACCGTATCATTGGTGTTCGGACTTTTGGGAGGTTCCACCGCACTCGCGTTGAAATATATCATCAATGATGGATATTCTTATTCAGAGTTGATTAACACAGACAAGGCGCTCACTGTTATCTTTGGTATTTTCCTATCAGTTGCCATAGCATTTGTGGTAGGTCTGATTGTGATGTGGTTTACGCGCCTTATTTTCACATTCAACTACAAGAAACATCAACGCTGGAGTATCGCACTCTATGGAGGTTTTTCTATAACACTGATATTCTACTTCCTCGTTGCTGTAAGCCTCAAAAACGCACCTATTGTACAAAACAGCCCATTTGGAGCATTTGTGCGTGAACAACCTGATATGCTTGTGCTCTATAGCCTTGCTATCTCCACAGTCCTCGTTCAGATACTTCATTGGCTAGGAGTGAACATATTCCGCATCATTGTGTTGCTTGGAACATTCTCTTTGGCTATGGCTTTTGCAGGGAATGACTTGGTAAACTTCATTGGTGTTCCTTTGGCAGGTCTTGAAAGTTACCTTGATTTTAGCCACGCAGGCGCAGGAGTAACGGCAAGCACACACAAAATGAACGTCCTTTTGGGTGACTCAAGTTTGCCTTACGTACAGTTGTTCTTGATTGGTGCTGGTGTAATCATGACTGTAGCCATTTGGACCTCTAAAAAAGCACAGCAAGTAGTACAACGTACCATTGACCTTTCTAGTCAAAGCGAAAATGAAGAGGTCTTCTCTTCTTCTAAAGTCGCAAGAAGAACAGTACGAAATGTACTCACCTTCAATTCTTATGTGGCTAAACACGTTCCTGTTTCAGTAGCAAACTGGGTCAACGAACGCTTTAGCAAGGAAGAAGTTACAGAAGAAAATGCTGCATTTGATCTCGTTCGAGCCAGTGTAAACCTCGTGTTAGCAGGTTTGCTCGTTATTATAGGTACAACATTCAAGCTTCCGCTGTCTACCACCTATGTTGCTTTCATGATTGCCATGGGGTCTTCACTTGCTGACCGAGCTTGGGGCCGTGAAACAGCAGTTTATCGCATCACAGGTGTGATGACTGTAATTGGTGGTTGGTTTATTACCGCTGGAGCTGCCTTTATGATGGCATTCCTTATCGCAACACTCAATAACGTCGGTGGCTTCTTTGCTATGGTTGGTGTGATTGGGCTGATTATTTTCACCATGATTACCAACAACCGTCGTTTCAAGAAGAAGCAAGAACAAGCAGAAAATGTTGACACCTTGTTCCGCCAGATGATGAGTACACGCGACAAACAAGAAACGTGGTCACTCCTGCTTCAACATTGCCAATTAACCGAGGTTCATTTAATAAAGTCCTCTCGCGAAATCTTTGAAGGAGCAGCCCAAGGCTTAATGAACGACAATATCCGCACGCTTCGCTCTGCAGAATCTCTCCTTAAAGACGAGCGTGAGATGTGGAAACGTTATCGCCGTAAAGAGATTATCGGCATGCGCAAGATAGATCGTCTACAAGCTATCGAGAAAGATACTTGGTTCTATCTTGGCATCAACAGCATTTCCCAGATTCTTTATGGGCTAAAGCGTATGCTCGAACCTATCCTCGAGCACGTTGATAACAATTTCAGTCCATTGCCTGATGACTTCATCAACGAATATGCACCAGTAGTAGAACGCACCTCTAAATTCCTGGTAGATATTCAAACGGCAATCGAGAATAACGACTTTTCTACTAGTGACGAAGTATTAGTAAATGGTAGTATTCTGAAAAATGAAGTTTCTGCTATTCGCCATTCTCTCCAAGATCGCATCCAACGAGACGAAAGCAATCTCACAGTAGCTTTGCTTTATCTCAGCACACTACAAGAGACACAAGAAATTATCTCTAATGCTCGCCACCTACTGCGTGCGGCAAAACGCTTTAGTAGCTAATTCTTTGTCTATTCTTAAGCACTTATAATAAAGAAACCACCTTTGCTTAGAGCTTAGGTGGTTTCTTTGCTATTCTAGCTACTGATTTTTACTGTAAGCAGAGCGAAAATAAATAGTCGCCTTGTATAGACCATAGATTATTCTTACCTTTGCAGCTAGGAAAAAATTAGACATTACATCTCCACAATGAACACAAAAAGATTTCTTATTTGGGTTATATTTTTCGGTCTACTAGGATCAGGAAACATGTTAGCTCAAACAGTAACAAAAAACGTAGAATTTTCTATTGTTGAAACATCTGACGTACATGGCAATTACTTCCCTTACGACTTCATCAATGCCAAACCAGGTGAAGGAAGTCTCAGCCGCATTTCCACTTTTGTCAAGCAGTTGAGACAAAAGAAAGGTAACCACCGTGTTCTTTTAGTAGACAATGGGGATATCCTTCAAGGACAGCCCTCCGCCTACTATTATAACTATGTTGACACCACAGGGTCACACCTCTGTGCACGTATGCTGAACGACATGGGCTATCTTTGTGCTACACTAGGTAACCACGATGTTGAAACCGGTCATGCAGTCTATGACAAATGGATGGACGAATGCGGTTTCGCTGTGCTAGGTGCAAACGTATATAAACGCTCAGAGCAAAGACCATATCTAACTTCTTATATACAGGAAGAGGTTGATGGGGTACGTATCGCAGTACTAGGACTTATTACGCCGACTATCCCACAATGGCTCCCAGAGTATCTTTGGGCAAACTTGGACTTCAAAGATGCAACAGAAACAGCCAAACGGATTGTCCCTATAATGCGTAGAGCAGCAAAAGCAGACGTAGTAGTCGTACTTATTCATAGTGGGGTAGGTCCCGAGCACAGCCAATCTCGCATGCTCGATCACTGTGCTTATCAGATAGCAGAACAAGTTCCAGATGTTGATGTCGTATTTTGTGGTCACGATCACAGAGTTGCCAATCGTGAAATTCTTAACGATAGCACACAACAAAAGGTTCTCGTTCTCAATCCTGGGGCTAATGCCATGAGAGTGGCGCAAGCTGACTTTACACTTGGATTAGATGCAAAGGGAAAAGTCGTAAAAAAACAGATTAAGGGTAAAGTTGTAGACATCAAAGAACAGACTCCTGATCAAGAGTTTCTCAATAAATTCCAGAAAGACTTTGAAGCCGTGAAACAATACACTTCTCAAGTCATCGGTTATAACAAAACAAACCTAGACACTCGCGAGTCTTTCTTCGGACCCTCTCCTTTTGTAGATTATATCCATAGTATTCAGCTAGCAGCTACTGGGGCTGATATTAGCTTTGCAGCCCCACTTTCGTTCGATGCTGCCATACCTGCTGGCCCCATCAAGATGGCAGACTTGTTTAATCTCTACAAATATGAGAACCAGCTTCTTGTATTGCAACTTTCAGGTCAAGAGATAAAGCGCTATCTTGAGGAGAGTTATAGCCTTTGGACCAATCAGATGCAAAGTCCAGCAGACCATATTCTTCTTTTCCGTCCCGATTTCGAAAAAGCGCTTGAACCTTGGCAACGTTTGCAACATTCTTCCTATAATTTTGATTCTGCCGCTGGTCTCAATTACACTGTTGATGTTCGTAAACCCAAGGGAGAAAAGGTGACCATCCTCGGCATGGCTGACGGTACTGCCTTCGATTTACAAAAACAATATCGTGTGGCTGTCAATTCCTATCGTGCGAACGGTGGTGGTGGGCTGCTAACCAAAGGCGCTGGAATTCCACTAGAGAAATTAAAATCCAGAGTATTGTGGACCAGCGATTGTGAAATGCGTGAGTACTTACGCCGCGATATCGCTCGTCAGTCCGAGATCAACCCCCATTCTATCAATAACTGGAAATTTATTCCTGAAGATTGGGTGCAACAAGCTGCTACCCGAGACGCAAATATACTGTTCCAATAATATTAAAACGACTTTCTAAGTGTTTTTATCGCACTTAGAGAGTCGTTTTTTTGCTATGCTATCTAACAATCTTCGCGATAATCCTCAGATTTCTCCACTTTTTCCACTTATATCTTGTGCGATTCAAAAAGAAATGCTAACTTTGCCATCGACAAGACAAGTAATTAGTCTTAGAATATCCAACATAACAAACTTAAATATTACTACGATTATGTCACTTACTCATATTGCCCTCAGTCTTTATGCAGCAGGAGCATTGGCTCAAACTCAACCAGTTGATGGTAAGTTTCAACTTATTGCGCTTCCATACGCTACATCTGCTCTTGAACCAGTGATTGGTACGCAAACTGTTGAGATTCATCATGGCAAGCACCTCAACACTTATGTTACCAACCTCAACAATCTCCTCCCTGGAAGTGGTTTTGAAGGAAAGACATTAGAAGAAATTGTAGAAAAGGCTGAAGGTGGCATTTTCAACAATGCAGGACAACTCCTCAACCACAATCTTTATTTCACTCAGTTTGCAGCACCACAAGCAGACCGCAAACCAGTAGGTTCTCTTGCTGAAGCTATTGATACTCAATTTGGTTCTTTCGATGCTTTCAAACAAGAATTCCAACAAAAGGGTGCAACTCTCTTTGGTTCTGGTTGGGTATGGCTTTCTACCGACAAAGAAGGTAAGTTGGTCATCTCTCAAGAAGTCAATGGTGCTAATCCTGTTTGCCATGGTTTGAAACCTCTCATGGGTATCGACGTTTGGGAGCACGCTTACTACCTTGATTATCAAAACAGACGTCCCGATCACTTGGCTGCAATCTGGCAGATTATCGACTGGAATGTTGTAGAAACTCGCTATACTTCAAAGTAAGTTGTTGCAATGACACACTCCATATCTACTTAAAGATTTGGCGTATAGCATAGAGAGCTAGCTCATTTCTAGCCAAGGCAAAAATATGAGGCCGCATTAAACCTTTAGTTTGATGTGGTCTTTTTGCTACGAGTTCGTCATGCTCCCTCTAAATCACGTAGTCGTGCTTCTCGATATTATAAAGATTGCGTCCTGTCATCTTTCATTTTCTTGTTGGCACCTTATTTGTCGTTCGTTCTCCACGCAGCTCGCTATGTCACCAAACCCAACGGCAAACTAAATACCCAACAAATTAATTAGAACTCTTCAGAATTTAATGACCAATTGGGGGCGTAACGCAAGCGCAAAGAAACAAAGAAAACTATACACTTTTACGGACTGTTTTTAACACAAAAATAGAGCAGTCAAACTTAGTCTCAGCAGCTAGAGCAATCTTCATAGCTTAAATTGCGCAGTTTGTAGGAGATAATTTCGAAAAAGTCCATCGTTTTTGGAAAAACGTCGGACATTTTCAAAAGAACAAACCGAGTCCTCGTAAATTTTCAGACGTTTTATCTAGATTATCAGAAAAAACAGACACTTTTAAAGAGTAAAATCTACATTTTACCCAAAGTATCTGCTTATATGACAAAAGCTCATGGGCAAAAGACACATAATTGCCACATCACATTTCCTAGAATGAAGAAAACTCTACGTTATTGAGGCTATTGAAATTAACATATAAAAGAGCACACTTTCCACTTCAACTCCGTCCAAGTACTTGCAAGTCCTACGAACGGGAATCTTCTTGCTCTATTTGTTTATGGTAAAAGCTGAAAAAAACTTGGTCCTCTCAGCTTTTCTCAGTAATTTTGCTCTGATTATATCGTTTCTCCTTCTGACTACTCATTATTCATGCGCATACTCTCCATTGATTACGGAAAAAAGCGAACTGGCATAGCTGTGACAGACCCATTGCAACTCATTGCCAACGGGCTGACCACTGTGGATACAAAGGAACTACTTAAATTCCTTCAGGAATACGTATCACGAGAACCTGTGGAGCGCATTGTTATTGGACTTCCTGTACAGCCCAACGGTCAGCCCTCAGAAAATCAAGCACGTGTAAGGAGTTTTACCGGTACATTAGCAAAGGCTTTACCAGAAATTCCAATAGAATTCTACGACGAGCGATTTACTTCCGTATTAGCTCAACGTGCGATACTAGACAGCGGCATCGGAAAAATGAAACGTCGCGACAAGGGATTAGTAGACGAAATCTCTGCCACCATTATTTTACAAAACTATATGGAGCAACGACGTAATGGGTTCTAATATTCTTTGCGAAGTACTCCTAATATACTCAATACAACTATGACATTACCTATTTATCTTTACGGTCAACCCGTATTGCGCGAGGTAGCGCAAGATATTACTCCAGAATATCCTAACCTCTCAGAACTCATTGACAACATGTTTGAAACAATGGAAGAGAGTGATGGGGTGGGACTGGCTGCACCTCAGATTGGTCTCCCCATTCGTCTTCTTGTTGTAGGACTTGATAGTTTAGCAGAAGACTTCCCTGAGTATAAAGATTACAACCGCGCTTTTATCAATGCTCATATTGTAGAAGCAGACGAAGAAAACCTTGGAAGCTACGAAGAAGGTTGTCTTTCAATTCCTGGCATTCATGAATCTGTAAAACGCCCAAAGCGTGTACGTGTTAAGTGGATGGATGCAGAGTTTAATGAGCACGATGAATGGGTAGATGGCTTCTTGGCACGCGTCCTACAACATGAGATTGATCATTTGGATGGAAAGCTCTTCATTGACTACATTTCTCCTATGCGTAAACAACTTATCAAAAAGAAGCTCAATAATCTACTTCAAGGTAAAGTTCGTTGCCACTACAAAACTAAGGCAAAGTAAGCTCTCCCTTTTGAAATAAGGGAAACATTTGCTGCAATGACCAAGGGATTTTCCCTAAAATGCAATTCTGTATTCTCAAAGCTAATGAGGTATTTGCGAAGCATGGTTTCTTTATATACTAGACTCGTAGTAAAAACAAGTCTAGTATTGATTTGCGCTCTGTTTGCATTGGCAAGCAGAGCGCAAACTGATGTAGAAAATGTGCTGACAATGGGTCGGGTAGCCCTTACTTATGACGACTATATCACTGCCATACACTATTTCAATCGAGTCATAGAAGCGCGTCCTTCC
Organism: Ihuprevotella massiliensis; assembly: GCA_900095835.1. Lineage (GTDB taxonomy): Bacteria > Bacteroidota > Bacteroidia > Bacteroidales > Bacteroidaceae > Alloprevotella > Alloprevotella massiliensis. The sequence continues at coordinate 267,354 of LT608321.1, read as the reverse complement.
ATGGCAGATGCTTATTTCTGCCGAGCGGATGCCAAAGCGCGGTTAGAAGACTATGTAAGCGCCATCAAAGATCTAGACAGAGCGATTGAATTGAATCCTTTTCGTTTGGAGTTTTACGAACTTCGTGGGATTTGTTATGGTCAGAGTCGAAAGTTTCAAGAAGCAATCGCAGACTATGACCATGTATTAAAACAAAATCCGTGGCAGCAGAACGTGCGCTTCAACAAAATCGTCAGTCAATTACAGCTAAAGGACTACAACAACGCAGCATCAGAAACAGACTCTTTCATAACACATTGGCCTAACTACAACAAAATCTACTTAGCAAAAGTAGAAATCGCATTAGCGCAAAAAGACACACTTCAAGCTCTCTCTTGGGCAGACACCTTGTTACGTCTCTCTCCTAGGGATGCCAATATGTGGAACTTCAAAGGACAATATGCACTACGACATAAACAACACGTAGCTGCAGATAGTTTTCTTACAAAAGCCATATCGTTCGCACCTAACGATGCAGATTCTTATTTGATGCGAGCTGCTGTGCGTCATGCTCTTCGCAGGTATGACGATGCACTTCGAGACTACGATGAGGTTATACGTCTAGTACCTCAGCACTTTGTAGCCCATTACAACAGAGCACTATTGCGCTCTTTTGTAGGAGACGATAATCGAGCCATAAAAGACTTTGATTTTGTTTTAGACAAAGACCCGAACAACACACTTGCCGCTTATAATCGCGCACTTCTCAGCGAAAGAGTAGGGAATTTCTCACAAGCTATCAAGGATTATACCCGTTTAATTCGCGTTTATCCCCGTTTCTGGGCAGGGTATGCAGCTCGAGCCCAAAACTATCGAAAGATAGGAAATACTAAAGCTGCCCTTGCAGACGAAACTCGTGTGCAACGCGCACAACTTGACTTTTTCTTCTCTCAACAAAAGCGTTCTCCTATCAAAAAAGTCAAAACTCGATCAGAGCATGAGTTAGAACAATATCAACAGTTAGTGGAAGAACCAGAAGACAGTTTGAGAGTTCGTCTGACAGCTACCGCAGGACGTATTCAAAATAAGAAAGTTGAGCGTGTTTTTCTGCCAATGTTTCGTGTCACTTCTGCCCCACAATCTTCTGTAGGCTACTATAGCATCCTCTTTCTCCCTGTTTCTTCTACACTCAAATTATACAATGCAGTGATAAGTGCGGAAGACTCTACCACCATTGTCCCCTTAGCACAATTAAATGAATGGCTTTCTTCACAAAATCCTGAACACATGGCCATTCTTCTGGCTCAGGAGGCTTCCACATTAGTCGAGACAAATCCTGAACTAGCGCTAGCGTTACTACATCGTACTGAGACTTTGCAGCCTCAATCTGCAATGACCTACTACAACATCGGATGCGTCTTTGCTGCACAAGGCAAACTTTCAGACGCAGAGTCTGCTTTTTCACAAGCCATTTCTCTAGATGATCGTATGGGAGAGGCATATTTTAATAGAGCTGTAGCAGCACTTCTTCAAAACAACAACATAAAAGCTATAGCCGATCTTAGCAAAGCTGGGGAACTAGGCTTATACCGCGCCTACAACCTCATCAAACAAGCACAGAAACAACAAACTAAATGAGAACTATCGAACTATTGTGCCCCGCTAAAAATGCAGATATTGGCATAGAAGCCATACGACATGGAGCAGATGCCGTTTATATTGGCGGACCTTCTTTTGGCGCGCGCGCGGCGGCTGGCAACTCGATCGAAGACATACAACGTTTATGCGACTATGCCCATATATTTGGAGCTCGCGTCTATGTTACACTCAATGTCATTCTCTATGATGATGAGTTGGAAGAAGTAGAAAAGATGGTTCATGCCCTGTATGCTGCAGGAGTTGACGCCTTAATTACACAAGATTTAGCCTTGCTTAAGATGAACATTCCTCCCATTGCTTTGCATGCCTCAACACAAATGGACACCATCACAGCGGACAAAGCAAAATTCTTGGAGCAATGTGGCTATTCTCAGATTGTTGTGGGAAGAGAACTCTCGATAGACCAACTAAACGCCATAACACAAGCTGTAAAAGTTCCTATTGAAGCCTTTGTTCATGGAGCGTTGTGTGTTAGTTACAGTGGACGTTGCTATGTGTCACAACACATTTGTGGTCGCTCAGCCAATAGAGGAGCTTGTTCTCAGTTTTGTCGCCTCAAATTTGATTTGATAGATGCTGACGGTCACGTAATTTCTACACAGCATCACCTTTCACTGCGAGACATGAACCGAACAAACAGTATCGAGCAAATGCTTGACGCTGGTGTAAGTAGCTTTAAAGTTGAAGGACGTTTGAAAGACGTTGGCTACGTCCGAAATATTTCAGCTCACTACCGCGAAAAGATAGACGCTGTACTATCGCGTCATCCCGAACTTCAACGTGCTTCTTTCGGTAAGTCTCGCTATGCCTTCAAACCTCAAGTAGAAAAGTCTTTCAATCGTGGTTTTACGGAATTTTTCCTTCATGGCCGCCGTCCTGATGTTTGGTCAAAACACACACCTAAAGCCATAGGTGCCCCCGTAGGAGTTGTAAAAAGGGTAGGGCGACGCTCATTTGTAGTAGACACATCTGTGATCTTTGCTAATGGGGATGGACTTTGCTATTTCGACGAGAAAGGAAACCTCCAAGGGTTCCGTATCAATCGTGCAGAAGGAACCGAGTTGTTTCCTCTCAAGGTGCCAGAATCATTGAAACCTGGCACTGAACTCTATCGCAATGAGGACAGGGCTTTTGAGAAGACAATGGAAAAATCGTCTTCAGAACGCGTACTTTCAATCAGAATTGCCCTGAGTCAGAAAGACGGTAGTACTGAAGGGTTCACGCTTTCCGCAAAAACCGAACATGATGTCTGCGTAAGTTTAGATTTTCCAATGGAATTGCAAGAAGCACGCTCTCCACAGCATGAGAATATAGTGCGTCAACTCTCTAAACTTGGAGGTACCCCCTTCATTGCTGACGAAATAGAGGTAAATACAAAGGGCGATTATTTCATTCCAGCAGGACAACTCAACGAATGGCGACGTACCTTGGTAGAAGAACTCATTAAAGCATGCCAAAACGCACATAAGCGAGATCTTAGACTTCCAGTGTCTGAGACCATTACTCTCAAAGGTGTGCCTCTTGACTACACGAGTAATATATCTAACAGACTTGCTGAGCTGTTTCTTAAAGAACATGGTGCTCAAAAAGTCCAACCAGCCTTCGAAATTTCTCCTGTACCCGATGCAACGCTGATGACTTGTAAGCATTGTATTCGCTATGCCAATGGTCAATGCCCACGAGAAACTAAACGTCCACCCACCTGGAAAGAACCACTTGCTCTACGAATGTCTGATGGACGTACATTTCCCCTCACGTTCGATTGCGCTAAATGTGAGATGAGTGTCCACACCGACCAATAAAAATGAAGAATCTTTTGTCTGACAGTGCAAGGTGATTTGATGTGCTTGACATAGCTTTCTCAATAAGGCTCAAAAATAAGTAGAGTAGAATAACTCAATCGAATCACTCACTGTCCGCATGTAAGGTGGTATCTACCAGCCACATCCTCCTATTACGCATCATCTCTAATTGTTTTTAGCAATGGAAGTCTCTATTTCTCCCACCTTTAGAAGATTTTTACTCTTCTTTTGCCTTAGCCTTCCTCTTTTTGTGGCATGTAAGCATGACCGCCCTCAAGTATTAAACCCTTGGGTGGGAGAGAGCATTGACTCTGTAGCCTTTAAACAGAAATATCACTACTGGCACAACTATAACTTTATCGCGACAGATACCATCCGATTGGCTTATACTCCAACAAACGCTTTTGGACTATCTGAAGACACAAACGAACTAAGGCTTCATCAGTGGGATGCTGTGGTTGTAACCAATATAACTTCAGTTCCCTCTGATACAATAGACAGTATGTGGGTTATGCTAGCCCGTGATCCGCAAACAATGGGCTGGGTTAGGGCAAAAGATCTACACGACAAAGTTGTACCAGACAATTTTATTTCGCGATTTATCTACTTGTTTTCTAGCTGGAAAATGCTCTTGGTTCTCTCTTTCCTTGCACTTGGCATCGTCTTCTTTGGCATTCAAAACTTGCGACACGCACGATTCCAAATGGTGCATATCAATGATATCAAGAGTTTCTATCCCACCTTACTATGCTTAGTAGTAAGTAGTTCTGCTGTTTTGTATGGAGCAATTCAGCAGTTTGCACCCAGTATATGGGAGGGATTCTATTATAACCCAACGCTAAATCCCCTCACCTCCAACGCCCTTCCCATTCGCCTCTTTCTACTGAGCCTTTGGACGATGCTAATTGTGCTCATAGCTGTTATAGACGATGTGTTTAAGCAACCTGCAGTCGTAGACGCAGTTGCCTATCTAGCCTCACTCTTTGGAGTTTGCATGGTACTCTATCTTTTTTTCACACAGAGTGTCCATATTTATCTTGGATATCCAGTTTTGGCAGCCTATTGGTATTTCGCGCTTCATCGACATTTCCAGCATAACCGTTCGCCCTATCGCTGTGGACAATGCGGTTCAGGCCTGGAGACGAAAGGAAAATGCCACAAATGCGGAGCCATAAACGAATAGATTGTTCAAGCTCTTTACAACGGACATTGGCACATTCAATTTAGATATGGAAGTTTCTCAGCAAATCTTTGGTAGTTATACAAATTATTAGTAGCTTTGGAGTTGAATTCTCAACACAACAATCCAAACGCTTCTATGTCAAACAACAGCAGCTTGGTAAGTATCGCAGACCTTTCTCGCGATAAAATCCTTTATCTCATGGAGATGGCTCAAGAATTTGAGCAGCATCCCAACAGAAAACTTCTGGATGGCCGCATTGTTGCCACTTTGTTTTTTGAACCTTCCACACGTACACGACTTTCTTTTGAGACTGCAGCACATCGCCTTGGTGCAAGTGTCATCGGATTTACCGACCCAAAAGTAACTTCTTCTACAAAAGGTGAAACACTCAAGGATACCATTATGATGGTTGCTAATTATAGCGATATCATTGTAATGCGCCACTTCCTTGAAGGTGCGGCTCTTTATGCCAGCGAATTGACTCAAACACCTGTAGTAAACGCAGGAGATGGTGCGCATCAGCACCCCTCTCAAACTTTGCTCGATTTATATACCATGCTTCAAACGCAAGGTAAGCTCGAAAATTTGAATATCCATCTCGTAGGTGACTTGAAATATGGTCGTACAGTGCATTCTTTGATTATGGCTATGCGTCATTTTAATCCTACGTTCCATTTTATTGCCCCTAAAGAACTAGCCATGCCTGAAGAGTACAAACAGTACTGCAACAAGCATGGCATTAAATTTGTTGAACACGAAGACTTCAACGAAGATACTATTGCAGAAGCAGATATCATCTATATGACGCGTGTACAACGGGAACGCTTTTCAGACCTAATGGAGTATGAGCGCGTCAAAGATGTCTACATCCTCCGTGGTGACATGCTAGGAAAAGCAAAAGATAATATGCGAATCCTTCATCCTCTACCACGCGTGAATGAAATCACACAAGATGTAGACGACACTCCTCACGCCTACTATTTCCAACAAGCTTTGAATGGTCTTTATGCTCGTGAAGCCATCCTCTGTAATGCATTAGGTATCACTTTAGAGGATATCAAAAATGACACCACCATTATTCAATGATTCACCAGAGATAATCCGACAATGAAAAGAGAACAACTCATGGTTGCCGCCATTGAGAATGGAACGGTGATCGACCACATCCCATCAGATAAGCTATTTGAAGTAATCCGACTCCTAGGAATCGAAGAACTTGACCACGATACGGTGTTTATTGGTTACAATCTTCAGAGTAGCGCAATGAAACGTAAGAGCATTATTAAGATTGCTAATAGATTCTTCTCAGAAGTTGAGCTCAACCAACTATCGGTCGTTGCTCCCAACGTAACTTTAAGCATCATCAAAGACTATTCTGTCGTAGAAAAGCGCGCAGTAGTCCTTCCTACTGAACTAAACAACATCGTTCGCTGCAATAACCCCAAATGCATCTGCAACAACGAACCAATGCCCACTAGATTTGTGGTGAGCCAAGATACCTTGACTTGCCATTATTGTGATATGGAGCAGTCCTTGAATCAAGTTAAACTCGTATAGTGATACGTTATTCTCAACCATTTATAATACACAACTAGTATGGATCAACAAATATTCGACCTCATAAATGCCGAGAAGAATCGACAAATCCATGGTATAGAACTAATTGCTAGCGAGAATTTCGTAAGCGACGACGTGATGCGTGCTATGGGTAGTGTATTAACCAACAAGTATGCAGAAGGTTATCCTGGGCATCGCTACTATGGTGGTTGTCAGGTTGTCGACAAAGTAGAAAAAATCGCTATCGATCGCCTTTGTCAACTCTTCGATGCGGAGTTTGCTAATGTTCAGCCTCACTCAGGTGCGCAAGCTAATCAAGCTGTTTTCTTGGCAGTAATGAAACCAGGAGACAAGTTCTTAGGACTTAGTCTTGAGCATGGCGGACACCTCTCACATGGTTCTGCTGTGAACACCTCAGGCATTCTATATCACCCAATTCCTTATCACCTTGTTCGGGAGACAGGCTTGGTAGACTACGATGAAATGGAAGCACTTGCACTTGAGCATAAGCCTAAACTCATAGTCGGAGGTGGTTCCGCTTATAGTCGTGAGTGGGACTATAAGCGCATGCGTGCTATTGCTGATAAAGTAGGTGCCTTATTAATGGTGGACATGGCGCATCCTGCAGGTCTAATCGCAGCAGGTGTATTAGACAATCCCGTGAAATATGCCCACATTGTCACCTCAACAACTCACAAAACCTTGAGAGGTCCTCGCGGAGGTGTTATTTTGTTAGGTAAAGACTTTGAGAACCCTTGGGGGCTCACAACTCCTAAGGGAGAGGTGAAAAAGATGTCACAGCTCATCAATAGCGCTGTATTTCCTGGCATCCAAGGAGGACCATTGGAGCACGTTATCGCAGCTAAAGCTGTTGCCTTTGGCGAAGCCCTTCGCCCAGAATTTAAGATTTGGGCACAACAAGTGAAGAAGAATGCAGCAGTATTAGCAGAGGAGCTTTCTAAGCGCGGCTTTGATGTTGTTTCTGGTGGTACAGACAATCACTCTATGCTCATTGACTTGCGCCGCAAATATCCAGAGCTAACAGGTAAACAAGCAGAAAATGCCCTTGTTGCTGCAGATATCACAGTAAACAAGAATATGGTTCCCTTCGACAGTCGTAGCGCATTCCAGACTTCAGGCATACGCCTTGGTACTGCTGCTATTACCACTCGTGGCGCTAAGGAAGATCTTGTGGCAAAAATCGCAGAACTAATTGAACGTGTCCTTGACAATTTCGGTTGCGAAGGCGTAATAACAGAAGTTCGATCCCAAGTGAATGAACTAATGAAAGACTATCCTCTATTTGTGTGGTAAGGTAGCTCTACCTCTTTTCATAAATTGAATTCTCAAAATAACAACACCCAAGATAAGCGTTTCTGTTTTTTCTTTGGTGTTGTTTTTGATTGTTCGAGATTACATTAGCTCGTTTTCGTTAGATACTATGAGCGCACTTACTTCTCCTCATAAAAAAAGAAGAGAGCAGCGATTCATCATCTGATATCATTGAAAGATAGGCTAGCATTGTATTGATTTCACAAACAATAAATTGACTTCGAAGCGGCAAATATCCATTTCAAACAAGGATTTTCGCAAAATAATTAGTATATTTGCTCTCGGTAAGCGCGATTTTTCTCGCATAACAAGAGACTTTCGTGCTAGATATTGTAAACAAACTCTTTATAGATTCAAATAGCAATAAAATGAAAGCATACGTTTTCCCCGGACAGGGTGCACAATTTGTAGGTATGGGTAAGGATCTCTACGAGAACCATCCTGTAGCTAAGGAATACTTTGATAAAGCGAATGAGATTTTGGGCTTTAAGATCACAGACATCATGTTTGCTGGTACAGACGAAGAGCTCAAACAAACCAAAGTGACACAACCTGCAGTCTTCTTGCATAGCGTGATTTCAGCTCTTTGCTTGGGTGACGAATTCCGTCCCGATATGGTTGCAGGCCACTCTTTGGGTGAACTATCGGCTCTTACCGCCGCTGGTGCATTGTCTTTTGAAGATGGTCTCCGCCTTGTTTCTAAACGCGCCTTGGCAATGCAAGCAGCTTGTGAAGCACGCCCTGGCACAATGGCTGCAGTTATCGGTTTGGAAGATCATACTATCGAAGAAATCTGCGCAGCAGTTAGCCAAGAAAGTGGACAAGTCGTTGTTCCTGCAAACTATAACTGCCCTGGACAATTGGTAATTTCTGGGGAACGAGAAGCCATTGAATTGGCTTGCACTAAGCTAAAAGAAGCTGGTGCAAAGCGTGCTCTTGTATTGCCTGTTGGTGGTGCATTCCACTCTCCCATCATGCAAGCGGCAAAAGACGAACTGGAACAAGCTATTGCAGCTACTTCTTTTGCAGAGCCCAAGTGTCCTGTTTATCAAAATGTGGATGGAGCGGCTCACACTTCACCTGAAGAAATCAAGACCAACCTTATCGCTCAGCTTACCTCCTCTGTGCTTTGGACAAAGGAAGTAAACAATATGGTAGCTGCAGGTGCAACAGTTTTCACTGAATGTGGACCAGGTAAGGCTTTACAAGGCATGATTTCTAAAATCTGCAAAGGAAATGCAGACGTATTGGTGCAAGGTGCTAGCCTCTAATTCCTAGGATATAAAAGCAGAAGCTGCAGTCGCGCAAAAAGATTGTAGCCTCTGCTTTTTGTTTTTTGATAAGTTTCCGATGTGTGCTATAAACATCGGAGTGGACATTGTAATGCGTCTTTCATAAGCAAAGAACCTATGAAAGCAAACGCTGCAAACTCTTTAGATCTCCATGAATATATATCAGGTATTTACGCGACTATATGGTGCTTGCAAACCAGCAAAGAATCTACCCAACGGAACTATTGCAGATAACGGTGTAGCGAAGTTTAATGAATTCACGGCAGATACATTGCAACGCATCAAGGATTATGGATTTACTCACGTGTGGTTCACGGGAGTCTTGGAACATGCTACAAAAACCGACTATACGCGTTATGGCATTCACCTAGACCACCCATGGATTGTCAAAGGTAGAGCAGGTTCTCCTTATGCTATTAAAGACTACTTTGACGTTGATCCGGATCTTGCAGAAGATGTGCCTAATCGTATGGCAGAGTTTGAAGCATTACTAGAACGAACCCATAAAACAGGCTTGAAGTTTGTAATTGACTTCGTGCCCAATCATGTAGCGCGTTCCTATCATTCTGATGTAGCCCCCAAAGGGTTTGAAGATTTGGGAGTTGGAGATGACGAAGAACTAGCTTTTACTCCACGAAACAACTTCTATTATTGCTGGGGTGAACCACTACATACGGAAAACTTTGTTGAAGCAGAGAAGGGTGGTATTCCTTATCTTGAACATCCTGCCAAAGCAACTGGTAACGATGTTTTTCACGCTTGGCCCAATCGTAATGATTGGTACGAAACAGTAAAACTAAATTACGGAGTAGATTATAATGGAGGTGGTGCACAACACTTTGCCCCCATTCCTTCTACTTGGCAGAAGATGACTGATATTTTGCTGTTTTGGGCAAGTAAAGGTGTTGATGCTTTCCGCTGCGATATGGCAGAAATGGTGCCAGTTGCGTTTTGGCATTATGCCATTGCTCAGGTTAAGGCAAAATATGACGTCCAATTCATTGCAGAAGTCTACAATCCCAATGAGTATCGTAATTATATTCATCATGGCGGTTTCGACTATCTCTATGACAAAGTGGGACTTTATGACACCCTACGTGCTGTGATTTGTCAACAAACTAGCGCTGCAGCTATCACGAATGCTTGGCAAAATACTGATGATATAAAGAAGCACATGCTCTATTTCTTAGAGAATCATGACGAACAACGCATAGCTTCTGACTTCTTCTGCGGAGATGCGCAAAAAGCCATTCCTGGTTTAGTCGTTGCAGCATGTATGGGTAACAATCCGCTCATGATTTATGCAGGACAAGAAATAGGAGAAAAGGGTATGGACGCTGAAGGTTTTTCAGGAAAAGACGGACGCACGACTATTTTTGACTATTGGAGTGTACCAAGTCTCCATAAATTGTCTTCTATATCTCCTAGCCTCAAGAGCACAAAGTCCCCAAACCAAGTGCTCACGGGCGAGGAATTAGCATTATATCAAGACTACCAACGTATTCTTCGCTTAAGAAATGAGAACAAATCCTTGAGTGAGGGGCTATTCTACGACTTGATGTATGTCAATTACGATGGAGCCGAAGGTTTTGATTGTCATAGACAATATGCGTTCTTGCGCAAAACAGAAGGCGAACTTCTCTTTTGCGTTGCCAACTTCTCCGATACATACATAGAATGCGGTATTCGCATTCCTGCTCATGCTTTTGATTTCTTGTCAATACCAAGTGGAGAATACTCTGCTGTTGACTTAATCTCTGGGGAGGAGTCCAATATATCTCTTGCTCCAGACGCATGCACACAGATAAAAGTTAGAGCAAACAATGCGATTCTCTTGTCTGTAAAATTCTAATTCCGTGAAACTTCTAAAATAAGATTGGACTATGGTCGTATTTCCTTGCGCCAAAATAAATCTCGGTCTAAACATTGTGGCACGCCGTACAGATGGTTACCACGATATAGAGACCGTTTTCTATCCAATTCCATTACATGATAACTTAGAGGTGGTGTCTGCTCCCAACGCCACTCAGCCATGTTTATTGCATGAGACGGGGCTTCAATTAGATGGCACGCCTGAGAACAACCTTGTAGTCAAAGTTTACCATCAGCTCCGCGAAGACTATCCGCAAATCCCCCCTATAGAAGTGTGGCTTCATAAGCGAATACCTTCAGGGGCTGGCTTAGGAGGAGGTAGCAGTGACGCAGCGTTTATGATGCGCTTACTCAATGAACAGTATGAACTAGGCATGGACGATGAAGATGTAGAGTACCGCCTCAGTAGAATTGGAGCAGATTGTCCTTTCTTCTACCACGCACGTCCAGCTTATGCCACTGGAATTGGCGACGAGCTCACCCAAATAGACTTCGATCTCGCAGGATTGAATCTTGTACTGGTGAAACCTCGTATCCATGTATCCACACGCGAGGCATACGCTTTGGTAACTCCTCGAGCTTCTAGTGAGAACTTATTACTCTCCTTAGCACGTCCGGTTGAAACCTGGAAAGAAACGATAAATAACGACTTCGAAGTAAGTGTTTTCCAAAGATATCCAGAGATTGCAGCAATAAAACAAACTCTCTATGACATGGGAGCTGTTTATGCATCCATGTCAGGAAGTGGTTCAAGTGTCTTTGGATTATTCCGCAATCGTCAGCCAGAAGCTGAAGAAATCTTTCGAGATTGCTTTGTCTCTGAAATGCGATTACGTGCATTTTCTTGATAAATATCCTTGCTATGACCGAAGATGAAATACTGCAAAACCGCAAGATTTTTCTTGATGTTAGTAGAAACTACATCAAGCGTGAAGGACTACTCGGACTTCTCGAGTATTTAAATTGTAAAACCGACTTTTTTTCTGCACCAGCCTCCGCAGCTCATCACCTAGATGAGCCTGGGGGCCTGTGTCTGCATTCGCTAAATGTGTTTGAAACGCTGTTACGCATCTACAAATCAACGCTACAGCCGCACGTTTTTCATGATGATGACGCCTGCTACGCCCCAATATCAGAAGAGAGTTTGGCCATAGTTGCGCTATTTCATGACATTTGGAAGTGCAATCGGTATAAACCATGCGAAAAGAGAAGGAGAAATGCTTATGGACACTGGGAAACGTATCCTGGATATGACGAAGAAGATGATTTCCCATACGGACATGGTGAGAAGTCAAATCTAATAGTTTCACATTATCTCAAATTACAGCGCGATGAACAATTAGCAATTCGTTGGCATCGCGGTGCTTTTGAAGCAGGAGAAGCTGGTTCTCAAATGCGAAAAGCTTATTATGAGGCCTGTCGCCAACATGCACTTGTACCATTGTTGCAAAGTGCTGATATGCTTGCTACCCTTTGTATCGACCCCAAAGACTATTATTAGTCAAATATAGACATAAATCTCTCTATTGAAACGCACTCAAATAGTATAGGACGCGAGATTGTTACGAGAAAACACGACTTAAGACGTTCTATTTTGTAAACTCTAGTATAGCAAAATAAGCACTAGAAGCTTCACTATCAACCAAAACATACTGCTATGAGTTGGTCATTTTGCACAAAAGTACTATTTTTGCGCAGTATAAATTATAACTTTGACTCCCATAATAGGGAGTTCATTATTTACAAATAGAACATGAGTCATAATCTCCTCAAAGGAAAGCGCGGTATTATCTTCGGCGCACTCAATGAACACTCCATAGCTTGGAAAGTTGCTGTAAAAGCAGTAGAAGAAGGTGCAAGCATCACCCTTACCAACACACCTGTAGCCTTGCGCATGGGCGAACTAAACGGACTTTCAGAGCAACTCAATGCTCCTATCATCCCTGCTGATGCCACAAGTGTCGAAGACTTGGAAAAAGTCTTCTCTGAAAGCCAACGTTTGCTCGGAGGTAAGATTGATTTCGTGCTCCATTCTATCGGAATGAGCCTTAATGTCCGCAAGCAACGCACTTACGACGACTTGGACTATAACTATCTCAATAAAACGCTTGACATTTCGGCGCTCTCTTTCCACAAAATGCTGCAAGTAGCAAAGAAGCAAGACGCGCTCAATGAATACGCATCAGTAGTAGCTTTGTCATATGTAGCAGCTCAACGCACTTTCTTTGGTTATAATGATATGGCTGATGCTAAGAGCTTGCTCGAAAGCATTGCACGCTCCTTTGGTTATATCTATGGCCGTGAGAAACATGTACGCGTAAATACCATTTCTCAAAGCCCTACTCCCACTACTGCAGGTAGCGGTGTAAAGGGTATGAGCGATTTGATGGACTTTGCTGACAAAATGTCTCCATTGGGCAATGCTACTGCAGAGGAATGCGCTGATTATACTATCGTGATGTTCTCTGATCTTACTCGCAAAGTAACGATGCAAAACCTTTATCATGATGGAGGTTTCTCTAGCATGGGTATGAGTATGCGAGCTATGAACCAATACTCCAAGGACACAACAGCCTTTGAAGATGAGAATGGTAACATTATCTACGGATAATTAGAAGTCCCTCTCTCACAATATCCGATAAGAAGTGCGGTACTTTTGTGCTGCACTTCTTTGTTTTATGCTGATAATTGCGTAATTTTGCCGTATATGACTAACTTTCCCACGAGTTCAATGAAGATATCCCTCATAGGAGCAGGAAATCTTGCTACACATCTAGCTATGGCACTAACTAAAGCTGGCCATCAAATAGTAGGTATCTGTAGTAAGTCGGGGTCAACAGCTCAAAATTTGGTGGAGAAACTAGGGCAGGGGAGCCAAGCAACTACACAAGTATCAGATTTGCCAAAGGCTGAAATCTACATTTTAGCGACTAAAGACGATGCCATTGCCCAAATCATTGAGAAATGGCCTTCTCATCATCGTGAGGGGATTATAGTCCATACTTCAGGAAGTGTAGACATGGACGTTCTGTCTTCTGCTCAAATGCCTCATGGCGTGTTGTATCCCTTACAAACATTTTCAAAAGATCGTGCTCTAGATTTCAGAAAAGTCCCCTGTTTTGTGGAAGGAGAAAATGCAGAGGTAACAGCAAGACTGACCACATTTGCAAAAAGCATATCTCACAATGTCCACACATTATCGTCAGAACAGCGTAAGAAGCTTCACCTATCAGCGGTATTTGCCTGCAATTTTGTCAATCACCTTTATGATATTGCGGGACAACAACTAGAACAACAAGGACTTCCTGCTGAATGGCTCCAACCTCTGATTGAAGAAACTGCAGAGAAAATCAAGACGCTTCCAGCAAGAGACGCACAAACAGGCCCTGCAATTAGAGGTGACGAACGCGTTTTGAATACGCAATGTGAACTCTTGGCAGAGCATCCCCTACACTTACAGCTCTATAATCTCTTGAGCAAGAGCATTTATCAGACTTTCAACAATGATTAACTACGACTTATCAAAAATCCGTGCATTGATATTCGATGTCGATGGAGTTCTCAGCGAAAGTAATGTATTGCTTCTTGGAGGGCAACCAGTACGCACTGCCAATACAAAAGATGGATACGTCCTCCAACACGCAGTGAAGATGGGGCTTCACCTAGCAATTATTACGGGTGGTAAGAACGAGACAATTAAAGAACGCTACATGGGTTTGGGTATCACAGATATATTCATGGGAGTGTCTATAAAAATCAACGTATTCGATGACTATCTTCTAGCTAATGAATTAAAACCTGAAGAAGTACTTTATATGGGAGATGACATCCCAGATTACGAAGTGATGCAGCGTTGTGGTTGCCCCTGCTGCCCTCAGGATGCTGCTCCAGAGATTAAGGCAATTTCGACCTATATATCAGAATACTCCGGAGGCAACGGATGCGTGCGTGACGTAGTAGAACAAGTGTTACGCGCTCAAAACCTATGGATGCACAACGTCGAAGCTTTTGGCTGGTAATCAACTGTTATGCTTTTTCTGTAATAATTGAACATTCATGCTAGAACACCTCAAAAAATATCAAATACTCCTGGCGAGCAATTCACCACGTCGCCAACAGCTCTTAAGTCAACTGGGGATTTCGTTCAAGGTTTCTGTTATTCCAGGCATTGATGAGAGTTTTCCGGAGGATTTAGCCGATGATAAAGTTGCAGCTTTTATTACACGAAAAAAAGCGCAAGCCTATTTGTCTAATCTTACTGCAAATCAAATGCTTATAGTTGCAGATACCGTAGTAAGAATTAATGGCCAAATACTAGGAAAGCCCAAGAGTAGGGTAGAAGCAGTCGAAATGCTGGAATTGCTTAGTGGGAAAGAACATATCGTTACCACTGCATTCGGAGTTTTCACTACAGAAAAATCTGTTGTCAAATCTGTTCATACTCAAGTAGAATTTGCAAAGCTCACCCGTGAAATGATAGAGTTTTACGTAGATACATATAAGCCCTATGATAAAGCTGGTAGTTATGGTATTCAAGAATGGATTGGCTCCGTTGGAATTATTGGTATACACGGGGCTTATGTCAATGTGATGGGGTTGCCTGTACAAAGTTTGTACGAGACTCTTTGTTCTTTCTGAATCTTTTACCTCAAATATCATCCTCAAAACAAACAAGAACTTTATGTTTAATCAAAAGTACTTAGCTTTTCTTTCTGCTTCGCTGCTAGCAACCACGCTTTCTTGCTCCGAGGACAAGGAAGAGTATACCGCAACGTTTCCTGAATTTGTAGGTCTACAGGCTAAAAACTTAGATACTAGTAGTGGTGCTGTTCTTAAAGCAGGAGAACCCTTCGTGATTTCGGCTATTGAATCAAAACAAGGAAAGCATCTTTACCAGGCTCATTACTATTGGACAATTTATCCAGCAGACAACTATACTCAGCGATACACCAGTTCGCAAGTCTATGACGCTAAAGCTATGCAAGTAAACGACACAATAACTGTTCAAAATGGAGGTAGCTACAGAGTCACCTTAGTGGCCAGTTACGATGTCGCAGGAATAGGTAAGGCACAAATACCATCTTCCCAACGTCTTCCCAATAATGGAGGAGACATTTCCTACAAAGCATCTACACTAAAATACGTAGTTACATTGTCCAAGGTTTTTCAGGTTCAAGACTAACTCCAGGTAGACATAATTTCTCCTATTGTTTGAGAGATAACTGCAGAGGAACATATTATGTTTATCATTGATTCTTGGCTAATTCTGTACGCGAATTCTAGAGCTTAAGTCTTCATCTATTATTGTTAGGTAGAAAAAGAACAATTGAGAGTCATTTCATATTGAGAATACGTGAGATTTGTTCTTTCTTTCCAAAAAGAAACTTGACAACTTCGACAAACCTTCAAAAAATCGACAACCAAAATTGAATGGTCATTATGTTTAATAAACACATTTTGATGTAATGGACGCCCCCCTCATACCTGATGCAGCCCCTCTTGGAGTTCAATGGATAACTTGCCCTCAGTTTCGAGACGAACGCGGAGTTTTAAATGTTGCAGAACATAATAAATTGCCATTCGTCCCACAGCGTACCTTTTGGATTACCAGTGTTCCTCCAGAGGCACAACGAGGAGGACATGCTCATCGTACAACCCACGAATTACTTGGAGCATTACATGGAAGCTGCAAGTTAGAACTGCAAAGTCCCTCACAAAAGATTGTAGTAACCTTGGACTCCTGTTCGCAATTCATTCACATTCCTGCAATGGTCTGGGCGCGTCTTTATGATTTCTCTCCTGAATTTGTAGGTCTGTGCTTCACCTCTGAATCGTATAAGGCAGATGGCTACCTTCACACTTTTGACGAATACCTTAAAGCCTACAGGGTTATTAAACATAACTCTATTTGAGCCCTATTTTTAGCTCTACTCTGTGGACACTGCTATTAAGTTGTTGTATTAGAGTTTAAACAGATACAATCCAAGGATTCCATCTAATAAGCTGATTTGTAGCTATTGATTACTCATGTATTATATTCATCTCTATAGACTCTCTGACTCACAGATTTGGGATGCCTTTGTGCGTTCTTCTAGAAATGCTACATTTCTCTTTGAAAGAGCGTATATGGATTATCACGCTGATAGATTCTGTGATGTATCTTTGTTGGTTTACGATGAGAAGCAACATTTATGTGCCTTATTCCCTGCTACTTGGCATCAGGAAGAAATGGAGATTCGTAGCCACGGTGGACTAACCTACGGTGGTCTTTTGCTTAATAAAAGTGTGGGAGTCCTAGAATCTTGTGACATACTCTTGGAGATTGTAAAATTCTATCGTGATAATTTCCAAGCACAGCGTATGCTCGTAAACCCTGTCCCAAGTATCTACCATGAAACGGCAGCAGAAGACCAGCTTTTCGCCCTTCACTATATAGAAGCACAGTTGTTTAGACGTTACATTTCGACTAGCGTAGCTCTGGACCGCCAAACAGAACTATCAACAAACCGGAAACGACAAATAAAGAAGGCTTTACAACATGGTTTCTCTGTCAAACAGAACTCGGACAATCTCATTCTCTTCTGGAATCTCCTTGCAGATACATTATTAGAGCGCCATGATGCACGACCAGTACACACTTATCAAGAGCTTGAACTATTGACAACGAGATTTCCTAGAAATATAAGTTTGCACACTGTTGAAGACTCTCAAGGTAATTTAGTTGGTGGTACCCTACTCTTTCATACCCCTCGAGTAGTTCACGCACAATATATAGCTGCATCACCGATTGGACGTAAATATGGAGCACTCGACTTGTTGTTTTCTACTTTATTTGAGGAACTACAAGGCATTCCATCTTCCGTACGACCACGATTCTTTGATTTTGGAACATCAATGGAGGGCGAAGGTACAGTGATCAACGAAGGACTTGTGGCTCAGAAAGAAAGTTTTGGAGGTCATACCATCTGTTACGATAAATATATAGTTCAACTGTCATGAAGGACTGGGTTAAATTCTTAGATGTAGCAGCTATAAACGAGCGTTTTTTAGAGGCATTCCACAATGATATTACGGAAGTAGTTCAAAGTGGCCGAGCTTTACTTGGACTACAGACCCAGAAATTCGAAGAGGAGTTTGCAGAATACTGCCACACAACTCACTGCGTAGGAGTTGCCAACGGTTTAGACGCTCTTTGGCTGACACTTATGGCAAAGAAAATATTAGAAGGATGGACTGAGAACGACGAGGTTATAGTACCTGAGCATACTTTTATCGCCACTGTACAAGCGGTTGTCAGAGCTGGATTGAAACCCATACTAGCCCCTGTATCAAATGACGATTATCTGCTTGATGTCAGCCAATTAACACCTATATTATCTTCTAAAACGAGAGCAATACTCCCGGTTCACCTTTATGGTAAAATGGCAGACATGAACTCCATTGCAACCTTTGCGGCTCAACACAATTTGTTTATTCTTGAAGATGCGGCTCAAGCACATGGGGCTCAATACGCAGGACATCCTGCAGGAGATCGATTTTGGCAAGGTGCTGCAGCCTATAGTTTTTACCCAGGAAAAAATCTAGGTGCTCTTGGCGATGGAGGTGCGATGGTAACGAATGACGAATCTCTTGCAAATTGCGTACGTCAATTAGCTAATTATGGCTCCTCCACGAAATATCACCATGAATATATGGGCACCAATAGCCGTTTAGACGAACTACAAGCCGCATTTCTTCGGCATAAACTCCGAAGCTTGCAAGAAGACAACAAAAAGCGTCGAAAAATCGCTCGACGATATCTTACAGAAATTAAGAATCCACTCATTTCACTTCCCTACCCTACACTAGACTTGTCTCAAAAACTGGAGAGTGTCTTTCATATCTTCCCTATATTCTCCCAACATCGCACAAGGCTCCAAGAGCATTTACAAGAGGGCTATATAGAGACACTTATCCACTACCCTATTCCAATACATAAACAACAGTGTATTCGTCATTTCTGGAGAGATGAAAATGATTTTCTTACTGCAGAACAGCTTGCTAACGAAGAACTGAGTCTGCCCATCAGTCCGGTATTATCAGACGAACACGTAACACGCGTAATTCGAGCACTAAATACTTTTGAACTATGACTTTAGACATTCTGATTTGCTCCTTGAATAAAGGAATTGTTCGCATTGACGATTTGCTTCTTCCCCAGCGCAAGGATGTGCGCTACATAGTTTCTTATCAATACACAGACGAGCGCTATTTGGAACTTATTCCCTCTTCTCTTGCATCGCGTATTGACGTGGTTGTTAGTACCCACAAAGGGCAAGGCCTATCCTCTAATCGAAATCACGCACTTGAGTTGGCCAAGGCAGACCTAGTTATGTTTGCCGATGACGATGCTCGTCTAACCAACGATGCTGTAGATACTATATTCAGTACCTTTAACCAACATCCCAACGTTGAAGTTGCTTTGTTTCGCGCCAGCACTTACACGGGGAAATTACTAAAAAAATATCCAGAAGCAGAACGGGACATCACCTACCTTCCCAAAGACTACACCATTTCTACTATTGAAATGGTGTGCCGTCGTAAGTGTGTGCAAGGGAAAGTACGGTTTGACGAAAGATTCGGACTAGGCACGCGATTTCTGACTTGTGGCGAAGAAGAAGTATGGCTTATAGACGCACTACGCGCAGGTTTATCAATTCGTTACTACCCTTATAAAGTAGTGGAAACAAGTACAATGCTAAAACGTTCAATGATTTATGTAGACGCTGGTGTACAACGTTCTAAGGGAGCTTTAACCTATTATAAATATGGATCTTCTGCTTGGATACGCTGTTTCTGGTTTGCGGTTGACTGCACACGCAAAGGCCTTTGCCATTTCATCCCCATGCTACGCCATCTCTATCAAGGGATACTTTATCTTCGTCACAATGGCTAAATGCCTTCTCTATGATTTACCCATTTAAAGAAACAGGGAAATAAAAAGCCCCTAGAATCATTTGATTCTAGGGGCTTTTTCAGGTAGTCCTATACAATCCAACAAATACAGACAGGTTAAGGTTGCTTCCTAAGTACTTGCCATTTCTTGTTATAAACCCGTACTAAATGCGTAGTATCTCTAGCATAAAAG
This sequence comes from Ihuprevotella massiliensis, assembly GCA_900095835.1. GTDB lineage: Bacteria > Bacteroidota > Bacteroidia > Bacteroidales > Bacteroidaceae > Alloprevotella > Alloprevotella massiliensis. The sequence goes on along the minus strand of LT608321.1, from coordinate 247,551 downwards.
GTTCGTGTAACTCGAATTGTAGAATCTGCTAAGAGCTCCATTTTCCATATGGATGCTGGAGTATACCGTAAAGTAATGCACTTTTCTTCGAGGCTCTCTAATGTCGTTTCTCCACCAATACTATTAACAACAGCTGCAGACTGTTGCTCTTTGTAGAAGTCGATTAAATCCATACGAGCAGTAGTATTAAGCAAAGGTAAAAGGGAGAGCGGCACTGCGTAAAAGATGGATTCGAGATAGCTCATTGTAGATGAAATCAGCATAGGGTTTATGTATTACTTTCTTTAATCCTACGGAAGAGATCAGAAGCAAAAATAAAGCTATTCAAGCGCTCATTATCAGCTGTCATTACTTCATCTTTAGTACCCTCCCACTCACGGTGTCCTTCATAAATGTATAGGATATGCTCTCCAATCCCCATTACCGAATTCATATCATGGGTATTTATGATAGTAGTTGTTCCGTATTCTTGCGTAATCGAATGAATCAGTTCATCAATTACCAATGACGTCTTAGGGTCTAAGCCTGAATTCGGCTCATCGCAAAAGAGATATTTGGGCTTTAAAGCTATAGCGCGCGCTATAGCTACTCGTTTTTGCATACCACCAGAAATTTCTCCAGGATATTTGTGTCCTGCATCTGATAGATTAACGCGATCTAAGCAAAATCTGGCTCGGCGCACACGTTCTTTATAGCTTTCATTAGAGAACATATCAAGCGGAAACATAACATTCTCTTCAACGGTAAGGCTATCGAACAAAGCTGCACTTTGAAATATCATTCCCATTTCTCGGCGTAGCATCACGCGTTCTTTTTTGGACATCGTTACAATATCTCGACCATCGTAAAGAATTTGTCCTGACGTTGGTGAAAACAACCCAACAATACATTTCATCAACACTGTTTTACCCGAGCCAGACTGTCCAATTATCAAGTTTGTTTTGCCGGCTTCAAAGATCGTATCAATGCCTTTCAGAACTTTTTTGTCTTCAAAAGCCTTGCGAAGTTCTATAAGTTGGATCATGAGAGTATTTGTGTAAGGAAAAGATCGGAGAAAAGAATGAGCATCGATGAACTAACAACTGCATCTGTAGAAGCTTTTCCGACTTCTACCGAACCACCTTCCACACGATAACCATAATAGGCAGAAACACTAGAGATTATAAAGGCAAAGAAGAAGCTCTTTACTACTCCCATCCAGAAATACCATTGATTAAAATCATACTGTATTCCTTCTGTTAAGTGCGCTGGTGTCAATATATGGCCAATATATGCAGTTGCATAAGCTCCAATAATACCACTTGTTGTAGAAAACACCACCAATAAAGGAATCATTGTCAGCATACCCACTATTTTAGGTAAAATAAGATATGACGCTGAGTTGACACCCATAATTTCTAGCGCGTCAATCTGTTGTGTCACGCGCATTGTTCCTATTTCAGAAGCGATGTTAGAGCCGACTTTTCCAGCCAAAATCAAACACATAATGGAGGAAGAAAACTCCAAAAGCATGATTTCTCTAGTGACATAACCACTAACCCATTTGGGCATCCATGCACTTTCAATATTAAGTTTGATTTGGATGCAAATAACAGCTCCGATAAAGAATGAAATCAACAAGACTATTACAATGGAGTCAACCCCCAAAGATGCCATCTCCTTGACATATTGCTTCCAGAACATACGAAACCGCTCTGGGATTGCGAAAACTCTTCGCATAAGAACAAGGTATTGTCCAAATGCTTGGAGATATGAAGTGATCAGCATGAGCCTACTTGGTTAAAGCTGTTTCTATTTGATTTTGAATAAGGCTATTACCTGGATAACCACCTTGGGTAACATTCGAATATGCCACACTTCCGTCTTTATTAAGCAACATATATGCTGGAATTCCAGGCATATTGAGTTCACCACCTAATTCAGACCATTGTTTATCTGTAAGGCGATAGTGATCCCCACTAATGACTTGGAGGGCATTTTTCCACTCAGCTTCTGGAGAGGTTTCACCTGTAATATATACAAAGATAGCTCCCTTCTTCTGAAGGTCTGATTTGATTAAATCCACTTCCTTCATTGCAGCTCGACATGGAGGGCACCAGGTGGCCCAAAAATCGATAAGAACAACCTTTCCTGCATACTTTTTTTTGATATAGGCAAAAGCATCATGACCATTAAGTTCGGAGCTTACAGGAAAAACCGTTGCAGGAACAGCATCAGGATTGGAAGGATTTACAATAGTGGTAGGAGAATCTTGGTAATTGCTTGAGCTAGCTGTTGTAGGATTGCCGGCTTTCGACGCACAACCAGTGGCTGTAAGGAGCAAGCTTGAGAAGAGGAAGAATAATTTTCTGCGCATTGTTCTATGATTTATTAGCCCCCAGAAACATAAAGTGGGGGATGAATTAAGATGCAAATATAATCGATTTTACTGAGATAGCTTATTTTTTTCTTCATTAAGTATGCTATATCGTCTTAAAAACACTTATGGAGCAAGTTTTTATCCATAAACAGTGCTCGTTTGGTGGGAATTACTTATATTTGCAGTTGAAATGCTTACTGAACGACATCTTATATATCGTTGAGGCACTTAAAATCAAATTGAATCAAACAAAACATCAATAGAAGACTCTATGAAGAAAAATCTCATCCTAGCCCTATTGTTTGCATCATTCTCTTTTGGTGCCGCAAATGCGCAGAATCAGACAAATAACCCTGTCCCAATGGAAGCTAGTGTACAGGCCATGGCAGAAGAGGTTATCGCTAATCAAATGAGCGATCCTGAAGCTGCCAACAAGACTTTCGCAAAGTTGCTCTCCAAAGTAAAAAAGGATAAGGAGCAACTTACGGCTGTAGGACAGTTCTTCTTGGATCAAAAGATTTATCCTTGCGCTAACCAATGCGCAAAACAAGTATACCAGCTTGATCCTTCCTATGTTCCAGGATTGATGCTGAGCGGTCGTGTTTGCATCCTCCGTAAAGACTGGGGTGGCGCTGGCCAAAAGTTCGACGAAGTGTTGAACTATGAGCCCGATAATATTGAAGCACTCAAATTGTCTGCACGCGTTTATAAGAACGTAAACCCAATTGTAGCTCAAGAAACCCTCAAGAAAATCCTCGAAAAGGAACCTGAGAACATTGATGCTTATAAGGAACTTGGTGACATCGCTTACAACAACCAAGAATTCAAAGAAGCTGCTAAGGCTTATAAGAGCGTATTCGATAAGACGAAAGACCTCACTGTCGAGGATGTCCCTGCAGGTGTAAACTATCTCACAGCCATGATGCTTACTGGTGGAGATGCTTTTACAATCAAGGAATTGGCACAAAAGCTTCTCCCACTCGATCCAAAGAACTTTGCACTACGCAGTCTCCTCTTCTTCTCTGATATCGAAACAATGGACTATCAGAAAGCAAAGGATGACATTGCTTATATCGAGAAAAAGGAATATGAGGACAGTCTTTATCGCTATATCGACTACCAATATGCAGCTCGTTATGCAAACGAAGCTCTCAATGATAAAGACGCAGCTATAGCATACTATATTAAGGCTGCCGAAAAAGATTCCTTGCGTCCTGATAGCTACAAGGAGATTGCCTCTTTGATGCGTACAAATAAGCAAGCAGCTCAAGCTATCCCTTACATGGAGAAATATATCAAGCTCCGTGGTGATAAAGCTGACAGCAAAGACCTTTTTAGCCTTGGTCTCACCTACATTGCAGCAAAAGCCCAAGCAACAACAGATGAAGAACGTAACAAGTTCATCGAAGGAGGTGACAAAGTATTTGAACAATACATGAACGAACTGCCCAACAACTATGTTGGTCCCTTCTATCGTGCACAACTTTGGATCACCGATGGTAGTAAGCCAGAAGAGAAGCCACGTGAGTATTACAGCAAGGCTCTTGAATTGATTGGTGACAATGAAGACTACGTAGATCAAAAGAAAGGTGCTCTCACTTACTTGATGGTTTACTACCTCAAGAAGGAAGACGACGCTAAATGCAAGGTTTACGTGAATGAAATTCTTAAGATTGATCCCAACAATGCCTTGGCGAAGAAGGTTCAAACTGTACTGAAGTAGACAAAGTCTAATAGTCTAGACTCTTTAAACGATGGTGTGGTTCACTAAAAACCATACCATCGTTTTTCTTATTGCATTCCACAAATATAAGATTACAACAAGAGAAGTCATCAAAAAGCTTTGCTAGATTGGAAGAAAATCGTAACTTTGCAGCGCTGTCACGTGTTGACGGCACGAAGATATTTAATTATTCATCGGGGACGTGTCCCCATAAATCCATTTCTATCAATGGCAACTCGTATTCGTTTGCAACGCCATGGCCGTAAGAGCTATGCATTCTACAGCATCGTAATCGCTGACGTTCGCGCACCTCGTGATGGTAAGTTCACTGAAAAGATCGGTACTTACAACCCTAACACTAACCCTGCAACCGTAGACCTCAACTTTGAGCGTGCTCTTCACTGGGTTGAGTGTGGTGCACAACCCACAGACACCGTACGCAACATCCTTTCTGACGAAGGTGTACTCCTCATGAAGCACCTCCGTGGTGGTGTTAAGAAGGGTGCTTTTGACGAAGCTACTGCACAAAGCAAGTTCGAAGCTTGGAAGCAAGAGAAGGAAAACAAGTCTGCTGCTTTCGTTGGTAAGCTCGCTGAAGCTAAGAAGTCTGCACTTGCTGCACGTCTCGAAGCTGAAAAGGCTACTAATGCTAAGATTGCAGAAAAAGTAGCAGAGAAGAAGGCTGCAGCAGCTCAAGCTGAAGCTGAAGCTGCTGCAGAACAAGTAGAAGAAGCTCCTGCAGCTGAAGCTACAGAAGAGACTGCTGAGGCTTAATTCTACAAGAGTTAATACTCTAATCTCTGAAGCTTTCCTTATGAAAAGCTTCGTTCTAAGGTCTAAATCAATAAAAAGTCGTTTCCTTATGGAAACGACTTTTCTTTGTTTACAAGCTACAATATGGCAAGATTCGCATTCATACAGTCCTATAAGATAGCATAGACTAATCACTAAACAGGCTTCTTGCAAGTTAAATGTCTATTTGCTTTCCCAAAAACAAAAAGAGTTTTAGAACTGGACTAAAAGAAAAATCCATACTCCATCTGTAGAACGAAATATGGATTTAGATATAAACGCATAGACAAAACGCAAAAGTAGCGACTAAAAACAGTAAGCTAATATTGGCGCTCTCCAAAGATAGAACTTCCCACACGTATCATGGTACTACCTGTTTCTATCGCTAATAGATAATCTTCACTCATGCCCCAAGAGCATTCTTTAAAATCAGGACTATCAGAGAAATGTGTGGCTTTCGCCCATTCAAAAAGTGCTCTTGCTTCTTCAAACTCTTGTCTGACCTGCACCATATCTTCTGTAAAAGAAGCCATACACATTACCCCTACCACATGAGCATAGGAGAGTTCTTTCCATCTGCCATCGTTCAGAAAAGCACGAAACTCATTAGGATAGAATCCGAATTTTCCTTCCTCTTGAGCAACGTGAATCTGCAATAAACAGGGGATATTACGGTTATTTCTACGACCTTGCTTATCTATTTCCTCTAATAAACGCAGACTATCTACCGCATGAATTAAAGAAATGAAAGGTGCTATATATTTAACCTTGTTTACTTGAAGATGACCAATGAAATGCCAAGCAATGTCATGTGGAAGGGATTGTTGTTTCCCTACCAACTCCTGTACTCTACTCTCACCAAAAACACGTTGCCCTACGTCATAAGCTTCTAGAAGCGCGGACTTCGAATGAAACTTTGATACTGCAACTAGCTTTACACCTTCTGGGAGCTGCTCTTTAATTCTAAGTAGTCGTTCTTGTAATGGAGTCATGAATATCGTATGAAATATATAAATACTAAGAAGACAAGCAGTATAGAATCAAACTAATATCCCTTTTTCACGAGAAAATAATGGACAACAATACTCGTCTGTGAGAATTACATTGCTTTTTCAGGGACATCAGCCTTATAATGGTAGACTCCCATCAACATTGTTTCAGCCATCGACGAAATTACATAATCCATCATAGAACCCTTCATACCTTCATCAAGACGCTTCACCGCATCACGCAGATCAGAACATTGAACAAGTACATTATGAGAAGACTTCTTCTCTTTTCCGGTCTTCTCATCCAGGGTCACGAACGTGAGTTTCGCCTTGAACCAGCGATCAGCTGACTCGTCAATTGTTTCAAAAATTTCTGCATAACGAGCACGCTTAATATCACTCACCTGGAATTCTCCTGTCATAAAGGGAGCGATTTCTTCAATGATTCTGCGCTCAGCTTCTGTAAAATTAAGTGCGTCAACAAGATATGGCTCATTAAATTTCTTCATAACACCATTATCCATAGCACGTTCATACTTAATCTTGCATTCAAACCATTCTGCCATAATCGGAATTGTACTTTGTGTGGAAAAAGATAGAGAATTTCTTGTACGTCTATAGACGTCACGTACTGCTCACTAATCGTACAACAGCTGAGCAAAGTTACAAATTTCTAGGGATAATAAAAAGTACTTTGTTATAAAAGGAACAATTAAGCACCAAATAGTGGACATTATTGACTCCCCCTGGCATTTTCCGTACAAACATAGTTACATAAAATCTATAACTATGGTACCCTATACAAAGGAAAGTAGTCAACGCACTTATTGAGTGGAACTTACTTAATTTATCGCCTAAAAAATTGATAGAATCATAAAACTAAAGACTCGCTGCTATTTAGTAGATACCCCTCCATATAAAATAATTTCCCCTTCGCTATCGTTTTACAAAGGGGAAATTATAGAGTAAAGAATGATTGCTCTGACTATTATTTACTTTGGTAGCGTTTATTCATTCCATTAACAACTTCTCTGGTAATGTCTAGCTTTTCATTAGCATAGAGCACATTGTCACCCTGTTTAGAGATGATCATATCGAAATGCATATCTTTGTTGTAATCCTTAAGGAATGACTGTACACTATCGCGAAGCGTCTTGTTGAACTTCTCTTGGGCTTTAAGCATTTTCTGCTGCGCTTCCTGCTGGAGTTTCGCTCCTTCTTGTTGAAGACGCACTAAGCGTTGCTGAGCAGCTTCACCTTGAGCCTGAGAAGTAAAAGCTCCAGATTGTACTTTTTGCTGAAATTCAGCTGTCGCCTTTTGAAGCTGCACCATTTTTGCATTGATTTGAGCTTCATATTGTTTAGACTTAGCTTCAAGGCTTGCTTTTTCCTTGATGCAATACTCATATTGCGTAAGAAGTGAATCAACTTCTACGTAAGCTATACTATTGCCTGCAGGTTTTACTGCCGCTTCTTGATTAGCAACAACTACCGCTGTTCCTTTGGGAGCTTCTTTCTTGTCGCAACTAGATAAACATAAAGGAGTAACGACACCTAAAATGGCAAGAACTGAAAAGAGTTTCATAGAGAATACATTAGTGAGTTAGGGGTGATGCAAAATTACAGGGATTTATTTGTTTTCATGCTCAGCCACAGCATGTTTTTTTGCGATGCGGGCTTCTGTGTCTTGGGTTGTTGCACAAGATACTTTGTGGCGTTGCATTGCTTTGTTACCACTAATATGAGTATTGACAAATCTTCCTTTGATAATAATACCAACAGAAAGAAGGAAAAAGGCAATTGCTACAATAATTATCGTGGGTATGAGGATTTGAATCATATTAAATTGCTATATTTGCAAGTGCAAAAATACGACAACCCAACAAATACCACAAGGGTTGTCCACAATTTAACTCACAAAGATAAACAAGTTATGGTAGAGCTTACTCCAAAATCCGTATTTGACTGCTTCGCGCAAATCAACCAAGTACCTCGTCCATCAAAGCGTGAGGAGAAAATTACAGCCTTCCTTCGCAAATTTGGTGAAGATCTTGGCCTTGAAACCATCGTAGACCATGCTGGCAACGTATTGATCAAGAAACCAGCCACTCCAGGTTACGAAAACCGTAAGACTGTCATTCTCCAGAGCCACCAAGACATGGTGTGTGAAAAGAACAAAGATGTAGAATTCGACTTTGATAATGACGCAATCCAAACCTACATTGATGGCGAATGGTTAAAGGCAAAGGGAACAACTCTCGGTGCAGATGACGGTATTGGTATCGCTATGGAAATGGCCCTTCTCCAAGCAACAGATATTGAACACGGTCCTATTGAATGCGTATTTACCCGCGATGAAGAAACTGGTCTAACTGGTGCTTTCGAGATGAAATCTGACTTTATGTCAGGAGATTTACTTATTAATCTTGACTCTGAAGATGAAGGAGAGATTTTTGTAAGTTGTGCTGGCGGTGTCCGCACTGAAGCCAAATACAATCTCGACCTTGAGTCTGTACCCGCTGGATACAAAGCTATAGAAGTCACAGTAAAAGGACTTACAGGAGGACACTCTGGAGACGACATCAATAAAAAGCGCGGAAATGCGAACAAGCTTTTAGTTCGCTTCCTTCTTGAACAACTCGTAAAAGCTGATTTGCGCCTTTGCGACATCCAAGCAGGTGGTCTTCACAATGCAATTCCTCGTGAAGCTCATGCCATTGTGGTTGTTCCTACAGACCGCATTACAGCGTTAAGCAACGAACTTCAAGAGTTTGGAATACGCGTTAAAGAAGAATTCTCTTCAACAGAACCAGATGCAACGTTCATAGCCACCGAGGTTACGGTGCCTGCAGACTGTTTGACTAAATCTCAAACAGAACGTATCCTGAAAAGCCTGATTGTTGTTCACAATGGCATCTTTGCTATGAGTCAGGACATCGATGATTTGGTTGAAACTTCTAGCAACTTAGCAAATATCAAGCGTGAAGGTAGCCAAATCATAGTAAACACCTCTCAACGTTCTAGTGTAGCAAGCAATTTGACTTATATGGCAGAAGTCGTTCGCGCTGCTTTCGAACTTGGCGGTGCCCAATGTGTCACAAATGAAGGATATCCAGGATGGAAGGTTAACCCCAAGAGTGAAATCGTGAAAATTGCAGTTGAAAGCTACAAACGTCTTTTCAACAAGGAGCCTAAAGTGCGTGCTATTCATGCTGGTCTAGAGTGCGGACTCTTTTCAGAGAAGTACCCCAACCTCGATATGGTAAGCTTCGGTCCTACACTTCGCGGTGTACACTCTCCAGACGAGCGCCTTTTGATTCCCACTGTGCAAATGGTTTGGGATCATCTTCTCGATATTCTAAAGAACGTACCTAATCAGTAATTAGTGAAAGCATTAGCTTATATATTATCACTCATCAGTGCAATATCCCTTCTCGCTTCTTGTCTTAGCGAGGAGGGATTTGCCACTACACCCAGTGCAAAACTAACTTCTAGTATTGATACACTGTCTCTTGACACTGTTATAGCTGGAGTGCCTACTAATACGTACACTTTTCAAGTATATAACCCTACAGAAGAAAACTTACGAATTACACGTATCTCGCTACAAACAGGTCAGGGTTCACCTTTCAGAGTTAATATTGACGGAACATACTTACGAGAAGAAAAGAATAGCAATTGGGAAATATATGGAAAAGACAGCCTGCGGGTATTTGTTGAACTTACAGTCCCAGAAACCTCATTTGATACCCCTCAAGAGATTGAAGACAAACTGTCTTTTCAACTAGAGAACGGAAATACTCACACAGTCATACTAAAAGCATTTGGACAGCGAGTACTTCGAATTACAACCCCCATTCTAGAAAAGGACTCAGTTTTTCAAAGCGATGTGCCATACCTCATAAGAGATAGTTTGGTAGTACCCGAAGGAAGAACTCTAACCCTAACTGCTGGAACAAGACTCTATTTTCATCCATCCTCAAAGCTTATCGTCTACGGTCGCCTGGTAGCTCAAGGTACAGTTAAGAAAAACATTATTCTTAGAGGAGATAGAATGGGATACATGTTTTCGCAACAGCCATACGATCGTATCCCCGGTCAATGGGGAGGTATAGTATTCAAAAATAAAAGTATCGATAATATCCTAGACTTCTGCGATATACATAGCTCTGACTTTGGTATCAAATGTGATTCTTCTGACATTTCCGCAACAAAACTCACCCTATCAAACTCCATCATTCATAACATAAGCGGAGACGCTCTGATCCTAGACCAATGCAAAACAGAAATTGGCAATTCTCAAATTACAAATGCAGGAGGAAATTGCGTCAGTATCGTTGGCGGCGACAACACTTTCACACATTGTACCATTGGACAGTTTTATTCATTTGTAGGAGGGCGTGGAGTAGCACTAAAAATATCCAATGTCCATGGGGAAATATACTCACCCATTTCAAAAGCCATCTTTAGGAACTGTCTAATTACTGGCTACAACGCAGATGATATCCATATAGAAACTTCTAGAAGGTATACGGAAGAAGAATTAAACTACCAGTTTGATCATTGTCTACTCAATACTCCACAAGTTTCAGATAACCAACGATTTGTTGCATGCGTATTTGAGACTGAACTACCAAAAAAGGAGCGAAATGAAAATCATTTCTGGCCAGCCTTTGATTTCCAGAAGTTACTTTTCCCATTTACGTTGCGAGCCAATTCTCCACTAGAAGGTAAAGCAGATGTCAACTTATCTCGTCAAACTTTTCCCTACGATAGATTAGGCAGAGTCCGAATAATGGATAATTCAGCGGCACCAGGTTGTTACGCTTTTCCCCCTCCCTCAAAGCCCAATAATCAATAGCATCTTCATTTTACTTTCCAATTAACCCACTATATAAGATGAGTTCCCCAAAAACAAATTCACGCCACAAACCACAAGTTTCCAAGGTAGAGGATTCCCTTGGAAGAATACAACCTCAAGAACTAGAATTCGAGAAGTCTGTGCTTGGAGCGTTGCTTCTAGAAAAAGATGCTTATTCACTCATTAGCGATATCTTAACGCCAGAATCTTTCTATGACCCAAGAAACCAAAAGGTCTATAGCGCTATCAGCAAACTTCATGTCGCTCAACATCCTGTAGACATCCTTACAGTCGTTGAACAACTCCGTACTGATGGAACATTTGACGAAGTTGGAGGTGTTGCCTACTTAAGTTCACTGACTCAAAATATCGTTTCTTCTTCACACATCGAATATCACGCTAGAGTTATTGCACAGAAATCAACAGCGCGTGAACTCATCTCATATTCTGCTAACGTACAAGACAAAGCATTTGACCCTACCCAGGATATCGACGAACTCATGCAGGAAGCTGAAGGCTCACTCTTCAAGCTTTCTCAGAAGAAACTCAAAAAGGACTATCAACAAATAGATAGTGTTATTACCGAAGCATACGAGATGCTTCACAAAGCAGCCGAACGCACCGATGGTATGTCAGGTATTGCTTCTGGATTCCACGCACTCGATCGCATGACCTCTGGATGGCAAAACTCCGATTTGGTAATTCTTGCTGCACGTCCCGCTATGGGTAAGACAGCTTTTGCCCTTTCTATGGCCAAAAACATTGCAGTCGACCAGAATATACCTGTAGCATTGTTTTCACTTGAAATGTCTAATGTACAGTTAATCAATCGTGTGATTGTAAACACATGCGAAATCAAAGGTGAAAAAATCAAGAGTGGGCAATTAGAGGCTTATGAGTGGGCACAACTTGACAATAAGATTAAAGATCTTATCGGAAAACCAATGTATGTGGACGATACTCCTTCGTTGTCTGTATTCGAACTACGCACGAAAGCTCGCCGATTAGTTAAAGAGCATGGAGTAAAACTCATAATGATTGACTACTTACAGCTAATGAATGCATCCGGAATGAACTTTGGAAGCCGTCAAGAAGAAGTATCAACCATTAGCCGCTCATTAAAAGGACTAGCTAAAGAGTTGAACATCCCTATTCTAGCCCTTTCTCAGTTGAATCGTGGCGTAGAAAACCGTCCTGGCGGAGAAAACACACTTGACTCTAAACGTCCTCAACTCTCTGACCTTCGTGAATCAGGAGCTATCGAGCAGGACGCAGATATGGTTATCTTCATCCATCGCCCTGATTATTATCGTTTATTTAAAGACGAGAACGGAAACGACCTTCGAGGCAAAGCCGTAATCATCATCGCAAAACACCGTAATGGTGCTGTTGGAGATGTTCTTCTCACCTTTAAAGGACAATATGCTCGATTCGAAAATCCGGACGAGGAAGCTGCAGCACCTCTACCTGGTGAAGATTTTAATGGTACATCAACTGCTGACCCATCTCTGACTGTTGACAGCTATAGCCACAATAACCCATTTGACTCTGCCGCTCCTGAGCCTCCTCTAGCACCTAATGGTTCATTTGTTCCTTTTTGATTCCTAGGCCTAAATAAATTTTCAGATAATCTCAGGATAGAATTCTGAAAATGGGATATTTAAACTACAAATAATGAGAGTTTTGTACGAATTCACCATCATTTCTTCTCTTAAAATGGCGATAAAATACAAGGTTTAGTATAAGAAAAGAGCTAAAAAGTTTGGCTACTTCCTCAGAAGTCGCTATTTTTGTCGAGTAATTCAGCAACTGAAGTTGTCAAAATCGAGTATAATTGCAGTCACAAACCACATCAATACTGCGGTTTTATCGAGAGACAATGCTGGAGTTATCAATAATTCTCTCGAAACAACCAAACATTAATTCAAACCACTAATCTTTATCATCAATGGCAACTACAAATGCTACGGCACCTAAGAGTGCCCCCAAGAAATCTCAGGGTTTCACCGGCATCAAGTCCGGATTCGCAGTAATTATCGTCTGCTTCCTTATCGCTGAGTGTCTTTATGTATTCGGTGCAGGTCACTTGAGCAACTTCCACGCTGAAGGTGCAACAGGTGTTCCCTTCCACTTCTTCCAAGATCAGTCTTACGAACCTGCAGGTATCGTAGGTACTGTGTACAAGGGTGGGTTCATCGTACCTATCATTTGGACTCTCTTCATCACAGTTATTGCTTTGGCAATCGAACGTGCTTTCGCTATTGGCACGGCTAATGGTAAGGGTAACCTCGGTAAGTTCGCAGCAGCTGTTAAGTCTGCTCTTAAGCAAGGTGATCTCGCTAAGGCTGAAGAACTCTGCAACAAGCAACAAGGTTCTGTTGCTAACGTTGTTCTCGCAGCTCTCACTGAGTACAAGAAGCAACAAACTACTGACGTAGAACTTGAAAAGAAGGTGCTCGCTATTCAAAAGACAGTTGAAGAAGCTACAGCTCTGGAAATGCCTATGATGCAAGAAAACCTTCCTATCATCGGTACTATCGTAACTCTCGGTACTCTTATGGGTCTTCTCGGTACGGTAATGGGTATGATCAAGTCATTCTCTGCTATGGCAGGTGGTGAAGGTGGTGCTGACTCTTCTGCACTTTCTGTAGGTATCTCTGAAGCACTTGTAAACACCGCATCTGGTATCGCGACTGGTGCTGCTGCAGTTATCGCTTACAACTACTTCACCAATAAGATCGACCGTCTCACTTTCGCTATCGACGAACTTGGTTTCACTATCGTAGAAACTTTCAAGACCACTCAAAAGTAATCATAAAAAGGTAACAAGACAACATGGGACGTTTTCATGTAAAAAAACAAGACACATTCATCGACATGACACCGATGAGTGACGTCATGGTCCTGCTGCTTACCTTCTTTATGCTTACTGCAACTTTCACCAAGGAAGAACCTGTAAAGGTAAATGTTCCTGGCTCAGTTTCAGAAATTAAGATTCCAGAAAACAATCTTCTCACCATTTTCATCAATCCAGAAGGAAAGGTATTCATGAATATGGATAATCCTAATGGCCAAAAGGCGATGGCGGAGAAATTGATTGAACAGAAGAAATTGAGTCTCACAGATGCACAGCTCAAAGCTTTCTCTGAAGTTCCTACATTTGGTACTCCTTTCAATACCATCGCAGGATGGGTTGACACAGAAGCGTCCAAACGTAACTCACTTCTCCTAGAAAGCCCAGAAGCTGGTATTCCTTGTGATAGTTTGAACAATGAACTCAAAGACTGGGTAACGGCTGCCCGCGAAGCTAATGGCGAGAATATGCGTATCGCTATTAAGGCTGACAAGAGCACGCCTTACAGCACGATCAAGAATGTTATGAACTCCTTGCGCGAGATTCATGAGTCAAGATATAATCTTATCACGACTCTGAAAGGTGGCGAGGACAAATAATCTGATAGAACAAAGTTATGGCACAATTAGATACAGGCGGGAATAGCAATTCCAAGCAAAAGAAAATGAACGCCCGTGTCGACTTCACCCCTATGGTCGACATGATAATGTTGCTCGTGACTTTCTTCATGCTCTGTACTACCCTGCTCAAGCCCCAAACGATGGAAATCACCATGCCTTCGGACAAGGATGATATCAAAAAGGAGCAAAAGAGCCAAGTACAGACCGATGAAGCTATCACGATTATCATTGGCAAAGACAATAAACTCTATTATTTCGAGGGCAAGCCTTCTGAAGCTCAACTTCAAGAAACTACTTATGGCAAAGATGGTATTCGTGCAGTCCTTCTACACAAAAATCAGAAAGCCAAAGTTCAAGTAGATGCTCTAAGACGTAAACTGCAAGCACAATTTACAGGTAACGTTGAACAAGCCAAGAAGAACAAAGAGCAATTCAAAGAAGAGCTCCGCAAAATCAAAAATGCAGATGGTACTCCAACAGCGATTATCAAGCCTATGGACGAGTCCACCTACCTCAATTTGATTGACGTGCTCGACGAAATGCAAAACTGCTACATCGGAAAGTATGTGATCGACAAAGTAAATGATCAAGACAAGAAGATGGTAGAAGAGTTGAACAAAAAGTAAATTCATAAGTAACAGTAATCCCTATGTCAAAAGTCGATATTATTTCGCGCGAATGGTGCGACCTCGTCTTTGAAGGACGTAATAAGAGCTACGGTGCTTATGATTTGCGTTCTAAAGCTGGTAGACGTCACCTCTATGCGATTATTGATATCCTCGTGGGTATTGCAGTCATCGCTGGTTTGATTTTCACCTACGCAAAAGCGAAGGAAGCCATCCAAGCATCTTTGGCAGCAGATACAGAAGCTGTAACTGAATTGTCAGAATTGAAAAAAGATGAGCTGAAGAAAGAAGAACCTAAAGTACAAAAGCAAGAGGAGCAGCCCAAACAAGAGCAGCTTCAAAAAGTTGCAGTTCGTGCATCTGTAGGTTTCACAGTTCCTGACATCGTTGACAAAGTTGACGAGAGCAAAAAAGTGAAGAACCAAGATGAATTGAACCGAAGCAACCTCACCGTTGCATATGGTGACTACGCAGGTGATGCTAATGGTAAGGGTACCATCGACGACCTTCTTAAAGGTCAAGAAGCTGGTGGTGATGCACCACAACAAAAACAGAAGGAAGAAGAAGCTCCTATCCACACTGTAGTAGAACAACCAGCTCAATTCCCCGGTGGTGAAGCTGCTTTGCTTGCATACGTAGCAAAGAACATCAAATACCCAGCTATCGCAGTTGAACAAGAGATCCAAGGTACTGTACAACTTCGCTTTGTAGTAGAAGCAAATGGTTCTATTGGTGATGTTCAAGTTGTGAAATCTCTCGAATCACACTGCGATAAGGAAGCGGTTCGCGTGGTAAAATCATTACCTCGTTTCATTCCTGGTAAGCAACAAGGTCGCCCCGTACGTGTATGGTTCAACCTTCCCGTACGCTACTCTATCCAGAACTAAACATCAGTTGTAGTTATAGTTATCACAACTGTATTTCAACAACCTGCGTCTTAGGCCTCGGCCGTGAGGCGCAGGTTTGTTCTTTTTCTCAATATTTATTAGGGTATGTGCTATCTTTGTATTTCTTACTTCTTCTGAAAAGTTCGCACAACCTTTCCCTTTACTGACGTTTTCCCAAAGCTATGTAAATATAAGTCGAACAATCTATAACAGACTCCTAATACAATGGTATTATACAAGCTTTGTATCTGGAAGTTCTTCGCCAGTAAGTAACGTATTTTTTAATTCACATATAAAACCCTCATAGTATGCGAAAACTTCTCTTTCCACTGCTAGCACTAGCCTTATTGGTTAGTTGTGGCACTAATCCAAAGAAAGCCAATGCCTACCTACACGAAGATGATGTAAGGTTCGCAGCAGATGTTAGTTTTCAACCCATCCTCGAAGAACTATCCGAATTATACGGACTCCGTAAACCAGAAGCTGTGATGCAGCCTGTATATTGTAGCGAAGATTCTGCCATTCGTTTATTGCTTGCTGATAGTGTGCGTATGGCTGTGACAACTCGACCATTAAATGAAAAGGAGAAAACCATCGTCCAACAACACAATCTTCCTCTGCTTCAATCAAAACTTGCATATGATGCCTTTGCTCTCATTGTCAACAAACAAAATTCAGATACGGTAATCAATGTCAATGAACTACGTCAAATTATTCAAGGCAAAATCACTCGATGGGAACAACTCGAGATGGGAACCAAAAAGGGAGAACTAAATCTCGTCTTTGATGCCTCAGGTTCAAGTACTGTTCGATACATGAAAGATAGCCTCAACGGAGGAAAAGATCTTCAAGGGAACGTATTCGCTCAAGGAAGCAATATGAAGGTTATCCAAACAGTAAAAGAGAATCCTAATACAATCGGTGTCGTTTCAACAGACTGGTTGAGAGTTTACCAGGGCGATACCACAGCATTACAAACCTTCTATGGTCTCGATGTACGCGTTATGTTAGTTGGTAAAGTTGGTAAAGCAAAAGCAGACTGGCAACGTCCTTATCAGTATTACATCGCTACTGGAGAATATCCCTTGGTTCGTACAGTCTGGGAAATTGTAACCGATCCACGCACACGAAGCACGATGCGTTCTTTTTACTTTTTCTTGAAAGACAATGACGGTCAACGTGTCATCAATAGTAGCTCTCAACTGCTAACACGCAATCAAGTTCAGATTAAGGAAGTAATGATAAAAGATTAAACTTCGTTTCTGTAATAACTTTCACACGAAAACAAATCCCGCTTCTGATTAAACAGAAGCGGGATTTGTAATATTCTGCCCCCCTCACCCTTTTGGGAGAAGACACATGCAAATTATTCATTGACATCCCCTATAATTGCTATCCGGTAGCCTGAGGTTACGCGAGAGGGAATTCCTTACAACAACAAATAATATAAAAGAAAGGAGCATCCTATCAATACAATCGAAAGAACACTCCTACAAACTAGAAATGTTGTGCGGTAAGCAGCCATCTATTTGAAAGTGACAACAACGTATTCGCTTTGAGTGCCAATGCGAAACTTTGCCCCCCAAATGCCTAATCCAGAACTTACATAATAAGTTGTGGCATTACGTCTAGAAAGCCCATAAGCATTTTCATACATAGCTTGTGTCACCCAGTTTCCAGGCCAAACTTGTCCATAATGAGTATGTCCTGCAAATTCTAAATCGACTCCATTTACTTCAGCTTCCTCTAAATTATAAGGTTGGTGGTCTAAATCAATGATGTACTTAGATCGATCAATTCCATCCATTAGTTGTGCCAATGTCATACGATTAACATTAGTTCTGTCGTCTCTGCCAACTATAGCAAAGTTTCCGAAATAAGCCACTTCATCTTTAAGAAGCTGAATTCCTGCTCTTTCGCAAAACTTACGATCCGCTGCAACTCCTGTGTAATAATCATGATTGCCATAAATAGCATAGACGGGAAAACCTAGTTTTTTGAATTCTTCTTCAGCACCTTCTTCATTAACAGGTTTGATAGTTCTATCTATCAAATCACCTGCAATTAAAAGAGCATCGGGCTTTTCAGCTTTGATTTGTTCCAGCCAACGGTGAAGATCACGACGTCGATTATGATACCCCAAATGAAGATCACTAACTAATACTAGCTTCTTTGGTTCTTTAATCTTACCCTTACCATCAAGCACAAGTTCTACTCGTTTTTTATCCTCATAATGATAACGTGCGTAAGCAAACAAACCTAAGAGAAGACCACCAAGCAAAGCCGCTCCTATATAGCTCTGCTGAATATATTGCTTAGGTATCCATGATAACCATCCACCTACATGAATCACTGCAAAAAGTATAAACATATAAAGCAGAACAATAAGCCATGAAGTACCAACATTGTAGCTAATGGTGGCTAATTCTAATGGAAGTTTGTCAAGCCAACCACTCATTGCGACAAAAAACAACAAGAAAGCTAAAGTCATCAGCGTGATAGTTATAATCTTCAACCACAAAATGTCGGGTAGAATCTGCCAAACTCCATAGGAGATGTATAATTGTCCGACTATAGGCAAGAGCATGAAAAGGAAGGCAATGGGAGGAATATTCATACGTCTATATATTTTGTTCTTGATATATTTTTTACTTCTATCTTTCAGTCCTTGCTGTGTAAATTCGCACACAAACTTTGTCCTAGTTAATGAGCAAAGATTATGCCAATAAAACCATAATATGCCTCTTTCAAGTACTGAGAAAAAGCCTCTAATCAGCGAAAAGAGCTTCGGGCGCAATCTGCCTAAAATTATCTACCAACATATCATACAACTTGGAGTTCTCATGGTTTGTCAAAACTTCACGAGACAAAGAGGTTGCTAATGCAACAACTTGCGCTCCGCTATCACGTCCTGCCTTAAGCCCATTAATACTGTCTTCGAAGATGACACATTTTTCTGGAGCTACCTCTAAAACTTTAGCCGCATTCAGATAACAATCTGGCATTGGCTTGGAGTGTTGTACATGTTCAGCTGTAAAAATCTTAGAGAAATAGCTAGAAAATTCAGGGTGCTCAGCATAGACTTGTTTCATCTTTTCTTTATTACTACTGGTCACTACAGCACATCGCACGTGCATCTCTTGTAATCGCTTGAGAAAGGGGAGGACACTTTCAAAAATCGGATAATGCATCTCTTTCTCAAAAGCATTAAGACGACAAGTCATTTCCTTTTGCAAAGACTCTAAGCCAGGAAAATAAGTCTGGTAGATCTGCCCTAACGACATACCTTTGATGTCTTGCGCAAAACTTGGTTGTTCTGGCAAAAAGTCCTGACCTATCTTTCGCCAAAAAGATTCATATTGACCTTCGGTATCAATGAGTACACCATCTAAATCAAAGAGAGCAACTTTCATCTGTAGTACAATTGTTTATGAAAAGAATGAGGAATAAGGAACGATAGAAACGATTTCTATTCGTACGGCAAGAAATGCATAAGATGCGGTAGGTATAAAATAAAAATTGATTGTCTCCCGACAACCAATCTTCTTTTAACCTTAAATCTAATACCATGAAAACATTGCAAAGGTACAGCCTTTCTATATTTCTTCCAAACAAAATGATGAGAAATCTGTTGTTTTTCTTGTTGTTTGGTTGAAGATGATAGGTCTACTTACCAATTATATAGTGTATAGCTATTATTGATTAGAAGTTTATGCAAAGTCTACAATTGAATTATTTGTGAGCAATGCTCTAGCACAGCAGCCCGATGCGTGACAAATATCATGGTCTTGCCCTTACAGCTCGACACTAAGCGTTCAATAACCAGCTTTTCAGTAGCGATGTCTAGAGCAGAGGTACTTTCATCAAAAATTAATATCGGACAAGGACGAAGTAGAGCACGAGCTATACAAATACGCTGGGCCTGCCCTTCTGACAATCCCCCTCCAAATTCCTGACAAGCTGTATCCAAGCCTTGGGGAAAAGCAAAAGCAAAATCTGCAGCAGCCACAAACAATGCATCATTCATTTCCTCCTCTGTAGCTGTAGAATTAGCCAAAAGAAGATTTTCACGAATTGTTCCTGAGAGTAAGGTGTTGCCTTGTGGTACGTAGGCAATAGCTTCTCTACCTAAGAAGCCATAAGGACATCTTTGATCCTGCAAACACCACTCAACCGCACCCTTTTGGGGAGTAATGAGTCCCAATAGCAAACGAATGAGCGTAGTCTTCCCTGATCCTGTCTCCCCTAAAATAGCAGTTATACTACCTTGTGGAAATTTACAGCAGAAATCAGTCAAGACCATGCGAGCATCCGGAGCATACTGGTAATGAACATTAGATAGACATAAACAGAAATCTGCCTCCCCTTTCCTTATTTGTTGCTTGATAATGGTTGGCTCATCGCTTTCTTCTGTGTTTAATTCCTTACCATATACATCTAATGATAAACCTTCCAAAGTAGAGACGCGTTCGAAGGCTATATGGCCTTGTATAAGCGCATTGACATATTGAGACAAGTTCTTCAATGGTGACTGCACTCGTGCCACCAATTGCACATACGCCATAAGTGCACCATAAGTAATCCATTGATTTTGCAAGCCTACAACTCCCCAAACAAAAACGACTAAATAGGTCAAATCAAAACCTAAACGCATCAGAAGAAAGGGACGAATAGAAAATTTCAATCTACGCTTAATCTTTTCTTCCAAAATAGTTTGAGCAGAGTCTAACCTCTGTCTGATCACCTCATATGCATGATTTGTCTTAATCACAAGAAGGTGTTGTGTAGCTTCTTGATATCTAGATAAAACGTCTGTATCTTGTTCACGAACATCACGAGTTAGTTCGCGCTGTTTCTTAATATATAAACGACGGAGCAAAAAGACCAAAGGAGTTATTACGAGTAAACAAAGAGCGAGTTTATAGTCTAAGAAACAAAGATAAACGAAAGCCCCAGTGAGCTGAAACAGCATCATGAATACAGCAGGGAATGTATTTACAGTCATTCCTACCAAATAATCAACATCTTTGGAGATTCTACTTTGCACATCTCCGCTATGATATTGTTGTAGTTGCTGCCAATCACTAGACATCAAAGTATTAAAGAGAGACATACGCATATCCTTCTCTGTTTTTGTGAAAAGCAATGTACTCAACCAATTCCCCACAAAACTAAGTGTGCGTTCTAGAACAGTACCCACTACATAAAAAAACAAGATAAGCACAAGATTCCCTGTTTGAGCACCTGTTGCAATGTCAATGGCTGTTTTGAATAGATAAACAAAACACAGACTTAAGACCACTCCTATTGTACCAAGGATGAGATTTAGGATATTCCACCAACGATAAGTCAGCCAATACCGCTTCATCCAAACTATAAAATGCCAATAGGACAGGAAGTCTAGTTTCATTGTTATACTAGTAAATCTTATAAAACAAGGTAGTGGTTCTCCAGTATAAGCAGTCTGGAGGTAGTACGCAGTAACTTTTTATCCACGGATGTCTTCTCCCCACATCATCTTCTTATTCAAAGCGCGGAAAAAAGAATTAGGATGTAGATGCACCACGGACACATTATAACTAGCCTTTGCCAATGTCACTTCGGTGTCTGTCGAAAAACTTTGGCTACGCCCATCAATCGATAACAAAAAACGCTCTGTGCGACTGTGCACCTTCAGTTTTATTTGTACGTCATCGCGAAGTACAATAGGACGCATCGTTAAACTATGTGGTGCCACTGGTGAAAGACAAAAGGCTGCTGACTGAGGATCTAGCACAGGACCACCTACAGACAAAGAATAGGCTGTGGAACCAGTCGGGGTACTTATCACGAGTCCATCGGCAACATATTTAGTAAGCAATTCGCCATCTACTCGCGTTTCAACATCTATAAGAGAAGCATTATCATGCTTTAAAAGGGCAACATCATTGAGAGCGAAGGGATAGGTCTCAATCTCTTCACCCAACGTCTTTACTTCTATCAGACTACGCTCATTAATATAGTAATTTCCCTCTGTGATATGCTCTAAGGCCTCATTCAAAATTTCAGGAGTCACTTCAGCCAAAAAACCTAATCTTCCAAGATTTACACCAAGGATGGGAATCGGACTATTGCGTAGACGCTCTGCAGTATATAGAAAGGTGCCATCACCTCCTATCGAAATAGCAAGATTTGCTTGACAATCTCCCAAAGAAAAGCTGTGCACATGCGCAGTAGCATCAGGAGCATGTTCATGCAACAAAGACATAAAATCCTCTGTCACAAGAACATCTAGACCAAGATGTTGTAACTTGTGAATAATCTGAAGAGCACAGTTGAGTTTATCTGTGTTATAACTCTTGCCAAATAAGGCAATTCTTTGAGGAGAACAGTGCATAATAATTTGTAAATTGCCGCATTTCACCCCGTAGGATGCGCATTATTTGAAACATTTTCGTAATTTCGCGACATAAATGAGGAAGGGAGTTCCTTGCTTCTTTGAGCAAAATTACAGTATTCTCCTCATTATACCAAGCATTTATGACGAAACTGAGCGTAAATATCAATAAATTTGCTACATTACGTAATGCACGTGGTGGCAACAATCCCGATTTACTACAAGTGGCTCGAGATTGCGAACAATTTGGAGGACAAGGCATCACTGTACATCCGAGACCTGATGAGCGACATATTCGCCGCTCTGATGTACTTGAGCTGAAAAAATGCATCAACACAGAGTTCAATATTGAGGGATATCCAAGTGAAGACTTCATCGCTCTCGTCTGTGCTGTTAAACCTGCGCAAGTGACGCTCGTGCCTGATGCTCCAGACCAACTCACTTCCAATGCTGGCTGGAACACTAAGGAGAAAGCCGACTTTCTCACCCCTATTATTGCCCGTTTTCACGAAGCAAATGTGAGAGTCTCTATTTTTATAGATCCAGACAAGGAAATGGCTGATTATGCCCTTCGTTGCGGAGCCGACCGAATAGAACTTTACACAGAGCCATACGCTTCAAACTATAAGGTCAATCGTCAAGAAGCCATCGCGCCCTATGTTGATTGTGCCCATCACTGCCGCAACATCGGACTAGGCATCAATGCAGGTCATGATTTGAGCTTGGAAAACCTTGCCTACTTCTCTCTGCAGATACCCTTTCTCGATGAAGTGAGCATTGGTCATGCCCTCGTGTGCGATGCACTCTACCTTGGCTTAGAACAGACCATAAAGGCATATCTTAAGTGCCTTACCCCTTTGGCTCAGTAAGAAGAAACCTAACATGTGAATATTAGCCTCACAGATATAGAATTAACCTCGTGTGCTCGCGCACGATTTGCAAACAAGATTAAAGATATATGTTACACATATTTTTGGCTGATGGTTTTGAAGAAATTGAAGCACTAACAACGATAGATATTCTCAGACGATGTGGTCTGGAGGTACAAATTGTATCCGTCGCCGGCACCAGACTTATCCATGGCTCACATGATATGTCAATTATGGCGGAAACCGTATTCCGTAAAAGTGAAATCTATAAGAGCAATGGTATCATTCTTCCGGGTGGTATGCCAGGGGCACGCAACCTTCTTATTCACGAAGGTTTAAGAAAGGCACTACTCTACCACCACGATTGCAAAAATCTCATTGCAGCCATCTGTGCAGCACCTATGGTATTGGGTAAACATGGCATTTTGAAACAACGCCGTGCAACTTGCTATCCAGGTTTTGAACAAGAGCTTGAAGGAGCAGAACTGGTTAGTGATTTGGTGGTTGAAGATGGACATATCATCACTGCAAAAGGCCCAAGAGCTGCTGCAGAGTTTGCCTTTGCCATTGCCGCTCGCTTTGTAGACGCCACGACTGTTGCCCGGGTCAAAGCTGACATGCTTTTTCTCTAATCAAAACTTACTTTGCAGTTTCCCACAATCAAAAGAATTTCCTCATTATGAAGTACCTCATTTGTTCGGACATCCATGGATCACTTCCAGTGCTTGAGAAATTACTTGAGCACTATGACAATATGCAGTGCGAACAGTTCCTTTTTGTTGGGGATTTGCTTAACTATGGTCCGCGGAATCGTATTCCCGAAGGGATTGATCCCCAAGGTATCGTAAAACGTCTTAACACCATAGCTGATAGTATCATTGCCGTGCGCGGAAACTGTGATAGTGAAGTAGACCAAATGCTTTGCGACTTTGATTTAATGGGAGACTATGCTTGGGTTGTAGACAACGGCACACGCATTTTCCTTACACACGGTCATGTTTATGGGGAAAAACATTTGCCTCGAGCAAAATTTGATGTCCTATTTAATGGACACACACATCTTCCTCACATCACGCGCATGGAAAATGGTTCGGTGTTGGTCAACACAGGTAGTCCAACATTCCCCAAAGGTGGTAATCCTCCCACATTTGTCACCTACGAAGATGGTCTAATCTCGCTCTATCATTTGGATGGTACATTATTAGATTGCATGCAAATCTAGCTAATTACATCATCAGACTTCTAAGCAGGCATAAACAATCACAGACAAAAATGAAGATAGTCTCTCCTCTCTCCTATCGCATCATTGCATTAGACTTAGATGGCACCCTAACCAACAGCCAAAAAGTCATCACTCCACGCACTTTTAAAGCACTGATGCGAGCACAACACGAGGGAGTTCGCATAGTATTAGCCTCTGGACGACCCACTTACGGTATTTCTTCTTTAGCGAAACAATTACAAATAGCTAAATTCGGTGGATTTGTACTTTCTTATAATGGAGGAAGAATTATAGACTGGAGAACAGAGAAAGCTATATACAGCCAAACTGTTGATGCTGATCTAGTTCCAACCTTGTATACCTTTGCAGAAAGTGCAAAACTACCTATTGTCACCTATCAGTCAAACGCTATCTTAGCCAGTTTCAACGAAGGAGAATATTTAGCGGAAGAAGCACGCATCAACGGAATGCCAGTCGTCGTAGCTGAAAATTTCGTAGCTGAAGCAAGCGCTATTCAAGGAGGTGCCACCAAGTTTCTTATTCCAGGAGAACCTCAACTCCTTGTTGACTTAGAAGCTAAGATGAAAGAAGTGCTTTCCAACCGTATGGAGATATTCCGTTCTGCTCCTTTCTTTCTAGAACTCACCCCAAAAGGCATCGATAAAGCGCAGTCTCTTCAGCGTCTCTTAGCTCATTTAGGCATGAAGCGTGAAGATCTAATGGCTTTTGGAGATGGTTTCAATGATCTCTCCATGCTGGAATACGCTGGTATGGGCGTTGCTATGGGAAATGCTGTCGATGAAGTCAAAGCAATTGCCGATTTCATCACTATTTCTAACGACGAAGACGGCATTGCTATCGCATTGGAGCAACTCCTTTATCCCAACGATAAGCAAGAATAAGTACGAAACAAATGAATCGGCTGGGTTTTATGATGAAACTCAGCCGATTTGCATATCTTTCTCCACAAGAATAGCAAATCCCAACATCCCTTCAACAGATAGTCAAAGACTCTCTTCTTTAGAGACATAAGCATAGCCCTTAACAAGGGCTAAATCACTGACTCTAGATTCAACGTAACTTTGATCACAGTCCGCAAAACAGGCAAGCATTAAAAGAAAACTTCACAATTTGAACACCGTTATTTAACGTAGAAATTGAAGTCCAGAAGCTCCTGTACATGATTTCTCACTTCATGGAAGAGTTCATTGAGGGACAGAAGAACGGTTGCGGAGATTATCTCGGAGATAATTGCAAAAACGTCCGACGTTTTTCAAATTTTCTCCGACGAAATTGCAAAGTTCTCCGACGTTTTACAAGCAATTATAGTAGAAATAGAGAGACAAACTCTGATAAAATACGAGTTTATTAATGACGAGTTCATATTTTCGTCGAGTTTGACCTTCAAAATCACTTCATGTTGAAACTTCTTCAAGCTATTTCAATGAAAACTCATGCTTTTTTGAGCCTTCAGATTTAACACTTCCCCCTCCACTAAACACTAGTACTTATAAGCACTCAAATACAATGATTAAACTCAAGCTACTATTGCGCACTTGGATGCTTGCCATAGCCATATTATTAGGCGTATTGCTCTATTTTCTAGGAGACAATTATCTCCCCAATCCTGCCGCAAAGACGATGGCAATGCACTGGATTAAGACGCTGCAGCCTATTCTTATTTTTGTCATGCTAATGATCACATTCTGCAAAGTAGAACCCCGCAGTTTGCGCTTGACTTCTTGGCATGGCTATTTGCTAATCCTGCAAACGCTAGGGTTTTCTATTGCAGCGATGTTCATTATAGGAGCTAACCCCACCTATCGTCCTATAGCGGAAGGCGCTCTACTGTGCTTCATTTGTCCAACAGCAACTTCTGCAGCTGTTGTTACCGACAAACTGAAAGGTGATGTTGCAGGAGTGATTTCCTACACCATCTTAGCTAATATGCTGGCAGCACTACTGCTCCCCACAGTGGTAAGTTTGATGATTCCCTCACAAATTGGATTTTTAACTTCCTTGTGGAGCATCATGGCAAAAGTTTTCCCGATGCTCATCTTTCCTTTTTTTGTAGCATGGGGAATTAGGACTTACTTTCCTCAGATATTAAAACAAATTCTTGCAGTAAAAGACTTAGCCTTCCACATTTGGGCTATTTGTCTTACGCTTGCCATCACAACAAGTACTCATGCCCTAATGCATAGTGTAGCCCCCTTCTCCACTCTACTCTCCATTTGTCTCGTGAGTCTTGTGAGTTGCGCATTACAATTCGGAATTGGTCGCATAATTGGTCGTAAGCACCACAGTCTAGTTGCAGCGTCTCAAGCTATAGGTCAGAAAAATACCGTCTTTGCTATTTGGGCAGGTTTCACCTTCTTTGACCCTCTATCTTCCTTAGCTGGAGGGTTCTACAGTATCTTTCATAACCTTTGGAATAGCTATCAATTGTCTCAACAAGCCAGAAGCGAACAACGTGGCTAAAATGTCAAGTTATGATATTTGGTAGAACGCAAAAAATATAGTAACTTTGCTTTGTCTTAGCCCAATGCTTCTTGCAAAATGAATGAAATCACTTGTTGAGCGTTCACAGACTCCGTGGCGGTTATCATTCATCATCCAACATACTAGCTGAGATAGCACCCAATATATTATATTCCTCTCTATCCGCTTCCTCCATCTCACGATTTCTCCCTATGATTGAAAAGCATTTCTTCTTAGAAGATGCAGATCCCGCCATTTTCTTTGGTGCTGGCAATGCCAACCTGCGCTTGGTTCGCGCTTTGCGTCCCAAACTACGCATTATGGGGCGAGACAATGTGCTGAAAGTAATGGGAGCAGAAGAAGATATGGCTGAATTTGAAGAGAGCTTTAAGCGTCTTCAACAATACTGTGTGCTACACAATCAGCTAGATGAGGAGCAAGTGATTCAGATTCTCAAGAATACCGCTGAACAGGCTGACCATAGAGACAACGAGACTATTGTGTACTCTATGGGGGGAAAACCTATTGTTCCAAGAAGTACTAATCAGCGCAAAGTGGTTGAGGCTTACAACAAGAATGATATGCTCTTTATTTCTGGTCCCGCTGGCTCAGGAAAGACTTTTCTTGCGATAGCCTTGGCTGTTCGTGCTCTAAAGAACAAAGAAGTAAAGAAAATCATTTTGAGTCGCCCAGCTGTGGAAGCAGGAGAAAAACTTGGTTTCTTGCCAGGCGATATGAAAGATAAGATTGACCCTTACCTTCAACCACTTTATGATGCCCTTCAAGAGATGCTTCCTGCCATGAAATTGCAGGAATATATAGAGAATCGCGTCATACAAATTGCGCCATTGGCATTCATGCGTGGCCGTACGCTCAATGACGCTGTGGTGATTTTGGATGAAGCCCAGAACACGACAACAGCGCAAATCAAGATGTTCCTGACTCGTATGGGTTGGAATACTAAAATGATGGTAACTGGTGACCCTACACAAATAGACCTTGCGCCCTCTCAACGCAGTGGTCTTATTGAGGCAAGCCGCATTCTCCGTGACGTTAAAGGTATTGCCTTCATTGATATGCAACAGGAAGACATCGTGCGCCACAAGTTGGTGAGCCGAATCGTGGCTGCTTATGACAAAGATGCTGCCGCGCGTAAAATTAAATCAACAGAAAAAGAAGCACCTACACAAAGTGAAGCAAAAGAAGACTGAACTCTCAGTCTTTGAAGCACCCTTGTGTAGGTGCTATTTTATTACCACCTTCTTCCCTCCTCAACAAGATAACTGATACTTTTCCTAATAGCCTATCATGGTATTGGAATAATCTGAGAATCCTTTAGAATATCAGAACGATTATCTCCACTATCCCCAACTTCTTTGCAATTCATCCTTCAAATATCTCAATAATATGAGTGCTCTTACAAAAACTGATTTCCACTTTGCTGGACAGAAAAGTGTGTACCACGGCAAGGTGCGCGATGTGTATAACTTAGGCGAACGCCTTGTGATGGTGGCTACCGACCGTATCTCCGCGTTTGACGTAGTACTTCCAGAAGGTATTCCCTTCAAAGGTCAAATGTTGAATCAAATCGCAGCTAAATTCTTAGATGCCACTACAGACATCTGCCCAAACTGGAAACTCGCGACTCCAGACCCTATGGTCACTGTAGGCTTGCTCTGCGAAGGTTTTCCAATTGAAATGATTGTGCGCGGTTATCTCTGTGGCAGTGCTTGGCGCGCCTATAAGAGTGGTGTTCGTGAGATTTGTGGCATTCGTCTTCCTGAAGGTATGCGCGAGAACGAAAAGTTCCCAACTCCCATTGTTACTCCCACCACCAAAGCAGAAATTGGTGAGCACGATGCTGACATCTCTAAAGAAGAAATTCTTGCACAAGGTCTTGCTACACCTGAAGAATATGAAGTCCTTGAGAAGTACACTTTGGCACTTTTTGAGCGCGGAACGCAGATTGCTGCTGAACGTGGCTTGATTCTCGTAGATACAAAGTATGAGTTCGGAAAGCACAATGGACAAATCTACCTCATGGATGAAATTCATACTCCCGACTCCAGCCGTTATTTCTACGCTGAAGGCTATGAAGAACGTTTTGAAAAAGGAGAACCTCAAAAGCAACTTTCTAAAGAATTTGTGCGCGAATGGCTGATGGAGAACGGCTTCCAAGGTAAAGAAGGACAACAAGTCCCTGAAATGACTCCCGAAATTGTAGCCGGCATTTCTGAACGCTACATTGAACTCTATGAACATATCACTGGAGAAAAGTTCAATCGTGAAGAAAATACTGATCTTGCTGCCCGCATTGAGAAGAATGTAAGCGAGTATTTAGCGAAATAAAGTATATCCCCACAAGACAGCAAGCTAGCATATATGGTGGCTTTGTCTGGTCTTACTTCCCATTTGCAAGGTCTAGTTCCTTCACTTGTGAGAAATCAACAAAAAGTCGTATCTTTGGATAAACCAAGGATACGACTTTTTTGGGGTAGAAAAATAAAAAGTGAGGGCGTTACGTGCTATTTTCCAGCCCAAAAATCTAGATATTGTTGCGCTACATTGAGATATTCATGATGTTTCATGATGTATGCTCTACTCTGCTGAGACAGTAGAGGGATTTCATCTCGACGCAACACTAATGCTTTTAATTGTTCGTAAACAGATTCCTCAGAAGGCAACACATTGATGATGGGACGTAACTCTGTTTCGCCCAGAATCTCATAGTTCTCAGGTTCACCACCTGTCACAACAACCAGCCCTTGTGCCATAGCTTGCAGAGCGTTCATGGCTGGTGTGTAGGAATAGAGCTGATCTAACAATACATCACTAGAGCGCAAGAGTTGAACATATTCATCAAAAGGCACATTCTCAGCCGTAACATATTCTACCTCATTAGGAAAATCAGCTTGTAATCTTTCTAATGCAGCGAGCATCACATCAGTTCCTTTGTAAGCATGGCGCTGACGTTGGATACCAATAAAAAAGCGAACCTTAGTTCTTTCTCCATTTTCTCCCTGAAGGCTTCTTGATTTCTGAGAAAGTAATTCATTGTCTAAGCGAATGGGGAAAGGAATAAACCGAACTTTCTCGCCAAAATGGGGACGATAGGCGGCGTCGTATTCATAAAGTCCAGAAACGATGCCATCACAATCTTCGGCTATTTCTTGATTCAACTTTCCTTTTTCGCCTAAAAGCCAGTCACGAATCCATATTTCATTATCTGCACTCTCCCTGACTTGACTACCGATATTGAAATCACTATAGCGAAAAGTCTTACAATCCAAACCCGCTTTGACCCAATAGTGGTCCATTCCAAAAGCACCAAGAAAGATTTTCTTGTTATGACGACGCAAGAAGTTATAAAAACGACCAATACGCTCCGCTTTCAAAGGCAAAAAACATGGGTTGATGAGTTGAACAACATCATAGTTCCTGAATTTCCTAAACGTGAAAAGCAAACGCAAATAGTAAGCAATAGAAGAGAACTTCCCTAAACTCGGACGCTTCAAATCAACATCTCTCGGATAATTTTTCCATGAATCACCATCTGAGGCCAAAGTTACCTCGTGCCCCAAAGTTCGCAAAGCAGAAGCAAGTGTGGCATGCACATTAGAATAATCACCAAGTAGAAGAATTTTCATGAAATATAAAGAGGATAACTCGTATGCAAAGAAATTTAGCACGAAAGCACAGCCTCATCAAAGGCATTCTTATCTAACAAACTCTTGTTGCGCAATCGTGAACGATAGGAATAAATAGTAGGAACTGAATAGTTGAGGAAATGGGCAATGCGATTGCTATCCGTGACGCCCAAACGAATAAGTGCAAAGATTCTCAACTCTGTGTTTAGAATCTCATCACGTTTAGGGTGTACTTGGGCTTGTTCAGGAAGAAGAGCGTTGAAGTTATCAATAAACTTGGGAAACAATGTCACAAACGCTTCGTCAAAGTCTGCGTAAAAAGACTGCTCTTCTTGCACTAATTGCTCTGCACTCTGCAAACGCTCCATAAGATGCGCATAGTTTTTAGCTTTCGCCAACTTCAACAATTCACGTCTATACTCATCTAGGGTGTCAATATATCCACGACATCTTTGAAGATAGCGAGCAATATAGGTTTCTTTTACTTTGTCGGCTGTTGAGAGCTTCTCGTTCATCTCCAACAAAGCTGCATTAACTTCGCGCACTGCAACTAGTGCCTCTGTGAGCTCTTGTCGTGCATGAGATAATTGACGCATTTTCTTACGCAACAAAACAATAAAACCTGAGAGTAGCAAAACAATTACAACAGAAAACACAACTATTACTGAGGTTATTGTTTGACGAGTCTGGAGTTGCTCCTTATGGGCACCATTGATGATGGGAAAAACATTGGTAGCTTCAAAACTACGTAAGCGAGCCTTACAAAAATTCGCATCATCCATAGCACAAAGCAAATAAGTGTAAGCGCGAGAAACATCTCCTCGCTCAGAAAGCTCTGCAGCAAGTTGTTGCAATGCGCGGTATTCTGTTACCCCACGTTCAAGATCACTCAATGCTGCTAAGGAAAGATAGTGCAAATAATCATCGTGGTTATTACTAGCCTCTGACAAATCTGCTAATAAGGCAAATAAATAGACATGCTGCAAGGAGTCTGCATGAGAAAGTGTCCGCAAGCAGAGTTCTTTACCGGCTTGTAGAGCTCCTTCGTTAAGTAACTTATCAGCCTGTACTATGGCACGATTCGTGGCATTTGTCTCTACTAACAAAATGCTATCGCGATAGTTGGCAGTAAGCTGCTGTAGCACCTTACGATTCTCACCCACTTCACCATAATCAGCCATCCAACCATAAACGGAACGCGCAACTTGATAGTAGTAAAGTCGCAAAAACTTGTCTTCTGCTTGAATGTGTACCTGCTCTAACAGCGTTGCGGCCGATTTGTAAAGCCCCATAATACCATAGACTTCAGCACGACCAATCGTAATCCACTGGCGAAGACTAGAAGGCTTGTCTAATAAGTCTGCACTTTCTTCAATTCGATTCAAATATGCTAAGGCAGAATCACTCTGAAAATGCGCGTAAGCTCGAAATATCTGTTGGTAAGTTTGGATACGTTCTTTACCAGTCTCCTTGTTGGCTTTAGATTTTAGATTCTGCAATTTTGCTTCGTATCGAGTTCTCAACATTGTTTTTCCCTCAATAGCGCGATCTATACGTTTCAAAATCTCTTCAGTACCCCAAGAAGCCTCTTTTGCTTGAGACAACAAAGGGCAAAAAATCCCCATCAACGCAAAGCCCCCAAAAAGGATATGCGAAAGACGTGGAAAAGAAAAACCTAAGTAAATGGCTTTAATGCATTTGATTAAACTCGGGATCATCGGGAGAAAGAATGCGTTTACCTGAAGAAAATTTATTTTTGTGTGTTGGAGCTGAGGCGCCGTTGGGCATCGTGTTGCTGGTCGTGCTTGACTCTGGTAAAACGGGGGCACCTGTTAACATGACATTGCCACCATAACTACGCCAACGACTCAAAATACTTTGCACGTACCCTGCAGTCTCACTACCAATCATATAGCCACATTTCACTACTGGGTCACGATAAAATTGAGGCTTCTGAAGACCTAAAATATAAGGTGCAACTTCATCCCACTGTTGTGGGTTTTTACCATATTTTCGTGCTAAAGCCATGGCGTCACGAACGTGCCCTAGACCACCATTGTAAGAGGCAAGGACAAACTTTATACGTTCGTTTCCATCACGAATATCCGAAAGTTGACTTGTAAGTTGTCGAATAAGTTTTGCAGCACCTTCGACATTTCTGCGCGGATCATGAACTTCTTCGGGAGTGAGCCCCAATCCAGCTGCAGTTTTAGGCATCAGCTGCATGAGACCTTGTGCACCAGCCCAAGAACGAGCGTTAGGGTCAAAACCACTTTCTTGGAAACTTTGAGCAGCGATTAGCTTCCAGTCCCAACCTGTTGTCGCAGAAGCTGCTTTGAACAGATGGTCATACACTGAAATTATTCCGCGCTCTTTAGAGAGATAAACAGCTTGCACACGCTTTTTCACTTGATGCACTTCTTTCATGCGCACCTTTTCGGCTTGCACAACTTCAGCTTCCTTATTATCAGTGTACCAATCATTAAGTGCTGCTATCAGTTCTTTAGCACTCGACTTTACAGCCCAGCTTATATTCGCTTTATCGTTTCTAGCGCCTGCTGCAACAAGACCTTTTTGTGCTATAAGCTTATCAGACACGGGAAGTGCTAGTAAGTCAGCCTTTCCTTCTGAGACCATTTGCAATAACTCTGTTGTATCTTTAGCTATCTCCATACGCACCTTCAATCCCTCAGATGAGGCAAAATTTTCAGCCAAAGCATATTGCAACCCCATGGGTAAACCATGGTAGTCATAATATGTTTCTGGTCCAGAAAGTGTAGCAACTATAATTTCACCAGCCCTGCGCAGGTCTGGTAAATCATATTCTCCACTCGTAGTCTGTGGTGCCTTAGCAAACGCAGCAGACATAGCGGATTCTCCTTCCTTTTTTACTTTACAACCAATGAAAAGAAGTGGTAAAAAACAGAATATATAGAAAAATCTCATTCAGACAATGATTAGATCAGGAAGCGGCACATCATGCACTTCTGTAGGTATTTGAGGAAGAACCTGTTCTGAGAAAGCCACGCCAACGTATCGGGCTTGTAGTAAGCTAGACTGACTCAGAAAACAATCGTAGTAGGCTTTACCATGTCCCAAACGATGCCCTTGATAATCAAAAGCAACTCCAGGCACGAGGATATAGTCTAAGCTTGCCAAATCTTCAAGAGGTGATGTTATAGGTTCCCAGATATTAAACTGACCTTGCCTCATTTTTTCTTTGCCTTCAAATGGTCTCACCTGAATCTTTCCATCGACAAGAGTTGGCAAGTAGAATTTCTTCTCATGGCTCCATCGTGCTAGTACTAATTCTGTAGAAACCTCGCTTGGCATAGCATAATAAAGCATCACCCTAGCTGCAGACAAAAAATGTTTGTCTGCAGCTAGGTGATCTAATAGGAGTTTTTCTGCGATTTTATGCCTTTCTGGACTTAGTTTTCTCAGAATGTCGCGCATAGAGCATCGCAACTCGTTTTTGGAAATCATAAGTTTTTTGTATCCAAAGTAGTTGACTAGGCATTGCATTATGATAAGCAGTCTTCTTGCCACTTGGAGCCTTTGGAAAGGCTTGCCCATTGCGGAAGATGCTTAATGCACGCATAATGAATGGATCATCATTATTCAGGTAAATAACGGCCGAACCAATACCAAGGCGATCACTAATAATGTTGCCTATAATGGAATGTTCCAAAAGTTTATGCGAAGTTCTTATCATGAGATTTCTGCGCTTCATACCATGCTTATCAGCGTATGTCGCAAACTGTTCCACAATTTTCTGTCCACGAAGATACTTTGCTAAAGGCAAGGCCTCTGAATACTTGCTCAACTCTTGGCGATGATTGTCTAAATACCAAAAAGCAAACTGACTAATTGTACCAGACATATAGGCCTCTTTGTAGTAAGAAGTGAAACCAAGAGTATCTCGAGGAATAAAGTAGTCAGGAATTATACCACCTCCTCCGTAGACATTACGACCCAAATGTGTTTTATAGACTTCGCCTGAGGTTTTGATGCTATCAGAGCTGAAGTATTCCCCTGTAGCAGCTCGCTGAACTAAATCATTTTCATAGTCCTCTTCATCACCAGGCTTGAAGGGCTTTTGAACACAGCGGCCAGAAGGAGTGTAATAACGCGCAACAGTAAGACGTACCATGCTACCATCACGGAACTCTATAGGCACCTGCACTAATCCTTTACCAAAACTACGACGTCCAACGATAGATGCACGATCGTTATCCTGCATTGCACCAGCAAAAATCTCGCTTGCAGAAGCACTCGTTTCATCAATAAGCACCACAAGAGGCATATTTTGATACGAGCCTTTACCATCACTCTTGTATTCTTCTTTAGTGAAGTTTCTACCTTCGTTATATACAATCATGCGATTCTTAGGTAGGAATTCGTTAGCAACTTCTACAGCAGCTTGCAAGTATCCACCCAAATTTCCTCGCAAATCTATCACAAGATTATCCATCCCCTTCGGAGATAAAGTAGCCATTGCACGAAGAAACTCAGCATAAGTATTATCTCCCCAAGAGGTAATGCGTACATAACCAGTCTTCGCATCTAACATGTAGCTCGCGTCAACGCTTTTGACTTCCACGTCTCCACGAGTAATTGAAATTTTCACAAGACCTTTTGTGCCATTTCTGCGAATACCTAAGTGCACAACACTTCCTTTTTCTCCTTTTAGAGACTTCATCACCTTTTCATTGTCTATAGCTTTCCCAACAAAAGGCTTACCATTTATTGTGACAATTCGATCGCCAGCACGCAAACCAGCCTCTTCTGCAGGACCACCTTCAATGATGCGCACGATTCTTACAGTATCTTCATAAATCATATACTGAACGCCAATACCTGAAAAGCTACCTTTCAGCTCTTGCATGGATGATTCTACATCCTTAGCAGAAACATAAGTAGAGTGCGGATCGAGTTCCTTCAAAATCTGTGGCACAGCTTTCTCCGCCACTTCATTCATATCCACCTTGTCTACATATCGTTCATTGATAACATCGAGCAAGGTACTAATTTTATTTCCTGAAGTGTTGATAAAACTAATGCGATTTCCAGCAAATTGAGTGGCGTAAAAATTTCCGATTAACACACCAATAACAACAGCAATAGCTATGTAAAAAGGTAAAAGTCGAGAAGCGTAGTATTTCATTCGAAAATTATCATTCGAGGCATGGAAAAGAAAAAGCCAGCCTAACTTATATTCTAATTTATTTACATAAGTCATCTGCCTAGAAACAGAGATAACACTTCCGTTTCTCAGACAAACCGCAAAGCTAGGCACAAGCTATAGAGAAAACTATTCCAGTAGTCCATGTACCTAATGATTTCTTCACACACCGCTTTGCGATGTAAAACTACTGATTTCAGCAGAAACTACCAAGCATTTCACGTAAAAACAACGAGAACTCATCCCAACTTTCAACGCTTTGCCTACTTTGCCTGTCATCTCATAGTTTTTATTGGAAAGTTCTTTGTATTTTCCTCAACATTTACAGTAGATTTATCCTCTACTTTAAAATGTATTTTGCACAGAAAATAGTAGAACTCATACTACTCTACTGATCTGTAGTGAAAGGAAATACTTCCTTTTTAATATGGGAGTCAAGGAATATAATCAAGTACTTCCTAAAGGTTAAGGTTCCAACTATTATTTAGATTATAACACTTTGAGGGACTTTGCGAGTTTATCTGTAAATATCTGAGCAAACATTTGGAATATTCAAAAATAAGTGATATTTTTGCAATATTCAAACCAAACAAATAGCAAAATGCTTACAATTACTACTTCATTCTTTCGATTTTACTTTTACTTCACAAGCCATTGTGAAGGGGTAGTCGCATGTAGTTATTTCTACAATGATTGAAAGTTGTCATTTTTTCATCATATCATCCCGCTTCACTTTATGTTGAAGTGGGATTTTTCTTTTTATCTATAAATCGATATCCAGTCCTATGAAAAGAATCGCTATACAAGGTGTCGCAGGTGCTTTCCACGAAATTGCAGCCTACAAGTATTTTCACAACGAACAAGTGCAATGTCTCTATTGCAACACTTTTGAAGAGGTTTTTGATAGCATAAATAGTGACCCCACGATTATTGGGCTAGTTGCAATAGAAAACACTATTGCAGGCTCACTTCTCCATAACTATGAATTACTTCGCGCTTCGGGAGTTACCATTGTAGGAGAATATAAACTCCATATTGAACATGCAATATGTTGCCTACCAGAGGACAATTGGGACACATTGCAAGAAGTGCACTCTCATCCTGTTGCCCTGATGCAATGTCGGCAATTTCTAGCACAACATCCTAGTCTAAAAGCTGTGGAAGCAGAAGATACCGCAGGAGCAGCAGCAAACATAATAGAAAAGAAACAAAGAGGCTGGGCTGCAATCTGCAATGCTTCTGCAGCTAAACTCTATGGAATGAAAATACTCAAAAACCAAATCGAAGACAACAAACACAACTTCACACGGTTTCTGGTAGTTAGTCATCCACAGAAAGCTGGCTCACTACGATCATGGCAAATCGTTAATAAAGCAAGCTTAATTTTTTCACTCCCTCACGAGGAAGGAAGTCTCTCTAAAGTCTTGACTATTTTATCTTTTTATGGCATCAATCTCACAAAAATACAGTCCATGCCAGTCATTGGACACGAATGGGAATATCTATTCTATGTAGATTTGACTTTCAACGACTTAAAGCGCTATCATCAAAGCATAGATGCAATCATCCCACTCACTCAAAAACTTAAAATTATAGGAGAATATAACGATGGAACTTCTTCATACCTCTAAGATATCTCCAGCTTCTAGAATCAGTCAAATACAAGAATACTATTTTAGTCGCAAACTGCAAGAAGTAAATGCACGAAAAGCTGCAGGTCACGACGTGATTAGCTTAGCCATTGGTTCGCCTGACTTACCACCGTCGCAAGCAACTGTGCAACGACTTTGTCTAGTGGCACAAGAACCAACAAGTCACGGATACCAACCGACCAAAGGAACACCAGAGTTCTTGGAAGCTATAGCGAATTTCTACTCTCGTTGGTATGGTGTCACTTTAGATTCCTCAACAGAAGTATTACCTCTGATTGGAAGTAAGGAAGGAATACTACATGTCACTCTAGCATTGGTAAACCCTGGTGAACAAGTTCTTGTTCCTAACCCCGGTTATCCCACTTATACAAGCCTTAGTAGACTGTTGGGAGCAGAAGTAGTGTACTACAATCTTGATGAGGTGCACCAATGGCAACCTAATTTTGAAGAGCTCGAACAGATGGACTTGGCAAAAGTAAAGGTTATGTGGACTAATTATCCACACATGCCAACGGGAGCAGCTGCCCAAATGAGCACTTACAGACGATTGGTGGAATTCGCAAAGCGTCATAATATCGTAATAGTCAATGACAATCCATATTCTTTTATCCTCAATAATCAGCCCACCTCCTTGATGCAAGTGCCAGGCGCCAAAGATTGCTGCATAGAATTTAATTCGATGAGCAAGACTTTCAACATGCCAGGCTGGCGTGTAGGTATGTGTGTGAGTAATCCAACATATATTGCATGGATGCTTCGCGTAAAGAGCAATATCGACAGCGGTACTTTTCGTGGTATCCAACTCGCAGCTGCCACAGCTATCGACAATGCTGATGCTTGGCACGAAGAGTACAACCAAAAGGTTTACCTTTGTCGTCGTAAAGTAGCAGAACGCATCATGACCGCCTTAGGTTGTCACTACAATTCTCAACAAGTAGGGATGTTCTTGTGGGGCAAAATTCCTGAACATTACGCTCATGCCGAAGAACTCACGGAATGGGTACTTCATGAGTTAGACATTTTCATCACACCAGGCTTTATTTTTGGTAGCAATGGGGAGCGATATATCCGCATTTCTCTATGTGCTGACGAGCAGACTATGGAACGTGCTTTACAACGGATTGTTCTCCATAAGAAGAGATAGATTAGTTTTCCATACCCCTCTACTCCATTCTATATTATATTCTCCGTCTTTTGTCGTATCTTTGCATTAACGTACACATACGTCTACCACGTTTAAACACGATATCCTTATGGAACTAGACATTCTCCCTCTCAATCTTGCATCAGATGCTCATCGTCCTTTAGTGATTGCAGGACCTTGCTCTGCAGAAACAGAAGAACAAGTCCTCAATACAGCAAAATCCCTAGCACAAAAAGGTTGCCACCTATTTCGAGCTGGAGTATGGAAACCACGCACAAAGCCAGGAGGTTTTGAAGGCAATGGCGAAATGGCACTAAAATGGTTGCAACAAGTCAAAGAATCTACTAGGATGCTCGTAGGAACAGAAGTGGCAACCCCCGAACATGTAGAACTTTGCCTCAAATATGGCTTAGACATGCTCTGGATTGGTGCTCGAACCACCGCAAATCCTTTTGCGATGCAATCTCTCGCCGATAGCTTACAAGGAGTAAATGTGCCTATCTTGGTGAAAAACCCTGTGAGCCCTGATCTTGAATTGTGGATTGGTGCCATGCAGCGTCTAAATCAAGCTGGTATTCGACGATTGGCGGCAATACACCGTGGTTTTTCAAGCTATGACAATAAATTATATCGCAATAATCCAACTTGGCAGATTCCTTTGGAGCTTCGTCGTCGCATCCCTGAATTACCTATTATATGTGATCCAAGTCACATTGGAGGTAAACGCGAACTCATTGCTCCACTCTGTCAACAAGCTATGGACTTAGGGTTTGACGGTCTCATCATTGAATCTCACTGCACCCCCGACAAAGCATGGAGTGATGCGGCTCAACAAATCACACCCGATGTACTAAGCTACATATTGTCATTGCTTATCATACGTGACGAACACCAACAAATAGACGAGATAGTCGATCTTCGTCAACAGATAGACGATTTGGATCATCAAATGATGGAACTATTGGCAAAGAGAATGCGCGTGTGTCGTCAGATTGGTAGATATAAGCGTGATCACAACATGACGGTATTTCAAGCTAACCGCTACAACGAGATTTTGGCTAAACGTGGCGCGCAAGGGGCTCTATATGGTATGACTGCAGAGTTTGTTGCTACTGTATTCGAGAGTATACACGAAGAGTCTGTGAGACAGCAAATGGAAATTATCAACCAATAGTCAAACGGCTACTCACTATACCATCTTTCTTACAAACTAAAACTTGGGCTTTCACTGGCAGCATCTTCAAACAAGAAAACATCTTTCAGTGAAACTAACGCAACCTACACAAATCCCCTTCAGCTCTATGAAAATACTCGTTTTAGGCGCTGGTAAGATGGGAAGCTTCTTCCTTGATTTACTAAGCTTTGAGCATGAAATAGCGGTTTTTGAAAAAAATCCTCAGCGTATGCGGTTTACATATAACTGTGAACGTTTCACGTCCCTTGAGGAAATTGCTCAATTCCAACCCCAATTGGTCATCAATGCAGTAACAGTGAAGTACACAATTTCGGCTTTTAAAGAAGTACTTCCATATTTACCTGCTTCGTGTATTCTAAGCGACATCGCATCTGTCAAGACAGACCTTCATGCCTTCTACAACAAGTCTGGCCATCCGTTTGTAAGCACACATCCTATGTTTGGCCCAACCTTTGCTAACCTTCAGCAATTGAGCCACGAAAATGCAATTATCATCAGCGAAGGAGATTATATGGGACGCATTTTCTTCAAGGATTTGTATCAGAAACTCGGTCTCAATATCTATGAGTACACCTTTGAGGAGCATGACCAAACCGTGGCCTACTCGCTCAGTATCCCATTTGTTAGCACATTTGTCTTTGCAGCTGTAATGAAGCACCAAGATGCTCCAGGCACGACTTTTAAGCGACACATGAATATTGCGAAAGGAGTACTCGGAGAAGACGACTATCTGCTACAGGAAGTATTGTTTAATCCATACACATCTTGTCAAGTTGAACAAATTCGTAATGAACTTTCTGAACTTCTAGCAATTATCGACTCAAAGGATACTACAGGAATGAAAAGCTACTTGGAAAAGATTCGAAAGAA
The DNA here is from genome assembly GCA_900095835.1 of Ihuprevotella massiliensis. GTDB lineage: Bacteria > Bacteroidota > Bacteroidia > Bacteroidales > Bacteroidaceae > Alloprevotella > Alloprevotella massiliensis. The sequence continues at coordinate 207,199 of LT608321.1, read as the reverse complement.
TTTAAGAAATGGCACGATATAAGGCTTACAGTTATGACACACTTTAGTAAAGAGGAAGCATTGAAATTCAAAAGAAGACTTCGCACCTCATCTTTCTATTCTCTACGACATATAATGCCAAGCCTAACGAATAGATCAGACCAAAGTATTATCTATGATTAGACAAGGAACTTAAAGCTACGAAGGGTAAATCTCCCCAAATCAAACTTACTTACTATTTAAGGGCAATCAGCCCTACATATTAAAACCACCCCTAGGTGCAACCGAAGTTGTTCTTAGGGATGGTTTCTGGTAATAATTAAGACCTATAAGATCTTATCGTGTTTTTAGAGAGTAAAATCAGGTGTGTGGCGCAAGATAATATATACAACCTGCAAACACACAAGGCTGGGATAACCATTAGATATCATCTCATATATACAGCTTTCTGCATAATGTGTTATAAAGTCCGTACGTATTATTTATTTCTGACCTTGAATACCTATAAATTGTACTATACCCAATGACATGCATCATGTACATTTTCGCCCCATTAACATTTTAACCGGAAACACAATGTTCGATACTCACAGATAGTCAGAACGCTCTGTTTTGTTTACGGTACAAAAGTAGTATTTTTTCGTTTTATAACAACGATTTCTCTAAAAAAAAAACGTTTCTCACGTAATTTTCCTTGATATTGCTATTTAGGCCTGCCAGAAAACGCACAACTTCGCATTAGACTCGTTTCTTTTGATTTGAAAAACGTAAGAATAAAGTATTCCTTAGATAGGTGTCGACAGACTTAATTAAAGAAATTCGTCATTAATGCAGACAGGTTCCACAAGCTTACAAGTTTGTATATTATATTTCATTGTACAACAACAAGTTAAGAACATCTCCTCTAGCATACACCTTCTATTTACAAGAAGATGATTTCTTTCTGCTTTTTAGAGGAAAAACATCGCAATCTCTCGAATATTCCGTATCTTTGCACCAAACCTCATATTTATTTAAAAACATCAATTTTGCATGATTGGAAGTTTAATCATAGGAATTCTCGCGGGCTACATCGCGAGTCATATTCAAAAAGGAAAAAGTAGTGGTTGCTTAGGCAATCTTTTCTTGGGGATTATCGGAGGAGTTGTAGGGAATTTATTATTCTCATTTGCGCATTTCACAATAAACGACACGATAGGTGAACTTCTCTCATCTATAATCGGTGCTGTCGTGATTTTGTGGTTGTTTTCAACGCGTCGATAATCAACGCACTTCATAAATACAAACAGACATCTTACTCATATCCTCAAACTATACTATGGATACAACACAATTTTTCGATAAAGAAGAAGATACACCTTGTGGTCTGACGGCAATTTCTTCTCTTCCAGAACATAAAGTACTACTAGAATGCCCCATAGCTGGTCTGGCTTATCATGATATCTCTGATGTTTGGGATGAACTGTATGTAGGAGCAAAGCTAGCACTTGTGCGTGAAAAACATAACAAATATGATACTAACGCCGTGGCCGTTGCCTTAGCCGATGACTACGATGGAGACCCAGACCACTTTGATTTTGACCTTATCCTTGGATACGTCCCCAAGACCTCTAACGCTGCCATAGCAACCTTGCTTGACATGGGATGGGATGAATCTTTTAAAGCCGAAATCAGCGAACTCAAATCAAAGTCCACAGAGCATAATGCTGTTAAGATGACCATCTATGTAGTGAACAAAGAGACAATTCTTAGACAAGAAGAACTAGAAGCCCCCTTAATGGCACTACAAGTCAACAAGAAAGATTGGAAGCAACTTCATAAAGAAATCTGGAAACACGGGTTTGCCTATTTTCGTTGGAGAGTTTGTTGCGTATACCCATACGAATTAGATAAAATAAAGCGCTCGATGAATGTGCTTATCTATGAACGAGATGGCGTACATACCCAGATGCTATTAATGAAAATCATTGCTACAGATGACGATTGCTATGCTTTCATCAGAGACCCCAACAAAATAGAGTGTATAGATGATTGTAGCGCATTTGTTCTCACATCTCTCGACGAAACCCTAAACGTCAAGAATGAAGACATACCCGCTGTAGAGATGTTAGGCTCTTGTTCTTTAAGACCTAGATTAGTTGCGGAGAAAAGCCTCAAGCTGCAGGTTTTGCAATGTTTTACAACCTTTAGAAAGTACATTAACGACTAATTGAGCTCCTAAGCCTTTCACAATCTTTTTTTGAGCAACTCTCCCATATTTTCAAGAACTTATGGGAGAGTTGACACATTTCATCCCAATAGATTATAGATTGTACACTCGTAGAATCGAAGGAACCTGAAAAATGAATGCAGATATTGGGAAAGCATTAAAAAGCACGTGTTTTTTTTGGCTGTTCGGCACATAAAAAGTAACTTTGCCGTAATAAAGACAGCAGAGTCTAGGGTATGCTCTAGATTTCAGTCAATTAATTATCTATAGCAACATATATAACATCCGGTTACGATGATAAAGATTACTTTTCCCGATGGCAGCGTTCGTGAATACGAAAATGGGGTTACGGGATTGCAAATTGCAGAAAGCATTTCTAGTCGTTTGGCACAAGACGTTGTGTCATGCGGAGTCAATGGTAAAACAGTAGAACTCAACCGCCCAATCACTGAAGACGCAACTATCACTCTCTACAAATGGGATGACGAAGAAGGTAAGCGCACCTTTTGGCACACTTCTGCTCACCTTATGGCAGAAGCATTGCAAGAATTGTTTCCTGGCACACAGTTCGGCATAGGACCAGCCATTGAAAACGGCTTCTACTATGATGTTATGCCTCCAGAAGGCGTAAGCATCCGCGAAGAGGACTTCGTGAAAATTGAGAAAAAGATGCTTGAGCTCTCTGCAAAGAAAGAAGCACTCGTGCGTCGTTCCATTTCAAAAGATGACGCTCTAAAATTCTTTGGAGATCGTGGTCAATTCTACAAGAATGAACTAATTGCAGATTTTGAAGACGGCAATATCACGACCTATACCCAAGGCGCATTTACAGACCTTTGCCGTGGACCTCACCTCATGTCTACGGCTCCAATTAAGGCTGTAAAGATTATGTCTGTTAGTTCAGCATATTGGCGTGGAGATGAAAAGCGTCCAATGCTCACACGTGTCTACGGTATCACCTTCCCTAAAAAGAAAATGCTCGATGAGTATCTTGCACTTTTAGAAGAAGCTAAGCGTCGTGACCACCGCAAGATTGGTAAGGAGATGGAGCTCTTCATGTTCTCTGAATTAGTAGGTAAGGGGCTTCCAATGTGGTTGCCCAAGGGCACAGCGCTTCGTCTTCGTCTTGAGGACATCCTTAAGAGCATCCAAAAACGTTTTGGATATCAACAGGTGATGACTCCCCATATTGGTTCTAAAAATCTTTATGTTACTTCTGGGCACTACGCAAAATATGGTAAGGACTCCTTCCAACCCATCACCACTCCAGAAGAAGGCGAAGAGTACTTCCTCAAACCAATGAACTGTCCACACCACTGTGCTATCTATGCATGGAAGCCTCGTTCTTATAAGGATCTCCCTTTACGTTTAGCTGAGTTTGGTACTGTTTATCGCTACGAACAAAGTGGTGAATTGCATGGGCTTACCCGTGTTCGCGGATTTACCCAAGACGATGCCCACATTTTCTGCCGTCCCGATCAGGTGAAGCAGGAATTCCTCAACGTGATGGACATCATTCTCATCATTTTCAAAGCTCTCAAATTCGAGAACTTTGAAGCGCAAATCTCTCTTCGTCACCAAACAGACCGCGCTAAGTACATTGGTTCGGAAGAGAATTGGGAAAAGGCAGAACAAGCTATCATTGAAGCTTGCGAAGAAAAGGGACTTAACGCAAAGATTGAGTATGGTGAGGCTGCATTCTATGGTCCAAAACTCGACTTCATGGTGAAGGACGCGCTTGGACGTCGTTGGCAACTTGGTACAATTCAAGTGGACTACAACCTTCCAGAGCGTTTCCAACTCGAATATACGGGCGAAGACAACAAGAAGCACCGTCCTGTGATGATTCACCGTGCTCCTTTCGGTTCTATGGAACGTTTCGTTGCTGTGCTCATCGAACACACTGCCGGACACTTCCCACTTTGGTTGATGCCCGATCAAGCTGTGGTATTGCCTATCTCCGATAAGTTCAATGACTATGCGCGTGAAGTTCGCAATCGTTTGGAAGCCGCCGATGTGCGCACGCTCATTGACGATCGTAGTGAAAAGATTGGTCGTAAGATTCGTGACAATGAAATAAAGCACATACCTTTCTTGCTTGTAGTTGGTGAGAAGGAAGCAGCAGAAGGAACTGTTGCCGTGCGTGTACAAGGTCAAGGTGGCGGCCAAGAAGTGATGTCTATAGAGGACTTTGCTGCGCGTGTTCGTTCTGAAGTGGCAGAACAAATGGGCGAATACTAAGCCATAGCACACTTCCTCAGAAGTTTCAAATCCAATTATTGCGCCCTATCCAACAGAGTGGACAGGGCGCATTGCTTTATGGATTCTTCTCTCCCTTATCTCTCATAGATATGCTAGAGAGTCTTCTCTATCATTGATTTCATTCGCATTTAACTCTTAACTAATCAGCTCCCCCATAACTATGTCACAATACCCTGGTGCACCATCCCCTGCATATATCCTCGAAGAAAGTCGATTGCGCAACAATCTTTCTTTAATTACGAGCATTGCAGAACGCGCAGGTGTAGAATTTATTCTTGCCTTCAAAGCCTTTGCTCTTTGGCGCACTTTTCCTATCTTTCGTGAATATATCCATCACACCACCGCCTCATCTCCTTACGAAGCTCGTCTTGCATTTGAAGAATTTGGCAGTCGTGCCCACACCTATACCCCAGCCTACGAAGAGGAAACCTTTCAAGAAATGCTACGATGCTCCTCTGTGATTACCTTCAATTCTCTTAATCAATACCAACGTTTTCAACCTTTGGTTGCGAAATGGAATGCAACTCACGAGGCTTCTCAATATGTAGACTGCGGATTGCGCGTAAACCCAGAGTACTCAGAGATAGAAACTGCTCTGTATGATCCTTGTGCTCCAGGCTCACGCTTTGGAGTTCTTAATACCGCACTTCCTTCTCAACTACCTCAAGACATCCGAGGCTTCCATATCCATTGCCACTGCGAAAGCAGTAGTTATGCCTTCGAAAACACCTTAAAGCATCTTGAGGAAAAGTTTGCAGGATGGTTTGATCAATTAGAATGGATCAACTTTGGTGGCGGACATCTCGTAACGCGCGCGGATTATGATGTAGAGCATCTCATTTCAACTTTGACTGCATTTAAATCTCGCCACCCTCATCTTCGTGTAATCATGGAACCTGGAAGCGCATTTGCATGGCAAACAGGCCCATTAGTGGCCAAGATTGTGGATGTAGTAACTAATGCAGGAGTGAAGACAGCTCTCTTCAATGCCTCTTTTACATGTCACATGCCTGATTGCTTAGAGATGCCCTATCATCCTCGTGTTAGAGGTGCAGAAACCCTAGCAGTTGGAAAAGAAGAAGGCTTGGAGACCGCAGAGTGCGTCTATAGACTCGGTGGCAATAGTTGCTTAAGTGGAGACTATATGGGATATTGGCGCTTTAAACAACCACTGAATGTGGGAGATGAAATCATTTTTGAAGATATGATTCATTACACTACAGTGAAAACAAATATGTTTAATGGTATCCACCACCCTGCTATTTGCATGCAACACCTTGACGGAACCATCGAAGTATTGCGCCAGTACCAATATGAAGATTACCGTGACCGCATGGATTAGATCCTTCCTATTACTTTCTATTTAATATAGAAAAGACTGCATTATAGGACTCTGGACTTGACAATCTAAGCAAAACGCAGATTATTTCCCTTTAGCAATAAATATCACGATGCTTTCCTATTTAGATCAAGACATCACCTATCTCAAAGGAGTAGGCCCGCACCGTGCCCAATTGTTTCAATCGCAATTGGGAATTACAACTGTAAGAGATTTATTGCATACCTATCCATTTCGCCATGAGGATCGCACAAAGATCCATCGCATAGCAGATATCGTAGAAGGGATGCAGAATATACAGCTTCGAGGGCGCATCGTTATGATACAAAAAGTGGGTGAAGGGGCAAAACGAAGGCTAATCGCTAACTTTTCTGACGGTACTGGGTTTATACAATTAGTTTGGTTCCGTGTGTCTAAAGCGCTGGAATCTATGTATAAAGTGGGAATAGACTATCAAATATTTGGAGAGCCAAAAGCTTTTGGTTCCTATTTTTCTATAGCTCATCCAGAAGTTGAGGAGTTGGAAAAGGTGAAGAACCGTCCTCTTCTTCGTATGCAGCCAGTCTACCACCTTACCGAACGATTGACACGCGCCCACATTTCCTCGAAAACGATAAGCGAACTTGTGGCTAATGCGTTAGAACGAATGCCCTCTCCTATGCGAGAGGTCTTTCCGCGTGACTTTTTACAAGAGCATCAACTTACCACGCATGATCAGGCGGTGAGAGACATTCACCTGTCACAGCAAGCACAAGACGTGGCTGCTGCCAAGCATAGGCTAAAATTCGAAGAACTCTTTTACCTCCAGCTTTCAATTTTACAATACCATCAGTCACAAAAAACAAACAATGAAGGCTGGATGTTTCCTCGAGTGGGTCAATACTTCAACACCTTCTATAAAGAGCATATACCTTTTGCTCTAACTGATGCTCAAAAACGCGTCATTAAGGAGGTGCACAATGACTTACGCAGTGGTCAACAGATGAATCGCCTTTTACAAGGAGATGTAGGTTCAGGTAAGACCATGGTAGCTACTCTAATTTGTTTGTTGGCACTGGACAATGGCTTTCAAGCTGCATTAATGGCACCCACAGAGATACTAGCAGAACAGCATTACAAGGGAATATCCAAACAACTTGCCCCCTTAGGTATTCGTGTTGAATTGTTGACAGGAAACGTGAAAGGAAAGCGTCGTAAAGAGATTTTATCAGAAGTCGCAACAGGCGAAGTGCAGCTGCTAATTGGCACTCACGCACTGATAGAACCATCAGTTACTTTTCAGAATCTTGGATTATGCGTGATTGACGAACAACATCGATTTGGTGTGAAACAGCGTGCTGCACTATGGACAAAAAATAAAAGGCCACCACACATCCTTGTCATGACTGCTACCCCTATTCCTCGAACGCTAGCGATGACCGTATATGGCGACTTAGATGTAAGTATTATTGACCAACTCCCCCCTGGCCGAAAACCCATTCAAACTCGCCATTATCGTTCAGGACAACGAAAACAGCTTTTTTCGGGAATAATACAAGAACTACAAAAGGGCAGACAAGCCTATTTTGTATATCCTCTCATAGATGAAAATGAAAAACTTGATCTCATAGCCCTTGAACAAGGCTATGAAGCTGTTGCTACTGCATTTCATCCATGGAAGGTAGGACGCATGCATGGACGGATGAAACCTACTGAGAAAGAAGAGGTGATGCGCGCCTTTGCTGCCAATGAAATTCAAATACTTGTTGCTACCACTGTTATTGAAGTCGGAGTTAATGTTCCCAATGCCTCGGTGATGGTTATCGAAAACGCAGAACGCTTTGGACTAGCACAGCTTCACCAGTTGCGTGGTCGTGTTGGTCGAGGAGCAGAACAAAGCTATTGCATTCTTGTTACTAAAGATAATCTGGCAGAGTCCACTCGACAACGTATGGACATCATGGTTGAAACAAACGATGGTTTTGTAATAGCAGAAGCTGATATGAAATTTCGTGGACCTGGAGATTTGGAAGGAACAGCACAGAGCGGCTTACCTTTTGATTTACGGATCGCAAATTTATTTGGAGATGCAGAACTCATGTCTGAAGCTCGCGAAGCTGCTGCATGGATACTTCAACAAGACCCTTCCCAGCAACTAGAAAAATTCTCTCCAATCTGGAATGAGCTAAAACAAATCAAGCAACAACAGCACAATTTCTCAGGCATTTCATAGACAGATGACAGATTCCAACTCAAAAATTAAAACATTTCACACTCGCCCATTGAGATTCAAGTTGCTATTTTATCAATTTATTGCATCATTCATCCACAATAAAGAAAAATAATCGACGAATTTATAGTGTATTGGTTTGCTGTTTTGAAGATAATACCGACATTTGCTCTATAACATTATTCAAACCTCTAACAAATAAGCGATATGAAACGAATTCTTTTCTCCCTTCTTCTCGCTGCTGCTGGAATTTCTGCTTCTGCGATGAACGCACGTGACGCTCGTGAGTACGCCTATTTCTTGACGGATAAGATGGCATATGAGCTGAATCTCACGCCACTACAATATGAACGTGTATATGAAGTCAACCTTGACTACTTCCTAGCAATCAATTCACCCTATAATATAGATCGCTACCAAGAGTATCGTGACGACGATTTACGTTATATCCTTTCAGAGCGTCAGTATTGGGACTATATCAATGCTAACTACTTCTATCGCCCTCTTTCTTGGGGACGCGGTTCTTGGGTTTTTAATATCTATAATCGTTATAGCTATCGCAATAACTATTACTTTGGTCGACCATCCTGTTATGATAGTTACGAAGGTTCCAATTGGGCATTGCGACTAACGAGTGCTCGTTCACCATATTGGGGAATCTCCTTTGATTTTAGCTTTGGTGGTATGCGTGATTCCTACGTACGCTACTACAACACTCCTATCAGTGTACAACCTTATCAACGCGAGCCCTTGATCATCCTCGATAGTCGTTATGGTGGTAATTCTAGATTAGGGTACGATAATCAACGTTATGGTTATAGTAATAATGGTTATTACGTTTCCCCTTCATCTCGCCACTACGGCTATGATTATGGATCTAGAAACTATGGAGTCCAGCAAAGACGTGTAGATTTATACGAAGGACGTCGCAGTAATGCAGAATACAATCGTGGCATTTACGACGATAATCGTAGCTATGACCATGGGAGCTATAATCTTAACAGAAACAATAATGGCTATCAGCCATATAACAGACAAGATAGTCGTGTGAATTACGGCAACAACTATGATTCAGGTAGAAGAGGAACAGGTGCTTTCTCACAACCTCAACGCGACAGTAGAAGTAATATGGAAGCGCGACCAGAAAATTCCAACCAAGAAAGTTCTAGACAAGTTAATGGCACTACGATTGTAGGTGGACGCAGATAATACTAGCCTGTTTATCTTCTTGGTCAAGACCACTCTACCTCGAATCTCTACAATACATTTTTTTTATTGCTTTTTCATATTTGGGTGGCTACTCTTCTACAGAGTAGCTGCTTTTTCTTGTACTAAAAGAGACACGATATGCCCACTATGCTTGGTTTATATAGCAGAATTGCGTATTTTTGCAGCAAATCAATTCGCAATAATCCTCCATGAAACCTAGGCTTTTTATGCTGTGGGCACTTATCATGTGCTCATTATCAGTCTTTTGTAGTTCTATTAAAGGCAACGACAACCGATTCAATAAAGTAAGCTTTCAATCTCTTCCTTCTCTTGAAATATCCCCTAATCAAGGAGTTTCAGGAGCTTTTAGTGGTAATATAGATGGACAAGCTATTGTTGCTGGTGGTTGTAACTTTCCCAATACTCCAGCAGACGAAGGAGGTACTAAAGTATTCTATAATACTGTTTACGCATTACGTGGACAGCAATGGAGAAAAATAGGAGAACTACCCCAAGCATTAGCCTATGGCGTAAGTGTTACGACTAAAGAAGGTATTATTTGTATGGGTGGAAATGATGGAAAACAAAGCACCAAGAATGTTTTTTTGCTCAAAACTAAAAGTAAGTCCCTATTAGGAGTAATTACAACCCCACTTCCCTCCCTACCTCTTTCTTTGGACAATTTTGCAGGAGCTGTAGCTTCAGACGGAACAATATACATTGCTGGTGGTCAAAGCAATGGTGTTGCTTCTCAACAGGCTTTTTCGCTTAAACCAGGAGCAAAACACTGGAAAGAGCTTCCATTAATGCCTGATGCAACACGTATTCAAGCTACAGCAGTAGTACAGAATGGTGCTAATGGTCCTCTATTCATAGTACTCGGGGGATATTCTAATACCACAAATCAAGTTGCAAATGATGGTGTTGTTTATGACATAAAGGCAGGCAATTGGCGTAAAACCTCCCCCACAGTGGCAGATGGTAAATCTATTGCTTTAGTTGGAGCAGCAAGCGTTTCTAGCGGTAGTATGTTCGTAGTATGCTTTGGCGGCGTTAATAAGGAACGTTTCGAAGCAGCCATACAAGGTAAATATGGTGATGATTATTTGCAACATGATGCAGAATGGTATAAGTTTAGATCATCTTTGCTCATTTACAACACCATCACCAATACCTGGGTAACAGAAACTAGTTCACCACTTCTAGCCCGTGCTGGGATGTCAGTTATTCCAATGGGCAATCAATGGATGATTGTCAATGGAGAGAGTAAACCAGGGGTACGTGCAAAAGAAGTTACCATGGTAAAAATGGACACACACACAAACTTTGGTTGGCTTAATTGGGCAGTTCTCATAGCCTATCTCCTAATGATGATAGCATTAGGATATTACTTTATGAAGCGCGAAAATGGGGCAGAAGATTTCTTCAAAGGAGGAGGGAGAATTCCTTGGTGGGCTGCAGGTATTAGCATCTATGCAACTATGCTTTCTGCCATCACCTACATGGCATATCCTGCTAAGGCTTTTGCGACAAACTGGACATATTACCCCATGCTTGTAACGATTCTAATTGTTTCGTTCCCAGTCATTCGTTATTATCTACCTTTTTTCCGTAGACTTAATGTAACTTCAGCATACGAGTATTTAGAGCACCGTTTCAACGCTCCTCTACGCTTGATGGCATCTGCGTTGTTTATTATATTTATGGTTGCTCGCATGGCGCTAGTACTTTACTTACCCTCCTTGGCCCTCACAGCAGTAACAGGCATTGACATATATATTTGTATTGTACTAATGGCGCTCATTACAATTGTTTATTGCACCATGGGTGGTGTTGAAGCAGTGGTTTGGGGAGATGTCGTACAAGGCATAATCCTCGTAGGAGGAGCGTTTTTAGCCATTGCTTATTTGGTTTTCTCCACAGAGGGCGGTGCAAGCGGTTTTCTCCATATAGCCTCCGACAATGGGAAGTTTCAGCTCTTTGATTGGTCTTTCGACTATCGAAGTGCCACTTTCTGGGTTGTTATTATTGGTGGTATGGCAAACAACTTGATTTCTTATACCTCTGATCAGACAGTCATTCAACGCTACCTCACCACCAAAGATGAGAAAGCAGCCAAGAATTCCATCTTACTCAATGGTGTCATGAGTGTATTTGTTAGCGTTGCCTTTTTTGCAATTGGCGCAGGTTTGTACACTTTCTTCAAAACGCACCCAGCTGAAATGGACTACACCATGGCAAAGAATGATATCGTCTTCCCATTCTTTATGATGAGTCAACTTCCATCTGGTGTCGCAGGACTTTTGATAGCTGCTATCTTTGCAGCCACTATGAGTACAATCTCTAGTAACATCAACTCAGTTGCAACAGCATTCACCGTAGATTTTTATCAACGTTTCAAGAAAAATGCAACTGACCGCAATTTATTGCTGACAGCCCGCTATTCAAGTCTGATATCTGGCGTATTTGGCATGCTTATTGCTTTATTAATGGCAACATGGAACATCCTTTCTCTGTTAGACTTTTTCCAAGAAATTCTTGGTCTGCTCTCTTCTGGCTTAGGAGGTTTATTCTTGATGGGAATTTTCTTCCCTAGAATTGGAGCAAAGGCAGCCACGATTGGTTTTGTTGCAGGGATTGTTTCCGTGTTCCTCACGAAGAATTTAACTGATACCTCTTTCCTACTATATGGAGCAATAGGCATGATGGTCAGCGTATTGGTATCATGGTTAGTATCTTTCATTCTTGATGAGAAAAAATCTGATGAGCGACTAACTTGGCAAGGCATGTCAAAGCAAAACTAACTGTATGACTCTTGTTTATATCTCATCGTGGTATAACAGACTTTACCCGATGTCATTACGTTATCAGTAAGACATCGCATTTTATTCACTATAATCAAATATTTCGCATTATGGCAAACGTAGTAAACTCTCAACAGTTCAATGAACTAAAGGCTCAAGATACCCTTCTCGTAGCTGACTTTTCAGCCACTTGGTGCGGTCCCTGCAAAGCCCTTGCACCAATCCTAGACGAAGTTGGTGCAGAAATGACAGGCAAAGCCAATGTTGTAAAAATCGACGTGGACGAAAGCGAAGATCTTGCTATAGAATTTGGCATTCGCTCTGTTCCTACTGTTCTTTTCTTCAAGAATGGTCAAATTGTAGACAAGTTCGTTGGCGTTGTGCCCAAGGCTCAGATTGTTGAAAAAATCAACAACCAACTCTAAACGAATAGTTCAACCGCCATGTATGGAGGTTTTATCCCTCCTACATAGCGGTTGTCTTTTGTTGTAACAATTTGACGAAATATACTCTACATCAAAACCTCCAGAACTTAGATTTATTCTCTGTTTCTCACTATAGACTTTCCCTTATGGCTGTACTAGACAATGAATTATGGGCTGATGCAGAACATGATGCTGCTGTAATAGCTCATACCCAAAGCCTACTTTCTCAAGAAATGAAAGAAAAATTCTCAGAAGAGCTTCTTTACTACTTTCATGATGTATTAGAAGACTATCTGGCAGAAAGCGACGTATTAGAGTCAGAACCAGATGAGGAAGGCTATGTAAATATCGATTTAGAAGAAATCGCTATGCATCTTTTACAACAAGCAAAGAAAGATAAAATGGGAGACTTCACCACTGAAGAGCTACTCCTTCTTGCAGAAGCTGAGCTTTCCTATGGTGATGATTTTGAAGAATAATCTCTCCACGCTTTTTCTGCTTTGCTATTAGACTTTTTCTGTTTCATTATTCTTTGCACGCTTGCTGATAAATCAATCGTAGCAAGATTCAGAAACAAAGAGGACTTGTCTACAAAAAAGTGCGATTAAAATTTTGTTTGAACAAAGGATAATCGTAACTTTGTGGCAGAAAAATCCAACCTCTGATAGTTTCTTTCTAAAGAGTAGATTTTGAAAATTGACAATCACTATTTTAACTCATACAGTTATGATTAATTACAAAGACCTCGGCCTCGTGAACACTCGCGATATGTTCGCTCGTGCCGTAAAGGGTGGCTACGCTATCCCCGCTTTCAACTTCAACAACATGGAGCAGCTCCAAGCTATCATTAAGGCTGCTGCTACACAAAAGAGCCCCGTGATTCTCCAAGTTTCTAAGGGTGCTCGTGAATACGCTAACCAAACTCTTCTCCGCTACATGGCTGAAGGTGCTGTAGCTTACGCTAAGGAACTTGGTTGCGCACATCCTGAAATCGTACTTCACCTCGACCACGGTGATAGCTTCGAAACTTGCAAGAGCTGCATCGACATGGGCTTTAGCTCTGTGATGATCGATGCTTCTCACCTTCCTTTCGAAGAAAACATCGCTCTTTCTAAGAAGGTTGTTGACTACGCTCACCAATTCGATGTAACAGTAGAAGCAGAACTCGGTGTTCTTGCTGGTGTTGAAGACGAAGTTTCTCACGCTGTTTCTCACTACACTAAGCCTGAAGAAGTAATCGAATTCGCACAACGCACTGGTTGCGATTCACTTGCAATCTCTATCGGTACTAGCCACGGTGCTTACAAGTTCACTCCTGAACAATGCACTCGCGATCCTAAGACTGGTCGTCTTGTTCCTCCTCCCCTTGCTTTCGACATCCTCAAGCAAATCGAAGAGAAGCTTCCAGGATTCCCCATCGTACTCCACGGTTCTTCTTCAGTTCCCCAAGAGGAAGTTGACACTATCAACCAATTCGGTGGTAAGTTGCCCGACGCAGTAGGTATTCCTGAAGAACAACTCCGTCAAGCTTCTGAATCTGCAGTTTGCAAGATTAACATCGACTCTGACTCTCGTCTTGCTATGACCGCTGCTGTTCGCAAGGTATTCGCTGAAAAGCCCGCTGAATTCGACCCACGTAAGTATCTCGGTCCAGCTCGCGACAACATGCAAAAGCTTTATGAACACAAGATTGTTGAAGTTCTTGGTTCTAACAACAAGCTCGCTCAGCTCGACTAATCTACTCTTTTGTAGATACTCGAACAAGTTCACAAGAGGATATGCCTATGCATATCCTCTTTTTTGTAGAAAAGACCTACATTCACCCTACTCCCCTATTCGGTTTAAGGTCATCTCCATTTTACTTAGGTTATAGCCCACAACCCTTCTTTCTACCTATCAAAAACAGAACTGTGCAGGTATGCCAAATACGAACAATAAGATTGAGGGTACATTCACTGATTTGAAAAAGAATTTGAACAACCATAGCGGTCTGTCGACAAAGAACCGCAAGCGTTTCGTTTGTGGGTTTTTCTTGGCATTGATAAAAGCTCTTTGCATAAAAAAGCAGGATACACAATGATGTATATCCTGTTTTATGCATGTCGCTATATGCCATTTTATTCCTCACAGAGTTGCTCCCCCGCAGAGCTCTGCTATGCTTCAAACTGCGGGCACAAATATAATGCTATCTATTGACTTGCACAAGCAAAAAGACAAAATTCTCAGCCTGTAATTTGACCTATACGCCTAAAAATTTAGCCGCATCAAATATTCTTTGATGCGGCTATAAATTGTGGGCGCTGACGGATTCGAACCGCCGACCCTCTGCTTGTAAGGCAGACGCTCTGAACCAGCTGAGCTAAGCGCCCTAAGGGTTTTCCTTAATTGCGATGCAAAGTTACGTTTTTATTTGTTAGTATCCAAATTTTCAGCAGAAAAAAACAATTCTCCGTACACTTTATACGTAAAAGCAAAGAAAGCTATAGAAACGGTCTGTTATATCCACATCCAATTTGCATGTATAAGGCAAAATACAATCTTATCTCGTAAAATAGTCGTATCTTTGTACTTATATTTCAACCTCATTTATCCCATACAACTATGTTTTCAGGAATCGTAGAGTCCACCGCACGCGTGGTAAACATAAGAAAAGACCAAGAGAACATTCACTTCACGCTAGAATGCAACTTTACCGACGAACTTAAGATAGACCAAAGTGTAGCTCACAATGGAGTTTGTCTCACTGTTGTTGAATTGACAGGCAAACAATATGTGGTGACAGCAATGAATGAAACCCTTGAACGTAGCAACCTTGGGGATTGGACTGTCGGCACAGAGGTGAATGTGGAGCGCTCCATGATGATGAACGGTCGCTTGGATGGACATATCGTACAAGGGCATGTGGACCAAGTAGCAACGTGTGTAGGAAAAGAAAATGAAGAAGGCAGCTATCGTTTCACCTTCCAATACGAAACGAGCAAAGAGATGGCTCAACGTGGATATTTCTGTGTTGATAAAGGCAGCGTCACTGTCAATGGAGTAAGTCTCACTGTATGCAATCCCAGCAATTCAAGTTTTCAGGTGTGCATCATCCCTTACACCTATGATAACACCAACTTCCATAATATCGAAGTCGGCACAAAAGTGAATTTGGAATTTGATATCATAGGAAAATATATTGCTAGAATGCAACAACTAGCCTAGTATGCAACATTTATTTCTAATATAGACTCAACAATCTATGCTAAAGAAGGAACGCTTTGCGCAAATACTAGACTACTTTGAGAAAACAATGGATGCAACGGAAACAGAACTTGATTTCCGTAATAACTTTGAACTCATCGTTGCTGTGGTTCTTTCAGCGCAGTGCACAGACAAGCGCATCAACCAAGTGACTCCACGTCTATTCGAGGACTACCCTACTCCAGAAGCAATGGCACTTGCCACTCCAGAAACCATTTTTGAATACATCAAATCTGTGAGTTATCCTAACAATAAGGCAAAACATCTGGTTGGTCTTGCACAGAAGTTAGTTGCTGACTTTAACGGAGAAGTTCCATCTACTCTTGAAGAACTTACCTCGCTTCCTGGCGTAGGAAGAAAAACAGCTAATGTAGTGCAGGCTGTTGCCTTCCATAAAGCAGCCCTTGCAGTAGATACTCATGTCTTTCGCGTTTCCCATCGTCTTGGGCTTGTACCTAAACGTTGCACAACACCCTATAGTGTTGAAATTGAATTGATGAAGTACATTCCCAAAGAGAAAGTTGCTGCTGGTCACTATTGGCTGTTACTTCATGGACGCTACACTTGTTTGGCAAGAAAGCCGCTTTGTCAAAAGTGTGGACTTGCCCATCTCTGTCCCTCCATAGGAAACTATATTCAAGTAAAAGCATAAACATGATAAAGGCTTTACCGACCTTGATGGGTGGGTAAAGCCTTTATCATGTTTATGCTTATCTAAAGAAACTACAATATTACTTGCGCGATTTCTTAATACTTCGTTTCATCCAAAGATAATAGCCTGTACAAGGTAGAAAAGCGCCCAATAAAGCAGCTAGAAACTGCAATACTCTCGTAAGATAGCCTCCCCATCTTCCGGTATGTACAGAACAAACCCTTCACCTTTTGCTTGGGCTTTGCTTCAGGGTAGTCTTGAAAAATGGCATTTTTTAATCCATGCCTAAGACCTCACCTGAATACTGCTCGATCATAATTCCTGCTTTACGCGGAGCTGGAATTTTAACCTTATATGGGCGCAATGGATTATTGGAGATAGTTACGCCCGTAACAGAAACACTATCCTGCAATTCGGGGATGACCTTATTAATAAGTGCTGAAATCGGTAAGATCTTCGTCTTTACTTCCTTCACATGATACATGTCATAGCGTATCAACTCAGTAATCTCGCGCTCAGAAACCATCAACGCTCCAGTGAAACATATTAAACTGATGATACACAGCCAAGGGCACTGCAAGGCACAAATGAATTCGTTTAAAAGTCTTCTTCATTAAAAAAATCGGTATGTCTAGTTTATATTTATAAGAGGAAAAGTTCTGCTGATAATATCAACAGCCATCTCCATGTTACTGCAAAGATATTATATCTCAAACAATCGCTTAAAGAAGGTATTTGCTCATCATTCCTTTGGCTTTATATTTATTTTTGTCCTATTTGTACAATAGAGATATTAAGAAGCCAGCTTTTGCGATGTTAGTGATAAACCTAAAAACGTGGGAGATTTCTCTATGAATCTTCCAC
This sequence comes from Ihuprevotella massiliensis, assembly GCA_900095835.1. Classification (GTDB taxonomy): domain Bacteria; phylum Bacteroidota; class Bacteroidia; order Bacteroidales; family Bacteroidaceae; genus Alloprevotella; species Alloprevotella massiliensis. Next base: position 190,004 of record LT608321.1, on the reverse strand, counting down.
GTTTTTAGGCATTCATTGCCAAAGATGGCATATATAAAACTTAACTTCGTTTGATTAGTTGCAAAAACTCTTCTCTTGTTTTTGCTTGTTCAAAAGCCCCACAAAATGAACTAGTAGTGGTACAAGAATGCTGTTTTTCTACTCCTCGCATTTGCATGCACATATGCTCAGCCTCCATCACGACCATCACCCCTCTTGGGTTTAGCGCTTCACGAATAGCTTCCATAACTTGCAAAGTTAGTCGTTCTTGCACTTGAAGACGATGCGAGAAAATATCAATGACGCGAGGAATCTTAGATAGCCCACAAATGTATCCATCAGGAATATACGCCACATGAGCCTTTCCAAAGAAAGGCAACAAATGATGCTCACAAAGACTATAGAATTCGATATCCTTGACTATCACCATCTGGTTATATTCTTCTTTAAACTTTGCACTATTCAGTACAGCAACAGGATCCATGGCATAGCCACGAGTCAAAGTAAGCATGGCTTTTGTCACACGCTCAGGAGTTTTAAGAAGACCTTCTCTTGACGAATGTTCGCCAAGAAGTTCGAGAGTCTCTCGATAATGGTACTTCAATTTTTCGATGCGTTCTTGATCCGTCATATCTACTAGTAGAAGTAAGTAATTTACAATGGGAAAAATAGAAGATTGTATTTATGGCTCACTTACATATAACTAGTAAGCTCTTAGAATAGGGCTCTTTACAATCGCGGCCTCGGGAGAAAGGCGTTTCTTTCTGATAAGCTTCACGTAATGCTGCGCTTCTTCACGTGATAAGAAGTCGCCAACACGGCAAACCCACCGAGGAGATTGAAAATGTATGTAGACTGATAGCTCAGGAAAATGGCTTTGAATCTTTGTCTTCATCTCCTGAGCTGCACGTTTAGCGGCGCGATCATTCCCACCGGTAAATACCTGTATGCGGTAACCTTGGGTACGATAACGTGGACGGTTGCTTTCCTTTACAGGATCCGCTCCATTGCGATGCCTTGTCGTGCTAGTGCTATCTACTCTTTGCAGACGTTGAGCAGGTTTGGCATGTGATAAAAACGCATTGCCAGAAAGAAGGCTCAATAGTGGTATCAAGAAAAAAAGTTTCATCTATGAGAAAGAATGAACTACTACAGTTAGTGGATGTACACAACCACTGCAAAAATAATCATCATATCGTTTGCTTCACGAGAAAACTTGGATAGTGAGAAACTTATATCTTAGTAAAAAGAACGAGGATGGTGAGATTCTGATTGAATCTCACCTTCCTCAAATATGTGTAATCTAAGGATAATTCCCTTTTCTAATTACTTCCAAGCGTCAATGATGAGCTTGAAATCAGCAGCCTTAAGAGAAGCACCACCAATCAAACCGCCATCGATGTCTTCCTTAGCAAAAAGTTCAGGAGCATTCTTACCATTGCAAGAACCACCATAGAGGATAGAAGTGTTGTCAGCAGCTTCTTGACCATACTTTTCAGCTACGCACTTACGGATGAAGGCATGGATTTCTTGAGCTTGGTCAGAAGTAGCAGTCTTACCAGTACCAATAGCCCAGATGGGTTCGTAAGCGATAACAATGTTCTTCCACTCTTCTGCAGAAAGATGGAATACGCTACCTTCAAGCTCAGCCTTACAAACAGCTTCTTGCTCACCAGCTTCACGTTGTGCAAGGCTTTCACCAATGCAGAACACAACTTTAAGACCATTTGCAAGTGCAAGATCTACCTTCTCCTTGAGAACCTCAGGAGTTTCGCTGTAATATTCACGACGCTCGCTGTGACCAAGAATAACATACTCAGCACCTGTTGACTTCACCATTTCAGCTGAAACTTCACCAGTGTAAGCACCTGATGCATGGTTAGCGCAGTTCTCTGCTGAAACCTTCACGAGACTGTGGTCAACCAACTCGCTCACCTTTGCCAAGTGGATGAAGGGAGTACCAAGGATTACTTCGCAATTTGGCTTCTCATTCTTGAGAATTTCATTTACTTCTGCGGCAAGAGCAAGACCTTCTTGGAGGTTCTTGTTCATCTTCCAGTTGCCGGCTACGATGTGCTTTCTCATTTTCTTTTTATTATGGGATTTGTAATGTTTGTAAATGCGATAATATCGGCTGCCAATCCAAAGACGATCAGCAAGCAGAAGTAGTCCAAACGGAAGGATAAACCACAAGAACAACTTCAACAATGCGTGACTCGTGGCAAAACGTTGGATTTGCAGTTCAGGATTAGCCGTTATAGCTTTTAGTTCTTCCTCATTAGGAAGGTCGTTTCTGCTCCATTTAGCTATGATTCGTCCTTGTTTGAGCAACAGGACTCCAGGGTTGGAGCGAACCATTGCGTTGAGTGCTTCGGTGGAGCTTTCTACAAATGGATAAGCAGCCCCTGTGAGGTCTATCCATTGTGTTATCTCTGATTGTTTTCCTGCCGTGGCGCAAACTAAGCGTTGGTGGTGGTCGTTGGCGAAATCGTAGATATCATTGATTCGATCGCTACAACCTGCATCCGCTGTGGAGGGATTGGGCATTGTAACGATGTAAACCAAACTACTGTCGGCTAGCAACTCGTCAGCAATTTCCTCTCCATCTTTGTCAGTCAAAGAGAAATCCTTGATGCTTGGTGCTTGAAGGACTTCTGTTTGGGTTTCAACGTACGTCCAAGTGCTGTCCTCGGGCAAGTGGTCTATATCAAAACTTTGCTTGTGTCCGTTCTTTTCGTAGATGAAACTCATATTTTGCTTCCCTTTCATTGCTTCGGGGATGGAAATGCCCGTTTCGTAGGGAGTAAATTCCATCAAAGGCAAATAGTGGAGCGAAAAGAGTGTGACACCTAGCAGATATACCATTGCATATAACGACAGCAACCACTGAGTATGAACGGTAATGATTCTTAAGGAATGGCGACGCTGAGTGAGGATAATAAATGCGCAAGCGAGTAGTACAATGTTCTTTGCTAACGTTTCACCATTGGTTAGCGTAATTGCTGTACCAAAACAGCCACAGTCTGCAACGGGATTAAATGCATATATATATATGGTGAGTAATGTCATCACCAACATAAATGCAAAACTTCCAATGGCAGCAACGCGTTTTCGCATTCCCAACAAGAGATACACCCCAAGAGTAAACTCTGCAAGGGCAAGCAAAAGGACTGCAGCGTCAAGGTACAAAGAACCAGCGGGAAGGTTTATTCCCCAATGCGTAAAGTAAGCGGCCAACTTATGCTCCATTCCCATGGGATCTAGGGCTTTGACGAAGCCCGAAAACAGGAACGTACCTGCCAACAACCACTGAGATAGTAGGGTTATTGTGCGAAGTATGACATAAGTGACTTTACTTCTCGGCATTTTGTTCAGACTTTTCTACCTCAAGTTTGATGATAGCGAAGATGGCATAGTTGAGCATATCCAAATAATTGGCATCAATGCCTTCACTCACGAGCGTATTGCCTTCGTGTTCTTCAATCTGTTTGGTGCGAAACACCTTTGTAAGAATGAAATCTACGTAAGAAGACACTCGCATCAACCTCCACGCTTCATCATAATCGTGATTTTTACGCAACATAAGTTGTAATGCAGCTTCAACCTGTTTGTCGTAGGCCTCTGCCATTCGTTCATCGTGCAAATCATCTTTATTCGTACCATCAGCCACTCCCAATTCGAGTTGGATGAGTCCCATTATGGCATAGTTGACAATAGCTATGAATTCTGGAACAATCCCCTCCCCTACCTTGGAAACACCTTTCGTTTGCAAAGAGCGGATGCGGTTGGCCTTGATATAAATCTGATCGGTGAGCGATGGTATGCGAAGCACGCGCCACGCAGTGCCGTAGTCGTACATTTTCTTGACAAAAATGTCACGGCACAAAGCTATGGCTTGCTCAAACTGCTGTTGCGTGGTCATATTATATTGCGTATCGACACTATTCATAACGTGCTATCAACGGGAATAGCGTGATGTATTCGCTATAATAGTTGTAGGGAATTTGTGATGAGGTGCTGGTGGTTAGTAACTTCTAGCGATGTAGACACGAGCTACTGCGGGTTTGCCGCTGATCATATCGGTTCCCAAATTGTCTTGCGACAAAGCATCAGGAATACAACGAATAGTAGCTTGTGTGTCTGCTTTTAGTTGTTCTTCCGTTTCGGAAGTTCCATCCCAATCGTAGATGAAGAAGCCACCGTCTTTGATGCGTTCTTTGAAATCATCGTAAGTGGTGCAAGTATAGGTCTTTTCTTCGCGAAGTTTCAAAGCCTTTTGATAAATATTTTCTTGGATTTCTTCCAACAAAGCAACGACCTTTTCTTCAATACCTTCAAAAGAGAGAGTTTCTTTTTCCAAGGTGTCGCGGCGCATCACCTCAATGGTGCCGTTTTCTAAGTCACGTCCTCCCATTACGAGACGAACGGGAACACCCTTCAATTCGTAATCAGCAAACTTAAAGCCTGGACGCTTGTTTTCTGCATTGTCATACTTCACGCGGATGCCCTTAGCCTGAAGTTTTTTAGCCAATTCTCCAAGCACTGCATCAAACTTTTCTTGTTCGCCATTCTTGAAAATAGGAACAATGACCACTTGAATGGGTGCTACGTGTGGAGGAAGTACTAAACCGTTATCATCTGAGTGGCTCATAATCAAGGCACCCATCAAACGAGTTGAGACTCCCCAAGATGTAGCCCAAGCATATTCTTCTTGGTTATCCTTGTTGACAAATTTCACGTCAAAGGCCTTACCGAAGTTTTGTCCTAGGAAGTGAGAAGTACCACTTTGCAACGCCTTACCATCTTGCATCATTCCCTCAATGGTGTATGTTTCGAGTGCTCCTGCAAAGCGTTCATTTGCACTCTTCACGCCTTTCACCATAGGAATAGCCAAAACATCTTTGGCGAAATCAGCATAAACATCGAGCATTTGCTTGGCACGTGCTTCAGCTTCTTCTCGAGTAGCGTGAGCGGTATGCCCTTCTTGCCAGAGGAATTCAGAGGTACGCAAGAATAGACGCGTACGCATTTCCCATCGCATCACATTACACCATTGGTTGCAAAGCAAGGGAAGATCGCGCCAAGATTGAATCCATCCGCGGAAAGTATTCCAAATGGTAGTTTCTGAAGTAGGACGAATAATGAGCTCTTCCTCAAGCTTCGCTGCAGGATCTACAACAACGCCGTTACCTTCTTCGTTTGTTTTGAGTCGATAATGTGTTACGACCGCACATTCTTTAGCAAAGCCCTCTACGTGCTCAGCCTCTTTTGAGAGGTAGCTTTTGGGGATGAGAAGCGGAAAATAAGCATTTTGCACGCCAGTAGCTTTGAAGCGAGCATCAAGACTTTGTTGAATACTTTCCCAAATGGCGTAGCCGTAAGGCTTAATTACCATGCAACCACGCACAGGAGACTGTTCTGCGAGATCTGCTTTTACCACCAATTCGTTATACCAGCGAGAATAGTCAACACTACGCTTGGTAAGATCTTTGAGTTCTTTGGCCATTATATAATTGAATGTGTCTAATTACGTGATAATACTTACCGAAATCCTCTAGTCAATTCATTCGTGTTTCGATATAAAGTTGGATTTACTCGTTGTAACAACAAAGTAAATCATATATTTCTCGGCAAATTTACGAATAATTACTGATATACGCCTAGTTATTCTAGTAAAATCCCGCTAAAGATACGACCAGACAAGATGCCTAGATGTCGTGCAGAGAAGAAACTATCAGAATGCGTGTAAGTATCAACTCCTGCAATTTGGATATTTTGCAATAGAATGCCTGCATTCTCAAGCTCCCAAGCCACGGAAGCCCACAAATCTATATGAGGTTTTGTATAATTCCGAAGTACAATAGTCTCGGGGAATCCTCCTTCAATAAAAGCCTCGACAACTTCTTCTCCGACTTCAAAAGAAGCAGGTCCGATACTTGGAGCAATAATTGTCTTAATGTCTTTCGCGTCACTCCCTAAATCCTTCATCTTCTGCACAACATTTTGAACTATATGCCCCAAGACACCACGCCAACCGGCATGGGCGACACCTATAATATGTCGTTTTTCATCAAACAAAAGTACTGGAACGCAATCAGCAGTCGAGACACCAATACAAACTCCTCTACACTTAGTAACCAGCGCATCAACATCTTGGAGATAGCTTACACGCTGTTGTAAAGACATCGCCCAATAAGCATCATCCAAAACTTTGACAGTGTTGGTATGTTTCTGAGTTGGAAGGATGATTCTCTCGTCTATTATGCCTAATTCTTCAGCAAGTTCGACACGGCTTGCCGCAACATTTTCTAGACTATCGCCACAATAGGGCGTGATATTAAAAGAAGCATACGCGCCTTCCCCCACTCCCCCGCTATTACGAAGGGTTGAAAAAGCGCGTACACCTTTACCTAAATGATATTCAAGCAAGTTCATTTGCTAAAGTCTTGGAGTTGGGAATTAGCAGGAACCAATCACTATTCCATTACTCTTCCACATCCTCAATTTCGTAATCCTCAAGTTCTTCGATATCATCGTCATCAATTTCGACAACATCGTCTGCCCAATCAGAGAAGTCTCGATCAAAATGCTCTACTTCGCGATCGCGATGCACAATGCTACCACCTTCCGCCACACTCTGCAGCTTGTTGCTTTCACTATTCAGTTCTTGCCACAACAAATCTTTGAGTTCTTGAATGTGGTGTCCCGTCACAGCACTAATAAAGATTACTGGCAAGTCCTCTGGAAGCTCTTCTTTGAGCATTTCCATCAGTTCTTCATCCAACAAATCGCTTTTGGTCACAGCCAATACGCGATGCTTGTTAAGCAGCCCTTCATTAAACTCGCTAACTTCTTTGAGAAGAATTTCGTATTCTCGCTTTATGTTGTCAGTGTCTCCTGGCACCATAAAGAGCAATAAAGAGTTGCGCTCAATATGACGCAGAAATCGAAGTCCAAGTCCACGTCCTTCGGCTGCTCCTTCAATAATACCGGGTATATCTGCCATCACAAAGGAACGCCCATCGCGATAAGGCACAATCCCTAAAGAAGGTTCAAGCGTGGTGAAGGGATAGTTGGCAATTTTAGGACGAGCGTTTGACAAAGCACTTACGAGGGTTGACTTTCCCGCATTGGGAAAACCGACCAAACCTACGTCTGCAAGTAGTTTCAGTTCCAACACAACCATCATTTCCTGCATAGGTTCTCCTGGTTGTGCATAGCGAGGTGCTTGATTGGTTGCAGTGCGGAATTGGAAATTTCCTAATCCCCCACGTCCACCTTTGAGCAACATCACCACTTGTCCGTCTTCTACGACATCGCAGAGATACTTACCGGTTTCGGCATCATAAGCCACCGTGCCTGGTGGTACTTCAATGTACTTATCTTCACCATCACTGCCGTGACTACAACATTTTCCGCCATTTCCACCATGGCCTGCAAAAACGTGTCGGTCAAATCGGAGGTGCAACAAGGTCCAATAGTTATGATTGCCGCGAAGATAAACATTACCTCCACGACCACCATCACCACCATCAGGGCCGCCCAAGGGTTGATACTTACCACGGTGCATGTGCATCGAACCGCGGCCACCTTTACCTGAGCGACAATAGATTTTTACGTAGTCAATGAAATTTGATTCCATCGATATTCTTTACGGTGTTGTCATTGATGCTTAAAGCGCATCAATGACAACACACAAGTTTGCATTGATTTCTTCGAGTGAGCCATGCCCCTTCACAGCATTGCGAAGACCTTCTTTTTCATACCACTCAATAAGGGGCATCGTTTGACTGTGATAAACGCCAAGACGCTTTGCAATCGTTTCTTCGTTATCGTCAGCACGTCCGCTCGTTTTACCGCGATTGATCAAACGCTCCATCAACATCTCATCAGGAACATTCAGTTCAAGCATGGCATGTACTTGTGTTCCACGCTCTGCAAGCATAGCCTTGAGTGCCTCTGCTTGAGGGATAGTACGGGGGAATCCGTCAAAGATAACCCCTTGTGTCTTAGGAAGTGCATCATAAGTTGCAGCCAAGATATCAATCATCAAAGAGTCAGGAATAAGCTGACCATTGTCGATATATTCCTTTGCAGTACGGCCTAATTCACTGCCGGCTTTGATTTCAGCACGAAGCACATCACCAGTAGAGATGTGATCAAAACCATATTTTTCGACGAGAATATCGCTTTGTGTGCCCTTACCAGAACCAGGTGCACCAAAGATGACAAGATTTTTCATTGTTATAGGATGAAATATATTATCTAATAATTTGCAAGATTGTGGCATTTCCCTTCAAAGCCTCATGACCAACCCCTGATATAGGTACCACTATGAGGATTGCACAAGGATTCGCTTGAGTTAGTCTTCTACAACAGTATAGATGGAAGAGAGATTACGGCCAAATCCATCGTAATCAAGACCATACCCCACGATAAAATCATTGGGAATCTCAAAACAAGTGTAGTCGATATCGAGCTTAACTTGCATGTTTCCGGGCTTAACCAAGAGCGAAGCGACCTTCAACTCTGCGGGCTCAAACTTCTGTAAATACACTAACAATTCTTGCATTGTCAAACCCGAATCGATGATATCTTCAACCACCACGACAGTACGGCCTTTCAGACTTTGATTAAGTCCAAGGAGTTCTTTCACACTTCCTGTGCTGCACATTCCGTCATAACTAGAGAAACGCACAAAATTGATTTCACAAGGAGTTGAAATTCCGCGCATGAGGTCAGCAGCAAACACGAAAGATCCATTCAACACCGCCAAGAAGATAGGATTCTTCCCTTCTAAGTCTTGACTGATTTGAGCTGCCGTCTCTGCAACGCGTTGGCGAATGCGTTCTTCGGAGAGCGAGATGGCGAATTGTTTGTCTTTTACGGTAACGAGGTCCATAGAACGATAAAAATTTATCTGCAAAAGTAGGAAAAAAAACCGAAGTTCGTGCATTTCTACCCCCTTTTCTGAAGAAAAATCGTACCTTCGCAGATAAAACGACCACTTCATGAAGGAATCTCATTTGTTTTATGCCCCCGATTTGGCAAAATCTCTTCAACTCCCTGACGAAGAAGCTGCTCACGCAGTGCGTGTTTTGCGTCGAAAAGAGGGAGACTTTTTATGGGTAACCGATGGTGCTGGCACTTTCTATGACTGCACCATTACCGCTATTGGCACGGGTCGCCATCCCCAATGCTTTGTTTCTATTGAGGCTCAATATCCTTGGGAACAACATTGGAAAAGCAACATTCATCTGGCCGTAGCCCCGACCAAAAATATGGATAGAATAGAATGGTTTGCTGAAAAAGCCACAGAGATAGGACTTAATGGCTTGCATTTTCTCGAGTGTTGCAACTCAGAACGTCATGTATTAAAAACGGAACGCATCGAGAAAATCGTGGTTAGTGCCGCAAAACAAAGTCACAAAGGTGCATTCCCAGAAGTATCCGCAATGGAAAAATTCAAGGAATTCATATCTAAACCCTTTGAAGGAGATAAATTTATCGCACATTGCTACGAACAAGGTGACATCAACAACTCAGATGAAAAACCCTTTCTCTTTGATGTTGTCCAGAAAGATTGCCCAACACTTGTCTTAATTGGACCAGAAGGAGATTTCTCCATTGACGAAGTGCGACTTGCTACTTCTTTAGGCTACCAGAGCATCTCCCTAGGCAAAAGCAGACTACGCACCGAAACTGCGGCACTTGTTGCAGTGCAGTTGATAAATCTCAAAAAAACACACTAATCCTATGGATGACTTCCTCCAACAAACAAGGGCTTCTATTGAAATTCTTTTTGAACATCATTTTGGAGAGCAACCAACTTCCACGCAAGTGCTACACAGTGCTGGTTCAAATCGTATATATCTCCGATTAACTCGAAGCAATGGTAAAAGCGTAGTGGGAGCCTTTGGCAGCAACGCCAAGGAAAATGATGCTTTCATTTATCTTTCTCAGCTTTTTCAAACAAAATCACTACCGGTCCCTCAAATATATGCCATATCGGACGACCATCTTTGCTATCTACAAAGCGACCTAGGCGATTTATCTCTCCACGAAGTCCTGGCTTCTTGGAAGAAGACTGGATATTCTCTTCGCGTGGACACTGCTGGAACTCCCAATGTCGCAGCCAACCAACAAGATATCAATCAGCAATCTCTCCTAAATCCCCCAAAAAACGTCGAAGATTTCTCTAAAAATGTCGGAGATTTTTCCAAAAACGTAGTAGAAAATCCTGCAATTCTTGGAGATTATATTGAAGTTCTCAGAACTCTTCGGAATGAATGCCACGACAAACAACCATTGCTCGAAGCAATTCCTCAGATGGCTCTTGAGGGTTACCAACTTCTTCGCAACACAATCCGACTCATAGCAAATGTACAGATAAAAGGAGGTGAATCACTAGACACCAACCACTTGCTCTCTCCTCAGACATTTGACAAACGTGCCATAATGTTTGATCTGAACTACTTCAAATACTGTTTTCTGAAACCTGCTGGTTTACCTTTTGACGAAACTGCATTAGAAGATGATTTCGATGCTTTTGCTTCTCGTTTGCTGCAATGTGACCACGCCGGTTCTACCTTTCTTTATCGAGACTTTCAAGCGCGAAATGTAATGGTGTACAAAGGACAACCTTGGCTTATTGACTTCCAAAGTGGTCGCAAAGGTCCTCTGCATTATGACATAGCATCCTTCCTTTGGCAGGCTTCTGCACAATACCCCGATGCACTACGCGCTACTTTGATAGAGGAATACCTGGATGAATTGTCTACTCTCATAGCCATTGACCGTGACCAATTCAAAGAAGAACTACTCTTATTTGTACTTTTCCGAATGTTACAAGTATTAGGTGCCTACGGTTTACGTGGACTATACGAAAGAAAACCTTACTTCCTACAGTCTATCCCATTAGCGTTGCGCCAAATTGAACAACTAATAGACAAGGGAGTTACCAAGCATTATCCTACACTAAAGAGCATTCTATCTCAGCTATCACAAAATACAAATATACAATTAGATAAAGCATATCATGCAAAGTAAAGACACAACAGAAGGCAACAACAAACTTGTAGTTCGCGTCTTCAGTTTCTCATATAAAAAAGGCATTCCATCAGACGAAAGTGGAAATGGCGGAGGATACGTATTTGATTGTCGCAGCACTCACAACCCTGGACGCTACGAGCCTTACAAACAGCTTACAGGGCTAGACCAACCTGTCATAGATTTTCTAGAAAAAGATGGAGAAATTCTATCATTTTTAGAACACGTTTTTGCCTTGGCTGATGTACATGTCGCCCGATATATTGAGCGAGGTTTCACTAATTTGATGTTCTCTTTTGGATGCACAGGTGGACAACACAGAAGTGTTTACTCAGCACAACATCTTGCAGAACATATTCACAGTAAATTTGGCATCACAGTTATATTGGAACATCGTGAACAAAACATTCACCATACCTTCCTAGCACAACAATAAGAATACCTCCTCGTTACGCTTAGTATGTTCCACACCCGTATTTTCCTTTTTCTACTCAGCACCATCATTTTTAATGTATCTGTGTTTGCTCAACGTGTCAAAATTTTTGGCACCGTTCGAGACACCCATGGCTCACCAATAGAATTAGCTACGGTGCGGGTGGCAGGAACAGCCGCACTCACCGTGAGTAATCTTCGAGGAGAGTATAGTCTTTATAGCACTTCAACTGATAGCATTATAGTTGTTTGTGCTATGGTGGGCTATGAAACTCGTAAGCGGACATTACTAGCTCCCAAAGATTCTGTACGCATTGACTTCGTACTTCCTGATTACTCCATCATGGTGAGCGAAGCTGTCGTCAAAACACAAGGGAAACAGCTAGGAACTACACAGCGTATTACCCTCGATGCTAGTCGCCAAGCCCCTTCGACAACAGGTAATGCAGTGGAAGAACTTGTGACTTCTCAAGCTGGAGTATCAAGTCACAGCGAACTCTCTTCACAATATAATGTTCGTGGTGGCTCATTCGATGAAAACGTAGTCTATCTCAATGGTATAGAACTCTATCGTCCTCAGTTGGTTCGTTCTGGACAACAGGAAGGTCTCTCCATTATCAATAGTGACATGGTTGAGAGCATTCGATTCTCTGCCGGAGGATTTGAAGCCAAATATGGTGATAAGATGTCGTCGGTATTGGACATCACCTACAAACGTCCAGAACGGCTTGAAGCATCAGTCAATACGTCTCTTCTTGGTGCTGGGCTTTACGCTGGATGGGGAGATAAGAAGGGAAAGTTCTCACTCATGAGCAGCGTACGTTATAAAACCACAAGTTACTTATTAGGTTCGCTAGATACAAACGGAGAATATAATCCCAATTTCTTAGATTATCAACTCTTTGCTTCATGGCGTCCGTCCTCCCAATGGTCACTCGATATCCTTGGTAACTTTGCAGACAATAGATATTCTTTCGTCCCTCAAGATCGTGATACTCGTTTTGGTACGCTATTCGATGCTCGTTCTTTCAAAGTCTACTTTGATGGAAAGGAAGACGATAGTTTTCAATCGTTATTTACTGCAGCAACACTGACACGACACTTTTCTCCATCCACTTATCTGGCAGCGCAAGTATCAAATTTTTCCACTAACGAACGAGAAACTTATGATATTCAAGGACAGTATTGGCTCAGTGAAGCTACAACTGCCACACAACTAGGCGTTGGCACTTATATGGAGCATGCTCGCAATTTCTTGAATGCAAGAATTTTCAAGTTGGGTCTTCGTTTTGGAACACGCTTGCATGGACACCAACTACTTGCGGGCATAGATTGGCGCACTGAATATGCGGCAGAACGTGCACGAGAATGGGAGATGCGTGACTCATCTGGTTACTCCCTCCCCCACTCTGCTGAAACTTTACAACTTATCTACGCACTCCATTCTGAAAACAGCCTAACAGCGCATACTACAGAAGCCTATGTCCAAGATACTTATCGCCATAATTCGGCTATTGGATTGTTCAATCTAACTTACGGCTTGAGATTTACGCACCGCAACTGGAACAACGAGTCTTTCTTTTCGCCACGTTTATCTCTAGGCTTCACTCCTTCTAGCTACGATAATTGGACATTTCGCCTTGCCACAGGCTGGTACTATCAACCACCTTTCTACAAAGAGTTGCGCCAAACGTCCATGCATGATGGTGTAGCGGAAGTGCTTCTCAACACACAAGCTCGCAGCCAGCAATCATTCCAGTTCGTTATAGGTAGTGACTATGCTTTCCGCTTAATGAACCGACCTTTCAAGTTGACAACAGAAGCATACTACAAGCATTTCTCGCTTCTTATCCCTTATACCATAGACAATGTACGTATTGTGTATGAAGGTGATAAGACAACCAACGGATTTGCAGCCGGTGTTGATGTTAAACTCTTTGGAGAATTTGTACCAGGCACTGACTCATGGCTCACTTTCTCCTTGATGCGTACCCAAGAAAGACTAAATGGTTCATGGATACCACGACCAACTGACCAAATATATAACTTTTCTCTCTTTTTTACCGACTATTTTCCTGGCAGCACCCGTTGGGCAGTTACTTTGCGCGGTGCCTTGGCTGGCGGACTTCCCTTCACCCCTCCACACACAGATCGCAGTGTACAAACTTATCGAGCTCCTTCCTATAAACGCGTGGATATAGGTCTAGCTTATCATCTATTCAATGTTCAGCTAAAAGATGGGAAGCGACCTATCGTCGGCACAGGACGGTGGTTAAGCAACGCATGGATTGGACTTGATTGTTTCAATCTATTGGGCATTCGCAATGTCAGCTCATATTATTGGATAACCGATATTAGCAATTCTCAGCATGCTGTTCCTAACTACCTAACAGGACGACAGCTTAACTTGCGTTTTTCACTACAGTTTTGATTGACTCATTGCACTTTCAACAACGGATAACAGATTGTTGCAATTTACCTTACCTATATTGGTAGGACAAGTCCGATAAACTAAAAGTCAAATCGCAAAAAAACTATGCGTAGGTGGTCAATAAGTGCGTAAACTTACGACTAGAAAGGAATAATCATAACGATTGACTTATCTCCCAATGGGCTTGACTTTAGTCGGATAAGTTAAATCAGTGTGTTTCGTTATTCTGACATCAAGACTTACAAGATTGTTATGTTTATATGTCATTGAGTTTGCAAAATCTTCGCTTTCATAATTATATGCGACTATTTTAAGGTGATTTGGACATTTCCCTGTCAATCTGTTTGATTATCGCAAATGCTATTTCCCAACAAAGTTGTATCTTTGTTGCAAGATTATACAAGCAAACGGGAGTTTCTCGTTTTGTCTTTCCATCACAGAACAATATAGAGCATGAAGAATACAGAAAGCCTCGCAAATTTCTACGAACAACAGTTTGGCTGGTTGCCAAAAGGTTTGGAATTGGAGCACGGCCACTTCAATGTTTTTGATCTTAGCCCACTGGTAGACAAGGAGCACTCCACAATTCCCTATAAACGACGTGATTTTTACAAAATCACACTCCTTTATGGTAAAGGTGTGGTGCTCAACTATGCAGATAAAACAGTGGAAATTGATGGCTATGCTCTGGTATTTTCCAATCCACTGATTCCCTATAGTTGGGAAGGATTGGAGCATATCGAATTCGGACATTATTGCATTTTTAATCAAGCATTTTTCCATCGTTTTGGACAATTGTCGGATTATCCAGTATATCAAGCTGGAGGAATCCACGTATTTCCGCTCAATGAAGTATTGTATAACCAAGCGGAAAGCATTTTCATGCGCATGAAGGAAGAGCTTCACTCCAGCTATCTCTATAAGTATGATGTGTTGAGAGGATATATCTTCGACCTTTTGCACTTTGCAATGAAGATGCACCCAGACATTTCCAAGGAGCGTCCTGCTGGCAATGCAGCCGAGCGTATCACGCACATCATGTTTGAACTGCTCGAACGTCAATTCCCCATTGACGAACTGCATCGCAGCGTGCAATTGCACAGCCCATCAGACTTTGCTCAACAACTGAACATTCACGTAAATCACTTGAACCGTTCGGTAAAAGAAGTCACAGGAAAAACCACCGGTGAGGTAATAGCAGAAAGATTTCTGCTTGAAGCCAAAAAGCTACTCCAACAATCACCCTTGTCTATTTCTGAAATATCCTATGCACTGGGCTTTTCTGAACCCACACGTTTTAATGCTTTCTTTAAGCGCCACACAAACTTAGCTCCTACTGCGTTTCGCAAGAAGTAATTACATAAGAAGACCTCTCTTCTCTCCTACCACTTCTCATCTGAGACTGACAAGGAAAGAAGAGAGGTCTTTTATTATCCCCCAAGTACTGCTCTTAGCTTTGTAATGCTCCAATACAAAGGAAAATCAAACTAACAAAGACTAAGAGAAGATCAAAAGCCTTTGCGCGTATATTATTCTCTCGCCATAAGAAAGCACCAAAGAAGAAACTCACTAATACGCTGCTTCGACGTGTCATTGAAACAATCGCGATGAGAACATCTGGGTCTGTAAGCGCATAAAAATAGACTAAATCAGCTAAAGCGAGGAAGATGCTTATCCCTACAATTGACCATCGCCACTGAAACGCCGTAGTACTTTTACGAATAGGCCACCAAAGGAAAGCAAAAATCAAACTCATTAATCCCAATTGATAGATATTGAACCAAGACTGTACGAAGATCGGACTCAACCCTATGCCTCCTAAGCTAGGAGTACGAAGCAGGAACTTGTCGTAAAGCCCGCTGCAAGCCCCGAGCACTGCGGCTAGAATGAGGAGCAAAATCCAGCGATTGTGGAAAAAGTTTACACCTTCTTTTCGTCCACTTCGACTCATCAAAAAGAAAGAAAAAATAGCTAAAGCCACTCCTGCCCACTGCCATAAGTTGAACTGCTCATGAAATACAAGCATCGCTCCTAACAATGTCATCACAGGTCGCGTTGCATTGATGGGGCCTACCAAAGTAATAGGTAGATGCTTCATTGCAAAATAGCCACATATCCATGAAGATAGCACAATGATTGCTTTGAGAAATACCCACAAGTGTGCTTCTACAGTAGCAGAGGGCACAAACCAATGACTGACTGTTGGTAGCCAACCAGCATAAGAGGAGATAATTAGGGGAAGGAAAAGAAGACTACCTATTAAAGTATTGAGCAACAAAACAGGAAGTACCGCATTATTTCGTAATGAGATTTTCTTAAAGACATCATAAAATCCCAAGCAGACAGCCGAAATCACAGCTAGAAAAAACCACATAAAACTTAGATACTTGCAGTTAATATTGAATATCGACCAAGAATAAAGCATTACCTGCTACACTCTCGCCTGCTGAACAACGGTTTTTCACTGTGATTACTTTTCGGAAATCTTCAACCGACATACGTCCTCTGCCTACTTCTAACAAGGTTCCTACAATTGCACGTACCATATTACGAAGGAAACGATTTGCAGTGATTTCAAATCTCCAATAATCTTCGTCAAGTTGCACCCACTGTGCATGCGTCACTGAACAAAAGTTTGTTTTTTGATCGTTATTGACTTTAGAAAAACTGGTAAAGTCATCGACTTCTAGTAAAACCTTAGCAGCTTCATTCATCAAATGATAGTTAGGCATATAAGTTAGTCGGTTGGCATAATGACGTCGATAGGGATTCTTCTTTGAATAAACAAAGTAATGGTAAGTTCTTCGCTTTGCATCAAAACGCGCATGCTTATCATTCGCCACTCTTTCCACTTTCTCAACAGCAATATCTGCTGGGACTATACGATTTAATCGGAAAGCAAAGGCCTCTTCGTCCAAAATTTGGTCAGTATCAAAGTGAGCCACCATCATAGAAGCATGCACCCCTGTGTCTGTTCTCCCAGCTCCAACACATTCCGTGGGCACTGGTAACAATTTTGTTAGGGCATCATTAAGGCGGGCTTGTACACTATCTGCATTAGGTTGGACTTGCCAACCATGATAATTAGTGCCGTCGTAAGAAAAGGTGATAAAGTAACGCATAAAATATAGTTTACAGCGCAGAGAGATGCTAGGTTTATTTTCGGACAACAATAAATCTCCACACTTACAGCGACTTAATAGGAAAGAAGAAGCCTTAAATCAGTATGGCACCAACCAAGCCTCCTCGAAATTGCAGCTTAATGCAAACAAAGTCATCGCTTGCACAAAATCATAAGTAAAGAAAAAACGCTGTACCCCTATAATAGGAGTACAGCGTAAATGCTAGTTACTTACAGCTGCAAGGGGAAGTTTAGGCTTCTTCAGCAACTACTTCGAAAGTAACTTCAGCAGTTACGTCCTTGTGGAGCTTAACAGCAGCCTTGTAAGTACCGATTTCCTTAACATCCTTGAGAACGATGCTCTTACGATCTACATCGAGACCGAGCTTAACGAGTTCTTCAGCGATGTGGAGGCTAGTAACTGAACCATAGATAGCACCAGTAGCGCTTACCTTAGTTGCAATTTTGATACCTTCAACAGCGTTGATTTTGGCAGCAAGTGCGAGAGCATCATTCTTGATCTTCTCGAGCTTGTGAGCTTGTTGCTTGAGAACTTCAGCAAGTTCCTTCTTTGCAGAAGCAGTAGCTACAACAGCCTTACCAGTGGGAATGAGGAAGTTACGACCGTAGCCGTCCTTCACAGTAACGATTTCATTCTTGAAACCGAGACCTTGCACGTTTTCTTTGAGAATAATTTCCATGTGTGTACCTCCTCTTTATTATTTCATCAAGTCAGTTACGAAGGGAAGGAGTGCAAGATGACGAGCACGCTTCACGGCCTGAGCCACACGACGTTGGAACTTCAAAGAAGTACCAGTGATACGACGGGGAAGGATCTTACCTTGTTCGTTGAGGAACTTCTTAAGGAATTCAGGATCTTTGTAGTCAATGTACTTGATACCGCTCTTCTTGAAACGGCAGTACTTCTTCTTCTTGACGTCTACTGTAGGGGGAGTCAAATAACGGATTTCAGATTGTGCCATGTTTTAGTCCTCCTTCTTATTTGAGCGACGCTTTGCAGCATATTCAGCAGCAAACTTGTCGAGTTTAACAGTAAGGAAACGGATTACGCGCTCGTCGCGACGGAAACCAACTTCCAATTTGTCTACTACAGAGGGTTCAGCCTTGAACTCCACCAATTGATAGAAACCAGTGCTCTTCTTGTCGATGGCATAAGCCAACTTCTTGAGGCCCCAGTTCTCTTCATTGATAACCTCAGCACCATTAGCGGTGAGGATACCTTTGAACTTTTCGACCGCTTCCTTCATCTGAACTTCAGACAAAACGGGAGTGAGGATGAAAACGGTCTCATACTGATTCATCATGTTGTGAATGTATTGAGTGAATAAATGAACATTCTCTTAGGGCTTCAACATCATTTACACAGAGAAAATGGCAGAATAGCCCAAAAGACGATGCAAAAGTACAACATTCTTGCAAAACGACCAAGTATTTCGAGCAAAATCCTCATTTTGGCATTATTATTGTAGGAATAGGGCAAGCATTACAGCTAGAAAGTTGTACCTTTGCAAAGATTACTCTACATAAAAGATATATCCGATACAGAAATAATGACTGACAACTTATCGCCTATAATTGCCCAAGTTCTCACCCTGAGTAAGGAGGAGTCTCGTCGCTTTCATCATCCGAAGGTGACCTCTTTGGCGTTGTTGCTGGCTATGCTCCGTAATCAAGAGGGGCAAGTGCGACAAATGATTGAGAATTTGGGAGCTCCAGTGGAACTTCTTCGTGATACTCTTGAACAAAGAATGGCAAATACCTCTAACCATGAGATTGCTGCGGAGGAACCGCAACTGGATGTTGACGCAGAACGAATTCTCCGCTTATCCCATCTTGAAGCACGACTACAGAAATCGCAAGAAACGACTGATGTACACATGCTTCTTGCTTTGCTTCGCGACCGCCACAACGAAGCCTGCAAACTCATTAATCAATATGGAGTAGAATATAAAAACATCACATCAAATCATACGAATTCTACTCCTACAACAAATCAACGTAACCCCGAGAACTCTCTTGAAATGGCTGGTGACATGCCCAGTAGTAACGGAGAAGCTCAACGTGGTGTAACCTCAAACTCTCCAAATGGTGGTGTAAGTAACAGCGAAACTCCTATCCTTGATAAGTTTGGGCAAGACCTGACACAAGCCGCTGCACAAGGTTGGTTAGACCCTATCGTAGGACGTCATGATGAAATCCAACGTGTGGCACAAATTCTTACACGTCGCAAAAAGAACAACCCTATTTTGATAGGTGAACCAGGCGTGGGCAAAAGTGCCCTTGTAGAAGGCTTGGCCCAACTTATTGTAAAAAATCAGGTGCCTCATCTGTTGATGAATAAGCGCATTGTGACGTTAGATATGGCTTCTATCGTTGCAGGGACACAATATCGTGGGCAGTTTGAAGATCGCCTACGTAAGCTCATCGAGGAACTTAAGTCCCATCGTGAAATCATTCTTTTCATTGATGAGATTCACACCATAATTGGTGCTGGTAGTGCCCCTGGTTCTTTAGATGCTGCTAATATCCTTAAGCCAGCTCTAGCACGTGGAGAAGTGCAATGCATTGGTGCCACCACCATTAGTGAGTATCGTAAGACCATCGAAAAAGATGGAGCTTTGGAGCGCCGTTTTCAGAAGATTCAACTTGAACCTACCACATCCGAGGATACTCTCGTCATACTAAATAACATCAAAGCGCGTTATGAAGATCACCACAATGTGACATATACCGACGCCGCTTTGCAGGCTTGTGTCACATTGACAGAGCGCTATATGTTCGAACGCTCACTACCCGATAAAGCCATCGATGCTTTGGATGAGGCAGGTAGCCGCATGCACTTATTGAAAGTGCAATTACCTGAACCCATTGTTGCACAAGAAAAGACTGTTGAAGCTCTTCGCCAATCAAAAGAAACTGCTGCGGCAGAACAAAGATATGAAGAGGCCGCTGAATTACGAGACCAACTCCGTCTGGCAGAAGCTGAAGTCGAGCGTTTGAAGGCAGAATGGCAATCAAATCTAAAGGAGCATCGCATCACTGTAGATGAAGCAGACATAGCAAGTGTTGTTTCGCTCATGAGTGGTGTCCCTGTGGAACGCATGCAAGAAGAAGAAACGATTCGCCTCAAAGGCATGCAACAAGCACTTGCTAGTAAGGTTATTGCCCAAAACCGTGCCATTCATCGTCTCACACGTGCCATCACACGCAACAGACTTGGGCTTAAAGACCCTAATCGTCCCATTGGTACTTTTATGTTTGTTGGACCTACCGGTGTTGGTAAGACTCACTTAGTAAAGACCTTGGCGGAATTTATGTTTGGCACGAAAGACTCTCTCATTCGTATTGACATGAGCGAATATGGAGAAAAGTTTTCAACCTCGCGTCTCATTGGTGCACCTCCTGGATATGTAGGCTATGAAGAAGGTGGTCAGCTCACGGAACAAGTGCGAAGACATCCCTACTCTATTATCCTACTCGATGAAATTGAAAAGGCACACCCTGATGTTTTCAATACACTTCTCCAAGTGATGGACGAAGGTCGTATGACAGACGGCAATGGCACTACTGTCGATTTTCGCAACACCGTCATCATTATGACCTCTAATAGTGGTAGCCGGCAGGTAAAAGAATTTGGAGCTGGAGTAGGTTTCGGCAGTTCTTCCGACGGAATTTCAGCAGATGCGGCAGAAAGCATTGTTCGAAAAGCTCTGCAACGCCAGTTTGCTCCAGAATTCCTCAATCGCCTAGACGAAATCATCATGTTTGACCCGCTCAACGCAGAAGGAATTGCACAGATTGCCGAACTGGAGATTCAAGCTCTCTCCAAACGTCTATCAGACAATGGACATCAACTGGAACTTACTCCTGCAGCGAAGCAATTTGTGGCGAAAAAAGCTTTTGACCCAGTATATGGAGCTCGCTCTTTGCGTCGCACACTTCAAGAATATGTGGAAGACCCAATCTGCGACCTGTTCTTAGATGGTGACCAGAAGCCTGTTCTCCGCATTGATATCGATGAACATGGCAAAAAGCTCAAACTAACCTCTTCCGATACCCTTTAACCCGTTTTGATACCCACTTGCGTTTTTCTCTATCTACAGAGATAGTAGTGGGTGTTCCAACGGTATTCTTCGCTTTCGGGCGAAAACAGATTTATAAGATATGACTGCATCTATTGATTTCTTCATCTATTGCCGTCCTTCTCAAAACATTGACACCGCACTTTCCATGACAGCTCACCCTGCCGTGGAAAGTGTGCATGTTTTACAGGACGATGATGTCCAACTTCCAGAAGCCCTTTCAACAATAGGTATAGATTTACCCACTTCTTCTAAGACCATACGCACCATTGCTCGCGAAAGTTCTGCAGAATTTGTACTTCTATTCTTGCAACCCAAGGGATTCTTACCCAATTATCGTTGTATTGATCGTATGCTACAAGTAGCAAAAGACACCAATGCTTCGATGGTATATGCTGATCGCTGGGAGCAACAAGAACATGAAGATGGAAGTTTCACACCACCTATATTGCATCCTGTCAATGACCACCAAATAGGTTCTGTTCGCGATGATTTTGATTTTGGTGGTTTGTGGCTTATTCGTGGCGAATTACTCCGACAATTCGCTGTCGGTCACAAACAACGCTATAAATATGCTGCCCCTTATTCGCTACGCCTTTTCCTAAGTCGTAGTGGTAACATCGTGCATCTGCGTGAGCCACTCTATTCAATGATAGAAACAGACGTACGCAAAAGTGGTGAAAAGCAGTTTGACTACGTAAACCCTTCTGCTCGCGAAGTACAACTAGAGATGGAGAAGGCATGCACTCTGCATCTTAAAGAAATTGGCGCATGGGTATCTCCCGAAGAATTCGATGATGTCCCCACTCCTTTTCCATCCTCTCTACTGAACGCTACAGAGAAGCCCAATACCCTCTCCCAGGCTTCCACAGAGATCACCGCACTGCCTACCGTACCTCTCGAAGGAAACACCGAACACTTCCCAGTAATGGCATCGGTCATCATTCCCGTACGGAATCGTGTACGTACTATTGCCGATGCTGTTCAGTCAGCTTTGTCACAAGTGGCAGACTTCTCCTTTAATGTCATTGTCATAGACAACCATTCGACCGACGGTACAAGCGATATATTAGAGAAACTTGCTGTAGACTCGAGAGTTAAAGTGCTAACACCGCAACAAACCGACTTGGGAATTGGAGGTTGCTGGGATTTGGCCATTCGCAGTGAGCATTGCGGTCGCTTTGCAATACAACTTGACTCCGACGATCTTTATAGCGGTACTGATGTATTGAGTCGTATTGTCGCAGCCTTTCACGAGCAAAAGGCAGCTATGGTGATAGGCGCCTATCGTATGGTGGATTTCTCGCTCAACACTCTACCTCCGGGTCTCATTGCTCATGCTGAATGGACGCCAGACAATGGCAGAAACAATGCGTTGCGTATCAATGGTTTGGGAGCTCCACGTGCGTTTGACGTGACAATACTACGCGGCATTGGTGTCCCCAACACGAGCTACGGTGAAGACTATGCACTGGGGCTCGCGATTTCACGCCACTATCGCATTGGACGTATCTATGACGAGCTTTATCTTTGCCGCCGATGGGAGGGGAATTCTGATGCAGCTCTTGCCATTGATGCTGTGAACCGCCATAATGCTTATAAAGATCAGTTGCGTACCATTGAGATTCAGGCAAGACAACAAATGAATCTTCGCTGGAATCATAATCTTCAGCAGTCAGAAGTAGTAGATTTCATCCGACAACAACTCTTTGCTTGGGAAGAAGTACGCCAACGCTTCGAGGCACTTCATCATTCTACTGAACTGAAATCTCTCCCTACTGCCACCTGTACACTCGCAGCGCAGCACAATCCTACACGCATTCACTCCACAAAAGCCAATATTACCCAAGACTTTCTGAAGAAACGTCCCTGTTTCCTCTGTGACAACCATCGTCCAAAGGTACAAACATGCCTACCTGTGGAAGGCAAATACCAAGTATTGATCAACCCCTACCCCATTCTTCCTCAACACCTCACGATTGTAAGTCGTCGTCACACCCCACAATCACTCAAAGGACGTTTAGGAGATTTCTGTAAAATGGTAATGGAGTTGCCCGACTTCATAGTATTTTACAATGGTGCTCGCTGTGGAGCTTCTGCCCCCGACCATATGCACTTCCAAGCAGGTGCAAGAGGGGTCGTTCCTCTTGAACGCGATTGGGCACAATACGAAGGAAGCCTTGAACGCCTCTATCCTATTTCCACTGAAGAGATTGTAGAAGTAGAAGAAGCTGGCTACACGCACAAGCACGAAGGTATCTATTTATTGCGCAACTACGCTTGCCCTGCCTTTGTGGTAATTGGGGAAAAGGCAGAAGGTAATCAGTTATTACTTTCCAAACTTTTATCTGCTCTTCCCGTTGCTTCGGGCATGAGTGAACCCGATGTGAACCTTCTTGCATGGCGTTCGTCCGGTCATGCTGCACACCCAGATACCACCGTTACGATTGTCTTCCCTCGCAAAAAGCACCGTCCTGCGTGCTATGCAGCCGAAGGTCCCGAACAACGCCTGATTTCTCCTGGAGCTATAGACATGGCAGGATTGATTATTACTCCACGCCATGAAGACTTTGATGCGCTCACGTCCCAACAAGCAGCTTCTATTTTAGCAGAAGTAACGCTTTCTGAAACAGAAATCGCTGCCATCACTCGCAAACTGCACAAGGCAGCCTCTAACAATGCAGCCCGTCGTAAGCCCAATCTCTTCAACGGTCGACGAGAGCCCAATGTAGAGGTTGCTATTATGAGCCACTCTCGCATCGAGTTCACGCTCAACACTCCTTTCTCTGCTAAAGGACACGTCATCTCGGGTACTCAAACCGTAGAATATAAAGATGGTACAATCCTATGGAATGGCAATGCTTACAGTGAATTATCCTTCCTCCCCGATACTCCTCTCAACGAAGCGTCATTTACCCTTCAAGGTGTACCCATTGGCATCAACTTCCACTGGGAACGTAAGCTCAATCAAACCTTCCATGGTGCGCTCTACTTCAAGGTTCATGAAGAATCTATCCTTGCCATCAACCATATTCCTGCTGAGCTATACCTTGAAAGTGTGATTTCTTCAGAGATGAGCCCAAATGCTTCACTCGAGCTGCTCAAGGCTCATGCCGTGGTTAGCCGTAGTTGGCTCTTCCGCATGATGATGCAACGTAGAAACAATGCACAGGGAGAGGGCAACTTCTTCACCTTCCAACGCAAAGACGATGAATATATCCGCTGGTATGGACGTGAAGAGCACACTCTCTTTGATGTATGCGCAGATGATCACTGCCAGCGCTACCAAGGAATACCCACCATTTCGCGTCCTGAAGTGCTACAAGCTATTAACGAAACGCGTGGACTTGTGCTAATGTCTGAAGGAGACATCTGCGATGCTCGTTTCTCAAAATGCTGTGGCGGTATGACCGAACGCTTCTCTTCCTGCTGGGAAGATCAAGATGAGCCCTATTTGGTAGCAACTCGCGACTTGCTCCCCAAGTCTTACAACGAACAGACCGCCTCAGAAGTAGACTTAACCAACGAGCAACAAGCTACAGCTTGGATTAAATCTACACCAGCCGCTTTCTGTCATACGCAAGATCAAACAATTCTGGCGCAAATTCTAAACGACTACGACCAAGAAACAGCAGACTTTTATCGTTGGGAAGTCTCTTATTCCCAAGAAGAAATTTCCCATCTTATACAAGAAAAGTTGGGACTTAACTTAGGCAACATCAAAGCGCTCATACCTATCGAACGCGGAGATAGTGGACGCATCATTCGACTTAAGTTGGTGGGTACAGATAAGACAATGACTATCGGTAAGGAACTCGAGATTCGCCGTGCACTTTCTCACACGCACCTCTATTCTAGTGCCTTTGTCGTTGAAACCTCTGGTGAAACAGCCGAAGGGCTCCCAGCTAACTTCCACCTTTATGGGGCTGGATGGGGGCATGGGGTCGGTCTTTGTCAAATTGGTGCCGCAATGATGGGTGCAGAAGGTTACAACTACGAAGAAATTCTTCTCCACTATTACAAAAATGCTTCAATCGAGACAAAATATGAATAGTTCAAAGCGCCATTCTCTCTTTTGGATTCCCTCTCTTTATTTTGTTGAAGGTGTGCCGTACACCATTGTAACAGTAGTTTCTCTCATCATGTACAAACGTTTAGGACTCAGTGACACTCAGTGTGCTGCTTACAGTGGTTGGCTAGGCCTTCCGTGGGTGATTAAACCGCTGTGGAGTCCTATTGTAGAGATTTTCAAGACCAAACGTTGGTGGATTCTTACGATGCAAGCACTGATGGGGATAGCTCTTGCACTCATAGCCTTCACTATTCCCACGCATTACTACGTTCAAGCAAGTCTTGCGCTCTTTTTCCTCATTGCCTTCTCTAGTGCAACACATGACATTGCTGCCGACGGTTTCTATATGTCAGCTCTAAACGAACATGATCAAGCGCAATACGTGGGCATTCGTAGTACATTCTACAAATTAGCAACCATCTTTGCAGAAGGGCTACTTCTTATGTAT
The DNA here is from genome assembly GCA_900095835.1 of Ihuprevotella massiliensis. GTDB lineage: Bacteria > Bacteroidota > Bacteroidia > Bacteroidales > Bacteroidaceae > Alloprevotella > Alloprevotella massiliensis. The sequence continues at coordinate 164,369 of LT608321.1, read as the reverse complement.
ATTGGAAGTTGGGAGGTCATAACCAAAAATGTCACGGACGCATGGAGTATCGGTCTTGGAACTATTGCAGGACTTCTCATGTTAATGACAGTCTATCATTTGTGTACACTTCCAAAGACGGAACATAATGCCCACGATGACCGACATCATCTTAGCATAAAAGAAGCTGCCAAAGAATTTGGAACTACATTTCTGAGCTTTTTTCAGAAGCCTATGATTTTTACGGCACTTGTTTTTATGTTGCTCTACCGCTTACCCGAGGCTTTTCTTACAAAGATTTTTCCTCTCTTCCTTAGTGCAAAAGTAGAAAATGGTGGTCTAGCTCTTACTACGCAGCAAGTTGGTTTCGCTTATGGTACCGTTGGAGTTATAGGTCTGACTCTGGGCGGAATTTTAGGAGGAATGGCCGTTGCAAAAGATGGCTTCCAGCGTTGGAAATGGCCTATGGTTATAGCCATTTCTCTCCCCAACGTCCTCTATTGTTTCCTTGCCTACTATCAGCCGAGCAATTTTGTGTGGGTGAACGTGGCTATTGCCATAGAACAATTCGGTTATGGATTTGGTTTTACCCTCTATATGCTATTTTTGCTCTACTTTGCGCAGGGAGAATCTAAGGCGGCACACTATGCGATATGCACGGGTTGCATGGCATTAAGTCTGGCGGTACCAGGAATCACAGCGGGCTGGATAACGGACCAACTAGGCTATTACACAAGTTTCATTCTAGTGATGTGCCTCATCCCTGTGACATTCTGGGTTACTTCTATTATCAAAGTTCCTAACGACTATGGTCGCAAGACCAAAGTATAAGAGTTACGACCAAGACACTTTCTATATGGCAACTAATAAATCTTCAACAACGCCAATCAGCTCCTTTACCCAAACCAATGCTTTTGCGATGCAGCATGGGATTATCTTAGGGTTGATCCTCATTATCTTGCTCGGTACGCTGATAGCAGGGCTAACCAACAGCACCGCTTCCCTCATCTCAACGATACTAATCGTGGTCTATCCCATCATCGTGGGTAGACTCACCTTTGGCTTCCGTAAAATAGTGGCTCCCACTGATCGTTTTCCTCTTTTCAAAGGCTTTAGCCACGCACTTTTTAGCATGTTGTATGCTTCCATTTGGGCAGCCATCGCAACTTATTTCTACATGCGTTTCTTCGACAACGGACATTTCGTAAACACCTTACTGACATCTGTTTCTAATCCTCGCATGCAAGAATTGCTGAAAGCCAACGAACTTTGGTTTGTATCGCAAACACACTCGGGCCCCACGATCCTTGATAGCGTGCGTCAAATGCAGAACATCCCTCCAGCTACCTATGCAGAGACAGTTCTCTACATGAATATTTTACTCACACCCATCACCTCCCTCATCATTGGACTCTGCGCCATGCGCAACTACACAATACCAGCGCAACGATAGCTTTTGAACAGATCTATTTGCTTGACTTTACTTCTAAATCAAATATATGGAAAAGTTTCATTTAGGATAACAGCTAGCAAACAAAGATTATTCAACTCAACTTTGTGCTTTCCTTCCAAGGAAAGCGTTGACAAGCAAACATCTTGTCCCTAGCATTCCTTCATTATCCTGCGAAGTTAAAATCAACTTCGCAGGATTTCTTTTTCTTGTTTTGTTTACTCTTTAGCACTACCAGAGAGTTCTGCTTTTTTCTCTTTTTACGTCCCTACTAACGTTAATTGCATCCCCAAAATATAAGCCAAGTTTTCTAGAAACTAGGGGGATAGTTGCGCTTCTGACAAAAGAACTACAATACCCTTAGGCACATTTACACCCATTCTCACAAGTTTTCATCGATTTGCAGCACACTTATGAACTGCATCTTGCGAAGTTTTACTATTTTCGTGGTCATCTTTCTTCTATTTTATCGGAGATAATTTTAGAAATCTCCCTCGTTTTCTGAGTTTTCTCGGAGAAAATCTGAATTCCCTCCTTTGCTCCACACTAATATCCCGCAGATTTTCCTCTGAAGCTCCGTTCTAAATTTCCATAGCCACCTAGGAAGAGTACCAAACACAGGATTAAAAGTTAAATTAGCACTTTATTCCTGTAAAGTTTCCCTAACAAACTAATAGAAATTGGGGAGTGGAAAACCGTAAAGACTCCACAAATACCTAATATTTCTTTCAGGTGAATGATGGACTCTCCACCAAGTAAGACCCAAGGTCAAACATTCCGTTGGCCTTCAAAGTTTCCCCCCATAAAGTCCACCGAAGTTATCCTTCCGATAAGGCAAGTAACTAGCTTAGACAAACAGACTAACTAGCCCAGAGCAAATATACCTAACTTTCAACCTCTAATCTCTTTCCTCAATCGCTTGTGAAACCAAAGATAATTTGCTAACTTTGCAAAGTATATACTAGCCCTAAAACGGTAAAGTAAAGCGGAGACACTGCAATCAGTCGTAAAGCCTCTGCCCAACCACCGCTTGATAGCCCAAGCCAATAGGCATTTACACAATGAATACACCCACCACTTACCCCTGCGACATCACTGTTGTCGTTCCTCTCTTCAATGAAGATGAAAGTCTTCCCGAACTCTATGCATGGATTAAACGCGTCATGCACGAGCATAATTTCAGTTATGAAGTACTTTTTGTAGATGATGGATCTACAGATCAGTCATGGAATATCATCCAAAAATTGTCGGAAGAGGAAGAAGCAGTGCACGGCATCAAATTTCGTCGTAATTATGGCAAGAGTCCTGCCTTGTTTTGTGGATTCCGCAGCGCAAAAGGGCGAGTGGTCATCACCATGGATGCTGATTTACAAGATAGTCCCGATGAGATTCCCGAATTGTATCGCATGATTACCGAAGACGGATATGATCTCGTCAGCGGTTATAAGCAGAAAAGATACGACCCTATCTCGAAAACAATTCCCACCAAACTTTTCAATGCTACTGCACGAAAGGTAAGTGGTATCCCTAATCTTCACGACTTCAACTGTGGACTCAAAGCTTACCGCCTAGAAGTGGTGAAAAACATTGAGGTATATGGTGAGATGCACCGCTATATTCCTTACTTAGCAAAAAATGCAGGTTTTTCAAAAATCGGAGAAAAGGTAGTGCAACACCAAGCGCGCAAATTTGGCACTTCCAAATTTATGGGATTGAATCGCTTTGTCAACGGTTATCTTGACCTACTGTCGCTGTGGTTCCTCAACAGCTTTGGACTCAAACCCATGCACGTATTTGGGTTCTTGGGCACAGTGATGTTTGTCTTTGGTTTCTTAGCTACAATTGTAGTCGGCGGTGTGAAGCTCTATCACCTTTTTGCAGGTATTCCTGCGCCACTCGTCACCAACTCTCCCTATTTCTACATCTCACTCACCATGATGGTTCTAGGAACTCAGCTTTTTGTTGCTGGATTTTTGGGAGAACTCATCAGTCGCAACGCGCAGGGTCGCAACGACTATCACATCGAAGAAGAATTTTAAGACATAGGGTAAGCCTCAGACACCGTTTGCCCTGCACTCGCTCTACCATAATATGGCAAAAAACCTCCTACATAGTTTTCTTGGTCTTGCGGCATCTGGCATCATAATGGGAGTGGCAAGTTGCACCAACATTGATTGTCCACTCGACAATCAAGTGGAAATGGTACTCAATTTCTACCATTATGAGACAAAAAAAGTACTTTCACTCTCAGATACTTTAAGCATCTATGGAGTTAAAGGCGATACAACACAATTACTGTTCAATCGTGCGATAGGACAACGCACCATTCAAGTACCTTTGAATGTTGCATCCGAACGCGATACGCTGTTGCTCCGTTTCTCTTCTAGCACCGAAACTGCAACAGATACGTTGATTGTGTCGCATCAACCAAAGTCTCATTTTGAATCGCTGGACTGCCCAGCTTCTGTGTTCCACACGCTTACCAAAGTGAACTGGCGCGCGCACCAAAACACATCCAATCTCCTAACTGTGCAGGAAGTACTCATCACCAACCCCAATGTAGCATACGAAAATGTGGAACATCTCAAAGTATTCCTTCGTCCTGTTGCTCAGTAGTCTAGCCTCACTGGGTTCGATGATTAATGCAAAGGCTGCGAAAGTACAATCTTCGGCTTCTACGCCTGTCTGTTCTTCAGAAGAACAAGGACACTCTAATGAGTCAGTAGTAGCTCTTTCACCGCAAGACACTGAAGGTCGATTAGCAAACTCTCCTCTACCACTGCAGGACGACAGCACCACTATCACTCGCGCCCCACAAGGTGTGGAGTTTAACGACAGTAAACGTGAAGCCCTCAATCGTCTATTGGGTAATCGCAGTGTCCCCCTCTTGGCAGGTGTGAGCGTTTCGGTCAATCTAGCTGGTGCTTTTCTCAACACCTTCACTTCTTCGGGTACTTACGAAGGAGCTTTGCGCCTAAATTTCCGCAATAAATACTTTCCCATTGTAGAATTGGGTATCGGTGCAGCGAATCAAACGAGTGAAACTACGCAATTACACTACACCACTCGCGCACCATTTGGGCGAATTGGGCTTGACTACAATCTAAAGCGCGATAAACGAAGTACAAATCGCGTTTTTGTGGGAGCACGCTATGGATTTTCGGCCTTCAACTATGCCCTAAGTGGGACTCCTGTCCAAGATACACATTGGAAAACGGAAGCTCCCTTCCAATTCAATAACATCAGCGACAATGCCCACTGGGGTGAACTGGTGTTCGGATTGGAAACCTCAATATGGAAATTCATTCACCTTGGTTGGTCATTACGCTACCAAGTGCGCCTTTATGAGCACAACACCAACATCGGAAGAGCTTGGCACGTGCCTGGTTTTGGACGAAACTCAGAAAATAGTCACTTTTTTGGAACGTTCCAACTAATTTTTGATCTCACTCACTTTAAGAAAGCAAAAGCCCCTTCTATAAACTCTAGCAAATGAAACGTATCCTTTCTCTCATCTTCCTCATACTCTTAGTTGCTGGCACTGTATTTATTCTTTCTAGAAGTAAGTATCAGACTAGTGAAGGGCAGATTTTCGGCACTACTTACCATGTGCGTTACAATGCAACACACAGTTATGATAAGGAAATTGCAGAAGAACTCAATCGCGTGGACACTATATTCTCTCTCTTTAAAGAGAATAGTCTACTCTCTCGCTTCAATCGTGGAGAAGATAAGGGAATAGGCAATCCTCTATTTGCAGAAGTCATCAAGCTATCTCTTGAGATTTCTAACGACACTGAGGGGGCATTTGACATCACGGTTGCTCCATTGGTCAATGCTTGGGGATTTGGTTTCAAAAACAAGCAACCTCTTACTGATAATCAGGTAGATTCATTGCGCAAACTCGTAGGGTATCAGCATCTTTCATTTGATGGTAAACAACTCACTAAGGATATCCCCAACCTACAAATCGATTGTGGAGCAGTTGCAAAAGGATATGCTGTAGATCGCATAGCAAAATTGCTCAGCGAAAAGGGATGCCAAAACTATATGATTGAAATTGGTGGGGAAGTCGTTGTGAAAGGCAAGAACGATAAAGGTGAGAAATGGAAGATTGGAATCAACAAACCCACAGAAAATGCCAATACTTCTGACGAAGAACTCGAGACACTTCTAAGTCTCACGAATTGTGGTATCGCAACCTCTGGCAACTACCGCAACTTTTATATTAAAGATGGGAAGAAATACGCCCATTCTATCAATCCCAAGACGGGCTACCCTGTACAGCACTCTTTACTTTCGGCTACGGTTGTCAGTAATTCCTGCGCTAAAAGCGATGCACTTGCCACTGCTTTCATGGTGATGGGCTTAGATAAGGCTAAAGCCTATGTGCAAACCCACAAGGATGTCCATGTCTACTTTATCTATGCTGACGCAAAAGGCAACTACCAAGTGTGGATGTCCGACGGCATGAAACCTTTGATTGACTTACAACCATGAGCAGCCACATTTTCCACCGATTCGTCGGAAATCCGCTCTTTCAAGGACTGAGCGTAGATGACTTTGAACAGATTGCAGAGCGCGTACCTTTTGATTTCCATACGATAGCTCCAGGGCACACAATCGTACACGCCGACGATCCTTGCGATAGTCTCATCTGTACCCTCTCTGGCACGGTTTGCAAAGAAGAAGTAAGCGACTTACGCCACTATACTTTCCGCGAATTCATCACCACCAACACAGTGATTCAGCCAGAACGTCTTTTTGGCTTGCGTCCGCGTTATAGTGCCACTTTCTTAGCAGAGACAGAAGTACAATACTTCTCTGTGCCCAAACGAGAAGTGAGAGATGTATTGTTCACACTCACCCCTTTCCACCTCAACTATCTCAACCTTATCTGCACCACTCAACAGTTGCAAGATAGCAGAGTTTGGCGAGCTCTTCCAGACTCTTTGGAAGGACGCTTCTTGCATTTCCTCTATACACGGTCCTCGCGCCCTGCAGGTCAAAAAGAACTCGTGATAGACATGGTGGCTCTCGCAGGAGAACTCACTGCCACACGATTGCGCGTTTCACAAATGCTCAATGAACTCAATGATCGTGGGCTCATCGAATTGCGCCGACGACACATTCTCATTCCTTCTATGGAGGCTTTATTACAACATAATTAAAGGTGCTTCCACACATTTGAGAATTGTCTTCTCAACCCTCCTCCACCAACAGGATTATCCAACCATAACTATGCATACTCGACAAGAACAATTAGAAGCCTTCAGTCGCATGCTCGACGTGCTCAACGAACTGCGTGAGAAATGTCCATGGGATCGCAAACAAACCAACGAAAGCTTGCGCCCAAACACAATCGAAGAGGTGTACGAACTCTGTGATGCCCTCATGAAGTCGGACGAAAAAGAGATTTGCAAAGAATTAGGTGATGTGCTTCTCCATGTTTGTTTCTATGCTAAGCTGGCAGATGAAAAAGAACAATTTGACATTGCCGATGTTTGCAATAGACTTTGCGACAAACTCATCTTTCGTCATCCTCATGTTTACCCACCTTCCGATATCGCTGCAGCAGGTTTGCGTCAAGGCATCAAAATAGAGACCGCATCTGACGTGAGTATGCAATGGGAACAACTCAAGCAACTCGAAAAAGATGGCAATGAAACGGTATTGAGTGGCGTTCCGAATTCTCTTCCCGCCTTGATTAAAGCCTATCGGGTGCAGGATAAAGCGCGCAATGTCGGCTTTGATTGGGAAGAACGCTCACAAGTGTGGGAGAAAGTCAAAGAAGAACTGGCGGAATTTGAGGCTGAGGTGGAAAACATGGACAAGGACAAAGCAGAAGCCGAATTTGGCGATCTCATGTTCTCGTTAATCAACGCAGCCCGTCTGTATAAAATCAATCCAGACAACGCATTAGAGCGCACCAATCAGAAGTTTATCCGCCGATTCAACTATTTAGAATCTCAAACCCTCAAGAAAGGACGCAAGCTCACCGAGATGTCCCTAGAAGAAATGGACAAATACTGGGAAGAAGCCAAACGTCTAGAACAAGAATAACGCAGTAATGCTTGCATCCGTACGCTATCGTCTTCCAGGGGAAACCCTAGTGCATGAAATTGGCACAAAGCATCCTCCTAAAAGATGCACATCATTAGCTGAGATACCCCCTCAAAAAGGGTACCTCTTTGCACCATTTCAGGAAAACGACGCGCACCCACTCTGGTTCTTCCCAGCAGATGAGCAGCGCACTTGGACACAACCCACAGAAGTGCCAAGTTTTTCGCTAGCTTATGAAGTAGAAGAAGACCATCGTACGGAATATGTTCGTGCCTTCGAAGCATGTCAAGCTGCATTTCAACAAAGCGAACTACAGAAAGTAGTGCTTTCTCGCACTCTCTCTGTTCATTTTGACCCAAACCTTACTACAGACGATTATCATCGCTTGTTCGAACAAGCCTGCATCGCTTATCCTAATAGCTTTGTCAGCCTAATCTCATTACCAGCTCCATGGGGAACCTGGTTGATGGCTACGCCAGAAATCCTCATTTCTGCGAAAGATAACTTATGGCATACGATGGCTTTAGCAGGAACAATGGAAAAGACAGAAGACTCCTCTCTCAGCCTAGAAGTTTGGTCAGAGAAAAATCGCAAGGAACAACAATGGGTGGTGGATTATATCAGTCGACAATTAGAAAAACTCGGCTGTGACTATCAGAAGAGTCCAACCTACGTGCGACCCGCAGCGCATTTGCTGCATCTTTGTACGGACTTCTCTGTAATTCCCCCCAAGGAGAAAAGCATAGCTTGCGTCATTGAAGCACTTCACCCCACTCCTGCTGTCTGTGGTTGGGAGACTTCTACTGCCCAAGCGCTAATTTCTAAAGTAGAATCGCACAATCGCAGTTATTATTCAGGATATTCTGGTCCGATTGATCCCAATTCTGCACACCTATTTGTGACATTACGCTGTATGAATCTGAATAATGACACCGCAACTCTCTATGCAGGTGGTGGACTATTGCCAGAAAGCAACGAGAACAGCGAATGGCAAGAGACAGAACGTAAGCTCAATACGATGTTACGTTTGTTCTCTGCTCATAAATGAAGACTAGACTAGGCTCCAACGCTATATATGTATTCCAATAAGGCTAATATAAATTTACTCACAGCGCACCTCATTGCACATGACATTCGAGATATTGTCGTATGTCCAGGTTCGCGCAATGCCCCCATCGTACATAATTTGTACGAAGCAGGCAGTAAATTTCAGCTACATCCCATCACCGACGAGCGTAGTGCAGCTTTCGTAGCCATTGGTCTATGGATTAAGAAAAAAAGACCTATTGCCATCTGTGTCACCTCTGGTAGCGCCTTATTAAACTGTCTGCCAGGTATAGCAGAGGCGGCTTTTCGCCATATTCCTCTTGTGATGATTTCTGCCGACCGTCCTTTGTCCTTGCAGGGACAATTAGACGGACAGACAATTCCTCAGCAAGGTGCATGCACTCCCTATGCAAGATGCTGGCAAGTAGATGAAATTACAGAGGATTCTCAAGCCAGGGAAGTAAACCTCTACTTGCAATCAGCATTCGCTGCTTTGTCAGATAATGGTGGGCAACCGATACATTTGAATATCCCTATCAGCGAACCACTATTTGAGTTTACGACTAAGGAGTTGCCCCAAGTGGAGATTTCCGCAAGAGTAAACAAACCTGTAGCAAAACTCCCTAAACATTGGCAAGAACTTCTTTGCAATGCGCGTCTTCCCCTCCTGATTGTCGGGCAATATGAAGAGCCATTTATACCTGCCATTCAGCAATTACGCGCCAACAATCAGTTGCTAGTTTACGCTGAAAACATCAGCAACCAGCAGGATGCACGCATGGCATTGTGGCTTGATGAGCAAAAACTGTCTCCAGACGCTGTGATTCACATAGGCGGCTGTTTAGTAAATAAGTTTTTCAAGCAGCATTTACGCACGATAAACCAACTTCCAGTACTCCGTATCGATGAAACAGATGAATGCCCCGACACCTTTTTTCAAAAGGCAGAGAAACTCACCTGCAATCCTGCGGAAATTTTGCAACAGCTTGTAGATACCCTTCCCACAAAAAACGAAGTAGCTGCGGCTTATTCTCAACTATCCTCTCCCAAACAGACCTTCGACTACTCTATCGAAGCTATGTTTGTAGGCAATAGCACAGCAGTTCGTTGGACAAATAGACAATGGCAAGTCTTAAATGTACCCGTATATTGTAATCGAGGTACGAACGGTATTGAAGGTTCATTGTCCACAGCAGCAGGATACTCGCTTGCAGCAGCAGGAAAAGTGCTCTGTGTCATCGGAGATCTCTCGTTTTTCTATGATGCAAATGGACTTTGGAATCAGCATCTGGACGGTAAACTTCGCATTTTACTCATCAACAATCAGTGCGGTGCGATATTCCATCACCTTCCAGGCTTAAATCAAACCCCAGCCCTACCACAATTTGTTGCAGCAGCTCATCAAAACTCCGCCAAAGGTATAGCCGAAAGCTATCATTGCACATACCTTTCTGCAGAAAGTTTGTATTTAGCGGAAGACGCTCATCATCTCCTCATCAAACTATTGAACATTGAGAGTACGCGCCCCGTTATACTAGAAGTGTTTACTCCGATTTAATCAGCATATACACCCCTATAATTCACTCCTTCTTATGAGAACTTGGACTTCCCTCCACACCTATCAAGAAATTCTCTTCGACTTCTTCGAAGGCATCGCTCGTATCACCATCAATCGCCCTCGATATCGCAACGCGTTTACGCCAACAACCATCATGGAAATCTCTGACGCGCTACGCACTTGCCGCGAGAATCCAGACATTAATGTGGTTGTTTTAACTGGTGCTCACTCGCCTTTGCAAGAAGGACAAACGGAAGAAGAGCGTTTACGCACCGAAGCATTTTGCGCTGGTGGCGATATGCACGTAAAAGGTCGCGGTGGTTACGTTGGAGGAGACGGTGTGCCACGCTTGAACGTTTTGGAGGTACAGAAGCAAATCCGCTCACTACCTAAGCCCGTTATTGCCATGGTCAATGGTTTTGCTGTGGGCGGTGGCCACGTGTTGCACCTTATGTGTGACCTGACTATAGCCTCCGAAAATGCAAAATTTGGACAAACCGGACCTAAAGTTGGTTCGTTCGATGCCGGATTTGGCGCAAGCTACATGGCACGCATCGTAGGACAGAAAAAAGCACGTGAGATTTGGTTCCTTTGCAACCTTTATTCTGCCGAAGAAGCAGAACGCATGGGTATGGTCAATAAGGTCGTTCCTTTTGAACAACTCGAAGACGAAGTGGTGGCATGGGCAAAACGCATGATGGAACACTCTCCTCTTGCCCTACGCATGATTAAAGCAGGCTTGAATGCTGAGCTCGATGGTCAAGCTGGTATCCAAGAGTTGGCGGGTGATGCCACGATGCTCTACTACCTTCTCGATGAAGCGCACGAAGGTGGTCAAGCTTTTCTTGAAAAGAGAAAGCCTGACTGGAGCAAATTCCCAAAACTTCCTTAAGTTTTCTCCCTCTTCTACTGAAACACTTTTGTAAATCGTCATCTTATGTCGCACGATTTCGAGCAACTTACAACAACTTATTCCGAGAAGTCCTTGCATTTCCTCCAACCTGCAGGGACTTCTCGCGGTGTTTATCACGAGCGCAAAGTTTGGTATGTAGAAGCACGCGCACGTTATTGCGGACGCACCATTTATGGCATTGGAGAGTGTGCCCCACTTCCCCAGCTGAGTTGCGATGATGTTCCTAATTATGTTGAGATTCTTGCAGAAGCCTGTCAATTATGGGAAAAATCAGGACAACTACCTCGCGAGTTTTTACAAATCTATCCCTCCATTTTGATGGGTTTGGAGACTGCAGAACTTTCCCTTCGTTCTTGCGCCCAAAATGGTAATCCTTTTCAACTTTCCTCTACCCCATTTGCTCGTGGAGAAAAAGGAATTTCCATTAACGGTCTTGTGTGGATGGGCAACGCAGAAGAGATGATGACGCGCATGGAAAGCAAATTGTCGACTGGTTATCGGTGCGTGAAAATAAAAATCGGCGCTATTGACTTTGCTGCAGAACTGAATCTTTTGCGTATCTTGCGACAACAATATTCAAAAGCCGAGGTAGAACTTCGACTCGATGCCAATGGAGCCTTTTCTCCTAGTGAAGCTATGGAGAAGCTACAACAACTTGCAGCGTTCGACATTCATAGCATTGAGCAACCCATTCGCGCAGGTCAATGGGAGACAATGGCTGAACTCTGTCGCAAAAGCCCAATTCCCATAGCCTTAGACGAAGAACTTATAGGGGTTCATACAAGGCAAGCTAAAGAACGTCTGCTGGACACAATTCGTCCCCACTACATCATATTGAAACCCTCCTTACATGGGGGATTTTCAGGGGCGGAGGAATGGGAAGAACTAGCTGATGCACGGGGAATTGCCCACTGGGCTACCTCAGCACTTGAGAGCAACGTAGGCTTAAATGCGATTGCGCATTGGACAGCACGCAGACAGCAAGACCAAACTAAGCAAGATGGAGAATTGATGCCACAAGGACTGGGCACTGGTCAGCTCTTTACAGATAATTATACGGCTATTTCTTTAGAAATCAAAGGAGATGAGCTGTGGAATGGCACAGAGAAAGAGCGTTTTTTTCTGCAAGAACTCCGCACCTTCACCGAGGAATGGAATGATAGCACCAAAGATGTCGTAGAATTACAAACGAGTGGCAGCACGGGCAAGCCTAAAGTGATGCAAGCCACTAAAAGTGCCATGCGTGCTAGTGCCCAACGCACCCTTGACACTTTACACATCACTCCTGGAGCTACCGCCCTTCTCTGCCTTCCTCTTCAATATGTAGCTGGAAAAATGATGGTCGTTCGCGCACTAGTCGGTGACTTACGCCTGATTACAGCCGTTCCTAGTTTGCACCCTTATGAGCATCTTACAGGTGCTCCGCAATTTGTAGCCTTAACTCCACTACAAGCAGCAGCAACCCTTGAAGTCCCCAAGGAAAAAAGACTTTTAGCATCCACCGGCTGTGTCATTCTCGGAGGAGGCAGTGTTAGCCAGACTCTAGAAGAGAACCTTCAATCCTGCAAGGGCAGTGTCTATAGTACGTATGGAATGACGGAGACGCTCTCTCATATTGCTCTTCGCCGCATCAATGGTGCGCATCGTTCTGTTTGGTACACGCCATTAGCTGGTGTGCAGGTGACACTCAACACAGAGGGGTGCTTGATAATTTCAGATCCGACAACCAACAACTCCAGGCTCACGACCAACGACTTAGCAGAAATAAATGCTGTCGGACAATTTCGCATTCTAGGACGACGGGACAACGTAGTCTGCTCGGGAGGACTAAAACTGCATCTGGAAGTACTTGAGACCAAGTTGCAAGCTGAGGAAAAAGGACTTCTTCTTACCTCGGTCCCAGATGAAACTCTCGGAGAAGCCTTGGTCTGCTTATACCTCTCCACATACGACGAACAACACGTCAAAGAGCACTGTCAAAAGGTGCTCACCAAGCACGAACAACCTCGTCATTTTGTTGGTGTAAATAGTCTTCCACACACAAAGACAGGCAAACCAGCTCGTGCTGTTGCCAAAGAAATAGCTCTAAAAGCGTTATCCCTACCATAATCACCAACACTCCTCTTAAGAGGTAAACCGATATTGAAGGCATTGACGCAGGACCATGGTATAAAAACAGAGTTCTAATCATACCCCTTAGATAATCTTGCAGAGAGATTCAAAGGTTCAATCAAAATCGTCAGAGTTTTCCTCATAATCTCTGGGACAAGTTGAAAAATGTCATATACTTTCCCAAAATAAGTCAGAGTTTTTCCCAGATTTACTGTTTTTTTCTTTGAATGCGAGGAATATATGGCATAGACATTTGGTCAACTCTCTGAAATATCGTATCTTTGCACCGATTTAGACCAACTTCGGCATAATTCCGAATGGAAATGCCACATGGTTTTGTTCATCATCCAATGAATTGTAGCCGTGTTCGCTCGGTGGCATTCAGGACAATTCCATGTTTATTTACTAATAAACGAACAACAAACTCCTAACCACAATGAAAAAGGATTTGCATCCCGAAAACTATCGTCCCGTAGTCTTCAAAGACATGTCAAATGGCGATATGTTCTTGTCTCGCTCTACTTGCAAGACTTCAGACACTATCGAATTCGAAGGTGAAACTTACCCTCTCGTGAAGCTTGAAATCTCTTCAACTTCTCACCCCTTCTACACAGGTAAGTCTAAGCTCGTCGACACTGCTGGTCGCGTAGATAAGTTCATGAGCCGCTACGGCAAGAGCCGCAAATAAGACTCACGGACGCCAAGTCATATCAACTCCCCACACTTCAGATTGAAGTGTGGGGTATTTTATTTGAAATATGTTCTATACTCATTGAACTTCTCTTTCTATCTTCTCAAAGAAATAAAACCATCACCTTCGTTCACTCCATCCTTCCCGACTTTGAGTACACTAATATTTTCGAGTCCTTGTATAGTCTATTCCTCAAAAATGCTAACTGCATACGTCATTTTACAGTGTACTAAGAACATACTCTCAACGCTTAAGCATGTGTTATGGTCTTTTTCCTATAGAGCTTGCTATGTAGTCAATGTTTTTTGCTATCTTTGCAGAGGATTAGTCCTAAAGATGCGACAATTAGAGTGCAACTCCTCCACGCGCATTTAGGATTAGAACCACAAGTTTTCAGCACCCTCACCTATTCATTTCGCGATAATGAAACTTATTTTGATGACGCGTCCCGAATTTTTCGTGGAAGAGCACCAAATTCTAACTGCTCTCTTCGACGAAGGACTTGATACGCTTCACCTACGCAAACCGAACTCCGAACCGGTTTATTCCGAACGTATTCTTTCACTCATCCCCGATGGATATCGAAAGAAGATTGTGGTGCATGATCACTTCTACCTCAAGCAGGAATATGGACTCAAAGGTATTCACCTGAGCAACCGTAACACAGAGGTGACGCAAAACTACAAAGGACATATTTCTTGTTCTTGTCATAACACACAAGAACTCAGCAATTGCGCTAGCTTTTGCGACTATATGCTATTGGGACCACTCTTTGACGCTTTAGACCAAGATAATCTCAATCCCACTTTCTCCCTACAAATGCTTCGCCAAATGGCACAAAAGAAGGTCATCAACAAAAAAGTGATGGCCTTTGGTGGTATCGGCCTAAACAATATCCCAGAACTGAAAGACCTAGGTTTCGGTGGTTTTGTTATCCTAGGCGATATTTGGAATAGATTTAACATCCATACAAGCAGCGACTACAAAGAAGTGATTCACCACTTTCGAAAGCTTCGTAAAATTGTGGACTAATCGAATATCCCACGAGTTCATTATAGATACGCCAGAAAGGCAATTCTAAGTTGCCTCTAAAGTTCATTTAGAACACGTATCTCAAGCACAACAAAGAAGCTAAAGTACACCTTTTCTTCATCGACCCAATTCATTCCAAACCAATACACACTCACAACGTAATGAACAGTAAAATGAAAGTCTTCTCGGGCACTAAATCGCGCTACTTGGCCGAGAAAATTTGCGAAAACCTTGGTTGCTCACTTGGCAATGTAAGTATCACCTACTTTGCCGATGGCGAATTTGAGGTTTGCTACGAAGAATCTATCCGCGGATGCGATGTTTTCCTCGTGCAAAGCACTTTCCCCTCCACTGACAATCTCATGGAGTTGCTCCTCATGGTTGATGCTGCAAAACGTGCTTCAGCACGCTCTATCCAAGCCGTAGTGCCTTACTACGGATGGGCTAGACAAGACCGCAAGAGCAAGCCCCGCGTTTCTATTGCCGCAAAGCTCGTTGCCAACATGCTTAGCGTTGCTGGTATCGACCGCATCATGACAATGGATCTCCATGCAGACCAAGAACAAGGCTTCTTTGAAGTTCCTGTAGACCATTTGTTCGCATCAACCATTTTGCTCCCCTACGTAAAGAGCCTTAACCTCAAAAACATTTGTATCGCAACTCCTGATGTTGGTGGTTCAAAGCGTGCTAGCACCTACGCTAAGTACTTGGATTGCCCCATCGTAATCTGCAATAAGACTCGTAAACGCGCCAATGAGGTAGACTCAATGGAAGTAATTGGCGACGTAGCTGGCATGGACGTAGTTCTTGTTGACGACATGGTCGATACAGCAGGTACCATTACTAAGGCAGCAGACTTGCTCAAATCTAAAGGTGCAAACTCTGTACGCGCAATGGCATCTCACTGCATTATGTCTGGCCCCGCTGATGAACGCGTAGAAGCTAGTGCATTGGAAGAAATCGTATTTACCGATTCCATCCCCTACAATGGCACTTCTTCTAAGGTGAAGCAACTCAGTGTAGGACCTCTCTTTGCAGAGACTATTCGTCGCGTCCTCGAAAATGAAAGCATTAGCAGCCAATATCTCATCTAATTCTTTCTAATCACCACAAGAATTTCGGTGGAACTTTGTACAGCACTCAATTGAAACAGAGGCTTTCAGCATACTTTTCTAAAGTATTGCTTTATTCTTCTCTCATCTCAATGGTAGCGGTAGAGAGTTCCACCGAAATCATTTAGTTTAAAGGTCTTTATCTTAGAATATTGTAGCTAAGATTCATCCATCCTATAAATAAAAGTTTCGACTATGCGTCGCAAATTCATACTTACGCTTTGGACATTACTCATTAGCGGTTTACTGCTTACTTCACTCGCTTTCGTTGGAATTGAACGCGGGTGGATAGGTTATATGCCCGACTTGGAGCAAATCCAAAGTCCTATCAACAAATTTGCATCGCAAGCATTTACCTCAGACAGTGTACTTCTAGGTACATGGTCGCGCAAAGAAAATCGTGTTTTCGTTGCCCAGGACAGCATTTCTCCACATCTCATCAAAGCGCTTGTAGCCACAGAAGACGAGCGATTCTATGAACACTCGGGTGTTGACGCCAAAGCTTTAGGGCGCGCCGTAATTAAACGCGGAATTATGGGGCAACATAATGCCGGAGGTGGTTCAACCATTACACAACAGCTAGCAAAGCAATTATATTCTGCCACCGCTAAAACTACAATAGAACGCTTATTGCAAAAGCCCATCGAATGGGTGATTGCAGTAGAAATAGAGCGTTACTATACCAAAGAAGAGATAATCACCTTGTATCTCAACTACTTCGACTTCCTACACAACGCTGTGGGAATCAAAACAGCCGCCAACGTTTACTTCGGAAAATCGGCTTATAACTTGTCTATCAATGAGGCAGCTACGCTCATTGGTATGTGCAAAAATCCTTCTTACTTCAATCCAGTGCGAGACTTGGAGCGTTGTCGCCAACGTCGCAATGTAGTGCTTGGACAAATGGTTAAAGCAGGCTACTTAAGTGCGGATAGTTGCGCCCAATTAAGTGCGGAACCTATCACACTTAATTTCCATCGCATCGACCACAAAGAGGGAAAAGCAGCATACCTTCGCGAATATCTTCGTCAAATCTTAATGGCAGACAAACCCAAACGCGAGAACTACAGAGAATGGCAGTTGCAACAATTCTACACCGACTCGCTCTCCTGGGAGACTGACCCACTATATGGCTGGTGCAAGAAAAACAAGAAACGTGATGGTAGTAATTATGACCTATATACCGATGGACTAAAGGTATATACCACTATCGATTCTAGAATGCAGAGCTACGCAGAATCATCAGTGTTCAATCATGTTGCGTTTGGTTTACAGCCTGAATTTAACAAGAAACGAAGTTCTTTCCCCAACTTCCCCTACTCTAATAATCTGAGCGCAAATCAAATAAAGCAGATTTTCAATCGTGCCATGCGACAGAGTGATCGTTATCGTATGATGAAACAAGCAGGAGCAAGCGAGGATGAGATAGAATCTGCATTTAAGACCAAAATACCGATGACGGTATATAGCTATCATGGAGACGTTGACACCGTCATGTCGCCCATGGATTCTATTCGCTACTACAAATCATTCCTTCGTTCTGGCCTTGTTTCCATTGACCCGCATAACGGTTACGTGAAAGCCTACGTAGGAGGTCTACGTTATTCGCAATTCCAATATGATATGGCAATGGTAGGTCGTCGACAAATCGGTTCGACAATGAAACCTTTTGTCTTTGCCCTTGCAATGGAAGATGGATACACGCCTGAAAGTCTGGTTTCTAATGGTCAGCGTACATATCGCGTGGCAGGTGCTTCTTGGACTCCACGCAACGCCAACCACTCACGTGCGGGGCAGATGGTATCTCTTAAATGGGGATTATCGCAATCTAGCAACTGGGCTACCGCAAATCTCATGAATCAAGTGGATCAAAGTGGTAACCGCCTCGTTCGCTTGTTGCATAGTTTTGGAATTGCCAACCCAGACATTCACCCTTCTATGGCCTTATGTTTAGGGCCTTGTGACGTTACAGTAAGCGAAATGGCCTCTGCATACACAGCTTTTGTGAATAGCGGCCTGAGATGCGCTCCTATTCTTGTGAGCAAAATTGAAGATAGCGAGGGAAATGTAATTGCAGAATTCACTCCTCGCATGACAGAAGTCGTAACAGAACAATCAAGTCGATATATTATCGACATGATGCGAGCTGTAGTAGACCAAGGCACTGCCAAGCGTTTGAGATTCAAATACAACTTGACAGGACCAATAGCCGGTAAAACTGGTACAACCAACAACAACTCAGACGGATGGTTTGTGGGTTGCGTTCCAGATCTCGTTACAGTCTGCTGGGTAGGTGGAGAGGATCGCGACATTCACTTCAACTCCACTGCTATGGGACAAGGAGCCTCAACCGCTCTACCAATTTGGGCCTTCTATATGACGAAAGTTTATCGGGACAAGGCACTAGGATACGACCCCAAAGCAGAGTTCTATACTGATAACTCCAATAGTTCACAAACACCATCCCAGACAGAAACTGAGCCTTCAAAGAAGAAAGACTCCCCCACAAGCGAAGGCAACATCCAACAGCCCAAAGCAGCTACAACTAATAAAGAAAAAGAAAAGAATAATGGAGGGGATAATGTATTTCGATAAAGAAGTTGCACCCAATGAGCGATAATTAATCGAATACATTCTCATATTTTCAAGAAATTCTCACATCTCTCTTAATCGTTTGTTTATGAAATTCATCGCTATTATCCCTGCTCGATACGCTTCGACACGCTTTCCCGCAAAACCTTTAGCGATTCTTGCAGGAAAACCCATTATACAGCATGTATATGAGCGAGTTTCGAAAGTTATCTCCGACACATTCGTAGCAACTGATGACGAAAGAATAGCACAAGCTGTAGAGAAATTTGGAGGTAAGTATATCATGACTTCAACTCATCATCGTAGTGGGACTGATCGTTGCGAAGAAGCGGTTCAGAAATCAGGGATTGCAGC
Organism: Ihuprevotella massiliensis; assembly: GCA_900095835.1. Classification (GTDB taxonomy): domain Bacteria; phylum Bacteroidota; class Bacteroidia; order Bacteroidales; family Bacteroidaceae; genus Alloprevotella; species Alloprevotella massiliensis. Next base: position 145,466 of record LT608321.1, on the reverse strand, counting down.
TGATGTTGTGGTCAATGTACAAGGAGATGAACCCTTCATTGCTGCAGCACAAATCGAAGCATTGTGTCAATGCTTTGAACACCCCAATACAGACATCGCTACATTGGTAAAACCCTTCACAGCCGACATGGGAATTGAAGCCTTGAAGAATCCCAATTCTCCCAAAGTGGTGCTGAACCAACAACAATGTGCCCTCTATTTCTCCCGTTCTGTTATTCCATATCTCCGAGGAGTAGATGAAAAGGAATGGCTTACACACCACACCTTCTACAAGCATATCGGTTTATATGCTTATAGCCGCTCTGTACTTAGTGAGATTACACAATTATCTCCAGGAATTCTAGAGCAAGCTGAGAGTTTGGAACAACTTCGTTGGTTAGAAAACGGATATTGTATCCGAGTGGGTAAAACAGATATTGAAACAATCGGTATAGATACTCCTGAAGACTTGCAACTAGCAGCTGATTTCTTGGTACAACAAGCACAAAAAAACAAATGAAAACTTTGTAGTGTCAAGAAGAAAAGCTATCTTTGCGCATATAACCACCGAGGTTTTTCCTCAAGTGTTTAAGATTCTCTCAATCTTTTTCTCTATGCGTAAATTTATTTTCACCACCCTTGCCGCAGCTTTCTTTGCATTGTCAGCCAGTGCAGATGATGGTTTGTCGGTAAAATCTTTCCGTTGGAAGGATGGAGACTATGTCGGCGATGCTACCAAAAACGTTCCTAATGGAAAAGGGCGTCTCATTATGGGAAATGGTGATATATACGAAGGGGACTTTGTCAAAGGAAAGCGCCAAGGATACGGCATTCTGACCCTGAAATCAGGAGAAAAGTACGAAGGTCAATGGTTCAACAACGAACAACATGGCCGAGGAGTATATTATTACATCAATAACAATCGCTACGACGGACTTTGGTATCGTGACTACAAAGAAGGAAAAGGCACGATGTACTATTACAATGGCGACGTTTATTCAGGCGATTGGAAAGACGACAAACGTAATGGTGAAGGCACCTACACATATGTAAGTGGTGCTTCTTACAAGGGTCATTGGGTCAATGATAAAAAACAAGGAAAAGGTTCTTTTGATTGGTTTGATGGCACAAAATACGAAGGCAATTGGTTTAACAACCAACGCAATGGATTCGGCACCTATTTTTACGCTGATGGAGACATGTATGTCGGTGATTGGAAAGACGATAACCAACACGGAAAAGGCATATATCGGTTCAAAAATGGTGATGTTTACGAAGGTCAATATCAAAATGGCGAACGCACAGGCGAAGGTGTAACCAATTTTGCCAATGGTGACAAATACACTGGACGTTTCCTCAATGGCGAACAAAGTGGACAAGGCACCTACATTTGGAAAGGTAAAGCCACCTACACGGGACAATGGAAAGCTGATAAACCTGATGGCAGAGGCGTGTACAAGACTAAAGCAGGCGACAACTACGATGGTACTTGGAAAAACGGCATGATGGACGGGGAAGGTGTGCTCCACACCGCGCAAGGTGAACGCTATAAAGGACAGTTCAAAGATAACCAAAAGCATGGCTCCTGCATTGAGATTACCGCAGATGGTACTCGATTTGAAGGAAGTTATGACCGAGGAGAGCGCCATGGCAACTTTACGGAATATGACAAAAACGGCAATAAAATAGCAGCAGGTTCATATAACCACGGAAGAAGAACGGAAACATTCCGCAAATAACAGATTGTTATTGGGCTTTTTAATATTTCTTCTATCCACTTCATTAGATATAAGAAAACAATTTGCATGGACCATTCTAGTGTTATGCAAACAACAGAAGCCCCTTCCGTTGCAGTTTCTACTATAAGCCTATCCTACAACAACGCGTATCTAATATGAAAGCTACCTCTAAAAAGCCAGCCCCAACCAAGGCTGCGGTTAGCAAAAAGGAAGCGAGCAAGAAAATGCCCCTTCCTAAGATTGTGAAGAACGACGAATGGCTTGTTCCTTATCAGGAAGCTATCGTCGGAAGACATCAACACGCTCTTACAAAAATAGAGGAGCTTACACAAAGCCAACAGAGTTTGGCAGAGTTTGCAATGGGTCACCACTTCTTCGGACTTCATCGCTCAGGCAAACAATGGATATTCCGCGAATGGGCACCTAATGCAACCCAGATTTTCCTTGTAGGTGATTTCAACAACTGGGAAGAGTCTTCAGAATATGAACTCACGCGTGTAGGAGAAAATGGAAACTGGGAGATTAAACTCCCTGCGAAATCCATCCACCACGGAGACCTTTACAAACTTCATGTATATTGGGAAGGAGGAAAAGGCGAACGCATTCCTTCTTATGCCACACGTGTGGTGCAAGACGAACAAACAAAGATTTTTTCAGCACAAGTTTGGGCGCCTGCTAATCCCTATGTTTTCAAGAAAATAAATTTCAAGCCCAACAGAAATCCCCTTCTTATCTACGAATGCCACATTGGTATGGCACAAGATGCCGAGAAGGTGGGCACATATAACGAGTTTCGTGAAAACATTCTTCCCCGCATCATCGCTGATGGGTACAATTGTATCCAAATAATGGCGATACAAGAGCATCCTTATTACGGGTCTTTTGGCTACCATATCTCCAATTTCTTTGCTGCTTCTTCCCGCTGTGGAACTCCTGAAGAGTTAAAACAGCTCATTGACGAAGCCCACCAGCACGGCATTGCAGTCATCATGGACTTAGTGCATAGCCATGCAGTAAAGAACGAAGTAGAAGGTCTTGGCAATTTTGCTGGAGATCCGCACCAATACTTCTATACAGGCGATAGACGTGAACATCCAGCTTGGGATTCTCTCTGTTTCGACTATGGTAAAAACGAGGTTTTACACTTCCTTCTCTCCAACTGTCGCTACTGGCTCGAAGAGTTCCAATTTGATGGTTTCCGATTCGACGGAGTAACTTCTATGCTTTATTATAGTCATGGTTTAGGAGAATCTTTCGGAGGTTATGGTGACTATTTTAATGGACGTCAAGACGACAATGCTATTTGCTATTTGACTTTGGCAAATGAAGTGATTCACCAGGTTAATCCTAACGCAATTACCATTGCAGAAGAAGTAAGCGGTATGCCTGGCCTTGCCCTACCCTTCAAGGATGGAGGCTATGGTTTTGACTACCGTATGGCAATGAACATCCCTGACTATTGGATTAAAACCATTAAAGAACTCAAGGATGAAGATTGGAAGCCATCCTCCATATTCTGGGAATTGACCAATCGTCGAGCAGACGAACATAATATCTCATATACAGAGAGCCACGACCAAGCCCTTGTAGGCGATAAAACAATTATCTTCCGCCTGATTGATGCCGATATGTATTGGCATTTCCGCAAGGGAGACGAAAACGATCGTGCTACTCGTGGCATTGCCCTACACAAAATGATTCGTTTGGTAACAGCTTCTACTATTAATGGCGGTTATCTTAACTTTATGGGTAATGAATTTGGACATCCTGAATGGATTGATTTCCCCCGAGAAGGCAACGGATGGAGCCATAAATATGCACGTCGCCAATGGCATTTGGTGGATGACAAAGAATTGTGCTATCACTTCTTAGGCGATTTTGACAAGGCTATGCTTAGCACCCTCAAATCGGAACGCAACATCCAGAAATTACCAGTTATTGAAATTTGGCACAACGATGGCGACCAGATTCTAGCATTCCAACGTGGCGATCTCCTATTCGTCTTCAACTTCTCCCCTACCACCTCCTATACGGATTACGGTTTCATGGTGAAAAAAGGAGCTTACTCTGTGGTACTTAATACAGACAACCCCGATTTCGGTGGCTATGGTCTCACAGACGACACCATCACTCACTTCACCAATGATGACCCAATCTTGGAAGCTGACGGTAAAGGCTGGTTACAACTCTACATTCCAGCGCGTTCCGCAGTGGTGCTTCGCAAGAAATAACTCATGAAGTCTTTATTTACTTACAACCGAAGAGTGCGTATTATCCAATATGCACTCTTCGGAGTGTTTATCTTCCACTTCACAGCTGTGTTGCATGCAGAGGATTTGCTCATCCTAAGCATGCGATATTTTCCTGCGCTAACCACCCAGCATCTTCTAGCCCATCCCCAATCTATTGGTAGCCTTACAACATTCGTTATTCTCCCTATTCTCATTGTCACAAACGAATACTGGCAATGGATAGCTCGCATAGGAGATACTTTACGTCAGTTTGCTGCTATATTTCTATCCTTCTTTCTCATTGGGATTATAGTTCCTTCGGATGAATTAAAGACTTTAGAGCATCAAACAGCGCGTCTTCTCTCCATAGGTCTGAGAGATAAAGCTTTTGAAGTGGGACGTAATTATCCATTTACAACGGCAAACTTACAATCGCTACGTATCCAAGCCCTTGCCACCAACGATAGTTTAGGCAATTTCCTCTTTTCAAAACCGCAGCACTACTATAGTATTCGACAAAGACGAGCATCTTTACAACAACTTTCTACTCCAGTCAGCCAAGGCGGTTTGAATTATTCGTCAAAAACAACTCACATACACCCAGAACCGCGACACATTTCCGCTCTTCTTGATGGTAATTTGCCCCTTTTTGCCAAGACACTGCCAAGTCACTTCACTCAACAGTTGAAGGTCTCTCAAATTCCGCTTTACTATCGTCAAGCATTGCTGCTATATATGCGCCTAAATACGCATCCTATCCTCAATTATGCTGACGATGCTACCGAAGCTAACTACAGAGACTTCCTAGAACAACAGCGCAAACTGCGTCTTCAATATCCACCTGCTGCCCAAGAAACTTACAGTATAGCCGAGAAAAATAAGATGGGTTTCTTCTACGGCAACACCTATTGGTACTACTTTTTCTATGAGATACCTCATCAATAAGTAGTTTTAGCAGCTCATTTTTTCACGCACTTTCAAAACCACCACAAATGGATCATATCTACCGCCGCGATGTTCTCGATTTTGTCACCATCGCCACAGAGTTTTGTAAACAAGTTGAACAATGCGCAGGCAGCGAACGCAGCGAATTTGTAAGCGTTATGCAGCGCCTACTTCCCATGATATACCTCAAAGCCTCTATGGTAGAAGAGGTAGAAGAAGGTATCGGCTACGTAGATTCAGTAGTCACAGAGGAAGACTACGAATATGTCCGCACGCAAATAGCCGCAATCATGCGTGATGCAGACGACTATCTGGACGTTTTTGTGGAAAGTTTTCGCTACTCAGACGCCCCTGTAGTCTGCACCGTTAGCGAAAGTCTGGCAGATGTTTACCAAGCACTGCGCAATATGGTAGAAACTTTCCGCAGTGAAATTGACGAAGCCATGGAAGTTGCCCTATTCGATTGTCTCGAAGATTTCAAACTTCGTTGGGGTCAACAACTTTTAGGAGCCACGCGCGCCATTCATGAACTCATCGCGTCTGGTCAAACCGATGAACTTTAGTGCTAGCAGCACAATCATTATTTCAAAAATCATGCAAGAACTTTTTGTTCGTACCGATAAGAAACTTATTTCCACCCTCCCTCGCTATACATTTGGCGGGCGTATTATCGTGGTGCAAAGCGAAAGCGAAGCCAACCGCGCGGTTGCCTATCTACGTACACAAAAAATAGTTGGCATCGACACCGAAACACGTCCTTCTTTTCGTCGGGGGCAACAACATAAAGTTGCGTTAATCCAGATTGCAACTTCCGACATTTGTTTTCTTTTCCGTCTCAACTACATGGGATTTCCTGAAAGTCTTGTCAACCTATTAGAAGATGCTCAAATTGCCAAGGTGGGATTATCGCTTAAAGACGACACCCACCAGTTGACGCAACGTCATCCAGGATTTACCCCCAAGCATTTCATCGACTTGCAACAGATGGCTTCGCAAATGGGTATTGAAGACATGAGCTTAGCTAAGCTCTTTGCCAACTTCTTTCGCCAGCGCATTTCTAAGAATGCCCAGCTTTCCAACTGGGAAGCGGATGCTCTCGATGAAAAACAACGCATTTATGCTGCCACCGATGCTAGTGCCTGTCTATTGCTTTACGCTAAAATGCAAGAACTCACCAGCAATCAGCAGTACAAACTTATTTCAGTCTCCTAATCTCCAAACATTCGCTCAATGATAACCATACAACTACGCAGAGGTAAAGCAGAAAGCATCAAACGTTTCCACCCTTGGATTTTCTCTGGGGCAATCCAAGGTACTCATCCCCGTAACCAACACATTGAAGAAGGAGAAATCGTTCGCGTGGTAGATCACGAGGGAGCGTTCATTGCACTTGGACACTATCAAATTGGCTCAATCGCAGTACGCATCCTTAGCTTTGAGGAAGTAAACATAGATGAAACCTTTTGGACCTCTCGACTGCGTCAAGCTTTTCGCATGCGTACTGCCTTGGGATACACCAATCGAGGCAAGGAACATAGTATCTATCGTCTAGTTCACGGAGAAGGCGATCAACTACCCGGACTAATCATCGACGTATTTGGAGAAACCGCAGTGATGCAAGCCCATTCTGTAGGTATGCACGTGTGTCGTGAAATCATTGCTGACGCACTTATCGAAGCCACGGAAGGTCAAGTGCGCAATGTTTACTACAAGAGCGAGACTACCCTTCCCTATAAAGCCGAGCTCGGTCAAGAAAATGGTTTTCTGCGTGGAGAGACTTCCGAAAATATCGCCCTTGAAAACGGACTTAAATTTCACATCGACTGGCTTCACGGGCAAAAAACAGGTTTCTTTATCGATCAACGAGACAATCGTGCCCTATTAGAGCACTATAGCCGTGGGAGAAATGTGCTCAACATGTTCTGCTACACGGGCGGATTCTCAGTATATGCTATGCGTGGAGCAGCCAATCTCGTGCACAGCGTAGATGTAAGTGCCAAAGCTATCGAACTTACACGTCAAAACATCGAACTCAACTTCCCCAACGATGCACGTCACGACGCCTTTGCCGAAGATGCTTTCAAATATCTCCAACGAGCAGGCAGCGACTATGACCTCATCGTTCTTGACCCTCCCGCCTTTGCTAAGCACAAAGACGCTCTTCGCAATGCCTTGAAGGGCTATACGCGCCTTAATGCAGCAGCATTTGCAAAAATTCGTCCTGGAGGCATCGTCTTTACTTTTTCTTGTTCTCAAGCAGTCAACAAAGACCAGTTCCGTCTAGCCGTCTTCACAGCTGCAGCTCAAAGCAAACGCCACGTACGCATCTTGCATCAGCTTCACCAACCAGCTGACCACCCCATCAACATCTACCACCCCGAAGGAGAATATCTCAAAGGTTTGGTACTATATGTAGAATAAAAACGAGGCAAGATTTGTTCAAACCATAGAAAATCACTAACTTTGCAGCCGAAATCAAGTTACCTATCATTATTAGTGACTTGCTCCTGAGGTTCCGTAGCTCAGTTGGATTAGAGCAACAGCCTTCTAAGCTGTGGGTCTTGGGTTCGAACCCCAACGGAATCACTGAGGAAAGCATTAGAAATTCTAATGCTTTCCTCTTTTTATATGCCACCTAAACAAGACAAGCAACCTTCATAGTGCCAAAGCATCCTACACATTCCCTCACCTTCTGCTCATTTTCGTCTTTTCCGTGGATTCTCTGCTAAAGACAAGTGCTAAACCGCAAAATTTTGTGTACCTTTGCAGCAGAACATAACTCCCAAGTCATCATGACACGCCAAGAACTCATTGACAACATTCGTCGCAAGCAGAGCTTTCTCTGCGTAGGTCTAGACACCGACCTCAAAAAGATTCCTCAACACCTCTTGCAAGAGGAAGATCCTATCTTTGCATTCAACAAAGCCATCATTGATGCCACTGCACCTTATTGCGTAGCTTACAAGCCCAATTTGGCTTTCTACGAATGCTTCGGTCTCGAAGGTTGGAAAGCTTTTGACAAAACTATCAATTACATCAAAACCCACTACCCCGACCAATTCATTATTGCAGATGCCAAACGTGGTGACATAGGCAACACCTCTGCCATGTATGCACGTTGCTTCTTTGAAGAAACTGGAGTAGACTCTCTCACGGTGGCTCCTTATATGGGTGAAGACTCAGTGACTCCTTTCCTGCAATATGAAGGCAAATGGGTCATTCTTTTAGCCCTCACTTCCAACAAAGGTAGCCACGATTTCCAACTCACCACTGACGAGCATGGCGAACGTCTTTTTGAAAAAGTGCTTCGTACCAGTCAACAATGGGGTAATGCCGATCAACTAATGTACGTAGTAGGTGCCACTCAAGGTAAGCTTTTTGAGGACATTCGCCGCATTGTTCCAGAGCATTTCCTCCTAGTTCCTGGTGTAGGTGCCCAAGGAGGTTCTTTAGAAGACGTATGCCAATATGGTATGAATAAAGACTGTGGTTTGTTGGTGAACTCCAGCCGAGCCATCATCTATGCCGATAGTAGCGAACAATTCGCTCAAGCTGCAAGACACGCAGCACAAGAAGTACAACAACAAATGGCGAACATCTTGGCAAAAGCACAATTCTAATCGCACATTTGATATCTTTTCCGATTTTCCCTTGTTGGATTTTTCTTCCAATAAGGGAAGATTTTCTTTTCACTTCTACCCAAAGTTCACTTCACGACTCCCCCCAAAGTGACCTCATGGAAGAAAAATCAGAAAAAAATCTCTGGAACAACTTCCTATTTTCACCTAAACATCCACCAGAAATTTAGACGACATTCTCGCTCTAAAACTACTTTTTCAGACTATTTTCGCCTAAAAACTCCCCATTTTAAGGGGAAAAACAAAGAAAAATGCACTTTTCTCGAAAAAAAAACGCCAAAACATTTGGAGGTTTGAAGAAAATGTTGTTCCTTTGCAATCGCAAACCGATAAGGAATGCACCACACGGGAAAGTGCTACACGGCTAGCTCCTTTCAAATCCTCCAGGGCTTGATCGCAGCAAAGGTAGTTAGTTGTAGCAGCGCGATGTGGTTAGCTTTCCCACCCGCCTCTTTAGCTCAGTTGGCCAGAGCACGTGATTTGTAATCTCGGGGTCGTTGGTTCGAATCCGACAAGAGGCTCACCAAGACATCCAGCAAAATTGCTGGATGTCTTTTTTTTATTGTAACTTTAATATCACTCTACTCCTACAACACGCCCCCCCTACACCCGACCTTCACGTCGCATAGTGCTCTATCCCCATGTTCTTCTTCAACCTACCCCCTCTCTGAATCCCAGTCATACTCGCCCACAAAAATCAGCAAATCACAGCAAACGGTAGATAATCTAGGATAAAAACACGATATCTCAAAAAAAAAGAGTATTTTTGCAGTCAAAGCGAATTTCGAGATGTCCCCATTCTCGTTGGGCAATCTTTCGGGATTACCAGAAGGAAAGTCCATCGCACATTCACCCTCTTGATATTTATCTTCTATGCTCATCGATATTAAAGGCGCAAACATCAGTATTGACGACCGAAAGATACTTGAAAATGTAGATTTTCATGTCAACAATGGCGAGTTTGTCTACGTTATTGGTCGCGTAGGAAGCGGTAAAAGCTCGCTTCTTCGTGCACTTTATGCCGAGTGCTACGTAGAAGAGGGAGAAGCTAAGGTCTTAGACTTCGATTTACTCCAACTTCGCAACAAGCATCTCCCAGAGTTGCGCCGTCATCTTGGCATCGTGTTTCAAGACTTTTCTCTTTTGCAACACCGCACAGTCGGGCAAAACCTCGACTTTGTGCTTAGTGCTACAGGCTGGAAAGTAAAGTCAGAAAGAGAATCACGCATTCGCGAAGTGCTTGACCAAGTTGAACTGTCACATAAAATCAACAATTTCCCCCACGAACTCTCGGGAGGTGAACAGCAACGCGTCGCCATCGCTCGCGCCATTCTCAACAAGCCAGCTCTAATCTTGGCAGATGAGCCAACAGGCAACCTCGACATGGAGACAGGACAACGCATTCTCGAACTTCTTCGTTCCCTTACCAACGAAAATACCGCTGTAGTTATAGTGACACATAATCGTTCCTACCTCACAGCCTACCCAGGCACAGTGTACCAATGTGCAGAAGGTCACCTCATCAATGTGACCAAACAGTTCGTTACTTCCGAGAAATAGAATTCAAAGAGCACAGGCAACTACAGTAAACTCAGCACGGAATCTTCATTTTGTGCTTCATCTAGATCTTACCCGCCCTCTTTCTCAACTCTATTCATCAGATATCCATCATACAGCTCCACAAAAGATATTGCTTCTCAATATGAAAGTCTACAAATTTGGCGGAACCTCCGTTGGTTCGCCCGAAAGAATGAAAGAAGTGTCTCGACTCATAACAGAAGATGGTGAGCCCAAGATTGTGGTTCTCTCAGCGATGAGCGGCACCACCAATAGCCTTGTCGAGATTGCCGACTATTTGCGCAAAGGAAACCCTGAAGGCGCAAGCAACATGGTCAATAGACTTCACAACCTTTATAAGCAACATCTCCCCCTACTCTATAGCAAAGAGGAGACAGCCACCAAGGTACGCGAGCGACTCGACAACCTATTCTTGCAACTCCACGAATTCCGCACACGTGAATTCAGTGAAGCTGACGAAAAGGCGATTTTGGCGCAGGGCGAAATCATGAGCACCAACATGGTGACTGAGTACTTGAAGGAATGCGGTGTTAAAGCCATTCTCCTTCCCGCGCTTGATTATATGCGTCTAGATGTCAATGGTGAGCCCGACCTCCCTTACATCCGCGAGCGCTTGGCTTATCTTCTTGACAAGAATCCCGACTACGACATCTATATCACGCAAGGATTCATCTGTCGTAATGCCGATGGTCAAATCGACAACCTCCAACGTGGCGGTTCTGACTACACAGCATCCCTCATTGGTGCTGCCATTCGTGCCAACGAAATTCAGATTTGGACCGATATCGATGGTATGCACAACAACGACCCTCGCTTTGTTGAAGGCACTACCCCTGTGCGTCAACTCAACTTTGAGGAAGCAGCAGAACTTGCCTACTTTGGTGCAAAGATTCTTCACCCCACCTGCGTGCAACCAGCTCGTTATGCAGGAGTGCCCGTTCGCCTGAAGAACACTTTGGATCCCCAAGCTCCTGGAACACTTATCAACAATGACTGCGAGGAAGGTCGTATCAAAGCTGTAGCTGCAAAGGACAATATCACAGTTATCAAGATTGTTAGTTCCCGAATGCTTTTGGCAACAGGATTTATGTGCAAAGTCTTCAACGTATTTGACAAATACAAAACGAGCATCGACATGATTACCACCAGTGAGGTGGGTGTATCTCTCAGCATCGACAACACCAGTCACTTGGCATCCATCGTAGACGAACTCAAGGAAGTGGGTACCGTCGTGGTAGATGAAGACATGTGCATTGTTTGCGTAGTCGGCGACTTGCGCTGGACTAACCGCGGTTTTGAGAGTGACGCCACGCTTGCCCTAAAGAACGTCCCTGTGCGCATGATTAGTTATGGTGGTTCCGATCACAACATCTCCTTCCTTGTGAGCATGGAGCACAAACAAGCCGCACTTCAAGCCCTCCAAAAGCACCTTTTCTAGGGCACTTCAATATCTCATATAGAGAATCTACATTTGTCCTTCTGAGCAATCTGTTGCTCTCAAGGACAAATGCCTTTCTAGGCTCCCACCTTTATTAAAAGTCCGCAGAGTTTTCCGACGTTTTATACTTGCCACCCAATGAATATATCCCGCTTTGCCCAGCGCGAAACTCCATTCTACTATTATAACCTCCCTCTTCTTCGTCAAACACTCGAAGCCATCACAGCTGCTACAGCCGATACCCCTCACTTTCATGTGCATTATGCACTCAAAGCCTGCGTAGCGCCAGAGGTTTTACGCACAATTTCACAGCACGGCCTTGGCGCTGACTGCGTCAGTGGTGGCGAAGTAGAAGTAGCACACCAACACGGTTTTGATGCAAGCAACATTGTTTTTGCAGGAGTTGGCAAAGCAGATTGGGAAATCAATCGTGCCCTCGAATTAGACATCCAGTGCTTCAACGTCGAAAGTCTCCCCGAACTGGAGATCATCAACGAGCTGGCAACTGCCCAGAAGAAAGTGGCAAAGGTGGCTTTCCGCATCAATCCCAACGTGGATGCTCGCACCCATGCTAAAATCACTACAGGACTCAACGAAAACAAGTTTGGTCTAGCAATCGACGATACCATTCCAGCCATTCGCAGAGCACAAGCGTTGTCCAATATCGAATTTGTGGGGCTACATTTCCATATCGGAAGCCAAATCACTGACCTTACTCCTTTCAGCGAATTGTGCACTCGCATCAATGAACTCCAAGTGCAACTCGAAGAAGCAGGCATTACAGTGCCAACTCTCAATGTGGGAGGCGGTCTTGGTGTGAATTACGAACAACCAGATGCCGATTCGATTCCCAATTTTGCAGCCTATTTTACTATTTTCAAGCAAAAACTCCAATTGCGCGAAGGACAATCCGTACATTTTGAATTAGGACGCTCCATTGTTGCCCAATGCGGCAGTCTCATCTCACGCGTTCTCTATGTCAAAGAAGGCCACGCGAAGCGCTTTGTCATCGTAGATGCTGGCATGACTGACTTAGTGCGCCCTGCTATGTATGGCAGCCTCCATCAAATTGACAATCTCTCACACCCCGAAGCTCCTCAAGCACAGTTTGACGTGGTGGGACCCATCTGCGAAAGCAGTGATGTTTTTGCTAGCGACTACAAGTTACCCACTCCTAAGCGAGGCGACCTCCTAGCATTCCGTTCTGCAGGTGCTTATGGTGAAATTATGGCTTCTCAATACAACTGCCGCCGCTTACCAGGGCACATTGCCGAATAATCTCCTGTTCCCTCTTTGCTTATCCCTCATCGCTTCTATCTTCTCTAAGGTTCATTTCCATGATTAGTCGAGATTGAAGCGATTTTTTTATACTCCCCATTTCTATGGCAGGCATCTACATTCACGTCCCATTTTGCGAAAAACGCTGCAGCTATTGTAGTTTTTACAGCACCATTCACGGCAAAAAAGAACGAGACGCTTTTGTCCGCAGTCTCGTTGCGGAGATGCAATACCGCAAAATAGATGAAACCATCCACACAGTCTATTTTGGGGGAGGCACTCCTTCGCAGTTGGATGCCGAAGAACTGGAACTATGCTTTGAAGCACTTCACCATATTTTCCAAATATCCCCAGAAGCGGAATTTACTTTTGAAGCAAACCCAGATGACATCACCGCAGAAAAAGCGCAACATCTTGCACAACTTGGTATAAATCGTGTGAGCCTTGGGGTACAGAGCTTCAATGATGCACAACTTCTCACCATCAACCGACGACATACAGCCCTACAAGCGCGAGAAGCCATTGACGTAGTGCACCAAGCTGGCATCGACAATCTCAGCATCGACTTAATGTTTGGGTTGCCACAGCAGACACTCTCCGATTGGCAGTGGGAACTACAACAAGCCTTTTCTCTCGACATCCAACATTTGTCAGCCTACGCCCTAACTTACGAAGAAGGCACTCCACTCTATTACGATCGTGCTAAGGGCAAAGTCAAGGAATGCGACGAGGAAACTTCGCTTGCTATGTTCCGCTTATTAACGGAGTCGGCACAAGAAGTTGGATTTGAACAATATGAAATCTCCAACTTCGCACGTCCTGGATTCCGCTCTCGGCATAATGCAAGCTATTGGCAAGGAATTCCGTATTTAGGCTTCGGACCTGGTGCCCATTCCTACGACGGTTCTTCCACTCGACGCTTCAATGAGCATAAACTTCGTGCCTACAATGCAGCAAGTATAGTAGACACTCCATTTGCCGATGTGCCCCATCAGCTCGAAATGCTCACCCCCGACGAACTTTACGACGAATTGATTCTCACACGTCTCCGCACCCGCGAGGGAATATCTCTGAACGAACTAAGCGAACATCGCAAATCCTATCTCCTACGTACAGCACAAACCTTCCTCAGTCGCGGACTTCTAATGCTCACATCCGACAACCGCTTGCAACTCACACACGCAGGTGTCTTTGTGTCCGATGACATCATGGGAGAACTTATGTGGCCGTAGTTATTTCAATAAACAATATAGGACGGTGCTACTGCAAAATTGTGGTAAATCCATTCCTCAACACTAAGAAAAGACTTGCAAGGATAGTCAGAATGGCTTACTTTTGCGAATATATCACTATAAAAAGCTATACAAATGGAAAAGAAAATAGTTCTAGCCCTCTTTTTATCAGCTTTCCTTGCCCAAGGTAAGGCCAGCAATGTAGCAGGTTTCCCACAACCCATAGCTCCAGCCGCAAGCATGGCTTCAGCGGCTCAGCCTGTTGATTTGACCACTGCAGCAGAAACTGCTACGCAGTCTGTGGTCTATATCAAGGTGTCTAGCACCAGTCGCCAATCACAGGTGCAAGAATTCGATCCATTTTCTGATTTCTTCGGAGATTTCTTTGGACGTGGTCAACGCAGTCCACAACAACGCCAAACCCCCAAGCGCAGTGGAGCGGGTTCTGGAGTTATTCTCACAGCAGACGGCTACATTGTCACCAATAATCACGTGGTGGAAGATGCTGACGAAATCCTCGTAAAGCTCAATGACAATCGTGAATATAAAGGACGAATCATCGGACTAGACAAGAGTTCTGACCTCGCACTCCTCAAGATAGAAGCAAAAGATTTGAAACCTATCACCGTAGGAAGCAGTGACAACTTGAAAGTAGGCGAATGGGTGCTTGCCATTGGCAACCCTTATGGCTTTACTTCCACAGTGACAGCCGGTATCGTCAGTGCTAAGGCACGCTCACTCCAAGGTAGTAACACCATCGAAAGTTTCATCCAAACTGATGCAGCCATCAACCCTGGAAACTCAGGTGGTGCGCTTGTCAATGTGAAAGGTGAATTGGTGGGAATCAATGCGATGCTCTATTCACAAACAGGCTCATACTCAGGATACGGCTTCGCCATTCCTACTACCATCATGAACAAAGTGGTAAAGGATCTCCGCGAGTTTGGCGCAGTGCAACGCGCACTTCTTGGTGTAGCAGGTACCGACGTATCAACTTATATCGATGCTCAAAAAGAAAAAGGTAAAGACACTGATTTAGGCGTACTTACAGGATTCTATATTGAAGAAGTAACTGCCGATGGAGCTGCAGAGGAAGCTGGTTTGAAACGCGGGGATGTCATCACAGAAATTGACGGAAAGAAGATTGAAAAGTATGGCAATTTGCAAGAGCTCTTGGCTAGTCACCGTCCTGGGGACAAAGTTCGTGTCACCTATGTGCGCAAGAAAAAGACATACACCGCCACACTCACACTGCGCAATGTACAAGGCACAACTTCTAAGATAGAGAGTGTGGATCAAGAGTCCATGGGTGCTGCTCTTCGTGCGCTTTCTGATGCTGAAAAAGCTGAACTTGGATTGAAAAATGGCATCATTGTGAGCAGTATCAAGGCAGGAAAACTTCAAGATGCAGGACTCAGCAAGGGTATCATCATCACGCAAGTGAACGACAAAGTGATAAACTCTGTTGCAGACTTTGAAGAAGCCGTGAAGGCAGCCAATATGAGCAGCGATCGCGTACTTTGGATTCGCGCAAAAACTCAAAGCGGACTTAATCGTTCTTACACTGTTGAACTGGGTGATGCCAAAACTTCTATCAAGAAAAAGAAGTAACCTTCTTTATCGCCACAAATACGCCCCTCCGATTCGAGGAACAAAAAGAGAGAAATTCCCAGTGAGTTTCTCTCTTTCATTTTTGATTTTAACACAAAATCCGGCGTTTTTTCGAGCACTCTATACTTAAGATAGAATCTATCGACTTCTCAGCGCATTAAAAAATGCGATTTCACACCTAGATTTGAAGAAATTGCCGAATTCATCAGAGATTTCAGTACTTTTTCTCCCACGTTTTCCCCAAAAAACTCCCCCCAATAGAGAAAAAGCTCCGTGGTTTTCAAAATTTTCTCGGACATTTTTCAGAATATCTCCTACGTTTTCTCTTGGACTCTCTGACAAATGCCCTAGAACTGCTTTTGAGTAGAAATAGAAACCACGAAAGAGCATCATAAGATTTCCATTTCTCTACTAAATTTTGTCTTTATGATTCGCGATTTTAACATAAGACGCCCACACTAAATAGGCACATATCCCATGCAACTGACGACGATTCTCTCTATAAGACTACAAAATTTCGTCAAAACCTTCACACAGAAATCCACAAACAACCCAAAATACGCTCGAAAATGTTTTGCACCCTCAGCAGAAATGCGTAAATTTGCACCCTAAATAGTGTATCATGAAGAAGACTCTCCTCCTGCTGCTTCTCATGGTTGCGGTTTTCGCTTCATGCTCTAACTACGAAAAGTTGCTGCAGTCAAGCGATTATACCCAAAGATACGAAGCAGCGAAGCAATACTACTACGCAGGTAGCTACACCAAAGCAAGTACGCTGCTTACCGACCTCATAGCTGGTGCTAAAGGCACGGACCGCGCAGAAGAAGCCCTGTTCTTATTGGGCATGTCTGCCTATCGCGACAAAGAATACGACGCTGCGGCTGGCTATTTCAAAAAGTATTATGAGACATATCCTCGTGGATACTATGTGGAAGAAGCCCATTTTTATGCTGGTGTTGCCCTATACGAGAATACTCCTGAGCCAGAATTGGACCAAAGCGATACGTACAAAGCCATCACCGAATTCCAGAAGTTTACTGAGGATTATCCTGATAGCCGTTATCGCAAAGAAGCTACTCGCCTCATCTTTGTGATGCAAGACAAGCTCATCGAAAAAGAATATGCCGCAGCTAAGCTTTACTTTGACCTCGGCACCTATTTTGGAACAAGCAGTAGCAGCAGTAGTGGTAACAACTACGAAGCTTGCGTCGTAACAGCTCAGAATGCGATTAGCGATTTCCCCTATAGTGAACGCCGAGAAGACTTTGCCATTCTCATTGTTCGTGCCAAGTTTGAACTTGCCGAACAGAGTGTAGAATCTAAAAAAGTGGAGCGATTCCAAAATGCCATTGACGAGTATCACGGTTTCGTGAACGAATATCCGAAATCAAAGTTCTTGCCCAAAGCAACTTCGCTTTACAATCGCGCAAAAGCCTTTCTTGCTAAGCCTCAAAATGCAGCACAGTCGTAAATGACACGCACTTTTATGGGCACCCTTCTCAACATTGCATCTAAAAAATACTCTATACACATCATGGACTACAAGAAGTCGAAAGCTCCCACCAACACTGTGACTCACAACCTCATGGATTTGGCCGAAGAAACAGGCAATCTCTATGAAAGTTTGGTAATCATAGCTAAACGTGCCAACCAAATTTCGGCACAAATGAAAGAGGATCTCAACAAAAAACTCAAAGAGTTTGCCTCTAGCAACGACAACCTCGAAGAGACTTTCGAGAACCGTGAGCAAATCGAAATCTCACGTTACTACGAACGCCTCCCTAAGGCTACATTGATTGCTGCTGACGAATTCCTCCGCGGTAAGGTTTACTTCAAAAACCCTAACAAGGATCGTAACCAGCATCTCACTAAAGACTAAACAGTAGTTCCTACTGTCCTATCAAAATGAAGGTCTTTCTGCGTCGTAATTGACCTGAAAGACCTTTCATTTTATGAGTTCTATTGTCTTGTATAGCACAATAGCTCCTTCACGCTTTAGTTATAGTGCTCAAACTTTTTTGCTTTGTCTCCTGCGACTCTTGGTTTCCCAGTATTCTAGCAATAAAGTCTCGACACAGCTACAATAAAAAGTGAAGGTCCTCATAAAGAAGCAAGCAACGACTGTAGAACTTTTACCAGTTTTCCCAAGACTGAACTCAATTATCTTCTTAGTTTTCATACAGACTTATCCCCATTCACCATGATTCAACGCATCCAATCTCTCTATCTTTTCATGGCTATCGTTCTAATGGTTCTGTCATTCTTCCTCCCTGTATGGGCATGGACTGATAGTTCAGACGTACTAACGAGCTATTTACTCTATAATTATGGCATTAGCTCCACACAGCCTTGTTACTCAGCTCCACTGCTCTACCCTGCTTTACTGAGCTTCTTTGCAGCTCTCTCCGTTCTGCTTTACGGTTGGGCATTTTTCTCTTTCAAGAACTTGAGTAAAGCGGTGAAACTTGTGACCTTTGCCCTCCTCAGCACCGTTGGTTATTTGGCTTGCTTAGGCTTTATAGTGTACGACATGGGTTTTACCCAACAATTGTCGGGCAACATTCCACAACTAGGCACCATTTTCCCTGCCATAGCCTTTGTACAAGGTGTAATGGCGCTCCGCGCCATCCGTCGCGACCAAGCCTTGCTTCGCTCTGCTGATCGCCTCCGCTAAGACTCACCCCCACAATAAACACAAATAACGCTTCCCTAGATGCGATGCAGAGCTTCTGCAAGGCTATCTAGACAAGGCTTTGTTTGATAGGAACCTTACGCTATGAATAAAGTAATGCTCATTGGTAACGTGGGAAAAGACCCAGAAGTACGTTACATCGACAATGGAGTTTGCACCGCAAAAGTGGCTTTAGCCACCAACACTCCTGGTTACACGCTCCCTAACGGCACACAAGTGCCTGATCGCGCTGAATGGCACAATCTTCTCTTCTGGCGAAAATTAGCAGAAGTGGTGGAACGCTATGTGCGCAAAGGAGACAAGCTCTACGTTGAAGGCGAACTCCGCACCCGCAACTACACCGACCATCAAGGGGTGGTACGCTATATCACTGAAATTTGGGTGAACAACATGGAGATGCTCACTCCTAAACAGCAGTCCAACCAAAACAATACGGCTACAGCTGCTCCTGAAACACCCAAAACAGAAGCGCCATTTTAATTCGATGCTAATAGGGCTTAGTGCTCTAGAAGTTCAAACTTCGATATCACTTTTTATGGACTGATTGAGGTTTATGCCCAAATTCGCAACTCTATCTTCCGACAATGCCAACATTTGGTTGTGGCAACTCACAGAGTCGCCCGAACAACTGTTGGCATTGTTGGCTACGCACCCCGATTACGCTCCCCAAGCACAATCCTTTCGCTCGACGCAACGCCAACGCGAATGGCTAGCCACGCGCGCCTTATTGCATGGTGTGCTGGGAGATGACCTGCGAATTGCCTATGATAAAGATGGAGCGCCACGACTCGTAAACATAAACCAAGAGCAGATTTCCCAAGACTCTTCCTATATGCAAGATGAGGAGCAAGGACTCCCTGCAATAAGTATCTCGCATTCTCATCAATGGGTTGCCATTGCTTTAGCCACCTCTAAACACTCTATTGGTCTTGATTTGGAAATTGTAAGTGAGAAAGCAGGAAGAGTGCAACATAAGTTTTTGACACAAGAGGAACAGCTGCTTATTTCTCCCACTCTCTCACCTACAGCTCTATGGTGCGCTAAAGAAGCTACTTATAAACTCTGCAACGATTCTGGTCTTCTTTTCTTAGAACAAATGAGACTATACAAGAAAGAAGAACAACTCTTGATGGAATTGCCGACCTTACAGCGCACAGCAAGCATAGAAATTGGAACATTTGAGGATTGTGCCTTTGCACTTGCGAAGTTTGTAGAGTAATCGCCTACTTGTTCTACACCACTCTATCCCTTCATATACAGAAAAGCCTTGAAGAAGTTCGCTGACTTCTTCAAGGCTTTTGCTATTTCATCATTTAAGCAGGAGCGCTGTTCCTACTTCGGGGGAGTAAGTGGGTGGTAGGTTATTCCATTTGTATAACTTGTGGAGCTTGATACCATAGCGTTGGGCTATGCTATACATAGACTCACCTGAAACAACTACGTGGTAGGTGTCGCGAATAGGCCTTGCTACACGACTTTTCTTCTTCGTTAGATATACAACCTCTCCACGAGATAATTGATAATGCTTGTCTACTTCATTGTAATTGCGGAGCTTGCGTTCTGATAGTCCCATGTCGCGTGCTATACTCTCGAAGGTATCACCAGGTCCCACCACAACGTAGACGAGATCGTTGCAAAGGTAAAGACGGCGTGCTGCCAATTCTGCTCTGCGCTCTGCCTCACGCTGGCGAGGGGTCTCTTGACTTCGTTGGTAACGGTCGTATTGTGCAAGATCATATCGCTCAATGACTCCAATCAACAACTCTGCATATCTGGGATTTGTGGCATAACCACACTCTTTCAATCCTCGTGCCCAGGCTCGATAGTCGTAGAAATCGAGGGAAAAGAGCGGACTATATCTCTTGCGCCCTGCCAAAAAGAGAGAATGATCTTCATAGCTTTCAGCAGCAGAATTGTACTTTCTAAACTGCTCGTTAGGCGCATCATCGGAACGCAATACAAAAGGTCCGGTCCAAGTTCCGCCTGTTTTGATACCGAAATGGTTGTTAGCTGTTGTGGCTAACATGGAACGGCCTGCACTACTCTCCAAAAGGCCTTGCGCCAAAGTGATGCTCGCAGGAATGCGATAACGCAACATCTGGTCAATAGCCATAGACTTATACGTCTCGATATACTGTCGATATGCCTCAGTCTGAGCAAATATAGAAAAGATACTCAGACAAAATAAAGCGCAAGATAATAGAAATCGATGCATACAATAACTCTTTTGCTACAAAGTTACGATTTTTCGAAGAAGCTGAACGAACTCTTGCTGGTAAAATATGCAAAGCAAGCACTTTAACCCAAATTGGTCATTAGATTCTGAACTGATTTCATTGGATTGTTGAGCAGATGGTTGGTTGTGAGTTCGAAAGCGTAGCGGGCTACGTCGAGAACTCACAAGCAACAAGATGCCAACAAGAAAAAGGAAGATGGTAGGAAGTTATCTTCTCTATAACGAATTGCACTATAACAGTCTAATGACCGATTGGGGGGGGTATGTAAAGAAATGGACGGAACTTCACTCAAATTGCAGTGCAAACAAAAATAGCTTCCCCAAAAGGCGACTTTGTCTGAGATATTATATGAATGTCTGCAGTCGTCTTCTGGGAAAGCAAAGTAAAAAAAGAGTACGCGTGATAAACCGCCTAGAGAAACGAAGAACTAGTTGAGCGGATGCGTCATATCTTCAGGACGTACCCATTTATCGAAATCTTCAGCCGTAACGTAGCCCAAACGCACAGCTTCTTCTTTCAATGTGGTTCCATTCTTATGCGCAGTTTGAGCAATCTCCGCAGCCTTATAATAGCCGATTTTCGTGTTGAGAGCAGTGACAAGCATCAAACTATTATTGAGCAATTCCTTAATACGAGGATGATTAGGCTCAATCCCATCTACGAGATGCTCTGTAAATGAAACGGCTGCATCACCCAAAAGTTGAGCACTGTGTAGGAAGTTAGCCGCCATCACAGGTTTGAAAACATTTAATTCAAAATGTCCTTGCATACCGCCAACAGCAATGGCTGTATCATTGCCAATCACTTGCGCGCACACCATTGTCAAAGCCTCAGCCTGCGTTGGATTTACCTTACCAGGCATAATTGAAGAGCCGGGTTCATTTGCTGGGATAATTATTTCGCCGATTCCACTGCGTGGACCTGAAGCAAGCAAACGAATGTCGTTGGCAATCTTATTCAGAGAAACAGCCACTTGTTTCAAAGCCCCGTGAGTTTCTACCACAGCATCGTGTGCTGCAAGAGCTTCAAACTTATTTTCAGCCGTTACAAAAGGAAGACCAGTAAATTCTGCAATGAAACGCGCAACGGTTACATCATAATCTTTAGGCGTATTGAGCCCCGTTCCCACTGCTGTACCTCCCAAAGCCAACTCTGAGAGATGTGGCAAAGTGTGTTCGATGGCGCGAATGCCGTGAGCTACTTGCGCTGCATATCCACTGAACTCTTGTCCCAAAGTCAAAGGAGTAGCATCCATTAAATGCGTTCTACCAATCTTCACCACGTCCTTCATTGCTTCTGCTTTGGCAGCGAGCGCAGTTTGCAGTTTGCGTAAGCCAGGAAGTGTCACTTCAACCACTTTTTTGTAGCAGGCAATATGCATTCCGGTAGGGAAAGTGTCGTTAGAAGACTGTGATTTGTTTACGTCATCGTTGGGCTGCAAAGTCTTCTCTCCTTCACCAATGACTTTTCCAGCCAATTGATGAGCACGATTTGCAATCACTTCATTGACATTCATATTGCTTTGCGTGCCAGAGCCCGTTTGCCAAATTACCAGAGGGAACTGTTCGTTCAACTTTCCTGCAAGAATTTCATCGCAAACCTGCGCGATGAGATCACGTTTTTCAAGAGGGAGGACTCCCAAAGCGTGATTAGCATAAGCAGCACCTTTTTTGAGATAGGCAAAACCTTCAATGATTTCGTGCGGCATAGAAGCAGGAACACCAATTTTGAAATTGTTGCGAGAGCGTTCTGTTTGTGCACCCCAAAGTTTGTCGGCAGGTACTTTCACCTCGCCAAGGGTGTCTTTCTCAATGCGATATTCCATAATTTATGGTTTTAGAATGTGCGATAATGAAGATAGAAGTCTACAAATCTTCGAAAGATAGCAGGTTGGGAGTTTTCAGGCAAACAACAAAGGCGACTGAGTTGCCTCAGTCGCCTTTAGTATGAGATAGAAAATCGATGGAGACAATGTCGCAGTAGAACTTTCTAGAAGTCTATTGCTGTCTGCCTATGTCCTTCGATTAAGATAAATGCGTCGGGGCGACAGGATTCGAACCTGCGACCCCCTGGTCCCAAACCAGGTGCGCTACCAACTGCGCTACGCCCCGCGGTTATCGTTTAACCGAGTGCAAAAGTACGCACTTTATTTGAACCTTCCAAATTTTCGAACAACTTTCTTTCAAAAACTACTCAAATTTGATGGCTTTTGATGGCTGAATACGAGAAACCATGTAACTAGGGAGCACCAAAGCAAGCGTGGTAAGCACTAAAGTGCCGACATTTACCAAGACTATTGCCCAGAGATTGATCTCGACTGGCACAGTTTCTACATAATAGTTGGCAGGATCTAGATGAATCAAGCCGTATTTCTGCTGAATCAACAAGAGACCAATCGTCACTACGTCGCCAATGAGCAAGCCGCGAACGATGATAAATCCAGCAAAATGCAAAAAGACATTGCGGATTTTCGTGTTGGTAGCTCCCATAGCTTTGAGCACACCAATGGTTTGTGTACGTTCGAGGATGAGAATAAACAAACCACTCACCATCGTGAAGCCAGAAACGCAGAGCATCAGTACAAGGATTACCATCATATTAAAGTCTAACAACTGCAACCATGAGAAGATGGAAGCATAATGATCGACAATGCTGAATGCCTTTCGAGCGTGCGAGACCTCATCATTGAGTTGCGAGCAGAGTCGTTCAACTTGTGGCAACGTCTGGTCAATAGCATCCATCCCTTTTAGGCGCACTTCTATGACTGTAGCCTCGTCCCCTTCCCAATGATTGAGCTTACGCACGGTGTTGAGGTCTGTGATGACAAAAGTTTTGTCAAAGATGGCCATGTTGGACTGATAGATACCACAGACTTTGAAACGACGCATCTTGATGGTCTCTTCAAAGAAATAAGCAAAAACTCTGTCACCCACCTTCAAATTAAGCTCATCGGCTTGCCTACGTGAGAGAAGAATCTCATTGCTAGCAGAAGATGTGACGCCATCTTCGGGAGTAACTACCGCCCCCTCAGCAGCGCTCCGCTTGGGCAAGCGACCTTCCACCAGACTATTCGCCAGAAAAGTGGTATCATAGTCAGCAGGAATGCCCTTAAGCGTTATACCCATGTAGTCATTCTTCGTCTTTAGGATACCCATCTTCTGAGCAATCGGAGCAACCCCGCGCACTTCTGGGATGCGCTTTAGACTATTTATGAGCTGCGTATCTGCATGGACAGGATAAGCATCGGGGGCTGCTAATGAACTCACATCAAGAATCTCGATGTGACTGCCAAAGCCCTCTACTTTTTTGGTAATTTCTTGCTTAAACCCTAGGATGATGCCAACAGAAAGTAGCATCACGATGAGCCCAATAGCCACACCTGTTGTGGCTATCGTGGTAGTAAGATGAGAGGCACGGCGTTGTTCAGAACCAACGTTGCTAAAGAATCGCCGTGCAACAAAGAAAGGAAAATTCATGAGTTCCTATTTCTTATCAGAAAATGCTTCTATTTTAGATAGTACGTGGCAGTATATAGAGATAAATTTCTCATTTACATAAGAATACTTCCATTTATATGTGAGAATGTTTCCATTTATATATGAAAACCCTCCTATTTATATATAGAACGCTTCCATATAATCTGCCACATCTTTAAAGACTTATTCCTCTACTCTGCCAGGATAAGCCTCCAAAGCATGTTTTAACACAACAAGTGCTCGAGCTAAATCCTCCTTATTGAGTACGTAAGCAATGCGCACTTGGTCTTTTCCTGCGCCAGGTGTGGTGTAGAAGCCTGCCGCTGGGGCGAGCATTACAGTTTCTCCCTCATAATCGAAGTCGCTTAAGCACCATGCACAGAATTTTTCTGCATCATCCACTGGTAATCGTGCGACTGTATAGAACGCGCCCATAGGAATTGGGCTGTACACACCAGGGATTATGTTTAAGCCATCAATCAAGCAATTTCGACGCTCCACATATTCATCATACATTTCGCGCATATACTCTTTGGGGGTATCGATGGAAGCCTCTGCCACTAACTGTCCAAGAAGCGGAGGAGACAATCGAGCTTGGCAAAACTTCATTACGGCATTGCGCACTTCTTCGTTCTTTGAGATTAAAGCTCCCACTCTGATGCCGCATTCTGAATAGCGTTTCGACACCGAATCAATGAGCACCACGTTTTGCTCTACTCCTTCCAAATGGCAAGCACTGATATAGGGTGAGCCTGTGTAGATAAATTCGCGATACACTTCATCCGAAAAGAGATACAAATCATATTTCTTGACTAAATCTCTAATCTGATTCATTTCTCTACGCGTGTAAAGATACCCCGTTGGGTTATTCGGGTTGCAAATTAAGATAGCGCGCGTGTGCTCGTTGATGAGTTCTTCAAACTTCTCCACGGCTGGCAAAGCAAAACCGTCTTCAATGGTGGTGGAAATCGTACGAATCCTTGCGCCAGCCGAAATGGCAAACGCCATATAATTGGCATACGCGGGCTCAGGTACGATTATTTCATCACCAGGATTGAGACAGGAGAGGAAAGCAAAGAGCACCGCTTCTGACCCTCCCGTAGTGATGATAATATCATCCACAGAAAGTTCGATATCGTAATGAGCATAGTACTTCACTAACTTCTCACGATAGGAAAGAAATCCTTGAGAAGGGGAATACTCTAGGACACTACGGTCGATATGACGTAACACTTCCAGCCCCACCTCAGGAGTTTTAAGGTCGGGCTGTCCGATGTTGAGATGATAAATCTTGGTGCCACGTGCTTCTGCTTCCGTGGCTAATGGTGCCAATTTACGGATGGGCGACTGCGGCATCTCGATGGCGCGTTCTGATATATGTGGCATGTCTAATTAAAAGTTTGAGGTTTCACGACATTGTACAGCAATGCAATGCTACACTCCGGCTATTGCTCTGTTTTTTGTCCCTTTTCTTTGAACACCGAAAGGAAAGCTTTTGGCGTAGGTGTTTCAAAATGAAGACGCTCGTTGGTGATGGGGTGATAAAAATCCAAGCGATAGGCATGGAGACACAAGCGACCTACAGGATCATCTCCATTTCCGTATTTAATATCTCCACAAACAGGGTGTCCTAAGTCTTGAAGATGCACACGAATTTGGTTCTTTCGACCAGTCTCTAGTTTGAGTTCAACCAAAGAATAACCATTTCCGGTGCGTAATGTGCGAAAATGGGTGAGAGCATACTTACCGCCATTGTCAGTTGGCGAAGAATACGTGATATAAGCCTTATTGTCTTTGAGCCAACTCTCAACGACTCCCTTCTTTTGTTGCATTTCTCCAGAAGCCAAAGCGTAATAACGACGATCCGTTACGATTTGTCGCCAGTTATGTTCGAGAATCTGCTCAGCTTCTATGGTTTTAGCGTACACCAAAAGGCCAGAAGTGTCCCGGTCTAGGCGATGTACCACGTGAGCAGTGCATTTTTGGCGCGACTTACGAAAGTAATCATCTAAAACGGTCTTCACGCAAAACTGTCCTTGTGTAGATGCCATCGACAATATACCGATATTTTTCTCGATAACTATGATTTGCGCATCTTCATAGACGATTTTCAAGAACTTGCTTTGGAACTGCGTGCGAGGTTTCTGCTTAGAAATCTCTACCATCATCCCAGGTTGGAGCATAAAATCATGCTGCGACACGTTTTTCTTATCCACTCTTACTCCACCTCCAGCAAGGATGGCTTTGGCTTTTGAGCGGCTAATGCCGTCGAGACATTGCATGACATAAGGCAGAAGCTCCGAGGCTTCACGCACTTTGAAGAAGGTATATTTGGGCTTTCGTGGATTGAACATGTTCGTATTGAGCTAGTGTTTAGAAAGCAAAGATACAATTTGCTGTTGGAAACGACAAATAAAATGAGTACCATTCCCCGATGAGTGTTAAAAATGCACGTTTACACTCATTATTCCTGTCGTTTGTCTACCTATTCTTCCAAGTTTTCTATATCTTTGCCTTATACATCCACATTAAACATCGATAATTATGAACAAGATAGCCCTTACTTGCATTGCTCTTTGCGCTAGTTTAGCCGCAATGGCTCAAGACGATGTCTACTTCGTGCCTACCAAGAAGGCCATTCAAAAGGAACGTGAGGAGAATTTGGGCTACAGCCAAAGTCGAACTTACGAAGTCCCTGCAGAAGCATTCGAACACGACGACTGGGCGGAAGGACGTAGCAACGGAAATCGTGGCATCGACGAATACAATCGTCGCACCTCTCGCTATGGTCGCGGCAAGGATTCCCTTCGTAACTCACGTTCACGCTACGAAGATGACGCCCCATACACAGCTACGAGTCGCATTGTGCGCTTTCGTTCTCCAGGCATCACCATCGTCACATCACCTTATTATTACGACTACTACGACTTCGTAAGCTACGACCCATGGATTGATGACTGGGCATGGGGCGGTTGGCGCACGAGCTTCGACCCCTTCTTTTATAATCGTTGGGGCGGATGGTACTCCCCTTGGAGTTTCTCCTACAACTATTGGGGAAGTCCTTGGCGCTATGGCTGGTACGACAGCTATTGGCACTATGGTTGGGGCTCTCCCTACTACTATGGTGGCTGGTACTCTCCCTTCTACTACGATTCTCCTCGCTGGTACAGCTATTCACGTCCTGCACATAGCATCAGTTATGGCACAACCACAGGTCGCGACTCACGGGGTGGCGTCTTCAACAGTGCGACAAATGATTGGGGACGTGGTGTAGTTTATGGCAACACTCGCTCCAATGTATACTACAACCGCGATAACGCGCAGCATAACTACGGAGCTGGAGCCTCCTATCGTGGTAGCCGTGTCAACACAGACCGCATGAGTCGTGAAGAAAACGCTCGCTACAACAACTCTACTCGCGATTACGACTACGGTCGCTCCGGTGGTTCTGGTAGCACCAACACCTACCAAGGCAGCTACCAACGCAGTGGTAGCGTGTTTGGTAGTGGAAGCTACAACAGCAACAGCAACTCTGGTAGCACACGCTCCGGAGGTAGCTATTCTTCTGGTGGAGGTTATTCCGGTGGTGGTAGCTATTCTGGTGGTAACAGCGGAGGTAGCACCCGACAAGGTGGCACCATCGTTGGCGGACGTCGCTAATACCCTCCCATCCTTCAGGTGTTTCTTCTGTAGTTTTTTACTTTTGAGCGCCAATCGTCCCTACTCTTTTGAAAATTCTCACCTTGGTGTCAGTAGCGGCACCAAGGTGCACAAAAAGCAGATTCCATGAAGAAGCTCTATATTTCAGCAGTTCTTGCTAGTGCCTTTGTTGCATTACCAACCGCTGCTCAAGATATCTACAAAATTGAACAACTTTCGAGCACCGACCTCAATGGCGATGCTCGCTACATCGGCATGGGTGGTGCCATGAGTGCTCTAGGCGCCAACCTTTCTGCCATAAGCACCAACCCTGCTTCCTCGGCACTTTATCGAAAATCAGACTTTTCTGCCACAGCTAGTTTGCTCAATCAAAACAACCGTGCAAACAACCTCAGCAACTCTTCGGTACGTAACACCAAAGCGAGCTTAGACCAGATGGGATTTGTCTATTCCCTCTATCTTGATGGTGGCAATCTCCGTTTTGTGAACATGGGCTTCAATTATAAAAAGTCCAAGAACTTCTCCACCAATGGACTACTCAACATCGTACCTATGCCAGGTGGAAACAATCTCTCACAATCGTTGCTCATGCGACAATTGGCACAAAATGGAAATGGATGGCTTGACCTCAACAACTCTGGGGCACGCGCTAGCACTTCTCCCTATGCCAACTTGGGCTACGACGTCTTTATGATTGATCCTGTCTATGATAGCAACAAGCGCATCACAGACTACAAACATGGACAGGCTGACGCTTACCATCAAAGCCGACAAACCGAAGGAGGCATCCAAGCCTACGACTTCAACTTGGCTTTCAACTTCAACGATCGCTTCTATTTTGGCGCAAACCTCGGAGTTTACAGCGTGAATTACGAATCGTGGGGCAACTACGAAGAGCAAAACCTACGTGAAGATGGCAGTTATTTCACTAGTGCTTCTGGCGAACGCAAAACTTTCATCATAAAGCACTATGAACAAATGACAGGTTCTGGTGTTGATGCAAAGTTTGGTGTCATCGTTCGCCCATTGGCTGAAAGCAACTTCCGACTTGGACTTAGTGTCACCACACCCACTCTCTATTCGCTGGAAACCAACAGCCGTCTTCACATGTCTTCCCCCTACGGACACACAGAGACGACGTCCAATACTAAATACGAATACACAGAGAACCAAGTATCTGTGAGCAACGACTATCGCATTGTAGCCCCTTGGAAAGTCAACTTCAGTCTCGGTACTACAATAGGACGTCGCGTAGCTTTGGGAGCAGAATATGAAATTGTGGATCACACCACAGCTCAAGCGCGTCTGATTGACGATTATAACGGAGAATTTGAAAGGAGTTCCGGACACCAAGACGAAGCACTCCAAAACGAAATCGACAATCACTTGAGAGACATCCACACCCTCCGCTTGGGCATGGAAGTGCTTGCGACTCCCAATTTCTCCGTTAGAGCAGGTTACAACTTTGTGTCAAGTCCCTTTGCCAAGAATGCCTACTTAAACATGCTCGTAAATGGACAATCACGTCGCTATTCCACAGCAACTGACTATATCAACTACGGCAACACGCATCGTGCCACCTTTGGTTTAGGCTATCGCTCTGGAAACTTCTATCTTGACGCCGCTTTCCTCTACCAAACTCAATCGGCTGACATGTATGCTTTCCACTACAATAGCAACAGCCGCGCTACAGAAAACGAACTCCCTGCACAGCAACTCAATTTGCGTCGCAGCACAGTTACGCTTACTGCTGGTTTCCGCTTCTAAGCATCACATACTTTTATTCACAAATCCCTCGCAGGTCTTTTCAGACCCACGAGGGATTTTGTGCATTTGGTAGACTACTATAAGTTACAACCACGCATCTTTCATAGTAGCAAATTTGGGAAACTTAATGGAAATCAGACCTTTATTTTAACACTTAATTTCGCTCTCCAGTGGACGAGCTTCCATTTACGCTAATCTCCCCACGCTTACGGCAGAGTAAATGGAGTTACAAATCAAACTTACTGAGGCAAAAATCACGAAATTCCTAGGTATGAACCTTCAAAATCGAACTTTTCTCCCCTTCCATTACGATAGTCTGACCAAAATCTCCGATGTTTTAAAGGAAAATCTCCGACAAAAAATAGAAAACGTCGGAGTTTTTTCAAATTATCTCCGACGTTTTTTCCAATATCATTGAGAACTTCTCCCCACTATCCTATTTTTACCCATCATCAACGCATGTTCATTTCTAGAAGCCAAGAAAACTCTCCTCAAATCTCCGTTAGATTTTAACATTATCATCATCGATTTATACACAAAACGAGCCAACAACATCGATAGATTTCGATGTTACTGGCTCGTAACTTGTGGAGCATTCAGATTGGAGTCCCCCCACAGTAGGAATATATCGTCTTTGTCTACAACTTATCTGCGTAAGCAGCGATGGCACGCTCAGCTGTTTTGATAGCCTCATCTAAGGGGAAAGGCAGTTCTCCACCTGCAGCGTTGAAGTGTCCGCCGCCATTGAAAAACTCTGCAGCAAGAGCATTCGCAGGAAAGTCATCAACACTGCGCACCGAAATACGAATAACCTCCTTCTCCGTGTCTTCTCTCAAGCTAATGCTCAGACGCATTCCCTTAACTTTTAGAGGTTCGTTGACCAATCCTTCAGCATCCCCACGAATGTAATGGAAACGCTTCATCTCATCGCGCGTTATCGTGAAAATGCTTGCACGACTATCCTCATAGAACTTGAGTTTTTCAGTGAGAATATAAGAGAAGAAGCGGAGACGATTTTCCGACCAAGTGTTGTTGACATTGCGGTTAATTTTATCCTTGTCAATACCTTTGGTGAGAAGATGCGCTATAATGATAAAAATCTCAGGATCATTCGACGCATAAGAGAAGCCTCCAGTGTCGGTCATCATGCCACAATAGATGCAAGCTGCCGTGCTACGCTTCATTTTCTCAAAGCCCCCCAACTGATAGATGAGTTTGAACACCAATTCGCACGTGCTGCACGCCTTAGGTTCTGAGACAATGAACTCTGCACATGAAGTGTCAGGGTGCTCATGATGGTCAATCATGATGCGCTTGGCTTTACTCCTCTCCACCACAGGCGCGAAATCTTGCAGACGATGGAGCGCATTGAAATCGAGTAAGCAAATGAGATCTGCGTTTTGCACAGCTTGAGTGGCTGCAACGCGCATATCATCTTTGGAATAGTAGAGCACATTTTTAGCCCCAGGCAACCAACGAAGGAAATCAGGACAAGGTGTAGGGAGCACCACGGTGACACGCTTGCCCAACTGCATGAGATAGTCTGCCCAAGCGAGCGTAGACCCCATGGCATCACCATCAGGACCACGATGGGCAGTAATGACCACATTGCGCGCATCTTTGAGAATGCTCATCAATTTGAACAATTCGGCAGGCGAAAGAAGAGGAGAAATTTCCATAAAAGGAGGAGATATGTGGATATTATCCGAAGGCGGACAAAAGAAGTAGGAGTAAAACACCATGATGGTGCTCCACTCCTTTCTATTGATTAAGAGAGGAGGAATGAGAAAGGGGCTTGTTGTGAGTTGGTATCCGCAGTCGTCACAGCAAGCTGTCTTTTCTTCCTATTAAAGCCGAGCACTAGAGCGCCTTGAGGGCAGCAACTTCAGCCACGGGATCGGGAGCACCAAACACAGCACTACCGGCTACGAGCACATCGGCTCCAGCGTCAACGAGAAGTTTTCCCGTTTCGCGATTCACTCCACCATCGATTTCAATCAAAGCCTTTGAGCCTGTACGATCTAGGAGTTCGCGAAGTTTGCGAGTTTTCTCCACCATTGAGGGGATAAACTTCTGACCGCCAAAACCAGGATTCACACTCATGAGCATCACCAAATCAAGATCTAGAGCGATTTCCTCCAACACACTCACGGGAGTGTGAGGATTGAGCGTCACACCAGCCATCATACCTTCAGCCTTAATAGCCTGAATGACACGGTGCAAGTGAGTGCACGCTTCATAATGTACATTCATCACGCGAGCGCCCAGTGCTTTTACCTCTTTGATGAACTTTTCGGGCTGCACAATCATCAGATGAACGTCGAGAGGTTTTGTGGCATGCTTTGCCATAGCTTGCATCACGGGGAAACCAAAGCTGATGTTAGGCACAAAAACGCCGTCCATCACATCAAGATGGTACCAGTCACATTCACTGGCGTTGAGCATTTCAATATCGCGCTGCAGGTTACCAAAATCGGCACTCAGCAACGAGGGGGAAACCATAGTCATAGTGGAGTAATGTATTTAGGAGTCTTTTCTATTATTTTCTTCAGCACGTAATTGTTCGATATACATCAGTTCATCGATTGCCTGCTTTTCGCTATCGGGAAAGTCTAAGAGTGCTTGGAAAATCGCCTCAGCATCATCGAGTTTGCGCTGATCAATCAGCACATATCCCTTGCGACGCTGCAAGAATCTAAAGAAGGCTTGCAATCCCTCTTCTTCTTTTTCATCGGCTTCAAGGCGAGCCAATTCTTGTTCGATATTCTTAATGAGACGTTCGATGGTAGCCAAAGCTCGGAAGTCCTTGGTGTTGACCAAAAGGTTCACATATTCCGAAGCATAGCGCACCGAGTTCTGAGGATAAACGATGTCGAGATAGAAATATGCTCGCTCGTAAAGTTTGAGTTTTGCATAACAGAAACCGATAAAATAGCACACTTCATAGAAATGCTCACGAGCCGCCTTGTTCAATCCCTCGAAATTGACATTGAGCACACGGTAAGCATTTTCCAAATGTTGGAGTGCCTCGTAGAAACGCTTTGCATTGAAGTAACGACGTCCCCAATAGAGATTGAACCCTACATTGGGTACAACGCTCATGCCCATGAAACGCTGCTCTTCGGTGAGCTTATCTCCGCGACACAGCGCATCTTGTGCCTCTTGCCATTGATAACGAAACTCGGCTTCACGTTGTTCATGCTCTACATGGTCACGCACCATCAGGAAGCGATGCGTAAGATTTTTGCGCATCTCAGCCATGCTCGTTTCAGAGTTGACAGGCGACAGGGGCGAAGTAGGTTCGATGAAAAGCACACTCACGTAGTCACTATTCTCTACGCGGCTTTCCACATCAAGATGAATCACAAAAGTTTTTTCTTCCAGCTCGCCGACTGTTGCTAGAACTTGCAGCGTCACGGGAGATAAGACAGCATCCCCTTCGACATCTGCTCCATCCCCTAACGCATCCAACAAAACAAAATTAGAAATCTCTTCGTGGGAAGAGAGAGCAATCTCTATAGGACGACTAGAAATCGAAGCCGCTATTTCTGTGGAAGTGGCATCGTCTGAGGCATCATATATGGTTTTGCTCCATTGGGTCTGCATCGTTTGCAAACCGTGGAACCTGATTTGGCTTTCGTCTTCATAGAAGGTATGAAAGAGCTGAGCAATCGTATGCTGTGCAGTCGAATTGTCGCGCCAAGTTAGCTTGGGATGTTGATGCCATAATTCGAGTTCGCTCGAAAGATAACGCTCACGCAAAGAGAGTGCACTATTCTCTTCAAGGTCGGAATTGCCACTTTCGCTAATTGAGTGGAAGATTTGTCGAAAAAGGCGTGACATCTCAAAGGTGTGCTGCAACATACTTCCCAATTCATAGCTTTGTCGCTTATCATGGTCTGCCAAACGGAAATTGAAAACTAGGTGTGTATTGATTGCTTCCTCCTTAGGATTGATCGTGTAATAGGCTTTGAAATCGCCTTGTTTCAAGTTGAAGTCATTGCAAGCAAAACGCAAATTGTCGATTTGCGTGAGAGGCACTTCCGAAAAATAAGGGAAATGGATGTGGACAAAGGTGTGATGCGCATTTGCCACTAGGCGAAACCTACCTTGCTGAAAAGAGAATACATAATCTGCTTCACCTGGCACTTGCTCATTCTCTTGAATCTCCCACTGCACTTGCAGACTTTTTAGCAACAGCTTCACCGTTTTATGCACTTTCACTGGCGCGAGTGCAGAAGGAGACAAAGCAGAACTTGCAGAAAAGAGGGATTTAATCCAATGCCAATTCATGTGATGAAGCTATTGATGTGTGACGTTTTTAAGTATGAGAAGCACAGCATAGCCGTTTCTAACGAAGAAACAGATACCTTTTGCCGTCTTTAGTGAGCAAAAATACAAATTTATCGCGACATGCTCCCGAGAAACAAGAAAAATCACGTATTTTTGCGCATGATTACTAGCAAGGACATTTGCATCAATGAGAATATTTCACTTTTCTGCTTCGAGCGTTGTCTTTTTCCCTTGGAAATTTTGTCCAATTCAGCTTAATATCATTCCTTTACTTCCCATTATCATCCCTCTCCTTTCGACTCAATGATTCCAATAGAAGACTTTTTCCGCAATTCCGACACGAATGGGTATCAAATCTCGCCCGATGGTCTGCACATTTCGTTTATGGCTCCCTATGAGGATCGCATGAACATCTTTGTGCGCTCCGTTGATGATGCTGGTAATTTGGGTGAAATGAAACAACTGACCTACGAAACGGAACGCAGTGTGGGTGGTTATTTATGGGCAGACAATGAGCGTCTCTTGTTTGTCAAAGACACAGGCGGAGATGAGAATTATCAACTCTATGGTGTCTGTGTAGACGGCACTGACGAACGCGCTTACACGAACTTTCCGGGTGTGCGCACTTCTATTATTGACGAACTTGAAGACATTCGCGACGAGGTGATTATTGGTCTCAACCAACGCAATCCGGAAGTCTTTGACCCTTATCGTTTGAATCTTGCCACCGGGGAACTCACGATGTTGGCAGAAAACCCGGGGAACTACATGGGATGGATGACAGATCATGAGGGTAAGCTCAGAATGGCAACGGCAGTTGTAGACGGTGTAAACACACAGTTGCTCTATCGCGATCATGAAGAGGAGGAATTCCGCCCAATTCTCACCACGAACTTTAAGGAAGAGGTAAACATTTGCCTCTTTACACCCGATAATCTCCACGTTTGGGCGATTAGCAATCTCCATCGCGACAAGGCAGCGCTTGTGCTCATTGACCCTCGTACGGGCGAGGAATTGGAAGTGCTATACGAAAATGATCGTTACGATGTAACAACTTTGAGCTACTCACGCAAACGGAAACAATTGCTCGGTGCCTTCTGTTCGGGGCATCGTGAGCCCATTCGCCATTACTTTGACGAAGAAGCAGCACAAGAACGCGAGCGCATACAAGCTCATTTCCCTCAACAACGTGTGGGAGCTATGGGTAGTGACAAGTCTGAACGCAAAAAGTTGCTTTACGTTGGCGGAGATCGCACTCGCGGTTCTTACTATTTCTACAATCTCGACACAGACACTGTGACCCATTTGGCAGATGCTGCTCCTTGGCTCTCTGCAGACGATATGGTGGAAATGCATGCAGTGACCTACACCACCAGCGATGGCCTCACGATTGAAGGTTATTTGAGTTTACCGAAAGGCGCAAAGTTAGTGACATCCTCCGCCCAATCTGATAGCACATCAGCACTTTCTTCCTGTAGCACCGATAAAATTGATGCGGCTCTACCAACTGCGATAGAACAACTGTCTTTGGCAGACAATCACGCTCCGCTTCCACTAGTTGTGAATCCTCACGGTGGTCCGTGGGCTCGCGACAGTTGGGGATTTTCCTCAGAAGTACAATTCCTTTGTTCGCGTGGTTACGCTGTGTTCCAAATGAATTTCCGTGGTAGTACGGGATATGGCAGAGAGTTCCTCGAATCTAGCTACAAGCAATGGGGACTCAAGATGCAAGACGATATCACAGAAGGCGTGCAACACTTGGTAAACCAAGGCATTGCAGATCCCAAGCGTATCGCCATCTATGGAGGTTCCTACGGAGGTTATGCTGCTTTGGCAGGTGCATGCTTCACTCCACAGCTCTACCGTTGCGCCATTGACTACGTCGGTGTGTCTAATCTCTTCACTTTCATGCAGACCATCCCTCCATATTGGCGACCCATGCTAGAAATGATGTACGAACAAGTGGGACATCCCGAAGAAGATGAAGCACAACTGGCGGCTACTTCTCCAGCACTCCACGCAGACAAGATAGTTTGCCCGCTATTTGTGGCGCAAGGTGCTAATGATCCACGTGTGAACAAGGCAGAAAGTGATCAAATGGTGGAAGCTCTGCGCCAACGCGGTGTGGAAGTGGAATATATGGTCAAAGACAATGAAGGCCACGGTTTTGCGAACCAAGAAAATCGCTTTGACTTCTATCGTGCCATGGAGCGTTTCTTGGAGAAACATCTCAAAAGCGTTGGTTAATATATAGGTATAACCCAAAAACAATCGGGGCTGTTCCATATACGGAACAGCCCCGATTGTTTATATCTGTCCAGGGTGATACAACTTCTCTGAGAGATTACTTCGCGCGCATCTCTTCAATCAAGGTCTTCATCCCTTTAATCTTCTCGCCACTCACTTGTTGGAGCAAACGCTTCAAAGCATTTCGCTGTACTGCCACATAGGATACGTGGGGATTTATATCAATACGCCCTATTTGTGCAGAGGTCAAACCTCCTTTTTTGCACAAGAAACCTAGAATATCGGCTTTTGAAAGCTTATCTTTCTTGCCACGACCGATGTAAAGCACCGCCCACTGTGAAGGTTGTGCTTTGATTGCTACGTCAGACACAGAGTAAGACTCATCAGCTTCAATGAAATCAGGGAGATGCTCCTCGGGCCCCACTAATAAATAGGCAGTCCCTTCTGCATCCCAACGAGCGGTGCGCCCAGAACGATGTGCAAAAGTAGCAGCATCCATAGGCAGATGATAATGGACAATGGCACGTACTTCGGGAATATCCAATCCACGAGCTGCCAAATCAGTGCTGACCATCACAGAAGCTGCGCCCGAACGAAAACGATACAGTGAGCGTTCTCGCACTTCTTGGTCTTGTCCTCCATGATAAAGGCTGGTGGGAAATCCTTTTTCTCGAAGATATTGCCCTACTCTATCCACACTCTCACGATGCGCCACAAAGACGATGGTGCTTGCTCCTCCAATGTGGGTGAGCAACTGTGCAAGTGTTTCCAGTTTATCTTTCTGAGGAGAAGAAATTTGACAAACTTTCAAGCGACTTGCCAAGTCATCTACAGAATCCAGATAGTTAATTGCAACAAATTTTCGCTGAGCTACAAGTGCTGGCACAGGAAGAACTTTCTTAGACTTCCTCTCTGCATTAGTTTCCGGCACACGTTCTCCCCACACATCACGCTTTTCTTCTTCAAAAGCAGTAGCAGAAGCCACAACTACTTGCGATACGAAATGCATGGACTCCCCGATACGATACATTTCCTCGCGAAATCCCAACTCAAGACATTTATCATATTCGTCGAGTACGAGGATTCTAGCGCCTAATACGTTGAGATTATCTTTACCGATGTGGTCTAGCAAACGTCCAGGGGTTGCAAAGATTACCTGTGGGTGTACCTCTTTGATGCGTCGATGCTCTTCCATCGTAGGACGTCCACCGTAGAGAGCTAATCCTCGAATCGAAGTGCCTACTTGAGCCTTGAACACTTGCTCCACTTGGGCTGCAAGTTCTCGACTAGGCACCACGACAACAGCCTGCACCGTGTCAAGTGTAGCATCAATACGGGCGATAAGCGGCAAAAGATAAGCCAAGGTTTTGCCACTGCCCGTGGGAGAGAGGAGCAGAACATTCTGATTTTGCTGAATGGCGTTTCCAGCTGCAAGCTGCATGGGATTGAGCTTCATAATTGAGTGCAATGTAGGGATAATCTATAAAGAGGGAGAAAACAGACAACAAAAGCGGCAGGCGCGATGCTGCGAAAAGGATAAAAAGAAGGCTGTACCGGTGAAGATGATGAAACTCCGAGTAAATAAGGATTTGAGTGTCCCACGCCCTCTGTAATCCGACCCCCACGCTGCATTGAAAGCGCAGTATCGGCACGCCATTAGACGAACGACTTGTCTCGGTGATTCAGATAAAATTGATGAGTATCCCAATCTGACCAGTACAGCCTATGCTATTGTTATGTAAAGGACAGCCTACGCTGTCTCAATCTCTTGTTGTTTGTATGAGCAAAGTTATATGTTTATTTTGAAACAGCCAAATATAATTCCTATTTTTCTATATACAATGAGCAGTTGCAGTTCTTAGGCAAAAGCACAGTTCCTCTCACCCAACTCAAGGTATCGATAAGGTTTTACAGCGCAATCAGTAGGATTCTACAAAATTCTCGATTAAAGTCGCAAAAAAGTGGGCAAAACATTTGCCAGTTTCAGAAAAAGCTGTACCTTTGCACTCGAAAACGAAAACAGGGTACCATGGCCGAGTGGCTAGGCACAGGTCTGCAAAACCTGCTACAGCAGTTCGAATCTGCTTGGTACCTCAATCCAAGGAGCACCTCGCAAAGAGTTGCTCCTTTTTTCTTTGGTTGTTTCCATCGTAGCACAACACTCACTTCTCTCAACCGAGAATCCCAAGAGTTGCTGCCTCTTTTTCTCTCATCAATCACGCACACCATGGAAGAAAAGTCCATCAACGCACCACAAGATTTGTCCTTTGACACCATGCAAGAGGATATACTCCTCGAGGATAACGAAAATCTTGAGTCAAACAACAGCATAGACCTCATCACAGATTTGAATGAGGTGGAAAACTCTGATGATTTAATTCCCGAAATCACGACCGAAAAACTCGTGTTGCGCACAGAAGGTTTGGTGAAACGCTATGGTAAGCGCACCGTTGTTAATGACGTTTCATTCGAAGTGCACCAAGGAGAAATCGTAGGATTGCTTGGCCCCAACGGAGCAGGTAAAACGACTTCTTTCTATATGACAACCGGATTGGTCGTTCCCAACGGAGGAAAGATTTATTTGGGAGAAAAAGAAATCACCAAAGCTCCCGTTTACAAGCGTGCCAAAGCCGGCATTGGTTATTTGGCACAGGAAGCCTCCGTGTTTCGCAAGATGAGCGTGGAAGACAACATCTCCTCAGTACTTGAGATGACTAACAAGTCACGCGAGGAACAACGTGAGATGCTAGAGTCGCTCATTTCAGAGTTTCGCTTGCAAAAAGTGCGCAAAAACCTGGGTGACCAACTTTCTGGTGGTGAACGTCGCCGTACAGAGATTGCTCGCTGCTTGGCCATCGACCCCAAATTCATTATGCTTGACGAACCTTTTGCAGGAGTCGACCCCATTGCGGTAGAAGACATTCAATATATTGTCTGGAAACTCAAGGACCGCAACATTGGTATTCTCATCACCGACCACAATGTTGAAGAAACTTTGAGCATCACCGACCGCGCCTACTTGCTCTTTGAAGGGAAAATCCTCTTTCATGGTAGCCCCGAAGAACTGGCAGCCAACGAAATTGTGCGTGATCGCTATTTGACCCACTCTTTCAAACTCCGCAAAAAGAATTTCCAACTTATCGCTGAACAACGCGAAGGAAAATGATTCATACATAATACCAAATGAAACCTATCTTACCTCTCTTTGTGTTAGCTCTGTGCACTGCACCACTCTGCGCTATAGGCACACGCACCACCTCTAATACTGTCTCGACGGCTGCTACAAACAGCCATGCAGCTATCGCAGAGTCAGCAGACTCTTCTCAGAAGAAAAAGGTAGAAACGAAAGTGGACTCTACCCATATCAATGACACCCTTCGCATAACCTCCGCGCAACTCTATGGCCCTGTTCAATTGCAGGAACCAGTGTGGGAAGATTCTGTAAACTCTGACGGTAAAAGCTATGAAGAAGATGAGGTAAAGGATTTGAATACTCATCTCGTAAAAAACAAAAATCTTCGTCCCACGCGCACTGTACAACAAGGAGAAGCCATCGATTCCAACAGTGTCAATGGCATTCGTTTTACGGTAGATGTACAACGATGGACGCAAGCACAGGTTTCAACAAAGAAGCTGAAAGATTTTGACACTTACGTCAACGGCGTTCCCCAGAGTGATAATACTATTTTCTTGCGCCCTGGTCGTACAGAAATCGCTTTGCTCACCTATTCTCCAGCTAGTGCACGCGACACATTTGACGTTTGTCTTGTCGGTAAGGATTTGGCAAAAGCAGAATTGAACAGTTCTAAGCCCAAAGCATTCTCTTTTGATGATATGCTTCACGGTGAACGCTTCTATAGTATGAAGATGTCGCCTTCTGGTCGCTACCTTCTCACTTATTACTATACAACCAATCACGAAGGAAAGAACGATTATCGCACTGTTCTTACCGACCTCCATACCCAACATACCATCTATCGCAGTGATAAGTATGAAAGGTGGACATGGATAGACGGGCAAGACAAACTCTATTACGAAACACAGGAGGACGGCGACAATCAACTCATGTCGCTTGACCCAGTCACCCTGGAAACGAAAGTTTTAGCCACAAATCTACCAGAAGGAACGATGGCATTGTCTCCCAATGGTAAATTTGCCATTTACCTTATCAACGAAGATGTTCAAGAGTCCGAAGGGGTGCTCAAACAACTCAAAGCCCCCGATGACCGTCAGGCAGGTTGGCGCAGTCGAAGTGCACTCTACTACGTGGACTTGAGTACAGGCGCTACACGACGTTTGACCTTTACCAAAGAAGATGTACACCTCAACGACATTTCTCACGATGGACAACGCATTCTCGTGAGTCAAAATATCCACGATTTGACTCGAAAGCCTTTCAACCACAAGAATGTTTATGAGATTTGGCTCGAAAAGGGCACAATAGATACCTTGCTCGTAGATCAACCTTGGTTGGGTAACGGACAATATAGCCCCGACGACAAACAAATTCTGTTTGAAGGCTCTCCTTCCGCCTTTGATGACATTGGCAGTAGCCTTCCCAAAGGACAAGTGGCGCAATCGTTCGACCAACGCTTGTTTTTGTTTGATCGCGCCACGCGCAAAGCTACAGCCTTGCTCAAAGACTTCAAACCTTCTGTGAGCCGAGCTGATTGGAATCCAGGAGATGGCTTCATTTATGCAGAATGTGCCGACGGATATGACGAAACAGTTTGGCGCATCAATCCCAAGAATGGACAACGCACACGCTTGAAGTTGCCTGTTACCATTGTAGAAGGTTTTACAATGTCGCAAACACACAAACCACGTATTGCGTTTTTCGGACAAACAGGAACAACCTCGCGAAATGGTTATTTGGCAGAACTCACCAATACAGCCCCTAACTGTAAACCTTTTGGTGAAGTATCTTTCCCAAAAGCCTTTGGCAAACGAGTTGTTGCAAGTTGCACTCCTTGGAAATTTACAACTTCTCGCGGAGATGTTGTAGAAGGATTCTATCACCTTCCCAGTAACTTTGATGCCACTCGCAAATACCNACCTCCGCGCAACTCTATGGCCCTGTTCAATTGCAGGAACCAGTGTGGGAAGATTCTGTAAACTCTGACGGTAAAAGCTATGAAGAAGATGAGGTAAAGGATTTGAATACTCATCTCGTAAAAAACAAAAATCTTCGTCCCACGCGCACTGTACAACAAGGAGAAGCCATCGATTCCAACAGTGTCAATGGCATTCGTTTTACGGTAGATGTACAACGATGGACGCAAGCACAGGTTTCAACAAAGAAGCTGAAAGATTTTGACACTTACGTCAACGGCGTTCCCCAGAGTGATAATACTATTTTCTTGCGCCCTGGTCGTACAGAAATCGCTTTGCTCACCTATTCTCCAGCTAGTGCACGCGACACATTTGACGTTTGTCTTGTCGGTAAGGATTTGGCAAAAGCAGAATTGAACAGTTCTAAGCCCAAAGCATTCTCTTTTGATGATATGCTTCACGGTGAACGCTTCTATAGTATGAAGATGTCGCCTTCTGGTCGCTACCTTCTCACTTATTACTATACAACCAATCACGAAGGAAAGAACGATTATCGCACTGTTCTTACCGACCTCCATACCCAACATACCATCTATCGCAGTGATAAGTATGAAAGGTGGACATGGATAGACGGGCAAGACAAACTCTATTACGAAACACAGGAGGACGGCGACAATCAACTCATGTCGCTTGACCCAGTCACCCTGGAAACGAAAGTTTTAGCCACAAATCTACCAGAAGGAACGATGGCATTGTCTCCCAATGGTAAATTTGCCATTTACCTTATCAACGAAGATGTTCAAGAGTCCGAAGGGGTGCTCAAACAACTCAAAGCCCCCGATGACCGTCAGGCAGGTTGGCGCAGTCGAAGTGCACTCTACTACGTGGACTTGAGTACAGGCGCTACACGACGTTTGACCTTTACCAAAGAAGATGTACACCTCAACGACATTTCTCACGATGGACAACGCATTCTCGTGAGTCAAAATATCCACGATTTGACTCGAAAGCCTTTCAACCACAAGAATGTTTATGAGATTTGGCTCGAAAAGGGCACAATAGATACCTTGCTCGTAGATCAACCTTGGTTGGGTAACGGACAATATAGCCCCGACGACAAACAAATTCTGTTTGAAGGCTCTCCTTCCGCCTTTGATGACATTGGCAGTAGCCTTCCCAAAGGACAAGTGGCGCAATCGTTCGACCAACGCTTGTTTTTGTTTGATCGCGCCACGCGCAAAGCTACAGCCTTGCTCAAAGACTTCAAAC
This sequence comes from Ihuprevotella massiliensis, assembly GCA_900095835.1. Lineage (GTDB taxonomy): Bacteria > Bacteroidota > Bacteroidia > Bacteroidales > Bacteroidaceae > Alloprevotella > Alloprevotella massiliensis. Next base: position 103,104 of record LT608321.1, on the reverse strand, counting down.
CTTCTGTGAGCCGAGCTGATTGGAATCCAGGAGATGGCTTCATTTATGCAGAATGTGCCGACGGATATGACGAAACAGTTTGGCGCATCAATCCCAAGAATGGACAACGCACACGCTTGAAGTTGCCTGTTACCATTGTAGAAGGTTTTACAATGTCGCAAACACACAAACCACGTATTGCGTTTTTCGGACAAACAGGAACAACCTCGCGAAATGGTTATTTGGCAGAACTCACCAATACAGCCCCTAACTGTAAACCTTTTGGTGAAGTATCTTTCCCAAAAGCCTTTGGCAAACGAGTTGTTGCAAGTTGCACTCCTTGGAAATTTACAACTTCTCGCGGAGATGTTGTAGAAGGATTCTATCACCTTCCCAGTAACTTTGATGCCACTCGCAAATACCCCATGATTGTTTATTATTATGGCGGTTGCATGCCCGTCACGCGCGCTTTAGAATCGCACTATCCTCTCTCAGTATTGGCTAATATGGGATACGTGGTTTTGGTGGTTGAACCTTCTGGTTGCACGGGCTATGGAGAAGAGTTCGCAGCCCGCCATATTAACACGTGGGGAAAAATGTCGGCAGACGATATTATAGAAGGTACCAAGGCTTTCTTGAAAGAACATCCCTATGTTGATGCCGCAAAAGTGGGTTGTATGGGAGCGAGTTATGGTGGTTTTATGACAGAACATCTGCAAACCCGCACCAACATCTTTGCAGCAGCCATAAGTCACGCAGGTATCTCCAACATTGCGTCCTATTGGGGCGGTGGATACTGGGGACACACCTATGGCGAGACGGCACAATATGGTTCATATCCTTGGAATAATCCCGATCTCTACACCAAACAATCGGCATTGTTCAATGCGGATAAGATTCACACTCCTCTGTTGTTGTTGCACGGCACTTCAGACACGAATGTACCCACCACAGAAAGTCAACAACTCTTCACAGCACTTCGTATCTTGGGGCGCCCCGTTAGCTACATCCAAATCAAAGGAGCTAACCACGTTGTCACAGACTACAAACAGCGCAATGAATGGCAAGACGCAATCATGGCATGGTTTGAAAAATATCTCCAAGGCAACGATGCTTGGTGGAAGCAGTTGGGCTTTGAATAAGAAAGATTTCCTATACTCCCTAAGGACTATCAGGTCGAACAAATCCACAACTAAAATACAATCTCTCAACGAGAGCCACAGAAAACGAGAAGCGAGGTCAAAAAGCCTCGCTTTTCTTTTTGTATATTTCTAGGATTTGTGTATCTTTGTCACCATATATAAAAACGATTATGAAGTTTCATTCGCTCTTCTTGGCAGCCACAGGTACTATCCTTCTGATGGGGGGATGTAAGCATCGTAATGACGTCCCTACCGAAGCCGTTGCGACTGCAGATACCAGCCAGATTGACACGACAACTACCGAAAACGATTCCATAGTGGAGGAGCAAGACACTATTGCTCCCCCAAAAAAGGCCGATGAGTTTTTTGACGACTTCGCATTTGCCTTTATGAAGAATCGTAAATTCCAACGTTCACGCATCAGCTTCCCACTCCCCTACACTATAGACGGACAATTGAAGCATATCTCTCGTAATGCTTGGAGATTCGATCGCATGTATTCTGCTCATGAGGTTTACACACTTATTTTCGATAGCCATAAGGGTACGAAGATGTCTAAGGACACGTCTGTTCGTAATGTGGTTGTGGAAGAATTAAACTTGGAGCTTCAGCGTGTCAAGAGCTATCGTTTTGAGCGAAAATCTGGAGAATGGATGCTCACCTCCCTCAATGAACAACCGATGGAGGAGAGTGTGAATAGCGATTTCTATAATTTCTATCATCACTTTGCTACTGACGACGATTTTCAAAAGACACACGTAGCGGAACCTATAAAGTTCTCGACCTACGATGAAGATAATTTCCAACGCATTAGTGGAACTATCTCTTCAGCTCAATGGAAAGACTTTGCTCCTGAGCTTCCCCATTCTCAGCTCACCAACATTCTCTACGGACAAACCTACAAGAATTCGAAGCTGCGCATCCTTTCCATCTCTTCCCTCTCTGGAGGTATGGCAAGCTCACTAACTTTCAAAAAGAAAAATGGTGAATGGATGCTCACACAAATCGAAAACTAATCCGATTAGCCTAGCGTCATTACCAGGTCCTTCTCACACATTCTTTACATTTTTCCCTCAACTTGCTTGAGATATGGCTTATTCTCTCACAGCTCACAACACTTTCGGCATTGCTGCTACCTGCGATGAATTTATTGAGTACACTTCTGTAGAAGAAATTCAACGGTTACTCCCCAAAATCAACCGACAACCCTGGTTGCATATTGGAGCTGGAAGTAATCTTCTCTTTGTTCATCCACATTTTGAAGGGATTATTCTGCATAGCGGCATCAAAGGCTGGGAAAAAGTCAGTGAAACTGATGCGACAGTAGACATTTGCGTGGGGGCTGGAGAGGATATGGATGCATTCATTGCGACCATGATTGACCATAGCTATTATGGACTTGAAAATCTATCTCACATACCTGGCGAAGTTGGGGCATCGGCAGTCCAAAATGTAGGAGCTTATGGTGTAGAAGCTGGAGATTTAATCATTAAAGTCGAAGCAATAGAAGTTGCAACACAACAAATAGTCACCCTCCTCCACGATGAGTGCCACTATGCCTATCGTTTCAGTGAATTCAAAGGGGAATGGCGTGGCAAATACATCATCACACACGTTACCTTTCGCTTGAAGAAAGTCTTTACTCCTATTCTTTCTCACAAATCCGTCCCACAAAAATTGGCAGATTTGGGCATCGCTCTGGAAAAGGCTCGAGCAACAGACTTACGACAAGCTATTATCGACATCAGAAGTGCTAAACTCCCTGACCCCAAAGTCATAGGAAGTGCCGGCTCCTTCTTTATGAACCCCATTGTGTCTCCTGAAGTTGCAGCAAATTTGTTGGAGAGATTTCCCAATATGCCACACTACTCGATGCCTAATGGTGTGAAGATTCCCGCAGGATGGCTCATCGAACAAGCACAATGGAAGGGAAAGTCATTAGGCAATGCAGGAGTACACCCCCAACAAGCCCTAGTGCTCATCAACAAAGGAGGAGCCACAGGAGCAGAAGTCGCCCATCTGGCACAAACGATTCAGCAAGATGTAGAGCAGAAATTCGGCATTTCGCTACATCCAGAGGTCATGTTCCTCTAAAAACTTCTGCCTCGTATTATAAATCCTCTTAATACTCACCTTTTCCCTATATACATAGGTACACAGAAAACTCTATAATGAAATTTATATCTTGGAATGTTAATGGACTTCGTGCCTGTCGCGAAAAAGGTTTTGAAGAAAGTTTTGCCAAACTAGATGCAGATTGCTTTTGCCTTCAAGAGACAAAATTGCAAGAAGGTCAAATAGATATCGCCTTTGATGGGTATGAAAGCTATTGGAACTACGCAGAAAAGAAAGGTTACTCCGGCACTTGTATCTTCACGCGTATCAAACCTCTGAGCGTACAATACGGACTTGGTATTGAAGAACACGACCATGAAGGACGTGTCATCACACTTGAGTTTGAAAATCTTTATCTGGTCACAGTCTACACACCTAACTCTCAAGATGGTTTGCGCCGTTTGGACTACCGCATGACGTGGGATGATGCTTTCCGCGCTTTCGTTCAAAAGCTAGATGAACACAAACCCGTTGTGATTTGCGGTGACCTCAATGTGGCGCACCAAGAAATTGACTTGAAAAATCCCAAGACCAATCGTAAAAACGCTGGTTTTACCGACGAAGAGCGCAATCAGTTTACCCAACTTCTACAGGCAGGCTTCACAGACACCTATCGTTTCTTCTACCCCGAACTCACAGATAGTTATTCTTGGTGGAGCTATCGTTTCAAAGCACGTGAGAAAAACGCAGGATGGCGCATCGACTATTTTGTCACCTCGCAACGGCTCAATGACAAACTGGTATCTGCAGGCATCCATCAAGAAATCTTTGGCAGTGATCACTGCCCCGTAGAACTAGTTATCGAATAAAATCAAGATAATATTCTGATAATTATCTAGGATTATCCCACATATCTATCCTTTACACCTTTTCTATGAAACAGTTTTTGCAATACGTTCTCGCCACCATCGTTGGTTTTATGGTGGTCAGCTTGTTCAGCTGCATCATGTTCTTTGTCATGTTGGGTGCCATCATCGCTTCGGGTGATGAACAGCCCCAAGTGGTTGACAATTCAGTCTTAAAGATATCGCTTAGCGGTACACTCGTCGACCAAGCACCAGCAGAGAATCCACTAGCCTCTTTGTTGGGCAACAATAGTGCTACAGGCACTCAAGGCTTAGACGTGCTACTCGATGCGATTCAAGTGGCAAAAGAAAGCGAAGAAATCAAAGGTATTTACCTTGAAGGTGGAGCATTGCAATCCGACTTTGCATCCAACGAAGAATTACGTCAAGCATTAGTTGATTTCAAAAAGAGTGGGAAATGGATTATTGCCTACGCTGATAGCTACACCCAAGGAGCTTACTACATAGCTTCTGTAGCAGACAAAGTGTTGCTCAATCCTAGTGGTATGCTAGATTGGCACGGTATTGCACAACAAACCACCTTCTACACAGGACTTATGGAAAAACTTGGCATCAAAGCCCAAGTCTTCAAAGTCGGCACCTTCAAAAGTGCGGTAGAACCCTTCACTTTAAAGCAGATGAGTGAAGCTAATCGGTTGCAAATGGCAGAGTTAATAGGAGGTTTGTGGAAAGACATGTGTGCTACTGTAGGAGCTTCACGCAAACTATCTCCTGATAGCCTCAACGCTTATGCAGATCGTTATATCATGCTTACCGATGCGAAGGACTATAAAAAGCTCAAGCTCGTTGATGACCTCACCTATATTGATCAAGTACGCGCACAACTTCAACAACGCGTGGGCAACGACTTGACCATGGTTGAGCCTAGTACACTTGCTGCATTGGTGCAACAAGAAGGCAAAGACCACATTGCAGTGTATTATGCAAGCGGAAACATCGTTGACGTAGCAGGAACTGGCGCCTTGATGGGCGGAAGTGAAGAAATTGTTGGAGACAAAGTAGTCAATGATCTCGACCTTCTTGCCAAGGATGAGGACGTAAAAGCTGTAGTCATTCGCATCAACTCCGGAGGTGGCTCTGCTTATGCCAGCGAGCAAATGTGGCGCGCCATCCAACTCCTCAAACAAAAGAAACCCGTAGTCGTTTCCATGGGCGGTGTTGCCGCTTCTGGTGGCTACTACATGGCTTGTGGGGCACAACGCATCTTTGCCGATCCCACAACTGTCACAGGCTCCATCGGCATCTTCGCTATGATTCCAGAGGCAAGCGAGTTGCTCACAAAAAAGCTCGGATTAAACTTTGATGTTGTTAAAACGAACCGCGCCTCAGATTTCGGCGGTCGTGGGCTTCGCATCGATGAAATGGGAGGAGCAGCCCTTCAGAAACACGTAAACCATGGATATGCCCTCTTCCTCAAGCGCGTTGCTGATGGTCGTACGGCTGCAGGGCGCAAAATGACTGTCGAAGAAGTCGACAATATTGGACAAGGTCGTGTATGGACAGGTCGTAAAGCCCTTAAGATTGGTCTCGTGGATCAACTCGGCAATCTCGGCCAAGCCATTGATTATGCCGCAAAACTGGCTAAAACGAAAGACTACTCAGTAGACAACTATCCAGTTGCACCCAGTTGGCTGGAGAATCTCAAAGCTAACGCGAACACTGACGACTATATGGAACGTAAGATTCGCACAGCACTTGGAGAATACTACGAGCCCTTGCAGATGCTCCATCAAGTGGATCAACATAATTATATGCAGGCTCGCTTACCCTTCACCATCAGTTTCAGATAAGTAGTCCCTCTCTTTATACCTACTTTCCCACTTCTCAGAGATTCTTCAGTAAGACTCCCCTTTTTCCCTTTTCTATGTCAGCAACATTCGCCCAACAACTATTGCACACGCTCCTCCTCCCCTTGGCTTGGTGCTATGATGGGGCGACGCGACTGCGTAATTGGGCGTTTGACCATGGACATCTCCCGACACAGCGATTTAACATCCCCATTATCGGAGTTGGCAATCTCGCTGTAGGTGGTACGGGAAAAACTCCACACACGCAGTGGATTGTGGAGCAATTACTGCAAATGGACAAGCGTGTTGCCGTTTTGTCTCGTGGTTACGGACGAAAGACGCGGGGGTTTCGTCTCATCAGCCCCACAAGCATCGCAAACGAGGTTGGAGATGAACCTCTTCAGCTCTTTCGCCACTTCGCCGAACGGAATTTCATAGGGGCAGTTTGCGAGAAGCGTGCCATCGGCATACAAACCTTGCTACAACTCGATGTTCCGCCCGAGGTCATCGTTCTTGACGATGCTTTCCAACATCGTTACGTATCGCCTGGTCTGAACCTCCTGCTCACTGACTATTCGCATACCTACGACAATGACAGCTTATTACCAGCAGGTCGCTTGCGTGAAAATGCTAGAGGAGCTGTTAGAGCCGACGTGATTATTGTCACAAAGTGTCCTCAGACATTGTCGGTCACTCAGCAAAATGCAAAATCCGCTGTGCTGCGATCCATACATCCTCTGAAGCCGACCGAAGAAGAACTTCCCATCTTCTTCACCACCATTGGCTACCCTCCCCTTCCTGCTGTAAAAGAAGCCCTCCTCATCACAGGTATTGCCAACCCCAGCCCATTGGTGAGGCATCTAGAAGCACAAGGCATTCGTGTGAAACACCTCGCATTTGCCGATCATCATCATTTCTCTGCAGCAGATTGCGCTCACATCATTGAGCAAAGCACACACTACTCTACCATTTTCACTACCGAAAAGGATGCCGTACGATTGGAGCAGCTCAACTTGCCCCAAAACATACGAAAAAAAATAAAACCTATTCCCATAACCGTGCAAGTGCTTTTCGAACAATCGGAAGCATTGCGACAGATTATTCAGCGTTATGTTAGCTCGAATTCAAGAAACCGCACAGTGGATTAAAGCCCACACCTCGCTTCGTCCCAACACAGCCATTGTCTTAGGCACCGGTCTTGGACGTTTGGCAGAAGAAATCGAAGTCATTGAAAAATTCCCCTATGCCGATATTCCCAACTTCCCTGTTTCCACTGTAGAAGGACACTCTGGTTGCCTCATCTTCGGACGTTTAGGCAACAAAGAAGTACTTGCCATGCAAGGACGTTTCCACTACTACGAAGGTTACGACATGAAACAGGTCACTTTTCCCATTCGTGTGATGCACGAACTTGGCATAAATACCCTTTTTGTTTCCAATGCGTCAGGAGGTGTCAACCCAGATTTTGCCATTGGCGACCTTATGTTTATCACCGACCACATTAACTTCTTCCCCGAGCACCCACTTCGTGGCAAGAACTTCCCCACAGGTCCCCGTTTCCCCGACATGAGTGCAGCCTACAATCCAGAATTACTCCAGTTGGCTCGCACCATAGCAAAAGAAAAAGGCATCCGCCACGTCGAGGGAGTGTATGTAGGCACTCAAGGCCCCACTTTTGAGACACCCGCAGAATATCGTATGTATCATCGATTGGGTGGCGACGCAGTCGGCATGTCCACTGTGCCCGAAGTTATCGTAGCGCACCACACAGGCATCCGTGTCTTCGGCATCTCCATCATCACCGACCTTGGCGTAGAAGGCAAGATTGTAGAGGTAAGCCACGAAGAAGTACAAATTGCAGCAAATGCCGTGCAACCCCTTATGGCAGATCTCATGCGTGAAATGATCAAACGAAGCTGTTAATCTTCTTGTTTTCACATTCTCCTGCTCAAGCATTGCACCTCTTGTTGGCAGCTTTCGCAAAAGCCTCCGCAAAAGGTGCAATGCTTTTCTTTCCCTTTCACATCCATGGGAACTTTCTGTTTCCAGCAACAACGCTGTAGAAAACTCTTACCATCAAGCGTCAGCCTAACGAAATCCCCACCATCTTAACCCATTTATCCTTCAGAAGAACGCCATCCCTCCTTGCATCTCGCAAGTAATTTATCGCCATCGAGGAAAAACAAGACAAAAACTGCACACTTCTAGAAAAAATGCGTAACTTTGCACCAGAAATTCATTGACACCCAGCCATGTCTATCAGTAAAACTCGTCAGAAACTCATTACCGTTGCTCGTGAACTCTTTGCCAAGCAAGGATTTGATGGCATCACAATGAACGATATTGCTCAAGCTTCTCAAAAAGGGCGACGCACGATGTACACCTACTTTAGTAGTAAGGAAGACATCTACTATGCTGTCATCGAAGACGAACTGGAGCATCTCTCCGAAGAGATGGACAAAGTGGTGAACCTCTCCATCAATCCACAGGAGAAAATAGTGAAGATTATTTACACCCACCTTCATCTCATCGAAGATGTGGTGAAGCGCAACGGTTCACTTCGCGCAGAGTTCTTCAGCGACATCCACAAAGTAGAACGCGTGCGACGTAAGTTTGACCTCGAAGAACTTCACGCACTGCGTAGCATCTTGCGAGAAGGTGTGGCAAAAGGCATTTTCAAAATAGATCATGTCAATCTCACTGCCGACGTCATCCACTACGCCATTAAAGGTATTGAAGTGCCTTTCATGTTCGATCGTTTAGGTCAAGGGCTTTCCATGGAAGAAAGTGTAGTGGTAGTAGAACGTCTCATCAGTCGTGCCCTAGGTGTCGGTGTAGCCCAATAATCGTATAATCATTATCTCCATAAATATCCAATCAAAATATGGGACTCTTAACAGGAAAAACAGCCTTGATCACTGGTGCAGCTCGCGGCATTGGTAAGGCTCTCGCTCTCAAGTTTGCAGAAGAAGGTGCAAACATTGCATTTACCGACCTCGTTATTGACGAAGCAGGTGAAGAAACTCGCAAAGAAATCGAAGCAAAAGGCGTGAAGTGCTTGGCTTATGCCAGCAACGCTGCTAACTTTGAAGAAACTGCAGAAGTTGTGAAGAAGATTCACGAAGATTTCGGCACCATCGACGTATTGGTCAACAACGCAGGTATCACCAAAGATGGTCTGATGCTCCGCATGACAGAAGCTCAATGGGATGCTGTAATCAACGTAAACTTGAAGTCTGCTTTCAATTTCGTCCACGCTTGTCTTCCCATCATGATGCGTCAACGTGGCGGTTCTATCATCAACATGTCAAGTGTCGTAGGTGTACACGGCAATGCTGGTCAAGCCAACTATGCAGCTTCTAAGGCCGGTATGATTGCCCTTGCCAAGAGTGTAGCTCAAGAAATGGGTAGCCGCGGTGTTCGTGCTAACGCTATTGCTCCTGGTTTCATCGAAACAGCAATGACTCACCAACTTTCTGAAGAGGTGCGCAAGGAGTGGATGAAGCAAATCCCTCTCCGTCGTGGCGGTCAAGCAGAAGACGTGGCTAATGTAGCTGTATTCCTCGCATCTGACCTTTCTTCCTATGTCACTGGTCAAGTGATCCAGGTAGACGGTGGTATGAACACCTAATTTCATCCCCCAAAAAAGTTTATAGTGCCGAGTGGCTTCCTTCGGAGCTACTCGGCACTTTCTTATTGGTTTCCTTTGAAGTGCACGCTTACAACAAGCCAACCTCTATGCCGCATCAAGGCAAACTTATTAACCATCAGACAGCCCACTCACATTCTCATGGAAGTACTTTACGAAGACAATCATATTATCATTGTAAACAAAGCCGCTGGCGAAATCGTGCAAGGCGACAAGACGGGCGATGCCACATTGGCAGATGCCGTAAAGTCCTACATCAAAGAGAAATATGCGAAGCCTGGTGAAGTATTCTTGGGCACAGTGCATCGTCTCGACCGCCCTGTCAGCGGTGTTGTAGTCTATGCACGCACTTCCAAAGCACTTTCGCGTCTCAATGACATGTTTCGTCTGGGACAAGTACACAAGACCTATCATGCCATCACCTCCAAGGAACCATTAGCACGAAGTGGTCAGCCGCAATTATCTATTGGCAATCCCACCAATTTGGTTCATTTCCTCACGCGCAATGAGCGACAAAACAAGGCGTATGCGCATCTTCACGAAGTCCCTTCCTCAAAGCGTGCCAGTCTTGATGCCACCATCTTAAAAGTTGGTGACCGCACTCAACTCATAGAAGTCAATCTCCACACAGGGCGTCATCATCAAATCCGCTGTCAATTAGCCGCAGTGGGCTACCCCATTCGTGGTGACTTGAAATATGGGGCTCCACGTTCCAATCCCGATGGTAGTATCTGTCTTCATGCGCATCACATAGAGTTCGTACATCCCGTGTCAAAACAGCTGATTAGCATCTCAGCACCCTACCCACAAAGTCTAAGTATTTGGCGCGCATTCGAATAGAAGATTTCTACTTTCACAGCACACAATCCACCAAAAGGACACAATTCATCAACTTTTAGTATGATTTTCTTGGTAGGGCCTCCATTTCTTCGTATATTTGCTACTGAAACATCTAGCCATGTTTCCGCAGCAACTAGCACTAAACTATTTGTAGTTCTACATGACAACAAATACTTCCCTAGCTAGAATTGTCCAATGACAAACGACTAGCTTCTCCCCCCTAAACTTATCGCATTACTGCGGCTGTTTTTCATACTTCCGAACATATTCATGGCAATATCCTCGTCGATGACTTGGATAGTGCCTTTTTTATTACTACAACTATGATAGAAAAGTATTTCAATGCCACAAACTTCTATAACACTGAGGAGTTTGCCAAAGGATTCCACATACACGTCCCCGATAATTTCAACTTCGCCTACGATATTGTAGACAAATGGGCTACCCAAGCTCCCAACAAACGCGCGCTTTGCTGGGTCAACGAACATGGTCGTCATCATGACTTCACCTTTGGAGAGATGAAACAACTCTCCGATGCCGCAGCGTCCTTCTTCCAATCCATAGGCATCGGTCGTGGTGACATGGTAATGCTCATGCTCAAACGTCGCTACGAATTTTGGATTGCCATTCTAGGACTTCACAAGATTGGTGCCGTAGCCATCCCAGCCACCCACTTGCTCACCCCCAAGGATATTGAATATCGTTGCAATGCTGCTGACATCTGTGCTATCATCTGCACGGAAGAGCACGAGATGCAAGACAAAATAAATGCTGCCCTGCCACTATGCCCTACCGTGAAGTATCGCATCGCCATTGATGCTCCAGAAGATGGCTGGCACGACTTCCATCGTGGTTTGCAAGAAGCTGCTCCTTTTATGCGACCTTCTACGCCCGTCAATAGCAACGACGATATCATGCTCCTCTATTTCACCTCAGGTACAACAGGCAACCCTAAGATGGTGACACATAATTTCGCTTATCCCCTCGGACATATCGTTACCGCCAAGTATTGGCAGCAGTTGCACGAAGACAGTTTGCACCTCACCGTAGCAGACACAGGCTGGGCTAAGGTAGCGTGGGGCAAACTCTATGGGCAGTGGATCATCGGGGCTGCCATCTTTGTCTACGACCACGAACGTTTTGATGCAGCCACCATGCTACGACTCATTCAAGACTATCGCATCACCTCTTTCTGCGCTCCCCCAACGGTCTATCGCTTCATGGTGCGCGAGGACCTGTCTTCCTACGATCTCTCCGCACTCGAACACGCGACTACAGCTGGCGAAGCCTTAAATCCTTCTGTTTTTGAGGCTTTCCAAAAAGGCACAGGCTTGAAGATGACCGAAGCCTTCGGGCAGACAGAGACGACTCCGCTCATTGTCACCTTCCCATGGGTAGAACCACGTCCAGGCTCGATGGGTATCCCTAATCCCATCTACAACCTCGACATCATTCGCCCCGATGGTAGTTCTGCAGGAGTCGGCGAAAAGGGAGAAATCGTCATTCGCATGCCCGAAGATGGTAGTCATCCCCTCGGTCTTTTCCGTGGATACTATCGTGACGAAGCCATGACCCAACAAGTGCTTCACGACGGACTGTACCACACTTGCGATATGGCTTATCGCGACGAGGATGGCTATTGCTGGTTTGTGGGCCGCACCGACGATATTATCAAGAGTTCGGGCTACCGCATCGGACCATTTGAAGTGGAAAGTGCTGTTATGACTCACCCCTCTGTAGTGGAATGCGCCATCACTGGCGTGCCTGATGACATTCGTGGCATGGTGGTGAAAGCTACCATTGTTTTAGCCCCAGAATATAAGGAAAAAGCTGGTCCAGATCTTGTACGCGAAATCCAACAGCACGTCAAACGCGTAACAGCTCCCTACAAGTATCCTCGTCTCATCGAGTTTGTCGATGCGCTCCCCAAGACAATTAGTGGAAAAATTCGCCGTGTCGAGATTCGTCAAAATGAGCAATAACAACCCTGTATTGCATCATTTTTTCTAATCTGACCTATAGAAGAACCATTGGTCCTCAACTTTACTGAAGTACCTCCATGTTTTGCGTCAAAAACTTGGACCATTTACAGAGAAGTTGAGGATTTTTTATAACAATCAGTTTGAAAACATCTACAATTCTTTGGTGTTTTCAGCGCTTTCTTTTACTTTTGCAATCGAAAGAGCGTACTTTATTACAACACTTACAATTCTCTTCAACTCTGTGTGCAATGGATTTTAGACCCTATGCGTACACAATCACAAAACTTGTTAGATATGGATAAAGCTAAATTTGAAAAAGTGATGGGTGTCATTGGCACCATTACTGCAGTTCTCATGTACGTGTTCTACATCAACACGATTCTCAACAACCTCAATGGACAAAAAGGTGACTGGGTTCAACCTTTGATGGCATGCATCAACTGTATCATTTGGGTCAGCTATGGTCTTTTCAAAGAACGTCGCGATTGGCCCGTAGCTCTCGCTAATGCTCCTGGCATCATCTTCGGACTCGTAGCTGCTGTCACCGCATTCTAAACTCTTATTATGCTCACATTCATTGCACATTTGACTCAATCCGTCTTCCACTTCAACCGTAATCTTCTTTTAGCTGGCTCCATACTCACCGCAGCAGCAACAATCACGAGTTGCTCCAATCAGAACAAAGCTCATGACGCTGCCGCAGCTACAGCAGAAAACGATAGCATCGAAGCGCGCCAAATGGCAAAAGAGGAAGCATTTCTGGCACAAAAAGCCAAAGAACCCGGTGTACAATCGCTCGGTGGTGGACTCCTTTACAAGGTGCTTCGCGCTGGAAATGGTGCACAACCCACTTCCACCAGTATGGTGACCGTGGACTATGAAGGCAAACTCATCGATGGCACTATCTTCGACAGCAGTTACCAACGCGGAGAACCCGCTAGTTTCCCTGTCAGTGGCGTCGTTGCAGGATGGCAAATTGCCCTAAAGGCAATGCATGTGGGCGATGAATGGGAAGTATATATCCCACAATATCTGGGATATGGCGAGAACGGCACCAATAACATTCCCCCCTACTCCACCCTCATCTTCAAGATTTCACTGAAATCAGTGGAGTAACCGACACTGGCTCGAGAGTTTTGTGCGTCACGATGTAGAACCCAAGCACATTGCAGCGCAAATAGCCATTCACCTTGTCTTCATCATCTCCGCACTTGCCATGACTTTCATGGATAAAATGACGGCAAATACGCACTAAAAGCGCCTATTTTCTCTGAATTCCCCCACTTTGGGAGAAAAAATCTCTGCGAATCTTGGCTTTTTCGCCATTTTGCATTACATTTGCAAAATCAAATCACAATTCGACCGTAAACAACAATGATGCAACAAAACAACAATAAGGGTTGGTGGCGCACTCAAGATAGTAATATCGTGAGTTAGACATCGCACACCCTAATTGTTCGTCCATCATCGTCGAAATACAGAGGCTTGTCGTTACTCACGGCAAGCCTTTTTTGTCGTGAGTTGCGCGCAACAGTCCCGACGTCAACTGTTGCAGCCCTGCTTTCCGAGTATCATATATCTCTTCAACAACAACGACTTATGACTTCTTTCCATATTGATTCAAATGGTTTTTACGGTAAATTTGGCGGTGCCTTCGTGCCCGATGTCTTGCAACCCAACATCGAGGCTCTGCAAGAAGCCTATCTTCCCATCATCGAAAGCGAAGACTTCCAACGCGAGTTTCACGAACTCTTGAGAGACTATGTGGGTCGTCCTAGTCCCCTCTATTTTGCTCGTCGCCTCAGTGAGAAATATGGCGCAAAGATTTATCTCAAGCGCGAAGATCTCAACCACACTGGGGCGCATAAGATCAATAATGCTTTGGGGCAAATCTTGCTCGCCAAACGTATGGGCAAAAAGCGCATCATTGCTGAAACTGGTGCTGGACAACATGGTGTTGCAACAGCTACGGCTTGCGCTCTCATGGGCATGGAATGCTGCATCTACATGGGAGCCATCGATGTGGAACGTCAACACGTCAATGTGGAACGCATGCGCATGCTTGGAGCCACAGTAATGCCTGCCGAGAGTGGCAACAAGACCTTGAAAGACGCCGTAAACGAAGCCTTAATGGCATGGTGTGAAAGTCCAGAAGATACGTTCTATCTCATCGGTTCTGCTGTGGGTCCTCATCCTTATCCCGACATGGTAGCACGCCTTCAAAGTGTCATTAGCAAAGAAATCAAAGGGCAACTGATGGAAAAGGAAGGTCGCGACCACCCTGACTATTTGATGGCGTGCATCGGCGGAGGTTCTAATGCAGCAGGAGCCATGTATCACTATCTCGACGACGAGCGCGTCAAAATTGTATTGGGTGAAGCCGGCGGACTTGGTAAAGATAGCGGATCTACTGCCGCAACTATCAACATTGGTTCAGAAGGTGTATTGCATGGCAGCAGAACACTTGTTATACAAACTCCTGAAGGCGAAGTGCAAGAGCCTTATTCCATTTCAGCAGGTTTGGACTATCCTGGCATCGGTCCGCTCATTTCTCATCTTGCCGACCAAAATCGTGCTCAAGTATTGTCTATCAACGATGACGAAGCGCTTCGTGCAGCTTTTGAACTCACACGTCTTGAAGGAATCATACCAGCTCTCGAAAGTAGCCACGCACTCGCGCTTCTACCTCATCTCAACTTCCAACCAGAAGATGTAGTGGTGATCAATGTGAGTGGCAGAGGTGATAAAGACATCTCGACTTATCTCGCTCACAATGCTGAGATTTTAGGAGAATAAGTAGCATTTCTGGTTTGTCTCTTTGTTTAAAACTCATCTCATCTCTAGACCTATTGATATGCAGCACGTTTTGCTCATCGACAATTACGACTCTTTTGTCCATAACCTTGCACATCTGGTGCAAGCGTTGGGGGCTGAAGTCACCATCTTGCGCAATGACGAAGTGGCGCAGGTCGATTTATCAGAATACTCCCATCTTCTGCTGTCTCCCGGTCCTGGTTTACCAGAAGAAGCAGGCGATTTGCTACCCCTCATTCGTCGTGCCGCAGGACAAATCCCCATGCTCGGTGTCTGTCTGGGTCACCAAGCCATTGCCCAATGCTATGGGGGCACGCTATTTCAACACGAACAGCCACTGCATGGCATAGAAAGCCGCTGTCATCTTCTCACAGATGATGGCTTGTGGGCTAATCTTCCAGATGAAATATCAGTGGGTCGCTACCATTCTTGGTCTGTCAGCGAACCTCTACCAGAGATTTTAGAAGTCACTGCCCGCGCTGACGATGGCACGGTTATGGCTTTTCGACATCTAAGCCTGAATATTCGTGGAGTACAGTTTCATCCTGAGAGTATTCTCACACCTTTCGGAGCAGAAATTATAGACAACTGGCTTTCTCTTTCCTAAGGAGAAGGTCAGTTGTGGTAGTATTCCACCAAGACCTTCTTTTTTCACATTTACTTAGTTAAAATCGCGACTCAAAAACGACCATCATTGGGAGCGATCTAAGAAAGAGAAATCGAAACATCTCCGAGAAAAACGATGAAAAGATTCCCCGTTTTAAGCACAAATCTACCCGATTCCCTAATTTTAGGGGAGTAATTCTCTATTTTCATGGCATTTTGTGTTAGTTTCGTCAGAGTTTCACCCAAAAACGTTGGACTTTTTCCAAAAAACGTCCGACAAAATTTTGATTTCGTGGGAAGTTTTTTCCAATACGTCCGACATAATTTCACGCCAATGCGATAAACAGCTTTTTTCCTCCCTCATACCATTAAAATCAATGCCCTGAGAATCGCATAATCGCCCACAAAGAGAAAAAAACTTCATAGACCGCGTTAAATTCGACATTTCACAACGCAAATATTTTAGAATTATTGTTATCTATCAAAGCAATACTCTTCCAAATAAGAATACGGCTGAAATCCAACGATGGACTTCAGCCGTATTGTATGAGTAAGACGAGAATTACTTTGGGAGGAGGGCGCGAGTGTGGCTCCTGCTACAGAGACCGCCTCTGTAAATGTTCCCACCCCATCAGCCACACAAGGCGGAATGACTGGGGGCAGCGCTTCAAACCAAAGAAATTTGCTACGCGAAGATACACAATCTTACGCTAGCGTAGGTTCAGCTAGGAGAAAGCTAATGAGTTAGTATACAACCTTTCTGTAAGAGTTGGGTTTACAGCTCTACTCAAGAAATAACTAGAGAAGCCACATATTCGATCATTTGCAAAAGTTCAAATCTCATACCAGCAGACATTCTATCTGCATAAAACATCATCTTCTTTCTATCTTCACGAAGAAAGTAAAGCCAAGCTAAATCTCCATATGCCACATCTTGAGGGATTGTCTTTAGATAATTTTCTTTAGGCGTAGGGTTTATCTTCCTCAGCTCTTCTTGCGTTACGTTGTGGTCGTATATCGTTTCAATCTTCTTCATTGCTATTGTCATTAGGGTGTGTGATGCAAATATACATACTCCAAAATAACAGGGCAAGTCTTAGTCATTTTTATTGCAATTTTCTAGC
This sequence comes from Ihuprevotella massiliensis, assembly GCA_900095835.1. Classification (GTDB taxonomy): domain Bacteria; phylum Bacteroidota; class Bacteroidia; order Bacteroidales; family Bacteroidaceae; genus Alloprevotella; species Alloprevotella massiliensis. The sequence continues at coordinate 86,200 of LT608321.1, read as the reverse complement.
GACAAACATTCGTATGTAGAGTCAAGCATTAGCTGTAGATGTAAATAGCGTGCCATTTATTATCCGAAAGACAACGTGCAGGGTATTTTGGACTGGATAAATAAAGACTGCCTGCGAGTAGCCGTAGACGAAACAAAGCTATCAGCTGCATTGACAAACAGCAGTCCAATTCCGCTGACGTTGCCAAAACAGCTAATAGCTTTGATGATGCTGCAAAGGTAATAAAAGAGTTTGAAAAAAACAAACTTTCAGAAGAAATTTGCCCCAGCAGTGTAAAGATTTAGTTTTGGAAAAGTTGCAGCCTTGCGGTTTGCTTTATTATCAATCTAGAAAATGGTAGATAACCCTACGTCAAGCACTTCGACTCTTGGTAATACTTAGCTGTGACGCCTTATGCAGTAGCCAACACTTCGACACACTGCACACCAACATGATACAAAAATCAATTCTGAACGTCATTAAGTTCTATCGCAAGAGTAAGAAGAGAGATGCTCAGGGCAATCCACTTAGCGAGAATGGAACTTTGGCAAATGGGAAGAATAAGCTCGTGTTGTTGGAAATGTCCAGCGCCAAAGAAAAGCCGAAATAGTACATTCGCCCTTAATCTATGAGCATGGTTTTAAACAAAATAAGACGACAAGCCAAGCGTGAGGACGGGCAACTCCTCATACTGCCCTCTGATTGCGACTCAGAGGAGGTCGGTGCCCTTTCCGACCCTACGCAAAGCTTATCGTCTGACGGCAAAGGTAAAGATTATAATCGAGACGAGCAAAAAGAAAAAGAAAAAAACAAATCTGACAACAAACTACGAGAGGGCTAGGACAGTCAAGCATTAGCTGTAGATGTAAATAGCGTGCCATTTATTATCCGAAAGACAACGTGCAGGGGGATTTTGGACTGGATAAATAAAGACTGCCTGCGAGTAGCTGTAGACGAAACAAAGCTATCAGCTGCATTGACAAACAGCGGTCCAATTCCGCTGAGGTTGCCAAAACAGCTAATAGCTTTGATGATGTTGCAAAGGTAATAAAAGAGTTTGAAAATCCCAAACTTTCAGAAGAAATTTGCCCCAGCAGTGTAAAGATTTAGTTTCGGAAAAGTTGCAGCTTTTGGGTCTACCTTTGTTATCAGTCAAGAAAATGATAGAGAACCCTACGTCAAGCGCTTCGACTCTTGGTAATACTTAGCTGTGACTCCTTATGCAGTAGCCAAATACTTCGACTCACGATACCCACGATAATATACCCGCTGTTCCTTTACGATTGATTAGAGCGATTACTATCTGAAAAGGAAATCCGTACCCCCCTATTGATGGGTAATGCGGATAGGGGAAACGTGATAATTTGAAGTTTTGCGAACAGCAACATTTCAGCATAATCCTTTTACCGTGATTCGTGAACTATCGCAATGAAACAAGGTCTGGTACGAAGCAGCTGCCCTCAAGTGGAAGATGTGGAAGGGCTTTACTCGTCTCTAGAGTTACGAGGTGATAAATCGACACAAAGACTCAATATCCCCCAAAAGAGGAAGCACAACTGCCGTATATTGTCAAGACCATTGCACATTTATCACGCGTGCAATGGTCTTTTAGTGGCAAACTTCATGGGTTGTTCGCTCATCTGCAGAAAAATACGTAACTTTGTAAGCTGGAAAGTGGCAGTATCTGTGCAGACCTGCTACTTTAGTGCTCATGGGCTTCTCATTTCATATCGAGATTCTAGATGAGCGACTTTACAATTAAGCAAAAACAACTACGTTATAAATGATCACTCTCTCCAACATCGCCGTACAATTTGGTAAGCGCATCCTCTATCAGGACGTAAATATGAAGTTTACCAACGGCAACATCTATGGTGTTATTGGCGCAAACGGTGCCGGTAAGTCTACACTGCTCAAAGCTATCAGTGGCGAACTTGAACCAACCAAAGGTAAAGTTGAACTTGGTCCAGGCGAACGTCTGTCTGTGCTCTCACAGGACCACTTCAAATTTGACGACCAGACAGTGCTCGATACCGTGCTGCAAGGACACACTGTGATGTGGCAGGTGATGCAAGAGCGCAATGAACTCTATTCCAAAGAAGAGTTTACGGACGAAGATGGCATCAAAGTGGCTGAACTCGAAGACAAGTTTGCCACAATCGGTGGATATACCGCAGAGAATGACGCTGCAACGCTTCTTTCTGGTCTTGGCATCAAGGAAAACCTCCATGGCAAACTCATGGGTGAGCTTTCTAACAAACAGAAAGTGCGCGTGATGTTGGCACAAGCCCTCTTTGGTGAGCCCGACAACTTGCTTCTCGACGAGCCTACCAANCCTCATACTGCCCTCTGATTGCGACTCAGAGGAGGTCGGTGCCCTTTCCGACCCTACGCAAAGCTTATCGTCTGACGGCAAAGGTAAAGATTATAATCGAGACGAGCAAAAAGAAAAAGAAAAAAACAAATCTGACAACAAACTACGAGAGGGCTAGGACAGTCAAGCATTAGCTGTAGATGTAAATAGCGTGCCATTTATTATCCGAAAGACAACGTGCAGGGGGATTTTGGACTGGATAAATAAAGACTGCCTGCGAGTAGCTGTAGACGAAACAAAGCTATCAGCTGCATTGACAAACAGCGGTCCAATTCCGCTGAGGTTGCCAAAACAGCTAATAGCTTTGATGATGTTGCAAAGGTAATAAAAGAGTTTGAAAATCCCAAACTTTCAGAAGAAATTTGCCCCAGCAGTGTAAAGATTTAGTTTCGGAAAAGTTGCAGCTTTTGGGTCTACCTTTGTTATCAGTCAAGAAAATGATAGAGAACCCTACGTCAAGCGCTTCGACTCTTGGTAATACTTAGCTGTGACTCCTTATGCAGTAGCCAAATACTTCGACTCACGATACCCACGATAATATACCCGCTGTTCCTTTACGATTGATTAGAGCGATTACTATCTGAAAAGGAAATCCGTACCCCCCTATTGATGGGTAATGCGGATAGGGGAAACGTGATAATTTGAAGTTTTGCGAACAGCAACATTTCAGCATAATCCTTTTACCGTGATTCGTGAACTATCGCAATGAAACAAGGTCTGGTACGAAGCAGCTGCCCTCAAGTGGAAGATGTGGAAGGGCTTTACTCGTCTCTAGAGTTACGAGGTGATAAATCGACACAAAGACTCAATATCCCCCAAAAGAGGAAGCACAACTGCCGTATATTGTCAAGACCATTGCACATTTATCACGCGTGCAATGGTCTTTTAGTGGCAAACTTCATGGGTTGTTCGCTCATCTGCAGAAAAATACGTAACTTTGTAAGCTGGAAAGTGGCAGTATCTGTGCAGACCTGCTACTTTAGTGCTCATGGGCTTCTCATTTCATATCGAGATTCTAGATGAGCGACTTTACAATTAAGCAAAAACAACTACGTTATAAATGATCACTCTCTCCAACATCGCCGTACAATTTGGTAAGCGCATCCTCTATCAGGACGTAAATATGAAGTTTACCAACGGCAACATCTATGGTGTTATTGGCGCAAACGGTGCCGGTAAGTCTACACTGCTCAAAGCTATCAGTGGCGAACTTGAACCAACCAAAGGTAAAGTTGAACTTGGTCCAGGCGAACGTCTGTCTGTGCTCTCACAGGACCACTTCAAATTTGACGACCAGACAGTGCTCGATACCGTGCTGCAAGGACACACTGTGATGTGGCAGGTGATGCAAGAGCGCAATGAACTCTATTCCAAAGAAGAGTTTACGGACGAAGATGGCATCAAAGTGGCTGAACTCGAAGACAAGTTTGCCACAATCGGTGGATATACCGCAGAGAATGACGCTGCAACGCTTCTTTCTGGTCTTGGCATCAAGGAAAACCTCCATGGCAAACTCATGGGTGAGCTTTCTAACAAACAGAAAGTGCGCGTGATGTTGGCACAAGCCCTCTTTGGTGAGCCCGACAACTTGCTTCTCGACGAGCCTACCAATGACCTTGACCTCGAGACGGTGGAATGGCTCGAAGAATACCTCGGCAATGTGGAACACACTGTCCTTGTAGTGAGCCACGACCGCCACTTCCTAGACCAAGTTTGTACCCACACGGTGGACATTGACTTCGGTAAAGTTACGCTCTTCTCTGGTAACTATTCGTTCTGGTACGAATCTTCTCAATTGGCACTCCGCCAAGCACAAAACCAACGTCAGAAGGCAGAGGAAAAACGTAAGGAGTTGGAAGAGTTTATCCGCCGCTTCTCTGCTAACGTGGCGAAGAGTAAGCAAACGACTTCTCGTAAGAAGATGCTCGAGAAGCTCAATGTGGAAGAAATTAAGCCTTCTACTCGTCGCTATCCAGGTATTATCTTCCAGATGGAACGCGAGCCCGGTAACCAGATCTTGGAAGTGCAAGACCTTAAAGCTGTAGCCGACGATGGCACAGTGCTCTTCGACAAGGTGAATTTCCAAGTGGAGAAGGAAGAAAAAGTGGTATTCATCAGCCATGATCCTCGTGCGATGACGGCTCTCTTTGAGATTATCAATGGTAACCAAGAAGCTGCTGCTGGTACTTACTCGTGGGGCGTCACCATCACTACGGCTTATTTGCCACTCGACAACACAGAGTTCTTCGACACAGACCTCAATATGCTCGACTGGCTCTCTCAATATGGCGAAGGTAACGAAGTGTATTTCAAAGCGTTCCTCGGACGTATGCTCTTCAAAGACGAGGAAATCCTCAAGAAGGTCAACGTGCTTTCGGGGGGTGAAAAGATGCGTTGTATGATTGCCCGTATGCAACTGCGCAATGCCAACTGCTTGATTCTTGACACGCCTACCAACCACCTCGACATGGAGTCTATCCAAGCCTTCAACAATAACCTTAAAGGCTTCAAGGGTAACATCCTCTTCTCCTCACACGACCACGAATTTATCAACACCGTTGCTAATCGCGTGATTGAACTCACCCCCAACGGCACGATTGACAAGTTGATGAGCTACGAAGACTACGTGCACGATGCTCGCATCCGTGAATTGCGTGAACAACTCTACGGAGAAAACAAAGCCTAAATTTCGACAATCTCGACAGCTGGTGGCGCGTACATAAGGCAAACTAGCTGACAATTCTACACATTGACCCTCTTTCGGCATAATATTTGCAGAAAGAGGGTCAAACTAATAAGCATAAAATCATGGAAGAAAAAGAACCATTGACTAACAATACAACAAACGACGAAACAACTCAGCCCGAAACAAACGAGCAAGAAGTTCAAAATCAAGCAGAAACTGCAACAGAAGCTACAGAAGCTCCTGCAGCAAAACTGACTGATGCCGAAAAGTTGGCACAAGCTGAGACTGAAATTGCAGAACTCAAAGATAAGATTTTGAGACAAGCTGCTGATTTTGCAAATTTCCGCAAGCACAGTATGGCTACCCACACCGAATTGATTCTCAATGGTGGTAAGAAAGTGCTCGAAAGCTTGCTTCCCATCCTTGATGATATGGAGCGCGCTGAAGCAAATTTGGCAAAAAGCGAAGACGTAGAAACTTTGCGCGAAGGCTTGTCGCTGATTTTCCAAAAGTTGCAACGCACACTCGAACAACAAGGTCTGAAGAAGATGGAAACTAAGGAAGCTCAGTTTGACACTGATTTCCACGAAGCTGTAGCTCTCTTCCCCACAGAAGATGAGCAACAAAAGAATCACATCATCGACTGCGTGCAAACGGGCTATATGCTCAACGACAAAGTGTTGCGCCACGCCAAAGTGGTGGTGGGACAATAACTAAAGTCTTCCGCAGCCACGGATTTTTTTCATCCTAACAAGCAACAAGACAATGGCAGATTTAGACTACTATCAAATACTCGGTGTCGACAAAAGTGCCAGTGACGCTGAGATCAAGAAGGCTTACCGTAAGGTGGCCATGAAGTATCACCCAGATAAAAACCCTGGTGACAAGGAAGCTGAAGAGAAGTTTAAGGAAGCGGCAGAAGCCTACGAGGTATTGCGCGATCCTGAAAAGCGACAACGCTACGACCAATTTGGTAAAGCAGCTTTCGAAGGTGGTGCAGGAGCTGGAGGATTTGGTGGCGGATTTACCGACATCAACGACATCTTCTCACACTTCAGCGACATCTTTGGCGGTGGAGGCTTCGGAGGTTTTGGCGGTTTCGGTGGAGGCGGTGCCTCTGCTGGACCTCAGCAATACCGCGGTGGAGATTTGCGTTTGAAAACCAAACTCACTCTCGAAGAAATCGCTACTGGCGTAACCAAAAAGTTCAAGGTAAAAAAGCAAGTTGAGTGTAACGAATGTCATGGCTCAGGAAGTGAACCAGGACACAATGCAGAAACTTGCTCCACTTGCCATGGTAGCGGCTATGTGATTCGCAATGCACGCACCATCTTCGGCACGATGCAACAACAGAGCCCTTGCCCCACTTGTCATGGTGAGGGAAAAGTGGTGACACATAAGTGCAAAAAGTGTCATGGTGATGGTGTTGTGGCTGGTGAAGAAGTGATTGAAGTGCGCATCCCTGCGGGCGTAGCTGAAGGAATGGTCGTGACCGTTCCCGGAAAAGGACATGCCGGCAAGCACAACGGTGTTCCTGGAGACATTCAAGTCCTTATCGAAGAGTTGCCACACGAACATTTCATCCGTGATGACAACGATTTGATTTATAACCTTCTCCTCACCGTGAGCCAAGCAACCTTGGGTGACCAAGTGGAAGTGCCTACGCTCGAAGGAAAAGCTCGCGTGACCATCAAACCTGGCACACAACCTGGCACTCGTATGCGCTTACGCAGTAAGGGTCTCCCAGCTGTGCAAGGTTATGGCTATGGACGTGGCGATATTGTCATCAATATCTCCGTCTACATCCCCGAAACGCTGTCTAAGGAAGAAAAGGAGGCATTTGAAGCGATGAAAGAAAGCGACAACTTAAAGCCTTCTCCAAGCATTCTGAATAAAATTTTCAATTCTTTCCGTGCTTACTTTAGTTAAGTGCACGAAAGGTTGTAAGTAGAAACGCAATGAACTATCAAGAAACCTTAGATTATCTATTCACTGCTGCCCCGATGTTTCAAAGCGTCGGGGCAGGAGCGTATAAAGAGGGCTTGTCTACGACACTGGCTCTGGATGAACACTTTAACCATCCCCATCGTTCCTACGAAATAATTCATGTGGCTGGTACTAATGGCAAAGGTTCGACCTCTCACACCCTAGCCGCCATTTTGCAACTCGCTGGTTATCGCGTAGGACTCTACACCTCTCCGCATTTGGTGGACTTTCGCGAACGCATCCGAGTGAATGGGGTGTGTATTCCTGAGCAACGCGTCATTGACTTTGTGGAGCAAGAGCGCGCCTTCTTTGAACCGCTCTACCCTTCTTTCTTTGAACTGACCACTGCCTTGGCTTTTCGCTACTTTCAAGAACAAGCAGTGGACGTGGCAGTGGTAGAAGTAGGACTGGGTGGACGATTAGATTGCACAAACATCGTAAATCCATTGGTGAGTGTGGTGACAAATATCTCCTTCGACCACATCAATCTATTGGGAAACACCTTAGAAGCCATTGCTTTTGAAAAAGCGGGTATATTCAAAAAGGGAGTTCCTGCTGTGATTGGCGCCGCGCAACCAGAAGTTCGTACTGTTTTTGAAAAAGTGGCAAAGGAAAAGGGAGCGAAACTTGTTTTTGCGGAAGAAGAAAGTCCTTTGGAGAAAATTGAAAGCACGCAAAACGGAACATTTGTTTACCACACACGCTTGTGGGGAGAGGTTCACGCTAGTTTGAACGGTGCTTGTCAATCTCAAAACGCACGCACCATTTTTTGCGCTTTAGCTCAACTTCCCCAAGAAATGCAAGAACGTATTACGCCTGAAAATGTTAGAAATGGATTTCTCCACGTGGCAGAAATTACGGGATTGCAAGGTCGATGGCAGATTGTTAGTGAAGCTCCACGCGTCATTGCTGATACTGGACACAACGAAGACGCTTGGCGATACTTGACTCCGCAACTCGAATCACTTGCAGCAAACGCTTCAGAACCTACATCAGCTCTCCATATCATGTTTGGCGTGTGTACCGACAAAGATGTGGCGCACATTCTTCCACTGCTCCCTAAAAATGCTACTTACTATTGGACACAAGCTAGTGTAGCAAGAGCTTTACCGGCTGAAAAACTCAAAACAATAGCGGAACAATCTGGTTTGCAGGGCGACGCCTTCTCCTCTGTTTCAGAAGCCTATGCTACTGCAATGCTGCGTGTTCCCAAAGATGGTACGCTATTTATAGGTGGCAGTTCGTTTGTGGTTGCTGACTTCTTGAGCAACCTCCAATGATTGTATAAGAATTCGATATCAATTCTTCTCTATATCAAAAGAAGCTGAGTGAGTCGCAAAGAAAATCCCTCAGAAGTAGATAATCATTCTATTTCTGAGGGATTCTTTATACACTATAGTCGAAAGTACTAATCAACAGTGCCTGTAGGAATTGGATTTATGGGAGTAAGTCCCATCTTGGCAGCGCGTTTGAGGATAAACTCCAAGGCTGCTTCGTGTTCATTGGGCACTACTCCATCCAAAATCGCATCTTTCAACGCAGATTTAAGCGCGCCAATCTCTTGACAGGGTTGCAAATCGAAGATTCGCATGATTTCTTTACCATCAACTGGAGGTTGAAAATTACGAATACGATCTTTCTCTTCTAAATCTATGAGTTTCTGGCGAACCAGTTGGTAATTGGCATAGAAATTTTGCTTTCTACGTTCGTTCTTTGACGTGATATCAGCTTCGCAAAGCATCATTAAGTCGTCAATATCATTGCCAGCATCAAAAAGCAAACGGCGAACTGCTGAATCAGTCACTTCTTCGTCAGCTATATTGATGGGACGCATGTGGAGATCTACCAATTTCTCCACATATTTCATGCGTTCATCCAGTGGTAACTTAAGACGGCGAAACATCGGTTTCACCATTCTCATACCAAGATAATTGTGGTTGTGGAAGGTCCAACCGATTTTATTGTCCCAACGTTTTGATTTGGGTTTACCAATGTCGTGCAGTAATGCAGCCCAGCGGTGAAATAAGATTTCATCTTTTGTGCGTGCTGCGGGAATTTCTTCCTCCTCTACTTCTCGCTCAGAGGAAGTCTCCGCATTTTGTTGCGAGGAGTTTCCTGTCACTTGTTGCGAAAGTCGAGACAATCTATTCTCTTCAGCCAATCTTTGTCGCTCTACAAGATTCTCTAATACTTCAAGCGTATGATAAAAATTATTCTTATGCTTACGCCCATTTCTCTCTTCTACTATATCGAGAGCAACCAACTCGGGTAGAATGATTTCTAACAAACCACAACGATGTAAGTCGATGAAGCCTTTAGACGGATGTGGAGCGAGCATTATTTTGTTGAGTTCATCAATGATGCGCTCTGCAGAAATGATTTTAATACGCTCTTTGTTGCGAGATAAGGCTTCGAAAGTTTCTTCCTCGATTTGAAAATTCAACTGCGTAGCAAAACGAACACAGCGCATCATTCTGAGGGGATCATCGCTAAACGTGATATCTGGGTCGAGCGGTGTAGCAATGATGCCTTCTTCCAAATCGACAAGTCCATCGAAAGGATCAACCAGCTCTCCCAAACGAGATTGGTTAAGACAAATGGCTAACGCATTGATGGTGAAATCGCGTCTACGTTGGTCATCATCCAGAGTGCCGTCTTCCACAATGGGTTTACGCGAATCGTGAGAATAACTCTCCTTGCGAGCACCTACAAACTCTATTTCCTCTTCTTGTTGCACACGTTTTCCGTCAACAGTGGTCCAATGGCGCCACTTCACTTGTGCAGTACCGAAATTACGAAACACAGAGCAATGTGCACCTTTACCTAAACTTTTGCAAAAAGCTTGAGCCACCTCGATTCCAGACCCCACAACAACGACATCGACGTCTTTGGAAGGACGTTTAAGAATGAAATCGCGCACATAACCGCCGACAATATAGGCTTCTAGCCCCATAGCGTCAACCGTTTCTGTAAGTTTTTGGAAATGTGGTGAGGAAAGATGGGCCGCAAATTGAGCTTGTGTAGGAATCTGCAACATAATGTTCAGAAGAGAATGGATGAAATATCAAAATTCGAGCCGACCCCATTGTGGTCGGCTCGAATAAATATAGCCTTAGGGCGAGCAAAAAGAATTACTCAGCGCTGAGGGTGTAGCGTTGGAAACCAGTCACAGTAAGACCCTTCTCAACTTCGTTGAGGAATTGAGCGATAGTCTTAGTCTTGTCCCAAATGTATTCTTGTTCAAGAAGGCAAACTTCTTTGAAGAACTTGCCGAGACGACCCTTAGCAATGTTTTGAATCATTTGCTCGTTGAGGTTAGCTTCCTTCTCAGCAGCAGTCTTTTCCTTGAGTTCGCGGATTTCTTGTGCTTGAGCTTCAGTGATGCTACCCTTCATGATGCCTTCATTGAGGTGCTCTTCGCTTTCTGCGATGTAGAGGTTGAAACCAGCCTTCTTGAGTGCAGCTTCAACAGCCTTTTGCACTTGTTCGAGACGAGTCTTTTCAACAGCTACGTTGAATTCGTTGTCTTTTACTTCTTGAGCCACACCGCTTTCGTCGATAGCGAGGGGAGCAGCAGAAGCTACTTGCATTGCTACGTTCTTACCAACAGTTTCATCAGCAACCTTGCTGCTCAAAGCAACGAGTGTGCAGAGGCTGTTGTTGTTGGCGTGGTTGTAAGCAGCAAGGCTTTCACCTTCAACAACGAGGTAAGCATCGAGTTCCATTTTTTCGCCAGTCACACCAGATTGGTCAGTGATGCGTTCTGCAACAGTACGACCATCGAGTGTCAAAGCCTTAACTTCTTCAACGTTCTTGCAACGTGCTACAACAGCAGCGTCGAGGATGTCCTTAGCCAAAGCTACGAAGTCAGCATTCTTAGCTACGAAGTCAGTTTCGCACTTAAGTGCAAGGATAGCACCATAGTTGCCATCGATCTTAACGAGAACGCAACCTTCAGCAGCTTCACGGTCAGAACGCTTAGCAGCGATAGCTTGACCGCGCTTGCGCACGAGTTCAACAGCAGCATCGAGATCGCCTTCAGCTTCAGCGAGGGCATTCTTACAATCGCTCAAACCAGCACCAGTCAAGGCGCGGAGCTTCTTGATATCTTCAATATTTACAGCCATTTTGCTTGTATATTGTTTGTCGGGATTTGAAAAAAGGAGAACGGGGTGAGGTGATTGGTCGTTAATGTTTGACTTTCACCACCCCGTCCTATATTACTTCAGCAAGAATTAAGCCTTTTCAGCTTCAGACTTCTCAGCACGTGCTTGACGAGCGCGCTTGTTGTCTTCATTCTTTTCATCGTTGGCAGCCTTCTCTACCTTACGTTCAGCCACACCTTCAGCGATAGCAGCGCAGCAAGCGTCGAGGATAACCTCGATGCTCTTTGTTGCATCGTCGTTAGCGGGGATAGCGAAGTCCACGATGTTGGGATCAGCATTAGTATCAACGATACCAAATACAGGGATACCCAAACGGATAGCTTCTTTCACTGCGATGTGTTCCTTGCATACGTCAACAACGAAGAGAGCAGCAGGAAGACGAGTGAGGTCAGCGATAGAACCGAGGTTCTTTTCAAGCTTAGCACGTTGACGGCTAATTTGAAGAATTTCGCGCTTTGAAAGGTTAGAGAAAGTACCATCAGCAGTAAGTTTGTCGATGTTAGTCATCTTCTTCACTGCCTTGCGGATGGTTGGGAAGTTAGTGAGCATACCACCTGGCCAGCGTTCGGTCACGTAAGGCATGTTCACAGCAGCTGCCTTTTCAGCAACTGCCAATTTGGCCTGTTTCTTAGTAGCTACAAAGAGGATACGACGACCAGACTTTGCGATTTCCTTGAGAGCTTCAGCAGCTTCGTCTACTTTAGCAACAGTCTTGTGGAGGTCGATGATGTGGATGCCATTGCGCTCCATAAAGATGTAAGGAGCCATAGCGGGATTCCACTTGCGCTTGAGGTGACCGAAGTGGCAGCCAGCCTCGAGAAGGGTTTCAAAATTAGTTCTAGACATTTTGAATTGTAGTTTACTTTCCTTGTAAGTTGAGGAGCATTCTATCAATCTTCATGACTACCCTGCCCTTTATTGATAGACAGAATATAAGATTGTTTCAGTTGCCCAGGAATGGCAACGCGTACTCCTATAATTATTGATTGTCTTATGCACTAACAAGAGTGCTAGACATTTCAACCAACCCATGAGTAGCATCAACCTGCGAATCTAAATAAGCCAGCAGAATTATGGATGGTCTCATGCGTTTGGATGCTAAACGTTTTTCTGTTTTCAGCAAACTTGCCGATAGAGATTAACGCTTGCTGAACTGGAAGCGACGACGTGCCTTTGGACGACCTGGCTTCTTACGTTCAACTTCGCGAGGATCGCGAGTCATAAAGCCTTCTGCACGAAGAGCCTTCTTATCGTCAGCATTGATTTTCACCAAAGCGCGAGCAATAGCAAGGCGAAGTGCTTGGCTCTGACCAGTAAAACCACCACCTTGGAGGTTTACTTTGATGTCATACTTTTCAGTAGCTTCGAGGAGAGTAAGAGGTTGCTTCACCACGAACTGAAGGATTGAAGAGGGGAAGTATTCGGTGAGGTCACGCTTGTTGATAGTAATCTTACCAGAACCCTCAGTGACAAAGATACGGGCAACGGCGCTTTTGCGACGACCCAGAGCATTAATTTGTTCCATTGTGTCTACTTGTTTGATTACTTGAGGGTGTTAATATCAAGAGCTTTGGGGCTTTGTGCCTCGTGCTTATGCTCAGTACCCACATAAACGTGGAGGTTACGGAGCAATTGCGCGCCAAGACGATTCTTGGGAAGCATACCCTTTACAACACGACGAAGGAGCTTATCTGCACCATTGGGCTTAGCCAAGATAGAAGCAGGAGTATGCTCACGTTGTCCACCAGGATAACCAGTGTAAGTGTAGTACACACGGTCTGTCATCTTCTTACCAGTCAAGATAAACTTGTCGGCGTTGATGATGATTACGTTGTCACCGCAGTCCACGTGAGGAGTAAAGTTAGGCTTGTACTTACCACGGAGGAGCTTGGCAACTTTTGAAGCAAGGCGACCCAAAACTTGATCGGTAGCATCGATAACTACCCATTCTTTCTGAGCGGTCTCCTTGTTTGCAGAAATGGTCTTGTAGCTTAAAGTATCCATTCTAATGATTAATTTGTAGTTACTAAGTGGGCTTTCGCCCATAAATCAATAAATTATCTTTTTCTTGCGATTCTCTAACCACCAAATTCGGCCAAAGAATTTGGCTATTAACACGCAAGTGCAACCTCAAAATGAGGTAACTTGATAATAATCGGCACGCAAAATTACTCATTTCTCATGACTCCACCAAACATTTCTCAGAGAAAAGCACTGCAAACACCTATTTCTCCAGAAAAAGGAGGAAACTATGCCCGAAACCTTACTCTCACATCCAAATCGTATCAAATTACCATTGGGAACAAAAAAATAGACAAGCACCAGAAGTACTTGTCTATTGGTGGGCGCTGACGGATTCGAACCGCCGACCCTCTGCTTGTAAGGCAGACGCTCTGAACCAGCTGAGCTAAGCGCCCTTATCTCTCTAAATGAGAATAAGAATTATTTTGTGGACGCTGACGGATTCGAACCGCCGACCCTCTGCTTGTAAGGCAGACGCTCTGAACCAGCTGAGCTAAGCGTCCTTTATACTGATTATATCAGTATAGAGTTCTTTTTCATCTCGAAGAAATTCTATATGTGGGCGCTGACGGATTCGAACCGCCGACCCTCTGCTTGTAAGGCAGACGCTCTGAACCAGCTGAGCTAAGCGCCCTCTTCGAGGTTTTGCAAATCAACATTGCGGTGCGTACGGGACTCGAACCCGTGACCCCATGCGTGACAGGCATGTATTCTAACCAACTGAACTAACGCACCTTGTCGTTTGCGAGTGCAAAGGTAGAACTTTCTCGCGATTCCACCAAATGTTTCGACAACTTTTTTCGCAAAAAGTCCAATTTCCTAGTAATCTCCCCCGAAAACGCACTGAAAAAGGTGTGCATTCTGGGTTTTTCCACTTTTGACAAACCAAGCTGGAAGAATGGCGATCGACTGAAAACCTACCTTCTGAAACAAAGCTTGAGAAGCAATATTCTCAGATTGGACGTAAGCATACAGCTGCACAAGGGAAAGCTGTTGTGATGCCCAGTCGCAGAGTTGTTGCAAAGCAGCAGTGGCTATCCCTTGATGACGATAAGGAGAAAGGATGGCAATTCCCACCTCTGCCCTACGGTGCTCGGGACTAAACTCAACGAGGTCTATAAAGCCTACTGCTGTGGAGGGTTGCACCTCTATCACTAAACGCAATTGACGCATGGCGTAAATATCCTGCGTAAGGCTTAGTTGTATGAATTGCTTCATTGCCCCACGAGAAAGTGGCATGAGATTACTGGAGGATTCGTAGAAACGCGAATCATTCTCCACTTCATACAACATCTCCAAATCGGACATTTCTAGAGCACGAAGACGAACTTGGACTGATGTATTCATTCAAAGATTTCCTTTCCTGTTATCATTATTCCCCACGAAGGGAAGAATGTGGCTATACCTTGCTTGCGATCCAAAGTGCGTAACTGTTTTACAATCTCCGTATAACTAGTCTCTTCGGGAGAGAACCCACAAAAACTATAGCTCTTGGGAGTTTCCGTTGCAGACAAGAACTGAAGCCCCCAAACGTCGGCATGGCCTTGCCATTGCTCTTTTAAATTATCAGACCCGATGACTCGCAATTGCAAAGGAAGACTGGGCACTTTTGGCGTAAGAAATCGAGACCATTTTTTCAGTAGCTGTTGTAAGAGTGCCAATAATGCGCGAGTATAGATGGCACATCGCACTGGAATGCGTATCGCTAATGAAGAAGTGGGGAAATGCTTTTGGAAGAAGATGAGCATGGCTTCATAAAATACATGCACATAGCGATAGGAATTTTTATGTGTGCTCTCACCTTTATAATGCACAATAGGAGTGGGCACATAAAAATTTTGATAACCTGCTTTCAAAAAACGATAGGAGAGATCAATATCTTCACCATACATGAAGAAGTCTTCGTCAAATCCTCCAACTTCGTTAAGGGCTTCTCTACTGCAAAACATGAAAGCACCACTCACGATATCGATGGGTGCTGTTTCTTCTTGCGAAAGATAGCTCATATAATAACGCGCGAGCTTTCGGCTCTTGGGAAATAGCTTGGTCAGGCCCGACATTCTACAAAAAGCCACCCAAGGAGTAGGTAAACCTCGACGGCTTTCTGGTGCAAATTGTCCATTAGCCTGAAGCATCGCCACACCTATAGCCCCTAATTTAGGTTGTTCTCGTGCCGCAGACAAACAGTCTAGTAATGTATGTTCGGTAAGAATGGTATCTGGATTGAGAAACAACACATATTCACCCTTGCAATGGCGCAACGCTTGATTATTAGCACGGCCAAAACCAACATTATGACGATTGGCAATGAGGCACAAACGCGCACCATCATTGCTGGCATCTAATTGAGAGGGAAAAGCATCTTTAAGATAAGCTATGGTCCCATCTTGAGAATCGTTGTCTACGACAAAAACTTCTACATCAATCGCCGCTACTTGAGATGAGCGAAACAAACTGTCTAAACACTGACGGATGAAGTAGCGCACATTATAAGACACGATGATGACAGAAAGTTGCATACTAATGAAATAAGATTTTAGGAGTCGAAAAAAAGAGAGAAGAAGTCTACTCCGACAAGACCACCTCACCACCAGGCATTTCTACAAGTGTACCTCGATGCCACACAGTAGCCGCTATTTCATGGGTTAGCGGAATAACCTCTTTCAGACGAGCATCACTATCAAGCGACAACACCACTTGACGCAACTCCTCTCCATTGGCACGCATAAAGACCTGCGTGGCAATTTTATATACCTGGCTCAAGCCCACTCGCTGGGAACCAGATGTTCTGAAATAACGTAAGAGCAGTGAAGACATAACCGTAGAAAAACGAGGCGTGACCTAAGATGCTTACCGAAACCTATCAAGAATAGCCCCAGCGGACCAGCAGAACTTCACTTCCTCTCTATATTCAAGGATAAGAAAGGAAGTAAATCACCTTTTAATACCTATTTTTCGGCACAAGAATAACTATTGAGCCGCATCTTTCACGCGATGAAGTTTAATTTGGCTGAAGTTGATTACTTGTGGATAGGATTCCCATGTGCTTGATGAAGTAAACTGCACCATCACCTTTTTAAGATTGCGTTTCGCCAAGGGCAAACGGACTTCGTGATGAGTTTGGAAATAATAGATGCTATAATAGGTGGTTGCCAATGAGTCATTATCATAAACAGCAGTCACGAACGTTTGCGCTTGTTTACTGCCGCCTCCATACAGCCATTGTGCATCAAAGCTTAAGACAAGAGCATCATTTCTCATACGCTTCCCTTTAGCAGAACCTTCGTACACAAAGCGATTGGAAGTTGCAGCATCTAATAACACATGATCCTTTTGCCACAACATAACGCTATCGGCAGCACCATTGGCGACTCTATTTCCTCCACTACTCTCTCTGTTTACCTCCGCAATTACTTGTTCTATTTGGAGATTTAATTTTTTCATCTCCTCTGGATTTCTCAAATAGAATGCCAGTGAGTGCTTATAATCAGACTCTGATATATTATATTTGGAAAAGACAGCAGTTCTATATTTGAGGTAATTGCGATGACTCTCTGCCAATAAAGAGTCGGAGGAAGCAACTATCATCCCATCACTACTGTTCATTCCTTGGTTGTCTTCTTGAGCTAAGGAATTTGCAAGCTGATAGTCATACAGCACATGAGCCATTTCGTCAGCCGGTAGAATCTTTCGTTCACCGGTTCTACTGGTACATGCCGACAACAATCCCACCGCAACTATAGGTAATCCGCGGCGCAACCATTGTGGAATGCTATTAAAGTCGACAATCATGGAAAAGGGATATAAAGATTCGAGATTCCTTCTTCTACTTGAATCATATAGAATTAGCAGAGGACAGAGCTAATTGACCATAACGCTTATTCTTCTGTTTGCTTTTCAGCGCTTGTATCTACTGACTTAGGAGTGCCATTCATCAGCAGCGAAAGATACTTGTAATAAAACAGAATCATAGCCGCTGCGCCTACTGAAATGGCAGCATCGGCAAAATTAAAAATTGCTCCAAAAAACGTACCACCACCTAAGAAAGGTACCCAGTCAGGCCACTGAAATAGGGGGAAATAGAACATATCTACCACGTGTCCATGTAGGAAGGTGCCATAACCCTGGCCCATAGGTACAAAATGAGCTGGCAATGCTCCAAAAGAGGCTGCATAATATGGCGCGCTTTCTGTAAAAATCAAACCATAAAAAGCATTATCAACGATATTACCGAATGCACCTGCTATAATCATGGCTAAGCAGACGATAAACCCAATTGGGGCACGCTTCTTCACCTCTTTACTCAAGACATAAATAAAGAAAGCTACAGCGCAGAGACGGAAAACTGTGAGAACCCCCGTACCTATGAAGTCCATACCAAAAGCCATACCTCGGTTTTCAGTAAAACGAAGTTGAAACCAAGAGGCTATTTCATACGATTCCCCCAATAAAAATTGAGTCTTAATCGCTATTTTAATGATTTGGTCAATGATGATGATGCCGAGTGGAATCAACACCGCGAGAAAAGCACGCAGTCTCATGTATAATACGTAGTATAAATGGACAAACTCAGAGAGAATGTATTTCGTTCAATAACAAGTCTGGCAAATTTACTCTACAGCCAATAGAATGGAGCCTTCTACAAAATCCATATTTGTATGAAAAGCTCCATTCCAAAGTGTTGTAGATACAATTATTTACCTTGCGCCAACTTGGCCTCAATGCTAAGGGTTGCATGAGGAACGGCGCGGAGTCTTTCTTTGGGAATCAACTTCTTGGTAACACGACAGATACCATAAGTTTTGTTCTCAATGCGTACCAAAGCTTGTTGCAAACTAGTGATGAACTTCTTTAATCGTTCAGCAGCCACCATTTGCTCTTCCATCGATTGCACGCTAGACCCCTCCTCGAGAGTATGATAGGTGGGCATTGTGTCATCGATGTCATTGCTATTGCGCTTGTTGAGTGTGGCTATAATTTCTTCAAACTGTTGACGAGCCACTTCTAATTTCTCATTGATAAGAGCACGGAATTCAGCCAGCTCTTCATCAGTGTATCTAGTTTTCTCTGACATAAGATTGTAGGGGTTAAAATAAATTTCGTCACTATTAAATAGAACCGTGCAAGTGGGGGCAGTGAACAGCGCCTCTGCCCCACTCCACTATAAATAGATTTAGATTACACCTTATTGATTAAGAACTTCACATTTGTTCCGTCCAAATCAAACTCGGTTTCGCTCTCAACATTGTCAACGAGTTCAATGCTTTCTGCCAAAACTTGCCCAGCAATAAAGTCTCGATATTCAGTGACAGCCTTTTCGGCAACTGGAGTTGATTCAACGACAATGCGAATACGATCAGTAATTTCAAAACCGCTATCTTTTCGGAAGGCTTGCACGCGCTTCACAATTTCGCGGGCTACGCCTTCATTGCGAAGTTCTTCGGTGATGGTGATATCCAATGCCACAGTGAGCGCACCTTCGTTTGCTACACTCCATCCGGGCATGTCTTCACTAATGATTTCTACATCATTGCGTTCGATGAGACAAGATTCGCCTTCCACCACAACGGTGAGCGTACCGTTCTTTTCGAGTTCCGCAATCTGGTCTTGAGAAATAGCCGTAACCACTTCGTTCACCGCCTTCATCAATTTGCCGAACTTCTTACCCATTACGCGGAAATTGCACTTCACTTTCTTTTCCAGCATCTGACCTTCCACGAAATCAATGGTTTTCACATTGACTTCATCAAGCACAAGCTGTTGCACAGCTTCTAGTCGCGTGCGCACCAAAGGATCGGTAACAGGGATGGCAATGCGTTGCAAAGGCTGACGCACAATGATGCGTTCCTTCTTGCGGAGTGAGAGCACAAGCGAGGTAGTTTGTTGCGCCAACTCCATACGTGCTTCAAGCTCCTTGTCAATAAGTTGCTCATCAGCCACGGGGAAACGGTCAAGATGCACGCTATCAGCCGTAGCACGTGCCGTGCCTGCCGTAAGATCTTTGTAAAGACGATCAGCATAGAAAGGCGCGATGGGAGCCATCAAACGACTCAAGGTGAGCAGGCAAGTATACAACGTCTGATAAGCCGCAAGTTTGTCTGCGGTCATAGCCCCTGCCCAGTAGCGTTTGCGATTGAGACGCACATACCAATTGGAAAGATTGTCGACTGTGAAGGCTTGAATCAAACGTCCAGCACGCGTTGGCTCATAATCCTCATAGCAAGCTGTGACTTCGCGCACAAGCGTGTTGAGTTCGCTGAGAATCCATCTGTCAATCTCTGGACGCTCTGCCACGGGAACCTCAGCAGCTTCAGGATCGAAGTTGTCCACATTGGCATACATGGAGAAGAACGAATAAGTTTGAATCAACTTACCGAAGAACGTACGGTTGGTTTCCACCACTCCTTCTGGGTCAAACTTCAAGTTATCCCAAGGCGAAGAGTTGGTAATCATATACCAACGCACGGGGTCACTACCATATTCTTTGATGGCGCCAAAGGGATCGATAGCATTGCCAAGACGCTTAGACATCTTTTGTCCATTCTTATCAAGAACAAGACCATTAGAGATAACGGCTTTGAACGCCACGGAATCAAACACCATCGTCGCAATAGCGTGAAGTGTGAAGAACCAACCACGAGTTTGATCCACACCTTCTGCGATAAAGTCCGCAGGATACACCGTACGACTATCTAGGAGTTCCTTATTTTCAAATGGATAATGGATTTGTGCATAAGGCATCGCACCAGAATCAAACCAAACGTCAATAAGGTCTGTTTCACGATAAAGAGGATTACCAGAAGCAGAAACTAGTACGATATCATCTACATGAGGACGGTGCAAGTCAATGCGGTTATAGTTTTCTTTGCTATAATCACCAGGTACAAAACCCTGTTCCTTC
The DNA here is from genome assembly GCA_900095835.1 of Ihuprevotella massiliensis. Lineage (GTDB taxonomy): Bacteria > Bacteroidota > Bacteroidia > Bacteroidales > Bacteroidaceae > Alloprevotella > Alloprevotella massiliensis. The sequence continues at coordinate 66,086 of LT608321.1, read as the reverse complement.
AGAGGATTCTTTTGCATCACTCCTGCAGCCACAGACTTTTCAATCTCGTTGTAGAGTTCTTCGACCGAACCGATGCAGAGTTCTTCCTTCTGAGCATTGCGCCAAATGGGCAATGGAGTACCCCAATAACGTGAACGGCTTAAGTTCCAGTCATTCAGGTTTTCCAACCATTTACCAAAACGTCCGGTACCCGTTGATTCGGGTTTCCAGAGAATCGTTTTGTTGAGTTCTATCATGCGTTCCTTCACCGCCGTAGAGCGAATGAACCAACTATCAAGAGGATAGTAAAGCACAGGCTTATCCGTACGCCAGCAGTGAGGATAATTGTGGACATGCTTCTCGATGCGGAACGCTTGTCCCGCTTGTTTCATCTCCATACAGAGGATGATGTCCAAGTTTTCGGATTTCTCGGCAGTCTTTTCGTCAAACTTTCCACCTTCGTTGAAACGAGGGTCGTAGGCATTCTTGACAAAATCTCCAGCGTGACGTCCATAAGCTGTTGTATCTACGCACTTTTCAACGAAAGCAGGGGCGCAATCATCAAGGGTGTAATACTTACCTGTGAGATCTACCATTGGACGAGTCTCACCCGCCTTATTGATAATGAAGAGCGAAGGAATGCCAGCTGCCTTAGCCACCTTAGCATCGTCTGCACCAAACGTAGGCGCGATGTGTACGATACCCGTACCATCTTCAGTGGTCACATAGTCACCAGGGATTACGCGGAAAGCCTCATCAGCCATTTCCACAAATCGATCTTGCCCCACAGAGAAGACACGATCAGCGTGCTTTTCCGCATATTCGCGCACAAAGTCTGCGGCAGTGTCAGCCACCTTCTCCGAAGGACGCACCCAAGGCATCAATTGAGCATAGCGCAAGCCCACGAGTTCCGCACCTTTATAACGTGCAACAACACGATAAGGCACCACTTTATCGCCGACAGCGTAGTTCATTTCAGCATTTTCGCCTTCAGCCTTGAAATATGCTGCTACACGATTCTCAGCGATAATGGCAGAGATAGGTTCAGCAGTATAGGGGTTAAAGGTTTGCACTGCCACGTAATCAATATTAGGACCTACGCAGAGGGCTGTGTTAGAAGGCAAAGTCCAAGGTGTTGTAGTCCAAGCCAAGAACACAGGCTTTCCCCACCCCTTCAATGCCTCAGGAGCATCGAGAATCTCGAATTGCGCGGTCACCGTAGTATCTTTCACGTCGCGGTACGCACCAGGCTGGTTCAGTTCGTGACTAGAGAGCCCTGTACCAGCAGCTGGACTATAAGGTTGAATGGTATAGCCTTTATATAATAGCCCTTTTTGATAGAGTTGCTTAAGCAACCACCAAAGAGTCTCAATGTATGAGTTTTCGTAAGTGATATAAGGATGTTCCATATCCACCCAATACCCCATAAGATGAGAGAGGTCACTCCATTCTTGGGTGTACATCATCACATTACGACGGCAATGGGCATTGTATTCTTCGATAGAAATCTTCTGACCAATATCTTCTTTGGTGATGCCTAATTCTTTTTCAACACCCAATTCTACGGGTAGTCCATGGGTATCCCATCCTGCCTTACGATTAACTTGGAATCCCTGCATCGTCTTATAACGGCAGAATACATCCTTAATGGTACGCGCCATTACGTGGTGAATACCAGGGTGCCCATTAGCTGAGGGAGGTCCTTCAAAGAAAACATACGACGGGCAACCTTCGCGCTCACTGATGCTGCGGTGGAAGAGGTCTGCCTCATCCCATTCTTTCAGCACTTCTTCGTTAACGGCGTATAGGTTCATGCCACTACGCTCAGTAAATTTCTTACTCATATTTTGTTGCTCAGTTTCGTTTCGAGAAAATATACAAGCGCAAAATTACAATAAAAATCGGAGATACGCGAAACTTGACTTCAAAAACAAACATCAACTCTTACTTGTCTTTACACCCGTGTCAAATCTCAAGTATTTGACACGGGCTTTTTTTATTCTAATGCTAAAAACAGAATTATCACGTGGTTCATATTGTAGTCTTAAGCAAAAAGAGCATCAAAAAAAGCATTTTTCCTCATAACTTCCCTACAATCCATAAAAAAGAATTACCTTTGCCCTAAGAAAAATCTATCTATTTATTAAATATGAGTACTCTTACTCATACCTACGTCTTTTCACCTTAGAAATATGATAAAACTACCTAAACAAGCTCGAATTTGGACTGTCCTCATTCTGCTCACTGGAGGAATGGGACTTTCTGCTATGGCTCAATCAGCACCTCCTGAAGATTGGACGGTTTCTGCCCAAACCACTGCTGCACAATGTGAATCAGATGGTACCATCACTCTAAGCAATCAAAATGCAGATGCACTCCACAATTTCACATATTCGCTCATGAAGCAAGGTACAACAACAGCTATTAAAGCCTCAAGTAGCAACATCTTTTCTAGTATTGCCCCAGGCACTTACACTGTCGAGGTCAAAGCAGACCTTAAGACCGACCCAAATAAAAAATACACGAGAAGAATTGAAAACGTGGTGGTAGCCGGTGACTACAAAGTGTTAGCTGTCACGTACAACCCCGCCTCATCACGTGCTTCTTATGCAGCCTGTCCTAAAGGAACGATAGTACTGAACGTTGAGAACGGCAGGCAAGAAAATCTGACTTTTCAGTTCGTCAACGCACCTGCAGGTGTCACAACAATGACTCCTATCTCTGCCACAAAAAATGCCGATGGCACCTATACACTTGCTAGAGACACCTATCCCCCAGGAAACTACACTCTTAAAGTGTCTGATGGTTGTATATCGCATACTATTAACGTTCCGGTCAAAGAACTTAGTCAGTTGCCTGCATTTAGTAAGGAAAACTTCCAAATTTTCAATTCAACATTCTCGAGGCAATACACAAATTACCCTTCAGCACAATACTCGTGTACTTCACCTATAGCACAGACAACTCTTAGTGCAGAGACCTTTTCTAACAAAGAACTGATGCGTTATCTCCAAGAAGGCTTGTTTGAAATTGCACTTACTAAAGCTGGAGTAAATCCACGTGACGACCAATTCCAAACGATTTCTTCCCAAAGAAACTTTGCGTATGCCCTTGACATGTCACCCTATACCCTTTCGGAAAACTATAACCAAAACTTCAAGGTTGTAATTCGTTTGAAAGATTGTCCTAGTGTTTCACGAGGATTTAATGTCTACTTCAGACGTCCTAGGATAAGCATTCCAACTAGTGTAGTAGAAAAGGGCTGTGGTGTCTACACTAATGCATACTTATTCTACAAAGATTATGACGGACTTTTCTGCTTTCCTATTACTATTAATCTGAGAGAAACTCAAACAGGACCAATAGTTAAAACAGAAACATTTATGAGCCCACAGGAAAACCTAGCCTCTAGGCTTGAGTTAGATTTGGGTAAAACCTACTATTACGAGATCATAGATGGCATAAACCAAAAAGTACTAGAAGGCAATTTCACAAAGAGGGGAAATATACTCTTTGGAGGAACATATTCAATCGACTGCGGAGCCAAATACGTTCGTACATTTAAAACCAACGTTTTCGATGCTTGTCTTCCCTATAAAGTGCAAATCTTTAATAAGCAAACACAGGCAAAAGTCTATGAGACAGTAATCAATCATAAGAACTATGTAGACTCTCCCCCATTAGACTTTGATGTTGAATATGAATATAGAGCAATAAAAAATGGTACTGTTATCTCTTCTGATGATATCATAAATAGAATAGGAATTACGGCACAGGCTGAATCTCCTGCCGAATGTAAAAGAGACGTAGGAGATATTACTTTCTTACTAAATGGATTAGCCAATAAACCGCATACACTTGTTATTCGTCAAGGCACTAAAGAATTTGCAAGATCTGTTTTTAATGGAGCAAATGCTATATCAAAACTAAGCTTTGCTTCAAAATACCTTCCTGCAGGACATTACCAATTAGACGTTTCGGTAGAGGGATGTCCCACAGTGACTCACGAATATGACTGGAAGGGCTTCTACAACCGAGAGAACTTTTCCTACGATAGCCGAATCACCTGCGAAGGTTTAGAGGTTACTCCTAGCGGCAACATAACTTTCCAAGGAAATGCCGTTCCCACGAAGACTTTCTTCCGCATTCTCTCCGGACCAGACGGTGGAAACACAGGGAGTACAATACCCTTGGGAAAAAAGTTTCTGCTCACCCAAAACGGCACCTATCTTTTAGGCATTTTGGCCACGAATAATAACACTTGCGCTCTTGATACGATAGTCATAAACTATGAGCGAAAACCTTTAAATTTAGCCACTGAATATACTTCTGCCTACGCTTGTGTGGATGGCACAAAAACAGGTCACATCTTAATCAAAGCACAAGACGGTGTACCCCCCTACCGCTATGAACTGTGGAATGCTGATGGTACGCAACCCATCCTCTCTAATGGGAATAAAGTGGTTCCTTTTGAGATCCTAGCCAATGATGTCGCTCACTTTGTTCATGGAGTTGCCAAAGAAGTCTATACCGTAAAGATTACTGATGCTTGTAGTAGTTCTATCACACAAACGGTCACCATTAGAGACCTCACAAGTCTTACGATAGCCGATGCAGATGTAAAAGAGATTTGCGAAGGAGAAACAATCCAGCTCAAAGGTGTTGCTTTGGAAAACTATGAATGGTACCTGCCCAATGCGAAACCTACGGATATGCCCTTCTCGACAGAACGAAATCCCACCATCCCCAATGCTAAAGTGGGACATTCTGGCCTCTATGTTCTCAAATTCAAACCCCGATTCTGTGGTAAAGGCATTGAGGGTTCCGTCCAAATCACAGTGCATCCTTGCTATACTCCCATCAACCCTCAATTGATGACCAAAGTCATGAAATAACCAGCCTTGCAAGGCTATCTCATTCTCGTCCGTCTTGGATTACAGAATGAATGACAAGTCCCCAAATGTCCGTGTCAAATCTCTAGTATTTGACACGGACATTTTTGTTTTCTCATTGAATAACCACAATAAAGGCTGTCTTCACAGCTTCTTCTCCCTCATAAAATGTCTTTTTAGTTGTTTTTCCCTATGTCACCTATTTTTATTCGAAGAAAACTATTATCTTTGCAGTTCAAAATCAAAAGAAATCTATCACAAGATATACAACTACTTAGCTCAAAACTATATACGACTAAAAAAATATGACAAAACTATCTAACCCAATCAGAATTTGGGCAGCCCTTTTTCTACTCATTGCTGGGACATGTCTTCCTGTCATGGCGCAACAAGCAACAGCAGATAATTGGACAATCTCAGCTCAAACCACTCCAGCACAATGTGAGTCAGATGGTACCATTGCCATATCCAACCAGAATGGTGATGCCCTCATCAACTTCACCTACTCACTCCTTAAGAAAGGAACGGTAACCGTTATTAAAGCTTCCAGTGACAACACGTTTTATAGCGTACCTCCTGGCATCTATACCGTGAAAGTGAATGCGGATTCCAAAAAAGATCCATCAAAGAAATTTACTAGAACGCTCGACGACATCGTGGTCGGTGGTGACTACAAAGTTCTGGACGTCACATTCAACCCAACTTTATCACGTCCCTCTTATGCTGGCTGTAACAGAGGTTCGATTGTACTGAACATAGCCAACGGAAGACAGGAAAATTTAAGCTATCGTTTTCTTAACGCACCAACAGGAGTCGCTACACAGACCCCTATCACTGCTACCAAGAATGCAGACGGCACCTACAAGCTGGCAGGAGACAACTATCCTGCAGGGTCCTACAAGCTTGAAGTGTCTGATAATTGCGTAACACGTTCTGTTGTATTTTCTATTAGCGAGCTTAGTCACTTACCGACTTTCAAAGACGAATCTTTCAAAATATTCTATTCTGAAAAAATTCGTGCAGCATCTCCTTCTGCACAATATTCTTGCAGCTCGCCTTTGGCTTTCGTAACCCTCAATCAAGCGACGCTCTCTAATAAAGAATTGATGCGCTATATTGAAGATGGATTATTTGAAATTGGTCTCTCTACTCTTGATAAAAATCCACGTGACGATCAATTTCAAACGCTCTTGTCTAAAGAACAATTTATGTATGCACTGGATATGTCGCCCTCCACGATATCCGGTAGCTACTCGTATAACAATACGCACAAAGTCGTGATTCGTTTGAAAGACTGCCCTAGCATATCAAGAGAATTTCCAGTCAAATTCATGCCCCCCAAGTTTACGGTATCTTCATGGTTAACCCCGGTGGGTTGTACACAATACACGAAAGCATACCTCTTTTATAAAGATTATGATGGGCTATTCTGCTTTCCCGTCACCATTAATTTGCGAGAAAGTGAAACTGGCCCTATAATTAAAACAGAGACCTTCATGTCTCCAGAGGAAAACTTATCTTCTAATTTGATTCTAGACTTCGGTAAGACGTATTATTATGAAGTTATAGATGCCACAGGCAAGCAACTCCGTAAAGGTTCATTCTCCCAACAAGGAAAAATAACCTTTGGTTCTACCTACGCAACTGAATGCGGTGCGAAGTATATACGACCCTACAAAAGTGAATCATTTAGTGCTTGTCCTCCCTATACCGCACAAATTATCAATCTTGCAACCAACGAGAAAATTCAAGATGTTATAGTCAATGACTCCAAAGAAGTTTTATCTCCTCCTTTGCAATTTGATGTAAAGTATCGATTTGTAGCTATTAAAGATGGTCTAACCACTTTTACTGACAACTTTATCGAAACTCCAAAAATCAAGGTTACAAATTATGCATCACAAGAGTGCAAACGAGATGTCGGAGAAATTAGACTTACTATTCTTGGATTATCCAATGGTTCTCACACGGTTGTTATTCGTCAAAACACCAGGCAAATAGCTAGACGTCTCCTCCAAAGTATGTCTACGTCTTCAAATTTATATATATCCGATTTATTCCTTCCACCTGGAAAATATCAATTAGATATATCAACAGAAGGCTGTCCTACAGTGACCCATGAATTTGACTGGAAGGGATTCTACAATCGAGAAAATTTCGCCTATGACAGCCAAGCTACTTGTGCTGGTTTAGAAGTAACTCCACGTGGTAACATTATCGAGCAAGGAAAAGCAGTTCCAGAGAAAACATTCTTCCGCATTCTTTCAGGACCAGAAGGGGGGTACTCTAAGAGCACAATACCCATGGGAGAAAAGTTTCAGCTCACTCAAAGCGGCACATATCTTTTGGGAATAGTGGTTAACAATAAGACAAACTGTGCTCTTGACACCATAGTTATCAACTATGAGCGCTCACCTCTCAAATTGAACACGAAATATACCTCTGCATACGCTTGTGTTGATGGCACCAAAGCGGGACACATCCTGATCAAAGCGCAAGACGGCGTCCCCCCATATCGCTATGAGCTGTGGAATGAAGAAGGTACACACCCCATCGTTTCCAACGGAAATACAGTTACTCCGTTAGAAATACTGCCTAATGGTGTGGCGCACTTTGTTTATGGGGTAGCCAATGATGTCTATACAATAAAGGTCATTGATAAGTGTGACAACAGCTTCATGCAACAAATCACCATTAGAGACCTCTCTCAGCTCACGCTAGCTGATGCACAAGGAAGAGAAATTTGCGAAGGCGAAAGCATCCAGCTCCTTGGTATTCCTTTGGAAAACTACGAATGGTATTTGCCCAATGCGAAAGCTACGGATATGCCTTTCTCTAGAGAACAAAATCCCGTCATCCCCAATGCAAAAGTGGGACATTCTGGAATTTATGTTCTTAAGTTCAAACCTCAATTCTGCGGCAAAGGCATTGAGGGGTCAATTGAAATCAAAGTACATCCCTGCTATGCTCCAATCAACCCACAATTGATGACCAAAGTCATGAAATAACCAGCCTCGCAAGGCTATCTCATTCTCGTCCGTCTTGGATTACAGAATGAATGACAAGTCCCCAAATGTCCGTGTCAAATCTCTAGTATTTGACACGGACTTTTTTATAATAGTCTAATACCCTAAGAGCTTTAAAATAGCTTGCCTATTTCTATACTTCTCAATAGAAAAGATTTAAAGCTCGTACAACACATTCACTTTTGCAAGAGATAACACTATTTTTTTCTAGAAAACAATTACCTTTGCAGTGGATAATATAGAAACTTATTAGTTTAGATGTTGAGCAACACTGCTCTTACCTCTAATGATAGTACAAGAACTTACAATGAAATCACTTAAGAAAGTAAGCCTATGGATAGGATTCATCCTACTCCTAATGGGAACCTATCTCCCTACAATGGCACAAGAAGCGTCAGGAAACGACTGGACCATTTCAGTAGAAACTACTCCTGCACAATGCCAATCAGATGGTGTGGTAAAAGTAACCAATCAGAATTCTGATGCCCTCTACAACTTCACCTATTCCCTACAAGAAGTTAGTTTAGCTCAACCTGCAAAAACATCGAGCAACAACACCTTTCTCAATGTCCCCCCTGGCACCTACACAGTAGTAGCAAATGCTCAGCTTAAAACCAACGCTGACATAAAATTCACGCGCACTATTGAGAATGTAATTGTAACAGGTAACTACAAAGTTTTAGACGTTACTTACAACCCCACCCTTTCTCGTCCTTCCTACATAGGATGTAACAAAGGCACGATTGTTCTCAATGTCATCAACGGAAGACAGGAAGATTTGACCTTCCGTATTATTAGCGCTCCAGCAGGCTTCAACACACCTTTAGACGTCAATGCTTCTCGCAATGAGGATGGCACCTACACGCTAGCAGGAGACAACTACCCTGCAGGGGCTTACCAAATTGAAATATCAGACAACTGTGTTGTACGCAGTGTCGATTTGGTAGTTTCTCAATTAACGAAGTTGCCTCAATTTAGCACAGAAAACTATACGATTGTCACAGCGAAACCTGCAAACCATTTCTTGATTGCTCCTGGTAGCACCTACACTTGTAGTTCTCCTTTCATTGAAACGCAGCTCAACAGCACAACCACTTCCAACAAAGAATTGATGCGATACATCAGAGAGGGAATGTTTGAAATTGGACTCTCACCAGTAGATCAAACTCCACGTGACGATCAGTTTCAAACACTCTTGGCCTATGGATACACAGCCTATGCTCTTGATATGTCGCCAAATACGCTTTCAGAAAGCTATTCCACGAGCAACAGAAAAACCCATAAGGTAATCATACGTTTGAAAGACTGTCCTGAGATTTCTCGAGAATTTTATATTCATTTCAGAGTACCAGAATTACAAACCCTATTACCAGCAAAGCCTGGCGAATGTGGTAAATACACAGAGGGTTACCGACTTAATTATGACTTCCAAGGCCTCTACTGCTATCCTATTACCATTAATCTGAAAGAAAGCAGCACAGGACCGGTGGTCAAGACAGAAACTTTTACTAGTCCTACTGGTAATCTCTACTCCCAACTTATTCTTGATTACGGCAAGACCTACTATTACGATGTCGTAGATGCCAATGGCAAGACCGTCAAAAGCAGCTCATTCGTAAAAACAGGATCAGTCTATTTGGGCACAACTTACAACGTGGAATGCGGAGAGAAGTATATAGCTCCATATAAATTCCCATCGTTAGATACCTGCCTTCCCTACACCGCACAAATCATTAACTCTGGAACCAATGAAAAGGTTCATGAGGTATTGGTCACCAGCACTGATGAGTTACTCTCTCCACCCTTGGAGTTTAATGTGAATTATCAATTCATTGCCCTCAAAGACGGGGCATCCTTTGTAGGAAGACAATGGAAATCCAAGGACAACTTTATCATCTACCCCATCAGTTCCTTAGCTTGTAGACGAGATGTTGGAGATATCAAAGCTGCTAACCACAGCTTATCCAACAAACCTCATACTTATGTGATTCGTCAAGGCACGAAAGAGATCTTTAGAAAAAAACTAGACAAACCAGATAGCAACTTAGTTCTCTACGATATATATCTGCCTGCAGGTCATTACCAATTTGACATCATCAGCGAAGGTTGCCCTACGACAACGCACGAGTTTGACTGGAAAGGCTTCTACAATCGAGAGAACTTTTCCTACGATAGTCAAATCACCTGTGAAGGATTAGAAATTACTCCTCGAGGTGTTATCACTGATCAGGGTAGAAAAGTCCCTAACGAAACATACTTCCGCATCCTCTCAGGCCCCGAAGGTGGATACACTAAGAGTATTGTTGCGGCAGGAAGCAAAATAGTACTCACCCAAAATGGTCAATACCAATTGGGAATCATGGCTTCCAACGCATACTCCTGTGCAATAGATACCATCACAATCAACTTTCAGCGTCCTCCTCTGAAACTCGCTACAGAATTTACAACCGCCTACGCCTGTGCAGATGGTACGAGAACAGGACATATTCTGATTAAAGCACAAGATGGTACACCACCCTACCGCTATGAATTATGGAATGAAGATAATACACAAGCCATAATTGATGCAAACGGAAAGAAAGTTGTTCCTCTAGAAACACTAGCCAATGGTGTGATGCACTTCGTCTACGGTGTAGCCAATGACCACTTTACCATCAGGGTCTATGATAAGTGCAACAATATGTTTGCACAATCCATAAAAATCAGTGACCTCACAACACTTACCATTGCCTATGCTCATGACAAAGAAGTGTGTGTAGGAGAGAGCATTCATTTGTTTGCCCTCCCACTTGAGAACTACGAATGGTATTATCCCGATGCACCACCGACCGCACAACCCTTTTCTAGAGAGCAAAATCCAATTATCCCCAATGCAAAAGTTGAAAACTCGGGGCTATACAAACTGATTTTCAAACCTCAATTCTGCGGCAAAGGCATTGAGGGTTATGTCAATATTACGGTACATCCTTGCTATGTTCCCATCAACCCCCAGTTGATGACCAAAGTCATGAAATAACAGTATCACAATACTGCCTTCATTCTAGTCACTCTTCGCCAGTCGAATGAAAGACAAGTTGAAATGTCCGTGTCGATTACTTGAAAATCGACACGGATATTTTTATGAGCAAACGTGTGTGCACACACTGCGCATTCTTGCATGCTCGCAGGGACATACCATCTGTACACTCGTCAGTAGCAGGAATATCCCAATATCATCAAATAGCAAGCAAATAGGCTGAGAAATCTCTAAGAGAATTCTCAGCCTATCTACGCTTAGCAAGACAGCATAAAAGAGGCTCCCACAGCCTTATTAGCCATAAACAACAGCAATAAGCCCCTTTCTGCCATCTTGCAGAAAGGGGCCATGAGTTGTTGGGATTTACTTCAAGCTAAAAACTACATTCATAAAAGTTTTTTCTGTTGGCCCAATTTCTTTCCATACACCATTTACAATTTGTTTTTTCACGGTATAGGTAAGAACACCAGCTGGAGTCAACGCAACGTTCGAAAAAACCTCACTGTCATAATAAATGACAAAAAAGTTCAGATTGCTAGCTTCATGAACAGGAAGGTTTGAAGTTGCAGAAGACTTTTGTTGAGGATTCTGGAACTGCTTCTTGTAGAGCTTATAGAGATCAACACTGAAGTTGCCACTGGTGGCGATATTATACGGAAAAGCTGAAAAGCGATAGATAGAAGCATCTGTGAAGTCCCTGTCGAGAGCAAACTTGCTCAAGGGCAGGAGTACTGGAGGCATATAGAAAAAGCCTTCTGGAACAGAAGGAGCAAAACCTAATACACCATTCTTGTCAGCCACCACTACACGGTTAGCAGTATAGGGCTGATTAAAGTCTGGTGCCGCCTTACCATCGCTAGTTGTGAAGATAAGCTGCTGACCATCTTCTGGAAGAACAGCAACACGAAGGGTACCATTAACATCCAAAGTCTCTGTTGGGTTACGAGTGCCAACAGCAACTTTTTTATCGACTTGTGCCTGAGTGGTAAGCGCAAAGCAAAGTGCAACTCCACTCAAGAAGAGGCGTGAAATAGCTCGATTAGATAGTTTATTAAGTGTCATATTAAAATTCTGTATACGAGCTACACTGCCCACTGGCTCTGTACAGCTCGTAAATAAATAAAAGTTTTTAGCTTCTGACCACTAGAGACCTTTCACTACGATTTACCCTTGTGGCGATTAGCACGACGCTTGCGAATATCTGCCTTTTTCTTGGCAGCACCCGAACCGTGGAGTCCTGTGATGTAGGTCTTTTTCTTGGCTTTTGTTTTCACCTTCTCTTCTTGAGGTTTGCGGAGCTTTGCCCCTTTGAAGGTGATGCCAGTGGTCATGGCTGTTGTGATTTCTTCGTCGCTAACGTTACGCGCCATTGGCTATGAGATTAGTAAAAAGATGATTCAATAGAATTAATGATGGAAAAGACGAACGCCCGTAAAGGCCATCGCAATGCCATACTTGTCGCAGGTTTCAATAACATGGTCATCACGCACAGAACCACCTGCCTGCGCCACGTATGCCACGCCACTGCGATGCGCCCGCTCGATGTTGTCACCGAATGGGAAGAAAGCATCTGAGCCCAACGCGACACCAGTGTTTTGAGCTATCCAAGCCTTCTTTTCTTCGCGTGTCAAAGGCTCTGGGCGCTCTGTGAAGAATTGCTGCCATGCACCTTCTGCCAACACATCATCATAATCTTCAGAAATATAGATATCGATGGTATTGTCACGATCAGCGCGACGGATTTTCTCCACAAAAGGAAGGTTCATCACCTTGGGGTGCTGACGCAGCCACCAAATATCCGCCTTTTGACCAGCAAGACGTGTGCAGTGGATGCGGCTTTGTTGGCCAGCGCCGATGCCGATAGCTTGTCCGTCCTTGACATAGCACACAGAGTTTGACTGCGTGTATTTGAGCGTGATGAGTGCAATCATCAAATCGCGACGAGCAGCTTCGGGGATTTCTTTATTCACCGTTGGACGATTCTCGAAGAGCGCATCGTCAGCAAGGTTGATTTCATTGCGGCCTTGCTCGAAAGTCACGCCATAAACTTGCTTGCGTTCGATAGGCTCAGGGCGATAGTTCACATCCACCTTAAGAATGCAATAAGTACCTTTGCGTTTTTCCTGCAAAATCTGCAAGGCTTCGGGTGTAAAGTCAGGGGCTATCACACCATCGCTCACCTCGCGCTTGATGAGGAGTGCCGTAGCTTCATCGCAGGTGTCGGAGAGTGCAATAAAATCTCCATAGCTCGACATACGGTCTGCACCACGAGCACGAGCATAAGCCGCAGCGATGGGCGAAAGTGGAAGCGCCAAATCATCGCAAAAATAGATTTTTCGGAGCGTATCATCCAAAGGAAGTCCCACTGCTGCACCTGCAGGAGAAACGTGTTTGAAAGAAGTCGCAGCAGGTAAGCCAGTTGCAGCTTTAAGCTCGCTGACCAATTGCCACCCATTGAGTGCATCTAGGAAGTTAATGTAACCAGGACGTCCGCCAAGCACCTCGATTGGAAGTGAAGCATCGTTGTCCATATAAATTCGAGAAGGCTTCTGATTGGGGTTGCACCCATACTTCAGGGCTAATTCTTTCATTGTGAGAAACGTTTCAGGTGAAAATATATTTGCAAAGATACAATTTTCGCCTAGAAAAGCCAAGTATTCAAGGCTTTTTTACACCTTATCTCGAAAAAACTTACTATATTTGCGATATGCAAACCACACTCTTTCCCGATTACTTTGCACTCGATGAAACTTGCTGTCTTCATCGAGCAGAAATCGTGATGGAAAAATTAGCAGAAATACCCCTTGATTTCCTAGCGACTCATGGGGAGCGCAACACCGTGCTTCGCCGACTTGCCGAAGCTGGTGTGCAGTCATTGGCAGAACTTCTGAGATTGCAGCGATTTGACGTCGTGGAATGGGAAGGCGTAGGACGCTTTTTCCTCCACATCTTCGACGAGATGCGTCAAGAAATCAGAAATCATCCGGAACAACTCATCGAGCAATGGCTCCTACAACGCGCAACGTGGGTCTTCCCCATCCTCTACAATTCAGACGACCCGTGGTCTTTGCATCACTATGTGTCGCCCTCACTCTCTCCCGAAGTCTCCTTGGTAGATGGTGAGAATCAAGAATGGACACCTCTCATTCAGCAAGTGGAGCATACCTTTACTCACATCATCTTGCTCCTCAAGCATCGCCAACCTGAAAAGGCGGCTGTCCTCCATCGTTTCTTGCTGCAAGGTCTTTCAGCTGAAGTCATAGCGCGAGTGCTGAACCTGCCGTCACGATCTGCCGTCATGCGCCCAATAGAGCACGAGTTTTTGCGTCCACTCTTAGCTGGCAAGGAAGTAGCTGGAATTAAATTGAGCGAAGACTTCTGTGACTCTTTGTCAGCGCTGCGCCAACAACTCCTCTTTCAGCCTACCACCGTGCTAGATGGACTGCAATTCATGTCTATGCCGCGCTTCCTCTGGCTCTTGCATCTCACCCCAATGCTGCGCACTCAGGCTGAAATGTCTTGGGCATGCGACTTCATTGTGCCACGAGGCGAAGTGCTACAATCGCGAGCTCTGTTGCATCGAGTCTTCAGGGCTTTGCAGTTGCATCCAGACTACCAACAAGTTTCTTCCTTCGAAAGCCTGCGCAACTCTTCCACCGAAGAAGCTTCCCTTGCTTCCTTGCTCGAGCATCACCCGTGGATTGAGCACTCCTCACAAGGACATCGCCTCATGGCAGAGCAACTCATCTATGATTTCTGCCGAGTGGGAAGAATTCTCTTGGAGTCTCATCGCCCCTTGACGCGCGATGAGATTTTGATGCGCTACGAACAAGTCTATTTGGAACGTCCACTCTCCCTCTCCATGCACGACCTCTGCAAGCGTTTCTCGGGCATCACCGCTCCACAACGAGGACAATGGGCGTGGATTTCAGATGAGCAAGCGCCACAAATGGGCGAGTGCCCCACCCACTCTCCCTCACCCACTCAAGAACCGACCTTATTTGACATGAATGCGATTTGGTAATCGCGCGACGCAATAGCACGAATCAGGCTGAGCATCGCAATGATGCTCAGCCTGATTTTCGTCTAAATCCTTAGTACTTGAGACAAGTGTTATAATCCTCTGAGAGCTGTTGAATAATTTGCCCCAAAGAACGGCGTTGTAAGTGACTTAAATCTGGATTTAATAGTGGCGCAATTCGTCTTTTTCATAAGAAGAAGCCGTCAAACTGATTTTGTCGTCGTCCTTATCTAAGAAGAACCAACAGTTTCCCAAACTCTTTACGTTGCGGATGACGTGGATATCACGAGCAGGGGTATTACCCTCCACGCACAGAATAGCAATTTTTCCCGAAGCACTCTTAGCGACATCTGCCACTAAAACGGCGTGTCCCAGACGGCCCGCACCTCGAGAGGTATAAACCAATACATCACCTGGTTGCACCTCTTCGATGGCGCGTGGTTTAGTTTCGTTTTTCACCGAATAGGTGCTGCAGATACCAAATATTCTGCGCAGGTAGTTTTCAAAAGCCTTGCGAGACTTACCTCCTTTATACTGCTCTATCTGATGATTGACATTGCGGAAACGGATTTCAGAATAGCGACCTTGTTGCCACAAATACTCTGCACGCAAACGCAGGGTGACATCAGCGCATTGCTCAAAATTACTGAGCAAAGGATAGTCCACCGCAGCACCATAAAGTACACGATAGCGAGCTCTCCCCCCCGTATAGTAGTTCACCTTGGACCCTCTTGGCTTCAAAGGCAAAGCTCTCAAAAATTCGGCATAGCTCCCTGCTGGAGCTTCTACACGTTTGTAGCCCATGGGCGTAGGAATTTCGCCAAGGGTGGCAGCATTCCAAGGATTGGTGGTGGTAGAAGCATACCAATACCAACCACCAAGCACCAAAGCGACACAGAAAAGGGTGGACAAGGAAATGAGGAGGATTTTCTTTTTCTTTTTCATATCAGAACTTGTTTGTTTTTGAGGGAGAATCAGAGATCTTGAAAAGTTACTTTGTTGAGTGCTTGCTCGCCTAACGTCTTCGCTTGTGGGCATCCACCCTATCATCGCGTTTTGGTGGGAGCATTCTTGTATAATATCCCAAACAAAGGAAAAGGTAAATGGATATCTCACATTTTTTTATCTATCGTTAGGAATAATGTTAAGTTCGAAAACAGAAATTAGGTAGAGTTTTCTTAAAACTAGCGGTGGCGGAAGCAAGAAAAAGGACTTAATTGCAATCAACTTAGGAGCGGCGAATGAAAAAGTCGGACGTTTCAGGAAAAACGTCGGAGTTTTTTCAAATTATCTCGGACGTTTTTCCCAAAACTTCCGAGGGAAAATGCCAAAACAACGGAGTTTTTCTCGCTAAGACTACGATAATAGGGCGATTAAGCAAGGAAATCGCACCATTATAATGCGTCGAGAAGGGGATATTTTCGCACGCTCCATCACAAACTTCCAATAGCGCGTTAAAATCGCTCCTATATACTGTTGGGTTTCCTTAAAGCAAGAAGTAATAAGAAGTATATCTTCTGACTTAATTTTGAAATATAGGTGCGTATCATCAACAACTCTACCTATATTCTTTCAAATATCGGGATAAAACTTATCACAATTTCTATGAAGACTAACATAAATTTCGTAACTTCGCAGGCAGAAATGTCTCTCCATCTTAGAGGGAAGAATACACTTTCGCATAACTTTTGCGTGACTGATCATTTACCTTTTCGCAAAATTGGGATATATCTGTATCAGCATATTATCTTTATAAGGAAATCTCAAGGCAAAACAAGGTAATCATCCACACAAGTGCGCCTACAGTTCACCAATTTATTCTCTGTTTTCCCCGGTACTACACTCTATGTCAGCCCCCTCTTCTGCTGCCCTCTTGGCACAACAGCTCCACAAGTTGCGTTCCGCTGCCTTGCAGTGGCTGAGTTCGCACTACCCCTCCATGTCTTTCAGCGAAGCCGAAGACTTAGTCAGTGAGGGTGTTGCCAACTATTACGAGCGCCTCTCTGCAGGAACGATAGCTCTTGACACCGATTTCATGCGCTATACATTTAAGGCGATTCAAAACATGGCAAGCAAATCTGTGCGCCACTTGGGACGCGTCACCTCGAGCGACGACATCGATCAAGAGCGTTCTGAGGCTTTTTCCACGGAGACCAGCGAAGAAACCGCCATTTGCATCGAATCAGCGGAAACACTGCTCGATGAAGTTGCCAAACTAACAGATGATAGTGGAGATGCACTCTGGAAAGATCAGTGCATAGAGTTGGTGAATCGTTGTATCGGCGAACTGCAAGATCCCTGCATGACTATCCTACGATGCTTCTACTACCACAATCTTTCGATGACAGAGATTGCAGAAGAAGTGGGACTGAAAAATGCCGATACAGCAAAAGCCAAAAAGAATCAGTGCATGAAACGCCTCATCGACAACGTAAAAAGTTTGGTGAAGTTTTGAAGCTCTTCTGACGCTCTCTTCCTTATAAAGAGCAGTGGTAATAATATGCCTGCTCAATCATCAACCGCTCACACCAATCTGGTTTCGTTCTCCCAAGACAGACCAGGAGGTTACTGAGCACAATCAGGGCAATGCCCCACAACATCTTATGATGGATCAATTCTCTCTCTTTGACAAGTATTTACAAGGGCAACTTTCGCAACAAGAGATGACACAATTTTGTAGTCAACTCATGCACGACGAAGAGATGCGACGAGATTTTCGCCTGTATCTCTCCTTGGTGCAAGGCATCCGAAAGGAAGCTCAACAAGACAACATCGAAGTCAATGCTGCTCTCCTCAGTCTTTCAACTGAAGAAAGAGAAGCGCTCTTCGGTAGAAAAAACAAATCCTCGGCAGACTCTTCGGAGAATGATTTCTCTCAAGCAGAATCGACAGCTGCTAAAACGGAAGTTTCCACTCCCCCACTCCATAAACCCTCTCCACAAGTGAAAGCTATGAACGACGAAAAGTCCAAAAACACGGAATCTACACCCAAACTCTTGCCCCTCCACAAGCGCATCATGGTGATTGTTTCTTCCATTGCAGCAGCTGTAATCATCGCGTTTGGCGTCCATTTCATTTATCAACCGAGCAATGCGCCAGAAGATACCTTTTTCTCTGATGCTTTGAAAGAAGGTGGCGGAAGCACGCTCTTTGCCCTCAACTATGCTAGCGCCAATCAAGAGGTGACAAAGATGAGCAAGAAGGAGATTAAGGCAAGAATTCCTGAATGGCGCAAGAATTATGACAATACTCCTGTGGAGAATTCCCAGCTCAAACTGTCGCGAGGCATGCACCTTGGAGTAGCTTATATGCGTGTAGGCCAACGAAAGAATGCCAAACAAGTGTTCAACGAACTCGTGAATAATTATATCCACGACAAGAAAACCAAGAAACGTCTGCAGAGAGCTATCAAAAAATTGTAGCGCTAGCTGCCTTTCTCGAATTGCGCGACCCATGTGTCGCAATGGCTCTATGCTTTATCAAAATCCGTGCCCAACCTGTTGTTGGGCACGGCTTCTTTGTAGACGGAATCTACCACTCCTCACAAGAATAAACACGACAATCCATTTTTTTTCTCTTTCTACCATTTACTTTTCTCTCACTTTGGGATATATAGATAATCCCAAATCGGTCATTAGATCCTAAATAGATTTTATTTGATTGTTGAGCAGATTGTTTGTCGTTAGCTCGAAGGCGTAGCGGGCTACGGCGAGAACGAACGAGAAACAAGATGCCAACAAGAAAATGAAAGATGGCAGGAAGTTATATTCTCTGTAACAAATGGCAGAATAACGGTCTAATGACCGATTTGGGATAGGCTCACGAAACATCGTGAAGTGCGTGTGAAACACCGCACAAGCTCAGACAGACCTCTCAAAGGAATACACCCTTTTAATTAAGCGAGTGGGGCAATCTGTCGATGGGAATCGCTGGGTTGCCCAATGTATTTCTCAGTACTCACCTCAATTTCTTCAAAAAAAATGCCACCAGCCATTTACCTTTCTCACATTTTGGGATATGCTAAATAGAAAGACCTCCCAAGGTCACAACATTTACTCCAAAAACAACTCACCACTCCAATGAGCCTCCTCGATAACTTCAAGCCTCCTTGCCTTGCTCTTCGGAGAAACGCAAAACCCCACCAAAAGTCTTCACGCTGTCGCCGGATTTTCCTCATCAGCTTTTGCTTGTGCATAGCATTCGGTGCATGGTGGTTGCTCGCTAGTCACAAGGGCAAGAGCCTATTTCTCGGCAATGAGCCAGCAGGATTGACAAGAAGTCAACGAGTATTGGGCATCGATGTTAGCAAACACCAAGGCAAAATCAACTGGCGAAAGGTGGCGAAACATCGACGCAATGGAGAACCCATCGGATTTGCCATCGTCAAAGCCACAGAAGGGGTGACCAAAGTGGACAAGAGATTTGATGAGAACTTCCAAGCACTCCAAAGAAATCACATTGTGCGCGGGGCTTATCACTTCTATCTCCCCCACAAATCGGCACAGTTGCAAGCGCTGCGCTACATCTCCAAGGTGCGACTCTCGAAAGGAGACTTAGCTCCCATCCTAGATGTGGAACCCACAGACCATCACAACGTGAAAGATTTCCAAGAAAGCGTGCTCACATGGCTCAACATCGTGGAATCTCACTATGGGGTAACCCCAATCATCTACACTTCTCCCAGCATCAAAGCCACCTATCTCGACTCGCCGAAGTTCGATCGCTTCCGTTGGTGGGTAGCTCACTACAACACTTCGCAACCTCGCCACAAAGGGCACTGGGACTTCTGGCAGTTCACCGAACTAGGCAAGGTAGATGGTATCAAGGCCAATTACGTAGATTTGAACTATTTCAATGGTAATCTCGAAAGACTCCAGACATTGACGCTATAAATGCCAAGCGTGTTTCTTCGGGAACCCTCCTAAATTACAGACAATTCTCTCTAATCATCTTAACCCAAATCGGTCATTAGATCCTAAACAGATTTCATTAGATTGTTGAGTAGATTGTTTACCGTTAGTTCGAAAGCGTAGCGGGCTACGGTGAGAACGAACGAAAAACAAGATGCCAACAAGAAAATGAAAGATGATAGGAAGTTCTCTTTTCAATTACGAGTCGTACTATAACGGTCTAATAACCGATTTAGGGTTTAATAAACTCTCAAACAACATTACATCATGTCACACAACAATTCTTCAAACAAAGGTAACAACCTCAAATCCCTCCTCGTTCTCGCCGTTGCACTCATCGGAATGAGCATGGCAAGTGCTACACTCAGCAGCTGCGATTTCTTCAAAAGCAGCAAAGGCGAAACAACAGACAGTGCTGCTGCCACCACTCCCGACAGCCTCAGCGCTGACTCTGCCGCTAAAGGCGACAGTGTAAAGGCTACTGAATCAGCAGAAAACACCACTGCTCCACAAGACAAAAAGGAAGTAAAGTAACAAAATAAGTGGTTAGCCACCGCAAAGGTGCATGCGCATAGGGTAATCACCCTTCAGCTACGACCGAAGTGAATGACCACACCCCACTTTCCCTAAGCCTTCGTTTGAACCACACGTAAAAAGAAAGAAGCCGCACCAGCAATGTTCTGGTGCGGCTTCCTTATTTTCGTAATATAGTGGAACGTCAGGGGGCAGACTAGAGAAACATCTTGTTTCGCTCCAGTCTTTGCAGGAATCAAGGATGATAGTATTTTCCTTGCCAGGAATCTCTGCGTCGTAACTCCTTTTCTACAAGGGCTACAAACTCATAGTTTTTGAGTCCCCACTCAGGGGCAAGCAACAAAGCTTGAGGAGAAGAGGAGGTAAAGCGTTCAACAACAAGGTCGGGACGCAACTTTTCGAGAAAATCAACAATGAGAGAAGCATACTCCTCGGCTGTGTACAGATAATAATCAGAGACAAAGGAAGCATCTTGCGAGGCCCGTTCTCGTTGTTGCATAAACTCTCGCGCCATCGCTGTGCCACGAATGATCTGTAATTGGTGAAGTTTGAGCGTATCGATGGGAAGTTGGTTGATTATCTCCGCTTGTTGCACAGTAAACTCCCGTGTTTCTCCTGGAAGTCCCAAGATGAAGTGCGCCCCTACGGGAAGACCACGCTCCGCAGTGCGCTGAATGGTCTCTACTGCACATTGATACGTGTGGCCACGATTGATGCGTTCCAAAGTAACGTCACAAGTGGACTCTACTCCATACTCCACCAGCACAAACTTTTCACGATGCAGCTGTGCGAGATAGTCGAGTAAAGCGTCGGGCATACAGTCAGGGCGCGTGCCAATGACCAAGCCCACCACATCAGACACGGAGAGCGCTTCCTCATACAAGCGCACCAGATGCTCTTGTTCCCCATAAGTATTGGTGTAGGCTTGAAAGTAAGCCAAATACTTCATACGTTTGTCCGCGTCCGACAAATCTTTTCCACGTTGTAGTGCACGCTTTTCCTGTGCACGTCGGAAGAAGGTCTTGCCGCGTTCGAGCTGCGCACGCACACTCTCCTCTGTCGTGCAATAATCAGGGTTGAATGATTGGTTATTACAGTAGGTGCAACCACCACTTCCCACGAGTCCATCTCGATTGGGGCAGGTAAATCCTGCATTGATAGAGATTTTCTGCACCTTAAAAGGAAAATATCGCTCTACAAAGGTGGAGAGTGAGGTATAACGTGGCGTTTGATTCATTGCGTTGTGGGAAGAATAGGACAAAGGCGCTGATTTCTATACCGTAAACTAGGATAGAAAGTTCAGAAAATCCCAGATAACCAAGAGAACTCAACAATAAGAGGGTTCAAAATCAGTTATAAGGGCATTCGAAAATAGCCTTTAATTGGAGAGAAAATAGTAGTTTATCCTACAAAGATACAGATTATCATCCGAAAACTCCTGCTTTTTTTGTAAATTCGCGCTATAGTCCCTCTAGATTCTAAAGTTATTTCCCATGGTTATAGCCCATCTCAATGATAGCGAGCGTTATGCCTCGCTTCACCCTTTGTTTAAGCAGCTTTTTGATTACGTCAAGTCGCACGATCTCTCCCAAGTTCCTGCAGAACGCATCACACTCGATGGAGAACGCCTTTTTATCAATGTTGCTGACCCCACATTGAAAGCTCCAGAAGATCAAGTGCTCGAGGTCCATCGTCGCTACATCGATGTGCATTTCCCCCTCACTGGCGAAGAAACCATGGGTTGGTCGCCCATGAGTGTGCTGACAACCGAGAGTGTAAATCCCTTTAATGAGGAAGACGACTATGCGATTTATGCAGAACAAGCGCAAAGCTATCACACCATCCATCCTGGCGAATTTGCCATCGTATGGCCAGAAGATGCACATGCACCCATCATCGGAAAAGGTACCCTGCGCAAACTCATTGCAAAGGTCCTTATTGACTAATCAAATATAGACAAGAAGTTCACGGAACTTTCTCTTTCAAATACATTTTGCTCATGTTGAACGAACAAGACCATAAGCTCCTTGCTGCCAAAGGCATCACAGAGCAACAACTGAATCAACAGCTTGCCGACCTTCGTGCTGGCTTTCCCTTTCTAGAACTCTCGGCAGCAGCTTCTCTGGACAACGGAGGAATCTATGCTCCTACTCCCGAAGTGCGCAAAGCCTATCTACGTGCATGGCAAGACTATGTGGCTGATGTGGACCACCAAGTGGTTAAATTCGTACCGGCTTCAGGAGCTGCCAGCCGAATGTTCAAAGATCTCTTCACTTTCCTTGATGGGCCAAGCGAAACTCCCGACACGGATTTCATGAAATCTTTCTTTGAACATCTGCCACAAGCGGCTTTCTTGCACGACCTTGACCAAAAGTTGCAAGAACTTCACGGAAAGACGAGTGGACAACTCGTAGCAGAAGGCGATTACAAATCTGTTGTTGCTGCTTTGTTGGGCACTCGAGGCTTAAACTATGGACATCTCCCCAAAGCACTCTTGAAGTTCCACCGCTACGAAGGGGATGTCTCACGCACTCCCTTCGAGGAACACTTGGTAGAAGGTGCTCTCTATGCTAAGAATGCAGAAGGAAAAGTGCAACTTCACTTTACGGTTTCTCCAGAGCATCGCAGCTTGTTTGAAACGCTATCTGCAACAGCAAGCCAACAACTCGGAGCACAATATCAAGCCCAATACGACATTAGCTTCTCGGAACAGAAGTCTTCCACCGACACCATCGCAGCCAATGCCGACGGAACGCCTTTCCGCAATGCAGATGGTAGCCTACTCTTCCGCCCCGGTGGTCATGGTGCATTGATCGAAAACCTCAATGACATCGATGCAGACATTATTTTCGTGAAGACTGTCGACAATGTTTCGCCCGATAGTTTGAAGGAAGACACTGTAACCAACAAACAACTGCTTGCTGGTTTGCTGGTGAACTTGCAAGCGCAAGCCTTTGCTTATCTCGAGGAACTCGAAGAGGGCAACGTCAGCGAGGAGCGTATGCAAGAAATCTTGCACTTCCTCGAAAAAGACTTGCATTGTCAAAGCGATACCGCCCATGGATTGGAAGGGCTAGAGCTGTTAGACTATCTCTACACTCGCCTCAACCGCCCCATCCGCGTGTGTGGCATGGTGCGCAATGTGGGAGAACCTGGTGGCGGTCCGTTCTTGGTTTACAACGCAGATGGCAGCATTTCTCTGCAAATCCTCGAAAGTAGTCAAATCGACATGGACGATCCTGCCAAGAAACGTCTCTTTGAAGAAGGCACTCACTTCAATCCTGTTGATTTAGTTTGTGGTGTGCGCGATTTCAATGGAGAAAAATTCCACCTTCCCGACTTCGTTGACCCAAGTACGGGCTTTATCTCGCACAAATCAAAAGACGGTAAGGAACTTCTTGCCCTCGAGCTACCAGGTTTGTGGAATGGTGCGATGAGCGACTGGAACACGGTATTTGTAGAAGTGCCCCTTTCCACCTTCAATCCTGTCAAGACCGTCAACGACCTCTTCCGTCCTCAACATCAGGTATAACACAGCTAGTCTTCCTTTCTTATGCCCCAACAGATTCGACGCAAAACAGCTCCCAACGATGTTCCTACCCTTCTGTTCGTCATGGTGCTTGTCCTCGTGCAATGGTGCTTTAATTCCACCAGCGCAGTCCTTGGTTCTGCACTCTTAGGCGTAGTGCCAGTGCTGTGTGTCGTCGCTTTTCGTCAGCTTCCTTGGACACGCTTAAGAGGACGTTGGCAATGGCGGAGCATCATGAGCAGTGTTTTAGCCACGGCATTCACCATCACCATTCTTTTTAGATTTGGATATTGGCGATGGTGGTTGTGTGCGGTCCTTCTGATATTCTTCATTATCGACCTCGTCGGTATGCAAATTCATCGCTGGACTAGCCTCCTTATGGCTCTTTTTTGCGCCATTATGGGATGGATTTTGCTGTAACTCCATGCCACAATCATGCATACAGCTACAAACGTCCAAGCAACAGAGACATTGCGGGCATGTCCACTCACGTTGATGGCTATTGCTTTGCAATAATCAGCGACTTTTGTGCAAGCATCATTGAGAGTCGTACCGTCATCTACCACTGATTATCAAAAAAAAGGCTGAGACTCCTTCACGGGTCTCAGCCTTTTTCATATACATCATTGGCGTGCCATCAGAAGACGTAGCACTCCTCTTTCCATTCGTGGAAGCGCTTTACAATTCACTACGCAGTTGCTGAAGGGCAGCTGCGGGATCTGCTTGTGACATCAAGCAATTTCCGAGCAGAACACCATGATAACCGGCAGATTTCAATTTACGAATTTCGTCAGCAGTACGCACACCACCTTCAGCCAATAGTACTTTGTCTTTGGGAAGTTGTGCCACAAGCTGGAGTGAACGTTGAACATCCGCCGTGAAATCTTCCAAGTTGTAGTTCACCACTGCCACAATGTCGGCAGCGGTTTGTGCATAGTTTAATTGATCGGCATTGCGAATAGCTACTACCACTTCTAGACCAATGTTGTGCGCATAAGTCAGAAGTTCAGAGTATTCCTCAAACGAAAGGAAATCAGCATCAAGTTGCACAGCAGAAGCTCCAAAGAGACGAGCCTCCAACAACTGACGTTTGCTGATGATTACATCGTTGCGCAATACGGGAATATTAAAGCCATGACCTTCGATGGTGCCATAAGCCGTGCGAAGAAACGCCAACTTACTATCAAAGAAAGCCTCATTTGTTTGCATAGAAACGGCAGCTGCGCCTGCGCCTGCGAAACCAGGACAAAGCACTTGAGGCACCGCTTCTGCATTCAGCACACCAACACCAGGGCTTTTGCGCTTGAACTCTGCAACTAATCCATAAGCATCGTCTTGAAGAGCCAATTTTAAGGAAGAAGGACTAGCCAACTGCCCATCAGCTTTCATAGCTTCGTAGCGCTCTAAAACAGTTTGCGTGGTTAAAGTGGCTTCGCGTTCGGAAAGTTCTTGACGCTTCTGCTGAAGCATTTGTTCTTTGTAGGACATAATCGTGATAATAGAGAAAATAATATAGAATGAATAATAGAAATATCTAGTTTAGTCTTTCTCAATCAACGCAACACAGTAGGCTGCAATGCCCTCTTCTCGCCCCACAAACCCCATGCGCTCGCTTGTCGTGGCCTTAATCGAAATGGCATCTTCGTCCACTTGCATCAAAGGAGCCAGACATTTGCGCATGGCTTCCACGTGTGGATTGAGTTTGGGACGCTCTGCACAAATCGTGCAGTCTACATTTCCCACGCGATACCCCTTTGTAGCAATGAGTTCAATGGTACGCTGGAGTAGCACCTTACTATCTGCGCCTTTATATTTGGGGTCAGTGTCGGGGAAATGAAAACCGATGTCGCGCATATTAGCGGCACCCAGCACTGCATCACAGATGGCATGGATGAGCACATCGGCGTCGCTATGACCAAGCAACCCAACATGATGGTCGATTTTCACTCCACCCATCCAGAAATCTCTATTTTCAGCTAGACGATGCACGTCATAGCCATAACCTACTCGTATAGTCATTGTTGTAATATGTAGTGTTTGTTGTGGAATGCTCAGAGAGATTTCACCCAATATCTCAAGTCTTATGCAGCATCACTCAGAGCTTCTCCAGCAGTTCAAGGGAAAAAGTTTGCAACTATCGACCACGACGCCCAAAAAGTTCGCGAAGACCATCCATGTCAAAGGAGAGTGTGACACGCAAAGTCTGGTCAAGCGGATTAGAAGGTGTGGTCGCCACCACATATCCTGCGTCGATGTTAAGGACATTCATTTTGAACCCAGCACCAAAAGTGAAGTATTTGCGGTTACCTTGCGCCTCACTTTCATGGTGATAACCACCACGGAGGGCAAACTTATCATTGTAAATGTATTCCGCACCTACACTCCATTGCACTTCTTCAAGTTCGCCCTTGAATCCTCGTTCGCTATCGCTAAAGCTCTTGAAAATACCGGAGATAGGTGAGAGATCATTATAATCAGAAAGCACGCGCTGCTTATAATCTTCGTTGCTCTCACCATCTTGTCGCAATGGCAAAGAAGGAACCAACAACTTATTGGCTTCTGCAGTGATGGCAAACTTATTGTACTCGTCGACAGGAATCAACAAATTCGCACCAAAGCGCAAGTTAGTAGGAATGAAATAGGAGTAATTGCTGCCAAAGTTGATTTTTGAACCGATGTTGCTCACATTCAAACCAAGATTCAGTGCACACTCACGTCGACCGAGGAAAATATAATTGTTCCAATACATTGCAACGTCTGCTGCAAAAGCAGAACCAGGGGTGACGTCGTCTGTATAGTGGCCCGTCAGGTCAGAATACATGTAGCGAAGTGCAACTGCTGCAGAAAATCTTTCAGATAATAGGCGAGAATAAGCCACATCAACGGCATATTCATAAGGTCGCACCACACCAGCCTGGGGAGTAGGAACTTCACCCACGGTGAAATACTTGATAGAACCAGAGACGGCTTGGTAATCTCCCAAACGAGCATAGCCCACAGCATTCACCAAAGCAATACCTTCAGTGAGTTGTCTCAGCCAAGGGGTGTAGTTCATTGCAAAACCTGCACGCGAAACGGTAAAAGGATACTTTGCAGGGTTCCAGTTTTGCGAATGCACGTCGGCTTCTGTGGCAGCACCTACGTCACCCATGGCAGCACCACGCGCATCGGCAGCGATGGTCTGTGAGATAACAGCAGTACGCACTGGGTTGAACTTTTCTTTAATCTCGTTTTGCGCTTGTGCTCCAAGGCAGAAGGCAACTAGAGAGAGGGGAAGGAATATTCTTTTCATTGAAACAATGTGAGGATTCTAAGAATTATGAGGAATGAAGATTTAGGAGCTCATCTCTCGACACAAGCTAAGGTTAACCCAAATCTCCAAGAAAGATAGCTGTCATGCGGACAATCGTTTATTCCACTACGACGAGTTTATAGGAAGCTGTGGACTTTCGTCCATCGGCATAGCGTACTTGCAGGCGACAAATGTATAGTCCTGCGATGAGAGGTGCGCCAGAGTTGCTGCGGAGAGTCCACATTTGTGACCAACTTCCCTGCCCCGCTGCAAGGTTATCTCGATGAGCATAAACAGCTTTACCACTCGCATCTGTCACTTCTAGGAGAAGTTCAACCTCTTGGTCTGAGGCGGGGAAGTTAGCAACGAAGGTTGTAGCTTGTCGAGTGGGATTTTCTGTGGTGGTCAGCGTAGTTTCCGCACCGTTTTGGGCGGAGACGATGAATCGCAAGGTGGTGGTAGTGGCATTGTCATTGACATCCCACACGCGCAATTTGAGCGTATGCTGTCCAGGTGAGAGATTACGGAGGGGATAAACGATTTGTCCACGATTGTAGCTCCCAAGGGAGAAAGTGAAATACTCATTGACACTAACAGAAGGTTCGTTGTCGAGGGTCAACTCCATGTCGTGACCTAGCGAACCTTGGCTGGCATTGATGCCCATATCGTCAGAGATATCAGCAATCAACGTAGCATTCTGACCGACAATGGCATAATCTGCTTGTTCCACTTGGTTCAAATAAGCCACGACTTTGGGAGCAAGTGTGTCGGGAGTGGCACTATTGGCAGTGCCATTAAGATAAAACTGCTCATTGACACCGTTGCATTCCGTCTTTTTATCGTCACTCACGGCATACAGACTGAGACGCGCTGCATCCGTGCTGTAACTAATGTTGCGAGGAACGATAGCAGAGAGGGAGAACTTCCCTTGTTCCACCCGCGCTGTCCCCTTGAAGACCGTGCTTTCTCGTTCGCGGAACGAAAGGGGAAGACGATTTCTCTGGGCTGCACTACCATCGTTATCTTTACATACGATGGTTTCCATACGATCATAAATAGTTGCTGAAAGCAAACCTGAGAAAGCTGCATCTATAGCCCCATTGTCTTGCGCACTAGTCGTGATATGCCCACTAAAACGTGCCACGCTACCAGCCGCCAATTGGACGTTTGTGGTAGAAGTTATGGCTTTTCCGTTAATACTATCGATGACCACGCTACCGGTTGGGATAGACAGTGTCAAAGCTGGGTCGCCAAAGTAAACGTACTTGAGTTTATTGATCGAATTGTCGATTTCTCTGTAACTCTTTCCTGCAGGAGTGAGCAAATCATTCTTGGCTCTGCGCAAGGCTTCTCCCATGGTGATGCGCTTTCCCCTGTCATCGCGTCCTACAACGTAGTAAGCAAAACGACGATTAAGCGCATTGTTTTGAGTGGCATACACAGCTCTTGTGGCGCACATGAAAGCTATGCTACCTCCGTTGG
Source organism: Ihuprevotella massiliensis (assembly GCA_900095835.1). Taxonomy (GTDB): domain Bacteria; phylum Bacteroidota; class Bacteroidia; order Bacteroidales; family Bacteroidaceae; genus Alloprevotella; species Alloprevotella massiliensis. The sequence goes on along the minus strand of LT608321.1, from coordinate 37,405 downwards.
GCTGGTAGAGAAATTCTTCAGCCAGGTTGTCTTCTCGACTGTCGAAGGGATAGATTTCGCAAGATGCCAAAACCCATAGCGACTGCCGAGTGTTGTAAGTTTTTTTGAAATCTTCAAGCGCTAAAGAGGCTTCGTGCGACACTTGAAACGGAGCTCCGTGTCCACTATAGTTGAAGATGGCAGCGCCTTCTTCCATGTGGCGCAAAGCTTGTTGGCGCACCATCGGATAAGTATATCCAATAGCACTGGGCACTCGATTGTAGCGATCCCAATAAATTTTGGAGAGATTGAGGCGATTATTGGAGCCTTGTTGGTATTCCTTTGCCACTCGCTCCGCATCTTCCATGTGTTCGTTGGCATCGCCGTCATCACCGAGCATCACCACATTATTTTTCCACTCGCCAGCATCGACATTCGACAGATAACGCTCCACTTTATCTACCAAGACTTTAGCTTGTTCGTCAGTAATAGCGACCATTCGTCCGGTGGCAAGGTCTGGTTTCTCACGCACTATGGCTTCACCTTCGCCATCATCTAGGAGTGCATAGAAATCATCGGTGATATAACTATTCACCGTTCCGATACTATAGTTAGAAGCATCCTGTTCGTAGGCTAACAAATAGTCATCGGGGTTCTGGCGCCTCCAATCATCAGTGAGAAATCTATTGTCCCACGGACTTTTCCCAAGGAGGAGGACATAGCGCGGTGCGGAGATATTTTCATCGGCTCGGTCATAGAGCATCTTCAAATACCGACGATAGGCGTTGGCATCGGGAGTACCAGAAGAGAACTCATTATATAATTGATCGGCACGCACCACTTTGACCGTCATTCCGCTGTGTTGTCGGTGTAGCGCTGCGAGACGTTCTGCCTGCTGTGTGAGTTTTCCGCTGGCTGGTACGATAATCACATAGTCAATACCAGAATCTGCATGAAGATTCTGCGCTGCTACCTCGCCCACCAACTGCGGATCGGGATAAGGCTCGGAAGTATTGAAAGCCACAAATCGACGTTGTGGAGTGTCAGTGGTGAAAGTGGCACGCCCCTCTGAAAGATGGGTGAGCGGAACTTCAGCTGTGGGACTTCCTAGTTGGCCGATGCGCCATAATCTTGTTGAAGCTGTTGCAGCTTGCACAGAGAGTGTGGTCACCCCAGTGGACTTTGGTGAAAAGCTATAAGGAATAGCCTGCACTTTCAACAAACGAGGATATGAGATTCTCACAAAATCCATGCGGGCACTATTGCCTGCAGTGGTAGTCACCACAAAGCTGTTGGCTCCCTCTTGAATGTTGTGACGAAAACTTTTGGTGTCGAGGGTCGCACTTGAAGTAAGGGTGTTGAAGGCTGTTGCAGAAAGTTGCCCTAAACGAGCACCATTCAATTGCACCTCTGCTGTAGTGGTAGAAGTAGAAGAAGCAGCTGCAAAGGAAACCTCGACGGGAACTTCTCCAGCATCTTCTGCTAAATCAGCCACATTGACGTTAAATGTCTTTTGATTATGAGTGGCAAAGTCATGCCCGTCAAACATTCGACGACCACCTTGATACAATCCTGCCTGATCTTCATCCCAGATGGCTGCAAAGGGCACGCGATCTAACGTTGTGGCTGCGTCGGATTCTACCGTAGCTAGAGCACTGATGCGCAAAGGTGCGTCGCCCTCGGTGAGGAAGTAATAGCTGTAGCGCGAATAATAGTTGTTGGAGTGTGACCACTTGCCAGTACTTTGGTTGTAATTGCGTCGTTGTGTACCTTCTGCCCAAAAAAGAAGCTGATTGCCCTCGCGCAAAGTGGGTACTTCCACAAGATCATCGGGCACACGTTGTGATTCCACGGATTCGCTCTCCGTGTCAAACAACAGTCGTTCGTCTTGTTGCAGTCCACCATAACCAAAGACTTTCACACGTTCGGGCTGAGAAAAGCCTGCCCTTCGCAAAAAATCGGCAGAAAGATTGTAGATGCCTTCACGCTCTACACGAATCTTCACCCAGCGTCCTTGATTAAGCACAGAAGATGAAGCCCAACGCTGCTGCCCCTCTGCCGCGGCACGAGTAGCCGTTGCCGCTTGGGGTATCAAAACGGAATTAGCAACATGAAAGGATGTTGCCTGTGTCACTGATTGTGTACGCAAAGAAGGGGCAGAAAAACCTTGTTTTTCAGCCGAAGGTGCACTCACTACTTTGAGTTTGCAAGAGGTGATGCGAAGCCATTTGCCGTCTTTGTAGACAAAAGGCACAAAGGTGACTACCAACCGTTTGCGCTTTTGTTCTACCACAGCCGAAATTTCCAACTTTGGCTGCGACACTCTGCCCACTTCACGCTCCATCTTATTCACCCACTTGCGTTCTTCTGAAGATAGAGGTGCATATTCTGGATAAACCAAGGTCACTTCGTGCTGCAAATTGCCCTGCTCCACTGCGAGTTCTTGAGTGAAGAGCGGCAAACTGTCGCTCACCACATAGTCTGCAGTGGAGATATGCACAAATTCGCTCTGCGCCATCAGAGAAAGGGGCGCAAAGGCGAGGAATGTCCATAGAAGGTGCGGATGATTCATTGCGAGATTTATGAAAATAGAATGGATGCGCGATACGAAAAAGGTGGTGGTGTGGCGACAACAATGCTAGATCTAACCAGAAATATCGGAGCTAAACAAAGAATCTCCGACATTTTCAAAAAAAAGCTCGGAGTTTTTTTTCAGAACTACGGATTATCTTCTGGAAGAAGTCGAAAATAGAGGAAATCGTCTATGCCTTTCGCAATGAAAAGATAGATAGATTTGTCCTAACCTGCAGGCTTTCCTATTTGACATTAAAGGAAAGCACTCGAATGTCGCCAAGGTAAGTTTCGACCTTATGGTCGGGAGTGATGAAAATGGGGGCAGTGGGCGCTCCCATCAAGAAGATGTCACCACGACGCAGGGTGAAATATTGGCTCACTTCTGCAATGACCTGATCAACATGGTGCAACCACTGGGCTGTGCTGCCTGACATTTGTTCTTCACCATCAACGCGCAAACTGAAGTCTAGTTGAGATACAGTGGAAGGGGCTATTTCTACAAACTCTCCCAAGGGAGTGGCATTGTCAAAACCTAAGGCTGCATCCCAAGGTAATCCGAGCTTTTGAGTCTTTTCCCACAAAGCAGGTGCAATAAAGTGAGGCATCACCGTAGCAGCATCATAATAGCGAGAAGCAAATCGCGCAGAAATATGACGTCCCAAACGACAAATGCGCACGGCTAAATGCACTTCTAACTGTGCAGGATTGGCATAATCAGGTAGAAACACGGGTTTACCATTGCGCTGCAAGGAAGTCTCAGGCAACGTGTAGTAAATAAGATCCGAAGGTGCTGAGGAAACAACACCTCGTTCTGATAACGCAGAAAATGAATAGTTATTGTGTAGAACGAGAATCGTCATATCGTAAAACTACATTGCGACTTGCGCAGTAGAAAGTATGGGAGGGCTAGGGAAAAACAAATGCTGCAAGCCTTAAAACAGCGACTTCGCAAAAAACTCTCTGGCACGAGGTGTATTGCTCGCAGCCAGAGAGTTGAAGAGATAATGGATAAGTGGATTTAGAACGCTGCGGACTTTGGCGTGCGAGGGAAAGGAATCACGTCGCGAATGTTCTGCATGCCAGTCACAAAGAGGATGAGACGCTCGAAACCTAAGCCAAATCCAGCATGAGGACATGAACCGAACTTGCGGATGTCGAGATACCACCAGATGTCTTTGTGAGGTACACCCATTTCATCGGCACGCGCCAAAAGCTTATCGTGGTCTTCTTCACGCACAGAACCACCTATGATTTCTCCAATTTGAGGGAAGAGTACGTCGGTGCCTTGTACGGTCTTGCCATCTTCGTTGGTCTTCATGTAGAAAGACTTGATTTCCTTGGGATAATCAGTGAGGATGACGGGCTTCTTGAAGTGTTCTTCCACGAGATAACGCTCGTGTTCGGAAGCCAAGTCGCAACCCCAAGATACGGGGAACTCAAACTTCTTACCCTTTGCCACAGCAGCTTCGAGCAATTCGATACCTTCAGTGTAAGTGAGACGCACAAATTCGGTATCTACTACAGAACGAAGACGCTCGAGAAGCGTGTTATCGATCATCTTGTTAAGGAATTCGAGATCTTCCATGCAGTTGTCGAGTGCCCAACGCACGCAATACTTGATGAAATCTTCTTCCAAATCCATCAATCCTTGGAGATCCATGAAAGCAACTTCAGGCTCGATCATCCAGAACTCTGCCAAGTGGCGAGGAGTGTTGGAATTTTCGGCACGGAAGGTAGGACCAAAAGTGTAGATTGCACCCAAAGCCGTTGCGCCCAACTCACCTTCTAGCTGACCAGACACTGTGAGACAAGTAGATTCTCCGAAGAAATCATCAGAATAGTCGATGTGACCTTCTTCATCCTTCTTCAAATCGTAAAGATTCTTTGTGGTGACTTGGAACATCTGCCCAGCTCCTTCAGCATCGCTGGAAGTGATAATGGGAGTGTGGAAGTAGAAGTAGCCATGTTCATGGAAATAGCGGTGAATCGCCATTGCCATGTGGTGACGAATGCGGAAGATGGCACCAAAAGTGTTGGTACGGAGACGAAGATGTGCGTGTTGGCGCATATATTCAAACGTCTGGCCTTTCTTCTGCATGGGATAGTCGTTGCCACAAGCTCCGAGCACTTCGATGGCTGAGGCTTGGATTTCTGCAGCTTGACCGCCACCTTGGCTAGCTACGAGCGTACCTTCTACGCTCAAGCAAGCACCTGTGGTAATGAGCTTCAGAAGTTCGGGGTCGAACTTCTCCACATCGGCTACAATTTGCACGTTGCTCAGGCACGAACCGTCGTTGAGCGCAATGAAGTTTACGCTTTTACTACCACGACGAGTGCGCACCCATCCTTTCACGCATACTTCTGCGCCAAAGTCGGTACGGGCCAAAAGGTCCTTTATCTTGGTTCTTTCCATGAGGTTGGGATAAGTTGTTCTAGAGATATAGGGAAGTTCCTACAACAAGTAGCGTTGCACAGCTCTACACTCTCCAATCTCTAATGCCAGAATGAACGACACCCAGGAGAGGATGCTATAAATCAGTCACAACTACTTGCTTCGGAAATAATGGGAATTCGCAAATTATTCGAACGAACCCATACGAAGCATGCGTACTTCTTCCTCAGTGAGGAAACGCCAGTCGCCACGCTTCACGTTTTTCTTGGTCAATCCTGCGAAATACACGCGGTCGAGCTTCACGACATTGTAGCCGAGGCTCGCAAAGATACGACGCACGATACGGTTCTTACCAGAGTGAATTTCAATACCTACTTGCTTCTTGTCTGTTTCGCTTGCATAGTCCACAGCATCTGCACGGATGTCACCGTCTTCGAGGGTGATACCCTCTGCAATCTGGCGCAAATCGGCAGCGGTGACGTTGCGATCAAGATAAACATGGTAGATTTTCTTCTTCAAGAACTTAGGATGGGTGAGCTTAGAAGCCATTTCACCATCATTCGTAAGGAGAAGCACACCAGTAGTGTTGCGGTCGAGGCGACCTACGGGGTAGATACGCTCCATACAAGCATTTCGCACGAGGTCCATCACCGTCTTGCGGTTTTGAGGATCTTCGCTAGTTGTCACGTAACCCTTGGGCTTATTGAGCAACACATAGATTTTCTTCTCGGCCTTCACTTGTTGGTCGTGGAAGAGAATGGTGTCGGTGCGGAGCACTTTGTGACCGAGTTCGGTGATGACTTCACCATTAACCTTCACCACACCTGCTTCGATATACTTATCTGCATCGCGACGAGAGCAAACTCCTGCGTTGGCCAGGAACTTGTTCAAGCGGATAGGCTTCGTAGGATCATAAGCTTCTTCTTTGTATTCTATACGACGCTTGCCAGGGTTGGAGAACTTGTTGTAGCCACCACCGCGGTTGAAACCACCTTGTCCGCCACGATTGTAGCCACCTTGTTGGCGATTGCCGTAGTTTCCACCACGATTACCATAACCACCTCCGTTGTTGCCATTACCATAGCTAGGACGGCCATATTCGCCGCCTTGAGCACCGTAACCACTTGACTGACGTTGGTAGCCGCCTTGTTGACGGTTGCCGTAGCTTCCACCACGATTGCCATAACCGCCTTCGTTGCGTTGGTAGCCACCGCCTTGTGCATTGTAACCGCCTTGCTGACGATTACCGTAGCTGCCGCCACGATTGTAACCGCCATTCCCACGATTATAGCCGCCGCTTTGGCGTTCGCCATAACCGCCTTGACGATCATTATAGTTATTGCTACCGCGATTGTAGCCGCGATTGCCATTATTACTGTTGTAGCTAGAATGTCCGCCATAAGTTTGGCGTTCCGCATTGTTTCCCTCACGGGTAAAACGCGGACGGGGAGAACGGTTTTCGTTGCGTCCTCCGTTAGACGAAGTGTAGCCCTCGCGGCGGCCTCCGTCGTAATTGTGCTGATCGTAATCGCTCATTGCTTTTATAAATTTAGAATGTACTTTGTATTGATGTTGAGAAAGTCGACCTCACGGCCGAGAAAGGATAGAGAGTACGAAGAACTTTTGAGAATAGTGCGTTATTGTGTGTCTGTTCACTTCATGATATAGATGTGTATGCACGATGTCACGAGCATCTATAATAGTATTCCAAAAGAATTTCGCCCTTCTATTAGACAGTGTACTCACGCATCATGGGAACAAGCCCCACGATGCGTGGAAAGTTCGTTGTCAACCTCTTTAAATACCAGTGTAGTTATGAGGAGTGATTTTGTGCAATTCAGCTTTGATTTCATCGCTCACCTCGAGTGTGTCGATAAACTCAGAGATGCTTTGCTCTGTGATAGCAGCATTCGTGCGCGTAAGTGCCTTGAGTGCTTCATAAGGATGAGGATAGGCTTCGCGACGAAGGATGGTTTGAATCGCTTCTGCGCAAACAGCCCAGTTATGCTCGAGGTCAGCAGCCAAAGTTTCCTCACGGAGCAACAATTTGCCGAGCCCCTTGAGCGTAGATGAGAAAGCGATGAGCGCATGTCCCATGGGCACACCCACATTGCGCAAGACAGTTGAGTCTGTCAAGTCACGCTGCAAACGGCTGATTGGCAATTTCATGCTAAGATGCTCAAGAATTGCGTTGGCAACTCCCAAGTTACCTTCAGAGTTCTCAAAGTCGATAGGATTCACCTTGTGAGGCATCGCACTAGAACCCACTTCTCCAGCCTTAATCTTCTGTTTGAAGTATTCCATCGACACATATTGCCAGAAGTCTCTATCGAGGTCGATGAGAATCGTATGGATGCGACGCATGGCATCAAACACTGCAGCAAGGTTGTCGTAGTTGGCAATCTGAGTGGTGTAGGATTCGCGCACAAGTCCGAGCTTTTCAGCTACAAACTTATTACCAAAGTCTGCCCAGTCGATATGAGGATAAGCCACGTGGTGCGCATTGAAGTTACCAGTTGCCCCCCCAAACTTACCACTCAAAGGCACAGCCTTGAGTTGATTGAGCTGTTGTTCCAAACGATAACCAAAGACACGCACTTCCTTACCTAAGCGAGTAGGTGAAGCAGGCTGTCCATGGGTCTTCGCCAACATGGGGATATCTTTCCACTCTTCCGCACGCTGATTCACTGCATCAATGACTTCTTGTAAGAGAGGTACATAGACCTTGTCAAGGCTATCCTTGAGCATCAAAGGGAAAGCTGTGTTGTTGATATCTTGTGACGTTAGACCGAAGTGGATAAACTCCTTATAGGCTTCCAAACCACCGATTTTGTCGAATTCTTCTTTGATGAAGTATTCAATCGCTTTGACATCATGGTTGGTCACAGACTCAATGGCTTTGACACGCGCTGCGTCTTCTTCAGAGAAGTTTTCGTAGATAGCGCGGAATCGGGGGAAGAGGCTCTGGTCGCAATCAGCCAACTGTGGCAAAGGTAGCTCACAAAGCGTGATGAAATACTCAATTTCTACACGCACACGATACTTCATCAGAGCATACTCTGAGAAATAAGGGGCAAGAGCTTCGGTTTTGCTACGGTAACGTCCATCAATGGGCGACACTGCTGTGAGGATATCTAATTCCATGGGAGAGATAGATTATGTTGGGGGATTTGAAGTAACTTGGGGAACAAACAGCGGAAGAGCCCTTATCTACATTATATATAATAGGAGAAGATTATATATAAAAGGAGAAGTTTACGGTTCTTCCCATACTGTCGCATCTATATTGACATAAGCTCAACGTAATCGCCAGCGATCTTTGACCCAGACAAAAGATAATAGCACTTCTTCATGGGTTTGATTGCGATAGTTGACACGCAGCGTCACGTTGGTTTGCCGTCCATCTGCAGAGGGTGTTAGTTTCACCACACGTGCAGAAGCGACACCGCCCATCTTTTCTTGTTGCAAAACAGCGTGTTGCTTGTGCAAATCAGCCATTTGCTTGCGATAATCTTCGGGGGTGTTATCACAAGAAGCCATCTCTGCGACGTAAGCTGCATACTGCCCCTGCTGATACAAGCCATACACACGCTCCACTTCTGCACTTTCGAGAGGTGGAATCTGCAAGGCTGTTGTTTCCGACTTAGCAGAAGTGCAGGCAGAAATCAAGATGCAGCAGAAAAGATAGCTGAACCGCAAGAACTGACGCATAGTCGTTTATTTCTGACGAATGAAGATATTGATAGGACAACCGCTAAAATCCCAATACTCACGAATCTTGTTTTCTAAGAAACGCTTATAAGGATCGCGCACATATTGTGGCAAGTTAGCGTAGAACACGAAGGTTGGGATCTGGGTATCACGGATTTGTGCGCAATACTTAATCTTGATATACTTACCCTTAATTGATGGAGGTGGGTAAGCCTCAATGAGGGGTAGCAATCGCTCGTTGAGGGCAGCAGTACCAACGTGGCGTTTACGGTTGAGATAAACTTCTTTCGCTGTTTCAAGCACTCTAAAGATGCGTTGTTTAGTCAGTGCAGAAGAGAAGATAATGGGGAAGTCAGTGAAAGGCGCCATACGTTCACGGATGGTATCTTCGAAGTGTGAAATCACCTTTTGCGTCTTTTCCTCCACGGTATCCCATTTGTTCACCACCACAACAAGGCTCTTATTGTTGCGTTGAACAAGCTGGAAGATATTCATATCTTGTGATTCAATACCACGTGTGGCATCGATAAGAAGAATACAAACGTCAGAATTTTCAATAGCGCGGATAGAACGCATCACACTATAGAATTCCAAGTCTTCAGACACCTTATTCTTCTTACGGATACCCGCGGTATCTACCAAATAAAAGTCGAAACCAAACTTGTCATAACGCGTGAGAATAGAGTCGCGAGTGGTACCAGCAATATCAGTAACAATGTGACGATCTTCACCAATGAAGGCATTAATAAGTGAGCTCTTACCCGCATTTGGGCGGCCCACTACAGAGAAGCGAGGAATATTTTCCTCACCTTCTTCTTGATTCTTCGTAGGAAGTTCAGCAAGAATCAAATCGAGCAAATCGCCAGTCCCACTACCTGTAGCAGCAGACACACAATAAGGCTCACCCAAACCCAAAGCATAGAACTCGGGAGCTCCATAACGGTCCTCGTTTTGATCGGTTTTATTGGCACAAAGAATGACAGGAGTTTTGGCGCGGCGCAAGATTTGTGCCACTTGTGTATCTAAGTCTGTGATGCCGTTTTGCACATCAACGACAAAAAGAATGAGGTCCGCCTCTTCAGTAGCCAAGACTACTTGCTTACGGATTTCTTCCTCAAAAATATCGTCGGAGTTTACGACCCAACCACCCGTGTCCACGAGCGAGAATTCGCGCGTACCCCACTCCACCTTACCATATTGGCGGTCACGTGTAGTACCTGCTTCATCACTAACGATGGCTTGGCGCGTTCCGGTGAGTCGATTAAAAAGCGTGGATTTGCCCACATTGGGGCGTCCCACGATAGCTACTAAATTAGACATTCGTTATAACGTTTCTTTTCGGTAATAGGGAGCACAGCCTCACGGCTTTCTCCACGATTTAATTATGCGCGCAAAGATACGGAATAATATGGACTATCGCAAATTTTCAGCGGCATATTCCACAAAAGACTCAGGAATATCAAAGAAATCTCTTCAATTTGGCAAAACAGGACTAAAAATAGTAGTCAGACCTTTCATTATGACCATTTCAGCAACTCCGACCTTTCAACAAAATCCCAAGGTCTTTTCAAGAGTTTCTCCATTCTTTCAACAGGCATTTGCGCTTGCTTTCAGATAGATTACACGTAAAACACTCACGTCACTCGCAAGATTGAAGGACATAACAAAGAGATTGTCTCTTTCGTGCCGCAGAAGTGCTCAACATCATTCCCACGTTTCGCCTTGAAACTGCTCAAGATTTCACACAACTCTCACATCTCCATTTGGAGATATCGCTCTACGGCCAAAGTATGGCGGTTGCTGGCTGACTCAACATCTTACCGAGAGGGAGAATCCCGATAAAAATAACACCATCTAAACCACCGATATACCAGAAAAAAGTGTAACTTTGCAGAATGCAAGTATCGTCTTTCCCAAAAATCAATACCCAACTGGCACGACAACTGCTACAACCTCGCCCTAACGATGGGCACAAAGGCACGTTCGGTCACTTACTTTTGGTGGGTGGCCATTTCGGCATGATGGGCGCTGCGATTTTATCAGCAGAAGCTGCCCTCCGCACTGGCTTAGGAAAGCTCACTGCGCACGTGCCCGAAACGGCAAACGTTGTGTTTCAGACAAGGATACCAGAAGTAATTCTTCATTTCGACGAACAATCTCATCAACACTGGGCAAGTATCATAGAATTAAAGGGTTATAATGCGATAGCTATTGGTCCTGGAATTGGCACAGAAGGCGAAACTCAATGGGCATTTCGTGCACAAATCAAAATGTTACTTGACTTAGAAACCTCAGGAAATCCCATACCCTTGGTGCTCGATGCCGATGCGCTAAACATCTTAGCCCAAGATTATCAACTCCTCTCCTATCTTCCAGCAGAGACCATACTCACTCCTCACATTGGAGAGCTGAAACGGATTTGTGCCGCACTAGAATTACCTCACGAAACCCTCGAGGATCAACTTACTTCAGCACAGAGTATTGCCACTTCCCTACAAGTGCATGTGGTGCTAAAAAGCCATCAAACCCACGTCTGTACCAACGATGGAAAAGTGTTTCAACTAGACACGCAAGGCAACAGCGGCATGGCCAAAGCTGGAAGTGGCGATGTGCTCACAGGTATCATCAGCAGTCTTCTGGCGCAAGGCTATTCTTCTAAAGCAGCTGCGCTATTAGGCGTCTTCATCCATCACCAATCAGGCTGGTACGCAACCGAACGTCACGGTGAACATAGCGCAATAGCATCCGACTTCATTGCGGAAATTCCACAAGCATTCTCTACATTAGTCTCTTCAAACTCCTCACAAAATGAAATCATATAGTTTTCTTTTTATCAGCTGTTTAACCGCACTTATATCGAGTTTTCCCTTAAAATCAGAAGCTCAAACCGACGTGCGTCCTTATCAACCCGGAATCACGCAAGAAGGTATCACCTACTTCTTACCCCAAACTCGCCTTCATGTCGTGGTACGTGCCCAACGTGAAAGCTACACTCCCGGAGAATATGCAGCCTTTGCTCAGCGTTTCTTGGATGCTCCTAACGTGGAGCAACAGCCATTCGACACATGGACGCTGCAGCAGATCGAAGTGGTGCCCTATGGTGTCGCTGATCGCACACAAGCCTATACGATTAAGTTGAACCACAAGACCTCTGCTCCCCTCGTGGAACTTGCCCCCGATGGCCGTTTGCTCAGCGTGAACACCACAGCCAACGCTTTACCCACCTTGGAAGCTCCTTCCGTGAAGAAAATCAGTAAGGATACCCCCCAAGGTAATAAGTACAAAACCCAAGAAATACTCCGTGCAGGAAGCATTGCTGCTCGCGCAGAAATCACCGCACAAGAGATTTATGACATCCGCGAAAACCGCGGTTTGTTGGCGAAAGGTCAAGCAGACTTCAATCCCAAGGACGGGGAGCAATTGAAAACCATGATAGCACAGCTCGACGAACGCGAGACTGCTCTCCTCTCTCTCTTTTTGGGTACGAAATCCACTGAAGAGCACGTGTTTACTCTCGAGGTTACCCCTCAGCAAACGCAACAAACGCTCGACCTCTTCCGCTTCTCTCGCTATTTAGGACTTGTCGATGCCAACGATGTCGCAGGAACTCCCATTCAACTTCAGATCTCAGATCAAGCCACGCTACCCGAAACTGAAGAATCTCCCAAGAAAAAGAAAGAAGTGGAAGACCTTCGCTATCGCATCCCTAGCAATGCAGCCATACGCATCTTCGATGAATCAAGAGTTTGGTTTAATGGAATCGTTCCCATTGCGCAATTCGGTCGCATTGAACACCTTGGCGGTGTACTTTTCAACAAGAAATTCAACACCAAAGTGCGACTATCTCCCACAACTGGCCGCGTTGAAAAGCTCGACCTTGAACAGTTCTCCAAGTAAACTCTAGACATTTGGCATGACCGACACACAGCACATCAAAATACAAGACTACGCTTATTCCCTCCCCGAAGAGCGAATAGCAAAATACCCCTTAGCACAACGCGATCAATCTAAGCTACTGCTACGCAGCTGCGATGGTACAATTCGAGAAGAGGTCTTTTCTAAACTTCCCGAATACCTGCCCAAGGGCTCACTTATGGTGTTTAACAACACAAAAGTGATTCAAGCACGCTTGCACTTCTACAAAAGCACTGGTGCACTCATTGAAATTTTCTGTCTAGAGCCCTTCTCCCCTCTCGACTATCAGCAATCCTTCGCAACCAAAGGCGAAGTAAGTTGGGTTTGTTTGGTGGGAAATCTCAAAAAGTGGAAAGAAGGTGCTTTGCAACGCGAAATCACCGTACAAGACCGCACAGTGACTCTCACTGCTGAGCGTGTAGGCGAACAAGGAACGGGCTTTGAGATTCGTTTCGCTTGGGATGCCCCCACAATTTCATGGGCTGAGATACTAGAAAGTATCGGTGAATTGCCCATTCCTCCCTATTTGAATCGCGACACAGAAGAGAGCGACCTCAAAACTTACCAAACAGTCTACTCACGTATCAAAGGTTCGGTGGCAGCCCCCACTGCTGGTTTGCATTTCACCGAAGAAGTGCTGAATAATCTCGATGCGCGCGGCATCGAACGCAACGAAATTACGCTCCACGTAGGTGCAGGCACATTCAAACCTGTGAAGAGTGAGGAAATATCTGGTCACACCATGCACGCAGAATGGATAGCTGTGCCACGCACTTCCATTGAACGCCTCCTGGCTCACGGAGCACAGTGCATCGCCGTTGGCACCACCAGCGTTCGCACCCTCGAAAGCCTTTATTATATAGGCGTACGCTTGCACCAAGCTCGTACAGAACAGCGCACACCCACAGAAGACGATTTGCACGTCCCCCAATGGTTGCCCTACGAATACGCTGCATCCACTACCACTCCTTTGACGGCAGTCGAAGCCCTGCAAGAGATTTTGCACTATCTCGATGAGCATGGTTTGCACACCCTCCACACGGCCACGCAAATCATCATTGCTCCGGGTTACGAATACCATATTGTGCGCACTATTGTCACCAATTTCCACCAACCTCAGTCGACACTTCTTCTCCTAGTGAGCGCATTCGTCGACGGACGTTGGCAAGAAATCTACGACTACGCGCTCAATCACGATTTCCGCTTCCTTTCTTATGGAGATTCTTCTGTGCTCAACTATGATGCCCTACAAGACAAGCTCTAAAGAAAGCCTAGTTCTTGCGTGATTATAACGCATTTTTGCAAGCAACTCTAGACCACTTAAGACCCATTGAGCCCCTTTCGCAAGGATAGCTCCACCCTCCTCCAACGGACATCCCAAATCTAACGTCTACACTCTAACGCCTCAGTTCGATGAACCAATATCCCAAATGGCTTCTAGCCTTGAGTTTCCCCAATGTATTCATCCCCGTTGGCACACTCATCTTCTTTTTGTTCGGTGGTGTCACCCTTTTTGATACACAAGACAGCACAATACTCGACATCCTGCAATATCTCTTATTGCAACTCTTCTGGTTGCTGCCCCTTGCCAGCTTCTTTGCAACCCTCTTTCTTTGGGGCAACACGCACGAGCGTGCTGCCATCACCACCAGCATTGTCGGACTGTTGATTTCCTTTACTTCGATTTTCCTACTCTGGTCACAACGAAACGACACGCCCATCAGCAAACCTCTGGCGCACACCACGGCTATTTCTACTCGCTCTCACACATTCTTTATTCCCGCCTCGACAAACACGCTATGAAACCATACTTAGATTTGCTTCAACGCATCCTCGAAGAAGGCAACACCAAAAGCGATCGCACGGGCACGGGTACAAAATCTGTGTTCGGCCATCAGATGCGCTTTGACCTTTCTCAAGGATTTCCTCTCCTGACCACCAAAAAACTTCACCTCAAAAGCATTATCCATGAACTTTTGTGGTTTTTGCGTGGTGACACCAACGTGAAATATCTCCAAGAGCATGGAGTGCGCATTTGGAACGAATGGGCAGATGCTGATGGAGAACTAGGACCTATCTATGGTCACCAATGGCGCTCATGGCCAGACTATAATGGAGGTCACATTGATCAAATCCAACAAGTTATAGACCAAATCCGTAACACTCCCGACAGTCGTCGCATGATAGTCTCAGCTTGGAACGTAGCCGAGGTGAACAACATGGCACTTCCGCCTTGCCACCTCCTATTTCAGTTTTATGTTGCCGAGGGAAAACTCTCCTTACAACTCTATCAACGCAGCGCGGACACCTTCTTGGGCGTTCCTTTCAACATTGCTTCCTATGCACTTCTCACCATGATGATGGCACAAGTGTGCGACCTCCAACCCGGAGAATTCATCCACACCACTGGCGACACCCATCTTTATCTCAATCATCTGGAACAAGCGCAACTGCAACTCACCCGCACCCCTCGTGCACTTCCCAAGATGCGCATCAATCCTGAGGTGAAAGATCTCTTCTCTTTCGAGTTTGAAGACTTCCAACTCGAAGATTACGACCCCTACCCTCACATTCCAGCCACCGTTTCAGTTTAACCACAATCGGTCATTAGACCATTGTTGTGCTACTCGTAATTGAATAGACAACTTCTTGTCATCTTTCATTTTCTTGTTGGCATCTTGTCTTTCGTCCATTCTCGCCGTAGCCCACTACGCCATCTAGCAAACAAGGAACAAACTGCTCAACAATCAAATAAAATCTGTTCAGGATCTAATGACCGATTTGGGTTTAGTCGTTCCATACTAATGTTGCAACTTTGTTTCTTACAACACTCCCTAGAATTTAAGGAGGAACGTTTAACGCCTAATCTCTAACGTCTAACGTCTAATTTCTAACGTCTAATGTCTATCTCACTCATCTGTGCTGTTGCCGAAAATGGCGCTATTGGGCACAACAATCGCTTGCTCTTCCATCTCCGTGCCGATCTACAGCGCTTCAAAGCCTTGACCTCTGGACACACCATCATCATGGGGCGCAACACTTTTGAGTCTTTGCCCAAAGGTGCTCTTCCCAATCGTCGCAACATCGTGCTCTCCCGTAGCATCACCACCCCATGGCCCAACACAGAAGTCTTTGCTTCCCTCCAAGAAGCCCTAGCTGTTTGTGATGCAGACGAAGAAGTCTTTATCATCGGGGGAGCTTCAGTTTACGCAGAAGTCTTGCCTTTGGCACATCGTTTGTGCTTGACGCATGTACACGCCACGCCTGAGGCAGCCGACACCTATTTCCCTGCTTGGAATCCCCAAGATTGGCAACTAGCTCAGGAAGAAGCGCACGCTGCCGACGAACAAAACGAGGTAGCCTTCACCTTTGCCGACTACGTAAGACGCTAAAATAAAGACATCATTGGATTGTTTTTCTGGGTTTATGCTATAGAGGATAACCACGGAGCTACGGATAGCGCAAAGGAATAACTTCTCTTCGCTAGGCAAGTCCCTCTTTCCCTTTCCACTTATGCTGCAAAGTTGCACCGCAGTTCGCAATTTCTCAGCACAAGTGGATTTTTTATGTCCATTTCTCTGGGCATATTCCCCTACTCTCTCCTTTTTCTTGTAACTTTGTAGCAACAACCAATATTTTTCAACATGGTCAAACAATGTACCATCCTCTTCGGCTGCATGGCCCTAGGGGAGTTGCTCGTCAGAATCACAGGCCTTAGCCTTCCCGGTAGCATCATTGGCATGCTCCTTTTGGCTGCTTTTCTCGAAATGGGCTGGATCAAACTCGAATGGGTCAAAGAGATTTCCGACTTTTTGCTTAGTAACCTCGGTTTCTTCTTCGTACCACCAGGCGTAGCTCTCATGCTTAACTTTGACACCATTGCCAAAGATTTCTGGGCTATCGCCATTGCCACACTGGTAAGTACTGTTCTTGTGCTCCTGTCTACGGGATGGACACACCAAATCGTTAGAAAATATGCAAAACGTGGCAAATAATTTTTTCGAAGCCTTGAGCAATCCTTTTGTGCTCATCGCCCTCACCTTCGTAGTTTTCTTCTGCGCCAAACTCATTCAGCGCAAGACAGGCTGGGTGCTCTTCAATCCCATCCTCATCACCATCGCAGTACTTATAGCCTTTCTCAAAATCACCGGCATCCAATATGAAGTGTACCACGAAGCAGGTTCGCAGATAGAGTTTTGGTTGAAACCAGCGATTGTGGCGCTTGGCGTACCGCTCTATCAACAACTTAAGGTTATTCGCAAGCAACTCATTCCTATTCTTATCTCACAGACCGTAGGTTGTGTCATCGGCATCATCTCTGCTGTAGCCACTGCTCAGTGTTTAGGAGCTTCCAAAGAAGTTGTCATCTCGCTTGCGCCCAAGAGTGTCACCACTCCTATTGCGATGGAAGTTTGTCGCACTGCCGGTGGCATACCTTCACTCACGGCTGCCATCGTGGTTATCGTGGGTTTGTTTGGTGCAGTCACTGGCTTCCGCGTCCTACAAATAGGTCGTGTCAAGAGTCCCATTGCACAAGGTTTGAGCATGGGTACCGCCTCTCACGCTGTCGGCACATCACGTGCCATGGAAAATGGAGCTAAATACGGAGCTTTCGCTAGCCTTGGTCTCATCGCCAATGGCGTGCTCACAGCCATCCTCACCCCTATTGTTTTGCACATCATGGGAGTGATTTAGTTCCACATCGTGACAACTCACTCACTGTTGCACCATACCTTCACTTAGCTCTCAGCGCAAATCGCCAAAGTTCTTGAGGATGCCGAGTGACACTAGGCATATTCATTCAAAAACTCCCAGCTTTCGTTATTGGAAGCTGGGAGTTTTTTGATTATTGCTGTCCGGTAAAAGTTTTTCTGATGATAAAAATAAGGCTGAAACCCTCTTGCAGGATTTCAGCCTCTTTTGTTACTTTGCTTGTTGGAAAAAAATATTGCTGTCCGGTAAACTTTTTTGTGCCGTTTGGAAGTTTACCGGACAGCAATAAAAAAGATCAAAGCCTTGACGATACGAAAAGCGATTACATTGCTAAGGCATAATTTTGATTAGTATAGTAGGCAAGATGAAAAAGAATGGGCAGACGTCAAAGGACAACAAAAAAAAACCTGCTCACAGATTTCTGCGAGCAGGTAGAGTTTAAAACATTATGTGTACTAAAACTTAGAGTGTTGACAAGTAAGGCGCTGTAGTAGCTGTAGTGAATGTACCCTTTGATGTACCTGTTGTGTAAGTACCACCAGAGTAGAGGCCATTGGTTGCTGTACCAGTGCTGCTACCGCCAGTGTAGATAGTGTAGCTTGTACCAGTTGTGAAGTTTGGTGATGACACGAAGAGAGTTGTGTAAGACTGTGGAATCTTATAGGTAACAACAGAGGAGCCACCAGTTGTTGACTGGATATTCATCAACACAGAACCGAAACGATAAGAAGAGTTGCTCTTACCGAGGAGAACTGAAGGCTGTGTAGATGCTGAAGTTGGTGTTGAAGTATTATCAGAACCAAGACCGATGAGTGTACCACCAGTGATTACAAAGTCGTTCTGGTCGCAGTCAAACGCTACGTTTGCTGTGTTTGTAGCAACACCGATTGATGTACCACCAGAGAAGTGGAGTGTACCATTAGAGTCGAAAGCGTCAGAAGCTGTACTTGTAGCGTAGATTGTACCACCTGTCACAGCGATATCAACGTTTGCTGAGATTGCATCGTCGTAAGCTGTTACGTTGATAGTACCACCATTGATAGTCAACGAAGCGTATGCCTTGAAACCCTCGCCATCCTCACCAGTAGCAGTGAGGTTATAGGTACCACCATTCACGATAATGTTATGAGCAGAGCTTGATGTAGCATAGGTAGAGCTTGAAGAGATAGTACGGATACCACGTGCAACAGAGTTGATAGTGTAAGTACCGCTATTCAATGTGATAGGACGGTCGATAGTCTTGATACCATCGAGTGCTGATGTGATGTTGAATGTAGTCTCACTTGCTGTGATACCATACAAGCTATAGATAGCGTCGTATGCCTTAGAAACAACCTTCAGCGTACCGCTTCCTAAGAACACAAGCTTACCAGAGTTGTAGAGAGCAGCCTGTGAAGAGCTGGTTGGCGTAGCTGTAAGGGTATTGGTTGTACCAGAAGTAGAGTTAACGAATACCTTTGGAGCAGCGAGGTTCAATGCGATACCGCTTCCGTTAGTAATTGTAGCACCATTAAGTGTAACCTTAGCAATCTGACTACTAACGATGTTTACAGAACCAGTGTAAGAACCAGTGAGAACATACTCTACGCCAGAAGCAGTAGAATTGATATTGATAATACCGCTACCATTAGTCACAGTTACACCAGAAACATTGTTGGTAACAGTAGCACTCGTGCCGCTGAGGGCGATAGTAACAGTGTTACTGAAGCTGTGATCGCTCAAGTCGTCACTTGTCGCATCCGTAAGCGTTGTTGTACTAACAGTCTGCGATGCTGTTGTGGTGGTCGTCGTGGTGGTTGTTGTACCATTGTTGTCATCCTCTGAACAAGATGTCAACACTCCTGCGCTCAAAAAGCTCAGGCAAGACAACATAAAGACAGTTTTCTTCATCTTTGCTAAAATTTAACAGGTAAATAATTAGTTACTGACAGTGAAATCCAAAAACGGTGTGAATAGACTGTTAGCGTAGACCAGTATCATTTAATCTCAGCAAAGTGAATGCTAAGGGGTAATTTAAGATACGTCGCAGAGCGGTATGTAAGTTCTCTGAAAGTCACCTCTCCTACAGTGTTACAAGACTGTAGTGGGGCTATTGTTATTTCTTTTATAGATGTTATCCCTATAAGAGTATATGTTTCCTTAATACGCCCGTCAAAAGAATACATCTCTGTCATTGGCGACAAAGATAAAAATAATAATCCGAATTCTAAAGCATTTCGACAAAAAAGATTAGTAGATACAATGAAAGAATATAAAGACAAATACATCTTGGATTAATTCATAATCCATAATTATGATTACCGATATAGTTCAAGGGTTAAACTCAAATCATAAAGTTCAAAGGTCAAAACTCAAAGGCCAAAGATTAAAGGTAATCAAAAACTCTATAACAAAAAAAAACACTTCTAATTTCTTCGACAAACAATTGTTCATAACATAGATTATATGTATATTCGCAGACAGATTGTCAAATGATTAGTAAATAACAAATAGATATACACCAAATCCTCTAAACTTAGAGAGTATATATTTCGGTGGCATTGTCCACGACTAAATTTGGATAACGTTTTGATTACGACACCTGTCGACCTTTTGCTGGAACAAAACATTAGACTTATCAGTATAGAGACATAAACAGAAGTATATTACGGTACAAATATTTAGTAGTAAAAAAAAGTAGAAAGACTATATTCTCGATAGCCGATGTGTCAACGATGCTATTAGGATTGTGTCATCTCAATAAAGTAATAATTTTTAATGTTAAGTGTATGAAGAAACTCTATCTCTTTTTAGCAGTTATGTTAGGTACGCTTACGGCTCATGCCGAGGACTACACCTATCTAACTTTTGTGACGTCCGACGGAGCGAAGGCTTCTGTTTCGGTATCGTCGTTGACCATCTCAATCTCGGGCACCACGCTGACAGCTGGTAGCAAGACATTTACTCTCTCGGATTTGACCAAGATGTATTTCTCTACTTCAGAAGAGACAGCTACAGACATCAAAACCATTACTGTTCAAGACCTAAAGAACTATTCTGAGGTTTATGACCTGAGCGGTAAGAAGATGTCAAAAGACAAGCTGAAGAAGGGCGTTTATGTAGTAAAGACAAAGACAGGAACTTATAAGATTGTAGTGAAATGAGAAAGATTTATGCACTTTTAGCTGCCCTTATGCTGACAATAACAGCAGCAGCACAGACACTGAATGTAAAGGTGGGTAGTGTTACTTATCTTTTCCCAGCTTCACAGACAGGCGATATGACCTATAGCAATGGTACTACATTGACTATTATGGGTAAGGAATTCACTTTGAGCGACATCAGCAGTATGTCTGTTGATAACACAACTGTTACTGATGGTGCAATCGGCGTAACTTATAGCGGTACTTCTGCTGCTGTGACAGTGGCAGGTAATATCGCAAAGTATGTCACACCAACTGTCAGTGGTGCTCACGTTAGCATCGCACAGAGTAGCGACTTGGCTGAGGAGATTACCTATACCCTATCAGGTACCTCAACAGACGGAGAGTTCTACACATCAGGTTCTTACAAGGCTACCATCGAATTGAATGGTTTGACTCTGACCAACGCAACTCCTGTATATAGCGGTGCTGCCCTACACGTACAGAACAGCAAGCGCATTAAGGTGAAGGTTGTTACAGGTACTACCAACACACTGACCGATGCTGCCAGTGGCTCACAGAAGGGTTGCCTCTATATCAAGGGACACGCAGAGTTTGCCCAGAAAGGTACGCTCAATATTGTGGGTAACGTGAAGCATGGTATCAAGACTGGTGAGTATATGAGTCTGAAGAATGCTACTATCAACATCACATCGGCTGTGGGTGATGGTGTCAACTGCGAGCAGTATTTCCTTATGGAGAGCGGTGCACTCACCATTAGCGGTACGAGCGATGATGGTATTCAGTGTGATATCGAAGACACTGATACTGGCACAACAGGCGAAACTACTGACCATGAGGACGAGGACAGCGGTAACATCTATATCAGCGGTGGTACAATCAATATCACTTGTACAGCTACTGCTGCCAAGGGTATCAAGGCTGAAGGCGATGTGAAGGTTAGCGATGGTACTATCACTATTAGCACCTCGGGCGCTGGTGAGTGGGATAGCGATGATGCTGAGACAAAGGCAGCTTGCGGATTAAGCAGCGATGGCAATATAACTATCTCTGGCGGTACACTGAACCTCACAGCTACTGGCTCTGGTGGTAAGGGTATGAAATGTGATGGTGTGCTGACTGTCAGTGATGGCACAATCACCGTTGTCACTTCTGGTGGTCTCTACTATAATAATGGTACAACAGAGAACACTAATTACACTGGTAATACCGATAATGTAAGCAGCAGCTACTACTCTGCACCAAAGGGTATCAAGGCTGGTCTTAAGACTGAGAGCGGTAGCAGCTACACCTACTCTGGTGGTGTTGTCATCAGTGGCGGTACTATCAACATTACTACCAGTGGTACGAATGGCGAGGGACTTGAGAGTAAGAACTATCTGAACATTACAGGTGGACAGGTTGTTGTCAATGCCTACGACGACGCTATCAATGCGGCTCAGAATATAACCATCTCAGACGGCTATATATTTGCAAAGAGTTCTAACAACGATGGTATCGATGCTAACGGCAACTGTTATATCTCGGGTGGTGTGGTTTATGCTATCGGTGCATCTTCTCCAGAGGTAGCTATCGACGCCAACTCTGAGGACCAGAAGAAACTCTACATCAGTGGCGGTACGGTGATCGCTGTAGGCGGATTGGAGAGCGGTTCAAGCATCAGCAATGGTACATGTAAGTACACCTCTTCTTGGACAGCCAGCAGCTGGTATGCTCTCTATAACGGCAGCGACCTCGCATTGGCGTTTAAGACTCCTACCAGCTCATCATCAAGTAGCCAAAGAGGTGGCGGTCCTGGTGGTAGCCAGGGTAGCAGCAGCCAGCAGCTCGTTGTTTACACCTCATCTACCCCATCTTTGAAGTCAGGTGTAACCGTAAGTGGTGGTACTGCTTACTTCGGTGGTATGGCTAACATCGGCTCTACCGTTAGCGGTGGCTCTACCGTGTCACTTTCAACCTATTCAAGCAGCTCAAGCGGTCGCTAATCTTGTAAAGAAGAATGTAAAAGGATTATAAAGAGGGTGTGTCAAAATGTACACATCCTCTTTTTTATGCACAAAGCCCCGACTTTCTCAAGCCAGGGCTTTGCTATTTCCTAAAGTTTTTGTACCTTTAGGCATTAAAAAAATCTCATTATGACAAAGGTCACTTTCGTTCTTATATATCATACAACGGGGAATTCTAGTGTTGCAGGCTAGTCACTTTGACCCAGAGGATTTGTATTGTATTGAATCAGAACCTGAGCACTGGATAGAGCCTACATAGACTATGCACAGTTTCAAAGGCTTACCGAAGAAGGTGTCTGCTATGTGACTAAGATGAAGAAGAATCTCAGCTACAAGGAGCTCTCTTCTACAGCCTATGTTTCTCGTGATGGTCTAGTCACTCATATCGACAAACACATTCTTTTTGAGAAAGAGAAGGTAAGGCACGAAGCCCGATGTGTAGAGCTATGGAGCAATAACTCTCGTAAGTCGGTGACGTTGCTGACCAACAATTTTGAACTATCGGTTCAGGAACTTGCTGAAATCTACAAGCGCAGGTGGGCTATAGAAACGCTCTACAAACAACTGAAACAGAATTTTCCTTTGCACTTTTTCTATGGTGAGAGTGTGAATGCCATCCAGATACAAACCTGGGTAGTACTCATTGCCAATCTCTTGTGCACAGTGCTCTCTAGAATGATAAAAAGACACGTTTCTTTTTCTCAAATCGTAACCATGCTTAGATTGACGCTCATGTATTACACTAATTTCATCGCTTTCATGGAAGATCCTCAAAAGGATGAGTGTGCGATTTGGGCTGAAAGAGCTAAATCTCCACCCTCGGAACCATCATTAATCGATTAGGGGGCTTGCTTTTTGAAAAAGAAAGCCCGAAGTCCTATTCTAAAGGGCTTCGGGAAACTTTCTTGTGCTGTTTGGAAGTTTACCAGACAGCAATATTTTCAAAGGAATGATGCAAGTGCTTGCGAAGGGAAAATGATATTATAAAAGGACGGCACAGGTTCATGGGAGTAAGGCTTGCCCCTAGATCGCAAATATAAGAAATATAAAATCAACCAACAAAAATCTAGTCCTTGAATCTACTCAGAAACTCAAGAGCGCTGTTTCTTGAAATGTTAAAATCTAAGCTATTATCTAGCATGAGTTTTCATAAATCTAGCAGAGCTTCTGGTGCCGAATCTGATCTATTCATCCACTCTTCCCAGGTCTATTCAGATTTCGTGCGATGTTTTTCAAATTTTCTCGGAGTTTTTCTGATTTTTGTCGGACATTTTCCATTTTTTCTCGGAGAATTTTTGGCATTTCTCGGAAGAATAATTCCATTGTTGGGGAATTTTCTCCACTTTCGTAGCTAGGAAAGTCCTATCCATGCTGTTTCCCACACTAAAAACTCCCATTTTCTGGACTTTCAGTGGCTGCGTGGCTGCGATAATCATCCACATCTGGCGGGTTAATTGCGAGGGCGTGTTAAAAACGTGAGTTTTTTCTGTTGGGTTTTCTTAAACCTATCACGCCTCCTCTGCCCTACTTGCTCCTGCCGTTGCGATGGTGGTAACAGGCAAATGCTTGCTTATTACCCTCACCTCCGATTCGTGACAACTCTGTCCACCAAAAAGTCCCTCATGGCATCTCCTGAATGCGATGAGGGACTGATGAATATAGCCCACAAAGGGGGCGAGGACAGAAGAGCTTATCACAGCTCATGCTCTGCCACAGTTGTGTTTATTTATTGCAATGTGAGAAGAAGTCGATGGCTTCTAATTGGCGACGAAGTTCTAGCTCTTCTTCTTCGGTGACAGTCATGAAAGGCACGCGGTTAGGACCGAGATCAAGACCGATGAGCTTCATGATGCGCTTGCCACCCACGATGTTGCCGCGGAAATTGCAGATGACATCAATGACGTCTTGTGCGAAGTCTTGGAGCTGACGCGCCTTTTCGAGATCGCCTTTCTCCCATGCTTCGAGAATGCCAGTGAGACAACGACCATTGTAGTTGGTGGTGCCACCAATGCCACCTTGTGCACCGCCCATGGCCAGACAAGGGAGGATGGTTTCGTCTTGTCCATGCAGCATATCAAATTTACCATTCTGATAGCGACGGCAACGATTGTATTCGTAGAGACTCTCAAAGGTGTACTTGATACCTGCGAAGTTGGGGATGCGACCATCTACGGCTTTCAAGAAATCGTACATAGAGAGGAACGCTCCGTTGAAAGCTGGGATGTGATAATAGTAGAAGGGGAGATTGGGAGCTGCTGAAGCGATTTCTTCGCAATAGCGACAGAGTTGTTCGATGCTACCGATTTTTGGGAAAGGAGTGGCCATGGCACCAATGCCCCATGCCCCAATCTTCTGAGCATGCTCTGCCAAACGACGACTGCTCATCACAGAGGTGCTACCCACATGCACGATGACTTTGAAATCTTCAGGCACTGCTGCCATCCAAGCCTCGGCAAGTTGCATGCGCTCTTCTTCTGTGAGCATGTAGCCTTCGCCGGAAGATCCGTTGATGAACACGCCTTTCAGTCCATTGCGAGCAAGAAGGGCGGCATATTCGGGGATAGGCGCGAGGTTGAGACTACCGTCTTCGTGAAACGGTGTGAAGGGAGCATCAATGAGTCCTTTGATTTTTTCCATGATGATAAGGAAGAATTAGTGGTATATTACACAGCAAAGTTAGCACTATATTTCGGGATTGTGGAGAGATTACTGTAAAAAATAGTAGCCAGAAGCCCTGTTTTCACCTTTTTACAAGATGTCCAGCCACAAAAAACCGCAAGCCCAAAGCAGGACTTGCGGTGGAAAAGGGAGAACTGTGCCTTGGCATCTCTAAGACTGTGGTGTGTGCTTAGTGCTCTTTCGATGTCGAAGGGCACTGGCTACGAATTGCGCCAAGCGTGAAAATCGCTTTTTGTGCCATTATAGACATTGATATCTACATCTCCGTGAATGCCTCGAACCTTACCATCGGGAGAAAGTTGCCAGAAGGTGAGTTTAACGTAGGGTTTGAACTCACCATAACGTGCTATCCATACATCATATTTGCGCAGCGCTTCGGGGGCATGAACGAGATGCTGATTGACAAACTGCTGACTCACATAGAGGATGGGACGATGGTGGGAATGTTGCTCCACATGATGCAACCAAATGAGCATTTCTTTGAAGAGGACTTCACGCCCTCCCATCTTGGCAATTTGGGCATTCGAAGGTTCGACATCAAGCATTGGTGGCAAGGTGGCAAGTGGCAAACGGACATGCTTGACAAAGTGACGGGCTTGAGCTATACCGGAACTGAGATGCGTGAAGAAATGATAGGGGGCTACGGGAATGCCCTGCGCACGCGCACCACGAAGGTCGGAAAGGTAGTACTTATTGACCAGGCTTTTCCCTTCGGTGGCCTTAATGAAGACGAAGCTCACAGGATAATCCACTGCTCCCGACACTTTTTTCTTGGAGATACTGCCAAGATGAGTGATGCGCAGTCGATCCCAATGGATGGGATATCGCTTGCGGCCTTTCTCATGTTGGTGGCGCGACACATCGATGCCGTAGACTCGCGTGGGGGTGTAGACCATACGCTCTCCACGATAGCGATTTTCCTTCCACTCTCCACTCTTCACGATGTGATGATCCACGGCAAAACCTTGTCCATGGCGCTGATATTGGGCATTGAAAAGCCCTTCATAGTAGGTGCCATCGGGAGAAAGTTGCGTGCCGCTCCATGTTTTGGGCACACTGCTCACAAGCTGCAAGCGATAATGAACACCGAGACTGTCTGTGAATTCTAGATGTGTGGTGTCAGGTAGCGGACGGAGATAGGCATACAGGCTTTTTCCATCGATGCCTTTCTGCGGCTCGTTTGCAACAGGGGCAAGGGTTAGCAAGCCCAAGTGTGGTGTTTTATTGGGATTTTTGAAGAAACTGTTGCCTGCGTCTTCAGTACGCTGATACGCTTGCCCGTTGACGCTATATTGCATACGTCGATAGGCGCGTAACTTCTTTGGGTGCTTTCCAGAATCTGTTTGAACTTCCGCAAGATAACGCTTTAGCTTATGAAAAGCTCTCACCTGGTTTTGGTGGTCTTGGAGAAGCTGTTCGCGATAACGCATCACTTCGTTGTAACCTTCGTCGATGACACTATGGGTTTTAGCGTAATACGCCAGTTCTTTGAGGTGTTGCTCATTCGATACCACACGCTTTTCTTCTGCCTTGGCATAAGACAATAGCATTTTATGCAACTTTTCTCCAGATAGTACCTTTTTACGCACTACGAATGTGGCTTGCACGAGATTTTCTCTCGAAACTCTCCGTCCTATCACAGTGCGCAACTGCTCTACCCTAGCTCTCTTATCGCTGACCCAACGGACACTATCGGGGAAAACATCGTCAAAATAGAGGGTGTCTTTTGCCCCTATAGGGAGCGCATACACACTGCGTGCGCTGACGTTCACCAAGGTGTTGACGCCATCGCGGGTGAGACGAAAATAAAGTCCAAGCACGACAAACTGTGCTAGGACTAAACAGGATATTAAAGTGCGAATAAGGTATTTCTTCATTCGAGT
Source organism: Ihuprevotella massiliensis (assembly GCA_900095835.1). Lineage (GTDB taxonomy): Bacteria > Bacteroidota > Bacteroidia > Bacteroidales > Bacteroidaceae > Alloprevotella > Alloprevotella massiliensis. The sequence continues at coordinate 10,410 of LT608321.1, read as the reverse complement.
GGTCTAATGAATGGAGGCTCTCCTTAGACTGTCTACAGTCTCAAAAGGAGGAAGGATGATTCGTAAAAGCCTGAAAAAAGCCAGTTTGAATATTCTGATTCTCCTATGGCAAACTCATTTTTTTCAGACTTCCAATCTTGATACAGAGCAATTCTAATTGCGCATTCGAACTATACTCTATTTGTATGCGGCTTATTGATGCTCTTACGATGGTGGTACCTAAACTCTCTTGCTCATTTTTCCCTACTCATTTCTAGTCTAAACTCAAGAAGTAGAGGTAGGTGCAAAGAAAAAGTTGCCCCAACGTCTGTTTTGATGGTGCAAAGTTACAGAAATCTCCCCATGATACAAAAGTCTATCTCAGATTTATTGAATCATTTCTGTTTAAGTGTTCTTCTAATATTTGATAATTGAATACTGCGCTACTAGACTCATATCAGAGATGAAAATTGATTTCCATCCGAATAAACGGAGACTGATATTACTATCGTGCCCACTGCAATGAATTAGCATTGATTCACGCAGCCCAAGCGGGCTGCGACAAGCAAAGAGACATCGTGGTCTCCCAGACGCTTCGTTTCAATTCACGCAGCCCAAGCGGGATGCGACAGCGTGCTGGACTTAACCCTTACCTTGTTTATGAGTTTCAATTCACGCAGCCCAAGCGGGCTGCGACCATCGCGCGTTGCACCGGTGAAGGGATCGATGATGTTTCAATTCACGCAGCCCAAGCGGGCTGCGACGTGCAACGAGCCACGGCAATTCCAACCTACATCGCGTTTCAATTCACGCAGCCCAAGCGGGCTGCGACTCGGCTTCGAGGGCTTTTTCCCATGCCAAATCCGTTTCAATTCACGCAGCCCAAGCGGGCTGCGACGGTTGCTGCAAAGATACAACAAAAAAAGAGATTCTCTCAAAGGATAAATCGCGAAAGTCCCTATCAGTGATTATTTTAGATGAAGAAGATAAAGCTATTGAACTAGAACTAACTGATAATCAAGCACTGCGAAACTCCAACAAAATAATGTTCACTTGGGGTTCGCAACCGAAAATATTCGTCTAACAATCGTTAGATTTTGTATGTTCCATCAATATTACATATACTATGAAAGGTGTATTAGAGAAACGAGTAACCTCATTATCCACTACTGACTTACAAACTATGGCTAGGAGCATCGAATCTCATCACATTGTTAATAGAGAGTAATTGAGATTTCACACCGTTCAACAACGGTGTCACAAGGAGTTTCAAGAAAGAAACAAGATAAAACAAAAAGATATATATTTATATTTGGTTATCTCAACAAGAAATAATACATTTGCAATCGTAACCCTTCCACTGATATCATCATATGATAAACAGCAATAGAAAGACATTTTGCCTCGAAATACGAGGAGATTTTGCTTGTTTTACTCGACCTGAACTGAAGGTAGAACGCGTAAGTTACGATGTGCCGACACCTTCTGCACTTCGCAACATCTTCTCTGCTATTTTTTGGAAACCCTCAATGCGCTGGCATATACGGCGCATAGAAGTTTTACATCCCATCAATCGCACTTCCATCAAACGAAATGAGGTAGGCAGTAAGATGGGCAAGAATCCTATTTATGCAGATGATCCTAAAAATAGACAACAGCGAACCAGTTATATATTGCGTGATGTGGCATATCGAGTGTTTGCCGACTTAGAATTTATTCCTCTTGGTGATCGTCCTAAATGGCTGCAGCAAGAATGTAAGGATTCTGCAGCTGAAACCCCGATGAAATACTTCGAGATGTTTGAACGTCGCGCTTCTAAAGGGCAATGCTTCATGCAACCTTATTTGGGATGTCGAGAATTCTCTTGTTCATTTGAATTACTTCTTCAACAGCCAGAAGGGCATGGTATTGAAGAAACGCGTGACTTGGGGATTATGCTCTATGATTTAGATTATATCTACGAATCACCTACTAACCCCAAGGAAAAGAAGAAAGAGAAAAGCCCCAATCCACTTTTTTTTGATGCGAAGATGGAACATGGAGTGATTGTCGTTCCTGATTATGATAGTGAGGAGGTTTTGCGATGATTTTACAAGCTTTATATCAACTATACCAATCTCTTGAGGCCAATGGGAAAACAACACCTGAAGGGATGCAGTGGAAGCCCATCCCTTTTGTAATCACCATCACTCCAGAAGGTCTGTATGTGGGGATTGAAGATACACGTGACAAAAAAAAGACCCCAAAAGGTAAACTTTTCCTTGTGGCTAAGGATAAGAAAAGAACTGGCTCGAAGAGTTATGAGACAGCGAATCTTCTTTGGGATCATTCTGGGTATGTTCTCAACATCCCCACAGACGAGAGTGAACGAAAAGCAGAGTTAGCTCCCTTACAGCACGAGGCCTTCCTTAAACTAGTAAACAAACTAGCAGAACAACATCCTCAACATGAAGGCGTACGTGCTATACGAGCGTTTTATGCACAGCAGGAACATTTGAAGGTGCCTCGAGAGCTCTTTACTAACCCCAAAGAAAAAAGTCCCAATATCGTATTTAAGCTGAGCAATACGACGGATGCCAATGAAGTGATTGCTTCTGACTCGAATCTAGTTTGGGGCGAGTTAGCAGCAGAACAATCAGCAGGAGAAGAACAGATAGGACGCTATCTCATCACTGGTGAGGCTCTTCCTCTAGCACGATTGCACGACACTATCAAGCTTCCTGGTGGACAAGCTAACCCTTCGTTGATTAGCTTTAATCTCTCAGCTTTCAATTCTTATGGCAAGGAACAGGGAAGCAATGCACCTATCTCTCAAAAAGCCTCTAATGCAGCTATGGCTGCTATCAATGTTCTACTCGATAAAGATGCCGCTACTAACTACAAATTAGGAAATACTACCTTCCTTTTTTGGAGCACACTGACACATAATCAAGAAATAGTGAGCCAAGAGCAAAATTTTGGAGTAAGTCTTGATGAGTTGATGGCTTCGTATAAAGAAGCAACTTTCAGTGGCTTAATCAATCAAGAAGAGGAAGAGGAAGATGCTCAAGAAAATCCTTCTACGACCAGCAAGACTAAGAAGAAAACTAAGAAAGATAAAGCAGACCCTACAGCAGAAAGCGAACGAGTGATGAAGGCACTACGCGTGATGACTTCTGCGAAAGAGGGATACATCAGTTGGCAGAACCAAGAACGATTCTATTTACTTGGACTCATTCCCAATGCTAAACGTGTATGCGTTAAACTATGGATGGAAGGTACCGTCTCAGAAATCGTAGGAAATACGATACAACATCTGAAAGACCTCAACATCGTTAGTTTCAAAAACCGAAATCCTGATGAGGAGCGTCCTCCATTACGTTCTGTCTTTAGTCTAGTGCGTGCTGTTTCAACAGCTGACTCTGCCGATAAATGGTCTCCTATTTTGGTGCAAGGCATCGTGGAAAGCATCGTAAAGGGATTGCCCTACCCTCAATCTCTACAAATGGCTTGCCTTGATCGCGTTCACCACGATGGACGAAGTAAATATCCTGTCACTGAACTACGAGCTGCTATCCTTAAAGCCTATATCAATCGTAAATACAAGCAACCTATACTCGCCATGGCATTAGATCTCAATAATTCTCATCCAGCCTATGTGGCTGGTCGCGCCTTTGCCTTGCTCGAACGTATCCAAGAACTCGCTATTCCTGGAGTGAAAGCTAACATCACCGACCGATACTACAGAATGGCATCTGCTACTCCTAACATGGTGTTTGGTCGCCTATTCCAACTGGCTCAACATCATTTGACTAAAATCAAACGCGATAGCGGAGGTTTGGGCTATTACTTTGAACGTGAATTGGGAAAGGTTGTGAATCTCCTACCTGGGGGACAGTCGGCTCTGCCTGCTCACTTCACGCCCGACGAACAGAGCATCTTTGCGGTGGCCTATTATCACCAAAAAAACTACCGAGACGAGAAAGCAGAAGAGAAGGCTGCCACCGAAGAAGTGGCGGAGTAAACCGTAAAACAATGTATCGCCCTAAACGATGTGTTCAACAAATTCCCGTAACTCTTCTTGTATAACATCACTATTCTGATGCTTGCTTCTCTTAGCTTTAATAAGTCACACTACATAGCTCAGCTAAGCGTCAGAGCGTCTTATTTGTACTAGATACTATTATTAGAATCATCTAACCCACTTATATCTCAGAAATATGTCTACTCAAGCCCTTGAATATCGCTACGACTTTGTCTTCCTCTATGATGTGCAAGATGGTAACCCTAACGGTGACCCAGACGCAGGCAACACACCTCGCATTGACTTCCAAACAGGACAAGGTCTCATCACAGATGTTTGTCTTAAAAGAAAGGTGCGCAACTATGTTATGTTGCAACGTGAGGCTTTTGATGAAGCACGCCAAGCAACAACTAATATCTTCATTCGTGAAAATGCAGCACTAAACAAAAGCATTGCAACCGCCTATGATAATACGAATGTCAAAGAGTTCAAAGATGCACGCGCTTACATGTGCCTTAACTATTATGATGTTCGCGCCTTTGGTGCAGTAATGACTACAGGAAAAAATGCAGGTCAAGTGCGTGGTCCTATTCAACTGACTTTTGGTAGATCTATCGATCCTATTTTTCCCTCTGAACACACTATCACACGTTTGGTAGATGTAGACGACGATGAAAAGCACACAATGGGACGTAAGTCTACTGTGCCTTATGCTCTCTACCGCACTCATGGATTTATCTCTGCTGCTTTGTCGCAAGATACTGGATTTTCAGAAGATGACCTTCAGTTGTTTTGGGATGCCCTAACGAACATGTTTGATCTAGATCGTTCTGCAGCTCGCGGTCTTATGGCAGCCCGCAAACTTATTGTGTTCAAGCACAACAGTAAATTAGGAAATGCACCCGCTCACAAACTCTTTGATTTAGTTAAGGTTGAAAAGAAAGCTGATGTAGACGCTCCTCGTAGTTTCAGTGACTACGTGGTCAGCATTGATTCTTCTGCCCTCCCTGAAGGGGTTGAATTGCTTGATCTCATCTAATTTATTTGCTTTTTTGACTAGATCCGTTTGTAGAAGATAGTTATACTATAGACTCAATTTGCTACAATTGCAAACAACAAATAAGAATCTAGTTGAGTTGATTTTCTTCACCACTTAGACCTATGGGTAAAATCGTCTATACCGAAGATGATATGCTCATGCTATCGGGCATCCAGCACTATTGCTTTTGTCCTCGACAATGGTATCTTATCCATATTGAGCAACTTTGGAAGGACAACGCCCTTACTATGGAAGGAAATTGGCTTCATAAGAAGGTACACCAAGCTGAAATAACAACGAAACGAAGGGATAAGATTACTCTCCGGAGTGTACCTCTTGCATCACCTACCCTCGGGCTTTATGGTTTCTCCGATGCAGTCGAACTAACGCCTGCATCGGAGAACAAAGAGGGAGGTTTCATCCATCCTAATTATCCTGGAAATTGGTGCGCTACACCTATCGAATACAAGCGAGGACGCCCTAAAGCACACAATGCTGACCGACTGCAACTTTGTGCGGAAGCAATTGCCCTCGAAGACCTTTATAATACCCATATCGCTAAAGGATTCTTATACTACGGAGAAACCAAACATCGTGAGATTGTGCTTTTTGATTTATCTCTGCGAAATGAAACCATGAAGACAGCAGAAGACATGCACGAACTTGCGCTACATAACAGCCCCGTACCTCCAACTTATAAACCTCATTGCCGTTCTTGCTCACTGATTGACCTTTGCCTTCCTAAACTATCCCAATTGACCTCTGCCTCGAACTATATTACAGAGCATCTAGAATGGTGATAATATCTAAACCTCTATATACTTCTGGCTTATGCGTCACCTGCTCAATACATTGTATGTACTCACTCCCAATGCTTACTTGCAAAAAGATGGAGAGAGTCTTGCCGTAAAGATTGAGGATGAGATAGCTTTGCGAGTCCCTATACACAATCTTGAGAGCGTTGTCTGCTTCACCTTCATGGGAGCTTCTCCAGGTGCGATGGCTCTGTGCATTGATCATGGTGTAAAACTTTCATTTCTCTCCCCTTCTGGACACTTTATTGGTAGTCTTGAAGGAGCGATAAAAGGAAACGTATTGCTAAGGCGTGCACAATATAGAATGAGTGAAGATGAGTTACTCTCAACTCACCTTGGCTCTCTGTTCATTGGGGGTAAAATAGCAAACCACCGCTGTATACTTCGACGATTTCTGAGAGACCACCACCCAGATGAAACTATTACTGAAGAAATAGAGAATGCTATCTGCCTCCTAAAACGAGAACTTGGTATGCTTCCCCACCAACATACTCGCCTCGAGATTATGGGAGTTGAAGGATACTCTGCAAATATCTATTTTGGGGTTTTCAAACATTTGATACTGAATCCAGAATTTCAATTTGAGAAACGTAGTAAGCGACCACCTAAAGATGAAGTTAATGCCCTACTTTCTTTCTTCTATACATTACTTGCACATGATGTGAGAGCAGCACTTGAAACAGTAGGTCTAGATGCTTATGTGGGTTTCTTGCATACCGACCGCCCAGGACGTCCCAGTTTAGCATTAGACCTCATGGAAGAATTGAGAGGATATCTAGTAGATCGTTTTGTACTATCTGTAATAAACAAAAGACAAATACATAAAAACGATTTTGTAGTGCAGGGCGAAAATGGGTACCTTATTCATGAAGACACAAGAAAGGAACTCATAAGTATGTGGCAAAAGAGAAAAAAGGATGTGATAACACATCCCTTCCTACAAGAAAAAATCCCTATCGGCCTCTTACCCTACGCACAAGCTCAACTACTATCACGTTTTCTTCGCGGTGATATAGATAACTACCCTGTATTCCTATTTACATAATAACCAGAAAATCTAAAACACTATGTATGTTCTTATAACTTATGATGTCTGCACCATTACAACATCAGGTGCTAAACGCTTACGCAATGTAGCAAGGATTTGTAATAACTATGGACAACGCGTACAGAATTCTGTATTTGAATGTCTGGTAGATGCATCACAATTTGTTAGTCTGAAACATGAGTTACTACGTATTATCGACCCAGATGAAGACTGCCTGCGCATCTACCAACTAGGAAAAAATTTCAGAGCGCACATCGAATGTTTTGGCAGAAAGACTTCCTATGAAGTTGAAGGTACGCTGATGATATAATCAAGGAACGTCTAGGCACTATTAGTTATGTTGAACTATTACTTTCACCATAAAATCCAAACTTTAGAGCATACACACTTTTACTGACAAAACCTACATAACAGCAAAAATAATGCTTTGAAGCTAATCAGTGCTTCTCTCCAGGATATGAGAGTACAAACATAGAATATCAGCAACTGCACTAGTTAACGGCGTAGAATATATTTTGAAGCTCATTATGCATTCTCAGAAATAATATAACCGTATGAACACAAAAAAGCCCCGAGTTCATATTGAACTCAGGGCTTTCGTAAAATGGCGGCGACCTACTCTCCCGCGGGTGTGCAGTACCATCGGCGCGGTCGGGCTTAACTTCTCTGTTCGGAATGGGAAGAGGTGGAACCCCGTCGCTATAACCACCGGAAATATCTCTTGAACATGCAACGCTTTCGCATTCTCCTTGTAACTCTAACTTTAGTCTTCTTATTCAGAAAACAAGCAAACAAAGCAGCTTTAAGTGTATTCCACCAAAGGAATAGAAGTTTCGGGCAATTAGTAGTGCTCGGCTTTGACGTCACCGTCTTTACACCTACACCCTATCAACGTTGTAGTCTACAACGACCCTTATGAGGAAATCTAATCTTGTGGCCGGCTTCGCACTTAGATGCTTTCAGCGCTTATCCGATCCCGACGTAGATACCCGGCGGTGCAGCTGGCGCCACAACCGGTAAACCAGAGGTCAGTCCAACACGGTCCTCTCGTACTAGTGTCAGAGCCACGCAAATTTCCTACGCCCACGATAGATAGAGACCGAACTGTCTCACGACGTTCTGAACCCAGCTCGCGTGCCACTTTAATGGGCGAACAGCCCAACCCTTGGGACCTTCTCCAGCCCCAGGATGTGACGAGCCGACATCGAGGTGCCAAACCACTCCGTCGATATGAGCTCTTGGGAGGGATCAGCCTGTTATCCCCGGAGTACCTTTTATCCTTTGAGCGATGGCCCTTCCATACGGAACCACCGGATCACTATGCTCTGCTTTCGCACCTGATCGACTTGTAGGTCTCTCAGTCAAGCGCCCTTTTGCCATTACACTCTACGGCCGGTTACCAATCGGCCTGAGGGCACCTTTAGAAGCCTCCGTTACGCTTTTGGAGGCGACCACCCCAGTCAAACTACCCACCAAACGCGGTCCTCTCATCTGAGAGTTAGGAACCAGACAGCCAAAGGGTCGTATTTCAACAGCGGCTCCACAAACACTGGCGTGCCTGCTTCATAGCCTCCGACCTATCCTACACATCGACTGCCCAATTACAACGTTAAGCTATAGTAAAGGTTCACGGGGTCTTTTCGTCCCATCGCGGGTAATCGGCATCTTCACCGATACTACAATTTCACTGGAATCATGGTTGAGACAGTGCCCAGATCATTACACCATTCGTGCAGGTCGGAACTTACCCGACAAGGAATTTCGCTACCTTAGGACCGTTATAGTTACGGCCGCCGTTTACTGGGGCTTCAATTCAAACCTTCGACCGGAGTCTAAGCTCTCCTCTTAACCTTCCAGCACCGGGCAGGTGTCAGACTGTATACTGCATCTTTCGATTTTGCACAGCCCTGTGTTTTTGTTAAACAGTTGCCTGGGCCGATTCTCTGCGCCTCACATTGCTGTGAGGACCCCTTATTCCGAAGTTACGGGGTCAATTTGCCTAGTTCCTTAACCATGAATCTTCCAAGCGCCTTAGTATATTCTACCCGACTACGTGTGTCCGTTTACGGTACGGGTATCTTTGCTGTTAAGCTTAGCGGATTTTCTCGGGAGTAGGATTACCTTCACTATTACATTGTCCGAAGACGCTGTATACTATCGACTTTCAGCTCAGATGGTGGATTTGCCTGCCATCCTCATAACCTACAATCTTTAACGAGCTATTCCGTCAGCTCGCGGAAGTGTCACTCCTCCGTCTCCACATCGCCAACAAAGATAGTAACGGAATATTAACCGTTTCTGCCATCGGCATCACCATTAGGTTGAACCTTAGGTCCCGACTGACCCAGGGACGATTAACGTTGCCCTGGAAACCTTAGTCTTTCGGCGAGAGTGCATCTCACACTCTTTATCGTTACTTATACCTACATTTGCTTTTCATGAAGCTCCAACAGAGGTTATCCTCTATCTTCAAGGCCGCATGAATGCTCCCCTACCGATATCATTTGATATCCCACGGCTTCGGCAATAGACTTTATACCCGATTATTATCCATGCACAGTCCCTCGACTAGTGAGCTGTTACGCACTCTTTGAATGAATGGCTGCTTCCAAGCCAACATCCTAGCTGTCACGGGGACCACACTTCGTTAGTTTAACTTAGCCTATATTTCGGGGCCTTAGCCGGTGGTCAGGATTCTTCTCCTCTCGGGCGTGGACCTTAGCACCCACGCCCTCACTCCCGGGCTTAGCCTGTGTGCATTCGGAGTTTGTCTGGACTTGATAGGCGGTGAAGCCCTCGCATCCAATCAGTCGCTCTACCTCACACAGGGAACGCCCGAGGCTGCACCTAAATGCATTTCGGGGAGTACGAGCTATCTCCAAGTTTGATTGGCCTTTCACTCCTACCCTCACCTCATCCAGAAGCTTTTCAACGCTTATTGGTTCGGTCCTCCATCCCGTGTTACCGGGACTTCAACCTGGACAAGGGTAGATCACTTGGTTTCGCGTCTACCACCGCCGACTATGCGCCCTATTCAGACTCGCTTTCGCTTCGGCTTACGTGCTTCATAGCACTTAACCTTGCCGACGACGGTAACTCGTAGGTTCATTATGCAAAAGGCACGCCGTCACACCATAAGGTGCTCCGACCGCTTGTAGGCGTACGGTTTCAGGAACTTTTTCACTCCTCTAAAAGAGGTGCTTTTCACCTTTCCCTCACGGTACTGGTTCGCTATCGGTCTCTTACGAGTATTTAGCCTTGGCGGATGGGCCCGCCGGATTCAGACAGGATTTCACGTGTCCCGCCCTACTCAGGATACCACTATGCTTCATACGATTGTCGAGTACGAGACTGTCACTCTCTATGGTCGCTCTTTCCAAAGCGTTCCTCTAACCGTACTTCGTGCAACGTCGTGGTCCTACAACCCCATATAGACCGAAATCTATATGGTTTGGGCTCTTCCCCGTTCGCTCGCCACTACTAGGGGAATCATTATTATTTTCTTTTCCTAGGGGTACTAAGATGT
>LT608320.1 GCA_900095835.1 Ihuprevotella massiliensis | reverse complement strand
CCCCTAATTTCATCTTGTGCAAATTCCACAAGTCGGTACACGATGCGTTTTTCGTATGCGTTGAAGTCATACTTTGCAGTAGTGAAAATGTAGGACTGAATTGCGTATTCGTTGCCTTTAATAGTACGTGCCATAAATAGTTTATTTTGAAATGCTCTGCAAATATAATAATAAAGTACGAGAAACTCCGAGGTTTCTCGCCAATTACATTAAATTCCTCGTCTTTAATAATCAATCTAACATTAAATCCCTCGCTTTTAACATTAAATTCCTCGTCTTTAGAGGCTGTTTTTCTCGCATAATGCGCGCGCGCGAGGATAGACATAACAGACGTTGTCTAGACAGAAATAAGGCTTTTAGGCCGTTTCTGTCTAGGCGAAAACGTCTGTTGGATGGACAACAATAGGGAAAACAAGACAACCTTCCCTTGGGGGAGAAGGGGGCGTTTTGCTAGCTTTTTCTTGGCGTGTACACAAATAGGTACATAAAAGTTTTGTGTTTTAGAGTTTAATTCTTATCTTTGCATTGAAAATCAGGATAATAAAAAGATTTAGATTATGCAGATAGTATCAACACGAGAATTTCGAGCCAATCAGAAGAAGTATTTTGATTTAGCAGATAAAGAGGTTGTTTTGGTCACTCGTAGGAATAGTCGACCGATACGCATTAGCGTTGCAGATGAGGAAGACTTTCTTTCTGCTAAGGAAGTTGCAGCCATATTGCAAGGGCTGGAAGACATCAAGAATGGGAATACAACCCCAATACATGATATCAACAACATATGGGCAGATATTCTGTAGAACTTGCTGGAACTTCAAAGAAAGATTTACAGCAGATATATAAGTCGGGAAACAAGGCTCTTATTCGAAAAGTAGAGCAGTTGTTTAGAGAGTTATCAGATCATCCTTATGAGGGGACTGGTAAACCCGAACAACTAAAATATCAGCCCCTTCTCTGGTCTCGGAGACTAGACAAGAAGAATAGGATTCGATATACAGTGCATGAGGATATTGTAACGGTCTTTGTCCTTTCAGCATTGGGACATTACGGCGATAAGTAGAGCAACCGCAGATGGGGATATTCCTCACCTGCGGTTGCTTTTATCTTCTTACCCCTCTGCTTCGTTGTTCGGGTTGGTTCTGTCCTTGTTGCTTTAGTTGGTGCTGCGTTTTGTATCTTGCTACTCGTTCTGTTTCTATGGATACATCTCGGAATCTGTCTTGAAAATCTTTCGATAGTAAATGCCGAAAGGTAGAAAGAACATACAGCTTTGCCCATTGGATGCGATTCTCTACACTTGTTTTCCCTAAAGTCTTGTCCAAAGCACAGATTTCTTCTTCGCTGTAAGAAGCCCTACCCCTATCAGTAGCGAGCGAGATTATCGGGTCTAATACATGGGTTATGTTGTTCCAGAGTTTGACAAAAAGCCTTGTATGTTTCCTTTCTTCTTGTATGCTCTCCTGCGCGCGGTCTCGATCGTTTGCTATACTCTGAATTTTCTGCTTCCAATTCTTTTCTTGCTCATCGATTTTCTTCTGCGCATCGATGGATATTTGTCTTATTTCTTGTTTTTGGCGGTTTATTTCGTTTCTAAGCGCGTTTATTTCTTTTTCCTTGGCGGATATACCCAAAAGTGTTTTTACGCCCTCAGAGACGCTTTTTGCGGTCTCTATGGCTGCCTCTTTGCGTGCCTTTCCTACTTTTAGCCGTTCTGTTTCGGTTTCAAGTAAGATTTTTTGCTCTTCTTCCCTTTGGTTCTTCCATTGTAGGGAAGATAGATGTTCCTTGTCTGATGCCACCCCTCGTTCCATTCCTAATGTCTTAGCCAGAAGAGTTTGCATTTTCACCATGTCGTAGCGATTCAGTTTCAGGGTAATTCCATTCTCGTCAGTCCATCTCCAAACTATATGTGCGTGAAGATTGGGCTTCCATTCTTTGGAACGCATATGTCCTTCATCTCGATGGATATGTATCTGAAGGGGTTTTAACCCCCATTGCTCCTCGCATACTTTGGCGAAGTTTAGCAAATCTTGCATCGTTGTAGATTGCTCTATAACGATAACACCCTCCCTTAAGGGAGTAGCCTTAGCGTGCATCTTCTTTCCCTTGTGGGCTTTGTATGCGCGCTGCACCTCTGTCAAATGTTGAGGAAGTGTTTTATTGTCACTTCTCCAACTTTCGTTGAGGTGGGAGAGTTCGGGCTTGACATAATGGAGCTGCTTGGTACGCTCGTTGTGTTGCTCGGAGGAACCTACTTTGCAGGGTTGAATGTTTATCGATGTGCTTGCCATGAGATTTTTTTTACCTGCAAAGCAAAGGAGTGCAGGGGAACTCCTGCCCCTCGGAGAGCACACAATTTGCTTGCAAATTATAGTGTGCTATAATTATACTCGTGAACTCGTCTAATTGAGGGCTAGCGCAAAGGTAAGAAAAAGAAATGAGACAATTTGCGAAAGTATCTCCTTTTTATCCTATTCTTTCCTTTACAAGCTGTTTCCAACACGTGGGACAACATTTAGTACTTTTTTCCGGTCGCTCGCTCGCGCATTATGCGCGCGCACGCGAGGAATTACGAGTACTTGTCAACCCAATTACGAGTACTTGTCAACCAAACTGGGAGCAATTGTCAACCAAACTGGGAGTCTTTGTTTGTACTACTCCCTATTTGTAATTATCTTTTCGTATTACTCTCTGCTGTCTGTTTCTTGATTGCATTTACAACATAGCCAATTCTGTTTTTGGCGGTTCGAGATGGACCAATAAGAGATGCAAGGAAGCCAATGAAGTCGGGAATCGTTTGTTCCCCCTCGATAATGG
>LT608319.1 GCA_900095835.1 Ihuprevotella massiliensis | reverse complement strand
GATATCCCACGGCTTCGGCAATAGACTTTATACCCGATTATTATCCATGCACAGTCCCTCGACTAGTGAGCTGTTACGCACTCTTTGAATGAATGGCTGCTTCCAAGCCAACATCCTAGCTGTCACGGGGACCACACTTCGTTAGTTTAACTTAGCCTATATTTCGGGGCCTTAGCCGGTGGTCAGGATTCTTCTCCTCTCGGGCGTGGACCTTAGCACCCACGCCCTCACTCCCGGGCTTAGCCTGTGTGCATTCGGAGTTTGTCTGGACTTGATAGGCGGTGAAGCCCTCGCATCCAATCAGTCGCTCTACCTCACACAGGGAACGCCCGAGGCTGCACCTAAATGCATTTCGGGGAGTACGAGCTATCTCCAAGTTTGATTGGCCTTTCACTCCTACCCTCACCTCATCCAGAAGCTTTTCAACGCTTATTGGTTCGGTCCTCCATCCCGTGTTACCGGGACTTCAACCTGGACAAGGGTAGATCACTTGGTTTCGCGTCTACCACCGCCGACTATGCGCCCTATTCAGACTCGCTTTCGCTTCGGCTTACGTGCTTCATAGCACTTAACCTTGCCGACGACGGTAACTCGTAGGTTCATTATGCAAAAGGCACGCCGTCACACCATAAGGTGCTCCGACCGCTTGTAGGCGTACGGTTTCAGGAACTTTTTCACTCCTCTAAAAGAGGTGCTTTTCACCTTTCCCTCACGGTACTGGTTCGCTATCGGTCTCTTACGAGTATTTAGCCTTGGCGGATGGGCCCGCCGGATTCAGACAGGATTTCACGTGTCCCGCCCTACTCAGGATACCACTATGCTTCATACGATTGTCGAGTACGAGACTGTCACTCTCTATGGTCGCTCTTTCCAAAG
>LT608318.1 GCA_900095835.1 Ihuprevotella massiliensis | reverse complement strand
GCTCTTCCTACGATCTGCAACAACTCACCATCGGTGAGCAAGAACCAGAGGATACGGAGAAACAATAACGCTTTCGCCTTGCTCTTTCATGGCATCTCATGCTTTTTATTTAGGCAGCTTCTAAGGGAGCTGCTTATGCTGTTAAGTCCTCACTTTCGTGTAGGGCTTTTCTGCTTTTTAGGCGATGTTCTTATGGATATTGTGCCTGCAAGATTACTTCTGCACAACTTCACTTTCGGAGGCATTGTTACCTATTGTTGTCCGGTAAAAGTTTTCTGAATGATAAAATAAGGCTGAAATCCTGCAAGAGGGTTTCAGCCTTATTTGTTACTTTAGTTATTGCAAAAAACATTAGTACCTTGACCCAAAGTACACATTTTGCCGGACAGCAAGTCTATAATCAGGTCATAAATTGCTGGATAAAGCCTAAATTCAAAAAATAGTCTCGAAACACTAGAGCGAGCGTTATGTTAAACGATTGACAGGCTGGAAAACACCTCATCATTATGCTCTTTGGGGTTCTCAAACACTATGACTCCCTACTTGAATTGGAGATTGGCATGAAAGCCGAGACAATGAAACTCTCCCACTTGAGACTTGACTACGTTGTCCGTTGCTGCTCACTTGCAGAAGCAAACTAGCGGCGACTACAAGAGTTCTTTGCCAACGTCTATGCCTCCCTGCTGGAACACTACACTCTAAATAGCGGGTAAAACTTTTTGGGAGCATTTATTGGAGCCTATTCTGAGAGAAAATAAGAACTCCCTATCCCCTTATCCCTGTATTGAGCTTTCTTTTATTGTATTCTGAAGGATTTTTAGAAATGTGGAGTTTCTATGGTTGGCATCCTCAACAAGTGCAGTAATGTCCATTATATAGGAATTCTGAATGACTTTAATATCACTATCTAAAGACGCTTTAATCGTTTTCGACCGGTAGTATATATTCCCTTGAGAAAACAAGGGTACATATTGATTATTTTCAAGGTGTAGTCTATAGTCATCGTCCATATCAACGATACCATAGAACCACATTCTTTGAATGCGGTTTTTGTAGTACTTAGCTAGTTGTTGTGTTCTTTTGTCTAATTGAAACTCAACAATAGAGTTCTTATCAGCTTGTAGCCCAATGCGTTTTAGTTCAACGATTACGACATCAAATTTTTCATTACAATTTATGGGGTTACTTGAAAAGAATATTGTGATATCTGGTCTATCATTGTCTTTTTCGTTTTCTTCCCCATCGGTAAGCACCTCAAAAACCTTAGTCATTTCTGCTTCACTCAAAACAGTTCGATAAGTCATAAACTTATCATCTAGCACCCAGACATTATTGCGATAGATATCGTTCATTATCTCGGAAGAATGAAACTCACATCTTTGAGGAGATATGATATTGTGTAGATCCCTTTCTTTGTTGTCTTTAGATAAAGATTTGAGTTTTTTTATGACATTCTGTCGGAATATTATATATTGCGCTAAAGACCTTGATGACAATGTCATACATTTATCATATTGTTCCTCTGTTAGATTTGTCGCATTAAGGATTTCTTTTTGATCTTGAAAGAATTTATCCTGTGCTTTTTTGAGAACATCTACAGGGTCCATATAGCCAATTTCGTCATCCACAAAATATCCAGATAGATGGGGGTATTTTTGTTCTAGATTTTCTTTCTTTTGGTTGTTTCTTTTTTCAATAGCAGGGATTTCTGTATGAAGAATTTCTGTTATTGCTCTTCTGAAAATATTTTGAATTTCTCTGAACTCCGTATCAGCAATGCGAAGGTTCTGCCTGGACTCATCTACATTCCCTTTGAACGATTCTGAAATCAAAAGAAAAACCATATCATATAGAGAGGGCATAGCTTTTTCTGATATAATATCCACAAGTTGACTTCGATCATCAACACCAATAGCTGTAACAATCCTCTGTTGGCTCATTTCCGAAGGTTCGAGTTTCTTAATGTGATAATACAGCTCAAATGGTTCAAATAGATGAATTCTATGATCAATCTTATAACGTTTCAATTCAGGAAGTTCTGAAGTATTTAGCGTTTTATCCGCTCTGCAAATCCGATCAACCTTAGAAGAAACAGAAATGGATATGTGGTTATTCTTTAGCTTATTCTTGTATAGTCTGAGATAAAATTTATCAAGTATCTGTTTGATAATCACTTGTGGTCTCACATAATCCCAACGAGCCAATTTCTTCCCTGTAAAAGAACTCATTTGTAAAGTTGTACCACTTGGAGACTCTTCAACGTCAGTAACTTGAGAGTCTCCTGAAAAATTTTCGGAGAAAACAAATGAACGTTTTTGGGTTCTGTTGTAATGGCTTTCAATTTTTATTGTTTCAAAATAACACAAGTAGACTAGTCGACCTAAGCCTTTATGACTTTCTTCGTCAACATCAAGTAATTTCCCAAATTTAGAGAATCGATCTTCTGTAAAACCTACACCATTATCAGTAATAGTTAATGAGAGGTTACATAGTTCATCCTTATTATCCAATTTAATGTCAATAGAGAACTCTGTTGCTTCTGCATCCAGTGCATTAGCAAAAGCTTCAAAGAATATCATCTCAAAGGATGAATTATTGAAGAATACTCGAATAGCCTGAGAGATATTAACTTCCATTACAATATTTTCTAGTCAATCACCTAAGTAGTTTTGCAAAGGTAGTAATCAATCTTCAAATAACAGCAAGATTGCTCGTAAAAGTGATTAATCTTTTATAGCTCTCTAATAAACTTCAAAACACCACAAGAAACCTCAATTATGCCTTTTAAAATAGAACGTCGGGTTTTCATTTTCAAAAGGCAAGCCCCCTAATCAAAAAAATGATGGTTCCAGCAGTGGTGCCTACCACTTTTTTTCTCCCCTCGTTTCGGGCGATGTGCAGGCGAAGCATTATCTCAAGCAAGTACATCTCGAACCAGGTGATTTAGCTCCTGTGCTCGACGTGGAAAGCATCGGCACGCTCTCTGCTGAACAACTGCGCAGTGAAGTGGCTGAGTGGCTCAACATCGTGGAGAAGCACTACAACACCACGCCTATCATCTACACGGGACTGAAGTTTAAGGAGAAATATCTCAACACACCTACCTTCGATCGCTATCATTTTTGGATAGCGCACTACTACGTGAAACAATTGTCCTACAAGGGCAAATGGAAGTTTTGGCAATTCACCGATCGTGGTAAGATTGATGGCATCTCTGGCGATGTGGATTTGAATGT
>LT608317.1 GCA_900095835.1 Ihuprevotella massiliensis | reverse complement strand
GGAAACGTTGCTAGTCGTCCATCGCTCAAACGAAGCGACAGCAGTTCCTCTTCGGGAAGATAAGTAACACGTCTATCATAAGAGCAATGCACTCCATGACCAAGCCAACCTCTATACTGAGAGTCAGAGTACCAACTTCGCTCCCATGATAAAGGAAGCATCGAAGGAAATCCAAAGTCATTCCCTTCATAAATGACAGAGCCATTGATGAGGTTTACAGGTTCAAACCCCTTTTTACACAGCCAATCACTCAGCTTGTTTGGTCCAAAGAGCTTTCGAAGAGCTTTATTAGACTTCTTCAGTGCTGATGTGCTAGCTTTCTTCCCTGCTTTCTTCATTGCCTTGAGCAATGCAGGAGCAAAGCTCAAGAAAGTACTAAAGCCTACACTTGTGGCTAATCCCATCAATGCTCCTCCCCAATCCGGAACATACGGTCCTCCCAATAAGACGGGCTTGCCCGCTGGGATAGGGAGAGGTAGAGAAAATGCCGTCGGGGCAAAGAGTGTGGGAGTAAACTTAAACTTCTTCTTGGCAATCTTGCCTGAACCTGACAAGGGTAACCCCACATCATTACAGGTCATCGTCATATAGGCCTTTGGGCTTAGCCTTGTCCCTTCGGCAAAGACCGTCTCCGAGGCGAAGAAGTTCATACTCTCATGCCCTATAAGCGGAGCCATCACAAATGGTCCAATCAAAGGGATATGTTGTAGTGTTGCTAAAACACCGCTCGTATCGGAAACCCCTCGTTTAACTCCATTGATATGCACACTGCTACCGATGAAAGGCAAATAATCAAAAGGATCTATGACCATCCCTATATAAGGATGGAACATATTCCCCGAGGCGGATAGATGTAGGTCTATCCCCAAAACAGGTGTCCAATGATTATTTACTGGTAGCATAGGCTAACTTTTCAATGAGGGGTATGTTGGGATTCCTGGAAATGCTTCATCGCCTCCTTTGGACTAGCATCCCAATGCACACCATAAAGT
>LT608316.1 GCA_900095835.1 Ihuprevotella massiliensis | reverse complement strand
GTCACTCTTAGTTCAAGCCCGGGTAAGGTTCCTCGCGTATCATCGAATTAAACCACATGTTCCTCCGCTTGTGCGGGCCCCCGTCAATTCCTTTGAGTTTCACCGTTGCCGGCGTACTCCCCAGGTGGTATACTTAATGCTTTCGCTTGGCGGCTTACATTATATCGCAAACCGCGAGTATACATCGTTTACTGTGTGGACTACCAGGGTATCTAATCCTGTTTGATACCCACACTTTCGAGCCTCAGCGTCAGTTGCAGCCCGGACACCTGCCTTCGCGATCGGAGTTCATCGTGATATCTAAGCATTTCACCGCTACACCACGAGTTCCAGCATCCCTGTCTGCACTCAAGACTACCAGTTTCAATGGCTAACGATGGTTGAGCCACCGTCTTTCACCACTGACTTAATAATCCGCCTACGCTCCCTTTAAACCCAATAAATCCGGATAACGCCTGGACCTTCCGTATTACCGCGGCTGCTGGCACGGAATTAGCCGGTCCTTTTTCTGAAGGTACATACAATAGAGGACACGTCCTCTTTTTTATTCCCAACTAAAAGCAGTTTACAACCCGGAGGGCCGTCATCCTGCACGCTACTTGGCTGGTTCAGACTTGCGTCCATTGACCAATATTCCTCACTGCTGCCTCCCGTAGGAGTCTGGACCGTGTCTCAGTTCCAGTGTGGGGGACCTTCCTCTCAGAACCCCTACCGATCGAAGGCTAGGTGGGCCGTTACCCCGCCTACTACCTAATCGGACGCATCACCATCTCATACCGATAAATCTTTGGTTATATCACCATGCGG